>NZ_JAALCJ010000003.1 GCF_011078175.1 Enterobacter cloacae
TGAGCCATGATCAAACTCTTCAATTTAAAAGTTTGATGCTCAATGAATTAAACTTCGTAATGAATTACGTGTTCACTCGTTGAGACTTGGTATTCATTTTTCGTCTTGCGACGTTAAGAATCCATGTCACTTTGAGTGCCCACACAGATTGTCTGATAAATTGTTAAAGAGCAGTTGCGACGCGCTTCGGCGCTCTGTCGCGAGGTGGCGTATATTACGCTTTCCTCTTTCAGAGTCAACCCCGATTTTCAGGATTTTTTCTCTTCAACCGACCGGGTTGTTTGTGAAGTGATTCACATCCGCCGTGTCGATGGAGGCGCATTATAGGGAGCCGCCGAGGAATGACAAGCGGAAAAATGCATTTTTATTCCAACCGCTCACCTTTTCACCAAAATGTCTATTTTTGGTGCTTTTTAATCTCGTTTGGCAGTTCTGCCAGACTATTTATCACCCAGTCGGCGGCATTTTCTGCTTCTGGGGTGACAGGTTTACCGGTACGCACTAATACTTTGGTACCTACACCAGCCGCCGCTGCTGCCTGCATATCTTCCAGTTTATCGCCCACCATATAAGATGCGGCCATATCAATGTGCAGGAATTCCTGGGCAGAGATAAACATGCCCGGGTGTGGCTTACGGCAATCACAGGTCTGACGATACGCCTCTACACTCCCCTGCGGGTGATGCGGACAATAATAGATACCATCAAGATCGATGCCGCGGTCAGCGAGAGACCAGTCCATCCATTCCGTCAGCGTCTCGAACTGCGCTTCAGTGAATTTACCCCGGGCGATACCGGACTGGTTAGTTACCACCACCAGCGCATAGCCCATCTCTTTCAACTGGCGCAGGGCATCTATTACGCCCTCGATAAACTCGAACTCATCAATCTCATGGACGTAACCGTGATCCACATTAATAGTGCCATCACGATCGAGAAAAATTGCGGGTACAGATTTTGCCACCGGTTTGCTCCTGAAAAAGGCTTGTTCAGCTAGTATCTCATGAATCGCAGCGCAATAAAGTGCTCATCGCACAGAGGTGGATTGATTTAGACGTCTGGATGCCTTAACATCCATTTTGTTTACGGTCATTCCCCGTATCTGGCAGAAGAAAATGCCACGGCTAACTTACTTACGATAAAAATAATCTAATGATTAAACTTTCCAATATCACCAAAGTGTTCCAGCAGGCGAACCGAACCATACAGGCGCTGAATAATGTAAGCCTGCATGTGCCTGCTGGTCAGATTTATGGCGTCATTGGCGCATCGGGTGCGGGTAAAAGTACGCTGATCCGTTGTGTTAACCTGCTTGAGCGCCCAACCCAGGGTAGCGTAGAAGTTGGCGGCCAGGAGCTTACTGCCCTCTCAGAAAAAGAACTTACCAAAGCACGTCGCCAGATTGGCATGATTTTTCAGCACTTTAACCTGCTGGCCTCACGCACCGTTTTCGGTAACGTTGCGTTACCGCTGGAACTGGATAACACGCCAAAAGAAGAAGTAACGCGTCGCGTCACCGAATTGCTCGACCTCGTGGGTCTGGGTGATAAGCATGACAGCTACCCGGCAAACCTGTCAGGCGGACAAAAGCAGCGTGTAGCAATCGCGCGCGCGCTGGCCAGCAACCCAAAAGTGCTGCTGTGCGACGAAGCCACCAGCGCACTTGATCCGGCGACCACACGTTCTATTCTGGAACTGCTGAAAGACATTAATCGTCGTCTGGGTCTGACTATCCTCCTTATTACGCACGAAATGGATGTTGTGAAACGTATCTGTGACTGTGTGGCAGTCATCAGTAACGGTGAGCTGATTGAGCAGGACACGGTGAGCGAAGTTTTCTCGCACCCGAAAACGCCGCTGGCTCAGCAGTTCATCCAGTCCACGCTGCATCTGGATATTCCGGAAGATTATCTGGAACGGTTAAAAACAGACGCAACGCCTGACAGCGTCCCGATGCTGCGCATGGAGTTCACGGGTCAATCCGTTGACGCACCGCTGCTGTCCGAAACCGCGCGTCGCTTTAACGTGAATAACAACATTATTAGCGCGCAGATGGACTACGCCGGCGGCGTGAAGTTCGGCATTATGCTGACGGAAATGCACGGCACACAGGAAGAAACCCAGGCGGCAATTGCCTGGCTGCAAGAACATCACGTAAAAGTAGAGGTACTGGGTTATGTCTGAGCCGATGATGTGGCTACTGGTTCGCGGCGTTTGGGAAACGCTGGCAATGACCTTCGTATCGGGCTTCTTTGGTTTTGTGATTGGGCTGCCGGTCGGCGTGTTGCTGTACGTCACGCGCCCGGGTCAAATTATTGAAAACGCGAAGCTTTATCGCACGCTCTCTGCGCTGGTGAACATTTTCCGTTCTATTCCGTTCATTATTCTTCTGGTGTGGATGATTCCGTTTACTCGCGTGATCGTCGGGACGTCGATTGGTTTGCAGGCGGCAATTGTCCCGCTGACCGTAGGCGCTGCACCGTTTATCGCCCGTATGGTGGAAAACGCCCTGCTGGAAATCCCAACAGGCCTGATTGAAGCTTCCCGCGCTATGGGCGCGACCCCAATGCAGATCGTTCGTAAAGTTCTGCTGCCTGAGGCGCTGCCTGGGTTGGTGAATGCAGCAACCATCACGCTTATCACCCTGGTCGGTTATTCCGCGATGGGCGGCGCCGTAGGGGCTGGCGGTTTAGGCCAGATTGGATATCAGTACGGCTATATTGGCTATAACGCTACCGTAATGAATACCGTTCTGGTATTGCTGGTTGTGCTGGTTTACTTAATTCAATTCTCTGGCGATCGTATCGTCCGGGCTGTTACGCATAAATAACGTTACAAACAACACAAACTCGACGAGTTAAGGACATAACATGGCGTTTAAATTTAAGACCTTCGCAGCAGTAGGCGCACTGATTGGTTCGCTGGCACTGGTGGGTTGCGGTCAGGATGAAAAAGATCCAAACCACATCAAAGTAGGCGTTATCGTCGGTGCAGAGCAGCAGGTTGCTGAGGCCGCGCAGAAAATCGCTAAAGAGAAATATGGCCTGGACGTTGAACTGGTGACCTTCAACGATTACGTTCTGCCGAACGAAGCGCTGAGCAAAGGCGACATTGACGCTAACGCCTTCCAGCATAAACCCTATCTGGATCAGCAGATCAAAGATCGCGGGTACAAGCTGGTTGCTGTCGGTAACACCTTCGTTTACCCGATTGCCGGTTACTCCAAGAAAATTAAATCTCTGGATGAACTCCAGCCGGGTTCACAGGTTGCCGTCCCTAACGACCCAACCAACCTGGGCCGTTCCCTGCTTCTGTTACAGAAAGTGGGCCTGATCAAACTGAAAGAAGGTGTCGGTCTGTTGCCGACGGTTCTGGACGTAACCGAAAACCCGAAAAATCTGAAAATTGTTGAACTGGAAGCCCCTCAGCTGCCACGTTCTCTGGACGATGCACAGATCGCGCTGGCCGTTATCAACACCACTTACGCCAGCCAGATCGGCCTGACCCCAGCGAAAGATGGCATCTTCGTTGAAGACAAAGATTCCCCGTACGTCAACCTGATCGTGACTCGCGAAGACAACAAAGACGCGGAGAATGTGAAGAAATTCCTACAGGCATATCAGTCTGAAGAAGTGTACCAGGAAGCCAACAAGGTGTTTAACGGCGGCGCTGTTAAAGGCTGGTAATCTCTCCTCAGTGTAATATCATCAAGACGGGCCTTTGCCCGTCTTGTCATTTGTGCGGTCAACTGCTTCAATATCTGACGTTTTGATTATCCACTGAGGAATTATTATGCGTGCTTTACCGATCTGTTTTTTAGCACTGATGCTGAGCGGCTGTTCTATGCTAAGCAGATCTCCTGTTGAACCTGTTCAAAGCACTGCAACCCCGCCAAAAGCGGAGCCAGCAAAACCGAAAGCGCCTCGTGCGGCGCCGGTACGTATCATTACCAAAGCCGACGAACTGGTCGGGAAGCCATTCCGTGAACTGGGCGAAGTGAGCGGCGAATCCTGCCAGGCAACGAATCAGGACTCCCCTCCAAATATTCCGACAGCCCGCAAGCGCATGCAAATTAACGCGTCGAAAATGAAAGCCAACGCGGTGCTGCTGCACAGCTGCGAAGTGACCAGCGGTACGCCAGGTTGCTATCGCCAGGCGGTATGTATCGGTTCTGCGCTTAACATTACGGCGAAATGAGTTCATTTCAGTTCGAGCAGATAGGCGTTATCCGCTCCCCTTATAAAGAAAAGTTCGCCGTGCCGCGTCAGCCGGGTCTGGTCATTAACGGCGGTGGCGAGCTTCACCTTGTCGCGCCATATAATCAGGCCGATGCGGTGCGCGGGCTTGAGGCGTTCAGCCATTTATGGGTGGTCTTTGTGTTTCACCAGACCATGGAAGGCGGCTGGCGTCCCACCGTGCGTCCTCCTCGTTTGGGCGGAAATGCCAGAATGGGTGTCTTTGCCACCCGCTCAACCTTTCGTCCCAACCCCATCGGGATGTCGCTGGTCGAGCTGAAAGGCATACGCTGTCAGAGAGATCAGGTGATCCTGGAGTTAGGTAGCCTTGACCTGGTTGATGGCACGCCGGTCATAGATATTAAGCCTTACCTGCCCTTCGCCGAGGCGCTGCCGGATGCCCGGGCAAGCTATGCTCAGGATGCACCGCAGGCAGATATGCCGGTTCACTTCACGGCTGAAATTACAACGCAAATCAGCGAGCTGGACAAACGCTATCCCCGTCTGCGTGACTTTATCGTTGAAGTGCTGGCGCAGGACCCCCGTCCCGCCTACCGTAAAGAAGAGGAAGCCGGAAAAACATACGCCGTCTGGTTGCTGGACTTTAACGTGCGCTGGCGCGTGACTGCGGCGGGTTTTGAAGTGTTTGCCCTGGAACCCAGGTAATTTTGTTCTCCTCTCTTTTGGCATCTTTGCCACACTGGTAAACTAAACCACTTTTTTTGTGTCAGGCTGGTGTTTCAGCCTGTTCCAATCGTCGAAATGGAACCGTAACAACATGCGTACTAGCCAATATCTGCTCTCCACTCTGAAGGAGACACCTGCCGACGCCGAAGTGATCAGCCACCAGCTGATGCTGCGCGCCGGGATGATCCGCAAGCTGGCCTCCGGGTTATACACCTGGCTGCCGACCGGCGTGCGCGTCCTGAAAAAAGTCGAAAACATCGTGCGTGAAGAGATGAACAACGCGGGTGCTATCGAGGTGTTAATGCCGGTCGTTCAGCCCTCTGAACTGTGGCAGGAGAGCGGTCGCTGGGAGCAGTACGGTCCTGAACTGCTGCGTATTGCCGATCGGGGCGATCGTCCATTCGTTCTCGGCCCAACGCATGAAGAAGTCATTACCGACCTGATTCGTAACGAGCTGAGCTCTTACAAACAGCTGCCGCTGAACTTCTTCCAGATCCAGACCAAGTTCCGTGACGAAGTGCGTCCACGCTTTGGCGTCATGCGCTCTCGCGAGTTCCTGATGAAAGATGCTTACTCTTTCCATACTTCTCAGGAATCTCTGCAAGAGACCTACGACAAAATGTACGCGGCCTACAGCAAAATCTTCTCCCGCATGGGGCTGGATTTCCGCGCTGTACAGGCTGATACCGGTTCAATCGGCGGTAGCGCCTCCCATGAGTTCCAGGTTCTGGCACAGAGCGGTGAAGACGATGTGATCTTCTCTGACTCCTCTGATTACGCCGCGAACATCGAATTTGCAGAAGCGCTGGCACCAAAAGAGCCACGCGGCGCGGCAACGCAAGAGATGACGCTGGTTGATACGCCAAACGCGAAAACCATTGCCGAGCTGGTTGAGCAGTTTGATCTACCAATCGAAAAAACCGTGAAAACCCTGCTGGTGAAATCCACCGAAGGTAGCGCTTATCCGCTGGTTGCCCTGCTGGTGCGAGGCGATCACGAGCTGAACGAAGTGAAAGCCGAGAAGCTGCCGCAGGTTGCCAGCCCGCTGACCTTTGCAACGGAAGCGGAGATCCGCGCCGTGGTGAATGCAGGTCCTGGTTCTCTGGGTCCGGTGAATCTGCCTGTTCCGGTGGTCATTGACCGCACCGTTGCGGCGATGAGTGACTTCTCTGCGGGCGCAAACATCGACGGTAAACACTACTTCGGCATCAACTGGGATCGTGACGTGGCGACGCCGGAAGTAGCTGACATCCGCAACGTGGTCGCAGGCGATCCAAGCCCGGACGGCAAGGGTACCCTGATGATCAAACGCGGTATCGAAGTAGGCCACATCTTCCAGCTGGGCGATAAGTACTCACGCGCAATGAACGCGGCCGTTCAGGGCGAAGATGGCCGTAACCAGGTTCTGACCATGGGCTGCTATGGGATTGGCGTAACGCGCGTTGTTGCTGCCGCTATAGAGCAGAACTATGACGAGCGCGGAATCGTCTGGCCGGATAACATCGCACCGTTCCAGGTGGCGATCCTGCCAATGAACATGCACAAGTCTTACCGCGTGCAGGAGCTGGCTGAGAAACTCTACGCTGAGCTGAGCGCGAAAGGTATCGACGTGCTGATGGACGATCGTAAAGAGCGTCCTGGCGTGATGTTTGCTGACATGGAGCTGATCGGTATTCCACACACCATCGTCATTGGCGACCGTAACCTCGACAGCGACGAAATTGAATACAAATACCGTCGCAACGGCGAAAAACAGATGATCAAGACGGGCGAGATTCTTGATTACCTGGTGAAAGCCATCAAAGGTTAAGAAACAAAAAACCCCGCCAGTGCGGGGTTTTTTAATGGCTATATCTTATTTGCTTTCGCAGTCTTTCCCCGCAGCAAACTTCGCGTCTTTATCTGCCACCAGCGTTTTGACCAGTTCGCCGCTATCCGGGTTTGGCTCCAGCGTAAAATGCCCTTCAACCGTCAGCAACACGGGTTTACTGTCATTGCCGCGCGCGACCGCATAATCACGCTCCAGTTGGGCATTATTCGCCACGCTGACTTTCTTCCCGGTTGCACAGTCCGTGAAGATTGCCGCATCCGCCATGTAGAAATACATCCCTCGCATCTCCATTGGGGTGGCTGGCAGGGTCGCTTTTACCGGGGCCAAGGTGTAGTTGAACTGGGATTCAATCGGATTGCCTTCGCGATCGAGCATTTCCATCCCCTCGCCTTTGGCGCGGAAATAGGTTTTATCGCCCGAAGTATCCGTCAATACCAGCTTCTCAGCCGTACGCGCCCATGTGCCGTAAGATGCAAAAGAAGAGGGTTCTTTCGCCCCCTGATATCGCTGGTTCATAACCCAGGTGCCATCTTTTTGCAGGAACAGAGAAGTTTCGATGCCCTCGCAATCTGCACATGGCAATACGCCGCGCCAGCTCTGCTGCATCGGCTTTAATTCTTCGTTTTGCGTAGGCTGTAATACCTGTGTTTCTGAACGGTTGTTACAGCCAAAAAGCGCGAACAGGCTTGTCACGGCCAGCGCTGATAATAATGCTTTTTTCACAATACTTTCCTTATGAAAAAGGGTGTCCCTTTCGTCACATTACGGGTGACGGACTTTGCCACGCAGAGATTTTACAGTGGATTTCTGCGCCTTTGATGACAACCGACGTTCTTTCGATGCCCGTGTTGGACGTGTTGCCCGGCGACTTTTTTGTACAGCCGTCAGCTCTTTGATGACCGCGACCAGCCGGGCTATTGCCGCTTCCCGGTTAAGTTCCTGGCTGCGATACTCCTGCGCTTTTATCACCATTACACCCTCACTGGTGATCAGGTGATGGCTGGCGGCAAGCAGGCTTTCTTTATAATACTCTGGCAGGCTGGAGGCCCGAATGTCAAAGCGCAAATGGATAGCCGTTGAGGCCTTGTTAACGTGCTGCCCCCCTGCACCCTGAGCACGGATGGCGGTGATCTCCAGCTCGTTATCTGGGATGCTGACGTTTCGGGACAATACAATCATGATGCAGGCTGCCAGGCCGTAAGATGTATTTCCAGATTATTCTGAGAATCAGAAAGCCAGATAGCACCGTCCTGAATGGTTGCCTGTAGCGCCATCGTCCGGCTGGCGAACGCACTCAGCTGCGCCAGTTGTTCATCATCCGAATACCAGACGGTAAGATTTTTGAACTGCGCACATTTATTTTTGTTTTGTTGCCACCAGATCTCCGCGGCGCGCTGATTGTAGGCAAACAACGCCACTTCAGCAGACTGGGTGCATGCCCTTTTGATCCGGCGTTCATCCGGCAGGCCAAGCTCAATCCATAAATCGATACCCAGATGATCGTTGCGCAGCCAGGCTTCCGGTTCATCTTCCGCACTTAAGCCACGGGTAAAATGCAGACGGTCGTCGGCATACTTAATCCACGCCAGCAGGCGCAGCATCATGCGCTCCTGGGTTTCAGAAGGGTGACGCGCCAGCGTCAATGACGCATCCAGAAACTGGTTACGGTCAAGATCCGCCACATTGACCACAGCTTTATAAATTGTCGCTTTCAGCGCCATGAGAGAACTCCTTTCGAATCAGGCGTACATTGTAGCGAAAACCGCGGCAAAAGGCTGTTACGAGGTTGGGGAGTCCCCTCATCAAGGCGCTGATATTGCTTAAATGAGTATGGTATAGTCACCTTGCTAAACCGTGTTTAACTTCGTAGGCTTAATGATATCTCACAGTAAGTCAGTACGCTGGCAGGAGGTGATGTGAATAATTATTGTGAGTTGATTCGCAGACGGTATGCGGAAATCGCCAGCGGAGATCTGGGGTACATCCCGGATGCGTTGGGCTGTGTATTGAAGGTGCTAAATGAAGTGGCCTCTGATGAGAGCCTTTCTGAATCGGTCAGGGAAAAAGCAGCGTATGCTGCGGCGAATTTACTGGTGAGCGATTATGTCGATGAATGATACCTATCAACCCATCAATTGTGATGACTATGACAACCTCGAACTCGCCTGCCAGCATCATTTAATACTGACGCTGGAGCTAAAAGATGGCGAAGTGCTAAAGGCAAAGGCCAGCGATCTGGTTTCCCGTAAAAATGTGGAATACCTGGTTGTGGAAGATGCAGGTGCTACGCGTGAGCTACGCCTCGACAAAATTGCCAGTTTCAGCCATCCGGAAATCGGCACCGTTGTGGTGAGCGAATCCTGATAACAAACGGGCAGCCAGGCTGCCCGTTATGCTTTCCATTCAAAATTCACACCGGCTTCAGCCCACCCTTCCTGAGTGATAAAAACCCCTGCCGCCGTGATGAGCGTGTCGCCGTAAAACAGAAGCGGCGTGGTATCACGTCGCCAGGGCGGAACGTTCTGTTCCTGCCAGATTTTCTTCAGCTTACGTCCGCCGTTACGCCCGACGATATGCAGCATGCCGCTGGTCCTGAAGCGTATGGTGACGTTCTCGTCCGGCTCAGGCAGACGCACATTGCCCGAATGGCTTAACGCAACGACACCGGCATTCATCGGTAGCGTTAATGCTTTTTCCGGCGACGGCCAGTCGAGCACAACGTCAGCCAGCGACGGCACAGATTTCACCCACCAGAGCAGCCCTTTATAGCGCCTGACGTCATAACCATTCAGGTGTATACACGGTGCGGCATCTTCCCTTGCCTGGGCGACCTCGTCCCAGATACGGTTGAGCATCGCCCGGGAGGGCATAGCCGCACGGTGAAAAGCCAGCCAGCGACGGAGCAGGGCAGCCCGACGCGCGGGACTCATCATCTTTAAAGGCGCAATATCCAGCGCGCCGTCAGCCGTAATCAGTGTAGCCAGCTCCTCGCTCAGCAGCTCATCCAGCAAGCTTTCCTGTTCAGCACAAAGCATGGCACTTCTGGCCGCCGCTTCGGAAAAATGCGCCCAGCGCTCGGTCAGAAGCGGTAAGACGCGCAGGCGCAGGAAGTTACGGTCATAGCTGTCATCCTGATTGCTTTCGTCTTCTATCCAGCGCAGATGATAGCGATGGGCCCAGGCTTCCAGTGACGCGCGCGTCTCGTTGAGCAGCGGACGGATGAGCTCTGTTTCAGCAAAATTAGCGCGCTCAGGCATGGCGGATAAACCCGCAGGCCCGCTGCCCCGCTTGAGCGCCAGTAAAAACGTCTCGCACTGGTCGTCCAGATGCTGGGCGGTAACCAACGCTTCTCCAGGCTGCAATGCACCGGAAAACGCGGCATAGCGGGCTTTCCGCGCCTGAGCCTCAGTACCCAGCCCTTCCTCCTCCAGCGTGACCCGCTCCACGTTCAGCGGGATCGCCCACGCTGCGCACACCGCTTCGCAGTGCGCCACCCAGTCGTCGGCATGGGGGCTTAAGCCGTGATGGATATGCATCGCCCGCAGCTGAACGTCAGGCTCGCGGTCGCGCCAGAGCTTAAGGCGGTGCAGCAACACGGTTGAATCCAGGCCACCGCTGAACCCCACCAGCAGCTGGCGGTAGGGTGAAACGGCGTGCGCGATAGCGGGTAAGGTCATAGGAAATTACACATAAAAAATGCCCGAACTGAACGGGCATTATCACACAAGACGGCGGTTACTGCTGGTAAAGCTCCAGCGGCAGGCCGTCCGGATCGTTGAAAAAAGTGAAACATTTATCGGTAAAGGGATCGACACGAATCGCTTCGCAAGCCACGCCGTGGGCTTCCAGATGTTTTACCGCGCTGTCCAGGTCATCGACGCTGAAGGCCAGGTGGCGCAGGCCGCAGGCTTCCGGGCGGGACGGGCGCGCTGGCGGGAAAGGAAAAGAGAACAGTTCAATCACATATTGTCCGTTTAACGCCAGATCGCCTTTCCAGGAGTCACGCTCCTCACGGTAGGCCTCGCTTAACAGCGTAAAGCCGAGAACGTCGCAGTAGAACGCCTTACTTTTCGCGTAATCGGTGGCAATGATCGCAATATGATGAACCGCTTTTAAACCCAGCATAGTTTCTCCTTTTTATGATGCCCTGAACGTTACAACCGACAACCCGCCCCTGGCAAGCAGACCCTTTTATTTTAGGACTCTCACCCAGTACACGCCGTTATCATCGCGTTTCGCGCCATGAATATCCGTTTCAAAGCCCGGATAGTGGCGCCCCACCGAACAGAGCATCAGCAGGAAATCGAGCACCGCCCGGCTCTCCTCAGTGATCATTTCACCCGGCATCAGCAGCGGCACGCCCGGCGGATAAGGCAGGATCATGTTGGCCGATACCCGCCCGACCAAGTTCTCCAGCTCAACGGTTTCAACCTCCCCTTTCACCTGGCGTTGCCACGCCCTGTGTGGCGTCAGCTTCATTTCCGGCAGAACATCAAATGCCTGCAACATCAGGCGCGGCAGATCGTGCTGGCGGATCAGCCTGTGGATCCCCTGGGCCAGATCCTGAATACGCATATTGCGGTAGAAGTCAGGATCTTCCGCATAGAGATCCGGCAGCATATTCTTCACCCGCAGGTTGAGATCGTAGGCGCGCTTAAACTCCATCAGCCCGCGCAGCAGCCCCATCGCGCGGGTTTTATCGATCCCGATACTGAACAGGAACAGTAAATTATAAGGGCCGGTTTTCTCCACCACCACGCCGCGCTCATCGAGGAACTTCGCCACCAGCGCGGCGGGAATACCTTCATCGCCCATCACGCCCTGCTCGTCCATGCCCGGCGTCAGGATCGTCACCTTAACGGGATCGAGGAACATATGATCCGCATCGGCATCGCGGAAGCCGTGCCAGCTTTCCCCCGGCGCGACGGGCCAACATTCCGCCTCATCAATCTCTTCCGGCTGCCAGATATCAAAGAACCAGCCGTCCGCCTCATCTTTAAGCCGCTGAACTTCTTTACGGAAATGCAGCGCCCGCTCCACCGAGCGGTTAATCAGGCGTTTACCCGGATTACCGCGCAGCATCGCCGCCGCTGTTTCGATGGAAGCCACTAGCGGGTAGCTCGGCGATGTGGTGGTGTGCATCATAAAGGCTTCGTTAAAGGTGTCCTCGTCGTACTCACCTTTGATGTGAATAAGGGACGCCTGAGAGAACGCGGCCAGCATTTTGTGCGTCGACTGCGTTTCGAAGAACACTTTGCCGGGCACCCGCTCGCCGCTCATCCCGCTTTTACCGGAATAAATTGGATGGAAGTTGGTATAAGGCACCCATGCAGAGTCAAAGTGAATCGACGGCACGTCCAGCGTCTGCTTGATCCAGTTCGTGTTGTACAGCAGGCCGTCATAGGTAGAGTTGGTGATCACCGCATGGACGGGCCAGTTTGCCTCGGGGATCGCTGCGATCTTATTTTCAATGGTTTCACGCGCGAACTCACGGCGAGGAATACCACCGAGGATCCCCAGCGCATTACGCGTGGGTGACAGCCAGAGCGGCACCACGTCGCTCATCATCAGCAAATGCGCCAGTGATTTGTGGCAGTTCCGGTCAATCAGCAGCGTACTGCCGGCAGGCGCAGCGTACATTCCGACGATTTTGTTCGAGGTCGAGGTGCCGTTGGTCACCATATAGCTCTGCTCAGCGCCAAAGGTTCGGGCGATGTACTCTTCAGCTTCCAGATGCGGGCCGGTATGATCCAGCAGAGAGCCTAACTCGGTGACTGAAATCGACACGTCCGCCTTCAGCGTGTTACCGCCGAAGAAATCGTAGAACAGACACCCCACCGGGCTTTTTTGATAGGCCGTTCCCGCCATATGGCCTGGTGTACAGAAGGTGTACTTCCCTTCATTCACATAGGTGAACAGCGCACGCGTAAACGGCGGTGTGATGTTATCGAGGTATTCACCGGTGTATTGCTGAATGCGGGTCGCAATATCCTCGGCTACGCCGAGTGAGTATTCGAAGAACCACAGCGCCATACGCATATCATGCGCGCTCACGTCCATGGTCGAGTGGGTATTGATAAACGCGTACAGCGGAAGATATTCGTTGAGCTTATTGATATCGCTGCACAACTCCATGTCGTATTCGTCCCAGTCGAATATCACGCCACAGATGCGCGGATTATGTTCGATGAATTTCAGCAGGTCGGCGCTGTTTTGCGGCCAGATCAGCTGATAACCGCGTGCCTTAAGGGCTTGCTCCAGCTCCTTGATGGGTTCGTCTTTATAAAAGACGCCGTGTGGCCCCATGATGGCGATGATGTTCATGGTTTACCTCCTTGAAAAACATCAGATAAGCATAGTTAAGGTAAACGGCAGGTATAAAAAAAGCCGCAACAATGTGCGGCTTTTAGGATAATTGTGAGGCTTATGCGTAACCGTAGGTCATCAGACGCTGGTAACGACGGTTGAGCAGATCTTCTTTGCTCAGCACGTCCAGGTCCGCCAGGTCTGCCAGCAGCTGCGCTTTCAGGGAAGCCGCCATTACTTCCGGCTTACGGTGTGCGCCACCCAGCGGTTCAGGGATGACGGTGTCGATCAGCTTCAGCTCTTTCAGACGCGGGGCAATGATGCCCATCGCTTCCGCAGCCAGCGGCGCTTTGTCGGCGCTTTTCCACAGAATGGAAGCACAGCCTTCCGGAGAGATAACGGAATAGGTGCTGTACTGTAGCATATTCACTTTATCGCCCACGCCAATGGCCAGCGCACCGCCGGAACCACCCTCACCGATAACGGTACAGATGACCGGTACGCTCAGGCGAGACATCTCACGCAGGTTGCGTGCGATGGCTTCAGACTGACCGCGCTCTTCCGCGCCAACACCCGGGTAAGCACCCGGCGTGTCGATGAAGGTGATGATTGGCATATTGAAACGCTCAGCCATCTCCATCAGACGCAGGGCCTTACGGTAGCCTTCTGGTGCTGGCATACCGAAGTTACGACGGATTTTTTCTTTGGTTTCACGGCCTTTCTGGTGACCAATGATCATCACCGGACGTCCATCCAGACGCGCGATCCCACCGACGATTGCTTTATCGTCAGCGTATGCGCGGTCGCCTGCCAGTTCGTCAAATTCGTCAAACGCCAGGCGGACATAATCCAGGGTGTACGGACGCTGTGGATGACGCGCCAGCTGGGCGATCTGCCATGCGCCGAGATCGGCAAAGATTTTGCGCGTCAGTTCTACGCTTTTTTCGCGCAGACGATGCACTTCTTCGTCGATGTTAATATCCAGTTTTTCATCCTGACGGCTTACGGCTGTCAGAGAATCGATTTTCGCTTCCAGCTCTGCAATCGGCTGTTCGAAATCAAGGAAATTCAGACTCATAGTATTCCTGTATTAGTCAAACTCCAGTTCCACCTGCTCCGAACCAATGAGGCCACGGAGATCGTTCAGTAAACGATCGCTCGGAGAGACACGCCACGTTGCACCAAAGCGCAACCGCGCGCGTGCATCCGCCCTCTGATAGTAGAGATGTACTGGAATGGTCCCCGAGCGGTGGGGTTCCAGAGACTGACGGAGTCGGTTTAAAAGCTGGTCATCAATTTGCCTGTCCGTCAGCGAGATAGCAAGCCCGCGAGCATATTTTTCCCGGGCTTCGTCAATGTCCATCACTTCGCGGGCGGTCATTTTAAGCCCCCCGCTGAAGTCATCAAAGCTGACCTGTCCGCTGACGATAAGTATGCGGTCTTTTTCCAGCAATTGCTGGTATTTATCCAGCGCGTCGGTGAACAACATCACCTCCAGACGCCCGGAACGGTCATCCAGGGTACAGATGCCGATACGATTGCCGCGCTTGGTGACCATTACCCTTGCAGCAATCACGAGCCCCGCAGCCGTGGTGATTTTACCACGTTCTGTCGGATGCATGTCTTTAAGCCTGTGGCCGCCGACATAGCGCTCAATTTCTTTGAGATACTGGTTGATCGGGTGCCCCGTCAGGTACAGGCCTAACGTCTCACGCTCCCCATCCAGCACCACCTGTTCTGGCCAGGGCTGGCAGTTGGAATAAGACTGTTCGATCTGCTCTGGCTCTTCCGCCAGCACGCCGAACATATCCGCCTGACCAATGGCTTCCGCTTTCGCGTGCTGATCGGCCGCTTTCAGCGCATCGCCGAGCGAGTTCATCAGCGCGGCGCGGTGTGGCCCCAGCCTGTCAAACGCGCCGGACATGATCAGTTTTTCCAGCACACGGCGGTTCAGTTTTTTGGTATCGGTGCGGGCACAGAGATCGAACAGCTCGCGGAAATAGCCGCCGTTGTTACGCGCTTCGATGATCGCCTCGATCGGCCCCTCACCCACGCCCTTGATCGCGCCGATCCCATAGACGATTTCCCCGTCATCGTTAACGTGGAAATGGTACAGGCCCGAGTTAATATCCGGTGGCAGGATCTTCAGGCCCATGCGCCAGCACTCGTCCACCAGTCCTACCACCTTCTCGGTGTTGTCCATATCGGCGGTCATGACCGCCGCCATAAACTCAGCGGGATAATGAGCCTTCAGCCACAGCGTTTGATACGAAACCAAAGCATAGGCGGCGGAGTGGGATTTGTTAAATCCGTACCCGGCGAATTTCTCCACCAGGTCGAAGATTTTCATCGCCAGTTCGCCATCGACGCCGTTTTTCTTCGCCCCATCTTCAAAGATAGAACGCTGCTTGGCCATCTCTTCCGGCTTTTTCTTACCCATCGCACGACGCAGCATGTCTGCGCCGCCCAGGGTATAACCCGAAAGCACCTGGGCGATCTGCATGACCTGTTCCTGATACAGGATGATGCCATAGGTTGGCTCCAGTACCGGTTTCAGGCTTTCATGCTGCCACTGCACGTCCGGATAGGAAATCTCTTCGCGCCCGTGCTTACGGTCGATAAAGTTATCTACCATCCCCGACTGCAACGGCCCCGGACGGAACAGGGCCACCAGTGCGATCATATCTTCGAAACAGTCTGGTTGCAGACGCTTAATCAAGTCTTTCATGCCGCGGGATTCAAGCTGGAAGACGGCTGTCGTCTCCGAGCGTTGCAGCATGTCGAAACTTTTCTTGTCATCAAGCGGGATAGCGGCGATATCCAGCGGCGGTTCGCCGTTCTTCTCACGGCGGGCGTTGATCATCTCCAGCGCCCAGTTGATGATGGTCAGCGTACGCAGGCCGAGGAAGTCGAACTTCACCAGCCCGGCGTATTCTACGTCGTTCTTGTCGAACTGGGTGACCGGATGCTGACCCGCTTCATCGCAGTACAGCGGCGCAAAGTCGGTGATTTTGGTCGGGGCGATTACCACGCCCCCCGCATGCTTACCGGCGTTACGCGTGACGCCTTCCAGCTTGCGCGCCATGTCGATTAGCGCTTTCACCTCTTCGTCGGCTTCGTAGATTTCCGGCAGTTGAGGTTCAGCTTCAAAGGCTTTCGCCAGAGTCATGCCCGGATCGGGCGGCACCAGCTTAGAGATTCGATCGACAAAACCGTACGGATGGCCCAGAACGCGGCCCACGTCGCGGATAACCGCTTTCGCCGCCATCGTACCAAAGGTAATGATCTGCGAAACCGCATCACGACCGTACATATCGGCCACGTGCTCAATCACCTGGTCGCGTTTTTCCATGCAGAAGTCGACGTCGAAGTCGGGCATGGAGACACGTTCCGGGTTAAGGAAACGTTCGAACAGCAGGTCGAATTCCAGCGGATCGAGGTCGGTGATTTTCAATGCGTACGCCACCAGCGAGCCGGCGCCGGAACCACGCCCCGGACCAACCGGTACGCCGTTATCCTTCGACCACTGGATGAACTCCATCACGATCAGGAAGTAGCCCGGGAACCCCATCTGGTTGATCACCTGGAGTTCAATATCCAGGCGCTCGTCATATTCAGGACGTTTCTCTTTACGGACCGCCTCGTCCGGGAAAAGGAATTCCAGACGCTCTTCAAGGCCCTCTTTCGATTTCATGACCAGGAAATCTTCCGTGGTCATGTCGCCCGTCGGGAACTGCGGCAGGAAATACTCCCCGAGACGCACGGTAACGTTACAGCGCTTGGCAATCTCTACGCTGTTTTCCAGCGCTTCCGGGATGTCGGAGAAGAGCTCGCACATCTCCTCTTCGCTGCGCATGTACTGCTGCGATGAATAGTTGCGCGGGCGTTTCGGATCGTCGAGGGTGAAGCCGTCGTGGATAGCGACGCGAATTTCGTGCGCGTCAAAATCGCCCGACTCGAGGAAGCGCACATCGTTGGTAGCCACCACAGGCAGGCCACGCTCTTCCGCGAGGGCGACTGCCGCATGCAGATAGCTCTCTTCGTCTGCGCGCCCGGTACGGATCAGCTCCAGATAATAGCGATCCGGGAAATACTCTTCGTAGAACGAGACACACTGATCCACCAGCGCGCTGTTACCGCGCAGCAGGCTTTTGCCGACATCCCCCATACGACCACCGGAGATCAGCAGCAGACCTTCGTTCAGCTCCGCCAGCCAGTCGCGGTCAATCCACGGACCCAGCGCACCGTAGCCGCGCTGGTACGCTTTTGAAATCAGCAGAGTGAGGTTCTGATAACCCGTGTTATTCATAGCTAACACGGATATTTGCGTCATCTCATCGCCGAGCAGGTCGCTCTGCACGTGAAAATCCGCGCCGACGATGGGCTTTAATCCTGCGCCATGCGCCGTTCCGTAGAACTTCACCAGGCCACACAGGTTGGTAAAATCGGTGATCGCCAGCGCAGGCATGCCAAGCGAGGCCGCCTTTTTTACCAGCGGCCCGGTCTTTGCCAGCCCATCGATCATGGAGTAGTCGCTATGCACCCGCAGGTGTACGAAACGTGGTTCAGCCATCTTCAGATCCCGCGTTACTCAGTTGCTTGCGTCTTGATTCAGGACACCAGTCCCAGCGCGCGTTTCACCGGGCCAAAACTGCGCCGATGATGTTCAGTTGCGCCATGTTCAGCCAGCTTTTCCAGATGGAAAGCCGTTGGATATCCCTTATGCTGGGCGAAACCATACGCGGGATAAGTGAGGTCCAGCGCGGCCATTTCAGCGTCGCGCGTCACTTTGGCAATGATTGATGCCGCACTGATTTCTGCGACGCGGCTATCGCCTTTAACAACAGCCATTGAAGGCATCGGCAGCACCGGGCAACGGTTACCGTCGATCAGTACATACTCAGGTACAATCTTCAGGCCTGCAACGGCACGCTGCATCGCCAGCATGGTGGCATGCAGAATATTCAGATTGTCAATCTCTTCCGGCTCTGCGCGCCCAAGACTCCAGGCCAGCGCCTTCTCTTTAATTTCATCGAACAGCGCCAGGCGACGCTTTTCGCTCAGTTTTTTCGAATCGTTCAGGCCAACGATCGGGCGGGCTGGATCGAGGATCACCGCCGCGGTCACAACGGCACCCACTAACGGGCCACGACCGACTTCATCCACACCGGCAACGAGGTGGGTATGGGGATAAATAAATTCCATCATTGTGTTAACTCCAGCACCGCATCGGCCGCCTGCTCATCAGCATTACAGCGGATCAGTTGATGCAGTTCACGGAAGGTATCGTGCATCTGGTGGCTGGTTTTACCGTCGGCGAGGAGGGGCAGTAATGCCTCCGCCAGCGCCTGCGGCTGGCATTCATCCTGCAAGAGCTCTTTCACCAGCTCGCGACCCGCAAGCAGGTTAGGCAGGGATACGTAATCTGTTTTCACCAGACGTTTTGCCAGCCAGAAGGTAAACGGCTTCATGCGATAACCAACCACCATCGGGCATTTCGCCAGCATACACTCCAGCGCAGCCGTACCAGAGGCCAGAAGTGCGGCATCGCTCGCAAACATGGCTTCCCGCCCTTTCCCGTCCAGCAGGCGAACGTGAAGATCTGGCGCGATGTCGGCCTTAATACGCTCAAACTGCTCGCGGCGTTTGGCATTTACCAGCGGCACCACCACTTCAAGGTCGGGGTACGTCTTGCGAAGAATTTGTGCCGTTTTCAGGAAATCGGCACTGAGCATTTCAACTTCCGCCCCCCGGCTTCCCGGCAGCAGCGCCAGACAGTGCACGTCGTGCGGGATGCCCAGTGCGTCACGCGCGGCGTTTTTATCCGGATCCAGCGGCATGGCATCCGCCATGGTATGACCGATAAAACGGCACGGGACATTAAATTTGTCGTAAAACGCTTTTTCGAAAGGCAGAAAAGCCAGCACCAGGTTAGTAGACCGTCCGATTTTGAAAACGCGTTTCTGTCGCCACGCCCAAACGGACGGACTGACGTAATGGATAGTTTTGATCCCCTGCTTTTTCAGGTTCCCTTCAAGGGTAATATTGAAATCAGGCGCATCAATGCCGACAAACACATCGGGCTTGAGGTCGGTAAAACGGCGGGTAAGATCGGCGCGAATATGCAGCAGGCGACGCAGGCGGCCCAACACCTCGACGATGCCCATCACGGCCAGCTCTTCCATTTCGTACCAGGCTTCACAGCCTTCGGCCTGCATCAGCGGCCCAGCCACGCCCACAAAGCGGGCATTGGGCACACGGGCTTTAAGCGCGCGGATAAGACCTGCACCAAGAATATCGCCGGAGGTTTCTCCGGCGACCAGGGCGATGGTAAGTGGACGACTGTCGACCATTAACGAATCAGACCACGGGTTGAACGCTCAAAGAATTCCATGAACGTTTTCACTTCAGGGTGCTTATTCGCCAGCTCGGCAATTTCCGGCTTAGCCTCTTCCAGCGTTTTACCGCTACGGTACAGTAATTTGTATGCGTTGCGGATCGCGGTAATCGCTTCGCGGCTGAAGCCACGACGCTTAAGGCCTTCAATGTTCACGCCAAACGGCGTGGCATGGTTACCCTGCGCAATCACAAACGGTGGGACGTCCTGCGCCACACCGGAGCATCCGCCGACCATCACGTGCGCACCAATGATGCAGAACTGATGGACTGCGGTCATGCCGCCAATAATAGCGAAATCATCGACCGATACGTGTCCCGCCAGCGTTGCGTTATTGGCGAGAATACAGCGGCTACCCACGGTACAGTCGTGCGCAATATGCGCATTAACCATAAACAGGTTGTCGCTGCCCACCTTCGTCAATCCACCGCCTTGCGTTGTACCACGATGAATGGTGACGCTTTCGCGAATGCGGTTACGATCGCCGATTTCCACGCGGGTCGGTTCGCCAGCATACTTAAGATCCTGGTTAACTTCGCCGATGGAGGCGAACTGATAGATCTCATTGTTGCAGCCAATGGTGGTATGACCATTCACGACAACATGAGATTTCAGTACTGTACCCTCACCAATTTCGACATGGGGTCCAACAATACAAAACGGGCCAATGTGGACATTAGCGCCAATGATGGCACCCGTTTCCACAATGGCAGTAGGATGAATAAAGGCGGATTTATCAATCACGTATCAGGCCTCCCGGCTACGCGCACACATCATTGTCGCTTCGCAAACAACTTTGCCGTCAACCATAGCTACGCCTTTGAAGCGAGTCAGGCCGCGACGCGTTTTTTCAAAAGTGACTTCCATGATCATTTGATCACCAGGCACGACCGGACGCTTAAAGCGCGCTTCATCGATACCCGCGAAGTAATAGAGTTCACCCGGCTCCAGTTTACCTACGCTTTTAAACGCCAGAATACCGGTAGCCTGTGCCATCGCTTCCAGGATCAATACACCCGGGAAGATAGGCTTACCAGGGAAGTGCCCCTGGAAGAACGGCTCGTTTACGGAGACATTTTTCACTGCGCGCAGAAAACGACCTTCTTCAAAATCCAGCACTCGGTCTACCAGTAAAAACGGATAGCGGTGCGGCAGAAGTTCTAAAATCTCTTCAATATGCAGAGTATGAGTGTCAGTAGTCAAAATACTCTTCCTGTCAAATGTACTAAGTAGCAATAATAACACGGCCTGCCGGTTTATAAACAAAGCCGACAGGCCGGGAAATTTAGCGTTAAACGGATGAACGCTTAGTCTTGTTGATCGATTTTGCGCTCAATCGCTTTGAGTCGCTTGCTCATATCATCAATATTCATCACCAGTGCAGCTGTTTTACGCCATACCTTGTTCGGTTGCAGCGGAATACCGGAGGAATAAACGCCAGGCTCAGTGATTGGACGCATCACCATGCCCATCCCCGTCACCGTGACCTTGTCGCATATTTCCATATGGCCATTGATCACGCTGGCACCGCCAATCATGCAGTAACGGCCAATTTTCAGGCTGCCTGCCATGATAACACCACCTGCAACTGCGGTATTGTCGCCAATCACAACGTTATGTGCAATCTGGCACTGGTTATCTATGATAACACCGTTACCAATAATGGTGTCGTCAAGCGCACCGCGGTCGATGGTGGTGCAAGCGCCGATCTCCACGCGATCGCCGATAATCACGCGACCCAGCTGAGGGATCTTAACCCAGTTACCCCGATCGTTAGCGTAACCAAATCCGTCAGAACCAATCACCGTGCTGGACTGTACGAGACAATTCTCGCCAATCTCAACCTCATGGTAGACAGAGACATTGGCCCACAGACGAGTCCCTGCGCCAATTTTCGTATTTTTTCCAACAAAGCAGCCTGGACCAATCACCACGTTATCCCCCAGCACAACGCCGGACTCGATAACGGCGTTTGCGCCGATTGCTACGTTATTACCCAGCTGAGCCGTCGGATCAATCGCAGCACTGGCTGCAATGTTCTGTGCCGGCTGCGGCGTGGTATCAAGAATTTGGGCCATGCGCGCATAGGTCAGGTAGGGATTTTTCACTACCAGTGCAGCGCCAGTGGCAAACGGAAGATCGTCCTGCGTCAGAACAACGGCAGACGCCTGGCACTGGGCCAGGTGTTCACGGTACTTAGGGCTTACCATGAAGGTAATTGTGCCTGCTTTAGCAGATTGCATGGACGCAACAGCGGTGATGACGATATCGCCATCACCGTGTAATTCTGCATCCAACTGCTGAGCTAAATCAGCCAGTCGAATTGAAGGCATTACTTATTTAACCTGTTTCAGAACATCAGCGGTGATGTCTTTAACATCGCTGCTGTTGAATGCAACGGCGTTCGAATCAACAACCAGATCGATGCTCTGATCGGCTGCGACTGCTTTAACGGCAGACTGAATACGCGTCACCAGTTTGCCACGCTCTTCGTTAGAACGACGCTGACGATCCTGCTCGAAAGCCTGCGCTTTCTGAGAGAAGGTCTGGCGCTGAGACATGACGTCTTTTTCCAGTTTGCTGCGCTCGCTCGCTTTCATGGTAGAACCATCACGCTGAAGACGCTGCATCTTGGACTGAAGATCACCTTCCATACGTTGCAGTTCGCTCGCACGGCCTTTGAATTCGTTTTCCAGCGTTGCAGAAACACCGGTTTTCTGTGCAACCTGCTGGAACAAATTACCCATGTTGACGATTGCAATTTTATCCGCTGCCTGAGCAGAAGTTGCCATCGCTAAACCGAGACCTGCAGCTAATAACCACTTTTTCACAATTAACTCCTTACCATCCCATTGGCACCCGAGGGGTACCGTTCTTTGCGTGGCAAGGCGACCGTGTTACCGATCGCCGGTTGTCAGCGCTACACTGCCAACGCATTCCATTGCAGCGGATTATTACCAGGTTTTACCAATGTTAAACTGGAACTGCTCCGCTTTGTCTCCATCGTATTTCTTAAACGGCTGGGCGTAAGAGAAGACCAACGGCCCCAGCGGTGACATCCATTGTAATGCGATACCTGCGGACATGCGAATGTTGCTCGGATCGCTGTAGTCCGGCACACCAGCAAGGCGCGTTTCAGTCGTGTTCTGCCAGTTGGTGTCCCACACCGTACCTGCATCCATAAAGAAGGAGGTACGCACAGAGTTCGCATACTTATCACTGATAAACGGCGTAGGTGTGATGAACTCGAGGCTCGCCACGGCCATAGCGTTACCGCCTACTGCGTCATCGGAACTACATACGTTTTTATTGCCTGTGCCATCCGTAGCCGGTTTGTTGCAGTTATCTTCGTCATTACCGCCGTAATAAACCGCTTTCGGACCAATGTTATTGGACTGGAAGCCACGAACGGTGCTTGAACCACCGGCATAGAAGTTTTCATAGAACGGCAGCTCTTTGCTTCCAATACCGTCACCATAACCCCAACGGGTACGACCCAGAACAACCCACTTGTGGTCGTCATCAATTGGGAAGTAGGACGCCGTATCCAGCGTGACTTTATAGAACTCGTTATCGGAGCCCGGGATCGTTACTTTACCGTTCAGGTTGACGCGTGAACCTTGCGTTGGGAAAAAGCCACGGTCAAGACGGTTGTAGGTCCATCCATAGTTGAAAGTGAAGTCATCCGCGGCGAAACCGTTGTCATCGCTGGACGTGCTCGCCGACTGACCGATGGAGTCCAGATAACGCCACATCGCCACCTGCGGTTGCATGTTAGACAGGTCGTTATGCACGTACCCTAAACCTGCACGCAGCGTGTTGTATTCGTTAACCGGGAAGCCGAGCGTACCATCCAGACCATAACTCTTGTTGGTATACGAAGAGAGGTCCGCGTCGTCCGCTTTAAAGTCGTTATAGAAGATACGACCGCCCAGGCTGACACCGTCAACGGTGAAGTATGGGTTAGTAACGGAGAACTCAGAGTAGGTTTGGTAGTCGTTTTTCGTCCCGTTGATACCGACAGAGTAACCTGTACCCAGCCAGTTATCCTGCTGAACACCGACCTGGAAGCTCACACCACTTTCAGTACCGTAACCAATACCGAAGTTGAAGCTACCGGTATTACGTTCTTTAACTTTATAAACAACATCAACCTGATCCGGACGACCCGGTACACGCTGAGTATCGGTATCGACCGTTTCGAAGTAGCCCAGACGGTTAAGACGCTCTTTACCCTGGTCTACCAGATCGCTTCCCAGCCATGCCCCTTCCATCTGGCGCATTTCACGGCGCAGAACGGAATCTTTTGAGGTGTCGTTACCTTCGAAGCGGATCTTACGCACGTAGAAGCGGTTGCCCGCATCAACATTAACGTGAAGCTTAACGGTTTTATCCGTGTCGTTAATTTCCGGCTGCGTTTGCACACGCGGATACGCATAACCATAACGGCCGAGCAGCTTCTTAATGCTGTCTTCCATTTTGGTGACTTTAGATCCGCTATACAGATCGCCCGGCTGAATTTTGGTCAGAGATTCAATTTCAGCAGAGTGTCCTGCCAGGTTGCCGCTGACTTCAACACCCGAAAGCGTGTACTTATCGCCTTCGGTGATGTTAACGGTAATATAGATACCTTTCTTGTCCGGAGTCAGACTCACCTGAGTTGAATCGATGTTGAAACGGGCGTAACCGCGATCCAGATAGTAGCTGCGCAGGGTTTCAAGGTCACCCGCCAGTTTCTGTTTCTGGTATTTACGATCGCCCACCACGTTCCACCACGGCACTTCGTCACGCAGCTGGAAATTGGAGATCAGTTCGTCGGTGCTGAACGCGTGGTTACCCACGATGTTGATCTGCTGGATCTTCGCAGAAACACCTTCCTGGAAGACCAGTTTCAGGTCAACACGGTTGCGTGGCAGCGGTGTAACAACCGCTTTAACGCTCGCGCTGTATTTACCGACGCTGTAGTAGAAATCTTCCAGACCTTTTTCAATGTCTGCAAGGGTTGTGCGGTCCAGAGATTCCCCCACACGAACACCCGATGCCTCAAGGTTCTGCTTGAGCATGTCGTCTTTCACCGACTTGTTGCCGGAGAAAGTGATACTGGCAATCGTTGGACGTTCTTTTACCTGAACCACCAGCGTATCACCATCGCGCAGGACGCGGACGTCCTCAAAGTTGCCAGTGGCAAACAGAGCACGGATGGTGTTACTGATATCTTCATCATTAACCGTATCGCCGGGGCGCACAGGCATACTGAGGAGGGCCGCACCAACGGCGACACGCTGAAGGCCTTCGAAATGAATATCTTTCACTACGAACCCGTCAGCACCGTATACGGTCGCGCTGCTAAACAGCAGCGACGCTATGAGCAACTTTTTCATCGCCATCGTTATTATGCGTTCTTCCTAACTAACTCTCTTACAACCGAGAGAAATCATTGAAAAGTGCAAGCCCCATTAACAGCACCAGCAAAATCGAGCCAATGCGATAACTAAAGTCTTGAACTCGCTCGGATACCGGTCCGCCTTTTAGCTTTTCAATCGCTAAAAACAGCAAATGGCCCCCATCTAATACGGGAAGCGGGAACAGGTTGATTATCCCCAGGTTCACGCTAATCAGCGCAAGGAACATGAGATAGTAAATCACCCCGAACTCCGCTGACATCCCAGCCCCCTGAGCAATCGAAATTGGCCCACTGAGGTTGTTCAGTTTCACATCACCGGTTATCAATTTCCCCAACATGTTGACCGTTAGCTTCATCAGCTGCCAAGTTTTATCCGTGGCCTCAACGATGGCG
The DNA here is from genome assembly GCF_011078175.1 of Enterobacter cloacae. Lineage (GTDB taxonomy): Bacteria > Pseudomonadota > Gammaproteobacteria > Enterobacterales > Enterobacteriaceae > Enterobacter > Enterobacter cloacae_Q. The sequence goes on from NZ_JAALCJ010000003.1 coordinate 25,254, forward strand.
CTAAACGGCCCATACTGGCGTATTGTTTTGTACTCGTCTGGCAGCGGGATCACTTTCGGCACAACGCCCGCAAACCCTTCCGCCTTACTGCCGCCCGATTTAGTATCCGGGGTGAGGGTCAGCGAGAGCGGACTCCCCTGCCTTTCCACCTCCAGCGCAAGCGGCGTGCCTGGATTATCGCGCACCAGAGTAACAAAGGTCATCCATTGTGTTAATGGCTGACCATCGACTTTAACGATCCTGTCACCCGCTTGTAAACCTGCTTTACTTGCCGCCGAATTGGCCTGTACTTCGGCTAATACCGGCTCGATCTGCGCGCCGCGCGGTCGAATGCCCAGTGCGGCGACGGGATCCTCTTTGTCTGGCTCAAAGCGCCAGTGGCGTAAATCCAGCACTTTTTCCTGCCGCTGGTCGGAACCAAAAGGCGATACGCTGACGGTTGTCTGCTCATCACCGATTTTGGCAACCAGTTGTAACCTCACGGCATCCCAATCAGGGGTTTCGATACCATCAATCGCTTTAAGTTCCATTCCCGGTGTAATTTGCGCCGTTGCCGCCACAGAACCCGTGGTGATTTCGCCCACAACCGGGCGCACGCCTGGCACGCCGATGATGAACACCAGCCAGTAGGCGAAGATAGCGAAGATGAAATTGGCTACCGGACCGGCAGCGATGATGGCAGCACGTTGTCCAACGGTTTTGTTGTTAAACGCGCTATGTCGAAGTTCAGGCGCCACAGGCTCAACACGTTCGTCGAGCATTTTGACGTAGCCGCCCAGGGGAATCAGAGCAATGACAAACTCGGTGCCATGCTTGTCGGTGCGCGTCCAGAGTGATTTACCAAAGCCAATTGAGAATCGCTCTACCCGCACACCACAGCGCCGGGCAACCCAGAAATGGCCAAATTCATGCACGGTAATCAGTACACCCAGTGCAACAATGAACGCCGCCAGATTCCAGAGAATGCTCAGCATAAAACCTTCCGTTATATCGTCCCAAACACCAGTAAAAGCAGGCAAGCAAACACTGGAACAGCCGCGGTAAGGCTGTCAATGCGATCCAGTATTCCGCCATGTCCTGGAATCAGGTGACCGCTGTCCTTAATCCCTGCTTCACGCTTGAACATACTCTCGGTTAAATCACCCAGTACCGATGCCAGCGCCGCGAAAATCGAACATACCAGCAGCGTTGAAGGGGCAACCTCAAGATTCGCCCAGACGCCATAGCCCCAGGAGATGATCGCTGCCGTAAACAGGCCGCCGATAAAGCCTTGCCAGGTTTTGCCCGGAGAAACCTTTGGCGCCAGTTTATGTTTGCCGAACAGTTTACCAAACATATAGGCCCCGGAGTCAGCCCCCCAGACGAGAATCATCACATAAAGCAGCCATATCGCCCCGCTGTAGTGGTTTTCGTCGTAGTGCCAGGCGCGCAATGCAACCATCCCCCAGAAAAACGGCACAATGGTGAGCAGACCAAAAATAAGGCGCAACACTTTAGAGTTACGCCATATCGCCGCAGAGCCCGGATAGAAAAGCACTAAAACAAGCGCCGCAATCCACCAGGCCAGCGATATCCATAAGGATCCTGCAACCAGCGGCTGGTGAACATCGTGATGATACTCAGGCAAGGTGTACAGCATCAGGGCCAGTAAAAAACCACAGAGTACCGCCAGCCATACCCGCTGAGTGCGCGAGGTAAAGCCGCTAAGCTGACCCCATTCCCACGCGGCGAGCATACACACCACCAGCGTAACAATAGCGAATCCCACCGGTGGCAGTAAAAACAGCGCTGCGATGACGACGGGTATTAATACAAAAGCGGAAATCAGGCGATACTTCAGCAAAAGCTACCCCCATCAGGCGTTATCGCCACCAGGCTCGGTGCCGCCGAAACGACGCTCTCGATTGGCAAAGGCATGCAGCGCACCTTCAAAGTCTTGTTCATCAAAATCTGGCCAAAGAACATCCGTAAAGTAAAGTTCGGCGTAGGCAATTTGCCACAGCAAAAAGTTACTTATGCGATGTTCCCCCCCTGTCCTTATAACCAAATCCACGGGTGCCAGTTCATTCATGCAGATTTGCTGACTCAGCGCCTCTTCATCAATCTGGTCGGGTCTTAACAGCCCTTCCTGAACCTGCTCAGCCAAATGCCGAACCCCCTGGATAATATCCCAGCGTCCGCCGTAATTCGCCGCGATATTGAGCGTCAGGCCGGTATTATTTTCCGTCAACGCTTCCGCTTTGCGAATCCGTTCCTGTAGACGTGAGTTAAAACGACTGGTTTCGCCAATAATACGCAAGCGGACGTTATGGCGGTGCAGGCTTTTTACTTCGCTATCGAGCGCCCACACAAACAGTTCCATCAACGCAGTCACTTCCTGCGCAGGTCGATTCCAGTTTTCACTGCTAAAAGCATAGAGCGTTAACGCATCAATGCCGTTATTGGCGGCAAAAGAAACGGCGCGACGAACAGATTTCGCCCCAGCTTTATGCCCAAAGGCTCGTATCTTCCCTTGTCTTTTCGCCCAGCGGCCATTGCCATCCATGATGATTGCAACATGGCGACAGCCATGTGCTGGCAAGTTTTCGCTTATTGGTTGATTCGCAGACAACATAACGCGTTTTTAGTCCCTGAAAGGATTTAACGGTACACAGGAATACTGAAGCCTATACATAAAAAAGCCGTGTCAAGCCACGGCTTACCTGACCACTTAAAGCCAAATACCTGCGATCAGGTGGCGCAGACTATATCACTGAAGCCCAACGCTAACAAATGGCACGACGACTAGTGCTTGCTTTATCACCAGCTTGCGAGACGCGTCACCTGTTTACGCGCAACAATACGTGCCTGTTCATCCACGGCCAGCACCTCTTCCACGCTCTGCGGCTCACGCAAGTCCATCGACTCCAGCACGGATAAATTCAACGCAGCGATGTCGGTAAAGCGGATCTGCTGATTCAGGAATGCTTCAACGGTCACTTCATTGGCTGCATTAAGCGCTGTTGTCGCTGCCTGCCCCTGATCGAAGGCCGTCATCGCCAGTTTAAGACACGGATAACGGTCGTAATCAGGCTCGCTAAACGTCAGTGAACTCAGTTTGCAGAAATCGAGAGGCTTGACGCCTGATTTTACGCGGTTTGGCCACGCCATCGTATGAGCAATAGGCGTACGCATATCCGGTTCGCCCAGCTGTGCCAATACGCTGCCGTCCTGATAGCGCACCATCGAATGAATCACCGATTGCGGGTGGATCAGCACTTCCATCTGTTTCGCCGACGCATTAAACAGCCAGCGAGCTTCAATGTATTCCAGACCTTTGTTCATCATGGTGGCCGAATCGACGGAGATCTTACGCCCCATTGACCAGTTCGGATGGCGACACGCCTGATCCGGCGTCATTGCGCTCAATTCAGACAGTGGCGTTTCACGGAACGGGCCACCAGACCCGGTAAGCAGAATCGACACAACGCCATTCTGCTCCAGGTCAGCGTACCCCAGGTTTTGTTGAAAAGGTTGAGGTAAACTCTGAAAAATCGCGTTGTGCTCGCTATCGACCGGCAAAAGACGCGCCCCACGCTGTTTTACCGCCTCCATAAAGAGACGTCCGCAGGTGACCAGCGACTCTTTGTTCGCAAGCAGGACATCTTTCCCCGCATCAATAGCGGCAAGCGTCGGCAGAAGACCCGCCGCCCCGACGATTGCCGCCATAACCTGATCAACTTCATCAAGCGCGGCCATATCGCACGCCGCCTGTTGCCCGCTGAGCACCTCGGTACGACAGCCCTTCTCCTGCAACAGCGCTTTGACCTGGCGGGCGCTCTCTTCATCATCCATCACCGCAAAGCGGGGGGTAAACTCCAGACACTGTTCGACCATTCGCTGCACGTTTTTTCCGGCCACAAGCGCGGCCACGGTGTAGCGGTCAGGATTATGACGTACAACGTCGAGAGTGCTGCAACCGATAGAGCCGGTCGAGCCGAGGAGAGTGAGATGCTTCATGAGATGCCCAAAAGTTTGACCAGATAAAAGCAAAACGCCGCCAGCAAGACTTAAAGTCCTTCTGAACGGCGTTTATCAGTGTACAGCGAAAATCAGAACTGCATCAGTTCTGCTTCTTTTTCTGCCAGCGCCGCATCAATTTTCTTGATAGCAGCGTCGGTCATTTTCTGAATGTCGTCCTGAGAACGACGATCGTCATCTTCGCTGATCTCTTTTTCTTTCAGCAGTGCTTTCACTTTATCGTTCGCGTCGCGACGGACGTTACGCACGGAAACGCGGCCCTGCTCAGCTTCACCGCGAACCACTTTGATCAGGTCTTTACGGCGTTCTTCCGTCAGCGGAGGCAGTGGAACGCGGATGTCAGCACCCGCAGAGCTTGGGTTCAGACCCAGGTCAGATGCCATGATCGCTTTTTCAACGGCCGGGCTCATTGAGCGGTCGAACACGTTGATTTTCAGCGTACGGGTATCTTCTACCGTCACGCTCGCCAGCTGACGCAGAGGCGTTGGCGTACCGTAATATTCTACGATGATGCCATCCAGCAGGCTTGGGGAAGCACGGCCAGTACGGATTTTGCTGATTTGGTTTTTGAACGCTTCTACGCATTTGTCCATGCGTACTTCAGCATCTTTTCTGATGTCGTTAATCACGTTACGAATCCTTGAAAACTTGTCTCAGGCAGACTATCCGCCAGCACAGCGCTACAGGTGTGCTAAGTATAGTCGCGTTTAATTCATGACAACGCCAAAGGCGCGCCCGGGTAAGATACCACGTCGAAATAAAGCGGAATCTTACCTGTATTTATCGTCGACGGAAATTATTCCGTGATCAAAGTGCCTTCTTTTTCGCCCATGACCACGCGACGCAGCGCGCCAGGCTTGTTCATGTTGAAGACACGGATCGGCAATTTGTGGTCGCGAGCCAGCGTGAAGGCGGCAAGATCCATTACTTTCAGCTCTTTTTCCAGCACTTCGCTGTAGCTCAGCTGATCGTACATGGTTGCAGACGGATCTTTTGCCGGATCGGCAGTAAACACGCCGTCCACTTTGGTCGCTTTCAGCACCACATCGGCTTCGATTTCGATACCGCGCAGGCAGGCTGCGGAATCAGTGGTAAAGAACGGGTTACCCGTACCGGCGGAGAGGATCACCACGCGGTTGTTACGCAGCAGGCTGATAGCCTCTGCCCAGCTGTAGTTATCACAAACGCCATTCAAGGGAATAGCGGACATCAGACGAGCGTTCACATAGGCGCGATGAAGCGCATCACGCATGGCCAGGCCATTCATCACGGTTGCCAGCATACCCATGTGGTCGCCCACTACGCGGTTCATCCCCGCTTTCGCCAGACCAGCACCACGGAAAAGGTTGCCACCGCCAATGACCACGCCAACCTGAATACCCAGTTCGACCAGTTCTTTGATTTCCTGTGCCATGCGATCAAGGATGCTTGCGTCAATACCGAAGCCTTCCGATCCTTGCAGCGCTTCGCCACTCAGCTTAAGCAGAATGCGTTTGTACACGGGTTTTGCATTGGTAGCCATGTTTCTTTCCTGAGACTGTCAACGATTAAGATGGGGTTAATTCTGGCGACATGATATGTCGCATATCAGCCAAGCGATACTGGAGCCTTTCTGATTTCGTGAGATGGGTGACAAAAAGAAGCCGCCCTCAGGCGGCTCCTTTTCCATCATTAAGACTGCTTGGACATTGCAGCAACTTCTGCTGCGAAGTCAGTCTCAACTTTCTCGATGCCTTCGCCCACTTCGAAGCGGATGAAGCCAGTCACGTCAGCGTTGTGCTCTTTCAGCAGCTGAGCAACAGATTTGCTTGGATCCATTACGAAAGGCTGGCCAGTCAGAGAAACTTCGCCGGTGAATTTCTTCATGCGGCCTTCAACCATTTTCTCTGCGATTTCTTTTGGCTTACCAGACTGCATCGCGATGTCCAGCTGAACCTGGTACTCTTTTTCTACCACTTCAGCAGACACGTCTTCTGGCTTAACGAATTCTGGTTTGCTTGCAGCAATGTGCATAGCCAGCTGTTTAACCAGCTCTTCGTCAGCGCCTTTAGCCGCAACCAGAACACCGATACGTGCGCCGTGCTGGTAAGAGCCCAGAACGTCACCTTCCAGGGAAGCAACGCGACGGATGTTGATGTTCTCACCGATTTTAGCAACCAGCGCAACACGCTCTTCTTCGAACTGTGCTTTCAGAACTTCAACGTCAGTGATTTTGCCTGCAACCGCTGCGTCCAGAACTTTGTTAGCAAATGCCTGGAAACCAGCATCTTTAGCAACGAAGTCAGTCTGGCAGTTAACTTCCAGAATGATGCCGTAGGTGCCGTCGATTTTGGTGATGATCACGCCGTCAGCAGCAACGTTGCCTGCTTTCTTAGCTGCTTTGATCGCACCGGATTTACGCATGTTTTCGATTGCCAGCTCGATGTCGCCGTTCGCTTCGGTCAGCGCTTTTTTGCAATCCATCATGCCTGCGCCAGTACGCTCACGCAGCTCTTTTACCAGGGATGCGGTAATTTCAGCCATTCTTAAATCCTCGGGAGATGTGAACTGCCCGGCCGGGAGCCAAACAGTATAAATTGAAAAAAGGGGCCGATAATGGGCCCCTATTCATACACGGTACTAATAAGGGGTAAAACCTTATTATTCAGCTTCTACGAAGCTTTCTTCCGCCTGAGAAGCCAGATCCTGGGAACGGCCTTCACGAACGGTAGCAGCTACAGCGCTCAGGTACAGGCTAACAGCACGGATTGCGTCGTCGTTACCCGGGATAACGAAGTCAACACCGTCCGGATCGGAGTTGGTATCAACGATAGCGAATACCGGGATACCCAGGTTGTTAGCTTCTTTGATTGCGATGTGCTCGTGGTCTGCATCGATTACGAACAGCGCGTCTGGCAGGCCGCCCATATCTTTGATACCGCCCAGGCTGTTTTCCAGCTTGTCCAGCTCACGAGTGCGCATCAGCGCTTCTTTCTTAGTCAGCTTATCGAAAGTACCGTCCTGAGACTGGGTTTCCAGATCTTTCAGGCGCTTGATGGACTGACGAACAGTTTTCCAGTTGGTCAGCATGCCGCCCAACCAGCGATGGTTCACGAAGAACTGGTCGCAGCTGTTAGCAGCATCTTTCACAGCTTCGCTTGCAGCGCGCTTAGTACCAACGAACAGAATCTTACCTTTACGGGAAGAGATCTTGTTCAGCTCAGCCAGGGCTTCGTTGAACATTGGTACAGTCTTCTCAAGGTTGATGATGTGAACTTTGTTACGTGCGCCGAAGATGAAAGGCTTCATTTTCGGGTTCCAGTAACGGGTCTGGTGACCGAAGTGAACACCAGCCTTGAGCATGTCGCGCATGGAAACAGTTGCCATGTTTAAAACCTCTATATTAAAAGTTGGGGTTATGCCTCCACGTATCCCATATTACCGACCCCGAAGGGCACCCCGGAATATGTGCCGATACGTGTGTGTTGTTACACAAAGTGAGATTTGTCGCTCCCGTCCAGCCTGTGTATCTGAGATGGATCGGAAGTCCGGCGCGCTTTATATCACAAAACACGACCAGAAACCAATAATTGTTGGCGGAGTGTGCTGTTAATGATTCTCAATTTGGCACGGGGTGCGCCTGACTGATACCATTGACAACACTTACACTAGTATTGTCGAAAAAATCGACACCGATGGACAGATTACATGGCTATCTCTATTAAGACACCTGAAGAAATTGAAAAGATGCGCGTCGCCGGTCGTCTGGCCGCGGATGTGCTGGAAATGATCGAACCGTTTGTGAAACCGGGCGTCAGCACTGGCGAGCTGGATCGCATCTGTAACGACTATATCGTCAACGAGCAGCACGCGGTTTCCGCCTGCCTCGGCTATCACGGCTTCCCAAAATCCGTCTGCATCTCTATTAATGAAGTGGTGTGCCACGGCATTCCGGATGACGAGAAGCTGCTGAAAGATGGCGACATCGTCAATATCGACGTGACCGTCATTAAAGACGACTACCACGGTGATACCTCTAAGATGTTCATCGTTGGCAAACCAACAATCCTTGGAGAGCGCCTGTGTAAAGTCACCCAGGAGAGCCTCTACCTGGCGCTGAAGATGGTTAAGCCGGGCATCCGCCTGCGTACCATCGGTGCTGCTATTCAGAAATTTGTGGAAGCGGAAGGTTTCTCCGTGGTGCGCGAATACTGCGGTCACGGTATTGGTCGTGTGTTCCATGAGGAGCCACAGGTTCTGCACTACGATGCAGACGACGGTGGCGTGGTGCTGCAACAGGGCATGACTTTCACTATCGAACCCATGGTCAACGCGGGTGATTACCGCATCCGTACCATGAAAGATGGCTGGACGGTAAAAACCAAAGACAGAAGCTTGTCTGCCCAGTACGAGCATACTATTGTGGTAACAGACAACGGCTGCGAAATTATGACGTTGCGCAAGGATGACACTATCCCGGCGATACTGACCAACATTGAGTGATAAGAAGCCGGCGAAAGCCGGCTTTTTTAATGGCGATAGCTTTTTCTTATGGGTGGCGCACGATGAGTAATCTCTTACCCGAACAGTATGCTAACACAGCACTTCCCACCCTCCCCGACCAGCCTGATAACCCAGGCGTCTGGCCGCCGCATGAGCTGACCTGTGCGCATATCAAAGCCCACATGGCGGTTTTCCATCGCTGGCTGGGGAGCGCGTTCGACGCAGGGGTGTCTGCCGAGCAGCTCATTGAAGCGCGTACCGAATTTATCGACCAGCTTCTGCAACGTCTGTGGATCGACTACGGTTTCGGCCAGGTGAGCGACGTCGCGCTGGTTGCGGTCGGCGGCTATGGCCGGGGTGAACTGCATCCGCTCTCGGATATCGACCTGCTGATCTTAAGCCGTAAGAAGTTGCCGGACGACCGGGCACAGAAAATCGGTGAACTGCTGACCCTGCTCTGGGACGTAAAACTGGAAGTGGGCCACAGCGTACGCACCCTGGAAGAGTGTCTGCTGGAAGGGTTATCTGACCTGACTGTCGCCACTAACCTGATTGAAACCCGCCTGCTGATTGGCGACGTAGCGCTGTTCCTCGAACTGCAAAAGCACATCTTTAGCGATGGCTTCTGGCCCTCGGAAAAATTCTTCGCCGCGAAGGTCGAAGAACAAGACCAGCGCCACCAGCGCTATCACGGCACCAGCTATAATCTTGAACCGGATATCAAAAGCAGCCCCGGCGGCCTGCGCGATATCCACACCCTGCAATGGGTCGCCCGCCGCCATTTTGGGGCAACATCACTGGACGAAATGGTCGGTTTTGGTTTTCTGACCGAAGCCGAACGTAACGAACTCAATGAGTGTCTGCATCTGCTGTGGCGCATCCGTTTTGCCCTGCACCTGGAAGTCACCCGCTACGATAACCGTCTGCTGTTTGATCGGCAGCTCAGCGTGGCGCAGCGCCTGAATTATCAGGGCGAAGGCAACGAGCCGGTCGAGCAGATGATGAAAGATTTCTTCCGCGTCACCCGCCGCGTCTCTGAGCTGAACCAGATGCTATTACAGCTGTTCGATGAGGCGATCCTCGCGCTGACGGCAGACGAAAAACCACGTCCGATTGATGATGAATTTCAACTGCGCGGCACGCTGATCGATCTGCGCGACGAAACGCTGTTCATTCGCGAACCGGAAGCAATCCTGCGCATGTTCTACACCATGGTGCGCAACAGCACGATCACCGGGATCTACTCCACCACCCTGCGCCATTTACGCCATGCACGGCGTCATCTGAAGCAGCCGCTGTGCTATATCCCGGAGGCGCGCTCGCTGTTCCTGAGCATGCTCCGTCATCCGGGCGCCGTCAGCCGCGGTCTGTTGCCGATGCACCGCCACAGCGTATTGTGGGCCTATATGCCGCAGTGGTCGCATATTGTCGGGCAGATGCAGTTCGACCTGTTTCACGCCTATACGGTAGATGAGCACACGATCCGCGTCATGCTCAAGCTGGAAAGCTTTGCTAAAGAAGAGACGCGATCCCGCCATCCGCTGTGCGTTGATCTCTGGCCACGTCTGACGCACCCGGAACTGATCCTGATGGCCGCCCTGTTCCATGATATCGCCAAAGGACGCGGCGGCGACCACTCGGTGCTGGGCGCACAGGACGTGCTGAAATTTGCCGAGCTGCACGGCCTTAACTCGCGTGAGACGCAGCTTATCGCCTGGCTGGTTCGCCATCATCTGCTGATGTCGGTTACCGCTCAGCGTCGTGATATTCAGGATCCGGAAGTGATCAAGCAGTTCGCCGAAGAGGTGCAAACGGAGAACCGCCTGCGCTACCTGGTCTGTCTGACGGTGGCCGATATCTGCGCCACCAACGAAACCCTGTGGAACAGCTGGAAGCAGAGCCTGCTGCGCGAGCTCTATTTCGCCACCGAAAAACAGCTGCGTCGCGGAATGCAAAACATCCCGGACATGCGCGAGCGTGTGCGCCACCACCAGTTGCAGGCGCTGGCCCTGCTGCGCATGGATAACATCAACGAAGAGGCGCTGCATCAGATTTGGGCGCGCTGTCGCGCTAACTACTTTGTGCGCCACAGCCCAAACCAGCTTGCCTGGCACGCCCGGCATCTGCTGAAGCATGACCTGACGAAACCGATGATTCTGCTCAGCCCGCAGGCCACGCGCGGCGGGACGGAGATCTTTATCTGGAGCCCGGACCGGCCTTATTTGTTTGCAGCGGTCTGTGCCGAGCTGGACAGGCGTAACCTGAGCGTTCACGACGCGCAGATTTTTACCACCCGCGACGGCATGGCGATGGATACCTTTATCGTGCTGGAGCCAGACGGTAGCCCGCTGTCGTCGGATCGTCACGAAGGAATACGCTTTGGTCTGGAGCAGGCTATCACCCAGCGCAGCTGGCAGCCCCCACAGCCGCGCCGCCAGCCGGCAAAACTGCGCCACTTTACCGTCGATACCGAAGTCAATTTCCTGCCGACCCATACGGATCGTAAATCGTTCCTTGAGCTGATCGCGCTCGACCAGCCAGGGCTGCTCGCCCGCGTCGGTCAGGTTTTTGCCGATCTGGGAATTTCGCTTCACGGCGCCCGAATTACAACCATTGGCGAGCGAGTAGAAGATTTATTTATAATCGCCACTGCCGACCGGCGTGCCCTTAATAATGACCTGCAACTTGAAGTGCAACAACGGTTGACAGCAGCCCTCAATCCAAACGATAAAGGGTGACGTGTTTTTTAGTGAAATGGAAAGAGTAAACAATGCAGCAGTTACAGAACGTTATTGAGTCCGCTTTTGAGCGTCGCGCCGACATCACTCCGGCAAATGTGGATACCGTGACCCGTGAAGCGGTTAACCAGGTTATTTCCCTGCTGGATTCCGGCGCGCTGCGCGTGGCAGAAAAAATCGACGGTCAGTGGGTTACTCATCAATGGCTGAAGAAAGCTGTGCTGCTCTCTTTCCGCATCAACGATAACCAGGTTATCGACGGCGCAGAAAGCCGCTACTTCGATAAAGTGCCAATGAAATTTGCCGAGTACGACGAAGCGCGCTTCCAGAAAGAGGGCTTCCGCGTGGTGCCACCGGCGGCAGTTCGTCAGGGTGCCTTCATCGCACGCAATACCGTGCTGATGCCATCCTACGTAAACATCGGCGCCTACGTTGACGAAGGCACTATGGTGGACACCTGGGCTACCGTCGGCTCCTGCGCGCAGATCGGTAAAAACGTTCACCTGTCCGGCGGCGTGGGCATCGGTGGCGTTCTGGAGCCACTTCAGGCTAACCCAACCATCATCGAAGACAACTGCTTCATCGGCGCACGTTCCGAAGTGGTGGAAGGCGTGATCGTCGAAGAAGGGTCTGTGATCTCCATGGGCGTCTACATTGGTCAGAGCACCCGTATTTACGATCGCGAAACCGGTGAAATTCACTACGGCCGCGTTCCAGCCGGTTCCGTTGTGGTTTCCGGCAACCTGCCGTCTAAAGATGGCAAATACAGCCTGTACTGTGCGGTTATCGTGAAAAAAGTGGACGCGAAAACCCGCGGTAAAGTGGGCATCAATGAACTGCTGCGCACCATCGATTAATCGGGTATAACAAAAAGCGGGGGCAACCCCGCTTTTTTTATATCCGAAGGTGGCGAAAATAGATTTTTTCGTTAATTATTCATAGGTTATGTTGAGATCAAGGGTACCGCTATGTACGATAATCTGAAAAGTCTGGGCATTACCAATCCTGATGAAATTGATCGTTATAGTCTCCGCCAGGAAGCGAATAACGATATTTTGAAAATCTATTTTCACAAGGACAAAGGAGAGTTCTTCGCCAAAAGCGTGAAGTTTAAATACCCTCGCCAGCGTAAGACCGTAGTCGCTGACGGTATCGGTCAGGGATATAAAGAAGTACAGGAAATCAGCCCTAACCTGCGCTACGTGATCGACGAACTCGATCAAATCTGCCAGCGCGATCGCAGCGAGGTCGATCTGAAACGTAAGATCCTCGACGACCTGCGTCACCTGGAAAGCGTAGTCACCAATAAGATCAGCGAGATTGAAGCAGATCTTGAGAAATTGACGCGGAAATAAGTTATTCCGGTGCGGTCTGATGCCCTCACCCCGGCCCTCTCCCACAGGGAGAGGGTGAAAACCGCACTCAGTTATCTCTGTTCATCCAGCTGCAACGCCACATACAGCAGTAGCCGGTCGTCAAAATTCCCTAAATCCAGCCCCGTCAGTTCCGAGATCCGGTTTAACCTATACTCCAGCGTATTACGGTGAATAAACAGCGCTTTTGACGTTGCCAGCGGCTGCACGTTATGCCGGAACCATGCCTGCAACGTGCGGCGCAGCAGCCCGTTGTTGTCCATCGCTTTCAGACGTACAAGCGGGCGCGCCAGCTCGTTGGCCTGCCAGCCACCGCGCAGGCTGTCGAGCAGGACCGGCAGCATCAGATCCTGATAGAAATAACTGCGGCTCTCCGGCATGCGCTGTTTACCCACCATCATGGTGGTGCGCGCCGTTCGCCATGAACGGGCAATACTTCCCGGCCCGGTAAAGTAATTTCCCAGCGCGACGCGAAAACGGAGCTGCCCGTTCTCCTTCATGCGCTCGATGAGCAGCTCAACGCGGCGACGATGATCTTCCGCGTCCCAGCGGCCAAACTGATTAAGCGCAGGCTTAAGTACCACCATTTCCGTCAAAGAGACGATCGCCACCAGGTTGTTACGCTCCGGCGTCGCCAGCATGTTTTGTAGCTGCTGAAGCTCCACCATGGCGCTGTCCACGCCAAGCTGGCCGCTATCCACCTCAATAACGGCGACCACGCGCGGCTGATTCAGGTCGATACCCAGACGCTGCGCCCATTCGCTCAGGGCAGGCGTGTGCTCCTCCGCCTGAATCAAATTCATCACCAGCTCTTCACGCAGGCGGCTGTCCTGGGCGAGCAGGTGCATCAGACGCGACTGCTCCAGCATCATCTCCGCCGTCATGCAGACCAGCTCACCGTATTTACGCAGCGATTCAGGATCGCCGGTCAGACCGATAACGCCAACAATTTCTCCTTCCAGACGCAGCGGCAGGTTGATCCCCTGACGCACTCCGTGCAGATGTTTCGCCACGGCGTCATCGATATCGACCACGCGCCCCTGAGAGAGCACCAGCAATGCCCCTTCGTGCAACTCCCCAATACGCTCACGATCGCCGCTGCCGATAATGCGCCCTCGGGCGTCCATTACGTTGATATTGGTATCAATGATGCGCATGGTTCGCGCCACGATATCCTGCGCCATTTTGGTATCAAGATGCCAGCCAGCCATATAACCCTCCCGTGAGCAGAGCTCAAGCATAGGGAAGTTCAGCCAGGGCTGCACTGTGCAGATGCCCAAAGGCAGAGAGAGATGTATGGAGTTGTGGGAAAGGTCACAGAAACGAGAAAGCCCCTGCGAACAGGGGCTTAAGAAAATTACTGCATCAGGAGATAAATAGAAGTATCACCACGCTGAATATTCAGCGCCAGCACGGACGGCTTGCTGTCGAGAATTTTGCGCAGTTCAGCGATGTTTTTCACCGGCTGCTGGTTAGCGCCCATGATCACATCACCTTTTTTCAGGCCGATACGGGCAGCAGGTGAGTTCGCCTTCACGTTGTTCACCACCACGCCTTTATCTGCCCCTTTGTTGCTCATCTCTGCACCTTCAATACCGCTGAAGATGGTGCTGGAATCGACCTGATTCTGGCTGCTCTGTTGCAGTTCCAGGCTCACGTTAACCGGCTTACCTTCACGCAGCAGGCCGAGGGTCACTTTACTGCCGATTGGCATAGAACCCACTTCCGCACGCAGGGCGGCAAAGCTGCTGATCGGTTTACCGTTCAGCGAGGTGATCACGTCACCCGCTTTAATGCCGGCTTTCGCCGCCGAGGAGTTCGGCATGACCTGGCTGACGAATGCGCCGCGCTGAGCGTCTACTTTCATCGCTTTCGCCAGCTCGGAGTTCAGCTCGGTACCCATGATACCCAGCTCACCGCGTTTAACCTGTCCATATTGCACCATCTGCGCGGTCAGGTTTTTCACCATATTGCTCGGGATAGCAAAGCCGATACCGATGTTGCCACCGTCCGGTGCCAGGATAGCGGTGTTAATACCGATCAGTTCACCGTTCAGGTTAACCAGCGCCCCGCCGGAGTTACCGCGGTTAATAGCCGCATCCGTCTGGATGAAGTTTTCATAGTTTTCTGCGTTCAGGCCGCTACGTCCCAGCGCAGAGACGATACCCGAGGTCACGGTTTCGCCCAGACCAAACGGGTTACCGATGGCGACGGTGTAGTCACCCACGCGCAGCGCGTCAGAGTCGGCAAGCTTTATCGCCGTCAGGTTTTTCGGATCCTGGATTTGAATCAGCGCGATATCGGAGCGCGGGTCTTTACCGACCACTTTGGCATCGAATTTACGGCCATCGCTCATCTGCACCTTAATGGAGTTAGCATTATCTACCACGTGGTTATTGGTCACCACGTAGCCTTTCGCTGCATCAATAATAACGCCCGAGCCGAGTGCCATGAATTTCTGCTGCTGGCCGCCGCCCTGACCGTCATCCCCTGCGCCGCCGCCCTGACAGAACGGGGAGCTCTGGAATGGCGAACCGTCCTGGCAGAATGGCGAATTATCGCCGAAGAACTGCTGGAAATTACGCGGCATACGCGGCGTATTGACGGTTGTGCTGCCCTCAACGTTAATACTCACCACCGATGGCATCACTTTTTCGAGCATCGGGGCCAGGCTTGGCATCTGCTGCGCAGTCGCTGCCGAGGAAGCTGTCTCGGCCGCCGTCGCCAGAGGGGACAGCGCTAAACCTAAACTCAGAGCCAGTGCACTCATTGCTAATGTGGTTTTTTTCATGTTTCTCTATCTCGATTTACCAGATAACGCAAAATTGCTGTGTAACTCAGATTCGTTTTATACCGCTTAGTTCCGGGAATAAGTTTATGGAAAAAGTAAAAAATTATTGGTCGTCTTTACAAAACTCGTGGCTTATTCAACGGCCATCAGCTTGCGGTATTCATCCCAGGCATACAAATCTGTCATTCCGCTGATATAGTCCTGTATAAGACGACAGCGATAATAATATTCCAGAACTGGCCATTGGGAAGAATGGCGATCTATTTTACTGACGGCTTCAATGTATGCCAGCCGGTGGCGGGTCGAAAGCTTCTGATAGAGACGAGATTCAATCGGCAGGCGGCGAACACGTTCATTTTCGACCAGCCCGCTGAACTCGTCGACCGTCAGCTGGAGCAGCGGGCCATAAATCTCCAGCAACCCGCTGATCACCCGATATCCTTGCAGTTCCAGCTGTTCGACATCCGGGTGGCTGAAAACA
This sequence comes from Enterobacter cloacae, assembly GCF_011078175.1. Lineage (GTDB taxonomy): Bacteria > Pseudomonadota > Gammaproteobacteria > Enterobacterales > Enterobacteriaceae > Enterobacter > Enterobacter cloacae_Q. The sequence continues at coordinate 41,139 of NZ_JAALCJ010000003.1, forward strand.
TGGCGAACGGCCACGTTTTTATATAATTCAAGAAGCTGACTAAAACTGCTCTCATCTTCCAGCAGCGCATGATTAAATTCCCCGCTAAATATCATCGGCAAATTATCAATGAAACGGGCGGCCGCATACGGTACCAGTTTATTCAGCGTGTTAACCCGCAAATACATAAAGAACTGATCTTCGGTACTACGGCTCAGCGAATTTGAACGCGATTTATCCCAGGCATTCTCGACGACCTGCGCAAACAGAGAACCTTTTTCATGCTCTCCCCAGGCATCATAAAGATGCTGATACAGCTCCTCGACGCTGAATATTCTTTTTTCCACCGCGTCTTCCAGATCGGCCACGCAATAAGAAATGTCGTCAGCTGCTTCCATAATCCACGTCAATGGAAAGCGGCCATTGGGGGTCAGAGACAGTTCTTTACGCAACCGCGCGACGTATGCTTCTTCTGACAAGTAATAGCCAGGTTTTTTCATCAGGTAGCTATGGGTGGCGGGCGGTTCTCCTGTCCACCATGCGGGACGCGTGTATTTAAGAATACAGCCCACCTGTGCCCAGGTCAGATTCATGCGCATCAGGGAGTGCACCAGGCGGATCCCCTGTGCGTTACCTTCGAAATGACACAGATCCTGACGCACCTTACGGCGCAGCTCGTTCAGGCTATCTTCACCTTCACGCAGGCATAAATCGCGTACCACACAGCGATCATCGCTGAGCGGCTGGCTTATGGCGTCAGAGGGAAAAAGCCGCTGTTTAAACCAGTCGTTGATGGCGGCCTCGCCGAAGTGGCCAAAGGGAGGATTGCCGATATCGTGCATCAGGCAGGCCATCTCAACAATGCTTTCGAACGGCCCGGTCAGTTCATCCAGCCCGTAGGTTTCCAACAGACGTTGCTCTTTAAGGCGGCTGAGGATCTCTTTTGCAATATAGCGCCCCACCTGCTGCACTTCCATGGAGTGCGTTAACCGCGTACGCACCGCGGCGTTACGCTCCAGCGGGAACACCTGGGTTTTCTGCTGTAACCGGCGGATGGCAGGCGAGTTGATGATGCGTCCGCGATCGCTCTCGAAAATGCGCAGGATTTCATGTTCATTCTTTTCGCCCTGCGGCGAACGGTAACGTCGGTGCCAGTTAATTTTGGTGCGAAAATCGATTGGTGACATGTGCTCCCCCGCGTGAGAATGCGTTTCCCCTTAACCGCATGATAGACTATGCATCTTAACAAGGCACATCGCGAGTAAATCTATGAAAATCGGCATTATTGGTGCAATGGAAGAAGAAGTTACGCTGCTGCGTGACAAAATTGAGAACCGTCAGACCCTCTCCCTCGGTGGCTGTGAGATCTACTCCGGCCAGTTGAATGGTGTTGACGTGGCTCTGCTGAAATCAGGCATCGGTAAAGTTGCAGCGGCACTGGGCGCGACCCTGCTGCTTGAGCGCTGCAAGCCTGACGTTATCATTAATACGGGGTCTGCCGGCGGTCTGGCGGCGACGCTGAAAGTGGGTGATATTGTGGTTTCCGACGAAGCGCGTTACCACGATGCAGACGTCACCGCATTCGGCTACGAATATGGTCAGCTTCCGGGCTGCCCAGCCGGGTTTAAAGCGGATGATAAGCTGATTGCCGCCGCTGAAAGCTGCATAAACGAGCTGAATCTCAATGCGGTACGTGGTCTGATCGTGAGCGGCGATGCCTTTATCAACGGCTCTGTCGGTCTGGCGAAAATCCGTCATAACTTCCCGCAGGCCGTCGCCGTTGAGATGGAAGCCACGGCCATTGCGCACGTGTGCCATAACTTCAACGTGCCGTTCGTGGTCGTTCGCGCGATTTCTGACGTAGCTGACCAGCAGTCCCACATTAGCTTCGACGAGTTCCTGGCCGTGGCGGCCAAACAGTCCACCGTGATGGTGGAAACCCTGGTGCAGAAACTGGCGCGTGGGTAAGTTGTCCTTCAGGGCGCTGGCCGCCCTGCTTCTGCTCGCTCCGGCCTGGCTCATCGCCGCGCCGCGGGTGATCGCTCTCTCCCCTGCCAATACGGAACTGGCGTTTGCCGCCGGGATCACGCCCGTTGCGGTGAGCAGCTTTTCCGATTATCCACCGCAGGCCGCCCATATCGAACAGGTTGCCACCTGGCAGGGAATGAATCTGGAACGCATCGTGGCGCTAAAGCCCGATCTGGTCCTCGCCTGGCGCGGCGGTAATGCCGAACGGCAGGTCAATCAGCTCTCTTCGCTGGGAATAACGGTTAAATGGGTGGACGCGGTGAGCATCGAACAGGTGGCGCAAACCCTCCGTGACCTCGCGCCCTTCAGCCCTACCCCCCAACGCGCCGGGCAGGCTGCACAGCAGATGCTCAACGACTATGCCGCGCTAAAAGCCCGATACGGCACGCAACCGAAACAACGCGTTTTTCTGCAATTTGGCAGCCAGCCGCTGTTCACTACCGGGAAAGGTTCAATCCAGAACCAGGTGCTTGAGACCTGTGGAGGTGAAAATATCTTTGCCGATAGCCGGGTCCCGTGGCCGCAGGTCAGTCGTGAGCAGGTTCTGGCGCGACAGCCGCAGGCCATTGTGGTGGTCGGAAATGCGAGCGAGATTCCTAAAATAGAACAATTCTGGCATCGGCAGCTTAAAATTCCGGTTATCACACTCAACAGCGACTGGTTTGAACGCGCCAGCCCGCGTATTATCCTCGCCGCAAAACAACTCTGCGCCGAACTGGCAAAGAGTCACTCAAACAGATAAATACCCCCTTCGAGGATTTAACGATGCTCGTGTATTGGCTGGATATTCTTGGCACAGCCGTTTTTGCTATCTCCGGCGTTTTGCTTGCCGGAAAACTACGCATGGATCCGTTTGGCGTACTGGTGCTCGGCGTCGTTACGGCGGTGGGCGGCGGAACGATTCGCGATATGGCGCTGGCAAACGGCCCGGTATTCTGGGTAAAAGATCCAACGGATCTGGTGGTGGCGATGGTCACCTGCCTGTTAACCATCGTGCTGGTTCGTCAGCCTCGCAGACTACCAAAATGGATATTGCCGGTGCTGGATGCCGTCGGTCTGGCGGTATTTGTGGGGATAGGTGTGAATAAAGCCTTTATTGCCGGGACTGGCCCGCTGGTGGCGATCTGCATGGGCGTGTTAACCGGCGTGGGCGGAGGGATCATTCGCGACATACTGGCGCGAGAAGTCCCGATGATCCTGCGAACGGAAATCTACGCGACGGCCTGTATCATCGGGGGGATCGTTCACGCCACGGCGTATTACACCTTTGCTGTCCCGCTGGAAAACGCGGCGATGCTGGGGATGGTAGTCACGCTGGTGATCCGTTTAGCGGCCATACGCTGGCACCTGAAGCTGCCGACGTTTGCGCTGGATGAAAATTCACGATAGGTGTCGTTTGTAGACCCGGTGGCGCTTCGCTTACCGGGCCTACAATCTGCGTTCAGGCTTAAATACTGAACGAAGAGCCACACCCGCAGGTGCTGGTCGCATTCGGGTTAGTCACCACAAAGCGCGAACCTTCCAGACCTTCAGTGTAGTCCACTGAACCGCCCACCAGATATTGCAGGCTCATCGGGTCAACCACCAGCGCGACGCCCTGTTTCTCGATAGTCATATCACCATCGTTAACCTGGTCGTCAAAGGTAAAACCATACTGGAAGCCACTACAGCCGCCGCCGGTAATATAAACACGCAGTTTCAGATCCGGATTGTCCTCGTCGGCAATCAGGGTTTTCACTTTTTTCGCTGCTGCTTCGGTAAATTCCAGCGGCAACGCTACGTCATCACTCATCTTATGCTCCCATGAATACTGCGACTGCTATTGGGTAAAAATCACCCAATTCTTTTTGTCATTATCTAATACCCTGGTAATTCATTCAAGTATTCTGCTTCAGGGCCTGTTCAGCTTCCTGTTTCGCCAGGGTACGGGCAAGAATGGTGGAGTATAGCGGTTTTCCACCCAGGAATTGGGCTAATAGTGTCGCGCCGAGACAGGTAATGATCATTGGCAAAATGAGCTGGTAATTGTCGGTCATTTCCAGCACCAGTACGATCCCGGTCAGCGGCGCGCGCAGGGAGGCCGCCAGCAGCGCCCCCATTCCCGCAACCGCAAACGTCCCCGCATCCAGATGGTAGGCCGGGAACCCTGCCGCCGCCGCCATCCCGAACGCCGTACCCAGCAGCGTCCCCAGCGCCAGCATCGGGGCGAAAATGCCGCCCGGTGCGCCGGAGGAGAAGCACAATACCGTGGTGATGACGCGTGAAATAAACATAAACAGCAGCAGGCCTACGCTGAAATTCCCCGCCGCGGCAATGGGAATCAGGCCGAAACCGCCGCCCGCCGCATTCGGTTCGATAAAGCCGAGGATCCCGCACATGCCGCCAAGCATGCCTCCCACCAGCACCCATTTGGCGGTATTGCCGCCGTGGATGCGCTGAAACATGTCCTGCGCACGCAAAATCAGGGTATTGAACAGCGGACCGACGATGCCAAATATCATCCCCAGCACCAGATACAGCCACAGGGTATTGACCGGCGCGTTGGTCAGCTTGCCGACCTCAATCACCGCGCCTTCGCCGTTGACGATGCGAAAAACAATGCTCGACATAATCACGCCGGTAAACACCGCTTTAATGGATATCAGGTTGTAGCGAAACTGGGCGCGCATCTCTTCGATGATAAACAAGATCCCCGCCAGCGGCGCGTTAAATGCCGCAGACAGACCCGCCGCCGCCCCCGTTGCCAGCAGCGTATGGCGCGCTTCAGCGCTGCGCATGCGGAACAGATCGCTCACCATGCGTCCCACATTGCCGCCCAGTTGTACTGTTGGCCCTTCCCGCCCGAGCACCATGCCTGCCCCGAGCGTCCCCAGTCCGCCGATAAATTTCACCGGGAGCACCCGCCACCAGCGGACAGGACGCAACTCCTCCAGCGCCCCCTCAATTTCAGGGATCCCCGAGCCGCCAGCTTCAGGTGCGAATTTACGCACCAGAAAATACCCCACCATGGCAAACAGCGCCGAAAGGCCAAAGGCCCACACCCAGACCAGCCATTCCCGATCGGCAAAGCTGGCGACGGTGCCTATGCGCCAGTTGAGTACCGCGTTGACCGCTTTCTCGAACGCGACACCCACCAGCCCGGCCAGCGTACCGACCACGGCGGCTGCCAGTAGAATGGCTAACGGGGTTTTGTCACGGTTGAGCAGCCGCCGGATGCTGACCCGGTGCTTCGCGCGCGTAAATTGTTGTTGTTCAAAAGAAGGCGTGTTCTCGTTCATTACCTGTTCTGTTTCGTCATACAAAAGGCCGCAGGGATTCTACCAGAGACAATCCCCTCGTCCCCTGAAAAATACTTAACAATTGTTAAGCCTTCTGAGGGGCAAAAATTTTATAACCTCTTCCGAATCACTTAGAATAGTTGCCTTAACTTATTTCTACGAACCAGGAACGACGCCATGAGCAAGTCTGAAAACCTCTACAGCGCAGCCCGCGAGCTTATCCCAGGCGGCGTGAACTCACCCGTGCGCGCCTTTACCGGCGTGGGGGGCACCCCGCTGTTTATCGAACGTGCGGATGGCGCATATCTGTATGATGTGGATGGCAAAGCCTATGTCGATTACGTCGGCTCCTGGGGCCCGATGGTACTGGGGCATAACCACCCGGCAATCCGCAATGCGGTGATTGAAGCCGCTCAGCGCGGCCTGAGCTTCGGTGCGCCAACCGAGATGGAAGTCAAAATGGCGGAGCTGGTCACCGAGCTGGTGCCAACGATGGATATGGTGCGTATGGTTAACTCCGGTACGGAAGCGACCATGAGCGCTATTCGTCTGGCGCGCGGTTTTACCGGCCGTGACAAGATTATCAAGTTCGAAGGTTGTTATCACGGCCACGCCGACTGCCTGCTGGTAAAAGCCGGTTCGGGCGCGCTGACCCTCGGTCAGCCAAACTCCCCGGGGGTGCCGGCTGATTTCGCGAAACATACGCTGACCTGCACCTATAACGATCTTGACACCGTTCGTGCGGCGTTCGAGCAGTATCCGCAGGAGATCGCCTGCATCATCGTTGAACCGGTGGCGGGCAACATGAACTGTATTCCACCGCAGCCGGATTTCCTGCCGGGCCTGCGCGCGTTTTGCGATGAGTTCGGCGCGCTGCTGATCATCGACGAAGTGATGACCGGTTTCCGCGTCGCGCTGGCGGGAGCGCAGTCATACTACGGCGTCGAGCCGGATCTGACCTGCCTCGGCAAAATCATCGGCGGCGGCATGCCTGTCGGCGCATTTGGCGGCCGTAAGGACGTGATGGACGCGCTGGCGCCAACCGGTCCGGTCTACCAGGCGGGTACGCTCTCCGGTAACCCGATTGCGATGGCGGCAGGTTTTGCCTGTCTGACCGAAGTGGCGCAGCCGGGCATCCACGAAACCCTGACTGACCGGACGACGCAGCTGGCAAACGGACTGCTGGAAGCCGCAGAAGAAGCGGGTATTCCGCTGGTGGTAAACCACGTCGGCGGGATGTTCGGGATTTTCTTCACCGATGCGAAAACCGTAACCTGCTATCAGGACGTGGTGAAGTGCGACGTGGAACGCTTCAAACGCTTCTTCCACCTGATGCTGGAAGAAGGCGTTTATCTTGCGCCGTCAGCGTTTGAAGCGGGCTTTATGTCCGTGGCGCACAGCGAAGAAGATATCAATAACACCATTGACGCAGCGCGTAAGGTGTTTGCGAAGCTGTAAAATGTGCGGCTGATGGCCTCACCCCAACCCTCTCCCACAGGGAGAGGGAGCAAACACTAAAACGGCAATCTAAGGATTGCCGTTTACTTTTATTACCGACTCTGCTTTCTCAACAGATATATAAAGTACGGCGCGCCGATAAAGGTCGACAGGAGGCCCGCCGGGATCTGATACGGGAACAGCACCATCCTTCCGCACCAGTCAGCGAAGACCAGGATTACCCCGCCCGTCAGCGCAGAGATCGCGATATGCGGCAAAGTCCGGCGGAAACCCATCATACGGGCGATATGCGGCGCCATTAACCCGACGAAACTGAGCGGGCCGATAGTCATGGTGGCTGTCGCCGTCAGGCACGCGGCCAGCAGTAACAGGGCAATACGCGTTGGCGTCAGCGCCACCCCAACCGCACGTGCGGTGTCCCCACCCAGCGGCAGAATAGTCATCCAGCGACGGCACAGCGGCACAATCGCCAGCAGCACGATCATCACAATCCCGGTATGCATCACCTGACTGCCGGTGGCGTTGTACGTTGAACCAGAAATCCAGGTCAGGATCTGCGCCATGCGCGGATCGCCGCTCGCCTGCAACATCATCAGCAGCATAGTAAACGCGGTGCTGAGCGCCATCCCGGCCAGCAGCATACGGTGAGGTGAGAACCCCCCTCGTCCGGAGGCGATCAGAATAATCATCAGCGTGACTGCTGCACCGATACTGCCGGCAGGCATCAGCCAGCCGAACGCGTTTCCCGGCACGAGGAACAGCATCAACACCACGCCAAACGCGGCCCCGGAGCTGATCCCTAAGACTTCCGGGCTTGCCATCGGGTTGCCGGTGAGACGCTGGATAATACATCCCGCCACCGCCAGCATGACGCCCGCAATCAGCGCGGAGAAGATCCGCGGCCAGCGCCACTGCATGAGTTCATGCAGCAAATCTCCCGTCGCCCAGTGCCAGCCCGTGGCGTCGCGTCCCAGCGAGAGTGCGGCAAACGAGGCGATAACCAGCACCGCCAGCCCGGCAAGGCTGAACCACATCACCGACTGACGTTCAGCATGTACTTTATCGCCGGCATCCATGGCCGGAGCGCTAATGCTGCGCAGGCGCGGCAGCAGCCACAGCAGCAGCGGCGCGCCGATCAGGGCCGTTACCGATCCCGTGGACACTTCCATCCAGACGCGCGCCAGCCAGAGAATGAGCTGATCGGAAAGCCAGAGGATCAGCGCACCAATCAGCGGCGCCAGCATCAGGCGCGCCAGCAGACGGCGCGCGCCGAGCATTTTTGCCAGCAGCGGCGCAAACAGACCGATAAAACCGATAATGCCGACGGCGTTGACCAGTAACGCGCTCAGCACAATCGCCAGGGTCAGGGCCGCCAGACGAGCCAGCGACAGCGCCAGCCCCAGATTACGCGCAACGCCGTCGTCCAGGCCCATCAGCGTGAGCGGACGCAGCAGCAGTAGCGTTAGCACCACGCCACCAAACAGCTGCGGCCACAGGCGCTGGACGATACTCCAGTCGGTCTGGGTGAGCGTGCCGGTACTCCACATAAACATACTTTGCAGCTGGTCGTGGTGAAACAGCACCAGCAGCTGGTTGATCGCCCCGCAGTAGAGGCTGACGACCAGCCCCGCGAGGATCAGCGTGACCGGCGAGAGACGTTTTCCCCATGCCACACCAAAGACCAGCGCACCCACCACGCACGCACCTGCCAGCGCGGCGAACTGCGAGGTTAATGCTCCCGGCAGGGTCCAGAGAGTGGTGACGGTGATCCCCAACTGAGCCCCTGTCGCCACGCCCAGCGTGGTCGGCTCCGCCAGCGGGTTTCGCAGCACCTGCTGAAACAGTACGCCCACCAGTCCCAGCCCCGCTCCGACCAGCAGAGAGATAGCCAGACGCGGCAGCAGGCTGTAGTGGAATAGCATTTCCTGAATATTATCGATATCCGGCGCGGCAAACGCGGCTGCCCACCGATCGCGCGGTAACGCCGTGGTCAGGTTAAAGCCGGTCAACGCCAGGGCAGCCAGAAAAATAAGCGCCAACAATAATATTGGGAAACGGGCCAGACGCGTGCTCATGCCTTGCCTCCCAGCGCATTGTCCAGTACGCGGGCAAAATGCATTGCCGACAGCGTCGCGCCGTAAAACCATACCGCAGGCGCACGCAAGAATCGCCGCTCGCGTACAAACGGCATTGCCTGCCAGAGCGGCGTGGCCATCAGGCTCTGCATTTCGCGCTCATTGCCGTGATCGAAGCACAGCACGTCCACATCACGAAACGCCGCCAGACGGTCAATACCCACGGCGGTACTGCCCCAGAACGTCATCTCGCCTTCCCAGGCATTACGAATGCCAAAGCTGTCGAGCACTTCCTGGAACAAACAGTTATTTCCAAAAACCAGCATATGGCGGGCATCCAGCAGGGTCACCATCAGCAAAGGCCGATCGCCGCGGTGGGCAAAGCGCGGCTTTAAGGAGTCAATCAGCGCATCAAATTCATCAAGATGTTTTTTCGCTTCTGCTTCACGGTTAAGGAACTGGGCCATCTCGTGAATGGAGTTTTTGGCCATAGTTAGCGGCTTTTTACCGTCGCTAAAGGAAAAGCCCCGTCCGGGCGCAATCTTCGCCATGGTCTCTTCCGACGGGCCATACCCCGCAGACCAGAATAAATAAGACGGTTTCATCTGTGTGAGAAGCTCAAGGTTCGGCTCCGTACGCAGACCGATGTCGATGACGGAATCCGGCAGTTTGGGCTCATTCACCCAGAGGGTGTAGTTGGGAATATCGGCTACGCCGTAAGGCGTCACGCCCAGCGCCATCATCAGTTCGACGGGCAACCACTCCAGCGCCACAATGCGGTGCGGGTCGATAGCGGAAGCGCGAGCCGGGCCCATCTTCAACAGCAGCGGTGACAGCGCCATGACCGTCAGCAGGCGACGGCGGCTAATGAATGTTGAATCCAGCATCAGTAGACAAAGCTCACGGGTGCAGCCCCGGCTGGGTGAGGCAGGATGCCCATAGGAATGCCGTAAATATGTTCCAGCGTTTCGCTGCGCATCAGTTCGGCAGGCGTACCCTGAGCGATCATTTCACCGCCGCGCAGCGCCACCAGGTAGTCGCAATAGCGTGCCGCCATGTTGATATCATGCAGGACGGCAATCACCGTCAGGCCGCGCTGCTGGCTTAAGCGATGCACCAGCGCCAGGACGTCGACCTGATGAGCAATATCCAGCGCCGAAGTGGGTTCGTCGAGCAGCAGGCAGCGGCTGTCCTGCGCCACCAGCATCGCGATCCACGCGCGCTGACGCTCGCCACCGGACAGGCTATCCACCAGACGGTGCGCCAGCGGTTTTAACCCAACCAACGCGATCGCCTCTTCCACTTTTTCTCTGTCAGCGACGCCAAAACGCCCGAGCGCACCGTGCCACGGATAACGTCCAATCGCCACCAGCTCGCGCACCGTCATCCCCTCCGCCTGCGGCAACTGCTGCGGCAGATAGGCCACTTTGCGGGCAAAGGCCTTACTGCTCCAGCTCGCCAGCGGCTGGTCATCCAGCAAAATGTCGCCCTCGGACGGCGGCTGATGACGGCCCAGCATCTTCAAAAGCGTCGATTTACCAGAACCATTGTGCCCGATTAAACCGGTCACTTTACCTGCGGGAAACGTCAAAGAGAGCGGATGCAGCAAGGTGCGCCCGGGTACGCGAAAGGAGAGATTGTTGAGCGTGAAGGTGGAGTCGGATTGCGTTTTATTATCCTGCATGTCAGCCAACTTAAATAAAAAGGGCACGGCGAACCGTGCCCATAAAGAGGTTAGAAGCGGAAGGTCGCCGTGGCAACAACCTGGCGTCCTGCTCCCCAGTAGCATGCATACTCGCTGTAGCAGCTGGAGACGTATTCCCGGTCAAAGATGTTGTTCACGTTGACGCCGACGGAAGAGCCCGGCAGACCGAAGCGCGCCAGATCGTATTTCACGGTCGCATCCGCCAGGGCATAACCCGCAACGTTAAAGGACTCATAGGCTTTAGGCGACGCTGAGGAGTAGTACGTCACCGTGTTACCGATGTAACGCGCGCCTGCACCGACGGTCAGGCCACTCAGCGCCGTCTCGTGGAAGGTGTAATCCGCCCACAGGGATGCCATGTTGCGCGGTACTTCTGCCGGACGACGACCTTCATACCAGGTATCGTGGGTGTATTCCGCATCGGTGTAGCTGTAGGCCGCCGTCACGTTCACGTTAGCCGACACCGCCGCTTTCGCTTCCAGCTCAAAGCCACGGGAGCGGATTTCACCGCCCTGCACGCTGAAGCCGCTGGTCGGGTTCGCCGGATCGGCGGTCAGGTTGTTGTTCTTGGTCAGCTGATATACCGCTGCCGTCACCACAACAGGCAGATCTTTCGGAACATACTTCACGCCCGCTTCATATTGCTTGCCGCGTGCCGGATCGAACGGTTTACCACCCTGAGTAGTGCCAGAGAGCGGTTCGAAAGATTCACTGTAGCTGAAGTATGGTGTAATCCCGTTGTCGAACAGGTAGTTAATCCCCCCGCGCCAGGTAAATGCCCGATCGTTAATTTCCGCGGTGGTTCCGTTATTACGGTTAAAGGCAGACGTTTTTGCAAAGTCATAGCGGCCACCCAGGGTGAGTACCCACTTATCCCATTCCGCCTGATCCTGCGCATAGAGCCCGGTCTGCTCCTGGCGATTGAGCATGGCATACGGGAAGTTCACATTAACGTTCGCATTGCCGTGCTGCGGATTGTTCATGCTGATCGGATCGGCGGTACCGTAGTCAGCATCAATGTCATTGCGCATACGAAGGTAATCCACACCCGTCAGCAGGGTATGGTCAACGGCGCCGGTCGCGAATTTCGACTGGAGCTGGGTATCAACCGTGAACGAGTTGAGGTCTTCATCTGAGCGCACGTACGCACGGCTGATCTGGGCCGGGGCGATATAGCCGTTACCGTAAACTGAACGGTAAAGCGTGTTGATTTTGGTATAACGCAGGTTCTGACGCACGGTGAAGGTGTCGTTGAATTCATGCGCGAAGCTGTAACCCACCATTTTCTGACGACGGGAGATTTTATTGTCTTCATCGCCTTCGTTGAAGTCGGTCGGCAGTTTGTGCGCTTTTCCGTTAGCATCATAGTACGGCACAACGGTACCTTCACGCGGCAGCCAGCCGTAGTAACCCGCATCCGGATCGCTCTGGAAGTTGCTCAGGAAAGTGAAATCGGTTTTATCATCAGGGCGCCAGCTGAAAGACGGCGCAATCGCGTAACGAGTAGACTTCACCATTTCCTGCTGCGCATTTTCACTGCGCCCCAGACCGGTCAGACGGTAGGACCACACGCCTTCATCGTCAATCGCGTCGCTGAAATCAAACCCGGTCTGCCAGAGGTTATCCGTCCCCATTTTGAACTGAATTTCTTTCAACGGTTCCGTGGTTGGACGCTTGCTGACCATACTCACTACGCCGCCCGGATGGCTTTTGCCATACAGTACAGACGTCGGGCCACGCAGCAGCTCTACGCGCTCAAGGAAGTACGGGTCCATGGACGCTTCAGAGTAGTTGTCTCCCTGCAACTTCATACCATCCAGATACTGGTTGGTATTCACGGTGCTGGAGGTCGTAAAACCACGAATCGAAACCACATCGTAAGTTGTTGATGCGCCGCGCGTTGCGAAAACGCTTGGGGTATAGGCCAGCGCCTGTTTAACCGTTCCCGGCTGTTTCATGTCCATCTCTTCACGTGTAACCACTGAAATAGACTGCGGGGTTTTCTCGATCGGTGTATCGGTTTTCGTCGCCGTTGCAGTGCGTTTTGCCGCAATCGTCGGAGCAGGACCCCAGGCACTTTCCTGCGCTGCCGGTGCGGCAGTCACGGTGATGGTTTCTTCTTTCTTGGGGGTTTCAGCGGCCTGTGCGTAAGCAGACATGCCGGCAACCGCTGTGGCTACGACGACTGCGAGTTTACGCAGCGACGTGTTAATTGGCTGAGCAGTATTGGAAAGCGCCATGATGGATCTCTGATGAAAAAGGTGAATGATAACGTAAACGAGAATTATTATTATGACCGCAGAATAATATGCGAAACGCTGACGGCATAGCAAGCGATATGCGGCCCTACAAGAATTGAGGGTTTAAGAAATAATCAACGGGAAACGGGTCGTTAATAAGGATTGAAAACAGGGTTAAGGAAATGAGTTACTGAGGTGAAAAAATACCCCCTTCCTGAGAAGGGGGTATCAGTAGGGTTAGTTCCCGCCGAACATATCCTTGATCCAGCCGGCGACGCCGTCGCTGTCTTTCTTCTCTTCCTGCTGCTGCGGCTGTTGCTGCTGCGGCTGCTGAGGTTGAGAAGACTGATCGAACGGGTTACCTGTCGGTTCTTCTGGCTGGCTTTGCTGGCACAGCGCATCCGGGTTGGTCGTCCAAACCGGCAGCGAACGCACGCCGCCGCCGCAAATGAAGTTACCCGAGCTGTCCACGCCCATATCAACGATATCTTCCGGGGCAACCAGGTTGAGCGGCACCGGAGACTGATTCGCCAGGTAGCGCTGGTAAATCGACATCGCCCCGCTTGCACCATACAGTTTGGTCGGCTGGTTGTTATCGCGCCCCACCCAGGTGATCACCACTTCACGGCCGTCAATACCGGCAAACCAGGTATCGACGTTGTTGTTGGTGGTCCCGGTTTTCCCCGCCAGATGCAGGCCAGGATATTTCGCCCCCAGCTGACGGCCCGTACCACGCTGAACAACCTGCTGCATGGTCCACAGCGTCATATAGGCCGCCTGCGCCGGAACAGCACGCTCAGCCTGCGGGAAGCTCTGATACAGCACGGAGCCATCTTCGGCAATCACCGAACGCAGGGCGGAAAGCGGAGCACGATTACCGCCGCTGGCGATGGTCTGGAACGCCTGCGCCACTTCGATTGGCGTCAGGTTAAGCGCCCCAAGGATCATCGCTGGCACAGGGTGCAGCTGATCTTTCGGTACGCCCAGCTTCTGCCAGGTATCGGTGATGGCCGGCAGGCCCAGCGCCATTCCGAGGTTGACCGTTGGCACGTTCATCGAGCGAGTTAACGCATCCACCAGCATCACCTGACCGCTGAACTGTCTGTCATCGTTCTGCGGTGACCATACCTGGCCGTTAGGCTGGCGCAGGGAAATTGGCGCATCGGCAATCCAGGTATTCAGGCGATAAAGATTCGGCTGGCTCAGCGCGGTCAGATAGGTTGCCGGTTTTGCCAGTGAACCAATTGAACGACGCGCCTGCATTGCGCGGTTATAGCCCGCATACTGCGGCTCGGCCCCGCCCACCATGGCACGAACTTCGCCGGTGTTACGGTCAACCACTACCATCGCGGTTTCCAGATCGCTCAGCTTACGCTGTTTTTTCAGCGCCGGAATACCTTCTACCGCCGCTTTTTCTGCCGCATCCTGCGCCACGGAATCAAAGGTAGTGAAGATCTTCACGCCGGAGAGATCTTTCACTTTATCTCCGAGCTTAGACTGCAACTCCTGACGCACCATCTGCATAAACGCAGGCTGCGGAGAGATCACCCCACCGCGCGGCTGAACGCCCAGCGGACGCGCGCTCAGCATGTCGTACAGCTCCTGGTCAATCACCTGCTGCTGTTGCAGCAGACGCAGCACCAGGTTACGACGCTCCAGCGCCAGTTTCGGGTTACGCCACGGGTTGTAGATCGACGCGCCTTTTACCATGCCCACCAGCAGCGCCTGCTGGTCAAGGCTCAGCTCTTCTACCGGACGGCCAAAGTAGTACAGGCTCGCCAGCGGGAAGCCGCGGATCTCGTTATCGCCGCTCTGACCGAGGTACACCTCGTTCATGTACAGCTCAAGAATACGATCCTTGCTGTAGCGCGCATCCATCAGCACGGCCATGTACGCTTCGTTGGCTTTACGCCAGTAAGAGCGCTCGCTGGAGAGGAACAGGTTTTTCACCAGCTGCTGGGTGAGCGTACTCGCGCCCTGCACCGTACGCCCGGCGGTCAGGTTCGCCAGCACCGCACGACCAATGGAGTAGAGGCTGATACCGTCGTGCTCGTAGAAGTGGCGGTCTTCGGTTGCCAGCAGGGTATCTACCAGCAGATCCGGGAAACCGTTACGCGCCACGAACAGGCGCTGTTCGCCGTTTGCGGACGACAGCATGGTGATGAGACGCGGATCGAGGCGGAAGAAACCGAACTGGCGATCGTTATCCATGTTCTCAATGGTTTCCAGACGATCGCCGTCAAAGGTCAGACGCGCGCGCACCTGCCCCTCTTTGCTGTCCGGGAAGTCGAACGGACGGCGGATCATCTCAATGCTTTTCGCCTGGACGGTAAATTCGCCCGGACGGGTCATTTTCGTGACCTGACGATACTGCGTGGCTTGCAGCAGTTTCACCATCTCGTTCTTGCTGATGGACATGTCCGGCTCAAGGTTCACCATGCGACCGTACACTGCCGCAGGCAACTGCCACACTTTCCCGTCGATACGGCTGCGGATCTTCTGATCCAGATAAACGCCGTAAATCGCGATCAGGACAACAAAAACAATAAACAGCTTCAGCAGCAGCCAGAACCAGCCGCGCTTCCCACGAGGCTTACGCCCTTTGCCTTTCCCTTTACGCGGCATCGGTTCTTCTTCCTCATAATCGTCTTCATAGTCATCGTCATACTCCTCATCTCTGAGGCGACGACGGCTTACCTTTTCTTTCGCCGGACGCGTTGGCTTTCCCTTACGTCCTATTGGCTCGCGGTCATTCCCCGCCATGCTTTTTCTCCGCAACATTCAGGCGCAAAGGCCAGATTTTCTTATCTTGCACAGGTCAGTGAAAGAAGAAATCTCTCAAAATAAATAGCAAGACTTTCCTGACAGGAAAGTCTTTAGTGTTTTCTCCCTCTCCCTGTAGGAGAGGGCCGGGGTGAGGGCATCAGGCTGCACTTTCCCCATTACGAATATTTCTTCGTACGCCGTGTCGGCGCGGTATTCGCCGGATCGTCCGGCCAGACGTGTTTGGGATATCGCCCCTTCATCTCTTTCTGCACTTCACGATAGCTCCCCGCCCAGAACGCACCCAGATCGCGGGTGATCTGCAAGGGACGATGCGCAGGCGAAAGCAGCTCAAGCACTAACGGCACGCGCCCTTCAGCGATGGACGGCGTGGTGGCCTCACCAAACATCTCCTGCATCCGAACCGCCAGCGCCGGCGGATTATCCTCATGATAACGA
The DNA here is from genome assembly GCF_011078175.1 of Enterobacter cloacae. Taxonomy (GTDB): domain Bacteria; phylum Pseudomonadota; class Gammaproteobacteria; order Enterobacterales; family Enterobacteriaceae; genus Enterobacter; species Enterobacter cloacae_Q. Next base: position 57,124 of record NZ_JAALCJ010000003.1, read on the forward strand.
ATGGCAATCCGGCTCCCGGTTGGCACAGTGTAATGCCCAGGGAGTTCACTATCCAGACGTTGACGTAACGACCAGTCGAGTAAATTCTGTAACGCTGCCTTAACATCAAGCGCCTTAAGCGCGCGCAGCGAGTGAACGCCGCTCATCTGCGGCAGTAACCACTGTTCAAGCGTCGCGAGCAGCGTCTCATCATCCACCTTCGGCCACTCCAGTTCCGGCAGCCACTTCGCGGCGCAGTGCAGACGTATACGATACTGTTCGGCCTCCGGCGTCCAGTTCAGTACGCTCAGCCCTTTTTCCCGAATGCCGTTCAGCATCGCCTGGTGTAACTCTTCTTCCGACGGCTTCGCCAGCGGTTTCGCCCCGAGCGTCAGTTTGCCAATCTGGCGACGACGAAACGCCTTCAGCGTGCCCTGAACATCATCCCACTCCACGATGTCCGATTGCTGAAGCAGCTGCGGGCAGGTGCGCGTCAGGGGGTCTATGTCCACGGCAACCGCCTGCAAAATACGCGCGTCCGGGGAGTGGCTGCTCTGGAGTAAGAGCGGCGCGATCAGCCATTCATGTCGCGTCAGCGCATCGTCGCTGTCCAGTATCGCGCCCATCCCATTTGCCAGCTGATAGCGACCATCCAGCCCACGTCGGCGTGCAATCCTGTCCGGGAAAGCCTGTGCCAGCAGAGGGGGAATTTTATCGCTGTCAGGTGAACCACCTCGACAATTCAGGCGTTTGCACAGCTGCTGCGCCCGCTGTTGCCAGTTTCCCTGATGGCGTGAAAAAGCCTGCCCCAAATCGCTGCTACCACCGCGCGGCGGCTCCTCAAGAATAGCCGCCAGTTTTGCCGCCGTGGCAATTTCCTCTTCGCCCTGCGCTGCCACCAGCATCGCCGCCAGACGCGGATCGTTGCCCAGTGCCGCCATTTTCTGACCGCGCACCGTCAGACGCTCGCCTTCCAGCGCGCCAAGCTGGGTAAGCAGGCTGCGCGCGGCGGCGAGGTTCACAACAGGCGGAGGATTAAGCCAGGTGAGCTGGTCCGGGTCCGGGCAGCCCCACTGCATCAGATCCATCACCAGCCCGGAGAGATCGCTTTGTAAAATCTCTGGCGTGCTCTGCAATGCCGCACGCTCCGCCTGCTCGGCGCTGGTTAAATGCAGACAGATACCTGGCTCAAGACGCCCTGCTCGCCCTGCACGCTGCACCATTGAGGCCTGGCTGATGCGCTGCGTCAGCAGCCTGGTCAGCCCGGTACGCGGATCAAAACTGGCCACCCTCTCCTGCGTACTGTCCACCACCAGACGAATACCTTCGATGGTCAAACTGGTTTCCGCGATATTGGTCGCCAGCACCACTTTGCGCTGCCCCGCCGGTGCGGGAAGGATCGCCTTGCGCTGGTCAGCCAACGGCAGCGCGCCGTAGAGCGGGCACAGCATAACGTCACTGTTCACCCGGGATGCCAGCTGCTCCTGTACGCGCTGGATTTCGCCTACACCGGGTAAAAATAGCAGCAGCGAGCCGGGCTCCTGGCGGAGCAATTCGGCGGTGGAGGTGGCAACAGCTTCGTCAAAACGCTGATGGGCAGGAAGCGGCTGATAGCGGCGCTCGACCGGGAATGCACGCCCTTCAGAGGAGATCGTCGGCGCGTCAGGGAGCGTCTGCCGGAGTCGCTCGTTATCCAGCGTCGCCGACATAATCAGTAGCCGAAGGTCGTCGCGCAGCCCCTGCTGAACGTCGAGCAGCAGCGCAAGAGCCAGATCGGCCTGGAGGCTGCGCTCGTGAAATTCATCAAGGATCACCAGACCGATGCCGGTCAGCTCCGGATCGTTTTGCAGCATACGGGTGAGAATGCCTTCGGTGACCACCTCCAGCCGCGTGGCCGGGCCAATGCAGGTTTCGCTGCGCATCCGATACCCTACCGTCTCGCCCGGTTTTTCATTCAGCAGTTCCGCCAGGCGCTGCGCCACATTGCGCGCCGCCAGCCTGCGCGGCTCCAGCAGGATAATTTTCCCGCTGATGTTCCCCGCGTGCAGAATTTGCAGAGGCAGCCAGGTGGATTTACCCGCTCCCGTGGGCGCGCTGAGCAAAACCTGCGGCGCATGTGCTAAGGCGGCGAGAAGCTCAGGAAGGACGACGGCAACGGGTAAAGAGGACACTTACGGCTCCAGAGGGTTAACATTAATCGGCGTACATTGTAGCATCGGCGCATATCATTACCGAGTCTTGCGCATGTCTGAGTCAAAACGGCTATTCTTCGCCATTGAATTACCCACCACGCTTCAACGGCAGATTGTTCGCTGGCGCGCCAGCCACTTCCCCACGGAAGCGGGCCGCCCCGTCGTCGCCGCCAATATGCACCTGACGTTAGCTTTTCTCGGCGAGGTAAGCGCTGAAAAGCAGCGCGCATTAAGCGCAGTGGCCGGACGCATTTCTCAGCCGGGGTTTACGCTGCATCTTGATGATGCCGGGCAATGGCTACGCTCCCGGGTGGTCTGGCTGGGGACGCGTCAGCCCCCGCGAGGGCTGCTCCAGCTCGCAAACATGCTGCGGGCGCAGGCCGCGCGCAGCGGCTGTTATCAAAGCCCGCTGCCGTTTCATCCCCATATTACCCTGCTGCGCGATGCGGGTCAGGCTGTTGCCATCCCGCCACCGGGCTTTCACTGGTCCTTTCAGGTGAATGAGTTTGCGCTGTACGAATCAGCCTTTGTACAAGGACGCACCCGCTATACTCCGCTCCAGCGCTGGACGCTGGGCGACACGTTAAGGAATCCTGATGAAGTTTAGCCCTGCACTCCAACCCGCCACGCTGATCCAGCGTTACAAACGCTTTCTCGCTGACGTGATCACGCCTGAGGGCGAAACGCTCACGCTGCACTGCCCCAACACCGGCGCCATGACCGGTTGCGCCACGCCGGGTGACACGGTCTGGTATTCCACATCAGAAAATACTAAACGCAAATATCCCCATACCTGGGAAATGACCGAGACGCAAAGCGGGGCATTTATTTGCGTGAATACCCTGCGCGCAAATCAGCTGGTTAAGGAAGCCCTGACAAATGGAATGCTGCCTGAACTGGTGGGTTACGGCACGCAAAAAAGCGAAGTGAAATATGGCGATGAAGGCAGCAGAATTGATTTTATGTTACAGGCGGAAGACCGCCCTGAGTGCTATATTGAAGTGAAATCAGTGACGTTAGCGGAACAGGAAAACGGCTTCTTTCCGGATGCGGTAACACTACGTGGCCAGAAGCATCTGCGAGAGCTAATGAGTGTCGCGGCGGCGGGCAAGCGCGCCGTATTGCTGTTTGCGGTTCTGCATTCAGCCATTGAACGGTTTTCCCCGGCCCGTCATATTGATCCTAAATACGCGCAATTGTTGAATGAGGCACAAAAGCAGGGGGTAGAGATTTTCGCTTATAAAGCGGAACTTTCTGCCGATAATATGACTCTGAGATCCTCTCTTCCCATTGTCTTATAAGGGATTAGACGATTGACTAATAAGTGTTCTGGCCGCGTGCGCAAATACGCTTTTCCTCACAGGGTTGTCAAGTGTTACGTTTAGATAATTGCCATACGGAAAAGCATCTGCTATTTATAGCGACCTGATTTTTCCCCCAACACGGGGATCGATAGTGCGTGTTAAGGAGAAGCAACATGCAAGAAGGGCAAAACCGTAAAACATCGTCCCTGAGTATTCTCGCCATCGCTGGGGTGGAGCCGTATCAAGAGAAGCCGGGCGAAGAGTATATGAACGAAGCCCAGCTGTCGCACTTCAAGCGTATTCTTGAAGCATGGCGTAATCAACTCAGGGATGAAGTCGATCGCACCGTTACACATATGCAGGATGAAGCTGCTAACTTCCCGGACCCGGTCGACCGTGCCGCTCAGGAAGAAGAGTTCAGCCTCGAACTGCGTAACCGTGACCGCGAGCGCAAACTGATCAAAAAGATCGAAAAAACGCTGAAGAAGGTCGAGGACGAAGATTTTGGCTACTGCGAATCCTGCGGTGTCGAGATCGGTATTCGTCGCCTGGAAGCGCGTCCAACAGCCGATCTGTGCATCGACTGTAAAACGCTGGCAGAAATCCGCGAAAAACAGATGGCCGGCTAACGCCTGCCCTCTCACTACTCTGCTAAGGCGGGAGTTTCTCCCGCCTTGTTACCGTTGATATGTCTGAATCTCACTATATTGGGCGCTTTGCGCCATCTCCCTCCGGTGAATTACACTTCGGCTCATTAATTGCCGCGCTCGGCAGCTACCTACAGGCTCGCGCTCGCAAGGGTAAATGGCTGGTCCGCATTGAAGATATCGATCCTCCCCGTGAAGTTCCCGGTGCAGCAGAAACTATTCTGCGTCAGCTGGAACATTACGGTCTTCACTGGGACGGCGAGGTTCTCTGGCAGTCTCGACGCCATGATGCCTACCGTGAACGTCTGGCGTGGCTTGCTGAGCAGGGCCTTTCCTATAACTGCACCTGCACGCGGGCGCGAATTCAGAGCGTGGGTGGCGTTTACGACGGCCACTGCCGTACGCGGCACAACGGCCCTGATAATGCCGCCGTACGGCTGATTCAGCGTTCTCCGGTAATACAGTTTACCGACGTGCTCTCAGGAACAATTCAGGCGGATGAACGCCTGGCACGTGAAGATTTTATTATTCACCGTCGTGATGGTTTGTTTGCCTATAACCTGGCGGTGGTGGTGGATGACCATTTCCAGGGCGTCACGGAAATCGTGCGTGGGGCAGATCTGGTTGAGCCTACCGTGCGGCAAATTTCGCTTTACCAGCAGTTTGGTTGGACGGTGCCGGATTACATCCATCTGCCGCTGGCGGTCAATGAGCAGGGAAATAAGCTGTCAAAACAGAACCATGCCCCGGCGCTGCCTGACGGCGATCCGCGCCCGGTTTTAATCGACGCCCTGCGATTTCTCAACCAGAATGTAACGCAGGAATGGCAGGATCTGAGTCTGGATGAATTGCTGATAAGGGCAATTGCTGACTGGTCGCTTATGGCCGTGCCAAAAATCCAGCATTCTCAAATGCGTTGCGCTGAGCTATGATTAGCCGCTTTTTTGATAACAAAACACACTACGAGGTGTACTATTTTTACCCGAGTCGCTAATTTTTGCCGTAAAGTGCTGAGCCGCGAAGAGAGCATGGCGAACGACGCTATTGCACAGCCACACATGTCGGTCATTCCGCGTGAGCAGCACAATATTTCCCGCAAAGATATCAGTGAAAATGCCCTCAAGGTGCTCTATCGTCTGAATAAAGCAGGCTACGAGGCCTATCTCGTCGGCGGCGGGGTTCGCGATTTACTGCTGGGCAAAAAACCAAAAGATTTCGACGTGACGACCAGCGCCACGCCTGAACAGGTGCGTAAACTCTTCCGCAACTGCCGTCTGGTTGGCCGCCGTTTCCGTCTGGCACATGTGATGTTTGGGCCCGAAATTATTGAAGTGGCGACCTTCCGCGGTCACCACGAAGCGGGCGTCAACGATCGCACGACTTCTCAGCGCGGACAAAACGGCATGCTGCTGCGCGACAACATTTTCGGCTCTATTGAAGAAGATGCCCAGCGTCGCGATTTCACCATCAACAGCCTTTACTACAGCGTGGCGGATTTTACCGTGCGCGATTACGTCGGCGGCATGCAGGACCTGAAAGAGGGCCTGATTCGCCTGATCGGCACGCCGGAAACGCGCTATCGCGAAGATCCGGTCCGTATGCTGCGCGCCGTGCGTTTCGCCGCCAAGCTGAACATGCGTATCAGCCCGGAAACCGCAGAGCCTATCCCGCGCCTGGCGACGCTGATCAACGACGTGCCCCCTGCCCGCCTGTTTGAGGAGTCGTTAAAGCTGCTCCAGGCAGGCTACGGGTTCGAAACCTACAATCTGCTGCGCGAATACAACCTGTTCCAGCCGCTGTTCCCGACCATCACCCGCTACTTCACCGAAAACGGTGACAGCGCAATGGAGCGGATAATTGCGCAGGTGCTGAAGAACACGGATACCCGTATTCATAACGATATGCGCGTGAATCCGGCGTTCCTGTTCGCGGCCATGTTCTGGTATCCGCTGCTGGAAACAGCGCAGCGCATCACTCAGGAAAGCGGTCTCGCCTATTATGATGCGTTCGCGCTGGCAGCAAACGACGTGCTGGACGAAGGCTGTCGCACGCTGGCGATCCCGAAACGTATTACCACGCTGGTGCGTGATATCTGGCAGCTTCAGCTGCGTATGTCCCGCCGTCAGGGTAAACGCGCCTGGAAGCTGATGGAGCATCCGAAGTTCCGCGCTGCGTTCGATTTGCTCTCTCTGCGTGCTGAAGTCGAAAGAAATCAGGAGCTACAGCGCCTGGCGCAGTGGTGGGGAGAATTTCAGGTCTCTGCACCACCGGAGCAAAAAGATATGCTCACGGATCTGGATGATGAGCCGGCACCGCGCCGTCGTCACCGTCGCCCGCGCAAGCGCGCACCGCGTCGTGAAGGCACGGCATGACCCTTGCTTATATCGCTATCGGCAGCAATCTGGCCTCTCCGCTTGAGCAGGTTAACGCTGCCGTGCAGGCCCTGGGGGAGATCCCCCAAAGCCGCATTGTCGCGCTGTCCTCATTTTACCGCACGCCCCCGCTCGGCCCGCAGGATCAGCCTGATTATCTGAACGCCGCCGTGGTGCTGGAAACGACCCTTGACGCTGAAACACTGCTGGATAATACCCAGCGTATTGAGCTACAGCAGGGTCGCGTCCGCAAAGCCGAACGCTGGGGTCCGCGCACGCTCGACCTCGATATTATGCTTTTCGGCCACGAGGTGATGAGTACCGAACGTCTCATCGTTCCGCACTACGACATGAAAAATCGCGGGTTTATGCTCTGGCCGCTGTTTGAAGTCGCTCCCCATCTCACCTTCCCTGACGGCACATCTCTGCAAGCCGTTCTGCAAAATCTCAACGCGGATAAACCGGCCCGCTGGTAACCCCATCTCCGCATCGATTAGCCATTTATTATTTGTGGTTAATCGATTGCCTAAAATCATTGTTCCCTCGAATGTTACTGTTAGAATGCGCAAAGATTCGCTTTTGGGTCATCAGGAAACAGTATGAAACCAACCACCATCTCCTTATTGCAGAAATGCAAACAGGAAAAAAAACGCTTCGCCACGATCACCGCGTATGACTACAGCTTCGCAAAACTATTTGCCGAAGAAGGGATCAACGTCATGCTGGTCGGAGATTCATTAGGGATGACGGTACAAGGACATGATTCCACTCTGCCGGTCACGGTCGAGGATATTGCTTACCATACCCGTGCCGTGCGCCGGGGTGCCCCCACCTGCCTGCTGCTTTCCGATCTGCCGTTTATGGCCTACGCCACCCCGGAACAGGCCTTCGAAAATGCGGCGACAGTGATGCGCGCCGGCGCCAATATGGTCAAAATTGAAGGCGGCGCCTGGCTGGTCGATACGGTGAAAATGCTCACCGAGCGCGCTGTGCCCGTTTGTGGTCATTTGGGTCTGACGCCGCAGTCTGTCAATATCTTTGGTGGCTACAAGGTTCAGGGACGCGGCGATGCGGCACAGACGCTGTTTGATGATGCCGTGGCGCTGGAAGCCGCAGGCGCGCAGCTGCTGGTGCTGGAGTGCGTGCCGGTTGAACTGGCTAAGCGTATCACTGAGGCGCTGTCGATTCCGGTGATCGGCATCGGCGCGGGCAACGTCACCGATGGCCAGATCCTGGTCATGCACGACGCCTTCGGGATCACCGGCGGGCACATTCCAAAATTCGCCAAAAATTTCCTGACAGAAGCAGGCGACATGCGTGCTGCTGTGCGGCAGTATATTGCCGAGGTTGAGTCCGGCGTCTATCCGGGCGAAGAACACAGTTTCCATTAAGGAGTCTCGTTGTGCTAATCATTGAAACCCTGCCGTTGCTCCGCCAACATATTCGTCGCGCGCGTCAGGAAGGTAAACGTATCGCCCTGGTTCCAACCATGGGCAATCTGCATGACGGCCATATGAAGCTGGTCGATGAGGCGCGTGCGCGGGCAGATATCGTGGTGGTAAGTATCTTCGTTAACCCAATGCAGTTTGACCGCGCCGACGACCTTGCACGTTACCCGCGCACTCTCCAGGAAGATTGCGAGAAGCTCAAAAAGCGTCATGCGGATATCGTCTTCGCACCCGCCCCGGCGGATATCTACCCGCAGGGCACCGACGACGCGACCTTCGTTGACGTTCCGGGCATTTCCACCATGCTGGAAGGAGCAAGCCGTCCAGGCCATTTTCGCGGCGTGTCCACCATCGTCAGCAAGCTGTTTAACCTGGTGCAACCGGACATCGCCTGCTTTGGCGAGAAAGATTTCCAGCAGCTGGCACTGATCCGCAAAATGGTTGCCGACATGGGCTACGACATTGAGATCGTCGGTGTGCCGATTGTGCGTGCAAAAGACGGTCTGGCGCTCAGCTCCCGTAACGGCTATCTCACTGCCGAGCAGCGCAAGATCGCACCGGGCTTAAGCAAGGTGATGTCCGCCATGGCCGAACAGCTTCTGGCGAAAGCGTTAAGCGCGGAAGAGATCGTCGCTCTGGCTGAACAGTCGCTGAACGACAACGGCTTCCGCGCTGATGATATTCAAATCCGTGATGCTGATACTCTGCTTGAACTCACGGAGACCAGCAAACGTGCAGTAATTCTGGTGGCGGCATGGCTTGGCCAGGCTCGCCTGATTGACAACAAAGTGGTTGAGCTGGCGTAGTTTTTTCTACCCGGAAGATGAAAGGTAAACGTAATGATTCGCAAAATGCTGCAAGGTAAGCTTCACCGTGTGAAAGTCACCCAGGCCGACCTGCACTATGAAGGCTCCTGCGCGATCGACCAGGATTTTCTCGACGCGGCGGGTATTCTCGAAAACGAAGCTATTGATATCTGGAATGTAAACAACGGCAAGCGCTTTTCAACGTATGCGATCGCCGCTGAGCGCGGATCGAAAATCATCTCTGTTAACGGCGCTGCTGCACACTGTGCGGACGTGGGTGATATCGTGATCATCGCCAGCTTCGTCATGATGTCTGATGAAGAAGCGCGCCGCTGGCAGCCTAAGGTCGCTTATTTCGAAGGCGATAACGACATGAAGCGCACCGCTAAGGCGATTCCGGTTCAGGTGGCATAAGACTCCTGGTATTAATTACCCGATGTATATCGGGTAATTAATATAAACAAGGCAAATATAATAAAGTAATTTGTATGCTTTTTTAATTCCAGCCCTACATTCATTCCCTTCCGTTAGACGTCCCATTAACACCCCCCATAAAACCAGTAATATTATCTTAATAAGCTTTTAAGAATCTTTAATAACAAACGGCTTCTCACAACCCACTAAAATCACATAGAATTCACATCCCGAATATTATTTCGGGAAAAGTATAAATTTTAAATATGTTTAATTTTTAGTATTTATAATATGGATATCAAAATGGTTTTTAATAAATTAGGTCTGGCAACGGTCGTAGCAATGGTTATGAGCGCAGGTTCTGCAATGGCAGCTTCAGATACAGGTACTGTTACTTTCCACGGTATGGTTTCTAACAATACCTGTAAAGTTTCCCTGGATCAGAAAATTGACCAGGAAGGCAATGATTTCGACGTTAACCTGGATACCGTATTTGTAAAAGATTTCGCAAATGCCCTGGGTACCACCAGTACGCTGGGTGAAAAGAAATTCTCTCTGACACTGACCGGTTGCGATTCAGCTACCGTTAAAAAAGCATCTGCTCAGTTTGATTCATGGGCGGGTTCTTCTTCGACTTCTGGCGGTCTGCTGGTTCCAGCCTCAAACACCCTGGGCGCTGCTAAAAACGTTAACCTGGTTCTGTCGAACGACGGTAACTCTGCGACCGATCAGATTAAACTGGACCAGTCTAACAACACCCAGAAAGCCACTGTTGATGCAGCTGGCGCAGGTACACTTTACTACCGTGTAGCTTACACCCAGGGCCAGAGCTGGGATGCAGCGAACAACCCAGTATCTGCCGGTGTTGTTCAGGCGCAGGCCGCTTTTACGCTGATCTACGAATAATTCTAAGCTCTTAGTATTAAAGAAGATTAATCCCCTGACATCCGCCGGGGGATTATTGATATCATTCCAACAGGAAGTGGAAAAATGTTAATTACATCATTTTATAAGGGATTGAAAGCAGCTTGTCTCGCTGCTGCTGCTTGTTATTCATTTCAGGCTAGCGCAGATATCGTAATTTCTGGGACACGTATTGTTTATCAGCAGTCGCAGAAAGATGTTATTGTTTCTTTAGACAATCGTGGTAAAAAACCGTTGCTGGTCCAGTCATGGCTCGACGATGGTCGTGATAATATCAATCCACAGGAATTAAAACTGCCTTTTATTATTACGCCTCCTGTCTCTCGAATTGATCCTCAGAAAGGTCAGTCTGTTCGTATCTCATGGTTGGGGGGGACATTACCTCAGGATCGCGAATCACTATTTTGGTTTAACGTTCTTGAGATCCCACCTAAATCCAAACTTAAAGACGGTGAAAGTCCAAACCAGCTTCAGCTTGCTTTCCGCACGCGGATTAAACTCTTCTTCCGACCTGACGGACTGAAAGGCACGCCGGGCGATGCTGCATCTAAAGTAACATGGTCACAGCAAAGACAAGGTAAGACAGTAAACTTAATTGCCCATAACGATTCACCATACAACGTATCTGTTTCAAGCGTGACATTAAAAGCGTCGGGAAAATCATATCCTGTCGAGCATAAATCTATTTTACCATTTAGCACTCAAACCATGCAGGTAAAAGGTTTAAGCAATATAACGATGGGTACCGTCATTTACGACACCATTAATGATAATGGTGGCTCTGATACTTTTGACGCAAAAGTTAAATAACAGCAAAAACATTACCAATAATAATTATCAGTAGTTTGAATGATACAAGACATTCGAACAACGACTTGTCTGGATGAAGCATGCTATTTCAACGCTCACTCTTATGTATCGCAATCTGCGCAGCATTCCCTTTATATGCAAGCGAGAATGGGATAAAAAATGCAGAATCTCCTTCCGAATCAGAATCGGCAATTGAATTCAATGATCAATTCCTTATTGATAATGGTGGAGGTATCAACGTTGAGCGTTATGCTTACGGCAACCCCGTTCTGCCCGGCACCTATCGCGTAAAAGTTAACCTGAATGGCACTCCCAAGTCCACGGTTGAGATGACCTTTATCGATAATAAGACGCCACGCGCCTCTGCGTGTCTGACTAAAGTGATTTTATCTCAATCAGGTATAGATACCCGCGTACTGGTGGACGAATATCAGGATAATGAAGATGCATGCGTGGATATCAAGAAATACTATCCCGACGCCTCTGCTAACTTTGATAGTAACAGGCAGGAAATGGATCTTCATTTCCCACAAATTTATGTCCTGAAGCTTCCGGCAGGCTACGTTGACCCTTCTTTATGGGATAACGGTGTTCCAGCCGGAATACTCTCATACGATCTTAACACCTGGCATAGCGAATCCGGCAGCGCTAACACCGATACCGCCTATGCTGGCCTGCATTATGGTCTGAACATGGGGCCATGGCGTTTACGTTCCCGTGGGAGTCTGAACTGGGACAGTGAGAATGGTTCACACTATTCAAGCCAGGACATTTACCTTCAGCGAGATATCACCCCGCTGAGAGCCCAGCTGGTCATGGGTGATTCTTTCACGCGAGGTGACATCTTTGATGCCGTGAACTTAAGCGGTGCGCGCATGTACAACGACGATCGCATGCTCCCGCAAGGCTCTACTGGCTACGCCCCCGTTATTCGAGGTGTCGCGAATAGCAACGCTAAGGTCACCGTAATCCAGAGTGGCAACAAAATTTATGAAACAACCGTTCCACCTGGCGCATTTGAGATCAACGATCTCAGCACGACAGGCTATGGCAACGATTTAATTGTTACCGTTGAAGAAGCTGATGGCAGCAAACGGACTTTTACCGTTCCGTTCTCCTCTGTAACACAGATGCTGCGTCCAGGCTCCAGCCGCTGGGATATTGGCTTAGGTGAGCTTAATGACGATTCATTACGCGACAAACCCAACGTCGGTTATGCAACCTATTCGTATGGTCTGAGTAATACCTTCACCGGTTACGTTGGCGCGCAATATACAGATATGGATTTCTACGCCGGCTTGCTCGGGTTGGCCATGAATACTGAAATGGGTGCATTTGCAGCAGACGTTACCCAGTCTTATGCCGACATCGAGGGACTGGACACGCTTAAAGGGCAGAGTTATCGACTGACTTACAGCAAAATGCTCGAAGCGACAAACACCTCTTTAAACGTGGCTGCTTATCGTTTCTCAACCGAAGATTACCTCAGTCTGAATGATGCCGCCTCTTTACAGGACAGCATTCATCATCAGGAATACGGTAATCGCTCTTATGACAGCAACGCTCAGCTTTACGCTGACTATCAGCGAACCAAAAATCAGGTACAGATTAGCCTTAACCAGCCGTTGCAGATTAACGGCGATGATCACGGTTCACTCTATGTTAGCGGTACCTGGCAGGATTACTGGAACGACAGCAGTTCTACGTCCGACTACAGCGTGGGTTACAACAACAGCTTTGCCTACGGAAGCTACAGCATTTCTGTGCAACGCACCTACGATGAGTCTGGAGAAAAGGACGATAGCGTTTATGTCAACGTCAGCATCCCCTTCAGTCTGTTCGATAAAGAGGGAGCGCAGGCCGGTGGGTTCAATAACGTTAACATGAGCTTGCGTTCAGATTTTAAAGGCGGAACCAGCTTCAACTCAACGGCGAGCGGAAATGCCAAAAATAACGATATGAGCTACTCCGTCAGTGCCTCTTCGAACGGAGGAAACTACGGCAACCTGAACCAGGTCAGTGGCTACAGTTCATGGAATAGCCCTTACGGTCCGCTTGGACTCTCTGCATCCTTTGGTGATGACAATAGCAAACAATATTCCGCCAGTTACAACGGGGGAATGATTGTTCACACAGGGGGGGTAGTGTTTACACCTGGCAGTATCGGTGAAACGGATTCTTTGGCCCTGGTGAAAGCAAGTGGCGCAACGGGCGCTCGCCTGGGATACGGTCAGAGCCGAATTAATAGCTCTGGCTACGGGATTATGCCGTATATGTCCGCTTATCGAGAAAACCGCGTATCACTTGATATCAGCACTCTCGAAACTGATGTCGAAATTAAAAGTACCAGCGCAGTAGCCGTACCGCGCAATGGCTCCGTTGTACTGGTGAATTTTGAAACGGACGAAGGTCGTTCACTTGTCCTGGAATTACAGCGTTCTGATAAAGGCTTTATTCCGTTAGGTGCTGATGTGCTGAACGAGAAAAATGAACCTATCGGAACAGTAGGCCAGGCAGGGCAGGCTTACGTACGCGGAGTAGACGAAAAAGGAACGCTTCGGGTTGTTTGGGGTAACGACAGTGCCAGTAACTGTACCGTGCATTATCAAATCCCGGCTAATGCTAAAAAAGCGGGCCTAACGACCATTTTGAATGGTCAACAGTGTCAAATGTAATGATATAGACAACAGGGAATTACACCCATGGAAAAAAAAATGAATAAACAACGTGGCGGTTATTCGTTAATCGCATTCGCAATGTTAGCGATAGTTGGCTCTGCTACGGCAGCCGAACTCAATGTTAATTTTACGGCCAATATTCGCGAAACCACATGTGACATGAAATTGGTCGGAGGTACGGGATCGGATACGGCACAAACGCTCACCATTGGGAACAATGGTCAGGTGCGACTTGATGATGTTAAAGCCGGGACCGCAAATGCAACGTTCAAAATCGTGTTGGTTGAATGTCCGTCTTCTCTGGCCTCGTTGAAAACAACGATAGAGGGAACGCCTTCAGGATATCTGGATACGGGTCTTATTAACCAAATATCGAAAGACACCACAGGCGCAAACTATGCCGCAGTGGAAATTGCCAGAGCATCCGCGCCAAATGCTCCCTTTAAAATTAACTCCGAAGTGGATACGGAACGCCTGGTCTGGACGGCGACAGAAATTCAAAACAAAGAAGTACCGCTGGTAGCGACACTGCGTGAAACCCAAACCGACAGTATGACCATCGGTGATTTTCAGGCCATAGCAACCTTCAAGTTCAGCTACGAGTAATTGGTGCAGTAAAACGGAGCAATATTATGAAAATGAAATCTACTTTTATCTCCCTGTCCGTTTTTGCTCTTCTGTCCTCCGGAATGGCAAGTGCAGCAATTACAGGAACTGACAGTGTCGCAATGACAATAAAAACCAAAGTCGTTTCAGGCACATGTACCGCAAAAGTACTCAACGGTGCAGGCGCTGCGTCCAGTGAAATTGCGTTTGGCGACGTATATAAATCCGACATTGTGAACAAAACGCGCGTCGAACCGTTAAAAATTGCCTTCACCAATTGTTCTGGCGTAACAAAGGCAACGGTATCTGCTGCGAGCGGTGCTGGCGGGACATGCTCCGGTCTGAATAAAGACGGAGATTCTTATTCCGCAGGCTTAGAAACCGGATTCGAAATCTGGTCAGGCACGGTCGATACTGGCGTTATGCTAAGCTGTAAAAAGCCTCCAGCAGCACAGGAAGTGACTATTGCCGATGGCGCGGGCGAATTCCAAATGAACTCACGCATCGTAGTTGCAAATGGCAAAACTATTGCAAACGTTGGAACCGGATCCGTCACTGCACCGGTAACGTTCACGATTGCATATCCATAACCCAGGGATGAACATGCAACGAGCACCGTATATTTTTCGCCAGCCCGGTCTGATGTTGCTTTTCAGTCTGGCTGGTAGCACCATGCCTGGCGTAAGCCAGGCCGATTCGGGGATGGAAGTAAACCTGACCGCGAATATTGTTAACAGCACTTGTAAACTGAGCGTTGAAAATAGCGGAGAAATATATCTCCCTAACGTCATGCGTAGTTGGTTTTATAACAGCGATGGTAGCGACCGTTATACTGCTACGGATGATGCAGGTGGTACTCCCTTCTGGATCCATATCGATGATTGCTATGGTGATACCAGTACGGCAAAAACATTAAGCTTTAGCTTTTCCCCACAGACGGGTTTCTGGCCGGGGCATAATCAGGTCTTCAAAAGTGACGAAAGTACCGCAGGCGCCGCAAAAAACGTAGGCGTTGTCGTTTTCTCTGAAAAAAATAAAACCAATGTTTTAAACAGTGACGGCACATCAAGGGTCGTTTATGACGTCAGTGCTCAGGGTAATGCCTTTTTAACGGATTATCGGTTCTATGCCAGGTACCAAAATATCGGCACGGTCGCTGGGGGAACTATCACCAGTAAAGTACTGGTTGATGTAACATATGAATAAAATGGACATGGACAGTTATGAAATCACTGATAAACATGCAGAGTAATTGTTTGCTCTTAATGAAATTATTTTTTTTCTCCTTATTACTCCAGCAAGGAACCGCATGGGGATACGTAGAATGTCGATTTGCAGACGGCTATGGTGGTACAACAACGCTAGCTAACTCTGCCTATAGCGGTGAAACGGTCCGAATCCCTGATCCTAATGCCGGTTGGTACGTTACTATTGCCAGATTTGAGGTTGGCTTATCCCCGGAGCTTGCCGCGTATTGCAGCGCCGGTAACGATGGAGAAGATCTATGGGCAAAAACTGACACTTCCGTTTATGCGGGAACCATATATCAGAATGCCGCATTTGAAACAAACATCCCAGGCGTAGTTTATACGGTTAGTATAAACACTACGCCTGGAGGCAGTGGGGCATTCTTTTCAGGGAACACCAGCGATTATAAAATAGTCAGCTATAATGATGGCGCAGAGGGTAACTGGGACAGGCAAAAATTTACCGCTCATATTGAAGTCGGAATCAGCGATTCCTTCCGCGGTAATCCTAACAAAGAAACCGTCATTCGTCCTAAGGCAGGGACATTAGGCTATATGAGTTTAGGTGACCATAACGACAGTAATAACAAGCCCTGGAAATTCATGGTTAATGAATCAAGTTTCCAGATCCCAATAGTATTGCCCACCTGTGACATCATGGCTCTGTCTGATGGAGGTAACACCGTTGATATGGGGGATTACTATATTTCTGACATTAAAAACAATAAGTCTCGCGATATTCCCTTTACTATTAACGTAAGTGGCTGTACAAGCGTGGTTAAATTTTCGACCAAAATGACCTCGACAACCATTACAGGTAGCGAAAATTTACTCGGAAATACGCTTGGAAGCAGTGAAGCATCGGGAATGGGCGTCAAGATACTTTATGACGGCAACCAGCAGTTAGTTCCAAATAACACTAACTCCACCTATATTTATAATGATGCTTCAGTTCCTGGCTCAACCAATATAAATTTAATTGCTCGCCTCGTCGCAGACGGTAAGACATTAAAAGCAGGTCAGTTTAAGGCAACCAGTGTCTTCGTTATGTCATACGATTAAAGCGATCTACCCCTGCGGCTGATTGCTGATCAGCCGCGACATGGTCTCCAGGGAATCCGTTCTTAAGATATACAGGCGTTTCAGTAAGAACGGATTATCCCCCGGCTTCACCTTCCCCTTCACCGTCGTCACTGCCAGATGGAAACCGGCATCATTGGCCGCCTTTATCGCTTTATTGTCATACCCGCCAAACGGGTACGAAACATACAGCACGCGCGGGTTGAACTGCGCCAGCGCCCGGCGCGAGCGTTCAAAATCGAACAGGATCACGTGATAGCTGCGGCTCAATAAGATGGGGTGTTTATACCCATCCACGCGATGCAGGAAATGTGTGTGAGACTGAATGTCGAACACATCCTGAATGGCCTTGATTTCCTGAACGCTCATGAACTGTAGCGATTTCGGGTCCCATTTTTGAGGGTGACCTTTGATTCGTGACGAAATAATAAACGCCGTCGCATTAAAGCCATACTCTTTCAGCACCGGATACGCGTAGCGACTCACCGATTTAAGGCCGTCGTCAAACGTAATCACTACCGCCTTTGCGGGCAGGTTCATCTTATTACGCACGTATCCTTCCAACTGGTACATCGTCAGCGTGGTGTAACCCTGATCGCGAAGCCAGGTCATCTGGTTGCTGAACGCGCGCACGCTGGTGGTCGTGGAGGTATGACGAAACCGGGTGTTCTCTTCATCTCGCAGGATATGATGGTAGGTCAGCACCGGAATGCCGTTATCTTCCTGCGCATCCAGGCTGCTGATCCACGCCAGACGATTGCCGATGCGGATCTGAAACCAGGTCTGGTTCAGGCGATCTTTCAGCTTATTCAGAATCGGATAGCGAAGATTGGCGCTTAAGGTGCCAAAGGGCGCGCTTCCGCTGCTGGGGGCGTTATACACCGGGGTGTCTTTCCAGGTGATGAGATTTTGGTTACTGAGCGGCTTGTTCAGATCGCCAAGACTATCTTCAACGCGTTGCTTACCCTGCACTTTCTCAAGGTGGTCTTTATCAATAAAGCCGGTACCGAACCCGAAGCGAAACTCATAGTAATCCGCCGCGGCCGGAAAAACGGCGAGGATCTGCCCGGCGCGGACATTGCCCACGTTCACGACGGCATTTCCCACCTGCGCCCAGATGGCCGCATCTTCGGTGGTTTGCATATATTGAGCAGGAAGGCCCTGCTGACTGGTCAGGCTGGCAGACGAACCACCGGAAACCAGTAGCAAAAGGATAAAGATAACGCGCATGAGCATGGGATATAAATCGACACGGAAAATCAGTCGCCATTGTAGCAAAAGCGACATCAATACCAATGTTTAATGCTTATACAGATCGTGAAGCAGAACGAATGGCGGATTCTTCTGCTGCTGGTGCCACAGGCTGCTCACGCCCGGCGAGCCCTGCGCCACGATAGCGTGTCGAAATTCAGCGCTGCTTAACGTTGCGCGCAGCGGATGCATCGCTTCAAGTAATGGCAAGCTGATACCGGAGATCACTTCACAATTATCATGCTTATGGCTCATTAACGCCGCTGAACGGTAAGGCGCTGCGCCCGATCTGTCGGTGAGAAAAATCACGCCCTCGCCGGTATCGGTTTCATGCAGCGCATCGCACATCATCCGGCTGAGCATATTGGTGCTCAGCCCTCGCCAGTAATTTACCGCACGACATTGCGCCAGAGGGCCAAATCGCGCCTCCAGCTTCAGGAGCATTTCCTGTGCCTCTTCATCGTGGCAGGTGATAACCCATCCCAGCATAACGTCTCTCCTTAGCAGGCGAGTAGTTTATCCAGGTGAAGGTTAGTTTACGGTGATAACTATCAAATAAAGTGCCCGGCAAACAGAACGTCGCCGGGCAGAAGGTTAGCTACGTAGCCCACGTCCACGCTGGATCAGATACCAGCAAAGCAGATAGAACGCCACGATAAATACCGCCAGCACCACAACGGTGGTGAACAGCGGGACATCGGTAATGCCGAGGAAGCCAAAGCGGAAGCCGCTGATCATGTAGACGATCGGGTTCAGGTGCGACAGCGCCTGCCAGAACGGCGGCAGCAGCGTCAGGGAGTAAAACACCCCGCCCAGATAGGTTAACGGCGTCAGCACAAAGGTCGGGATCAGGCTGATGTCGTCAAACGTTTTGGCAAACACCGCGTTCAGCAGACCGGCCAGCGAGAAGAGGATGGCCGTTAACAGTAGCGTAAGCGCCACGAACAGCCACGAATGCACCTGGAACGGGACGAAGAACAGCGAAATCGCCGTCACCAGGATCCCCACGCACAGACCGCGCGCTACGCCGCCACCCACGTAACCGGCGATAATGACGTGCGTCGGCACGGGCGCCACCAGCAGCTCTTCAATGTTGCGCTGGAACTTGGCGCTGAAGAATGAGGACGCTACGTTCGCGTAGGCGTTGGTGATCACCGCCATCATAATCAGGCCCGGTACGATAAACTGCATATAGGTAAAACCATGCATCTCACCGATGCGGGATCCAATCAGATTACCGAAGATAATGAAATAGAGCGTCATGGTGATCACCGGCGGCACCAGGGTTTGCACCCAGATACGCATAAAGCGGTTAATCTCTTTCGCCCAGATGCTTTTCAGCGCGACCCAGTAAAGATGCGTCATGCCTTGTCTCCTTGTTTATCATGCACCAGAGAGACAAACAGCTCTTCCAGTCGGTTCGCTTTGTTACGCATACTTAATACCTGAATGCCCTGCGCGCTCAGCTGAGAGAACACGCTGTTGATCCCCTGCTCGCGCAGCACTTCCACCTCCAGCGTCGAGGTATCCACCAGGCGATAGTTATACCCCTCCAGCTTCGGCAGGGCGCTTTTCGCCGCCAGATCGAGGATAAAAGTCTCTGATTTCAGCTTGGAGAGCAGATTTTTCATCGAGGTGTTTTCCACCAGTTCGCCGTGCTGAATGATGCCGATGTTGCGACACAGCATTTCAGCCTCTTCCAGGTAGTGCGTGGTCAGAATGATTGTGGTGCCTTTGTCGTTCAGATCCTTCAGGAAGCCCCACATGGAACGACGCAGTTCAATATCCACGCCCGCGGTCGGTTCATCGAGGATGAGCAGCTTTGGCTCATGCATTAGCGCACGCGCAATCATCAGACGGCGTTTCATCCCCCCCGACAACATCCGCGCACGCTCGTTACGCTTCTCCCACAGATCAAGCTGTTTCAGGTATTTTTCGCTGCGCTCAAGCGCCTCTTTGCGCTCAACGCCATAGTAACCCGCCTGGTTAACAACAATCTGCTGCACTGTCTCAAACGGGTTGAAGTTGAACTCCTGCGGCACCAGCCCCAGCTGGCGCTTGGCGTTAACCACGTCTTTTTGCAGATCGTAGCCAAACACGCTGACGCGGCCCGACGTTTTGTTGACCAGCGAGCTGATGATCCCGATGGTGGTGGATTTCCCCGCCCCGTTCGGCCCCAGAAGCGCGTAGAAATCTCCCGCTTCGACTTTAAGATCTATTCCGCGCAGCGCCTGAACGCCCCCCGGGTAGGTTTTTTTGAGCTGTTCAAGCTCCAGTGCAATCGCCATGAATTTAACTTACCTTAAGTTCTGACACACGTTGTGTGGTTTCATTAAAAGTCGGGTTACCCTATAGTAGCGCAACGCAATCACTTGGTTACAGGTCGCTAACCTCCATGAACGACATAGATACACTCATCAGCAACAATGCACTATGGTCAAAAATGCTGGTGGAGGAAGACCCCGGATTTTTTGGAAAACTCGCACAGGCGCAGAACCCGCGCTTTCTCTGGATTGGATGTTCCGACAGCCGCGTCCCCGCCGAACGTCTCACCGGCCTTGAACCAGGCGAACTGTTTGTTCACCGCAACGTAGCTAACCTGGTTATTCATACCGATCTCAACTGCCTTTCAGTTGTTCAGTATGCCGTCGACGTTCTGGAGGTTGAGCACATCATTATTTGTGGCCATTACGGCTGCGGCGGTGTACAGGCGGCGGTCGAAAATACAGAGCTGGGGTTAATCGATAACTGGCTGCTGCACATCCGTGATATCTGGTTCAAACATAGCTCACTGCTGGGTGAAATGCCGCAGGAGCGCCGTCTCGACACGCTGTGTGAGCTGAATGTGATGGAGCAGGTGTATAACCTGGGCCACTCTACCATTATGCAGTCGGCATGGAAACGCGGGCAAAAGGTCTCTATTCACGGCTGGGCGTACGGTATTCATGACGGCCTGCTGCGCAATCTGGAAGTGACCGCCACCAACCGCGAAACGCTGGAACAGCGTTACCGCTCGGGAATTGCCAACCTCAAGCTTAAGCACGTTAACCATAAATAAACAAAGCCGGGCAGCGCCGAGGTAAAAGCAAAACGGCAACCAGGTTGCCGTTTTGGGTTTGCTCCCTCTCCCTGTGGGAGAGAGCCGGGGTGAGGGCATCAGGCCGCACCCAACTCGTTTACTCGTCCAGCAATACAACCTTCCCGACATACGGCAGATGACGATAACGCTGCGCGTAGTCGATGCCGTAACCCACCACGAATTCGTCCGGGATAGAGAAACCAACGAACTCCACCGGCACCTGCACTTCACGGCGCTCTGGCTTATCCAGCAAGGTACAAATCGCCAGCGATTTTGGTTCACGCAGGCTCAGGATCTCACGCACTTTTGAGAGTGTGTTGCCGGAGTCGATGATGTCCTCAACGATCAATACATCTTTGCCACGAATATCTTCATCCAGATCTTTCAGGATTTTCACATCACGGGTTGTGGACATGCCGCTGCCGTAGCTGGAGGCGGTCATAAAATCGACCTCGTGTGGCACCTGCACTTCACGGCACAGGTCTGCCATGAACATGAAAGAGCCACGCAACAGACCGACCAGCACCATCTCGCTACCGCTGTCCTTGTAATGTTCGGTGATTTGACGACCCAGTTCGGCGATACGCGCTTTGATCTCGGCTTCCGGGATCATCACTTCAACAGTATGTTTCATATTACTAACCAAATGATTTTAGTGAAAATCTCTCAATGCGGATGACTCTCGCTCCGGCATCGATACGCAAGCCAGCCATTATACCAGTAAATGGATAACCCTGGCGTATGAGTTATAAAAGCAATATTTGTGATTCCGATCACAGTTGTTAATACCTATAATTAATTGCTAGCAAATAATTAACAAAACTGACGAGTACTTTTCTATGGCTGAAACAAAAACTAAACAGCCGCGTCTACTGGTGACATTAACAGCCGCGTTTGCCGCATTCTGCGCGCTGTATTTGTTGATCGGTGGCGTATGGCTGGTCGCTATTGGCGGCTCCTGGTACTACCCGATTGCGGGTCTGGTTATGGTTGGCGTAACCATCCTGCTCTTACGCAGAAAACAATCTGCTTTGTGGCTGTACGCAGCGTTACTGCTCGCAACCATGATCTGGGGCGTCTGGGAGGTCGGGTTCGACTTCTGGGCGCTGACGCCGCGCAGCGACATTCTGGTCTTCTTCGGTATCTGGCTGATCCTGCCGTTTGTCTGGCGTCGCCTGATCGTTCCGTCCAGCGGTGCCGTAGCCGGCCTGCTCGTTGCCCTGCTGATTAGCGGCGGTATCCTGACCTGGGCCGGATTCAACGATCCGCAGGAGATTCACGGTACGCTGAACACAGAGGCCACGCCGGCTGCGGCTATCTCGCAGGTGGCTGACGGTGACTGGCCTGCCTACGGTCGTAACCAGGAAGGTCAACGCTACTCCCCGCTGAAGCAGATCAACGCGGACAACGTGAAAAACCTGAAGGAAGCCTGGGTATTCCGTACCGGCGACCTGAAGATGCCAAACGATCCGGGTGAGCTGACCAACGAAGTGACCCCGATTAAAGTGGGCAACATGCTCTACCTGTGTACGGCGCACCAGCGTCTGTTCGCGCTCGACGCGGCCACCGGTAAAGAGAAATGGCACTTTGATCCACAGCTGAACTCTAACCCGTCGTTCCAGCACATCACCTGCCGTGGCGTTTCCTACCACGAAGCGCGCGCCGATAATGCCAGCCCGGAAGTCATTGCCGACTGTCCTCGCCGCATTATGCTGCCGGTGAACGATGGTCGCCTGTTTGCCATTAACGCTGAGACCGGGAAGCTGTGCGAAACCTTCGCCAACAAAGGCATCCTGAATCTTCAGACCAACATGCCGGACACTACCCCGGGCCTGTATGAGCCGACCTCCCCGCCAATCATCACCGATAAAACCATCGTGATTGCCGGTTCGGTAACGGATAACTTTTCTACCCGTGAAACCTCCGGCGTTATCCGTGGTTTCGACGTGAATACCGGTAAACTGCTGTGGGCCTTCGACCCGGGCGCGAAAGATCCTAACGCGATCCCATCGGATGAACACACCTTTACCTTCAACTCGCCGAACTCCTGGGCACCGGCAGCGTATGATGCGAAGCTGGACCTGGTTTACCTGCCGATGGGCGTGACCACGCCGGATATCTGGGGCGGTAACCGTACGCCGGAGCAGGAACGTTATGCCAGCTCCATCGTGGCGCTGAACGCAACGACCGGTAAACTGGCGTGGAGCTACCAGACCGTTCACCACGATCTGTGGGATATGGATATGCCGTCCCAGCCGACGCTGGCGGATATTACCGTCAACGGCAAAACCGTTCCGGTGATTTACGCCCCGGCCAAAACCGGCAACATCTTCGTGCTGGATCGCAGTAACGGTAAGCTGGTTGTTCCTGCGCCGGAAAAACCGGTTCCGCAGGGCGCGGCTAAAGGCGACTACGTCACCAAAACTCAGCCGTTCTCTGACCTGAGCTTCCGTCCGAAGAAAGATCTCAGCGGTGCAGACATGTGGGGTGCAACCATGTTTGACCAGCTGGTGTGCCGCGTGATGTTCCACCAGCTGCGCTACGAAGGGATTTTCACCCCGCCGTCAGAGCAGGGTACGCTGGTCTTCCCGGGCAACCTGGGGATGTTCGAATGGGGTGGGATTTCCGTTGACCCTAACCGTCAGGTCGCCATCGCTAACCCAATGGCGCTGCCGTTCGTTTCCCGTCTGATCCCACGCGGTCCGGGTAACCCAATGGAGCAGCCGAAAGACGCGAAAGGCAGCGGTACCGAAGCCGGTATCCAGCCGCAGTATGGCGTTCCGTATGGCGTGACGCTGAACCCGTTCCTGTCTCCGTTCGGTCTGCCGTGTAAACAGCCTGCCTGGGGTTACATCTCCGGTCTGGATCTGAAGACCAACAAGATCGTCTGGAAGAAACGTATTGGTACGCCACAGGACAGCATGCCGTTCCCGATGCCTGTTCCGGTGCCGTTCAATATGGGTATGCCAATGCTGGGTGGCCCAATCTCCACCGCCGGTAACGTGCTGTTCATCGCGGCAACCGCAGATAACTACCTGCGCGCGTACAACATGACCAACGGTGAAAAACTGTGGCAGGGCCGTCTGCCAGCCGGTGGGCAGGCCACGCCGATGACCTATGAAGTGAATGGCAAACAGTACGTTGTCATCTCCGCGGGTGGTCACGGTTCGTTTGGCACGAAGATGGGCGACTATATTGTCGCGTATGCGCTGCCTGACGACGCAAGGTAAAAGCAAAACGGCAACGAAAGTTGCCGTTTTTAGTGTCTGTTCCCTCTCCCCGTGGGAGAGGGTCAGGGTGAGGGCATCAGGCCGCACCAGCGAAGAAAAGCAGGCCGGGTAAGGCGAAGCCGCCACCCGGCTTTTTTTATACGGTAAAACCGAGCATCATCCCCGTATCTTCATGCTCCAGCAGATGGCAGTGCGCCATGTAGGCAAATTCCTTCGGAGCTTCGTGGTCAAACTTCACCAGCACCTCGCTGACGCCACCTTCCACTTTCACCGTATCTTTCCAGCCCGCGCGATGCGCAGCCGGCGCGTTGCCGTTCTCAGAAAGAATGCGGAACTGCGTGCCGTGGATATGGAACGGGTGCAGCATCATGTCGCCTTCGCCAGAAATCACCCAGCGCTCAAACTGCCCTTTTGTGGCAGCAAACATCGGTGTATTCATATCAAACGCTTTACCGTTGATCATATTGGCGTTGTGGAAATCAAAGCCATGGCCGCCGTGATCCATGCTGCCCATTTTGCCGTGATCCCTATTCATATGACCCATCATCTGACCGTGATGCATTCCCGACATCGCCTGATTGCCATACTTCTTCATCAGCGCCTGCATGCCCATCATGTCGAGCATCGGGTTCATAGAGAGCTGGAGCTTGCGTTGCGTAAGCGCCTCAAGCGACGGGAGCGCAGGCAGCGTGGTTAAGGTATCCGGCAGCGTGCCCGACGCGGTAATTTGTAGCGGCTGAATGCGTAACACCGGGTGCGGCTTATCAAATGGCGCAACCGCCATCCCCATCTGGCTGACCGGCAGGGTCACCAGGTCAAACGCCTTGCCGTCGCTGATATCCACCAGCACCTCAAAGCGCTCCCCCATTAGCATCGGCAGCGCATCCACTTTAACCGGCTCCGGCAGAAGCCCCCCGTCGCTGGCGACCACGTACAAAGGGCGTTTATCACTGGTCGCAAAATTGAGGGAACGCGCATTGCAACCATTAAGCAGACGCAAGCGCAGCCAGCCTTTTGGCGCAGCGTGCTGAGGATAAATCGCGCCGTTGGTCAGCAGCGTATCGCCGAACCAGCCTACCGCCGCGCTCATGACGTCCAGCTGATAGTCAATTTGCCCGTCAGCACTGAATTTTTTGTCCTGCACAATCACCGGGACATCGTCGATACCCCACTGTTTGGGCAGGCGCAGCAGGCGGCTTTCATCGTCTTCAATCAGCACCAGGCCGGCCAGCCCCATCGCCACCTGATGGCCCGTCTTGCCATGCTGATGCGGGTGGAACCAGCAGGTTGCCGCACGCTGGTCAGGGGTAAAAGTTACGCTGCGTTTACCTCCAGGCCTGATGACGCCCTGAGGCCCCCCATCCACTTCGCCCGGGACTTCCAGCCCGTGCCAGTGCAGCGTCGTCTCTTGCGCAAGCGTGTTATGAATGTCTACCGTCACCGCTTTCCCTTTGCGTAACTGCAACGCCGGGCCGAGCAGATTGCCGTTATAGCCCCACGTCGTGGCGGCGTGCTGACCGAACGTGGTTTTACCGGCCTGCACCACAAGCTGAATGCGGCTACGGGCGTCTGCGGCGAGTAATTCAGGAATGGGTAAAGCCGGTCTGTCGGCGGCAAAAACGGCGCGGCTCCAGAGCGGTAACGCGCTGGCAACCCCCAGCGCGGCAGAATATTTCAAAAAATCACGACGTTGCATGTGCATTTCCTTATTTCCAGCAGGCGATCTTTTGAGCATAAACCCTCCCCTTACCGGAAGGTCAAGCACGGCGGCAATAATAAAGATCGTCGGCCTGGCATCAAGTATGCTAACGTTAATTTTCCGTGATGCAGTGGTAAAGGCAATGAAGACGTTTTTCAGAACAATTTTGTTCGCCAGCCTGATGGCGATGTGTGCGAACAGTTACGCGCTAAGTGAAAACGAAGCGGAAGATATGGCCGATCTGACGGCAGTGTTTGTTTTTCTGAAGAACGATTGTGGTTACCAGAATTTGCCCAATGGGCAAATTCGTCGCGCACTGGTCTTTTTTGCCCAGCAGAACCAATGGGACCTCAGCAACTACGACAGCTTCGACATGAAGGCGCTCGGTGAAGACAGCTACCGTGATTTAAGCGGTATTGGCATTCCCACTGCTAAAAAATGCAAAGCGCTGGCTCGCGATTCACTCAGCCTGCTCGCCTACGTGAAGTAACCTTCCCGACGCCCCTTGTTGACCCGCTAACCGCTTCAGGGCGGTGTTGTGTTGCGCCCATCTGCCGGATGTAATGGATGTTAACGAAGGAGGTGCTCCCCATGACCGAAAAAACGGTATGGCAAGAAACGCTGCATGACCAGTTTGGTCAGTATTTTGCCGTGGATAACGTGCTCTATCATGAGAAAACCGATCATCAGGATCTGATAATCTTTGAAAACGCCGCCTTTGGCCGCGTCATGGCGCTGGACGGCGTGGTGCAAACCACCGAGCGCGACGAGTTTATCTATCACGAAATGATGACTCACGTCCCGCTGCTGGCCCACGGCCACGCGAAGCACGTGCTGATTATCGGTGGCGGCGACGGCGCGATGTTGCGCGAAGTCTCTCGCCATCAGAATGTCGAAACCATCACTATGGTGGAAATCGACGCCGGGGTGGTGTCGTTCTGCCGCCAGTATTTGCCCAACCATAATGCCGGCAGCTATGACGATCCGCGGTTTAATCTGGTTATCGACGATGGCGTCAATTTTGTTAACCAGACCACGCAAACGTTTGATGTCATTATCTCTGACTGTACCGACCCTATCGGTCCGGGCGCGTCGCTGTTTACCTCGTCGTTTTACGAAGGCTGCAAGCGCTGCCTGAAGCCTGGCGGAATTTTTGTGGCGCAAAACGGCGTTTGCTTCCTGCAACAGGATGAAGCGCTTGATAGCCACCGTAAGCTCAGCACCTATTTTTCTGACGTCAGCTTCTATCAGGCGGCCATTCCTACCTATTACGGCGGGATCATGACCTTTGCCTGGGCGACGGATAACGACGTGCTGCGCCACCTCTCGACTGAAATTATCCAGGCCCGCTTCCATCAGGCTGGTCTCACGTGCCGCTACTACAATCCGGCAATTCATACCGCAGCGTTTGCGCTGCCGCAGTACCTGCAAGACGCATTATCCACTAAGGGGGTGAGCTAATTGAAAAAGCTTAAACTGCATGGCTTTAACAACCTGACCAAAAGCCTGAGTTTTTGTATTTACGATATCTGCTACGCCAAAACAGCAGAAGAGCGCGATGGTTACATCGCCTATATCGATGAACTCTACAACGCCAATCGTCTGACCGAGATCCTGACAGAAACCTGCTCGATTATCGGCGCGAACATCCTGAATATCGCGCGCCAGGATTATGAGCCGCAGGGTGCGAGCGTCACCATTCTGGTGAGTGAAGAGCCGGTTGACCCGAAGCTTATCGACAAAACCGAGCACCCTGGCCCGCTGCCGGAAGTGGTCGTCGCGCACCTTGATAAAAGCCATATCTGCGTGCATACCTATCCGGAGAGCCACCCGGAAGGTGGACTGTGTACGTTCCGGGCTGACATAGAAGTGTCAACCTGTGGCGTGATTTCCCCGCTGAACGCACTGAACTATTTAATCCACCAGCTGGAATCGGACATCGTAACCATTGATTATCGCGTACGCGGCTTTACCCGTGATATCAACGGCATGAAACATTTTATCGATCACGAGATCAATTCCATCCAGAACTTTATGTCTGACGACATGAAATCGCTGTATGACATGATGGACGTGAACGTGTATCAGGAAAATATCTTCCATACCAAGATGTTGCTCAAGGAGTTCGACCTTAAGCACTATATGTTCCACACGAAGCCGGAAGATTTAAGCGAGGAAGAGCGTAAGGTCATTACCGACCTGCTCTGGAAAGAGATGCGCGAAATCTACTACGGCCGCAATATTCCGACCGTGTAATTTTTGCCCGGAGCAGGGATGCTTCGGGAAGTTACCTCTGTTTCATGAACTCACGGTAGGCAGTCACGACCTGTAGAAAGTCTTCCACGCCGCACAGCGAAAGACTCTCTTCGTCGTAGTAGCTCATCCCCTCCTCCATCTCGTCCCCTGAAAACTCAAGCTGGTTGGCGCGTACCATCACCTCTTCGCCGTCCATCCACAGGGTGTATTCGTGCCCGGCTCGCTGCCAGGAGCGCTCGCTGCCTTTTACCGTCAGCGCCGCCTGCTCCACCTCATCCAGCAGCGCGAGGTTCTCTTTCACCTCTTCGTTAAACCAGTGCCCAACGGCTTCGTGCCCCATCGACATACGCACTTTCACCACACCGGTGATATCGCGCAGAAATTCGTAATCCATAGTATTTTCCTCTGCAAAGCCACTAGGGTAATTATCGCAGCAGAGAGGAAGAAAAAAAGCGGGAGAGGTGGGAGGAATGAAAATAAAAAGGTGAGAGCAAGACCCTGCGGCCTGATGCCCTCACCCCCCTGCCCCTCTCCCACGGGAGAGGGTAGCATTTATACTGCGGTCTGGAAGATCACCCCGTCAGCCTTCTCGGTGTACTGAGAGAGCTGGTCGAAGTTCAGATAGCGATAGGTATCCACCGCCGTCTTATCTACCTGAGCCACAAAGGTCTGGTACTCTTCCGGCGTAGGCAGTTTACCAATCAGCGCCGCAACCGCCGCCAGCTCCGCAGAGGCCAGGTAGACGTTCGCACCGGTACCTAAACGGTTCGGGAAGTTACGGGTAGAGGTGGAAACCACCGTCGCACCGTCGGCCACGCGCGCCTGGTTACCCATACACAGGGAACAGCCAGGGATTTCGATACGCGCACCGCTCTTGCCAAACACGCTGTAGTAACCCTCTTCGGTGAGCTGCGCCGCGTCCATACGGGTTGGCGGTGCCACCCACAGGCGGGTTGGCAGCTGGCCTTTATGGGTATCCAGCAGCTTGCCGGCCGCGCGGAAGTGACCGATGTTGGTCATGCACGAGCCGATGAACACTTCGTCGATCTTCTCGCCCTGTACCGCAGACAGCGGGCGTGCGTCGTCCGGATCGTTCGGCGCACAGAGGATTGGCTCTTTGATGTCCGCCAGATCGATGTCGATCACCGCCGCGTACTCTGCGTCAGCATCGGCTTCCAGCAGCTGCGGATCCGCCAGCCATTTCTCCATGCCCTGAATACGACGCTCCAGCGTACGACGGTCGCCGTAGCCTTCTGCAATCATCCACTTCAGCAGCACGATGTTGGAAGTCAGGTACTCTTCGATTGGCGCTTTGTTCAGCTTGATGGTACAGCCTGCCGCAGAACGCTCGGCGGAGGCATCGGTCAGCTCGAACGCCTGCTCCACTTTCAGATCCGGCAGACCTTCGATTTCCAGAATGCGGCCAGAGAAGATGTTTTTCTTCCCTTTCTTCTCTACGGTCAGCAGGCCCTGTTTAATCGCATACAGCGGAATGGCGTGAACCAGGTCGCGCAGGGTAATACCCGGCTGCATTTTACCTTTGAAGCGCACCAGAACGGATTCCGGCATGTCCAGCGGCATCACGCCGGTCGCCGCCGCAAACGCCACCAGACCGGAGCCCGCCGGGAAGGAGATACCGATAGGGAAACGGGTGTGGGAGTCACCGCCGGTACCCACGGTATCCGGCAGCAGCATACGGTTCAGCCAGGAGTGGATAACGCCGTCGCCCGGACGCAGGGAAACGCCGCCGCGGTTCATGATGAAGTCTGGCAGCGTGTGGTGCGTGGTGACGTCAACCGGCTTCGGATACGCTGCGGTGTGACAGAAGGACTGCATCACCAGGTCAGAAGAGAAGCCCAGGCACGCCAGATCTTTCAGTTCGTCACGGGTCATTGGGCCAGTGGTGTCCTGAGACCCCACGGAGGTCATCTTCGGCTCGCAGTATGCGCCAGGGCGGATACCCGCGACGCCGCACGCACGACCTACCATTTTCTGTGCCAGCGAGAAACCACGGTTGCTTTCCGCCACGTCTTTCGCCTGACGGAACACGTCAGAGTGCGGCAGACCCAGCGCTTCACGCGCTTTGGTGGTCAGGCCACGGCCGATGATCAGCGGGATACGGCCACCGGCGCGTACTTCGTCGATCAGCACGTCGGTTTTCAGCTCAAAGCTTGCCAGCAGTTCATTCGTATCGTGGTTACGCACTTCGCCTTTATACGGGTAAACGTCAATCACGTCGCCCATGTTCAGGTTGCTTACATCCACTTCAATTGGCAGTGCGCCTGCATCTTCCATGGTGTTGAAGAAGATCGGGGCAATTTTGCCACCGAGGCACAGGCCGCCACCGCGCTTGTTCGGCACGTGCGGAATGTCGTCGCCCATGAACCACAGCACGGAGTTGGTCGCAGACTTACGGGAAGAACCGGTACCCACAACGTCACCCACATAGGCCAGCGGGAAACCTTTCTGTTGCAGGGCTTCGATCTGTTTGATCGGACCGACGACGCCCGGCTGATCAGGCTCAATGCCTTCACGGGCGTTTTTCAGCATCGCCAGGGCGTGCAGTGGGATATCCGGGCGAGACCATGCATCCGGCGCCGGAGAAAGGTCATCGGTGTTGGTTTCACCCGTCACTTTGAAGACGGTCACGGTAATCTTGTCAGCCAGAGCGGGACGGTTCAGGAACCATTCGGCATCCGCCCAGGACTGCATCACCTGCTTCGCATAGACGTTGCCGGCTTTGGCTTTTTCTTCCACATCGTAGAAGTTATCGAACATCAGCAGCGTTGAAGAGAGCGCTTTCGCGGCAATCGGTGCCAGCGTGTCGTTATCCAGCGCGTCAATCAGCGGGTGAATGTTGTAACCACCCTGCATGGTGCCGAGCAGTTCAATGGCTTTTTCAGGAGTAACCAGTGGGGAGGTGGCTTCGCCTTTGGCGATAGCAGCAAGGAATCCGGCTTTTACGTAGGCAGCTTCATCTACGCCAGGCGGTACGCGGTTGATCAGCAGATCTAACAGGAATTCTTCTTCGCCCTTAGGCGGGTTCTTCAGCAGCTCGACGAGCGCGGCCATTTGGGTTGCATCTAAAGGTTTGGGTACAATTCCCTCGGCGGCACGTTCTGCTACGTGCTTACGGTATTCTTCTAGCACGACGGTTCTCCTCGCTCTCATTGTCATATGCGGCGGGCGTTCTCTTCACGCTCCTGTGAGACAGCAGTTTGTAGGGTAAATGCCCGATACCGCGTCGGGCAGCATAGCAGGATTTCTGCACAGTGTTAATCTGTTTACAAAAAAGCAACATTAAAAAATTTGCTGAATCGTTAAGCATGGTGTAGCGGGGAAGCGAGACGATTTTGGGGTACAAAAAAACCGCTTCACAGCGGTTAATTTGTTGCCTTGCGGTGGTAGCACACCGGGTTAGCAGATTTGCGGCAAAACCCAACGCAATGAATTTTGCACTTCTCCCTAAAGGCTTTCAAGCCCAATGAACCTTTTTGCGTAGTGCTTTCACGTTGCTGCTGGCCGCTCGCAAGAGCGGCCTTTTGAAAACCCGGCGGTTTTTCAACCATCCGATATAATTGTGTAATAAATATTCACACTCTTTGTCCGGACAAACCCGACGCTTCCCAAGAAAAGTCAAAACCGTAAAAGACGGGTGAATAATACTCACGCCAACCGTAACGCCTCACGGCACAGCGCTTGTCTCGTTGGAGTCACTATATGAAGTTGCCCTTTAAGCCGCATCTGCTCGTCCTTCTGTGCAGTACCGGGCTGTTTGCCGCCTCTGGCGTGATGTTTGTCAAAAGCCGTGCAACGGAGCCTGTCGCCCCTGCGCCTGTCGCCCAACAACCGATAGCAACACCTGCGGCCCAACCCGCCCCCGTCGTCGCGCCAGCTTACACGGCCGCGCAAATCGATCAGTGGATCGCCCCGATTGCGCTCTACCCGGACGCTCTGCTGTCTCAAATTTTAATGGCATCGACCTATCCGGCTAACGTTATCCAGGCCGCGCAGTGGTCAAAAGACAACCCCAACATACAGGGCGATGCCGCGATTCAGGCGGTGGCAAGCCAGCCGTGGGATCCCAGCGTGAAATCGCTGGTGGCGTTTCCTCAGTTAATGTCGCTGATGGGCGGAAATCCGCCGTGGGTACAAAACCTCGGCGATGCGTTTCTCGCGCAACCGAAAGACGTGATGGATTCTGTGCAACGCCTGCGCGCGCTGGCCCAGAAGACCGGTACCTTGCAATCGACACCGCAGCAGACGGTCACCACCGTGACAAAACCCGCGCCCGCGAAAACCAACACCAGCGAATCAACCACATCTACCGCGCCAGCCCCCACGGTCATTAAAATTGAATCCGCTGACCCGCAGGTCGTTTATGTGCCCACCTATAACCCCAATACGGTTTACGGTACCTGGCCAAATACCGCCTATCCGCCAACCTATCTCCCACCCTCGCCTGGAGAGCAGTTTACCGACAGCCTGGTGAAAGGCTTAGGCTTCAGCCTGGGCGTGGCGACAACCTACGCCATTTTCAGCAATATCGACTGGGATGGTGATGATGACTGGGATCGCGGCGGCTATAATCGCAACGGTGATAACAACATCAATATTAACGTTGATAACTTCAACAAAATTAGTGGGCAGCATCTTACCGATATCAATCGCACCTGGCAGCACAATCCGGCCTATCGTGAGGGCGTTCCGTACCCGAATAATCAACTGGCTAACCGTTTCCACTCCACAAATACCGCCACCGGACTCAGCGCAACGCAGCAAAAACCGATGAATCGGGACAGCCAGCGCCAGGCCGCTCTCAGCCAGATGGAGAAATCGACGGGCAAAACCTTCCCACAGACTGCGCGTCCGGGAATGAAAGATGCACAGCGGCAGGCTTCAAGTGAACAGCTGAAGCAGATTTCTCAGCGCAGTAACTACCGTGGCTATGACACCAGACCGCAGACCGTTAAACGCGCGAATACACCGCAGCGTGAACATCATCAGACAACCATGCGCAGACAGGAAAAGCGGGTTTCACAGACGGTACAGGAGCCAGCCGGGCTGCATCGGGCCAATGCCCTGAGCGGTAACGACAGTCGCTCCGCCAACTGGCAGGCGCAACAGCAGCGCGGGGCGCAAAGCAGACAGCTTGCTGCTCGTCAACATCAGCCGCGCCAGATCGCTGGCGAACGCGCTGAACGCCATGAATTCCGTCACCGTTAAGGGAGCCGACATGAAACGTCAATTACTCAGTGGAATGGTGTTGTTCATGGTCTCGGCGGCCGTTATGGCGCAGCAATCATTCAGCTCGCCAGATCAAGCAACCGATGCGCTGGCAAGCGCCATCAGCGAGCAAAACGAAAGTGCGATGAGCAATCTGCTCGGTGAAAGCTGGCGCGACTTTCTGCCACCGGAAGGCGTAGACCCGGATGCGGTCGATCGCTTCCTGCGCGACTGGAAAGTCCGGCACAACACGGTTGTCGACGGTGATAAGGCGCATCTTGTGGTCGGAGACAGCGGCTGGCAGCTTCCCATCCCGGTGGTCAAAACCGCTTCCGGCTGGCAGTTTGACATCAAAGAAGGAGCCGAGGAGATTCTGACCCGCGAGATTGGGCGTAACGAGCTTGCCGCCATCGCGGCTTTACATGCCTATGTGGATGCCCAGCAGAGCTATTTTGCGCTGAACCAGAAATACGCGCAGAAAATTGTCAGCTCGGAAGGGAAAAAGGACGGTCTTTACTGGCCCGTCTCGCCTGGCGAAGCGCCAAGTCCGCTTGGTCCGGCATTTAGCCCGAAAGAGCCGGAGGCCGGCTACCACGGCTATCGCTTCCGCATTCTGTCGGAGAATAACGGTTTCGCGATGGTGGCCTGGCCAGTCAGCTATGGTCAAACTGGCGTCATGAGTTTTGTGATAAACCAGGACGACAAGGTGTACCAGTCCGATCTCGGCAGCGATTCCGCGCAAAAAGCTCAGGCGCTATCCGCGTATAGCCCGGATAAAACCTGGCAGCCTGTGGCACCCTGAACGCAGCGCATAAAAAAAGCGGCCTCAGGCCGCTTTTTTTCATCTGAAGAAACTTATTTCTTCTTCGCTTTCGCGTTTGGCAGGTCGGTGATGCTACCTTCAAACACTTCTGCCGCCAGGCCCACGGACTCGTGCAGAGTTGGGTGAGCGTGGATGGTCAGCGCGATGTCTTCCGCGTCACAGCCCATTTCGATAGCCAGACCGATTTCACCCAGCAGCTCGCCGCCGTTGGTACCGACAATCGCACCACCGATCACGCGGTGAGTCTCTTTGTCGAAGATCAGTTTGGTCATACCGTCTGCGCAGTCGGAAGCGATAGCACGGCCAGAAGCAGCCCACGGGAAGGTGGCGGTTTCGTAGCTGATGCCTTTCTCTTTCGCTTCTTTCTCGGTCAGACCCACCCATGCCACTTCTGGCTCGGTGTAGGCGATAGATGGGATCACTTTCGGATCGAAGTAGTGCTTCATGCCGGCGATAACTTCAGCGGCAACGTGACCTTCGTGGACACCTTTGTGCGCCAGCATTGGCTGACCGACGATATCGCCGATAGCAAAGATGTGCGGCACGTTAGTGCGCAGCTGTTTGTCAACGCGGATGAAGCCACGGTCGTCCACTTCCACGCCAGCTTTGCCCGCGTCGAGGTTTTTACCGTTCGGCACACGGCCAATCGCCACCAGCACGGCGTCGTAACGCTGTGGTTCAGACGGGGCTTTTTTGCCTTCCATGGAAACGTAAATACCGTCTTCTTTCGCTTCAACGGCAGTCACTTTGGTTTCCAGCATCAGGTTGAATTTCTTGCTGATGCGTTTGGTGAAGACTTTAACAATGTCTTTATCGGCAGCCGGGATAACCTGATCGAACATTTCAACCACGTCAATCTGTGAACCCAGCGCATGGTATACGGTGCCCATTTCCAGACCGATGATACCGCCGCCCATAACCAGCAGGCGTTCAGGAACGGTTTTCAGCTCCAGCGCATCGGTGGAGTCCCACACGCGTGGATCTTCATGTGGAATGAACGGCAGTTCGATCGGACGGGAACCCGCCGCGATGATCGCGTTGTCGAAGTTGATCACGGTTTTGCCGTTCTCACCTTCCACTTCCAGGGTGTTTGCCCCGGTAAATTTACCCAGACCGTTGACCACTTTCACTTTACGGCCTTTGGCCATACCCGCCAGACCACCGGTCAGCTGAGTGATAACTTTCTCTTTCCAGGTA
Source organism: Enterobacter cloacae (assembly GCF_011078175.1). Classification (GTDB taxonomy): domain Bacteria; phylum Pseudomonadota; class Gammaproteobacteria; order Enterobacterales; family Enterobacteriaceae; genus Enterobacter; species Enterobacter cloacae_Q. The sequence continues at coordinate 92,392 of NZ_JAALCJ010000003.1, forward strand.
CGAATCTTGTCGATATCGGTTTTCGGCTCACCGAAGACGATACCGTGTTCAGCCAGCGCTTTGGCTTCTTCGATCACTTTCGCGACGTGCAGCAGCGCTTTTGAAGGGATACAGCCGACGTTCAGACAAACACCGCCGAGGGTGCTGTAACGTTCTACGATGACGGTTTCCAGACCTAAATCCGCGGCGCGAAATGCTGCGGAATAACCTGCCGGGCCTGCCCCAAGTACTACGACCTGAGTTTTGATTTCTGTGCTCATCATGACCTCTTAATGTATACCCGTCGTCCACCGGGTCGTTCTATCCGCCCGTATTTTACAAAATTGTTAACAATTTTGAAACAACAAACGGCTCACGAATTATCGCTTTCACCAATAACCTCAAAAACCCCATGAGATTATCAGAAAAAAGCCGGCCGACTGGCCGGCTTTTCGATTACATCACCAGGCGGCGAATGTCGCTCAGCATGTTGTTGATGATGGTGATGAAACGCGCACCATCAGCCCCGTCGATCACGCGGTGGTCGAAGGACAGAGAGATTGGCATCATCAGACGCGGCACGAACTCTTTGCCATTCCACACCGGCTCCATCGCGGACTTGGACACACCGAGGATAGCCACTTCCGGCGCGTTCACAATCGGCGCAAAGTGGGTAGTACCCAGGCCGCCGATGCTGGAGATAGTGAAGCAGCCGCCCTGCATTTCGCCGGCAGTCAGCTTACCATCACGCGCTTTTTTAGAGATGGTGGTCAGTTCACGGGACAGCTCAGTGACGCTCTTCTTGTTCACGTCTTTGAAGACCGGAACAACCAGACCATTTGGCGTATCAACCGCAACACCGATGTTGATGTATTTCTTCAGCGTCAGCTTCTGGCCATCTTCGGACAGGGAGCTGTTGAAGCGTGGCATCTGCTCAAGGGCAGCGGCAACGGCTTTCATGATGAAGACTACTGGGGTGAATTTCACGTCCAGCTTACGCTTCTCAGCTTCGGCGTTCTGCTGCTTACGGAACGCTTCCAGATCGGTGATATCGGTCTTATCGAAGTGGGTAACGTGCGGGATCATCACCCAGTTACGGCTCAGGTTAGCACCAGAGATTTTCTGGATACGGCCCAGTTCCACTTCTTCGATTTCACCGAACTTGCTGAAGTCCACTTTCGGCCATGGCAGCATGCCCGGGATACCGCCACCGGTGGCAGCAGCAGGTGCCGCTTCAGCGCGTTTCACCGCGTCTTTCACGTAAGCCTGAACGTCTTCGCGCAGGATACGACCTTTACGGCCGGTGCCCTTCACTTTCGCCAGGTTCACACCGAACTCGCGCGCCAGGCGACGAATCAGCGGGGTGGCGTGAACGTAAGCGTCGTTCTCAGCGAACTCAGATTTGCCTTCCGCTTTCGCAGCAGGGGCAGCAGCAGGTTTAGCAGCCTGAGCCGGTGCAGCTGCCGGTGCTGGTGCCGCCGCAGCAGCCGGAGCGGCCGCAGGCGCAGCGCCTTCCACTTCGAAGACCATGATCAGGGAGCCGGTAGACACTTTGTCGCCGGTGCTGATTTTGATCTCTTTAACGGTACCGGCGAACGGCGCAGGCACTTCCATGGAAGCCTTGTCGCCTTCAACGGTGATCAGTGACTGTTCCGCGGCAACTTTGTCGCCCACTTTGACCATCACTTCGGTCACTTCAACTTCGTCACCGCCGATGTCCGGTACGTTAACGTCTTTCACGCCGCCAGCAGCCGCTGGTGCAGCAGCCGGAGCCGGTGCAGCTTCCGCTTTCGCTGGAGCCGCAGCGCCTTCAGCGCCCGCCACTTCGAAAATCATGATCAGGGAACCCGTAGACACTTTGTCACCGGTGTTGATCTTGATCTCTTTAACGGTACCCGCAAACGGTGCCGGCACTTCCATAGAGGCTTTGTCGCCTTCTACGGTGATCAGTGACTGCTCTGCCGCAACGGTGTCGCCCACTTTCACCAGGATTTCGGTCACTTCAACTTCGTCACCGCCGATGTCAGGCACGTTAACTTCTTTCGCTGCTGCGGCAGCTGCTGGAGCAGCGGCGGCCGGAGCGGCTTCTTTCTTCTCTTCCTGCGCAGGTGCAGCAGCTGCTGCACCGTCGGCGGAATCGAAAATCATGATCAGTTTACCGGTCTCGGTTTTATCGCCAACAGAGACTTTGATCTCTTTAACGATGCCAGCCTGAGGAGACGGGACTTCCATAGAGGCTTTGTCGCCCTCTACGGTGATCAGCGACTGTTCAGCTTCAACTTTGTCGCCCACTTTGACCAGGATCTCGGTGATTTCAACTTCATCAGCCCCGATGTCCGGTACATTGATTTCGATAGCCATTATTCTTTTACCTCTTACGCCAGACGCGGGTTAACTTTATCTGCATCGATGTTGAATTTGGTGATTGCGTCTGCAACCACTTTCTTATCGATTTCGCCACGTTTAGCCAGTTCGCCCAGTGCTGCTACTACCACGTAGGAAGCATCAACTTCGAAGTGGTGACGCAGGTTTTCGCGGCTGTCTGAACGACCGAAGCCGTCAGTACCCAGTACGCGATAATCATCAGCTGGAACGTAAGTACGAACCTGCTCAGCGAACAGTTTCATATAGTCAGTTGAAGCTACAGCTGGCGCGTCGTTCATCACCTGAGCGATGTACGGAACGCGTGGGGTTTCCATTGGGTGCAGCATGTTCCAGCGCTCACAATCCTGGCCATCACGCGCCAGTTCGGTGAAGGAGGTAACAGAGTACACATCGGAACCCACACCGTAGTCTTTCGCCAGGATCTGCGCTGCTTCACGCACGTGACGCAGGATAGAACCGGAGCCCAGCAGCTGAACTTTACCTTTGCTACCTTCGAGGGTTTCGAGTTTGTAGATACCTTTACGGATACCTTCCTCGGCACCTGCTGGCATTGCCGGCATGTGGTAGTTTTCGTTCAGGGTGGTGATGTAGTAATAAATGTTCTCTTGCGCTTCACCGTACATGCGCTGCAAGCCGTCATGCATGATGACTGCCACTTCGTACGCGTAAGACGGGTCATAAGAGATACAGTTAGGGATAGTCAGAGACTGAATGTGGCTGTGACCATCTTCGTGCTGTAGACCTTCACCGTTCAGGGTCGTACGACCAGAAGTACCACCGATCAGGAAGCCACGAGCCTGCTGGTCGCCTGCCTGCCAGCACAGGTCACCGATACGCTGGAACCCGAACATGGAGTAGTAGATGTAGAACGGGATCATCGGCAGGTTGTTGGTGCTGTAAGAGGTCGCAGCAGCCAGCCAGGATGCGCCTGCACCCAGTTCGTTGATACCTTCCTGAAGGATCTGACCTTTCTCGTCTTCTTTGTAGTATGCAACCTGCTCACGGTCCTGCGGGGTGTACTGCTGGCCGTTCGGGCTGTAGATACCGATCTGACGGAACAGACCTTCCATACCGAAAGTACGCGCTTCGTCGGCGATGATTGGAACCAGACGATCTTTGATCGACTTATTCTTCAGCATCACGTTCAGGGCACGCACGAAAGCGATAGTGGTAGAGATCTCTTTGTTCTGCTCTTCCAGCAGCTGAGAGAAGTCTTCCAGCGCTGGCAGTTCCAGCTTCTCGGTGAAGTTAGGCTGACGAGCAGGCAGGTAGCCTTTCAGCGCCTGACGGCGTTCGTGCAGGTACTTGTGCTCTTCAGACCCTTCCGGGAAGGTGATGTAGGACAGTTTTTCTACCTGCTCATCGGTCACTGGAACGTTGAAACGGTCGCGGATATAACGCACGCCGTCCATGTTCATTTTCTTAACCTGGTGAGCGATGTTTTTACCTTCTGCGGTATCACCCATGCCGTAACCTTTGATGGTGTGGGCCAGGATGACAGTCGCTTTACCTTTGGTTTCACGCGCTTTTTTCAGTGCAGCGTAAACTTTCTTCGGATCGTGACCGCCGCGGTTCAGCGCCCAGATCTGCTCGTCAGTCCAGTCTGCAACCAGGGCTGCGGTTTCAGGATATTTGCCGAAGAAGTGCTCACGAACGTAGGCACCGTCTTTGGATTTGAAGGTCTGGTAGTCGCCGTCAACGGTTTCGTTCATCAGCTGGATCAGTTTACCGCTGGTGTCTTTACGCAGCAGCTCATCCCAACGACCGCCCCACATGACTTTGATCACGTTCCAGCCAGCACCTGCGAAGATGCCTTCCAGTTCGTTGATGATCTTGCCGTTGCCGGTTACCGGACCATCCAGACGCTGGAGGTTACAGTTGATGATGAAGCACAGGTTGTCCAGCTTCTCACGGGTCGCGATGGTGATCGCGCCTTTAGATTCTGGCTCATCCATTTCACCGTCGCCCAGGAAGGCGTAAACGGTCTGCTCAGAGGTATCTTTCAGACCACGGTGTTCCAGGTATTTCAGGAATTTAGCCTGATAGATCGCACCGATTGGACCCAGACCCATGGATACGGTCGGGAACTGCCAGAATTCAGGCATCAGTTTAGGGTGCGGGTAAGAAGACAGACCTTTACCGTGAACTTCCTGGCGGAAGTTGTTCATCTGCTCTTCAGTCAGACGACCTTCCAGGAAGGCGCGTGCATAGATGCCCGGAGAGATGTGGCCCTGGAAGTACACCAGATCGCCGCCATCTTTCTCGTTAGCTGCACGGAAGAAGTGGTTGAAGCACACTTCGTAAATGGTCGCAGAAGACTGGAAGGACGCCATGTGGCCACCCAGTTCCAGGTCTTTCTTGGATGCGCGCAGAACGGTCATGATGGCGTTCCAGCGGATAGCAGAACGGATACGGCGTTCCAGATCCAGATTGCCCGGGTATTCCGGTTCGTCTTCGACGGCAATCGTGTTTACGTAGTTGCTAGCCCCTGCACCTGAAGCCACTTTCACGCCGCCTTTGCGTGCTTCTGAAAGCAGCTGATCAATCAGATACTGAGCACGCTCAACACCTTCTTCACGGATGACCGATTCGATCGCCTGTAGCCAGTCGCGAGTTTCGATCGGATCCACGTCATTTTGGAGACGTTCTGACATGGGGGTATTCCTTATCTATCTAATACGTTGATTTGTCTGGAACCTGTCCCATTGTATTTTCGCCAGAAAACACAATAAGACAGGTTCTGCGTTTAGTTGCCGCGCTCTAAAACTCTGGCGCTTAATCCTTTCGTTGCTGTATGCGGCGTAATGAACGTTCGCGACGCGATTGTTCACGGCTGCGGTCCAGCAAGATTTCCTCAATGAAAGCCAGATGGCGGTGCGACGCTTCGCGCGCCTGCTCCGGTTCCCCGGCCATTATCGCCTCGAATACTCGGGTGCGATGGTTGCTTACCAGCGGGAGCATCTCCCGACGGGCATACAACAATTCAAAATTCTGACGAACGTTCTGGGCCAGCATCGGCTCCATGCAGCGTAGCAGATGGAGGAGCACCACGTTGTGCGCCGCTTCGGTGACGGCAATTTGATACTGGACGACGGCATTGGACTCGGCGTCTAAATCGCCGGACTGCTGTGCCCGTTCAATGGCCTGATGCAGCTCGCGAATACGTACGCGGTCTTCATCAGTGCTGCGAAGGGCGGCGTAATAGGCCGCGATACCTTCCAGCGCGTGACGGGTCTCAAGCAGATCAAACTGGGATTCTGGGTGGTCAGAGAGAAGTTCTACCAGCGGGTCGCTGAAGCTCTGCCACAGGCTGTTTTGCACAAAGGTTCCGCCACCCTGGCGACGGAGCAACAGGCCCTTTGCTTCGAGACGTTGAATCGCCTCACGCAGAGAGGGACGTGAAACGTCGAACTGTTTTGCCAGCTCGCGTTCTGGCGGGAGTTTCTCGCCCGGACGCAGTGTCCCTTCGAGAATTAAAAACTCCAGCTGCTGCTCAATCACATCGGAAAGTTTTGGTTGGCGAATTTTGCTGTAGGCCATATTCCCTGTCTTACGCCTTTTTGCCCGGAGTCAATTGGTCTTACCAATTTCATGTTCGTATCGCTAAAGTAACAAAGTATTCACCTTCTGTCCATATTGGTTTTGATTGAAATCAGTAAACCCGGCACATTTTAACAACCTTACAGAACTAACGTTTCAGGAATGTAACTTTGCACAAATGAAATGGTTACTACCAAAGAGGCATTTTTAACCACAATGAAACGAGGGATTTTGCAATCTGAAGCGATTCAACAAGGCAAAAAATGAAAATTCGCCCTCTTCTGACGCATTTCTATTCTATAGGTTGGGGTATGAGGGGTTAACGTACCGATTTACAATTGGTTTCTTTTTATTCAAGTCGTCATCATCCCTTCATAAAGCAGGTGCATTCGCTGGCGCTTACCACTATTCTGGCGCTAACGGAAGCCACCTCCGTTTTTTTCGGTACCGTTAACCGTAAAGAAATAAATACAGAATATGGACTTTCATAATTACACACGCACAGCGTGAACATAACAACCACACACGAGGTTTCAAATGGAAGCTCAACAGCATGGCGATCAGCTAAAGCGCGGCCTTAAAAACCGCCATATTCAGCTCATCGCCCTGGGCGGTGCTATTGGTACTGGCCTGTTTCTGGGCAGTGCATCGGTTATCCAGTCTGCCGGTCCGGGCATTATTCTGGGTTACGCGATCGCGGGTTTCATTGCGTTTCTGATTATGCGTCAGTTAGGTGAAATGGTTGTTGAGGAGCCGGTCGCAGGCTCATTCAGCCACTTCGCCTATAAATACTGGGGCAGCTTCGCGGGCTTCGCCTCCGGTTGGAACTACTGGGTTCTGTACGTTCTGGTTGCCATGGCTGAACTGACCGCCGTCGGGAAATACATCCAGTTCTGGTATCCCGAGATCCCCACCTGGGCGTCTGCGGCGGCATTCTTCGTCATTATCAACGCCATTAACCTGACCAACGTAAAAGTGTTCGGTGAGATGGAATTCTGGTTTGCCATTATCAAAGTGATTGCCGTTGTGGCGATGATCATTTTTGGCGGCTGGCTGCTGTTCAGCGGTAACGGCGGTCCGCAGGCAACCGTGCGTAACCTCTGGGAACAGGGCGGCTTCCTGCCGCACGGCATGACTGGCCTGGTGATGATGATGGCGATCATCATGTTCTCCTTCGGCGGTCTGGAGCTGGTGGGCATCACTGCCGCGGAAGCCGATAACCCGGAGCAGAGCATCCCGAAAGCCACAAACCAGGTTATCTACCGCATTCTGATCTTCTATGTGGGCTCACTGGCGGTCCTGCTCTCCCTGCTGCCATGGACGCGTGTAACGGCGGATACCAGCCCCTTTGTGCTCATCTTCCACGAGCTCGGCGATACCTTTGTGGCGAACGCGCTCAACGTCGTGGTGCTGACCGCCGCGCTCTCCGTTTATAACAGCTGCGTGTACTGCAACAGCCGTATGCTGTTCGGCCTGGCGCAGCAGGGCAACGCACCGAAAGCGCTGCTTACCGTTGATAAACGTGGCGTGCCGGTTAACACCATCATCGTGTCGGCGGTCGTGACGGCGCTGTGTGTTCTCATTAACTACCTGGCCCCGGAATCGGCCTTCGGCCTGCTGATGGCGCTGGTGGTTTCCGCGCTGGTGATTAACTGGGCGATGATTAGCCTCGCGCACATCAAGTTCCGCCGCGCCAAGCAGCAGCAGGGCGTAACCACCCGCTTCCCTGCCCTGCTCTATCCGCTGGGGAACTGGGTTTGCCTGCTGTTCATGGCGGCAGTGCTGATCATCATGCTCATCACCCCAGGCATGGCGATTTCCGTCTACCTGATCCCGGTCTGGATTGCGATCCTCGGCGTGGGTTATATGGTGAAACAGAAAAATGCCAAAACGGTGAAAGCGCACTAAGTGTTTTCTCGCTGTACTCGCGGTTGCGGGTACAGCGTCTTGTTATCTTCCTCACAAATTCGCGCCAATAGCAAAATCCTCCATATCACCGCCTTTATATTGCAACGCATATATTCGTTTGCCAGCGAATAATTCTCTCCATACCGAAACCCGGAGAGCTGTCGATGAATAACAACAAACTGTCAGTAAAAGAAAAGATCGGCTATGGCATGGGTGACGCCGGATGCAACATTATCTTTGGCGCCATCATGTTATTTGTTAACTATTTTTATACGGATATTTTTGGTCTTGCTCCTGCACTGGTTGGCGTTTTACTCCTTTCCGTGCGCGTCATTGATGCCGTAACGGACCCGATCATGGGCGCGATTGCCGATCGGACCCGCAGCAAATATGGCCGGTTTCGTCCATGGCTGCTGTGGATTGCCTTCCCCTATGCGCTGTTCAGTATTCTGATGTTCACCACGCCAGAGTGGAGCTATAACAGCAAAGTTATCTATGCGTTTGTCACCTACTTCCTGCTGTCATTAACCTATACCGCCATCAATATTCCTTACTGCTCGCTCGGCGGCGTGATCACCAACGACCCGAAAGAGCGCGTTGCCTGTCAGTCCTATCGTTTTGTTATGGTCGGTATCGCCACGCTGCTGCTGTCGCTGACGCTCCTGCCAATGGCCGACTGGTTCGGTGGGGATAACAAAGCCAAAGGCTACCAGATGGCGATGACCGTGCTGGCGCTGATAGGTACCTGCATGTTCCTGTTCTGCTTCGCCACGGTGCGCGAGCGCGTGCGTCCGGCGGTGCAAACTCATGACGAACTGAAAAACGACCTGAAAGACGTGTGGAAGAACGACCAGTGGGTGAGGATCCTGCTGTTAACGCTGTGCAACGTCTGTCCTGGCTTTATCCGCATGGCGGCCACCATGTATTACGTCACCTGGGTCATGGGTCAAAGCACCCATTTCGCCACGCTGTTTATCAGCCTGGGCGTGGTCGGCATGATGTTCGGCAGTATGCTGGCGAAAGTGCTGACCGACCGCTGGTGTAAGCTGAAGGTATTCTTCTGGACCAACATCGTGCTGGCGATTTTCTCCTGCGCCTTCTACTTCTTCGATCCGAAAGCGACGACAACCATTGTGGTGCTCTACGTCCTTCTGAACATCCTGCACCAGATCCCGTCACCGCTGCACTGGTCGCTGATGGCCGACGTGGACGACTACGGTGAATGGAAAACCGGGAAACGCATCACCGGGATCAGCTTCTCCGGCAACATCTTCTTCCTGAAGCTGGGTCTGGCGATTGCCGGGGCAATGGTCGGCTTCCTGCTCTCCTGGTACGGCTACGATGCGGGCGCAAAAGCGCAGAGCGCGGACGCCATTAACGGCATCGTGCTGCTGTTTACCGTCATTCCCGGCATTGGATACTTAATTACCGCGGGCGTAGTACGTCTGCTGAAAGTGGATCGCGAAACCATGAAGATGATCCAGTCCGATCTGGAAAAGCGTCGCACCAACTATCGCGAACTGAACGATTATCAGGAACTCAAAGCCGCTGAGACGAAATAAGGAAAACCGAATGCAAACCTGGCCAAACCCGTTTATTGAACAACGCGCCGACCCGTATATCCTGCGCCATGAAGGGCAATACTACTTTATTGCCTCCGTGCCGGAGTATGACCGGCTGGCGATCCGCCGCGCGGATTCGCTGGAAGGTTTACGCGATGCTAAAGAGGTGGTTGTCTGGCGCAAGCCCGATACCGGCCCGATGAGCCAGCTGATTTGGGCACCGGAGCTGCATCATATTGACGGCAGGTGGTACATCTATTTTGCCGCGGCGCACACACAGGCGCTGGACGGTCTGGGAATGTTCCAGCACCGCATGTTTGCCATAGAATGTGCTGATGGCGATCCGCTTACCGGCAGATGGGTGGAAAAAGGGCAAATCAAAACGCCGTTTGATACCTTCGCGCTGGATGCCACCACCTTTGTTCATCAAGGAAAACGCTGGTATCTGTGGGCGCAAAAAGCCCCAAATATTTCCGGTAACTCCAATCTTTACCTGTGTGAAATGGAAAACCCGTGGACGCTTAAAGGCGAACCAGTGATGCTCAGTAAACCAGAATATGACTGGGAGTGTCGCGGTTTCTGGGTCAATGAAGGCCCGGCGGTGCTGTTCCATGGCGATAAGCTGTTTATCAGCTACTCCGCCAGCGCCACCGACGAGAACTACTGCATGGGGTTACTGTGGATAGAGATAAGCGCCGATCCGCAAAACCCGGCCAACTGGCATAAATCCCCGCGCCCGGTGTTCGTCACCAGCTACGAAAACCGTCAGTACGGTCCTGGCCATAACAGCTTTACGCAGACGCCGGAAGGCGAAGATGTGCTGGTCTACCACGCGCGAAACTATACTGAAATAGAGGGCGATCCGCTTTACGATCCGAATCGTCACACTCGCCTGAAGCGCGTCCGCTGGGACGAAAACGGGATGCCTGATTTCGGCATCCCGCCTGCGGATAGGCTGTAACAGCTTCGGCGCGCTGGTTCAGACCAGCGTGCCGTAAATGGTCAGTAGCGCCACGATGACCACCACCACAAACGACGTTTTCTTCGCCATCGAGACGGCAGCTTTTGGCGTTTCGACTTTATCCGTGTGCGGCTCACGCGCCAGCGAGAATTGTGCCAGTCGGGTTAACACCTGATACTGCGCGGTATGGCGGTCTGCCAGAGAAGCAAACCATGCGGGCAACGCTTTTTCACCGTGACCGATAAGAGCATAAACAACACCCACCAGACGCACCGGAAGCCAGTCGAGTGCGTGCAGGATGGCATCAATGCCGGACTGGAGCCGTTCATGCGGCGTCAGGTAGCGGGCAAGCCATGTCTGCCAGGCGCGGAGAAACGCATAGCCCATCAACAGTACCGGTCCCCACGGGCCGCCCACCACAAACCAGAACAGCGGCGCCAGGTAGTAGCGGAAGTTAATCCACAGAAGCGCGTTTTGCAGCTCGCGCAGGAACTCGCGTTCATCGCAGTCCGGCGGTACACCGTGGATCATCGTCAGCTCACTCGCCATCGCGCCGCGCGCGTGGGCATCATCCCTGGAGGCGGCCTTAAGGTATGCGTGATAGTGCAAACGCACCTTGCCCGCACCAATACACAACACGCCGAGCAGGATCCACACCACCAGCAGCGGCACGTTGAAAAAGAGGCCATACAGCGAGCGCAGGAGCAGGAACGTAATCGCCATCACACCTGCCGTCATCAGCAGCGTGCGCAACATGGAAAAATGCCTGATGCGGCGGAATAACACTTCCAGCCGATGATCCAGATGCCAGTGCTCGCCGAGCTTAAACAGGCGTTCAGCGATCATAACCAGCAGCATGGTAAACAACGTCATGTTATCTCCTTATCTGACGACGTGGTAAGCATGGCGTGAAACCGGGACCAGTCAAACGCCGGGCCGGGGTCGGTTTTTCTTTCGGGGGCGATGTCACTGTGCCCAGTAATATTCTCGGCCATTGCGGGATAGCGTTCGATCAGCGTTTGGGTCACTACAACCAGTTTCTCATATTGCGCGTCGGTGTAAGGCATGGTGTCCGTTCCTTCCAGCTCAATCCCGATGGAGAAATCGTTGCAGCGCTCGCGCCCCTGATACATCGACACGCCAGCGTGCCAGGCACGCTTATCAAAGGGAACATACTGAACCACTTCGCCATCACGACGGATCAGACAGTGCGCCGATACGCGCAGATGCGCAATCTCAGCAAAGAAGGGGTGGGCATCGGGATCTATCGTTCCAGTGAATAACGCATCGATCCACGGACCGCCAAACTCACCCGGCGGGAGACTAATATTGTGAACCACCAGCAGTGTGGGCTTTTCATCCTCCGGGCGGCAGTCGTGGTGCGGCGACGGTACATGCCGCGCCTCCACCAGCCATCCGTCTTCTAACAACATGCTGGAACTCCTTATCTATGGTGCTGTTACTCGGTTCAGAGTAGCATGTTTCAATATTATGATTCGTTACCAATTTGGAGTTTTATCATGCCGCCTCGCCGCTATAACCCCGACCACCGACGTGACGCGCTTCTGGAACGTATTAATAGTGATATCCCGGCAAGCGTTGCCCATGCTCTGAAAGAAGATCTCGGCGGTGACGTCAGCGCCGATAACGATATTACCGCCCAATTGTTGCCAAAAGAGACTCGCTCGCACGCGGTGATTATCACTCGCGAAGCGGGGGTTTTCTGCGGCAAACGCTGGGTTGAAGAGGTCTTTACTCAGCTGGCGGGCGACGAAGTGCAGGTCACCTGGCACGTTGAGGACGGTGATGCGGTCACGGCGAATCAGCCACTGTTCGAGCTGGACGGCCCGTCCCGCGTCTTGCTGACCGGCGAACGCACCGCGCTCAATTTTGTGCAAACGCTCTCCGGTGTCGCCAGTGAGGTTCGCCGTTACGTTGATCTGCTGACAGGTACCCGCACCCAGCTGCTGGATACCCGTAAAACCCTGCCGGGCCTGCGTACGGCGCTGAAATACGCGGTGCTCTGCGGCGGCGGCGCTAACCATCGTCTGGGGCTATCCGATGCCTTCCTGATTAAAGAGAACCACATTATTGCCTCTGGCTCGGTGCGTCAGGCCGTGGAAAAAGCCTTCTGGCTGCATCCGGATGTGCCAGTTGAGGTGGAAGTGGAAAATCTGGAGGAGCTGGACGAGGCCATTAAAGCGGGGGCTGACATCATCATGCTCGACAACTTCGACACGGAGCAGATGCGTGAAGCCGTCAAACGCACAAATGGTCAGGCACAGCTTGAGGTGTCCGGCAACGTGACGTTTGACACCATTCGCGAATTTGCTGAAACCGGCGTCGATTATATCTCCGTTGGCGCTTTGACCAAGCACGTACGCGCCCTCGATCTCTCGATGCGCTTCAAATAATTTGTCCGCCCCTCTCCGTCCGGAGAGGGAAAATACGAAACCGCTCGCATTTACGTTGTTCTTCTCTGCAACACTGAATTATTTCCCTGAAAGCCCCTTCACGATCACGCTTTTGCCCCTCGTTTCTGCGCGCTGGCACTGCCACAGTAGCGCCACGTAACGTAAGGAGCAGAGATGAACAGACAACAAGGATTTACCCTGATTGAGCTAATGGTCGTCATTGGCATTATTGCCATTCTGAGCGCGATTGGCGTCCCGGCCTATCAGAACTACCTGCGAAAAGCGGCACTCACCGATATGCTGCAAACGTTTATTCCCTACCGCACTGCCATTGAGCTTTGCGCCCTGGATCATGGTGGCGTGGAGCGCTGCGATGCAGGCACCAATGGCATTCCCTCGCCCACAACCACACGTTACGTTTCAGCAATGAGCGTGGCGAAGGGGGCCGTATCGTTAACAGGGCAGGAAAGCCTTAACGGGCTTGAAGTGCTCATGACACCGATCTGGAGCGACGGTAACGGTATGACGGGCTGGACACGTGACTGCAAAATTGCATCCGACACTGCGCTCAGACAAGCCTGCGAAGATGTTTTCCGCTTCGACAACAACTGACAGGAATGGACAATGAATACCGAACAGCTTATGACGCTCTGTCAGCGCCATCACGCATTGCTGCTCGCAAGCGACAGGGACATGATCAGTATTGCGGTGGTGGGTAACCCTGCCACTGAGCTAATGGAAGCGTTACGCTTCGCCACGCAAAAGCGTATTGATATTGAATGCTGGACGGCCGAACGGTTGGAAAAACGACTCCAGTCCGCCTCATCATCACATCTGCCGGGCGTAGCGCCAAACTCATCCGCTGATGTGCTCAATGCAACGTTGCAGCAGGCAGTAAACCAGCGGGCTTCTGACATCCATATTGAACCGACGGAGCACGGCTACCAGATCCGTTTGCGAATCGACGGTGTTCTTTACCCGCAACCGCCGATCTCCGCCGCCCTTGGTACGACGCTTGGCGCGCGCCTGAAGGTGCTGGGTCAACTGGATATTGCGGAACGCCGCCTGCCACAGGACGGTCAGTTTACGGTGGAACTGGCAAGCGTCCCCGTCTCTTTTCGTATCGCTACCCTTCCCTGTAGCGGTGGAGAAAAAATCGTGCTTCGTCTGCTTCACCAGGTACAGCAAGCGCTGGAGCTTGAACAGTTGGGAATGAGTGCAGATCAGCAGGCCCGTTTTGCCGGTGCGCTTAACAGCCCTCAGGGGTTGATTCTTGTCACCGGCCCGACCGGTAGCGGGAAAACGGTGACGCTGTACAGCGCGTTACAGGCGCGAAATACCCCTGACGTCAATATTTGCAGCGTGGAAGATCCCGTTGAAATCCCGCTAGCAGGCTTAAACCAGACGCAGATTAATCCGCGTGCGGGGCTGACTTTCCAGAGCGTGCTGCGCGCCCTGCTCAGGCAGGATCCTGACATTATTATGGTAGGTGAAATTCGTGACGGCGAAACGGCAGAAATTGCCATTAAGGCGGCGCAAACCGGACATCTGGTGCTGTCCACTCTTCATACTAACTCGACGACTGAAACGCTGGTACGGCTGCAACAGATGGGCGTCGCACGCTGGATGATCTCCTCGGCGCTCTCAATGGTGATTGCCCAGCGGCTGGTGCGCCGGTTATGCCCGTACTGCCGACAGGAAGTCAGCCGCCACACCGAATTACCCCGTACGTTGTGGCCCCGGCCGCTTCCTCGCTGGCAACCTACCGGCTGCGATCGCTGTTACCACGGTTTTTATGGTCGCGTAGCCATTTTTGAAGTGCTTGTCATTGACGACACACTTCGGCAGGTCATTGCCAGCGGAGCCAGTACGGAGGTGATTGCATCCAGCGCACGTCAGGCTGGAATGACTTCTTTATTCGAACATGGCTGCATGACCGTGGAGCAAGGGCTGACTACGCTCGAAGAGCTGTTGCGCGTCCTGGGAATGCCCGATGGCTGCTAATTCGCTCTGGCGCTGGCGTGCCCTGACCTCCGGGGGGGACGTGCAAACTGGTACTCTCTGGGCCATCGACCGTAACGCAGCTTACACAGCACTGGTGCTTAAACAGTTGCACCCACTGGCGATTAAGCGCTGCCAGCAGCGCTACCGATGGCAAGTCCGGCACTGCTACGATATTTTTCGCCAGCTCGCCACGCTGCTACAGGCCGGACTCACGCTGTCCCAAAGCCTTTACATGCTGGCGGACCAGCATCCTTTGCAGCAATGGCAGGCGCTGCTGCACAGTCTTGCTGATGACCTGAGCGAAGGCTGTGCCCTGTCAGAGGCCATGAAGAAATGGCCTGATGCGTTCAGCCCTCTTTATGTCTCGATGGTAAAGACAGGTGAGCTGACGGGAAAGCTCGAAGCGTGCTGTCGTCAGCTTGCGCAGCAGCAAAAATCCCAGCAGCAGCTGAATTCAAAGGTGAAGAAAGCGCTTCGGTACCCGCTGATCATCCTCACGCTGGCCTTTTTCGTTGTGCTGGCGATGGTGACGCTGGTTTTGCCTGAGTTTGCTGCAATCTACAAAACCTTCAACACCCCGCTTCCTTTGCTCACGCAGGCAGTTATGGGTCTGGCGGCCTTAGTTCAGGCGCATATCCTGACCCTTTTCGCTCTGCTTGTAGTGATAGTCATCATCGTCTGTAAACTGCGGCGACATCCACGCTGGCAATATGTCCTGTTGCACGTACCGGTAATAGGCACGCTGTCGCGCGGGCAAAAACTGGGACACATTTTTACCGTGCTGTCACTAACCCAGCAGGCGGGAATTGCCTTTTTACAGGGCCTGGAGAGCGTGGCGGAGACCGTTGAGCGTGGCTACTGGCAGGACAAAATCCTCGGGATACGCAGCGATATCGAACAGGGCATGCCCGTGTGGTGCTCCTTCCAGAAAGCCTCTGTTTTTACGCCATTGTGTATCCAGCTTATTCGCACCGGAGAAGTGTCGGGTTCACTCGATGTGATGCTAACGAATCTGGCGCGTCACCATACGGAACAGACTTTTCAGCAGGCAGACAGCCTGGCGGCACTCCTTGAGCCTTTGCTACTGGTCGTGACGGGACTGATTATCGGCACGCTGGTGGTGGCAATGTATCTGCCTATTTTCCATCTGGGGGATGCAATGAGTGCAGGGTAATGCTGGCGCACGACCGCGCGCCAGCCGTAGCCATCAGAGGCTATTGAATACGCGGTTTTCCTGCTCCTGAACGCGGATAAACGTTGTGCGTTTCGTCAGCTCTTTCAGGCGGGAAGCCCCAACGTAGGTACAGGCAGAACGCAGACCGCCGAGGATATCGCGCGCCGTGTTTTCAACCGGACCACGCAGTGGCAGCTTAACGGTTTTGCCTTCCGCCGCACGGTATTTCGCGACACCCCCTACGTGACGGGTCATCGCAGATTCAGAGCTCATTCCGTAGAACAGCATGAATTTTTCGCCGTTCTCTTCCACTACGGTACCGCCGCTTTCTTCGTGGCCTGCCAGCATGCCGCCGAGCATTACGAAGTCCGCGCCACCGCCGAAGGCTTTTGCGACATCGCCTGGCATAGTGCAGCCACCGTCGCTGATGATCTGACCGCCCAGACCGTGCGCAGCGTCAGCGCATTCTATTACCGCGGACAGCTGCGGATAACCTACACCGGTTTTCACGCGCGTGGTGCAAACGGAGCCCGGGCCAATGCCCACTTTCACAATATCGGCCCCGGAGAGGATCAGTTCCTCACACATTTCACCCGTCACCACGTTGCCCGCGATGATGGTTTTGGTTGGCCAGGCTTCACGCGCCTTGCTGACGAACTGAACGAAATGCTCGGAATAACCATTTGCCACGTCAATGCAGACAAAACTCAGCGCCGGATTTGCGTTCAGGATCTGTTTGGTTTTCTCGAAGTCTGCATCAGACGTACCGGTCGAGACCATCACATGCTTCACCACGTCAGCCGAGGCGGAGGCGACAAACGCATCCCACTCTTCAGCGCTGTAATGTTTGTGTACCGCAGTTAAGATGTCGAATTGCGCCAGTGCGGTCGCCATCTCGAAGGTCCCGACGGTGTCCATGTTGGCCGCGATAATCGGCACGCCAGACCACGTCTGACCGGAATGCTTAAAGGTGAATTGACGTTCGAGTTCAACGTCTGAGCGACTTTTCAGTGTAGAGCGTTTAGGGCGGATTAGAACGTCTTTGAAACCTAACTTCAGATCTTCTTCGATACGCATGTGCGGATTCCTGGGGTTAGAGGCAAATAGAGTAAAAGCACAACTCCAGTGACGCTATCATACGCACTAATACCTGCTCCGCAAGACTGCGAAATTCTCTTTTTTTACGCTACAATCCTATAAATTTACCTGGTAAAAGGCGGGTAAAGAGAGCTAAACATTCGCTGTTGTAAGTTTGAATTTTAAGCAACTGATTTTAAAAATGAATAATTCCCAGGATCTGATTTAATGGGGTATATCGTCGCATTAACCGGCGGCATCGGTAGTGGTAAAAGCACCGTTGCGCACGCGTTTGCTCGTTTCGGCATCACGATTATCGACGCCGATATCATTGCCCGTCAGGTGGTAGAACCAAATACACCCGCCTTAAACGCCATCGAAGCGCATTTTGGTCGCCGTGTGATACAGGCTGACGGCACCCTGAATCGTCGCCAGCTGCGTGAATGCATTTTTTCTGATTCTTCGGAAAAGGCCTGGCTTAATGCCCTGCTCCACCCCATTATCCATCAGGAAACTCAGCGTCAAATTGCCGCAGCCAGTTCACCCTATGTATTGTGGGTGGTTCCGCTCCTTGTAGAAAATCAGCTGCATAAGAAAGCCGATCGGGTACTGGTGATTGATGTTGCACCCGAAACGCAAATCCAGCGAACCATGGCTCGCGACCACGTCTCGCGTGAACATGCTGAACAAATTCTTGCCGCACAGGCCTCGCGCGAAGCGCGCCTCGCCGTTGCGGATGATGTTATTGATAATAACGGCGCACCAGATGCCATTGCATCGGATGTTGCTCGTCTGCACGCGCAGTATCTGACCTTCGCCGCGCAGGCCGTTGCACAGGAAAAACCATAATGTCGACTCATATCCTTTTTGAGCACCCGCTTAACGAAAAAATGCGTACATGGCTACGCATAGAATTTCTTATTCAACAGCTTTCACAACACCTGCCTGTCAACGATCACGCCACCGCCTTGCATTTTTTCCGCAACGTGGGCGATCTGCTTGATGTAATTGAACGCGGCGATGTTCGCACTGAGCTGTTGAAAGAGCTGGAGCGTCAGCAGCGTAAGTTACAGGCCTGGGCAGAAGTTCCGGGCGTGGATCAAAGTCGAATTGACGCTTTACGCCAGCAGCTGAAAAACAGCAGCACAACGCTGATGGCCGCGCCGCGCATCGGACAGTTTTTACGAGAGGACCGTCTGATTGCGCTGGTGCGCCAGCGCCTGAGCATACCGGGCGGGTGCTGTAGCTTTGACCTGCCGACGTTGCATATGTGGCTGCACATGCCGCAGGCACAGCGCGATCGCCAGGTGAACAACTGGCTAGGCAGTCTGGAGCCGATGAATCAGACGTTATCGCTGATCCTCGATCTAGTGCGTAACTCTGCCCCGTTCCGCAAGCAAACCAGTCTCAACGGTTTCTATCAGGATAACGGCGACGACGCCGATCTTTTGCGTCTGAATCTGTCTCTTGGCGAGCAGCTTTACCCGCAAATTTCCGGACATAAAAGCCGTTTCGCGATCCGCTTTATGCCACTGGACAGTGAACATGGCACCGTACCGGAACGCCTCGATTTTGAACTGGCCTGTTGTTAAGGAGTGCCAATGTCTGACGTAACTACCGTAAGCTGCCCAACCTGTGGGAAAACTGTCGTCTGGGGTGAAGTGAGTCCATTTCGCCCATTCTGCTGCAAGCGCTGCCAGTTAATTGACCTGGGCGAATGGGCGGCGGAAGAGAAACGCATTCCGAGCGATGGCGATCTCTCGGATAGCGATGACTGGAGCGAAAACCAGCAATAACGTTCACAGCCTGCGGGCGCTTCGCTTAGCAGGCCTACGATTGGGCAACCAGCCGGAGGATCACAGGCTCATTGGCAGGCGGGAATTTTTCCGCATCGCTGGCCTGAAGTTCAATCCAGCTACCTGGCTGCCCCTCTTTTCCCCATGGCTCACCTTCCCAGTTCTCCACCAGCCAGAACCACAGCGTGATGTGACGATCCGGAAACTGATACGCCAGCTTATCGAACAACACTGCGCCAAGCGGAGTGATGCCTACCTCTTCCTGAAGCTCACGCACCAGCGCCTGCTCCGGCGTTTCACCTGATTCGATTTTCCCGCCGGGGAATTCCCATTTGTTGGCCATGTGCGCATCGGCGGCACGTTGGGTAATGAAGATCTGGTTTTGCGGGTTGCGAATGATCCCGACAGCAATTTGCAGTGTTTTCATCATGTCACTTCCATAAAAAAGGCGCAGATATCTGCGCCTTTTCAGTTTGTTATGTTCTTAGCTCAGACGGCCGTGGCACGCCTTGTATTTTTTGCCGGAACCGCATGGGCACGGATCGTTACGACCGACTTTACGATCGCCCGTCTGCGCTGCGATTGCCGCAGCGGCTTCGCTTTCATCGGTCTGATGGCTAAGCTGCTGCATCTGAGCCAGGCGCTCAGCTTCTTCACGACGCTGCTGCTCCATCGCTTCCACTTCTTCCGGCATACGCACCTGAACCTTGCTCAGAGTGCTGATGACTTCATACTTCAGCGACTCCAGCATGGCAGCGAACATGGAGAAGGATTCACGCTTGTACTCCTGCTTCGGATCTTTCTGCGCATAACCACGCAGGTGGATACCCTGACGCAGATAGTCCATCGCCGCCAGGTGCTCTTTCCACAGGGAGTCCAGGGTCTGCAACATTACGCCTTTCTCGAAGTGACGCATCATCTCTGCGCCAACCACTTCTTCTTTACGCTTGTAGACGTCCAGCGCGGTTTCGTAGATACGCTCGCGCAGGGTCTCTTCGTGCAGTTCAGGCTCTTTGTCCAGCCACTCTTTGATTGGCAGTTCGAGATCGAAGTCGTTTTTCAGACGTTCCTGCAAGCCTTCGATATCCCACATCTCTTCCAGAGACTGCGGCGGAATGTGCGCGTCGATAGTGGCTTTGAACACATCTTCGCGAATGCTGTTGATGGTTTCGCTCACGTCGGACACGTCCAGCAGTTCGTTACGCTGGGTGTAGATTGCACGACGCTGGTCGTTGGCAACGTCATCATATTCCAGCAGCTGCTTACGAATATCGAAGTTGCGGCTTTCAACTTTACGCTGGGCGTTAGCGATCGCTTTGGTGACCCACGGGTGCTCGATCGCTTCGCCTGGTTTCATGCCCAGTTTACGCATCATGCCTGACACACGGTCAGAGGCGAAAATACGCATCAGCGCATCTTCCATAGACAGGTAGAAGCGGGAAGAACCGGCATCCCCCTGACGACCCGCACGACCACGCAGCTGGTTATCGATACGACGCGATTCGTGACGCTCGGTACCAATGATATGCAGACCACCGGATGCCAGCACCGCGTCGTGACGCACCTGCCAGTCGGCTTTGATCTGCGCAATTTGCTCTGGGGTTGGGTTTTCCAGCTCCGCCACTTCGGCCTGCCAGCTACCGCCGAGCATAATATC
This sequence comes from Enterobacter cloacae, assembly GCF_011078175.1. GTDB lineage: Bacteria > Pseudomonadota > Gammaproteobacteria > Enterobacterales > Enterobacteriaceae > Enterobacter > Enterobacter cloacae_Q. Next base: position 112,849 of record NZ_JAALCJ010000003.1, read on the forward strand.
GGTACCACGACCCGCCATGTTGGTGGCGATGGTCACGGCTGCCGGATAACCCGCCTGCGCAACGATATCCGCTTCTTTAGCGTGGAACTTGGCGTTCAGCACGTTGTGTTTGATGCCCGCTTTCGTCAGCTCGTTAGACACCACTTCGGATTTCTCGATGGAGATGGTCCCCACCAGTACCGGCTGGCCCTTCGCGGTACGTTCGCGAATATCTTCAATGATCGCCTGAATTTTTTCCGCTTCGGTCATGTACACCAGGTCCGGCATATCCTTACGGATCATCGGACGGTTGGTTGGAACGACAACGGTATCCAGCTTGTAGATGGAACTGAATTCAAACGCTTCGGTATCTGCGGTACCGGTCATCCCCGCCAGCTTCTCGTACAGACGGAAGTAGTTCTGGAAGGTGATGGAGGCCAACGTCTGGTTTTCGTTCTGAATGTCCACGCCTTCTTTGGCTTCGACAGCCTGGTGCAGACCGTCAGACCAGCGACGTCCCTGCATGGTACGACCGGTGTGTTCATCGACGATGATGACTTCACCGTCTTTGACGATGTAGTCAACGTCGCGGGTAAACAGCGCATGCGCGCGCAGTGCTGCCGTTACGTGGTGCATCAGCATGATGTTGCTCGGGGAGTACAGAGACTCGCCCTCTTCCATAATACCTTCAGCAACCAGCAGCTCTTCGATTTTCACCAGGCCGCGTTCGGTCAGGTTGACCTGACGCGCTTTTTCATCCACGGAGAAGTGGCCTTCACCCTGGAAGGTATCAGAGTCTTCTTTCTCCTGACGCAGCAGGTGAGGAATGATTTTGTCGACTTTACGGTACATCTCGGAGCTGTCTTCAGCCGGGCCGGAGATGATCAGCGGGGTACGCGCTTCATCGATCAGAATGGAGTCAACCTCATCCACCAGCGCATAGTGCAGTTTACGCTGAACGCGCTCTTCCGGGCTGAACGCCATGTTGTCACGCAGGTAGTCGAAGCCGTATTCGTTGTTGGTGCCGTAGGTGATATCCGCGTTGTAGGCTTCACGTTTCGCAGGTGCCGGCAGGCCAGACATGTTAATGCCCACGGTCATACCCAGGAATTCGAACAGTGGCCGGTTGTTTTCGGCGTCACGCTGCGCCAGGTAGTCGTTGACGGTCACAACGTGTACGCCCTTACCGGTCAGCGCGTTCAGGTAGGCTGGCAGCGTTGCGGTCAGGGTTTTACCTTCACCGGTACGCATTTCCGCAATGCAGCGTTCGTTGAGTACCATCCCGCCCAGCAGCTGCACGTCGAAGTGACGCATGCCGAACACGCGCTTACTCGCCTCACGTACTACGGCGAAGGCTTCCGGGATCAGGCTTTCTAAGGTTTCGCCTTTCTCCAGACGCGCACGGAACTCCGCGGTTTTCGCTTTCAGCTCATCATCAGACAGCTTCTCCATCGCTGGTTCCATACCGTTGATGACGTTCACAGCTTTGCGCATACGGCGCAGGGTACGATCGTTACGACTACCAAAAACTTTGGTTAACAATTTGATTAGCATAATAAATTCTCAAACGCCCCAAACGGGCAGATAAATTAAGGTATTGAAAAAGGTTAATTTAGCTGAGGCGTAGAGGCCCGGCACGGATGCCGTGAACCTGGCTAATCCATGTCGAAACAGAGAAGGATGCAGGGGAAACAAAATCAGTTTGCGCCGTCTGACTCACGGTCACAGGCGGCTGGTTATCCTGCGTCAGAAGCGCATTAAGCGTATCCAGCAGGGCAAGATGATGAGCCTGAACCGGCAGCGTCTCTTCAGCAACTGGCATTGTCTGCGGTGCCATCGCGAATGACAGATGGCGAATAACCGTGCGAATAGCGTGTTGCTGCCAGTAATCAACGGAGAAATTAGGACGGCGACTGGCTTCAAGCCATGCGAGATTTGTAAAATTAACCCGCGTAGTAAGATCGTGTTTGGTGGTGCTGGAACGGGTGGGTGTTGCGGCGTCTGCACTGTTGCTGAGTACAGGCAAGCCGAGACTCGCCGCGACCATCCCCAATAAGAGATGCGGCCAGAAGTAACGTCTGCCAAATTGTCGCCAGCGCGTCAGTATTCCGCTCACTTGCTCCACCACATTCGCCCGCAGGTGCAGGCTGAGTTCAGTTATTCTTTTTTAGCGCCCAGATATTACCACTAAAGCCAATACACAGCAGCAGGAATGACACCTTGCAGCAGGTAAAAACGGTCAATAATGCAGCGAACACACCCTTATTCGACACCTGACACAAGCCGAGGATGAGAGGGACAAATTAAAGAAGGGGAGAAATAAAAACGACTGGCTTCCCTGGTCGGAGAGAGTACCAGGTGAACCAGTCGCTTTTCTTACGAAACGGCTTTAACCGTTACGCCAGGACCATAGTCGGGGCTTTGAACGCCAGCGGCAGTTCAGCTTCGTCTTCAAAGGTCACATATTCCCAGGCTTCCTGTTTTGCCAGGACGGCCTGCAACAGTTTGTTGTTCAGTGCATGACCGGATTTAAACGCGGTAAAGGCACCAATGATGTTGTGACCACACATGAAGAGATCGCCGATCGCGTCCAGCATTTTGTGACGAACAAATTCATCTTCAAAACGCAGGCCGTCTTCGTTCAGTACGCGATAATCGTCAACAACGATGGCACAATCGAAGCTGCCGCCCAGGCACAGGCCGCGGGATTGCAGATATTCGATATCACGCATAAAGCCGAAGGTACGTGCTCGGCTGATCTGACGCATGAACGCATCCGCAGAGAAGTTCATCGCATAGCGCTGGGTGCTGGAGTCAATCGCCGGATGGTTAAAATCGATGGTGAAGTCCAACGAGAAACCATTGTACGGTTTGAATTCAGCCCATTTGTCGCCATCTTCGACGCGAACGGTCTCTTTAATGCGAACAAATTTCTTCGCGCAGTTCAGTTCTTCGATGCCGGCATCCAGCAACAGATAAACGAACGGAGCAGCACTGCCATCCATAATCGGGATTTCTGGCGCATCGACTTCAACCATAATGTTGTCGATACCCAGACCCGCCAGGGCGGCGTTCAGGTGCTCTACGGTAGAAATCCGCACGTCATGCTCGTTCACCAGACAAGTACAGAGCATAGTATCACGCACAGATTTGGCATCGGCCGGAAAATCTACCGGTGGATTCAAGTCGGTGCGACGATAGATGACCCCGGTATTGGCCGGCGCAGGGCGTAACGTCAGTGTGACTTTCTTGCCGGTATGTAAACCGACACCCGTCGCCTGAACGATACGTTTAAGTGTCCTTTGTTTGATCATCGTATAATCTCGCCAAATTAACTATCCAACCGAGAGTGTATATCACTAACGGTGGGCCAGTTTAGCACAAAGAGCGCAAATCCCCAAATTCCAGCCAATTCTTAGTCAGCTTGCTTACGCAGGAACGCCGGGATATCCAGATAATCTGGCTCTTTTGCCGTTTGTGGAGTCGGGTCGTTCACCACTTTCGCAGCAGGTTTTTGCTCCTGAGTCAGAGGCGCCATACCGTGCTGCTGGTAACGATCCATAACCGGCTGCTGAGTCTGTTTATTGGTCACAAGGGTGATCTCAGGACGCTTGTCCATACCGATACCGGTGGCCACAACGGTCACACGCAGTTCGTCGTTCATTTCAGGGTCAAGGGACGTACCGATAACGACGGTTGCGTTGTCAGAGGCGAATGCACGGATGGTATTACCCACGGTTTCGAACTCATCCAGACGCAGGTCAAAGCCAGCGGTAATGTTGACCAGCACGCCGCGCGCACCAGACAGATCGATATCTTCCAGCAGAGGAGAAGAGATCGCCATTTCAGCGGCTTCTTCCGCACGGTCTTCACCGCTCGCCACGCCAGAGCCCATCATCGCGTAGCCCATTTCTGACATCACGGTGCGAACGTCTGCAAAGTCTACGTTCATCAGGCCTGGACGGGTAATCAGTTCAGCGATCCCCTGAACCGCACCTTTCAGCACGTCGTTTGCTGCGCCAAAGGCGTCCAGCAGAGAAATACCGCGACCCAGCACTTTCAGCAGCTTGTCGTTCGGGATGGTAATCAGAGAGTCCACGTGCTTGGACAGCTCGGTGATACCCTGCTCCGCGAAAGCCATACGCTTCTTGCCTTCAAAGTTGAAAGGCTTGGTCACGACGGCAACGGTCAGAATACCTAAATCTTTAGCGACTTCCGCCACAACGGGTGCTGCACCGGTACCTGTACCGCCGCCCATACCCGCTGCGATGAAGACCATGTCTGCACCGTCCAGTGCAGCGCGCAGCGCTTCACGATCTTCTTCAGCCGCGTTACGGCCCACTTCCGGGTTAGCCCCTGCTCCCAGACCTTTGGTGATGCCACCACCGATCTGAATAGTCTGGCCAACGGCCGTTTTACGCAGCGCCTGCGCATCGGTGTTCACCGCGAAGAATTCAACACCTTCGATGCGCTCACGCACCATGTGCTCTACGGCGTTACCGCCGCCGCCACCGACGCCGATGACTTTAATCACCGCGTCGTTGGTTAATTCCATAGGTTCAAACATAATCTCTCTCTCCGTTGTGCCTGTCGCCCGAGACCGCTAATTCTCTCCGGTCTCTTAAAAAATTAAAATTCTTTTCGCAACCAGGTGTTAAGTCGTTTGACCCACGACCCCACCGAGACGCGTTTTTCCACCTCTGCTTCACCACTTAAATGGGATTCTTTCCCGTAGTGCAGCAGGCCCACCGCCGTTGAATAGTACGGCTCCTGAGCATAATCCGTTAAACCGGTGATATTCAGCGGCGCACCGATACGCACCTGCGTATGGAACACGCGCTGAGCGCAGGCCGCAAGACCTTCAATTTGCGCTGCCCCGCCGGTTAATACAATCCCCGCCGCGAGATGATGTTTCACACCCTGCTGGCGAAGCTGTTCCTGTAACTGCAAAATCTCTTCGTTGACCAGGTTGAGCAGCTCGGTATAGCGCGGCTCAATCACCTCTGCCAGCGTCTGGCGTTGCAGGCTGCGCGGCGGTCGTCCCCCGACGCTCGGCACTTCAACGCTTTCGTCTTTGCCGACGATAGAGCCCAGCGCGCAACCATGGCGCACCTTAATCGCCTCTGCATCACTCGGTGGCGTACCAAAGGCATAAGCGATATCGCTGGTCACCACATTCCCGGCGTAAGGGATGACTTTGGTATGGCGTAACGCACCGCCGGTATAGACAGCCATGTCCATTGTACCACCACCAATATCAACCACACAGACGCCCAGTTCACGTTCGTCTTCGGTCAGTACGGAGTAGCTCGCGGCAAGACCAGCGAAAATGAGTTGGTCAACTTTCAGGCCACAACGTTCAACGGCTTTTACAATGTTCTTCGCCATATCGTTGTGACATGTGATCAGGTGCACTTTTGCCTGCATACGCACGCCCGACAGACCGACCGGATTCTTTATGCCTTCCTGGTAGTCGATCGCGTATTCCTGCGGGATCACATGCAGCACGCGGTGCTCGTCGCGAACACGCACAGATTTCGCCGTGTGGACAACGTTCTCAACGTCTTCCTGCGTCACTTCTTCTTCGGAAATCGGCACCATCCCGATTTCATTCTGGCAGCTGATGTGCTTACCAGACAGGGCCAGATAGACAGAGGAAATCTGGCAATCTGCCATCAATTCAGCCTGGTCGATGGCGCGCTGTACGCATTTCACCACCGACTCAAGGTCGTTTACCCCACCTTTATCCATACCACGGGAGGGGCAGCTGCCCACACCAATGATATTGACCATACCGTCGGGCAGAACTTCCCCTACCAAAGCGGCAACCTTCGCGGTGCCAATCTCCAGTCCTACTACCAATTTTCTGTCCGTCGACTTGATCATTGTTGTTCTGCCTGTACCTGTGCCTGATTTTGTTGCTGATTAGGTTCCTCGACCGGAGCCGGCTCCCAACCGACTGCTGCGCCTGAGTCATAGCGCAAATCAACGTAGCTTATCCGTTTGCCATCCGTCTGCGCCTGCTGCTGTAGAACCGGGTAAAGTTCTACAAAACGCGCCAGACGTTTCATTGTGTCGCCGCGGCCAAGATTGAGCTTAATGCCATTCGTTAAGGTCAACTGCCAGGAGCGGCGAGCCGTCATCGCAGCATCTTTCAACGTAAACCTGTCCTTCGCCAGCACCTGGCCCATTTCACGAAAACCCTGCAATACTTCGTTTTCGCTGCCTTCCGGGCCATACAACATCGGTAAATTCTGCTTGTTGACACGATCGCTCGGGACGCTGAAGGAATTTCCGTCCACGTCCACCATATGCTGATCATTCCAACGTGCAATCGGCACATATTCAACCAGATGAATCTTCAATTCATCAGGCCATTGCTTTCTGACACTTGCCTGTTTAATCCAGGGCAGACGTTCAATCTGACTCTGAATAATGTTGACGTCCTGCGTCATAAAGGTGCCGGGCGATCCAAGCGCCAGAATCGACTGGCGAATATCATCGTTACGGGTGTAGTGACGCTCCCCGGTCACCACCAGCTTCGACAGCGGCAACCGCTGCGCGTCTTCCATCCAGCCCAGCACCATCCAGCCGCTGATAAACACGGTGCACAGCACCCCGAGCAGGAAGATGATCCCTGCAAGACGCGTTCCATTACTCCGGCGCGAAGAGGAATATTCTTCTTCGTCATCGCGGTTGCGCGTGTTCAATGCAGCCTGAGACATATCAGCCCGCCTGGTCCAGAATACGTACGACTAATTGCGAGAAGCTCATTCCCGCCTGACGCGCCGCCATCGGCACAAGGCTATGGCTGGTCATACCCGGAGACGTGTTCGCTTCCAGCAGATAAAATTGCCCGTCGCCGTCAAGCATCACGTCAATGCGTCCCCAGCCACGGCATCCCAGAACATTCCAGGCTTTAAGCACCAGAGACTGTAATTCGGCCTCACGTGCTGCTTCAAGACCCGCTGGGCAGAAATATTGCGTCTCATCAGAGAGATACTTCGCCTCATAATCATAGAAGACTCCGGCGGGTTGGATGCGAATTGACGGTAAAATTTCTTCGCCGAGCATCGCGACGGTAAATTCCGGCCCGCTGAGCCATTTTTCAATCAATACTTCTTCATCGTGTTGAAATGCCAAGGCTAAAGCGGACGCTAAATCGTCAGCTTTATCGACTTTGGACATTCCCACGCTCGACCCTTCACGGCTCGGCTTAACAATAACCGGTAAGCCCAGCGCGGCAATGCGTGTATTAACGCCGTCCGACAGGCCTAATTCATATTCGCGACGCGTCAGTGCAACCCATGGCGCAACGGGCAGGCCCGCGCCCTGCCACAGCAGTTTGCTGCGCAGTTTATCCATGGAGATGGCTGATGCCATCACGCCGCTGCCGGTATACGGCATACCGATAAGCTCCAGCAGCCCCTGCAACGTGCCGTCTTCACCGCCGCGACCGTGCAACGCGATGAAGGCTTTATCGAAGCCCATCGCTTTCAGCTGCGTGACGTCCACCTCTTTCGGATCAACCGGATGCGCGTCCACGCCCCCTTCACGCAGGCCCGCCAGCACGGCAGCGCCCGAATTCAGAGAAACCTCGCGTTCGGCGGAAGTGCCGCCAAACAGGACAGCAATCTTATCAGCCATGACGCTCGTCCTCCTGAGTTTGCGGCTTCAGTTTGATTTCAGCTAAGGTACGGGCGATTTTGCCGATATTTCCCGCGCCCTGTATGAGGATCAGATCGTTGCCCGTCAGGACTGGCGCAAGCATTTCAGCCACCTGCGCCGGGTCGGGAACCAGAATAGGATCTACTTTACCGCGTCCACGGATGGTACGACATAAAGAACGACTGTCCGCGCCCGGAATCGGGTTTTCGCCTGCGGCATAAACGTCCAGCATCAGCAGGGTATCGACCTGCGAAAGCACGTTGGCAAAATCGTCGTACAGATCGCGGGTACGCGTGTAACGGTGCGGCTGGAAGATCATGACCAGATTCTTTTCCGGCCAACCCGCGCGTGCCGCTTTGATGGTGGCGTCCACTTCGGTCGGATGGTGACCGTAGTCATCGACCAGCATCGCAGAACCTGACTTACCGTTTACGGGCTCCAGTGGGAATTCACCGAGGAAGTCGAAGCGACGGCCCGTTCCCTGGAAGCTTTCCAGCGCGCGCAGGATCGCCTCATCGTCAATACCTTCCTCTGTCGCAACCGCCACGGCCGCAGCCGCATTCAGGGCGTTGTGGCGTCCCGGCGCGTTCAGGGTGACACGCAGCAGGTCTTTGTCCTGACGTGCCAGGGTGAAATGCCCCTGCGCACCAATCTGCTTGTAATCTTCTACGCGTACGTCAGCGTCTTCGCTGAAACCATAGGTGGTGATTTGACGCCCGACGCGCGGCAGCAGCTCGCGTATCACCGGATCGTCCACGCACATTACCGCACGGCCATAGAACGGCAGGTTGTGCAGGAAATTAATAAAGGTCTGCTTTAAGTTCTCGAAGTCGCCCTGATAGGTGTCCATATGGTCAGCTTCGATATTGGTGACAATCGCCACCATGGGTTGCAGATGCAGGAACGACGCATCGCTCTCATCCGCTTCCGCAATCAGATAACGGCTGTGGCCCAGACGCGCATGTACGCCAGCAGCTTTCACGAGACCACCGTTGACGAACGTCGGATCGAGACCCGCTTCCGCATAAATGCTGGAGACCATCGCTGTTGTGGTGGTTTTGCCGTGCGTACCGGCCACCGCAATGCCGTGACGGAAACGCATCAGTTCCGCCAGCATTTCCGCGCGGCGGATCACCGGAATACGTGCGTCATGTGCCGCAACGATTTCCGGGTTATCCGCAGAGATAGCGCTGGACACCACAACCACGCTCGCATCGCTCACGTTTTCCGGGCGATGATTGAAATAGATAGTCGCCCCCAGCGACGCCAGCTGCTGCGTAACAGGGTTTGGCGCCAGGTCAGACCCGCTGATCTGATAGCCTTCGTTAGCTAACACTTCGGCAATACCGCCCATGCCGGCACCACCGATGCCGACAAAGTGAATGTGCCGGACGCGACGCATCTCGGGCACGATTGAACGCAGTTTTGCCAGTTGTTGTGTATTCATTCTCAAAACGCCATCGACTACTTCAAAAAAATCGTGCAGCGCAACACGCGCTGCGAGAATTATGCCTGGGCTGCCAGGCTCACTTCTTTTGCCACCCGTTCCGTTGCATCCGGGATAGCGGTCGCGCGCGCGCGTTGCGCCATCTCCAGTAATACATCCCGGTTCCAGCCCGCCAGGGTAATGGCGACCGCTTCAGCGGTAAACTGTGGCTGCTCAAAAATCTTCGCGGCACCCGCTTTCTCAAGCGGCAGCGCATTCCAGTACTGCTGTCTGTCTTTGTGCTGGAACGGCACGAACAGCGCCGGCAAACCGGCGGCGGCGATTTCGCTCACCGTCAGCGCGCCCGAACGACAAACTACGACATCGGCCCAGGCATAGGCTGCGGCCATATCATCAATAAATTCAGTCACTTTGTGCTGCGGCTGGCCTTCAGCGGCGTAAGCCTGCTCAACGGTCTGTTGCGCGCCTTTCCCGCTCTGGTGCCAGATGGTCACAGCATCACCCAGTTTTGCCGCAACCTGCGGCATCGTCTGGTTTAAAATGCGTGCGCCCTGGGAACCGCCAACGACCAGCACCCGTACCGGCCCTTCACGACCCGCCAGACGCGCATCCGGTAGCGGCAGCGCAAGCACGTCCACACGCACCGGGTTACCCACCACGTCCGCTTTCGGGAACGCACCAGGAAACGCCTGCATAACTTTGGTGGCGATTTTTGCCAGCCACTTGTTGGTCAAACCGGCAATACCATTCTGCTCATGCAGAACAACGGGGATCCCTAATGACCACGCCGCCAGTCCACCCGGACCGGAAACGTAACCGCCCATGCCCAGAACGACGTCAGGCTTAAAGCGCTTCATAATGTCGCGCGCCTGACGCCAGGCATTGAAAATGCGCACCGGCGCCAGCAGCAGCGCCTTGATCCCTTTGCCACGAAGGCCAGAAATACGAATAAAGTCGATCTCGATACCGTGCTTAGGTACCAGGTCGGCTTCCATGCGGTCTGCGGTTCCCAGCCAGCGTACCTGCCAGCCCTGTTCCATTAAATGGTGCGCAACCGCCAGCCCCGGGAACACGTGTCCGCCGGTACCGCCTGCCATCACCATTAACCGCTTCGGTTGATTCATCGTGAACCTCGTGTAAACGCCTGAGCTTTCTCCAGACGCGTTTCATAATCTATACGTAACAAAAACATGATGGCCGTCGACATGATCAACAGACTCGAACCACCATAACTGATCAACGGCAACGTCAGACCTTTGGTCGGCAGCATACCCGCCGCCGCCCCGACGTTTACCAGCGCCTGGAAGCTAAACCAGATACCGATTGAACAGGCCAGAAAACCGGAGAAGCGGTGATCGATCTCCAGCGCTTTCCGGCCAATCGACATGGCGCGGAAAGCGACGAAGAATACCATTAATAACGCCAATACCACACCGATATAACCCAGTTCTTCCCCAATAATGGAGAAGATGAAGTCGGTATGCGCCTCCGGTAAATACTCCAGTTTTTGCACCGAGTTGCCCAGGCCTTGGCCCCAGACTTCGCCGCGGCCAAACGCCATCAGCGACTGCGTCAGCTGATAACCGCTGCCGAACGGATCTTCCCACGGGTTCCAGAACGAGGTCACACGGCGGATACGGTATGGTTCGGCGAGGATAAGCAGCACCACCGCCGAAATCCCCATCCCAATGATGGCAATGAACTGCCACAGTTTTGCGCCCGCCAGGAACAACATCGCCAGCGTAGTGACAAACAGTACGACTACCGTACCGAGGTCAGGCTGCGCCAGCAGCAGGATTGCGAGGACCAGAATCACGCCCATCGGTTTTAAGAAGCCGCGAAGGTTGTTACGGACTTCGTCAACTTTACGCACCAGGTAGTTAGCCAGGTAGCAGAACAACGACAGTTTGGTGAACTCCGCGGGCTGAATACGCAGTGGGCCAAAGGCAATCCAGCGCGATGCCCCGTTAACGGAGCTCCCGACAACCAGCACGATCAACAGCATGATGATTGAGGCGATGAGCATGGCCGTACTGTGCCGCTGCCAGAACGACATCGGCAGGCGTAAGGTGATCAGCGCCAGGCAGAACGCGAGAATGATGTACAGCCCGTCACGCTTGGCAAACAGAAACGGATCGTTTGCCAGACGTTGTCCAACGGGCATTGACGCCGAAGTGACCATAATAAAGCCAATCGCTGCCAGGCCCAGCGTGAGCCAGAACAGCATTCGGTCATACATGATCAGGCTGTCGGAATCTTTATCCCGTGAAGCCATCACCCAGCCTTTCAGCGCCGTAAACAGCCATACCAGGATACCAAATCCTGGCAGGCGCGGCATTTTAAGGCGAGGGAGAGATAAACGCATCAGCCTAACTCCTTCGCCAGGCGGGTAAAGACATCCCCCCGCTGTTCGAAATTCTTGAATTGATCGAGGCTGGCGCAGGCTGGCGAAAGCAGCACCATATCGCCGGGCTTCACGCGTGGGGCGATGAGGCGCATCGCCTGCTCCATGGTCTCGGTTTGCTCGGCGACCTCAGGACGCAACGCTGCCAGCTCGCTGCCATCGCGGCCAAAGCAATACAGGCGCACGTGATCACCGTTGATGTATTGCTTCAGCGAAGAGAAGTCAGCCGATTTGCCGTCGCCCCCCAGCAGCAGGTGCAGCGTGCCATCAACGTGCAGACCGTTCAGTGCCGCCTCGGTGCTCCCCACGTTGGTCGCTTTGGAGTCATTAATCCAGCGTACGCCATTATGCTCCAGCGCCAGCTGGAAGCGGTGCGCCAGGCCGGTAAAGGTGGTGAGCGCCTTCAGGCTTGAAGAACGCGGCAGGCCAACGGCATCCGCCAGCGCCAGCGCCGCCAGGGCATTGGTGTAGTTATGCTGGCCGGAGAGCATCATCTCTTTCACGTTCAGCACCTTCTCACCTTTAACGCGTAGCCAGGTTTCGCCCTGCTGACGATTAAGGTGATAGTCACCCATGTTGATACCGAAGCTAATGCAGCGTTCGTCTGCGCCGCGCACCGGCATGGTGAGTGCATCATCGGCATTCACTACGCAAACTTTGGCATTTTCATAAACGCGCAGTTTGGCCGCACGGTACTGCTGCAAGCCGAACGGGTATCTGTCCATATGATCTTCGGTGACGTTTAGGATCGTCGCCGCCGCCGCATGTAGACTTGAGGTAGTTTCCAGCTGGAAACTGGAAAGCTCCAGTACAAACAGCTCACACCCTTTATCAAGCAGCATCAGAGCGGGCAGACCAATGTTACCGCCGACGCCGACATTTTTGCCCGCCGCCTTCGCCATTTCCCCCACCAGCGTGGTGACGGTGCTTTTACCGTTTGAACCGGTAATGGCAACGATCGGGGCCTGCGCCTCCCGGCAGAACAGTTCGATATCGCCGACAATCTCAACGCCTGCATCCGCGGCGGCGCTCAGGGAAGGATGCGCCAGTGCCATACCGGGGCTGGCAACAATCAGATCCGCGTCCAGCAGCCACTCATCATTCAGACCACCCAGGTGGCGTTCAACCTGCTCCGGCAGCTTGTCCAGACCCGGCGGAGAGATGCGCGTATCCATCACGCGCGGCGTCACGCCGCGCGCAAGGAAAAAGTCCACGCAGGAGAGGCCGGTCAGGCCCAACCCGATGATAACGACTTTTTTGCCCTGGTAATCTGCCATGATTAACGTACCTTCAGCGTTGCCAGGCCAATCAGCACCAGCATCAGCGAAATAATCCAGAAGCGCACAATGACGCGCGGCTCCGGCCAGCCTTTCAGTTCGTAGTGGTGGTGAATCGGTGCCATACGGAAGATGCGCTGACCGCGCAGCTTGAAGGAACCGACCTGCAAAATCACCGACAGCGTCTCAACCACAAACACACCGCCCATGATCACCAGCAGGAACTCCTGACGCAGCAGCACGGCGATAATACCCAGTGCGCCGCCCAGCGCCAGTGAACCGACGTCGCCCATAAAGACCTGCGCCGGATAGGTGTTAAACCACAGGAAGCCCAGCCCCGCCCCGACAATCGCCGTACAGACGATCACCAGTTCACCCGCGTGTCGCAGGTACGGGATGTGCAGATAGTTTGCAAAGTTCATGTTACCGGTCGCCCACGCCACCAGCGCGAAACCGCCCGCGACAAACACGGTTGGCATGATGGCCAGGCCGTCCAGACCATCGGTCAGGTTGACGGCGTTACCGGTGCCGACGATGACAAAATAGGCCAGCAGGATGTAGAACAGCCCCAGCTGCGGCATCACGTCTTTGAAGAACGGCACCACCAGCTCGGTGGCCGGGGTGTCTTTTCCTGCCAGGTAAAGCGCAAACGCAACGCCCAGCGCAATCACCGACATCCAGAAATACTTCCAGCGGGCGATCAAACCTTTGGTGTCTTTGCGCACGACTTTGCGGTAGTCATCAACAAAACCGATGATCCCGTAGCCAACCAGAACGGTCAGCACGCACCAGACGTAGGGGTTAGACGGATACGCCCACAGCAGAACGGAAACCACAATCGCAGTCAGGATCATGATCCCGCCCATGGTCGGGGTACCGCGCTTGCTGAAGTGCGATTCCGGACCATCGTTGCGTACAACCTGGCCGAAAGAGAGTTTTTGCAGACGGGCGATCATGCGCGGGCCCATCCACAGCGAGATGAACAGCGCAGTCAGCAGGCTGACAATGGCGCGAAACGTCAGATAGGAAAAGACGTTAAAGCCTGAATAATATTTGACCAAATGTTCGGCCAGCCAAACTAACATGTCCCGTTCTCCTGTAATGCGTGCACAACCTCTTCCATGGCGGCACTACGTGAACCTTTGATTAAAACAGTCACAATCTCTTTTTCTGCAATCAATGCCTTCAGGCGTTCGATCAGTGCAGATTTATCGGCAAAATGTTCGCCAACTTCACTGGCATCACAAATGGCCTTACTCAGGGTGCCTGCGCTCAATACGCGGTCAAGCCCGGCGGCTTTCGCCGCTTCGCCGACCTGAACATGGCAGGCTTCGCTTTCGTCACCCAGCTCAGCCATATCGCCCACAACCATCACGCGATACCCCGGCATTTCAGACAAGACCTGCACGGCCGCCGTCATGGAGCCAACGTTGGCGTTGTAGGAGTCATCCAGAAGCAGTTTGTTTTCAGCCAGCCGGATCGGGAACAGACGCCCCGGCACGGCTTTTAAATTCGCCAACCCGGTTTTGATCGCAGCGTGTGAGGCACCCACAGCCATTGAGAGCGCTGCCGCAGCAAGCGCATTGGCGATGTTATGACGACCCGGCAGGGGCAGCAGCACGTCGATATCGCCCGTTGGGGTTGTGAGGGTGAACTCGGTGCCGTGTGATGTCACATGAATGTTGGTCGCCGAAAAATCACTGTTTGCCGCATTCGGTGAGAAGCGCCAGGTTTTGCGTGAACCAATGATGCTCTGCCAGTTCAGCCAGTCGTTGTTATCGGCATTCATAATGGCGATGCCGTCATCCGGCAGGCCGGTATAAATTTCACCTTTCGCTTTCGCTACGCCTGCCAGCGAACCAAAACCTTCAAGATGTGCCGCCGCCAGGTTATTCACCAGCGCCGCTTCCGGACGCGTCAGGCTCACGGTCCAGGCGATTTCGCCCTGATGGTTAGCCCCTAACTCAATCACCGCATATTCATGCTCGTGGGTCAGGCGCAGCAGCGTCATCGGCACACCGATGTCATTATTAAGATTGCCCGCCGTATAAAGCGTGTTACCGCACTGGCTAAGGATCGCCGCCGTCATCTCTTTAACAGAGGTTTTGCCCGACGAGCCCGTCAGCGCCACGACGCGAGTCGGTACCTGCTGGCGAACCCATGCCGCCAGCTCGCCAAACGCCAGGCGCGTATCTTTCACCACAATTTGCGGTAGATCGATATCGAGCTTGCGGCTGACCAGCAACGCGCCCGCGCCGTTATCTTTAGCCTGCTGTGCAAAATCGTGGGCGTCAAAACGCTCGCCCTTCAACGCCACAAACAGACAACCCGCGGTCACCTTACGGGTGTCGGTGGTCACAGCCTCGATGGTCAGATCCTGACCATGCAACATTCCCTGCAATACCGCAGCGGCCTTGCTTAACGTAATGCTAATCATGCCACCACTCCCAGCAGACGCGCTGCCGTCACGCGGTCGGAGTAATCCAGACGACGATTGCCAACTATCTGATAATCTTCATGACCTTTACCGGCCAGCAGAACCACATCGTTCTCCTGCGCCTGCATAATGGCGTTAGTCACGGCCTCCGCACGGCCTTCGACCACGCGCGCGCGGCCCGCATCCAGCATGCCCGCCAGAATGTCATTGATAATGGCGCGCGGCTCTTCGGTACGCGGGTTGTCATCGGTTACTACCGGAATATCCGCGAACTGTTCCGCAATGGCGCCCATCAATGGACGTTTGCCTTTATCGCGATCGCCGCCGCAGCCAAAGACGCACCACAGTTTACCGGCACAGTGCAGGCGCGCCGCTTCCAGCGCTTTTTCCAGCGCATCCGGCGTGTGGGCATAATCCACGACCACCGTCGGCTTGCCCGGCGCGCTAAACACTTCCATGCGGCCACAAACCGGTTGCAGACGCTCAGCCGTTTTCAGCAGATCCGACATCGGGTAACCCAGCGCCAGCAGCGTCGCCAGCGCCAGCAGCAGGTTGCTGACGTTAAAGGCCCCCATCAGGCGGCTTTCAATTTCACCTTCGCCCCAGGTGGAAGCAAAGCGGATCGTCGCCCCGCTATCGTGGTAGTTCACCTCGACCGCCTTCAGCCAGCGGCCACGGCAGTTCGGGTTAATGCGATCTTCCATCGACACCGCCACCGCATCTGGCAGTTTTTCCAGCCAGCGGCGACCGACTTCGTCGTCGGCGTTAATGATCGCCTGTCCGTGGTGGTGAGTAGAATAGAGCAACCATTTCGCCGCTTCGTAGTGTTCCATATCACCGTGATAATCAAGGTGATCGCGGCTCAGGTTGGTAAAGACGGAGGCAGCAAATTTCAGCGCCGCCACGCGATGTTGTACCAGCCCATGGGAGGAGACTTCCATCGCCGTAAAGGTCGCCCCCTGCTCTGCAAGGCCCGCCAGCACACGCTGCACGTCAACTGCCGAACCAGTGGTGTTTTCCGTCGGGCTGACTTTGCCCAGAAGACCGTTCCCCACCGTGCCCATAACGGCACCGGTTTCGCCCAGCAGCTGCGCCCACTGCGCCATCAGCTGAGTGGTGGTGGTTTTTCCGTTAGTTCCTGTCACGCCAACCAGCTGTAACTGGTCGGAAGGTTCGTTATAAAAACGTCCTGCCAGCGCGGAGAGACGCTCATTCAGTTGGCTAAGATAAATGACCGGCACGCCGTGCATTTCACGGATCTCACCGTCTCTTGCCTCATCTTTGGCCTCAGCAATAATGGCAGCAACACCTTGCGCAATCGCCTGCGGGATATAACGACGCCCGTCCGCCTGATGACCCACCACTGCCACAAAAAGATCGCCAGAAGCCGCTACGCGGCTGTCCAGTACCATCTCTCGCAGTGCTCGCGCAGGTAGCATAGGCACCCACGGAGCAAGAAGGTCGCGCAAATTACGATCTGCCACCTGTTCCCTCGCCTTGATTAATTACAAATTCACTTTTTTCGCCCGTCGCCAGCGCATCCGGTTCAATGTTCATGGTGCGCAACACGCCGCCCATAATAGCCCCGAACACAGGCGCGGAGACGGCGCCGCCGTAGTATTTACCCGCCTGTGGATCGTTGATAACGACCACCAGCGCAAAACGCGGATTGCTTGCAGGCGCTACGCCTGCGGTATAGGCAATGTATTTGTTGATATAGCGGCCGTCCGGCCCCACCTTTTTCGCCGTACCGGTTTTAATGGCGATACGATAGCCCTTAATCGCGGCCTTCACGCCGCCGCCACCAGGCAATGCGACGCTTTCCATCATATGCACAACGGTACGTACGATAGATTCCGGGAAAACACGTTCACCCGGAACCGGTGGATCAACTTTGGTGATCGACAGCGGGCGATAAATGCCATAGCTGCCAATCGTTGCGTAGACTCGCGCTAACTGTAACGGGGTTACCATTAGCCCGTAGCCGAAAGAGAAGGTGGCCCTCTCTATGTCAGACCACCGTTGTTTTTGAGGATATAAGCCACTGCGTTCTCCGACCAACCCCAAATTGGTCGCCTTTCCCAGCCCAAAACGTGAGTAAGTATCTACTAACGCTGAGGACGGCATCGCTAACGCCAGTTTTGACACACCGACGTTACTCGACTTCTGTAGGACCCCGGTCAGGGTCAGTTCGCTGTAACGTGCCACGTCTTTAATTTCGTGACCGTTAATTCGATAGGGGATCGTATTCAAAACGGTATTTTCGTTGACGATGCCTCGCTGTAGAGCCGTCATCACCACCATAGGTTTTACCGTCGAGCCGGGTTCAAACACGTCGGTGATGGAGCGGTTACGCATCGCATCTTTTGCTGTACCGGCAAAATTGTTCGGGTTATATGAGGGGCTACTGGCCATCGCCAGCACTTCACCTGTCGCCACATCCACCAGCACGGCGCTGCCCGATTCCGCCTTGTTAAACGCGACGGCGTTGTTCAGCTCACGATAGACCAGCGCCTGCAAGCGCTCATCAATACTCAGAGCCAGGTTGTGCGCGGCCTGGCTGTCGGTCGAGGAAATGTCTTCAATGACGCGACCATAGCGGTCTTTACGCACGATTCGCTCGCCAGGCTGGCCGGTAAGCCACTTATCGAAGCTTTTTTCTACGCCCTCAATCCCCTGGCTATCCACGTTGGTGAAACCAATCAGGTGTGCGGTGACTTCGCCGGAAGGATAGTAACGGCGGGATTCTTCCCGCAGATGGATGCCTGGCAGCTTCAGTTTCTTGATGTAGTCAGCCATGTCAGGGTTCACCTGACGGGCAAGATAGATGAAGCGCCCCTTCGGGTTAGCGTTAACGCGAGACGCCAGCTGATCCAGCGGCATTTTCAATGCGTCTGAGAGTGCCTTCCAGCGGTTATCCAGGGTGATCCCGCCTGCGTCGTGCAGCTCTTTAGGATCGGCCCAGATCGCCTTCACCGGCACGCTCACCGCCAGCGGACGGCCGGAGCGGTCGGTGATCATCCCACGAGAGGTAGAAACTTCCTGGACACGCAAAGAACGCATATCGCCCTGACGCACCAGCATGTCAGGCGCGATGATTTGTAGCCACGCCACGCGGCCCAGCAGGAAACCCAGCGCCAGTAAAATGCAGCCGCAAAGCAACGCAAAACGCCAACTGACAAAGTTGGCCTGTTCTTCCTGACGTTTTGGTTTAAGCGTTTTTGCCGCTGCTTTCATGCGTCGCGTTTTCCCTTATTTTTGTACTACGATATTTTCCTGCGAAGGATCAACATGCTGCAATTGCAGTTTTTCCGTTGCGATCCTTTCAACCCGGCTGTGATCGCCGAGCGCGTTTTCTTCAAGGATCAGATTTCGCCATTCAATATCCAGCGCATCGCGTTCCAGTACCATCTGTTCGCGCTGCGCAGTTAATAAACGGGTATGGTGAGCGGTCGTGACTACCATGACTGCCGTCACAATGATGCAAATGAACAAGCAGAGTGGCAGCTTCCCAAACCGCAAAAGATCGTCGCCGATCACGCCAGGCAAGGCATGGCGCTCGTTGCTTCCTAACGATCCCTTAACTTTGCTGAGGGTCTCTGTCACTCTGCTGATCATGCGTTCGTCCTCTCTGCAATACGCAGCACTGAACTACGGGCACGTGGATTCTCTGCCACCTCTTCTTCGCCCGGCATTAACTTGCCTAATGCTCGCAACTGACGGCCTCCCAGCTTTCTGAGTTGTTCTTCCGTCATCGGCAGCCCGGCTGGAACCTGTGGACCGCGGCTCTGTTCACGCATAAAGCGTTTTACGATGCGATCTTCCAGTGAATGGAAACTGATGATGGATAACCGCCCGCCCGGGGCCAGCACGTCGAGCGAGCTTTTTAGCGCCAGCTCTATTTCCTCCAGTTCACTGTTTACCCAGATACGAACCGCCTGGAAGGTACGGGTCGCAGGATGTTTGTGCTTGTCCTTCACCGGCGTTGCCGCCGCGATGACTTCTGCCAGCTCTTTGGTGCGGGTCATGGGTTCAACGCGGTTGCGCTCAACAATGGCGCGTGCAATGCGTTTACCAAAGCGCTCTTCGCCGAAGGTTTTGATCACCCAGGCGATATCCGCTTCGTCAGCAGTTTGTAACCATTCTGCGGCAGACTGACCGCGAGTGGGGTCCATACGCATATCCAGCGGCCCATCACGCATAAAGGAGAAGCCGCGTTCTGCATCATCAAGCTGGGGAGAAGAGACACCAAGATCGAGGAGAATTCCGTTGATCTTCCCCGTCAGGCCGCGCTCGGCTACGTAATCCGCAAGCGCAGAGAAAGGTCCATGCACGATGGAAAAGCGAGGATCATCGATGGTTTCCGCAACGGCAATCGCCTGCGGATCGCGGTCAATTGCCAGCAGGCGTCCTTCCGCTCCAAGTTGAGAGAGGATCAAACGCGAGTGACCACCGCGACCAAAAGTGCCATCAATATAGATGCCGTCTGGACGAATATTCAGGCCGTTAACGGCCTCATCCAGCAGCACCGTTGTATGTTTATAATTTTCCATCATATTTATAGAGACAAGTCCCGCAGCCGTTCCGATAATGTTGCGGAATCAGACTGCTCAGCGTCGATATCTTCCTTGACCTGTTGATACCAGGTCGTTTCGTCCCACAGTTCAAACTTGTTGAACTGCCCGACCAGCATCACTTCTTTAGTCAGACCGGCATGTTGCCGCAACACAGGCGCAATCAATAATCGCCCGGCGCTATCCATCTGACATTCACTGGCATGTCCCAATAACAGCCGCTGTACGCGGCGTTCCTGCGGGTTCATGCTCGACAGTCGCGACAGCTTTTGCTCAATGATTTCCCATTCAGGCAAAGGATAAAGCAGCAGGCAGGGGGAGTTGATGTCAATGGTGCAAACCAGTTGACCCGAAGCGTTCTCAATCAGCTGGTCGCGGTATCGGGTTGGTACCGATAAACGCCCCTTGCTGTCGAGATTGACTAACGTTGCTCCACGGAACATGCCAGCCTCATCCCTCCTCACCACTTTAACCCACAAATTCCCACCTGAAGGAGTTTACGGAGCGAGGGAAAAGCTTGTCAAGCCAGGACTCTCTTCGTACGGACCCGAAACCTTCCTATTTACAGAGTAAGAGTGACCTGGCTAATAACTACACAACTGGCGAGGCAAAATTAACGTTATGAATATTTGTAAGAAAAAAACCGAATATACACACGAGCGTTAAGACTCACTCAATATCATCGCAGGGAAATATAAAGTGTCAGTTTGCGACGCGGGCAGCATTTTAAGGCATATCGCCGGGGGATAACAGCACCAGATTAAACGTAAGGCAATAGGGTTCCATGCGTGTGCGTTGAGGTCTGGCGGGGGAGAGTCAAAAATGGCTGAATATTCATCTGCTGACGTCTGTTTGTAACAAAACAATACAAAGAAATAGCCATTAAAATTTATAAATGCGCTTTTTAACGCCAAAAAGGATTCAGAAAAATAGCAGGCTATATACCTTAGGGATTAATCCTAATTTTTATCCGGGAATTATTTGCCGCAATAAAGGCGCGGTAACGGGGCAGTTTTACCGCCCCTGAGAAAAAACTAATGACGGCTCAAAATTCCGCGCCGATAGAGATTACGTTTGATACGCGTAAGACCGGGTTTCGGTTTGCGGGGTTCATCCAGACTGGCCAGAACAATCTCAAGCACGCGCTCGGCGACGTCGCGGTGACGCTGAGCCACGGCAAGCACCGGACATTGCAGGAAGTCGAGCAGTTCGTTATCGCCAAAGGTAGCAATCGCCAGATCGGATGGCAGTTTACCGTCACGACGTAATGTTACGTCCATCACCCCCTGTAACAGGGCAAACGAGGTGGTAAACAACGCCTGGGGCATTGGGTGCGTTTCCAGCCATTTCTCGAACAGCTGGGCAGCCGCTTCCCGCTCATAGCTGTTAGCATACAGATAATGAACGTCACGCGGATCGTCTTTCCACGCCGTACGGAACCCTTGTTCACGCAGGAAGCTCACGGAAAGTTCAGGTAACGCGCCGAGATACAGCACCGTTTCAGCCGGGAAGGTACGCAGCTCGGCAGCCAGCATTTCTGCATCGTCCTGATCGGCACCTACGACGCTGGTGAAATGTTCACGGTCAAGCGCACGATCGAGTGCCACAATCGGGAACGGATCGTTCGCCCAGCGCTGATAGAAAGGATGCTCTGGAGGTAAAGAGGTCGACACGATGATGGCGTCAACCTGACGTTGCAGCAGATGCTCAATACAGCGCATTTCGTTGTCGGGCTGATCTTCGGAGCAGGCAATCAATAGCTGATAGCCACGCTGACGAGCCTGACGTTCCAGATAGTTGGCAATACGGGTATAGCTGGTGTTTTCCAGGTCCGGGATCACCAGGCCAATCGAGCGGGTGCGCCCGGCACGTAAACCTGCGGCGACAGCATTCGGATGGTAATTATGCTCACGAACGACTGCCATTACTTTCTCAACGGTCTTATCGCTGACACGGTACTGCTTTGCTTTACCGTTAATCACATAGCTGGCCGTGGTTCTCGACACGCCGGCGAGCCGGGCGATTTCATCCAGTTTCACAATTGCCCCTCAAAAAAGAAAATGTCCATGGCCCTGTCAAGGTTATGGTTAAATATTTTAACATCTAAACGCAGAATGGCTTTTACGGCAACCGCTTTTATCCGCGTTGTCGGCGGATTACGCAAAAAAAAGCCCGGCTTTGGCTACCGGGCTGAAAGAGGCGAACCTGTTGCGTTACTCACGCATGATTTTATCGCCGCGCGAGAGGCCAACAACGCCAGAGCGCGCAACTTCAACAATTTTTGCTACATCCCTGACAGAAGCCAGGAATGCATCCAGTTTATCGCTCGTTCCGGCAAGCTGAACAGTATATATAGAAGGCGTGACGTCGATAATCTGCCCACGGAATATATCCGTGTTGCGCTTGACCTCTTCTCGGCCGTAACCGCTGGCCTGAATTTTCACCAACATCACTTCACGTTCGACGTAAGCCCCCTGCCCCAGCTCGCTGACGCGCAACACGTCCACCAGCTTATGCAATTGCTTTTCGATCTGCTCAAGTACCTTCGCATCGCCGACAGTCTGGATCGTCATGCGGGAGAGCGTGGGATCATCGGTCGGCGCAACGGTCAGGCTTTCAATGTTGTAGCCGCGCTGCGCAAAAAGCCCAATGACGCGCGACAGTGCGCCCGACTCATTTTCCAGTAATACAGATAATATCCGGCGCATATCAGGTTCTCTCCGTTTTGCTTAACCACATTTCATCCATACCGCCGCCACGAATATGCATCGGATAAACGTGTTCTGTGCCATCAACAATGACGTCCATGAAAACGAGGCGATTGTTTTTAACGTGTTCAAGCGCTTCGCCGAGCTTCGCTTCCAGCTCTGACGGATCGGTTACCCGCATGCCAATATGGCCATAAGCTTCAGCCAGGCGGACAAAGTCCGGAAGTGACGTCATATAAGACTGAGAGTGACGGCCGGAATAAATCATATCCTGCCACTGTTTCACCATGCCGAGGTAACCGTTATTCAGGTTAAGTATCAGCACTGGCAGCTCATATTGCAGTGCGGTAGAAAGTTCCTGAATATTCATCTGGATACTGCCATCACCCGTCACGCAGATGACCGTTTCGCCAGGCAACGCCAGCTTCACCCCCAGCGCGGCGGGTAGACCAAAGCCCATCGTGCCCAGCCCGCCTGAGTTGATCCAGCGACGCGGTTTATCAAACGGGTAATACAGGGCAGCAAACATCTGATGCTGGCCCACGTCAGAAGTGACATACGCGTCGCCATTGGTCAGACGCCAGATTGTCTCGATCACCGCCTGCGGCTTAATGTTCTCACTTTGCGTATCGTATTTAAGGCACTGACGGCCGCGCCATTGCTCGATTTGCTGCCACCAGTCGCGGATCTCATCCAACGGTTGAGATACAGTCTCCTGCGCCAGCAGATCCAACATTTGATCCAGCACCTGTCGGGCGTCCCCCACGATCGGCACATCCGCCGGCACTGTTTTAGAGATAGAGGTAGGATCGATATCAATGTGCAGCACCGTCGCATTTGGACAGTATTTCGCCAGATTGTTGGTGGTGCGATCGTCAAAACGCACGCCGACGGCAAAAATCACATCTGCATTGTGCATCGTCATATTGGCTTCATAGGTGCCGTGCATACCCAGCATGCCCAGCGCCTGACGATGGGTGGCCGGGAATGCCCCCAGCCCCATCAGCGATGATGCGACAGGAAGATTAAGCTTCTCAATCAGCTCGCGTAGTTGCGTTTCACAGGCTGCATTGATGGCGCCGCCCCCCACGTAGACGACGGGTTTTTTCGCAGCCAGCAGCGTTTGCAGGGCACGCTTAATCTGGCCTTTGTGCCCTTGGGTCGTCGGATTATACGAACGCATGCTCACCGATTCAGGCCACAGGTAAGGGAGTTTATTCGCCGGATTGAGAATATCCTTTGGCAGATCAACGACTACTGGTCCAGGACGACCGCTGGCGGCCAGCCAGAAGGCTTTTTTCAGTACACCCGGGATGTCTTCCGTTTGCTTAACCAGGAAGCTGTGCTTCACCACGGGGCGTGAGATCCCCACCATGTCGCACTCCTGAAACGCATCATAGCCAATCAGTGACGTCGCTACCTGTCCGGAGAGAATGACCAGTGGAATGGAGTCCATATACGCCGTCGCAATGCCGGTAATGGCATTGGTCGCCCCCGGGCCGGATGTGACCAGCACAACACCCACTTCGCCCGTGGCGCGGGCCAGGCCGTCAGCCATGTGCACAGCAGCTTGTTCATGACGAACCAGAACATGATCGATTCCGCCGACCGTATGCAGCGCGTCATAAATATCGAGTACCGCGCCTCCGGGATAGCCAAACACTTGTTTTACGCCCTGATCGATAAGCGATCGGACGACCATTTCCGCGCCAGACAACATCTCCATGCTTTGCCTCCAGGCTTTTGTTATAGACGGTCCACGAAATTCATTTCCGCGCCGTCTTCTGACAGGGTAAACCCATCTTATAATGTGCAGAGTGAGGGATACCTTAACCGCTCGTTATGAGGCAGGCAATTAGCAAACGGAATGCAGGAAGAGGCTATAAAAGCAGAAAAAACAGCCGTCAGACATGAATATAGTCAATTCGTCTGGTGAGAGTGGAGACACTAATAATTCGTCTCTTAAAAAGCGGATGAATCAGGAAATCATCTATTTTTAAGCACCCACACGGCATTGAAGAAAATCGTACAGCACAAAATATTGTCTGTATAAAAAAAGATAGAATAAACCGCATGCCTCCATGCGGTTTATTCCCCCAGACTTATCGACGACAAATATTGATCAGCAGCTCTTCCATCCACTGATGACCTTTATCCCGACCCGCGGCTTCATGCCAGGAAAGATAACAGGTACGGCTATTAAGCTTGAGCGGCAGGGGTAAAATTTGCAGGCTCAGCGAATCGGAGAACTCCTCAGCAAGCCAACGCGGTGCAATAGCGACTAATTGCGTCTGAGAAACGACATTTAATACGCTGACCATAGCCATTCCCTGATAGGCCACGCTGGCTTGTTTATCGACCGTGTCATACCACGGCTGACTGAATGAGGCATATCTGTCAAGAGCGACAACGGCGTGCTGCTCGCTGTAAACATCGCTTTCACGCAGCGGTGAATTCATGCGCGGATGTTTTTTGCTGGCAACTAATACCATTTCATCTTTGAACAATGGAACACAGGCAAACTCTGGACGGCGAAACTCCTCGTAGCCCATAACGAACTCCGTTTCCTGATAACGAAGCTGGTGCTCAGTGTTTTGATTTAATGATGATTTAAAAACGAGATGAATATTAGGGGCAATCTGTTCAACTTTATTATATATAACAGATGTCAAATAATTGTCTAACGGACTGCATACACAGAGGTGGAAAACCCGCTCACTGCTTAAAGGTTCAAAACCCGAGCCGGGAAGCTCATTTTGAACAAGCTGTAGCGCCTGACGAATTGAGCCGAATAGCTGGAATGCACGCGCCGTGGGCTGAATTCCTCTGCCATAACGGACGAATAACTCGTCGTTAAACATCACTTTAAGCCTGGCTACGGCATTACTTACGGCAGGTTGAGACATTCCCAGAGATTGAGCTGCTCGCGTAATATTCTGCTCCTGCATAACTGCATCAAACACAGTTAACAAGTTGAGATCCACTGTGCGTAACTGAGGCTTAACGCCATCATAAGCCTGTGGCTGATTAATATTATTTTCTGGCATTTTTGACTCCACTGTCACGCTAAATTCCCTTTGCCAAAGTACAGTAATAACTTCGAAATATATGATTTACCATGCATATACAACAAGCGAAAGGAAATTATTTAAAAATCGGAATATATAAAGAACTCTCATTCAAGAGATGACATTAGGTATCTCATTAATGAAAAGCTAAAAAACGTTCAAATGATATCTATAAATTTAATGCAAGCATGAAACCATAAATTAGACAAATATACAATCACCACACTCGTTAATAATGACTTAAGTATTATTAAACTATGAAGGGCAGGCACAACGATTTCATTAACAAAACGATATCAAAATTTATAACTTTCCCAACCGCGATGCATTCATGGAAATTATAACTAAATGAAATAAAACGCATTCCATATCACAGTCTGACGGTAAAAATAGTGTGTCCAATTGCTACCAATTATATTCAAATCATTCCAGAGATGAATCACCAGTCCAATATTAGACAATTAAATCGGTTAGCTACGCAAAAACCAGCACAATTAGCTAATGTGTTGCGCCTGTAACGAGTGACCGTTTTGCCTGAGAGGGGTTGACATGTGTCGGCGTATCCAGTACCACTAAAAGCATATCGCATTCACCTGGAGCACGATTCATGATTCGCACCCTTCGTTTCACCGGTCTACTACTACTAAACGCATCCACTGTGCGCGGTAGACTGGCGGGCGAAATTCAGCGTTGAATCGTCCACAGTAAAACTAAAAACCCGCGCCATTGCGCGGGTTTTTTTATGCTCGTAGCAAGGCGCCCTAAGACAGACAAGGACCTAACCCATGAGCCAGCAAGTCGTTATTTTCGATACTACTTTACGTGACGGTGAACAGGCGTTACAGGCGAGCCTGAGTGTTAAAGAAAAACTGCAAATTGCGCTGGCCCTCGAACGCATGGGTGTAGACGTAATGGAAGTCGGTTTCCCTGTCTCCTCGCCAGGTGATTTCAAGTCAGTACAGACCATCGCCCGCACCATTAAAAACAGCCGCGTGTGCGGTCTGGCACGCTGCGTTGAGAAAGATATCGATGTGGCTGCGGAATCCCTGAAAGTGGCAGAGTCCTTCCGTATCCATACTTTCATTGCCACCTCCCCCATGCACATTGCGACCAAGCTGCGCAGTACGCTGGATGAAGTGATCGAACGTGCGGTGTATATGGTCAAACGCGCACGTAACTACACTGATGACGTCGAATTCTCCTGTGAAGATGCGGGACGCACGCCGATTGAAGATTTGGCCCGTGTGGTAGAAGCCGCCATCAATGCCGGTGCCAGAACCATTAATATCCCGGACACTGTCGGCTACACCATGCCGTTTGAGTTCTCCAACATCATTACCGGCCTGTACGATCGCGTGCCAAATATTGATAAAGCCATTATCTCCGTCCACACCCATGATGATTTGGGTCTGGCCGTAGGCAACGCCATCGCCGCTGTCCATGCTGGCGCACGCCAGGTAGAAGGCGCGATGAACGGCATCGGCGAACGTGCCGGCAACTGCTCGCTGGAAGAAGTGATCATGGCGATCAAGGTGCGCAAAGACATCATGAACGTGCACACCCGCATTAATCATCACGAAATCTGGCGCACCAGTCAGACCGTGAGCCAGATTTGCAACATGCCGATTCCGGCGAATAAAGCGATTGTTGGGACTGGCGCGTTTGCTCACTCCTCCGGTATTCACCAAGATGGCGTGCTGAAGAATCGTGAAAACTACGAAATCATGACCCCGGAATCCATCGGTCTGAACCAGGTTCAGTTGAACCTCACTTCCCGCTCTGGTCGTGCCGCGGTAAAACACCGCATGGAAGAGATGGGTTATAAAGATACCGACTACAACATGGATCATCTGTACGACGCCTTCCTGAAGCTGGCTGACAAGAAAGGCCAGGTATTCGATTATGACCTGGAAGCGCTGGCTTTCATCAACAAACAGCAGGAAGAGCCAGAGCACTTCCGTCTGGACTACTTCACCGTGCAGTCAGGCTCAAGCGATATCGCTACCGCCTCCGTCAAGCTGGTCTGCGGGGAAGAAATTAAAGCGGAAGCCGCCAACGGTAACGGCCCTGTGGATGCTATTTACCAGGCGATTAACCGTGTCACTGAGTACGACGTAGAACTGGTGAAATACGATCTGACGGCAAAAGGGCACGGTAAAGACGCCCTGGGCCAGGTTGATATTGTCGTTAATTACAACGGTCGTCGCTTCCACGGTGTAGGTCTGGCGACAGATATCGTCGAATCCTCCGCGAAAGCGATGGTGCATGTCCTGAACAACATCTGGCGCGCCGCCGAAGTCGAAAAAGAATTGCAACGCAAAGCTCAGAATAAAGAGAACAACAAGGAAACCGTGTGATGTCGAAGAATTACCATATTGCTGTTTTGCCGGGGGACGGTATTGGCCCGGAAGTGATGGCACAGGCGCTGAAAGTACTGGAAGCCGTTCGTTCGCGTTTTGCGATGAAAATTACCACCAGCCACTACGACGTTGGCGGCATTGCGATTGATAACCACGGTACACCGCTGCCGAAAGGGACTGTGGAAGGCTGCGAGAATGCCGACGCTGTACTGTTCGGCTCCGTGGGTGGTCCTAAATGGGAACACCTGCCGCCAGCCGAGCAGCCGGAGCGCGGCGCACTGCTGCCGCTGCGTAAACATTTCAAACTGTTCAGCAACCTGCGACCGGCTAAGCTGTATCCGGGGCTGGAAGAGTTTTGCCCGCTGCGCGCGGATATCGCGGCCAACGGTTTCGACATCCTGTGCGTGCGTGAGCTGACCGGTGGCATCTACTTTGGCCAGCCTAAAGGTCGCGAAGGCAGCGGTCAGCATGAGAAAGCGTTTGATACAGAGGTCTATCACCGTTTTGAAATTGAACGTATCGCCCATATCGCGTTTGAGTCAGCGCGCAAGCGCCGCCGTAAAGTGACCTCTATTGATAAAGCGAACGTCCTCCAGTCGTCTATTTTGTGGCGCGAAATCGTCAGTGAAATCGCGAAGCAGTATCCGGACGTTGAGCTCGCGCATATGTACATCGACAACGCCACCATGCAGCTGATCAAAGATCCGTCCCAGTTTGACGTGCTGCTGTGCTCCAACCTGTTCGGCGATATTCTCTCGGACGAGTGCGCAATGATTACCGGCTCGATGGGGATGCTGCCATCCGCCAGCCTGAACGAAGAAGGCTTTGGTCTGTACGAGCCTGCGGGCGGCTCCGCACCGGATATCGCAGGTAAAAACATCGCTAACCCGATTGCGCAGATCCTCTCTTTGGCCCTGCTGCTGCGCTACAGCCTGGATGCAGACGATGCAGCAACCGCAATTGAAAACGCCATTAATCGGGCGTTAGAAAAAGGCGTCCGTACCGGTGATTTAGCACGCGGGACGGCGGCAGTCAGTACCGATGAAATGGGCGACATTATTGCCCGCTATGTCGCTGAAGGGGTGTAATCATGGCTAAGACGTTATATGAGAAGTTGTTTGATGCGCACGTTGTTTACGAGGCGCCAGACGAGACCCCGTTGCTTTACATTGACCGCCATCTGGTACACGAAGTGACCTCCCCTCAGGCATTTGACGGCCTGCGCGCGCATAAGCGCCCGGTGCGTCAGCCGGGGAAAACCTTTGCCACGATGGATCACAACGTCTCCACAGAGACTAAAGACATCAATGCCTCTGGCGAGATGGCGCGTATCCAGATGCAGGAGCTGATCAAGAACTGTAACGAGTTTGGCGTTGAGCTGTACGATCTGAACCACCCCTACCAGGGCATCGTCCACGTAATGGGGCCTGAGCAGGGTATTACTCTGCCGGGCATGACCATCGTCTGCGGCGACTCCCACACCGCAACGCACGGCGCGTTTGGCGCACTGGCGTTCGGGATTGGTACATCAGAAGTAGAGCATGTTCTGGCCACACAGACCCTGAAACAGGGCCGCGCCAAAACCATGAAGATTGAAGTGAAGGGTAAAGCCGCACCGGGCATCACCGCGAAAGATATCGTGCTGGCGATTATCGGCAAAACCGGTAGCGCGGGCGGCACCGGTCACGTGGTGGAATTCTGCGGGGACGCCATCCAGGCGCTGAGCATGGAAGGCCGCATGACCCTGTGCAACATGGCCATTGAGATGGGCGCCAAGGCAGGCCTGGTTGCGCCAGACGAAACCACCTTTAGCTATGTGAAGGGGCGTCTGCATGCGCCGAAAGGACAGGATTTTGATGACGCGGTCGCGTACTGGAAAACCCTGAAAACGGACGAGGGGGCAATTTTTGATACCGTTGTGACGTTGCAGGCGGAAGAGATCGCCCCGCAGGTCACCTGGGGCACCAACCCGGGCCAGGTGATTTCCGTCAACGACAGCATTCCTGACCCGGCTTCCTTCGCCGATCCGGTCGAGCGCGCCAGTGCGGAAAAAGCGCTGGCTTACATGGGGCTGAAACCCGGCGTACCGCTGACCGACGTGAGTATTGATAAAGTGTTCATCGGCTCCTGCACCAACTCCCGTATCGAAGACCTGCGTGCGGCGGCAGAGATTGCCAAAGGCCGTAAAGTGGCGCCGGGCGTGCAGGCGCTGGTAGTGCCGGGCTCCGGGCCGGTGAAAGCCCAGGCGGAAGCGGAGGGTCTGGATAAGATCTTTATTGAAGCAGGCTTCGAGTGGCGCCTGCCCGGCTGCTCCATGTGTCTGGCGATGAACAACGACCGCCTGAATCCGGGCGAGCGCTGTGCCTCTACCAGCAACCGTAACTTTGAAGGCCGTCAGGGCCGCGGGGGACGTACCCATCTGGTCAGCCCGGCAATGGCCGCCGCTGCGGCAGTCACCGGTCATTTCGCCGATATTCGCAGCCTGAAATAAGGAGACAATCATGGCAGAGAAATTTACCCAACATACGGGCCGGGTTGTCCCTCTGGACGCCGCGAACGTCGATACCGACGCGATCATTCCTAAGCAGTTTTTGCAGAAAGTGACGCGCACGGGTTTTGGTGCGCATCTGTTCAACGACTGGCGTTTCCTCGACGATAAAGGCGAAGTCCCTGATCCGGAGTTTGTCCTGAACTTCCCGGAATACAAAGGGGCTTCCATTCTGCTGGCGCGGGAAAACTTTGGCTGCGGATCGTCGCGTGAACATGCGCCGTGGGCATTAACCGACTACGGCTTTAAGGTGGTTATCGCCCCGAGCTTCGCGGATATCTTCTACGGCAACAGCTTCAACAACCAGCTGCTGCCGGTGACGCTGAGTGACGAACAGGTTGATGAATTGTTCGCGCTGGTTAAGGCGAATCCGGGCATGGCGTTTGAAGTGGATCTGGAAGCGGAAGTGGTGAAAGCCGGTGACAAGACCTACAGCTTCAGCATTGATGCGTTTCGCCGTCATTGCATGCTGAACGGTCTGGACAGTATTGGTCTGACGCTCCAGCACGAAGACGCCATCTCAGCGTACGAGAAAAAACAGCCTGCGTTTATGGGCTAAAGGCAATGGCCCGCAGAAAGCGGGCCATTGATAAGGGTGCGTTGAGGCTCAACCACTCTGGAGAGGCGGGGAACTCTTCCCCGCCAATACCGCTAACGTTTTGCTTCGTAAGCCAACACTGCCGCCAGCTCTGTTTTCTCCTGTCTGAAATGCAATTCACATAGCGAATCACGCACCATCCAGGTGAAGATCAACAGCGTCGTACAGATCAGAAACAAACCTAACAGCAGAGTACGTTTTGGCATTCCAGCCTCCTTATTGCTTTTCGGCAATGAAGAGACTAACCTCGCAATGTGTGTTGTGAAGTTGGTCTCCCCATCAGTTTTTTGATGTGGGACTCTCCACTGTTTGCCTCTTGCGACAGCCTGAGGCAAACAGCCTCAAGCACCCGTCACGCACTCTATGCGCCCTCTCTGCGCCTGTCAGAAAATCGTTTCATTTCGTGAAGCCGCCTTCCAGAATCAAACGTCTTTTACCCGGCACGTCAGCATCAGCGTGACAAGCGAAATCGCTGCGATCACCCAGTACACGGATGCATGCCCATAGCTTTGCGACAGCGCCCCCTGAATCACCCCTGCCAGAATCACGCCGGTAGAGATACTGTTGGTAAACAGCGTGGTCGCGGAGCCTGCGCGCCCCGGCATTAAATCCTGGAACCAGAGCATGCCGATCCCGGCAACGATACCGATAAACACTGCGTTAAACAGCTGCAACGCCAGTAAGGCTTCACGCGAATGGAAAAGGATCAGCCCCGCGTAGAACACTACCCCAGCCGCCACGGCGACGACCATCATCCGACGCTTTCCGAAACGTTTTACATAGTAACCCGCCAGAATCATCGCCGGGATCTCTAGCCCGGCAGCGGTGCCCATCAGGATACCCGCGAGCTTATCCGGCAGCCCCAGATCGCTGCTGATCCACAGCGGCATATCAATAATGTACATGGTGTTGCATGTCCACATCAGCGTGGAAGCGATAAACAACATGCGAACGTTTTTATCCTGCCAGCCGCTCACCTGCGTGATGGGTTTGTCCGTCGTCTGCTCTACGCGCGCCACCGATGGCAGCGCAAAGGCTATCAGCGCCAGGCTGATGGCAAAAATACCCGCCGCGATGGTGAACATGGCGGTAAAGCCGTAGTTCAGCGCCAGCATGAATGCCAGCGGGGGGCCGATGACCCAAGCCAGAGAGAGCTGCGCACGCATTACCGAGCTGAACATGACTACTTCCCGCGCCGAGTTGTCGGCGTACTCCCGCGCCAGGGCGAAGAGCTGCGGCATGGCGGTATTCGCGAGAGAGGCCAGCAGCACGCCGCAGGTGATAAGTGTCAGGTAATGGCGGTTGAAGGCAAACAGCAGCGCGTTACCCACGGCCATGGCACAGCAAAAGAGGATCAGCTTACGGCGATCGCCCTGGCTGTCGGATCGTTTCGCCAGCGCCAGGCTGACGAGGATCCCGGCAATAGCGTTGACGGTATAGAACAGGCCCACCCAAAACGGCTGCGCGCCCACCTCGCGGCTGAGAAACAGGCTCAGCGTCGGTGCCTGTAGCGCGCCGGCCACGCCCATCATGAAGGCCACCAGCATAAAAGCGGCGTACACGCCGTTCAGGCGTCGCCCCATCGTCATCAACCAGAGCATGCACAAGTCCTTATGAAAGCAAATAGAATTGGGTGGAATAGTAAACGAAAAAAGCCAGCAAAAACATTTTGCTGGCGGGTGATTAGCACCAATACTCAGTCACACATGATCGAGGCGAGTTAGCAAGAAGAGGTCGGTTTCGTAACATCCCACTGCATCAATTCTTCTAACATTTTCAGCCGCTGCTCTGCGCACTGGCGGGCCAGCCAGGACGATCCTTTTGTCGCTGAAAAGTACTGCTGATAAAACTGACGTGCGGTAGACCTCTTCATAATTTACCTCCTCGCTTCATCGGGAAGAATTATTGGCTTAATATAGGGATTAATAAATTGCTGATTTTTTGTCAGGAGTTCCTCTTTTATGCCATCCGGTCGACTGCAACAACAATTCATCCGCCTGTGGCAGTGCTGCGAGGGTCAATCGCAGGAGACCACGCTGAACGAGTTGGCTGAGCTCCTCAACTGCTCCCGGCGTCATATGCGTACCCTCCTTAACACCATGCAGCAGCAGGGCTGGCTAAACTGGGAGGCCGAGGCCGGACGCGGCAAGCGCTCGCGACTAACGTTCCTTTATACAGGCCTGGCGTTGCAGCAACAGCGGGCGGAGGATCTGCTGGAGCAGGACCGCATCGACCAACTGGTACAGCTGGTGGGCGACAAGGCCGCCGTACGCCAGATGCTGGTCTCGCATCTGGGACGCAGCTTTCGTCAGGGACGCCACATTCTGCGGGTGCTGTACTACCGCCCAATGAAAAATCTGTTGCCCGGTACGGCGTTACGTCGCTCTGAAACCCACATGGCCCGACAGATTTTCAGCGGTCTGACGCGGATAAATGAGGAAAATGGGGAACTGGAAGCGGATATTGCCCATCACTGGCAGCAGGTGTCCCCGCTTCACTGGCGCTTCTTCCTACGCCCCGGCATTCATTTCCACCATGGACGCGAGCTGGAGATGCGCGATGTTATCGATTCCTTAGAGCGCGCCCGCACGCTGCCGCTCTATTCACATATCGCGCGGCTCCACTCCCCGACGGCCTGGACGCTGGATATTGAGCTATCGCAGCCGGACAAATGGCTTCCGTGGCTTCTGGGCTATGTGCCCTCAATGATCCTGCCTGCCGAGTGGCGATCCCTGAACAATTTTTCCAGCCAGCCGATTGGTACGGGCCCCTACTCCGTTTCGCGGAACACCAGTAATCAGCTGAAGATCCGCGCCTTTGATGATTACTTTGGCTACAGGGCGCTGATCGACGAAGTGAACGTCTGGGTGTTACCGGACCTCAACGAAGAACTGAGCGCAGGCCTCACCCTGGAAGGGCCAACAGCCGGTGAAAAGGCGTTCGAAAGCCGGCTGGAGGAGGGCTGCTACTACCTGCTCTTTGATAGCCGCAGCCATCGCGGGGCAAACCACGACGTCCGCAGGTGGATAAGCCATATTTTGGCACCCGCTAACCTGATTTATCACGCAGAGGAGCAATACCAGACCTGGTGGTTCCCGGCCTATGGCCTGCTTCCACGCTGGCACCATGCGCAGCCCGTCCGCAGCGAAAAGCCTGCCGGACTGGAGACCATCACCCTCAGCTACTATCGCGATCACATTGAGCATCGTTTTCTGGCGAGGATCATGAGCAAGTTACTGGCAGCCGAAGGCGTGACGCTGGCGATACAGGAAGTCGATTATGATGAATGGCATCGCGGAGATGTCATCAGTGATATCTGGCTCAACAGCGCAAACTTTACGCTGCCGCTTGATTTCTCGCTCTTCTCTCACCTGTATGAAGTGCCCCTGATTCAGCACTGTATCAACCGGGGCTGGCAGCAGGACGCCGCGCGGTGGCGGGCGGGAGAAATGGATCTGGCCGCCTGGTGTCAGGAATTACTGGCTGGGCAGACGATCGTACCGTTGATTCACCACTGGCTGCTGATCCAGGGGCAGCGCAGCATGCGCGGCCTGCGGATGAACACCCTCGGCTGGTTTGATTTTAAATCCGCCTGGTTTGCGCCGCCGGAGCCATAACGCTTTCGTAATATTCAGCAAATCATTACAATAGCGCCGTTCTCAACGGGGTGCTGCATCACTGATGTGCGCTGAGATAATACCCGTCGAACCTGATCCGGATAACGCCGGCGAAGGGATTTGAGGCTGTCTCTCAAAATCCTTTGCCACTCAACCCTGAGGTGCAAAGTGTTAAAAAACGTTCTTCCTCTGCTGGCGCTGTTTGCGCTGCCTGTTTTTGCTAAGCCTGTTCTGACGGTCTACACCTACGACTCCTTCTCCGCCGACTGGGGCCCCGGTCCGGTGGTAAAAAAAGCCTTTGAAGCGGACTGCAACTGCGAGCTGAAATTCGTGGCGCTGGAAGATGGCGTCTCGCTGCTCAACCGTCTGCGCATGGAAGGCAAAAAGAGCAAAGCCGACGTGGTGCTCGGGCTGGATAACAACCTGCTGGAAGCCGCCACCCAAACCAGACTGTTCGCCAAAAGCGGCGTGGCGGCAGATGCCGTTAACGTGCCGGGCGGCAGGAAAAACGACACCTTCGTTCCCTTTGATTACGGCTACTTTGCGTTTGTCTATGATAAAAACAGGTTGAAGAATCCGCCCAAAAGCCTGAAAGAGCTGGTCGAAAGTGACCAGAAATGGCGCGTGATTTACGAAGATCCGCGCACCAGCACGCCGGGGCTGGGGCTGCTGCTGTGGATGCAGAAAGTTTACGGGGATAAAGCGCCGGAAGCATGGCAGAAGCTGGCCGCGAAAACCGTTACCGTCACCAAAGGCTGGAGCGAAGCCTACGGCCTGTTCCTGAAAGGCGAAGGCGACCTGGTGCTGAGCTACACTACCTCTCCGGCCTACCACATTATCGCCGAGAAGAAGGATAACTACGCCGCCGCGAACTTTTCTGAAGGACATTATTTGCAGGTGGAAGTGGCTGCCCGTACTGCCGCGAGCAAACAGCCGGAGCTTGCTGAAAAATTCCTGAAATTTATGGTTTCACCGGCATTCCAGAATGCCATTCCGACAGGCAACTGGATGTACCCGGTCACTGACGTTGCGCTGCCGGCAGGTTTTGAGCAGCTAAACAAGCCGCAAACCTCACTGGAATTTACGCCGCAGCAGGTTGCCGCCCAGCGGGCCGCATGGATAAGTGAATGGCAACGCGCCGTCAGCCGTTGATCCCCGGCTGGTTAATTCCCGGGCTGCTCGCCGCCATACTGATGGTGGTCGTCAGCCTGGGCGCATTCCTTGCGCTGTGGTTTAACGCGCCCGAGAGCGATCTGCTCGCCCTCTGGCACGACGGCTATCTCTGGCACGTGATCCGTTTCTCCTTCTGGCAGGCATTTCTCTCCGCGCTGCTGTCGACGATCCCGGCCATTTTCCTCGCGCGCGCCCTCTATCGCAGACGTTTCCCCGGCAGGCTTGCCCTGCTGCGGCTGTGCGCGATGACGCTGATCCTGCCCGTGCTGGTGGCGGTGTTCGGCATTCTGAGCGTATACGGTCGGCAGGGCTGGCTGGCATCCCTCTTCAGCCTGCTTGGTCTGGAATGGACCTTCTCCCCATATGGCCTGAAAGGCATTCTGCTGGCGCATATTTTTTTCAATATGCCGATGGCGACGCGCCTCTTTTTACAGGCGCTGGAAAACATTCCCGGTGAGCAGCGTCAGATTGCCGCCCAGCTTGGCATGCGCGGCTGGCCGTTCTTCCGCTTTGTCGAATGGCCATGGCTGCGACGCCAGATCGCCCCGGTTGCCGCGCTGATTTTTATGCTCTGCTTCGCCAGCTTCGCGACCGTGCTTTCTCTCGGCGGCGGGCCGCAGGCCACCACCATTGAGCTGGCGATCTATCAGGCCTTAAGTTATGACTACGATCCGGGGCGCGCCGCGCTGCTGGCGATCGTCCAGATGGTCTGCTGTCTGGCTCTGGTGTTACTCAGCCAGCGGCTAAGTAAAGCGGTTCCCACAGGCAGCAACAACTTGACGGGCTGGCGCGATCCGCAGGACAGCCTGCACAGCCGCGTCGCGGATTTTATGCTGATCGCGCTGGCGCTCCTGCTTCTGCTGCCCCCGCTGCTGGCCGTTATGGCTGACGGCCTGAATCGCAATGTGTTGGCGGTACTGCAACAGCCTGTCCTGTGGCAGGCGACGTGGACCTCATTGCGCATCGCGCTGGCAGCCGGGCTACTGTGCGTGATCCTGACCATGATGCTGCTCTGGAGCAGCCGCGAGCTGTACGCGCGTCATGCCCGTAAAGCCGGACACGCGCTGGAGCTGACGGGTATGCTGATTCTGGCGATGCCGGGCATTGTGCTGGCGACCGGATTCTTTTTACTGTTCAACAGCACCATCGGCCTGCCGGAAAGCGCCGACGGCATCGTCATTTTTACCAACGCACTGATGGCCATCCCTTACGCGCTCAAGGTGCTGGAAAACCCGATGCGCGACGTCAATAGCCGCTACAGCTTGCTGTGTCAGTCGCTGGGCATGCAGGGCTGGCAGCGTCTGAAAGTGGTCGAATTGCGCGCGCTAAAACGTCCGCTGGCCCAGGCGCTGGCGTTTGCCTGCGTGCTGTCGATTGGCGATTTTGGCGTTGTGGCCCTCTTCGGCAACGAGGATTTCCGCACGCTGCCGTTCTGGCTTTATCAGCAAATTGGCTCCTATCGTAGCCAGGACGGCGCCGTCACGGCGCTGCTCCTTTTGCTGCTGTGCTTTGCCTTATTTACCGTTATCGAAAAACTTCCGGGGCGTGATGTTAAAACTGACTGATGTAACCTGGCTTTATGAGCACCTGCCAATGCGTTTTACCCTCTCCGTTCGTCAGGGAGAGCGAATCGCAGTGCTTGGCCCCAGCGGGGCCGGAAAAAGTACCCTGCTCAATTTGATTGCCGGTTTTTTGCAGCCTGCCAGTGGGTCGATCGTCATTGATAATGGCGAATATACCTACGCTCCGCCGGCTAAGCGCCCCGTCTCGATGCTGTTCCAGGAAAACAATCTGTTCAATCATCTTACGGTGTGGCAGAACATTGCGCTGGGTATGGATCCGGGGTTAAAGCTCAGTGCTGCGCAGCGTCAGACGCTGGAGGCGATCGCCGAACAAATGGGCCTGGCCGCGTTTATCAACAGACTACCGGGTGAGCTTTCCGGCGGCCAGCGCCAGCGCGTGGCGCTGGCACGCTGTCTGGTGCGCAAGCAGCCGCTGCTGCTGCTCGACGAACCCTTTTCGGCGCTCGACCCGGCCCTGCGTCAGGAGATGCTCTCGCTGGTTATGGAGGTTTGCGAGCGCGAACAACTGACGATGCTGATGGTTTCGCATAGCATCGAAGATGCCGCACGCATCGCGCCGCGATCGGTGGTGATCGCGGAGGGACGTATTCTGTGGGATGGTGAAACTGAAGAACTTATGAGTGGTAAGGCGGGGGCGTCTTCACTGTTGGGTATTCGTAAGGTCTGATGCCCTCACCCTGGCCCTCTCCCACAGGGAGAGGGGACAGACATCAAGAACGGCATCCCGTTGCCGTTTTTCTTCTGCCTTGTGCGGTCTGATGCCCTCACCCTGACCCTCTCCCACAGGGAGAGGGGACAAACATCAAAAACGGCAACCCGTTGCCGTTTTGCTTCTAATTTGTGCGGTCTGATGCCCTCACCCTGGCCCTCTCCCACAGGGAGAGGGAAAACACCTTAACGGCTCACCACCTTCAACAGGATCTCACCGTACACCGGCATCAGCGGGTGACGGATCAGCGCTACCAGCGCGACCACCGCCACGCCGAGCGTAAGTGGGGCCAGCCAGAGCAGGCGCGTGCGCGGGAGATAGCGCGTCAGACGATCAACACTGGCTTTCGCGCTGCGCCACAGGCGCCAGCAGAGCCAGACCGCAAGCCACAGCAGCACCGCTGTGCCCAGCAGCAGCCATTTAAACTCACCGCTTTGCATACCGTCAGGAATATCAATGGCCGCGCCCGCCAGAATCCCCGGCAGGAAGTAAAACGGCGGCCAGAAGACGCAGCCGATGATGTTCGGCACCACGAATTTCGCGACGGGCAGATCCAGCATCCCGGCAACCATTGGCACCAGCGGACGCGTTGGGCCAACGAAGCGCCCCACGAGGATAGTGAACATGCTGTGCTGGTGCAGCGCATGCTCGGTTTTATCCAGCAGCGCTTTGTTCTTTTTCATAAACGACCAGCGATGCAGCGGTTTTTTAAAGCGCCAGCCCAGCCAGAAGGAGATCCAGTCCCCCAGCAAACAGCCGATAATACCGGCCATCCACGCCTGCCAGAAATTGACTTCGCCGCTGCCGATAAGCGCTCCAAGCCCCGCCATCATCACGGTGCCGGGCAGGATCAGCCCGACCAGCGCCAGCGACTCCAGAAACGCCACCAGCGCCACGGCGATGAGCGAATACATAACGGACTGGGTAATAAAATGTTCCAGCAATGCCTGCATAACTATTCCGGTCAGAAAACGAATCAGCGATTCTGCTTAGCGCCCTGCACCGCGTCAAGGCATCAATTGTCTGAATAGTTTACAGGATGCGCCTGAAGTTCACCTGAATGTTTACCTATTATTCACATCCCGCACGGAATTCGCTCGGGCTGGCCCCGGTGCACTTCTTAAACACGCGAGAGAAATAGAGCTGATCTTCAAAGCCCACGTTACGTCCGACGGTGGCGATAGGCATTCGCGTGGTGCTCAGCAGCAGCTTTGCCTGGCTGATACGCTGATCCTCACGCCAGCTGAGCACGCTCACTCCAAGCTGCTGGCGGAACAGATGAGAGAGCCGTGACGGCGACAGGCACACATGCTGGGCGACGCTGGCAATATCAAACTGGCTGTCGGCAAGGTGGTCGCTGATGTACTGGCAGGCGTCGCGGACGCGGTTGTCCAGCGGCGGATTAAGCGACTCGTTGATGGCTTCCATGCGGCGCAGCAGCACCTGTTCAAGCAGGTTGATGGCCAGCAGTTCGGCGTAGCGCCCGCCCGCCTGCCCTGCCTCAATAATCTGTGCGAACAGCTCACGGAACTGTGCCAGATGCGCCTCATCCGGGCGATAAAAACCGGTATGGGCGAAAATGGCCGGCCACGAGAGCCACTCCTGCCAGTAGGCGCGCGGACGGAAATAGACCCACTGGTGATACCACTCTTTGGCATCCGGGTGGCGCCCGTAGTGGTGTATCTCCCCCGGAGGGAACAGCAGCATATCGCCAGGGCGGCAGATAAAGTGTTGATCACCGTTTTTGATCACCCCTTCTCCGCGGACGGTCAGGTTCAATATATACCCTTTCATTCCGAGCGGTCGATCGACGTAAAAATCGAGATATCCCTCGGCCTCAATTGGCGTCAGCCCCGCCACCAGATGGGCGTTAAATGAGTAGCCCGGCAGTAAGGGATCGTTTTGCGGTTCGGCCATAGATTCAGTTCTCCCAAGGGTCCTGAAGGAAACCAATTGTCCATATCGATAAAAGCAGTATAAAAATGGCCCGCGAAAAGATCCAAAAAGCATCACGCCTCTTTTACGTCCGCCATGTTTCAGCCTTTCCCCCTGATTTCTCCGCCAGTACGGGCAGATAAGCAGTAACAAAAGTGTCTATAAGTACGGCAGAAATGTCCACATTGAATATTTGCACGGCGTCACACTTTCCGTTGCTACAGCAATTTAGTCCATAAGATTAGCGGATCCTGCCTGACGATTTTTATCCTCAGTCTCTAATGTTCTTCCATACCTGTTTTTTGGATGGAGCAACACCATGGCAATTGCAATTGGCCTTGATTTTGGCAGCGACTCAGTTCGTGCGCTGGCAGTGGACTGTACGACGGGCCTGGAAATAGCAACCAGCGTTGAGTGGTACCCGCGCTGGCAAGAGGGGCGCTACTGCGATGCGCCGAACAACCAGTTCCGCCACCACCCGCGTGATTACATTGAATCAATGGAAGCGGCGATCAAAACCGTGCTGGCGGAGCTGACGGACGCTCAGCGGGCCGAGGTGGTAGGGATTGGCGTCGACAGCACTGGCTCAACGCCTGCCCCTGTCGATGCCGAAGGCCGCGTACTGGCGCTGCGCCCGGAGTTTGCCGACAACCCGAACGCCATGTTTGTGCTGTGGAAAGACCATACCGCCGTGGAAGAGGCGGAAGCCATCACCCGCTTATGCCATCAGCCGGGTAAAACTGATTATTCCCGCTACATCGGTGGGATTTACTCCAGCGAGTGGTTCTGGGCCAAGATCCTGCACGTTACCCGCGCGGACGCGTCGGTCGCACAGGCGGCGG
This sequence comes from Enterobacter cloacae, assembly GCF_011078175.1. GTDB lineage: Bacteria > Pseudomonadota > Gammaproteobacteria > Enterobacterales > Enterobacteriaceae > Enterobacter > Enterobacter cloacae_Q. The sequence continues at coordinate 153,776 of NZ_JAALCJ010000003.1, forward strand.
CGTCATGGATTGAGCTCTGCGACTGGGTTCCCGCCCTGCTCTCCGGCACCACCCGCCCGCAGGATATTCGCCGGGGCCGTTGCAGCGCCGGGCATAAATCGCTGTGGCATGAAAGCTGGGGCGGTCTGCCTCCGGCAGCGTTCTTCGACGATCTCGACCCAATCATCAACAAAAACCTGACATACCCGCTGTTTACCGACACCTTCACTGCCGAGATTCCGGTCGGCACGCTCTGTGAAGAGTGGGCGACGCGTCTCGGCCTGCCGCAAAACGTGACCATTTCCGGCGGCGCGTTCGACTGTCATATGGGTGCCGTGGGCGCAGGTGCGCAGCCCAACACGCTGGTGAAAGTTATCGGCACCTCCACCTGTGACATTCTGACGGCGGATAAAGCCAGCGTCGGCGACCGCGCGGTGAAAGGCATCTGCGGTCAGGTTGACGGCAGCGTGGTACCCGATTTTATCGGCCTTGAGGCGGGTCAGTCCGCCTTCGGCGATATCTACGCCTGGTTTGGTCGCGTGCTCGGCTGGCCGCTGGATCAGCTGGCTACCGCGCATCCTGAACTAAAAACGCAGATTTCCGCAAGCAAAAAACAGCTCCTGCCGCAGCTTACAGAAGCCTGGGCAAAAAATCCGTCTCTCGACCACCTGCCGGTGGTGCTGGACTGGTTCAACGGCCGTCGTACGCCGTTTGCCAACCAGCGTCTGAAAGGGGTGATTACCGATCTCAACCTGGCGACCGACGCACCCGCGCTGTTTGGCGGCCTGATCGCCGCCACCGCGTTCGGCGCCCGCGCCATTATGGAGTGCTTCATCGACCAGGGCATTGACGTGAACAACGTGATGGCGCTGGGCGGCATCGCCCGTAAAAACCCGGTGATTATGCAGGCCTGCTGCGACGTGCTGAACCGGCCGCTGCAAATAGTGGCCTCCGATCAGTGCTGTGCGCTGGGTGCCGCGATTTTCGCTGCCGTGGCCGCAGGCGTCCATGCGGATATCCCGACCGCGCAACAGCATATGGCGAGCGCCGTCGAAAATACGCTCCAGCCACAGACTCAGCAGGCACAACGCTTTGAACAGCTTTATCAGCGCTACCAGCAATGGGCAAAAAGCGCCGAACTTCACTATCTCCCTGTCGCCGCCCCGGCCAAAAGCACCGCGGACACTACGGCAACCCTGACACATTAAGGACACGATAATGACCATTTTTACTAATTATGAAGTGTGGTTTGTGATTGGCAGCCAACATTTGTACGGACCGGAAGCGTTGCAGCAGGTGACAAAACACGCGGAACACGTTGTGAATGCGCTGAACGCTGAAGCTAAACTGCCGTGCAAACTGGTGCTGAAGCCGCTGGGAACCACCCCGGACGAAATTACCAACATCTGCCGTGATGCCAATTACGACGACAAATGCGCCGGCCTGGTGGTGTGGTTGCACACTTTCTCACCGGCCAAAATGTGGATCAACGGCCTGGCTATCCTCAACAAACCGCTGCTGCAATTCCACACGCAGTTCAACGCCTCCCTGCCGTGGGACAGCATCGACATGGACTTTATGAACCTGAACCAGACCGCGCACGGCGGCCGTGAGTTCGGCTTCATCGGCGCGCGCATGCGTCAACAGCATGCCGTGGTGACCGGCCACTGGCAGGACGGCAAGGCACAACAGCGCATTGGCTCCTGGATGCGTCAGGCGGTCTCTAAGCAGGATACCCGTCACCTGAAAGTGGTGCGTTTCGGTGACAATATGCGCGAAGTGGCGGTCACCGATGGCGATAAAGTCGCGGCGCAAATCAAGTTCGGCTTCTCCGTCAATACCTGGGCGGTGGGCGATCTGGTACAGGTGGTGAATGAAATCAGCGATGGCGACGTGAACGCGCTGGTGGATGAGTATGAGAGCAGCTACCGCCTGACGCCTGCGGCGCAGGTCAACGGCGACAAGCGTCAGAACGTGCTGGATGCCGCACGTATTGAGCTGGGCATGAAACGTTTTCTTGAACAGGGCGGTTTCCATGCCTTCACCACCACCTTTGAAGACCTCCACGGCCTGAAACAGCTTCCGGGACTGGCGGTACAACGTCTGATGCAGCAGGGCTACGGCTTTGCGGGCGAAGGCGACTGGAAAACTGCCGCTCTGCTTCGCATCATGAAGGTGATGTCGACCGGTCTACAGGGCGGCACCTCTTTTATGGAGGACTACACCTACCACTTCGAGAACGGCAACGATCTGGTGCTCGGCTCGCACATGCTGGAAGTATGTCCATCCATCGCAGTTGAAGAGAAACCTATCCTGGACGTGCAGTACCTCGGTATTGGCGGCAAAGCGGATCCGGCCCGTCTGATCTTCAACACCCGTACCGGCCCGGCCATCAACGCCAGCCTGATCGACCTCGGCGATCGTTTCCGCCTGCTGGTGAACTGCGTCGATGCGGTTGAAACCCCGCATTCTCTGCCGAAGCTGCCGGTCGCCAACGCTTTGTGGAAAGCGCAGCCTGACCTGCCAACCGCGTCGGAAGCCTGGATCCTGGCCGGCGGCGCGCACCACACGGTGTTCAGCCACGCGCTTGACCTGAACGACATGCGTCAGTTCGCCGAGCTGCACGACATCGAACTGACCGTGATTGATAACGACACCCGTCTGCCAGCCTTTAAAGACGCGCTGCGCTGGAACGAAGTCTATTACGGTTCGAAACGCTAAGTACGGAACGCCCGGTGGCACTGTGTTCACCGGGCAGGGAGACAGCAATGTTAGACGATCTCAAACGTCAGGTACTTGAAGCCAACCTGGCGCTGCCGAAACATAACCTGGTGACCCTGACCTGGGGCAACGTCAGCGCCGTTGACCGCGAAAAAGGCGTGTTTGTCATTAAGCCTTCAGGCGTGGATTACACGGTGATGACGGCAGACGATATGGTGGTGGTCAGCATCGAAACGGGTGAAGTGGTGGAAGGCAACAAAAAACCCTCCTCCGATACGCCTACCCACCGTCTGCTGTATCAGTCATTCCCGACTATCGGCGGCATCGTGCATACCCATTCGCGTCACGCGACTATCTGGGCGCAGGCGGGTCAGTCCATTCCGGCTACAGGTACCACCCACGCGGACTATTTCTACGGCACCATTCCCTGTACGCGTCTGATGACCGATGCGGAGATCAATGGTGAGTATGAGTGGGAAACCGGCAACGTAATTGTCGAAACCTTCGAAAAACAGGGAATCGACGCGGCTCAGATGCCCGGCGTGCTGGTGCACTCCCATGGCCCCTTCGCCTGGGGAAAAAACGCGGAAGACGCGGTGCACAACGCGATCGTGCTGGAGGAAGTCGCTTACATGGGGATCTTCTGCCGCCAGCTGGCGCCGCACCTGCCGGATATGCAGCAAACTCTGCTGGATAAGCATTACCTGCGCAAGCACGGTGCCAAGGCCTACTACGGGCAGTAAACCTTACCCTCACCCTCTCCCCAGAGGGTGAGGGGACCGAACGGAGCCGTCTTTCCCCCTCGCCCCTCTGGGGAGAGGGCCGGGGTGAGGGGAAACCACGCGCAATAACTGTATAAAACCCCAGCAAATCCACCTTAACCAGGCTATAATCAGGCCTGGTTTTGTTTTATGGGATAGCGGCGTGGCACAGGCGCAAGAAGGCTTTTTACTGACCCGACACTGGCGGGATACCCCTCAGGGTACGGAGGTTGCGTTCTGGCTGGCAACGGACAACGGTCCGCTGCACGTTACGCTGCCCCCTCAGGAGTCCGTAGCTTTTATTCCTGAACACCACGTCGAAAAGGTCAAACAGCTGCTGCGCGGTGAAAACGGCTGGCGCCTCACTCCCCTGGATTTGAAAGATTTTCACCGCCAGCCGGTGCATGGCCTCTACTGCCGCGCCCATCGCCAGTTGATGCGCTACGAAAAGCTGCTGCGCGAAGCGGGCGTGACGCTCTACGAAGCCGATATCCGTCCGCCGGAACGTTTTCTGATGGAGCGGTTTATTACCGCGCCCGTCTGGGTGGACGGCACCGCGCAGAACGGCAGTCTCATTAATGCGCGTCTTAAGCCTAACCCGAATTATCGTCCACCGCTGAAGTGGGTCTCGCTGGATATTGAAACGACCCGCCACGGTGAACTGTACTGCATCGGACTTGAAGGATGTGGGCAGCGGGTAGTCTATATGCTCGGACCGCCGAACGGCGATGCATCTCCGCTGAATTTCCATCTGGAGTACGTTAACAGCCGACCACAGTTGCTGGAGAAGCTTAACCAGTGGTTTGCCGTGCACGATCCGGATGTAATGATCGGCTGGAACGTCGTCCAGTTTGACCTGCGCGTGCTGCAAAAACATGCCGAACGTTACCGCATCCCGCTGATTCTTGGGCGCGGTAACACCGAGCTGGAGTGGCGCGAGCACGGGTTTAAGAACGGCGTTTTCTTCGCTCAGGCCAACGGTCGCCTGATTATCGACGGCATCGAGGCGCTTAAATCCGCCTTCTGGAATTTCTCCTCTTTCTCTCTCGAAGCGGTGGCGCAGGCGTTGCTGGGTGAAGGTAAATCCATCGACAACCCCTGGGACCGAATGGACGAAATTGACCGGCGCTTTAACGAGGATAAGCCGGCGCTCGCTACCTATAACCTGAAAGATTGCGAGCTGGTGACGCAGATTTTCCACAAAACCGAGATCATGCCCTTCCTGCTGGAACGCGCTACGGTGAACGGTCTCGCTGTCGACAGGCACGGCGGCTCGGTAGCGGCCTTCAGCCACCTCTATTTCCCGCGGATGCATCGGGCGGGCTATGTTGCCCCTAATCTCGGCGACGTGCCGCCGCAGGCTAGCCCCGGCGGTTACGTGATGGATTCACGGCCCGGGCTGTATGACTCGGTGCTGGTGCTGGATTATAAAAGCCTGTACCCGTCGATTATACGCACGTTCCTGATAGACCCGGTGGGGCTGGTGGAGGGGATGGCGCAGCCAGACGATGCGCACAGCACCGAAGGTTTTCTCGGGGCACGCTTTTCACGCGAGAAGCACTGCCTGCCTGAAATAGTGGGAAACATCTGGCACGGTCGGGACGAGGCGAAACGTCACGGCAACAAGCCGCTCTCACAGGCGCTGAAAATCATTATGAATGCCTTTTACGGCGTGCTGGGCACCAGCGCCTGCCGCTTCTTTGATCCCCGTCTGGCGTCGTCCATCACCATGCGCGGGCATGAAATCATGCGTCAAACCAAAGCGCTAATTGAATCCCGGGGCTATGACGTCATTTATGGCGATACCGACTCCACCTTTGTCTGGCTGAAAGCCGCGCATTCTGAAGAGGACGCCGCGCGAATCGGTAAAGAACTGGTCGCCTTCGTGAACGACTGGTGGCGAGAAAGTTTGCAAAAAGAGCGGTTAACCAGCGCGTTAGAGCTGGAGTTTGAAACCCATTTCGTCCGCTTTTTAATGCCCACCATTCGCGGTACCGACCAGGGCAGCAAGAAGCGCTACGCCGGGCTGATCCAGGAAGGTGACACGCAGCGGATGGTGTTTAAAGGGCTGGAGACGGTGCGCACCGACTGGACGCCGCTGGCGCAGCAGTTCCAGCAAACGCTGTACCTGCGGGTATTCCGCAATGAGCCGTATCAGGACTACGTGCGCGAAACCATCGCCAGCCTGATGGCAGGTGAACTGGATGATCGGCTGGTGTATCGCAAGCGCCTGCGCCGCCCGCTGGCAGAGTATCAACGTAATGTGCCTCCCCACGTACGCGCTGCGTGCCTGGCGGATGAAGAGAACGTCAAGCGCGGCCGCGCACCGCAGTATCAGAACCGGGGAACGATCAAATACGTCTGGACAATCAACGGCCCGGAGCCTGTGGATTATCAACACTCACCGCTCGATTACGATCACTACCTGACGCGCCAGCTTCAGCCCGTCGCCGACGGAATTTTGCCCTTCATTGATGACGATTTTGCTACACTAGTGACAGGACAACTTGGGCTATTTTGACGCGTGACGAAACCGTTGCCATCCAGTACCATAGCGCCCTTTCCATTCCCGGACCCATTTTTCGATGACCGTCTTTTTTGACGGGGTCGAACTATTGCCTGCAATTAAAGATTAGAGCCGAACAACTATGCCTTTTACACTTGGTCAACGCTGGATCAGCGATACAGAAAGCGAACTTGGATTAGGAACCGTCGTTGCCGTCGATGCGCGCATGGTTACCCTCCTTTTCCCTGCTACCGGTGAAAACCGCCTGTACGCGCGCAATGACTCCCCTGTTACCCGCGTAATGTTCAACCCGGGTGACACCGTGACCAGCCACGAGGGCTGGCAGCTAAAGGTTGAAGACGTAAAAGAAGAGAATGGACTGCTCGCTTACATTGGAACGCGTCTTGATACCGACGAGACAAATGTCATCCTGCGTGAAGTGTTGCTCGACAGCAAACTGGTTTTCAGCAAGCCGCAGGACCGTCTGTTTGCCGGGCAAATCGACCGAATGGATCGTTTCTCCCTGCGCTACCGCGCGCGAAAGTTCCAGAGTGAACAGTACCGCATGCCGTGGAGCGGCCTGCGCGGTCAGCGTACCAGCCTGATCCCCCACCAGCTGAATATCGCCCATGATGTAGGCCGTCGCCATGCGCCTCGCGTGCTGCTGGCTGACGAAGTGGGCCTGGGTAAAACCATCGAAGCAGGCATGATCCTGCACCAGCAGCTGCTCTCTGGTGCCGCCGAGCGCGTACTGATAGTGGTGCCTGAAACACTGCAACACCAGTGGCTGGTCGAAATGCTGCGCCGCTTTAACCTGCGCTTCTCCCTGTTCGACGACGAGCGCTATGCCGAAGCCCAGCACGACGCGGACAACCCGTTTGAAACTGAACAACTGGTGATCTGCTCCCTGGACTTCGTACGCCGCAGCAAGCAGCGCCTGGAGCATCTGTGCGACGCTGAATGGGATCTGATGGTCGTCGACGAAGCACACCATCTCGTCTGGAGCGAAGATGCGCCAAGCCGTGAATACATGGCGATTGAGCAGCTTGCCGAACGCGTACCAGGCGTTCTACTGCTGACCGCCACCCCGGAGCAGCTGGGTCTTGAGAGCCACTTCGCCCGTCTGCGTCTTCTCGACCCGAACCGCTTCCACGATTTTGAGCAGTTTGTTGAGGAGCAGAAAAACTACCGTCCTGTGGCAGACGCCGTCGCACTGCTGCTGGCAGGTCATCGTCTCTCCAATGATGAACTCAACACCCTCAGCGATCTGATTGGCGAGCAGGATATCGAGCCGCTGCTTCAGGCCGCGAACAGCGACAGCGATAACACGGTATCCGCACGTAAAGAGCTGATCGACATGCTGATGGACCGTCACGGCACCAGCCGCGTGCTGTTCCGTAACACCCGAAACGGCGTGAAGGGGTTCCCGAAACGCGAGCTGCACACCATCAAACTGCCGCTGCCGACCCAGTACCAGACGGCGATTAAAGTCTCCGGCATTATGGGCACCCGTAAATCTGCGGAAGACCGCGCGCGCGACATGCTCTACCCGGAGCAGATTTATCAGGAATTTGAAGGCGACACCGGTACCTGGTGGAACTTCGATCCGCGCGTGGAGTGGCTGATGGGCTACCTGACTGCACACCGTTCCCAGAAGGTGCTGGTGATCTGCGCCAAAGCCGCCACCGCCCTGCAACTGGAACAAGTGCTGCGCGAGCGCGAAGGTATTCGCGCCGCCGTGTTCCATGAAGGCATGTCTATTGTCGAGCGCGACCGCGCCGCGGCCTGGTTTAGTGAAGAGGACAGCGGCGCGCAGGTGATGCTGTGCTCCGAAATCGGTTCAGAAGGCCGTAACTTCCAGTTCGCCAGCAATCTGGTGATGTTCGATCTGCCGTTTAACCCGGATTTGCTGGAGCAGCGTATCGGGCGTCTGGATCGTATCGGTCAGGCACATGATATTCAGATCCACGTGCCGTATCTGGAGAAAACCGCCCAGTCCGTTCTGGTTCGCTGGTACCACGAAGGTCTGGATGCGTTTGAACACACCTGCCCGACCGGTCGCGCCATTTACGATCAGGTGCATGCGGACCTGATCGGTTACCTCGCCGCCCCGGAAAATACAGAGGGTTTCGATGAGCTGATCAAGTCCTGCCGCGAGAAGCATGACGCGCTGAAAGCCCAGCTTGAGCAGGGGCGCGATCGCCTGCTGGAGATCCACTCCAACGGCGGTGAAAAAGCGCAGCAGCTGGCCGACAGTATTGAAGAACAGGACGACGATACCAGCCTGATCAGCTTCTCCATGAACCTTTTCGACATCGTCGGGATTAACCAGGACGATCGCGGCGAGAACATGATCGTGCTGACCCCGTCCGATCATATGCTGGTGCCGGACTTCCCGGGTCTGCCGGAAGACGGCTGCACCATCACCTTTGATCGTGATGTGGCGCTGTCCCGCGAAGACGCACAGTTCATCACCTGGGAACACCCGCTGATCCGCAACGGTCTGGATCTGATCCTCTCCGGCGATACCGGCAGCAGCACCATCTCCCTGTTGAAGAACAAAGCCTTGCCCGTGGGCACGCTGCTGGTGGAGCTGATCTACGTTGTGGAAGCGCAGGCACCGAAACAGCTTCAGCTTAACCGCTTCCTGCCGCCAACCCCGGTGCGTCTGCTGCTGGATAAAAACGGTACGAACCTGGCCGGCCAGGTGGAGTTTGAAAGCTTCAACCGTCAGCTGAGCGCGGTGAACCGTCATACCGGTAGCAAGCTGGTGAATGCGGTGCAGCAGGACGTACATGCCATTCTGCAACTGGGTGAAGCCCAGGCCGAAAAAGCGGCCAGAGTGCTGATCGATGCGGCGCGTAGCGAAGCCGATGAGAAGCTTTCTGCCGAGCTGTCGCGTCTGGAAGCGTTGAAAGCGGTGAACCCGAACATTCGCGACGATGAGCTGGCCGCAATTGAGAGCAACCGCCAGCAGGTGCTGGAAAGTCTCAATCAGGCGGGATGGCGTCTCGACGCTCTGCGTCTTATCGTTGTGACGCATCAGTAAGCGGAGCGCAAGATGGTAATGGAGCCCTACAATCCCCCAATGGATCCGTGGCTGGTCATTCTGTATCAGGACGAGCACATTATGGTGGTTAACAAGCCGAGCGGCTTGTTATCCGTGCCGGGGCGTCTGGAAGAGCATAAAGACAGCGTGATGACGCGTATCCAGCGCGATCATCCCCAGGCCGAGTCTGTCCATCGTCTGGATATGGCGACCAGCGGGGTGATTGTGGTGGCGCTGAATAAAGCGGCAGAACGTGAGCTGAAGCGTCAGTTCCGCGAGCGCGAGCCGAAGAAGCAGTATGTCGCGCGCGTCTGGGGTCATCCGGCGCAGGCGGAAGGGCTGGTAGATTTACCGCTGATTTGCGACTGGCCGAACCGGCCTAAGCAGAAAGTGTGTTACGAAACCGGCAAGGCCGCGCAAACCGAGTATGAAGTGCTGGAGTACGCGCCGGATAACACCGCGCGCGTCCTGCTGAAGCCGATTACCGGGCGCTCCCACCAGCTGCGTGTGCATATGCTTGCGATGGGTCATCCGATTCTGGGCGACCGCTTTTACGCGCCGCCTGAAGCGCTGGCCTTAGCGCCGCGCCTGCAACTGCATGCGCAGACGCTCACCATCACCCACCCTGCTTTCGGCAACGCCATGACGTTCAACGCCCCGGTGGACTTCTGAAAAAATGGCCCGACAGTGTCGGGCCATTTTTTATTTAAAACCTTTCTGCTCTTTAATCAGCTCGTAGGCTTTCTGAATTTCCTGCGCTTTCTGTTTGGCCATCTCCATCATCTCTGGCGGCAGGCCTTTCGCCACCAGCTTATCCGGATGGTGCTCGCTCATCAGCTTACGATAGGCGCGTTTGATGGTCGTGACATCGTCAGACGGCTTCACGCCGAGGACGTTGCAGGCATCTTCAAGCGTAGGGCCACGCTGCGCCTGCTGCCAGCCGCCGCCGGACGATTGCTGCTGATAACCACCGCCAAAGTGCGCCCCCCCCTGCATCATGCGCAGGAACTGGTCGAACTGCATGCGGGAAATACCCAGCTCTTCGGCAATCACGTACAGGACGTCCCGTTCATTCGGATGCAGAGAACCATCCGCAAAGGCGGCCTGAATTTGAATTTCCAGAAACATCCGAATTAAATCAAAGCGCCCGAAACAGATGCTACGGAACTGCCGCATTTTTTCACGCAGCGGGTAGTTATCTGATTTACCAATCCGGAACGCATTCTGCGCCGCGATGCGAGATTCGCCGTGCAGATTCATGCGATCCATAAAGACGCTGGCAACCTGAATATCGGCTTCCGTTACGCGCCCTTTTGATTTGGTTAAATGCCCCATCACCTCAAACGTGGTGGAGAAAAAAAGTGACTGGCGCTCGCGCTGGTTGGCAAACCAGGCCATTTTGCGGCTACGTGCTTTATCAAACATATGGCCGATAATGAGGCCAAGAACAACGCCCCAGAATCCGGCACCCATAATAATTGCGAACGCAACGCCGATTATTTTACCCCAATACTGCATATACTCCCCGAATGGTCATGTTCCTGGCCGACGCAACGCCATCATTACAGTGGTCGCGCCACGGTCAATTGAGGGACATCGCCTATAATTTGCATTATCATACTCGTCATTCGATAGCGAGCCTAACACTCTGGCGCGCAAACGGGCAGGATTAACGCTGGTACTGCGCTGATGAGTAAGATAGTCTCTGAGCGTTTGTAAGCCGTAGCCACTGATGACGGAACAATAAAATACAACGTATGAAAAAACGTATCCCCACCCTTCTGGCCACAATGATTGGCACCGCCCTGTATAGCCAACAGGGGCTCGCAGCCGATCTCGCCTCGCAGTGTATGCTTGGCGTCCCAAGTTATAATCGCCCACTGGTGAAAGGCGATACGAATGACTTACCCGTCACCATTAATGCCGATAGCGCTAAAGGTAATTATCCTGACAATGCGACCTTTACGGGCAATGTCGATATTAACCAGGGAAACAGCCGCCTGCTGGCTGATGAAGTGCAATTGCACCAGAAGCAATCGGAAGGTGCACAGGCGCCTGTCCGTACCGTGGATGCGCTGGGTAATGTGCACTATGACGACAATCAGGTCATCCTGAAAGGTCCGAAAGCCTGGTCGAATCTGAATACTAAAGATACCAACGTCTGGGAAGGTGATTACCAGATGGTGGGCCGTCAGGGGCGCGGTACCGCAGACCTGATGAAGCAGCGTGGCGAAAACCGCTACACCATTCTCGAAAACGGCACGTTTACCTCCTGTTTGCCAGGGTCAAATACCTGGAGCGTTGTGGGCAGTGAAGTGATCCACGACCGTGAAGAACAGGTTGCAGAGATCTGGAACGCTCGTTTCAAACTCGGCCCGGTGCCCATTTTCTATAGTCCTTACCTGCAACTGCCCGTGGGTGACAAACGTCGTTCAGGTTTCCTGATCCCGAACGCCAAGTACAGCACGTCGAACTATTTTGAGTTCTACCTGCCGTACTACTGGAACATTGCGCCCAACATGGACGCCACGATCACGCCGCACTATATCCATAAGCGCGGTAACATCATGTGGGAGAACGAATTCCGCTACCTGACCAAGGCGGGCACGGGTCTGATGGAATTTGATTATCTGCCATCAGATAAGGTCTTCCAGGACGAGCATCCGAGCGAAGGTGATAAGCACCGCTGGATGTATTACTGGAAGCACGCCGGGGTATTGGATGAGGTGTGGCGCTTCAACATCGACTACACCAAAGTCAGCGATCCGTATTACTTCAACGACTTTGATTCTAAATACGGGTCCAGTACCGATGGTTACGCCACGCAGAAATTCAGCGTGGGCTACGCCAATGAGAACTTTGACGCGACGGTGTCGACCAAACAGTTCCAGGTGTTTGATACACAAACAAACAGCACCTACGGTGCAGAGCCGCAGCTGGACGTGAACTGGTACCAGAACGATGTGGGTCCTTTCGACACGCACGTATACGCGCAGGCGGTCCATTTCGTCAACACCAACTCGGATATGCCGGAAGCTACGCGTCTGCATATCGAGCCGACGATCACTCTGCCATGGTCTAACGACTGGGCGAGCCTGAATACTGAAGCCAAAATGTTGGCCACCCACTACCAGCAGAAAAATATTGATAAATACAATGCGAACCCGAACAACGCGAACGATCTTGCCGATTCAGTAAACCGTGTCCTCCCTCAGTTTAAAATGGACGGCAAGCTGATTTTCGAACGCGATATGGGCATGCTCGCGGATGGATATACCCAGACGCTTGAGCCACGTATGCAGTATCTGTACGTGCCTTATCGCGATCAGAGCAAAATCCAAAACTACGACTCGTCCTTACTGCAATCTGACTATAGCGGCCTGTTCCGCGATCGTTCATACGGTGGCCTTGACCGTATTGCGTCTGCTAACCAGTTAACGACCGGCGTCACAACGCGCGTATATGATGAAGCTGCCGTTGAACGTTTTAACGTTTCTGTTGGTCAAATCTACTATTTCACAGAATCACGCACTGGCGATGATAAAATTCAGTGGGAGAAAGAAAACAAAACGGGCTCACTGGTATGGGCGGGCGACACCTACTGGCGCATGACGGATCGTTGGGGTCTGCGCGGTGGTGTTCAGTACGATACACGACTGGACAATATCGCGACGGGCAGCGCTGCCATCGAGTATCGTCGTGATGAGGACCGTATGTTGCAGTTGACATACCGTTACGCCAGCCCGGAATACATTCAGGCGACACTGCCTAATTATTCCACTTCCGACCCATACAAAGACGGTATTTCACAGGTGGGTACCGCCGCGAGCTGGCCGATCGCCGATCGTTGGTCAGTCGTAGGCGCCTACTACTATGACACGAATGCCCAAAAACCTGCTGACCAGATGCTGGGTCTGCAATATAACTCCTGCTGTTACGCAATACGTGTCGGTTACGAACGGAAACTTAACGGCTGGGATACGCAAAACAGTCAGGGCAAATACGATAACGTGATTGGCTTTAATATCGAGCTACGCGGCCTGAGCTCTAACTACGGTCTGGGCACACAGCAGATGCTGCGCTCGAACATTCTGCCGTATCGTAGTTCATTGTAATGTGCTTGATTTACAACGTAATCCGCTTTGCGGTTAATTGAAATGGAAAAAGTATGAAGAACTGGAAAACGCTGCTACTCGGTGTCGCTATGGTTGCGAATACCAGCTTCGCGGCCCCACAGGTTGTCGATAAAGTCGCGGCTGTGGTTAACAACGGCGTCGTGCTTGAAAGTGACGTTGACGGTTTGATGAAATCTGTAAAGCTCAACTCGGGCCAGGCAGGTCAACAACTTCCGGATGACGCTACGCTGCGCCACCAGATCCTGGAACGTCTGATCATGGATCAGATAGTCCTGCAAATGGGCCAGAAAATGGGTGTGAAGATCTCTGACGAACAGCTCGATCAGGCGATCGCCAACATTGCAAAACAGAATAACATTACCCCGGACCAGATGCGTAGCCGCCTGGCCTATGACGGCATCAGCTATGCCACCTACCGTAATCAGATCCGTAAAGAGATGCTGATTTCAGAAGTGCGTAACAATGAAGTCCGTCGCCGCGTCACCATCCTGCCTCAGGAAGTGGATGCCCTGGCAAAACAGGTCGGGAATCAGAATGATGCCAGCACTGAGCTGAACCTGAGCCACATCCTGATCCCACTGCCGGAAAACCCAACCTCCGATCAGGCGGCTGAAGCAGAAAGCCAGGCACGCGCTATCGTTGAGCAGGCGCGTAATGGCGATGACTTTGGCAAACTGGCAATCACGTACTCCGCTGACCAGCAGGCCCTGAAAGGCGGCCAGATGGGCTGGGGCCGTATTCAGGAGCTACCGTCTCTGTTTGCCCAGGCGCTGAGCACCGCGAAGAAAGGCGACATCGTCGGTCCAATCCGTTCCGGTGTGGGCTTCCATATTCTGAAAGTGAATGACCTGCGCGGTCAGAGCCAGAACATTTCGGTTACCGAAGTTCATGCGCGTCATATCCTGCTTAAACCGTCTCCGATCATGACTGACGATCAGGCCCGTGCGAAGCTGGAACAGATCGCCGCCGACATCAAGAGCGGTAAAACCACCTTCGATAAAGCGGCAAAAGAGTTCTCTCAGGATCCTGGCTCTGCAAACCAGGGCGGTGACCTGGGTTGGGCGGCAGCCGATATTTACGATCCGGCTTTCCGCGATGCGTTAATGAAGCTGAATAAAGGCCAGATGAGCGCACCGGTGCACTCTTCCTTCGGCTGGCATCTGATCCAGCTGATGGACACCCGCAACGTGGATAAAACCGACGCTGCCCAGAAAGACCGCGCGTATCGCATGCTGTTTAACCGTAAGTTCTCTGAAGAAGCCGCAACCTGGATGCAGGAACAGCGCGCCAGCGCTTACGTGAAAGTGTTGAGCAACTGATGAAACCGCATCGTGTTGTGATCACCCCCGGCGAACCCGCCGGGATTGGGCCTGACCTTGTGGTTCAGCTCGCCCAGCGTAGCTGGCCGGTAGAACTGGTAGTCTGCGCAGATGCAACACTGTTACAAGACCGGGCAACCTTGCTCGGTCTGCCTTTAACGCTACTTCCTTACGTTGAAGGCCAACAGCCTGCACCGCAGCAGGCTGGCACTCTCACTCTGCTTTCTGTTCCGCTCCGTGCCTCTGTTGTCCCCGGTGAGTTACGCACCGAAAACGGTCACTACGTTGTCGAGACGCTGGCGCGCGCCTGTGACGGTTGCCTTCAGGGCGAATTTGCCGCCCTGATAACCGGTCCTGTGCATAAAGGTGTAATCAACGATGCGGGCATTCCATTTACCGGACATACCGAATTTTTCGAAGAGCGGTCGCAAAGTCCGAAAGTGGTGATGATGCTGGCAACCGAAGCGATGCGCGTTGCGCTGGTAACAACGCACCTGCCGATCAAAGCCATTCCTGATGCCATTACGCCTGGCCTACTGCGTGAGATCATCGGCATTTTGCATCACGATCTGCAAACCAAATTCGGCATTCCGCAGCCGCACGTTCTGGTCTGTGGTTTGAATCCACACGCGGGCGAAGGCGGACATATGGGCACCGAAGAGATCGACACTATCATTCCGGTGCTGGAAGAAATGCGGGCGAAAGGGATGCACCTCAGCGGACCACTGCCTGCCGACACCCTTTTCCAGCCCAAATACCTGGATAATGCTGACGCTGTGCTCGCGATGTACCACGATCAGGGCCTGCCCGTGCTAAAATACCAGGGATTTGGCCGCGGGGTGAATATCACCCTCGGTTTACCCTTTATTCGAACGTCCGTTGACCACGGTACTGCGCTGGATCTGGCAGGCCAGGGGAAAGCGGATGTCGGCAGTTTTATTTCGGCGCTTAATCTCGCCATCAAAATGATTGTTAATACTCAATGACTAATCGAGTCCATCAGGGCCACTTAGCCCGTAAACGCTTCGGGCAAAACTTCCTCAACGATCAGTTTGTGATCGACAGTATCGTTTCTGCCATTAATCCGCAGAAAGGTCAGGCCATGGTCGAAATCGGCCCGGGTCTTGCCGCGCTGACCGAGCCGGTAGGCGAACGCCTTGACGAACTGACCGTTATCGAACTCGACCGCGATCTGGCCGCGCGTCTGCAAACGCACCCGTTCCTCGGGCCGAAGCTGACGATTTATCAGCAAGATGCGATGACCATGAACTTCGGCGAACTGTCAGAAAAAATGGGACAGCCGCTGCGCGTGTTCGGTAACCTGCCTTACAACATCTCCACCCCGCTGATGTTCCATCTGTTTAGCTATACTGATGCCATTGCCGACATGCACTTCATGTTGCAAAAAGAGGTCGTTAACCGTCTGGTTGCAGGGCCGAACAGTAAAGCGTATGGTCGTTTAAGCGTGATGGCGCAATATTACTGCAACGTGATCCCGGTATTAGAAGTACCGCCTTCCGCGTTCACGCCACCGCCAAAAGTAGATTCTGCGGTTGTGCGCCTGGTACCCCATAAAACGATGCCGTACCCGGTCAAAGACCTGCGCGTGCTGAGCCGTATTACGACAGAAGCCTTTAACCAGCGCCGTAAAACGATTCGTAACAGCCTTGGCAATCTGTTTACCGTTGAGGTGTTAGCTGAGTTGGGCATCGACCCGGCAATGCGTGCGGAAAATATTTCCGTAGAGCAGTACTGCAAGCTGGCTAATTACATCAGCGACAATGCGCCGCCGAAGGAGAGCTAAGCCATGATTGATTCGCCCCGCGTCTGTGTTCAGGTTCAAAGCGTCTACATTGAGTCCCAATCCACACCGGATGAAGAACGTTTTGTTTTTGCTTATACCGTAACTATTCGCAATCTGGGGCGGATGCCAGTGCAACTGCTCGGGCGCTACTGGCTTATTACCAACGGCAACGGTCGTGAAATCGAAGTCCAGGGCGAAGGTGTGGTCGGTGAACAACCCCATATCGCCCCTGGCGAAGAGTATCAATACACCAGCGGCGCGGTAATTGAAACGCCGCTGGGTACCATGCAAGGCCATTACGAAATGGTCGACGCCGACGGTAATGCTTTCCGCATTGCTATTCCTGTGTTCCGTCTCGCCGTACCTACACTTATTCATTAATCCAATGTCTACATATCTGATTGGCGACGTTCACGGTTGCTACGATGAACTGATCGCATTATTAAAACAGGTCGACTTTACCCCCGGGCGGGACACGCTCTGGTTAACTGGCGACTTAGTGGCCCGCGGCCCCGGCTCCCTGGACGTCCTCCGCTATGTCAAATCGCTGGGCGACAGCGTGCGTATGGTGTTGGGCAATCACGATCTGCATCTGCTGGCCGTATATGCCGGGATCAGCCGTAATAAGCCGAAAGATCGCATTACCCCCCTGCTGGAAGCACCGGATGCCGATGAGTTGCTCAACTGGCTGCGCCGCCAGCCTCTGCTACAGGTTGATGAAGAGAGAAAGCTGGTGATGGCCCATGCAGGCATTACGCCTCAGTGGGATCTTGAGACGGCAAAAACCTGCGCACGCGACGCTGAAGCGGTGCTGTCGAGCGACTCCTATCCGTTCTTCCTCGATGCAATGTACGGCGATATGCCAAACAACTGGAGTGATGACCTCAGCGGCCTGGCGCGGCTGCGTTTTATCACCAATGCATTTACGCGGATGCGCTACTGCTTCCCGAACGGGCAGTTAGATATGTATTGCAAAGATACGCCGGAAAATGCCCCTGCGCCGCTTAAGCCCTGGTTCGCCATTCCGGGACCCGTGACAAACGAATACAGCGTGGTCTTTGGGCACTGGGCATCGCTGGAAGGAAAAGGTACACCGGAAAATATCTATGCGCTGGATACCGGATGCTGCTGGGGAGGAGATTTAACTTGCCTGCGCTGGGAAGATAAAACCTACTTTGTGCAGCCATCCAACCGACAGCTGGACTTAGGCGAGGGTGAGGCGGTCGCCTCCTGAGGATGTTTATCCTCTCCCTTTTGGGAGAGGATAATACGGTTAACGACGTTCCAGAATTTCGAAGCAGTAGCTGTGAGAGTTCTGCGCATCCGCATCGTGAAATTCACTGAATACGGATTCCCACTCATCCGGATCGTAATCCGGGAAATGGGTATCCCCTTCTACTTCCGCATCAATGTGAGTCAGATACAGTTTCTGCGCTTTTGGCAGGAACTGCTCATACACACGGCCGCCGCCGATCACCATGATCTCTTCGGCATCACCGCAGGCAGAAATTGCCTCATCAACGGACTTAACCCACTGAACGCGATCGTCAGTGCCTGGCTGGCTACTGATCACAATATTCTTACGACCCGGCAATGGACGACCAATAGACTCCCAGGTCAGGCGGCCCATCACTACCGGCTTGTTTAACGTCGTACGTTTAAACCATGCGAGATCGGCAGGCAGGTTCCACGGCATGGCGTTTTCCATGCCGATAACGCGGTCTACCGCCAGCGCTGCAATCAGACTGATCATTGAAAATTTCCCGGATGCAAAAAATTGCCGCCACTATACGGAAAGCTTAATCTTTCGTCGACTGGCGGCAGGGTAAAGAATTAGAAATTTTTTAATATTGCTGGCAACTCCACTTCACGCAGTCGGTTTACTCTCCGGTTCATCCGCAGGATCACCGGTATGCTTGCCCTCTTCCGTTCCTTGCCAGCCGTGGCGCTGAACCAGCGACAGATGATTACGATCCTCGTTGATGATCTCCGTCAACATGGTGCTGGTGCGTTTAAACACCGCTGCGCGTTCGGTTGGCGTACTGCTCGCCATCGCTACCATCTCTTCCACCATCTCATGATTAAAACGGCGAAAAAGATCTGCACGTTCACGCGCTTCATACGCACCGAGTCCCAGGCTTTCCAGCGCCATGCGGCCAGATTTGAGTGCTCCCTCGAACGTTTCACGTTCAGGCGCTGCCACACCCGCCTGACGCAGCTGGATATAATGGTCGACATCGCGCGCGCGGGAGATAACGGTCAAATGCGGAAAGTGTTCTTTAACCAGCTCAACCATCTGCATACTGGTCTCAGGATCGTCAATGGCATTAATCAGCACCTCTGCTTTCGCCGCTCCGGCGGATTCCAGCAGGTCAACCCGGGTGGCATCACCATAGAACACTTTCATATCGAATTTACGCAGCGTATCGACATGATCAGGATCGTGATCGAGGATAACCATTTTTACACCGCTGGAGAGCAGTAAGCGACCGGCGATCTGCCCGAAGCGGCCAAATCCGGCGATGATGACGCGCGGTTGTTCTTCGTCGATCTCATCGGCTTCTCGCTCCTGTTCGCTTCCTGCTTTTTCCAGGCGCGTCAACAGCACCAGCAGGATCGGCGTTGCAGCCATCGACAGCGCGACCGCCAGCGTCAGCGCTTTTGCCCATTCGGGATCGAGTACATTTGCCATTTGCGCAGCGCCAAAGACCACAAAAGCAAACTCACTCCCCTGCCCCAGCAGCACGGCAAACCAGCGGCGCTGCGGTTTTGGCACGTTTAACGGGCGGGCAATCAGCCACAGCATCGCCATTTTAATGACCAGAAAGCCCACCAGCAGAATGATAATGCGCAACGGATGGGTTACCAGCGTTCCAAAGTCGATAGACATCCCGACGCCGATGAAAAACAGCCCCAGCAGCAGCCCTTTAAACGGCTCAATATCGCTTTCCAGCGCGTGCCGGTATTCGGAGCTTGCCAGTAAAACGCCCGCGAGGAAGGCACCCATCGCCATCGAGAGCCCGGCCTCTTCCAGCAGCAAACCAAAACCAAACACCAGGAATAACGCAACGGCGCTGAACACTTCGCGCAGGCCAGAGCGAGCAACAAAGCGCAGCAGCGGACGCGTTACGTAGCGACCCAGCAGAACAACCAGCGCCAGCGCACCGACCACCTTCAGCGCCGACATAGCAAATGCCCCCAGCGTCGTGGATGCGCCGCTGGTTGCCAGCAGCGGGATCATCGCCACCAGCGGGATCGCGGCAATATCCTGGAACAATAGTACGGAGAAGGTGCTGCGCCCCATTTGCGACACCGTCAGGTTACGCTCGTTCATTGCCTGCATGGCTATCGCCGTCGAGGAGAGCGCCAGCGTCATGCCAATCAGCTCCGCGACTTTCCACTCCATCCCCAGCAAAATACAGAATCCACCTAACAGCAGACCGCAGGCCAGCATTTGCAGAGCGCCTCCGCCAAACACCGAGACCCGCAGCTTCCACAGCCGCTGCGGATCCAGCTCGAGACCAATCACAAACAGCATCAGCACCACGCCGATTTCCGCAAAATGCAGGATCGACTCGGCATCCGTCACCAGCCGGAAGCCCCAGGGGCCTATAATACACCCTGCAATCAGATAGCCGAGCACCGATCCCAGCCCCAGACGAACCGCCACGGGCACAATTAATGCCGCCGCGCCGAGGTAAATCAGCGCCTGTATCAGCGTATGGCTATCCATTGTGCGCCTCCTGCCACTCAAGTAAGCGTTGTTTGTAGTGACGAGCCTGCGCCTGCAAGGTTTCATCGTCGCAAACAAAGGTACAGTGCATCGCAAAAGGCGGAAGCCAGTTCAGGCCACAGTAAAGGGCTGTTGCCTGGAGCGGCTGCGCCAGCACATCAAATCCGGGGAAATCGCCGATCTCAAAGTGGCTTTGCCCTCCGCCGGTGGTGACGGCCCACATCAGGCTTTTTCCCTGAAGCGCCTTGCCGTTGTGTCCGTATGCCCAACCGTGGGAGAAGACCTTGTCGATCCAGAGCTTCATCAGCGGAGGTATGCTGTACCACTGCATTGGATGCTGCCAGACGATCAGGTCGGCACGGGAGAGCGCCTCCTGTTCGGCAGCAACATCGATATTAAAGTCTGGATAGAGCTGATAGAGGGTACGTATCTCTACGTTTTCAAGCGTCCTTGCCTGCTCAAGCATCCGCCTATTGGCATGCGAGTGCTGCGGATAGGGGTGCGTATAAATTATCAGAACCATGAATATGCCTGTCTTCTACTTTTCTTGTGCAATGAGTGTAGACAGTTACCACTCCAACTGAAAGGGGGCTAACTAACGCTTTCAGGTAAAACGCAAGTATTGGCAATCTTCTCCATCGTGCCCGCGTTACCGCGCCTAAAAAAAGCGAGTGAGACGTATAATAAATTCACATTATAAAGCTGTTTTACTTATTCATATTTTTAACGGATATTTTTAGAATATCTTAAGTCATTATGTAATAATTCAACCTGTACATAACCCCTTGAAAAAATAATAATTTTATGCTCTTTTTTGAGTTTACTCCTTTACGCGATCAATATACGTTTTCATACCTGTTAACTTGTTGTTCCTTCTCACTCAAATGGATGTGTACATGAGCAATAAACCCTTTAATTTAAACAATACCACTAAAACGCTCGGGAAGATATTTCCCGCCTTGTTGATATGCACGCCAGCAGTTGCGTTTTCTGCCACCATTGACCAATCAACTTCTGTCCCACAAAATTTCTCCGCCGATACTGAATACGTTATAAATCAAGATGTCACGATTTCCTCCGCTGACAGTGAGGCGGCCGTTTCTGTCTCAGGTTTTACAATCAACAGCGCCACTAATAATGGGAATATTTCTGGGACGGGTAATGGCCTGAATATTAATACTGCCGCGCAACGTGTTGTGGTGAATAACGAGGAAGGTGCCGCCATCACCTCGAAATCGGCTACAGCCATTAGTATTGAATCAATGCAAGGTGAAATTAGCAACCGTGGGAATATAACCGCTTTTGAGGATGGTATATTCGTTAGTGAAAACTCATCGGCTGTAAGTATTTCAAATAGCACAACCGGAGTTATTAAAGGTAAAACTGGCCTGAACGCACTTGCAGGCGTTGCCATTAATAATGCGGGTACGATCACTGGCACAGCGAATGATGGAATCGCTCTGAGCGAGGGCAACACTAAGGTCATAAATACTGGTAACGTGCAGGGTGCACAATACGGTTTTAATATAACGAATAATGCAAAAGTAGATATCACGAATAGCGGAACGATTAGTGGTGATACAGCCGCTGTTATGTTTGCCAGCAATAAAAATAACACTCTGGTTCTTGATACCGGTTCCACTCTTATCGGTGACGTTATTTCCACCAATTCCACGGGAAACACTCTCACCCTGATCGGCACCGGTACGGAGGACAGTAACTTTGTCGGTCTGAACGAAGGCGACGGTTTTGCCAGTATAAAAATGATGGGCGAAAATTGGGCGCTGTCGGGCGATCTCGATATTATTGGCTCTGGCGATTCCTTGCTGATAGACACGGGCACGTTAACCCTGTCAGGCGCGGTATCGAATACCGGTAATACACGGGTGGCCAAAGATGCTTCGTTGCAACTGGGCGATGGCGAAAAAACCGCGTCCCTCAGCGGTGGGCTCACCAACAACGGTACCGTCATTTTTAACCAGGGAAGCGATTTCACTTTCGCCACCGACATGACCGGTAGCGGTAACGTCGAAAAAGTTGATTCCAACACCCTGACCCTGACGGGCAAAAATAGCTATACAGGGGATACGGTTCTGCACGGCGGCACCACGCTGGTCTCCACCGGCGCAACGCTCGGCGTCAAGGGCAGTAACGCCACCGTTACCGTTGAAAATGGCGCGACCTTTGCCACCGCAGGCGAAGTGAACAACAACATCGCGGTTCTTAGCGGCGGTACGCTGGCGGCATGGAATGCAGTCCAGGGTAACTCCACGCTCAGCGCTTCCGGCGTCGATACCATCAACGGCAACGTGACTAATGGCGGCACGCTGTTACTCAGTGCGGCTAATAATAGCGTTGGCAATAATTTTACGATTAATGGCGACTACACCGGCTCTGACGGTAGCCAGATCGTGATGAACAGCACCCTGGGTGAAGATAATTCACCAACTGATCACCTCACTATTACAGGCAGCAGCTTCGGTCAGTCTGGCATCAGCATCACCAACATTGGCGGCGCAGGCGCGCAAACCATTAACGGTATGGAAATTGTCAGCATCGGCGGCAGTTCCGAAGCCCAACTGACGCTGGCAAAACCGGTCGTCGCAGGCGCCTGGGAATATAACCTCTACCAGCACAGTGACGGCAACTGGTATCTGGAATCAAAGGCGACGCCTTCTGATGAGCCTTCCGACGACACCGATGACGGTGGCAATACTGATGATGGCGATAACACCGACAACGGCGGCAATACCGACAACGGCGGCAACACCGACGACGGCGGCAATACCGACAACGGCGGCAACACCGACGACGGCGGCAATACCGACAACGGCGGCAATACTGACAACGGCGGCAACACCGACAACGGCGGCAACACCGACAATGGCGGCAACACCGACAACGGCGGCAACACCGACAACGGCGGCAACACCGACAACGGCGGTAACACCGACAACGGCGGTAACACCGACAACGGCGGTAACACCGACAACGGCGGTAACACCGACAACGGCGGCAACACCGACAATGGTGGAAATAACGCGCCAGAAGTCATGGCACCAGAAGTTGGTGCTTACTTAGGTAACTACCTCGCAGCACAGAGCATGTTCCTGCATAAGCGCGACGACCGTGACCAAATCACCTTCCGCAATGAAGAGGATCTGAACACCTGGATGTACGTTAAGGGTCGCTATCACGAGAACGATGCCGGTGGTGATAAAGTCAGCTATGACACCACCACCACCGTTCTGCAAGTCGGCAGTGATTTCATGAGCAAGCCAATGGAAAACGGTATCCTGCGTGCCGGTGGTATGTTCGGTGCAGGCCAGGCGAAAACCCATTCTGATGCGAAGCACAACGTGCGTGATGCACAGGGTAAAGTGGACGGTTTCAATGTTGGGCTGTACGCCACCTGGCAGGAAGATCAGAAATTACGTCTTGGCAGCTACATTGATACCTGGGCCGCTTACAGCTGGTACAACAACAAAGTGACCAGCAATCGCAACGATGAAGACTACGATAGCGAAGGTTTCGCCGCGTCTGTTGAAGTCGGCCATGCGTGGGTTATCCAGTCTGAAAACGAACGTACCTGGAAGATCGAACCTCAGGCACAGGTGATCTACAGCTATCTCGATCAGGAGAACCACACCGATCGCGACGGCGTTCGTGTGACCACGCTGGACAATGACAGCGTTTTTGGACGTCTGGGCGTGAAATCCAGCTACTTCCAGCAGAAAGACGTCACGGCCTGGCAGCCGTATGTTGCGGTTAACTGGTTAAAAGGTGCAGGTCAAAACGATCTGGCTTTCAACGACGAGACCGTCAGCAACAATACGCCAGACGATCGTGGTCAGTTAGAATTGGGGGTTACCGGCAACCTGAACGAAACAACAACGATCTCCCTGCGCGCCAGCGGCGAGTGGGGTGAAAACAGCTATGCCGCCTACGGCGGTCATGTTTTGTTAAACCATCGCTGGTAATCTGACGCATAACGCAATAAAGCAGTGGCATTCGCCACTGCTTTTTTTTTAATTATCCAGTTCACCCATTGATTTAACCTGATCGCGGTTAATCTGCTCGGTTTGTCCTGTTTCGGCGTTTTTGTACGAGACCAGACCGGTATCGTCATCCACCTGCGGTTTCCCGTCAGTGACAATCGTTTTGCCATCGGTGGTTTTAACCGCCTGGTTAGACGAACAACCGGCAACGGTAAACATGGCTGCTGCGGCAAAAATAGAGGTCATCAGAAGTTTGTTTTTCATCATATTCTCCCTGCTATGAGTCATTTCTTATTACCAGAACTAACACTGTAGCGGAAAACACTGCTGCCATGGAAAAATACAGAACACTCTGAAGTTATAGTGGAAAGCGGTTTAGCTTTTCGTCGGGAAACCGTCTTTGTACATTACCGTCTGCACAACTTTGCCGCTTGCGTCGTAGGTTTTCGCCTCGCCGTTCGCCACGCTCGCTTTGAAGGTGATTGTCGAGCGGAGCTTACCCTCCTGGGTATAGCCCTGCGACAGGCCCTCGGCTTTACAGTTCACCAGCGGGGTATGGCTTCTTAACACGCCGTTTGGGTAGTAAACGTCGATATACTCATTGAAGCAGCGGTCTTTCACGACGGTTTCAAACTTCTTATTCCCGTTGTCGTATTTCTCGACCAGTTTTCCTTCCGGCACCGTATCGGCAACCTTCACTTCTGGGGTGGTGAGTTTTTTTTGCGGCTCAAGATCGTCCTGCAATCCCTTAGCGTAGTCCGGGGTCATCCCCATTTTATCGATTGTGTTAGTGACGGATGAGGAAAATTCGGCGCAGCCAGACAGCAGCGCCACCAGAGATACCAGCGTAATGGAACGAATCACATGCAGCCCCTTTTTGTGTTTGTGAGCTAACCATGCGTTCAGTGGCGGGTTGACGCAACCGCCAAAAATGGTCGGAAAGACAAAAAAAAACCCGCCGAAGCGGGTTTTGAGAGAATTCCGAAGCTTACTTCGTAATCTGCGCGTGCATTTCCTGCACCGAAATCACCTTCTCGGTGGCATCCGCGTTCAGCGCCATCGCCGTTGCGAAACCGCCGTTCAGGGTGGTGTCGTAGTGCACTTTGTACTGGAGCGCGCTGCGGCGAATCAGCTTGGAGTCTTCAATCGCCTGGCGACCTGCGGTGGTGTTAATGATGTAGGTGTACTCGCCATTCTTAATGCGATCCTGAATATGCGGACGACCTTCATGCACTTTGTTCACCAGACGCGGGTTGATGCCTGCCTCACCCAGCACAATTGCCGTACCGTGAGTGGCGTCCAGTTCGAATCCCTGCTTCAGCAGCTTGGCGGCCAGGTCAACCACGCGCTCTTTATCACCCTCGCGAACGGAGAGCAGCGCACGGCCTGATTTTCTCATGGTGGAGCTACTGCCCAGCTGCGCTTTCGCAAACGCTTCTGCGAAGGTACGGCCAACGCCCATCACTTCCCCGGTAGAGCGCATCTCTGGCCCTAACAGCGGATCAACGCCCGGGAATTTGTTAAACGGCAGCACCACCTCTTTCACCGAGTAGTACGGCGGGATGATTTCTTTCGTGACGCCCTGCTGAGCCAGCGTCTGGCCAGCCATCACGCGCGCCGCCACTTTCGCCAGCGGAATACCGGTCGCTTTGGAGACGAACGGTACGGTACGCGCCGCACGCGGGTTGACTTCAATCAGATAGACTTCGTTGTCTTTTACCGCGAACTGAACGTTCATCAGGCCGCGAACCTGGAGCTCGAAGGCCAGCTTCTGCACCTGCTGGCGCATCACGTCCTGGATTTCCTGGCTCAGGGTGTACGCCGGCAGAGAACATGCGGAGTCACCGGAGTGCACGCCCGCCTGCTCGATGTGCTCCATGATGCCGCCAATCAGCACCCTTTCTCCGTCGCAGATGGCATCCACGTCCACTTCAACCGCGTCGTCGAGGAAGCGGTCGAGCAGCACTGGCGCATCGTTGGAAACACTCACCGCCGTCTGGAAGTAGCGACGCAGGTCCGCTTCGTCGTAGACGATTTCCATCGCGCGGCCGCCCAGTACGTAGGATGGACGCACCACCAGCGGGTAGCCGATCTCTTTCGCTTTCTCAACGGCCATTTCAATCGCGGTCACGGTGGCGTTCGCCGGCTGTTTCAGCTTAAGACGGTCAACCGCCTGCTGGAAACGCTCACGGTCTTCCGCACGGTCAATTGCATCCGGGCTGGTGCCGATTACCGGCACGCCTGCTGCTTCCAGCGCGCGCGCCAGCTTCAGCGGAGTCTGGCCGCCGTACTGTACGATCACGCCTTTTGGCTTCTCGATGCGTACGATTTCCAGCACGTCTTCCAGCGTAACCGGCTCAAAGTAGAGGCGGTCGGAGGTGTCGTAGTCGGTAGAAACAGTTTCCGGGTTACAGTTGACCATGATGGTCTCGTAACCGTCTTCACGCAGCGCCAGCGAGGCGTGTACGCAACAGTAGTCAAATTCGATGCCCTGACCGATACGGTTTGGACCGCCGCCCAGCACCATGATCTTGTCGCGGTCAACGGATGGATTCGCTTCGCACTCGTCTTCATAGGTGGAGTACATGTACGCGGTGTCAGTTGAGAACTCTGCCGCACAGGTGTCTACGCGCTTGTAAACCGGGTGCAGGTCATACTGGTCACGCAGCTTGCGGATCTCCGCTTCACGCACGCCTGCCAGTTTAGCCAGACGCGCATCGGCGAAGCCTTTACGCTTCAGCATGCGCAGGAAGTCTGCATCCAGGCCGTTAATCCCCAGCTCCGCCACTTTCTCTTCCAGGCGCACCAGCTCTTCAATCTGCACCAGGAACCAGCGGTCGATGTTAGTCAGGTTAAATACCCCGTCGACGGACAGACCCGCGCGGAAGGCATCGGCGATGTACCAGATGCGATCTGCACCCGCGTCTTTCAGTT
Organism: Enterobacter cloacae; assembly: GCF_011078175.1. Classification (GTDB taxonomy): domain Bacteria; phylum Pseudomonadota; class Gammaproteobacteria; order Enterobacterales; family Enterobacteriaceae; genus Enterobacter; species Enterobacter cloacae_Q. The sequence goes on from NZ_JAALCJ010000003.1 coordinate 180,716, forward strand.
CACGGCGGATTTTGGTCAGTGCTTCCGGGTCGTCCAGGCTGACTTTCGGGTCAAACCCGGTCGCGCCCACTTCCAGGCCGCGCAGCGCTTTTTGCAGGGATTCCTGCTGCGTGCGGCCAATCGCCATGACTTCACCAACAGATTTCATCTGGGTAGTCAGACGATCGTTAGCGCCAGCGAATTTTTCGAAGTTGAAGCGTGGAATTTTGGTCACTACGTAGTCGATGGACGGTTCGAAGGACGCTGGCGTGCGACCACCGGTGATGTCGTTCATCAGTTCGTCAAGGGTATAACCCACCGCCAGTTTCGCCGCCACTTTCGCAATCGGGAAGCCGGTGGCTTTGGAGGCCAGCGCGGAGGAACGGGACACGCGCGGGTTCATTTCGATAACAATCAGACGGCCGGTTTTCGGGTTCACCGAAAACTGCACGTTAGAGCCGCCGGTTTCCACGCCGATTTCACGCAGTACCGCCATCGAGGCGTTACGCATGATTTGGTACTCTTTGTCGGTCAGCGTCTGAGCTGGCGCAACGGTGATGGAGTCGCCGGTGTGGATCCCCATCGCATCGAAGTTTTCGATGGAGCAGACGATGATGCAGTTATCGTTTTTATCACGCACCACTTCCATCTCGTACTCTTTCCAGCCAATCAGCGACTCGTCAATCAGCAGCTCTTTGGTTGGGGAGAGATCCAGGCCGCGCTCGCAAATCTCTTCAAACTCTTCGCGGTTGTAAGCGATACCGCCGCCGGTGCCGCCCATAGTGAAGGACGGACGGATGATGCACGGATAACCCACTTCAGCCGCCACGGCCAGCGCTTCTTCCATATTGTGCGCGATGCCGGAACGTGCGGTATCAAGGCCAATTTTTTTCATTGCCACGTCGAAGCGACGACGGTCTTCTGCTTTATCAATCGCGTCGGCAGTCGCGCCGATCATGGTCACGCCGAACTCGGCCAGTACGCCCTGACGTTCCAGCTCCAGCGCGCAGTTCAGCGCCGTCTGACCGCCCATGGTCGGCAGCACCGCATCCGGGCGCTCTTTTTCGATGATTTTACGTACCACTTCCCAGTGAATCGGCTCGATGTAGGTCGCATCAGCCATTTCCGGGTCGGTCATGATGGTCGCCGGGTTAGAGTTTACCAGGATAACGCGGTAACCCTCTTCGCGCAGGGCTTTACATGCCTGTGCGCCGGAATAGTCGAATTCGCAGGCCTGGCCGATGACAATCGGGCCAGCGCCAAGGATCAGGATGCTTTTTATGTCTGTACGTTTTGGCATGGTTTTCTCAGCTCCTGATTATTTAGCGGTCTTACGGTATTGCTCGATAAGTTCGATGAAGTGATCGAACAGCGGCGCGGCATCATGTGGGCCCGGGCTGGCTTCAGGGTGGCCCTGGAAGCTGAACGCAGGCTTATCGGTGCGATGGATACCCTGCAAGGTGCCATCGAAAAGTGATTTGTGCGTCACGCGCAGGTTGGCCGGCATCGTCGCTTCATCCACAGCGAAGCCGTGGTTCTGCGCGGTGATCATCACCGTGTTGTTATCGATGTCTTTCACCGGGTGGTTACCACCGTGGTGGCCGAACTTCATCTTGACGGTATTCGCACCGCTCGCCAGCGCCAGAAGCTGATGGCCGAGACAGATGCCGAATACCGGGATATCGGTTTCAAGGAAGGACTTGATGGCGTCAATAGCGTAATCGCACGGCGCCGGGTCGCCGGGACCGTTAGAGAGGAAGATGCCGTCCGGGTTCATCTTCAGAACATCTTCCGCAGACGTTTGTGCCGGGACGACCGTCAGGCGGCATCCACGGTCAACCAGCATACGCAGGATGTTGCGCTTGGCGCCAAAATCGTAGGCCACCACGTGGAACGGCAGCTCGCTTTCCGGTTTCGCTTCCGGCAGGTCGCCTTCCAGCGTCCAGCTTCCCTGCGTCCAGCTGTAGGCTTCAGCGGTGGTCACTTCTTTCGCCAGGTCCATACCGTTCAGTCCCGGGAAGGCTTTCGCTTTTTCCAGCGCCAGCGCTGCATCGAGGTTATCCCCTGCGATGATACAACCGTTTTGTGCACCCTTCTCGCGCAGCAGACGCGTCAGCTTACGGGTATCGATATCGGCAATCGCGACAATGTTGTGGCGCTTCAGGTAAGAAGAGAGGTCCTCGGTGTTGCGGAAGTTGCTGGCAATCAGCGGCAGGTCGCGGATGACCAGGCCTTGCGCATGTACCTGAGAGGATTCTTCGTCAGCCGCATTGGTGCCGACATTGCCGATATGGGGATAAGTAAGAGTAACGATTTGGCGAGAATAGGAAGGATCAGTGAGGATTTCTTGATAACCGGTCATTGAAGTATTGAAAACGACTTCCCCAACCGCCGAACCCGTTGCCCCTATGGCCCGACCGATAAACTGGGTTCCGTCTTCCAGAACCAATAGCGCTGACTTAATCAAAACACCCTCCAGAGAATATTCACTCACTTTATTTGCATATTAATTCATAACGATGTCATGAATCAATGCAAATGTGTTGCCAGCGGATTTTTGGCAAACGGCGGCATTCTGGGGATTTGAGGGGTAAAAGTCAACTTAAAACGGATATTTTGTTTAGTATTTTGCAAGCCTGGGGTGGTGAATGCAGCTTAAGCGACAAAAAGATCAGGTAAATCACTGTAGAAAACGCTTGCGCGCCTGGTTTAATGAAAAATGAGATAGTACTGCACCATAAAGTGGACCAAATGGTCAAAATTTACATTTCAGTAACGATAAAACGCAATGATAGATAGACATTTAGAAATTTAAACGAAAATACCCAATGAAACAGTCAAAATAAAAGGGCAATAAAATATTGCCCTATGCAATCAAACAATTACGACTGCAATAACCACATCACGATGGGTAATAATGCTTACAAATTGTTGAGATCGAGCACATCTCGCATATCAAAAAGGCCGTCTTTCTTGTTTTTTAGCCACAAAGCGGATCGTACGGCGCCGTTAGCGAACGTCATTCGGCTGGAGGCCTTATGTGTAATTTCGACACGTTCGCCAATATCGGCGAACATCGCCGTGTGTTCGCCGACGATATCGCCCGCTCGCACAGTAGCGAAACCAATGGTGCCCGGCACGCGTTCGCCGGTATGACCTTCGCGGGTATAGACCGCGCAGTCTTTTAACTCTTTATCGAGTGCATGAGCAATCGCTTCGCCCATCGCCAGCGCCGTACCTGACGGCGCATCAACTTTATAACGGTGGTGCGCTTCAACAATCTCGATATCGGTGTAGTCGCCCATCACCTTCGCCGCCTTCTCCAGCAGTTTCAGCATGACGTTTACCCCCACGCTAAAGTTTGCCGCAAAGACAATCGCAATCTCAGTGGACGCATCCTGAATGGCCTGCTTACCGGCCTCGTCAAAACCGGTGGTACCAATCACCATCCCTTTATTATGCTGACGGCAAAACGCCAGATGAGCCAACGTGCCTTCGGGGCGGGTGAAATCGATAAACACGTCAAAGTCTTCTTTCACCGCCTCAAGGCTGCTCTGCACGGTAACGCCCGTCTGACCTGCGCCCGCCAGCTCGCCTGCATCGGCTCCCAAAAGCGATGAACCTTCACGCTCCAGCGCCGCGCCAAGCGCCACGCCATCCATCTGTAGTGCCGCCTGAATCAGCTGACGGCCCATACGTCCGCCCGCGCCCGCAATGGCGACGCGGATCTGTGCATCATGCATAGTTATTCTCTTACGTTAAAATGATGTAAATCGTTTTCAGATTAACCAGCCTTCGCAAAGGCTGCCAACTGAAAACACCGATAATTAGAATTTAACGTGAAACAGACTTAAATATCAGTAAAAGACATGATTTTGTCGTCACGATAAAGTACGGGGCAAAAAAAAGGCCAGCACATGAGATGCTGGCCTTTCATCAGATAAGGGGTTATTCCACTTCGCGGGCGTCGATTCGCAGCTCTTTCGGCACTTCAAAGACAATGTTCTCTTCACGGCCTTCCAGCGGTACCGCTTCGCCGCCGCCCAGCTCCTGCAGGCGAGCAATGACGTTCTGCACCAGAATATCCGGTGCGGAAGCGCCAGCCGTCACACCGACGCAGGCCGCGTTTTTCACCCACGCTTCCTGAATGTCCGTTGCATCGTCAATCAGGAACGCCGCTTTTCCCATACGCTGCGCCAGTTCGGCCAGGCGGTTGGAGTTAGAGGAGTTTTTGGAGCCGACCACCAGCACCACGTCCGCCTGTTCAGCCAGCGCGCGCACCGCTTCCTGACGGTTAGTCGTGGCGTAGCAGATATCATCCTTACGCGGCCCGACGATTTTCGGGAAGCGCTTACGCAGGGCGTCAATCACGTCTGAGGTATCATCAACGGAGAGCGTCGTCTGGGTCATAAACGACAGACGGGCTTCGTTTTTGACGTTCAGCGTCAGGACATCTTCCGGCGACTCCACCAGGTACATGCCCCCTTCCGGGTTACTGTACTGGCCCATGGTGCCTTCAACTTCCGGGTGGCCCGCGTGACCAATCAGAATCGATTCTTCACCACGACGGCTGGCGCGCGCCACTTCCATATGCACTTTCGTCACCAGCGGGCAGGTGGCATCGAATACGGTCAGATCGCGGCTTTTGGCTTCGTTACGCACCGCCTGCGAGACGCCGTGGGCAGAGAAGATCAGGATTGCACCGTCCGGCACTTCGCTGATCTGCTCAATGAAAATCGCCCCGCGCTCGCGCAGACTGTCGACCACGTAGCGGTTGTGCACCACTTCATGACGCACATAAATCGGCGCGCCGTAAATTTCCAGCGCGTTTTCAACAATGCTGATAGCGCGGTCTACACCGGCGCAGAAGCCGCGCGGGTTAGCCAACAGGATCTGCATTTCAGGCCTCCAGTGCTGGGTCAATCTCCAGCACTTCAACATCAAAATGAACGGTACGCCCGGCAAGCGGATGGTTGAAATCAACGGTAATCGAGTCGCCATTGATTTCGCGGATCACGCCAGGCATTTCGCTGCCGTCCATAGCGGTAAAGAGCATAATCGCCCCTACTTCCGGTTCGCCCGCATCCATAAATTCACGGCGCGAGAAGTATTGCACCAGGTCCGGACTTGGCAAGCCAAACGCCGCATCCGGCTCCAGCGAAAATGCCTTTTTCTCGCCCTCTTTCAGGCCAAGAAGCTGCTGCTCAAGCCCTTCAGACAGGGAGGTATCGCCCAGGCGAAACAGGGCCGGTTTGCCGTTGTTACGGGTGGATTCAGCCGTGGAGCCATCATCCAGCTTCAGGGTGAAGTGAACGAGAACCGCGCTGTTGCTCTGTACGGATTTAGACATGCAAATTGCTCGCTTGTTTTGGGTTACCTGTTTGCCCGGTGGCGCTTAGCTTACCGGGCCTACGGGAGGCCACAAATTCTGTAGGCCGGGTAAGCGTAGCGCCACCCGGCATTGATGCTTACGCCTGCTCTTTCGCGGCCGGTTTAGGCAAGAAGCCTTCCAGCACGATTAACGCCGCACCAATACAAATTGCAGTATCGGCCAGGTTAAAGGTGGCGAAGTGCCAGTTGCCGACATAGAAGTCAATCATATCGACCACAAAGCCGTGCCACAGACGGTCAAACAGGTTGCCCAGCGCACCGCCAATGATCAGCGCGTAGGCGATGTTATTCAGCTTTTGCGTGGCTTTCCCGCGGTACATCAGCACCGCCAGCACAACGCAGATACCGAGAGCGATACCTGCGAAGAACCAGCGCTGCCAGCCGCCGCTGTCAGCCAGGAAGCTAAACGCCGCGCCGTAGTTGCGCGCATAGTGCAGATTAAGCGACGGGAACAGCGAAACCGTATCCCCCAGAGCAAAGTTCTGGAGGATCAGGTATTTGCTGCCCAAATCAATAATCAGCACGACTACCACCAGCCACAGCCAGCGCAGCCCTGTTGAAGAGAGTGATTTACTCATCAGGCAAACTTACGTTTTTCGCCATCACCGGCGATGTTGCTGACACAGCGTCCGCAGATCTCTGCGTGTTCCGCCACCTTGCCGACATCGGTCGTGTAATGCCAGCAGCGCGAGCACTTCTCGCCCTCGGCTTTCGCCAGCGCCACTTTCAGCCCTTTGAGCAGTTCGCTCTGCTGGGCATCAGCGCTCGCGTCGGCATAATCCGCAACATTCGCACCAGAGGTCAACAGGACAAATCGTAATTCATCGCCCAGCGCCGTCAGCTTCGCCGCCAGCTCAGGTTCCGCATACAGGGTTACTGCCGCTTCCAGAGAGCCGCCCACTTTCTTGTCGGCACGCGCCTGCTCGATAACCTTGTTCACTTCGCCGCGCACTTTCAGCAGCTCGTCCCAGAAGCTGTCGTTCATGGCTTCGGTCCCAGACAGGCCAAACAGACCTTCGTACCACTCGCCGGTGAAGACATACTTCTCACGATCCCCTGGCAGGTAGCCCCAGATCTCATCCGCGGTGAAGGACATGATCGGCGCCATCCAGCGTACCAGCGCCTCTGCGATGTGGAACAGCGCGGTCTGGCAGCTACGACGCGCCACGCTGTCCGCTTTCGCGGTGTACTGGCGGTCTTTGATGATGTCGAGGTAGAACGAGCCCATTTCGATGGAGCAGAAGCGCATCAGGCGCTGCACCACTTCGTGGAAGTCATAAGACTCATAGGCTTTCAGGATATCCTCCTGCGCCGCCTTCGCGCAGCCTACCGCCCAGCGATCGAGCACGACCATCTCTTCCGGTTTCACCATGTCTTTCACTGGGTCAAAGCCGTTCAGGTTCGCCAGCAGGAAGCGCGCGGTGTTACGGATACGACGATAGCTGTCGGCAGCACGCTTCAGGATCTCGTCAGACACCGCCATTTCACCGGTGTAGTCGGTAGAAGCCACCCACAGACGCAGGATGTCTGCGCCCAGCTTGTTCATCACATCCTGCGGAGAAACGGTGTTCCCGATGGATTTGGACATCTTACGACCCTGACCATCCACGGTGAAGCCGTGAGTCAGTACCTGGCGGTAAGGTGCTTTACCTTTCATGGCGGTGGAGATCATCAGGGATGACATGAACCAGCCGCGGTGTTGGTCAGACCCTTCCAGATACATGTCGGCAGCATGACCGGCAAACTCTGGACGCACGTCAACCACCGAGGCGTGGGTTGAACCGGAGTCGAACCACACGTCCAGGGTATCTGGCACTTTCTCGTAGCTGTCCGCGTCCGCGCCCAGGATGTCGCGGGCATCGAGATCCCACCACGCCTGAATGCCGTCAACTTCGACGCGCTTCGCCACTTCTTCCATCAGTTCCAGGGTGTTCGGGTGCAGTTCCTGGGTCTCTTTATGGACGAACAGAGACATCGGTACGCCCCACGTACGCTGACGGGAGATACACCAGTCAGGACGGTTAGCGACCATGGATTCGATACGCGCCTGGCCCCAGTCCGGGATCCACTGCACGCCTTTGATCTCTTTCAGAGACTGCTCGCGCAACCCTTTCTGATCCATGCTGACGAACCACTGCGGGGTCGCACGGAAGATGATTGGCGTCTTGTGACGCCAGCAGCACGGATAGCTGTGCTGCATTTTCTCAACGTGCAGCAGCGCGCCGCTGGTGCGCAGCATGTCCACGATGATGTCGTTGGCTTTAAAGACGTTGATACCGTCCAGGGCTGGATAAGTACCCGGCAGGTATGAGCCGTCCGGGCCAACCGGGTTGGCGATTTCCAGACCGTACTTCAGGCTGATATTGTAATCGTCAGGACCGTGGCCACCGGCAGTGTGTACCGCACCGGTACCGGCTTCCAGCGTAACGTGGTCGCCCAGGATTGCCGGAACATCGAAGTCCAGGAACGGGTGTTTGAAGCGCAGATGCTCCAGCTCGGCACCTTTAACCGTACCCAGAATGCTGTACTCGGTGATGTTCGCGCGCTTCAGCACGCTCTCCACCAGGTCTTTCGCCAGGATCAGCGCACGGCCTTCAACCTGTACCAGTGCATAGTCGAACTCCGCAGAAAGGGAGATCGCGCGGTTGGCTGGCAGGGTCCATGGCGTGGTGGTCCAGATTACCAGCGAGATTGGGCCTTCGACGCCTGGCAGACCAAATTTGCCTTGCAGCGCTTCCTGATCGACGCCTTCAAAAGCCACATCGATGGATGGAGAAGTTTTGTCGTAATACTCAACTTCCGCCTCAGCCAGCGCAGATCGGCAATCTACGCACCAGTGCACCGGCTTGGCGCCTTTGTGCAGGTGGCCGTTACCGATGATTTTGCCCAGCGCACGGATGATGTTGGCTTCAGTTTTGAAGTCCATGGTCAGGTACGGGTGCGACCAGTCGCCCAATACGCCCAGACGGATGAAGTCAGCGCGCTGACCGTCAACCTGCGTGGCGGCGTATTCGCGGCATTTTGCGCGAAACTCAGCGGCGGTGAACTTCTCACCTGGCTTGCCAAACTCTTGCTCCACTTTCAGCTCGATTGGCAGACCGTGGCAGTCCCAGCCCGGAACGTAAGGCGAGTCATATCCCGCGAGTCCTTTGGACTTCACGATAATGTCTTTCAGAATCTTGTTTACAGAGTGACCAATATGAATGCTGCCATTCGCATAGGGAGGGCCATCATGCAGAATGAAGGTTTTTTTGCCTTTTTTGGCTGCACGAATGATGCCGTACAGGTCATCATCGGTCCAACGCGCCAGCATTCCCGGTTCACGCTTGGCGAGATCGCCGCGCATCGGGAACCCTGTTTCCGGCAAATTCAGGGTTGATTTATAGTCACTCATCAGATTCTCGGTTCCGTATTTATCACGTAGGCAGTTAAGCCGGTTCTAAAGCCCAAAAAACTCGCGGGCCGTTAATTCATCTCGCGCGATTTGCGCCTTAAGTTCATCCAGCGAAGCGAATCGCTGTTCATTGCGTATTTTTTTACGCAGTATCACATCTATATGGCGACCGTAGAGGTCCATCACAACGTCCAGCAGGTGTACTTCTAACTGTTGACGCACACCGGCAACGGTTGGACGTGTGCCAATGTTGGCAACACCGTAGAACGGCTTCTCGCCCAGTCCTGCCACTTCCACCGCATAAACCCCTTTAACCGGGGAGACCTGACGACGCAGCGGGATATTCGCCGTCGGGAAACCTATCGTGCGGCCCAGCGCATCGCCATGGACCACGCGACCTGAAATCGTGAACGGATGGCCCAGCAGCGTTTCTGCCGTGTCCAGATCATCGTTCGCCAGCGCCTGACGTACCGCCGTGCTGCTGACGCGCACCCCGCCCTCGCAGAAGGTCATCGTACTGGTGACGTCAAACCCGTACTCCAGGCCAGCCTTCTGTAATAACAAGAAATCGCCCTGACGACCAGCGCCAAAGCGGAAATCATCGCCCACGGCGAGAAACTGTACGCCAAGCTGCCTGACCAACAGGTCGCTGACAAAGTTTTGTGCGGTCAGCGCGGCAAAGCGACGGTCGAACCGTAGGCACAGGACGTAGTCCACTCCTGACTCCGCCAGATAGCGTAACTTTTCTCGCAGACGAGTCAGCCGCGCGGGGGATTTCTCGCCTGCAAACAGCTCCAGCGGCTGAGGCTCGAAAATCATCACCACGACGGGCAGGCCTCGCGCCTCGCCTTCTTTACGCAATCCCTGCAACAGCGCCTGATGCCCACGATGCACGCCGTCGAAATTACCAATGGTCAGCACGCACCCGTGCGGGGCTTGACTGAGATTATGTATGCCGCGTATCAGCTTCATGACTGGCTCAAAACAGTGAAAATCGCCAAAGTATACCTTGTACAGCGGTTAAGGTTAACCGGCGATTGTTCACGCTAAACAGAAAGCTGTATGATTTCATCACGCTGACCTTTCACAGCAAAAAAATCTGCCCGCAAACTGCGATTTTTACGCCGAAAAGCTGTATTCACGAATGACAAGCTGGTAGAATCCTGCGCCATCACTACGTAACGTAGCGTCGCCACATTAACGGCGCTTATTTGCACAAATCCATTGACAAAAGAAGGTATAGAGGGCATATTCCTCGGCCTTTGAATTGTCCACATAGATCATATTTGGGAGTTGGACCTTGGCTAATATCAAATCAGCTAAGAAACGTGCCGTTCAGTCTGAAAAGGCTCGTAAGCACAATGCAAGCCGTCGCTCTATGATGCGTACTTTCATCAAGAAAGTATACGCAGCAATCGAAGCTGGCGACAAAGCTGCAGCGCAGAACGCATTTAACGAAATGCAACCAATCGTGGATCGTCAGGCTGCTAAAGGTCTGATCCACAAAAACAAAGCAGCGCGTCATAAAGCAAACCTGACCGCGCAGATCAACAAACTGGCTTAATCGCCACTTGTTGTTGCTTGTTTGAAAGAACCCGCTTAACGCGGGTTTTTTTATGTCTTCATATTGCCGGTGGCGTAAATAGCGCCGAGTAGTCGCGGTTGCAGATCCGCTGCACCGCCGGGTGCTGAATCATCCTTTCGGCGAATATGGCGTGGTATTCTTCCATCACGTTATCCACCCTGCCAATCTCGGTAATCTTGTCGTCTGAATAGAGATCGTGCGCATACAGCGTCGGGGCAACGAAGATAGCGTTGTGCGCCTCGCCAAAGGCTTTCATCAGCGCCGCATCGTCGAACTCGCCGAGGATTTCTACGTTCAGTCCCTGCGAGTTAAACCAGTTAAGCAGCTTACGTCCGAGCATTGAGCGTCTTCCCGGTACCAGCAAACGGCGCTCTTCCAGGCAGGCCGGAAACGGTTTTTCCGGTGGCGGATTGATGCACCAGAAACTCACGCCGCATTCACCAATTTTTACCGAGAACAGCCCCTCCTGCTGCGTGGAGTCGATAGGGCAATCCGAGATAATCATGTCCAGCTTATGCTGGCTCAGCTGTTCCAGCAGCATTTCGTGAGTGGACTCAAAGCAGCGTAAATGAATCTGTTCATCTTCTACCACCGCCGCATCCAGCACTCCGCTCACCAGCCGTTTGGACAGCGCATCCGCCACCCCCACGTCAAAGAGCAGGTTAGACTCTTTGCGATAGTTAACAATATCCAGCATCTCCTGGCTCAGGGTGAACATCTTGTCCGCATAGCGGAACACCAGTTCGCCCAGCTCGCTCGGCTCAATCCCCCGCCCTTTCCGCTTAAAAAGCTTCCCCTGCAAGCGCTCTTCCAGGGCTTTGATTTGACCGGTGATAGTCTGTGGCGTCAGGTAGAGCGCCTCTGCGGCTCCAACGACCGAGCCCTGCTTGTAGACATGCCAGAAGTAATAGAGATGGTTATAGTTCAAATGTGACATCACGTTTTCACTCCCTGATAGTTATCGGGAGAAGGCTTCCCTTCTCCCGGTTTCCTGTTATGCCTGGACAGCCTGTCCGGACAACTTCACTTTCAACAAGGTATAACCAATAGCCGCGGCCAGTAATGACCCGATGAGAATGCCGAGTTTTGCCCAGACGATAAGCTCAGGCGCGCTTGCACCAAACGCCAGCGTTGAGATAAAGATCGACATGGTAAATCCGATTCCGCACAGCACGCCGACGGCCATAATCTGACTAAAGGTGGTTCCATTTGGCAATGATGCCAGCTTCATCTTCAGCGCCAGCCAGCAGAACAGGCTAATGCCCAGCGGCTTACCGATAAACAGACCGGCGATGATGCCCAGCGGCAGCACCGAGGTGAGCCCCTCCAGGGTAACCCCTGCCAGGGACACACCCGCGTTGGCAAACGCAAACAGCGGCAGGATCATAAAGCCCACCCACGGGTGCAACACATGCTCTAATTGTTTAGCAGGCGATTTGCCGTCCTGCTCCTTCAGCGGAATAAAGAAGCCAACGATGACGCCAGCCAGCGTGGCATGCACGCCAGACTTCAGCACCGCCGTCCACAGCACCATTCCCACCAGAATATAAATACCCGTGCGTCGGACGTTGAAGATGTTCAGCAACGCCAGCACCGCAATAGCTACGGCCGCCACGCTCAGCGACAGAACAGACAGTTCACTGGTGTAGAACAGCGCGATAATCACGATAGCACCCAGGTCATCAATAATCGCCAGCGCCATCAGGAAAATTTTGAGTGCTGTCGGCACACGGCTGCCAAGCAGGGCTAAAACGCCGAGCGCAAACGCGATGTCCGTTGCGGCCGGGATCGCCCAGCCGTCACGCGCAACCGGATCCTGCCACGCAAACGCGAGAAAGAGCAACGCCGGAACGATCATCCCGCCAATGGCGGCGATCACCGGAAACGCTGCGCGCTGACGGCTGGCAAGCGAACCGATCACCAGCTCACGTTTAACCTCCAGGCCCACCAGCAGGAAGAACACCGCCATCAGCGCATCGTTGATCCACAGCAGCATGTTCTTGTTAATTTCCAGCGCCCCGACCTTCAGCTCGACGGGCGTTTCCAGAAATGCGTGATAGAGATCGCGCGTCATGCCCATGTTGGCGAGCAGCATGGCGACCACAGCAGCAATAATCAGAATAATGCCGCCGGATGCCTCACTGCTAAAAAAACGGTGTAGTAATTTCACGTTTACTCTCTCTTTTACAACAATACCTCGTTAAAACCATAATATCAGCGCAAAAAGATCGGTAAAAACAGATTAATATTGGGTATATATTCAGTTAAACCGAGCAATAAGGCTATAAAGCAAAAAGCCCGGAATCACTTCCGGGCTTTAAAGGATAGTAACCAGCTGGCGGGCTAGCGGGTTAAATCGTCGAAGAATTTTTTGACGCCATCGAAGAAGCTTTTGGAGCGCGGGCTATTTTTCTCACCCGTTGGGCCGCCAAAGCTTTCCTGCAACTCTTTGAGGAGCTGTTTCTGCTTGTCGTTCAGGCCGACCGGCGTTTCAACGACCACGCGGCATAACAGGTCACCCTGCGCGCCACCGCGAACGGATTTAACGCCTTTGCCGCGCATGCGGAACAGTTTGCCGGTCTGGGTTTCGCCAGGGATTTTCAGGTTAACGCGACCGTCCAGCGTCGGCACTTCAATTTCACCGCCGAGTGCCGCCATCGCGAAGTTGATCGGCACTTCACAGTACAGGTTGTTACCTTCACGCTCGAAGATGGCGTGCTGCTTCACCTGAACCTGAACGTACAGATCGCCTGCCGGTGCGCCGTGCTCACCTGCTTCCCCCTCACCTGCCAGACGGATGCGGTCTCCCGTATCCACGCCTGCCGGGATCTTAACAGACAGCGTTTTGGTTTTCTCAACGCGACCGTGACCGTGACATTTGGTGCACGGATCCTTAATCAGCGTACCGCGACCGTGACAGTGCGGACACGCCTGCTGCACCGCGAAGAAGCCCTGACGCATCTGAACCTGACCGGAACCGTGACAGGTCGGACAGGTCTGCGGCTGAGTCCCCGCCTTCGCACCGCTGCCGTGGCAAACGTCACACTCTTCCAGCGTCGGGATACGGATCTCTTTGGTTACGCCGCGAACCGCTTCTTCCAGCGTCAGATCCATGTTGTAGCGCAGGTCTGCGCCGCGCGCCGCACGTTGACGACCACGACCACCGCCGAAGATATCGCCGAACACATCGCCAAAGATGTCGCTGAAATCAGCACCGCCGCCAAAGCCGCCGCCACCGAATCCGCCGCCGCCCATGCCGCCCTGTTCAAAGGCCGCGTGGCCGTACTGGTCATAGGCCGCACGTTTTTGTGCATCGGTCAGGACTTCGTAGGCTTCTTTGATCTCTTTAAATTTTGCTTCAGCCTCTTTATCCCCCTGATTGCGATCCGGGTGGAATTTCATGGCCAGGCGCTTATACGCCTTTTTAATTTCACGCTCTTCCGCAGTTTTCGGAACGCCTAAAATCTCGTAATAGTCTTGCTTTGCCATTGGTTTTTTTAAGCCCCTTAACATGCGAGCACGGGCGTGGAGAATTCTCCTACGCCCGTGCCGATTACTTACCCTGCATCAGGGCGATTATTTTTTGTCTTTCACTTCTTCGAACTCAGCGTCGACAACATCGTCGTCTTTCGCGTTGTTCTGGGAAGCATCAGCGCCCGCCTGCTGCTGCGCGTGCTGCTGCTGAGCGATTTCCATCAGCTTCTGAGAAACCTGTGCCAGCTCCTGCATCTTCGCTTCGATATCCGCTTTGTCTTCGCCTTTCAGAGACGTTTCCAGCGCGCTCAGTGCAGCGTCGATTGCAGTTTTGTCTTCCGCTGGCAGTTTATCGCCCGCTTCTTCAACCTGCTTACGGGTGCTGTGCAGCAGATGGTCACCCTGGTTGCGGGTCTGAACCAGCTCTTCGAACTTACGGTCGGATTCCGCGTTAGCTTCGGCATCACGAACCATTTTTTCGATTTCCGCTTCGTTCAGGCCAGAAGATGCCTTGATGGTGATCTTCTGCTCTTTACCGCTGTTTTTGTCTTTCGCAGACACGTGCAGGATACCGTCAGCATCGATGTCGAAGGTGACTTCGATCTGTGGCATGCCGCGTGGTGCCGGGTTAATACCGTCCAGGTTGAACTGACCCAGAGATTTGTTATCCGCCGCACGCTTACGCTCGCCCTGAATCACATGGATGGTTACCGCAGACTGGTTGTCTTCAGCGGTAGAGAACACCTGGCTGTGTTTCGTCGGGATAGTGGTGTTTTTGTTGATGAGCGGAGTCATCACGCCACCCATGGTTTCGATACCCAGAGACAGTGGGGTAACGTCCAGCAGCAGTACGTCTTTCACTTCACCCGTCAGTACACCACCCTGAACCGCAGCACCGATAGCAACGGCTTCGTCCGGGTTCACGTCTTTACGTGGCTCTTTACCAAAGAACTCAGCGACTTTCTTCTGAACCATTGGCATACGGGTCTGACCACCTACCAGGATAACGTCCTGGATGTCAGACACGGACAGGCCAGCGTCCTGCAATGCAACTTTCAGTGGCTCGATAGAACGGTTCACCAGGTCTTCTACCAGGCTTTCCAGTTTCGCACGGGTCACTTTGATGTTCATGTGTTTTGGACCGGTCGCGTCTGCGGTGATGTACGGCAGGTTCACGTCGGTCTGCTGAGCGGAAGACAGCTCGATCTTCGCTTTCTCAGCGGCTTCTTTCAGGCGCTGCATGGCCAGCGGGTCGTTACGCAGGTCAATGCCCTGATCTTTCTTGAACTCGTCAACGAGGTAGTTGATAAGACGGGTATCGAAGTCTTCACCACCCAGGTGGGTATCACCGTTGGTTGCCAGAACTTCGAAAGTTTTTTCGCCGTCAACGTCGTCGATTTCGATAATAGAGATATCGAAAGTACCACCACCCAGGTCGTAAACCGCGATAGTACGGTTGCCAACTTCTTTATCCAGACCGTAAGCCAGTGCTGCTGCGGTTGGTTCGTTGATGATACGTTTTACTTCCAGACCTGCGATACGGCCAGCATCTTTGGTTGCCTGACGCTGAGCATCGTTGAAGTAAGCAGGTACGGTGATAACAGCTTCAGTTACCGGTTCACCCAGGTAATCTTCCGCGGTTTTCTTCATTTTCTTCAGCACTTCAGCAGAGATCTGCGGAGGTGCCGTTTTGGTGCCTTTCACATCAAGCCATGCATCGCCGTTATCGGCTGCGATGATTTTGTAAGGCATGATGGAAACGTCACGCTGAACTTCTTCGTCCTGGAAGCGGCGGCCAATCAGGCGTTTGATCGCAAACAGGGTGTTTTGCGGGTTTGTCACTGCCTGACGTTTAGCCGGCTGACCAACCAGAGTTTCACCATCCTGGGTATAAGCAATGATAGAAGGCGTGGTGCGATCGCCCTCGGCGTTCTCCAGCACACGTGCAGTAGTGCCGTCCATAATCGCTACACAAGAGTTGGTAGTACCCAGGTCGATACCAATAATTTTACCCATCTAAACGTCTCCACTAAAAATTCAGTCAACATGTGGTTGTGTACCTGTAATAAGGGCAGAACGTGCTTTTTCAACTGCCCAGATTTGATTTTTTTCAGGTCCACACACTGCGGTTGACTACAAGATGGGGTCGCTACGGCATCCATCAAGGGGCAAGCATGAAAAAAATTTTAATTTCACCCTGATGAGATCATAGACGGCGTCGATGCCGCCCATTATGATGCCGCGCCCCGCCAGGGAGAACTGGCGCGGGTTTACCATTTCACCATATTAATGATGATTTTTTTGAGGACTTATGGGCAACACTAAGTTGGCTAATCCGGCTCCGCTGGGCCTGATGGGTTTTGGCATGACCACCATTCTGCTGAACCTGCACAATATCGGGATGTTCCCGATGGACGGCATTATCCTGGCGATGGGCATTTTTTACGGCGGTATCGCACAAATCTTTGCGGGCCTGCTGGAATATAAGAAAGGCAACACCTTCGGCTTAACCGCCTTTACCTCTTACGGTTCCTTCTGGCTGACCCTCGTCGCGATTCTGCTGATGCCTAAAATGGGCCTGGCGGAGGCGGCAAACGCCCATTTCCTGGGCGTGTACCTGGGACTGTGGGGCGTGTTCACCCTGTTCATGTTCTTCGGCACTCTCAAGGCGAACCGCGCGCTGCAATTCGTCTTCCTGAGCCTGACCGTTCTGTTCGCTCTGCTGGCCATCGGCCACCTGGCGGATAACGAAGGCATCGTTCACGTTGCCGGCTGGGTGGGTCTGGTGTGCGGCGCAAGCGCAATCTACCTGGCGATGGGTGAAGTGCTGAACGAGCAGTTCGGCCGCACCATTCTACCGATTGGTGAAAAACACTGATCCCTCTGTCGTGCCCGCGTCGCGGGCACGACGTCCCTCTGACTGGCGAAGCCAGATCCCTAATACCAGCCCCATCAACGATAACGCCAGCACGTACCACGCGGGAGCGAGGGGTGACATCCCCATGAGCACCGTGACCACAATCGGGGTCAGCCCCCCGAAAATGGCATACGAGACGTTATAAGAGAAAGAGATCCCGGTGAAACGTACCTCCGGCGGGAAGGCGCGGACCATCACGTACGGTACGGCGCCAACGACGCCCACGCACAGCCCGACGATGCCGTACAGCAGGAATAACTGTTCAGGATGGCTGCCCGCCAGATGATAAAACGCCCAGCTTGAGGCGGCCAGCAGCAAACTGCCAACAATAAAGGTTACGCTGGCACCGAAGCGATCCGCAGCCAGCCCGGCGGCCAGGCAGCCGAAGCAGAGCATAATGGTCGCGATACTGTCCGCCTGTAACGTCACTGCCGGGGCGAACCCGTACTGTTTTTGCAGCCAGACCGGCGACATCAAAATCACCACTACGATGCCCGCCGAGAGCAGCCAGGTGAGCAACATCGACACCACCACCGCTTTTTTGTGGCGCACCACCACGGCTTTGACCGGCAGCTCCTGAGCCAGCGCTTTGCGCTGCTGCATCTCAAGGAAAATCGGCGTCTCCTGCAACCAGCGACGCAGGTACATCGCCACCAGACCAAACGCTCCGCCCAGCAGGAACGGTAAACGCCAGCCCCAGTCGTGCACGGCCTGCTGCGTCATGCTGGTGTTTACAATTGTCGCAACGACGGAACCGAGCAAAATTCCCACCGTTAACCCCGCGGTTAAGGTGCCGCAGGCGATACCAATGCGGCGCGCCGGAACATGTTCCGCAACAAACACCCACGCCCCCGGCACTTCCCCACCGATTGCCGCCCCCTGGAGAATACGCATAAGAAGCAGTAACAACGGGGCGATAATGCCCATCGACTCATAGGTAGGCAAAAGACCAATCGCCAGCGTCGGCACAGCCATTAGCAGGATACTGAGGGTAAACATCTTCTTGCGCCCAACCAGATCGCCAAAGTGCGCCATGACAATGCCGCCCAGCGGACGCGCCAGATACCCGGCAGCGAAAATGCCGAAGGTTTGCACCTGTCGCAGCCATTCCGGGATATCCGCCGGGAAGAACAACGCCCCTACTACGGCGGCGAAGAAAACAAAGATGATGAAGTCGTAAAACTCCAGCGCGCCGCCCAGAGCGGCGAGCGTGAGGGTTTTGTAATCCTGGCGATTCAGAGGTCGGGTGTTATGTGACATAGCGAACCATTGTGCATGTATTGTGGATTATTTTTTACAGCAATCGTAAAGAAAAAATTACTATATCGTAAATCCATTTACACGCTACTGCGGCTGACGCTAATGTCACATTTTAATCATTTTCAGGAGATTGTTTTGCGGCGAGCGCTTTTGGGGCGAAATGCTGCTACCACTTTATCGTCCGTCTCGACATACGGTCCGTCAAGCAACTGTATACAATACGGTACGCTTGCAAAGATACCGTGGACGATGACGCTGCCATCCTCCGCTTTCAGTCCTTCCAGCGTCTCCTTGATGGATTTCGGCTGGCCCGGCAGGTTCAGGATCAGCGCCTGTTTGCGGATCACCCCGACCTGACGGGAAAGAATGGCCGTCGGGACAAAGTGTAGACTGATCTGACGCATCTGCTCACCGAAGCCCGGCATTTCACGATCGGCGATAGCCAGCGTCGCGTCCGGCGTTACATCGCGGCGCGCAGGGCCGGTTCCGCCCGTCGTCAGCACAAGGTGACAGCTCATTTCATCCACCAGCTCACACAGGGTCTGCTCGATGATCGGCTGTTCGTCCGGGATCAGGCGAGTCTGGATCTCAAACGGGGTGGTTAGCGCACTGCCCAGCCACTCTTCCAGAGCAGGGATGCCTTTATCCTGGTAAACGCCGCTGGAGGCGCGGTCAGAAATCGACACTAAGCCGATGCGTAAGGTATTCATATCCATTCCATTCAAAAAGTACTGATTAAAGGGAATGATACACGCAGAGGGGAAATTCAGACAGAGTGTGAAAGAAGTAGCGTGACCGGGGACCCGGTCACGCTGAATGATTACAGCAGGTCGCCGATCATTTTTTCCAGTTTTTCCTGGTCGATAGCAAACTTACGGATACCGTCCGCCAGTTTATCTACCGCCATTGGATCCTGGTTGTGCTGCCACAGGAACTCGGATTCGGTGATGCGCTCTGGGCGCGCCTTCACTTCGCCGGTGTAGGACAGTTTACGCTCGATAGCACCTTCGCTTTCTGCCAGCTCTTTCAGCAGCGCAGGCGCGATGGTCAGGCGGTCACAGCCAGCCAGCTCGATGATTTCACCAACGTTACGGAAGCTTGCGCCCATAACAACGGTTTCATAGCCGTGCTGTTTGTAATACTCGTAGATCTCAGTCACGGAAATCACGCCCGGATCTTCAGACGCCGCATACTCTTTCTTATCGGTGTTGGCTTTGTACCAGTCCAGAATACGGCCCACGAATGGAGAAATCAGGTATACGCCAGCTTCTGCACATGCACGCGCCTGCGCGAAGGAGAACAGCAGGGTCAGGTTACAGTTGATGCCTTCTTTTTCCAGCTGCTCAGCGGCACGAATGCCCTGCCAGGTAGAGGCCAGTTTGATCAGGATACGATCGTTGCTGATGCCCGCATCGTTGTACAGTTTGATCAGGCGTTTTGCTTTGGCGATAGAGGCTTCGGTGTCGTAGGAGAGACGAGCATCAACTTCGGTAGAGATACGGCCAGGAACGAGTTTCAGGATTTCCAGACCGATATTCACTGCCAGTTTGTCAGTGGCGTCCACAACCTGCTGCGCGCGGTCATTGCTCTGTGCTTTCGCCCAGGTCACCGCTTCGTCGATCAGTTTGCGATACTCAGGGATCTGCGCGGCGTTAAGGATCAGAGAAGGGTTGGTTGTGGCATCCTGCGGCTGGTACAGCTTCATTGCCGCGATATCTCCGGTGTCAGCGACGACAGTGGTGAACTGACGAAGGGAGGTCAATTTATCCGTCATGATAGTGTTTCTCTTTTAACGTGCCCTGGATAATTCACACTACCGACAGCTTGCCAGCAGCGGAAAAATGACAGGTTTACTTGTTAGGGGGATGTAACCGGTCTGCCCTGATGATAACACGAGTGAGAGGCAGCGCAACCGCAGACAGTGCGCTTAGGCAGAGTATGATAAACTCAGAATATTAACAGGCTGCTAAGTAACGGCATGCACAATCAGTGGTAGCGCTTACATATTCACGTTGGCATCAACAAGAGGGACGTTAGTGCCTGATTTCTTTTTCTTTATTAACGAAGTCCTGTGGGGTTCGATCATGATATACCTGCTTTCAGGAGCAGGTATCTGGTTTACCTGGCGCAGCGGCCTGATTCAGTTTCGCTATATTCGCAAATTTGGCAGAAGTCTGAAAAATAGCGTCACCCCGCAACCGGGCGGGCTGACCTCTTTTCAGGCGCTCTGTACCAGCCTGGCCGCACGCGTCGGAAGCGGTAACCTGGCCGGTGTCGCACTGGCGATCGGCGCGGGCGGTCCGGGCGCGGTATTCTGGATGTGGGTGACGGCGATTATCGGCATGGCCACCTCCTTTGCAGAGTGCTCACTTGCGCAACTCTACAAAGAAAAAGACAGCAAAGGTCAGTTTCGCGGCGGTCCTGCCTGGTATATGGCTCGCGGGCTGGGAATGCGCTGGATGGGCGTGCTGTTCTCCATTTTTTTACTGATTGCCTATGGCCTTATTTTCAATACCGTTCAGGCAAATTCCGTCGCCCACGCGCTACGTTTCGCCTTCAATTGTCCGGAGTGGCTGACGGGCGGCGCGCTTGCCCTTCTCACCCTGTTGACGATTGTGACCGGGCTCAAAGGAGTTGCCCGCCTGATGCAGTGGCTGGTTCCGCTGATGGCGCTGCTGTGGGTGTCCACCAGCCTGCTGGTATGCGCGATACATATCGACGAGGTGCCGAACGTTATCGCCACCATCTTCAAAAGCGCGTTCGGCTGGCGCGAAGCAGCTTCCGGCGCGCTGGGTTACACCCTTAGTCAGGCACTCGCCGCGGGGTTTCAGCGGGGCATGTTCTCTAACGAAGCGGGGATGGGGTCTACGCCGAATGCCGCTGCCGCGGCCGCATCCTGGCCCCCGCATCCCGCCGCGCAGGGCATTGTGCAGATGATTGGCGTCTTCACAGACACCATTGTTATCTGTTCCGCCAGCGCGATGATAGTACTGTTGGCCGGTGCTGCTGAACATACATCCGGCAGTACGACAGGTATTCAGTGGGTACAACAGGCGCTGGTATCCCTCGTCGGCGGCTGGGGCGCAGGCCTTGTCGCACTTGTCGTGGGGCTGTTTGCCTTCAGTTCTATTGCGGTGAACTATATCTATGCCGAAAACAACCTTATCTTCCTGAAGGTTAATTCGCATCTGGCCCGCAACATGCTTCGCGGGGGGATGCTGGCGATGGTGATCGTCGGCTCCCTGCTCAGCATGCCGATGCTCTGGCAAATAGCGGATGTCATTATGGCGTTGATGGCAATCACTAACCTGACGGCAATTTTGCTCCTTTCACCGGTGGTGGCACTGATCGCGCGGGATTATCTGCGTCAGCGCAAGCTTGGCGTTCAGCCCGTATTCGAAGCCTCACGCTATCCCGAAATCGAGTCACAAATTGCCCCTGGCTCCTGGGATGATTTGCCGCGGCAATAACAGCTATCGATCAATTCAGGGCGATTTTTTGTTAAAGTCGCTCTAAATTTCCTGCAAGGACTGGATATGCTGATTCTGATTTCACCTGCCAAAACGCTCGACTACCAGAGCCCGCTCGCCACTGAGCGTTATACCCAGCCGGAATTGCTGGACTACTCGCAACAGTTGATCCACGAAGCGCGTAAGCTTTCGGCTCCGCAGATCGCCTCGCTGATGAGCATCAGCGATAAACTCGCCGACCTCAACGCTACCCGTTTCCACGACTGGCAGCCTGACTTCACGCCCGCTAACGCCCGCCAGGCGCTGCTGGCCTTTAAAGGTGACGTCTACACGGGCCTGCAAGCAGAAACGTTTAGCGAAGCCGATTTCGATTTTGCCCAGCAGCATCTGCGCATGTTATCCGGCCTGTACGGGGTGCTGCGCCCGCTGGATCTGATGCAGCCGTATCGTCTGGAGATGGGTATCCGCCTGGAAAACGCCAAAGGTAAAGATCTGTACCAGTTCTGGGGCGATGTCATTACCGACAAGCTTAACGCGGCGCTGCAAGCCCAGGGGGACAACGTGGTGATCAACCTGGCCTCCGATGAGTACTTCAAATCGGTGAAGCCGAAAAAGCTGGATGCGGACATTATCAAGCCGGTATTCCTCGACGAGAAAAACGGCAAATTTAAAGTGATCAGCTTCTACGCCAAGAAAGCGCGCGGGTTGATGAGCCGCTTCATCATTCAGAACCGCCTGACGAAACCGGAGCAGCTCACCGGCTTTAACAGTGAAGGGTATTTCTTCGACGAGGCATCGTCAGGAAAAAACGAACTGGTGTTTAAGCGTCACGAGCAATAAAAGACAACCCCGCCAGCTGGCGGGGTTTGTGTTAATGGTGCTTCCGGTCCGGGCCCGGGCGACGATCGTCATGTCGGTGATGATCGTCACGATTGTGATGTTCATCGTGCGGACGCCAGTGGTTATCGCGCCAGTCATAGTGCGCTTTCCACCAGTCATGGTCGCGCCAGCGGCCGCCATCCCAGTAGTGCCCGTTATTATCCCGATCGCCAATTTGCAGTTTTACCGCTGGCACGAGGGTGATCTCAGCTGCCTGCACCGCCATGGGAGCGACCAGCATCAGTGAAAGCGCGATAAGTGCAGGTTTCAGCGTAGACATAGGTGACTCCTTATTCTTCTTGCCCAGCGTGGGCCGATGTAAGGAGAGTACGCGATGGGAACGGGGGATGTTATTCTCTGCAATCCTAAACGCTAAGTGACCGCATTTAATGGGAATTCCTGCTTTTTTCCTGCTGTTTTTCTCCTTAATTTCTTCATAAAAAAGCCGGGTGGCGACTTCGCCTTACCCGGCCTACGATTGCGGATTTTGCAGGCCCGGTCAGGCGTCGCCGCCACCGGGCAACAAACTCACGCGCGGGTCATCATCAGCTTACGCAGCGCGGCAAAATCTGCCGGCAGCTCATGAGACAGCAGCGGCAGATCGGCGCGCTCGGCCAGCTCTTTTGGCAGCGGCAGCGTTTCGCCCAGAATCGCTTCCACGCTCTCCTTAAACTTCGCCGGATGGGCGGTGCCGAGGAACAGGCCATACTCACCCGGTTGAAGCTGATCGCGCAGGGCGCGATAGGCAATTGCCGCGTGCGGTTCAGAGGTATACCCCACCGCCTTCAGCTCGCGCATGGTGGCTTTAGTGGTTTCGTCCGTCACCGCGGCGTAGCCCAGATCGCCCAGACGCCAGACCTTACGGCGGAACAGCTCTTCCACGCGCGGCCAGTTGTTAGGCTGTGACACATCCATCGCATTGGAGAGCGTCGCCTGCGTCGCGTTCGGTGCCCATTTGCCGTCTTTCAGGAAGCGCGGCACGGTGTCGTTGGCGTTGGTGGCGGCGATAAAGCGCTTCACCGGCAGACCGAGCGATTTCGCCAGCAGTCCCGCCGTCAGGTCACCGAAGTTACCGCTCGGTACGGAAATCACCAGCTGATTGCGCGCTTCCTGCGGCAGCTGCGCAACCGCTTCGAAGTAGTAGCAAATCTGCGCCAGCAGACGGCTGATGTTGATGGAGTTGGCGGAGTTCAGCCCCAGAGCCACCTTCAGCTCTTCATCATCGAAGGCCTGCTTGACCAGCGCCTGGCAGGCATCGAAATCGCCGTCGATCGCCACGGTCTCAATGTTCCCGCCGAGCGTACAGAACAGTTTTTCCTGAAGCGGGCTGATTTTGCCTTTCGGATAGAGGATCACTACGCGGACATTTTTCAGGCCGTAGAACGCATGGGCCACCGCCGCACCGGTATCACCCGAGGTCGCAGTCAGGATGGTCACCGGTTTGTCGCCGCTAATGTGGGTCAACATCTGGGCCATAAAGCGACCGCCGAAATCTTTGAACGCCAGCGTCGGGCCGTGGAACAGCTCCAGACAGCCAACGTCAGGCTCCACCTGTTTCACCGGCGCCGGGAAAGCAAACGCCGCGCGCACGCGCTCTTCGAGCAGCTCCTGAGGGATTTCGTCGCCGATAAACGCAGACAAAATTTTGGTGCTGCGGGTGACAAAGTCCTGTTTCAGCAGCTCATCAATGTCGGTCAGCTGAAATTCCGGCAGGTCGTGGGGGAAGAACAGCCCCTGATTTTTGCCCAAACCCTGAGTTACCGCCTGCGCGAAGCTGACCTGCTCGTTATGATCTTTAAGGTTGTAGAGTTTCATTCGTTATCCCAGTACTCGTGCGCCAGCCGTGTCCAGACGGCAAATATGAACAAAGCCTTCCTGATTTTGCAGGTAGTGTTTAGAGAGCCAGTCC
This sequence comes from Enterobacter cloacae, assembly GCF_011078175.1. Classification (GTDB taxonomy): domain Bacteria; phylum Pseudomonadota; class Gammaproteobacteria; order Enterobacterales; family Enterobacteriaceae; genus Enterobacter; species Enterobacter cloacae_Q. The sequence continues at coordinate 204,974 of NZ_JAALCJ010000003.1, forward strand.
GCCACGCGCTGCGCGGTGTCAGGCTTGTCGCATAAAGCGAACAGCGTCGGGCCGGAGCCGGAGATGCCGCACGCCTGTGCCCCGATATCCATGGATGCCTGTCGCGCGTCGTTAAAGCCCGGCAGCAGCTTCGTGCGATACGGCTCGGCAATGACGTCTTTCATCAGTTTCGCCGCCAGCTGCGGCTGACGGGTGTAGCAGGCGTGAATAAAGCCTGCCAGATGACGCCCGTGGGCGATACAGTCCTGACGACGATACTGCGCCGGCAGGATCGCACGCGCTTCGGCGGTAGAAACTTTAATGCCCGGATAGGCCAGCACCCACAGCCACTCATCAAACCCTGGCACCTGCTGGCTGATGATGCCATTTTCTTCAATCATCAGCTGCATGCCGCCGAGGAAGCACGGCGCCACGTTATCATAATGAATGCTGCCGGAGATGCGCCCCTCCAGCTCGCCCATCAGCGCCAGCAGACGGCTGATGTTCAGCGGCTTGCCGCAGTGCTCGTTCATCGCCACCAGCGCGGCGACTACCGAGCAGGCGCTCGAGCCCAGCCCCGAACCAATTGGCATGCTTTTTTCCAGCGTCATGGCGACCGGCACGTTTTTGCCGATCTCCTGACAGAAGCGTTCCCAGCACTGATAGACGATATTCTCGCGTGGTTCAGAAGGCAGCTTACTGGCGAAACGGCCGACGTTAGTCAGGCTGAAGCGCTCTGCCGCCTCAACCGTTACCGTATCGCCCAGCAGTGAACCATCCACCGGCGTTACCGCCGCGCCCAGCACGTCAAATCCGACGCTCATATTGGCGCTGGAAGCCGGGGCATATACTTTAACCATCTTAAACTCCTAACTTCCATGACAGGGTACGCAGCAGATCGGCAAACACGCCCGCTGCCGTTACATCATTCCCTGCGCCATAGCCGCGAAGCACCAGCGGCAGTGGCTGATAATAGTGGCTGTAGAACGCCAGGGCATTCTCGCCGTTTTTCACCTTGTACAGCGGATCGTTGCCATCCACTTCGGCAATCTTCACCCGGCAGACGCCGTCCTCTTCAATGTTGCCAACATAGCGCAATACCTTACCTTCATCACGGGCTTTCGCAACGCGTGCGGCAAAGGCATCGTCAAGCTGCGGCAACCTGGCCATAAAGGCGCTGACGTCGCCACTGTCATCAAATTCTGCTGGCAGCACCGGCTCAATCACGATATCCGAAAGCTCCAGCTCGCGACCGGTTTCGCGCACCAGGATCAGCAGCTTGCGCGCCACGTCCATGCCGGAGAGGTCGTCGCGCGGATCCGGCTCGGTGTAGCCCAGCTCGCGCGCGGCGCGGGTGGCTTCCGACAGGCTCATCCCTTCGTCCAGCTTGCCGAAGATAAACGACAGGGAGCCGGAGAGGATGCCGGAGAAACGCTGTAGTTCGTCGCCCGCGTTCAGCAGGTTTTGCAGGTTCTCGATGACCGGCAGGCCTGCGCCCACGTTGGTGTCATACAGAAACTTACGGCGCGACTTACTCGCCGCCAGCCGCAGCTGGTGATAGTAATCCATCGACGAGGTGTTGGCCTTTTTGTTCGGCGTCACCACGTGGAAACCTTCGCGCAGGAAATCCGCGTACTGATCGGCCACCGCCTGGCTGGAGGTACAGTCGACGATCACCGGGTTAAGCAGGTGATATTCTTTCACCAGGCGGATCAGGCGGCCCAGGTTAAATGGCTCTTTCGCCTCTTCCAGCTCCGCCTGCCAGTTTTCCAGGTTCAGACCGTGGACGTTAGTCAGCAACGCTTTTGAGTTCGCAATGCCGCAAACGCGCAGATCGATATGCTTCTTCTTAAGCCACTCCTGCTGGCGCTTCACCTGCTCCAGCAGCGCGCCGCCAACGCCGCCGACGCCCACCAGGAACAGCTCAATCACCTGGTCGGTGTTGAACAGCATCTGATGCACCACGCGGACGCCGGTAGTGGCGTCATCGTTATCCACGACAACGGAAATGGAACGCTCTGATGAGCCCTGGGCAATCGCCACGATATTGATATTGGCCCGCGCCAGCGCGGCAAAGAATTTGGCGGAGATACCGCGCAGGGTGCGCATCCCGTCGCCGACCACAGAGATAATCGCCAGACGTTCCTGAATGGAAAGCGGCTCCAGCAGCTCCTCTTTCAGCTCCAGATAGAACTCTTCTTCCAGCGCACGACGCGCGCGAAGACAGTCGGCCTGTGGCACGCAGAAGCTGATGCTGTACTCAGAAGAGGACTGGGTGATCAGCACCACCGAGATACCGTTGCGGGACATGGCGGCAAACACGCGCGCAGCCATGCCGACCATCCCCTTCATCCCCGGGCCGGAGACGCTGAACATCGCCATGTTATTCAGGTTGGAGATGCCTTTCACCGGCAGGTCGTCTTCATCGATGCTGGCGCCAATCAGCGTACCCGGCGCCTGCGGATTACCGGTATTTTTAATCAGGCAAGGGATTTGGAACTGGGCAATCGGGGAGATGGTACGCGGGTGAAGTACTTTGGCGCCGAAGTAGGAAAGCTCCATCGCTTCCTGGTATGACATCGACTTCAGCAGCCTGGCGTCCGGCACCTGGCGTGGATCGCAGGTATAAACGCCGTCAACGTCAGTCCAGATCTCACAACAGTCTGCGCGTAAACAGGCCGCCAGCACGGCGGCAGAGTAGTCGGAGCCGTTACGGCCCAGCACTACCAGCTCGCCCTTCTCGTTACCGGCGGTAAAGCCTGCCATCAGGATCATATGGTCAGACGGGATTTTGCTTGCCGCAATGCGGCGTGTCGACTCGGCAATGTCGACAGTGGATTCAAGGTAGTGGCCGACTGCCAGCAGTTTCTCAACCGGATCGATGACCGTCACGTGGTGACCGCGCGCTTCCAGCACCCCCGCCATGATGGCGATGGAGAGTTTTTCACCCCGGCAAATCAGCGCCGCGTTGATGCTGTCCGGGCACTGACCAAGCAGGCTGATTCCGTGAAGAACATGTTTGATCTGGGCAAATTCAAGTTCAACGGTGGTTTTCAACTGCGCCAGCGGGAAGCCAGGCTGGGCGTCTGCCAGCCCCTGAAGCAGATCGGCGAAGATATGCTCGGCGTCGCTGATGTTCGGCAGTGCATCCTGACCACCGATGGTTTTTTCAATCATCGCCACCAGGTGGTTCGTGATTTTGGCCGGGGCAGAGAGCACGGTAGCAACCTGCCCCTGCCTGGCGTTGCTTTCCAGGATATCGGCAACACGCAGAAAACGTTCTGCATTTGCCACTGACGTACCGCCGAACTTCAACACTCGCATGGTTCTACCTCATTTCCTTTAGCCGAAAAAAAAGCCCGCACTGTTCAGGTGCGGGCTTTTTTCTGTTTTTCCTGTACGCGTCAGCCCGCATCGTTACCTGTGGTAATGATGATGGTTGTAGTAATGGTGGTGATGCTGATGCGTTTCATGGATGTTGTGTACTCTGTCATTATTATCTGTCTGTGCTCTATTCTTTTAGGGTTAAAGGATCGAGCCCTTTAAGTCAATGAATTTTTAATTTGATCACAATTCGGGACATTCTCACGTCCCGCTGCGCGCAGATTTATTTTCATCGGAATACCCCAGATGCAACCCCAGACATCAGCAGGATCGGCCATAATAAAAACCTATGACACTATTTTACTCGGCGAGTTTTTTTTCAATATCATGGAGCAATCGGTGCAGCATTGCCGTGTCCCGCTGTTCAAGACGCCCCAGGCGCTGCTGCAACCAGTCCACCATTTTTTGATCGTCAGCGACGCCCAGCTTCACAAGAAGCTTATTTGCACGAACACGCAGTGCCGCCAGCTGGTTTTCATCCGACACTGGCGCGGGCGGCTGAGAAATTTGCATTAAGGATGCTAATTGATAGCAATAGACCATCACCGCCTGCCCCAGATTGAGTGAAGGATAATCCGCCACCATCGGCGCGCCCGTAAGCACGTCAGCCAGTTCCAGCTCTTCGTTGGTCAACCCGGAATCTTCACGCCCAAATACCAGCGCGGCTTTCTCCAGCCACTGGCTTTTCTCTTCCAGCATCGGCACCAGTTCAGCAGGCGTGGCGTAATAGTGAAACTTCGCCCGGCTGCGCGCAGTCGTCGCGACGGTAAATGAAATATCGTGCAGTGCCTCGGCAAGCGTAGCGTAAGTGGTTATATTATCGAGAATCTCACCCGAACCGTGCGCTACCCAGCGTGCAGCTGGCTCCAGGTGCGCTGTGCTGTCCACAATACGCAAATCGGTAAAACCCATGGTCTTCATAGCCCGCGCCGCAGCGCCTATATTTTCGGCTCTCGCTGGCGCAACCAGCACAATCGACAGATGCATTTATGCTCTCTTTTTAATCAGTTAGCAGGTCAAAATGTGAGTTAGCTCATCATATTACGCGGCACGAATTTACAATCTTGCAACACAAATCACCGAAATAGCGTTTCATAACAAATTAAAATCGCTAAACTATTTTATGGCTGAACAATCAGCTAGAATGTTAACAGAAGTTCATTATCCTTATGTTTTGTAATGATAATGACCATATGAATACTCTTTTCCGATTGGATTCGTACTGTTTATCAATCAATGCCCGCAACTAGTTGGTTTATTGAAAAATTGTGACAAAGGCTAGCATTCAGCTACGATGATTTCATCAAACTGTTAACGTGCTACAATTGAACTTGATATATGTCAACGAAGCGTAGTTTTATTGGGTGTCTGGTGTCACTTAGCCTGTTATGTTGCTGTTAAAATGGTTAGGATGACAGCCGTTTTTGACACTGTCGGGTCCAAAGGGAAAGTACCCACGACCAAGCTAATGATGTTGTTGACGTTGATGGAAAGTGCATCAAGAACGCAATTACGTACTTTAGTCACGTTAGGCCGATCATGTTAATTTGCGACATGCATCAGGCAGGTCAGGGACTTTTGTACTTCCTGTTTCGATTTAGTTGGCAATTTAGGTAGCAAACATGCAGACCCCGCACATTCTTATCGTTGAAGACGAGTTGGTAACACGCAACACGTTAAAGAGCATTTTCGAAGCAGAAGGCTACGATGTCTTTGAAGCGACCGATGGCGCAGAGATGCATCAGATCCTTTCTGAAAATGATATCAACCTGGTGATTATGGATATCAACCTGCCGGGAAAAAATGGGCTTCTTCTGGCGCGCGAACTGCGTGAGCAGGCGAACGTCGCGTTGATGTTCCTGACTGGCCGTGACAACGAGGTTGATAAAATTCTTGGTCTGGAAATCGGCGCGGATGACTACATCACCAAGCCGTTTAACCCTCGCGAGTTAACCATTCGTGCACGCAACCTGCTGTCCCGCACCATGAATCTGGGTACGGTCAGTGAAGAGCGTCGTAGCGTCGACAGCTACAAATTCAACGGCTGGGAACTTGATATTAATAGCCGTTCGCTGATTAGCCCAAACGGTGAGCAGTACAAACTGCCGCGCAGTGAATTCCGCGCGATGCTGCACTTCTGCGAAAACCCGGGCAAGATTCAGTCCCGTGCAGAACTGCTGAAGAAAATGACCGGTCGTGAGTTAAAGCCACACGATCGTACCGTTGACGTAACTATCCGTCGTATTCGTAAACATTTCGAATCTACGCCGGATACGCCGGAAATCATCGCCACGATCCATGGTGAAGGCTATCGTTTCTGCGGTGACCTCCAGGAGTAATCCTCCCGTCACGTAGTAAAAAACGGCGCATATGCGCCGTTTTTTTTATCAATGCCACGGCATAATGGGTACCGCGCTAATCGCGTTTTTCGGTGAGCCTTCCACGACTTTGTCGGAATAAGCCAGATAAGCCAGGGTGTTGCGTTTTGCGTCATAAAAACGCACCACCTGTAGCTTTTTGAACACCAGCGAGGTCCTTTTCTGGAATACGACATCGCCCTGCGCTTTGCCGTTTTTGATTTTGTCACTCAATTCCACCGGGCCAACCTGCTGGCAGGAAATGGCCGCGTCAGAGGTGTCTTCAGCCAGCCCCAGACCGCCTTTAATCCCGCCCGTCTTCGCTCTGCTGACATAGCAGGTGACATTTTTAACATCCGGATCGTCAAAGGCCTCAACCACAATTTTGTGGTCCGGCCCAAACATTTTAAACACGGTATCCACGGAGCCAATTTGCTCCGCCTGCGCCACGCGCCCTGCCATCAACGCCAGTGCTGCAAATACTAAAACCTTGTATTTCATATTGTTACCATTCATAAAAAATTTCGCTGAGCAATTATTCAACAGGTTAGATAAAAATGTAGCAAGATCACAGGATTAGAATATATCCGCACATTAATCACGACAAAAAGCATTTATGCGCAAAAAAAACACTGAATGCTAAAACGTCAAAAAATGCTATTATCCGCTAACCTGTAAACAGGCACCTGCGGCAGTTTTAAGGATGAGGATAGTATATGGATCAGGCTGGAATTATTCGCGACCTGCTCACCTGGCTGGAAGGTCATCTCGACCAGCCTTTGTCACTGGATAATGTGGCGGCAAAAGCAGGCTATTCCAAGTGGCATCTGCAAAGGATGTTCAAGGATGTCACCGGTCATGCTATCGGTGCCTATATTCGCGCACGTCGTTTATCAAAGTCTGCTGTCGCGTTGCGCCTGACCGCGCGACCAATCCTGGATATTGCCCTGCAATATCGCTTCGATTCACAGCAAACCTTCACCCGTGCCTTCAAAAAACAGTTCTCGTTGACGCCAGCGCTCTATCGCCGCTCACCAGACTGGAGCGCGTTTGGAATGCGCCCGCCGCTACGCCTGGGCGAGTTCGCGATGCCGAAATACGAGTTTGTCACGCTGCCGGAAACCCATTTGATCGGTACGACCCAGAGCTACTCCTGTTCTCTTGAGCAGATTTCTGAGTTCCGTCATCAAATGCGCGTCCAGTTCTGGCGCGACTTCCTGAGCCATGCACCCGCCATCCCGCCGATTCTGTATGGCCTGAACGAAACGCATCCAAGCCAGGAAAAAGACGACGAGCAGGAGGTGTTCTATACTACGGCGCTGACGCCTGACATGGCGAACGGTTACATTCATGGCTCGAAGCCTGTGGTGCTGGAGGGCGGCGAGTATGTGATGTTCTCATACGAAGGTTTAGGAACGGGCGTTCAGGAGTTCATCCTGACCGTTTACGGGACCTGCATGCCGATGCTGAATCTGAATCGCCGTAAAGGTCAGGACATTGAGCGCTACTATCCTGCGCAAGATGCTAAACCGGAAGAAGGTCCAATCAATCTGCGTATGGAATTCCTGATTCCGGTACGTCGTTAACGCTGCAATTCGTCCAGAGCAGGGGCATCAAGATGCGAAATGTCCCCTGCCATCTCAACTACCCAGCCCGATGCCAGCCAGGCACTTTCCTGATAGTCGATGCGGGAAATAGAACAGTTGCGCAGACGTAAACGACGCTCGGCATAAGCCGGCAGCCCCAAAATGGTGCTCACCAGGCAACCCAGCGCGATACCGTGGCTCACCAGCAGCGGTCGACTACCCGCAGGGAGTTTCAGGCATTCGGCCAGCGCGGCATGCATGCGCACGCTTAGCTCCTGCATGGATTCCCCCTCCGGGATGCGACCATCTTCAGTGCCGTTCACCAGCGTGCGACGCCAGCCTTCTTCGGTTTCCGTCAGCGTATCGATAGGGCGTTTTTCCAGTACCCCCATATTCAGCTCTCGCAGGCGCGGTTCGAGGGTGACGTCGCAGCCACAGGCATCGGCGATGATGCGCGCCGTCTGCTGCGTACGGCCTAAATCACTTGAGATGACGTGAGTGATACCCAGCGTTCTGGCGCGCTCCGCCACCTGCCACGCTTGTTGCACACCCTTGTCGGTGAGAGGACTGTCTGACTGGCCTTGAATACGTCGCTCGGCGTTCCACTGCGTTTCACCGTGGCGAACAAGGTATACCTGTAACATGCTTTTTTTCCGTTATACTGCGATGAATTTTTTAAAATCGAGCTTAATTATGCACCATGTTGTCTCTGCTACCACCAATCCTGCCAAAATTCAGGCAATTCTAAGGGCATTTGAAGAGATCTTCGGCGAAGGATCCTGCCATATTGACGCCGTCGGCGTCGAGAGTGGTGTGCCTGAGCAGCCGTTTGGCAGCGAGGAAACGCGCGCTGGCGCACGAAATCGTGTGGCCAATGCAAAAGTCGCCGCGCCAGACGCTGACTTTTGGGTTGCAATTGAAGCAGGCATCGACGAAGGGGCGACCTTCAGCTGGGTTGTGATCGAAAGCCGACAGCAGCGCGGCGAAGCGCGTTCAGCCACGCTGCCGCTGCCGGAGGTCATTTTGGACAAAGTCCGCGCGGGTGAGGCGCTGGGGCCGGTAATGTCGCACTACACCGGCATTGATGAAATTGGTCGTAAAGAGGGGGCGATTGGCGTCTTTACCGCGGGTAGACTCACCCGTTCGAGTGTTTACCACCAGGCCGTTATTCTGGCGTTAAGTCCGTTCCATAACGCGATTTATCGTTAAGTTTGTAAGCCGGATAAGGCGAAGCCGTCATCCGGCGTTTTTCAGTAATACCGCTTCCAGCCACTGACGCAGTTCAACTGGCGCCGATTTCAGGCTGTTTGAACCTCGGGTAATGGTTGCGATGCCCGCGCCCAGCTCATTTTTCAGCTCGCGCTGGCTCATTTCGCCGCGCAGCAGTTCCTCAATAATGCGTACCCGCGTGCCCAGCGCTTCGCGTTCATCGGGCGTCAGCATCAGCTGTAGCAACGGTAAATGCAGATCTTTGTCGTAAGACTGGCGGAGCAACTCCACAAAACGAAGCCACTCCTGATGACGCTGTTCGGCCATGGCCGAGGAATACGGGGAATGCTGGGTCATGTTATGCTGCCTCTTGTACTCATTAGCGAGTACAGCATAACACAACCCACGCCGATCAGTAACGTCTCTGCCACTCGGCATCGCTCATCAGGGCATCTTTTTGCCCCATGAAGTAACGATAGTAGGCATCATACGCCAGCACGTTCTTCACGTAGCCGCGCGTTTCCGAGAACGGAATGCTCTCGACAAACGCCACGGCGTCGATGCGCCCTGCGCTGTTGCCAAGCCATGTCCGCACGCGGCCTGGCCCGGCGTTGTACGCCGCTGACGCGAAGATACGGTTATTACCGAACTGCTGATAGACATACTGCAAGTAGCTGGTGCCGATGTTGATGTTGGTCTCAGGATCCAGCAGCTGGGACGGGCTGCTGTAGCCTGGAATATTAAACATCTTCACCGTGTGCGTCGCGGTGCCCGGCATAATCTGCATCAGGCCGCTGGCACCCACCGGAGAACGTACTTTGGGGTTCCAGGCGCTCTCCTGACGGGCAATGGCCATCGCGTAGCTTTGCGAAATATCTTTGCCGCTGGTGTAGCGATCGAACAGATCCTTATAAGCCAGCGGGAAACGCTCTTCGAGATGATCCCACAGCTTGCCGGCGATCGTCGCCTGCACGCTCAGATCCCACCAGCGATTATCAAACGCATAGCGGGCAAGCTGCGCTTTCTCATCGGTGGTACGGCTGGTGACCAGATTCGCCCATTCGCTGCGCGCGGTATTATCCAGATTCCAGTACATCAGCTCGCGCACGCGCGCCATTTCCGGCCCCTGCGTCAGCGCCGGGTTCGCGTTGGCTGGCGCTTTGTCGATCTTCAGGGTGTACTCCTCGCCCAGACGCTGCGCCGCCGCCATCGGGTAGAAGCCGCGCTGCTGCATCAGGGAGTGGAGGATCTCTTTGGCTTCGTCTTCACGACCACGCTCAAGGAGCAGGTCCGCCTGCCAGTAACGCCATTCATCTTTCTCTTTGGCATCCATCGGCAGACGCGCCAGCCAGGTATTAAGACCGCGACGGTCGCCCGTACCCAGCGCCATACGCACGCGACGCTCCACCAGCGAGACAGAGTTTGAACGCATCACCGCATCGTCACGCCAGCGTGCCTGTTCGTCGGTGACATCCGTTCCCATCAGTCGCCACGCAACAATATCTCGCAGCTCCTGGGTTTGATCGTCATCCAACTGCTGAGCCTGCACCAGCTGCGGGATCATCAGCCGGGCGTTTTCCACATCATCACGCGCCACGCTGGCAAAGGCCACCGCCGCCATTTGACGGGTAAAATCGGTCGCGCCGGTGGTACGCGCAAACGTCAGCACGGTATTGGGATCGTTTGCCAGACTGATAACGGCAGAGGCGATGGTCTGATAATCCGCGGGCATCTGGCCCGCCAGCACGGTGACCAGCCGGGTGTTTCCGGCCTTCATCGCCAGGCGAATACGTTCCAGGTAAGAGAGCGGATCCTGCTTGCCCGAGGCGCGCCAGGCGCTGAACAGCGGGTCACAGGCGTTTGGCTGGCTTTTACCCGTCAACCATAAATCTTTCGCGCCGGCCCAGGCTTCTTCCTGCTGCCCGGTCGCCCATTTCGCATAATAGTAATTACACTGCGCTTCCGTCGCGCCTGGTTTATCCGGGCTGAAGGCCAGCAGGCCGCGCCAGTCTTCGCGACGGGCCAGCTCGTTCACAAACCGGGACTTCAGGGTGCGCGCAGGCGGCAGGGTCGGGTTCGCCTGAATGAAGTTATTCACGGTGACAGTCGGTTGATTCATGAGATCGTCCGTGATCTGGCGATACTCCAGATACGGATACAGCGGATAATCCTTCAGCGTCGGCATCAGCGCCTGCACGGTATCCATCTGCCTGTTGTCCCATGCCTGTTTAATCTGGGCATAGCGGTTACGTTGTTCATCCAGTGAATCGGCATGTACCGCCTGGCTTACCGCCATTACGCATACGCTGGCAGCCAGCAGACGCCAGACCACCCGTTTGGCTTTTTCCACAAGCTCTTCCTCATTGTTTTTCGTCAGTTGCAGCGTCTTGCCACGTAAAAGTTACCTCAACTTATGCTAACCAGGCATCCTACAACGCGCCACGTCATGAACACTTTTTTACCTTTCTTGCGCGTTTTAACACTCCCGACGTTCCTGGCTGGGATTAGGGCGTGAAAAAGGCTACACTTCGAGGCTGAAATTCATTCTCATCACGATAAAAGAGGCGAAGTCCAACGTGGCTCAATTCGTTTATACCATGCATCGTGTCGGCAAAGTTGTCCCGCCGAAACGTCATATTCTTAAAAATATCTCGCTGAGCTTCTTCCCGGGCGCAAAAATCGGTGTTCTGGGTCTCAACGGTGCCGGTAAGTCCACCCTGCTGCGCATCATGGCCGGCATCGATACAGACATCGAAGGTGAAGCCCGTCCGCAGCCTGGCATCAAGATCGGCTACCTGCCGCAGGAACCTCAGCTGAACCCGGAACACACCGTTCGCGAATCCGTAGAAGAAGCGGTATCCGAAGTGGTTAACGCGCTGAAAGGTCTGGATGAAGTGTATGCCAAATACGCCGAACCGGATGCGGACTTCGACAAGCTTGCTGCACAACAGGGCAAGTATGAAGAGATTATCCAGGCGCACGACGGTCACAACCTGAACGTGCAGCTGGAGCGCGCAGCTGATGCTCTGCGTCTGCCAGACTGGGATGCGAAAATCGCTAACCTGTCCGGTGGTGAACGCCGCCGCGTGGCGCTGTGCCGCCTGCTGCTGGAAAAACCAGACATGCTGCTCCTTGACGAACCCACCAACCACCTGGATGCGGAATCCGTGGCATGGCTGGAGCGCTTCCTGCACGACTTCGAAGGCACCGTGGTGGCGATTACCCACGACCGTTACTTCCTCGACAACGTGGCAGGCTGGATCCTGGAGCTGGACCGCGGCGAAGGTATTCCGTGGGAAGGCAACTACTCCTCTTGGCTGGAGCAAAAAGACCAGCGTCTGGCGCAGGAAGCGTCTCAGGAAGCCGCCCGCCGTAAGTCTATTGAGAAAGAGCTGGAGTGGGTGCGTCAGGGCGCGAAAGGCCGTCAGTCTAAGGGCAAAGCCCGTCTGGCACGCTTCGAAGAGCTGAACAACACCGAATACCAGAAACGTAACGAAACCAACGAACTGTTTATTCCACCTGGAGCACGTCTGGGGGATAAAGTGGTTGAAGTGACCAACCTGCGTAAGTCCTACGGCGACCGTCTGCTGATCGACGACCTGACCTTCTCCGTACCGAAAGGCGCTATCGTCGGCATCATCGGTCCGAACGGCGCGGGTAAATCGACCCTGTTCCGCATGATGTCCGGTCAGGAACAGCCTGACAGCGGCTCTATCACTCTGGGTGAGACCGTGAAGCTGGCCTCCGTGGACCAGTTCCGCGACGCAATGGATAACAGCAAAACCGTGTGGGAAGAGGTTTCCGGCGGTCTGGATATCATGCGTATCGGCAACACCGAGATGCCAAGCCGCGCCTACGTTGGCCGCTTTAACTTCAAGGGCACCGACCAGGGCAAACGCGTGGGCGAACTATCCGGCGGTGAGCGCGGTCGTCTGCACCTGGCGAAACTTCTCCAGGTTGGCGGCAACGTTCTGCTGCTTGATGAACCCACCAACGACCTGGACATCGAAACCCTGCGCGCGCTGGAAAACGCCCTGCTGGAATTCCCTGGCTGCGCGATGGTTATCTCGCATGACCGTTGGTTCCTTGACCGTATCGCGACCCACATCCTGGACTACCAGGACGAAGGTAAAGTGGAGTTCTTCGAGGGTAACTTTACCGAATACGAAGAGTACAAGAAACGCACGCTGGGCGCAGACGCGCTGGAGCCGAAGCGTATCAAGTACAAGCGTATTTCGAAATAAAAGCAAAACGGCAACTTCGGTTGCCGTTTTTTATGTTTGTACTCTCTCTCCGCGGGAGAGGGCCAGGGTGAGGCAAGGTAAAAGCAAAACGATAACGCATGTTACCGTTTTTGGTGTTTGTACCCTCTCCCCGCGGGAGAGGGCCAGGGGTGAGGCAAGGTAAAAGCAAAACGGTAACGCATGTTGCCGTTTTTGGTGTTTGTTCCCTCTCCCCGTGGGAGAGGGCCAGGGAGAGGCAAGGTAAAAGCAAAACGGTAACGCATGTTGCCGTTTTTGGTGTTTGTTCCCTCTCCCCGTGGGAGAGGGCCAGGGTGAGGGCATCAGGCCGCACAAAATCACCTCCCCACGTAATACCGCTTCACCTCGTCAAACTGTATCGCAAACTCGATATAGCTCATCAGCGCAGGCGAGTTCAGCTTGCGGCTCGGATAAGCCAGCCACAAATCATTCCCCTCGACGCTCCACGCCGGCAGCACCTTCACCAGCGCACCCTTTTCGATCTTATCTTCCAGCAGGAATGCGGGTAACAGCGTGATCCCCGCCCCCGCAACGGCGCATTCGCGGGCATACACCAGGTTATCGGTCATATGGGCGTTATCCGGCAGGTAGCGGTAATCCTCACTCTCGCTTCGCAGAAGCCACTCCGACCATGCCCGGTGCGTAATGCAGCGGTGATCCACCAGCTGTCGCGGATGGAGCAATGGCGCCCGACGCGCCAGATAGTCAGGCGAGGCCAGCATGTAGCGCGGGCAATGCCCGATCATGCGGCCAATCAGGGAGGAGTCCTGCGGCTTGCCGGTACGCAGCGCCACGTCAAAGCCAGACTCGACCAGATCCACCACATCATCTGAAATTGACACATCCAGCGACACATCAGGATAGCGAAGCTGGAACTCGGCATTCATATGCGCCAGCAGCGTCGCGCCAATCCCCGCCGGACAGGTGATTCGCAGCCGCCCGCTCGGGTTTTCGCGGAGTCGCTGAATGGCATACTCCGCGCGCTCGCTGGCCGCGAGCATTTCACGGCAGTGCACCAGATAGTGCTCGCCCGCAAACGTCAGGCTTATTCTGCGCGTCGTGCGGTTGAGCAGGCGGATCCCTACCTGCTGCTCCAGCTGGCTTATCCGCTGGCTGACGCTGGATTTTGGCAGTTCAGCTTTCTGTGCCGCCGCGGTAAAACTGCCCATCTCTGCCACCAGCGCAAACAGCGCCATATCCTGAAGCTGTTTAAACATGATTGTTCACCCTGTGCGAACGCTGAGTTCTTGATTGTCCATCTTATCATGCAGCTGCCCCCTTACTAGACTAGCCTCAACAAGACGCATTTCATTGAGGAGCACACCATGTCTGTTAAAGCCATTGCCGTTAGTCCAGAAAATCCCTCCACCTTTATTGAAATTACCCCACCGATGCCGCAGCCCGGCGAGCACGACCTGCTGGTCGAAGTGAAAGCCGTGTCTATTAACCCGGTCGACACCAAGGTGCATGCAGGTATTGTCAAAAACGGGCTGAACGAGCCGCGCATTCTCGGGTGGGATGCCAGCGGTATCGTTAAAGCCGTAGGAGCGGCCGTTACGGGATTTAAACCCGGTGACGAAGTGTGGTACGCAGGGGATATCACTCGTCCGGGCAGCAATACTACCCATCAGCTGATCGATGCGCGCATTGTCGGACATAAACCTGCCAGCCTTGGCTGGGCCGCAGCCGCCGCATTGCCATTAACCGCGCTCACCGCGTGGGAAGGCCTGTTTGAACGGCTGAACATTCAGGATGCGGACGCGGATAAAACGCTGTTGATTATTGGCGGCGCGGGCGGCGTAGGCTCGCTGGCGATCCCATTTGCAAAGCACAACAGCAAGGTGAAAATCATCGCGACAGCGTCAAGAGAAGATTCCGCCCAGTGGTGCCGCGATCGCGGTGCGGATCGGGTCGTGAACTACCGCGATCTGAAAGGTGAGCTGGCAAAACAGGGCATCACTTATGTGGATTACATTTTCATCCTCAATGACACCGACGGTCACTGGGATGCCGTCAGCGAGCTGATTGCGCCGCAGGGGCATATCTGTTCTATCGTTGAGAACGCGCATCCGCTGAACCAGGATAAGCTGAAATCGAAATCCGCCGCCCTGCACTGGGAGTTTATGTACACCCGCAGCATGTACCAGACCGCCGATATGGGGCGTCAGGGCGAGATCTTAAATGAGGTGGCGAAGCTGGTGGATAACGGCGTGGTAGAAACCTCGCTCAGCGAAACGCTGCGCGGGCTGAGCGTGGAAAGCATTACCGAAGCGCACCGCAAGGTGCTGGAGGGGCATATGCGCGGGAAGGTGGTGGTTGAGTATTGAACCCTCACCCCGGCCCTCTCCCAAAGGGAGAGGGCGATTAAAGTCCCCTCTCCCCTCTGGCGAGAGGGTTAGGGTGAGGGTAAATCTTTTACCCCTGCTCCCCCATCATCTCCTTCACCAGCTCGACGCAGCGCAGGAAACGGGAGTCGTAGTCCGACTCTTCCACATGGACAAACTCAACGTTGTTTTCGTTAAGCATTTCCACCAGCATAGACTGGAACTCGCGCCTGTCCACGGAGCTGCCGAGGCTGCGCATGCCGTCGGCAACCCATGGGGTGTTGTTTTCCAGCAGGATCACCAGGTCAAAGCGGTATTCGTCAATCAGCGCCTGCACAAACGGGTGCTCGCGTCCCTCGTATTTTTTACAGAACGCCTGCGTGGTGACGAAATCGGTATCAATAAAGGCGACTTTATTGGCGTATTTCACAGCAAAATCAATGTACTGGGCATGACCGAGCGCGATTTTATCGTAGTCGGAATACTGCAACGCCATCTCGTCGCCGCCAAGGTGTGAGAAGACGTAATCGCGGCCATACTCCCATGCGCTGGTGGTATTGAAAATGTTAGCCAGCTTATTCACCAGCGTCGATTTCCCGCTCGACTCGCCGCCGAGGATCGCCACCGTGCGCACGAAGAACGGCTTGACCTCAGTCGGGATATAGTCCCAGTAGCGGAACGGGTTCTCTCGGATCTGCGCTCCGCTGATGTTCATGAACGTGCGTTTAGGATCGATAAGCACCGTCTCAATGCCAAGATGCTCGCGGAACTGCGGCGCGTCGGACTCTTCAGAGGTGTAGATCCAGTTAGGCGCAATGCCCTTCTCTTCCATAAACGCTTTGATACCGTTGCTCCACACGTCCCAGCCGTGCGGGTACGGTTCCATGCCCTCTTCGTTAAAAGCATGAATGCGAATATTTTTTTGATACTTAAACGTCTGAAGCAGCCAGCGCAGGCGGTCCGGCACGGTGGGCTGCTGCGACATGGCGCTGTCTTCAAACAGCAGGCGATCGCGGGTTTCATCATAACCCATGATGATATGCAGTTCGTCGACCTGACTACAGGCGCGCTGGATGAGATAGATGTGGCCGGTATGCAGCGGGTAGAACTTACCGAACACCACGCCAATGTTCTTTTGCATCCGCGGAAATTCAAGCCCCAGAAAGCGGTGCAGCGCTTCCAGCTTCTGCGCGCTGGGGCTTTTGATCTTGGCGTTAAGCAGTTGGCTGAGGTAGCCCTTGGTCATGCCGCTGGCGTCCGCCACCTGCTGCAACGTGCAGCCCTTCTGGCGGATAGCGGTCTTGATATAGTCAAATGATGACATAAATTACGGTGCCTCCTGCAAAATCGAATACGTAATTATAAGTCGTCAAAGACATTTAACGCATCTGCGAGTTTTTTAACGCCAAAAACCTGCATTCCTTCCGGAATTTTTTTCGGCACGTTGGCGGCCGGAACAATCGCGCGGCGGAAGCCATGTTTTGCCGCTTCGGAGATACGCTCCTGACCGCTCGGCACCGGGCGGATCTCGCCGGCCAGCCCTACCTCACCAAATACCACCAGATCCTGCGGCAACGGTCTGTCGCGCAGGCTGGAGACCATCGCCAGCAGCAGCGCCAGGTCCGCGCTGGTTTCCGTAACCTTCACCCCACCAACCACGTTGACGAACACATCCTGATCCGCCATTTGCAGGCCGCCGTGACGGTGCAGGACCGCCAGCAGGATCGCCAGGCGGTTCTGCTCCAGACCAACCGCCACGCGCCGCGGGTTGCCCATCATCGAGTGATCCACCAGCGCCTGAATTTCAACGAGCAGCGGACGCGTCCCCTCCCACAGCACCATCACCGAACTACCGGACGTAATCTCGTCGCCACGGCTCAGGAAGATGGCCGACGGGTTGCTGACTTCGCGAAGCCCCTGCTCGGTCATGGCAAACACGCCCAGCTCATTCACTGCACCAAAGCGGTTTTTATGGCTGCGCAGGGTGCGGAAGCGGGAATCCGCGTCGCCGTCGAGCATCACCGAGCAGTCGATACAGTGTTCGAGCACTTTTGGTCCGGCAAGGGAACCGTCTTTAGTCACATGGCCGACCATCACAATCGCCACGCCGCGCGTTTTGGCAAAGCGCGTCAGGTAGGCAGCCGTTTCACGCACCTGCGCTACGCTCCCCGGTGAGGACTGAATGTCAGCCATATGCATCACCTGGATGGAGTCGATCACCATCAGCTTCGGCTGCTCTTCTTCGGCGATCATGCAGATCTGCTCGATGCTGGTTTCCGACAGCATATTCAGGTTACCGGTTGGCAGACCCAGGCGGTGCGCACGCATCGCCACCTGCTGGAGTGACTCTTCGCCCGTCACGTAGAGAGTTTTCATCTGTTCGGCGAGCTTGCACAGCGTTTGCAGCAGCAGGGTCGATTTCCCCGCGCCCGGGTTACCGCCGATCAGAATGGCGCTGCCCGGCACAACGCCACCGCCGAGCACGCGGTCAAACTCTTTAAATCCGGTAGAGAAGCGCGGCAGCGCTTCCAGGCTGATATCCGAAAGTTTTTGGACCTTCGATACGCCTGCATTGCCCGCATAGCCGCTCAGCCGTTCATTGCGGGCTACGCTCGGCGAAGCCGCCACACCACGCACTTCGGTGATGGTGTTCCAGGCATGACAGGCGCTGCATTGCCCCTGCCAGCGCGGATAATCCGCACCACATTCATTACAGACAAATGCGCGTTTTGGAGCTTTCGCCACGGTTTACCTCATTCTTTCTGTGCGGTCTCGCGCCGGGTGGCGCTGACGCTTACCCGGCGTACAAAAGGAGAGCGCTATTTTTGATTAATGCTGCCGGAGAGAATGCAGAACACCCCCATCAGGTCAGCATGACGGATGGTGACTTCCGTCTTTTCATTCACTTTCGGCTTGGCATGGTAGGCAATACCCAGTCCGGCAACTTTGATCATCGGCAGATCGTTCGCGCCATCGCCGATGGCGACGGTCTGCTCAACCGGAATAGCATATTTCTCCGCCAGACGCGTCAGCGTATTGGCTTTGTACTGCGCATCCACGATGTCGCCGATGACCTGCCCGGTCAGCTTGCCGTCCATGATCTCCAGCTCGTTGGCCACCACGGAGGTCAGACGCAGCTTGTCACGCAGGTAATCGGCAAAGAAGGTGAACCCACCGGAGGCAATCGCCACTTTCCAGCCGAGCGTCTCCAGCTTGAGCACCAGCTGCGTCAGCCCCGGCATCAGGGGCAGTTCGTCGCGCACCTGACGCAAGATATTAGCATCGGCCCCCTTCAGGGTCGCCACGCGCTGTCTCAGGCTGGCGGTGAAATCCAGCTCGCCGCGCATCGCGCGTTCGGTGACTTCCGCCACCAGCTCGCCGCTGCCCGCCAGTTTAGCAATCTCGTCAATACACTCGATCTGAATGGCGGTGGAGTCCATGTCCATCACCAGCAGGCCCGGCGTTTTCAGGTGCGGAATTTTGCCGAGCGGGGCAACGTCCAGCCCGGCGTCGTGCGCCAGACGCGTGGCGCGCTGCGTCAGGGAACCCGCCAGGCGAATCACCTGATAGTCTTCCACGCACCAGGCTGCCACGATGACCATCGCTGCGCCCAGTTTGCTTTGGTACTGGGTCAGGCGTTGCTTATCCAGGCCGCGTCCGTACAGCAGCCAGCCGCTACGGCCAGCGTGGTAATCGAGAGGCATCACCTCATCGCCACTTAAAGAGAGCGGCAATCCTGGCCATAAAGAGACATCCGTTGGCAGGTCGCACCAGGTAATGTTCGGCATTGAAGCTCCTGTAATTTCGTTCGCGCCGGAAGGTTCCAGAGGGAAAATAACGCATGAGGCTACCCTGTAACCATCACTTCTGGCAACATTAAGCCGTAAATTTTAAGCAGGTGGAATATGGCTCGCGCAAAACTGAAATTCCGGCTTCATCGCGCCGTGATTGTCCTGATCTGTCTCGCACTATTAGTGGCGCTTATGCAGGGAGCATCCTGGTTTAGCCAGAATCACCAACGGCAGCGTAACCCGCAGTTTGAAGAGCTGGCCCGTACGCTGGCGCGTCAGGTGACGCTCAACGTTGCGCCGTCTATGCGCACCGAAACGCCGGATGACAAGCGAATAGCCCAGGTATTGCGCCAGCTTACGGAAAACAGCCGCATTCTGGATGCGGGGGTGTACGATGAACAGGGCGACCTGATTGCCCGCGCGGGTGAGCATGTCGACGTGCGCGACAGGCTGGCGCTGGACGGCAAAAAAGCCGGGGGTTATTTCAACCAGCAGATCGTCGAACCTGTGCAGGGCAAGAATGGTCCGCTCGGGTACCTGCGCCTGACACTTGATACCCACACCCTGCCAACCGAAGCTAAACAGGTGGATAACACCACCAATATTTTACGCCTGATGCTCCTGCTCTCGCTGGCGATCGGCGTGGTACTGGCGCGCACGCTGCTGCAAGGAAAGCGTACTCGCTGGCAGCAGTCACCGTTCCTGTTAACCGCCAGCAAGTCGGTTCCCGAAGAGGAAGAGAGCGAGAAGAAAGAATAGTGGTAAAGTAGGCGGATGATTCGGAAAAGGAACTCTGCCATGTCGACGTTACGCCTGCTAATCTCTGACTCTTACGATCCCTGGTTTAACCTGGCGGTGGAAGAGTGCATCTTCCGCCAGATGCCCGCCACCCAGCGCGTACTGTTCCTCTGGCGCAACGCTGATACTGTCGTCATTGGCCGCGCGCAAAATCCGTGGAAAGAGTGTAACACCCGCCGTATGGAAGAGGATAACGTTCGTCTGGCGCGCCGCAGCAGCGGCGGCGGCGCGGTATTCCACGATCTGGGCAATACCTGCTTTACCTTTATGGCGGGCAAGCCGGAATACGATAAAACCATCTCGACCTCCATTGTGCTCAACGCGCTTAACGCGCTCGGCGTGACGGCCGAAGCTTCCGGACGTAACGACCTGGTGGTAAAAACCCCTGAAGGTGACCGGAAAGTGTCAGGCTCAGCCTACCGCGAAACGATGGATCGCGGATTCCACCACGGCACATTATTGCTAAATGCCGATCTGAGCCGTCTGGCGAACTACCTCAATCCTGACAAGAAAAAGCTTCAGGCGAAAGGCATTACCTCCGTGCGCGGTCGCGTGGCGAATCTGGTGGATCTGCTGCCGGGGATTACGCACGATCAAATCTGCGATGCGATCCGTGAAGCGTTCTTTGCACATTACGGCGAACGCGTGGAGGCGGAAGCGATCTCTCCTGACAAAACCCCTGACCTGCCCAACTTCGCCGAAACCTTCGCCCGCCAGAGCAGCTGGGAATGGAATTTCGGCCAGGCGCCCGCTTTTTCGCATCTGCTGGACGAACGGTTCGTCTGGGGCGGCGTTGAGCTGCACTTTGACGTTGAAAAAGGGCATATCACTCGTACGCAGATTTTTACCGATAGCCTCAATCCCGCGCCGCTGGAAGCGTTGGCTGCGCGTTTACAGGGGTGTTTGTACCGTGCAGATATACTCCAGCAGGAGTGTGATGCGCTGCTGGTTGATTTCCCGGAACAGGAAAATGAGCTGCGGGCGCTTTCTGAATGGATAGCAGGCGCGGTGCGCTAACCTGTCCGGGCGCATCCACGGGTGGTTGAGCTCAATATCAATTTAAACTTTATAATCAATGAAGAAAATATAATTAAAGTAGAGTGACAGCTCTGATTATCATCATCCTGATTTGCACGATTTGTGCTAAAGCCCGTTATTTATCATGACTATCAAGGAAAAGATATGAAGAAGTCCTCAATTGCCGCCGCCATTGTTTGCGCGACCTTTATCACTACGGCACATGCAGCAGAAACCTCCGTTCTCAAATTAACAGGTACGTTAACCAATTCTGCCTGTACACCTGAACTGAGCAATGGCGGTATTGTCGATTTTGGTACTATCCATGCAGCTGAATTAAGCGCGACACAAACAAATCAGATCGGGAAACGCGACATTACGTTGACAATTAACTGCCAGACCAAAACCCAGGTAGGCTGGAACATTGTTGACAACCGCGCGGATAGCTTACCAAGTCCTTTTATTACCGTTGATGATGCAGCCGCGAACGGTGAGGATGCCGTAAGCGCATCGTCCACGTTTGGCGTTGGGAAAACACCGGGTGGCGTTAACATCGGTGCCTATGCCGTCTATGCCGATCTGCCGAACGTAACGGCGAATGGCGTTTCTGTTGATGTTCTTTATCACGCAGGCGATAGCGCAGCCTGGGCTAAAAGCACCACGGGTCGCCCGACCATCGGTGTTGATACCTTATCGGTTACGAATAAAGATGAGAAAGAGCCTATCGCATTTACCGAAGCCGTGTTTCCTCTGAAGGTTGTCCTGGCTGTTGAGGCTACCGATAAGCTGGCGATCACTGATGATGCACCGTTAGACGGTCAGGCTACCATCAGTCTTTCTTATTTGTAATTTGCAGAAATAAAAAAAGCCGCCGTCACAACGACGGAGGCTTTTTAAGTAATAGCATTACGCTTTATCGCCCAGCAGAACGGATTCCAGCGCGATTTTGATCATATCGTTGAAAGTGGTCTGACGTTCAGCAGCGGTGGTCTGCTCGTGGGTACGGATGTGATCGGACACGGTGCAGATGGTCAGCGCTTTCGCACCGAATTCAGCCGCCACGCCATAGATACCCGCCGCTTCCATTTCCACGCCCAGGATGCCGTATTTTTCCATCACGTCGAACATATCGCCTTCTGGCGAGTAGAACAGATCGGCAGAGAACAGGTTGCCCACGCGCGCATCAACGCCCAGCGCTTTTGCCGCGTCAACCGCGTTACGCACCATGTCAAAGTCAGCGATGGCCGCGAAGTCATGATCTTTAAAGCGAATGCGGTTGACTTTAGAGTCGGTGCACGCGCCCATGCCGATCACCACGTCACGCAGCTTAACGTCCATGCGTACCGCACCGCAGGAGCCGACACGGATGATTTTCTTCACGCCGAAATCGGTGATCAGCTCTTTGGTGTAGATGGAGCAGGATGGGATACCCATGCCGTGGCCCATTACGGAGATTTTGCGGCCTTTATAGGTACCGGTAAAGCCCAGCATGCCGCGCACGTTGTTCACTTCACGCACGTCTTCGAGGAAAGTTTCTGCAATGTGCTTCGCGCGCAGCGGGTCGCCCGGCATCAATACGACGTCAGCGAAATCACCCATTTCTGCATTAATGTGAGGAGTTGCCATCTTCAGTTCCTTTTCATTTTTAAATTCGCCCTCTCCCTGTGGGAGAGGGTTGGGGTGAGGGCATCAGACCGCACCCGTGTTTCTCGTGGGAGAGTGCCGGGGTGAGGCCATCAGACCGCACCCAAAATGATTCAGAACATAGCCTTGCCATATTCCATGTCAGACGTACCAAAGTATTTCGCAATCGTCTGGCCGATGTCCGCGAAGGTTTCACGGTGACCCAGCGAGCCCGGTTTGACTTTCGGGCCGTACACCAGCACCGGAATGTGCTCACGGGTGTGGTCGGTACCGGTCCATGTCGGGTCACAGCCATGGTCGGCGGTCAGGATCAGAATGTCATCTTCACCCACCAGCTCCATCAGCTCTGGCAGACGGCGGTCGAACAGCTCCAGACCCGCAGCATAACCGGCGACGTCGCGACGGTGGCCCCAGGAGGAGTCGAAGTCCACGAAATTGGTGAAGACAATGGTCTTATCGCCCGCTTCTTTCATCTCTTTGATGGTGGCGTCGAACAGCGCATCCAGACCGGTCGCTTTGACCTTTTTGGTAATACCGCAGTTGGCGTAAATGTCCGCAATTTTACCCACAGAAACCACGTGGCCATCTTTCTCGTCGACGAGTTTTTGCAGCACGGTAGGTGCCGGTGGCTCCACGGCCAGATCGTGACGGTTGCCGGTACGCTGGAAGTTACCCGCTTTGTCGCCGATAAATGGACGCGCGATAACGCGGCCAATGTTATAGCCGCCTTCGGTGAGCTCTTCACGGGCGATCTCGCACAGCTCGTACAGTTTATCCAGGCCAAACGTCTCTTCATGGCAGGCGATCTGGAACACGGAGTCAGCAGAGGTATAGAAAATCGGCTTGCCGGTTTTCATGTGCTCTTCGCCGAGCTGGTCCAGAATCACGGTACCGGAAGAGTGACAGTTGCCGAGGTAGCCCGGCAGGTTGGCGCGCTTCACCAGCTTATCGAGCAGCTCCTGCGGGAAGCTGTTCTCGTGATCGGAGAAGTAACCCCAGTCAAACAGCACCGGCACGCCGGCAATTTCCCAGTGACCGGACGGAGTATCCTTACCGGAAGAGAGCTCGTGTGCCCACGCGTAGGCGCCCACCACTTCCGCGTTACCGTCCATACCGGCTGCAATCTTACCGGTAGAGCCTTCATGCGCTTTTACCAGCCCCAGACGGGTCAGGTTTGGCAGGTTCAGAGGGCCTTTACGGCCGTTGTCCGCTTCGCCTTTTGCACAGGCTTCCGCGATGTGACCCAGGGTATCGGAACCCACGTCACCAAAACGTTCTGCATCTTCGGTTGCGCCGATGCCGAATGAGTCCAGCACCATAATAAATGCACGTTTCATAATTGTTCTCCGTACTTAGTGCTTCATAAAAATGCGATCAGATCAGTATACCGCTATTCCGTGATACGACGATAGACCGTCGGTGTGGTTTCCGGTGCTTTATCGTCAAGAGATATTGCCGCCTTCACCGCTTTCGCCGCCTCTTGCCAGCTGGCTTCATCTTTTGCGTGGATCACCGCCAAGGGACGTTGGCCGTCAACGCTGTCGCCCAGACGAGCCATATCGGTAAAGCCGACGCTGTAATCAATGGTGTCCGATGCCTGACGACGACCGCCGCCCATAGAGACGACAGCCATACCGAGCGCACGGGTATCCATCGCCGAAACAAAACCTTCGCTGTCCGCATAAACGGCTTTGCTGAGCATCGCGGTTGGCAGGTATTTCGTGTAGTTTTCCACGAAGTCGGTCGGGCCTTTCTGCGCCGCCACCATTCGACCAAAAATCTCCGCCGCTTTGCCGTTATCCAGCACCGCCTGCAATTTCGCGCGGGCTTCCGCGTCGTCTTTCGCCAGCTTGCCGGAGATCAGCATCTCCACGCACAGCGCCATGGTGACGTCAAACAGGCGCGGATTACGGTATTCGCCTGTCAGGAACTGCACGGCCTCGCGGACTTCGACGGCGTTACCGGCGCTGGACGCGAGCACCTGATTCATGTCCGTCAGCAGCGCGGTGGTGCGCACGCCCGCGCCATTAGAGACGCCAACGATCGCTTCGGCCAGCGCCTCAGAGAGCTCATAGGTCGGCATAAAGGCACCGCTGCCCACTTTCACGTCCATCACCAGTGCATCCAGCCCTTCAGCCAGTTTTTTGGCGAGGATCGAGGCGGTGATCAGTGGGATGGAGTCAACGGTCGCGGTAATGTCACGCGTGGCGTAAAAACGCTTATCCGCCGGGGCAAGAGAGCTGGTCTGGCCGATAATCGCCACGCCAACGTCTTTGATAATGTCGCGGAAGCGGCTGTCGTCCGGGAAGATATCGAAGCCCGGAATGGCTTCCAGTTTGTCGAGCGTACCGCCGGTGTGGCCCAGGCCGCGCCCGGAAATCATCGGGATGTAACCGCCGCAGGCCGCCACCATGGGGCCAAGCATCAGGGAAGTCACGTCGCCCACGCCACCGGTGGAGTGTTTGTCCACAATCGGGCCGTTGAGGTTGAGGCTTTTCCAGTCCAGAACGGTTCCTGAATCTCGCATCGCCATGGTCAGCGACACGCGCTCAGGCATCGACATATCGTGGAAGAAAATGGTCATCGCCAGAGCCGCAATCTGCCCTTCTGAGACGGTGTTATCTCGAATGCCGTTGATAAAGAAGCGGATTTCTTCGTCGCTTAATGCATGACCATCACGTTTTTTACGAATAATTTCTTGTGCGAGAAACACGATAACCCCCATGCGGAATCGGGTGAATGGCGGCGGGTACGCTTACCCGCCTTACGATCCTGAAGGCCGGATAAGCGAAGCGTCATCCGGCAATTCAAACTTAGTAGCTGCTTGCGCTCTTACCGTCGCCGTGTCCCAGTGCCTTCAGCAGGCTGGCCAGCAGGCTGGACGCGCCGAAGCGGTAGTGGCGGGAATCGGCCCAGTCCGCGCCAAACAGCTCGTCGGCAATCGCCAGGAACTGCTGCGCGTCTTCCGCGGTACGCACGCCGCCCGCCGGTTTGAAGCCAACGGTTTTGGACACGCCCATATCACGGATAACTTCCATCATAATGCGCGCGCTTTCCGGCGTAGCGTTGACCGGCACTTTACCGGTTGAGGTTTTAATGAAATCTGCGCCCGCTTTGATGGAGATTTCAGAGGCTTTACGAATCAGTGCCTCTTCCTTCAGCTCGCCGGTTTCGATGATCACTTTCAACAGCACGTTTGCCGCCGCGCAGGCGTCTTTACAGGCTTTCACCAGGTCAAAACCGACCTGCTCGTTGCCAGCGATCAGCGCGCGGTACGGGAAAACCACGTCAACTTCGTCTGCGCCGTACGCAATCGCCGCGCGAGTTTCTGCCAGCGCAATCTCGATGTCGTCATTGCCGTGCGGGAAGTTAGTTACGGTTGCAATGCGCACATCCGGCGTGCCCTGCTCTTTCAGCGTTTTACGGGCAATCGGGATGAAGCGCGGGTAGATACAGACGGCGGCGGTGTTACCCACTGGCGTTTTCGCCTGATGGCACAGGGCGATGACTTTTTCATTGGTGTCGTCATCGTTGAGGGTGGTCAGGTCCATCAGTTTCAACGCGCGCAGGCTGCTTGCAGTTAAATCGTTCATAACATTCTCCAACGGCAGTGCCGTATCAATTTTTCCTTGCGGGTCTGTGAGTATTCTAACATTCACCCGCATCCGCACTTCGACATTCATCACAGTTAATGAAAACTGCGTGCAAATTTGCATTAATGGAATGAGATCTTCTTCAAACTTTAGCGCGTTAATTGCTGGCTAAACCGACGATATCCCCTGTCGGATCAAAAGCGCCGCCAGACGGAGTTCCTACAATTCGTTCACCGTCCGCCGAACAATCAAGGAAGCGATCATGCCCGACGCCATGCAACAACGTTGCCAGCACATTGTGACCAGCCCGGTGTTAACCCCGGAACAAAAACGTCATTTTCTGGCGCTGGAAGCGGAGAACAATTTGTCCTACCCCGGTCTGCCAGAAGCGGCCCGTGCCGCGCTGGACGAGGGATTCATCTGCGATATGTTCGAAGGCCATGCGCCATACAAACCGCGTTACGTGCTACCAGATTACGCTAAATTCCTGACTAACGGTTCAGAATGGCTGGAGCTGGAAGGGGCGAAAGATCTGGATGATGCCCTCTCGCTGCTCACTATTCTTTATCACCATGTACCGTCCGTCACATCGATGCCGGTTTATCTGGGCCAGCTCGATGAGATACTCAATCCCTATGTTAAAATTCTAACACAGGATGAAATCGATAGCCGAATAAAACGTTTCTGGCGTTACCTGGACAGAACCCTGCCCGATGCGTTTATGCATGCCAATATCGGCCCGGCAGATACGCCTGTTACCCGAGCCATCCTGCGTGCGGATGCAGAACTGAAGCAGGTTGCACCGAACCTGACCTTTATCTACGACCCGGATGTCACTCCCGGCGATCTGCTGCTGAGCGTGGCGGAAAATATTTGTGCGTGTAGCAAGCCGCATATTTCCAACGGCCCGGTGAATGATAAAATTTTCACAAAAGGTCGATATGGCGTGGTGAGCTGTTACAACTCCCTGCCGCTCGCGGGCGGCGGCAGCACGCTGGTGCGCCTTAACCTGAAAGCGATCGCGGAGCACAGCCACTCCCCGGAAGACTTTTTCACCCGTACCCTGCCCCACTACTGTCAGCAGCAAATCGCAATAATCGACGCGCGCTGCGATTTTTTATATGAACAGTCCGGCTTCTTTGAGAATAGCTTCCTGGTGAAAGAAGGACTGATTGATGCCGATCGCTTTGTGCCGATGTTTGGCATGTACGGTCTGGCCGAAGCGGTGAACGTGCTGTGCGAGAAAGCAGGCATGGCGGAACGTTACGGTAAAAACGAACGGGCCAATGCGCTGGGCTACCGCATCAGTGAACAGCTTGCGGCGTTTGTTGAAAATACGCCGGTGAAACACGGCTGGCAGCACCGCGCGTTACTGCATGCCCAGTCAGGGATCAGTTCCGATTCTGGCACCACGCCGGGAGCGCGACTGCCGTACGGTGATGAGCCGGATCCTATCAGCCACCTGCTGGCCGTGGCGCCGCACCATAAGCACTATCATTCGGGGATCAGCGATATTCTCACCCTGGATGAGACGGTCAAACGCAATCCTCAGGCTGTGGTGCAGCTGTGCCTGGGAGCGTTCAACGCCGGTATGCGTGAGTTTACCGCGAATGTAGCCGGAAACGACCTGGTGCGCGTCACCGGGTATATGGTGCGGCTCTCCGATCTGGAGAAATATCGGGAGGCTGGCTCGCGCACTAACACCACCTGGCTCGGCGAGGAGGCCGCGCGCAATACCCGTATCATGGAACGACGGCCTCGCGTGATAAGCCATGAACAGCAGATGCGCTTTAGTTAGCCAGGTCATTCCGTTTTCCTGCGTGGACGGGCCGGGCAGCCGCCTGGCACTTTTCCTTCAGGGCTGTAACCTGCGCTGCAAAACCTGCCACAACCCGTGGACGATAGGGCGCTGCAATGACTGCGGCGACTGCGTTCCCCACTGCCCTCATGATGCGCTGGCAATTCAGGCCGGGCGCGTCTGGTGGCAGGAGAGTCACTGTCAGCAGTGCGACACCTGTCTGCACCTGTGTCAGCAGCAGGCGACGCCGATGGCGCAGCGCTACAGCGTCGAGGAGATCCTCTCCCGGGTTCGCACGTCCGCGCCGTTTATTGAGGGCGTGACCGTCAGCGGAGGTGAGGCCACCACGCAGCTGCCGTTTGTGGTTGCGCTGTTCACCGCGATCAAAGCCGATCCGTCCCTGCGCCATCTGACGTGCCTGGTGGACAGCAACGGCCTGTTAAGCGAAACCGGCTGGCAAAAGCTGTTACCGGTGTTTGACGGCGCGATGGTAGATCTGAAAGCCTGGGGCAATGAGCATCACCGTTATCTGACCGGGCGCGAAAATCCGCAGATTAAGCACAGCATCCGCTGGCTGGCCGATCGCCATCGCCTGACGGAGCTGCGCCTGCTGGTGATCCCCGATCGGTGTGATTATCTGCAACATCTGCCATCGCTGACTGCTTTTATCCGTGCGTTGGGGAACGTTCCGGTGCGGATCAATGCGTTTCATGCCCATGGGGTTTACGGGGAGGCATCGCGATGGCGGAGCGCCACGCCGGAGGACATCGAGCCGCTGGCGCTGGCCCTGGAACAGCAGCAAATTACGGTGATCCGCCCGGCTCTTTATCTATAGCGTGATGCCGAAGACCGCACGGGTATTTTCCAGCAGTGCGCTGGCAATCACATCTTCAGGCTCCTGACGCAGCTCACACAGCACTTCAAAAACGCGCGCCGCCTGCTCCGGGCGGTTGGGCTGGCCCTGAAAACCATTCAGTGGCATGTCAGGCGCATCCGTTTCCAGCAGGAGCGAGGTCAGCGGGAGTTGCGCCATCACATCACGGGTTTTGCTGGCACGCGGATAGGTGATGGTGCCACCAACGCCAATTTTATAGCCCAGGTCGATAAATCGCTGCGCCTGCTGAAGGCTTCCAGCGAAGCCGTGGACTACGCCCCTGCGCGGAACGTCGATGCGCTTCAGGTGCATAGCCAGCTTGTCATGGGTACGCCTGGAGTGGAGGATCACCGGCAGATCGTGGCGCTTTGCCAGCCGAAGCTGCGCATCCAGGATCGTCTGCTGGCGTTCAAACTGCGGATCTTCGCGATAGAGATCGAGGCCGATCTCACCGATGGCAACCAGCCTGGTATGCGCGTTTTGTAGCATGGCATCCAGTCTGTCGATATGTTCATCAAGATGATGCTCAATAACGATCGGATGCAGACCCAGCGCGGCGTACAGCGCATTGTGCCCCCGGGCAAGCGCCAGGACTTTCTCGAATCTTGCCGCTTCAATAGCGGGCACAATAATGGCTTTCACACCGGCCTGAGCCGCGCGCTCAATGCTTGATCTCTCCTCCCCGCTAAACGGCGGGAAATCAAAGTGACAATGGGTATCGATAAAGCAGTGCGTCACGCCAGATCCTCGTTATCGAGTAAGCCATCGTTGGCCTGGGGCGCGTCCACCAGCGGCATCGCCACCGCATCATTGGCCACAATAGCGGGCGGCAAAATGATGCTTTTATGCCGTTGAACAGGCGGTTGCTCGGCCAGCATTTTTCCGACGGTCGCCAGGAAGTAACGCCCGCAGAGCCGCCCCGTTTTGTAATCCATACGCAACGCCGGCAGCCGACTGCCCAACGCCATGCTCAGCAGCGGCTTAGGCGGATAAATTTCAAAGATGCGCAGCTTGCCCGGTGGTTTTTCAATAAAACGCTGCATCGCGCCGTAGGTCGTTTCATGCTGCTTCGCAATATTCACCAGCGGTTGCAGGCTGCTGTCGCCCAGCCAGCGTTCCATCCGCTTAAACCACTGTGGGGTGTAATACATCTGCGAGGGCACCGTGCGGATCACCACAATGGTTTTTGCCCCGCGCCGCGCCGCCTCCTGTACCGGCACCGCGTCGCTGATACCCCCGTCAAGATAGCTTATCCCCTCCAGCAGGGCGCCGGTGCGGTAGAAACCAGGGATCGCGCTGGACGCGCGAATGATATCCAGCCAGTTCTCTTTCTGCGGCGAAAAATAACCCGGCGAATAGTCATCGCCACGGCTGGCGCACATCCAGAACGCTTTGCCGGTATCGAACAGTCGTGACGCGGTATCCATGGCCAGCGGCATCTGGCTGGAGGTGGCATCCAGTAACCAGTCGAGATCGATCAGGTTCCCGCCGCGCACAAAGCGTACCGGGTTGAAGAATTCTTTGGAGGTGGTGTAGCGCATAATTACTTTGCGCGCATAGCCGGGCTGGTTGCAGACATAGGCAGAGAGGTTCTGCGCCCCGGCAGAGGTGCCAAAATAGAGATCGAACGGGTTGAATTGCGCGCGCATAAATTCGTCGAGCACGCCGGCTGTAAAAATACCGCGCTGCCCGCCCCCTTCACAGACCAGCGCAAGCTGGCCTACATGAAACGGTTTTAACGTCAGCGGCGCAATATTGCCGAGCGTCACGGGAATTCGTTGCCCCACCTCTGCCTTCCTGTTTTCATTATTTTGATGAGACACAGTAACGCACTTCCCCGGTGGTT
This sequence comes from Enterobacter cloacae, assembly GCF_011078175.1. Lineage (GTDB taxonomy): Bacteria > Pseudomonadota > Gammaproteobacteria > Enterobacterales > Enterobacteriaceae > Enterobacter > Enterobacter cloacae_Q. The sequence goes on from NZ_JAALCJ010000003.1 coordinate 235,436, forward strand.
CTCAAATGAGAAAAGCCAGTCACGAGGACTGGCTTGAGTTTGTTTAATAAATATTGCGTTTGCTACGGGCGACGTCGACCCGTAAACAGGCTGACCAGGAACAGAATAATACCCACGACGAAGACAATTTTAGCTGCCCATGCCGCGGTACCCGCCAGTCCACCAAAGCCCAATGCGGCGGCAATTAACGCGATAACCAGAAATATAATGCCCCAACGAAACATAAGCCTCTCCTTTACCATAGTTAATGTCGGCCGCTAAACGTGAGCGCTCAGGTCACTCACCGGCTTTTCCAGAATCGTTTTTATTTCGCCCGCGGTTTTGAGCCTGACGGGCGAATGGTACTGCTTTACTTCGTTTTCAGATCGTTTTTGACGCTTTTCACACCATCAATAGCTTTCGCAATAGACTCGGCACGATCGCTTTGTGCCTGATTCTCAACCGTACCGGACAGCTGGACCACACCATCGGTGGTTTCAACTTTCACCATACGGGATGGCACGATGTCGTCAGCTAACAGTTTAGCTTTGATTTCGCTGGTAGTTGCTGCATCTCCGGCATAGCCCTTCACGGACGATTCTTTGCTGTCACGTACGTGCAGTTTGTCGCTGACGGAGCTTACGCCCTCAACGCCTTTCGCCACTTTAACGGCCTCTTCGGCCTGGGTCTGGCTTTCAACGAAACCGCTCAGGGTAACAACCTTGTTGTCGGTTTTAACTGAAATATCGGTGCTCTTGATGGAGTCATGATCCACCAGTGCGGCTTTCACTTTTGCTGTGATTGAGCTGTCATCCATGAAATTACCGACTTTATTCATAGAGCTATCGATTTTTTCCCCTGCGGTATCGGCAGTATTTTGTGCTTTATCCATGGTGCTGGTTTCCGCCAGAGCAGAACCGCTTACCAGGACACTACCCAACGTTACAGCCAGCAGAGTTTTAGAAATCTTCAGTCTTGTCATATTCATCGATTTATTCCTGTGTTTTGCCCATTATTTGGGCGGCATACTTCCCTAAATCTTGGTTTTATATATTGCGAATTAACATCCGGGCAAAATGGAGAACCAATCGACATGCATTGAACAGTTAATTCATCCACGCCCGGTGCTAAACACTGAGTTAAATATAGATCACAATCAGAGAGGTGCATTCAGAATTGGGGAAAAAACGAACGAATAGCGAAAAATTGCGGTGAATTAAGAACATTCCGCAAGGGTTTAATAACACAGGAATTAAAGAAGAGCACGGCGGCTGCCGTGCCCTGAAAGGAAATTAATGCTCGCGCGTTTTGCGGAACTGAACATCAGGATAACGTTCCTGCGTCAGGTTCAGGTTTACCATGGTTGGGGCGATATAGGTCAGGTTATCGCCACCGTCCAGCGCCAGCTGAACTTCGTTCTTACGCTTAAATTCTTCGAATTTCTTCACGTCTGAACATTCAACCCAGCGGGCGGTCGCCACGTTCACCGATTCGTAAATCGCTTCCACGTTGTACTCGCTCTTAAGACGGGCAACCACCACGTCAAACTGAAGCACACCTACCGCGCCCACGATCAAATCGTTGTTGGCGATCGGGCGGAACACCTGTACGGCCCCTTCTTCAGATAGCTGGACCAGGCCTTTCAGCAGCTGCTTCTGCTTTAGCGGATCGCGCAGGCGAATACGGCGGAACAGTTCCGGCGCGAAGTTCGGAATACCGGTGAACTTCATCATCTCGCCCTGCGTGAAGGTATCGCCAATCTGAATGGTACCGTGGTTGTGTAAACCAATGATGTCGCCCGGATAGGCTTCTTCCACGTGCGAACGGTCGCCCGCCATGAAGGTCAGCGCGTCGGAGATCACCACGTCTTTACCAATACGGACCTGACGCAGCTTCATGCCCTTTTCGTACTTACCGGAAACCACGCGCATAAAGGCGACGCGGTCGCGGTGTTTCGGGTCCATGTTGGCCTGAATTTTAAAGACGAAGCCGGAAAACTTCTCTTCCTTCGCTTCAACTTCGCGGGTGTCGGTTTTACGCGGCATCGGCTGCGGAGCCCACTCCACCAGACCGTCAAGCATATGGTCAACGCCGAAGTTACCCAGCGCGGTACCGAAGAAGACCGGAGTAATTTCACCGCTCAGGAACAGCTCTCTGTCGAACTCGTGCGACGCGCCTTTAACCAGCTCCAGTTCATCGCGCAGCTGCGCAGCCAGCTCTTCACCGACAGCGGCATCCAGCTCCGGGTTGTCCAGACCTTTCACAATGCGGACTTCCTGAATGGTATGGCCTTTACCGGTCTGGTACAGATAGGTTTCGTCTTTATAGAGGTGGTAAACCCCTTTAAACAGCTTGCCGCAGCCAATTGGCCAGGTGATTGGTGCGCAGGCAATCTTCAGCTCGTTTTCCACTTCATCCATCAGCTCCATCGGGTCACGGATGTCACGGTCGAGTTTGTTCATAAAGGTGAGGATCGGCGTATCGCGCAGACGGGTGACTTCCATCAGCTTGCGGGTACGATCTTCAACCCCTTTCGCGGCGTCAATCACCATCAGGCAGCAGTCCACCGCCGTCAGGGTACGGTAGGTATCTTCGGAGAAGTCTTCGTGCCCCGGGGTGTCCAGCAGGTTCACCAGGCAGTCGTGATACGGGAACTGCATCACAGAGGTGGTAATCGAAATACCACGCTGCTTTTCCATCTCCATCCAGTCGGATTTTGCATGCTGGCTGGAGCCGCGGCCTTTAACGGTCCCCGCGGTCTGGATCGCCTGTCCGAACAGCAGCACCTTCTCGGTGATGGTCGTTTTACCGGCATCCGGGTGCGAGATAATGGCAAAAGTGCGGCGTTTGGCCACCTCTTGCAGATAAGGAGACAACGTCATAATCAATTCTTCTTAGGTAAGCGCGGCAGCAGGCCGCGCATCATGGAATACGAAAAATGCGGCTATTTTACCCATCAACAGGGGGCAGGCAATCATTGTTTACACAGGAGCTGCTCCAGTTCGTTCAATGACGTAACGGTCCAGGTCGGCTCGATGCCTTCTGGCAGCGCGCGGCCATGCGCATTCAGCCAGACGGTGGACAGACCCGCTCTCATACCACCCAGAATATCAGATTCTGCCGTATCCCCCACCATCAACACACGCTCGCGGTCAGGATGACCCGCTTGCGCCAGCGCATAATCGAAAATACGCGTATCCGGCTTCGGTACGCCCACCTGTTCGGAAATCACCAGCGCGTCGAAATGATCGCGCAGGCCGGTGCGTTCAAGGCGGATCTGCTGGAGCGCGGTAAAGCCATTGGTGATGATCCCAAGCTTCACCTTCCCTTTCAGCGAATCCAGCAGAGAAATGGCGCCAGGCAGCGGCGCGCAGATGTCCGCCATCGCATTCAGGAAGGCCTCGTTCAGCACCCCTGGACTGACGTTTAACCGTTCAGCCCACACGTCAAAACGCTGATGCTGAAGCTGTAACGCGGTGATGGCGCCGTTCTGGTAATCCACCCACAGCGGTTTGTTCACCGCCTGATAGTCCTGAAAATCTTCAGCGGTGAAGGTGACGCTATAGTCGAGAAACATCCGCTGTAGGCCGCCGAACGAGTCAAACGTAAACAGCGTTTCGTCGGCATCAAAGAAAATCCAGTCCCATTTCATCGTTACAACCTTATTTTCGTTATCCAATTGGCAGAGCCATGATAATGGCGTCTTCACGTCCCTCTGCGGTGGGGTAGTAGTTACGGCGGATAGTCGCCTCGTTGAAGCCTAAACTTTCATAGAGCGCGATGGCGGCGACATTAGATGCGCGCACTTCCAGCCACAGGGTGAAAACGTCACGGGTTTCCAGCTCACGGATGAGGTGCTCAAGCAGTTCCCTGCCCAGCCCGCGGCGCTGGTAAGCGGGATCGACCGCGATATTAAACAGCGTCGCTTCGTCCAGAACGACCTGCGTGATGGCGAACGCGGCCATCGCACCGTCCACGTCCAGGCGGAAATTTAAATAACGTTCGCCCTGATTGCTGGCAAACGTCTTTTCGCTCCACGGAAAGGCATGGGCGCGGGTTTCAATCGCGAACGCGGTGGTCAGGTCAGCCGTCGTGAGGGAAGAAATCGTGTTCATATTCGCAAATTTGTTGCCATAGCGCGCTACGCGCTTTTGGGTTGGCTTTCAGTTCATCCAGCGCTGGCGAACTGATCTGGCTTCCTTCAAGAGGTAGCTCGTCCACCGCCCCGATTCGCCAGCTGTTACAGCGGCTGTCAGGGGGAAGCATCGCGACGCTTTCGGGCGCCAGCTGTAATACCTGATCGCGGGTCACCTTCAGGCTGCGAAGGACATCCTCAATCAGGGGCTCGTTCAGGGCAGGCGGCGCTTCTGCCACCATCACCAGGCGGACATGCGCAGGGATGGAGATGGCTATTTCGCCCCGCAACGCCGTCGGGCGACGCAAAGCCCACTGGGTGATGCCCAGCTGCTGCAACTGCCAGTCTCGTCGGGATGTCATAGCAAAAACTCCTGTCTCTCAGGCGCGCAAATATAGCAAATGTGTCGAAACTGCGCCATCTACCTACTATAATCCCCGCCTGAGTTTATTGAGGAACAATTCATGTCTGCATTTACCCCGGCAAGTGAAGTCTTGCTGCGTCACAGTGATGATTTCGAAGAAAGCCGTATTCTGTTTGCCGGAGATATGCAGGATGACCTGCCCGCACGTTTCGACTGTGCTGAAAGCCGTGCCCACACCCAGTACTATCACCACTGGCAGGTGCTGAGCCGTCATATGGGCGAGCGCGCGCGCTTTAGTCTGGTGGCGGAGCAGCGCGATATTGCTGACTGCGATACGCTTATTTACTACTGGCCGAAGAACAAGCCGGAAGCCCAGTTCCAGCTGATGAACCTGCTTTCTCTGCTGCCGGTCGGCTGCGATATTTTCGTTGTCGGTGAGAACCGCAGCGGGGTGCGTAGCGCAGAGCAGATGCTCGAAGCCTGGGCGCCGCTGACGAAAATCGACAGCGCCCGTCGCTGCGGCCTGTATCATGGCCGTCTGGAAAAACAGACCACATTTGATGCCAACGCCTTCTGGGACGAGTATCAGCTTGATGGGCTGACCATTAAAACCCTGCCTGGCGTATTCAGCCGTGACGCGCTTGATACGGGCAGTAAACTGCTGCTGTCCACCCTGACGCCTCACACTAAAGGCAAAGTGTTGGACGTCGGCTGTGGCGCGGGCGTGCTGTCAACGGTTCTCGCCAGCCACTCACCCAAAGTGCGTTTAACCCTGTGTGATGTGAGTGCCCCAGCGGTGGAAGCCAGCCGCGCCACGCTTGCTGCGAATGGCATTGAAGGTGAGGTGCTTGCCAGCAATGTCTTCTCCGACGTGACCGGTCGCTTTGACATGATCATCTCCAACCCGCCGTTCCACGACGGGATGGAGACCAGCCTTGAAGCGGCGCAAACGCTGATCCGTGGCGCAACCCGTCACCTCAACAGCGGCGGCGAACTGCGTATCGTGGCGAACGCCTTCCTCGCGTACCCGAAAGTGCTGGATGAAACCTTTGGGTTCCATGAGGTGATCGCCCAGACGGGCCGCTTTAAGGTTTATCGCACCGTGATGACGCGCCAGGCGAAAAAGTAATCCTCCGGTCCGGCGATGGCTGACGCAGCCATCGCCCATTTTTGCAGCAATCAAAACAACGTGCGCAATTTTCTGTTGACGTAAAGCTGAAAACATCTAGAATGCGCCTCCGTGGTTACGATACTTTTACAGTGTCGATGGTATGCGAAGGTGGCGGAATTGGTAGACGCGCTAGCTTCAGGTGTTAGTGTCCTTACGGACGTGGGGGTTCAAGTCCCCCCCCTCGCACCATAAATCACGTTGATATTGCTCGCACTGGGCGAAGGTGGCGGAATTGGTAGACGCGCTAGCTTCAGGTGTTAGTGTCCTTAGGATGTGGGGGTTCGAGTCCCCCCCCTCGCACCAACGAGGCGATATCAAACCAGTAAGATGACTGTGCGAAGGTGGCGGAATTGGTAGACGCGCTAGCTTCAGGTGTTAGTGTCCTTACGGACGTGGGGGTTCAAGTCCCCCCCCTCGCACCAATTATCTTACATTCCTTCAGCCGTACCTCTCGTTTTTCTCTTTTATTTCAAGCTCATCAGAATCACCAGCAATCCACTGATTAACGCAACGCATGATGGCAGCAGTACGTAGTGCCGTAATTGTTTGTGCCAGATCATCGCGGACGTCACCAGCAACCCTGAGACAATCATTGCTTTCCAGACATCAATGGGGAGATCGGCAAACATCAGTCCACTGATGATGGAACCAGGCAACAATATCCCCCAACCACTTCCCAGCGCTTTGCTCAGCATGGTTTCACCTTTCGCATTGATAATGATAAGCACTATCATATGACAGTAATTATCACTTGTCAGTATGCGACATAAGAAATTGCGTCAGCATGTGCTTTCCCATAATGACAGAGAATGTGTAAGGTGATAAATTGCCCACCTGTTAACTTTCTATAAAGTTTTTCTGATAATAAAAATTCATTTTTGTAGCGCCCACTATTACATAACAACACCTTGCTCCTTGTTTTAAATGGGTTTTAATAAAAACGCACGCATATGACATCACAATCCTGGCTGTCTTTAGTCAACAAGAAATATCAGCTATCTTTACGTTTGTTTTTATTACTGAACGCCGCATCAGCACTGTTCTCGATAACAAATCCCCTTTATTCCGTCCGTGCGTTATCAGTCCCCCTGTTTGCCGTACTGACTATCAGCGCAGGCTTACTCATCTGGCACTGGAAAAACAGCACGCGAAAAATAAATATCCCTGTTGTTTCAGCTATTTTTGGGCTTTTATGGGCCTGGCAGATCGTCTCAAAATTTCGCTTAATAACACACGATCATGCGACCTATTTAATGATGGTGCTATTAACAGTGCTTTTTATAGGGTCTCTGGCGTTCGCCAGTAATATTAAAGCCTTTACGTTACATTCCTTTCCCGCTTTTATATCCTGCCTGTGGCTCAGCCCGTCCGAAAACTGGCTGAGAATGGTCTATTTTTTCGCGCTGCCGGTAGTCGCCATTGGTATTCACCATGTACTTCAGCGACGCAATGACCGTTTTGCTCAGGAGTTACTTTCTGAACTGCTGGAAGAGCGTGAAACCCTGACCGATCTCAGCATGATGGACCCGCTCACCGGCTTATATAACCGTCGCGGCCTGCAAAGCCGGCTGGCGAATCTCCCCAGACCTGACAGTGGCGAGCACTTCGTGCTGCTGATGGATATCGACCATTTCAAAGCCTACAACGACCATTACGGCCATATGATGGGCGATCAGGCCTTAATCAGAGTCTCGGCTGCGATCCGCGACGCTGTGCGCTCACGCGATGTCGTCGCCCGGTTTGGCGGAGAAGAATTTATGGTTCTGTTGAGCAACATCCCGCTGGAGCAAGCGCGCCAGACGGCAGAGCGCATACGTCAGAAGGTTTACGATCTTAAAATTCCCCACATGTTTAACGAAAGCGTCGCCACTAACGTGACTATCAGCATTGGCATCGCCATGTTCGAAGGTGAAGACGTTGAGGGCGCGCTGGCGAAAGCCGATAAAGCGCTTTATGAAGCCAAGCATATGGGACGCAACAGCATTCTGCTGAGCGAAGAGCTTCACACTGCCTGAAATCGCCGTCACAGCGTCAGGATAAAACGCTTGCGCTGGGTTTTATCTATAGTTAGGATTGGCAATCATTATCATTTAGATTTGTAATCCACACTATGGCGACTCGTACTGCACACATCGTTGAGCCTTTAATCTGGCGAGCTCCACTCTCCGCCGGGGAAACGACACTTGCGGATGCCATTCGGGAAAAAATCGCCGTCACACGCGCCCATCTGCTGGATTTCATCAAACTGGATGAAGCCCCCCCGCATCATGCTATGACGCTGACTCAGTGGCAACGTCCTGCCGAACTGCGATCGCTGCTGGCAACCTATTCCGACCACATTTATCGTAACCAACCGACGCTCACGCGGGAAAACAAACCGCTGCTTTCTCTTTGGGCACAGTGGTATATCGGGCTGATGGTGCCGCCAGTAATGCTGGCATTGTTGACTCAGGAAACTATGCTCGATCTCTCCTCGGAACATTTCCACGTCGAATTTCATGAGACCGGGCGCGCCGCCTGTTTCTGGATCGATGTACATGTAGATCCGAGCGCAATGCATTTGTCAGCCCAGGCGCGGATGGAACGGTTGATCACAAGAGCGCTGATCCCGGTTATTGATGCGCTGGAAGCGACGGGAGAGATTAACGGCAAGCTGATCTGGAGTAATACCGGTTATCTTATCCACTGGTATTTAACGGAGATGAAGCCGCTGCTTGGCGACGATAAAGTTGATGCCCTGCGCCAGAGCTGCTTCTTTAACAGACAGCTGTCGGATGGACGGGATAACCCTCTTTACCGCACCGTGGTTCCGCGTGAGGGACTTCTGGTACGTCGTACCTGCTGTCAACGCTATCGTCTGCCGGATGTCCAACAGTGCGGCGATTGCACGCTTAAGTAGTCCGGCCCGGCCTGATGGCCTCTCCCGCAGGGCTGAGGATTTCCCACAAAATAATGCCTGCACAGGCGTCCCCCTCTCCCTTGAGGCAGAGGACTGGGGTGAGGGGGAACATACGGCTCTGGTAGTCCTTAAACGGCAACCTGCGTTGCCGTTTAGCTTTTACCTAGGCGACCTGCTGATTTTCCTCTTCCCCATTACGCTGTGCTTCTTCCGCTTCCTGCTGAAGCAACTGTTTCTCATACACTTTAAAGAACGGGAAATAGAAAATGGCGGAAACGCAGGCTAAAACCAGCACCAGGATGGCTGCCCGGAAATCCCACCCCAGCGCCCAGGCGGCACCAACCGGAGCCGGCGCCGTCCACGGCACAACGGAAATCACGCGGCCAATCAGATCAAACTTCATCGCTGCCCATGCCAGCACGGCGTTGACCATCGGCGCCAGCAGGAAAGGAATAAAGAACACCGGGTTCATCACAATCGGGGTACCAAATATCACCGGTTCATTGATATTGAAAATGCTTGGCACCACGCTCAGACGTCCAATGGAGCGCAGGTGTGCGGAGCGACTGCGGAGATAGCAGAATACCAGCCCCATCGTCGCCCCCGACCCGCCGATAACAATAAAGAACGTCCAGAAGGCTTCCATAAAGATGTGTGGCAAAGGCAGGCTCGCCGCCAGTGCGGTCTGGTTTGCCCCCAGGTTAGTCAGCCAGAACATTTGCAGCATCCCGGAGACAATCGCTGCGCCGTGGATACCGGCAAACCACAGCAGGTGGCCAATCAGCACCGCCAGCAGGATCGCAGGCAACGAGTCAGCCGCAGAGACCAGCGGTTTGAATATCGACATGATGGCCTGTGGGATCAGCATACCGAACTGCGACTGGATCAGCAGGCTCAGCGGATAAAGCGTCAGCACCACCACCAGCACCGGGATCAGCAGGTCGAACGAGTTTTTGATCATCGGCGGAACCTGGTCTGGCAGGCGGATACCGATATTATGTGCTTTCAGGAAACGCATCATCTCAACGCAATAGATAGCCACCAGAATCGCAGTGAAAATACCGGTCCCTCCAAGGCTATCGACCGGCAAAGCGCCTTTGGTTTTAGGGGCGGCTACCAGCAGAAACGCCATCAGCGACAGCATGGCGCACATGAACGGATCCAGCTGATAGGTTTTAACGTAATGTTTGCCCAGGTTGTAGGCAATAGCCGCACAGATATAAAGGGACATCACTCCCATTGTCATATCAAAAGGCGTCAGAATTTGTCCTTCAAACTGCTTCGCCATATCCAGCCAGGCGCGAGCAAAACCCCAGGTGGTATCAGGCGAAAAAGGCGGGTAAGCGAACACTAATAAAAACGAGCCTACAATCATAAACGGCATCGCTGAGATAAACCCGTCACGAATAGCCATTACATGGCGCTGGGAAGAGATGCGCCCGGCAATAGGGCTGACGTAATTTTCAACGAAGCGGAAAATCAGATTAAATGCAGCATGGTTGGCAGACATAGCAGATCTCCTGTCAGACGTTCGTTCCGGACGCTCTCACGTCACACGTTGTTCCATAAATCAGCGTCACAACCTTGCCGGATCGTGTACCTGTGGTACTGCTCAAACGGAATGGTTTCATAATTAGCTCTTATTATTAGATACAGGGGAAGTTACACACTTAGTATTAATCTCTGCATCACGCTCTGCAACCGGTTACTGTAACCGGTTTCTGTGAATGTGAAGGCGATCCAGAAATCGCCCCAGCGGAGATTTGTTACTTAAGGGATATTTACAGTGACTAAATTCTTATGACAGATTACGCAGGATATTTGTCAGGAGGAATCAATGAGTTTGCAGTCTGTACAGCAGTTTTTCGCCGAACACGCTCCGGATATAGAGATCATTGAGCTTAACCAAAGCACAGCGACGGTTACCCTTGCTGCTGCCGCGCACAACGTTGAACCTGGCCAAATTGCCAAAACGCTGTCACTGAAAATCAAAGATGATGTGATTCTGGTGGTCGCAAAAGGCGATGCGCGTCTGGATAACAAAAAGCTCAAAGAGACATTCGGCGCAAAAGCCCGCATGCTCAGCTGCGATGAGGTCGTAACCCTGACAGGTCATCCTGTTGGCGGCGTCTGCCCTTTCGGGCTGGAAAATCCGCTCGCTGTTTACTGTGACATCACACTAAAACAGTACGCGGAAGTATTACCCGCAGCGGGCGCCATCCACAGTGCGGTGCGTATATCGCCCGACAGAATGGCGGAGTTGACCGCAGCAAAATGGGTGGATGTTTGCATTTGAGCGTTGCGCCAGAAGAACTCTGGCGCACCACTTAACGTTAAGAGAATGAAGGAACGGTGAGAGCGGTACGACGTACTTCCCGGGCAGGAAGATGTGCCAGGATGTCCGCCGCATCCAGTAATCCTACGTCAGAATTGACGCCCAGCTTTACCATGGCGTTAAATTTATGCGCCCGGATGGTTTTAATGTTGCGTTCAAGCTGTGCCGCAATTTCAGGGATTGAAAAACCCGATGACATATAACGCAGAATCGCTCTTTCGGTCGGACTAAGCATACGATTCTGGCTCACACACCAATGGTTGTAGAGGTTGTCATTCACCTGATGCGTTTCGCTGAGTAATGTCTCTAGCCCCTCCATTAACTGCTTTAGCGGAACCGATTTACTGATTATTCCATGCAAGCGAGAAGGCGAAAGATGGCTGACCAGCCTCGCCTCCATTTCATCTGAAGCTAGCACGATACGCTGGACGTCGCTATGGGTGAAAGTGAGATCCCGTAAGCAGGCCAGACAGTTTCTTCGCTCCTCACGCTCATCTGACAATGAATAGATAACCGCATAGAATGAGATATCCGAGAGCGCTACTTTAAAACTATCGAATCTGCTATACAGGTGCACCTGGTAATGGCTCAGGGTGGGCATCGCAAAGAGATGCTTCAGCCCCACTGCGCTCATTGAGCAGCTTTCGATGACGGCGATATGTCTTGGTGCAGTGGTCTTTTCCATTCCTCAAACTCTCCATAAGCCGACATTAAACTGAGTTCTCGCATTCCCTGGGTACTGCTTATCCACGCGTACATATCGGCGTTACTGCGAAGTGATAAACGGCGCATTGCACTGTTTTTCTGTGCACTGATCGTTTTATTACTTTTATTCAGTAACGTGGCAATTTGGTTGATCCCCCAACCTTTACCTAGTAAACGCAACACCTTGCGTTCAGAGTGGGTGAGCGCAATCATTTGCTCACTCTCTTCTTCAATGTCTGGCGTTTCCGGTATTAATAACGTCTGGCTTATTCGCTCGGCACGTTCACTGCCCGCACGAATAGCGTTAATAACGCCTTCAATAGGTTCCATATCCGAAAGCAGCGTGCTTTCCGGACGCATAAGAAGCTCTACTGCAAGCGGATAAAGGGGACGCGAGACAAGGAATATCCAGTGAATATCCCGATACTGATTCATTAATCCATAATATTGCTCAAGCGTACCGCGAGGATTGCGATACTCACCCGAAATATCGGCAATAACGACCCCAGCGCGACGCAACTGTAGTAGCGTCAACTCCTGCATCGAACGGCAATACGTTATTTCAAAACCGGGAAAGTGATGCGACATGACGCTACCTAACCCATTTTGCATAACCGGTACTCTACTAATCACAACTCCGTGTTTACCATTCAATGGCAACATAGACCCTCCATGTCATGAATTCATTATTTAAGAACGAACTAACCCTACGAAATTAAACACGTTTGTATTCCTTAGTACTAAACGGCTGAATATTCGTAAACCAGTATAAATGTCATATGGGTTATGAAACGCCCAATACAGTCTTAATATCGCACAAAGACTACAAGAATTTAATTCAGATTGCGTGAAAAGATCGAAAATATGAAATTAGAAATACTTAATACATTGTTCCTATAAATTCACATCACACATTCATAAAAAAAACAAAATGCGGCTTTTCGCCATGCCCGACACGCAACTGTTCGCACAAAGGTTGATCTGGCCCAGCGCAAAGGGCCCTGCACTTTGTGTTAAAAGTACGCAATCTCTCTTTTCTTCAGGGCGTTTCATGCAGGCAGATCGGTCTACGCAACGTGCTACCACACGGCTATGTATTCAGTGCGGGCTCTTTCTTTTACAACACGGGGCAGAAAGCGCCCTCGTGGAAGAACTTTCCACACGCCTGGGGCTGGCGCTGGGGATGGACAGCGTTGAGAGCTCTATCTCGTCTAATGCCATTGTGCTGACCACCATTAAAGATGGACAGTGCCTGACCTCCACCCGTAAAAATCATGACCGCGGCATTAACATGCACGTCGTGACGGAAGTGCAACACATCGTGATCCTTGCCGAACACAAGCTGCTCGATCTCCGGGAGATAGAGAAACGCTTCAACCACATTAAACCACTCCGGTATCCACGCTGGCTCGTTGTTCTGATGGTGGGACTGTCCTGCGCCTGCTTCTGCAAGCTCAATGCGGGCGGCTGGGACGGTGCTGTCGTGACCTTCTTCGCCAGCAGCCTTGCGATGTATGTCCGCCAATTGTTGACGCACAGGCAATTACATCCACAAATTAACTTCTGCATCACGGCATTTGTGGCGACAACCGTATCCGGCCTGCTTCTGCGCCAGCCCTTTTTCGCCAGCACGTCTACTGTTGCAATGGCCGCCAGCGTATTACTGCTGGTGCCCGGTTTTCCCTTAATCAATGCCGTCGCTGATATGTTTAAAGGCCACATCAACACTGGTCTGGCGCGCTGGGCGATAGCCAGCCTGCTGACTCTGGCGACCTGTATCGGGGTTGTAATGGCCATGACGCTCTGGGGGTTACGCGGATGGGCGTGATGGATTTTCTGCTTGCTCTGGTGCAGGACATGCTCCTGGCCGCCCTTCCCGCCGTTGGATTTGCGATGGTGTTTAACGTCCCGCAGCGTGCGTTACCCTGGTGTGCGCTGCTGGGTGCCATTGGGCACGGCTCACGTATGGTCATGATGACGTCGGGCTTTAATATTGAGTGGTCGACATTTATCGCCTCCATGCTGGTCGGCAGCATCGGAATTCAGTGGTCCCGCTGGTATCTGGCGCACCCGAAAGTGTTCACCGTGGCGGCGGTGATCCCGATGTTTCCGGGAATTTCTGCCTATACGGCGATGATCTCAGCTGTAAAAATCAGCCACTTTGGCTACAGCGAACCCCAAATGATTCTGCTCCTGAGCAACTTCCTCAAAGCCTCGTCGATTGTGGGCGCGCTTTCCATCGGCCTGTCGATCCCCGGCTTATGGCTTTACCGCAAACGTCCACGCGTATAATAAAATCGCTTGCAATTGTATCGTGCACTATCTATATTCATTTCATGGACGCAAAAACGAACGACACCACCAACGCGCTTCTGCTGGATAACCAGCTCTGTTTTGCCCTCTATTCGGCAAATCTGGCGCTTAACAAGCTTTACCGGCAACTGCTGGCGCCGCTTAACCTGACCTACCCGCAATACCTGGTAATGCTGGTGCTATGGGAGCAGGACGATATTACGGTGTCAGACATTGGCGAGCGGCTGTTCCTGGATTCCGCCACGCTGACCCCCCTGCTGAAACGTCTGGAAAGCGCAGGATTGATCTTTCGCCAGCGCTCCCGCCAGGATGAGCGTCAGGTCGCCGTCACCCTGAGCGATGCGGGTCGCGAACTGCAACAGCGGGCTGTAACGATCCCACACGCCGTGGGCTGTGCAGCACAATGTGATACCGACACCATGCTGGCGCTCAAGCAACAGCTGGAACTTTTGCGCCAACAGCTTCATCGCGCGTAAGACTATACTTTACGCGCCTGTTTTGAGCCAAATACATCGCGCGCTATTTAATAGCACATAAAAACACATAATGAGGAACCTGCCATGTCTTTAGAAAAAGTTGTCTACACTGCCAAAGCCAAAGCAACCGGAGGCCGTGATGGCCGCGCCACGTCCTCCGATGGCGTTCTGGATGTCAAACTGGGTGTGCCAAAAGAGATGGGCGGCATGGGTGGAGAAGTAACCAACCCTGAGCAGCTGTTCGCTGCGGGCTACTCCGCTTGCTTCCTGGGCGCAATGAAGTTCGTTGCGGCACGCGACAAATTCGCGCTGCCAAAAGACGCCTTTATTGAAGGCGAAGTAGGGATTGGTCCGCTGCCAACCGGTTTTGGTATCGAAGCGAAGCTGAACATCCACGTTGAAGGGATGGACGCAGCGGAAGCCAAAAAACTGGTGGATGCGGCGCATATCGTCTGTCCGTACTCTAACGCGACGCGCGGCAATATCGACGTGACGCTGAACATCATCGCGTAAGCAACACCTGTGATTATAGCCCCGGTAAGCGTAACGCCGCCGGGGAAATCCTCTCCTTTCCTCCCCTCTCTCTGTGCTACCATAACCCTCAATCACGCCCGTAGTAATCAGTTGAGAAAGTGTTATGTCCTCCAGAATCCTGACCACCAGCATTGCTGGCATTGATGCCTTTTTGCGCGATCCTCGCGGTGTGTTAACGCACGCCGAAGGCGGCACGCTTGCGGTATTTGCCGACAACGCCCCGGCCTTTTATGCGGTCACGCCGGAACGTCTGGCGCAGCTTCTGGAGATAGAAGCGAAGCTGGCGCGCCCGGCAAGCGATGTCATGCTGGATAATCAGTTTTTTGACGAGCCCACCAGTGCCCCGGCAGGCATCCCAATGGGAAAATTTCCCATGTACGCCGGTTGGCAGCCGGACGCCGATTTTCAACGGCAGGCGGCATTATGGGGAATAGCCCTCTCGCAGCCCCCAACGCCGGAAGAGCTGGCGGCCTTTACCGCTTACTGGCAGGCTGAAGGGAAAGTATTCCATCATGTTCAGTGGCAGCAAAAGCTCGCGCGCAGTCTGCAAATCAACCGCGCCAGCAACAACGGCCAGCCAAAACGTGATATCAATGCCTTTTCAGAACCGGATAAAAAAATTCCTGATGGATTCCGAGGTGCAAAATGAAAAACGTCGGCGACCTGATGAAACGTTTGCAGAAAATGATGCCCGCTAACGTGAAGCCCGCCTTCACTACCGGTGAAGAACTGCTGGCGTGGCAAAAAGAGCAAGGTGAAATCCGCGCGGCGGCCCTTGCCCGCGAGAACCGCGCGATGAAAATGCAGCGCACCTTTAACCGCTCGGGCATTCGCCCTTTGCACCAGAACTGCTCCTTCGAGAATTATAAGGTCGAGTCACAGGGGCAGATGAACGCCCTCAACCAGGCGCGCCAGTATGTGGATGAATTTGACGGCAATATCGCCAGCTTCATCTTTAGCGGAAAACCCGGCACGGGGAAAAATCACCTTGCGGCCGCTATCTGCAACGAGCTGCTGCTGCGCGGGAAGTCAGTGCTGATTATCACCGTGGCCGATATTATGTCCGCCATGAAGGACACCTTCAGCAACCGCGAAACCAGCGAAGAACAGCTGCTGAATGATTTGAGTAACGTGGATTTACTGGTCATCGACGAGATCGGCGTCCAGACGGAATCCCGCTACGAGAAAGTGATCATCAACCAGATTGTCGATCGTCGTTCGTCATCAAAACGCCCAACCGGTATGCTGACGAACCACAATATCGACGAGATGACCCGACTTCTTGGCGAGCGGGTTATGGATCGCATGAAGCTGGGTAATAGCCTGTACGTCATCTTTGACTGGGATAGCTACCGCAGCCGCGTCACCGGCAAAGAGTATTAAGATATTTCCAGGGAGCGCCGGAAGAGCAGAGGTATATACTGAACCCACTTCCGGCCCAAAACGGACCTTGTTGAGTAAATCATTATGAAAAAACAGTTTCTTATCAGCATCCTAACTGGCGCTCTGCTGGTGACTGGCGCAGCGCAGGCCGCATCATGGCAGGAGTCGCTATCCAGCGCAGCAAGTGAATTGACCAAAGAGAGCGGCACTTCCCAGGGCGGGCTGTCAGCCTCGTCCCTCACCGGCCTGCTGGGTAACAGCTCCCAAAGCCTGAGCGCCGGAACGATGAATAACGCGGCGGGTATTCTGGAATACTGTGCGAAGCAGAAACTGGCTTCCGTCACCGATACCGAAAACATCAAGAATCAGGTGCTGGGTAAACTGGGTCTGGACACCCAGGAGCAGAAGGCGGATACCAACTATATGGACGGTATCCAGGGCCTGCTGAATGCGCAAAATGGCCAGCAGCTGAACCTCAGCACCCTTGGAAATTCAACGCTGGCAAAACAGGTGAAAACTAAAGCCTGCGATCTGGTGTTGAAACAAGGCGTTAATTTCCTCTCCTGATCGTCCCCCATTTTCTGCCACAACACGCCGGGTTTATTACGTTAGGCTTACACCGCGGCGTGAAGTGCGTTTTTTTACCCCTTGTCACCACCTCAGCGTCCGTATGCCACGATGCGACCTTATGCAAAAATCCGATTTTATAAACCAAATCCTAACAACAGCACACTTTCGTGACACTAAAATTGCAGCTAAGCGACATCGCAATTACATTGTATTACCCAAAAAATAAGCAATTAGCCGGCTAAGCGTCCGGTATGATGAGGATCTGCTGTTGTCAGAGTTAATGTCCCTTGTCCTTTTCCTGGCTTCTATCGGCGTTTATGCCTGGAAAGCCGGTCGTCACACCTGGTGGTTTGTGGCCACCCTGGTGGTGCTCGGCATTTTTATCGTTTTAAACATTACCTTATATGCCAGCGATTACTTTACCGGCGACGGTATTAACGACGCGGTGCTCTACACCCTGACCAACAGCCTGACCGGCGCTGGCGTGGGTAAGTACATCCTTCCGGGTCTGGGGCTGGTGGTCGCACTGGTTGGCATCTTCGCCGCGCTGGCCTGGGTTTTGCGCCGTCGCCGTCACCGACCACACCATCATGGCTACAGCCTGCTGGCACTGTGCCTGGCGCTGGCCTCAGTGGACGCCAGCCCGGCATTCCATCAAATTACCGAGCTGGTAAAATCCCAGTCGCGCGATGGCGATCCGGACTTCGTGGCCTATTACAAAGAGCCGGCGAAAAAAATCGACACACCCAAACTCAACCTGGTCTACATCTATGGTGAAAGCCTGGAGCGCACCTACTTTGACAACGAGGCGTTCCCGAACCTGACGCCGGAGCTTGGCGCGCTGAAAAACCAGGGGCTCGACTTCAGCCACACCATGCAGTTGCCCGGCACGGATTACACCATCGCCGGGATGGTGGCCTCCCAGTGCGGTATTCCCCTGTTCGCCCCGTTTGAAGGCAACGCCTCCGCCTCGATGTCGAGCTTCTTCCCGCAGAACATTTGCCTCGGCGATATCCTGAAAAACTCGGGCTATGAAAACTACTTCATGCAGGGCGCTAACCTGCGCTTCGCCGGGAAAGATGTGTTCCTGAAATCCCACGGTTTCGATCACCTGTATGGTTCCGAAGAGCTCAAAACCACCGTCGCCGATCCGGCTTACCGCAATGACTGGGGCTTTTACGACGACACCGTTCTGGATGAAACCTGGAAGAAATTCGAAGAACTTTCTCGTGCCGGTAAGCGCTTCTCGTTATTTGCGCTGACCGTCGATACCCACCATCCGGATGGTTTCGTTTCGCGCACCTGTAAACGTCAGCGCTACGACATTGACGGTAAAAACAACAAGTCGTTCAGCGCCGTGACCTGTAGCCAGGAGCATATCGCGGCGTTAATAGAGAAAATCAAAGCGTCTCCGTATTTTAAAAATACGGTCATCGTCGTCTCATCTGACCATCTGGCGATGAAAAACAGCGCCTGGGATGAGCTGAGTAAGCAGGATCGCAGCAACCTGTTCTTTGTCCTCCGCGGCGATAAACCGCAGCAGGAGGTCATTGCCGCTAAGCGTAACTCGATGGATAACGGCGCGACCGTGCTGGATATTCTGGGCGGTGATAACTTTATTGGCCTGGGCCGCAGCACGCTGTCGGGCCAGTCCCTGTCGGAAATCTTCCTCAACATGAAGGAAAAAATCCTCGCCTGGAAGCCGGATATCATTCGTCTTTGGAACTTCCCGAAAGAGATTAAAGATTTCACCATCGATCAGGATAAAAAAATGATCGCGTTCTCCGGCAGCCATTTCCGCCTGCCCTTGCTGCTGCGCGTGTTGGATAACCGCGTCGAGCCGCTGCCGGAAAGCGAATACTCCGCGCCACTGCGCTTCCAGCTGGCGGAATTTGCCCCGCGCGATAATTTCGTCTGGGTCGACAAATGCTACAAAATGGGCCAGCTCTGGTCGCAACAGCTGTCGCTGTCTACCGACTGGTGCGTCTCTCAGGGGCAACTCGGCGGTGAACAGACCGTGCAACACGTTGACAAACCGCAGTGGCAGGGAAAAACCGCGTTTAAAGATACGGTGATTGATACCGCACGCTATCAGCGCAACGTTGACCTGCTGAAAATCGTCGACAACGACATTCGTTATAAAGCAGACAGCTTCATTTTTAACGTTGCCGGCGCGCCGGAAGAGGTGAAGCAGTTCAGCGGTATTTCACGGCCGGAATCCTGGGGGCGCTGGTCTAACGCCCAGTTGGGCGATGAGGTGAAAATTGAGTATACCCATCCGCTGCCGGAGAAATTCGATCTGGTGATCACCGCCCGGGCATTTGGTCCCAACGCAAACCGTCCTATACCGGTACGCGTCGGCGATAAAGAACAGACGCTGACGCTGAGCAATAACGTCACCACCAGCACGCTGCACTTCGATAACCCAACGCGTAGCAATACGCTGGTCATTGTGCCGCCCGATCCGCAGTCCACTAACGAAGGGAATATTCTCGGTCACTCTCCGCGCAAGCTGGGGATCGGCATGGTGGAGATTAAAATTGTGAGTAGCGCTGGCTGATGACGGCGTTCACCCTTCGCCCGACGCGCATCGACGACGTCGCTGCCCTGCCCGCCATTGAACGCGCGGCGGGGCAACGGTTTCGCGACGTTCCTGAACTGGCCTGGCTGGCAGACAATGAGGTTATTTCCGTTGAAGATCACCTCGGTTACGCCGGACGCGGATTAAGCTGGCTGGCGCTGGCTGACGACCGGCCCGTGGGCTTTATTCTCGCCGAAGCTCATCCATCGTCGCTGTTTATTGTGGAACTGTCGGTTCACCTGGACTGGCAGGGACGAGGTCTCGGACGCCAGTTAATCGCCCGTGCCGCCGCGCATGCCCGCAGTCTCGGCCTGAACTCGCTGACGTTAACAACGTTTCGTGATGTCCCCTGGAATGCGCCCTTCTACAGGCGATTAGGGTTTGAAATGATGACGACGCTGACGCCGGAACTGCGTCAGAAACGCGAGGAAGAGACGGCGCACGGTTTAGCGTATGGTTCCCGCTGCGCCATGCGCCTGCCTCTGTAAAATCGCCCGGTGGCGCTGCGCTTTCCGGGCCTACAAAACCCAGAGCCGTAGGCCGGGTAAGGCGAAGCCGCCACCCGGCACAACACGCACGATTAGAAGGTTTCCCAATTATCACCCGCATCAGCGGTTGCCGCTTTACGCGCCACTACCGGTGCAGCAACGCTTTTCGCGGAGGCAAACTCGCGCGCCTTCATCTGCTCCTGCTGAATACGGAACACCGCAACGGCCTGCGTCAGACGGCTCGCCTGCTCTTCCAGTGCCGCCGCCGCAGCAGCAGATTCTTCCACCAGCGAGGCGTTCTGCTGGGTCACGCGATCCATCTCCGCTACCGCCAGCCCAACCTGGTCGATACCGCGGCTCTGCTCGTCAGACGCAGATGCAATCTCGCCCATGATGTCCGTTACGCGGGTAACCGCATTCACGATCTCACCCATGGTTTCACCGGCGCTTTCCACCAGCGTTGAACCGACTTCCACACGGCCAACGGAGTCTTCAATCAGGCTCTTGATCTCGCGCGCCGCCTGGGCGCTGCGCTGCGCCAGGTTACGTACTTCACCTGCCACCACCGCAAAGCCGCGGCCCTGCTCACCCGCACGCGCCGCTTCTACCGCTGCGTTCAGTGCCAGGATATTGGTCTGGAAGGCAATACCGTCGATAACGCTGATAATATCAGCGATTTTTTGCGAACTCCCCGCGATGTCACGCATGGTCTGCACCACGTTATCCACCACTTTACCGCCTTTCTGCGCGGTTTCGGATGCGCTCAGGGCCAGATTACTCGCCTGACGTGCATTCTCGGCGTTCTGCTTCACGGTGGCAGTCAGCTGTTCCATGCTGGCGGCGGTCTCTTCAAGAGAAGCAGCCTGCTGTTCGGTACGGGATGAGAGATCGTTATTACCCATCGAGATTTCGCTCGCACCGCTGTAGATGGCGTTCGCACCGTTACGCACGTCACCCACGGTACGCACCAGCTCGCCCTGCATGTGGCGCAGGGAGTCGGCCAGCTCGCCCATCTCGTTGGAGCCTTCCACGTCGATGCGCTTCACCAGGTCGCCGCTGGCGATATGACGAATGCTGTCAATCAGACGGTTCATCGGTGAAATCAGCGCCTGACGAATGCCCAGCCAGACGGCCACAATCACCACCAGCACAGCAGCCAGCACGCTAATCAGCACCCAGATCGCCTGACGGTAAGAGCTGTTGCTGTCTTCAACCGCGGTCTGATACAGCGCGTCGTTCTGTTGCAGGTAGTTGACGTACTGCTTCTCAAAGCCATCCTGATAGCTCTGGGTCGGCTGGTCGAAGAACTCATTGATTTTGCCGGCCCCCAGCAGCTGGATCAGCTCAGCCAGCGCGCCATGGTAGATATCGTAATTACGTTTGATTTCCAGTGCCGCAGCGTCGCTCTGACGCGGATCGCGCGGCAGCGCTTCGTAATCCGCCCAGTTTTTTTCCGCCTGTTTCAAAGACGCAGACGCAATCTGCATCAGCTCGGAGACGGTTGAGCCGCTGCCGATATTGTTCTGATCCATCATGTAGCGGATACCCGCGCGGTTCAGGGTGTTACGGGTTTGCAGCAGCGCCACCCAGCTACCGTTCAGGGTGGATTGTTGCTGGCGAATGGTTTGCAGGATGGTGAAATTCTCTTTGTCATGCTTCAGGGCATTGAAGAAAAGACCACCGGATGTAAGTTGTAAAAGGCCAAATATCGCTAAAACCAGCATTAGACTGGTGACAATCTTGATACGATTTAACATGTTTTCTCTTTCCTCAGACAGATACAGAATTTTCGGCCTGGAAAGGGAAAACTTTACGAAAATCATCCTGGAATTTAGGGTTTTTACTCTTCGTCCCGCGCGGCAATATGTCGGTTTCCGAGTTCAATAAACTCTTCCAGCAGCGCCGTGAGCTGCTTCATCTTCTCCGGCGTATATTCCGCCTCAATTTGCTGGTACGCCTCTTCAACCTGAGCCTGAGCACGCTGGTACAGCGCGTTGCCTTCTTTCGTCAGCGATACGTACAGCTTGCGCTGGTCGTTCACCGGCTTTAAGCGCAGCACCAGACCATCGCGCTCCATCCGCGTCAAAATACCGGTCAGGCTTGGGCGTAAAATGCAGGTGCGAAACGCCAGATCGTGAAAATCCATAGAAGGATGCTCGGCCAGCACGCGGACGATACGCCACTGCTGCTCGGTCAGATTATGCCGCTTCACTATCGGGCGGAAGTAACCCATCGCCGCTTCCCGCGCCTGCAACAGCGCGATGGTTAATGAATCATGCATCACCTTCTCCTTACATCATTAACAAGTAAACAATCCCAAAAAGATGCTTTTATAAACAACCCGCTTTAACCTGAAAAGTCTAGCAGAAACAATGTTATTTTTATAATCATATGATTTAAATACAAATTACATTAACCATGTAAATTTATTGTTACTCATATCACAAATTATTCACTTCTGATTGCGAAACAAACAGCAAAAGCATAAAACCAGATCATTAACATATTAATGAAACCAAAACCCGGACTGCCGGGGTGAGGAGCAGGTGAATGAAAGGTACCGTTTTTGCCGTGGCGCTAAACCACCAAAGCCAGCGCACAGCCTGGGCTGAGGCGTTTGAAAAGGCCCCCTACAACACGCCGCCGAAAACGGCAGTGTGGTTCATCAAACCGCATAACACCGTGATCCGCACAGGCGATCCGATTCCCTTCCCGCAGGGGGAAACGGTGTTAAGCGGCGCAACGGTGGCGCTGGTGGTAGGCAAAACCGCCAGCAAGGTTCGCGTGGAGGACGCCGCAGCGTATATTGCCGGATATGCGCTGGCCAACGAGGTGAGCCTGCCGGAAGAGAGCTTCTACCGCCCGGCGATCAAGGCGAAATGCCGGGACGGATTCTGCCCGCTGGGCGAGCTGGTCAAGGTGGATAACGTGGATAACCTGACCCTCATCACCGAGATTAACGGTCGCGAAGCGGACCACTGGAACACCGCCGATCTACAGCGTAACGCTGCCGAACTGCTGAGCGCCCTGAGCGAGTTCGCGACCCTCAATCCCGGCGATGCGATATTGCTCGGCACCCAGCACAGCCGCGTCGAGCTCCGCCCTGGAGACCGGGTACGCATTCTGGCAAAAGGGTTTCCGCCGCTGGAAAATCCGGTGGTGGATGAACGCGACATCGCTATCGCTCACCGCACGCCGCCGCACGCCACGCTGTTCGCCCTCGGCCTGAACTACGCCGACCACGCCAGCGAGCTGGACTTCAAGCCGCCCACCGAGCCGCTGGTGTTTATCAAAGCGCCGAACACCTTTAATGGCGACAACCAGACCTCGGTGCGCCCAAACAACATTGAATACATGCACTACGAAGCGGAGCTGGTGGTGGTCATCGGTAAAACCGCGCGTAAGGTCAGCGAAGCCGAGGCGATGGACTATGTTGCGGGCTACACGGTGTGCAACGACTATGCTATCCGCGACTATCTCGAAAACTACTATCGCCCGAACCTGCGGGTGAAAAGCCGCGACGGACTGACTCCCATCAGCCCGAACGTGGTGCCAAAAGCAGCCATCCCCGATCCGCACAACCTTCGTCTTCGCACCTACGTCAACGGTGAACTGCGTCAGGAAGGCACCACGGCAGACCTGATCTTCAGCATCCCCTACCTGATTGCGTATCTGAGCGATTTTATGACCCTGCAACCGGGCGACATGATTGCCACCGGCACGCCGAAGGGACTGTCCGACGTGGTACCGGGCGATGAGGTGGTGGTGGAAGTGGAAGGCGTGGGACGCCTGGTAAACCGAATTGTCAGTGAGGAGACAGCAAAATGAAAAAGATTAACCACTGGATCAACGGGAAAAACGTCGCCGGAAGTGAGTACTTCCACACCACTAACCCAGCCTCCGGCGAGGTGCTGGCAGAAGTGGCCTCCGGCGGCGAAGCCGAAATCCATCAGGCCGTTGCCGCCGCGAAAGAGGCGTTTCCGAAATGGGCCAATCTGCCGATGAAAGAGCGCGCGCGCCTGATGCGTCGCCTGGGCGATCTGATTGACCAGAACGTGCCGGACATTGCCGCGATGGAAACCGCCGACACCGGCCTGCCGATCCACCAGACCAAAAACGTGCTCATTCCGCGCGCCTCGCACAACTTTGAGTTCTTCGCCGAGGTATGCCAGCAGATGAACGGCAAAACCTACCCGGTTGACGACAAAATGCTCAACTACACCCTGGTGCAGCCGGTGGGCGTCTGCGCGCTGGTGTCGCCGTGGAACGTACCGTTTATGACCGCCACCTGGAAGGTTGCGCCGTGCCTCGCGCTGGGTAACACCGCGGTGCTGAAGATGTCTGAACTCTCCCCGCTGACCGCCGATCGTCTGGGCGAGCTGGCGCTGGAGGCGGGCATTCCGGCGGGCGTGCTGAACGTGGTGCAGGGCTACGGCGCGACGGCAGGCGATGCGCTGGTGCGCCATCACGACGTGCGCGCCGTCTCCTTTACCGGCGGCACGGCCACCGGGCGAAATATTATGAAAAACGCCGGGCTGAAGAAGTATTCCATGGAGCTGGGCGGCAAATCCCCGGTGCTGATTTTCGAAGACGCGGACATCGAGCGCGCGCTTGATGCCGCTCTGTTCACCATCTTCTCCATCAACGGCGAGCGCTGCACCGCCGGCTCGCGCATCTTCATTCAGCAGAGCATCTACCCGGAGTTCGTCAAACGCTTTGCCGAACGCGCCAACCGCCTGCGCGTGGGCGACCCGACCGATCCGACCACCCAGATTGGCGCGCTCATCAGCCAGCAACACTGGGAGAAAGTCTCCGGCTATATCCGTCTCGGCATTGAAGAAGGCGCGACCCTGCTGGCGGGCGGCCCGGACAAACCGACCGATCTGCCTGCGCATCTGAAGGGCGGCAACTTCCTGCGCCCGACCGTGCTGGCGGATGTCGATAACCGCATGCGCGTGGCGCAGGAGGAGATCTTCGGGCCGGTGGCCTGCCTGCTGCCGTTTAAGGATGAAGCGGAAGGCCTGCGCCTGGCGAACGACGTGGAGTACGGCCTGGCGTCGTATATCTGGACCCAGGACGTCAACAAAGTGCTGCGCCTGGCGCGCAACATCGAAGCGGGCATGGTGTTCGTCAACACCCAGAACGTGCGCGACCTGCGCCAGCCGTTTGGCGGCGTGAAGGCCTCCGGCACCGGGCGCGAGGGCGGCGAGTACAGCTTTGAGGTGTTCGCGGAGATGAAGAACGTCTGCATCTCCATGGGCGACCATCCGATTCCAAAATGGGGGATCTGATCATGGGTACATTAGCGTTAGCAGCAAAAATCACCCACGTCCCGTCAATGTATCTCTCCGAGCTGCCGGGGAAAAACCACGGCTGCCGTCAGGGCGCCATCGACGGGCACAAAGAGATCGGCAAGCGCTGCCGCGAGCTGGGCGTGGATACCATCATCGTCTTCGATACCCACTGGCTGGTGAACAGCGCCTATCACATCAACTGCGCGGACCATTTTTCAGGCGTCTACACCAGCAACGAGCTGCCGCACTTTATCCGCGACATGACCTACGACTACGACGGCAACCCGGCGCTCGGCCATCTGATTGCCGACGAGGCGGTGAAGCTTGGCGTGCGCGCCAAAGCGCACAACATCCCGAGCCTCAAGCTGGAGTACGGCACGCTGGTGCCGATGCGCTACATGAACCCGGATAAGCACTTCAAAGTGGTCTCCATCTCGGCGTTCTGCACCGTTCACGACTTTGCCGACAGCCGCAAACTTGGTGAGGCCATCGTCAGCGCCATCAAGAAATACGACGGCACCGTGGCGGTGCTTGCCAGCGGCTCGCTGTCGCACCGCTTTATCGACGACCAGCGCGCGGAGGAAGGGATGAACAGCTACACCCGCGAGTTCGACCGTCAGATGGACGAGCGCGTGGTGAAGCTATGGCGCGAAGGCCAGTTTAAGGAGTTTTGCAGCATGCTGCCGGAGTACGCCGACTACTGCTACGGCGAGGGCAACATGCACGACACGGTGATGCTGCTGGGCATGCTCGGCTGGGACAAATACGACGGTAAGGTGGAGTTTCTCACCGAGCTGTTCGCCAGCTCCGGCACCGGCCAGGTTAACGCCGTTTTCCCCCTGCCCGCGTGAGGAGCCACCATGCCGCACTTTATTGCTGAATGTACCGACAACATCCGCGAGCAGGCCGACCTGCCTGGATTGTTCGCCAAAGTGAACGAGGCGCTGGCCGCCACGGGCATCTTCCCGATTGGCGGCATCCGCAGCCGCGCCCACTGGCTGGATACCTGGCAGATGGCCGACGGTAAGCACGATTACGCCTTTGTGCATATGACGCTGAAGATTGGTTCCGGGCGCAGCCTGGAGAGCCGGGAAGCCGTGGGGGAGATGCTGTTTGGGCTTATCAAAGCGCACTTCGCGGAGCTAATGGCAAACCGCTATCTGGCGCTGTCGTTTGAGCTCGACGAGCTGCATCCGACGCTCAACTACAAGCAAAACAACGTGCACGCATTGTTTAAATAGCGCGCGGATCGGTCCCCTCTCCCTCTGGGAGAGGGTCAGGGTGAGGGGAAATCGCTGCGGCCTGATGCCCTCACCCCAGCCCTCTCCCACGGGGAGAGGGAGAAAACCACATCGCGCTCGGTCTGTCCCCTCTCCCTTTGGGAGAGGGTTAGGGTGAGGGGAAATCGCTGCGGCCTGATGCCCTCACCCCGCCCCTCTCCCACGGGGAGAGGGAGAAAACACTACAACAGGATATCGCCATGCTCGACAAACACACCCACACCCTGATCGCCCACCGTCTGCATCAGGCGGAACAAACCCGAGAGCAGATCCGCGCGATCTCGCTGGACTACCCGGAGATCACCATTGACGACGCCTACGCCGTCCAGCGCGAATGGGTCAGCCTGAAGATCGCCGAAGGCCGCGTGCTGAAAGGCCATAAGATCGGCCTGACCTCCAAAGCAATGCAGGCCAGCTCGCAGATCAGCGAACCGGACTACGGCGCGCTGCTGGACGATATGTTCTTCCACGACGGCAGCGACATCCCCGCGGATCGCTTTATCGTCCCGCGCATCGAAGTGGAGCTGGCGTTCGTGCTGGCAAAACCGCTGCGCGGCCCGAACTGCACGATCTTCGACGTCTATAACGCCACGGATTACGTTATTCCCGCGCTGGAGCTGATCGACGCCCGCTGCCACAACGTTGACCCGGAAACCCAGCGCCCGCGCAAGGTATTCGACACCATCTCCGATAACGCTGCCAACGCGGGGGTGATCCTCGGCGGCCGCCCGATTAAGCCCGACGAGCTGGATCTGCGCTGGATCTCCGCCCTGCTCTACCGCAACGGCGTGATCGAAGAGACCGGCGTTGCCGCTGGCGTGCTTAACCACCCGGCGAACGGCGTGGCGTGGCTGGCGAACAAGCTGGCGCCGTACGACGTGCAGCTGGAGCCGGGGCAGATCATTCTCGGCGGCTCGTTTACCCGCCCGGTGCCCGCCAGCAGAGGCGACACTTTCCACGTTGACTACGGCAACATGGGCTCCATCAGCTGCCGCTTTGTGTAAGGAGACCATCATGCAAAATGCATTCAAAGCGGCGCTGAAAGCGGGCCGTCCGCAAATCGGCTTATGGCTGGGGCTGACCAGCAGCTACAGCGCCGAACTGCTGGCCGGTGCAGGCTTCGACTGGCTGCTGATCGACGGCGAACACGCGCCGA
The DNA here is from genome assembly GCF_011078175.1 of Enterobacter cloacae. Taxonomy (GTDB): domain Bacteria; phylum Pseudomonadota; class Gammaproteobacteria; order Enterobacterales; family Enterobacteriaceae; genus Enterobacter; species Enterobacter cloacae_Q. The sequence goes on from NZ_JAALCJ010000003.1 coordinate 263,099, forward strand.
ACAGCGTGCAGACCGTCTTAACCCAATTGCAGGCCATCGCCCCTTATCCCAGCCAGCCGGTGGTGCGCCCGTCGTGGAACGATCCGGTGCAGATCAAACAGCTGCTGGACGTCGGCGCACAAACCCTGCTGGTGCCGATGGTGCAAAACGCCGAAGAAGCGCGGCTGGCGGTACGTGCCACCCGTTACCCACCGGCGGGCATTCGCGGCGTCGGCAGCGCGCTGGCAAGAGCGTCGCGCTGGAACCGCATTCCTGACTATTTGCAGCAGGCTAACGACGCCATGTGCGTACTGGTGCAAATCGAAACCCGTGAGGCGCTGAAAAACCTGCCGCAAATCCTCGACGTGGAAGGCGTTGACGGCGTGTTTATCGGCCCGGCCGATCTCAGCGCCGACATGGGCTTTGCCGGCAACCCGCAGCACCCGGAGGTGCAGGCCGCTATTGAACAGGCTATCGCGCAGATCCTCCGCGCGGGCAAAGCGCCCGGCATCCTGATGGCGAATGAGCAGCTGGCAAAACGCTATCTCAGCCTCGGCGCGCTTTTTGTCGCGGTCGGCGTGGATACCACCCTGCTCGCCCGCGGTGCGGAAGCGCTGGCGGCCCGCTTTACCGACGTCACCACAGCAGTTGATAACAATAAATCCGTCTACTAAACGTAAGATCTGGAGCGCAGCATGACGACCTCAAAAGCACTAGAACATCGCGTAATCAACAAGCTGTTCCGTCGTTTGATCGTGTTTCTGTTTATCCTGTTTGTTTTCTCGTTTCTCGACCGTATCAACATCGGCTTTGCCGGTCTGACGATGGGTAAAGATCTGGGCCTCACCTCCACCATGTTTGGCCTGGCCGCAACCCTGTTTTACGTCACCTATGTACTGTGCGGGATCCCAAGCAACATCATGCTGGCGAAGATCGGCGCCCGCCGCTGGATCGCCGGGATCATGGTGGTGTGGGGCATCGCCTCTACCTGCACCATGTTCGCTACCAGCCCGGAAACGCTTTATGTGCTGCGTATGCTGGTGGGCATCGCCGAAGCCGGTTTCCTGCCGGGGATCCTGGTCTATCTCACCTGGTGGTTCCCCGCTTATCACCGCGCCCGCGCTAACGCGCTGTTTATGATCGCCATGCCGGTCACCATGATGCTCGGTTCAATCCTCTCCGGATACATTCTGGCGATGGACGGGCTGTGGAACCTGAAAGGCTGGCAGTGGCTGTTTTTGCTTGAAGGGTTGCCGTCGGTAGTGCTTGGCGTAGTGACCTGGTTTTACCTTAACGACACGCCGGACCAGGCTACCTGGCTGGATGATGACGAGAAGCAGGCGCTGAAAACCATGATCGCCCGCGAGCAGGAAATGGCCATTGCGCACGCCGCCACGCCGCGATCGACGCTGCGCGAAGTGCTGACGCCCGCCGTCCTGCTCTACACGCTGGCCTACTTCTGCCTGACAAATACGCTAAGTGCGATCAACATCTGGACGCCGCAGATCCTGCAAAGCTTCAACACCGGCAGCAGCAATATCGTGATTGGCCTGCTGGCGGCGATCCCGCAGTTTTGCACCATACTCGGGATGATCTGGTGGAGCCGCCGCTCCGACAGGATGAAAGAGCGAAAAAAGCACACCATTCTGCCATATCTGTTTGCGGCAGCGGGATGGATGCTGGCGTCGGCGACCGATCACAGCCTGATCCAGCTGCTTGGCATCATCATGGCCTCAACCGGATCGTTTACCGCCATGGCGATATTCTGGACCACGCCGGATCAGGTGATTAGCCTGCAATCCCGCGCGGTGGCGCTGGCGGTGATCAACGCCATCGGTAACGTCGGGTCTGCCGTCAGCCCGCTGCTGATTGGTATTCTGCGCGACGCGACCGGCAGCTTCAGCTCGGGATTGTGGTTCGTGGCGGGTCTGCTGGTGGTCGGCGCGCTGGTGCTCACGCGCATCCCGATGACGCGACAGGAGAGCCTGGAGCGCGAGCCGGACATCGCGGCGCAGAAGATCCACTGAGGAGCCGCTATGTGCCAGAGCCCCATCACCAACATCGACATCAGTAAAGATTACGATGAAAGTCTGGGCACCGACGACGTGCACTACCAGTCGTTTGCCCGCATGGCGGCCTTTTTTGGCCGCGACATGCAGGCGCACCGTCACGACCAGTATTTTCAGATGCATTTTCTCGACACCGGGCAGATTGAGCTCCAGCTCGACGACCACCGCTACTCGGTGCAGGCACCGCTGTTCGTCCTGACGCCGCCATCGGTGCCGCACGCGTTTATCACCGAATCCGACAGCGACGGCCACGTGCTGACGGTACGCGAGGATCTCATCTGGCCACTGTTAGAAGTACTCTACCCCGGCACGCGGGAAGCGTTCGGCCTGCCGGGGATCTGCCTGTCGCTTGCCGACAGGCCTGACGAGCTGGCGGCGCTGAAGCACTACTGGCAGCTCATTGCCCGGGAATCCACGGACCAGCTGCCGGGCCGTGAGCATACGCTGGTCCTTCTGGCGCAGGCGGTGTTTACCCTGCTGTTGCGTAACGCGAAGCTCGACGACCACGCTTCAGGCGGTATGCGCGGCGAGCTGAAGCTGTTCCAGCGCTTTAATCAACTGATAGATGCTCATTACCATGAGCACTGGACGGTGCCGGAATACGCCAGCGAACTGCACCTCACCGAATCTCGCCTGACGGACATCTGCCGCCGCTTCGCCAACCGCTCGCCGAAACGGCTGATCTTCGACAGACAGCTGCGGGAGGCCAGACGGCTGCTGCTGTTTTCCGACAGTGCGGTCAGCGAGATTGCCTGGCAACTGGGGTTTAAAGATCCGGCCTATTTCGCCCGGTTTTTCAATCGCCTGACGGGGTGCTCACCCAGCGCGTACCGGGCGCAGAAAGTACCGGTGTCGTAATTTCCCCTCACCCTAACCCTCTCCCCAAAGGGGAGAGGGAACGATGACACCCTCGCCCCTTTGGGGAGAGGACCGGGGTGAGGGGACAACGATCACAAAACCAAATCTCTCACGAAAAGTACCTGCCGTTGTCCCAATCGTCCCTTCACGTTCCCCTCCGCGCACGCTTCAATTAAACAACAAAAACAAAACATAAATTTAACAACCATCTTCCGATACGAGGTCCCTATGAAGCCTGAAGATTTCCGCGCTGATGCCAAACGTCCGCTAACCGGTGAAGAGTATTTAAAAAGCCTGCAAGATGGCCGTGAGATTTATATCTACGGCGAGCGCGTCAAGGACGTCACGACCCACCCGGCATTTCGCAATGCGGCCGCGTCCATCGCCCAGATGTACGATGCCCTGCACAAGCCGGACATGCAGGATACCCTCTGCTGGGGCACCGACACCGGCAGCGGCGGCTACACGCATAAATTCTTCCGCGTGGCGAAAAGCGCCGACGATCTGCGCCAGCAGCGCGACGCCATCGCCGAGTGGTCGCGCCTGAGCTACGGCTGGATGGGGCGTACGCCGGACTATAAAGCCGCGTTCGGGTGCGCGCTGGGGGCGAACCCTGCCTTCTACGGTCAGTTCGAGCAGAACGCCCGCAACTGGTACACCCGCATTCAGGAAACCGGCCTGTACTTTAACCACGCCATCGTCAACCCGCCGATCGACCGCCATAAACCGGCGGACGAGGTGAAAGACGTTTACATCAAGCTGGAGAAAGAGACCGACGCCGGGATCATTGTCAGCGGCGCAAAAGTGGTGGCCACCAACTCCGCCCTGACCCATTACAACATGATCGGCTTCGGCTCTGCGCAGGTGATGGGGGAAAACCCGGACTTCGCGCTGATGTTCGTCGCGCCGATGGATGCCGAAGGGGTGAAGCTGATCTCCCGCGCCTCTTACGAGATGGTAGCGGGGGCGACCGGCTCCCCGTACGATTACCCACTCTCCAGCCGCTTTGACGAGAACGATGCCATTCTGGTGATGGATCATGTGCTGATCCCGTGGGAAAACGTGCTGATCTACCGCGATTTCGACCGCTGTCGTCGCTGGACGATGGAAGGGGGCTTCGCACGCATGTACCCGCTTCAGGCCTGCGTGCGGCTGGCGGTGAAGCTCGACTTCATCACCGCTCTGCTGAAGAAGTCGCTGGAGTGCACCGGCACCCTCGAGTTTCGCGGCGTACAGGCGGATCTCGGCGAAGTGGTGGCGTGGCGCAACATGTTCTGGGCGCTGAGCGACTCCATGTGCTCTGAAGCCACCCCGTGGGTAAACGGCGCGTACCTGCCTGACCACGCGGCGTTACAGACCTACCGCGTGATGGCACCCATGGCCTACGCGAAAATCAAGAACATCATCGAACGTAACGTGACCTCCGGGCTGATCTACCTGCCGTCCAGCGCCCGTGACCTGAATAACCCGCAGATCGACCAGTATCTGGCGAAGTACGTGCGCGGCTCCAACGGGATGGATCATGTCGAACGCATCAAAATATTGAAACTGATGTGGGATGCCATCGGCAGCGAGTTTGGCGGACGTCACGAGCTGTACGAAATCAACTACTCCGGTAGCCAGGATGAGATCCGCCTGCAATGCCTGCGACAGGCGCAAAGTTCCGGCAACATGGACAAGATGATGGCGATGGTCGACCGCTGCATGTCCGAGTACGACCAGCACGGCTGGACCGTACCGCACCTGCACAACAACACTGATATCAACATGCTGGATAAGCTGCTGAAATAACGCAGCGGGAGGTTTCAATGCAATCAGAAGAACGCCTGCGTTTTCGCGACGCGATGGCCAGCCTGTCGGCGGCGGTGAATGTGGTCACCACCGAGGGCGATGCGGGTCGCTGCGGCATTACCGCCACCGCCGTCTGTTCGGTGACGGACACCCCGCCCTCGGTCATGGTCTGCATCAACGCTACCAGCGCCATGAACCCGGTATTCCAGGGCAACGGCAGACTGTGCATAAACGTGCTGAACCACGAGCAGGAGATCATGGCCCGCCACTTTGCCGGGATGACCGGTATGACAATGGAGGAGCGGTTTGCTCTCTCCTGCTGGCAGAAAGGACCGCTGGCGCAGCCGGTGCTGAAGGGCGCTCTGGCCAGTCTGGAAGGTGAGATAACCCAGGTGCAAACCATCGGCACCCATCTGGTCTATCTTGTGGAAATTAAGAACATCATCCTCAGCAGCGAGGGGCACGGCCTGATCTACTTCAAGCGCCGTTTCCACCCGGTGATGATGGAGATGGAAGCCGCGGTGTGATCCCGTTGCACAAAAAAACGCTAAGGTTTCCGCAAAGGTGCGCCGTTAACTATCCATAAGATAAATTTTCCGGGGCGGCTGGCGACGTCGTCAGCCGCCCCCTTAACGCTGGAAAGTCTTATGGTCCCTTCTCCCCGAAGCCGCTCGGCTGAACGTCTGGTTGACATCATTATTGCCCTGCACCGCAACGGAAGCGTGAATCGCCGCGATCTGATGCAAAAATTTGGCATTACCGAACGCACGGTGTACCGCGATTTACAGGCGCTTTCGCCGATTATCGAACACGACGGCAAAGGGCGCTATCAGCTGTTGCCCGCGTATCAGCCCTGCCGCTGTATGTATTGCCCTGAAGCGAATGACAAAACCCCGCAGGGTTAGATTATTCTCAGTGATCTCAATCACATATTTTCTCCCCCCGGGGGTGAGCCTTAACCACTTACCCTCGCTTTTGACCGCTCACGCATCGCTTTCAACCACTCACCCATTTAGCGCGCTTTACACGCGCGAGGATCTGGCACGATCGCTCCAGCATTAATCAATACCTCCTCACAACGAACCCTGACCCTTTTTTCTTTACATAAAAAACCAGGTCTTATTATGGATACTAAAAAACTACTTAAGCACGTGCCCTGGGCCATACTCGGGATCATCGGTGCTTTCTGTCTGGCGGTTGTCGCATTACGCCGGGGCGAACACGTAAGCGCCCTGTGGATCGTGGTCGCGTCGGTTTCCGTCTACCTTGTGGCTTATCGCTACTACAGCTTGTACATCGCGCAGAAGGTCATGAAGCTCGACCCGACGCGCGCCACCCCGGCGGTCATTAACAATGACGGCCTGAACTACGTGCCAACCAACCGCTACGTGCTGTTTGGTCACCACTTCGCCGCCATTGCAGGCGCGGGTCCGCTGGTCGGTCCGGTGCTGGCCGCGCAGATGGGCTACCTGCCGGGTACGCTCTGGCTGCTGGCGGGCGTGGTGCTCGCGGGTGCGGTGCAGGACTTTATGGTGCTGTTTATCTCCTCGCGCCGTAACGGTTCGTCGCTGGGCGAGATGATCAAAGAAGAGATGGGCCGCGTGCCGGGCACCATCGCCCTCTTTGGCTGCTTCCTGATCATGATCATCATCCTGGCTGTGCTGGCCCTGATCGTGGTGAAAGCGCTGGCCGAAAGTCCGTGGGGCGTCTTCACCGTCTGCTCTACCGTACCGATTGCGCTGTTCATGGGCATATACATGCGCTTCCTGCGCCCTGGCCGCGTCGGCGAGGTGTCGGTCATCGGTATCGTCCTGCTGGTTGCCTCCATTTACTTCGGCGGCGTAATTGCGCACGACCCGTACTGGGGCCCGGCGCTGACCTTTAAAGACACCACCATCACCTTCGCGCTGATCGGCTACGCGTTCATCTCTGCACTGCTGCCGGTGTGGCTGATCCTGGCCCCGCGTGACTACCTGGCGACCTTCCTGAAAATCGGCGTGATCGTCGGGCTGGCAATCGGGATTGTGATCATCAACCCTGAGCTGAAAATGCCGGCGGTGACGCAGTACATTGACGGTACCGGTCCGCTGTGGAAAGGCGCCCTGTTCCCGTTCCTGTTTATCACCATCGCCTGCGGCGCCGTGTCTGGCTTCCACGCGCTGATCTCCTCGGGCACCACGCCGAAGCTGATGGCCAACGAAACCGACGCGCGCTTCATTGGTTACGGCGCGATGCTGATGGAGTCCTTCGTGGCGATCATGGCGCTGGTTGCAGCGTCTATCATCGAGCCAGGCCTGTACTTCGCGATGAACACCCCGCCGGCGGGTCTCGGCATCACCATGCCAAACCTGCATGAGATGGGCGGCGAAAATACCGCGCTGATCATGGCGCAGCTGAAAGATGCCAGCGCACACGCGGCGGCGACCGTCAGCTCCTGGGGCTTCGTGATCTCCCCTGAGCAGATCATGCAGACCGCGAAAGACATCGGCGAACCGTCCGTGTTGAACCGCGCAGGTGGCGCACCGACGCTGGCGGTGGGTATCGCACACGTGTTCCACAAAGTGCTGCCGTGGGCCGACATGGGCTTCTGGTACCACTTCGGTATTCTGTTTGAAGCGCTGTTCATCCTCACCGCGCTGGATGCCGGTACGCGTGCAGGCCGCTTCATGTTGCAGGATCTGCTGGGTAACTTCGTGCCATTCCTGAAGAAAACCGACTCTCTGGTGGCGGGCGTGTTGGGTACTGCGGGTTGTGTAGGCCTGTGGGGTTATCTGCTGTATCAGGGCGTTGTTGACCCGCTGGGCGGCGTGAAGAGCCTGTGGCCGCTGTTCGGCATCTCTAACCAGATGCTGGCGGCTGTGGCCCTGGTACTGGGTACCGTTGTCCTCGTGAAGATGAAACGCACCAAATACATCTGGGTAACCGTCATTCCTGCGCTATGGCTGCTGCTCTGCACCACCTGGGCGCTGGGTCTGAAGCTGTTCAGCACCAATCCGCAACTGGAAGGCTTCTTCTTTATGGCTAACCAGTACAAAGAGAAGATTGCAGCAGGCGGCGCAGATCTGACCGCGCAGCAGATTGCCAACATGAACCATATCGTGGTGAACAACTACACCAACGCGGGTCTGAGCATTCTGTTCCTGGTGGTGGTGTACAGCATCATCTTCTACGGTATCAAAACCTGGATGAAAGTGCGCAACGCCGAAGGTCGTACGGATAAAGAAACGCCGTATGTACCGGTGCCGGAAGGCGGCGTGAAGACCTCTTCACACCATTAATCCACAAACACCCCTTCACCCCAGCCCTCTCCCCATAGGGGAGAGGGTGTAAACGTTCCCTCTCCTCTATGGGGAGAGGGTTAGGGTGAGGGGCTTTTCCTGTCTGGAACCCTCAATGTTTGGTAACTTAGGCGAAGCAAAAAAATACCTCGGTCAGGCGGCGAAAATGCTGATTGGCATTCCGGACTATGACAATTACGTTGAGCATATGAAGATCAACCATCCGGATAAGCCGTACATGACCTACACTGAATTCTTCCGCGAGCGTCAGGAAGCACGCTATGGCGGAAGTGGAGAAGGCGGCGTACGTTGCTGCTAAAGGAGAAACCATGACCCCGATTGCCGTTACCCTGCTGACCGGTTTTCTCGGCGCCGGTAAAACCACCCTGCTGCGCCACATCCTGAACGAGCAACACGGCTTCAAAATCGCCGTCATCGAAAACGAATTCGGCGAGGTCTCCGTTGACGATCAATTGATTGGCGATCGCGCCACGCAGATCAAAACCCTGACCAACGGCTGCATTTGCTGCACCCGATCAAACGAGCTGGAAGACGCCCTGCTGGACCTTCTCGACAGCCGCGATCGCGGTGAAATTGACTTCGACCGTCTGGTCATTGAATGCACCGGCATGGCCGACCCCGGCCCGATTATTCAGACCTTTTTCTCCCATGATATTCTTTGCCAGCGCTACCTGTTGGACGGCGTCATCGCCCTCGTCGATGCGGTTCACGCCAACGATCAGATGAACCAGTTCACCATCGCCCAGTCCCAGGTTGGCTACGCCGACCGCATCCTGCTGACCAAAACCGACGTGGCGGGTGAAAGTGAAAAACTGCGCGAGCGCCTGACGCGCATCAACTCGCGTGCGCCAATTTACACGGTGACGCACGGCGATATCGACCTCTCACAGCTGTTCAACACCAACGGCTTTATGCTGGAAGAAAACGTCACCGCGAAGCCGCGTTTCCACTTTATGGGAGACAAGCAAAACGACGTGGCGTCGATTGTAGTGGAACTGGACTACCCGGTAGACATCAGCGAAGTCTCCCGCGTAATGGAGAACCTGCTGCTGTCATTTGCCGACAAGCTGCTGCGCTACAAAGGGATGCTGTGGATCGACGGCGAGCCGAACCGCCTGCTGTTCCAGGGCGTGCAGCGCTTATACAGCGCCGACTGGGATCGCCCGTGGGGCGAAGAAGCGCCGCACAGCGTGATGGTATTTATTGGCATACAGCTGCCGGAAGAGGAAATTCGGGCAGCGTTTGCAGGTCTTAAGAAATAACCGCACCGATCATCCCCTCTCCCCTGCGGGGAGAGGGTTAGGGTGAAGGAGGAGGAGATTATTTCAACGCCTGCGGCAGCGTCACAATCCACAGCTCGCTGTCGGACTCCGGCTTTTTCAACGGCTTCACGCTAAGCGTGGTTTCAACCGGTTTATCATCCAGCGTCAGCGTACCTTGCGCGTTCACCCGATAATCCTTGAGCTTCTTGCCTTCGACTGGCTTCTGCATCGCCACCTTCACGCCAAAGTCGTTATCGTTCGCCACCGCAAGCCGTTTGCTGTCGATCAGCGCCAGCCCTTCGGCCTTTTCCTGCTGCCAGCCCAGCGCACGCAGATCGACCACCTGCGTTTTTTCCGCAAGGGTGATGCCGCGCTGCGCCAGCGTTTTCTCATCATCAAACTCCGGGTATTCGCCCGGCTTGTCGAAGGCGGCCAGATCGCTCGCCTTGCTCAGATCCACCCTGTAGATGAGGTTACGCATTGCGTCGTTTTTATCCTCACCCTGTTCAATCAGCAGGATAGTGTGGTTATCCAGCGCCACTATGTCGCCGATTTTGGCGTCGCTGTTTTTGCTGTAGGCGGCGCTGTCGACAGGGTAGCCATACATCGTAGTTTTGCCGGTCGCCGGGTCGAAGCTCACCAGACGCGTAAACAGCGCCTGTTTTTTGCTCTTCCCGTCGATATCCAGCGTGCTTTGCACGGCGGCGATAATTCGTCCGTCCGGCATGCGGGTCAGCCCTTCAAAGCCCCGGTTTGCCTGACGCCATTTGATGACGTTTGGCAGACCGCCCGCGATGGATTTCTCCCCTTCCGCCGCCTGCGGGCCGTGTATCGCAAGGATTTTCCCTTTACTGTCGATGTTAATCAGGAACGGACCATACTCATCGCACAGCCAGTAACCGCCCTTCCCGTCTGGCGTGATGCCCTCCGTATCCAGCCCGCGGTTGTCACCTTTCAGTACTCTTAACGTGTCGCTTAGCGCGATTTCATTCGTAGAACCAATCACCCCGCTTTGCAGCGGGAGACCGTTGATCTCGCCTTTATCGTCATGCAGAGGACGCCCATCTATGGCCTCTGCTTTACCGTTTTGCACACGGATCGTCATCAGCAGCGGGGCAAAATCCGGGGTAACAAAGATTTTTGCGTCATTTTTCCCCATTTTTGGCGAATCCGCGTTAGGACCGCGGTCAGTCACGGTCGCAAACGTCAGCGCATCGCCCTGCTTGCCCGTAAACAACAAACCCGAACCAATCCCCACCGGGAGCCCGTTCGGAAACGCGCTGGCAAACGCACCGCTGTATTTGACATGCGAGCCTTCGGGGAAGCTGACGACGTAGCGCTCCGCGGTTGGCTGTGCCGCCAGGGCAGAGAAAGAGAGCGCATAACCGATTAGCACAGGAATGATTTTTCTTTTCATATTGTTAGCATCCAGTAAGTGAAGCCAACAACGTAATGACGAAACGTGTCAGAAAAATGACATCGCGGAAAGCGCCTCGGCGTTGCGAGACGTATAACCACCTCCAGAAATGTAAACCTGTGTCTTTATCTGTGACAACTGAAACATTTTTGGAAATTATTAGAAACTCAATTAATTCATCACTAACTAAATTCCCCGGCTCGTTCAGCGTACGTTTAATTAAAACCCTGAACCATTCCTAAACGCGAATGCATAACCTATTGACTCCTTGTTGCACCAACATTCAACCAACCTTTAAATTTCAAAAAACCAACAAAATCAGCATAAAAACGCGACAAGCATCACATTTGCAGAGATAAACAGCTCTTGTTAAGGTGCCCTCAGATTAATTTGATGACGAGGAAATACTCATGAAAAAGCTCAACATTCTCCTTCTTTCCGCTCTGACCGCCGTATCAGGCTCCGCACTGGCCATGGGGGGCAGCATTGAGCAGGGTAAAAACTTTACTAACCTCAATCTGGAAATGGGGAAATCCTCATCAGGCCTGTATGCGGAGAGCAACTGGCTGAAAAACACCGATGACGGCACCCAGACCGGTGGCGTTGGGGCAGGCTACAACCTGGAAGTGGGCCCGGTAATGCTGAACGCTGGCGCGAAAGCCATCTACATCGGCCCGAAAAAAGGCGATAACGGCGTGGCGTTCCCAGTCGGTGGCGGCGTGAATGTTTCCCTGACCGACAGCATCAAGGTTTTCGGTGAAGGTTACGTTGCGCCAGACGGCCTGAACAACAGCGTGAAAAACTACGTTGAAGCGAACGGTGGCGTAAGCTGGACCCCGGTCAAACCGGTTACGCTGAAAGTGGGCTACCGCCACGTGAGCGTTGATGGCAAAGACGGTCGTCCAAACCATACGCTGATTGACGGCGCATATGTTGGCGGTGGCGTGTCCTTCTAAGCCTGCTTGCCCGTTTCGCCCGGAGGCGCTACGCTTGCACGGGCCTACAATGAAGGGTGCAATAGAGTAAAATTATTGCACATTGTAGGCCGGGTAAGCGCAGCGCCACCCGGCAGGAAGGGCGATGAGACTGTTAATAAAAAAACCTGCCATCCGGCAGGTTTTTTTATTTTGGACATTACTTGCGAACAACAACCAGCTTCTGGTTCACAAACTCTTTGATCCCCAGGTCCGACAGCTCGCGTCCGTAACCCGAACGTTTTACGCCGCCGAACGGCAGCTCTGCCGCCGTATCGGTGAGCCAGTTGATGTACACCATCCCGGTCTCAATGCGCGAGGCCATTTTCTTCGCGCGCTCGATATCCTGGCTGAACACCGCTCCGCCCAGACCGTAGTGGGAATCGTTCGCCAGGGCGACGGCCTCGTCGTCGTTTTTCACCACATAGATCTGCGCTACCGGGCCGAAGAACTCTTCGAAGTACGCCGGGTTATCGCGCGAGATATTGGTCAGGATCGTCGGTTCGAAGAAGCTCCCGTCACGCTGCACGGGCTTACCGCCATAGTGCAGCGTGGCACCGTTTTTCACCGCCTCGTCGACCTGTTTGGTCAGCGTTTCAAGCGCATCTTTAGACGAAAGCGGCCCCAGCGTGGTAGTTTCGTCCAGCGGATCGCCAATCTTCACCTGCTTAAACGCCTCGGTGAATTTGCTCAGGAACGCGTCAGCAATGCTTTCGTGCAGGATAAAGCGCTTCGCCGCAGTACAGACCTGCCCGGCGTTGTTAAGTCGGGCATTCACACCTGTCTTGACGGCTTTATCCAGGTCCGCATCATCCAGCACCACGAACACGTCGTTACCGCCCAACTCAAGGGTCGATTTTTTGATGTGCTTGGCAGCCTGTGCCGCAACCACGCTACCCGCTTTTTCTGAACCGGTCAGCGCCGCCCCCTGAACCCGATCGTCGGCGATGATATTCGCCACTTGATCGGAGGAGATAAACAGGTTGGTCCACGCCCCTTCCGGCGCGCCCGCTTCACGTACGAGCTGTGCAAACGTCTCTGCACAGTGCGGTACGATGCTGGCGTGTTTGGCGATGACCGGGTTACCCGCTGCCAGGTTTGGCGCCAGAACGCGCATCAGCTGATAGTACGGGAAGTTCCACGGCTCGACGGCCATCAGCACGCCGACAGGATGATGTTCAACCCATGCTTCCCCGAGTTCAGATTCATACTTCACCGGGGCCAGGAACTGCTTCGCGTTGTCCGCATAGTAGCGGGCGATTTGCGCGCACAGCTTCACCTCACCGCGGCTTTGCTCGATGAGCTTACCCATCTCCTGGCTGGCGATTTTTGCCAGGTCCTCCACGCGTTCGTCGATCAGGTCCGCCAGCTTATGCAGTACCGGCAGGCGCTGGCTAATGTCGCCTTTGGCCCAGTCGGAGTGATAGAGCGCATCGGCTGTCTTCAGCGCCGCTTCAACATCTGCGTCAGTGTGGGAGGGATATTCTTTGATGAGCTGGTTCGTGGCAGGATTTACTGTCTGGTAAGCCATATCGAATCTCCTTGTTTTACCGCTTAGGGTATTAAGGGTAGTCAATCTGACTGGCTATGAAGGTAAAGTTGGGTATATACGGAGTGTTCTTAACCAGACGCTGCCAGGCGTTGCACAGACATGGTATAAAAAACACTCATCACCGGAGTACTTATGAGCGATACCCGCCACATCCGCCAGATCTTTCACCGCGCCTCGGGCCTTGAGCTGCGCAGCACCTGGCAGAGTATTCAGGCCTACAAACGTCATTGTCATCCCCAGCTCTCTATTGGCGCGATTATGGAAGGCCAGACCTGCTGCGTGTGCCATGACAGGGAGTACATCCTTCGTCCCGGGGATCTGATTGTGATCCCCGCTTATGCGCCACACAGCTGCAACCCCGTTGCCGGGAAGCCGCGCAGTTATCATATGCTCTATATCGACACCGATCTTCCGCTGGCGCTACAGGTTATTCGCGAACCAATGCTCTTCACGCACTTTCTCACTGTTATCCGGACGATGTCCTCCGCCTCTGTGGACGCGCTGCTTTCTGTTCTTCCCCATCGGGCGGGTGAGATCAATGCGCCTCGCTCAACCAGCCAGCAGATTCAGCAGGCGTTACTCTCCGACCTTGCCGCACCGCCTTCCCTTGACGAACTCGCCCAACGATTCTCGCTGCGCAAGGAAACGCTGATCCGTACCTTCAGGAAGGATACCGGCCTGACGCCTGGCAGTTTCCTCAACATTTCGCGCGTGGAGTACGCCAAAGGGCGGCTGCGCGCGGGGGATGATATTGCCGATGTGGGCTACCAGAGCGGGTTTGCCGATCAGAGTCATTTTCATAAGACCTTCGTTCGCTATACCGCCGCCACGCCTCGCCAGTACGCCACGGGCCGATCAATATCAGACAATAAATAGATTTTAGATCCTCGTAGTCTGGCCTCAGATGTTTACATTGAGGTCACTATGGAACTGTTATTCCCTTCCGCTTTTCTCGCCCTGGCGCTGGCGCATTTTGTCGCCCTGTTAAGCCCGGGTCCAGACTTCTTCCTGCTGGTGGGCTACGCCGCGCGCTATCGACTGCGCGGCAGCGCCGGGCTGTGCCTCGGCATCGCCGCAGGCAATGCGCTCTATATTCTTCTGGTGATTATCGGCTGGAGTGCGCTACGCCAGTTTACGTGGCTGTTTACGCTTATCGCGCTTTGCGGGGCGCTTTACCTGCTGTGGATCGGCTCGCACCTGGTGCGCAGCCAACCGCAGACGCTGGCGCTTGCAGAAACCCGACAGCGGTGTCCTTCTCTGATGAAGCAGATCCTGCTGGGGCTGGGGTCGGCGCTGTTAAATCCGAAAAATGCGCTGTTCTACCTGGCGCTTATGACGGCGTTACTCGGGCCGGACGTGACGCTGCTCCAGCAGACAACGTGCGGCGTCTGGATGGTGATGGTGGTGCTGGTGTGGGATCTGGCTCTGGTGGCGATGATAGGGCTATCGGCGGTTCAACAGAAGCTTAGCCGTTCGCTATGGTGGATTGAGCGCACGGCGGGCGTGGTGCTGATGGGGTTTGGCGGGTGGGTGCTGTGGCAATTTTTGCACTTCCTTCCCACAAACCTCTATCCTTAACCCATGGAAAAACATACCGAACTCAAACGCGCCAAGCTTCTGGCGCTGTCGCTGCTGCTGGTTGCCGTCGCGGCGTTTATCACTACCCTGTTCCTGCCGCAAACCTTCTGGGTGCGCGGCGTGAAAGCCATTGCCGAGGCGGCGATGGTCGGCGCGCTGGCGGACTGGTTTGCCGTCGTCGCGCTGTTCCGCCGGGTGCCCATTCCCTTTATCTCGCGCCATACGGCGATTATCCCGCGCAATAAAGATCGTATCGGCGACAATCTCGGCCAGTTCGTGCAGGAAAAGTTTCTCGATACGCAATCCCTTGTCGATCTTATCCGTCGCTACGAGCCGGCCCGGATGATTGGTAGCTGGTTCAGCCAGCCCGACAATGCTCAGCGGGTCGGGCAGCATTTGATTCAGGTAATGAGCGGTTTTCTGGAACTCACGGACGACGGGCGCATTCAGCGCCTGCTCAAACGCGCCGTGCATAAGGCTATCGACAAGGTCGATTTAACCGAGACCAGCGCCGCTATGCTGGAAAGCATGACCAAAAATAACCGCCACCAGGTGCTGCTGGACGCGATCATTAACCGCCTGATTACGCTAATTCAGCGGGACAGCACGCGGGAATTTATTTCCGACCAGATCGTCCACTGGCTTAAGACCGAGCATCCGCGCAAGGCAATGGTGCTGCCCACCGAGTGGCTGGGCGATCAAAGCGCGGAGATGGTGTCGAACGCGGTGAACACGCTGCTGGACGATATCAGCCACGACCGTACGCACCAGATCCGTCAGGCGTTCGACCGCGCCACGATCGCGTTCATCGACAATCTGAAAAACGATCCGGAGATGACGGCGAAAGCCGAGAATATCAAACACTACCTGAAGAATGACGAGGCCTTTAACCGCTATCTGGGGGAAATGTGGGCTGACCTGCGCCAGTGGCTGAAAAATGACATGCAGAGCGACGATTCCCGCGTGAAGCAGCGTATCGCCAACGCCGGGCTGTGGTTTGGCGAAACGCTGACCAACGACGCCAGCCTGCGGGCGTCGCTGAATGAGCATCTGGAGCAGGCCGCGCACCGCGTGGCGCCGGATTTCGCCGCGTTCCTGACGCGACATATCAGCGACACGGTGAAAAGCTGGGACGCCAAAGACATGTCGCGCCAGATAGAACTCAATATCGGTAAAGATCTTCAGTTCATTCGCGTCAACGGCACGCTGGTGGGCGGAACGATTGGCCTTATCCTGTTTTTACTTTCTCAGCTCCCCGCCGTGCTGGGGCATTAATCCGCTTTTGGCGGCGCGATAACGTAGCGCGTCGCCTCGAAGCGGTTCAGGATCAGGTGCACCAGAAAGACCATCGTCAGCGTGACCACCAGCGCGAAGGTAACGGAGGTGATGCGGTACAGATCGCTGAACACCAGGTCGCTGTCCGGGTGCATGTTCTGCCCGAACATGATGCCGATGGTGGTAATACTGGCGAAGCCTACCCCGGCGCCGACCTTCTCCATCACGTGCAGACGTGCCCCAAACGCCAGCCCAAGGCCGATAAGCGGCATCATCAGCAGCATGTGGCTGCTGTGGTCGTAGAGAATAAGCTGGACGACAAGAATATAGAGACACCCCAGCACCACACCGACCACGCGCCAGATAGAGCTGATCACCGCGCCGCGATAGTGCATCGGGAACAGGATCAGAATGCCCGCCATCAGAGCCGAAAGCGAATCGCTTAAATCGCTAATCTGGAACACCACGAATATCAGCGTCGCGACGCTGCCGGAGAGCAGCGACTCGTGGCGCACGCGGGCGTCGTCTTTCTCAATCAATGGCGGCGGCTTGCGGGGTTCCACGTCCGGCAGAAGATAGTTCATCAGCGCGCTCAGGCACACCGCCATCACGCTCGCTTCGATGTTGGAAAACAGCAGCGTGTGCCAGTTGGTGGTGGGGTAGCTCATAAAGTTGAGCATCACGCTCTGGCAGACTACGCCCATCGAACCGAACAGGAACAGCGGTCCCTTACTCATAAAGCGAAAGCGCATCACGTACAGGGCAAACACCACCAGCGTCATGACGATCGGCCACTGGGACAGATAGCCGATGATAATCACCATTTCAACGCAGTTAAGCGATGCGCTGAAGATAAACTGCTTCGCCACGTGGCGATTAAACACCGGTACCAGCGACAGCAGCATGATCGGATAGACCACAAAAAACACGCCGTAGCTGGTGTTGTAGAAACTCGAAATACTCAGCGCAATCATCCCGGCAAAGACGATGCGCAGAGTCTGGCGAAAGTCGTTTGCCGTGTAGACGATGTTACCGTGCGGGGTAAACACCCGCGCCAGCGTATTAATAGACATAGTGAAGCAGGCTCACCAGATGGATTTGCATTCCGGAGAAGAAGCGCGCAAACGGCCCTTCGCTATTATAGAGCTGCACGGTGGCGCGCGCGCCGGTCGGCAGCGGCTTCGGTAAGGCTTCATCCAGCGCCACGTGAATGCGCATACGCTGGGCATCACGCACCCAGCGGTTGGAGGTTTCCGGTTCAGAAAGTTGGCCGTTCACCGCCTCCTGACCCGCGAGGATCCCCGCGTCGCTGCTGGTGACATGGGCACGGAAAACCTGCCCCGGGAAGGCGTCAAAAACCACGGCGGCATCGGTGCCCTGGTGGGTATGGCGCAGGCTCTTCTCGCGAAAATCGGCCACGATATCGGTCTGATTGTTCACCAGCGCCAGCGCAGCCGAACCGGACGAGGCATAAAAACCGGGGCTTAATTGCAGGTTACTGACCGTGCCGTCCGCCTCGGCGTAGACTTTCGTCCAGCCAAGATTCAGCTCCGCTTCATCCAGCGCGTTGCGGTATTTTTGCAGCGTCACGTTGCGGTGCTCGTCCCGCTCGCCGCGCTGAATGCGCAGGTTATGAATATTCGCCTGAATCGAACTGACGGACTGCTCGCTGCTCTGCCAGGTGGTGCGGACTTTATCCAGATCCGCCTGCGACACGTTCTGTAATGTGCTCAGCTTCTGGTAGCGTTCGAAGGTTACCTTGTCGTTACGCGCCGTCAGCACGGCGGTTTTCAGGCTGGCCTGCGCCGCGGCTATCTGCGCATCCAGCCGATCGTTTGACAGACGCGCCTGCTCCAGCGCGATTTGCGCCGCTTCGACCTTATTGCGAAACGGCGTTGCGTCGAGTTCAAACAGCAGATCGCCTTTCTTGACCTGACTGTTGTTGTGGACATGTACCGCCGCCACATAGCCGGAGACGCGCGCAGACACCGGGGTCACCACGCGCATCACGGTGGAGTCTGGCGTCAGCGGGATCCAGATATCCGCGACGATAAAGTAGACAAACATCAGCAGGAAAGAGGCAATACTCACCCTTACCCAGCGGGCAAACTTTTGTTCAGGAGTCATTATTTTTCGGTCTTATTATCTTCTTCGCGGATTGTCCGCAAATTGCAGGCGATTTGATTGAGTGTGGCGCTGAAAATGTCGATATGTTCCGGCGGGATGTTTTGCGATACCCGCGCCTGGAACGTCTCGATCACCTGAGTGAGCCTTTCAAGAATGGCCTTGCCCTCAGGCGTCAGCGTCAGCAGCCGGATGCGCTTGTCATATGGCGAGACGGTACGCAGCAGGTAACCCTGTTTTTCCAGCTGTGTGAGCGTGCGCATCAGCGGCGGCAGTTCAATCCCCTGCACTTCCGCCAGCTCGCTGACCGAGACGTTATCCCCGAGTTGATGAAGCTGCATCATCACCGTCCAGCTCGACTGGGTTAACCCGGTATCGAGGATGGCATCGTCGATCACCGCACGCCACTGACGCACGACCATCGCCATCCGCATGCCCATCGGCCTGCGGCTAAACAGATCTTCTTCACTCATGGGGAGTCCTCTCGTAGTACGCCATTACGATAATAGTTATCAGGGTAAGTATCAAGAAACGAGAAGTTAAAGCGCAGGAATTGCGAAAACGAGGTTCTCCCTCTCCCCGTGGGAGAGGGCCGGGGTGAGGGCATCAGCCCGCAGCGGAATTTAACGGCTAAAGCTAAAATATCGGGTAATGGCACTTTTCCCCGACGCCGTCACCACCACCTCCCTGTACCCCATCACCCGCTGGATCCAGCCTTTACTCTCCAGATAAGTGAGCAGCGCCGTGCCAGCGTCTCCCCCAAGATGAAACCGTCGCTCGCTCCAGTCGAGGCAGGCGCAGCAGGCCTTGCGACGGGGATGAGCACGTAATGGAATACCGAGTTTCAGGAACTGCTCACGGCCATACAGGGTGAGCGCGGAACCGTCAGCCTCCAGCCAGCCTTCCGCCTGCATAAAATCATAGATCTGAACCGCCACCGTTCCGGCAAGATGGTTATAGCAGGTGCGGGCTTCACGCAGGGCTTTTGGCGCAGACGTTTCCGGCGGCGTAATGCGGTGCCAGGAGAGCCCCATCATCTGCTCGACCAGCGCCGCGACGTCATGCCCGGCAAGGTGATAATAGCGGTGCCGCCCTTGCGATAAACACGTAATCAACTTTCCCTCCACCAGCCGGGCGAGATGCCCGCTGGCGGTCGACGGCGCAACATCTGCCGCAGTGCTCAGTTCGGTAGCGGTCCACGCTCGCCCGTCCATCAGCGCGCAGAGCATCTTCACGCGCGAGGGATCGGCCATTGCCGCCGCCACCGCCGCAATGGCCTGTTCCAGTGCCGCGCTGTTCTCAGGAGGCTGGTTCGTTTTTAACATGGGGCGCCCAAGGTTCGGTGATCTCTGCGGCCAGCTTATCATCATCCGTCAGCAGAATAAGGTGATTCGCATGGTCGCTGTACTGGGTAAGAATAGACACACCGCGTGCCGCCAGCACCGCCGCGATGTCACCTAACTCGCCTGGCCGCTCCTGCCTGAGTTTTCTGATAACCGGCTTGCGCGCAGCCTGAACGGTAAATCCGGCCTCCATCAGCACGCGGCAGGCTTTTTCCCCGTCCTCCACCAGGAAATGGGCATCGGTACCAAATACGCCGCCCCCCTCCAGCCCCACGCCGTGACGGCCTAACATTTGCCCAAAGCGCGCCAGCTCGCCGGGCCTGTCGCTGAAAATCACGTGAACGTCATACATTCGCATGCCCTCCGTTTTCGGAACTGTATTCCCGCATGACCTGTGCCACGCGAATGCGATAGTACGCAAAAATGGATCCCCGCCCTTCGGCCTGCGCCGCGCGGTGAAAGACGTTTTGCTTCCAGCTGCGGATGGCCTCTTCATCCCGCCACCAGGAAAGGGAAAGAATTTTGCCGTCGGTGGTCAGACTCTGAAAGCGTTCGATATCAATAAAGCCATCAATGTCGGCCAGCAAAGGTTTGAGTTCGGCTACGAGTTGCAGGTAGCGGGCCTGATGATGAGGCTCCGCTTTGGCTTCGAAAAGGACTGCGATCATAAGTGTCTCTCCGTTGTGATAGTGAGGAGAGAATGCAGGATGGAAAAGCCGAATGCTTCGGTAAGGAGCGAAGTATTGTGCCGTATGGCGCGGCGCTTATCCGGCCTGCGGGCACCAGTAGGCCCGGTAAGCGCCGCGCCACCGGGCAGGTTTTAACCCAGAATCGACCTCGGCTCCATAAACGCCCGAATCCCCCACTCGCCCATCTCGCGCCCCACGCCGGAGTGCTTAAACCCGCCAAACGGCGCTTTCGGTTCATGGGCCAGGGTATTCACCAGCACGCGACCGGAGACAATCTGCTGTGCCACGCGGCGCGCGCGGTCCACATCCCCGCCTAGCACCATCGCGCTCAGCCCGTACTCGGTGTCATTGGCAATGGCGACAGCCTCCGCCTCGTCACGATAGGGGATCACGCACAGCACCGGGCCAAAAATCTCGTCGCGGGCAATCGTCATGTCATTATTTACGTCAGCAAACAGCGTCGGGCGCACAAACCAGCCGTCCTGCGTGCCCGCTGGCCGCCCTTCGCCTCCTGCCAGCAGCCGAGCGCCCGCGTCAAGCCCTTGACGAATATAACCCTGCACCCGTAGCCACTGCTTCTCGCTGACCATCGGGCCGACGTCCGTGGCACTGTCGCGCGGGTCACCGGATTTCACCGCCGCCACGGCCTGCGCCAGCGCGGTTTCGATTTCCGCTTTACGCGACTGCGGCACCAGAATGCGTGTTCCGGCCACGCACGCCTGCCCGCTGTTCATAAACCCGGCCTGAATCACAAGCGGGACCGCCTGCGCTGCATCCACATCATCCAGCAGGATCGTCGGCGATTTACCGCCCAGCTCCAGCGTCACGCGCTTAAAGCTTTCCGCCGCGTTACGCAGAATGGCCTTGCCAGTATTCGTCGAGCCGGTAAACGAGATTTTCGCCACGTCCGGATGGCGGCTGATGGTGTCCCCGACGATGTCACCGCGTCCGGTGACAATGTTAAACACGCCCGGCGGCAGAGCGGCATCGCGCAGCGCTTCGGTGACAATCCGGGTTTGCAGGGCACTCATTTCGCTCGGCTTAATCACTGCCGTACAGCCTGCCGCCAGCGCGACCGCCAGCTTGCCGCAGATAAAACCCGCGTCGCTGTTCCACGGCGTAATGAGCCCGGCCACACCGAGCGGCGTCATCTGTACCGTCGCAGCTCCTGCGGTGGTCTCGAACTCAAACGCCTCCAGCGCCTCTATGGCCTGAGCAATCACCTCTGCCGGATAGCGTGCCATCCACGCCGAACGCGAGGCAGGCGCGCCGTACTCCTCGATGACAGCGTTCAGCAGTGCATCATGGCGAGCCGCCACGGCCGCGTGCATGCGTTTCAGCGCGGCGATGCGCTCTTGTTTCGACGTTTGCGACCACGCCGGAAACGCCGCCTTCGCCGCCGCAATGGCACGCCCGGCGTCAACCTCATCCGCCAGACGAACCTGGCCTATAACCTGCGCCGTCGCCGGGTTATACAAATCAAAACGTTCGGTGCCGTGCGGGGTAACAAACTCGCCGTTAATAAAAATCTGTTCGATCTGGTGCATATAAACCTCCTCAGGCTGTGTGAGCACAGTCTGGCACGGCTTCTCCATTGCGATAATCCACGCTATGCTGCAAGGGTTGTTTCGATTTTCAGGATAATCTATGCATCGTTCAGGTCTGACAGAGCTGGAAGTGGTGATGGCCGTGGTGCGGCGCGGCAGTTTTCGCGGCGCAGCGCAGGAGCTCGGGATGTCCGCGACGGCGGTGAGTAATGCCATCGCCGGGCTGGAGAGCCGCCTTGAGACTCGCCTCTTTAACCGCACCACCCGCAGCGTAGCGCTTACGGACGCCGGGCAGCGCTACGTGGCGCGCGTGGGTCCGGCCTTGCAGGAAATCCGCCTCGCGGGTGAGGAGATCCACAGCGACACCGGGGAACCTGCCGGAACGCTGCGTCTGAACGTGCCGAATCATATCGGCTCGCTTTTTCTCGACCAGCTGCTGATCGACTTTATGATCCGCTACCCGAAAATGCGCGTGGAGATCGTCAGTGAAGCACGCATGATCGACATCGTCGCCGAAGGCTATGACGCGGGGATCCGCCTCGAAGAGTCCGTCCCGCAGGACATGATCGCCGTGCCGCTGACCGGGGAGATCCGCCAGCTCGTCACCGCCACGCCAGTTTACTTTGCACGTCACGGCATCCCGCAAACGCCGGACGATCTGCTGCAACATCAGGGGATCGGCATGCGCATGGCCCACGGCGGGATCTACCGCTGGGAGCTGGCCCGTCGGGGGGAGACGTACGCGCTTGCCGTGCCGCCGCGCTTTGCGACGTCCGATCTTTTCGCCTCGATCCGCGCCGTAAAAGCGGGATTAGGTGTGGGATTTTTGCCGGAACTGTATATACGGGAAGAGCTTGAGAGTGGGGAACTGGTGAGCGTGCTAAACGACTGGACGCAGCCGTTTGCCGGGCTGCGCCTGTATTACCCGGGCCATCGCCACGTCCCGCCTGGATTACGGGCGCTGGTGGCGATGATCCGCGAGCGCGGCATTATTCCAGGTTAGCTTTATTCAACCCGTAAGCCGCATCCAGCGAGCCCGGCGCCATGCGGGAGGTGATACCCAGACGGTTCCAGGCGTTAATCGCCACGATGGCGAAGTTCAGCTCTGAAATTTCGACGTCCGAGAAGTGCTCCGCCACGCTGCGGTACAGGGCATCGCTCACGCCATGCACGCCAATCTGCGTCAGCGCTTCGGTAAAGGCCAGCGCGGCTTTTTCGCGGGCGCTGAACAGCGGGGATTCACGCCAGGCCGCCAGATGGTACAGGCGCAGCTCGCGTTCGCCGGCAATTTTGGCCTCTTTCGAATGCATATCCAGGCAGAAGGTACAGCCGTTCAGCTGCGACACGCGAATGTCGATCAGGTGCTTCAGCGCCGGGTCGATAGAGGTTTTCGCTACCTCCATGCTCAGGGCAGACAGCGCGTTAGCGAGGGCAGGTGTAACTTTATGATGGTTGACGCGAGTGCTCATTGTCTTTCCTCTTTTTTGTGCGGCATCGGTGATGCGATGAGGCAAATCTACGCCGTTCATGACATAGTAAAAAGACACAAAAATCGTGAAATGAGGTAGGACATGAAGCCGGGCTATCACGAGATCTATTCCCGCTATCGCGACAATATTACGCGCGGCGTGCTGAAGCCGGGCGACAAAGTGCCCGCTATCCGCGTGCTGGCCGAAGAGCTGAAGGTGGCGCGTAAAACGGTCGAAACGGCGTATGCCATTCTGACGGGTGAAGGGTATCTGGTCAGCCAGGGCGCGCGCGGCACGCGGGTCAACCCGGATTTACTGTTGCCGGCCAGTCCTGCCCCGGCGGAACAATCTACCGGTACGCTTCCGGCATCGCTTATCAGCCAGCGCGAGCGGGCGGGGTATCTGCGACCCGGCATCCCTGCCCTCGACAGCTTTCCGTATAAAAAATGGCTGCTGCTGGCGGGCCAGGCGACGCGTGCCATGCGTCAGGAAGAAATGCTTAACCCGCCCGTCCTGGGCTGGTACCCGCTGCGCCAGGCCATCGCCAGCTACCTTAATATCTCGCGCGGCTTGTCCTGCACCGCCGGGCAGGTGCTCATCACCAGCGGCTATAGCGGTAGCCTGCGCCTGATCCTCGACACCCTCGCCAGCCGCAGCGACAAAGTGGTGTTTGAAGATCCGGGCTATTTTATGGGCCAGCAGCTCCTGAAGCGGATCGTGCCGCGCCTGCACACGGTGCCGGTCGATCGTTCTGGTATGGATACGGAATACCTGCTCCGTTACCACCGCGATGCCCGCTTTGCCATCGTCACGCCGTCGCACCAGAGCCCGCTGGCGGTCACGCTCTCCCTGCCGCGTAAACAGCAGCTGCTCGACTGGGCCGCCCAGAACGACGCGTGGATTATTGAAGACGATTACGACGGGGAATTTCACTACACCCGCAAGGTATTGCCGTCGCTGAAAAGCCTCGACCAGCACGAACGGGTGATCTTTATGGGCACCTTCAGCAAAACCATCATGCCGTCGCTGCGCATGGGCTACGTGGTCATGCCCGCCAGCACCGTCGGGGCGTTTACCGACTGCGCAGACATCACCACCAGCGGCCAGCCGGTGCTGACGCAAAAGATCCTCACCGCGTTTCTCAACGAAGGGCATTTTTTTCGCCACCTCAAGAAGATGCGCGCCCTCTATCAGACCCGCCGCGACTGGATGATTGCCGCCCTGCGTGAGGTCTATGGAGACCTGTTCTTCACCGAACAAAACGACGGCGGGATGCATATTGTCGCGTTCCTCACAAAGGGAAGCGCGGACCGGGAGATTGCCCGCTGCTGGCAGGAACACCAGCTCCAGGTAAATGCCCTCTCGGCGTGGTATCACGGCTCGGGCAAACGCTACGGGCTGGTGATGGGCTACAACAACGTGCGGACGTATCAGGAGGCTGTGGATTTACTGGAAAGACCGAAACGGCAGACGTTTGAGCTGTTGAGCTGAACATCGCCGGGTGGCGGCTGCGCCTTACCCGGCTTACGTAGCGCCACCGGGCATGGGCTAATGGCTCAGAACTTCCATGAAACGCTGCCCACAATGCTGCGCTCTGCACCGAAGTAGCAGTAAGAGAGCGAGTTACACGCCGCGACGTAGCTTTTGTCCGTCAGGTTATTGACGTTCAGCTGCGCGCTCACGCCCGTGAGCCCGACTTTCGACAGGTCATACCCCACGGTCATATCCACCAGCGTGTACGACGGAAGCGTATGGGTGTTTTGGCGATCGCTGGCGATCCCGTTGACATAGCGCACGCCGGAGCCGATGGTCAGGCCGTCCAGCGGGCCGGTTTTGACGTCGTAGCTTACCCAGGCGCTGGCCATGTTACGCGGCGCATAAACGGCGCGCTTGCCCTCCTCTTCCGGGCTGCTCTTCTTGTAGCGAATATCCGTGTAGGTGTACGCCGCCTGCATCCGCAGGCTGTCGGTCAGTTGACCAATCGCCTCCAGCTCAACGCCTTCGGATTCGATTTCACCGATGGAACGGTACGGATCGGTCGGCTCCTCCTTGGTGGCAATGTTCTTCTGGTTGATGCGGAACACCGAGGCGCTGAACTGGCTGTTCATCCCCTCCGGCTCATACTTCACGCCCGCTTCCCACTGCTTGCCCTTCATCGGGTCCAAAATGTTGCCCTGCTCGTCGGCAAAGCTGGTCGGCGTAAAGGCGGTGGAGTAGCTGACGTACGGCGCGACGCCATTATCAAACAGATACAGCAACGCCGCGCGGCTGCTGAAGTTGTTTTTATCCAGATCGCTGCGGGTATGGTTGAAGTTGTCGACGTTCGACACGCTCACCTGGTCGTAACGCCCGCCCAGCGTGAGGCGCCAGCGGTCAATGGACATCTGATCCTGTAGGTAGTAGCCGGTCTGGCGAAGCTTATGTTTTTCCCTGCTGTACTGGGTGATGTCGTCCGGCTTTGCGCCGTAAACAGGATGGAAAGCGTCAATCGGCGGGAAGCCGCCGTAGTAGCCGGTAACGTTGTTGGTGCGGTCCTGATAGTCCATGCCAATCAGCACGCGGTGATTCACCGCCCCGGTATCGAAGCTGCCGTCGACCTGGTTATCCAGGGTGATGGCGTTCATCTTCTCGTCGGAGCCGGAATAGCCGCGGTTCAGCTCGGTGTCATTCAGCCACCCTGCGGCATACACCTGGTTCAGCTCGACTTTGGTGTGCAGGTAACGCAGCTTCTGGCGTACGGACCAGCCGCTGTCAAACAGGTGCTCAATGTTATAGCCGACCATATTTTCCCGACGATCGTACTTGTCGTAATCGTCTTCACCTTCAAAAAAGGTATTGGAGATTTTCTTACCGCCGTGCGGTACAACGGTGCCGTCATACGGCAGGCCGGAGTGGCTACCGCCTTCCGGATCGCGGTGCAGGTAGGCCATCAGATCCAGACGGGTATTATCGGTGATACGCCAGGTCAGGCTCGGCATCAGCGCGTAACGCTCTTCCTTCAGCGGATCGAACTGGGAATCGGCATAGCGGGTCATTCCACTAAGACGCACCGCCAGACGGTCGTTATCATCAACCGGGCCGGTGACGTCGAACATCGCTCCACGCTGGCTATTATTCCCGGCGAAGAGCTTGATCTCCCCACCAGGATCGAACGACGGCTTACGGGAGGTGAGCGCCACAATCCCGCCCGGTGATGAACGGCCATAGAGCACGGAGGCCGGTCCGCGCACGACTTCGATACTGTCCAGGAACCACGGATCAACCACCAGCGAGCTGTGGGAGTTGGTGTCGCCCATCATCTTCAGGCCGTCGAGGTAAACGTTGTCCAGGCTGCCGTCCGAGAACCCGCGCAGTACTATGTAGTCAAAGCGATTAGATGCACCAATCTGGTTGCTGTAGACCCCCGGCGTGTAGCTCACGGCCTGACGCACGCTGGTTGCGCCCTGCTCTTCGAACTGCTCGCGGGTGACGATAGAGACCGACTGCGGGGTTTCAATATCCGGCGTTTCAATCTTGGTAGCCGCAGACTGCATCTGCGACGTCACCACCACGGTGTCAATTTTTTGGGCATCCTGCGCCAGTAAAGGAAAAGCGACGCTACCGGTAACCCATCCTACCAGTAATGCCAGACGCGATTTAGCAAACATAACCCTCTCCAGAGATACTTCTTATTGTTAATAAGAATTATTACCTTTTTGAGAGTGCAAACAGCTATGCGC
Source organism: Enterobacter cloacae (assembly GCF_011078175.1). GTDB lineage: Bacteria > Pseudomonadota > Gammaproteobacteria > Enterobacterales > Enterobacteriaceae > Enterobacter > Enterobacter cloacae_Q. The sequence goes on from NZ_JAALCJ010000003.1 coordinate 290,044, forward strand.
GCCGCCAGGTTATGTATGCGCGATGCTAAACCGCACGGGATACGTTCGCGCAATGGACGAAATTACGTTAGCGGAGTTTTCGCACGTCACCCGGCGAAACGCCGTAATGACGACGAAACGCGGTGGCGAAGTTGGTGGCATGCTGATACCCGCACATCCAGGCCGCCTGCTGTACGCTGTGGCCTTCCAGCAGATAGCGACGCGCCAGCGCAAGTCGACAGTCGCGGAGATAATCGAAGAGCGTGCAGCCGTAGCGCTGGCGAAACTTGCTGCGCAGGCTGCTGGGGCTCATTGCAGCAAGGGCTGCCAGCTGCGCGAGAGTATGATCCCGCTCAGGAGACTGTTCCAGCATGCTCCGCACGCGTTCCAGGCGCGCATGATCAGGGCGGCTCGGGCAAGGCTGCTGGCGCTGGTTGAGGCCATGGCCGAGCAGCTGGTACATCAGCCCCTCCAGCAATAGCTTACGCGAGAGCACGCTTACCCCCTGTCGCTGCGCGTGCAGAATACCTGACATAACAAACTCGGGAACGTGCCAGACAAACGCGAGTGTATTCAGGTTTTGCCATTCCAGCAGCAACGACTCAAGCAGGGCTTCCCTTCCGGCAACGTGCGGGTATACGCCAAACGAGAGCGTTTTCAGCGAGCTGTCGGCATCGTGACGCGCGCTCATCACCCGATCTTCACTCAGACGTGAGCTGAACGCCATGCCGGAACGAACGTGATAATCGATGCCATCGAGCACGAGCGTAACGCACCCTTCCAGCACCACCAGCATATAAAGCGGGCTGCTGTGGCGAGAAGTTGTTTCATAGGGCTGTAAAACATGCACGTCGGAATGGGTCAGTGAAATGCCGGACGAGAGCGTCATCTCTTCAACATTCCCCTGCAACACGGGGCTGCCGCTAACCTGCGCATCGTTTAACTGGGGGAAACGGTAGTCGATGCCGTAGCGCTCGCCGAATACCTGAAAATCTTCAACAAAAAATATGCGTTTCGCTGATGTATTTTCATTCTGGAGCATAGGTTGGAGCCTGCATCGTTAAAAGGACAGGCAAAACAGTACCATCCCTTCGCAAGGGCAGCAATCATCGCGCGCACACACTATTACGCTCCGGACAAAGCCGGAGCGAAGGCGTATATTTCCTTGCGGGAAATATATTTATGCTTCCTGCCACTCAGCAAAAACCTCTTTATGGTTTTTGGTCAGGACTACTTTATTATCTTCGACCTTATCGACCCAGCCGAGAGGAATAAAATGGTGTTTCCCGCCCGATTCCGGATCGCTCTTCGCAAGCTTGATACGCTCGCCATCAAGATGGTCAACAACCCCGACGTGCGTTCCGCAGCTGGCGACAACCTGAGTGTGATCCTTAATTGCGCTTTTATCTACCATAATCATTCTCCTGTTTCGGTTATTTGCCTGTTGCACGAAATTAACTGTAGCGCATAAATTCAGGCTTAAAAGGCGTATTAGCATTTTGAAACATCATTGACAGAATCGAATATTATGTCTATTTAGCGCCGAATTAAAAAAATAAGAATGAGATGAATTATTACCGGCTGATTAATTCCCGTTCATAATTAAATTATCGCAACCAACGAGGAGGTATTTATGACGATTCGCAACAATCGGGCAGAAATTTCGCTGGCTCTTGGTGAAGCGGTTTTAGACATCGTGCAAAAAGGCCATGAACTATCGCGAGAAAATCTCGCCCAGGCGATGAAAATCAAAGCGGAGAAAGAGCGCGATGATGAGCGGCTTCTTAACTACTGGAAGGCCTGTAATATGCTGGTTTGAACGTAGCGGCGTTTAGCCAGGCTAAACGCCGCCTTCTGTTACTCGTCGAAGTACCAGTATCCCTGGTTAATTAATCCGGTCAGTTCTTCCACAAACGCCGGATTATTCAGCGCCTCGCCCAGCTCAGCCTGACCGAGCTCGGTATAGCGGCACAGCGCATCCGCCGCGTTCGCATCCACCGTTTCAAGCTGTTCGCTGTTGATAAAGAAGCTGCCGTTAATGTTCAACACGCGCAACCCGCTCAGGCGGGAAAGCGTTTCGCCCCCTTGCAGCGCGTCGAGCACCTCTTCTGCGGAATACGGCGGCTCGGCGGCGGCAATATCCAGTTCGTGACGCGGCGTGGAAACGAAGCTGCCAAACCATTTCGTGAAATCATCCGGTTTGTTAATCATATCGATCATCATCTGGCGGATACGTTCGAGCTCGTACTGCTCCACGCGACCAGGGTGTTCGCGGCAGGCCAGATCCGGATCGCTGTAGTGTTCGCCGCCCAGATCGTTTTCCAGCGCGTAGTCAGCAAAGCTGCTGATCAGATCGCGACCGTTCGGCCCGCGGAAACCGACAGAGTAATTGAGCGCCGTTTCATGGGTGAAGCCGTCATGCGGGAATCCAGGCGGAATATAAAGGATATCACCCGGTGCCAGATCTTCGTCGATGATCGGCTCAAAAGGATCAACATGCAGCAGAGCCGGATGCGGACAGAACTGACGCATCGGCAGTTTGTCACCCACGCGCCAGCGGCGGCTCCCCATTCCCTGGATAATAAACACATCATACTGATCGATATGCGGCCCTACGCCGCCGCCCGGCACGGAGAAGGAGATCATCAGATCATCAAGACGCCAGTCCGGCAACACGCGGAACGGACGCACCAGCTCTGCGGCGGGCATATGCCAGTGGTTCACCGCCTGCGCCAGCAGCGACCAGCCCGTTTCACCGAGATTATCGAAATGCTCAAACGGGCCATTGCTCGCCTGCCACTTGCCGTTAGCATGGCTTACCAGGCGGCTATCGACTTCCGGCTCCATCGCCAGACCTGCCAGTTCATCAGGGGTAATGGGGTCGACAAAATTCGGGAAGGCATTTTTCAGCACAACCGGTTGTTTTTGCCAGTATTTTTCAAGAAATTCCGGCCAGTTCAGGTTCAGTTGATACGCCATGGTTAGCACCAGTGAGAGGGGAAACAGGCGCGATTATAGAAGAGACGGCTAAGGGGGAACTTGTCATGGGTCAATCGAGCGCGTGTAGGTCGGGTAAGGCGAAGCCTCCACCCGACGCACACGCGGGCTAAACCTTAATCCAGGTTCAGCTCGTCATAATGGGCGATCAGTTTACCCACGATGCCGTAGTCCAGCGCTTCCGCCGGTGACATCCAGAAGTTACGGTCGGTGTCTTTCTTCACTTTCTCCAGCGGCTGGCCGGTGGCGTCAGCAATCAGCTTGTTCACGCGTTCCAGCATGCGGATGATCTCACGCGCTTCGATCTCGATATCCGTTGCCTGACCGCGCACGCCGCCCAGCGGCTGGTGGATCATAAAGCGGGTATTCGGCAGCGAGTAGCGGTGCTCTTTTTTCGCCGCCAGGAAGATGGTTATCCCGGCGCTCGCCACCCAGCCGGTGCCGATCACGTGCACTTCCGGACGGATAAACTTAATGAAGTCGTGGATGGTATCGCCCGCTTCCACGTGGCCGCCCTGACTGTTGATGTACAGCTTGATCGGATCGTTGCTAACGCTTTGCAGCAGGATCATCTGAGTGATGACCTTCTGGGCCAGCTCCTGGTTAATCTCTCCGGAGATGACAATCGAACGGGATTCCAGCAGTTTTTGCTGTAGAGCGCCCGCGCCGTTTGTTCCTTCCGCTTTTTCCTTGTCGCTTTCTTTCAGTGTGTAGTGCATTGTTGTTTCCTCAGCTTGTCGCGCTCAAAACCAGAGTGTAGCCTGTTTTACCGTTGAAAGTCCTCACAGACAAATAACGAGGTATCTTATGAATATTGCGCATGTCGCACTCTGGACCCGCAGCCTGGACGCACAGGTTCAGTTCTGGGAAACGGTGTTTGGCGGCCGCAGTAATGACCGCTACGTCAGTAAAAATCGTCCGGGATTCGAATCCCACTTTATTACCCTGGATGACGGGCCGACCATCGAGCTGATGACGCTGCCGGGCCTGCCCGCAGCCCCTTCGCACCCGGAGTTTCTCGGCTGGGCGCACATCGCCATCAACGTCGGCAGCAAGGCGCAGGTGGACAGTATGGCAGCGCAGGCCCAGGCAAGCGGCTCCCTGCTCAGCGCCCCGCGCATGACCGGGGACGGTTTCTATGAAGCGGTGATCGCGGACCCGGACGGCAACCGCATTGAGCTTGTCGGTGCATAAAAACAGCGTTTCGTTCCTTCACGTCCACCGCCCCAGCTCGCTATACTTCATACCGTTATCATATTGTTAAATGATAATGATATTTAATGTGTTAAGATGAAAGTCAGCATAAACAGTCTCTTACGTAGCCGTAGTGATTGTTTACATCCTCGACCTTTAAATCAACACCGGGGCGGTGAATGGAACACATTGTTTATGTGGTTGATGACGATGACACAGTCAGGCAGTCCGTTGTCAGGCTGCTCGAATCAGCGGATATACACGCCCTTGGCTTTTCCTCAGCAGAAGCCTTTCTCAGTTATCCCTTTGAGGATCTGCCCTCCTGCGTGATCCTTGATATGCAAATGCCGACAATAACCGGGTTTGATGTCGCAGATGCGCTGAAAGCCAGCGGGCGGGAAATACCGATCATCTTTCTCACCGGTCACGGCACCATCCCTATGTCCGTCCGGGCGATCAAAGGCGGGGCCTACGAGTTTCTCACTAAACCCGTTGAGTCCAGCGCGCTAATCGGCTCCATCGAATCCGCGCTCAGGCTGGCACAGCACAACGCTGCCCGCGTCAAAGAGCACTTTGCCCTGAAACAGCGCCACATGTCCCTCACGCCGCGCGAGCGTGAGGTGCTAGAGCTTGCCATCAGCGGCAAGCTCAACAAGCAGATCGCCGCCGAGCTGGGCGTCAGTGAAATTACGGTGAAAGTGCACCGCCGCCGGGTGATGGAGAAAATGCAGGTCCGCTCCGTGGCCGAGCTGGTCAGGGCGGTCGAACGTCTGACCAAACATCAGCCAGCGGAGTAACCGTTACTCATCCTGTCCGGCAAGCGGCAACGATAAGGTAAACACCGTGCCGTACGGCTCTCTGCGACGCGCGCTCAGCTTCCCCCGGTGCCGTTCAATAATGCTGGCGCTGATGGTCAGCCCCATCCCCATTCCCTGCGCTTTGGTCGAGTAGAACGAGTCAAAGATCCGCTCGGTGAGCGCCGGCTCAATGCCGCTGCCGGTATCGGCGATCTCGACGTTCACTTTCCCCTCGGTACAGTTCGCGGTGGAGATCGTAATACTGCACGGGCGATCTCTCACCTCGGCCATTGCCTCTACCGCATTCATCACCAGATTCAGCAGCACCTGCTGGATCTGCACACTGTCCCCGGTGATAAAGCTGTTGCTGGCGTTCAACAGATAATCAACGCTAATGTGTCGCTGCTCCAGCTCGCTGCGGGAGAGCGTGAGGATATGGTGGATAAGGTAGTGCATGTCGATGCGCAAGAAGGTGGGGTCCTGTTTGCGCGTCAGGGACTGAATGCTGCGAATGATCTCCCCTGCCCGCTCGCCCTCGGCGGCAATCTCCTCCAGCCCCTCACGCACTTTGTCCAGCCGCGCCGGATCGCGGTTGAGCCAGCGCAGGCTTGCCCCGGCATTCGAGACAATCGACATCAGCGGCTGGTTGATCTCGTGGGCGATCGAGGAGGTCAGTTGTCCGACGGTAGTGGCCCGGGAGACCCGCGCCAGATCCGCCTGCGCCACCCGCATCGCATCTTCCGCCGCCCGCTGGCTGGTGATGTCGGTAATGATGCCGTAATACTCATTCACCTCGCTGCCTACGCCCACCGGATCGCCAATCCCAAGAATGTAGCGAACGGTACCGTCGGTGCGAATAATGCGAAACTCCGCGCGCATCGACAGCCCGTCACGCACGCTCTGATTAACGAGGGTACTGATCCGGCCATAGTCGTCCTCATGTACGAAGGTCAAAAACTCCGCCATGGAGATCATCTTTTGCTGCTCCGGCAGGCCAAGAATACGGGCGTACTCTTCGGACATAAACATCAGATCCTGCACCAGCTCCCAGCGCCAGCTGCCGGTGTGGCTGATCTGCTCGCCCAGCATCAGCGAGGTCTGGCTGGCGCGCAGCTCTTTCTCCACCCGTCGGCGCTGGATGTTTTCCGCCAGCAACTCGGCGTAGAGCCGCGCTGTCTCCAGCGAAACCGCTGCCTGCGCGCCCAGCAGGCTGACCACGCGCGAATGTTCGGCGGTAAACACTTCCGGCATCAGGCGGTTTTCCAGATACAGTACCCCCACCAGCCGCGCCTGTTTGAACATGGGCACGCACATCACGGCGGCGCCGGACGTCACCAGATAAGGATCCTGGCTGAACGGGTGAAACGCCTCCGGTTTGCCGGTGCGGATCTCCTGACCGGTGCGGATCACCGCGGCCAGCACCGACAGCGGCATGTCCGTTGCCATCGGTAACGCTTTCAGGATGCGCACCCGCACCCCGTCGGTACTGGTCCAGGCGCTGGCTTCAATCTCCGGGATGTGATTATCGCTGACGCGCAGCAGCAGACCACGCTGCGCCCCGGCCCGTTCAAGCAGCAGCGTCATCAGGTTTTCGATTAAACGTTCAAGATTGATTTCTTCGGACAAGGCGCGAGAGGCTTTGATGACGCTTTGTAAATCGCGAATCACCTCGTTCTGGGCGAACGCCGCCGTGTCATACACGCGGCTCTGCCCGGAGGCCAGCAGATGCGGGAAATCCTGCTCCAGCTGGCGCACCTTGGCCTGCGCCCCAACGCGCCCCCAGGCGGCAATCGCGCCGCGGAAATGGGCGTCGGAGGCGGTCGGGTAGCCGCAGGCCAGCGAGAAATGCCCTGCCAGCTCGTGCGCCAGGGCATTGATTGGGTTAAACCCGCCCTCCCGCGAGAGCCGCACCGCTTTTTCATACTGCTCCAGCGCGATGCTGTTCATGCCGTCCAGACGGACAATTTCAGCATAAATCAGCGCCTCTTTATCGGCAAACGTACCCGGATTGACCCGCGCCCAGAGGGCAATTTTGTCGTAATGGTGATGAATACTGCGGCGATAATCCGCCGAAAAGGTCTCCGGTGTGAGCTGACGGGAGAGGGCCAGCGCGCTGTAAAAATGGTAATCGAGCAGGTGAATATGACCCGGCGCGGACCACGCATACCAGCCCGCCATCTCTAAATCCGCCTGCGCGTCGGCGTATTCGCCGCAGGTAAAGTGCGCCATCCCGCGATAGAGCCAGTACCAGAACAGCATGGTCGAGGTCTGCTCGGGCGCCTGCTCCGGCGGCGCGGGCAGCAAATCATCAGGCAGCGCCTGGACAGCGCTCCATGTGCCCGTCACCGGCGTGCGTAAAAACTCCACGTAGCGGCGCTGAATGTGCAGAACGGTTTCAATGTCCTGAAAATCCGTTTTGCGCACAAAGGCCAGACCGCGATCGATGCTGGTCAGCACGCCATCCAGATGATCGCCCCGGGAGAGGAAGTTAATGATCTGATGACAGGCCGCGAAGCAGGCCATCGTCATGTCGCCGTGGGTCACCGCCGAGGTAAAGCAGGCTTTCGCACACTCAATCGTGTACGACAGCGGCTGGGTCCAGACGCTGAGCTGGTCGAGCGGCAGCAGGGTTTTGGCTTCATAGGCGTCATAGCCGTGGCGGTTCACCAGCTCGCGAGCCAGCGTGCCATACTCAAACCCGAGACGGTATTCGGCGTAGCGGTGGCCAATCAGCACGCCAAACCAGGCCATCGCCGTGGTGGAAGCGCCGGTTATGCCATGATCGAGCGTCAGGTGCATCATCCGGCACAGGAGTAAAAAATGCAGACGGGGGCAGGTAAAGCTGGCGAATATACTGGCGCTGTAAAGCAGGTTCATCACCGCTTCGGTCTCTGCGCTTTCCATCAGTTGAAGCTGAGAAAACGGGTTCTGCGGCGCGTCGGCGGTGCGTTGACAGAACTGCTGCCAGGCCTCGTCACATTCAGCATTTTCCGGGTGGCGGCTGATCTGGATCCCGAACACGCCCAGCCAGCATAGTGACGCCTCCAGCGCCAGGCGGATCTCCGACTGGCGCATATACACTTCCGCCAGCAGGTTGGCGGCCAGCGCTTTTTCCGTCAGCCCGCCCGGTGAACCGAGGATCGCATCGCACAGCGCGCGCGTGCGCTCCAGGTGGCCGAGCGCAAACTCACAGCCCGCCTCCTCGATATCCAGCATAAAGTCCGAGACCGGGCCCGCGTTACCCAATGCTCTGGCGGTCTGGATATAGCTTAAGGCGGAGAGGTAATCACCGGTACGCTTCGCACGCCGCGCGGCCTGAAGGCTTAGCTCACGGAATCGCTGCCGCTGTGGCGCAGGCTGGATGCAGCCCAGCGCGGCGCTGACGTGGTGAACCGCGCGGAACAACAGTTCGTTGCCCGCCGTCTGCCGCACGGCATCCGCCAGCAGGCTGGCGGTGGTCAGGTGCAGATGGCCTTTCTCGCCCTCATCAAGCAGGGCAAAGGCGGCTTCCTGCACCCGATCGTGGGTAAAGGCATACTCTTTCTCCGTCAGCACAATCAGCTGAGCGGTAACCGCCGGATGAAGCGCGTAGCGGATTTCCGCCGCCGACTGCCCCACCACGCGGCACAGCATCTCCAGCTCGCCGGTGCAGCCGAGGCAGGCGATGCTGCCCAGCAGACGACGCGTCTCGTCAGGCATCTCCTTAAGCTGCTCCAGCACCAGCGTCACCACGTTTTCAGTGTAGTGCCGGGCGCGGATCGCCTGGAGATCGTAATGCCATTTGCCCTGGTATTTGTTATGCACCACCAGTCCGTCATCGACGACACGGCGGAAGAACTCCTGCACGAACAGCGGGTTGCCGCCGGTTTTTTCATGGATCAACGTGGCAAGATCGGTGGTGCCGGCGCTGCGGGCATGAAAAATTCCCCCGAGCCAGCGCGCCACGGCCTTCACCGACAGCGGCTGCGGGACGATCGTTGAGGCATGTTGCGCCGCCCCCGGCAGGCTCGCCAGCGCGGCCTGCAAGGTGGGATCGGAAAGCGAACTGAGATCGCGGTGCGCCACCACCACCAGCAGCGGGATAGCGCCACAGGTACGCAGCAGGTGATCGAGCGTTTGCAGGCTGGCAGCATCAATCCACTGCACATCATCCAGCACCAGCACCAGCGGCACGCCCTGCGTGGCGAAGGTTTTCACCAGCGCCAGCACCATATGGCTGAAGCGCGCCCGCGCGTCGATGGAAAACGTATCCGCCGAGAAACGCGGTTTATTCTCCAGGAGCAAATTCAACTCCGGCACCAGGCTGACGGCCAGTTCCTCGTAGCCATCCAGTGCACGCGACAGGCGAATTTTCCACGTCGCCACCTCCCCACCCGGCAGCCCGAGCAGGTGCAGAGCAAGCGTCCGAAACGCCGAACTCAGTACGCCGTAGGGCAGCGTGGGTGAATATTGATCGACCTTGCCTACCGCCAGCAGCACCTTGCGCTGTTGCAGCGATTTCAGCGTGGTGGCAATCACGGAAGATTTGCCGATCCCCGACGGACCGCCAATCTTCACCAGCGCCGGCGTACCGCTCTGGCTGACCTGCTCAAACGCGGCAATGACGTCACTGGCCTGCGGATGCGCAGAGAAAAGCGAATCGGCCAGCTGGATCGCCGGAGAGCGATCCTGCTGGCCAGGAATAAAGTCGACGATCTCGCCTTCGGCGGTCAGCGTCGCCTGGCAACGCCTGAGGTCGGCAATCAGCCCGTCGACGGTCTGATAGCGACTCTCCGGATTCTTCTCCAGCAGCTTAAGGATAATGGTCGACAGCATGCCGGGTACATCCGGACGCACACGCCCCGGCGCAAGCGGCTCAGAGGCAATGTGGTAATGCGCCCAGTTAGTCTGGTCATCGGCACTCAGTTCAAACGGCAATCGCCCGGTCAGAATTTCATAAAGCACGATACCCAGACTGTAGAGATCGCTCCGGCTGTCAACGGCACGTTGGGTACGCGTGGTATGTTCCGGTGACATGTAGGCGGGCGTGCCGCCAGACGCGGCAAGCCGGGTCCGGGAGAACGCGTCGGAAGTGTCGCAGGAGAGGCCAAAGCTGCACAGACGGCAGGTGGCGTCGTGATGAACGAAGATCGACCCGGGTTTGATATCGCCGTGGATCAGGTTGTGCAGATGCATCTGCCGCAGGGGACCGCAGATGCGGATCGCCATCTCAATAAAGCGTGAGATCCCGGAAATCGCCTTACCTGCCCGGCACGCCAGCAGTTCAAAGCAGAACGGCGCGTAGACCAGCGCAAAACGTCCTCGATACTGGGTCGAGGCGACGGGCCGGATAGCCCAGCCGTCATGAAGCCGATCGCGCAGGGCAAACTCGTTTTTCAGCAGCCGGGTGGCCCGTTCCTCTTCTTCATCGCTGACCGCGGTGGCAATAATAAACGAACCGCCGGACTGGGGATGCCGCCCGTTCATCCAGGAGATGCCGCCCTCCTGCGCCAGCACGGTAAAAATGACATCCTCTTTCAGAACAAAAGCCCGCCCTTCATGGAGACTTCCCCGGGCGGGCCAAAATGCAGGCGACGTATGTTCGTTCATCCGCGATCCTTATTGTCGGCGGGTCAGCTCCCGCTGAATATGATCCAGCAGAATATCGATGTTAATCGGCTTACGCAAAAATGCAGCGGCCCCCAGACTGAGTGCATACCGCTGCATATTTTCATCAGCATGACCGGAGATAAACAGTATTGGCGGCGGCGGCGTAACCAGCAACCGTAGCTTCTCAAACAGCTCGATGCCGTTCATGCCGCGCAGCTTGATGTCGGTGATCACCAGCGACGCGCCGGACAGGGCGAGAGGGTGGCTCAAAAACACCTCTGCCGAATCGAAGGTATCGGTAGCATACCCTTCCGATTGCAGCAGATTACTGAGTCCGCTGCGAACAGAGCGTTCGTCATCAATGATGGCAATGCGCCACGGCAGCGTCATGCTGTCTTTCCTCAAACAAATCGTTACGCGTCGCGGCTTTCCTTCGCGCGCGCTGGGGGCGTGGTACCGCTGATCTTCGGTACGCATTCATGACGAAACCAGGCCAGGGTCAGCGGTTCGCGGCTCACCAGGCGACGTCCGATGGGGATCAGCTGTTCACCCACCAGCATACCGAACAGGCCAAGCAGCGCGACCACCGGCGGCGCCGGGGAATGCACGTCGAGCAGAGCGTAAATTACCCCAGCCGCGACACCGCACACCAGCGAAATAATCCAGGCCTTCATGATGACGCTCCGCTCGGGGGCTGAACGTGGGGAACCGTCACCTGCACGCCAGCGGGATTATCGCGGGATAAAAGATGACGCATTGCCTGTTCACCTGCCAGCATCCCCAGCAGGCCAATCAGCGCCAGCGCGGGCGGCGCGGGGGAGCGAACCTTTAACACGGCATACATCAGGCCAATCAGCACGCCAGCCGCGAGGGATATCAACCCTGTACTCATCGTGAACTCCAGAGAAAGAATCAGCGGCGAGCCGGATGAGGGACCAGCCCGCCGCCGGGATTTAGCGGGCCGGAACCGGCGCTAAGGTACGGTGCTCGCTCTTCTGGCGAGACGGTGCTTTGTGTACCATCGTGTAGGCGTAATCCACGCCCATGCCGTAGGCGCCGGAGTGCTCGCGCACGATGTCCATCACTGCGGTGTAGGTCTCTTTACGCGCCCAGTCGCGCTGCCACTCCAGCATCACCTGCTGCCAGGTCACCGGGATCACGCCCGCCTGGATCATGCGCTGCATCGCGAAATCGTGGGCTTCTTTGGAGGTACCGCCGGACGCGTCCGCCACCATGTAAATTTCGTAATCGCCTTCCAGCATCGCGCACAGGGCAAAGCTGTTGTTGCACACTTCGGTCCACAGACCGGCAACCACCACCTTCTTCTTGCCGTTGGCCTTCAGCGCGTCACGCACCTTCTGGTCGTCCCAGGAGTTCATGGAGGTACGCTCCAGAATGTCCTGGCCCGGGAACACGTCCAGCAGCTCCGGATAGGTATTACCGGAGAAGCTTTCGGTCTCGACGGTGGTGATGATGGTTGGGATGTTGAACACCTTTGCCGCTTTCGCCAGCGCCACGGTGTTGTTTTTCAGCACCTGGCGGTCAATCGACTGCACGCCAAACGCCATCTGAGGCTGGTGATCGATAAAGATAATCTGACAGTTCGCAGGGGTTAACACTTCGAGCTTTGAAGAGGTCATAGCATTTTCCAGTGGTTAAGGGGAGAAATCGTCGCGAGTGCCGCGGCGATAAAGTCACCCTCATCCTGCGGTTTATCGCCCCTGGGCGTAATTATCTCTTCGTATAGTTAACCTTAGGTATAGTTATACTTTGGTATACCTATCCTATTGTATAACTGGATCTTTGCCGAAACCGGTTCCCATAATCCTGACCATTCCCCCTCTCAGTCTGGAGCAGTTATGGTTACCCTCGGTAAAGCCGATCTCATTCTGGTTAACGGCCAGTTTCATACCGTCGATCGCGAAAATCCCATCGCGGAAGCCGTTGCCGTGCGCGATGGAAAATTTCTGGAAGTGGGTACCGCTGCCGAGGTGATGCAACACCACTGCGACGGTACGAAAGTGGTCGATTTGAAAGGCCACACCGCCATCCCCGGGCTGAACGACTCGCACCTGCACCTCATTCGCGGCGGGCTGAACTACAACCTCGAGCTGCGCTGGGAAGGCGTGCCGTCGCTCGCCGATGCCCTGCGGATGCTGAAAGAGCAGGCCCTGCGCACGCCGTCGCCGCAGTGGGTACGGGTGGTGGGCGGCTGGACCGAGTTCCAGTTTGCCGAACGCCGCATGCCGACGCTGGACGAGATCAACGCCGCCGCGCCGGACACCCCGGTTTTCATCCTGCACCTCTACGACCGCGCCCTGCTCAACCGCGCCGCGCTGAAGGTGGTCGGCTACACCAAAGACACGCCGAACCCGCCGGGCGGCGAGATCCAGCGTGACGCCAACGGCAACCCGACCGGGATGCTGATTGCTCGTCCGAACGCCATGATTTTGTACGCCACGCTGGCGAAAGGGCCGAAGCTGCCGCTGGAGCAGCAGGTTAACTCCACGCGGCAGTTTATGCGCGAGCTGAACCGTCTGGGGCTGACCAGCGCCATCGACGCGGGCGGCGGCTTCCAGAACTACCCGGAAGATTACGAGGTGATTGCCGAGCTGCACGAGAAGAAGCAGATGACCATCCGCATCGCCTACAACCTGTTTACCCAGCGTCCGGGCCACGAGCTGGAGGACTTTGAGAAATGGACCGACATGCTCACGCCGGGCCAGGGCAGCGACTTCTTCCGCCATAACGGCGCGGGCGAGATGCTGGTCTTCTCCGCCGCCGATTTTGAAGACTTCCTCGAGCCGCGCCCGGACCTCGCGCCGGGCATGGAGGACGAACTTGAGCGCGTGGTGCGCCATCTGGTGGAGCACCGTTGGCCGTTCCGCCTGCACGCCACCTACAACGAGTCCATCAGCCGCATGCTGGACGTGTTCGAGAAGGTGAACCGCGACATTCCGTTCAACGGCCTGCACTGGTTCTTCGACCACGCGGAAACCGTCACCCAGGCCAACATCGACCGCATCAAAGCGCTCGGCGGCGGCATTGCCGTCCAGCACCGTATGGCCTTCCAGGGCGAGTACTTTGCCGAACGCTACGGCATCGAAGCCACCCGCCACACGCCGCCGGTGGCGAAAATGCTCGAGACCGGCGTGCCGGTGGGCTTAGGCACCGACGCCACCCGCGTGGCGAGCTATAACCCGTGGACCGCGCTCTACTGGCTGGTCTCCGGCCGCACCGTCGGCGGGATGCAGATGTACGATCACAGCGCCCGTCTGGATCGCGATACCGCCCTGATGCTCTGGACCCAGGGCAGCGCGTGGTTCTCCAGCGAGCAGGATCAAAAGGGGCAGATTAAAGTCGGCCAGCTCGCGGATCTGGCGGTGCTCAGCAAAGACTACTTCCGCGTGCCGGAAGAGGAGATCAAGGGCATCGAGTCCGTCCTCACCGTAGTGAACGGCGATATCGTCTACGCGGCAGGCGCCTTTGGCCCGCTCGCCCCACCGGCCATTCCGGTCCTGCCCGAGTGGTCCCCGGTGGTCAAGGTGCCGGGCCACTACCGCAGCGCGCCGCCGCAGGCCGCACGCGTGGGTATGAGTGTGGCTCACCACTGTAGCGGCCCGTGCGGGGTTCACCGCCACCAGCATGATTTTGCCCGCACGTCAGCGATGCCGGTCTCCGACGATAACGCTTTCTGGGGGGCGCTGGGTTGCAGCTGCTTTGCATTCTGATGAAACAAAATGACGCTTCGCCCCGGATCGATCCGGGGCTGTTCTTTCTGCGCCTGACCGGCAGCCTGCTGTTGCTTTACGTGCACGGCCTGCCGAAGGTGCTGCACTTTAGCGAAGAGCTGACGCGCATCGAAGATCCGTTCGGCTTCGGGCCGTATGCCAGTCTGATCCCGGCCATCGTCGCCGAGGTGATTTGCCCGGTGTTTATCATTGCGGGGGTTTACACCCGTCTGGCGTGCCTGCCGATTATCGCCGTGCTGCTGGTGGCGATGCTGGCGGTCCACCCGACCTGGTCGATTGCCGAAGGGCAGTTTGGCTGGCTATTGCTGATTATCTTCACCACCCTTGCCCTCACCGGACCGGGCCAGTGGCGATTGCAGCGTAAGGCAGCGGAGAGGTTCGCATGACCCAGGTTAACGACGTTCGCGACGCACACGTCGAGACGACGCCCGCACCCACGGTTTCGCCCTGGCAGCCGCTGAGCCAGCCGGTTTTCCGCATGCTGTGGATCGCCACGGTGGTCTCCAACGTCGGCTCATGGATGAGCGACGTCGGCATCAACTGGAGCATGCTGACGCTCAGCGCCGATCCTTTGGACATCGCGCTGGTACAGGCGGCCAGCAGCCTGCCGATGTTCCTTTTCGCCCTGCCGTCCGGGGTGATGGCGGACATCGTTGACCGACGTAAATACCTGCTCTTCTCCCAGCTGTGGGTATTCATTGCCGCCGCCGGGCTGACGCTGCTCTCTTTTACCGGACACGTTACCCCCACCGTGCTCCTGGCGGCGACATTTCTGCTGAGCGTCGGCGCGGCGATGAGCTCGCCGCCGTTCCAGGCGATAGTGCCCGATCTGGTGAGCAAGCCCGAGCTGGGTTCCGCCGTGGCGCTAAACTCGCTCGGGGTAAACATCAGCCGGGCGATTGGCCCCGCGCTGGGTGGTTTTCTGCTGTCGCTAGCCGGACCGTGGATGGTGTTTGCCCTGAACGCGCTCTCCGTGGTGGGCGTGGCGTGGGTGCTGTGGCGCTGGCGTCCGGCGCCGTCAGTGCAGCGTTTGCCACCGGAGCACTTCTTCTCCGCGGTGCGCTCCGGGATTCGCTACGTGCACGCCGCGCCGGTGCTGCGCAACGTGCTGGTGCGCACCGTGGCCTTTTTTGTTTTCGGCAGCGCGGGCTGGGCGTTACTGCCGCTGGTGGCGCGCCGCGAGCTCGGCTTAGGCCCGGCGGGCTACGGCGTGATGCTGGCATGTATCGGCCTGGGCGCCATTGCCGGGGCCATCCTGCTGCCGCGCCTGCGCCAGCGGCTTAACGCCGATCGGCTTATGGTGGCTGCCAGCCTGACGTTTGCGATCACCATGCTGGCGCTGGCATTTGTGCGTCACTTTTGGCTGCTAAACTTGTTTGAGTTCTTTACCGGCTTCGCGTGGATTGCGGTGCTTTCTACCCTCAACCTTGGCGCGCAGCGCAGCGCCGCACGCTGGGTTAAAGCCCGGGCGCTGGCGGTGTATCTGACGGTCTTTTTCGGTTCGATGACCGCAGGCAGCGCCCTCTGGGGCCAGATAGCCTCGCAGTTCGGCACCCCGGCTTCGCTGGTTGTCGCCACGCTGGGCATGGTGCTGGCGAGCACGACGGTGTTCCGCTGGAAACTGGAGAAAGATCCGGATTTAAACCTCGACCTGAGCGGGCAGCCGCTGGACGGGGTGGAGATTGAACTCCCGAACGAGCGTGGCCCGGTGCTGGTCTCGCATGAGTACATCATCGACCCGCAGAACGCGAACGCGTTTTTGCAGGCCGTGCACGAGCTACGCCGGGTGCGCCGCCGCGCCGGGGCGATGAGCTGGGCGGTATACGAGGATATTGAACGTCCGGGTCTGTTCATCGAGACCTTCCTGATGGGTTCCTGGATCGAGCATCTGCGCCAGCAGGAACGCCACACCATGAATGACCTCCTGTTGCAGAGCCGCGTTCTGGCTTTTCATCAGGGCACAACATCACCGGCCATTCGCTATCTGGTCGCGCCGGTATAACCATCACCTGTACAGGAACACACTATGGCAACGTTTAAGGCAAAAGACGGCACGCAGATTTACTACAAAGAAGGCGGCGCGGGAAAACCGGTTCTCTTCAGCCACGGCTGGCCGCTGGATGGAGATATGTGGGACAGCCAGCTGAACTTCCTGGCCGAGCGCGGCTTCCGTGCCATCGCCTTTGACCGTCGCGGGTTTGGGCGTTCGGATCAGCCGTGGAACGGCTATGACTACGATACCTTTGCGTCCGACATTAACGACCTGATCGCCACGCTGGATCTGCGCGACGTGATGCTGGTGGGCTTCTCCATGGGCGGCGGCGACGTGACGCGCTACATCAATAACTACGGCACTGAACGTGTGGCCGGTCTTGCGCTACTGGGCGCGGTAACGCCCATTTTCGGCAAATCCGATAGCTACCCTGAAGGGGTGGATCAGAGCGTGTTCGACGGCATTCGCGACGGACTGCGTAAAGATCGCGCCCAGTTCATCAGCGATTTCGCCACTCCGTTCTACGGCACCAACGCCGGGCAGACCGTTTCTGCCGGTGCCCTGACGCAGACGCTGAACATCGCCCTGCTGGCGTCCCTGAAGGGCACCATCGACTGCGTAACCGCCTTCGCCGAAACCGACTTCCGCCCGGATATGGCGAAAATCGACGTACCGACGCTGGTTATTCACGGCAGCAACGACCAGATCGTGCCGTTTGAAACCACCGGCAAGCTGGCGGCGGAGATGATTAAAAACGCCACGCTGAAGGTGTACGACAACGCGCCGCACGGCTTCGCGCTGACCCACCAGGACCAGCTCAACGAAGACCTGCTGGCGTTTGTGAAGTCGCTGTAAAGTCGTCCAGGGGCATGTCGATCCGGCATGCCCTTATAGATCACTGTTTTAGGTAGTTATTCACTCAGGCTTACAATCCCGTAAAATTCATTCGCCAGGTTACTGAAGCCTGTAATTTTACTGGAGAGCATATGGACGCAGTTGAGCAAGACGTCAGATTCGAATGGGCAGACTTTTATCAGGCTTTTGCCTCTCAGCTACTGACCTGGCGAAATCGAAGAGAAGAGTTGGTGGCGGGTATTCACCGCATTGCTGCTGACATTGGTAGTATGTCACACCTACAGGACAAGCCCGCTAATGGCGTACCCCATCCTTTGAAAGACATTTGTCCTTTCACCACTATGGGCTTGTTTAATCGCTCGCTTACCGTTACCAACCGAAGAAATATCGCAGCCAGCCTGGCAAAACTGATAGGCGTTCGCGAAAAGGTTCCTGAATCGTTCGAAGGTATTCCGCTACTGAACAATCAAAAATCATGGTTCTTTGGCTATGAGAAATCACGTAAGCCTGAAGACATCGATACGCTGTGGGAAATGTTTTCTCAGGCAATCTCCTTCGCCGACACCCCAAACGCCGATCCCGCTGACTTCCTCTTTTCTTATGACGCCGCATCTAACGTGCGCAATGTGGGCTGGAACCTGACGATGGGATTGTACTGGCTACGCCCCTGGTTCTACCCCACGCTGGATAGCCAGTCTCAGTACTACATCCAGAAAGTCCTGAACATTAAAATCATTAAAAAAGGTGCCAAAGGGCGCTGTAGCGGACACAACTATCAGACCGTAGCCCTGGCGCTCAAAAAGGCTTTTACCCAGCCTAACTATCCGGTTCACACCTTCCCCGAACTCTCTCTGGCGGCATGGAATATCGATTTGCAACAGTCAAATGATGAAGTCGAGCGGCTGACATGGAAAGCATATTTGCTCAATAAGATCAAGGCGCTGTGCCTACGAAAAGACAGCCCATTTTTCTCTTTAAGGGAGTTAAAAGAGGCCTATCTGGATGAGATTAAGGCGGATTATCCCAATAACAATACTATTGAATCGTCCATTTCATATTATCTGCAAAAACTACGTGATGATGATGAACTGGAGTTTCAGACCCCCGGCAATTATGAATACCTCAACTTCGATAAAGGTGAATTGCAGAGCATCACCGAGGAAACGGTTGAAGAGAACGTGCCCGCGGAAATCCCCCACAAGCCTTACACGATAAGCAATTTGATCGATGAGGGCTGCTTTTTAGAAGAGGAAAAAATCCAATTCATCCTTCAGCGGTTACAGGCCAAAAAAAACCTGATCCTTCAGGGCCCGCCGGGAACCGGTAAAACCTGGCTTGCACGCCGTCTGGCGTATTGTCTGATGGGCGAGGAAACCTCTAAGCGCATCAGCGCGGTTCAGTTCCACCCTACCCTCTCCTACGAAGACTTTATTCGCGGCTGGCGTCCTAACAATGAAGGACGTTTAGCACTGGTAGACGGGCCTTTTCTACACGCAATCGACAAAGCAGTAAACGATCCGACAACTAAGTACGTGGTCATTATTGAGGAGATTAACCGGGGCAATCCTGCGCAAATTTTTGGCGAAACGCTGACGCTGATGGAGGCGGATAAACGTACGCCGAATGAGGCGCTTGAGCTCTCATATCGATCTGATATGGATGAAAAAACCTATATTCCTGAAAACCTGTATATCATCGGGACGATGAATATCGCTGACCGCTCGCTTGCCCTGCTAGACCTGGCATTACGGCGCCGCTTTGCGTTTATTGATCTAAAGCCCGAGTTTAACGACGCGTGGAAAAAATGGGTTAACCAACGGTTTAATGTGAGCCTGGAAACATTAGCCCTTATCAAATCCAAATTAACCGCGTTAAATGAAAAATTGTCCAGGGATGCGGCCCTGGGCCCTCAATTTTGTATCGGGCATAGCTATGTTACCCCACCTGCGGGGTTGAAAATTGACGACGGGTTGGCCTGGTACGAGCAGGTTGTCGAAACCGAAATCTGCCCTTTACTTGCCGAATACTGGTTTGATGCGCCGGAGAAAGTCCAGGATTCCAGAAAGGAACTTCTCAGCGTATGACCGATCTTGCTGAACGTGACGATACGCAGGCTCGGGCAGCTGTATCGCGTATTCCTTTGCGGAATATCTGGCTATTGATGCTGTACGCCTCCAGTCTGTTTCGCCACCACGGGCGCAGCATGGTTGCCGCTGAAAACAACCCGGAGGAGATCCCGGCGCTGGTGGCCAGGATCCTGCTTCACGAAGTGGAGCAGCGGCTGTTAAGGCATTTAAGTATGGGGTACCAAACTCGCCGCGCCACGCTTAACAGGGTAAGGGGACGCATTGATGTTCTGCGCACAACCAGTCGACAATTGCTTGAGCGGGCACAGGTAGCCTGCCAGTTTCAGGAAATGACGCTGGACACACCACGAAATCGCTATGTTCGCTCTGCGTTAGAGCACCTTGTTCCGCTGCTCAGCAACGACCCGCTGGCTGCACAATGTCGAGCAATGGCAACCAATTTGCGTCGTCGTGGTATCGAGGGAGTTATGCCCAGCAAAGGTGAACTGCCGTCAATCACACGTTTTGGCCGCCACGATGCGGCGGATAAAGCTATGGTAGATGCCGCGAAGCTGGCATTTGAATTATGGCTACCAACCCAAACTGCGGGGCAAAAACTGTTGCCAACGCCGTCTGATGACCCTTACTGGATGCGCAAGCTGTTCGAGAAAAGTATGGCAGGTTTCTATCACTTCCATCTTCCCAAAAAAGACTGGACAGTCGCTGCCGGAAAAGAGTTGAAATGGGGATTAACGTCTCACAGTGTAGGGAGCGAGAGTATTTTCCCAACCATGAACTCGGACATTATTCTTGAGCACAAGCAACCTGCACAGCGCATCATCATCGACACCAAATTCAATAACATTCTGACTAAAGGCTGGTATCGCGATCAGAGCTTGCGCAGCGGTTATATCTACCAGATGTATACCTATCTGCGGACGCAGGAGAACCGGACAGACCCATTATCTCTCCGTTCAGCTGGATTATTACTTCATCCAGCCGTCGATGTCATGCTCTTCGAATTCGTTGAGGTACAGGGGCATAAAATCCACTTTGCCACCGTAGATTTAGCAGCAGATGCCGTCACAATGGCTCAGCAGTTATTGAAATTAGCGCGTGATTGCTGTGGGATAACTGACGTGAATTAAGTTCTGAAATGGACGCCTGCATGACAGGCGCCCATTTCTCTTAGTTCGCCGGAGCCGGACGCTCCAGCCGCTCATCCTCTGCGCGGCTATTTTCTACATGATGCCGACGCTCCGCCAGCAGCCGACAAATCTCTGCATGCTTCTCCTCGGTAAAGTTGAAGCGCGACATAAAGCCCATGCGGATCAGCGACCCAATCGCCGGCAGCAGGCAAATCCCAAAGAACAGCCCCGCCAGCACGCCTTCACTCTGGATCTGCGCCTGCGGCACGTAGCCAATCAACGTCAGAAACACGCCGATTAATCCGCCGCCCACCGCCACCGACATCTTGCCGGTAAAGGTCTGCCCGGAGAAGGTGATCGCCGCGCAGCGCTTGTGGGTGTGGTATTCCGCGTACTCGATGGTATCGGCAATCATCGACGAGGTGAGGATGTTGGTCATCATCACAAACAGCGTGCTCAGGCCGAGCAGGATAAACAGCAGCGCCGTGTGCTGATAACCCGTGAACCACATCACCACGCGCACCGCCACGTCCAGCCCGCAGAGGATCATAAACAGCTTCCGCTTCTGCATCCGCCGCGTCAGCATCGGGGCGACCAGGCACAGCACCGCCGCCACAATGCCCATCACGCCAATCGCCATTTGCAGGCTGCCGTCGCCCATATTGTTGATAAAGAAGTAGATATAAAGACCGCCCGCCACGTTATGGAACACGCAGAAAAAGAACGACAGCAGGACGATAAACAGCGGCTTGTTCTGGCGCAGGTTGTGGAAGGTGTCGCGGATGGTCACCTTTTCCGGGCTCGGCGGCACGCGCTCTTTGATCTGCATATACCCAAAATAATTCAAGTTGCATGAAGGCGGCGACGCAGCGAATCCCCGGGAGCGTACATAAGTACGTGACTGGGGTGAGCGAGGAAGCCAACGCACAGGCAACTTGAAGTATGACGGGTATAAAGCCGTTGAGCATCAGCGGCAGGTACACCAGCATCATCACCAGCGCCGCGATAAAGTAGCCTTTATCGTAGCCATTGTTATATGCCTGCCTGGTTGCCCGGCGGTGGGCCGCCGGGTCGATATTATTAGTCCTGCGCCTTCGGGGCGATCTTACGCAGCTGCTGCATCAGGGCGATTTCACGGCGCGAGAACGGAATGCCGTTCTCCTCGAACACGTCGTGGAACCAGAGGCGGCAGTAGTCCGTGGACTCCTTCATCACCACCGGCCACGGCAGCCACGTCTGGGTTTTACCGCGCACCAGCCCCCACTGGTACGGCGCGACCTTCGCCGCGTACATCAGCGGGAGCTGCTCTTCGATGGTGCTGCCCACGTGGCGCGCCAGCCATTCGGTGCAGAACAGTGGACGACCGAGCGTTTGCAGCTGCTGGATAATCGCCGTCATGCGCCCGGTGTGGGTGTAGGCGTGAAAGCTCACTACGTCCGAGAGCGCCAGCGCGGTCTGGTCCAGCGGATGCCGGAAGAACGTCTCGCCCTCCTCTTCCGGCGGCAGACGCCAGGCGCAGACGGTGAGCGGCTGGGTCGGGTCTTCTTCACGCACCCACCGGAACGCCAGCTTCATCAGTTCATGGGCGCAGGTCTCCAGCTTCGCGTCGTACTGCACCTCCTGAGTGCCCGTCGCGAAAATGCCGCGGTTACCCGGCTCGTTGTAGAGATCCCACAGCAGCACGCGCTTGTCCGCGCGGAACTGGCAGACAACGTCGCGAATATAGCGCTCAATCTGCGGCCAGCAGTCGGGATCGCACACCTTATCCCGCCCCGGACTCGCCGCCGCCTGGCTGTTGTGCTTGCCCGGTACGGGCGGCTTTTGCGGGCCGAGGTACGGCTCATCGCCGGAGAAGCCGCAGTCGTCCATCAGGGTCAGCATGGTGCTGAACCCGTGACCGTCGGCAATCGTCAAAAAACGGTCAATACGCGCCATCAGCCCGTCGCGGTCATGCTCCCAGACGATAAACGGCAGGTTGATGCGCAGGGTGTTGTAGCCCGCGTCCGCCGCCCAGCCCAGTTCGCGGTCGATGGTCTCGGCATCGAAGGTCTCTTCCTGCCAGATATCGGTCCAGTTCACCGCCGTCGACGGCAAATAGTTAAACCCGCACAGCCAGCCTTTTTGCTGATACCACGCCTGTGCCTGCTCCCTGCTCCACTGCTCTTTCATTATGCATCCTCTTACTGATAATATTTAGCTAATAAATATTAGTTGCAGGATAAATGCGCAAACCACGGCACGCCGAAAAGCGACGGCCTTCACAAAGTTCACGCCGGCGCGAATAAGAAACGTGATCGACGGCGCGTAAGCGTGCGGTTAGGGTATGATGCGAATTCGCGAAAGGGAGAGGACGGATGAAGCGAAAAACGAAAGTGACGATGAACGATATTGCGCGGGCGGCAGGGGTGTCGCAGGCGACGGTATCGCTGGTGCTTAACCAGTCCCGCAACATCAAGCTCAGCGACGACACCCGTCAGCGGGTGATTAACGTGGCTACCGAGCTCGGCTACGACCGCCTCCCCGCCGTTCACGCCCCGCGCAACCAGGAAGAGATCGCCCTGCTGGTCAGCTCCATGCAGAGCTTCGACCCGTTTATCGACGCCATCAGCCAGGCGCGGGAAGCGGCGTGGCGCAACGAGACCCTGCTCACCGTCTACGACTACGGCGACGACATCGAGCTGGCGCTGAACATCATCCGCCAGCTGGACAAGCGCAACTGTATCGGGATTATTCTTGCGTCTCCAGTCACGAACGTCGTCGATATGACGGCCTTCCAGGACTGCACCCGCATCCCGCTGGTGCTGCTCAACCAGCGCGACCCCGGCTCGCCGCTGCTGCCGTCGTTTATTCCGGACGACTACGCCAACGCTTTTCAGGTGACTAAACATCTGATTGCCTGCGGTGCGACGCGCATTGCCCACATCACCGGGGAGAGCTGGATGGAGGCCTCCCGCCAGCGTCTGGCGGGCTACCAGGCGGCGCTGGAACAGGCCGGACTCGCGTGTGACGACGGCCTGGTGCGTCAGACCAACTGGCAGTTCAGCGAGTCCTTTACCGCCACCACGTCCCTGCTGGAACTGGCCGAGCGCCCGGACGCTATCTTCTGCGCCAGCGACTGGCTGGCGATTGGCTGCTATCAGGCGCTGGCGGTGAACGGCGTGCGCATTCCGCAGGACATGCTGCTGGCGGGCTACGATGACCAGAAGATCTCCGAGCAGCTCACCCCGCCGCTGACCAGTATCCAGCTGCCCTACAGCGAGCTGGGACGGCTGGCGGTGGAGTACCTGTGCAATCAGGAAGATGCCGCCACGCACGTGACGCTGGCGGGCAGGCTGAAGGTGCGCGCCTCAAGCCTCGTCTGAGGTAAACACCATGCCCGCATAGGGCTTCTCGCGACACGCCGCCAGCCGCGCGGCGAGGCTGCCCACGTGCAGCTCCAGCTTGTGCCCGTCCGGGTCGAGAAAATAGAACGACGCCCCCTCGCTTTTGTTCTGCTTCCAGACGGTGACGCCCGCCTGCTCAAGCCTGTGCGAGAACGGTTCAAAATCCGCCTCCGCGACGGTAAACGCGTAGTGGGTGTAGTCGCTCTCCTGCGGCGGCACATACTGGCGCGCCTCGTCGTACGACAGGCAGACCCACAGATCGCCGCAGGTGAGATAGGCCCCGGTATTCCAGCGGGCGTGCAGGGTCAGCCCCAGCAGCTCGTGCCAGAAGGTGACGCTTTTTTGCAGGTCGCTGACCGCAAGGGTCAGGTGGTTGAGTGATTGCAGCATGACGTGCCCTTTTGTTTTTCGCGCCGGACGTGATACGGTAAAGAGATGAACATAAACCACGCCGTGCTCACCGTAAACCGCTGGTGGCTGCCTTCTTAAAGGCGGCTCGGAGTTGTTTTCCCCATTTTCAGATAGCCGCCGAAAGGCGGCTTTCTCACATCTAAGACCCCTTTCGGCAACTGCACATTAAGGAGTCTTTATGAACGCACCAACTATCCTCACCGGCGACCGCCCAACTGGCCCGTTGCACCTCGGCCACTTCGTCGGCTCGCTGCGCCAGCGCGTGGCGCTCCAGCAGACGCACAACCAGTTTGTGCTGATTGCCGACCTCCAGGGGCTGACCGACAACGGCAGCAACCCGCAAAAAATTCGCGACAACATTCCCGAAGTGCTGGCCGACTACCTCGCCGCCGGCATCGACCCGAACCTGACCACCATCTGCCTGCAATCCGCCCTGCCCGCCCTCGCCGAGCTGACGATGCTGTATATGAACATCGTCACCGTCGCCCGCGTGGAGCGTAACCCGACGGTGAAAAACGAGATTGCGCAGAAGGGCTTCGCCCGCTCGCTGCCGGTCGGGTTTATGGCCTACCCCATCAGCCAGGCGGCGGACATCACCGCGTTTAAGGCCGAGTGCGTGCCCGTCGGCGACGACCAGCTGCCTATGATTGAGCAGACCAACGAGATTGTGCACAAGATGAACAGCCTGCTGCCCGCTCCGGTGCTGCGCCACTGCAAGGCGATGCTGAGCGACACCAGCCGCCTGCCCGGCATCGACGGCAGCGCCAAGATGTCGAAATCGCTGGGCAACACGCTGCACCTTTCGGCCAGCGAAGAGACGATTCACCGCGCGGTCAGCGCCATGTACACCGACCCGAACCATCTGAAGGTGAGCGATCCGGGGCGGACTGAGGGGAACGTGGTGTTTACCTACCTCGACGCGTTTCATCCGGACAAGGAGAAAGTGGCGGCGATGAAGGCGCATTATCAGGCGGGCGGACTGGGTGACCGGGCGTGCAAGAACGAGCTGGAGGGGTGTTTGCAGGAGCTGATTGCGCCGATGCGGGAGCGCAGGGCGATGTATATGCGTGACAGGGGCGAGCTGATGGCGATGCTGAAGCGCGGGACGGAACGGGCGCAGGGGGTGACGCAAGAGACGTTGAGGGAGGTGAAGGTTGGGCTGGGGGTGCCGGTGTTTAGTTAAAGTCGATATAGCGGTGGAGTGCGGGAGATTAGCATGAAGCCGCTAACTTGATAATTACGGAACTCAGCGAGGCGCAATAAATTCTGAAATGCATTATTAGCCGATGTCGTTTGTGATTCTTTTGAGAGCGCTATATTCATAGACTCTTTATATTTTTCGAACGTCGTAGCAAATGTTATGAGCAAGTTTATTATTTACATGCTGAATATATTATTTTGTGGTTATGTACTGGCGACATGCCTCATTTCTTTGGTTAGTTTTGATAACTGGGAGGACCGTACAATCGCAATAACAATCATATTAGGAAGTGCACAGCTTATTGCGACATTACTTAATCGGGTACTGCCTCATAAGTTACATATTTTAGAGGGGATAGCTGAACTGGTAGAGGGTCCGCTATTAGTGATTGGAGCAATTGTGTGTCTGCATGTGTTAGAACCCTGGCCGATGAAGATTATTGGGATGTTTGCGTGGGTTGTTTTTATGATGTTTAGGCCATCATTGACGAAAAGAGATTAGTAATGATAATCCCTGCCCGCGCATACGAAACGCTGGCGGGCAAGTTTATATAACGTTATGCAGCAGTGCCAGAGGTTGGGCGTTCATTCCACGCATCGTGTGCTAACAAGTTACCGTCCTTGTACAAATGGGTAATCTTCTCATAATTAAACGCCACTTCCTCCATATGCCCCGTCCCCGGACAGCCTCGGGTGTCGTACATGACTGGACTCACAGAAATGACCTTAACGTTCTCGAGCGTGATTCGGTAATACTCCTCCTCCTGCCCGGAATAGTTAATATGGTAAAACCTGAATTCAGCCGTTTTAAGCGTCTGACCCGTCGCTGCCGCTTTGAACAGATAGGGCGAAGAGCTGTCCAGCTCCTTGGTAAACTGAAACGGCGAATGTTGGCGAGTGCCGGTGACCTTTCCCGTTGCCGAGTCGGTTGGCAGGCTGAGGTTATGTTGTAATCCTCTTAACTCAATACTGCCTTCCCTATGTGCAACGTCACAGGAACCGCAAATCATTGTGCCGCCGTCATTGGTTAAAAAAAGATGTACAGGTACGGCCATTCTATTGCTCCTTGCATTTTAGTCGTATAACCATTTGCCCGCTTTTGCGGATTCGATAAGCATTCCGATGGTGAAATCTGGAACAGGTATAGGCTCGGTTTTTTTGAAAATATTCCAAGTAAAAGGAATATTTGGAAAATAAGTTTCAATGTTAAAATTTCCTCTTTCGACATTGAAGATTTTAAAAAAATCATTCATGAGATCTTCTGCTTCTAGCTCATCTATATTGAGATCAGTGTCAAGATCTGTTTCTGGAGTCAACAATACTTTCTTATAATTAAACAGATACTTACCTGCATAAGGCCGCACATGCGCGTACACTCTCTGTTCAATATTGTCTACCATAATTTATCTTTTTCCTTCGCAATCGTATTGTAGTCACGAATGGTTCGATAAGTAATCGCTGAAAGATCAGCTCCGAGAATGACCACTCCAAGCAATGGAATTGAACGTCCAACAAACGGTGCAATGTTACGAACCATAACTTTGTTCGCTGTCCATGGAGTATATCCACCTACCCATGTTGGTAAAGATATACCAAAAGGAAACTTAGTTTTCCTGAAAATTGCACGAGCCCCCTTAGAGGCGTAGGATGTACCTTTAGTGGCATTCGCAAATTTCCCACGAGTACCAAGGTTATTTCTACCGGCAACTATTGCAACTATAGCACCAAAATCAGCGCCCCCAATACCAAATTGACTTGCAGTGTTTTCACAAAAAATCATAAAAATAAGTTCGGCCGCAGTTAAATTTGACTTGCCAGAATAGAAATATGTTCCATTTAACTCTTCTGTTGTATCCATAGTTCATTCCATTGAGTTTTTCCAGAAAGAATCATAAATGCTGGATAATAATAAATTTGAGATCTACAACATACTTCTGAAAAATGTTCTTATATAAACATGATGATAAAAATACAGATGTAACATTCAGTTCAACAATGTTTAAAAAAACATATTACTTCTTCAACTAATATAAAAGCCCCCGATTCATGATCGAGGGCATTCCAATGTGAAATTATTTTTCCTGCCCTATATTGCGCTTAACTACCGGGATATCTCCAGTATCATTCAGCGCTCCCGGAAACGTCTTCAGCCACTGCGCGACTTTCTGTTTATTGATATTCACCACACTCATACCTTCCAGACATCCCCATAATTCTCTTGTATGCTGTGGCGTAATCACGATGCAGTCTTTCATGGCGCGGATTTTCACCGGCATGCCGTTGATAAAGCCCGCGCGGGTTAACCAGTCACCGCCCAGGAGAAGATATTTCATGTCTATGCGCGCATAGAGTTCGCAGCAGGCGGCACTGTCCTGCGGCGTTTCCGCGCGCGGATGAATTGGTGCTGCGTTGGGCTGGTTGCCGTGCAGACGGCGGGCGCTGTTTTTGCGTACCAGCTCGCGGTTTTCAATCATGCCGGTGAAAGCGTCTGATTCTGTTTTGCAAACAGTAAACTCTGGCTTAAAATTCGTCGCAGCCATTTTCAACTCCCTTATAGTTGGTTGTGGTTAGCGGTATGGGGGTGTTGCAGCACCTTCATATCGCGAATTCTCTCTTTAAATATTCTTTGATACTTCCTTTGCCGTTCGGCGTAATTTCTGGTGCTCATTATACAGGGCTGAATATAAATACAGCGGTTTGGTGTGGGGTAAATTTAGAATTTGCGAGGGGGATTCAGGAAATAGTTGAGTGTGCAGTAATGTCATGTTTTTGTTGATTACGTGTTGATTGGTTTGGGTTTTGCGAGCATCATCGCAATTATTTACTTTCTTCCGTAACGCGATGGCTTCCAGCAAAACTCTCGAACAGGCAATTGCCGACATCACCATCTGGCGCAAAGGCGAACAGCGTGCGCCGCATAAGCCTTTATTGCTTTTGTACGTGCTGGCGAACTATCAGCATGGACATGCGCGACTGTTTGATTACGGAACTGAGGTTCACGAACAGTTGCTTAGCCTGCTAGAACGCTTTGGCCCGCAGAGGAAGGCGCATTACCCAAATATGCCCTTCTGGCGGCTCAAAGGGGACGGTTTTTGGGATCTGAAGAATACAGAGTTTTGTTCGACCACTGGCAGTAAGCAGCCGCCCGTTAAAGAACTTGTGGAACATAACGTCGCAGGCGGGTTTGATGAAGAACACTTTGCGCTGCTGAATAAGAACAAAAACCTGATCGGCTCGCTGGCGCAGCAGATCCTTGAAGCGCATTTTCCTGAAAGCATTCAGGAAGAGATCGCGGATGAGATGGATTTTGATATCCAGCAAATCCGTAAGGTTCGCGATCCGCTATTCCGCCAGCAGGTACTGCGTGCGTATAACTATGAGTGCGCAATCTGCGGGTTCAACATGCGGCACGATAACGCTTCCGTTGGACTTGAAGCCGCGCATATTAAGTGGAAGCAGTTTGGCGGGCCGTGTGAGATCCCGAACGGACTGGCGCTATGTGCGATTCATCATAAGGCGTTTGATAAGGGGTCAATTGGGCTGGATGAGAGTATGCGGGTGCTGGTGTCTGAGGCGGTGAATGGGGGCGGGATTGTTGGGCAACTGTTCTGGGATTTTGCCGGGAAGCAGATTGCGCTGCCGATGGTAAAAGGGAATTATCCAGGGGAAGGGTTTGTGGAATGGCACAGAAAAGAAGTTTTTCGTTCCTATATTTGATAAAGATAAATTATACAGAATGTAGAAATTCATAAACGCATTAATTTCGCAGAATTTATTATGCTCCGCACAGCAAGGATATAAAATGTCGACATTTGATAGTACGAAACTGCCGCTGAAGGATCTGTTAAAGGATATCGTTGAAGGTAAAATCCAGCTCCCTGACTTTCAGCGAGGATGGGTATGGGATGATGAACATGTTCGTAGTCTGTTGGTAAGCCTCGGTCGTTCATTTCCTGTCGGTGCCGTAATGCTTCTTGAAACGGGTGGCGAAGTACGTTTTCAGGTTCGCCCTGTTGAAAATGTCTCTCCCGTTGGTCTTCCTGCCCCGGAAAAATTAATACTGGACGGTCAGCAGCGTCTGACGACATTAACCCAGGTACTTAAGCTCTCGGGTCCGGTAAAAACGACGACCGACAAAGGTAAACCGATAGATCGTCATTACTATATCCATATCCCTACCGCGCTCGAAGGTGCAGACCGGCTGGACGATGCAATTATCGCAACGGATGGTAGCCGCCAGATCCGCAGCGATTTTGGCCGCAAGATTGAACTTGATCTCTCAGACAGAAAACGTGAGTGCCAGCAGCTCTATTTTCCTTGCTCCGAAATCCTCGAAGCGATGGCCTGGCTGCAAGATCTTTATACCCACAATTCCGAAGCAGTGCAGCTCTTCTTCGAATTCAAGACGAAGGTTCTGGATGCCTATAATGATTACCAAATCCCACTAATTGTCCTGAAAAAAGATACGTCAAAAGAAGCCGTTTGCCTTGTTTTTGAAAAAGTGAATACCGGCGGTGTACCGTTGTCGGTGTTTGAGCTGGTAACGGCCAGTTATGCTGCTGACGGATATAACCTTAGGGATGACTGGTACGGCAGTGATATCCGCAAAGTAGATTCTCGCAAGCAGCGTCTTTCAGTAGAGCCAATCCTTAAAGGGGTTGAAAATACGGACTTCCTTCAAGCTGTAACGATGCTCCATACGCTGGAAAAACGTAAAGCCGACCTTGCGGTGGGTAAGACTGGAAAGCAGGTATCTCCCGTTAGCGCCAAAAGGGCTTCAGTTCTTGAGCTGCCTTTAACTGCTTACCAAGACTGGGCCGAAGCAGTTGAGAAAGGGTTTAAATGTGCCGCAAAATTCTTGCGTCAGGAATGCTTCAGCTCTCAGCGTGATTTACCGTACCGCACACAAATTGCCCCCCTGGCTGCAGTAATGACCATTATTTGTAGCAAAGATGATGAACGCTGGAGAGAACCGCAGATCCATCAGAAACTTGCTCGCTGGTTCTGGTGTGGTGTGTTAGGTGAACTTTATGGTGGCGCCGTTGAAACCCGTATTGCTAACGACGTCGAGGAACTGCTTTCATGGATTGAAGCTGGTGGGGACCTGCCCAGAACAATCAATGATGCTAATTTCCAGATTGACCGTCTGGGATCCCTCACTTCCCGTTTGAGTGCGGCGTATAAGGGTATTAATGTGCTTGTTCTGCGAGATGGTGCTCATGATTTGTTCTGGAAGTCCCAGATTCGTAATCTTGAAGCGGATGAAGTCGCTCTGGACATCCACCATATATTCCCGAAAGACTGGTGCGAAAAACAAGGCATTCCTCGTCGTCAGTACGATTCTATCATCAATAAAACGCCAATTTCTTATAAGGCCAACAGAATGATTGGTGGTTCAGCGCCATCAATATATCTGGCAGCGCTCCAGTCACATTCACAGGTTCAGCTGGATGATGATGCAATGGATGCCCTGCTCCGTAGCCATCACATGCCAGTGAGTGCGCTACGTCAAGATAACTTTGAAGAATTCTACAAGCAGCGACAAAAGGAATTACTGAGTTTAATTGAAAGAGCGATGGGGAAATCGCTCACCTCTTGATTTAATGGGTTATCCAAGACAGCCCGTAAACAGCTACTTTTAAAACCGCACCAAAAAGATTAATCGATAAGGCTACCATTCATACGAACCAGATTAATGCCAAAAAAAGAAGCAAATAGCATCTAATATAAATGGGTAGTTACAATGTAACTACCCATTTATTTTACTTTTCTAAATGCGTTGCGAAAGTGTCATAAGAATCTGCTTTGATGAATTTAGCTGGATTCTCAAGGGCATTACCCTCATTATCTTTCGACAAGGCTGCAAAGTGAGCCATACCACAGTTAATTTTTGCTTGCTCAGATGCTCTCAGATCATCAGAGAAGATACTGGATTTCGTCTCTACTACAAAGTACAGCTGATCACCCATACCATCGTCTTTGTCGATTAAAACAGCCCAATCGGGGTTATAACTGCCTAGCGGGGTATCAATTTTAAACCAAGAGGGAAGCTTTGCATAAAGCTTAACATCGTTCGACTCTTCAAGTTTTGAAGAAAAGTCACTCTCTGTGTCTGAATCACAAATAATATAGTCGTAAACCGACTTTCTCGCCTCAACCATATTTTTGAGATAGCCCGTCAGCTCTTCTTCCTGGAACAACTCTTGGGCATAATAATCATCTTCACCGATACGGTGGTAAGTTATCCCATCGACAATTGCAAGTCGCATTTGTTTTCGAATCACTTCGCTGACCAGTTCGATGAATCGTTGAGGGTTGTTTTTGAATGCTTCAAGTTTATCGCCCAAACCGAGCAAGATTTCAACTACAGTTTTACGAGTTAGGTTTGTATTCGACTCCAGATAAGTCACAATATCAGGCAATTGGAAGTTTCTATTACGATAGTATTGAATCTTTGACTTTTCATCAAATGTTTCAAGTTCCGCTTGTGTTACTGCAACTTTGACTTTTTTGTATTCAAATTTCGTACTTGCAACGGCTACTGAGGCACGAATTTCGTTGATACATTTCTCAACCAATTCAGCAATGCTAAAATCTACTCTATAAGTCGTTTTATACTTGATACGATCCCAAAGAGCCTTGAAATCATCACCAAGGACGACCAGCTTACCATTATCTTCACGTAGAGTCGCAGTCTTTTTTTCTTCGTGTTTCTTAATACTCAAGCCTTTAGAAACTTTCGTTAAAACGGCTAAAATCGCATCTGAATATTTCTCTACGCTTTCAGGAAGACTTACAGTATTATTAGCAAGGTCAGCCTTAAGGGAATCCTGGATCTTACCGTTCTTATCGATGTAACCATAGCCGGTTAGATGCTGATAGATCTCTTCAGATTTTTTAGCTCCAAGGAACTCTTTCTTTTCAAATTCCTTAGAAATAAGGATATTTGCGAATTGATGCTTCTCAATGACCCCGAATTTAATACCTTCTTCTCTTTCAATTTCTTTTTGAAGTTCCGATACAAACTGCTCATAAGACTCGTTCGCCATTACTGTAAGAGTATTCACCTCAAAGCCATATGGAACACGTTCACCTGATTGATCCACTGCCAAACGCAAACCTCGACCGATTTCTTGCCGTTTCTTTATGACTGAGTTGGTTTCGTTTAGCGTACATATCTGGAATACATTAGGGTTATCCCAGCCTTCCTTTAATGCTGAGTGGCTAAAGATAAAGCGTAACTTCTCATCAATAGAAAGTAACCTTTCTTTATCTTTCATAATCAGGTTATATGCGGATTCATCAGCCGCAGTTTTACCACCTTCACCATTTGCCGTTAGCTTGGATTCAGCGAAAAGAGGGTTTCCTGAGGCATCATTCTTTTTATCTTGAGCAAAATAGCCGTTGTGAACTGAGCTTGCTAATTCCTTCAGAGCTTGCTCGTTCAATACAGGCCTACCAGAGCTATCTTTATCCCACACTGTTGGATATAAAACACCATACTTTGGTTTTCTTAATTGCTGAATGAATTCTTCTTCGAACCATTGCGCGAATTTACCTTGGATTGGTACACCATCTTTAGTATAGCCACGGTAGTTCGCTACTTTATCGATAAAAAACAAACTGAGAACTTTAATTCCCTTTTGACTCAACACCTTTGAATGATCCATAGGATCAACACCAGTCGTGATTTTCTTGAAAAATTTTAGCTCTTTCTCTAGATGTTCTTCGACGGTTTTAGAGAGTTGTAAACGCTTATAGGTGTCTTCATCTACTTCACCTATTGCCTCTCCTAACCCGATAATGTCGCTACGGCTTGTGAAGTCAATGTACTCGCTTCCTTCTTCACAGTAGATGTCATTAATCACATAACCTTCGTAAACAGCCCGACCACCAGACGCTTCAAACAAATCCGTTCCACTCCTAACCGTGATGGTTTTACGTGGCTGCAATTTTCCAGTTTTAGTTTGAGCGTCAATTTCAACTTTTGCAGTAATTGGTGTCTTCTTGTTATCGACACTAATCAATTTGATATATGCCTGGTTGTGATTGTCTTGAACTTCGAGTGAAGCAACTTCAATCTGTTTAACAAGCTGACGGGAATAAGCATCAATCGAGTCAAGTTTATAAAGTAAGTTAAATTTTTCTGTCAACGTTGCCGAATAACGAAATGTGCACAGTGGATTTAAACTGGCAATAGCATTTTTACGATTAGCTGTAGATGTTACAGATTGAGGTTCATCAATCAAAACAACAGGATTAGTCGCTTGAATGAACTCAATCGGCTTCATACCATTCAATCGATCATCGGTTCGGTGAATCAAGTTTGCAGTAGTCTCTTTCTCTGGATCAGTGAAAGACTTACTGAAAGCGTCAATGTTGATGACCATAATCTGAATATAATCATTCGTTGCGAAGTTTCTTACTTGCTCACGCTTTGAAGAGTCGTATACAAAGTAGTCATACTGAACGTTCTTAAATTCTTTTCTAAAATGCTCTTCTGTAATTTGCAGGGATTTATAGACCCCCTCTTTAATCGCAACTGACGGAACAACAATGATGAACTTGGTTAGCCCATATTTCTGATTCAGCTCGAATACACTACGAAGATAGACGTAGGTTTTACCTGTCCCCGTTTCCATTTCGATAGTAAAATCGAGGCTTGGAAGAGCTTGTTTTGACGTTTCAGTTTGAGGCAATCCATTAATAAGCTGAACGTTTCGTGTATTTTCATAAAGCTCTTCAGGTAGAAGGGTAAGAGCATTTGCTACACCAATATCATTATTTTTGGAAAATAATCCTAATTGTTCGCTCGCAAGTGCATTAGAGGAAACAGAAAAATTCGATTGGAATATTTCTTGTCCTTCAAAAACCCCAACTACAGAATTAATGGCATCTCTCTGATGAGCTAAATCAGGGTTAAATTTTATCTTCATCTCAGACATATCTCCCCCTTAAATACTTTTGACATCATTGATATTAGCTTGTTTCAAGATCTGAATTGCGTTTGTCTTAACTCGGTCATCAGCAAAACTTTCATCTTTAAAGACTACTTGTGTTGTTTCAGGATCTAATTCAGCTTTTAGCTTGACGATACCTTCAACTGTTTCAGTCGTAATTTCATCATCCAAGCAAACAATTAAAGCACCAGCACCAACTACAAAAACAGTTTTACTATTTACCGTTTGTGTTTCTACTGACGTAGTTAATTCATAGCCATATTTTAGGAGAATTTCGTATAAAATATCTTCACTAGAACGACCATGTTTAATTGACGTGGTAGATTGTTGAAGTACTTTTTCTAAGCTATCAAAGTCTGCTTCCCAAGGGCGAATATTAGTCTCATCAAGTTTAAACATTCTGCACCCAATTTCTTTATTAAAAGTTTTAATTCGTAACTTGGTAATTTCAGAAACAACAGGACGGAGCCCTAGTTTAATTAGATGGTCATATTCATATTTTTGAGAGGAAATATTTTGATTTAAAACCTCTGGAAGTTGCACCATTATATAGTTTATATTTTTATCATCCTCAATGTTAATCTCAGCGACGGCTTGACAGATCGTCCCTGAACCAGCGAAAAAGTCAAGCACAATGCCATTTTCTTCTATTCCAATTTTTATCAAATACTTGATTAAGTCAACAGGTTTCGGAAACTTAAATAGTACTCCCTGCCTTTCTAAATCAGCACGATTTTTTTCAGTAGTACTAAAACCCTGAAGTACGGATAATATATTCCGTGCTTTTGACCTTGTTCTCCGATAGTAAATAACACCATTTTCGGATAAATAAAATTCTAAAATTCCATTTTCTTCTTGAATCGGAATACATCCCCCCAAAATATATTCCCTAAGCTTATTTGCATTAGCCCAACCAGAAAAGACACGGCATTGACTACTAAGTACTCCATTGGATACATGTAAATCATCCAATAAAACAGGATAAGAAACACCATATTTCCGTGTTATATCTCTTGTAATAAAACCAATGCTTTCAATTTCATGAAAATAGTTTTCACTCACATCACTTTTAGGAATTTTTACTGCATCCGCTTTACAAGGAAACCCAACAGGTAAATTAATTACTGAAGGCGGGTTAGCATGACCATTTTTCGTAATAGAGTTTTCAGCAAATCCTTTCCATAAATTGCTATCTTCTCTCGTATTCGGATCAACGACATGACCGATTTGTACAAGATCAATATCTTTTGCGAAAACTAAAATATATTCATGATTTACTTTTACTTCAAACTGATTGTCGGTATGACCGTCACTTTGCAATACAAATTGTGCAACAAAATTATCTTCCCCAAAGATCTCAGTGCATATTTTCTTGAGATTATCAATCTCATTATCATCTATCGAGATAAAGATAAGGCCCTCACTACTCAGTAAGTTTCTTGCTAATTTCAATCTTGGATATATCATATTCAACCAAGCTGAATGGTAACGTCCCGACGTATCAGAATTTGTACTAAATTTATTACCATTACTATCTAACTGACCAGTTTGTTGAAGATAATTATTTATATTATCATGAAACTTGTCTTTATAAACAAAGTCTTTACCAGTATTATAAGGTGGATCAATGTATATCATTTTTATCTTTTTATGGTAAGACTTTTGAAGTAGTTTTAATACTTCAAGGTTATCACCCTCAATAAATATATTTTCAGTCGTATCCCAATTAATGCTCTCCTCTTTACAAGGGCGTAGTGTGCCTATTGATGGAGTTTGAGCTATTTGTCGAGCTTTTTTTTTGCCATTCCAAGTGAAATTGTAACGCTCTTCCGAATCGTCAATCTCTTCACCTAGCACTGCTTTGAGTGCATCGAAGTCAATCTTACCTTCTGAAAAAACATCAGGGAAAAGCTGCTTAAGTTGCTCAATGTTGTAAGAAGTTATGTCCAGGCTTTTTGCTTCTGGGCTGGTGCCCATAATTTTTTCCATTTGGCTCATTACGTTGATTACCTATTAACAATCAGTGTTGATGCAAATCTGCTCTATCGTCTTAAGCAAAATTTCTTAAAATCTACTTTTCAGCTCTTTTTATACGAACTGAGAAGTGATTGCTGAAATTGCTTGTTTTACTTTGCTTGCTTTTACATTGAGACGCATTTTCTCACTCATTTGCAGCTCTTTCTTTAACTTGTTTCTAATATTGCTCAATTCACCTTCAAGTGATGCTAACTCTTTAAGAAGTCTAGTCTTTTCTTCGTTATTCATCGTTGTGAATAAAGGTTCAACAAATGCATTGACTTTTTTTGCTTGTGATGAATAGCGTTCTCTTTCCGTATAGATATGTTTATAATAAGTACATGAAATATAACTCGTTTGAAGAGCAATGAGCTTAGCGATAAAGTCTTGATACAGTTCATAGTAGTTGATGCTTGATACATTCTTCAGCGAAAAATCATTCAAGAATTCTTTCTCATTGACCTTCAAGAATCCACTTTTGAACCACTGGGTGTTGTAATAAAACTCAATGACCAACTTTGAACAATCTGCCTGATTAATTCGCTTATCTGCCAGGCTGATCGCCAATTCTCCATTTAGCTCAAACAGCAAGATAACCGGGTAGGGGATCAGTGTATGGAAGAGCTTTGCTGTGCTCTTTAACTTTCCACGGTTTGTTGTGTCAGCTTTGAGAATGACTTTAAGAACAGCCACTTCGATATACTCTACCGTTTCGGAAACATAAGTCGGTATGTTCAATGTTTCAGGCTTAAGAGTATTCAGCCATTCAACGGAATGAATAACATCATTTACCAGCTTCTTCTCACTACTTGAGAGATCATTGTTATCTAAAATCATCTTCTTAGTGATTCTAGTGCCAAGCAATGTCGATTCAGGTAAAGCCAGATGCTCATATACCTTGTCGAACAAATTTCCGCTGTTAAAATCTATGATCTTGCTCATTGCATTGCTCCTACAGAATGACCATATAGCTCGCTACTTCAAAATCATTCACATCTTGAGAGCTTGACGCAGATAAAACAGTACCTCCTCGGCTAAATAAGCTTGCCGCACCGATTTCTTCACTTTTACCTGCAATATTTTCAACCGCTTTACTGAGTAGATTCTGGTAATGCTCCATTTTCCTTCCGTTGTGAGTTCTCTTCTCAAATTCTTGATAAGAGTATGCAGAATCTTCAATAGATTTGAACTCTGAACCTATTTTCTTGCAGAGATCCAGAATCTTTTTTGATTGAGTAAATGAAAGCAATATTTCTTCTTCATTCGAAACATAAACGAGATAGTAAGGGGCGAGTGAATAGCTTTCTTCCACCTGCACTTTTCCTTTAATGTCTTTGAGACAGAAGATGACTCCTGATTGAATTTCATCTTCTAGACCTGCAAATTGGCTAGACTCTGATTCAAACGATTCTTTGCTGATAATGACAGGTGCAAACAATCCTAATGAAGCTTGCTCTAGGGTATCTCTGTTTCCATTTGATTTATCACTGAGGAAACTTGAGAGATCCATTCTAAAATCGTTCAGCGTTAAGTCGGTTATGGACACACCACCTGAGATTTCTTCTAAATCAACTACAGCATTTTGGAGTTGTTCAAGTTGCTTTCTACGGTACTCTAAGTCATTCATTTCCGTGTTGAGCTTAGGATCTTGCTCGATAACATTTTCTTCTCCCGTTGCAGAAATATCGAGCAGTACCATACGCCCACTAACCCTAGCCTCCAGGTTGATATACTCGTCCAACTCCATATTTGGCCAGAAGTTCACAAGTTGAATTGTGTCGTTAATTGAGCCTAAACGATCTATACGTCCAAAACGTTGTATAATACGAACTGGGTTCCAGTGAATATCGTAATTAATGAGATAGTCACAGTCCTGTAAATTTTGACCTTCTGAAATACAGTCAGTAGCAATCAAAATGTCTATTTCTTCTTTAAACTCTGGATAAACCTTCTCACGTTCTTTCGATATAGGAGAGAAATGCGTCAGCAAACTATTCAGATCAGTTTTGAACTTCTTACCATCATTGCAACGTAAGGTTGTATCTGTGCGTTGTCCTGTGATTATCGCAGTATGAAGTCCCAGGTTTTGATAAGCCCAACTGGAAATATTTTCATAGAGATACTCTGCGGTATCAGCAAATGCGGTAAAGATAATGACTTTCTTGTTATTGCCATTGAACGGTTTCTGGCATTTTTCAAGATACGCCTGTTTTAGCATACCGAGTTTTGCATCACGTTTAGAGTCAATGTTCTTCGAGACACGAACAATCTCTTGCAAAAATACTCTATCTGCTTCTAAATCTTGTGCTAACCGCACCAAATCAAGATCTTGAATCCTTACCTTAGTTTTGTTGCCTATTATATAAGGCGCAAGTTCTGGTGAGTCAAACTCAAGGTCATCAATTTCTTCAATTGGCGGTGCAACAAAATCTTCTGTCAGTTCGTTAGTAAGTGTCGGCTGAATATTGACGTTAAAGTTATGGATTTTTGACAGTAAAGCTTCAACTTGATCTAATACTTTTTCTGCCGTGAGCGTGAACGAATGAATTGAACTTTCCATTCGTTTTAAGAGATTGATACGGATAAGGTGGATCAAACTTTCTTCACGGTCAACTTGTTTGAACACGCTTTTACCACCCTTTACCTCTTGGTCATAACGTCTTGCATATTCCGCTTTCTTATCCATTCGTACATATTTCATAGGCGAGTAAAACGCTAATGAAAGTCTACGGATTGTATTATTCATTTCTCCCAACGGTGGGAATTGGTCTTTAAGGTCTATAGAAGGCTTCAAGTTGATTGGTAAAAGCCTTGTAGGGAATTTACCAATATCCTCAGTTCCATAATATTTGTCTATATGTTTACGAGAACGAGCTATTGTATAAATATCCAGTAATTTGAAATAGTCGAAATTCATCGAGTCCAAAAGGTCTTTCGATGTTCGAACATCAGGTTCTTGTTCAGCCCAACTTGAAAAGCGTGATTGTGCTTGTCTTAACGTGCTCTCGATGCTGCTTATACCATGGTCGATTAATGCCTGGTCATTGGCTTCTGTGATGAAAGCCACTTGGTTCTTTATATCATTCAAGCGGTTATTCACAGGCGTAGCAGAAAGCATTAAAACCTTAGTTTTTACACCTGCTTGGATAATATCTTCAAGAAGTCGTTGATAACGATTTCGACCATCTTTTTTAGGATTGTTGTTTCGGAAGTTGTGAGATTCATCAATCACAACTAGATCATAATTTCCCCAATTGATAGTTTCTAAGTTTATCTCTCCTGAAAAGCCATTATTGCGGCTCATATCAGTATGATTTAACACATCGTAGTTGAAACGATCATTTGCTAACAAATTTCGCTTATCGTTCTGAGTGTAGATGAGCCAGTTATCACGCAGCTTCTTAGGACATAGCACCAAAACCTTATCATTGCGTAATTCGTAGTATTTGATGACGGCAAGTGCTTCAAACGTCTTACCCAGACCGACACTATCAGCGATGATGCATCCGTTAAAATGTTCAAGTTTATCTATTGCTCCCAACACACCATCTCTTTGAAACTTATAAAGCTTATTCCAGACCGTCGTATCTTTAAAACCAGTTTTGGTTTTTAAAATGCTATCTTTCTGGAGATCGCCAACAAAGTCTTTAAAAATGTTATATAGGGTAAGGAAGTAGATAAACTGCGGTGTGTTATCTGCTGTCAGTTTAGATAGTTCGGCCTTTAATTGTTCTTTAGCTTCATTAACTTGCCCTTTACTACTCCACACCCGATTGAAGAAACCAAGCAATTCTTGTGCTTGTTCGGAACTAGCAAGGCTGATTATATCGAAACTATTAGTTTCAGTGAGACCAATACCTTGTCCATTGAATTGAGCACCGCTAATCGCCAATGAGTTTGAAGTTGAGGAAACGTGCGTTATGTGTTGATGAACAACCCCGGCTTGTTTAACCAAACGTACAGAAGCTTTTTCCTCTAACCAACGCGAAAACTCTTTTGCTATTGCTTTTTGGTTTAGCTGATTACGAAACTTATTTTCTAGCTCAGATCCACTGAGTGAGCCAAAAGGTGAAGAGCTATCAAGAGCATCAAATCCTTTTGCTTGCGAGAATAGCAAGCGTGCCGAATCTAACTTGTTTAAAGAGTCTTTGAGATGATCAAAAGCAAAGATAGAAAAAAGCCCCGTCATTACGGAAAGCTTATCGTTCTGTTGAATCGCATCGGTAAGTGTATCTGAAACTTTGGTCGTTACGTTATCAATGAGCATGGTGATTAGATTTTCTCCGTAACTAGACCAGCAGCTTTGAGTCGAGTTGTAAGATTTCTCATCTTACTAAACTCAGTCCCATAGCTAGGTTTAAGACCTACTTCTTCACAGAATTCTCTTGCGGTTATGTTAGCTAACTCGTCAGCATACTTGATTGACTGTAGGTGAAGTTCAGCCATAAACCCGTTACGTGGAGCAGAGGCTAGAGCCTGCTTAATCTGTTCTACAATCACTTTGTTCATGAAACACTCGATACGATTTTTAGACGAGTTTTATATCCTAGCAAAATTAGCTAAAAATGCGACACATGATAAAAATTTTGACTGAATCCTCATTCCTTACTCGATTATTTTTTTAATTGAGATACATCTCAGCTTAAACCTCATGGATAACCACCAGAGATTTAATGATAAGTTAGTATTTTCGGAGATTTGTTAAGAAGAATACAGACGAAGTAAAACTCATACCTTGCATAACTATTTGATTTAGTTTGCAAATGCTGAGAAATTCATTCTGAAAAAATTTTTTGGTGCCGAAGGCCGGACTCGAACCGGCACGTATTTCTACGGTTGATTTTGAATCAACTGCGTCTACCGATTTCGCCACTTCGGCACTGAAGGGGATGCGGAAACGTTGTGGATTATACCTGTCGCGCGCCGCCATGCAAGCGGCGACGCGCTAAACCCGCGCTAAGTGCCCAAAAAACCAGCGCCCTTCGTCATTCCAGCTCAGACACCGCTAGCCGAATCACGCCTGCCGCCTTCTGCTCCGGCAGCGCCAGCACCTTCGCCCACATGTCCTGCACCATGTCGCAGGAGAGCTTCTCCTTGCCCGCCGCCTTCTCCGGCATTTGCAGCAGCTGGATGTCCTCGCCGTACTTATCGGCAAGCGCCTTCATAATCGGCCGCACATCTTCGACGGCCGCCTCGCGTTCGGCCGGTGTCACGGTGTGGCGGTTTTTGCCGTAGGCCGCGCGCATCATGTCAGCGTCGGCCTGCATGCGCCGCGCCATCAGGTCTTTATCCAGCATGCGCATCGGATTCACGCCGCCCTTCACCGCCGGATAGAGGAAGCGGAAGCATGCGTCGTCGCTCACCTTCTGGATGGCGGCGGTCTGTTCCATGTTGATGGTCATGTAGTTCACCACGTTGGCGTCAGGGGCGTTTTGCAGACGCGACATCTGCAAATGCAGGATCTGCGGCTGGATGGTGTCGATAATCTGCTGCTCCGGCTCGCCCGCTTTTTGCAGGGCGGCCATCTGGTCGAGGATGCGCTGATGCAGCGCAGGTTCCTGCTCCTTAATCACCTGCCAGGCGGGCATCGCGTTGAGGGCAGCATCCATCTGCTGTTCCGGCGCGCGCTGCCTGTCGAAAAACACCCAGAACGCCACGGCGGCGGCTACCACCACAACAATTACGCTACGGGTCCACGTTTTATTCATCTCGCATCCTTATCCTTGCGTTATGCCGGTTTACACCGGCACGCCGCTGTGGAAGCGAAACTCGTTGTCCGGTGTCGAGATAAGTGTGGCTTCAATTTCGCCAAAATGCTGTATGCGCGGTGAGATATCGTCGTCGCTCACCTGCTGGGCCAGCGTCAGATAGTCCTGATAGTGGCGCGCTTCCGAGCGCAGCAGCGAGAGATAAAACTTTTGCAGGTCGTCCTCGAGGAACGGGGCCAGCGCGGCGAAGCGTTCGCAGGAGCGGGCTTCGATGTAGGCGCCGCAGATGAGCTTGTCGATCAGCGTCAGCGGTTCGTGGGTGCGCACTTCCTTCAGCATCCCTTTGGCGTAGCGGCTGGCGGTGATTTTGACGTACGGAATGTCGCGGACCAGCATCGCCTCGCGTACCTGCCAGAAGTGGTGCAGCTCCTCTTTGATCAGCAGCACCATGCTGTCGATGAGCGCCTGGCCCCACGGGTCGTCGGTTTTGGGCATCACGCTTTTGCCAATCTGCCTGTGCAGGGCGATAAAGTCCGGCTCCGGGCCGTCGCGGAAGGTGAACTGTTCGTAGGGCTTGAGCCAGTCGAGCAGCGCGTCGGCACCGCTTTCGTCGGCGACGTATTTGCGCACCAGCAGCAGCGCGGTCTGGGCGGCCTTGAGCTCGCACACCATGTGGTCGGTGAGCAGCAGCGGCAGGTTTGCCGGGTCGCGGGCTTTATCAATCCATGCTTGCGGGGTCGGGCACGGGAGAAAGTTGAGTACGGGGGCGAGTATCTGCGGGTAATCCATGGTTCTGCCTTGAAAAAGCGGTGGCGCGGGCCACCGCCTGAAACGCTTAGTGACGCACGCCGTCGTCGTCTTCGTCGACGTAATCTTCGTCGTCGCCTTCTTCGCCGTCTTCACCGTTCGGATCTTCGAAGTAGGTTCCCCAGCCGTCGTACTCCACCTCAAACTTCTCGGCCAGGTTCATCAGCTGCTCTACCTGCGCGTCGATCAGCTCCGCCTTCAGCGCGCCTTCGCTCAGGATGTCGCAGCAGATGACGGTGTCGCCCTCTTCCACTTCCAGCTCTTCCGGCTCGGTCACTTCGTAACCCAGCTTGAAGGCTTCCACCGCCATTTTTTCCAGCGCGTCGAAATCATCCGCAGAGAAATGGTGCTCGATGGTGTACAGCGCGTCCGGATCGCTACCGTCTTCCAGCAGCTCTTCAATAATCAGACGCGTCTCTTCGCGTTGCTCTTCCAGGTGTTCCGGGTTTGCCATGGCTCAATCCTCTTTAAAGTGCGGCAGATACTTCTATTTTCACACACGGACGGGTTTGCCTCCACCTTTGTAAGAAAGAATTGTGAAACGGGGTTGCAAATGAATAATTACACATATAAAGTGAATTTTAATTCAATAAGTGGCGTTCGCCATGCGAGGATAAAATGTCCGATTTGTACAAGAAACACTTTCTGAAATTGCTCGACTTTACCCCTGCACAGTTCACTTCTCTGCTGACTCTTGCCGCACAGCTCAAAGCCGATAAAAAAAAGGGCAAGGAAGTACAAAAGCTTACTGGTAAAAACATCGCGCTCATCTTCGAAAAAGACTCGACCCGTACCCGTTGCTCTTTCGAAGTTGCCGCATTTGACCAGGGCGCGCGCGTGACCTATTTAGGGCCGAGCGGCAGCCAGATTGGGCATAAAGAGTCAATTAAGGACACCGCGCGCGTGCTCGGGCGGATGTACGACGGCATTCAGTATCGCGGTCACGGCCAGGACGTGGTCGAAACGCTGGCGCAGTATGCGGGCGTGCCGGTGTGGAACGGGCTGACCAACGAGTTCCACCCGACGCAGCTGCTGGCGGACCTGCTGACCATGCAGGAGCACCTGCCGGGCAAGGCGTTTAACGAGATGACGCTGGTTTATGCGGGCGACGCGCGCAACAACATGGGCAACTCGATGCTGGAAGCGGCGGCGCTGACGGGGCTGGATCTGCGACTAGTAGCTCCAAAAGCCTGCTGGCCGGAAGAGAGCCTGGTGGCGGAGTGCAGCGCGCTGGCGGAGAAGCACGGCGGCAAAATCACCCTGACGGAAGACGTGGCGGCGGGCGTGAAGGGCGCGGACTTTATCTATACCGACGTGTGGGTGTCGATGGGCGAAGCTAAAGAGAAGTGGGCGGAGCGGATTGCGCTGCTGCGCGGGTATCAGGTGAACGCGCAGATGATGGCGCTGACCGGCAACCCGGACGTGAAGTTCCTGCACTGTCTGCCCGCGTTCCATGACGACCAGACCACGCTCGGCAAGCAGATGGCGAAGGAGTTCGATCTGTACGGCGGGATGGAGGTGACGGACGAGGTGTTTGAGTCGGCGGCGAGCATC
Organism: Enterobacter cloacae; assembly: GCF_011078175.1. Taxonomy (GTDB): domain Bacteria; phylum Pseudomonadota; class Gammaproteobacteria; order Enterobacterales; family Enterobacteriaceae; genus Enterobacter; species Enterobacter cloacae_Q. Next base: position 334,453 of record NZ_JAALCJ010000003.1, read on the forward strand.
GTGTTCGACCAGGCGGAAAACCGGATGCATACGATTAAGGCGGTGATGGTGGCGACGCTTGGGGAGTGATTGAGTCCTCTGCGGTCTGGTGCCCTCACCCCGGCCCTCTCCCACAGGGAGAGGGAGAACACCGGCTCTGCTTCATTGATTTTTCACCCCGAAAAAGGTACGTTTTCGCCTTCATTCCAGCGTGGACATGCCAGCATTATGCCGATTATTCAGTCTGTTGAACGTGCGTTGCAGATCCTCGACCTGTTCAACGAGCAGGCCACCGAGCTTAAGATCACCGACATCAGCAAACTGATGGGGCTGAGCAAGAGTACCCTCCACTCGCTGCTGAAAACCCTCCAGCTTCACGGCTATATCGATCAGAATCCGGAAAACGGTAAGTATCGCCTCGGCATGAAGCTGGTCGAGCGCGGGCATTTTGTCGTGGGCTCTATGGATATTCGGCAGAAGGCGAAAGGCTGGCTGACGGAGCTGTCCCGGCGAACCGGGCAGACCACCCATCTGGGGATCCTGGACGGGCGTGAAGGGGTCTATATCGAGAAGATTAAAGGCAAGCTGGCCGCCATCGCCTATTCACGCATTGGCCGCCGTCTGCCGGTTCATGCCACCGCCATCGGCAAGGTGTTGATTGCCTGGCTGGGCGAAGCCGAGCTAAAAGCCCTGCTGGAGGGCTATCAGTACACTACCTTTACCCCTTCCACTCTTGCCACCCGCGAAGCGTTGCTGGATGCGCTGAAAAAAACCCGCGAGCAGGGCTACGCCCTGGACAGCGAAGAGAACGAGCAGGGCGTGCGCTGCGTGGCGGTGCCGGTATGGAACCACGAATCCCGCGTGATTGCCGCCCTGAGCCTGTCGACGCTGACCTCGCGCGTGGACGATGCCGAGCTGGCTAATTTCCGCGAGCAGCTTCAGCAGGCCGGGCTCCAGCTCTCACGCGCGCTGGGCTACCCGGCCTGAGCCGCTATAGCGGCTCGTAGGTAAAGTAGTCGAAGTCCGCGTGGCAGCCGTCGCCGCTGATGTCCTCGCAGTGCAGCCCCACAAACGCGCCGGTGAAGAAGCCGCGCCCGCCGATGTAGTCGTCCGACAGTTTCCACGCCTCATAGGTTACCGGCACGGTGTGCCACGTCTCGCCGTCGAACGAGTAGCTGTAGCGGTAGACCAGCGTATCCACGTCTACCCGCAGCCAGATGCTCTCCGCCTGTTCCGGGACCGGAATCGGCTGCTCGTGCAGCGGCCACGACGGCACGTTGTGGTCAAGCTGGATAACCTTGATCGTTCTGCCCTGCCCCTCCTCGTAGTCCACAAAGCAGTAGCTCCAGTTTTTGCTGTTGTAGTAGCAGGTCAGCCCCGCGCTCTGCTGGAAGTGGACCGGCGAGAACTGCATCCGCGTCTCCGCCCGGAAGGTAAAGTGCTGCCAGCGGCGCGCCACGGTCGACTGGGTGAAGGTTGAGTTGAGCGAGTCGTTGCCGTACAACCGTAAATAGCCGGGGCGCGCGGTGAGCGAGCCGAGGGTGTCGTCGAACGGAATACGCAGGGTCTGCAATTCAGGGGAAAGCGAACTGGCGTCGAAATCATCCCGCCAGCTGTTCTGAGCGGCCGCAGGTTGCTCCACCATTTGCGGGCCAGGCACGGTTAGCTGCGCGTGCTTGCCGCCCTCCACGTACGGCCAGCCGTCGCGCCATTCAATGCGGGCGATGCCGGTCTCGCGCCCCAGCGGACAGTAGCCGCGTCCGCCGGAGGCCAGCAGCGGCACGCCGGGCAGGCGCAGCGGGCGGCTGGTGAGGTAAGCCATATACCACTCCCCGGTGTGGGTTTGCAGCAGCGAGCCGTGGCCGCTCTTTTGCAGCGGGTTCTCCGGCAGGTGCCAGCTGGTCATCATCGTCACGTCCGGGTGAAGCTCGTACGGCCCGTCGATGGTTTTTGCACGCAGCACCACAACGGCGTGCTCGTAGCCGGTGCCGCCTTCGGCAACCATCAGGTAGTACCATCCCGCGTGGCGATACAGGTGCGCCCCTTCGGTGTAGCAGAGCGGCGTGCCGGTAAACAGGGTTTTGCGCTCGGGCGAAAGGGTGCCGGTCTGCGGATCAAATTCCTGCATCACGATGGTGTTATGCGGGTTGCTGTGATGGCGCGGCCCCCACGGGCGGTAGAGGTAATATTTGCGGCCATCGTCGTCGTGGAACAGGGACGGGTCAAACCCGCCGTTGCCCATCGGGATCGGCTCGCTCCACGGTCCCTCAATGGACGGCGCGGTGACGAGGAAATTGCGGCCGTTTTTCCACGGCGAATCAACAATCTTCACGTCGGTATAGAGCAGCCAGAATTTGCCGTCGGCATAGCTCAGGCACGGCGCCCAGATGCCGCCGGAGTCCGGGTTGCCCTTCATGTCCAGCATCGACACGCGGTCCAGCGGGGTGCTGACCAGCGACCAGTTTTTCAGGTCGCGGGAGTGGTAGATGCGTACGCCCGGGAACCACTCGAAGGTGGAAGTGGCGATGTAGTAGTCCTCACCCTGGCGGCACAGGGACGGGTCCGGGTTGAAGCCGGTCAGGATTGGGTTAGTGATTTCCATATTGCCTCCGGTTAATGGGATGCGGCTGTCGCGGCGTCGGGAACGGCCTCGCCCTGGGCCGCGCGGTGCTTGATCAGCTGCTGGCTGATGGCCTCCACGCGGGCGTCGGTGAGCTTGTAGAACGACAGCATGATGAACATGCCCGCGTAGAGCACCACCGGCACCACGCAGAACAGAATTTTGATGGTGGTGAGCACCTCGACCGGCTGCACGCTGCTGCTGGCGGAGTAGTTCACCCAGGCCAGGATCCAGCCCACCACCGCCCCGCCAATTGCCAGGCCAATCTTCAGGCTGAACAGGTAGGTGGAGAACACCAGCCCGTCGAGGCGGCGACCGCTGCGGCTCTCCTCGTAATCCACCACGTCGGAGGCCATCAGCCACTGTAGCGGCGTGGTAGTGTTAAAGACGAACAGGAACAGGATGTTGAGGGCGAAAATCAGGGCAATATGCTCCGCCGGCGTGAAGAAGATCAGCAGGCTAATCAGAGAGTAAGCGACAATTATCCACTTAAAGGCGGTGACGCGGTCGAAGCGGCCCAGCAGGCGGGACGAGAAGAGCGAGCCGAACATGGTGGCGAGGCTGCCGTAGAGCAAAAACTGCGTCGCCATCTCCGGGTGATCCATCACGTATTTCACGAAGTAGAGCGTCGCCCCGCCGCGCACCACGTTAGAGCAGGTCGCCATCATCTTGAAGGCGCACATGATCCGCCACTGGCCGTTGCCCAGCAGCAGCTTAAGATCTTTCGCCACCGACGAGCCTGGCTGCACCTCAAAGGTGTAGCGCTCTTTGGTGGTGAAGAAGCAGACGTAGAGCAGGACCACGCCGCTCAGCCCCAGCACGCACATGGCGCCGAAGTAGCCCACCTGCTCGTCTCCTTTGCCGATGATGCTTACCAGCGGCAGCGCGATACCGCTGATGGCGAGCGACCCCGCGGCGGCGAGGAAGAAACGCCAGGACTGAAGGGCGTGGCGCTCTTTCGGATCGGCGGTGATCACCCCCGGCATGGCGCAGTACGGGACGTTAACGAAGGTGTAGACCAGGGTCAGGAGAATGTAGGTCACGCAGGCGTAGATGATTTTCCCCTGCGCCGAGAAGTCCGGCGTGTAGAAGGTCAGCACGCAGACGATGCCGAACGGAATGGCGCCCCACAGCAGGAACGGGCGGAACTGGCCGTGCCGCGTGCGGGTGCGGTCAACCAGCAGCCCCATCAGCGGGTCAGTCACGGCGTCGAGCACGCGGGAGACTAAAAACAGCGTCCCCATAATCCCCGCCGACAGGCCGAAAACGTCGGTATAGAAATAGGCCAGCAGGAACATCGTGGCCTGCCAGACGAAGCCGCAGGCGGTGTCACCCAGCCCGTAGCCAATTTTGTCTTTCATGGTTAATTGCGTCATCAGAATTACACCCTTATGTCGTGCGCTGAATAACAACGTCGTGTTAATGGAGTGTAATGAGCTGCTCAATTAACCAGCAATGGCCATATCTTATTTCTGAATTATGTTATTTTGCTTTTGTGACGCCGACGATATATATCAACGCATTGTTTATATTAATAAATAACAGAAACGCGAAAGCCGCCCGCGGAATATTTCCCGCAGACGTTTTTTTTCTAAAAATAATTAAATGCCGAGCGCTTTTTTACCGGCGTTAATTACCTCAATGATTTTATCGGTGTCATAAATACAGCCTTTCCAGGTGCCGCCGCTCACCGACTGCAATGCTGCCCATAGCCGGGTATCGTCCGGCAAAAAGTCGTGGGCGTGCAGGTCCGGATGCGTCCGCCGCCGTGCCAGCTCGCGCGCCCCCTCTTCCGGCGTCAGCGGGTTGTCCGCCGTGCCGATAAAGTTCACGCTGCCCGTCAGCGTCAGACGATCCACCGCAATCTCAATGATGTCGTTATCGCGCAGCTTGCCGATCGGCCCGCCCGCCAGCGCCTCCGGCGACACGTGGCCGAAGCAGGCGCCCGTCGACACGCCCGAGAAGCGCGCATCGGTAATCAGCGACACCGTTTTGCCCCACGAGATATGCTTCAGCGCGGAGGTGAGCTGATAGGTCTCTTCCATGCCGGTGCCGGACGGCCCGCCGCCGATCACCACCATGATATCGCCCTGCTGGATCTCTTCCCGCTTGATGGCCTTAATCGCCTGCGCTTCTGAGACAAACACCCGCGCCCGGCCGGTGTGACGGTAAACGCCATCGTCACCGACCACCGACGGGTCGATCGCCGTGGCCTTGATCACCGATCCTTCCGGCGCGATGTTGCCCGTCGGGAAGCAGACCGTTGAGGTCAGCCCTTTCGCTTTGGCCTTTTCGGGCGGCAGGATCACGTCATCCGGCTCCACGCCGTCCTGCTCGCGCAGGCACTGGCGGAAGCGCTTGCGGCGCTCGGATGCCTGCCACCAGTCGAGGTTCTCGCCCACCGTCTGGCCGGTGACGGTCATGGCGTCCAGATGCAGCAGGCCGAGATCGCGCAGGTGGAGCATCACCTCCGGCACGCCGCCCGCGAGGAAGGCGCGCACGGTCGGATGATAGTCAGGACCGTTGGGCAGCACGCTCACCAGGCGCGGCACCCTGCGGTTGACGCGCGTCCAGTGGTCGACGTCAGGAAGGGTGCATCCCGCCGCGTGGGCGATGGCCGGTATGTGCAGCAGTAAATTGGTGGAACCGCCGAACGCCGCGTGGATCACCATCGCATTTTCGATGGCTTTATCGGTGAGGATATCGCGCGTGGTGATGCCGCGGTTATCCAGCTCGCTGACCGCGCGCGCCGACTGTCGGGCGATCTCCAGCCACACCGCCTGCCCCGACGGGGCCAGCGCGGAGTGCGGCAGCGCCAGACCCAGCGCTTCCGCCACCACCTGCGAGGTGCCCGCCGTGCCGAGGAACTGACACCCGCCGCCCGGCGAGGCACAGGCGCGACAGCCCAGCTCGGCGGCCTCCTGCAAGGAAAGTTCGTGGTTGGCAAAACGCGCGCCGATGGTCTGCACCTTGCCCGCGTCTTCACCCACGGTCGGCGGCAGCGTCGCGCCGCCCGGCACCAGAATGGTCGGCAGATCGTGCATGGCGGCCAGCGCGATCATCGTCGCAGGCAGCCCTTTATCGCAGGTTGCCACACCAATCACCGCCCGCCGCGTCGGCAGGGAGCGGATCAGACGACGAAACACGATCGCCGCGTCGTTGCGGTACGGCAGGGAGTCGAACATACCGTGCGTGCCCTGAGAGCGCCCGTCGCACGGATCGCTGACGAAGGCCGCAAACGGGATCCCGCCGTTGCGGGTGATCTCCTTCGCCGCCGCCTGCATCTGCATGCCGATTTCCCAGTGTCCGGTGTGGTAGCCCAGCGCAACCGGGCGTCCGTCCCCGGCGCGGATGCCGCCCTGGGTGCCGATGATCAGCACCTCTTTACCGGTCAGCCTGTTGGCGTCCCAGCCCATCCCGGCGTTTTGCGTCATGCCGAACAGGTTGCCGCTGGGGGATTCCATCAGCATCTGTGGAGTCAGCGGCAGCGCGCCCTGCGGCCCCGCCGCGTGGGTGATCACCGCATAAAACGCGTCGTCCTGTGGGGTGAAAATTTTCTCAATGGTCATCGTTATCGTCCGGCTCAGCAGAGCTTGAGCTGTTGCAGCAGGGTTTTCAGCTGCGCCTTACGCGGCTCGTCCAGCGGCGAGGCTGGCGGCAGAACGTGCGTGGAGATCGGGCGACCGCAAAGCACAATCGCCTCTTTAATAACGTTCACGAACGGCGTATCCAGCTGATACAGCTGCGGGATTTGCAGCAGGGTCTGATGATACTCAGCCGCTTTCGCCACGTCCTTATCGCGCCAGGCTTTCAGAAGATTTACCGACACCTGCGGCGCAAAGTTGCCGCTGGCCGAGATCGCCCCGTCGCCGCCGAGCAGCAGAGTATTAAACAGATGGTCGTCGTAGCCGCACAGCACGGTGAAGTGCGGATGAGCGCCTTTGACGGTGTGGATCATGCTGCGCAGATGGGCGACGGAGTCGATGGTGTCTTTGATGCCTACGATGTTACTGCGCGAGTCGGCGAGGGTTTTCACCAGCGCTGGCGTGAGATCCTGCCCGGTCAGCGCCGGGAAGTTATAGAGCATCACCGGCAGCGTGACGCTGTCGGCCACCTGTTCGAAATAGCGGATCAGGTTCGCTTCCGACACTTTCCAGTAGTAGGGGTTGATGACCACGATGCCGTCCGCGCCCGCCTGCTGCGCGTGCTGGCTCAGTTCAATGGTTTCCCGGGCGTTGGTGCCCCCGGTGCCGATCAGGACCGGCACGCGACGATCGACATGATCGATAGCAAAGCGGGCAATGGTTTTACGCTCTTCGGCGCTGAGCTGGGAGAACTCACCGCCGCTGCCGAGGAAGAACAGGCCATCAACGCCTGCGGCGATCAGATCGTCGATCAGCGCGGCGGTGCCCTGCTTATCGAGCTGGCCATCGGCGGTAAAAATGGTGGAGACAGGGGGAATGATTCCCGTGAACAACGCGGACTGCGGCATGCGATCTCCTTGCTGAATGATTTTGTTCTACATTATAGAACAGCGTTCATTAATTTGACGATCATACTATGACGCAGAAAAAGCGCAGGTAAATGGGAGATGAGGAGGGAGTGCGGGAAATTTAAGCTGGATCACAGATTGAAGGGTGCGGCCTGATGCCCTCACCCTAACCCTCTCCCACAGGGAGAGGGAACTTTTACACCCTCTCCCCATGGGAGAGGGCCGGGGTGAGGGATTACTCTACCAGCATCTTCACCACAACCTTACGCACCTGCGCCGGTGCCCCCACCGCGCACAGCGGCTTGTGCACTTCGCCCGGCCAGAACACCACAAAATCCCCTTCGCTCAGCACCACGGTTTTCTCCTGCTCGCCTTCGGGCAGGAACGCGATGTCTTTGTCGGCCAGCCAGTCGGTATCCGGCGTGCCGTGCGGCAGGGTGCTGAAGGTCATCCCTTCCTGACCCTTCAGCACAATCTGAATATCCAGATAGCGTGCATGGTATTCAGCGCGACGCTCGGCGAACGGCTGGGTCATGTCTTCCGAGACCAGATAAAACAGGCTGTTACCACTGATGTCGTGCTTGCCGGTCGGCGTCGCGTCGGTGACCTGCGCCTTAACGTGCTCAATGGCCTGGCGCAGCTTTTCTGGCAGCCAGGACTGAAGATGATGAATATTGCCAATAATCATGATGCAACCCTCGAATTAAAACATTGTTTCATTTTAATCTTTTATACGAGAATTGCATCTTCCATACCAGCCCTTTTTAGACAAGATTTGCATCAGCGCATGTTTATCGGAAAATGTGTTAATCCATTGTTAATTGCTCACAGGCATTTATGCAGTGGTTATGCATAACCTCATTTCATGCGCGTGATAGCGACAGCATAACCTCCTGAATCGAAAGCTTAAATCACAATACCTGCTGCCGTATCACATTTTATCACTTTGATAATTTCCTTTATAAACTCATAATTATTTATGGATTTTCCTTAAGTCAAAAATAGTTAACTGCCATTATTGCATAGCTATTCCAGACGCTAAATTCTAGTATTTAAAATCAAAGACATAACCAATTATTTCTAAACATTTAATTCTACAAAATAATAACAATCACAAATATTGCCACAGAATGCTGCTTAGCTATTCACGTGCCAATAATATGAAATTAATCATTATCTGATGCGAATCATGCAAATAAAAACAAACACCTTAATATCCATTTTCGCGTGAACCGCGTCACAATAATGATTATTTAACCGCCTACTATAAACCACGAAATCAATTGAGCTTAGCCGCCATGAAATTAAACACATCACATGGCGCATGCCCTTTTTATTCTGAAAAACAGTTAAAGGAATAATTATGGAAAAGCATTACGTCGGTTCTGAAATTGGTCAATTGCGTAGCGTTATGCTGCACCGCCCTAACTTAAGTCTGAAACGGTTAACGCCCTCAAACTGTCAGGAGCTGTTATTTGATGACGTGCTCTCGGTTGAACGGGCGGGTGAAGAGCATGACATTTTCGCAAACACGCTGCGCGAGCAGGGTGTGGAAGTCCTGCTGTTGACCGACCTTCTTACGCAAACCCTTGATATTGCTGAAGCGAAAGCCTGGCTTCTTGAAACGCAAATCTCCGACTATCGCCTTGGCCCAACCTTTGCCGCCGACGTGCGCGGCTGGCTGGCGGATATGCCGCACCGCGAACTGGCGCGCAGATTAAGCGGCGGATTAACCTACGGCGAAATTCCGGCGGCCATCAAAAATATGGTGGTAGATACCCACACGGCGAATGACTTTATTATGAAGCCGCTGCCGAACCATTTATTTACCCGCGATACCTCCTGCTGGATTTATAACGGCGTTTCCATTAACCCGATGGCCAAACCCGCCCGTCAGCGTGAAACCAATAACCTTCGGGCAATATATCGCTGGCATCCGGCATTTGCCGACGGCGATTTTATTAAGTATTTCGGCGACGAAAATATTAATTACGACCACGCCACCCTGGAAGGCGGCGACGTATTAGTGATTGGTCGCGGGGCGGTATTGATCGGCATGTCCGAGCGCACGACGCCGCAGGGCGTGGAGTTCCTCGCCAACAGCCTGTTCAAACACCGCCAGGCCGAGCGCGTGATTGCCGTTGAACTGCCAAAACACCGCTCCTGCATGCACCTCGACACCGTGATGACCCACATCGACGTGGACACGTTCTCCGTTTACCCGGAAGTAGTGCGCAAGGACGCCCAGTGCTGGACGCTCACTCCGGACGGACGCGGCGGCCTGCTGCGCACCCAGGAAACCGACCTGCTGCACGCCATCGAGAAAGCCCTCGGCATTAACCACATCCGCCTGATCACCACCGGCGGCGACGCCTTCGAAGCCGAGCGCGAGCAGTGGAACGACGCCAACAACGTGCTGACCATCCGCCCCGGCGTGGTGATTGGCTACGAGCGCAACGTCTGGACCAACGAGAAGTACGACAAAGCGGGCATCACCGTGCTGCCGATCCCGGGCGACGAGCTGGGACGCGGGCGCGGCGGCGCGCGCTGCATGAGCTGCCCACTGGAACGCGAAGGAATTTAAAGGAGCCATCATGGAACGAAAACCCACTCTGGTTGTGGCGCTGGGCGGCAACGCGCTGCTCAGGCGCGGCGAGCCGCTGGAAGCGGATATCCAGCGCCAGAACATCGAGCAGGCCGCCCGCATCATCGCCGGGCTCACGGCGCAGTGGCGCGTGGTGCTGGTGCACGGCAACGGGCCGCAGGTCGGGCTGCTGGCGTTGCAAAACAGCGCCTACGACAAAGTCGCCCCCTATCCGCTGGACGTTCTCGGCGCCGAAAGTCAGGGAATGATCGGCTACATGCTCCAGCAGGCGCTGAAAAACAGCCTGCCGCAGCGTGAGGTGAGCGTCCTGCTTACCCAGGTTGAAGTGGACCCGGCCGATCCGGCCTTCACCAGCCCAACCAAGTACATCGGCCCGATCTACACCGACGCGCAGGCGAAGGCGCTGGCCGCGGAGAAAGGTTGGATCTTCAAGGCCGACGGCAGCGCCTTCCGCCGCGTAGTGCCCTCTCCGCAGCCGAAGCGCATCGTCGAGAGCGACGCCATCACGGCGCTGATCCAGCGCGACCACCTGGTGATCTGCAACGGCGGCGGCGGCGTGCCGGTGGTGGAAAACGCCAACGGCTATCGCGGCATTGAGGCAGTGATCGACAAAGACCTCTCCGCTGCCCTGCTGGCGCGCCAGATCGAGGCCGATGCCCTGCTGATCCTCACCGATGCCGACGCGGTCTACCTCGACTGGGGCACACCGACCCAGCGTCCGCTGGCGCAGGTGACGCCGGAACTGCTCAGAGGCATGCAGTTTGACGCCGGATCGATGGGGCCGAAAGTGGCCGCCTGCCGCGAGTTTGTTGAAGCCTGCAACGGCATTGCCGGGATCGGCGCGCTGGCCGACGGAGCAGAGATCCTGGCGGGCGAGAAAGGCACGTTGATTCGTAACTAACCCCCTCCCCTCACCCTAACCCTCTCCCGGAGGGAGAGGGAATGTAAGCCCCCTCTCCCCGTGGGAAAGGGCCGGGGTGAGGGCATCAGACAGCACAAATTTTAAAAAGGATTTACCCATGACCATCAACCTGAAAAACCGCAACTTCCTCAAACTGCTGGACTTCACCCCCGCCGAGATCCAGTACCTGATCGACCTCGCCATCGAGCTGAAAGCGGCCAAAAAAGCCGGACGCGAAAAGCAAACGCTGGTCGGGAAAAATATCGCGCTGATTTTTGAAAAAACCTCCACCCGCACCCGCTGCGCCTTTGAAGTGGGCGCGTTTGACCAGGGCGCGCAGGTGACCTACCTCGGCCCAAGCGGATCGCAGATCGGCCATAAAGAGTCGATGAAGGACACCGCCCGCGTGTTGGGCCGCATGTATGACGGTATCGAATACCGCGGCTACGGCCAGTCGATTGTTGAAGAGCTGGGTGAATACGCGGGCGTACCGGTATGGAACGGCCTGACCGACGAGTTCCACCCGACGCAAATCCTTGCCGACCTGATGACCATGCTCGAGCACGCGCCGGGCAAAACCCTGCCGGAGCTGAGCTTTGCTTATCTCGGCGACGCGCGCAACAACATGGGCAACTCGCTGATGGTCGGCGCGGCGAAGATGGGGATGGACATCCGCCTCGTGGCGCCAAAATCTTTCTGGCCGGAAGCGGGACTGGTTGAGCAGTGCCGCGCCATCGCCAAAGAGACCGGCGCGCGCATCACCCTGACCGACGACGTGGAAGAAGGCGTGCGGGGAACGGATTTCCTCTACACCGACGTGTGGGTCTCCATGGGCGAGCCGAAAGAGGCCTGGGCCGAACGCGTCAGCCTGATGAAGCCCTATCAAATCAACGCGGACGTCATGAAAGCCACCGGCAACCCGAACGTCAAGTTCATGCACTGCCTGCCGGCGTTCCACAACGAACACACCAAAGTGGGCCGCGAAATCGAAATGGCCTATGGCCTGAAAGGGCTGGAGGTGACGGAAGAGGTCTTCGAATCCCCGAACTCTATCGTCTTCGACGAAGCAGAGAACCGCATGCATACCATTAAAGCGGTCATGGTGGCGACACTCGGCGACTAATCACCGCCCGGCGCACCGCAGGGGGCGCCGGGTTTCAGGAGAACATCATGGGCAAGTTCAAGTTTCCCTCCGCTTACACCATTCTTTTTTTTCTGATTGCCGTGGTTGCCGTGCTGACGTGGATTGTTCCGGCCGGCCAGTACCATATGGCGATGAACGAGGCGCTCGGCAAAGAGGTGCCGGTCGCCGGGACCTATGCACAAGTGGCATCACATCCGCAGGGGCTGGTTTCGGTGCTGATGGCACCGATTGCCGGGCTGTACGATCCGGAGTCCGGCCAGGCCGGGGCGATCGACGTGGCGCTGTTTATTCTGATCATCGGGGGCTTCCTCGGGATCGTCACCAAAACTGGCGCGATTGACGCCGGGATCGAGCGCGTCACCACCCGATTGCGCGGTCGCGAAGAGTGGATGATCCCGATCCTGATGGCGCTGTTTGCCGCAGGCGGCACCATTTACGGCATGGCCGAAGAGTCGCTGCCGTTCTATACCCTGCTGGTACCGGTGATGCTGGCCGCACGTTTCGATCCTGTGGTTGCTGCCTCCACCGTGCTGCTCGGCGCCGGGATCGGCACCCTGGGTTCCACCATCAACCCGTTTGCAACGGTGATCGCCGCCAACGCCGCCGGGATCCCCTTCACCAACGGGATCGCCCTGCGCCTGGCGCTGCTGGTCATCGGCTGGGTCATCTGCGTGGCGTGGGTAATGCGCTACGCCCGCAAGGTGCGCAAGGATCCGTCGCTGTCGATCGTTGCGGATAAGCAGGAAGAGAACCTCGCCCACTTCCTCGGCAACAAGGGCGAGCAGTCGCTGGAATTCACCCCGGTGCGCAAACTCATCCTGGTGATTTTCGCCCTCGCCTTCGCGGTGATGATCTACGGCGTGGCGGTGCTGGGCTGGTGGATGGCGGAGATCTCGGCGGTGTTCCTCGCCAGCGCGATTATCGTCGGCCTGATCGCCCGCATGAGCGAAGAGGAACTCACCTCAACCTTTATCAATGGCGCGCGAGATTTGCTGGGCGTCGCGCTGATTATCGGTATCGCGCGCGGTATCGTAGTGATCATGGATAAGGGCATGATTACCCACACCATTTTGCACAGCGCCGAGGGAATGGTCACCGGATTGTCGACGGTGGCGTTCATCAACGTGATGTACTGGCTGGAAGTGGTGCTGTCGTTTCTTGTGCCTTCTTCGTCCGGCCTGGCCGTTCTGACGATGCCGATCATGGCACCCCTTGCCGATTTCGCTAACGTCAACCGCGACCTGGTGGTCACGGCTTACCAGTCGGCGTCCGGCATCGTTAACCTGATCACTCCCACCTCTGCCGTCGTGATGGGCGGGCTGGCTATTGCCCGCGTGCCCTACGTGCGTTATCTGAAATGGGTGGCGCCGCTGCTGGGGATTTTAACGGTGGTGATTATGGTGGCATTAAGCCTGGGTGCTTTGTTGTGATTTGCCGGATGGCGCTGCGCTAATCCGGCCTACGGATCGGTGCAGTGTCACCGGTTATTTCGGGAACTGATATGGGAACTATGATGGATTACGAAGAGTACTCTCCCAAAGAGCAACTACAGCTAACGGTCTGCCAGCGTCTGATCGCGGAAAAAAGCTATCTCTCCCAGGAAGAGATCCGCCGCGATTTGCAGGAGCGGGGTTTTGAGACCATCAGCCAGTCCACCGTTTCACGTCTGCTCAGGTTGCTTGGTGTCATAAAAATTCGAAATGCCAAAGGGCTAAAGATTTATTCGTTGAATCCCCAGCTGCGCCCGGCCCCCGACGCGGCGCGTACCGTCTCTGAAATGGTGGTGAGCGTGGAGCACAACAGCGAATTTATCCTTATCCATACCGTCGCCGGATATGGCCGCGCGGTGGCACGTATTCTGGATTATCACCAGTTACCGGAAATTTTAGGTGTGGTGGCCGGAAGCAGTATTGTCTGGGTCGCGCCCCGCGTGGTGAAGCGCACCGCGCTGGTGCATAAGCAAATTAATTATTTACTCAGAACGCATTAATATTCACAAAGAACCGTTTGCATTGAGTAAAGCGTGCATTAAATCGCTTGATCCCAAAAGCGAGCTGCGTATAATGCCCGACAATTTGCCGGGAGGAAGCATGGTCAAGCGTGTACGACATAACGTTTCACCGCGTCTGAAATCAGACGCTGGCCTGCCGTTTTTCTTCCCGTTGCTAAACCTATTCCCAGAGCCCCTCATTTGAGGGGCTTTTTTTTGCCCGGCGTCAGGAGATAAACATGAATCCGCTTTATCAAAAACACATCATTTCCATAAACGACCTCAGCCGCGAAGAGCTGGAACTGGTTCTGGAAACCGCGGCAAAACTGAAGGCCAATCCGCAACCGGAGCTGCTGAAGCACAAGGTGATTGCGAGCTGCTTCTTTGAAGCCTCAACCCGCACCCGCCTCTCCTTTGAAACCTCCATGCATCGACTGGGCGCGAGCGTGGTGGGCTTCTCGGACAGCAGCAACACGTCGCTGGGTAAAAAAGGCGAGACCCTGGCGGATACCATTTCAGTGATCAGCACCTACGTCGACGCGATTGTAATGCGCCACCCGCAGGAGGGCGCAGCGCGCCTGGCGACCGAGTTTTCCGGCGGTATTCCGGTGCTGAACGCCGGGGATGGTGCTAACCAGCATCCGACGCAGACCCTGCTGGATCTGTTCACCATTCAGGAGACGCAGGGCACGCTTGAGAACCTGAACATCGCCATGGTCGGCGACCTGAAATATGGCCGCACCGTCCACTCCCTGACCCAGGCGCTGGCGAAATTTAACGGCAACCGCTTCTTCTTCATCGCCCCGGACGCGCTGGCGATGCCGCAGTACATCCTCGACATGCTGGACGAAAAAGGCATTGCGTGGAGTCTGCACGCCAGCATTGAAGAGGTGATGGGCAACGTCGATATTCTCTACATGACCCGCGTGCAGAAAGAGCGTCTGGATCCTTCCGAGTACGCCAACGTGAAGGCGCAGTTTGTGCTGCGCGCCAGCGACCTCGACGGCGCGCGCGACAACATGAAGGTGCTGCACCCGCTGCCGCGCATCGATGAGATCACAACAGACGTGGATAAAACGCCGCACGCCTGGTACTTCCAGCAGGCCGGAAACGGCATCTTCGCCCGCCAGGCGTTACTGGCACTGGTTCTGAATCGCGAATTGGCACTGTAAGGGGAAACGACCATGACACACGATAACAAACTCCAGGTTGAAGCCATCAAGCGTGGCACCGTAATTGACCACATCCCTGCTCAGGTTGGCTTTAAGCTGCTGACGCTGTTCAAACTGACTGAAACCGACCAGCGCATCACCATCGGCCTGAACCTGCCTTCCGGCGAGATGGGCCGCAAGGACCTGATTAAAATCGAGAACACCTTCCTGACCGACGAGCAGGTCAACCAGCTGTCGCTGTACGCGCCGGACGCCACCGTTAACCGCATCGACGATTACGACGTGGTGGGTAAATCCCGCCCGAGCCTGCCGGATCGCATCGAAAGCGTGCTGGTCTGCCCGAACAGCAACTGCATCAGTCATGCAGAGCCGGTTTCCTCCAGTTTTGCAGTGAAAAAGCGCGCCAATGACATCGCGCTCAAATGCAAATACTGCGAAAAAGAGTTTTCTCATTATGTGGTGCTGGCCAACTAATTGAGGTTGGTAAAGGATCCCGGCCTCCCTATAATGGCCGGGAACATTTAATCAGCTGTTATTCTGGAGAAATCATGACCAAAGTACTCGCGACGGAAAATGCACCAGCGGCTATCGGCCCATACGTTCAGGGCGTTGATCTGGGCAGCATGATCATCACTTCTGGCCAGATCCCGGTGAACCCAAAAACCGGTGAAGTGCCGGCCGACGTAGCGGCACAGGCGCGTCAGTCGCTGGAAAACGTGCAGGCTATCGTTGAATCTGCCGGTCTGAAAGTGGGCGATATTGTCAAAACCACCGTGTTCGTGAAAGATCTGAATGACTTCGCGACCGTTAACGCCACTTACGAAGCCTTCTTCACCGAGCACAACGCCTCTTTCCCGGCGCGCTCTTGCGTGGAAGTGGCCCGTCTGCCAAAAGACGTGAAAATTGAAATTGAAGCGATTGCCGTACGTCGCTAATGTATTTCAGGCAAGCCTGGGCAGCTGCGGCTGCCCTTTTTATTTGGCTATTTTTACCTTCTTAATACGATGACGAAGCGGTTCGGGAATAAATACACTCGCACACCTTTTATAACTTCCCGCTTCGGACACAAATGAAAATCTCCAGAATTGCGTTGGCTATTGCAACTCTTACGATAACCTCTTCTGCGCTTGCACACGGCTATATCGAATCCCCTGCCAGCCGCGCTTATATGTGTAAACAGGGACAAAATATTGACTGCGGCCTGGTGGAATATGAGCCCCAGAGCGTAGAACGCGCCTCCGGTTTTCCATCAGGGAGCCTGCCGCCGGATGGCGAACTCGCCAGCGCCGGGATTGCCAACTACTCGCAGCTTGATAAACAAAGCCAGAATGCCTGGACCAAAACGCCGATGACCGCCGGGGTACATCAGTTTGTCTGGCACCACACCGCGCCGCACAAAACCACCAGCTGGCGTTATTACATCACCAAACAAAACTGGAACCCGAATAAACCGCTGACCCGCGACCAGTTCGACTTAACGCCGTTTTGCACGGTAAACGGCAACGGCCAGGCACCCGCAATGACCCAGTCGATGAACTGTAACGTGCCGGAACGTACCGGTTATCAGGTGATTTACGGCGTGTGGGAAATTGCGGATACCGCAAACAGTTTTTATCAGGCCATTGACGTGGACTTCGGTAACGGGGGCAACGTCACGCCGGATGAGACCCCGGCCGCCGCCTCCGTCTGGAGCAAAACGCTAAGCGGCCAGGTTGCAGGTAACAACCTCAACGTGGGCGATAAAGTGATTGCTCGTTTCTTCGATGCTAACGGCGAAATCGCCTCCATGGCGACCGCGCTGACGATTGCCACGGCTCAGCAGGGTGATGCTAACCAGTGGGCCTACGATCTGGCGCAGAAAATTAACCACGCTCATAACGACGTGCGCGTCGGCGTGAAGGATGAAAGCGGAGACGTTAACCCGGTTCACGGCGCAAACAGCGTCTTCGTACAAGAAGGCAGTACGCTGAAGTCGGTGGCTATCTCTTATGAAGAGCAACAAGCGGTGGTTAATGAATCCATTGCCGTGACTGACCTGCATTACAGCAAAGTGACTCACGGTGCCGCGACGGTGACATTCCACGTCAATACGCAGGGTGACGTGAACGTTGAAGCGCACGTATTGAACCATCCCGGCGCGGAAAAAGGCTACCTGAAGCAGGATATGAATAACAGCAACCAGGATGTGACCATGAACCTGACAAACGTCACGCCAGGGCACCACATGCTGAAATACTACGCCACCAACAAAGCAGGCACCCTGTTCGCGCAGGACGTGCTGGATATGATGCTCGAAGGTGAAGCAACCTCCGGAGATACCGGTAAATCTGATTTTATCTTCCCGGATAACCTGGCCTCTTATAAGGCGGGCACCGTGGTGTTGCAGCCTAAAGACGGTAGGACCTACGAGTGCAAGCCATTCCCGTACAGCGGGTACTGCAAGCAGTACAGTTCGACCTCTACCCAGTTCGAGCCCGGCGTGGGTTCACACTGGAAAGAGGCGTGGGTGCTGAAGAACTGAGTGGTTTGATTCCCTCACCCTAACCCTCTCCCAAAGGGAGAGGGTACCGATCGCGCCCCTCGCCCCTCTGGGGCGAGGGGCGCTTTTGTTACTGATTCCGCGTCGCGCGCAGCAGCGTCTCCAGCGGATAAACCGCCGCAATCACCACTTCGTCCTGCACCTTCGCCGCGTTATCCAGCTCGCTCTGGATCGACGCTAATTCGTTATCATCCAGCGTGCCCTGACGCGCCACCATATCCGTCAGCCTCAGGCCAATCGAGGCCAGCTTATCCACCTCCTGAATTACCGGTTTGATCGCCTTCAGCTGATAGCTGTTTTCACTTAGCGCCAGCGCGTCGCTGGTGTTGCTCTGCCAACGGGTAAAGACGTGGCGCAGCGCGTCGGCGCTTTCCGCGTCTTCCGCGTCGCTCACCAGGCGGTCTGCCCATTTATTCATCTGACGCACGGTCGCACTTTCCGCGTTTAGCGCGTCAGCGAGCCGGTTGAGCGGTTCAAACTGATGATAATTTCCAGCCTGGAACTTAAGATGCTGGCGGGTGTAATACTGCGCCGGTTCGAGCGCCTGGGCGAGGATTTGCAGCGGCAAGGTATCCGCATTGTTGGCGAGGCGCGTGAACTGCACCTGCTGCTGGGTATGCTGCTGTAGCCCAACCGACACCGTAGACCAGTTGTCCATCGCCTGGAGCCGGGTGTACATGTTGTCGATGTCGTTCACGTCCTTCGCCGACCACAGCCGCTCCGCCACCGCAAAGGCGCGCGGCCACAGACGGATATCCAGCACCGGCGCTGCCACATTTTCCGCCCACAGCGCGGCTTCACCGCCGAGCAGATTGGCCTCGTTCGCCGGGTCCGGCACCACCGGCAGCATGCCTTTTGGCACCTCGTCCAGACGCGTGCCGCTAATCGGATAGCGCGTGTTTCCCACCAGGAAATAGCCGGTGAGCTTGTCGTTATTAACGTTGACGACCGGACGTGTTTCGCCCATCCAGGTGTCGACGGTAAACGTTACCTGATTGTCGTCCCGCCACTGAATGTTATCCACCGCTCGCCGGGATTTACCGGCAAAATCAATGAACCCGCGCCAGCCTTCTTCGCCTTTCACAAGCGTAAAGCTGCCTTCCACCGGCTTGCCTTTCAGACGCGGCATGGAGAAAGCCCAGCTCTGGGCGCTGTCGGTGTCCGCTATCACATCCACGCCGTTCAGCCCCAGCGGCACGATTTCGTTGCGGTAGTGGTAGGCGGTGGATTGCGGCTGGTCGAGGTAGAAACCGGTTGAGAGAATGCCCTTATAGCCGTTCTGTGCCACCTGCCCCAGCGCGTCCTGCCCCTGCCAGGACTGGATCAGAATGCTTTTCGGCAGATCGGGATGATAGATCTCATCCCAGCCAACCATCTGCCGGTGGTGCTTCTCAAGGATCGTCTCCAGCTTGCGGTTGAAATACGCCTGCAACGCGTGGCTGTCCGCCAGCGTGTTGTCGCGCATGAATCTCTGGATCGCCGGGTTCGCTTTCCACTGACTGTCGTCAACCTCATCACCGCCAATATGCAGATACGGATCGGGGAAGATCGCCGCCAGTTCGCTGACCATCGCGTCGGCAAAGGTATAGGTTGCTTCTTTGGTGGGATCCAGCACCGGCTTGAGCACGCCCCAGTGGCGCTCCATGGCGTACGGCCCCGGCGCGCTCATCAGTTCCGGATAGGCCACGGCAATCGCCGAGGCGTGGCCCGGCATGTCGATCTCCGGCACCACCCGTATGCCGCGCGCGGTGGCATAGCGAACAATCTCGCGCATCTGCTCAGGGGTATAGAACAGCCCGTCGCTGGCAAGCTGGGTTAATTTTGGATAACGCTTCGAGGTAAAGCGCCAGCCCTGATCGTCCGTCAAATGCCAGTGCAGAACGTTAAGTTTTGCCGCAGCCATGCCGTCGATCTGGCGTTTGATATCGGGTAACGGGATGAAATGACGTGCTGAATCGAGCAGCAGCCCGCGCCACGGGAAGCGTGGTGAATCCTCAATAGTCACCCACGGGATCGCGGTGTTTTCGGCGCCGTTCTGTATCAGCTGGAGCAGCGTTTCCATGGCGCGCAATGCACCAAAGCGGGAGTTTGCGGAGATATTCACGCCGTTGGCATCCACCGTAAGCCTGTAGCTCTCATCGCTGTCCGGCAGCGGCTGCGGCTTCACCTTTTTGGCGATGGCGATGCGGATGGTCGGTTTATCCGGTTGCTCCGCCTGTGGCTGTAGCGTCCAGCCGGTTTGCAGGGCGATACGCTGACGCAGGCGGTTGACCGCGTCGCCGAGATCGTCGCCGCTGACGCTAATGGATACGTTGTTGCTGAGCACCAGCGCGCCCTGGGTGGTCGGGCGTTCGACCTTCGCAGGCCAGGGCATTAAGGGGAGATCGCCTGCCGGAGCAGCAAAAGCAGAAGCGCCGAGCAGCAACCCGGCGGTTAAGAGACTGTACCGTAACATGAATGTTCCTTATCTGACGGGCCAAATAATGGCAAAACATTCTGTTAACATGCGTACAAATTGTCGTCAAGCGAATGCGCCGACGGCGATCACAGGTTGTTGAATTTGGGAGGAAAGCCAGTTGCCGGGTGGCGGCTTCGCCTTACCCGGCCTACGATCCGAACGTAGGCCCGGTAAGCGCAGCGCCACCGGGCTTGCCGTTACTGCCATCCATACCGACGCGCATAGAACCCTTTCACCATTTGCGTCAGCACCATGTAGCCCGCGAGGATAGCCACCAGCCATGGGAAGTAGCTCAGCGGCAGCGCCTGAAGTTGCAGGTAGCTTGCCAGCGGCGAGAACGGCAGCGCAATCCCGAGCGCCATCACAATGCCCGTCATCACAATCAGCGGCCACGCGGCACGGCTCTGAATGAACGGAATGCGGCGGGTACGGATCATGTGCACAATCAGCGTCTGGGACAGCAGCCCCACGACGAACCAGCCGGACTGGAACAGCGTCTGGTGTTCCGGGGTGTTGGCGTGGAACACAAACCACATCAGGCAGAAGGTCAGAATGTCAAAGATAGAGCTGATCGGCCCAAAGAACAGCATAAAGCGCCCCAGATCGGCGGGGTTCCAGCGCTGCGGCTTCTGGATCTGCTCGTCGTCGACGTTATCAAACGGGATCGCCACCTGAGAGACATCGTACATCAGGTTCTGGATCAGCAGGTGCAGCGGCAGCATCGGCAGGAACGGCAGAAAGGCGCTCGCCACAAGCACGCTAAAAACGTTACCGAAGTTGGAGCTGGCGGTCATTTTGATGTACTTGAGCATGTTGGCGAAGGTGCGACGCCCTTCGATGACGCCTTCCTCCAGCACCATCAGGCTCTTCTCCAGCAGGATGATATCTGCCGCTTCACGGGCAATATCCACCGCGCCGTCGACGGAAATACCAATGTCCGCCGCACGCAGGGCTGGCGCATCGTTAATGCCATCGCCCATAAAGCCCACCACGTGTCCTTCACGTCGCAGCAGGGTAACGATGCGCTCTTTGTGCATCGGCGTCAGGCGGGCAAACAGCGTCGTTCGCTGGGCAAGCTGCGCCAGTTCGTCGTCGGACAGGTGCTCTATGTCGCTCCCCACCACAACGTCGCCCGCGTCCAGCCCCACCTCGTGGCACACTTTGGCCGCCACCAGCTCGCTGTCACCGGTGAGAATTTTGACGGTAATACCGCTCGCCTTCAGCGCTTTTAGCGCAGGTGCGGTGGTCTCTTTCGGCGGATCGAGGAATGCGATGTAACCTTCGAGGATCAAATCGGATTCGTCGATACGCTGATAGTCCCCTTCCCGCGCAGGCAGGAATTTGCTTGCTACCGCCACCACGCGCAGTCCCTGACGGTTCAGGTTATCGGTGACGCGCTTGATGCGGCGCAGCATGGTGTCGTCCAGCGGCACGATCTCCCCGTTATGGCGCACCTGCGTTGAAACGTTCAGGATCTCCTGCAACGCCCCCTTGCAGATCAGCTGATGCACGTGCGGCTGCTCGCTCACCACCACCGACATACGGCGGCGCTCGAAATCAAACGGGATCTCATCCACCTTCTGCCAGCGACCGGAGAGCATACGGGCTGACTCCTCGTCCACGCCTTCCAGCACCGCCACGTCGAGCAAGTTTTTCAATCCGGTCTGATAATGGCTGTTCAGCCACGCGCTGTACAGCACCCGCTCGCTGGGTTTACCGGCGATATCGGTGTGGTTCTCCAGCACGATTTTGTCCTGGGTCAGGGTGCCGGTTTTGTCGGTGCAGAGAATGTCCATCGCGCCAAAGTTCTGGATGGCGTCGAGGTGTTTAACGATCACCTTTTGTTTAGAGAGTTTCACCGCTCCGCGGGCCAGCGTGGAAGTGACAATCATTGGCAGCATTTCCGGCGTTAAGCCAACGGCCACGGAGAGCGCAAACAGCGCCGCCTCCCACCAGTCGCCTTTGGTGTAGCCGTTGATCAGCAGCACAATCGGCGTCATCACCATCATAAAGCGGATCAGCAGCATGCTGACGCGGCCAATGCCTTTCTGGAAGGCATTCGGCTCGCTCTCCTGCTCGCTGACGCGTCCGGCAAGCTGTCCAAACCAGGTATTGCCGCCGGTGGCGGTAACAATGGCCTGCGCCGTACCGCTGACCACCGTGGTGCCCATAAAGCACAGGGTATCGCACTCCAGCGGGTTCATCTGCTGCGGATCGCGGGTCCGCGCTACCTTCTCTACGGGCAGGGACTCACCGGTGAGTGACGCCTGCGCGACAAACAGATCCCGCGCCTGGATGATGCGTAAATCCGCCGGGATCATGTCCCCCGCCGCCAGCTTCACCAGATCGCCCGGCACCAGCTGGTCAATGGGAAGCTCAATCCAGGCGTTCTCGCCGAGATCGTTAATTACGCGCGACACGGTAGCGGTGTTGCTGACCATCGCTTTCAGCGCATCCGCCGCTTTGGTGGAGCGCGCTTCCTGAATAAAGTTCAGCAGCGTAGAGATCCCTACCATCAGGGCAATCACGCCTGCGGCAAACAGATCTTCAGTGGCGTAAGAGATAATACCGAGCACCGTCAGTAGCAGGTTGAACGGGTTGCGGTAGCAGAGCCACAGGTGGACCCACCAGGGAGAGGGCTTCTGCGCCGGGATCTGGTTATCGCCATGTTCCGCGCGGATTTTTGACACTTCTTGCGCGTTCAGCCCTTCCGGGTGGCCGCCAAAGGCGCGCCAGACTTCGTTTTCATCCATCGCCGCCACGTTCAGGCAGCGCTCGGTCAAGGAAGTGGGGATTGGCGCTCCCGCCGTGGTGTTGGCATTTGGCAGCGGATCGCGCGCAATCAGGCGATGTGGCAGGTGGCGGCTCAGCAGCGCTTGCAGCTGCCGGGTGATATTTTTCAGCATAGTCATTCCCCCGCATCCGCAAAGGCGGACGCAGTTTTCCCGCAGGCGTGGCAAAGCCGTACCTGTCAGGCACTTAATTTATCAAGCAGGAACGTATGAACGTTGCTGCCTCACGCCGGTGAGACAGCAAAAAGCTGGCTTACCGGTAAGAAGGTTTTCTCCGGGTCAGGAGAGGTGTGGGATCGGGATCCATGTGGCCTCCGGTAAGTAAAAAGTTGGGTATCGGCGCGCAGTATAGAGATTTATCCATACCGTTTGTGACGAATCGGGCGGTATTATAACGCCCTGCAAATAAACCGAACGTAAACCAGACTTTGCCCATAGCGAATTCGCAGGATAGCATTAGGCTCAATTGATTATTTTATCGTTGTTACAGGGAATACAGCATGCAGAACCGCCTTACGATTAAAGATATCGCGCGTTTAAGCGGCGTGGGGAAATCGACTGTCTCACGCGTGCTGAACAACGAAAGCGGTGTCAGCGAGCGCACACGCGAGCGCGTCGAGGCGGTGATGAATCAGCACGGTTTTTCCCCTTCCCGCTCCGCGCGCGCTATGCGCGGTCAGAGCGATAAAGTGGTCGCTATTATTGTCTCGCGTCTGGATTCCCTCTCCGAAAACCTCGCCGTTCAGACCATGCTGCCTGCGTTCTACGAGCAGGGCTACGATCCGATCATGATGGAGAGCAAGTTCTCTGCACAAATGGTGGAGGAACATCTCGGCCTGCTTCAACGCCGCAACATCGATGGCGTGGTGCTGTTCGGGTTTACCGGCCTTAAAGAGGACGTCCTTAAACCCTGGCAGCCGTCGCTGGTGCTGCTGGCGCGCGACGCCAGCGGGTTTGCCTCTGTCTGTTACGATGACGAAGGGGCGATCGTGATCCTGATGCAGCGCCTGTATGAACAGGGCCATCGGCATATTAGCTATCTGGGCGTGCCGCATACCGACATCACCACCGGTAAGCGTCGCCATGAAGCGTACCTGGCGTTTTGTAAAAAACACAACCTCCCCGCCGTGGCCGCGCTGCCCGGTCTGGGTATGAAACAGGGATATGAGCAGGTCGCCAGCGTGCTGACGCCACAAACCACCGCCCTGGTGTGCGCCACGGATACCCTTGCATTAGGTGCGAGCAAATATTTGCAGGAGCAGCGCATCGGGGAGCTGCAATTAGCGAGCGTGGGAAGCACGCCGCTGATGAAGTTTTTGCATCCGGAGATCATCAGCGTCGATCCGGGCTATGCTGAGTCTGGACGGCAGGCTGCCGCGCAGCTGATCGAGCAGATTACCGGGCGTACCGAACCCCGTCAGATCGTTATTCCTGCCCACCTGTCGTAGAACGTGTCAGGAAGGAAAGTAATCGAAGGGAGAAGAAAATCATTTAGCGTATCAATGTCTCCTGCGCCATTTCTTTCGATATTATGCACAACAGCGATCGTTCCATGAATCACGATAGAGGATATTGCCTTCCGTATACTTCCATGTAATCGCCTCATAGCGCAATTCGAGCGTTTCGAGGTGAGTACTGCTCGTGCCGTTCGGTGACAGATATGGCGCTACCGTTGTGAACTTCACGTTTTCAAGAATGATGTTAAAATACTCGGCTTCGATCCCTGAGTCCAAAATACGGTACATTTTGATTGTCGCTTTCTTCATTGTTCGGCCTTCGCACACCGCGCGATACAGAAGGGGGGTTGTCTGATCGAATTCTTTAATTATTGTGATTGGGCGATGAACACGAGTACCAGTGAGTTTTCCCCAATGGGAGTCAACCGGGATGGTCACACCGTGAGAGAATGATTTTAATTCAATAGAGCCCAGGCGCAGCGGTATCATGCAGCTACCGACAACCGGCGAACCGTTCTCATCTTCAAGCCATAAGTGTGCGGGAGTAGACATATAATTTCCTTATTAGTTGATATCAATATTGGAGTGTTCAGCCTTTTATATAACGGCCAAAAATAATCATTACGGCAATGAAGAAAACACCGATTGGCCAGACAGGGCTTCCTGGAAAGAAATGAGCCTGAATAATGGCGAATATAATTGTTAGCGCGGTTGGGCCGTAAACTGAAAAGAAAGTTCTCCCTTGCCAACGTAAAAAACGTTTTATGTAGTTCAGCATGACTATTGGATCATCCTGCTAATGATGTCTGCAATTTGATCATTCGACGCCCATTGCACTTTCATCGCGCCCGCCCGATGAAATATCGGCTCAATGAGAAAATAGAGCATTTCCAGCCCTTGCGCATAAAGTGCAGAATAATAGGCAGGGAATTGAATATGCAGTCGATAAGCACTGTCTGCGGCTTTCTGCACGACACCATAAAAACCTATAAGGGCAATACCCCGGGATGCCCATGTTCCTGCAATGGCGCTGAGTTCGAGACTGAGGTTTAAACCAAGTCGAACGTAAGAGGCGACAGCTAATGTAAATCCAGCACCTGTGAGAGTAACTCCTGCAACATGAACATTTACGGCCATCAGGCGCTGCTTGATGTATTCTAATTGGTCTGAGGTTTTGTTTTTGAAAATTTCTTCGAAATAGATTTGTAGCATGTTATGGGCAACATCAACGCCACTGAGCACCTTATAAACGGCATCCCTGAAACGTATATCTTCTGTCTTTTGTCTCTGGCAAACGTCATTGTATTCATCCGTGAAACATGAGGTGTAATACAACAGACGAGTCGCGCCTTTACTTATCGTATCTACCTGATTTTTAACTTGCTCACTTACACCTGTAATAGCTTGGTCGAGCTTTAACGCAAGTATTTTATTGGCCTGTAGATAACTGATGATCTCGTTGTTTCCGTACATACGCGCCCCAGACTTTTATCACAATTTGAAAGCAGCCTATGCCTGAACGCGATATAAATGTTCCAGCCAGATCACGTTTAGGTCTGGTAACTGTATTTTTAAGACATTGACCCGGTATTTATTCAAAAACATTAACTATTAACCTCATGAATTCAGAATATTTCTATACACTCCCCTCACAGACACATAAGCTTCAGACATAAATCTCATAGGGCATACACGCGCTTGAACACATATCAAGAAACGCATCCAGATAGCCCCCGCTAAACGGATTATTGTGATCTTCGCCCGATTTCGGGAACGTTCCCATTTTCGCCGTCACGTTGAAGGAGTAGGCTTGCGCACAGGTCATAACCCCTATCACCATCTGTCATGAGGTTTCATGATGAGTAAAGTCAAACAAGCAGATATCGATCAGCTGATCGTCCTTGTCGGCGGACGCGAGAACATCGCCACCGTCAGCCATTGCATTACCCGCCTGCGCTTCGTGCTGAACGATCCGGCCAAAGCCAACCCGAAGGCCATTGAAGCGCTTTCCATGGTTAAAGGCTGCTTCACCAACGCCGGGCAGTTCCAGGTGGTGATTGGTACCGAAGTGGGCGATTACTATCAGGCTCTGCTGGCGACTACCGGGCACTCTTCTGCCGATAAAGAGCAGGCGAAGAAGGCCGCGCGCCAGAATATGAAATGGCATGAGCAGCTCATTTCCCACTTCGCGGAGATCTTCTTCCCGCTGCTGCCGGCGCTGATCAGCGGGGGCTTAATTCTGGGCTTCCGTAACGTCATCGGCGATGTGCCAATGAGCGACGGCAAAACCCTGGCGCAGATGTACCCGGCGCTGCAAAGCATCTATGACTTCCTGTGGCTGATTGGCGAAGCCATCTTCTTCTATCTGCCCGTCGGGATCTGCTGGTCCGCGGTGCGCAAGATGGGCGGTACGCCAATTCTCGGTATCGTGCTCGGCGTGACGCTGGTCTCTCCACAGTTAATGAACGCTTACTTACTTGGTCAACAAACGCCAGAAGTGTGGAATTTCGGCCTGTTTACCATTGCGAAAGTGGGCTATCAGGCGCAGGTGATCCCGGCGCTGCTGGCGGGCCTGGCGCTGGGCTTTATTGAGACGCGACTGAAGCGCATCGTGCCGGACTACCTCTATCTGGTGGTGGTCCCGGTCTGCTCGCTGATCCTGGCGGTGTTCCTGGCGCATGCCTTTATCGGTCCGTTTGGCCGCATGATTGGCGACGGCGTGGCCTTCGCGGTGCGTCACCTGATGACCGGCAGCTTCGCGCCAATCGGTGCTGCGCTGTTTGGCTTCCTGTACGCTCCGCTGGTGATCACCGGCGTGCATCAGACTACGCTGGCGATCGATATGCAGATGATCCAGAGCCTCGGCGGTACACCTGTCTGGCCTATCATCGCCCTGTCTAACATCGCACAAGCCTCGGCGGTAACCGGCATCATCATCGTCAGCCGTAAGCACAATGAGCGTGAGATCTCCGTTCCGGCTGCCATCTCCGCTTACCTCGGCGTCACTGAACCGGCGATGTACGGAATCAACCTGAAATACCGCTTCCCGATGCTCTGCGCGATGATCGGCTCCGGTCTGGCGGGCTTACTGTGCGGCCTGAACAGCGTGATGGCGAACGGGATTGGCGTCGGCGGCCTGCCGGGTATCCTGTCCATTCAGCCCGCGTTCTGGCAGGTATTTGCGCTGGCGATGGCGGTGGCGATTATCATCCCAATGGCGCTGACTACCGTGGTTTACCAGCGTAAGTTCCGTCAGGGCACGTTGCAGATTGTTTAATTTTCTCTTTCGGGGCGCAGTTGCGCCCCTTCGCATTTGCAGGAACGTACTATGAATACCCTTCCTCACTGGTGGCAGAACGGTGTCATCTATCAGATTTACCCAAAGAGTTTCCAGGACACCACCGGCAGCGGCACGGGCGATCTGCGCGGCGTGACGCAGCGCCTGGGCTACCTTAAGACCCTTGGCATTGACGCCATCTGGCTGACGCCGTTTTATATCTCCCCGCAGGTGGATAACGGCTACGACGTGGCGAATTACACCGCCATCGACCCGTCCTTTGGCACGCTGGATGACTTTGACGAGCTGATTACCGAAGCCCACGCGCACGGCATTCGCATCGTACTGGATATGGTCTTTAACCACACCTCCACGCAGCACGCCTGGTTCCGCGAGTCGCTGGATAAAGCGAGTCCGTACCGCCAGTTCTATATCTGGCGCGACGGTACGCCAGATACGCTTCCCAACAACTGGCGCTCCAAGTTTGGCGGCAACGCCTGGCGCTGGCACGCCGAAAGCGAGCAGTATTATCTGCACCTGTTTGCGCCGGAGCAGGCGGATCTCAACTGGGAAAACCCGGCGGTGCGCGCCGAGCTGAAAAAAGTGTGCGAGTTCTGGGCCGATCGCGGCGTGGACGGCTTGCGTCTGGACGTGATTAACCTGATTTCAAAAGATCAGGATTTCCCGGACGATACCCTCGGCGACGGTCGCCGCTTCTACACTGACGGGCCGCGCATTCATGAGTATCTTCAGGAGATGAGCCGCGACGTCTTTACCCCGCGTAACCTGATGACGGTGGGCGAGATGTCCTCCACATCGCTGGAGAACTGCCAGCAGTACGCCTCTCTCGATGGCCGCGAGCTGTCGATGACCTTTAACTTCCACCACCTGAAGGTGGATTACCCCGGCGGCGAAAAATGGACGAAGGCGAAGCCGGACTTCGTGGCGCTAAAAGCCCTCTTCAGTTATTGGCAGCAGGGGATGCACAATAAAGCCTGGAACGCGCTGTTCTGGTGTAACCACGATCAGCCGCGCATCGTGTCGCGCTTTGGCGACGAAGGGGAACACCGCGTGGCGGCGGCGAAAATGCTCGGCATGGTGCTGCACGGGATGCAGGGCACGCCGTATATCTATCAGGGTGAAGAGCTGGGCATGACCAACCCGCATTTCAGCCGCATCACCGACTATCGCGATGTGGAAAGCCTGAACATGTTCGCTGAACAGCGGGCTAAGGGTCGCGATACCGATGAATTACTGGCGATTCTGGCAAGTAAATCCCGCGACAACGGCCGCACGCCGATGCAGTGGGACGCTTCGCACAATGCGGGCTTCACCGAGGGCGAGCCGTGGATTGGCGTCTGCAACAACTACGAAACCGTGAACGCCCGCGCGGCGCTGGACGATCCGGACTCGGTGTTTTACACCTATCAGTCGCTGATTCGCCTGCGTAAGACCCTTTCAGTGCTGACGTGGGGCGACTACAAGGATCTGCTTCCGGAACATCCTTCCTTGTGGTGCTATCGCCGTCAGTGGCAGGGGCAGATGATGATGGTGGTGGCGAACCTGAGCCGCGAGCGCCAGCAGTGGCAACCAGACCCGGTACAGGGCGCCTGGCGGGTCGCACTCAGCAACTATGACGATGTCCCATCCCGTCCTGATACGCTGCTACTGCGCCCGTTTGAAGCTATCTGGTGGATGCAGGAATAAACATCAGGAGATACAGCATGCTGTATCTCTTTTTTCTGTTTAGCGATACGCTAAATGTACGACGATAACTTTTACATCGTGGCGCACCAAAAATAAAAATAGTCCTGCCAATTAAATAACCTCGGCAGGACATTATGAAAAAGACAATTATTAAAGCAACATGTATAAGCGCATTATTATTGAGCGCACAGGGATGGTGCGGAAATACCTCCGTCGACCTTCGCTTTGGTCATAATACAAACTCAGACGTAAATGATTCCCGTATTAAGGTTATGCATCAGGCGGAAAACGGTTTTTACTTCTCCGTTGAAGCCGCGCAAAACCACAACGATACCTTTTTTGGTGATACCGACAGATATAATCCAGACGACAAAGGGTTAACGGAAGCGGCACAGGAGGTCGAAACGCGCTGGCGCTTCGATCTGGGAAATGGTTTCGCCGTTGCGCCAGGCATGGTCACTGTCTTCACCACCAGCAATACGCATTACCGCCCTTTTATTCAGGGCTGGAAAACCTTCGATAACGGACTAAACCTGTCTGCCCGTTACCGCTATAACACCGTCAATGACGCACACAGCGACAAAGCGTTAGATGGCAGCGGCTACACCCGCCGTCAGTCACACCAGTTCGACATTTGGTTTGCGTATAACATTGGCAAATTCGGTATGTCCTACAACCCGCGCTTCCGCTGGCAGGATGGTGTCGATCAGGGAACCGGGGATGACACCTACTGGGAGCATACCGTCGCTTTCAACTACAAGCTCGACGATGGCTGGACGCCTTACGTAGAACTGGTTTCGCTGGATAAAACCTATATCAACGATGATGGCAACCATGAAAATGATTATGCCGTACGTCTGGGGATAGTGAAGCAGCTCTGACGGCCTGGCTACACCGTATCGTGCTGTAGCAGCCTACAGCCGATACGGTCTACAGCGCTTAACAGTTCAAGTTGCCCTTCCCGCTGATACAGCGAAACCGCGTTAATGTCGATCGGTAACGGCCAGCATAACGTTGAGATCGACGCCAGTGTCGACCCCTGACGGGTAATCGCAATAATCTTCAACCCTTTGCGCAGCGCGTTACGCGCCATTTCAATCAGCGACTGCGTCTCCCCGGATTTACTGACCAACACCAGCGTCCCCTTCGATACCCGTGTTAGCTGGTGCATGTCATTTAAAATAAGGTGCGGCAGGCTCGCCAGCGATAAAAAGCGCGACAGGTAGTTGAGGCTGGTGAGCGAGGCTCCCCGTGCGTACAGATAGATATGGCTGGAATGCGTGAGCAACCTGGATACATCTGTCACAATATCATCCGCCTGCGGACCCACCTCGGGGGCGGCTGGTGCAGGTATGAAATGATCGCGTAAAAAACGATACCGAAGCTCGGTATAGCTCTTATACCCCATTTTTTTACACACACGATTAACGGATGTTGTCGTGGTAAAGGTATCACGCGCAATCTCTTTTGCCGATATATTAGAAATATTACACGCGTGATTCTGAATGTATTCAAATATCAAACGTTCACTTCCCTGGAATGAATTCATCTCTTACGCCCCATTTAATCCCGCCATGATTTTAGCACAACAGGGAAATAGTCTCTGGAAGGCGCTTCACACATTGCATATACGCGTATCACGATACGTAATTAGTATTAGCAAACATTAAAAACTGTTTTAGGTTCTCTTTATACTTCCCTTGTTTTCACATTCAGGGAATTATGACAATGACGAGACAAAAAGTTGTCGCGGTGACGGCCTGCCCGACAGGTATTGCACACACCTTTATGGCGGCAAATAAAATTATCGCATGGGCTAAAGCACATAACATTGAAGTAAAAGTCGAAACACAGGGCAGCGATGGCGTTAAAAATCGCTTAACAAAACAGGATATTGCCTCTGCTACCGCGATTATTCTGGCAACCGACGTTCCGATTCAGGATGCCGAGCGTTTTGAAAACATCCCTCACCTTCAGACCCGTACCCAGGAGCTGATCAAGCACACCGATCGCTTTCTGCGTCAGGCGCTGGCCATGGAAAAAAACGTCACCACTGTCGCACACGAAGACGAGCTCCAGCGTTCGGCTTACCAAATTTTTATTGGCCATATTATGGCGGCCATCAGCTATATGTTGCCGGTGGTGGTGATGGGCGGACTGATGATGGCGACGGCCAAAATTACCGGCCAGTTTATTAACATTGAACATTCGCCGTTCAGCGTGCTGGATAAAGTGGGCTTTATGACCATTAAGTTCATGTATCCGGTCTTCGCCATGTATCTGGCGTTTGCCATTGCCGGAAAACCGGCGCTCATCCCCGGGCTTATCGGCGGCATCATGTCAGACGAAGTCTACAAGCGCTTCTTTGATATCGAAGGCTTTATGCCCTCCGGCTTTTTTGGCGCGATTGGGATTGGCTTCTTTGTGGGGTATCTGGTGCGCTGGCTCAACGATTCGATTCATGTCCGCCAGCAGCTCACCACCATTAAAACCATGCTAATTGTCCCGCTGATCACCGCCATTACGCTGGTGATGGTCATGGAATATCTGATTAACCCGATTTTTGGCTCGCTTAATCAGCTAATGGTGGTCTTTTTTACCTCCGCAGGTGACACCGGACGCGGGTTCTATTCCGCGATGATCGCCGCGGGTACCGCGTTCGACCTGGGGGGACCGGTCAACAAGGCGGCTGGCTCGGTCGCGCTCGGCCTGAATGGTATGAGCGGGACGTTTGATTTAACCGCCCGTGAACTCTCCATCGTGATCCCCTCCATTGGCGTCGGCTTTGCCGCATTTCTCAACGGCCGCTTCGGTCTGCCGGATGTCTTTAGCCGGGAGGAGAAAACCGTTGGCAGCACCTCGCTGTTGCTGGGCGTGATTGGGATCTCTGAAGGCGCTATCCCGTTCATTCTGAAAAACCCACGCCTGATCCCGGTGTTCATGACCGGTGCCGTCGCCGGCGCACTGGTCGCGATTGCACTTGGCGTGAAGCAGACGCTGCCTCTGCCCGCCATCTGGGGCTGGCCGCTGGCGACCAATGTGGCGGGTTACCTGGCGAGCGTCTTTATTGGCGCCCTGATTTGCGCCCTGGGCGTGCTTTATGTCAGCCCAAAAAACGTCAGGTGAGGAAAACGACATGAGTCAGATCCACGTTATTGCCCACACGCACTGGGATCAGGAGTGGTATTTCACCCGTCAGGACAGCATGGTGCTGGCGTCATATAACTTTGCGGAGGTTATCAACACGCTGGAGCAAGACCCGGCTTATGCCTGCTATCACCTTGACGGACAGATGGCGGTAGTGGAGGACTTTCTCGCTATCAATCCTGATTATCGCACCAGGCTGGAAACCCTGGTCAGAGAAAAAAGGATCTTCGTCGGGCCGTGGTATACCCAGACGGACACCTACAACGTGCATGGCGAATCCATTATCCGCAACCTGAAGTACGGTATTTTCGCTGCCCGAAAGCTGGGGCATGCCATGCAGGTCGGGTATCTTCCGGATACCTTCGGTCACAATGCGCAAATGCCGACGATATTGCAGGGCTGCAATATCGATAATATCGTCTTCTGGCGCGGTATCGATCACGACAGGCATGCCAACAGCAGCCAGTTCCTCTGGCGCGCACCGTCCGGCGCGACCGTCATCGCCTGTGCGATGGCGTTCGGTTATGGCGCAGCGAAAAACATGCGTTCGGATACCTGCCATCTACAGGGAAAAATCTACCCGATGGTCACGCTTTTGCGTTCAAGGGCCGATATAAACGATCTGCTCCTGCCCTGCGGTGGCGATCAGGTCAGTATTGACCCGGCGCTGCCGAAAATCCTGCAAGCCGCCAGCGCACACTCCCCTGATGAGGACCGATACGTTATCAGTTCGCTGGAGCATTACGTCGATATCCTTCGCGCGCAGCGCGATCGGTTTGAACTCTGGGAAGGGGAGCTGAAATCGCCGCGCTACACCCGTATCCATAAAACGATCGGCTCCGTGCGTTACGACATCAAAAAGAAAAATGATGAGGTTGAACAGTTCATCCTGCGCCAGCTGGAGCCGACAATCGCAATGGCGCGTCACCAGGGGATTCAGGTTAACCTCTCTGTAGTCGACACCCTCTGGAAAAAATTGCTGCGAAACCATGCCCACGACTCCATCGGTGGCTGTAATAGCGATGCCACCAACCGCGACATTCTGCATCGTCTGGAGCAAACCGAACAGCTGTGCCATAGCCTCTGGAACCTGGTGGTGAAAACCCTGGCCGCCGCCTGTGCACAGGAAGGCGATCTGCTGATTTTTAATCCGCTGACCACCCCAACACAGCGCGTGGTGAAAACCACCCTGTATAGCCGCGCGGAAAATATTGCGCTGACGTATCAGGGGCAGCCGATCTCCTTTGACGTTTTGAAAAGAGACGTGTTGCCTGGCGGAACAGCGATCTCCCTTACCGCTGAAGGTGAATGTGAAACGCCCCTCCCCCCCTATTTCCGCTGGCAGGTGGCTTTGCAAACGCCAATTTTGCCGTCAGTCGGCTACCTTACCGTCAATATTGAAGATAACCCTGCACTGTTCAGGCAGCCTGAACAGATTAAGGGCGAGGGGATAGAAAATACGTATTATCAACTGACGCTGGATGCCGGAACGCTGACCCTGCATGACAAACGCAGCGGCAGACGTATCCCCTCTTTCTTTACCTTCGAAGACCTGGCGGACGCGGGCGACAGCTATGATTTCTCACCGCTTGTGGACGATACACCGAACCGCTGTTCGCATTTCACGCTCATTGACTGCCGGAAAACGCCGCTCATCGAAAAGCTGATCCTCGAGGCCACGTTGCTTCTGCCGAGGGATCTGAGCAGTCGTCAGGAAAATGCCCGAACGCCGTTCTCGATTCGTCTGGTGTGCGAATTACGCCACGACGACCCGAACCTGTATGTCGAGGCTTCGCTGGAGAACAGCCACTGCGATCACCGGCTACGTTTACTGATCGGCAGCGATATTCACACCCGTCACGCTATCGCTTCACAGCCCTTCGCAATAATCCAGCGCGAGACGGGATTTGACGGTGAAAACTGGCAGGAACGCTATCGCGAGATGCCCGTGGACATCGAAACCAGCGACGGAATTATCGCTATCACGGAACCGGGTAAGGCGCTGGTTGTGACAAGCCGTGGCATGAAAGAATTTCAAATTATCGGCAGCGAACCAGCAGCGATTGCCCTGACGATGTTTAAATCGACGGGCGTGCTCGGACGTAGCGATCTCGAATGGCGCCCGGGTCGGGCCTCCGGCATCAATAATACAGTGGTTGAGACGCCTGATGCCCAGTTGCTGAAACCGCTGCACTTTTCATTCACCGTCGCGCTGGCCGATAACGCCGACCACCTCACGCTGCGCCAGCTGGAAAATCAGGCGGCAGGACAGCCCTTCACCTATCAACGGCAAACGTTACACACGCTCGATCACCGTCTTGAGCGCTTTGCATTGCGCCTGCCCGAACGCAGGCTTCCGACAGAATTCTCGCTATTCACCCTGCCGGAGCCGCTCATCCTTTCCGCGCTGCCCCACGCGCAGCATCTGCATGGCACCGTCGTGCGCCTGTTTAATGCCGGGACACAGCCGGTTCCCGTCCCGGAAAGTCTGGCAGTGCTGCGGCAGATCAACTATCTGGAAGAGCCGATGCAGCCGGTAACGGCAATCCTTCCTTCCGCGACCTGCGATTTTTTAATTGAGGCTTAACATGAACTTGCTTGCATTGACGCATCCCGACCTGGTGTTTATTAACCCGCCCCAGCGTAAGCCTGACGCATTGATCCGCTGGCTCGCCGAGCCGCTCGCCAGGCGGAATGTCATCAACGATCGAGAGGCATTTATCGAAAGCGTATTACAACGTGAAAGTGAAGGCCCTACCGCGCTGGGTGAAACACTCGCCGTCCCGCACGGCAAAACCGAGGCGGTGCAACAGGCGGCATTTTGTCTGGCGCTCTTTGACGAGCCGATAAGCTGGCCGGGGCTGGAAGGTGATGAAGAGGTGAGAATGGTTTTTCTGCTTGCCATTCCACCAGCAGAAGCAGGCAGTACGCATATGCAGCTGCTGACGACGCTGACCAGCAGACTAATGGAAGATCGGGTGCGTGAGCAGCTGCTGGCGGCACGCACCCGGGAAGAGGCGATGGCTGCCCTGGGTGATGAAGAATTTCAAAAACAGGACGATGCCCCCGAACGCTCTCTTCTCATCCCGTTGTTACTGGGCAGTATCGCTACCGCAGCCTTTTTGCAGGCAGGATTGAGCTGGGTCAGCGAGGTGAATTAATCGAGTAGCGCTCAGTACAGGCTATGCTGAGCGCTTGTTTTTGTTGAATAATTAATCATATTTTTGATTAACGTCTTTACAAAGGCTCCAGTGCCCGCCGTTTGTACTCTCGTCTTTTTACTTTGTCCTGCATCAAAAAAATCGCAAACTTGTTTGATGCAAATCACTATATGTAGCACTTAAAATGCTCGCCGACCCAACATCTTGTATTTATCGTCTACTATTCCAACAACAAGACGGCGCCTACGCTGGCCGGAATTGTGGATAACACGAGCTGGGCACGCGGGAAGTCTTTGCCGCGGCGAAGAATGCGCCCGGTGAATATTTCTCCACCTTTGTGGATAACCTGTTTTTAAAATGGAGTGATCATGACACCGCATGTGATGAAACGTGATGGCTGTAAAGTGCCGTTTAAATCAGAGCGCATCAAAGAAGCCATTCTGCGTGCAGCTAAAGCAGCGGGAGTCGATGACGCAGATTACTGCGCCACCGTCGCAGAAGTCGTTAGCAGCCAGATGCATGAACGCAGCCAGGTCGATATCAACGAGATCCAGACCGCGGTTGAAAACCAGCTGATGTCTGGTCCGTACAAGCAGCTGGCGCGCGCCTACATTGAGTATCGTCACGACCGTGACGTTCAGCGTGAGAAACGCGGTCGCCTGAACCAGGAGATCCGCGGCCTGGTAGAGCAAACCAACTCTTCGCTGCTCAATGAAAATGCCAATAAAGACAGTAAAGTGATCCCGACCCAGCGCGACCTGTTGGCCGGTATCGTTGCCAAGCACTATGCCCGCCAGCACCTTCTGCCGCGTGATGTGGTATCGGCGCACGAGCGTGGTGAGATCCACTATCACGATCTCGACTACTCGCCATTCTTCCCGATGTTTAACTGCATGCTGATCGACCTGAAAGGCATGCTGACCCAGGGTTTCAAAATGGGTAACGCGGAGATTGAGCCGCCGAAATCCATCTCCACCGCGACGGCCGTCACGGCGCAGATCATCGCTCAGGTGGCGAGCCACATCTATGGCGGCACCACCATTAACCGCATCGATGAAGTGCTGGCCCCGTTCGTGACCGAGAGCTTCAACAAGCACCGTAAAACGGCGGAAGAGTGGCAGATCCCGAACGCCGACGGCTATGCCCGTTCCCGCACCGAGAAAGAGTGCTACGACGCGTTCCAGTCGCTGGAATATGAAGTAAACACGCTGCACACCGCCAACGGCCAGACGCCGTTTGTAACCTTCGGGTTTGGCCTCGGCACCAGCTGGGAATCGCGTCTGATCCAGCAGTCTATTCTGCGCAACCGTATCTCCGGCCTCGGTAAAAACCGTAAAACCGCGGTGTTCCCGAAACTGGTGTTCGCCATCCGCGACGGCCTGAACCACAAGGCGGGCGATCCGAACTACGACATCAAACAGCTGGCGCTGGAGTGCGCGAGCAAGCGTATGTATCCGGACATCCTGAACTACGACCAGGTAGTGAAGGTCACCGGTTCATTTAAGACGCCGATGGGCTGCCGCAGCTTCCTCGGCGTGTACGAGGATGAAAACGGTGAACAGATCCACGACGGGCGTAACAACCTGGGCGTCATCAGCCTGAACCTGCCGCGCATCGCCCTGGAAGCCAAAGGTAATGAAACGGCCTTCTGGACGCTATTAGATGAGCGCCTCCAGCTGGCACGTAAAGCGCTGATGACCCGCATCGCACGCCTTGAAGGGGTCAAAGCACGCGTCGCGCCAATACTCTATATGGAAGGGGCCTGCGGCGTCCGCCTGAAAGCGGACGATGACGTTTCGGAGATCTTCAAAAACGGGCGCGCGTCGATCTCTCTTGGCTATATCGGCATTCACGAAACGATTAACGCGCTGTTTGGCGACAAGCACATCTATGACAACGAGACCCTGCGTGAAAAAGGCATCGCGATTGTGCAGCGCCTCCGCAACGCGGTTGACCAGTGGAAAGAGGAAACCGGCTACGGTTTCAGTCTGTACAGCACGCCGAGCGAAAACCTGTGCGATCGCTTCTGCCGTCTGGATACCGCCGAGTTCGGCATCGTGGAAGGGGTCACCGACAAAGGGTATTACACCAACAGCTTCCACCTCGACGTAGAGAAGAAGGTGAACCCGTACGACAAGATCGACTTCGAGGCGGCCTATCCGCCAGTCGCGAACGGTGGTTTTATCTGCTACGGCGAGTACCCGAACATTCAGCACAACCTGAAGGCGCTGGAAGACGTGTGGGATTACAGCTATCAGCACGTACCGTATTACGGGACCAACACGCCTATCGACGAGTGCTACGAGTGCGGCTTTACCGGCGAATTCGAGTGTACCAGCAAAGGCTTTACCTGCCCGAAATGCGGTAACCACGACGCGGCACGTGTGTCGGTAACCCGCCGCGTGTGCGGCTATCTCGGTAGCCCGGATGCGCGTCCGTTTAACGCTGGCAAGCAGGAAGAGGTGAAACGCCGCGTGAAGCATCTGGGGAATGGGCAGATCGGGTAAGTTCTGCGCAGGGTTTCCCCCTCACCCTACCCCTCTCCCTCAAGGGAGAGGGAACCGATCGAGCATATTGTTGAGCCCGGCTCCGGTTTTCTCCCTCTCCCTGTGGGAGAGGGCCGGGGTGAGGGCATCAGGTTAACGCTATGAATTACCATCAGTACTACCCCGTCGACATCGTCAACGGCCCCGGCACCCGCTGCACCCTGTTCGTGTCAGGCTGCGTCCACGAGTGTCCAGGCTGCTACAACAAAAGCACCTGGCGCTTAAATTCCGGCATGCCGTTTACCGAAGGGATGGCAGACCGGATCATTAACGATCTCAACGACACGCGCATCAAACGACAGGGAATTTCGCTCTCTGGCGGCGATCCTCTGCACCCGCAAAACGTGCCGGAGATCCTGAAACTGGTAAAACGCATCCGCCGCGAGTGCGCAGGAAAAGATATCTGGGTCTGGACGGGATACAGGCTGGATGAACTGAATGCTGCTCAGATGGAAGTGGTGGAGTTAATTAACGTGCTGGTCGACGGCAAGTTCGTTCAGGACTTAAAAGACCCTGCGCTAATCTGGCGCGGCAGCAGTAACCAGGTTGTGCATCATTTGCGTTAATCGCTAAAGCCGTTTGTTTGCGTCCTGATAAACGGCTGATTTCTCTCTCGTACCGACAGCAATCACAATTACCGTTACAACGTCGTCCTGAACCTGATAGACCAAACGGTAACCCTGGGAGCTGAGTTTTATTTTGTAGCAATCAGGCAGGCCATGCAGGCGAGCCGATTCAACCCTGGGGCTCACCAACACGTCCGCAAGTTTCTTCTTAAACTGGTTTTTTACGGTATCGCCCAGCTTGCTCCACTCCTTCAACGCCCTCGGGTCAAATGCCAGTTCATATGTCATCCAGACTAACCTTAATTCCCTTTTGCGGATTCGCCAGTCGCTCCCGGACTGTCTGTATCAGTTCATCTTCACTGTCGCTAATGGTGACCGTCTTCACCGGCATACGTCCCGTCTCCGCGACATACTGAAACAGTAACCGTACGGCTTCCGTTGGCGTGATATTGAGTTTTTCCAGCACGGCATAAGCCTCATTTTTGAGTTTGTCATCCAGACGGACGTTAAGCGTGGCCATTATGCCTCCAGTAGAATTGAATGTGTAATGCAGTTTAGCATTACATTCGCATTACATCGAATTCTGGATAACGCCTCTCAAAACCGACTCAAACTCTCCATTGCCACTGTCTTAAATTCGGCAAAATCGCCGCAGCTACAGAGCCGCGCCATGGCGCGCTCGCGCAGGAAGGTGACGAAAATATCGTAGATCGCCATCGCCTCTTCATACTCGCTTTTGCTGATGGCGAGCAGGAAAATCACGTGCGCGGTTTCGTCACCCCAGGCAATTCCCTGCGGGGCGAGTACGGTGTAGACCACGGTTTTCTTTGCCAGCAGGCCGAGGGAGTGCGGCAGCGCAATGCCGTCGCCAAGCATGGTGCTGACGATGGCTTCACGTTCGATAACCGAATCCAGAAACTCCCCGCCGACAAAACCTTCTTCTTCAAGCTGTTCGCACAGCTCGCGGAACAACGTTTGCTGGTCAATGGGCGTGTCGATAATACGGAAGTGGGCGGCGTCAAAGTATTTATCCAGCATCCACGGGCGGGTGCGGTCCACCAGCACCAGCTTGCCGATCTGCTCTAACTGATAATCGGTCGGGAACGGTGCGATCATCACCACCGGTTTGGATTTTTCACTGACGCGCGCGGTGGCGATAACAAAGTCTTCGCTGAGCGATTCCACCTGCTCATACTCGCGCAGCGTGAGCGTGCGCGTTACCTCAATCTGCGGGTATTTACGCTGAAGCACCGCCTCGATCATGCGCACCATCGCGTTACCGGCGTCGCATACCAGCAGCACGCGCGGCTGGCGCTGGTAGCCGATGTTATAATGGCGCTCAAGCCCGACGCCAATATGCAGCACCAGAAAACCCATTTCGTTTTCGCTGATCGCATACGGCGTGTATTTGCCCCAGCTCGACACTGCCGCCAGGGTCATATCCCACGCCATCGGGTAGTGCTGCTTGATGTTATCCAGCAGCGGATTGGGGATCATGATTTGATACCGCACGCGGGTAATCATGGTTTTGATGTGCGTGAGCAGATCCGCATGCAGTTGCTTATCGCTGAGCAGATTATAGTTATAGTGGGTATTGATGTAGCGCAGAATGTACTGGACCAGCGCTTCGTCGTCGTCAGCGTTAATCGCGCTGGGAGCGATCTCCTGGATCTGCCGCGCCGCAATGTGCACGCACAGCCAGCTCTCTTCCGATGGCGACAGCGCTTTGCCCGCCAGCTCCTGGATAGCCACCGCGATATCTTTCGCCGCCTCGCGCACGTTCTCTTCCACGTCTTCCGCGTGGAATTCCGGCAGCGGATACCCCTCGCTGATACGGCGTACCGACACCGCACAGTACAGACGCAGGAACAGCTCGCCTTCGTCGGTCAGGCGAATGTGATGGCGCGTTAGCGCGTCGTGCAGAACGGGCACCATCTTTTCCGCCACGCCTGCGTTGAGCGCCACGTCGGTCACCAGCGGGTTCAGGCTATCCTGCTGCGCCAGCTCCCACAGGAGGTCGGTCAGGCAGGCGCGAACCGACATTTCGCTGCCAAACAGCTTCATGCCGTGGCGTGGCCGGGTTTCCAGCGTCAGGTTGTAACGGTGAAACCACTCGCGCACTTCCACCATATCACTCTGCAACGTGGCCCGGCTGACGAACCACTCATCGGCCAGATCCTCCAGCTTGAGGGAAAAGGCGGATGTCAGAAAACGCACAACCAGATAGTGTACGCGCTCCGCTCCGGTTCGCGGAATGCGCAGCGCGCGCGGGTGGGATGCCTGCAATTGTTGATAGCGCACCACATCATAAATTTTGAGCTGATAGCCGTTGCCCCGGCTCAAAATGAACTGCGCGCCGTGGCTGGCCAGCAGCGCGTTCAGGGCGGTGATATCCGCCCGGACGGTTCGCGTGGAGACCGACAGCCGCTGCGCCAGTTCGTCCTGCGGCAGCGTCTCGTTTTGCAACAGGTCGAAAAGTTGCGCTAAACGTTGGTTCGGAAATCGCACGTCGTTGTCCTCTTACGGCTTAGGGTGAAATAACCATCTGGGATGGGCTGCCGACCGGGGTATAGTCCGGCTCGAAGCTCAACTTCCCATCCTGCGCCACGCGGAAACGGGTAATGTTATCGCTGCGCTGGTTCATAACGTACAGCCAGCGTCCCTGCTTATCGAGCGTCAGGGTGCGCGGGTAGTCGCCACGCGTCCAGACATCGTCCTGATGCGTCAGCGTACCCTCCGCCGTTACGGTAAAGTGCCCGATGCTGTTATGCAAACGGTTAGCGACATACAGCTGTTTCCCGTCGGCGCTTAGCGCCAGCCCGGCCGCAAAACTGGTGCCTTTATAACCTGCTGGCAGAGAAGAGATCGTTTTGCCCTCTTTCAGCCTGCCATTGTTATCCAGTACGTAATGGGTCAGCGTAGAGGCCTCTTCGTTAATCAGCCACAGGGCATCGCCTTTCGGCGTAAAGACGAAGTGGCGCGGCCCGGCCCCTTTTGAGGAGGCGCTGATAAACGGTGGATCGTTCGGGGTCAGCTTCCCGGCTTGATCGTCAAAACGGTACTGATAGATGCGATCCAGCCCCAGATCGGTAGAAAACACATACTTCCCGCTCGGATCGGCGGCGATCATATGCGCATGCGGGCCGTTATGATCGCTGATGGCAAAACTTCCTTCAGCCGCCGCCTCGGGTTTTGCTGCACCCGGATCGCCCTGATCCTGATGTTTGTCCGTAGCGTCCCCCAGGCTGCCGTCAGCGTTGATCGGCAGAACCGCAATCGAACCGCTGACGTAGTTCGCCACCAGCAGATGTTTACCGCTCGGCGTCAGCGAAAGATACACCGGCCCCGCGCCGCCGGAGGCCACCTGATTCAGCTCGCTCAGGGCACCGTTATCGCCGATGCGCAGCGCCTGCACCACGCCCTGCTCCACTTCGCTTGCCAGATACAGCGTTTTGCCGTTGTGTGAAACGGTTAACTGCGCGGCGTTCGGCAGCGTACTCACCAGCGTTTTGTTGTCGAGCGCACCGGTTTGCGGGTCGACGGTAAAGCGGTACAGCCCTTCGCCGTTGGGGTTGTAGGTGCCTACCCAGGCGTACTGCGTCTGGGCAACGGCGGCGGTGGCAAGTAAAGAGAGTGAAGCGACAAGCAGGTTACGGGTGTGCATGGTGGCTCCTTTAGGTGTGTACGGTTTGTTTCCCCTCACCCCGGCCCTCTCCCCAAAAGGGCGAGGGGGTAATCGTGCCCTCTGCCCTTTGGGGCGACGGAATAATCGTTCTCTCTCCCCTCTGGGGAGAGGGTTAGGGTTAGGGTGAGGGGTAAGGTTTTTATTACTTCACCAGCTTCTTCGTCATCGCCAGCAGCGTACGCACATCCTCCGGACGCGTATCACCGCTGGCCTTGTCGATAATTGAGCTGTAGATATGGGGAATGATTTTGCTCACGCCCGCGTCAAGGGCGATCTGCAAGATCGCCTCGAAGTTCTCCAGATCGATTCCCCCGGTCGGCTCCAGCCAGAAGTCGTGACGGGCGCAGGCTTCTGCCACCGCCTGGTATTCGTCACGGCATTTAAGGCCGCCCATCGGGAAGTACTTGATTGAGCTGCCGCCGAAATCTTTCAGCAGGGCGATGGCGGTTTCAACCGGCACAATGCCGTCCGGCGCGTTGCTGCTCAGCGGGCCGGTGGAAATTTTAACCATGCCGACGGTGCCGGTCGGGGAGACGAGGCCGTTGACCACCGACTCATTCTGCCCCAGCAGCGCGCGGCTGGTGGCCACGCCGGTGAAGACCTGGTTAACGTGCTGCGGCTGTACCTGGCGGGAGATTTCACTCACCATCGCCGACTGGTTCGGATCGCCTGCGCCCAGCCCCACGGAGAGCGCGTTATCAATCAGCGCGGCGTACTCGCGCATGTCGGCAACGGCGCTCGCCACGTCAGCGTAATTTTTGGAGAGCACGCCCACCAGCACATGACCTTCAGCCGCCTCGTAAATAGCGCTGGCGTTGGCTTTCGAGCCGGCCAGCACGTTCAGGCAGACGCGGTCACGATAAAAGTTGGGGGTCAGTTTCATGCGTTTTTCTCCTGTCCTAACACTTCGCTAATGCGGCGGTACACGATGTTCAGCTGGTCAGCACTTACGCTGCGCACGTCCGCTTCGATAATCCCTTCATTGGCCTTGTAGCCCCGGAAGTAAATGGCGTATTCGCCCTGCTTGAGCGCATTTACCAGTTCACCCGTGCCAACGCCGGTGGTCGCTTCGTCAAACTTAATCTCGGTGCGGGCGATGTCGCGACCGGCGCTGTCCCAGACCACGCGCGCGGTAACGCCGTTCAGAGTATTCAGGGCATCGATAAACGGCGTCATCTTCGCCACCATCTCGTCGCCGCTCTCTTTGGTCGCCGTCAGGTAGTGTTCGATAGCGCAGGTCAGGCCGAGAATGCCCTCTTTGCCCACCTTCATCGCGCGGCCAATGCCCGCCGTCTGGCGCTTCACCCACTCAACGTACTGGGTTTTGCCGATCACCAGCCCGCTGGTTGGCCCTTCGATCGCCTTCGCGCCGCTGTAGATCACCAGATCGGCGCCGGATCGGTAATAGGTATGCAGATCTTCTTCCGCCGCCGCATCGACGATCAGCGGGAGATCGTGCTTGCGCGCCACGACCGCCGCCTGCCCGACGCTGAGCATGCTTTTCTGCACGCAGTGGTGCGATTTGATGTAGAGGATCGCCGCCGTGCGCGGAGTGATCGCCGCCGCCAGCTGATCGGCAGAGCATTCGTTGGCGTAGCCCGCCTCCACCAGCTTGCCGCCGCCCAGCGCCACCATGGTGCCCACCGGCGCGCCGAAGTTCACGTTGTGGCCTTTCGGCAGAACAATCTCATTGTTCTCAATCGGGGTAACGTGCAGGTTTTCCAGCAGCCAGTCGCTGTCTTTGACCAGCACCGCTGCCACCGACTGGGCGATACCCGCCGAGGCGCACGAAACCACCGTCGCCCCTTCCACCTCCAGCAGCTTCGCGATGTACTCCCCGGTTTTGTTGACCAGATCCTTCATCTCAAAGTACTGATTCATACCGTCCATTGCCGCCTGTACCACTTCCGGGCGCGGCGTGGAGACGCCCAGCGCCGTCATGCGGCCAGAGGTGTTGATAACCTGCTTTAAATTGTACTTCTCATAAATCGAAGGCATGTTCCGTGCTCCCTTGTTCGGTCATGTACCCCTTGCCCGCGCGGATCGCTGCAAGCGGCACCAGAATGTGTTCAGCCTGTAGGCTGTCGTTTTCGGCATCCGTCAGTACCGTCGGCTGGCGTTTGAGGATAAACAGCGTCAGATCGGCGTCGAGGCCAGGCTGAATGCGGCCTTTATGGGCCAGCCGCAAGCCGTCGGCGGCGTTGGCGGTGACGCAGTCAATCACCTGCGGCAACGACATGCCGATGGCGAGAAA
The DNA here is from genome assembly GCF_011078175.1 of Enterobacter cloacae. Lineage (GTDB taxonomy): Bacteria > Pseudomonadota > Gammaproteobacteria > Enterobacterales > Enterobacteriaceae > Enterobacter > Enterobacter cloacae_Q. The sequence goes on from NZ_JAALCJ010000003.1 coordinate 378,945, forward strand.
CTTCGACATCACGCTCGCCAGCGAGCCAACCGGGCCGTTGAGGCGGTTGCGGCAGTAAATATCCGAGCTGATGGTGTGCGGCAGAATGCCCATCGCGATGGCGCGCTTCGCCACCTCAAAGCTGAAGCTCGCCGTGCCGTGGCCGACGTCCAGCCGCACGCCGCGCTTCAGGGCGGAGGTGATGGAGGCGCGCAGCTCGCCGGATGGCGTCAGAATGCGGTTGGGTTTGCCGTTATAGCAGTGGGTGATGATGTCGCCGGAACTGAGCAGTTCGGCGATTTCGTCGAGGTTCGGCGGGTTGTTGCCGATGTGCACCATCAGCGGCAGATCGCCGTTCTCTCTCTGGATGGCTTTCGCCCGCTCCAGCGGCGTAATGCCGTTTTCACCGACCACGCTGCTGCTCATGCGCGCTTTCAGGCCGACGATAAAATCCGGATGGCGTTTAACCGCCTGCTTCACCGCATCGGCATCAATATTGGCCATGTTGGCCAGCTCGTTCTGGGCGATCAGCCCGACGCGGGAAATGTTCAGCAGCGCGTAGACCTCCGTCGCGGCATTGCGGGTGATGGCGTAAAAATCGTCCACGTCGTCGGCCCCGGTACTGCCTGCATCCACCACGGTGGTAACGCCGGTGGCAATGCCCACGCTGTCCGGTTCGTCGTGGTAAATCGGGGAATTCGGGTAGCAGTGGACGTGGGAGTCAATCCAGCCCGCGCTGACGAACACGTCACCGTTAAGCTCAACCGTTTTACGGGCGGGAGCGTCAATTTCGCCTGTCATGGCGATCTTCCCGTCCTGAATGGCGATATCGGTCAGGGTATCGTCGGCGAGGCGCGCACGGCGCAGGAGTAGATCAAACATGGGGTTCTCCTGATAAGGCGGGCGCAGCGGCGCCCGCAGGGATTAAAGGGCGACCGGGAACAGCCAGCCCAAAATCATTGCGCCGAGGATGGCGCCACCGGTAATTGGCTTCTGCCAGATGTAGAACAGCAGCGCCCCCACCAGGGAACCGACGCCGATAGGAATGGAGGCGGTCATGGCGCTGAGGATAATCAACGGCCCGAGGAAGCGGCCTGAGGCGTTACCCGCGCCCATCATCACGTCAGCGCCGTAGGTAGAGTTGCTCTGGTTGATGGTGAACTTACGCGCCAGGATGATGACGTAGCCAATCGCCAGACCAATCACCAGGCCGGTAATCAGCGAGGCAATAAAGTTGGTCACCGGGAACATGATCCCCGCGCCCAGCAGCAGCGCCGGTACGCCGAGGCCTACGCCGGTCTGGATCGCCCCACCGATATCCAAAATACCCACCAGTGAGCCTTCAATGATGCGGGCGAACAGGAAGCTTGCGCCGAATGCCGCCACCGCGCCGTAAACGCCGGTATCAATGCCCGCTTTCAGCATCGCCACGAAGGCCACTTCGTTAAACGCGCCGATGCCGTAGAGGTAGTACATGTGCGTCCCGGCAAAGACGCCGGAGGAGAGCAGGCCAACGAAGATCGGGAACGACCAGTCGGCATACCAAAAACCTTTATTCTGTTCCATTTAGAGGCTCCTGTTATTTACCGCTGAGCGAGTTGTGGATCATGTCGAGCCAGTTCGGCACGGTCAGATGGAAGGATTCGATCATCTTCATGTCGAAGCCGCGGAAGAAGCCGCTCAGCACGAACAGCAGGACGATCGCCGCCATCATCACTTTGGTGACGTGGTTCCAGCCGCTCTCTTCCACGCCTTTTCCGATCAGGATCCCCAGCACCAGGCCCGGTACGGCGTTACCCATAATCAGCTGCGCCGCGCCGCCAAAGATGGTGGCCCAGAAGCCCGATTTTTTACCCGCGTCGATGGCCGCCAGCCAGAAGATCACCGGCATGACGGTGTTGACCAGCAGGTTCGCGGCGGGCACCAGTACCTTCACGGCGGTGACCTGGAGCGCTGCCGGAACGGAGGAGGCCGTCAGGTTAAGGAAAGTCACGACGATCATGCCGATCACGCCACAGGCAATCGCCATTTTGCGCGGATCGTGCAGCGTTTCGCCGACGTTACGGTTTTTGATCATCAGTGCAGCAGCACCCCAGTTCGGGATGATGCGGTGGTCAACGTCCTGTGTGAAAGCACCTGCGGCCACGGAAGAGGCCCAGGCGTTAAAGAAGAAACCTAACCCAAAGGAGAAGTGAGAAGCCGGATCCCCTTCGCAGGAGTTCAGTTCCCCCAACGTACGAAACGCGCCCATACCCTGAGTGGTAGGCGCATGAAACATGCGTGCAGCCCCGGCTCCAACACCGACGCCAACCAGGCCGCCAATGATGAGCGATTTTATTAATATAATTAAGAACATCAGTCTGCCCTTTTATGAATAATCAGCGTTGCGTGACGAAATCCACCCGATCGAGATTGATGGCGGTCACGTTGACGGTCACATCCAGCTCCACGCTGTAGGTGCGTCTCTCCCGGCGCAGAAAGAAGAACAGAAACGCTTCTTTCCGCACCGCTTCTAGCGCCTGAACGACCTGCACATCCTGTGGCTCAATACGCAGTAAGATATGCGGTGAGGCTTTCATCACCGCGGCCTGAACGTGGTTGAGCGCGTCGGCAAAGGCGCGCGCTTTGGCGTCGCCCTTCCCCTTCACCCTCACCGTGGTTGTGAACTGTTCTTTCATGCTTATGCGCCGTGTTTCTTCTGCCACGCCTGCACCAGACGCTCGCCGAGCTCTTCTTTATCCATAAAGCCGAAGCCCAGCACGTTGCAGCCTTCGTTGATGGCAGTGACGCCTTCATCCACCGAACGCATGCCGTATTTGGCCTTGTAGCCATATTTGGTTTGTGCGGTAATCGCGCCCGCGCCGCCGCTGCCGCAGAAAGAGATGCCGAAGGTGGCGTTTTCTGCTTTCATCACGTCACCGAGCTTCATATCCGCGGCCATGCCCGGCACCACCACCGCGCGTCCACCGGCTTTTTCCACCCCGGCCGCCACTTTCTGACCTTTACCCAGGCGATCGCCAATCACGACTGTAATCTGTTCCATGTGTTGCTCCTTAAAGGTTGTCTTTTGCGACTTCGAAGTGAACGGAGAGCAGCCAGGCCTCTTCATCAGGAAGATTGCCAAACTGCGCTACCACTTCACGGGCAAGCTGCATTGAATCTGGTGAAATTTCGTCGAACAGTTCTGCTTCTACCTCCGGCAGCGGCTCGCCGGTCACGGACCGGTGCGCCATGGCACGAACGTGGGAGGTGAGCATTTGCTCTTGTACTGCATTGGGGATGATGTTGTGCCGGGCCAGCAGGGCATAGACCTGCTGTAGCATGGTGTTCGCGAGCTGTTCTGTTTGCACCGCCTGTTCCCCAACGTCGTTCATTACCGCTCCGTTAATCACTCGTCTTACCCCGTTATTGGCTCTGGAATAAAACTAACGGCGAGGGGGAATTGTTTGTAGCGAGTTGTTTTCCACTTCAAAGTGGAAAGGCGAGCAGCGGCAGTGATCTGTGCCACATAAATGCGGTGAATCTGGAGAGATCGAGATATTTACGTGATGAATATCACGCTAATACGCGGCACTAAACAGGTAAGCGGAGTGGAAAAGATTACGAGCAGGCTCGTAGAAATGTGACGTGGATAAGGTTTTCTTATAGGGATCCGTTAGAGTGGCGCCGGGTGCTTGAGACTGACCGTCTCAGGCATGGGACGGAAAGTGGAAAGCCCCGCCTGATAAAAAATCAGGGCGGGGGCTCGAAACGACACGTCGGACCGTGGAGTTCGCTACCTCGCCCGCTTTAATGCAAGGAGGCATCCATGAAACGCCAATCCCCAATTATCCGGGTTTTGATGATTGTTGCTTTGACAATAATCATTTTAACGCTGGTGACGAGGAAAACACTGTGCGAGATCCGTTTTCGTAACGGCTCGCTTGAAGTGACAGCGCGGATGGATTGTCGCTCCGGCCAGTAGGGAGCAACGATGCGGGGGCGCATAATGCGCCTCCGCATACGGAGAGAGGACGTACAGCTCAGGCACCCAATTAACGATACTTTTTGTGGTACGTGTTGCGGGTCGCGACAAACTGATCGGCTGCCGCCTGGGCTTCTTTCACTTTGCCTTCGTTCGCCAGCTTCAGCGCGCCGTCAATCTGGCCGACCAGCACGTCAAAGCCGTGGCGGTAGTCTTTCATCTCGGCGCTGTCCGCCGCTTTACTTTCCAGCTTCGGCGGCGTCGCTTTTTGCGCATCCAGCGCCGCTTCACGCATTTTGGTCAGTGCGCCTTTCATTTCCGCCGCATTGTCCGTTTTCTGAACCACCTTCAGGTTTTCACTGAGGATGTCCATGTTGTCTTCGAGATCGGCAGCAAACGCAGACGAGCCAAGAACCAGCGTTGAAGCCGCGACGATCGCTAACAGGTGTTTACGCATTGCTCACTTCCTTTTTTTATTATTAATCACGCTCTTACGAGGATTATTGCCCGGCGATTTTCATCTCCGGCAGTAATACAGAACCACACTGAATATTGCTGCGTGTTTCAATATCGTTACCAACCGTGACAATATTGCGCCACATGTCCTTGAGGTTGCCGGCGATGGTGATTTCGCTCACCGGATACTGAATTTCACCGTTTTCAACCCAGAAGCCCGCCGCACCGCGAGAGTAGTCGCCGGTGATACCGCTCACACCCTGCCCCATCAGCTCTGTGACCACCAGGCCGGTGCCCATCTCTTTGAGCATCTGTTCAAAATTCAGGCCCTGTCCGGCAATGCGCCAGTTGTGGATGCCACCCGCGTGCCCGGTACTTTTCAGCCCCAGCTTACGCGCGGAGTAGTTGGTCAGCAGCCACTGGGTCAGAATGCCGTCTTTAACGATATCACGACGTTCCGTGCGCACGCCTTCGCTGTCGAACGGCGTCGAGGCCAGCCCTTTCAACAGATGCGGATGCTCTTCGATGGTCAGCCATTCCGGCAGGATCTGCTTGCCCAGCGAGTCGAGCAGGAAGGTCGATTTACGGTACACCGAACCGCCCGCAATCGCCCCCACCAGATGACCAAACAGGCCGGTTGCCACTTCGTTGGCAAAAATGACCGGGGCTTTCATGGTGGAGAGTTTACGCGGCGAAAGGCGTGACAGCGTGCGTTCGGCACACGCTTTTCCCACCCACTCCGGAGACTGCAAATCCCCCAGCGCGCGGCTAATGGTATACGCGTAATCACGCTCCATATCGCCGTTCTCTTCGGCGATGACGCAGCTGGAAAGCGAGTGGCGGGTTGAGCAGTACCCCTGCAACATGCCATGGGAGTTACCAAACACTTTGATGCCGTAGTGGCTGTTAAAGCTGCCGCCTTCGGTATTGGTTATGCGTTTGTCAGCCTGCAAAGAGGCCTGCTCGGCTCGCGCGGCCAGCTCAATGGCTTCGTCCGGTGTCACTTCCGCCGGATGGAACAGATCGAGATCCGGCGCGTCAAACGCCAGCAGCTCTTTATCGGCCACGCCAGCGTAAGGATCCGGGGAGGTGTACCGCGCGATATCCAGCGCTGCCTGCACCGTACGGGCGATGGCATCCGGGCTGAGATCGGTAGACGACGCGCTGCCTTTGCGATTCTGGTGATACACGGTGATCCCCAGCGCGCCATCGCTGTTAAATTCTACATTCTCCACTTCGCCATAGCGGGTGCTCACGCTAATGCCGGTGGTTTTGCTGACCGCCACTTCGGCGCCATCTGATTTACCTGAAGCGAGCGTCAGCGCGGTAGAGACGGCTTCTTCCAGGATCTTACGCTGCGCTTCAACTTGTGAGGTTACTTTCATCGCAAATGCCATACTGTAAGAGAGAGTTATGTGAAGTCTAACAGAGAACCGTTTTTCAGTGCGCGTCTTAACTGGTAACATTAGCCTCTTTTTTTAAGGAGCCTGACATGACTAAGCAGCCCGAAGACTGGCTCGACGACGTTCCCGGTGATGACATCGAAGACGAAGATGATGAGATCATCTGGGTCAGTAAAAGTGAAATTAAACGTGACGCCGAAGAGTTAAAACAGCTTGGCGCGGAAATGGTAGAACTGGGTAAAAACGCGCTGGATAAGATCCCGCTCGACCAGGATCTGCGTGATGCCATTGAACTGGCACAGAAAATCAAGAAAGAAGGGCGTCGCCGCCAGCTTCAGCTTATCGGGAAACTGCTGCGTCAGCGCGACGTGGAGCCGATCCGTCAGGCGCTGGACAAACTGAAAAACCGCCACAACCAGCAGGTTGCGCTGTTCCATAAGCTGGAGCAGATCCGCGATCGTTTGATCGAGCAAGGTGATGACGCGGTACCTGAAGTGCTGAACCTGTGGCCGAATGCCGACCGCCAGCAGCTGCGATCGCTTATCCGCAACGCGAAGAAAGAGAAAGAAGGGAATAAGCCGCCGAAGTCTGCGCGCCTGATTTTCCAGTATCTGCGCGAGCTGTCTGAGAACGAAGAGTAATCTGTGCGGTTTTGCGCCGGATGGCGGCGTAAACGCCTTATCCGGCCTACAAGGTCGTGCAAAATGTAGGCCCGGTAAGCGCTAACGCCACCGGGCTTTTTTTACTCTGCGGCCTCGGCCTTCTTCGCCAGGCCGTCCAGCAGCTTTTGATGGATCCCACCAAATCCGCCGTTGCTCATCACCAGAATGTGGTCTCCAGGCTGTGCGGCTTTCACCACCATATCCGCTAAAACATCCACGTCCGCACTCCAGTGCGCCGGCTGGATGCATGCTTCGGCCACTTCAGCCACCTGCCACGGAATATGCTGCGGTTGCAGGAGGAAGACTTCGTCGGCACGTCCTAAGGACGGCGCAAGATCGTCTTTGCAAATACCCATTTTCATGGTGTTCGAACGCGGTTCCAGCACGGCCAGAATGCGCGCGGTGCCGCCAACTTTGCCACGCAATGCGGCGAGCGTCGCCAGAATAGCGGTTGGGTGGTGCGCGAAATCGTCATACACCGTCACGCCATTCGCTTCACCGCGCAGCTCCAGGCGGCGACGGGCATTGATAAACGTGCCCAGCGCATTGGCCGCATCCGCAGGCAGTACACCCACGTGACGCGCCGCGGCGATCGCCATCAGGCCATTGTGCATGTTGTGCTCGCCCACCAGGCCCCACTTCACCTCGCCCACTTTCTGACCGTCGAGCAGCACTTCCCATTCGGAAGCATCCGCACTGAGTTTTTTCGCCTGCCAGTGGCCCTGCTCGCCCACCAGCTCCTGCTCGCTCCAGCACCCCATCGCCAGGGTCTGTTTCAGGTTGATGTCGTTCTCCGGCAGGATAATGCGGCCCTGACCCGGAACAATGCGCACCAGATGGTGGAACTGTTTCTGAATCGCTTTCAGGTCGTCAAAGATATCCGCATGATCGAACTCAAGGTTGTTGAGGATCAGCGTACGTGGGCAGTAATGCACGAACTTGGATCGCTTGTCGAAGAATGCGCAGTCGTACTCATCCGCTTCAATCACAAAGAACGGGCTGTCGCCCAGACGCGCGGAGACGTCGAAATTACCCGGTACGCCGCCAATCACGAAGCCCGGCTTGTAGCCGCAGGCTTCGAGGATCCAGGTCGCCATACCGGCGGTCGTGGTTTTGCCGTGCGTCCCGGCTACGGCGACAACCCAGCGGTCATGCAGGACAAAATCATGCAGCCACTGCGGGCCAGACATGTACGGGATATTGCGTTCCAGCACCGCTTCAACGCATGGATTCCCACGGGTCATGGCGTTACCCACGATCACCAGATCCGGCTGCGGCTCCAGCTGGCTGGCGTCATATCCCTGAATCAGAGAAATTCCCTGCTTCTCCAGCAGCGTGCTCATCGGCGGATACACATTGGCGTCCGAACCTGTCACTTCATGGCCCAGCGAGCGCGCCAGCATTGCCAGTCCGCCCATGAAAGTGCCACAAATCCCCAATATATGAATGCGCATACGTCACTATCCTTCTTCAATGTGGCGCACATTTTACTCACATGTCAGCGGCTGTGAAACGCATTTCAGGTAAATCCGTATTTTGCTGGCGCGATTCACCTCTGCGCTAATATTTGAATGTTTGTTAAGATTGTTGGACATCAACCGCTTTACTCAACATAAGATGCAGGGAAAGTGTTATGAAAACGTTAGGTGAATTTATTGTCGAAAAGCAGCACGAGTTCTCTCATGCTACGGGTGAGCTCACTGCTTTGCTGTCGGCAATAAAGCTGGGCGCTAAGATCATCCACCGCGATATCAACAAGGCCGGTCTGGTCGATATCCTGGGTGCCAGCGGTGCCGAGAACGTTCAGGGTGAGGTTCAGCAGAAACTCGACTTGTTCGCCAATGAAAAACTGAAAGCAGCACTGCGCGCGCGCGACATCGTTGCGGGTATCGCCTCTGAAGAAGAAGATGAGATCGTCGTATTCGAAGGGTGTGAACACGCGAAATACGTTGTTCTGATGGATCCGCTGGACGGCTCCTCCAACATCGACGTTAACGTTTCTGTCGGTACCATTTTCTCCATCTACCGCCGCGTCACGCCGGTTGGCACACCGGTGACGGAAGAAGACTTCCTGCAACCGGGCAGTAAACAGGTCGCAGCCGGTTATGTGGTGTATGGCTCGTCAACCATGCTGGTGTACACCACCGGCTGCGGCGTACACGCCTTTACCTACGATCCGTCCCTGGGCGTGTTCTGCCTGTGCCAGGAGCGTATGCGCTTCCCGGAGAAGGGCAATACCTACTCCATCAACGAAGGCAACTACATCAAATTCCCGAACGGCGTGAAGAAGTACATCAAATTCTGTCAGGAAGAGGATAAAGCCACGCAGCGCCCATACACCTCGCGCTATATCGGCTCGCTGGTGGCGGATTTCCACCGCAACCTGCTGAAAGGCGGTATTTACCTCTACCCTAGCACCGCCAGCCACCCGGACGGGAAGCTGCGTCTGCTGTACGAGTGCAACCCAATGGCGTTCCTGGCCGAGCAGGCGGGCGGCAAGGCAAGCGACGGTAAAGAGCGTATTCTGGATATCGTGCCGGAAAGCCTGCACCAGCGCCGTTCATTCTTCGTCGGCAACCGCCATATGGTGGATGACGTTGAACGCATGATCCGCGAATTCCCGGACGCGTAACGCACGAAAAGGGGAGCCAGGCAGGCTCCCTTTTTTTCAGGCCGTTTGCATCGTCAGCTTGAAGGAAGCCATCGCTTCCATCAGCTCGCGCGACTGCGCCTCCAGCGAACGTGTTGCCGCAGAGGATTGCTGCACCAGCGCCGCATTTTGCTGCGCCGTTTCATCCATTTGATTGACGGCGATATTCACCTGCTCAATACCGCGGCTCTGCTCCTGAGACGCCGTCGCAATTTCACGCATCAGTTTGGTCATACGCAGCACTTCGGTGGCGATCTCGTCCATCGTCTCACCGGCCTGCTGTGCCAGCTCGCTGCCTTCGCTCACGTGAGTTTGTGAATCGCTGATAAGGGAGCGGATCTCTTTCGCCGCATCGGCACTGCGGCTGGCGAGATTACGCACCTCACCCGCCACGACCGCAAACCCCCGTCCCTGCTCGCCCGCACGCGCCGCTTCAACAGAGGCGTTCAGCGCCAGAATATTGGTCTGGAACGCAATGCCGTCGATGACGCTCAGGATATCGGCGATGCGCGCCGAGCTGCCGGAGATGTCGCGCATCTTCTCAATAACATAGCAGACCATTTCGCTCCCGTGATCGGCGGTATCAGAGACCGATTTGGCCAGCTGGTGCGCCTGCTCGGCATTGTCGGCGTTAAGCTTCACCGTGGCGGTGATCTCTTCCATGCTGGCGGCCGTCTGCTCCAGCGAGGTGGCGGTGGATTCCGTGCGCTGGGCCAGGTTCATATTCCCGGCCGTCAGCTCGCGACTGCCGGTATCAATCTGCGAGCTGGCGTCACGCACCCGCAGAACCGAGTCCATCAGCGACTGGCGCATCTCTTCGATCGCCGCGTTGAGGCGATTAAATTCCTGGCTCGCCGGCGCGTTCAGGGTATGGGTTAAATCCCCGGCCGCCACGTGTTCCAGCTGGGCAATCGAGGCTGAAAGCGGCGTGAGCAGCATATGGCGCAGCACCCGCCAGGCCAGCACGATAATGCCAGCCGTCAGCAGCGCCGCGACGATAATCAGGATCAGCACGCGGGTTTTACTCGCCTGCACGGCGCTCACCTCCGCTTTGCCGCGCGCCTCGCTCCATGCCTGGAACGCCTGCATAGCGTTATCAAACTGCTTCGCCACCGGGACCAGCTTGTTTTCCAGCAGATCGTAATAGCTGTCCGCACTTTGCTCGTTCAGGGCTTTCAGCATCGGGCTGATACCCTGCTGGTTGTACACCGCCAGGCTGGCGGCGACGTTATCCAGCAGCTTTTGTCCCTGCTCATCTGCCACGCCACTGCCGATCACGCCCTTCAGCGTTTTCTGTGCCAGCGCCACTTCCTGGTTAATGTTTTTGACCGCATTGGCCGCATCGTCCAGCAGGCCGACCTCCATCATGCGGACGGCCTGCCCCGCTTCGTTACGCGCGCGCAGGATCAGCGTATAGCCGGCATTCAATTGCACCATCTGTTCACCCTGAAGGTGATTGATGCGCTGGAGAGAAGCGGAACTTTGGGTAAGGGCATAAATGCCGATGCCGCTGACAATCAGCAGCAGAAGGGTCATAACGGCCAGTAAAGAGAGCAAGCCGGTACGAATCGATAGCGTTTTAAGCATGATGTTATTTCCGGTAGCGAGATATTTCTGGGCATAAAAAAAGAGTATCGGCCGCTACCGGAAAATGTTTAGAGTTTAAGCAATTTCAGTATGTTATCGCTCTGTTACAGATGTATTCACACGAGTAACAGGCGAGCTCTGGCGGTTCTCCCAGAGTACCGTCAGACCGCGCTGGAGAGCGATAAAAATAAACAGCAGAATGCCGATGGCGATCTTGGTCCACCAGGAGCTGAGCGTGCCGTCGAAGTTGATATAGGTCTGAATCAGCCCCTGGATCGCCACGCCAAACAGCGTGCCGAGCACCGTCCCCACTCCGCCGCTGAGCAACGTCCCCCCAATGACCACCGAGGCAATGGCGTCCAGCTCAACGCCTACTCCTGCAAGGGCATAACCTGCCTGGGTATAAACCGAGAACACAATTCCCGCCAGCGTGGCCAGCCCGGTCGACAGCATGTAGATGCGAATGGTCGTGCTGCGCGTGGAAATTCCCATCAGGTTCGCGGACGTGGCGCTGCCGCCAATGGCATAAACCTGATTACCAAACCGGGTACGGTGGGCGAGGAAGATCCCGACCACCACCACGCCCAGCATCAGCAGCCCCATTGCACTCAGGCGCCCCCCACCGGGGATTTTCCACGCCAGGCTGGAGAGCGTGTCGTAGATCGGGTGATTAATCGGAATCGACTCCTCCGACACCAGATAGCTTACGCCGCGCAGGAAGAACATTCCCGCGAGGGTGATGATAAACGCCGGGAGTTTCAGCGCGTCGATCAAAAGCCCCATAAAGGCACCGAACGCACAGCCCATGATTAGCACCAGCGGGAAAGCCAGCAGCGGCGAAATTCCCCAGTCGCCAATCGCTTTAGCAAGGAATACGCCGGTAAAGGCGATCACCGACCCGACGGAGAGATCTATCCCGCCGGAGAGGATCACAAACGTCATGCCGACGGCGATAATCCCGAGAAACGCGTTGTCGGTCAGGATGTTGCAAATCACCCGCGTGGAGGCGAAGCCCGGGAACTGGGTCAGACAGTAGAGGTAACCCAGCACGAACACGCCCAGCGTGATCATTAACGGCAAATTACGTTTTATCATGACCGCGGAACCCCTTAATGAGAGTGATAAAGCGCGGCGACTGCACGATAAGCACGATAAGCACCACGACCGCTTTGACGACCTGATTAAGCTCCGGCTGGAACCCGGAGAGCAAAATACCGGTATTCATACCCTGAATAATCAACGCCCCCACCACCGAGAGCAGCAGATTAAAACGTCCGCCCATCAGCGACCCACCGCCGATAACCACCGCGAGGATCGCATCCAGCTCCAGCCAGAGCCCGGCATTGTTGGCATCCGCTCCGCGAATATCGGCGGCCACAATCACCCCGGCAATCGCGGCACAGACGCCGCTCAGCACGTAAGTCAGCATCACCATCAGCCGCGTATTCACCCCGGCGTTTTTCGCGGCCCGGATGTTAATCCCCACCGCTTCGATGAACATCCCGAGCGCCGTTTTGCGGGTGAAAAGCCAGAACACCACCAGCGTCACCAGCGCGACGATCGCCGGCGTCGGGAAGAACAGAAAATTGCCGCTGCCGATCCACGCCAGGCTCGGGGAGGTAAAGGTGACAATTTGACCGGAGGTGATAAGCTGCGCCACACCGCGCCCGGCCACCATCAAAATCAACGTCGCAACAAACGGCTGGATCTTGAGCACCGCGACCAGAATGCCGTTCCACAGCCCGGCTAGCACGCCGGAGCCCAGCGCGGCGAGCAGGACCACCGGCAGGCTGTGTCCGGCAACGGTCATTGAGGCGGCGGTAGCGCCTGCAATCGCCATGACCGCACCGACGGAGAGGTCGATCCCGCCGGTGGCAATAACCAGCGTCATACCAATCGCCAGCAGCGCCACGGGCGCGGCACGGTTTAAGATGTCGATCGGGCTACCAAACAGGCGGCCATCCTGGACGACGATCTGGAAGAAATGCGGAGCCACCAGGCTATCCACCAGCAGCACCAGCAGCAGCGCCAGGATTTGCGGCGTGCCGGCCGGCCAGCTGAAGCGACGCTTCGCTTCGCCAGTTTGCGAAAGAGAACGGGACATCACATTTGACTCCTTACGCCGCGATGGCATTCATGATCGCCGGAACGGACAGTTTATCCAGCGGGATCTCTGCCACCTGCCTGCGATCGCGCATGATGATGACGCGATCGGCATAGCCGACCAGCTCCTCCAGCTCAGACGAGATCACCATCAGCGCCAGCCCGTCGGCGCACAGCGTTTCGATAAGCCGGATAATTTCGGCATGCGCACCCACGTCGATACCGCGCGTGGGCTCGTCGAGGATCAGGAACTGCGGTTTGGTGAGCAGCCAGCGAGAGAGCAGCACCTTCTGCTGGTTACCGCCCGAGAGGAACTCGATGGGCTGTTCCGCGCTCGGGGTACGTATACCGAGCTGGCGGATGAAGCGCTCGGCAATCGCGTTCTGCTCTTTACGCGGGATCGGACGCAGCCAGCCGCGCTGGGCCTGTAGCGCCAGAATGATGTTTTCCCGCACCGAAGCGGCGGCAATGATCCCGTCCGTTTTCCTGTCCTCCGGGCAGAAGCCCACGCCGAGGCACGATGCCTGATGCGGTGAACGTAGCGTTTGCGGTTTGCCTTTGATCAGCGCCGTTCCGCTGTCGGCAGGTTTGATCCCGAAGATCACTTCGGCGGTTTCGGTGCGCCCGGAGCCTAACAGCCCCGCCAGACCCACAATTTCACCGGGGCGTACCTCCAGGTTAAACGGTGCGATGGTCCCTTTTTTGCCATAATCGTGAAACGCGGCGATCGGTTTGTCGCTCAGCAGCGTACGGCCCGCGCGCTGGAGCGCGTTGGTCTCCAGCTCGCGGCCCAGCATCATTTTGACCAGCTCTATCTGCGGCAGCTCGCGGGTTTCCCGGCAGCCGACAAAGCTGCCGTTTCGCAGCACCGTAATACGATCGCTCACCTCATAAACCTGATCGAGGAAATGCGTCACGAAAATCAGGCTGACGCCCTGATTACGCAGCTGGCGCATCAGGGTAAAAAGCATTTCCACTTCCTGGGTGTCGAGGCTGGCGGTGGGTTCATCGAGGATCAGCACCTTCGCCGAGAGATCGATCGCGCGACAGATGGCAACGATCTGCTGCATCGCCACGGAAAAACGGTTCAGCGGTTCGCGCACGTCGAGAGAGAAGCCATACGATTCCATCAGCTTCGCGGCGCGCGCTTCCATCTCTTTACGGCGCAGCAGGCCAAAACGTCTGGGTTCGCGGCCAATAAACAGGTTATCCGCTACCGACATGTTTGGCAGCAGGTTCACTTCCTGGTAGACCGTGCCGATCCCCAGTTGCTGCGCATGCGCGGTGTTTTTGGGCGAAATGGCGTTACCTTCCAGCCAGATAGCGCCGCGATCGGCGTGATAGACCCCGGTCAGGGTTTTAATCAGCGTCGACTTCCCCGCCCCGTTTTCGCCGAGCAACGCCATGATCTCCCCACGCCGCAGGCTGAAATCAACGTTATCCAGCGCCTTAACGCCAGGGAAAAATTTACTCAGGCCCTCTGTGCGGAGGATTTCCTGGTGTTGTTCAGTGGTCATGGTTTCCCCCTCACCCTGACCCTCTCCCTTGAGGGGAGAGGGGACTGTGTCGTGCCCATCTTTAATTTTCTGCCCAACCCGCCCTTTTCCCTCTCCCCTCCGGGGAGAGGGAAAAGGGTGCGGGGTGAGGGGCTTAGTAGCCCATATTTTTCTTCTTCTCTAACTCTTCTTTCGCCGTGTCCGGCAGGTAGAGCGTGGATTTGGTGACGGTCACTTTCTCAGGCATCGTGCCGTCTTTCTTGAATTTCTCCAGCGCATCGAATGCCGGGCCCGCCATGTTTGGTGTCAGCTCTACGCTGGCGTTCGCGTCGCCGTCAATCATCGCTTTGTAGATATCCGGTACGCCGTCGATGGAGCCAGTGAGGATATCTTTACCCGGCTTAAGGCCCGCTTCTTTGATAGCCTGGATGGCACCGATCACCATGTCGTCGTTGTGGGCGTAAACCATACAGATATTTTTGCCGTTATTTTCAGCCTTGATGAAGCTTTCCATCACCTCTTTACCCTTGCTGCGGGTGAAGTCGCCGGACTGCGAGCGAATGATCTTAATGTTTGGTGCTTTGGCGATGGCCTCCGCGAAACCTTTCTTACGGTCGATTGCCACGCTCGCACCAACCGTTCCCTGCAACTCCACCACGTTACACGGCTTGCCATCCACCTGCTTCACCAGCCAGTCACCAATCAGTTTGCCTTCCAGCACGTTATCGGCGGTGACGGTGGTCATATAGAGAGATTTGTCTTTTACGTCGATGGAACGATCGAGCAGGAACACCGGAATTTCAGCATCTTTGGCTTCCTTAAGCACCGGCTCCCAGCCCGTGGCGACAACCGGGGCAATAAAGATGGCATCCACGCCCTGAGCGATAAACGAGCGCACTGCCTTAATCTGGTTCTCTTGCTTTTGCTGACCATCGGCGATTTTCAGCGTAATACCGCGCTTTTCGGCTTCACTTTTCGCCACATTCGTTTCAGCGGCGCGCCAGCCGGATTCTGATCCGACCTGCGAAAATCCAACGGTTAAGGGTGCGGCCATCGCCATAGACGACATGGCTGCCGAAACTGCTGTAACAAGAAGTAAGCGCTTCCACATATGAACGTCCTCGTAGGGTAGATTATTGTTGGTTAAAAGATGTTCCGCGGATGAACTATAGCCAATGAAATATGTTACGGATTGCGTTACATCACACTTCAGAAAAGTGAATAAAACGTTAATCACAAGTTTGTAATCGCTTTCATTTCAACATTTAAAATGCGGCTAAGTTTATGGATTATCCTGTCATGGCAACGGTCTAAAAAATGAAGGGGCGAGGGAGAGAAGACGAAAACAGGCGGAGACTTTCAGCGTCAGTTGGCTATAATACCTGCCACTTGTTTACCATCCATTTTAAAGGACACCGACATGAGCTTACTCAACGTCCCTGCGGGTAAAGAACTGCCAGAAGACATCTACGTTGTTATCGAAATCCCGGCCAACGCAGATCCAATCAAATACGAAATCGACAAAGACACCGGTGCGCTGTTCGTTGACCGTTTCATGTCTACCGCCATGTTCTATCCATGCAACTACGGCTACATCAACCACACTCTGTCTCTGGACGGCGACCCGGTTGACGTACTGGTTCCAACGCCATACCCATTGCAGCCAGGCTCCGTCATTCGCTGCCGTCCTGTTGGCGTGCTGAAAATGACTGACGAAGCGGGTGAAGATGCGAAACTGGTTGCCGTACCGCACACCAAGCTGAGCAAAGAGTACGATCACATTAAAGATGTGAACGACCTGCCAGAGCTGCTGAAAGCGCAGATCGCCCACTTCTTCGAGCACTACAAAGACCTCGAAAAAGGCAAATGGGTTAAAGTTGAAGGCTGGGATAACGCCGAAGCGGCGAAAGCAGAAATCATCGCGTCCTTCGAGCGCGCGGCTAAGAAGTAATTCTTACTGCTGGTACTAAGCCCCGCGCGTCGGGGCTTTTTTGTGGCTGTCGATGCGCCGCTCGGGCCTGCAATCAGTAAGAGGCGCAAAACGACAACGCCACCTTACGGTGGCGTTGTCGTTTTTCAGAACTGGTCTCTGTCTAACCAGTTACCGCTTTCAATCAGCGTTAACCCTTCCACCGAACGTTGGTACACGTACATCCATGCACTGCCGTAAGGCGTCTGGATCAACTGGCGAGCATATTCACCGCCCCTGGTGCGCAAGGCATCAAGTTCGGCCAGCGTAGCATTATCAATACGATAAACCTCACCCTGTACCGTTCCGTTCCCCGGAACCGCGCCTGGATAGTGGCCCAGACTGTACAACTGATAGTTTTCGATTGTGTAATTTCCCAGCAACTGGGCGTTGGTCATCCAGTGGCTGTTGCCTTGCTTGGTTCGTAAACTGCCGTAAACAAATATTCGCATTGCTAAAACTCAAACTGATAGAGCAGATCAAGTGCCTGGTCTACGCCGGACACTGCTTCCAGATATAGCTTAGGCATCAGGCGATAACGTAACGTGAGTGTAGCCAGTGAGTCAAAGATCCCCACGCCATATTTTACCTGTAGACCCGGCAGTACATAGCCGCTGACCACCACCTGCGAAGAGTCACCCACGCCCTGCGTGTCCAGCGCCAGATTGCTTACGCCAAACGTCTCGCCGATTTTACCCACAACCTGACCACTTTGTGCAACCCCCAGACCGACTAACATCGATGTCATTGCCGCACCATCGCCCTGTTGACTATCCAGCCCCTGGCCGCGCAGCAGGTAAGAGAGCGCTTCCTGTTGCGACATGGCCGGGTCAGAGAAGATCTCTGCCTTAGGTTCGTCGGCGGAGCCGGTTACCCGTACGCCTGCAATCACATCATCTTCGGTGGCATCGGGGTTACGAATCGCTTCGATATTTAGCACCGGCTGATCCGGTGGACCGGAGAACAGCAGTTCGCCTTTACGCACAATCAAATCCTGACCGTAGGCATGGAAGCGCCCTTCAGGAATATTGATTTGTCCATTCAGGCCAAGCCCCTGTTGATCCTGCGCCACTTTCAGGTCACCCGTCAGTCTCGCCTTCAGCCCAAACGCGTCCAAACGCACGTTATTCCCCACGTGCACGATAAGATTACTATTGATCGGTATGCCAGCGCTCTTCTGTTCAACAGGTTTCAGATTTTCATTGAGCATAACTTCATCACTGGAGACGCCAACCGCGCTTTCCGGCACCTCGTGAACCACGATGCGCGCCCACGGTACGTCGACACGACCGTCCAGGGTGAAGAGACTCGGCGTTGCCTCAAAGACCACGTCTGGCGACACGTCCAGGCGCACCATCGGTGGTACCGTGATACGCACCCTGCTGCCCTTGGCCGCAATACGGGCGCGCCAGTTGTCGAGCTGGCTCCAGTCTGCGTCACCGCTCAGGTTGATTTGTCCCTGCTGCGTCAGCACTGAGCCACTGAGGGTTGAGCTTTGGCCGTTAAAGTTCATCGTCAGCTGGCTTGGCTGCATATCGAACGGCATAAAGTTACCGTCAATGTCCACGCCGTTTAACCGCATCTGGCCAAACAGCTGCGGGCTTTGCGCATCCCCCGCCAGACGCAGGTTGGCGCTGAGCATCCCCGCCGCCTTTTCTCCCCGCGAGAAAATCGGATTCACCATCGCCAGGTTGAAGTTGCGAATATTGACGTTGCCGCCGAGATTGCGCCGGCCTTGCGGATCGGTAATTTGCACCTGTCCGTCAAGCTGACCGTTGTTGGTCAGGCGGATCAGCCACCCGAGTTCTGCGCGATTGTTACGCAGGTCAGCGTTCACATTCAGGGTGTCGAACGCCACCGGCAGCGTCGCGTCATTGACCTCCTGCGCCACCTTCACGTTACGCCCGGAGAGCGTAACGCTGCCCTGCGGCAGCCCCTCTTTGGTGGTGTCCCACGCGACATCCGCTTTACCGCTAAAGACACCGCTGGCCTGCGTGGCTTCCGGCATAAACGGTTTCAGCATCGCCAGATCGAAACGGTTGAGATTGATCTGCGCGCGTCCTTCCGCACCCGCATCAATGGTCTGCGGCACGCACAGCTCAGCATTTGGGTTGGTCCAGCAGTGTGGTCCAATGCTGATCTTTTGCTCCGCGTTGCGGTAATCCAGCGCGACAGACCGCGACAGCACCAGCGGGCCGACCGGCGTGCTGAAGCGGGTATTATCCAGCACGCCTTTCCAGCGCGTCGCCTGACGGTCAAAACTGCCCGTCAGGTGCAGCTGCCCGGAGACCGGCTCGCCCTGCACGCGTAGCTGGAGATCGTGCTGCTTTTCGTTCCCTTTTGCTGCCAGTGTGACCAGACTGATGTTCACGTCCGGCTGAGAGATACGCTCCACGCGCAGATCCAGGTTTCCGCCGATCTGATCGGTGGATTTCACGTCTCCCTCGACGCGCACGCGGGCAATGGAAAGTTCCTGCCAGCGCAGGTTATTGGCGGTGATGTCCGCCAGCAGCTGCGGCGCCTCCACCGTACCGCGAATCTTCAGTAACCCCTTCGCCGTGCCGCCAAGACCCGGCAGGGCGTTATCGAGATTTGGCGCGTCGATGGTGGCATCCAGATTGAGGTCTTTCACGCCCAGCTCGCCTTTAATATCCGCCGTGTTGCGACCCAGCGCCACGTGCAGGCCCGGGATCACCCACTGGAGATAGCTATTGCCCTTAAGCGAGCCCTCTACGTTGACTTTGTTCTGCTTCACGTTGCCGGTAAGCTTGAGTTCCGGCACGTCCATCTGCCAGGTGCCACCGTACAGGCTACCGCGGGTTTTGATCAGGCCATCCAGTTTTGACGGCCAGTCCGGGACCTCTTTAGCGGTGTTGATCCCGGTCAGCTTCAGCTCGCCGCGCCAGCTGATCGCCTGCTGCCAGTCGAGCAGCGCGGTCAGCTCGGTTTTTCCTTCCAGCGCCGCCACGGTCAGCTTGTCGAGGTTAACCTGCAACTCGTTACCCTTCGCATCCAGGGTGATATCGGCAGGCGGTACCCCCTGCCCCTTCACTGCGGTACGGAACGACAGCGTGTAGTCGGTCATTTTGCCACTCAGCTTCAGCTTCAGATCGTCAGCCTGGAACTGTTTTTCGCCGGTGAACGGCCAGTAAAGCTGCTTGCTGACAACCTCAAGGTTGAGCGGTAGACCGGCCTCTGCCAGCTGGGTTTGCCCGCGCAGCACCATATCCACCGGTCCGGAGAGGTTCACGCCGAACTCCAGCTTCTCGCGCAGCGCGCCGCCGACTTTCACCTTCACCTTTTCGCCTTTCAGCGGATCGATGTTCAGGGCACTATTCAGCGTAATATCTACCGGCCAGTTGTCGCGCAGCAGCGCATTGCCGGAAGCGTTGACCGACCCCTGGTTAGTATCAATATCCAGCGCGTCGAGCTTCATGTTGCCGTCGATACTGCTGACTTTAAGCAGCATGTTGAAGACCGTCAGATCGGTATCGCCGGTCAGACGCAACTGCTCGCCCTTAAACTCTTCGATATTGAGGTTCAGCGGCAGATGCACGTCGGTCATCTCCGGCAGAACCGGTTTCGAGAAGAGATCTTTCAGCGTTTCGCCCAGCGGTTTTTCTTCCGGCTGCGGGTTCTGGATCTTCGGCTCGACGATCTCTTCCTGCGCCACGTCGGCCACCTTCGGCAGCGCAATCAGCAGCCCTTGCAGGGAGGTTGGGGTCAGGGTGAGATTTTTCTCCTGCCAGCGCAGGCCGGAGGTGAAATCCATCACGGATACCGTCGTGTCGTCGATTTTGATATTGACGTTATCCAGCGCGACCCGGTAGAGCGCAATCGGGTACGGCGTGGAGAGATTCAGCGGGCCGCTGTCCTCTTCTTCGACAGGCTCAGATTTCGGCATTTTTTTGGAGTCTATCGCCACGTTCACATCTTTTAGCGACAGATCGTTTACGCACAGCTGGCTGTCCCGCAGGCAGCCGAGCTTGACCGCCAGATGAAACTCGCCCGCGTTGACCGCCACGCCGGGCTGTTCATAACGGATATTTTTCAGGCGCAGATCGCGCCAGCCGCCCGTCACCTGGCCGATTTCCAGCCCCGGCACCCAGCGGTTCGCAGCGTTAAACAGCAGATGCAGGCCCGTGGTGGTGCCCACCAGAAACGCCACCGTACCGAGCAGTAATACGATAAAAATCAGCACCCCGAGGCTTATCTTCTTCCATAAACTCATAATTCAGGCCCCAGACCGATGTAAAACTGTAAACCGTGTTCATCTTTGTCGCCCACCGGAACGGCGAAATCGAGCTTGATCGGCCCGACCGGTGACTGCCAGCGCACGCCCACACCCGCGCCGGTTTTGAAATCGCTGCGGCGGATGTCGTTCACCGCTTCGCCGCCGTCGACAAACATGGCGCCCCACCATTTGCCGCTGACGTTGTACTGGTACTCCAGCGAGCCGGTCGCCAGTTTGGAGGCCCCGGTCAACTGGCCTTTGTCGTTTTCAGGTGAGATCGATTTGTACTTATACCCGCGAATGCTGCGGTCGCCCCCGGCGAAGAAGCGCAGATCCGGCGGGACGCGTTCGAAATCACCGGTTTCGATCCAGCCAAGATTGCCGCGCATCACAAAGCGGTGTTTGTCGTACAGCGTGCGGATCCAGACGTTTTGCGCCTGAAAGACGGAGAAGTCTACGTCGGAGCCCCAGGCAGTGTTGGAGTAATCGATGGAGTAGCGCTGAGAATCGCCCCAGGTCGGCATCAGGCCACCGCGCGAGCGGGTACGGCTGATCATCACGCCCGGATAAAGCAGCATGGTGGTGTTGGTGACGTTTGCCTGGGTAAAGTGGTCGAGGCTCCAGCGCAGGTTAATGGCGCGCTGCCAGCCGCTGGAGAGATCCCAGAAGCGTGATACCGCAAGCGTCGTCGAATCCTGCTCGGTATCGTTCAAATCGGTACGCTTAAAGCCGCCCTGCACGAGGTAGTATTGCTCAAGCGGATTTTTCAGCAGCGGCATTTTGTAGCTGAAGTCCAGCTGCTGTTCGGGCGCAGAGAGGCTGACGCTGGTGGTCAGGCTATGGCCGTAGGAGTTCATCCACGGTTTTTTCCACGAGGCTTTCACGCGCGGGCCGACGTCCGTGGAGTAGCCGACACCGGTCTCAATGGTGTTCTCGGTGCGCGGAGAGACCACGCCATGCAGCGGTAACACTTTCGTTTTACGGGATTTATCAAATTCCGGCGCCACCACCACGGAGTTAAACCAGCCCGTTGCGGACAAACGACGGTTCAGCTCGCCCAGGTCGCTGGACTGGTAGTAGTCGCCCTTTTTAAACGGCACCAGGTTTTGCAGATACTCGTCACGAATTTGCGATCCTTCGAAGGTCACATCGCCAAACCGGTAGCGCTCGCCGCTGTCGTAATCGATATCCCAGAATGCCTGACGTCGCTCAAGCGCAACGCCCAGCTGGCTTTTGTTGAACTGGCTGTCAAAGTAGCCTTTGCGCAGCGAAACGCTGGTTAAGGATTTTTTAAAACGATCGTAATCCCCGTGATTAAGTACGGTGCCCACTTTCGGGCGGGTGCTGAGCAGATCCAGGTAGTCCCGATCCGTGCGCGCACCGCCGCGCAGCACCACGTTTGTGCCGCCAATCAGGACGGGTTCGCCCGGCGAGACGCGGGCAATCAATACCTGGCGTCCTTTCGCCGGCGGCGGGCGTAAATCGAAATCAATGGTGGGTTCGTAGTACCCCAACGCCTTTAGGCCTTCGCGAATGGCGTCATCCACGCGCGCGCGAAAACGCCTGTCCGGCGTGACCTCATCGCTCTGGATAGTAGAAAGCTGCGCACGCACGTTTTTTTCCAGCGCCCCGGATAACCCCTCAACCTGCAAACGGACATTCGCCGCGCTGGCAATCCCGCTGGTCAGCATTAAACTGACTAAACATAACTGGCGGATCTTTGTCACGTTTTCTCCTGAATATCCCTGTTTCCACCCTGGAAGCAAATGCAGTGCCGCTCCGCGGCAAAATACGGCCTGATAGCCAAAAACCCAAATCACGGGTTGAAAAAGGGTGCAACACCCAAATATTTCTTATGATTAAATCTAGACTCATTCATCGCATTTATTGTGTTCAATTAAACGCTTCGTGACAACCTTAACCGAAACAACGCTACCCGGGAGGCCCCACCGTGAGTTTATTCGATAAAAAGCATCTGGTATCACAAGCCGATGCATTACCGGGACGCAACACCCCTATGCCAGTGGCAACGTTACACGCCGTAAACAACCATTCAATGACAAACGTTCCTGATGGCATGGAGATCGCCCTGTTTGCCATGGGCTGCTTCTGGGGCGTAGAACGTCTCTTCTGGCAACTGCCGGGCGTGTACAGCACCGCTGCGGGCTACACCGGAGGATATACGCCTAACCCAACCTACCGCGAAGTTTGTTCCGGTGAGACCGGTCACGCCGAAGCGGTGCGTGTGGTGTATGACCCGAGCATCATCAGCTATGAACAGCTGCTCCAGGTATTCTGGGAAAACCATGACCCGGCGCAGGGCATGCGTCAGGGTAACGATCACGGCACCCAATACCGTTCGGCCATCTATCCGCTCACCCCTGAACAGGAGGCCGCGGCGCACGCCAGCCTGACGCGTTTCCAGGAAGCGATGCAGGCGGCCGGTGATAAACGTCAGGTCACGACGGAAATCGCTACCGCGAAACCGTTCTACTATGCTGAAGACGACCACCAGCAGTATCTGCATAAAAATCCGTACGGCTATTGCGGAATTGGCGGCATCGGCGTTTGCCTGCCCCCACAGCAGGCCTGATTACTCCAGCAGCGCCACGCGAGCCGCGTGGCGCGTGGCATTACTCACCGAACCGTAATCAATAACTTTCCCCTGCAACAGCAGGTTAAACACCGGTGCCTGTGGTCGGTTCAGCCGCGTTTGCAGCAAATGCACCGCTTCTATACCCAAATCACGACACGGCACCGTGATCCCCGTGATGGGCTTTTCAAGCCGATTTGCCAGATTCCAGGCAAAATCAGTGGTGATGATGGAGATGTCTTCCGGTACGCGTAGACCATGCCGCTGTAACGCCTTCAGCACGCCCTCGGTCATACTGGTGCTGTTGGGAAAAATGACCTCAGGCCACTGCACTCTGTCGTGACGTAACAGCCACGCATCCAGTTCGCGCTCAGCCTCTTCAGCGGTAAACCACTCCGTGACCAGTAAATCCCGCTGCGGCTCGAACGCCACGTGAAAATGCCGGTACGCCTCTTTAATGCCGTCCAGCCTGGCATAGAGCGTGTCGCGGCGAAGACAGGTAATGGTCAGCACGCGGCGATGGCCTTGTTCGAAGAGATATTGCATTGTGGTAAAGCCAATCGCGCGGTGATCGGGCGAAACCGAATCCAGCACCCGGTCCCGGTCTACGGAATTAATTAATACACAGGGTTTATTCAGGGTGCTGGCTAGTTTAAATATGGTTGAATCATCCGTACCAATGATAATTATTGCGTTTATATTTTTATGGCTGGCCTTTTCCATAAATAACTTCACGTCCGCATTTTGTTCTTCCAGTCCGCAATAACTGATCCAGACATTGTGGCGCGCGCTGGCTTCCGCAATGCCTTTGGTTACTTCCAGATAAAAAATATCCCCACGTCCCTGAAACGTTCTTTCAGGCGCAAATACAGCGATTCCGTTAATTAACAGTCGTCCGCTCGCCATCGACTCCAGCACGCCAAGCTCCCGCGCGGTGCGGACAATCGCTTCCCGGGCCTTCTCGCTGGTATAAGACTTGCCGCTCAACACCCTGGAAACCGTGCTCACGGAATAGCCCGTCAGGGACGCGATCTCCTCCATTTTTAACTTGCCCGGCATAGTGTGACCTCGCTCGCAATCAGTTTTTGCAAATATTTGCAGAAACAGCGCGTTGATTTTAAAACCAAATTTCAAAAGCATTGGAGTTTACTTATTGACCTTGCGAGTATTCTCACAAAAACACATTGTCGCTACGGCTCGCCTTTCCTATTTTTCGGTCATCACGCTTTCTGACTGAAATTAAGGTGAGACATGGAGAAGGTACGTTTTGGCATTATTGGTATAGGCAATATCGGTACGGTCCACGCGCGCTATTTACTGGCCGGAACCGTCAGCGACGCCTGCCTTACGGCGGTGTGCGATAACGCGACGGAAAAGCACCCGGCCATTCGGCAGCTGGTTGGCGACATTCCGCTGTTCAGTGATGCGCAGGAGATGCTCCAGAGCGGGCTTATCGATGCGGTCATTGTCGCCACGCCGCATTACGATCACCCGCGCCTGTCGATGCTGGCGATGCGCCACGGCATCCATACCCTGTGTGAGAAGCCGGCAGGCGTCTATACCGCACAGGTCCAGGAGATGAACGCCTGTGCCCGGGAGTGCGACGTGGTCTTCGGCATTATGTATAACCAGCGGCCCAATCCGCTGTATCAGAAAGTCAAATGTCTGATCGACAGCGGCGAGCTGGGCGAAATCCGCCGTTCCAACTGGATCATCACTAACTGGTATCGCTCGCAGAGTTACTACAATTCCGGCGGCTGGCGCGCAACCTGGAAAGGGGAAGGCGGCGGCGTGCTGCTCAATCAGGATCCGCATCAGCTCGATCTCTGGCAGTGGCTGGTGGGCATGCCGGTTCGTCTGCGTGCGTTTTGCCAGTTCGGGAAGCATCGCGACATTGAAGTTGAAGACGAGGTCACCGCCTATGCGGAGTACGCCAACGGCGCAACCGGCGTGTTTATCACCACCGTTGCAGAAACGCCGGGCACCAACCGTCTGGAGATCGCGGGCGATCGCGGCAAAGTCGTCGTTGAAGAAGGAAAACTGCGCTACTGGCGGCTGCGCGAATCAGAAACCGAGTTTAACGCCCGCTGGCAGAATGGCTTCGGTGAGCCGGAATGCTGGGAAGTTTCTATCCCTGTTGCCCCGGAATACAGCGAACACCACGTCATCACCGCCAACTTCTGCGCCGCCGTGCTGCGCGGCGAGCCGCTGATTGCGCCGGGTCTGGAAGGTATTCGCGGTTTAACCCTCTCTAACGCCATGCACCTCTCCACCTGGACTGACGACTGGGTTGAGCTACCGCTGAATGAAAAGCAGTACCTGCGCCTGCTCCAGCAACGTATCAGCACCTCAGTGGCTAAAGAGAGCACCAGCATCACGCTGGATGCCTCTGGCACCTGGTAACTTCGGAGATAAACGATGTTAAATGTCGCCATCGTGGGAACAGGGAATATCTCGCATAACCATATTCAGGGCTATTTGCAGTTTGGCCAGCGCTGCCGGATTGTTGCACTGGTTGATATCTATCCGGAGAAAGCGGAAGAGAAAAAAGCGCGGTATGGCCTGACGGACGCCCGCGTATATGCCAGCCACCAGGAGATGCTGGAGGACGCGCTTCCCATCGATATTGTTGACGTCTGCACCCCGCCCTATGTGCATGCGGAGATCGGCATTGATGCGCTTCATGCTGGCTGCCATGTACTCTGCGAAAAACCGATGGCCGCCTCGCTGGAGGAGTGTGATGCGATGATTACCGCCCAGCAGGCCAGCGGAAAAACACTTTCCATTATTGCCCAGAACCGTTTTACCGACGCCTTCTGGCGCTTAAAAGCGGCGCTGGATTCCGGCCTCGCCGGAAAAATATGCCATGCGCAGGTGGATTCCTTCTGGTGGCGCGGACATTGCTACTACGACCTGTGGTGGCGCGGCACGTGGGAAAAGGAAGGGGGCGGCTGTACGCTGAACCACGCGGTGCACCATATCGACGCCATTCAGTGGATGCTCGGCTTCCCGTCTGAGGTGGTGGCGATGATGACCAACGTGGCGCATGACAATGCCGAAGTGGAAGACCTGAGCGCCGCTATCTTTACATACCCCAGCGGCGCGCTTACGCAGCTTACCGCCTCGGTGGTGCACCACGGGGAAGATCAGAAAATCATTATCCAGGGTGATAAAGCCCGTATCTCCGCCCCGTGGCAGGCTTATGCCAGCGTAAGTGCTGATAACGGTTTCCCGCAGGAGACCCGCGACCTTGAGCGAGAAGCTCAACTTAATGCCGTTTTCCAGGCGACACCCAATCTCGAATGGACCCTGCATACCGGGCAGATTAACGACCTGCTCCAGAGCATTGAGCGCGGTACAGCCCCGCTGGTGGACGGCGTGCAGGGAAAGCGCTCGCTGGAGTTGATTACCGCGATGTATAAATCAGCCATTACCCGTAGCGTCGTCTCCCTGCCCATTGGCCGCGACGATCCGTTTTACCGTACCGGCGGGACGAACGCCCTCGCCCCCCGTTTTTATGAAAAATCCACAAGCGTCGCCAACTTCAGCGAAGTGGGCGCTATCCCTCTGGGTAAAAATCTGGATCGAGGACTGTAACCATGAACAAGAATGACGGAATGAACTACGCACCGGTGGGCAAACCGCAGCCGGTGGTGCAGGCGGGTGAATTTGTATTTGCCGCCGCCGCACTCGACCACGGCCATATCTACGGAATGTGTAATGGCCTGATTGAAGCAGGCGCCACGCTGAAGTGGGTTTGCGATCCCGATCCGGCAAAAGTGGAGACATTTGTTCAGCGGTACCCGCACGTGAAGGTGGCTGATTCCCTGGACGTTATTCTCGCCGATGATAACGTGCGCCTGGTGGCCGGGGCGGCCATCCCCTCCGAACGCTGCGCGCTGGGGCTGAAGGCGATGGCGGCTGGCAAAGACTACTTCACGGACAAAGCACCGCTCACCACCCTTGACCAGCTGGCCGACGCCAAAGCGATGGTAGAGAAAACCGGGAGAAAGTACGCGGTCTACTACAGCGAGCGTCTGCACGTGGAAAGTGCGGTCTTTGCCGGGCAACTGGTGCAACAGGGTGCCATTGGTCGCGTGGTGCAGACCCTGGGCATGGGGCCGCACCGTGAAGGGACTGGACGCCCGGAGTGGTTCTACGATCGTCGCGACTTCGGCGGCATCCTGTGCGATATAGGCAGCCACCAGATCGAGCAATTTCTCTTTTATACCGGCAACCGCGACGCCACCGTGGTCGCCAGTCAGGTGCGCAACGTTAACCACCCGCAGTATCCCGCATTCGAAGACTTTGGCGACGCGATGCTCAAAGGAGAAAACGGTGCCAGCGGCTATTTCCGCTGCGACTGGTTTACGCCTGACGGGCTTTCAACGTGGGGCGATGGGCGTCTGACGCTGCTCGGTACGGACGGGTATATCGAGATCCGTAAATACGTCGATCTCACCCGTGGGGAGCAGGATGTCGTCTACCTCGTCAATAACGAGGGCGAGTTCCGCTATTCGGTGGCCGGGCAGGTTGGATTCCCCTACTTTGGCGAACTGATCCTCGACTGCCTGCACCGCACCGAAAATGCCATGACTCAGGCGCATGCTTTTAAAGCGGCCGAATTATGCGTGAAGGCACAAATGCTCGCAAACGCAGCTGACTAAGGGGGCGTCATGAATATCCTGAACACGGCGATTATCGGTGCCGGGGCTATTCACCGTTGCCATGTGAACGCCCTGAGGCAAATCCCGAATGTCGCGCTGCGCGCGCTGGTCGATATCGACAGCGTCAAAGGCCTTAAGCTGGCGATGAACTATCAATGTCGCTTTTATCAGGATTACCGGGAAATGCTGCTGGATGACAGCATCGATGTAGTGCATATCTGCACGCCACACTTCGAACATAAAAACATGATTCTGGCAGCGCTGGCCGCCGGAAAGCATGTTTTTTGCGAGAAACCGGTGGGCATGAACAGCAGCGAGCTTGCCGATATTACCACTGCCACGGCGCAGGCGTCCGGCAGGCTCGGCGTTTGCTACCAGAACCGGCACAACCCCAGCAGCCTTCGCATTCAGAAAGAGCTGGCGCAGGGGGGGCTGGGCAAGATGCTGAGTATCAAAGCGGTTCTGACCTGGTCCCGATCGGGGACGTACTACACGGAAAGCCCGTGGCGGGGTCAGCTGTCTACGGAAGGCGGAAGCCTGCTGATCAACCAGGCGATCCATACTCTCGATCTGATGCAGTGGTTCGGGGGTGGCGTCACGCGGCTGAAGGGGGTGGTCGACAGCGGTGAACTGGCCGACGTTACGGAAGGAGAAGACAGCGCGATGGCCACGCTGCACTTCACCAACGGCGCCCGCGGCCTGTTTTATGCCAGCAACTGCAACACCATGGATTCCCCCCTCTGGCTGGAGATCCACTGCGAGCGCGGCTCGCTGTTGCTCAACGACAACACGCTCTGGCGCATAACGCCTGGCGAACGGCTTCGCCTTGAAAGCGATGCCTCTCCCGATGGCACGGCAAAAAGTTACTGGGGATTAGGACACCAGCAGGCGATCCGCCGTTTTTATCATGCCATTCATCACCCGGAGAGTACGGATTTTACCGATATTCGTACCGCCGGAAAATCACTCAAGCTTGTGGAGGCTTTTTATCGGTCATCTCAGTTAAGACAATGGATAGATATTAACAATTAGAACGTCACGTGTAGTCCAGCAGTGCAATAAAAATACAACCTCTACATCTACCCTACACTGGATATTATTATGGTTAAACCAACTGAACGCAGAGTGGGTTATGGCGTGGCGCTTGGCTACGGCATAACCGACCTCTTTGGCGGAGGCGCTTTCGCTATTATCGGCACCTGGCTGTTATTTTTTTACACCACCTATTGCGGATTATCCGTCGTGGAAGCCGGCTCTATATTTGCAATCGCCCGCGTTATTGACGCGATATTAAGCCCAATAATGGGATATATCACCGATAACTTTGGTGATACCTGGCTTGGACGTAAATTTGGCCGTCGTCGCTTCTTCTTATTACTTAGCTCTCCTTTAATGTTCCTGTATGCCCTGCTGTGGGTGACTGATATGGGTTACTGGTATTACCTGGGCACCTATCTCTCCATCGAACTGCTTTCAGCGATGGTGCTGGTACCGTGGGAAACCCTCGCTGCTGAGATGACCAACCGATATGAAGAGCGCAGCCGCCTGTCCGGGGTGCGAATGATCTGCTCGCAGCTGGGCGGTTTTCTGGCGGTGTCGGTGCCGGGAGTGATTATGCAGTTTACCGGTAAAGATAATTCATTTACCTACACGCTTACCGGACTGATATTTTCCTGCGTTTTTTGCATAGCGGTATTTATAACCTGGTACAGCACCTGGGAAGCAAAAGATGTGCATCAGGAGTATAACTTCAAAGTCGATACTAAGCGCAGCAGCGGGCTGGGCAATCATCTGAAATATCTGGTGCTGGATCTTTTCTCCTCTTTCCGCATTCGCGCGTTCCGCCTGCATATTATTATTTATATCTTTTCATTTACCGCGATGGACGTATTTGGTTCTGTATTTACCTATTACGTTGTTTATTGCCTGAGTCAGGATGCAGCGGCAGTTTCTGGCTGGCTGAGTATTGCGGCGTTTGCCTCGGTGCCGGGCACGTACGGATTTATGCTGCTACTCAACAGGCTGAACATGACCCCTTCCGCCGCGTTGCGCTTTTCCTATAGCTGTATCTTCCTGGTGCTGGCATTCCTGTTTACGGTTTATCTCACCAAAACAGAGGTGCCGACGCTATTGTTCTCCGCCGTCTTTATTCTTTTGGGTGCGGCCCGCTCAGGCCTCTATTACATCCCGTGGAATATTTATAGCTTTATTCCGGATATTGACGAGATCGTCACGCAGCAGCGTCGTGAAGGCATTTTTGCCGGCGTAATGGTGTTGACTCGCAAAAGCACCGTTGCCATTGCGATCATGATGATCGGCCTGGTCTTGCAGGAGTCCGGTTTTGTGAAAGGCAGTGGCGCA
The DNA here is from genome assembly GCF_011078175.1 of Enterobacter cloacae. Classification (GTDB taxonomy): domain Bacteria; phylum Pseudomonadota; class Gammaproteobacteria; order Enterobacterales; family Enterobacteriaceae; genus Enterobacter; species Enterobacter cloacae_Q. The sequence goes on from NZ_JAALCJ010000003.1 coordinate 409,069, forward strand.
CAGCCTGAAAGCGCGCTGGGAGCGATAATGGGTCTGATGATTTTTGCCACCGCTGCGCTGCTGGCGGTGAGCTTCTTCGCCACCTACAAGTTTAAGCTGACCCGCGAAACGCACAAAGTGCTGCTTAAAGAGATCGCGCGTCGGAAGCTCGGTGGCGACTATCGCGACTGCGATACCGACACCCGCGTGGTCATCAAACAACTAACAGGCTATGAGTACGATCAGGTCTGGGGCGGCGATGCCACACGCCTGACTGTGGGCGTACACTTATCCACCGTGAAATAGCCCCTCTCGCCGGATCCGCCCTGTGCCGGTCCGGCTTTTTTTGTCGAAAACGTGACCTCTGGCAGATTTACACGCCTTTACGCTATACTACCGCTGAAATCATCGGCTCAACGCTACGAGCCGACGTTCAATGTGTCTTCACACGAATGTATCAACTCCCCTTCTGAGGATCTGGCGAGAAGCCGGATAAACTATGTTAAACAGTATTTTAGTAATACTTTGTCTCATTGCCGTCAGTGCATTTTTCTCGATATCAGAGATCTCGCTGGCTGCCTCTCGTAAAATCAAACTGAAGCTGCTCGCCGACGAGGGCAACATTAACGCATCACGCATTCTGAAAATGCAGGAAAACCCCGGCATGTTCTTTACCGTGGTGCAGATTGGCCTGAACGCGGTCGCCATTCTTGGCGGTATCGTGGGTGATGCAGCGTTTTCTCCGGCGTTTTATAGCCTCTTTGTTAAGTACATGTCCGTGGAGCTGGCGGAGCAGTTAAGCTTTATTCTCTCCTTCTCCCTGGTGACCGGCTTGTTCATTTTATTCGCGGACCTGACCCCGAAACGCATCGGTATGATTGCGCCAGAAGCTGTGGCTTTGCGTATCATCAACCCGATGCGCTTCTGTCTGTACGTCTTCCGCCCGCTGGTGTGGTTCTTTAACGGCCTGGCGAACGTAATCTTCCGCATCTTCAAGCTGCCAATGGTGCGTAAAGATGACATCACCTCCGACGATATTTATGCGGTGGTGGAAGCCGGAGCGCTGGCAGGGGTGCTGCGCAAGCAGGAACACGAGCTCATTGAGAACGTATTCGAACTGGAATCCCGTACCGTGCCGTCCTCCATGACCGGCCGTGAAAACATCATCTGGTTCGATCTGCATGAAGACGAGCAGAGCCTGAAGACCAAAGTGGCGCAGCATCCACACTCCAAGTTTCTGGTCTGTAACGAAGATATCGACCATATCATCGGCTATGTGGACTCCAAAGACCTGCTGAACCGCGTGCTGGCAAACCAGAGCCTGGCGCTGAACAGCGGCGTGCAGATCCGCAACACCCTCATTGTGCCGGACACCCTGACGCTCTCCGAAGCGCTGGAAAGTTTCAAAACCGCCGGGGAAGACTTCGCGGTAATCATGAACGAATACGCGCTGGTGGTGGGTATTATCACCCTCAACGATGTCATGACGACGCTGATGGGCGATCTGGTCGGCCAGGGGCTGGAAGAGCAAATTGTGCAGCGTGATGAGAACTCATGGCTCATCGATGGCGGTACGCCGATTGAAGACGTCATGCGCGTACTCGACATCGACGAGTTCCCACAGTCCGGCAACTACGAGACCATTGGCGGCTTTATGATGTTCATGCTGCGCAAAATCCCGAAACGTACCGACTCGGTGAAGTTCTCAGGCTTCAAGTTTGAAGTGGTGGATATTGATAACTACCGCATCGACCAGCTGCTGGTAACGCGTATTGATAGCAAACCGACCGTGCTGGTGCCGAAACTGCCAGATGCGGAAGAGAAGGTGTCGGCGTAATCCGTTATACGTGCCGCAAACATCAACGGCTCCCATCGGGAGCCGTCTTTTTAACTACTACTGCATAGCACGTTAGTTAAGCCATCTCAGTTTGCAGACGCATAACCTGACGGTTGACTTCGGACATCACAGACAAGTGCTGTTTGTCCTTCACTTTCGGGATAAGGATTTTGCCCTTATCGAACTCAAAAGCGCCAACATCCTTGATGTACAACCGTCCACGGAACAGGATCTTCACGTACTTCGCCACCTGAAGCGGGTTGTAGCGTTGGAAAATTTTCATTCTTGTATCTCCTGCGAATCATACGCTCTTGCGGTGCCACAATCGGCCCGACTGTCCTGAGCGCAAATTTTGATGCCCAATGACTATAGACCAGAACCTTGTACTTACCCAGTGTGCATAAGTTTATTTACCGTTTGATTACAATTATTCAGAATAATCTTTGCAAAGCGTGATACAGCGCAGTATATGCCGTCGTTTTTGCATAGTTATGTGCGTTCGCCCGCAAACTGGCATCGGGATTGCGGGAAAAGCCTATTGATCGCACTTATGATTAAAAGCGCATGACCAAGTGGTCGGATCACCTGCTAACAATAAGGAAACACCATGACCCTACGTAACCTCCTGGCAGCAGCTTGCCTGTTGCTGCCGTTAATGGCTTCCGCACACAACATTGAAAAAGGGCAACGTGTCCCGCCTGTCGGCATTGCTGACCGGGGGGAATTGATTCTCGACAATGATAAGTTTAGCTATAAAGCCTGGAACAGCGCGCAGCTTGCGGGCAAAGTGAGAGTTGTACAACATATTGCCGGACGTACATCCGCTAAAGAGAAAAACGCTACCCTTGTGGAAGCGATCAAGGCCGCAAAACTCCCGCACGATCGTTACCAGACCACCACTATCGTGAACACCGACGACGCGATTCCCGGCTCCGGGATGTTTGTGCGCTCAAGCCTTGAAAGCAATAAGAAGCTCTATCCGTGGTCGCAGTTTATTGTCGACAGCAACGGCGTGACGCGTAAGGCGTGGCAGCTGGAAGAAGAGAGTTCAGCGATTGTCGTGCTGGATAAAAACGGTCGCGTACAGTGGGTTAAAGACGGCGCGCTGACGCAGGATGAGGTGCAGCAGGTGGTTGCCCTGCTGCATAAGCTGCTGACTCAGTAAAGTGACACCCGAAAGCCTGGATTCAGGAATGACTCGCGCGGGGTGTAGTCAAGCGGCTTACCCTGCCAGTCATGCACATGCGCGCCAGCGGCGGCCGCTACCGCATGCCCTGCCGCCGTATCCCAGACGTTAGTCGGCCCAAAACGGGGGTACAGCTGCGCCTGCCCTTCCGCCACCAGACAGAACTTCAGCGACGAGCCAATCGACGTCGTCTGATGTTCACCCAGCTGTTGCAGGTACTCCTCCAGCTCGCTGTCGCTGTGCGAGCGGCTGATCACCACCAGCGGAGGATGGGCATCGCGCACCTGGATCTGCTTACGCACGCCGCACTCTTCCTTCCAGGCTTTACCTTCCGCCGCGCTGTACATCACTTTCATCACCGGGGCGTAAACCACGCCAAGCACCGCTTTGCCTTTTTCAATCAGGGCGATGTTGACGGTGAATTCACCGTTACGCTTGATAAACTCTTTCGTGCCGTCCAGCGGGTCGACCAGCCAGTAACGCTGCCAGTGCTGACGTTCGTCCCAGCTCTGGGGCGCTTCTTCAGAAAGGACCGGAATGTCCGGCGTCAGGGCCTGCAAACCTCTCAGGATCACCGCATGCGCCGCGATATCCGCCGCCGTCACCGGGGAGTCGTCCGCTTTGCTGACAACATCCATCGGTGTGGCACCGTCGTATACCTGCATAATGGCATCACCCGCATCCCGTGCGAGCTGACAAATTTTATCTAACATTCTCCACCTCTTCGTTAACACAGTGGGCATAACTTATTGTTTTAGTTATATCGTAATGTGAACAATTCCGCTATCTGTGAAGCAATTCTGGTTTCAGCGCCCTTTTTTCTGGCAGCATTCACACTTCTGTAAGCAACAAATACTCCATACATATTCTTTTGTGGCTTGGATCGTAAAAAGGACTCCTCAGATGATTAAGTTTAGCGCAACGCTCCTGGCAACGCTGATTGCAGCAAGCGTTCAGGCGGCGACGGTGGATCTCCGTATTCTGGAAACCACCGATCTGCACAGCAACATGATGGACTTCGATTACTACAAAGATACTCCTACGGAAAAATTCGGACTGGTACGTACGGCAAGTTTGATCAACGCCGCCCGTGGTGAAGTGAAAAACAGCGTGCTGGTCGATAACGGGGACCTAATTCAGGGCAGTCCGCTCGGCGACTACATGGCGGCGAAGGGGCTGAAAAAAGGCGAGATCCACCCTGTCTATAAAGCGATGAACACCCTGGATTATGCGGTTGGCAACCTGGGCAACCACGAATTCAATTACGGCCTGAAATACCTGCACGACGCGCTGGCAGGGGCAAAATTCCCGTACGTTAACGCCAATATCATCGACGTTAAGACGAAGAAGCCGCTCTTCACCCCTTATCTGATTAAAGAGACCGAGGTTGTCGACCAGGACGGTAAAAAGCAGACGCTGAAAATCGGCTATATCGGTTTTGTGCCGCCACAGATCATGACGTGGGATAAAGCCAACCTCGACGGGAAAGTGACCGTCAACGATATTACCGAAACCGCGCGCAAATACGTGCCGGAGATACGGGCGAAAGGGGCGGATGTGGTCGTCGTCGTGGCGCACTCTGGCCTCTCGGCCGACCCGTATCAGGTGATGGCTGAGAACTCAGTGTACTATCTCAGTCAGGTACCTGGCGTGGATGCGATCCTGTTTGGTCACGCCCACGCCGTCTTCCCGGGTAAAGATTTCGCCGGTATCAAAGGCGCGGACATCGAAAAAGGAACGCTCAACGGTGTGCCATCGGTGATGCCGGGCATGTGGGGGGACCACCTTGGCGTCGTGGATCTGGTACTGAGTAACGACAGCGGAAGCTGGAAAGTCACGCAGTCGAAAGCGGAAGCGCGTCCGATCTACGACGCAGCGGCCAAAAAATCGCTGGCTGAAGAAGATAAAAAGCTGATCGGCGTCCTGAAGCATGACCACGACGCGACGCGTGAATTTGTCAGCAAGCCGATTGGGAAATCCGCCGACAACATGTACAGCTTCCTGGCCCTGGTACAGGATGACCCGACCGTGCAGGTGGTCAACATGGCGCAGAAAGCCTATGCGGAGCACTATATTCAGGGCGATCCAGACCTGGCAGAGCTGCCGGTTCTGTCTGCCGCGGCGCCATTTAAAGTGGGCGGGCGTAAGAACGATCCGGCAAGCTATGTAGAGGTTGAAAAAGGCCAACTGACGTTTCGTAATGCCGCCGATCTTTATCTCTATCCCAACACGCTCGTGGTGGTGAAAGCCACCGGGAAAGAGGTGAAGGAGTGGCTGGAGTGCTCTGCCGGGCAGTTCAACCAGATCGATCCGCACAGCAGTAAACCACAGTCGCTGATTAACTGGGAGGGCTTCCGCACCTATAACTTTGACGTGATCGACGGCGTGAATTATCAGATTGACGTCACCCAACCGGCGAAATATGACGGCGAATGCCAGACCATTAACCCGCAGGCCGAGCGCATCAAAAACCTGACCTTTAACGGCAAGGCGATCGATCCAAATGCCACCTTCCTGGTGGTGACCAATAATTATCGCGCCTATGGCGGTAAGTTTGCCGGTACGGGGGATAACCACATCGCTTTTGCTTCGCCGGACGAAAACCGCTCGGTGCTGGCGGCGTGGATCAGTGCGGAATCAAAGAAGTCGGGTGAAATTCACCCGGCCGTGGATAACAACTGGCATCTGGCGCCGATACAAAGCGACACGACGCTGGATATTCGTTTTGAAACCTCCCCATCCGATAAGGCTGCCGCGTTCATTAAAGATAAGGCGCAGTATCCGATGAAAAAGGTCGCGACGGATGATATTGGCTTCGCGATTTATCAGGTGGATTTGAATAAGTAAAAGCAAAACGGCAACGCACGTTGCCGTTTTTGGTGTTTGTTCCCTCTCCCTGTGGGAGAGGGCCAGGGTGAGAGCATCACGCCGCCCGCTCCTCCTCATTTGCCATCACTTTCGGCGTATTCATCTCATTCCATTCCGCCAGCGTCACTTTCTCGCTGACCTCTATTGTCAACGCGCATTTGTTCGCTGCGCGTCGGCATCGTTGTTTTCATACTTACCTCTTTATACGTATTTACTAAAAGCTAGCAATGGTGTCAGACGCCGCATCAGAGAGTGCGCGAGTGCTGCTTAAAATAACGTTCTGTAAGCGTTTAACGCACAGAACCTTCTTCGTGAATGAATAATCTCATATAACCCAAGTTGCACTGTATAACTTATTACTTTAAAAATATTGCAATGCAGTTATTAAGATGTTGCCTAATATGTTAATAAAAAATAATAGTATCCACATGCTCCTTTTACATAAAAAAAGGCCAAAATATATTGTATTCATATAATAGCCACAAATAAAAATAATAATAAAAACAATGAGATAAAGTAGACAAATGAGATGTGCGTTTATTCTTAAGGAAAATTTATGATAGAGGATTGCAGATTATGTGGTTTACCGTTAACATTAAGTGATGTGAAGGATTAAGGTAGTTATAATTAGTTAAAATACACCTCAATCTCTGTATACCCTCTCATTAAAGAATCCATAAAGGAATCTCTTAATATTATTAAGAGAGCGTTTCCTTGTATGCATAATTAATTTTTGGACATTCGGAACAATACCTTGAAATGTACTTTCTAATCGATGACAAGTTTGAATTTAAACCAAATAGTTTAACTTTAAAAAATTTAGAGGATGATTCTCAGACAGTCACACTGTCAGCTCCTGCAAGTCGTTGCTTTCTCTTTTTGTTAGAAAATGCACCAAACATTGTCTCGCAAAAAGAAATAATTGAATTTGTTTGGGGAAGTGAAGGGATGATTATTCCAAAAAATACACTTTACCAAAATATATCCATCATCCGCAGGGAATTGAGAAACATAGGTTGTGAAAATAAAATTATTACTACCGTATCCAGAAAAGGTTTTGTGATAAGTAGTGATAATATCAAATCTCATATACAAGATTACAATATTGCAGGTCCCAATGATGATAAACAGAAACCTTTAATCATACAGAAACCCAGGAAATCAAAACTTAAGAAATACATTATATCTCTGGCGACTTTATTGTTACCACTTTTACTATTCATAATAATATATTCTAAAATAAATAACACGGAAAATTTTTATCAAGGATATAAATACGAGAAAGCCTTTCAGGAATGTGAACTTCATTACAATGAAAACAATGAAATTGCACTGCAAAGAATCCTTTCAGAAGTTAAGTCTCATTTAAGCTGCAAAAGTTTTCGTTATGTCTATATTGATGTTAAACCCTCTGCACGAAGTAATACAATTGTGACATGCGCAAGGCCCTTTACATCGGACGTCAAAAACAAATGTATTTCATTGTACATTCTGCGGAAAGTAAATTATGAAAAATAAAATCTTATTCGGTCTCTTGCTTCTGGTCATCATATTCTGTTCCGTATTATTTTTTCATCAAGTCATAAATGATCACAAAAATGGCTGCACCGCTGACACTTATATAATTGAAAAAGGACATTCATATGATATGCTACTGGATGTCAATCTTTCCCATGGGGAAAACACAGGGGTTATATCTGTGGAGGGTAGTTACAGGAATAAACTAATTCGTCGTGACGTCTATTTCTCATACATGAGAGATGATGACGATTATATATTAAAATCTACCGAAGTAGAGATCATAGAACCAATAAACACCATTACCAATTCTGAACTAAAAAACATTCTCCCAGATTTCTTTATCTTTCCCGAGAAAAAACTGAGGTATACCATTAGAAAACAAGCTAATAATGGATATCTGTTTTTTGTAGGAAGCAGACCCGTTTTATATTGTTCTCCAAAATAACCTCTGTTACAGGAACTCATTTTCAAAAAGCAGTATGCCCTTTAGGGTGACAGTGAATCAATCGGGCATAATAATCGGTATGAATTTTCCCTGGTGTAAAGAATTAAAGACTCTCTACATGCTGCGCTCTACCCCACGGGCTTATCTGCTCACTCCTCCACCCTTTGCTGGATTCTCATTTTCCCATCAATAACAGAAGTCATGAATCTCCCCTGAAAGCGCTACATCAGACTCAATGAGAATCGAAGGAACAACCAGAAAATGTTGTTCTGAAGATCAAGAGTGTGCCTATCCAGCTCAAATACAATCATAACACGTGTCGCACAATGCCCCCAACACGCCTAACACATTGTTGTCAGCAAGGTCTTTTCTCTAAATATATGAACCACTACTGGTATTATTATTTGTGACATGGCGCATATATTACAAATAGATGAATGTGAAATTTTATTATCAAGATCTTAAATTGCATATTATGAATTATTACACATTCATTAAGATTTAGAATTTTCCTTGCTAATCAACACGTTAAATCTCAATAAAGTTAATTTCTTCTTTAGATAGGGAACAGCTATCACTCGAAAAAATATCAATTGGAATAATCCATTATTATTATCCTCAACAGCTATATAAGTTAATTCCAACTTAACGCGGCATAGCCAAACAGTTCAGATAGATTATTTGATGTCGAATGTCTGGGAGGAAGAAATGTATGATTCGATCCAATTAGCATTTTCTGCGCTATCAGGAGCGACCTTATTCATCGTGACCCAAAGAAAATTTAATGGTCAAAAGAAGATAATTATATTTGTTGTATCTTTTGTAGTAGGGATTTTCGGTGCGGAAACAACATTAGCATTAACGGAGTTTATTATAGGTTATAACTTGATCGAGAGTCGCTATATAGGTGCATTTATATGTAGCTCACTTGTAGTCTCAGTAATGATTAAAATAATTAACTTTATAGACACTCATAAACTTTGATTGAAAGTGACATAACTTTATGTGGCAACAAAAAAACACGAATTGGTAATTCCTCTCAGGGAGAGAGATATGCGCACGAGTGAAAGAGGTAAAGAATTAATTAAAAGTTTTGAAGGTTTAAGACTTCAATCATACCAATGCCTGGCAGGTATCTGGACGATTGGCTATGGCCATACCAAAAACGTGTCACGTGGTGATGTCATGACGCGAGAGACTGCCGAGCACTATTTCAATGAGTCAATTTTACAGAAAGAACAAATAGTAAAAAAATTTGTAATGGTATCTTTAAATCAGCAGCAGTTTGATGCTTTAGTCTCCTTTGTTTTCAATTTAGGAGAGGGTAATTTTCGGCGTTCAACTCTGCTTCAGAAGATAAATCAGAATGATTTCGCAGGAGCATCACAAGAGTTTAAACGATGGATTTATGCAAATGGCAAACAAGCGCCAGGGCTATTACGCAGACGTAAAGCTGAAGAGCAGTTATTCAGCCAGCCTTAGCATACCCTCCTTTCAACAGGTGAAAAATTTAGGTGCATTATGAAAGAACATAAAGTCGTTATCACTGGCATGGGCCTGATGAGTGCCGGTGGCAAAAACGTAGCAGAAGCATGGGATAACATTTTACGGAAAAATCATTCTTTTTCGACTATCGCTCATAAACCTGAAAATGTGGCATCGACATTCTATTCTTTTATCGAAACCACCGATGATATGTTTTCAAAACTTCCGAACAGCATCACTAATATTTTGTCAAAGCACGGAAAACTGGCGCTGGAAAGCTGCCGACAGGCTATCAGTCAGGCGTTTGGAGAAAATAACAGCCCTACAGAGCATTATCACCCTTTTGAATGCGGCGTTATTCTTGGAAGCGGCTGGGGACCTTTTGATGATATTAGCAAGTTAACGCTCAAATATGATCAGATGGGTATTACACATCCGCGAAGTAATTTTATTACGATGCCAAGTTCTATGACAGCCGCGTGTGCGATCATGTATGGTCTGCAAGGATATCAAAATACAATTGCAGCAGCATGCGCTACCGGAAACATGGCGATTGGAGAAGCTTTCAACGCGATCAAAATGGGTCGTGCTAAGTTTATGGTGGCCGGAGGCGCGGAATCATTAACAAGTGAGCTTGGCATCTGGAGCATTGATGTTCTAAAAGCGCTTTCAAAGGAGAGCGAAGACCCCGCCCGTGCCTCTTGTCCTTTTAGCCTGGATCGTTCTGGATTTGTACTTGCAGAAGGCAGCGCGGTCATTTGCCTGGAAGAATATAACAGTGCCGTAAATCGGGGAGCCAATATTCTTGCAGAGATAACAGCATATGCCAGTTTTTCAGATGGCGATCATATTTCGCGGCCAGCGGAGGATGTGGCATGCAGAGTCGAAACCATTACAGAAGCATTGAAACTGGCGAAATTAGGTGCAAATGATATCGGCTATATCAATGCCCATGGTACGTCGACACCGCTGAATGACTTGTATGAGACCAAAGCACTAAAAAAAGCATTTGGAAAACAAGCTTATAACATTCCAGTATCAAGTACTAAATCCTATACAGGACATTTAATCGGGGCTGCGGGAAGTTATGAAACGATCGTCTGCGTTAAGGCGTTAAATGAGAATACCTTACCCTCCACGATTAACCTTAAAAACCCGGATCCCCAATGCGATCTTAATTATTTAGCTAAAGACCACTTATACAATGCAAATGTAGATAACGTCATAAATCTCAGTTCTGGGTTTGGAGGGCACAATTCAGCATTAGTGATTACCCGGTACAAAAAGTCATGATCAAATTTGATTTCAATGACATTTTAAAATGGTCAGAGATTACGGGTGATACTAATCCTGTTCACTATATAAAAACGACTGGGGGATACATATTACCAGGGATGCTCGTGATATGTCACTTATTCACTCGATTGTTAAACGCCAAAATTACTGGGGAAGATGCCTTATCAGTCAACATTCGTTTTCACAAACAAACGTTTACTGATCGAAACTATCTCCTTAACAATAAAGATGAAACTTATGTACTAGAAGACCTAGACTCACAATGCTTTATAAGCATGAAAAGAACAGTAACGCAGAGAAAAAAAGATTTAAATTTAGGTAGCCAACTCGAATTAATTAATTTTAATAATAAAGAGAGAGAAGCATACAAATTACGATGCTCAAATAGGCTCCCATGGCTATCTAATAAAAACATTTACATTATAAGCTTGAGCTTTTTCGCATTATTGAATTCTCGAACGTTCCTGCGGCAGAAGGGAAAGAAGTATACATCAGCAGAGGATTATTTTAATTCGTCCAATACTCTTGTGCTGGGACAAACCTATACCTTTACTAAAGAATTCATTATGGAGACGTTTAGGCCTACAGATATTTCAGTACTGATTAAAGACGACATTTTAATACCAGTAGCTGCAAATAAATACATCCGACAAATCACATGTGACGTCGTACATGGCAATGAGGTGATTTTAAGTTATAGCACGACACTTCAAATCTCTGAAGATATTAAGGATATTAGAAATGATTCTGAAAGAAGAAATATTTGAAAAAACCAAAGTTAGAATTTTACTTATGAAAGATGTCAGCGGAGCAAGCATAGATATCGCTTGTCCTTTATCTACCCTAGGCTTTGATAGTTTAGATTACATAGAACTGCAAATCTTTGCACAGGAGGAGTATTCAGTAAAAATTCCAGATAGCTTTTTCACGCTTACCCGCAACGTTACGGTTGGTGATGTTGTTGAATATATTTATGAGACTAATAGTTTACTAACAAACAAGGAAACATTATGAAATTATTATCTGTTGGCCATTTTAACGCACTTTTTAAGGATGCCGAAAAACCTGCATGGACTGGAAAACCTTGCTATTTCAGCAAAGGTTCTGAAATCGTTCCATTTATTATTGACGAGAATAAGTTGGTTGTAGAGTTTGTTATCCCGGAACATATTCTGGATCCACAGCAATCCCCAGTTTTCTTTGTAGGTGGAATCAATGAGCATTTCTTAATGCCTCGCGATTACCGCTTGTTAAAAATTAACAAGGTAAATGATTCGGGTTTTATGGATATTATTCGAGATGATGATCTTCTCTTCTCTAAACCTGAAATGGCGCCATTATATATTTCATGCGTGCAGGAAGCGGTTTGCAAATTTGTCAAATCAACCCCTGGCGTTAACGCCTTTATCTTCGAAGGGAAAGGAAAACATAATCAACTGGTAAGAAATACATTAACCAAAGAGAATCATGATTTGTCAGACTATTTCGAAGTGAAGAATTCCACACAACTTTCTGACGCTTACTCTTATTTTGAAATCATGCCAAAAAACTGAATAAACGAAGAATAATCCTGGAGAAATAAACTATGTCTTTTACACAAGTACAAATTACACATTTTAGTATTGAGTCCGTTTCCGAGCGTTTTTACGCTAACGGAAATCACCAATGTCACGTTCGCGTTCAGGTGATGAAGCAGGGTCTAAATGCACAGGGGCAATTTGTCCGTGTTCCACTAACACAGCGGGAGAGAGATTCTGTCGGCATTTCTCAGCTGTCTTCTTCGTTAGATAATAGTACGTTACTCATGCCAGTTGGTTGGGGATTTTCACGTACCCGTAACCAATATGATTTAGGTCTGGCCTCTCCTAATGCTTTCAGTCAAGAGAAAGCGTGGGTATCGGAAAAAACAAATTTTGAAGAGGAGCATTCTGAACTTCGCAAACAAGAGTTTCGTGATGAACCTTGCATTCCCTGTATGGAAGATAAGGTATCACAATTCATCGCAACGCCAGAGCCAACGAACGAAATGCCAGAAGCGTATAACAATGTTCCGGAAATCATCAATCTCTATGTAACTTCCGGCTCAACGGGTATGCAAGTTTTAATGGCAAAAGCACAACTCGACGTCTCTGTTTTTGATGCGAATCATAATGAGACTACCCGTACCATCACAGTCACAACCAATATGTCCAGTGGCTCTAATGTTTTCAATAGTAGGGTTTCGCTCAATGCAATCACTCCTATTGCGATTCACCCCCAGAATTTATCTCTCTCGCAACAAACGATTCAGGATCGCCGTGAAGATGTGTCAAAGTGGGATGTAACTCATCAGCGAATTACACTTTTCCGGTGGACACTGCCCCATCGGCTTCGCATTCGAAACTATATCTCAGGAAATAATACACGACACTTCTTCGCGCTCGGAAATACCCAGGAAGATAATCGTTTTCTGACGCGAGGTCGTGTGTTCCAGAGCGGAACATCAGAAGTAAATGCGCGTGACTCGATGAGTGGTGGTTGCGTCTGGGATCATGCTTACCGAGTTGACGTTCCCGATACGCAAATTGTAGCAGAGGTACTGCATGTTACTGGATGTTCCTGGACCTCAACGCCCTCGACCGGAACACACAGTATCACCTTCCTTGATAATTTCGGTACGTGGCATCGTTTCCAGCTCGCACCGGAAGACGCAGGACGAACCTTATCTATTAATCTATTTTAAACATCTTTATTAATTAAACTTGAAAAGACATCGGCTTGCCAGGGTAAGCCGATGCATATTCTTTAATTTATAAGAAAGGAATCATCATGAGCTTGAAAGATATTCACTCAAATGCTTTTAACTTTTCTTCTTTCCTGTCATCGGGTGTGGACCCACGCACAGGCCAATATAACGCTGATTTAAATGTTATTTCACTTTCACCAACCAATGAAGATGAAGCTACGTATCCGGTTTCACTCAGCTTTTCGACGTTCAACGCGTCTAATTTAGGTTTCGGAACGGGCTGGAAGATGTTACCAACCAGTCTGGATCTACGTCGACGTATTTTTACTAATAGCCAGGGCGAGCGTTATAAATGCCAAAATTTAATCATCGGTACGGAAGTCGTCTTTTTAGATAAAAAAATTAAGAATTTCCGTGTTCTTTATGTTAATAATAACACCGTGAGGGTGTATTATAAAAATGGCATTATAGAAACCTTACAACAGGTTAACATTTCGAGTGGCATGTTTATTGTCACGTCAGTTGCCTTTCAAAATGGTGAAGTCTATGATTTTAGCTATCGTCATCTTATTGCCGGGCAACCTTGTCTGACCGAGATTCATCGCCGACAATCAAATGTTCTCATGCTAAGGCTTTCTTATTCAGGCGTCAACTGTCACCTTATTCAGTACCCTGATGATAATGGGTCGATGTTACAGATTAATCTGGTCCACCGTAATAATCTTCTTACCTCAATTAGCTTGCCTTATGCCCAGGGAGCCCAGGCTGTTGCCTCATTCACCTTAAGCTATATTACTCTGCAAAATGAATTTCTCTGCATACAAGAGTTTAAAACGCCGGCCGGTGCCACTGAGGTTATTCAATATAATGCGACAGGCCTGCGTGTTACAATGCAAGGTACACTTCCTTGCGTAACCACAACCTCACTTAACCCGGGGAATGGCCAGCCCTCAATTGTAAAATCCTGGCAATATAGTCAGAATACCAATTTCACCGGTTTCTCTTCCGGTCGTACCCATATCGACCCTGAGCAAGATAATCTCTATCTTGTCACCGGAAACTATTTCTATTCTTCAACTGAAACGCTTCTTTTGAACTCCGCTCCAGCGTCCTCTACAACACGACAGTTCAACAGATTCCATCTTTTGGTCAGTGAAGATACGGTTTGCGATGGTAAGAAAGTCTCTAAGCAGTATGTCTATAATGAACTGCCAGGACTGAACTATTATCAACAACCATTAAATCTGCCCTTACCCGCAGAGATAACGGTTACCTATCAAGACATGGCAACGGGACGTTCTCGTCAAGAAAAGACGACGTATATCACCGATGATTGGGGCAACACGTTGAGTGTCACCCATCCAGATGGGATTCGTGAACGTAATGAATACTATAGTGCCGCAGGACAGTCGGGACAATGCCCTGCTGACCCATTAGGATTCTCACGATTTATCCGTTCGTGCACAAAATCCCCTGCATATGGTCAGGCAAAAGCGAAGGTCACAAACTATTACTGGCATGACCTTCCTTCTATTCCCAATGATCTTAACTTTCGATACGTCTGTCTTTCTCGCGAAGAGATTAATGGAGAGTTAACGCGTCGCTATACCTATAATAATGCAATCAACACCACGACACACTCGCTTATTAGTAGAATTGACGTCATCAAAAGCAATATTACGACGATAACCTCATTAAGCTATAAAATTTCGAATAGTACCCTTGAAGTGACGGAAACGACAATCGGCCATGACGGTTCGAAAAGTTCAAAAACCTCTAATACTTCCCGCTTTACCCAACATTTACTGGCGAGCACCGATGAAAATGGGGTATTAAGTAGCTATATTTATAATCCTGAAGGTAAACTCGCTGTAAAAAATATTACTGACAGCAGCACGAATACAAACAGGCATCAATATCGTTATACATACCCTACTGCCACCTCAACGACAACATGGCCTACCATGACTGAAACAGACTCAGGGGGTGTAAAACGGACTTATGAATATGACGGACTTGGCCGCGTATGTCGTATTCTGGAACAGGATGATGACGCGCCAAACAACGTATCTCATTATTCAGGAACAATGAGAGAAGTGCAAACGAGTACTTATAATGCACTTGGGCAACTTTCTTCTGAAACGGAGATTGATTGGCTTTGGGATTTGAATCCTGGAACGCCTCGCCGTTTGGCGACCCCTGTTCGAATTGTAAAAAACTATACTTATGATGGTTGGGGAAACCGTACCACCACACGCTACAATAATGGACGTGAAGAATTTGAGATTGATGATCCTGTTACCAATACCACGCGTCAGGGGTTGACGGGGGAATCGGTCATTCTCACCCAGAAAAATGCATTTGATGAACCTGAAAGTATTTCACTGCTTAATACGAATAATACTGTTTACGCAACCTTAAAAAATAGCTATGATGGTTTTGGTCGCAAAATTACCGAAACAAATCATGTTGGCGCCGTCACGTCATTTGAATACGATAATTTTGATCGTCTCGTGCAAAAAACGTTACCTGAAGGGACGGTTCTTACTCAAACCTATGCCTCATTCAGCGATCAGAAAAATATTGCTTCGATCTCTATTCAAGGAAAAACGTATGCAACGGCGAAATACGACGGAATTTTGCGTAGTAATGAAGAGGTTTGTGGTGGACGTAAAACAACTTTTTCTTACAACGGAGGCAAACAGTTCCCTGAAACTTTCTTAACCGCGGACAATAAAAACCACACTCGTAAATATGAATATCACCTCGGAAGGGTTGTTAATCATTCAGAGTCGGAATCGCTGCTCCAAAAATATCATTATGATAATAACACCGGTAAACTCTTAGGGGCCACTGAGGACTCACTGAGGAAATCGTTTAGTTATTTTCCTTCTGGTCTTGTGAGAGAAGAAAACACCACTGGCATCCAGTCTTTGACATCTAAAAATCAGTACCGATATTCTATGCGTGGTCGCCCACAAACGGTTCTGGACAGTAAAAACAAAGAACATCGATATGAGTATGATTCCTTTGGACGAATTATTCTGTCTATACAGGATCGCCAGGAGGTCACATTTGAATATGACAAACAGAGCCGTGTAGTCACGATGACGACGGGTCAACGTGGTCAATCTTCAAATTTAGTCACCACAATCAGCTATGACTCATTTGGACGCGAAGTGCGCAGGATATTTAAAACATCCACCGCAACAACAACCCTTTCTCTGACATACACGCCTGAGGGGAAAATCAAAACACGTGAATTACGGGATAACCGCCTCATTCGGAAAGAAGAATTTGAGTATGACGTTAACTCGCGATTGAGTAATTATCGTTGTTCAGGAGTGGATCTTCCCGTCGATCATAAAGGACGCGCGCTCTCCGGGCAACGTTTTACATACGATCGTTATGGCAACATTGCAACCATGGAAAGTATTCATGCTAACGTAACGACGTTAACTCAGTATGAATATGACAGTGTCGATCCTTGCCAGCTTATCGCTATCTCAGAAGGCAATCAAAGAATCGTGCTGCAATACGATCGTAAAGGAAACCTGACTCGTGATGAAAAGGGTCAACATCTTATTTACGATGCAAAAAATCGCTTACGTGAGGTTAGAAGTCCAAATAATCAATTAATTTGTCGTTATCATTATGATTCGCAAGACATATTAATTGCTCAAGAAATGGCTAACACGGCCGGAATGAATCGCTATTATTATGCTGGTGAAAATACGCTTAATGCTGACATCAATGGTAAACAGTTAACCTGGATTAGCGATGGTTCTGGTCGTCGATATGGGCACAGCGAGCAAGACTCAAGTGGGGAAAAATACCATAGCTATGGGCTGATGTTAGACAATACTCCATGCCTGAGTCAGAGCGATAGTCAAACGACCCACCATGCCTATACGCCTTTCGGTTTCAGAAGCCTGCTTTCATCCTCTCCAGGCTTATCCGGTGCGCAGGTGGATCCCGTCACAGGCTGGTACTTCCTGGGTAACGGGTATCGTGTCTTCAATCCAGTATTGATGCGTTTTCATAGCCCTGATAACTGGAGTCCTTTTGGCGAAGGGGGTATCAATCCTTATATTTATGCTCTTAATGACCCCATTAATAATATTGACCCGAGTGGCCACTTAAGTACCGAAGCGATCATTGGTATTACGTTAAGTGCGATTGGATTATTGCTATCAATACTCTCTCTCGGTGCTGCGATCCCAGCTGTAGCCGCCAAATCTGCTGCTCTTGCCTCAATAGCGGTGAGTTCTAAGATGGGCGCGGTTTCTGCCGTCGGAAGCGTGGTTACGAACACTGCCTATCTCGCTTCGTCGGCGACATCCGAGTCGAATCCGCAGGCTTCCCATGTCCTCAGTATGATTGGCCTCGGAGCAACAATATTCACGTTTGGCGTTGGAGTGGCGAGTACAGTGAGTTCGGTGGTTAGCAATGTTCGACAAATTGCGCAACTTCCTGCTTCGACCCACGCTTATAGCCTGGGTAAGTTTACCAGTTCTATCAGCGGTAGTTCTCCCCTGGATATGTTTATGCTCGGGTCCGAAATGACTATGGGTGCGGCTTATATTGGCGTTTCGTTTGCTGCTGAGTTTGTCGATGAAGAGACCGCCTCCCAATTAGGCATCGCGGGCCTTGCCCTCACTGCCGGGGGGCTGGCCATGGGTGTAACGTCTATGTTCAGAACGGTTCTCAGAAGACATCAGATCTACGAACCTCGTGTTCAGGAAAATATTATTGGCTTACATACAAATGTACGTTCGACACAAAACGGGAGTGGGGTTATTTCAACGCGTCTGTAAGGCTTTATACTTGAGATAAATGTCATCTCCAGACAGCTATGGCCCGAGAGCCATAGCTGTCTTTTTTATACCTGCATCCCTCCGACAACGGAGAGCGTCAACGCCATCCTGTAATTGTTACGAATTGGTTATTTTTTGTGGCATCCCCTTGGGTCATCTCTGATAATGAAGCAATGACCCCCAAGGAGGCTTACCGTGCAAGGCGTACCGGAACAGTTTATTGATGAGAGAGACAGCGCGCGCTTTCGCCATCTGGCGCAGCTGCCTGGCCTGGAGCTTTATCACGCCCATATCTCTGACTACGCCTTTGAGCCTCATACCCACGAAGCCTTCGGCATCGGTACGATTGAAACCGGCGCCGAACGCTTTCGCTATCGCGGCACCCAGCACCTCGCGCCAGAAAAATCCGTCGTGACCATGAATCCGGACGAGATCCACACCGGGGAATCCGCCACCGAAGGCGGCTGGCGCTACCGGATGGTTTACATCGAACCTGACCTGCTGGAAGAGGTCACCGGCCTCCGGCACTGGTGGTTCAGCGACGTGACCCGTTTTGACCCACAGCGCTCGCAGCAAATCGGCAGACTTATCTACGGTCTGTGGCATACGGACGATCCGCTGGCGCAAAAAGGACTCTTGTTGGATCTGATTGAGACCTTTCAGCCCCTGGCTCATCACGCGCCGGTGGTTCACGAAGGTTCGCACCGCTTCGAACGCGTGCGCGAGTATCTGCACGACAACTATATGCACTCCCTGACGCTGGACGAGCTGGCCAACGTCGTCTCGCTCAGCCCGTTCCATTTCCAGCGTCAGTTCAAAGCCCATTTTCACGTTACGCCGCACCAGATGCTGATGGCCATCCGCCTGTGGCGGGCCAAAGCGTTCCTCACCCACGGCATGCCCGCCGCCGCGGTGGCTGCCGCAACCGGACTGACCGATCAGTCGCATTTGACCCGCGCCTTTACCCGCCGCTACGGCATTACGCCCGTGCGTTATCAGAAGCAGGTTATGCCGCGTTAATGCGCAACCTCATACAATACCCCTCCATTTTCGCCTTCTACACTGGATGCAAAATGAATCAATATGGATGGAAAGATGATTAGCGGCGTGTTGTATGCCCTGCTTGCGGGTTTGATGTGGGGGCTGATTTTCGTTGGCCCATTGATTGTGCCGGAGTACCCGGCAATATTGCAATCGACCGGACGTTATCTGGCGCTGGGGCTGATCGCCGTGCCGCTGGCCTGGCTGGGGCGCGCACGTCTGCGTCAGCTGGGCCGCCAGGACTGGCTCACCGCGCTGGCGCTGACCATGATGGGTAATCTGATCTACTACGTCTGTCTGGCAAGCGCCATTCAGCGCACCGGTGCGCCGGTGTCGACCATGATTATCGGCACGCTGCCGGTAGTCATCCCGGTTTTCGCGAACCTGCTTTACAGCCAGCGTGACGGCAAACTGGCGTGGTCAAAAATGGTGCCCGCGCTGGCCTGCATCGCCGTGGGGCTGGTGTGCGTGAATATTGACGAGCTACGCCACGGCCTGGAAAACGTCAGCTTATGGCGTTACGGTTCAGGGATCTTTCTGGCGTTTATTTCGGTTGTCTGTTGGGCCTGGTATGCCCTGCGCAACGCACGCTGGCTGCGGGAAAACCCGGATAAACATCCGATGATGTGGGCGACGGCGCAGGCGCTGGTCACACTCCCTGTCTCGTTGCTGGGCTATGTGGGCGCGTGTGTCTGGCTGGGTAGCCAGCAACCGGAATTTACCCTGCCCTTTGGACCTCGCCCGTGGCTGTTCGTTGGGTTAATGATCGCCATTGCCGTGCTCTGTTCGTGGGTGGGCGCGCTGTGCTGGAACATTGCCAGCCAGAAGCTGCCGACGGTGATATTAGGCCCGCTGATTGTCTTTGAGACCCTGGCCGGGCTGCTCTATACCTTCCTGATGCGTCAGAGCGTGCCGCCGCTGCTAACGGCCTGCGGGATCGCATTGCTGGTCGTTGGGGTGGTGATTGCGGTGAGAGCGAAGCCGGAAAAACCGATGGTCGTTCCGGCGTCGGAGGGGTGATTTTTGCCGGGTGACGCTGACGCTTACCCGGCCTACAGAATAACGCCTCGTAGGCCCGGTAAGGCGTAGCCGCCTCCGGGCAAGCCTTTAGAACGTTTCCCAGTTCGCTTCAGACGCCGCCGCGACGGGCTGCGCTTTAGGGACATAGGTCTTGACCGGCGCGGCTTTCACCGCCTGGTTGCGGGTGATCTTAAACACCGCCACCGCGTCGTTCAGGCGTGCAGCCTGATCTTCCAGCGCCGCCGCTGCCGCCGCAGACTCTTCCACCAGCGAGGCGTTCTGCTGGGTGACGCGATCCATCTCCGCCACCGCCTGACCCACCTGGTCGATACCGCGGCTCTGTTCGTCGGAGGCCGAGGCAATCTCACCCATGATATCGGTCACGCGCGTAACCGCGTTGACGATCTCCGCCATCGTCGCGCCCGCTTCATTTACCAGCTGAGAACCCGCGTTAACACGCTCGCCGGAATCATCGATCAGCGCTTTGATCTCTTTCGCCGCCTGTGCGCTGCGCTGGGCAAGGGTACGCACCTCGCCCGCCACAACCGCGAAGCCACGCCCCTGCTCGCCCGCACGCGCCGCTTCCACCGCCGCGTTCAGCGCCAGAATATTGGTCTGGAAGGCAATGCCGTCGATCACGTTAGTAATTTGCGCGATTTTGCCGGAGCTGGTAGAGATTTCGTCCATCGTCCGAACCACGCCTTCCACTACGTTACCGCCCTTCTTCGCGGTGGAGGAGGCCTCCAGCGCCAGACGCGACGCCTGACGCGCGTTATCGGCGTTTTGCTTCACGGTGGCGGTTAGCTGTTCCATGCTGGCTGCCGTCTCTTCCAGAGATGCGGCCTGCTGCTCGGTGCGGGAAGAGAGATCGTTGCTGCCCGCCGAAATTTCACCCGCGCCGGTGTAAATCGTGTCTGCACCTTCACGCACCACGCCCACCGTGTTGGACAGCGCAGTCTGCATCTCCTGAACGTTGCGCGCCAGGATCGCCATTTCATTTTTACCCTCAGCCTGAATCGGCTGGGTTAAATCCCCTGCGGCAATGGCGCGGATGTGGTTGATCACCTCTTCCAGCGGCAGCAGCAGCACGCGGCGCATCGCAATCCAGCTGGAAATAATCACCGCGATCACCAGCAGCATCATCGCAGAGAGGATCCACAGAATGCGTTTGTAGTCGCTTTCATTGTCCTGGATCCCTTTGGCGGTCAGCGCGGCCTGCGCCTCACGCCATTCGCGATAGACCTTTTGCATCGCAGTCTGCTTCTGTTCGGCATTTTGTTTGAACATATCTTCCAGATTACCCTGCCCCAGCAGAACGTTCATTTGCGTCAGCGTGGCGGAGTAAATGCGGTACTGCTCTTCCAGACGATCGGCCAGGTGCTCGTCCATTCCCGGCGTTTCCGGCAGCGCGTAGTATTTATCGTAATGGGTCTGAGCATCGGCCAGCAGGTTTTTCGCGGTATTGACCAGCTCGTTCAACTGACCGCCGTTAATCTGCGACGCCATGCTGCTTTGCAGGCGCAGCATGCCGCGGTTGAGGGTGACGCGCGCCTGGTTCAGGCTGATCCACGCGTCGGTAAACTCCGCCACGTTCTGGCTGGAAAGCTGAGAAACGGTGAAGTTCTCTTTATCGTTATTGAGCGCGTTAATGAAAATGCCAGCGGAGATCAGCTGCATGATGCCGAGCACAAGCAGCACCGAAATCAAAAGAGTAATGACTTTTATACGTTTAAACATGCGTTGCCTTTTTTATATACAGGTATTGTCTGACCTGTATCTATCGGCACGCCCGGCAGGTTGTTTACTGTTTCTCCACCTTTAAAAACTTTCGAAAGCCCTTTTCCGTATTCAATCAGCAAGTTAAAAGCACGTTTTTTTCGCGATCGTCATCCCATTTTTACCCTTGCCTCTAAAGGGTTATAGTATCCACGTAAAGATGCATTTAAAATGCATCTTATATTCCTGATGATGAGGTAACTGCTATGGCCTTCCGCGACCAACCCTTAGGCGAGCTGGCGCTCTCCATCCCTCGCGCTTCTGCGCTGTTCCGTAAATACGATATGGATTATTGCTGCGGCGGTAAGCAAACGCTGGCGCGCGCAGCGTCGCGTAAAGAGCTGAATGTAGAGGCTATAGAAGCAGAGCTGGCTCAGCTGGCCGAACAGCCTGTCGACAAGGACTGGCGCACCGCGCCGCTGGCTGAAATTATCGACCACATCATTGTGCGTTACCACGACCGTCACCGCGAGCAGCTGCCGGAGCTGATTTTGCAGGCGACCAAAGTTGAACGCGTTCATGCCGATAAACCTTCCGTACCGCGCGGCCTGGCGAAATATCTGACCATGCTGCACGAAGAACTTTCCAGCCACATGATGAAAGAGGAGCAGATCCTCTTCCCGATGATCAAACAGGGCATGGGCAGCCAGGCAATGGGGCCCATCAGCGTGATGGAAAGCGAACATGATGATGCCGGCGAACTGCTCGAAGTGATCAAACACACCACCGACAACGTCACACCGCCGCCAGAGGCGTGCACCACCTGGAAAGCCATGTACAACGGCATCAACGAGATGATTGACGATCTGATGGAACACATCAGTCTTGAGAATAATGTTCTGTTCCCGCGTGCATTGGCCGGGGAATAAAAAGGCCGCTGCGGCCTGATGCCCTCTCCCACGGGGAGAGGGTGCAAAAACTAAAAACGGCAACCGACGTTGCCGTTTTGCTTTTACCTTATGCCAGCCATTCGTTTCTTACCGATAAACAGCCAGCCCAGCCCCAGTGCGATAAACCACAGCGGCGTGACGATCAGCGCCTGTCGGGTATCTTCTTCAAGCGTCAGCAGCACCAGCACGAAGACGAAGAACGCCATGCACACCCAGCACATTAGCTTGCCCAGCGGCATCTTGTAGATCGACTTCTCATGCAGATGTGGACGCTGTTTGCGGTACACCAGATATGAGCAGAGGATGATGGTCCAGACGAACATGAACAGGATCGCCGACACCGTGGTGATCATGGTGAATGCGCCGATTACGCTCGGATTGACGTAAAGCATCACCACACCGCCCAGCAGGCAGATGCAGGAGAAGGTGAGCCCTTTCGCCGGTACCGCGCGTTTAGACAGTTTCGCAAACGCGCTCGGAGCAACGCCCTCCTGCGCCAGACCGAAGAGCATACGGCTGGTTGAGAATACGCCGCTGTTCGCGGAAGAGGCCGCAGAGGTCAGCACCACGAAGTTAATCAGGCTCGCGGCAGCAGGCAGCCCCACCAGCACGAACAGCTCGACGAACGGGCTCTTGGTTGGCACCACCGAGCTCCATGGCGTCACGGACATGATAATAATCAGCGCGAAGACGTAGAACATGATAATACGCAGCGGAATGGAGTTGATCGCGCGGGGCAGGGATTTCTCCGGATCTTTGGTTTCCGCCGCCGTGGTTCCCACCAGCTCAATCCCGACAAAGGCGAACACTGCAATCTGGAAGCCGGCAAAGAAGCCGCTGATCCCTTTCGGGAACCAGCCGCCGTCATTCCACAGATGGGCAAACGACGCCTGTACGCCGGTTGGCGACTGGAAATGCGTCAGCACCATCACCAGCCCGACGACAATCAGCGCGATGATGGCGACGATTTTGATCATCGCGAACCAGAACTCCATCTCCCCGAACATTTTAACGGTGGCGAGGTTCAGGCTCAGCAGCAGGACAATCACCGCCAGCGAGGCCACCCAGTCCGATAGCCCTGGGAACCAGAACTGCGCGTAGGCGGTAATCGCCACGACGTCCGCCATGCCGGTGACCACCCAGCAGAACCAGTAGGTCCAGCCGGTAAAATAGCCCGCCCACGGGCCGAGCAGGTCTGACGCGAAGTCGCTGAAGGATTTGTATTCGAGATTCGAGAGCAGCAATTCACCCATTGCACGCATCACGAAAAAGAGCATAAAACCGATGATCATATAAACGAAGATGATCGACGGCCCGGCCAGACTGATGGTTTTGCCCGAGCCCATAAACAGCCCGGTGCCGATGGCTCCGCCAATGGCAATAAGCTGAATGTGACGGTTCGTGAGATTTCGCCGTAGCGACTGTTCAGACGCCGCCTCTTCTGCGGCGGCGACTTTGACCTGATCTACCATGTGTTATTTTCCTGTTTATGCCTGTCTGTGTTGTTAAGGCTCTTCTGGCCTTTATATACGCCAAATAAATGACGGCCCCTGTGTAAGGACTAATCGATAGTAGGTAAGAATCGGCGGGATGAATACTATGATTTGAATATTATGTTAATAATATGTTGAAAGTGAGTGTCATATCACTCATACAGCGCGAAACAGCTCACAAAAATACACGTAACAGTTTCGTTTGCAATACAAAATGTTGATTCCGGCGTAACTCCGGGTTTTATCGCTATTTTCCTCTCCCCGATCGGAGAGAGGAAAATAAGAAAAACCGATTACAGGATTTCCAGCAGCTCGACTTCAAACACCAGGGTGCTGAATGGCGGAATGGACGCGCCAGCGCCACGCTCGCCGTAAGCCAGGTTGTGCGGGATAGTCAGTTCCCATTTGGAACCTACTGGCATCAGGGTCAGGGCTTCGATCCAGCCTGCAATAACGCCGTTGACCGGGAATTCAGCCGGTTCGCCACGCGCGACGGAGCTGTCGAAGACGGTACCGTCGATCAGCTTACCGGTGTAGTGTACGCGAACGTGGTCGGTGCGCGCCGGGATTGCGCCATCGCCCTGATTGATTACGCGGAACTGCAAGCCGGACTCGGTGCTGTTCACGCCTTCACGCTCACGGTTCTCTTCCAGATATTTCACGCCTTCTGCCGCCATCTCTTCGAAACGCGCGCGACGTACGGCGTCAGCACGTTCGTGGATTTCACGCAGCGCACGATGCACAACGTCAACCGGCACAGCGGGCTGCTTGCCTTCCAGCGCATCAGCGATACCCGCCACCAGCGCTTCCGGTAACAGACCTTCCAGGCCGGATTCGCTCAGCTGCTGTCCTACCTGCAAGCCGATGCCGTAGCTTGCCTGCGCTTCGATAGTGTCAAAAGTCGGGGTGGTCATGGGTTTTCCTTCCATCACATTTAAAGTAGCGGGCAGCATATCAGCCATGCCCTTATGGGTAAAACTTTGTCTTAAGTAAAGGTGACAAACTGCGACGAAACGGAAACAATAGTAGCCGTCAGGATTTTCCCAAATTTATGTCACGAAAGCTGGCTTTGTTACGCCCATCAGGCAGTTAGCAAACTACACTTCTCAGGACAGGATAAAAAGACGCGGAGCAGGAGGAGAGCCATGCCCGGGCGATTTGAACTGAAACCTACCCTGGCGAAAATCTGGCATGCGCCGGATAACTTTCGCATCATGGACCCGCTGCCGCCTTTGCACCGCAGAGGCATTATCATCGGCGCGTTGCTGATCGTCATCGGCTTCCTGCTTCCTTCCGGCAGTGACAACGTTGATACCGCGCCGGTCAGCCGGAATGCTGAGCTGGATATCCAGTCGCAAAGCCAGCCGCAGCCAGATTCACAGCCGATGCAGACGCAGCTGGTCACGCCGTCTAACGATCCGGGCCAGGTTGCGCCGGTTGAACCTGAACCGGTTCAGGAAGATCAGGAGCAGGCCGCCGCCCCTTCAGAGCCACAGGCGCAACAGCCCACCGGCATTGAGCAGCAGTGGCGTTCATATCGCGTAGAGCCGGGGAAAACCCTTGCCCAACTGTTCCGCGATCACAATCTGCCAGCCACGGATGTCTATGCCATGGCGCAGGTTGAAGGGGCAGGCAAACCGCTTAGCAATCTGCAAAATGGCCAGATGGTGCAAATCCGCCAGAATGCCAGCGGCGTGGTAACCGGACTGACGATTGACACGGGGAATGGCCAACAGGTGCTGTTTACCCGTCAGCCGGACGGCAGTTTTATCAGAGCACGTTAATGACGCAGGCCGGGTAAGGCGAAGCCGCCACCCGGCAACTTTGTTCTCAGGCACTCCGCTTATTCACCCACCAGATGCCCGAGCAGACCAGCACCAGCGCTATCGCGTATTTAATGTCCATAATATTTTCGCCGAGAAAGATGGCGGAAAGCACTGTCCCTGCAACAGGAATAACAAAGTTGAACGGGGCAATCATGCTCACGCGATTCACTTTCAGCAGCGCGCTCCACAGGGCGAACGCCACGGATGAGAGCAACGTCAGATACCCCAGCACGGCGACGGCCTTCATGCTGTGCACTTCCAGCGTCCCGCCCGTGGCATAGCCTCCCGCCACCAGTACCGCCCCGCCTATCCCCAGCTGCCAGCCGGTCATCACCGTCGGGTCCACGGTCTGGGAAATGCGTTTCCCGTAAAGCGTGGCGGCAGAAAGAACAAAGGCCGCCAGCACCACAAATCCGTCACCTTTCCAGACAAACTGGAAATCGCTTAACCCGCTGTGGAAGTTCACCAGCATCACCCCGGCAAAGCCGAGAATACAGCCCAGCGTTTTGTTATAGCTGAGTTTGTCGTTGTGGTAGATAAAGTGCGCCAACAGCACGCTGAAGAAGGTCCCGGTAGCATTCATGATGGAGCCGTTGACACCGGTCGTGTAGGCCAGGCCGATATAAAAGAAGGTGTACTGGAGCGAGGTCTGGGTCAGTCCGAGGATCGTGAGCTGGCCAAACTGCGCTGGCGTGAGCCTGCCAATCGGTTTTCGCTGGGCCAGGGCAAAAAGCAGCAGCAACGCGCCGGCAAACAGAAAACGGTATCCGGCAAAGACGACTTTGGAGGGGATATCATCGGTCGCGATCTGAAAGAGTTCGTAGCCACTTTTAATGGCAGGGTACGAGCTTCCCCAGAGCAGACAGCAGAGCGTGGCGCAGGCATAGGCCACATTTCGACGGGCAAAAACGGGCGTGGGCAGAGCGGTATCCATGACAATTCTCATAAATAAAATTGCGTTTCAATTTATTATCAAAGAATGCGTCAGGAATAGCGACCTTACAAGAGAAAAAGATGACGAAGGGTCACGCTAAAAAGCAAAACGCCGGCACAAGGCCGGCGCTTCGACGCGAGCAGAGTAAAAAATTACTCAGCTACTACGTTAACAACCAGTTTAGCGAACACTTCGCTGTGAACCTGGAAGTCAACTTCGTGCTCACCAGTGGTACGCAGAACGCCGTTCGGCAGACGAACTTCGCTCTTAGCCACTTTAACGCCTGCCGCAGTAACTGCATCAGCGATATCGCGGGTACCGATGGAACCGAACAGTTTACCTTCGTCGCCCGCTTTAGACGCGATAGTAACGGTGCCCAGTGCGTTGATTGCTTCAGCGCGAGCGTTAGCAGCCGCCAGAACGTCAGCCAGTTTGGCTTCCAGTTCAGCACGACGTGCTTCGAAAAACTCTACGTTTTTCTTAGTAGCTGGAACAGCTTTACCCTGTGGAACCAGGAAGTTACGAGCGTAACCCGCTTTAACGTTTACCTGATCACCCAGGCTGCCCAGGTTTGCTACTTTATCAAGCAGAATAACTTGCATTACCTTATCCTCTTAAAGTCGTATTAATGGACCGTGCCCGATTACTGATGACGATCAGTGTACGGCAGCAGAGACAGGTAGCGAGCGCGTTTGATAGCGCGAGCCAGCTGACGCTGATATTTTGCACGAGTACCGGTGATACGGCTTGGGACAATCTTACCGCTTTCGGTGATGTAGTTTTTCAGCGTTGCGATATCTTTATAGTCGATCTCTTGAACGCCTTCCGCGGTGAAACGGCAGAACTTGCGACGACGGAAATAACGTGCCATATGGCTAGTCTCCAGAATCTATCAAATCAATCTGCTCGGCATGCAGAACCATTTTGCTCAGACCGTTCTTTGCCTTGTGGCAAGAAATGAACCCCTGAACGATTACTGCGCTACCGACCGTTAAACTGTGAGTAATGGCCTGGTTTTCGTGTCCGCTAATAATCACGGGCATTTGGCACCACGCCTGCCGGTGAAACCCGGCTTCCTCTTGCACAGAACGATGCTCAAGCACGAACTGGCAATGCGGAATTCCTGATGGGCTGACCTTTCGAAGGGGGGTCCTGCACACGGTGCCGGACAACACCAGACGGTTGGTCATCAGAAATTACTCTTCAGAATCCCCAGCATCAGAATCATCTGCGGTTTCGTTTGCGAAATCATCGCGACGCTCACGGCGCTCGTCTTTCGCTTTAACCATCGGAGATGCTTCGGTCACTGCGTGTTTGGTACGCATAACCATGCTGCGGATAACGGCATCGTTGAAGCGGAAGGTAGTTTCCAGCTCATCGATCACTTCCTGCGGTGCTTCAACGTTCATCAGAACGTAGTGAGCTTTGTGCAGTTTATTGATCGGGTAAGCCAGCTGACGGCGGCCCCAGTCTTCCAGACGGTGGATCGTGCCTTCTGCACCAGTGATGGCAGCAGAGTAACGCTCGATCATGCCCGGAACCTGTTCGCTCTGGTCAGGGTGGACCATAAAAACGATTTCGTAATGACGCATCGAATTGCTCCTTACGGATTATTCAGCCTCCTGTCTGGGTCAGCCGAGGCCCGGGGAGGCAAGGAACGTGTTAAAGGTCGGCTGAAAAATTGACGCGTCATAATACTTGCGCACCCCAGGAAACTCAAGCTGATTGCACAAATAATTCGCACAAAGGGTAAAGCTGTTCTAAGCGGGTGATTTAAAATCGCACTCATCAGAAGCGCTGTTTTTTTGAACAACACCATCAGAAATGGTCACCCATCGCAACCCGAGTAGCGATTACACTTTAATCAGTAACCCTGAACAGAGAAGGAGAACATTACCTCGTATCACAGCACGCAGTCGTGGAGCGTATATCATGAAAAGAATCGCAATCGCCATTTTGGCTGCGCTTTTGCTCAGTGCAAACGCGATGGCAGCCATCAGAATAGACAGCCACCAGGCCAGAAACATGGATGATGTGCAGAGCTTAGGCGTTATTTACATCAATCATAACTTCGCCACTGAAAGTGTAGCAGATCGGGCGCTTAATGAAGAAACCGATGCGCAGGGCGCAAAATACTATCACGTCATGCTGACGCGTGAGCCCGGCAGCAACGGTAATATGCACGCCAGTGCAGATATTTACCAGTAACGCTTTATCGCTAGCACCAGGAAAGCCAATGAAAATCAAAGCCATATATAATTTGCCCCCTGTCCGGGGGCTTTTTTATGAATGGCTCCGGAATACCACCGGTTACAACTGTTTCGGTATTCCAGAGCACTTATTCACTTCTGCCCGTAATAAGCATTCGGGCCGTGCTTACGCATGAAATGCTTGTTCATCAGATAATCATCAATGCCCTGAAGCTGTGGGTTAATGCCGCGCGCAATCCACGCCATTCGAGCCACCTCTTCCATCACCACCGCGTTATGCACGGCATCATGCGCATCTTTACCCCAGGAGAACGGACCATGCTGGTACACCACAATACCCGGCGTATGCAGTGGGTCCGTCTCACCCAGCGTTTCGATAATGACCCTGCCGGTGTTAAGCTCGTACTCGCCTTCGACCTCTGCCTGCGTTAACGCGCGCGTGCAGGGAATATCGCCGAAGAAGTAATCTGCGTGCGTCGTACCCAAAGCAGGGATCGCCAGTCCGGCCTGTGCCCAGGCGGTGGCGTGCGTGGAATGGGTATGCACAACCCCCCCCAGAGACGGGTAACGCTGATACAGTGCCAGGTGAGTTGCCGTATCTGAAGAAGGGCGCCATTTGCCTTCAACGACGTGTCCTTCCAGGTCAACCACCACCATATCGTCCACTTTCATGGCGTCATAGGCCACGCCGCTCGGCTTAATCACCACCAGCCCCTGCTCGCGATCGATGGCGCTTACGTTGCCCCAGGTGAACGTCACCAGGCCATAGCGCGGCAGATCCATATTGGCCTCAAAGACCTGCTGTTTCAGCTTAAGCATGTTCCACCTCCAGCAGCCCTGCCCGCGCCATGCGCTCGCGCACCCAGTCCCGCGCCTTCGCGACTTCCGCCGCCGGGTCGTCAGACGCTTCGCTCCACATTTCAATCAGGTAAGGCCCGCAATAGCCTGTCTGCTTGAGCGTTTCGAAGCACCGTTCGAACTCCACCACCCCGGTACCGAACGGGACGTTTTTAAACACGCCAGGACGGGTATCTTTGACGTGCACCGCCACGATATGCCCGATGCCCGCCTGAAGCTCCATCTGTACGTCGTTATCCCATGCCGACAGGTTGCCGATATCCGGATAAAGCTGGAACCACGGGTTATTCAGATAGTGCGCGTAGCCCAGCGCCTTGCTGATGGAGTTCATCAACGGATAATCCATGATCTCCATCGCCAGCGTCACCTGCGCGCGGCTTGCCATCTCAACGCTCTCTTTCAGTCCGTCACGGAAACGACGGCGCGTTTCATCGTTGGCTTCCTGATAGTAAACATCGTAACCCGCCAGCTGGATCACGCGGATGCCGACATCCTGTGCAAAGCGAATGGCTTTACGCATGATCTCCAGCCCTTCGGCGCGTACGGCATCATCTTCGCTGCCAAGCGGAAAACGACGATGAGCGCTCAGGCACATGGACGGTACGCGCACGCCGGTTTCGGCAATGGCGCTCACCAGTGCCAGACGCTGGTCGCGGCGCCAGTCCAGGCGTGCAAGACGTTCGTCCGTCTCATCCACCGACATTTCGACAAAATCGAAACCCAGCTGCTTCGCCAGCTGTAACCGCTCCAGCCAGCACTCCCCCGCAGGGAGTGCCTTTTCATAGATGCCTAGCGGAACCTGTTTTGACAACATACCCGCTCCTTAGCCCCAAAGCTGAGCGATTGAGCGTTTGAACTGACGCGCCGCTTCCACCTGAGACGCCGCGTCACGGATGCTACGACCCGCGATGAAGACGTGAATCGGGATGCCCTTGAACAGCGGCAGATCTTCCAGCGCCAGGCCACCGGTCACGGTCACTTTGAAGCCCATATCGGCCAGACGTTTAATCGCGCTGATGTCCCCGTCGCCCCACGCCACGCCTGCGGCCTGCGCATCACGGCTGCGGTGATAAACCACCTGCTGGATACCCGCATCGCGCCACGCCTGCGCCTGCTCCCAGGTCCAGAAACCGGTCAGTTCAATCTGCACGTCGCCGTTGAACTCTTTTGCCACATCCAGCGCGCCTTTGGCGGTGTTGATATCCGCACAGCAGATCACGGTCACCCAGTCGGCGTTGGCTTCAAAACACATGCGGGAGAGAATTTTGCCCGCGTCAGCGATTTTGGCATCTGCCAGTACGATTTTGTGCGGGTAGAGCGCCTTCAGGTCACGAACCGCACGCACGCCCTCACCCACGCACAGAATGGTACCCACTTCGATGATATCCACTTCTTCCGCGATCAGACGGGTGGTTTCGTAAGCGTGAGACAGCGTCTGGTTATCCAGCGCGACCTGCAACATTGGTAATGACATTTTCAATTCCTCTTAAACGGCCGCCGCAGTGGCGTTATCAATTAAATCCAGCACGTCCTGCGCGGTGCGGCAGGCGCGTAAACGGTCAAAATTGGCTTCGTCATCAAACAGGTTGACGATCTGCATGATGCCCACCTCCTGGTGGGTATTGGCATCGACGGCCGCCATGGTGATCAGGATATCGACCGGGTCGTTATCTTCATGGTTGAACACCAGCGGCGTTTTCAGCGTGACCAGCGCAAAGCCGGTTTTCTTCACGCCCTCTTCCGGGCGGCCGTGCGGCATGGCCAGCCCCGGGGCAATCACAAAATAGGGGCCGTGCTGCGCCACGCCATCCAGAATGGCCTGGTAGTAACGCGGTTCGACAACCTCCGCCTTAACCAGAAGATCCACGCTCAGCTTCACCGCTTCCTGCCAGGTGCTGGCTTCAGCCTGCAACAGGATGGAATCATTCTCCGCCAGCGAATCTCGTAATTTCATGGGATGCCCTTACTTCACGTCTTGTGGGAAGTGTTCTTTGATCACTTCCAGCAGTTTTGGCCCGAAATCCGCAGGCGACAGCATGTTGCGTACGCCTACAACATATTTGTTTCCTGAGACGCTAATCTCGCCGGCAATGTGCGTAGAGGCGATGATGATGTCCGCGCCGTTCAGTTCACTTTTGTATTCACCCACTGCGCAGCTGTTCACCGTGTGGTCGATGTTTGACTGGGTTAAAAACTGGTCCACTTTCATCTTCATAATCATGGAGCTGCCTTGCCCATTGCCACACACAGCCAGGATACGTACGGTCATAATCGGAACTCCTTAGTGAGCAGAAACTTCTGCTGTTTGTTTTTCTGCGTCTTCTTCAGCTCGCAGCGAACGGCCAGCGAAGAACATATAAGTCAGTGCAATCAGGATGATGACGGACATAAAGACCAGCCCAACGGACGCAAAGCCTTGCATCATCGGCGGCGCCAGAATTGACCAGTCCGCCATGCCCATCCAGGCGCTCATGCCGGTGAGCTTGACCGCCCACACGCACCCGAAGATTTCAACCATCCCCATCACCAGGCAGATCTTGAGCGCAGCGCGCCATCCGCCGAAGTGGTTAGCAAACACGCCGATAGTGGCGTTGGAGAAGAACATCGGGATAAAGCCAGGAATAATCAGAATTGAGGAGCCGCAGCCGACCAGGATGCCGACCGCAATCAGCTGGCCGATGGTGCCCCACATAAATCCCCAGACGACGGCGTTTGGCGCAAAGCTATAGATAGCCGCACAGTCAATCGCCAGCACTGCGCCAGGGATCAGGCGCTGAGAGATGCCGTTAAACGCTTCCGACAGTTCGGCGACAAACATACGCACGCCCTGGGTAATGATGAAAATCGCTACGGCGAAGGAGAAACCGGTTTGCAGGATATAGACCGTCCAGTGGGTTTTACCCGCCATCGCCTGCACCACGTCAATGCCAAAGGAGAGCAGGATGGCACCGAAGAAAATGGTCATCACAATCGCCGTGGAGACGATGTTGTCGTGGAAGATATTCAGCCAGCCAGGCAATTTGAGATCTTCAACACTCTCCTCTTTTTTGCCCAGGTACGGCGCAACTTTGTAAGCGATCCAGGAGGCGAACTGCTGCTGGTGACCAATGGAGAAGCCACAGCCGTCCGTAACGTCCTGCGTTGGCTTATACATCATGTTGGAGGTGATGCCCCAATAGAGCGAGACCAGCACTGCCGTGCAGATGACTGTGGTCCACATGGGGTAGCCGAAGATATAGAGAGAAACCGCAATCAGCCCCGCCTGCTGGAACATGATGTGCCCGGTGAGCATGATAGTGCGAATACCGGTGATGCGGCGCAGGAGTACGTAAATGATGTTCAGCGCCAGCGCAAGCAGCACCGCATACCCAACCCAGCTGTACGCATCCCCCATGCGATCGATGGTGGCCATCATAGACGCGTAAGTGTCAGAAATGGCACCGTTAATGCCGTACACCTCAGACATTTTGGCAACGACCGGCTTAAACGTGCTGGTAAGAATGCCAGACCCCGCCTGCAACAGCATAAAACCAATGATGGTTTTGATGGTGCCTTTGATAATCACGCTGACGCTTTTACGCAACAGGATGTATCCCAGGCACGTCACGATACCCAGCAGCAGCGGGGCGTTGGTCATTACCTGATTAAAGAAAACGGTAAAGACGTTGTAGAGGATCTCCATAACTCTCTCCAGAAAATGAGAACACGAGGGGTAATCCCTGTGTGGTTGGTGCCATCACTCTATTAATCACAAATAATCACCACAAGATTGCATTTGATTATTTGTGACGCATCACGCAATTTATTTCCTCGTGGCGAGTAAGGATTTTCACCATCAAACCAAAATCATAATTAAAACTTTATAATTCATGATGTTATCCACTTAATATTGTTATCTTAACAACGTCATAACGTTTTTAATGTGATGTGAAGACGGGAATTTTACGTAAGTTAGCCATTGCAAATAGGTTCAAATAGTGCCAGCATTAATCACAACAAATCACACTATGATTACTTTTGATTAAAACCAGGAGTCAAACGATGAGTAAAGTGAAAACCATCACCCGTGAATCATGGATTTTAAGTACCTTTCCGGAGTGGGGTAGCTGGCTGAACGAAGAGATCGAGCAGGAACAGGTTGCTCCAGGCACATTTGCGATGTGGTGGCTGGGCTGCACCGGGATCTGGCTGAAATCTGAGGGTGGTGCCAATATTTGCGTTGATTTCTGGTGCGGCACCGGCAAACAGAGCCATGGCAATCCTCTGATGAAAAAAGGCCACCAGATGCAGCGTATGGCTGGCGTGGAAAAACTTCAGCCGAACCTGCGCACCACGCCTTTTGTGCTTGATCCTTTTGCCATTCGCCAGATCGACGCCGTTCTCTCTACCCACGATCACAACGATCATATCGACGTGAACGTGGCGGCAGCGGTAATGCAAAACTGCGCGGACGACGTACCCTTTATCGGGCCGCAGACCTGCGTGGATTTGTGGATTGGCTGGGGTGTACCAAAAGAGCGCTGCATCGTGATGAAGCCTGGCGACGTAGTGAAAATCAAAGACATTGAGATTCACGCACTGGATGCCTTTGACCGTACCGCGCTGATCACCCTGCCAGCCGACCAGAAAGCCGCAGGCGT
Source organism: Enterobacter cloacae (assembly GCF_011078175.1). Taxonomy (GTDB): domain Bacteria; phylum Pseudomonadota; class Gammaproteobacteria; order Enterobacterales; family Enterobacteriaceae; genus Enterobacter; species Enterobacter cloacae_Q. Next base: position 443,916 of record NZ_JAALCJ010000003.1, read on the forward strand.
ATTGCCTGACGGGATGGACGATCGCGCAGTGAACTACCTGTTCAAAACGCCTGGCGGTTCCCTGTATCACAGCGGTGACTCCCACTACTCCAACTACTACGCGAAACACGGTAACGAGCACCAGATTGACGTGGCGCTTGGCTCCTACGGCGAAAACCCGCGCGGGATCACCGACAAAATGACCAGCGCGGACATGCTGCGTATGGCCGAAGCGTTGAACACCAAAGTGGTGATCCCGTTCCACCACGATATCTGGTCAAACTTCCAGGCCGATCCACAAGAAATTCGCGTTCTGTGGGAGATGAAAAAAGATCGCCTCAAGTATGGCTTCAAGCCGTTCATCTGGCAGGTTGGCGGCAAGTTCACCTGGCCGCTGGATAAAGACAATCTTGAGTACCACTACCCGCGTGGTTTCGATGATTGCTTCACGATTGAACCAGACCTGCCCTTCAAGTCCTTCCTCTGATTCCTGGTCCCCATCGCCAGACCCTGCATCTGGCGATGTCATTTTTATTTTAGTAATTTCACGCTATTTCAAATATTATCTTTTCAAATCAATTCTTATCGGAATAGCTCATGACGGAAGCGCAACGGCATCAAATTTTACTGGAACTCCTGGCGCAAACAGGGTTTATCACCGTCGAGAAAGTGATCGAACGTTTAGGGATTTCCCCCGCCACCGCGCGGCGGGATATCAACAAGCTGGATGAGAGCGGTAAGCTAAAAAAAGTCCGCAACGGCGCAGAGGCCATCAGCCAGCAGCGTCCACGCTGGACGCCGATGAACATTCACCAGGCGCAGAATCACGACGAAAAGGTGCGGATTGCCAGAGCGGCATCACAGCTGGTAAATCCTGGAGAAAGTGTGGTGATCAACTGCGGTTCGACAGCCTTCTTGCTGGGTCGTGAGATGTGCGGCAAGCCGGTCCAAATCATCACCAACTATTTACCGCTAGCCAACTATCTCATTGACCAGGAACATGAAAGCGTGGTGATCATGGGCGGCCAGTACAACAAGAGCCAGTCCATAACCCTCAGCCCGCAGGACAGTGAAAACAGCCTTTACGCCGGGCACTGGATGTTTACCAGCGGCAAAGGCCTGACGGCGGATGGCCTGTATAAAACCGATATGCTCACCGCAATGGCGGAACAAAACATGCTTAACGTGGTGGGCAAGCTGGTAGTGCTGGTCGACAGCAGCAAGGTCGGTGAACGCGCCGGCATGCTTTTCAGCCGCGCCGAGCAAATCAGCATGGTGATCACCGGCAAAAATGCCAACCCCGAGATCCTCAGCAAGCTCGAGGATCAGGGTGTCACGGTGCTGCGCGTTTAAAGGTTCTGGCGGAAAAACTCCACGGTTGCTTCCAGCGCTGCCGGGGTAATACGGTGCCGGACACCGGCTCCCCACAGGCAGGTCAGATTGCTGTCCAGCCCTTCGCGCTGTAGCGCCTGTTGCAGACGGAACGTTTCGCCCGGGGGGACTACGTCGTCGGCATCGCCATGCCACAGCAGCAGCGGACGATCGGCCAGCTGCGAAAGCGCATGGCTGACGTCCCATTCAGACAACAGGGCCTCCACCTCCTGAGGGGCCTGAGGCGGGAACAGCGTCATTGCCAGTGACGTAAAGTAGCCCGATCCCATCAGGCAAGCCACGGACGTCACCTCCGGATGCCTGGCCATGATCCCCAGCGCCGTCATTCCCCCCATTGATGCCCCTGCGACCGCCAGCCGTTTCCCCTCCACCAGCCCGGCCTGCAAGAGCGCGTCACGCAGCCCGGCGAACTCGGTCAGATTGCCGTGCAGCGTTTGCCAGAACAGCCCCAGCCGCGCCTGCTCATCGCCCGTAAAGCGTGCCCCATGATTCGGCGCATCAGGCATGACCACCCGGAAACCGGCCTGCGCCAGCGCGACGGCAAAATAGCTGTAGACCAGCTTCGAGGAGAGAAAACCATGATAGAAAACTACCGTCGGCAGCGGCTGTTCACCTTTACCAGCCGGAAAAGCATGGATGATTTCATGCTCACTTAGCTGGCGAGTTTCAATTTCAATCATTGTCGATCCTGTGCTGATGAATGATTCATAATGTTGAGAGCTGGATTACGGTTTCACGATATTTTCATTCGAAATCTACGCCCCAGATAACACTTCGGGAACATTCCCCCAAAACTAAATTCGCAGACAACTACACTATGGCTATCAGGAAAAGAGACAGGTTTATGCGCAGGCTTACGGCTTTATTGCTGGCCTCACTGCTCAGCGGATGTTCCATATTGCAGGGTACGCCAGAACCGGCGCCGCCGGTTACCGATCATCCTCAGGAAATTCGTCGTAATCAGACGGAAGGATTACAACGCCTGGGCACCGTATCCGCAATGGTTCGTGGTTCCCCGGATGATGCAGAAGACGCAATTGAAGCACAGGCCGTTGCCGCAAAAGCAGATTATTACGTCATCACGATGATTGATGAAACCATTATTACGGGACAGTGGTACGCGCAGGGCATTTTGTACCGTAAATAAGCATTATCATTTGAATGACCTTTACACTGCTTTGCGTCCGTAGACATTTTCCTGTCCACAATAAACTCCATGCCAGCAACAATGGAAATGAGTTTATTCGCGAAGGATTGCCCGGCGGATACCGGAGATACGTGAAAAGGAGCTGACGATGAAACGAACCCTTGCTTTAACGACGCTATTGCTTTCAGCGGGCCTGCTGAGCACCACGGCGCAGTCGGCCGAATTTGCCAGCGCGGATTGCGTCACGGGCCTGAACGAGATTGGTCAGATCTCCGTTAATAATATCACGGGGAGTCCGCAAGACGTTGAGCGTGTCGTGGCCCTGAAGGCCGATGAACAGGGTGCATCCTGGTATCGCATCGTCCAGATGCAGGAAGATCATCATGTTAATCACTGGCGCGTGCAGGCTATTCTCTATGCATAACCCCCGTCGATAAAAGCCACTTAATTTTAGTGGCTTTTCACTTTTGCAAATTTTTTATATCTTCATAAACTCAATAAAAACAAACGGGTAACAATTTTTTACATTAAACGGATAAACGTTCTCTCCGCTCTGCCGTTGAACAGCCATCACTTTTCAATAATGAGCAATTTATGATCACCTTTTTCCGCCGGGCAGGACTGGGCACGAAGCTATCGCTGCTTACAGGTGCAAGTGTCGCCACGCTTTTTTTGCTGTTCACTTTCCTGTTGAGCCACAACGCAAGCCAGCAGCTTGAAAATCTTGCGGTTGAAGACCTGCATAATCAGTCCACCGGCATGGTGGATATGGTGCAAATGTTCAATACCAGCCTGAGCGAAGAAGTTGAAAGCTATACCCGCCTGTTCACCACCTTTTTGCCCCAGCCGCTGGCCAGCGACAGCAGCCAGAGCCGGACCATAAATGGGCTTACCGTTCCTCTGCTGAAAGGCGGCGAAACGGCGTTGCATGAAAACAATACGCTTTCTGATGACTTTCTGAGCCGAACGGGAGCCATCTCGACGCTGTTTGTCCGCAGCGGTAACGATTTTATCCGCGTGGCCACGTCGCTGCGCAAAGAGAATGGCGACCGCGCCATCGGAACCGTTCTTGATACCACCAGCCCGGCATTTGCGGCTGTCACCAAAGGGGAGGTCTATCGTGGCCTCGCGCTGCTGTTCGGCAAGCGCTATATCACGCAGTACCAGCCTGTTAAAAATGCGGAAGGCCAGGTTATCGGGATCATCTTTGTCGGCGTGGACATCACCCATTCATGGAACGTCATGCGCCAGAAAATCCTTAACCGTCGTCTGGGCGAAAGCGGCCACTTCTTCGTGCTGGACCGCAGCAACGGCAAAACGCGCGGGCAGTATCTGTTCCATGCCAGCGAAGAGGGCAAACTGCCCAACTGGGACACGGCGACACAGCAGCAGCTTCTGAGTGATAAAGCCGGCACGCTGGAACGCGTGAGCGCAGATGGCCGTACGCTCAAGATTGCCTACACGCCGCTGCCGGGCTGGAACTGGACCATCGTGGGTGAAGTGGACAAAGCCGTACTGCTATCAAGCGTCACCACGCTGCGCGATCGATTCCTGATGGCGGGCGTGGTGCTATCCGCGCTCTTCGCGGGCCTGTTCGTTCTCCTCATTCGCCGGATGCTCACCCGCCCACTGCGCGCAGTGATTGCGCTTGCCCGGCAGTATGCCGCAGGCGATCTTCGCGCCAGCCTGCCGGTAACCTGCCAGGATGAAGTCGGCCAGCTGATTCATGCCATCAACGGGATCGGGGGCGGCCTGCAAAAAATTGTGTTGCAGGTCCGCGAGGCCGCAAGCGAAATCCATCTGGGGACTAACGCGCTGGCTTCAGACACTGGCGAGATCTCTGAACAGATCAACAAGCAGGCCAGCAGCGTTGAGGAGACCTCCGCCAGCATGGAGCAATTAGCCGCCACCGTGCAGCAAAATGCCGCCAACATGGAGCAAACGCAGCAGCTGGTGGGTGAAACCTCGCGCGCGGTGCATCAGGGTGGAGAGACGGTGATCCACGCAGTTTCCACCATGGATGATATCCGTGATGCATCGAAACGCATTGAAGACATCACCCGCGTGATTGAGTCCATCGCTTTCCAGACCAATATCCTGGCGCTTAATGCGGCGGTTGAAGCGGCGCGGGCGGGCGAGCACGGGAAAGGTTTCGCCGTGGTGGCGCAAGAGGTGCGCGCCCTGGCGGCACGCAGCGCTAACGCGGTTAAAGAGATTGAACAGCTGGTTGGCGACACGCTGAACAAGGTGAGCGAAGGTCATGCGCTGTCTGAACAGACGCGCCTGGCGATGGATGCCATCATTATTCATATCGATAACATCAGCCAGCTTGTCACCGAGATCAACCACGCCTCCCGCGAGCAGTCTGCGGGGATTGGTCAGGTGAATCTGGCGATGACGCACATCGGTGAGGCATCGCACATCAATGCCGATCGCATCTCGCGCAGCGAGCAGACGGCACAGACGCTGCGCGAGAAGGGTTCACATCTCACCCGGCTGGTGAGCCTGTTCCAGCTGAAAGCTTAACCGACCCGGCCCGTGGCGCGCAGCAGCAGGTCGTTTTGCACCTGTTCACTCATCAGCGTGCCGCCCCGGGTATCCAGCATCATGCGGCACCACGCCTGCGCCACGGGCGGCGTTGCGTGCCGCAGCATCTGACTTCCAGCACCGAGTAAAAAGAGCTGCCGCGCGATCTCCCTGCCCTGCGCTTCCTGCGGTTTACGCAGCTTCTGCTGTAGCTGCCGCCAGCTGCGATCGAAGTGCCTGTCCTGGCCTTTTACCTGCGCGAAATCATCGGCGAGCAAGTCGAGAATGCCCGACTGCTTCGCCAGCACGCGCAGTACATCCAGGCACATAATATTGCCAGAGCCTTCCCAGATGCTGTTGACGGGCATTTCGCGGTACAACCGCGGAAGCTCACTCTCTTCGCAATAGCCTGCACCGCCCAGCACCTCCATTGCCTCTGCCACAAACGGTATGCCCGCTTTGCAGACGCTGTATTTTGCCGCCGGAGTGAAAAGCCGCGCCCATGCGGACTCCTGCGGGTCGGTGCGGTTGTCCCACGCCCGGGCGAGTCGGAACAGCAGTGCCGTGTGTCCCTCCAGCACCAGCGCCATACGGCTTAGCACGTCGCGCATTAACGGCTGGTCGATGAGGTTTTTGCCGAAGGTCTGCCGCTGATGGGCATGATAAAGCGCCACCGAGAGCGCACGGCGCATCAGTCCGTGGCTGCCAAGCGCGCAGTCAAAGCGCGTCAGCCCGCCCATCTTCAGAATTTGCCGGACACCTTCACCCTCTTCGCCCAGCAGCCAGCCGGAAGCATCAAGAAACTCAGCCTCACTGCTGGCATTTGAACGGTTACCGAGCTTCTCCTTCAGACGCTCAAGGCGCACGGCATTGCGTTGCCCGTCGGGTAAGAAACGCGGCACAAAAAAGCAGGACAACCCGCCCTTCGCCTGCGCCAGCACCAGATGCGCATCGCTCTGCGGCACGGAGAAAAACCATTTGTGCCCAACCAGCCGGTAACTGCCATCGCTGCATTTCTCTGCTTTGGTGGTATTACTGAGTACGTCTGAACCGCCCTGCTTTTCCGTCATCCCCATGCCGATCAGCAGACCACGCTTTTGCGCCCCCGGTGCGAGATGGGGATCGTAGCGATCGCTCATCAGCGGCGTTAACCAGTCGTGAAACGGTTTGGGCAGCGACTGTTGCAACAGCGGCGTGGCGGCGAAGGTCATGGTCACCGGGCATAGCGTTCCCGCCTCCACCTGAGCATGAAGCACAAAACGCGCGGCCCGGGCGACGAACGATCCTTTCCGCGCCTCCTCCTCCCACGCCAGATTGTGCACCCGGTTGGCGCAAAGCCCCTGCATCAGAAGATGCCATGCCGGATGAAAGCGGACGTCATCCAGCCTCTCTCCCATGGCGTCATAACGCAGCAGTTCCGGCGGATTAACGTTCGCCAGCCTGCCCAGCTCCAGCGACTCCGCCGTACCCAACTGCTGTCCGATGCTGGCAAGAAGATCCACGTCCCACTCAGCCCCTTCGCGCGCTACCGCATCGCGCAGGGCGCAATCAGAGAGAAAAAGGTTGCTGTTCGATAGCGGTGCAGGTTGATTAAAAACGGTATGTGTCTGCCAGTGCATGCTGTCTCCCTCCTTTCATTGGCAATAAAGGTAAGTATGGACAGAGGGCATACACGCTGCATGGGAGGGGGGTCACACGATGACGATCGTGTTGATATCATTCGTGAAATAGCTCACAGAACATAAGAATAAACTATTTCATTACTTCGCTAATGCTGAATAATTTATTCTTACCCCGTTTTTGTGAGGCTCGTTATGCAACAGGATGCGCACAAGCGTGCATTAATTGCAGGCTCCATCGGTAATTTCATCGAGTGGTATGAATTTGCGGTCTATGGTTTTCTGGCAACGGTGATTGCCAGAAATTTCTTCCAGCTTGAGGGGGAAGCGGAGCTCACCAGCCTGATCCTCACCTGGGCCTCATTCGCCATTGCTTTCTTCTTCCGCCCGCTGGGTGCGGTGGTCTTTGGCCGCATTGGCGACAGGATTGGTCGCAAACCGACGCTGATTATTGTGCTGGTATTGATGACGCTCGCCACCGCTGCCATCGGGATTGTGCCGGTCTATGCCAGTGTCGGGATTGCCGCGCCGCTGATCGTGACGCTCCTGCGTATTCTGCAAGGTCTGTTTGCCGGCGGTGAATATGGCGGTGCGGTCTCGTTGATGACGGAGTTCGCCCCGCGCGGCAAGCGCGGCCTTTACGGCGCATGGCAGTCCTTCACCGTTGCGCTCGGGCTGTTAGCGGGCGCAGGCATTGTCGCGTTGCTCTCTGTTCTTCTTTCCCCTGAAGCCCTGCACGACTGGGGCTGGCGTATTCCGTTCTTCCTGGCGTTACCGATGGGTGCGGTCGCGCTATGGCTGCGGGTGAGCATGGAAGAGACGCCGAGCTTTGTGCAGCAACGGGAAAAGCCGGTTGTTACTCAGGCCAGCACCGCCGCCACGTTCAAAACCATCCTGATGGGCATTGGCCGCGTGATGGTCTGGTCTGCGGCGGGTTATACCTATCTGGTGATTATGCCGACCTATCTGCAATCTGCGCTGCACACCGGTTTTAACCAGGCGCTGCTGATTGCGGTGATTTCTAACATTGGGTTTGCGCTCACTATCATCCCGTCGGGCATGTTGAGCGACAGGATCGGGCGGCGAACGGTGATGATTATCGCCACCGTGCTCCTGTTGCTCCTCGCCCTGCCGCTGCTGAAAATTTTGCAAGCGGAGTCCAGCACGCTGGCGGTCAAAGCGATTGTGGTGCTGATTGCAGGCGGTCTGGTGGGAATGCTGGCAGGGCCGGGTCCGGCAATGCTGTCAGAGATGTTCCCGACGCGCGTACGTTACACCGGGCTGGGGCTGGCCTATTCTCTGTCGAATGCGATCTTCTCCGGCTGTGCGGGGCTGATTATTACCGGGCTGATTAAAGAGACGGGCAATCTGGATATTCCGGCGTACTACGTAATGGCAACGGCGGTGGTGAGTATTTTCGCGCTGATGACGCTGAGAAAGGATGACCATTTGCGGTCGTTAGAGGAGTGAGGTTGTCACCGTCTGGTGCCCTCACCCCGGCCCTCTCCCACGGGGAGAGGGAGAAAACACTAAAGGCCGTCCTTTGGACGGCCTTTAGTGTTTATTCTCCGCGCTGACGCACCGCTTCAAACAGGCAGATACCCGTCGCAACAGAAACGTTCAGGGACGATACGCTGCCCGCCATTGGGATGCTGATCAGCTCATCGCAGTGCTCGCGCGTCAGACGACGCATACCTTCGCCTTCCGCGCCCATCACCAGCGCCATACGTCCGGTCATCTTGCTCTGATACAGGGTGTGATCCGCTTCACCGGCCGTGCCGACGATCCAGATATTCTCTTCCTGCAACAGACGCATGGTGCGCGCCAGGTTAGTCACGCGGATCAGCGGGACGTTTTCCGCCGCGCCGCAGGCGACTTTTTTAGCGGTAGCGTTAAGCTGCGCGGAGCGATCTCTTGGCACAATCACCGCATGCACGCCTGCTGCATCGGCGCTACGCAGGCACGCGCCCAGATTGTGTGGATCGGTTACGCCATCGAGGATCAGGAAGAACGGATTCTCCAGCTCAGCGATCAGATCTGGTAGATCGTTCTCCTGATACTGACGGCCCGGCTTCACGCGCGCAATAATGCCCTGGTGTACAGCACCTTCGCTTTTCTCATCCAGATACTGGCGGTTCGCCAGCTGGATCACTACGCCCTGCGCTTCGAGCGCGTGGATCAGCGGCATCAGACGTTTGTCTTCACGCCCTTTCAGAATAAAAACTTCCTGAAAACGCTCCGGCGCGCGCTCCAGCAGGGCCTGCACCGCGTGGATGCCGTAAATCATTTCACTCATTGATGGTTCTCGTAATAAATATTTACCCTCTCCCTGTCAGGGAGAGGGTCAGGGTGAGGGGAAATTACTCCGCCTGCTGTTTCTTCGCCGCGCGCTTCGCTTTGGTCGCGGCCGCTATTTTTTGGGTCTTGGTCGACGGTTTTTTCGCTTTACGGGCGTCTTTTTTTGCCGCCTTAGGCTTCTGTTTCTTCTCGCCACGGAAAGCGCTGTCTGGCTCAAAGTTTACTCTTTTACCTGCCTGACGTCGCTTGCCGCCCGCTTTCGCGTTGCCGCCTTTTTTCGCTTTCTCACGCTCGGTTTTTCCGACGTTACGCGGAGCACGCTCGCTGGAGATGAGGCTGAAGTCGATTTTACGGTCGTCCATATTTACGGCTTCAACCTTCACTTCCACCCGATCGCCCAGACGGTAGGTCTGACCACCGGATTCGCCGATCAGACGTTGTCCGACCTGATCGAAGCGGTAGTAGTCGTTATCGAGGCTGGAAACGTGCACCAGGCCGTCGATAAACAGCTCGTCCAGACGCACGAAGAAGCCAAAGCCGGTGACGCTGGCAATCACGCCTTTAAAGACATTACCCACCTGATCCAGCATAAAGTCACACTTCAGCCAGTCCGCCACGTCGCGCGTCGCTTCATCCGCACGACGCTCGGTCATGGAACAGTGCTGGCCCAGTTGCAGCATCTCTTCCATGGAGTAGTGATACCCTCCGGTTTCGGTCGTGTTGCCTTTATGACCCTGCTCGTGCGCCAGCAGATACTTGATCGCACGGTGCAAGGACAGGTCCGGATAACGGCGGATCGGCGAGGTAAAGTGGGCATACGATTGTAACGCCAGACCAAAGTGGCCCCGATTTTCCGGATCGTAAATCGCCTGTTTCATGGAGCGCAGCAGCATGGTTTGCAGCATTTCCGCGTCAGGACGATCGCTGATGGATTCCAGCAGCTCGGCGTAATCGCGTGGCTCAGGCTTATTACCGCCCGGCAGCTCCAGGCCGAGTTCAGCCAGCACGGAGCGGAACGAGGTTACGGCTTCCGTGGTTGGCTTGTCGTGAATACGGAACAGCGCAGGCTCTTTGGCTTTCTCAACGAAACGTGCCGCCGAGATGTTCGCCAGGATCATACACTCTTCAATTAGCTTGTGCGCGTCGTTACGCTGAGTCTGCTCAATACGCTCGATACGACGCTCAGCGTTAAAGATAAACTTCGCCTCTTCACTCTCAAACGAGATCCCACCGCGCTCTTCTCGCGCCTGATCCAGCGTTTTGTAGAGGTTGTGCAGCTCTTCAATGTGTTTAACCAGCGGCGCGTACTGTTCGCGCAGATCCTGATCCCCCTGCAACATATGCCAGACCTTGGTGTAGGTCAGGCGCGCATGGGAACTCATTACCGCTTCGTAGAACTTATAGCCCGTCAGACGTCCCTTGCTGGAGATGGTCATTTCGCAGACCATACACAGGCGGTCCACCTGCGGATTGAGGGAACAGAGGCCGTTAGAGAGCACTTCTGGCAGCATCGGTACAACCTGCGACGGGAAGTAGACCGACGTCCCGCGGCTGCGCGCTTCGTTATCCAGCGGCGTGTGTGGACGCACGTAATAGCTCACATCCGCGATGGCCACCCACAGACGCCAGCCGCCTCCGCGTTTTTTCTCACAATATACGGCATCATCGAAGTCGCGGGCGTCTTCACCATCAATGGTGACCAGCGGCAGGGAGCGCAGATCCACGCGGCCTGCTTTGGACTCTTCCGGCACTTCTTCACGCAGGTTTTCAATCTGATCGTCAACCGCTTTCGGCCAGACGTACGGAATTTCATGGGTGCGCAGCGCCATATCGACGGCCATGCCGGTGCCCATGTTATCGCCCAGCACTTCGACGATTTTACCCACCGCTTTGGTGCGACGAGTTGGGCGCTGGGTAAGTTCCACCACCACCACAAAGCCCATGCGTGCGCCCATCACCTCTTCAGGTGGGATCAGGATGTCGAAGCTCAGACGGCTATCGTCCGGCACGACGAAGCCAACGCCCGCGTCGGTAAAGTAACGACCAACAATCTGGCTGGTTTTCGGCACCAGCACGCGTACCACGCGCGCTTCGCGGCGGCCTTTACGGTCTGCACCCAGCGGCTGCGCCAGGATCTGGTCGCCGTGAATACACATTTTCATCTGTTCGGATGAGAGGTACAGGTCGTCTTTACGGCCTTCCACGCGCAGGAAACCAAAACCATCACGATGGCCTATAACGGTACCTTTCAGCAGATCGAGGCGTTCTGGCAGCGCGTAGCACTGACGGCGGGTAAAGACCAGCTGCCCGTCGCGCTCCATGGCGCGCAGGCGGCGGCGAAGGGCTTCAATTTGCTCTTCACCTTCAATGTTTAATTCAACGGCAAGTTCTTCACGATTGGCGGGTTTTTCGCGTTTTGTTAAGTGTTCGATGATGAACTCGCGGCTGGGGATAGGATTCGCGTATTTTTCGGCTTCGCGTTCCTGGAAAGGATCGTGTGACATGTCGGTTCCTCCGTTGTCAGCTCCGGTGGAAATTTTCTTCATTCCACCAGCAATAATTTATAAAGCGGTTGATTCTCTTCAACCAAATCGGCCAGCGTGTAGTTATCCAGTTCCTTGAGAAAACTTTGCACGGCCTTTGAAAGCGCCTGTTTCAGGCGGCAGGCGGGCGTAATGTGGCAGAACGCGCTGCTACAGTTCACCAGAGAGAGCGGCTCCAGTTCACGTACCACATCGCCAATACGGATACTCTGTGCCGGTTTACCGAGACGGATCCCTCCATTCTTCCCGCGGACGGCAGCAACGTATCCGGCACGGCTAAGTTGATTGATTATTTTGACCATATGATTACGGGACACACCGTACACCTCTGTAACTTCAGAGATACTGGTCATCTTCCCATCGGGTAACGACGCCATGTAAATCAGCGCGCGTAAGCCGTAATCGGTGAAACTTGTTAACTGCACATCAACCTCAGGAAAAAGGGAAAACGCGGTCAAACCGCAGAGATATTCATTAATGATGATAAACCAGCCAGATAGTTAGCGGCTAATTTATTTGACAGACGGGGCGAAAAAGCGGAGATCCAGGAGCGGTCGCCGGGTGGCGCTATGCTTATCCGGCCTACGGGTCTCCCCGCAGGCCAGCAGTCACGAAGATTATGCGTCGAACGGGTCGCGCAGGATCATCGTTTCAGTACGATCCGGGCCGGTAGAAATAATATCGATCGGCACTTCAGTCAGTTCTTCAATACGTTTAATGTAGTCCAGCGCGGCTTTTGGCAGGCCACTACGCTCTTTCACACCGAAGGTGGTCTCAGACCAGCCCGGCATGGTTTCGTAGATTGGCTCAATGCCTTCCCAGTCGTCAGCAGCCAGCGGAGTGGTGGTCACTTCGCGGCCATCTGGCATACGGTAGCCTACGCAGATTTTCACTTCTTTCAGGCCGTCCAGTACGTCCAGCTTGGTCAGGCAGAAGCCAGACAGGGAGTTGATCTGCACGGCACGACGCACGGCAACCGCGTCCAGCCAGCCGGTACGACGACGACGACCGGTGGTCGCGCCAAACTCGTTACCCTGCTTGCAGAGGAACTCGCCGGTCTCATCAAACAGTTCGGTCGGGAATGGACCTGCACCCACGCGAGTGGAGTACGCTTTGATGATGCCCAGAACGTAATCGACATAACGCGGGCCCAGGCCAGAGCCGGTTGCCACGCCACCCGCGGTGGTGTTAGAGGACGTTACGTACGGATAGGTACCGTGGTCGATGTCCAGCAGCGTACCCTGCGCACCTTCAAACATGACGAAATCGCCACGCTTGCGCGCCTGGTCCAGCAGATCGGACACATCAACAACCATACCGGTCAGAATGTCGGCAATCGCCATGACGTCATCCAGCACTTTCTGGTAGTCAACGGCTTCGGCTTTGTAGAAGTTCACAAGCTGGAAGTTGTGATATTCCATCACTTCTTTCAGTTTTTCAGCGAAGGTGGCTTTGTCAAAGAGGTCGCCCACGCGAAGACCGCGACGTGCAACTTTATCTTCGTAAGCCGGGCCGATACCACGACCGGTGGTGCCGATCGCTTTCGCGCCACGCGCTTTTTCACGCGCCACGTCCAGCGCCACGTGATAATCCAGGATCAGCGGGCAAGCTTCGGAGAGCAGCAGACGCTCACGAACAGGGATACCACGGTCTTCCAGACCTTTCATCTCTTTCATCAGCGCAGCAGGAGACAGCACAACGCCGTTACCGATGATGCTGGTGACGTTTTCGCGAAGAATGCCTGATGGAATAAGATGGAGGACGGTTTTTTCACCGTTGATTACGAGAGTATGGCCTGCGTTGTGACCGCCCTGGTAGCGTACAACATATTTAGCCCGTTCAGTCAGAAGATCAACAATCTTCCCTTTACCTTCGTCACCCCATTGGGTGCCCAGTACGACGACGTTGTTACCCATTTTTTTCAAAATCACCGTTTGCTTAAAAATGGATTCTACCATCGCTTTTTCAGATATACAGCACTTTTTGACCCTAAAATATGCCAATTGCGGTTAGTTTTTGATCAGCCAATCGTTTTCCTCAACATGTAGTAGATAACGATACCGGCAACCACAAGACCGCCGCCAAAACGACGCAAAATATTATCCGGCAGTTGGCTCATCGTGGCGATCATCCGACGCCATGCGCGGGGATAGAGCATCGGGCCGAGGCCTTCCAGCACCAGAACCAGGGCCAGTGCAAGCCAGATGGTGGAATTCATTTTTCATCCTTATAAAAGAAAACCACCGCTCCGTGGGGAGCGGTGGTTTGAATACTCAAACGAGCCTGAGTTTATCGCGTTGCGTTGGTCGGCGTCTTCATATAACGGAAGAAATCGCTGTCCGGGCTGAGCACCATCACGTCCTGGTTGCTCTGGAAGCTATTCTCGTAAGCACGCAGGCTACGGATAAAGGCGTAGAAGTCTGGATCCTGGCTGAACGCATCGGCGAACAGCTTCGCGGCTTCCGCATCACCTTCACCGCGCAGGATACGCCCCTGACGCTCAGACTCTGCGAGAGTCTTAGTCACTTCGTAGTCCGCTGCGGCACGCAGTTTTTCCGCTTCTTCCTGACCCTGTGAACGGTGACGACGGGCTACCGCTTCACGCTCGGCGCGCATACGGTTGTAGATCGCCTCGGACACTTCCGCTGGCAGGTTGATCTGCTTGATACGCACGTCAACCACCTCGATACCCAGTGCCGCCATACTGTTCGGGTTGATCACCGGCACTTTACCGTTGGTTTCAGCCTGAACACGTTCAGCCGCTTTGGCAATCGCATCGTCTGCCGCCGGGGTTTCAACTTCATCCTCGGTGCCCGCAGAACCCGAGTTCAGCGCATCACGCACTTCCAGCGTCAAACGACCGCGGGAGTCGGTCACGATGTCTTTCACATCCAGACGACCAATTTCAGAACGCAGACGGTCAGAGAACTTACGTTTCAGCAGCACTTCTGCCTGAGAAACATCGCCACCCCCGGTTGCCAGGAAGTAGCGGCTGAAATCACTGATGCGCCATTTGATATAAGAATCAACGATCAGGTCTTTTTTCTCTTTGGTCACGAAACGATCGGCCTGGTTATCCATAGTCTGGATACGCGCATCAAGCGTTTTCACTGACTGAATGAATGGGATCTTGAAGTGCAGGCCCGGCTCGTAAATTACCGGACGCTTGTCGCCGTCACGCACGACGCTGCTGAACTGGAACTTGATCCCACGCTCACCCTCTTTCACCACAAAGATCGAGGTATACAGCACGACCAGTACGATGACGATGATCGCAATAACTGACTTACGCATCCTTATTCCCCCTGACGCTGGTAGTCGTTACGCTGCGCGTTAGCACGGCGTTGGTCCATAATGTCACCATCGTTCGAAGAAGGCGTTGTGTTCGCGCTGGCGCTGCCAGACGAGGCTGGCGGCAGACGCAGCAGGTTATTCGCACCGCTGTTGTCTTTTGCTGCCGGTGCAGAACCGCCTTTTAGCATCTGATCCAGCGGCAGAACCATCAGGTTTCCGCCTTTGTTGTCGTTAACCAGCACTTTACGCGTATGGCTCAGCACTTTTTCCATGGTCTCGATATAAAGACGCTCACGGGTAATTTCCGGCGCGGCTTTATATTCCGGCAGGATCTTCGCGAAGCGAGCCACCTCACCCTGTGCTTCCAGGATGGTCTGGGTCTTATACGCACGCGCTTCTTCCAGAATACGCTGCGCCTGACCGTTTGCACGCGGCTGAACTTCGTTGGTGTACGCTTCCGCTTCACGGATGTACTGCTGTTCGTTTTCACGCGCGGCAATCGCATCGTCAAACGCGGCTTTCACCTCTTCCGGCGGACGTGCAGCCTGGAAGTTGACGTCCAGCAGGGTGATACCCATGTTGTACGGACGGATGGTCTCTTCCAGCTCACGCTGGGTATCGCTACGAATAACGGTACGACCTTCGGTCAGAATGCGGTCCATGGTGTATTTGCCGATCACACCGCGCAGGGCGCTGTCGGTCGCCTGACGCAGGCTGTCATCGGCGCTGGTCACGCTAAACAGATAACGTTCAGGATCGGTCACGCGGTACTGCACGTTCATCTCAACGCGCACCACGTTCTCGTCAGAGGTCAGCATCACGCCAGAAGCGGCCAGTTCACGGACGGACTCCACGTTAACCGCGGTCACGTCATCAATGAAGGTCGGCTTCCAGTTCAGGCCGGGCTCAACCAGATGGCTGAACTTACCGAAACGGGTGACCACGCCGCGTTCTGCTTCTTTAATGGTGTAGAACCCGCTGGCTGCCCAGATGATTACCACCGCAGCGGCGACAATGCCCACCACGCGGCCACCCATTGGCGGGCGCGGACTCTGAGTGGAATTGCCACCCGAGCCAGAACCTTTTCCTCCGCCAAGGCCACCAAGCTTTTTGCTCAGCTTGCGGAAGATATCATCCAGATCCGGCGGCCCCTGCTCGCGACCACCTTTGTTGCCATTTCCCCCAGAGTTGCCGCCTTGATTATTGCTGCTTCCCCACGGGTCGCGGTCTTGTCCGTTATTACCGGGCTGATTCCACGCCATGTATATGCTCCATATTTGTTATGCAAGGGCGAATTTTTCAGGCTTCCCCTTTCTGATCAGACGATATAGTCCGCCAGCGCAGGTTCTTGTTTACAGAGGCGACGCCAGTCAACGATCGGCATACGCACCTGCATCCCCACGCTGCCGTCATCCTCCATCCACTCTTTTTCTATCGCCTGAAGCTGATAAAACCGGCTGCGCAGCCTGCCTTCCTGTGGCGGCAGTCGCAGCGTGTGCTGAGCTACCTCACCGGAAAGACGTTCTGTCAAAGCCTGGAAAAGCAGTGGCACACCAATCCCGGCCTGAGCAGACAGCCAGACCCGAATCGGTTTGTTCTCTTCATCTCGATCAATACGCGGTTCGAAATCGTCCAGCATATCGATCTTGTTCATCACCAACAGCGTTGGGATTTCGTGGGCATCAATCTCTTCGAGTACCACGTTCACCGCGTCGATGTTCTCCTGCACGCGTACGTCAGCCGCATCAATCACATGCAGCAGCAGGGTCGCCTGACGCGTCTCCTGCAACGTTGCTTTAAATGCCGCCACCAGATCGTGCGGCAGATGGCGGATAAACCCTACGGTATCCGCCAGCACCGTTTCACCGACGTCTGCGACGTCAATACGGCGCAGGGTTGGGTCCAGGGTCGCAAACAGCTGGTCTGCGGCATACACCTGGGCCTCGGTTATCTGGTTAAACAGGGTGGATTTACCGGCGTTGGTATAGCCCACCAGCGACACCGTTGGGATATCGGCTTTCGTTCGCGCCCGACGCCCCTGTTCGCGCTGTTTCTCTACACGTTCCAGACGTGAAAGGATCTGGGTTATACGCCCACGCAGCAAACGGCGGTCGGTTTCGAGCTGGGTTTCACCCGGGCCGCGCAAACCAATCCCGCCTTTTTGTCTTTCAAGGTGTGTCCAGCCACGCACCAGACGCGTCGCCAGATGACGCAGCTGCGCCAGCTCAACCTGCAACTTACCCTCGTGGGTACGCGCACGCTGAGCAAAAATATCTAAGATCAACCCCGTGCGATCGATAACACGGCATTCGCAAAGAGCTTCCAGGTTACGTTCCTGAGCCGGAGACAGCGCATGATCAAACAGCACAACGGATGCGCCGGTTGCTTTTACGGCATCCGCAATTTCAACTGCTTTACCTTCACCAACAAAGTACTTCGGGTGCGGCGCTTTACGGCTACCGGTAATCACCTGCATTGCTTCGACACCGGCGGAAGAGACCAGAGATTCAAACTCCTGGAGGTCTTCCATATCTTTGTCTTGCGAAAAATAGATGTGTACCAGCACCGCCTGCTCACCGGCGTCATAACGGTCAAACAAGCGTAAACCTCTCTAAAAAGATCAGCGGGGAACGCAGGATCCCTGGCTCCCCGTGTGGATAACAGCCCAAAACCTTATTCGGTTTCTTCGCTGTCCTGCGCTGGTGTTGAAGAACCCTGCGCGTTGCTGCCGTGATGGTAGTTACTGCCAGTGCCGCCGCCAGCGTTATTGCTGTGATGAGATACCGGACGGGACGGAACAACAGTAGAAATCGCGTGCTTATAGACCATCTGGCTGACCGTGTTTTTCAACAGGATCACGAACTGATCGAAAGACTCAATCTGACCTTGCAGCTTAATACCATTCACCAAATAAATAGAAACTGGAACACGCTCCCGACGCAATGCGTTCAGGAACGGATCTTGTAAAGATTGCCCCTTAGCCATTCTATCTTTTCCTTATATGCTTGTTTTGTACTTAGAACCTTGCGATTCTGAAAAATTGCGCACGATACGGCTTAATTGTACACATTCAGTCAGCGATATCACCAACAACCTCAATCACTTCGTTTAACGCCTGTTGTGGTTTTTCACTGTCTAACCAGTGAACCCCCTCCCAACCGCGCAACCAGGTGATCTGGCGCTTCGCTAACTGTCTCGTGGCGCAAACACCTCGATAAACCATTTCATCGTATGAAATCTCACCTTCAAGATACGACCACATCTGGCGGTATCCCACACAACGAATGGAAGGCATGTCCGTATGCAAATCTCCACGGGCAAAAAGCGCCCGCACTTCTGCTTCAAAATCTGAAGCCAACATCTGATGAAAACGCTGCTCAATTCGTTGATGGAGCAGTTCACGGCTCGCCGGGGCGATGGCGAACTGATGCACCTGATACGGCAGAGCGTCTCCTGACGTTTGCGTCAGTTCCGTTAAAGTTTTACCCGAAATGAAAAAAACTTCCAGTGCCCGGGAAAGCCTTTGCGGATCGTTTGGGTGGATCCGCGCTGCGGCAACCGGGTCAATCTCTTCCAGTTGCCTGTGCAAAACGTCCCACCCCTGCTCTGCCGCCTGCCGCTCAATCTTCGCTCTCACTTCCGGATCGGCCGATGGCAGGGGCGATAACCCCTCCAGCAGCGCCTTAAAGTAGAGCATCGTGCCGCCAACCAACAGCGGTATGCGTCCCGCGGCGGTAATCTCGGCCATTTCGGCTAAGGCGTCGCGGCGAAAATCTGCCGCGGAGTAAGCCTGCGCCGGGTCGAGAATATCCAGTAAACGGTGCGGTGCCGCACGCAGTTCGTCTGCGTTGGGCTTCGCCGTGCCGATGTCCATCCCTCGGTAAATGAGGGCTGAATCAACGCTAATCAACTCTACTGGCAAAACTTTACGTAACTCAATGGCTAACGCCGTTTTACCGGAGGCCGTTGGCCCCATTAAAAAAATCGCCTTTGGCAGGCTCGCCTTACTTACATCAGTCATGTTTCAGGGCGGTCATCGCCGTTTGTAAATCAACAGGTTGTAATAAGCCACCTGGTGGCGTTTTCACCAGCTGCGGACAGAGGCGTTCCACCTCCGCCAGAACGGTAATCGCCTGCGCCATACTCCACGGTGAATGTTCGCAGGCCAGGTGGCGGGCGATCCACTGCGCGGTATCGGCGGCATCAAACGTCGTTTGCTGCGCCAGGTAGCCTATCAGTTCAGGAATCAAGTTTTGTAAATTTTGTTGGCGTAAGGGTAAAGGCACTGCGCGAATTGTCACATGCTGCGCGTCCAGTACGATTTCAATCCCCATTTCGGCCAGTTGCGTGTGCACGCGCCGCAAAACCTCTGTTTCTTTAGGGGATATTTTCAGGCGAACGGGGATCAACAGCGGCTGCGCGCAGGCGGCATTTACCCCCGGGGTTAACTGCGCCTGTTTGAGCCAGCGCTCCGCCACGGAAAGCGCCAGCAACAGCAGTTTACCTTCGCGTTCAAGCAACGCCATATCGGGAGCAATAATGGTCAATACCCGACCAAAACTCTGGCTATGCCCATCCAGAGAGGGGGTTGAAACCGTGATGTGCTCTTTATGCTCCACCGCTGGCGTATCCAGCAGTTTGCGGTACAGCGCCCCCTGCTGTTTGTGGTAGCCCGGCTGAGCGTTGGGATAGTTGGCACCGGTTGGTCGCGGCGCGTTGCCCGCCGAGGATAAACGTGGAGCAGACGGCTCGCGCGCGACCGCCGGTTCGGCAAAATGGTTACGCCCGGCCGCCACGCGGTTTTCCGGCAGTGGCCGCGGCGCGGGCTCTTCTTTTGCCAGCGGCAACGCGGGCTCTGCCTGCTGCTGCAATACAGCGGCAACGCCCTGGTAGATGAAATCATGCACCAGGCGCGACTGGTGGAAACGCACCTCGTGCTTGGCAGGGTGCACGTTAACGTCAACCTGATGCGGGTCGATCTCCAGATAAAGCACAAAGGCGGGCTGTTGTTCAGCGCCGAGCTTATCTTCGCAGGCCTGTCGAATAGCGTGGTTAATCAGGCGGTCGCGCATCATGCGGCCGTTGACGTAGCAATACTGAATTTCTGCGAACGCGGCGCTGCTGGCGTTCGGATCGGCAACCCAGCCGCGCAGGGCCAGATCGCCATGCTGCCACTCAATGGCCAGCGCTTTTTCCAGGAACGGTGTACCACAAATGGCCCCCAGCCGACGTTCCTTTTGCCCCCCCTCCGCCACTGCGCGGTACTGGCGCATCACCTTACCGTTATGGCTGAGGTTAAGGGTGACATCAAAGCGCGCCAGCGCGATGCGGCGGATGATCTCGTCGATATGTCCGAATTCAGTCTTCTCGGTTCGCATAAACTTGCGCCGGGCAGGCGTGTTGTAGAAGAGATCCAGCACTTCAAGCGTGGTGCCTACCGGGTGAGCCGCCGGTTTAACCGTGACGTCCATATCGCGCCCTTCGGCGTAGGCCTGCCAGGCTTCCTGCTGGTCGGCCGTGCGGGAGGTCAACGTTAAGCGGGAAACGGAACTGATACTGGCCAGCGCTTCGCCGCGAAAACCCAGGCTGATAATCGCTTCCAGATCGTCAAGTGAGGCAATTTTACTGGTGGCATGACGTGCCAGCGCCAGCGCCAGCTCGTCCTTTTTGATGCCACAGCCGTTGTCACGAATGCGGATAAGCTTTGCGCCCCCGCGTTCGATATCAATATCAATGCGGGTCGCCCCTGCATCGAGGCTATTCTCCACCAGTTCCTTCACCACCGACGCAGGGCGTTCCACCACCTCACCGGCGGCGATTTGGTTCGCGAGCTGCGGCGGTAGAACCTGAATCGGCATGAACTCTCCTTAATTAGTCGCGGTCATTTCACCCGGCAGCGCGGCGCTTGCCGTCTGGGCTGCCCCACCCTGCGGCGCAGACTGAAGCGGATGCGCGTCAAAGTATTTACGCAGACCGTTATAAATCGCTTCGGCAATTTGCTGCTGATAGCTGTCGCTTCCCAGTAAACGCTCTTCACCGTGGTTACTGATAAAGCCCGTCTCTACCAGAATCGACGGAATATCCGGCGAACGCAGGACGCCGAGGCTTGCATGCTCCGGGCGACGCTTATGCAGCGATCCAATGCTTTGCAGCTGGCTCAGTACGTTAGTGGCGACATCATACCCGACGCGCTGAGAATGACCGAACTGTAAATCCAGTACCGCCTGGCTGAGATACGGATCGGCCTGGCTGTTTGCCAGCACATCGCCTGCCCCGCCTAACAGTTCAGACTGCTTCTCGTGCTCTTCAAGCCAGTTCGCCATTTCACTGTTGGCGCGACGGTTCGACAGCACCCATACCGACGCGCCGGTGGCGTTACGGTTCGGCGCAGCATCCGCGTGAATCGACACCAGGAAGTTGGCGTTTTGCTTACGCGCCACATCCGAGCGTCCCATCACTGAAATAAAGTAATCACCGTCGCGGGTCATGACCCCTTTAAACATCGGATCGTCATTCAGAAGCGCACGCAGCTTACGGGCAATGGCGATAGTGACGTTTTTCTCCCGGGTGCCGCCCGGGCCAATCGCGCCAGGATCTTGCCCGCCGTGTCCGGCGTCGATGGCGATAATCACTTTGTCGCCACTGACCGGCGTACGCCGCGTGCTGACCGCCGGACGCGTCACCGTGTTGCTGCTGGTCACGGCGGTAAGTCGGTCATTTTGTGATTTAAACGGATTACGGGCTGGCTCAGACGGCCGTGGGGTATAAACCGGTGCTTCCACGCGTTTTGCCACAACCGGTGCAGGCGGTGGTGGCGGCGGCACGTCAGCATTGATGGTAAAGACCACCGTATAGTTCGCGCCGTTTTGCTGCTTAACCGCCTTCGTTTTGCCTTTTTCGGTGAGATCGACCACCAGACGCAGAGACTGCGCATCCTTCGGCGTCCCCGAACGGATGCTTTTCACCAGATTGTTGCCGCTGAACTGGAGCGGCAGCCCCTGGATCACCCCGGTCTGTTTAATATCGAGCGCCACGCTGCGGCTGTCGATTTGTGAGAAAGCATATTCAGGATCGCCCATAAAGCTGAACGTAATGCGGGCCTGGCTATCGCCATTCGACACCTGAATATCCGAGAGGCTGGCCGCCCCGGCCTGCGCGCACAGCAGGACCGTGGCAGCCAGCACCCAACCTTTAACGCGATTAATCATCCCGTTATCCCTACGCTCAACCGGCTAAACGCGCCAGTAAGGAACAGCCTGATGAGGAAACCGCACTGATGCGCGCCTCACGCCCTTGTGCCTGGTAATCTAAGTGAATTTCGACATCCGGGTCAGGCAGCACACCCGCACCTTGTTGCGGCCACTCCACCAGGCAGATGGCGTCGTTGGCAAAGTAATCGCGGATCCCCATAAATTCCAGCTCCTCAGGATCTGCAAGACGATATAAATCAAAGTGGTACACCATGATATTTTCAAGCGTGTACGGTTCTACCAGCGTGTAGGTCGGGCTTTTTACGTTCCCGTTATGGCCTAACGCCTGCAAAAAGCCACGGCTGAAGGTTGTTTTACCCGCGCCTAAATCACCATACAGATAAATGACGGTCGCCCCCTGACAGGCCTGCGCCACGCGCTTGCCGAGATCCAGAGTGGCTTGTTCATCAGGTAAAGGAATCGCTCGATTAGTCATTTTCTACGTCAATCACATCCGGGTTAACAACACGCCGCAGCGTGCAAAAAAGATCGGTGGCCAGCATACCGCGCGTTCCATAGCGGGCAGCCAGCCTGTCAGACGCCGCACCGTGGGCCACGCAGCCAGCACAGGCTGCATCATAAAGGGGGAGTTTCTGTCCGAGCAATGCGCCGATGATGCCAGAGAGCACATCGCCCATGCCGCCGCTCGCCATGCCTGCATTACCGGCATCAATAATGCCTATCTTATCCTCGCTGGCAATGACCGTCCCCGCCCCTTTCAAAACGGCAACACCTCCGTAACGTTTTACCAGACGTTGGGCAGAAAGTAAGCGATCGCTTTCAATTTCTGCCACGCTACAGTTAAGCAGCCGTGCGGCTTCGCCGGGGTGCGGCGTCAGAATGCGATTGTGACGCTTATCCGGGTTTATTGCCAGAAGGTTAAGCGCGTCGGCATCCCACAGCATCGGTTTACGAAAATTCTCGGCCTTTTGCAGGGCCTCTTTACCCCAGTTCTGCTGACCAAGTCCCGGACCGATCACCACTACATCGGCCCATTCAAGGCTCTCTTCGAGCGTCTCGGGGGTAAGCTCATGGACCATTAATTCCGGACGCGCGGTAATTATCGGCGGAATATTTTCACTGCGGGTCAGCACGCGCACCAACCCAGCGCCGCTGCGCAATGCGGCCTCTCCTGTCATACGAATCGCACCTGCCGTTCCGTGGTCGCCACCAATAATGACCAGCCGGCCATGGTCGCCTTTATGGGACGTAGGCCGACGCGGCGGCAGCCACTGCGTAAGCCGGGAGGCATCAATGCGGGTTATGTGAGTATCCTGTCCGGCCAGCCAGTTTTCCAGTCCCAGGGCGGTGTGGTGTAACATACCCACGACATCCCGGGCCTTGCCGGTAAGCAGTCCCGGCTTCAGGGCGATAAAGGTCACAGTGTGCGCAGCCTCGATTGCATCGCCCGGCGTCGCACCGGTTTGGGCCATCAGGCCGGAGGGAATATCCAGTGCCACCACCGGGGCGGGGTGCGCATTAGCGCGCGTAATCAGCGTGGCGACACTATCGCGAGGCGCACGCATCAGCCCCGTCCCCAGCAGACCATCCACAATCACATCGACATCCTCAGGCCAGAGTATATCAGGCGCATGAATGATGCCTCCCGCGTTCAGCCAGGCCTCTCTGGCCATGCCAGCTTCTTCCGGTAGCGGCTTGTCGCTCTCCAGCGCCAGCAGGGTAACGCGCAGCCCCGCCGCCACCGCAAGACGAGCCACCACATAACCATCGCCACCGTTATTGCCGTGTCCGCACAGGATCAGATAGTGTGAAGCATCCGGATAAGCCATGCGCGCCACGTTAAACGCCGCCTCGCCCGCACGCTGCATCAGTTCGTAAAAGGTAATGCCCATGCTGTCTGCGGCCTCTTTCTCGGCCCGACGAAGGTCATCCGCATGCCAGATGGAATGTGGTATACTTGCGGGGTTTTTCTTCACAGTATGGTCCGTCATGTCACAGCCCCTCGATCTCAATGAATTAGCGCAAAAAATAAAACAGTGGGGTGCTGAACTGGGCTTCCAGAAGGTCGGTATTACTGACACCGATCTCTCTGCCAGCGAGCCTAAGCTACAGGCATGGCTGGATAAACAATACCACGGCGAGATGGAGTGGATGGCGCGTCACGGTATGATGCGTGCCCGCCCCCATGAGCTGTTGCCGGGTACGTTACGGGTCATTAGCGTACGCATGAACTATCTGCCCGCTAACGCGGCCTTTGCGCGCACGCTAAAAAATCCTTCACTGGGTTACGTCAGCCGATACGCTCTGGGACGTGATTACCACAAACTTCTGCGCAACCGTCTAAAAAAGCTCGGGGAAACCATTCAGCAGCACTGTGTTTCGCTGAATTTTAGACCCTTTGTCGATTCTGCGCCTATTCTTGAGCGTCCGATCGCTGAAAAAGCGGGGCTTGGCTGGACAGGTAAGCACTCACTTATCTTAAGCCGCGACGCGGGCTCATTCTTTTTCCTGGGTGAACTGCTGATTGATTTACCCCTGCCGGTAGACGGTCCGGTGGAAGAAGGCTGTGGCCGCTGTGTGGCCTGTATGACCATCTGCCCAACGGGCGCTATTGTCGAACCGTATACCGTTGATGCGCGCCGCTGTATATCCTATCTCACCATCGAGCTGGAAGGTGCCATTCCAGAGGAATTTCGCCCGCTTATCGGCAACCGCATCTACGGCTGTGATGACTGCCAGCTGATTTGCCCGTGGAACCGTTATTCACAGTTAACGGACGAAGAAGACTTCAGTCCACGCAAGGCGTTACATGCCCCGCAGCTAATCGAACTGTTCGCCTGGAGCGAGGCCTGGTTCCTGAAGGTAACGGAAGGCTCCGCCATACGTCGCATCGGTCACCTGCGCTGGCTGCGTAATGTGGCCGTTGCGCTGGGGAACGCCCCGTGGGATGAAGCAAATCTTCAGGCACTCGAAAGCCGGAGAGGTGAGCACCCACTTCTTGATGAACACATAGAATGGGCGATTGCGCAGCAAATTGAAAAGCGAAATGCGGGCGTGGTTGAAGTGCAGTTACCGAAGAAGCAACGCCTGGTCAGGGTGATTGAAAAAGGGCTGCCGCGGGATGTGTGATATATTCACAGGCTGTGAATAAAAATAAGAATTCAGGCGCCATCGGCTCTGGCAAACAGGTCAAGTGATCTCAATAACATTTTGAAATCAAAATTTCATGATGAATTACAGCGAGTTGCGAAGATATTATTCACCCTGCTAACTTTTTGTACAGCCTGCTTTTATCACAATTCCTGTGGATAACTCTGTTCACAAGAGTATTTCAGAAACAATAGAAAACGTCCCCAACGAGGCATTTCGCTGTGGATAATTTGGAAGATAAGAAGAATTTGGAGCGGGAAACGAGACTCGAACTCGCGACCCCGACCTTGGCAAGGTCGTGCTCTACCAACTGAGCTATTCCCGCTTGGGTGTTCTGGTGCTATGCGTATCTTGCGATACTTTCAAATTTTGGAGCGGGAAACGAGACTCGAACTCGCGACCCCGACCTTGGCAAGGTCGTGCTCTACCAACTGAGCTATTCCCGCTTGGGTGTTCTGGTGCTGGCGTATCTTACGATACTTTTCAAATTTTGGAGCGGGAAACGAGACTCGAACTCGCGACCCCGACCTTGGCAAGGTCGTGCTCTACCAACTGAGCTATTCCCGCAAATTTGTACTGCTTTTGTTGCTGTCGTAACGCGTAATTCTCTGTCGTTACGGGAGGCGCATTATACGAGAAATCCGTTTAGCTGCAACCCCCCTCAAAGCGATTTTTTTGAAATTCAGTTCAAGTGCTTATTTAATCGGCAAGCTGAACAATTTAACGACAAAAACCCGGCCGCGCAAGGCGCCGGATCGCAAAATCAGAGCTTAATAAAGTTTTCGCGATAGTACGCCAGCTCCGCAACGGACTCACGGATGTCGTCCATCGCCTGGTGCGTTCCCTGCTTTGTAAAGCCGTCGAGAATTTCCGGTTTCCAGCGGCGGGCCAGCTCTTTCAGGGTGCTCACATCCAGGTAGCGGTAGTGGAAATAGGACTCCAGCTCCGGCATGTACTTAAACAGGAAACGCCGATCCTGACCAATGCTGTTGCCACAGATAGGCGATTTTCCTGCCGGCACCCACTGCTTCAGAAATTCAAGCGTCGCCAGCTCCGCTTCACGGTCACCCAGGGTGCTGGCCTTCACGCGTTCCACCAGTCCGCTGCCGGTATGGGTACGCACGTTCCACTCATCCATCAGCGCAAGCTGGTCATCGGACTGGTGCACGGCAATCGTTGGGCCTTCCGCCAGAATATTGAGATTGGCATCGGTGACCAGTGTGGCGATCTCAATAATGCGATCGCGCTCGGGATCCAGGCCGGTCATCTCCAGATCGATCCAAATCAGGTTGTTTTCGTCCGCGCTCATGTTATTTTCCACCCTTCTCGCATAACCGGCAGTAGCAGGTTAACTAGTATTAATTAGAGTGTATCATAAAGGTTTTGCCCGCTACGGGCGACCAGGAGCCAGCGCGATTGAGTAAAAATAAACTCTCCAAAGGGCAGCAGCGCCGCGTGAATGCAAATCACCAGCGCCGTCTTAAAACCACTACGGAGAAGCCCGATTACGACGACAACCTGTTTGGCGAAGCGACAGAAGGCGTTGTGATTAGCCGCTTCGGCATGCACGCCGATGTCGAATCCGCCGACGGGGATATCCACCGTTGCAATATTCGTCGTACCATCCGTTCACTGGTGACCGGTGACCGCGTGGTCTGGCGTTCAGGCAAGGAGGCGGCAGAAGGGGTAACGGTTAAAGGCATCGTGGAAGCCGTGCATGAACGTACATCGGTACTTACCCGTCCTGATTTCTACGATGGCGTGAAGCCCATTGCCGCCAACATTAACCAAATCGTTATCGTTTCGGCGATTTTACCTGAGCTTTCGCTCAATATTATTGACCGTTACCTGGTGGCTTGCGAAACGCTACAGGTTGAGCCGCTCATCGTTCTGAATAAAATCGATCTGCTGGATGACGAGGCCATGGCCTTTGTGAATGAGCAGATGGACATCTACCGCAATATTGGTTATCGCGTTTTGATGGTATCCAGCCGCACCAAAGATGGCCTGAAGCCGTTAGAAGATGCGTTGACCGACCGCATCAGCATCTTTGCAGGGCAGTCCGGCGTGGGTAAATCGAGCCTGCTTAACAACCTGCTCGGCCTTCAGCAGGAGATCCTGACCAACGATGTGTCTGACGTCTCGGGCCTGGGCCAGCACACCACCACCGCCTCACGTCTCTATCACTTCCCGCACGGCGGCGATGTGATTGACTCCCCGGGCGTGCGTGAATTTGGTCTCTGGCATCTTGAGCCGGAACAAATCTTTAACGGATTTGTCGAATTCCATGACTATTTAGGCGCTTGCAAATACCGCGACTGTAAACATGACAACGATCCGGGTTGCGCCATTCGCGAAGCGGTGGAGAAGGGTGAAATTGCGGAAACCCGTTTCGAAAATTATCACCGTATTCTCGAAAGCATGGACCAGGTAAAAACGCGTAAAAACTTTTCTGATTCTGATAACTGACAACTAAGCTAAGCGTCGCTAAAATCGTCCCCTTTTTTCAGGTTCCGGCAGCGTCATGCCGGATCAGGAACGACAAAACAATGGCCTGGAGGCTACCTTGTTAAACTCATTTAAACTTTCGCTTCAATACATTCTGCCGAAACTGTGGCTCACTCGCCTGGCGGGCTGGGGCGCGAGCAAACGAGCGGGCTGGCTGACCAAACTGGTCATCGACCTGTTCGTGAAATACTACAAGGTCGACATGAAAGAAGCGCAGAAGCCAGATACGGCAAGCTACCGCACCTTCAACGAATTTTTTGTGCGTCCGCTGCGCGACGAAGTGCGCCCGCTGAATACCGACCCGAACGTGCTGGTGATGCCAGCGGACGGCGTGATCAGCCAGCTGGGTAAAATTGAAGACGACAAAATTTTGCAGGCGAAAGGCCATAACTACAGCCTGGAAGCGCTGCTGGCCGGTAACTACATAATGGCCGATCTGTTCCGTAACGGGACTTTCGCGACCACCTATCTCTCCCCACGCGACTACCACCGCGTACATATGCCGTGTAACGGCATCCTGCGCGAGATGATCTACGTGCCGGGGGATCTGTTCTCCGTAAACCACCTGACGGCGCAAAACGTTCCTAACCTGTTTGCCCGTAACGAGCGCGTCATCTGCCTGTTTGACACTGAATTTGGCCCAATGGCGCAGATTCTGGTGGGTGCTACCATTGTAGGCAGCATCGAAACCGTCTGGGCGGGCACCATTACGCCGCCACGCGAAGGCGTGATCAAGCGCTGGACCTGGCCTGCCGGCGAAGAAGAAGGGTCTGTGGCCCTGCTGAAAGGTCAGGAAATGGGCCGCTTCAAGCTGGGCTCAACGGTCATCAACCTGTTCGCGCCGGGCAAAGTTAACCTGGTCGACGAGCTGGCAAGCCTGTCCGTGACCAAACTCGGCCAGCCTCTGGCAGTATCGACGGAGGTCTTTGCAACACCAGACGTTGCGCCTGCCCCGTTGCCGGAAGAAGAGATCAAAGCCGAGCACGACGCCAGCCCGCTGGTTGACGACAAAAAAGACGAAGGCTAACAACAGAAGGATCGCTGACGTGCGCCCGATTATCGTATTACTGATGGCCTGGTGCCTCAGCATGGGGGCGTACGCAGCGACGGCTCCCGACGCCAAACAGATAACCCAGGAGCTGGAGCAGGCAAAAGCGGCAAAACCCGCTCAGCCGGAGACCGTTGAGTCGCTCCAGTCTGCACTGAACGCGCTTGAGGAACGAAAGGGTTCCCTTGAGCGCGCGCAGCAGTATCAGCAGGTTATCGACAACTTCCCCAAACTCTCTCAGACCCTGCGTTCGCAGCTAAATAACCTGCGCGATGAACCACGCCAGGTCCCCGCGGGGATGACGTCCGAGGCGCTGAATCAGGAGATCCTGCAAGTTAGCAGCCAGCTGCTGGAAAAAAGCCGGCTGGCGCAGCAGGAACAGGAACGGGCGCGTGAAATTGCCGATTCCCTCAGTCAGCTTCCCCAGCAGCAAACGGATGCCCGCCGTCAGTTAAATGAGGTGGAACGCCGCATCGGGACGCAGACAGGCAGCACACCGCAGAATCAGGCGCAAAATCTTGGTCTACAGGCGGAATCCGCCAGACTTAAAGCGCTGGTCGATGAACTGGAGCTGGCGCAGCTTTCCGCTAACAACCGCCAGGAGCTGTCGCGGATGCGTTCCGAGCTGGCGCAGAAGCAGAGCCAGCAGCTGGATGCGTATCTTCAGGCGCTGAGAAATCAACTCAACAGCCAGCGCCAGCGTGAAGCTGAACGTGCGCTGGAAAGCACTGAATTACTGGCCGAAAACAGCGCTAACCTGCCCGACAGCATCGTCGCCCAGTTTAAGGTTAACCGCGAGCTTTCTGCCGCGCTGAATCAGCAGGCGCAGCGCATGGATTTGGTCGCCTCGCAGCAGCGTCAGGCGACCAATCAAACGCTTCAGGTTCGTCAGGCGCTCAACACGCTGCGTGAACAGTCCCAGTGGCTTGGCTCGTCTAACCTGTTGGGCGAAGCGTTACGCGCGCAGGTGGCTCGTCTGCCAGAGATGCCAAAACCGCAGCAGCTTGATACGGAGATGGCGCAACTGCGCGTTCAGCGTCTTCATTATGAAGACCTCCTCAACAAGCAGCCGCAAATCCGCCAGATCCGTCAGGCTGACGGACAGCCCCTCACCGGCGAGCAAAGTCGTATTCTGGAAGCACAGCTGCGCACTCAGCGCGAACTGCTCAACTCCCTGTTGCAGGGGGGCGATACGCTGATCCTGGAGCTGACCAAGCTGAAAGTCTCGAATAGCCAGCTGGAGGATGCGCTGAAAGAGGTCAACGAAGCTACGCACCGTTACCTTTTCTGGACGTCAGACGTAAGGCCGATGACCTTCGCCTGGCCGATTGAGATCGTTCAGGACCTGCGCCGCCTCATTTCGCTGGACACCTTCAGCCAGCTGGGCCTAGCCAGCGTAATGATGATAACCAGCAAGGAGACCATCTTCCCGCTGCTGGGGGCGCTGATTCTGGTGGGCTTCAGTATTTATTCCCGTCGTCACTTCACCCGTTTCCTTGAGCGCTCCAGTGCCCGTGTGGGAAAAGTGACCCAGGATCACTTCTGGCTGACGCTGCGTACTGTTTTCTGGTCAATTCTGGTCGCGTCTCCGTTGCCGGTGCTGTGGATGACGCTCGGATATGGCCTGCGTGAAGCCTGGCCCTATCCGCTTGCGGTCGCAATTGGCGATGGCGTGACCGCCACCGTTCCGCTGCTGTGGGTGGTGATGATTTGCGCCACGTTTGCGCGGCCAAATGGTCTGTTCATCGCTCACTTTGGCTGGCCGCGTAATCGCGTTGCGCGGGCGATGCGTTACTACCTGATGAGTATCGGGCTGATTGTGCCGCTGATTATGGCGCTGATCATGTTCGATAACCTCAATGATCGGGAGTTCTCCGGCTCGCTGGGGCGGCTGTGCTTTATGCTGATCTGCGGGGCGTTAGCGGTGGTGACGCTCAGCCTCAAACGCGCCGGGATACCGCTCTATCTCGACAAGACCGGCAGTGGCGATAACATGTTAAACCGTCTGCTGTGGAACCTGCTGCTCAGCGCACCGCTGGCGGCGATGCTGGCCGCAGCGGTCGGTTATCTCGCCACGTCGCAGGCGCTGCTCGCACGACTGGAAACATCGGTGGCTATCTGGTTCCTGCTGCTGGTGGTCTACCACGTTATCCGCCGCGGCATGCTGATCCAGCGTCGTCGTCTGGCGTTTGACCGTGCCAAACATCGTCGCGCAGAAATTCTGGCCCAGCGCGCACGGGGCGAGGAGGAGCCGAACCACGTCAACAGCACCGAAGGAACTACAGACGCAGATGACGTTGAACTGGATCTGGATGCGATCAGTACCCAGTCCCTGCGGCTGGTACGTTCAATTCTGATGCTGGTTGCCCTGCTGTCGGTAATCTTCCTGTGGTCGGAAATACACTCCGCGTTTGGCTTCCTGGAGAACATCTCTTTGTGGGATGTGACGTCCACGGTGCAGGGGGTCGAAAGCCTGGAGCCCATCACCTTAGGGGCCGTGCTGATTGCGATCCTGGTGTTGATTATCACCACGCAGCTGATACGTAACTTCCCTGCCCTACTTGAGCTGGCGCTGTTGCAGCATCTGGATTTAACCCCCGGCACGGGCTATGCGATCACCACCATCACCAAGTATTTAATCATGTTGTTTGGTGGGCTGGTTGGCTTCTCGATGATTGGTATCGAATGGTCAAAACTTCAGTGGCTGGTTGCCGCCCTGACCGTAGGCCTGGGCTTTGGTTTACAGGAGATTTTTGCCAACTTCGTTTCTGGTCTGATCATTCTGTTTGAAAAGCCGATTCGAATTGGCGATACGGTAACTATCCGCGATCTGACCGGCAGCGTCACCAGGATCAACACTCGCGCCACCACCATCAGCGACTGGGACCGTAAGGAGATCATCGTCCCAAACAAAGCGTTTATCACCGAGCAGTTTATCAACTGGTCGCTGTCTGACTCCGTCACGCGTGTGGTGCTGACCGTACCCGCCCCGTCGGATGCCAACAGCGAAGAGGTGACGCAGATCCTGTATACGGCTGCTGAACGGTGTTCGCTGGTAATCGACAACCCGCCGCCGGAAGTATTCCTGGTAGATTTGCAGCAGGGGATCCAGATTTTCGAGCTACGTATCTATGCCGCGGAGATGGGCCATCGTATGCCGCTGCGCCATGAAATCCACCAGCTGATTCTGGCTGGATTCCGCGAGCACGGAATTGATATGCCGTTCCCACCGTTTCAGATGCGTCTGGAAACGCTGGACGGACGTAAGACGGGAAGAACGTTGACGTCAGCGGCGCGCACGCGCCCGGCGGGAAGTTTATAATCCTTTCCCCCTCCCTGCCGGGAGGGGGCATTCCTTTACGCCACTTCTGCTATAAAGGCCGTCGAACGACGACGGTAATGCTCATAAATTCCCATTGCCAGCAGCGAGAAGAAAATCGGTCCACCAACCATCCACAGCGTGCTATTCCAGTCATTTGCCTCAATCACGGGCTGGATGACGGTAAAGATGTTGGCGAACGCGACGACCAGCACCACGACAGTGGTCGCCAGCAGCGTCGCCGCGCGGGTTTTGAAGATCACAAACGGCCGCGCCAGATCCTGCTTCGCCTTAAAGAACGGGAACGCCAGCGCCAGGAACAGGTACGGAAGCGTCATCGATACATTCGCCATCAGGGTCAGCTTATTATAAAACGCCGATGCGGTATCGCCGCCGAAGGACACCAGCAGAATAAACACACATACCAGCAGGCACTGCATCCACATCGCGTTGGCAGGCATACCGGCAGCATTCAGCTGAGTCATACGTGCGGGCCACAGCGCCTTTGGCGTCCCCTGAATAATCGCTTTCAGCGGCGAGTAGATCAGCGTGAAGAACGCACCAGTATAGGCGAGGAACATCGACAAACCGGTAATCCGCGCAAACCAGATCCCCACGGTGTCCGACGTTTCTGGCGCGAGATCCAGGGTATTCCCCAGCGTCATCCCCAGGCTTTTCATCAGCACGTAGGTAACATTGCCGAGGTTAGTGGTGTTATTGCTCAACACCTGCTGCCAGTTTGTACTGACGCCCCAGAGGAAAATCGCGAGTGAGTAACCAATGGAAATGACGATGGCGGCAAAGATAATGCCTTTGGCGAAGTTTTTTTCGGGATTTTCTGTTTTGTCGACCAGCCCGCCCACGGCTTCAATACCACCGTAAGCAAAAATGGCAAACACCACGAAGGAGAGCATGGCCAGCCCGGACTGGTAACCTGGATTAGGCGATGAAACGAAGCTGACTTCCTGTGCGAAATGCCCACCGTTCAGGCACAGAATGGCGATGCTGGTCAGCAGCAGCACCAGGTTCAGGCACATCACAGAAATACCGCCAACCGCGGTGATACGGGCAATTTTGTTGATGCCTTTGGAGGCCACCAGCGTGACCCCTACCATCCAGCATACCGCCAGAATACCGACCACCTGCGTGGAACTTAGCCCCGCCAGGGACCAGACCTGCGTTTTATCCGCACCGAAGAGAAACGTTGAGAACGGCACCCAGACCTTAGCCGCCGTGCTGACCATCCATACGACATACGATGAAAACCACATGAACGTACCGATAAACGCGTAACGCGGACCGACGCTGTTGTTCATCCACGAATAGATGCCGCCCTCTTCTTTCCGGTAAGCTGAGCCCATCTCGGCCATCATCAGCGCAAACGGAATAAAGAAGAACAGAGCGGAAACGATATAAAACGGCGTTGCGCTGTAGCCCATCAGATAAAATGCGGACGGGCTGTTGGCAAAGCCAAAGACTGACGTAAAAATCATCAGGATGAGCCCGGTAAGGGTCATTTTTTTGAGTGAGTGAGACATATAACCATCCGAAACGGAATTAAACTGCGCGGATGGTAGCAGATGACCAGACAAATATTGTGGCTATCCGAGTCAAATTAAGAAAAAGACCCATGTATAAAGATAGTGGCAGTTTTTAATGTTGTTACGCGGGAATGGAAAGGAAAATTGCCATAAGGAGCGTAGGCCGGGTTAGCACAGCGCCACCCGGCATTTTTTCAGGCGCGATCGACCGTAAAGGCAATCACATCGCCCAGTTGCTCGGCACCCAGCGCCAGCATGACCAGACGATCCACACCCAGCGCCACGCCGGAACAGTCCGGCAGGCCGGCCTTAAGCGCTTCCAGCAGATGTGTATCAATTGGCTGCTGAGGCAGGCCGCGTGCGTTGCGCTTGCGGTTATCCTGCTCGAAACGCTGCTGCTGCTCGCGCGCGTCGGTCAGCTCGTGAAAACCGTTCGCCAGCTCGATGCCTTTGAAATAGACCTCAAAACGCTCCGCCACGCGGTGATCTTCGGTGCTGATCTGCGCCAGTGATGCCTGGCTGGCCGGGAAGTGATAGACAAACGTCGGACGATCTTTGCCAATCTGCGGTTCAACGCCAAAGGTGAACAGCAGTTGCAGGAGCGTGTCGCGATCTTCTTCGGTATCCGCCACGTTGCTCAAATCCAGTTTTGCCGCCACTTCACGCAGCAGTGTTTTATCAGCCGACAGCGGATCGATTTCAAGATGACGCTGGAAGGCCTGCTGATAGGAGAGCGTTTCAGCTTCCGCGCAATCGAGCACCTGTTGCAGCAGATCGTCGACTTCATTCATCAGACGATACATATCATAGTGCGGCCGGTACCACTCCAGCATGGTGAATTCCGGATTATGGTGTCGGCCCATCTCTTCATTACGGAAGCTACGGCACAGCTGATAGACCGGGCCACATCCGGCCGCCAGCAGACGCTTCATATGGTATTCCGGGCTGGTCATCAGATAAAGATTCATGCCCTGAGAGTGACCTGGGCCAACAAAACGGGTTTCAAACGGGACCAGATGAATATCCGTGACCGTCGCCTGACTCATGCACGGCGTTTCCACCTCCAGGACACCGCGATCCGCAAAGAAGCGGCGGATCTCCGCCATAATTGCTGCGCGCTTTAGCAGGTTTGGAATGGATGCGCTCGGCTGCCAGGTGGCCGTTTCGCTCATGAGTTATTTCTCCGTTTTCAGACAAGGGCACGAAGTCTACTCGTAAGCCGGGGCAGAGACAAATTTTGCACAATAAAAATCCCTTTTCATTGCACAGAGAAATATTGTGACGCCATTCATTAATCACGATGATAAATCACCGCACAGAACAGCAAAAAAATCGAACACGTCAAATTTCCCTCACTTCTACGCGGTTATACTGTTTTACCCATAAAGGAGCAGTGGAATCGCTTCCGCAATCGCCCGTTCGGGCAGGTGAACGTCCTTTAGCTCATCGCGTTGCGGGAAAACAAAAATCTGGAGGAATGTCGTGCAAACTTTTCAAGCCGATCTTGCCGTAATAGGCGCTGGCGGGGCTGGATTACGCGCTGCAATTGCTGCGGCACAAGCCAATCCGAACGCTAAAATCGCATTGATTTCAAAAGTCTATCCGATGCGCAGCCACACGGTAGCCGCAGAAGGAGGATCCGCCGCCGTCGCGCAGGATCATGACAGCTTCGAATACCATTTCCACGACACGGTTGCAGGGGGCGACTGGCTTTGCGAACAGGATGTCGTTGATTACTTCGTGCACCATTGCCCAACGGAGATGACCCAGCTGGAACAGTGGGGTTGCCCGTGGAGCCGCCGTCCGGACGGGAGCGTCAACGTCCGCCGCTTCGGTGGCATGAAGATCGAACGCACCTGGTTTGCCGCCGATAAGACCGGCTTCCACATGCTGCACACCCTGTTCCAGACCTCCCTCCAGTTCCCACAAATCCAGCGCTTTGACGAACATTTCGTTCTCGACATTCTGGTCGACGACGGTCATGCGCGCGGACTGGTTGCAATGAACATGATGGAAGGCACGCTTGTCCAGATCCGCGCAAATGCGGTGGTGATGGCAACGGGCGGTGCGGGGCGCGTATATCGCTACAATACTAATGGCGGCATTGTCACCGGTGACGGCATGGGCATGGCGCTCAGCCACGGCGTACCGCTGCGTGATATGGAATTTGTTCAATATCACCCAACCGGCCTGCCCGGCTCCGGCATCCTGATGACGGAAGGCTGCCGTGGCGAAGGCGGTATTCTGGTCAACAAAAACGGTTACCGTTATCTACAGGATTACGGTATGGGCCCGGAAACCCCGCTTGGCGAGCCGAAAAATAAATACATGGAACTCGGCCCACGCGACAAAGTCTCTCAGGCTTTCTGGCACGAGTGGCGCAAAGGCAACACCATCTCAACGCCGCGCGGCGACGTGGTACATCTCGACCTGCGCCACCTTGGCGAGAAGAAATTACTGGAGCGTCTGCCGTTCATCTGCGAACTGGCAAAAGCCTATGTGGGCGTCGATCCGGTGAAAGAGCCGATCCCGGTGCGTCCAACCGCGCACTACACCATGGGCGGTATCGAGACAGACCCGCAGTGCGAAACCCGCATCAAAGGACTTTTTGCCGTGGGCGAGTGTTCCTCCGTGGGTCTGCACGGCGCAAACCGTCTGGGCTCGAACTCGCTGGCTGAGCTGGTGGTCTTTGGTCGCATGGCGGGCGAACGCGCGATGGAGCGTGCCGCAACGGCAGGCGAAGGCAACAGCGCGGCGCTGGATGCGCAGGTTGCAGACGTTGAAAAACGCCTGAAAGACCTGGTGAACCAGGAAGGTAACGAAAACTGGTCGAAGATCCGCGACGAAATGGGGCTGTCGATGGAAGAAGGCTGTGGGATCTACCGTACGCCAGAACTGATGCAGAAAACCGTCGACAAGCTGGCTGAGTTGCAGGAGCGCTTCAAGCGCGTGCGCATTACCGACACCTCCAGCGTCTTCAATACCGATCTGCTTTATACCATTGAACTGGGCCACGGCCTGAACGTCGCAGAGTGTATGGCCCATTCGGCCCTGGCGCGTAAAGAGTCCCGCGGCGCGCACCAGCGCCTGGATGAGGGCTGCACCGAACGTGACGACGTCAATTTCCTGAAACACACTCTCGCCTGGCGCGATGCGGATGGCACTACGCGACTGGACTACAGCGACGTGAAAATCACCACGCTGCCACCGGCGAAACGCGTGTACGGTGCAGAGGCAGAAGCCGCCGATAAGAAGGAGAAGGCGAATGGCTGAGATGCAAAAACTGAAAATTGAAGTGGTGCGCTACAATCCGGAAGTGGACGCTGCGCCGCACAGCGCTTTCTATGAAGTCCCTTACGATGAGCAGACCTCCCTTCTGGATGCGCTCGGCTATATCAAAGATAACCTGGCCCCAGACCTGAGCTACCGCTGGTCCTGCCGCATGGCAATTTGCGGCTCCTGCGGCATGATGGTCAACAAGGTGCCGAAGCTGGCATGTAAAACCTTCCTGCGTGATTACACCAAAGGCATCAAGGTTGAAGCGCTGGGCAATTTCCCGATTGAGCGCGATCTGGTGGTCGACATGACTCACTTTATCGAAAGCCTCGAAGCGATTAAGCCGTACATCATCGGCAACCCGCGCACGCCGGATCAGGGCCCTAACACCCAGACGCCCGCGCAGATGGCGAAATACCATCAGTTCTCCGGCTGCATCAACTGCGGCCTGTGCTACGCCGCCTGTCCGCAGTTTGGCCTGAACCCTGAGTTTATCGGCCCGGCCGCCATTACCCTGGCGCACCGCTATAACGAAGACAGCCGCGACCACGGCAAAAAAGAACGTATGGCCCAGCTGAACAGCCAGAACGGGGTCTGGACCTGCACGTTTGTCGGTTACTGCTCCGAAGTCTGTCCGAAGCATGTCGACCCGGCCGCCGCCATTCAGCAGGGGAAGGTGGAAAGCTCGAAAGACTTTCTTATCGCTACCCTGAAACCACGCTAAGGAGTGCATGATGACGACTAAACGCAAAGCCTACGTGCGACCAATGCCGTCCACCTGGTGGAAAAAACTGCCGTTTTATCGCTTCTATATGCTGCGTGAAGGCACGGCAGTGCCCGCGGTCTGGTTCAGCCTCGAACTGATGTACGGGGTTTATGCCCTCAAGCACGGCCCGGAAGCCTGGGCCAGTTTTGTGAGTTTCCTGCAAAACCCAATCATCGTAGTGCTGAACCTGATTGTGCTCGCCGCCGCACTGCTTCATACCAAAACCTGGTTTGAACTGGCGCCAAAAGCAGCGAACATCATTGTAAAAGGCGAAAAAATGGGGCCAGAGCCGGTCATTAAGGGGCTCTGGACAGTGACGGCAGTGGTCTCTGTGGTCATCCTCTTTGTCGCACTGTTCTGGTAAGGAGACGACTGTGATCAATAAAAATCCAAAACGTTCAGATGAGCCGGTCTTCTGGGGGCTGTTTGGTGCAGGCGGCATGTGGAGCGCCATTATTGCCCCGGTCATTATCCTGCTGGTCGGGATCATGCTGCCGCTGGGGCTGTTCCCGGGCGATGCGCTGAGCTATGAGCGCGTAATGGCCTTTGCGAGCAGCTTTATTGGCCGCGTGTTCATCTTCCTGATGATCGTCCTGCCGCTGTGGTGCGGTCTGCACCGTATCCACCATGCGATGCACGATCTGAAAATCCATGTGCCAAGCGGTAAATGGGTCTTCTACGGTCTGGCGACTATTCTGACGGTCGTCACGCTGATTGCCGTGGTCACCATCTGACTGAACAGGCCCGCCTTCCGGCGGGCTTTTTATTTCTTCATCTTCGCTACCAGCCACCGGGAAAATTCACGCATGGCGGGCGTTTCTGCCCGGGACTGCAATCGGGTCAGCCAGTAGCTGCCGAGCTCAATCTGCGTTGCAAAGGGCTGCACAATGCGCTCGCTGGCTAACAGATGGGTAAACATATCGACAGGCGCGATAGCAATGCCCACTCCCGCCTGAGCGGCCTCCAGCATGGTCACGGACGAATCAAACACCATCACACGGTGCGTTGGCGAAGGGGGATGCTCGCCGGCCGCCTGCATCCATGCGGACCACTCGTCGCGCCGGTAGGAACGCAGCAGCATAAACCTGAGGATATCGGCCGGACTGTGCAGACGGGCGGCAATATCCGGCGTACACAGCGGCGCGAGCGGCGCATGACAAAGAAATTCAGCCTCGGTGCCGTGCCACGCCCCGCCGCCGTAGCGGATCGTGTAGTCAAGCCCTTCGGCAGCCGGATCAACGCGGTTATTATGGGTGGAAAGCTGAAGATCGATATGCGGATAGCCACGGCGAAAATCCTCCAGTTGCGAGAATAAAACCCCGGTGGCAAATGTACCCACCACGCCGATTTTCAGCTTCTCCTGCGCACGATGGTTAGCGAAGCGATCCAGCATGCCGGCAATTCGATCGAACGAATCGTTCAGTACCGGCAGTAAATTTTCGCCCTCGGTAGTCAACATCAGCCCACGCGAAACGCGAACGAACAGCTGACAGTTCAGGTGCTGCTCCAGCGTCTTCACATGCTGGCTAATGGCCGAGTGCGTCACGTTCAGCTCAATGGCCGCATGCGTAAAGCTGAGATGTCTTGCGGCGGCTTCAAAGGCTCGAAGCGAATTGAGAGGGAGATAGCTTCGCGTCATGGTCTCATCCGTTAGAAAAATTAACAGCTAATGCTAAATTTAACCGTTTGTCAGGCACAGTCAAATCCAACAGA
Organism: Enterobacter cloacae; assembly: GCF_011078175.1. GTDB lineage: Bacteria > Pseudomonadota > Gammaproteobacteria > Enterobacterales > Enterobacteriaceae > Enterobacter > Enterobacter cloacae_Q. Next base: position 483,246 of record NZ_JAALCJ010000003.1, read on the forward strand.
CTACGCCTGTCTGACGGGCCCGGACATCCCCTTGACTCGCTATTACGGAAGATAATTAATGATGAAAAAATCCCATTGCTGCGCCCTGCTGCTCGGCATCTCTTGCTCTGCTCTCGCCGCGCCAGTGTCAGAAAAACAGCTGACGGAGGTGGTCACGAATACGGTTGCCCCGCTGATGAAAGCCCAGTCTATTCCAGGCATGGCGGTGGCCGTTATTTATCAGGGAAAACCGCACTATTACACGTTTGGCAAGGCCGATATCGCGGCCAATAAACCAGTTACGCGACAGACCCTGTTCGAGCTGGGTTCTATAAGTAAAACCTTCACCGGTGTTTTAGGTGGAGATGCCCTTGCTCGCGGTGAAATTTCGCTGGACGATCCGGTGACCAAATACTGGCCTGAACTGACGGGCAAGCAGTGGCAGGGTATTCGTATGCTGGATCTCGCAACCTACACCGCGGGCGGCCTGCCGCTACAGGTACCGGATGAGGTCACCGATAACGCCTCCCTGCTGCGCTTTTATCAAAACTGGCAGCCGCAGTGGAAGCCTGGCACAACGCGTCTTTACGCCAACGCCAGCATCGGGCTTTTTGGTGCGCTGGCGGTCAAACCTTCCGGCATGCCCTATGAGCAGGCTATGACGACGCGGGTCCTTAAGCCGCTCAAGCTGAGCCATACCTGGATTAACGTGCCGAAAGCGGAAGAGGCGCATTACGCCTGGGGCTATCGTGACGGTAAAGCGGTGCACGTTTCGCCGGGTATGCTGGATGCACAAGCCTATGGCGTGAAAACTAACGTGCAGGATATGGCAAACTGGATCATAGCGAACATGGCTCCGGAGGACGTTGCTGATGCCTCGCTAAAGCAGGGCATCGCGCTGGCGCAGTCGCGCTACTGGCGTATCGGATCAATGTATCAGGGCCTGGGCTGGGAGATGCTCAACTGGCCCGTGGAGGCCAACACGGTGGTCGAGGGCAGCGACAGTAAGGTGGCGCTGGCGCCTTTGCCCGTCGTAGAAGTGAATCCACCGGCTCCCCCTGTCAACGCGTCATGGGTCCATAAAACGGGTTCTACTGGCGGGTTTGGCAGCTATGTGGCATTTATTCCTGAAAAGCAGATCGGTATTGTGATGCTCGCGAATAAAAGCTATCCGAACCCGGCACGCGTTGAGGCGGCATACCGTATCCTCGAGGCGCTACAGTAAAACATTGCCGGGTGGCGCTGTGCTGACCCGGCAAAACATCCTGCACAATCTTCCGCATTTTCCCTGCTGTCATCTACACTTAACAAAAATAGTAAGGAAACTCCTATGCGCATTTTGCCTGTTATTGCCGCAGTAACAGCCGCGTTTTTAGTGGTTGCTTGCAGTTCCCCTACTCCTCCCCCTGGCGTCACGGTAGTCAGTAATTTCGACGCACAGCGCTTCCTCGGCACCTGGTATGAAATCGCCCGATTGGACCATCAGTTCGAACGGGGCTTAGAAAAAGTCACGGTCAGCTACAGCGCGATGGATGACGGCGGGATCCGGGTCATTAACCGCGGCTATAACCCGGATCGCCAGATGTGGCAGCAGTCAGTTGGTCAGGCCTATTTCACCGGAACCTCTAACCGCGCGGCCATGAAAGTCTCTTTCATCGGCCCATTTTACGGCGGATACAACGTCATTGCGCTGGACAGAGAGTACCGTCATGCGCTGGTGTGTGGGCCGGATCGCAACTATCTGTGGATCCTCTCCCGCACGCCAACGATCCCGGCGGAAATGAAACAGCAGATGCTGGACATAGCGACCCGGCAAGGGTTTGATGTGACGAAATTAATCTGGGTAAAACAGCCGCATTAGTGCGTACTGAGTTTTAATCCGATGATACCCGCAACAATCAACGCGAGGCTGGCGATGCGCGCCAGACTCGCAGATTCCCCCAACAGCAGAATACCGGTAATGGCAGCCCCTACCGCGCCAATTCCTGTCCAGACAGCGTAAGCCGTTCCAACCGGCAAGGTACGCATCGCCCACGACAGCATGACGATACTGACAATCATTGCGGCGATGGTGATGACGCTGGGCGTCAGGCGGGTAAAACCGTGAGTGTATTTCAGACCAATTGCCCACACCACTTCGAGCAAACCGGCAATAACAAGAACGATCCAGGACATATCAGGCTCCTTAACTTAAAGACAAGTTGGGGCCGTCCCCGATGAAAGAAGCGCTTACGGGTCGTCCCGCAAGGCTGAGGTTGCGCCTTATAGTTTGGTTAGCATGGAGTTTTTTTTCAAACTTTTTCTGCTGAACACGTTAAGGCAAGAAATAGCCTCAGTAAGACACGCAGTTCACGCATTTATGACTCATCCGACTTCTCTATGATGATAAGCTTTCTGATGGCAGGAAGCCAAACCACTAGCCGACTGCGAAAATTTTATGTTCAAAATCCTTTTGATTGACCGTTGTCACTTCACCCGCACGGGATTTGAAGCCTGGGCCAATCATTCAGACCTGTTTTCGGGTCATTTCGTCGTAACCGGGGTGAATAACCTTTTCCTTGCCAGAGAGCATATTCTGCAATGGAAACCTGCGCTGGTCATCGCTGATTTATCTGGCTTCCGGCAGGATTTACATCATTTTCAGCAGCTATCCTCTCTGCTGATTGCCAGCGAAACGTTGCCTTTTATTTTACTGCAATCGAGGCAGGAGCAGGAGATGACAAACTATCTGGCGCAGTACCCGATATGGGCTTCACTCTCCAAAAATACCGATCTGGAAGGACTGGCCGCGGTGATAAACGACGCGCTGACGTCATGCGAAAGCGCAGAGCTTCCGGAAATGGCAGCGCCGTTACTGACGCGTCAGGAAGAGAAAGTTTTGACACTGTGGATGGAGGGTGCGAGCAATCAGAAAATTGCCAGCAATCTACACATTAACGGGAAAACGGTGTACACATACAAACGCAATATCCGGATGAAGCTTCATATGGATACGCGCTACTCCCCGTTTTTATCACTACAGGAAGTGGAGAATTGACGGTACGGTAAATGACCTGCCGTACCGTCGCTTTCATTAGTTCTGAGCTTTAGTTGCTGCGCCAGAAATCGCGTTACCACCGTCGGAGATATCTTCCCCTACGCCACGGGTGGTGTTACATGCAGTCAGTACCGAAGAAAGCACCAGAACAGAAAAGATCGCTGCAATTGTTTTCTTAACCATAATATCTTCCTTTTATAGCCAAAGTTATTTTGTGTATAGCAACTTAAGAATAGACAAGATCTTGTCGTTTGACGGAAAAGGAAGAATTTTTAGGAAAATTAGACGGAATTAGCTGGCCGCATGGGAAATGATATGGCCGAGATCCTGGATATCTTCACCCACGCCACGCGCGGTGTTGCAACCGGAGAGAATTGCGCTGGAAAGCGCTAACAGAAGCAGAATTTTAACGGTACGTTTCATCTTCCCTGCCTGCAAAATCAGGCGCAGCGGGCGCTGCGCCTTTAATCATGACGTAAATTACTTCACGCGGGATACGTATTCGCCGGAGCGGGTATCCACTTTGATCACTTCACCGATCTGTACGAACAGTGGCACTTTCACCACTGCGCCGGTAGACAGGGTAGCAGGCTTGCCGCCAGTACCGGCGGTATCACCTTTCAGGCCTGGATCGGTTTCAACGATTTCCAGCTCAACGAAGTTCGGCGGCGTAACGGCGATAGGCTGACCGTTCCACAGGGTCACGATGCACTCAGCCTGGTCCAGCAGCCACTTGGCGTTGTCGCCAATCGCTTTTGCGTCCGCTGACAGCTGCTCGAAGGTTTCGTTGTTCATGAAGTGCCAGAACTCACCGTCGTTGTACAGGTAAGTCAGGTTCATATCGACAACATCAGCGCCTTCAGCGGAGTCGGTAGATTTGAAGGTTTTCTCAACACGGGTACCGGTCAGCAGGCGGCGCAGCTTAACGCGCGCAAATGCCTGGCCTTTACCTGGTTTAACGAATTCGCTGGCTTCAACCGCGTACGGTTCGCCGTCCATCATGATTTTAAGACCAGCACGAAAATCGTTGCTATAGTACGTTGCCATAAGGCCCTCTAAATTTGTTAACTGGTAGCTAAGCCACAAAATGGCGCATATTGTAACCCTAAACACCCCGTCCAGAGAAGATTGGTTATCGCAACTTGCCGATGTAATCACCAGTCCTGATGAATTGCTGCGTCTTTTAGACCTCGAACAGCACGAAGCGTTGCGTGCAGGCCGTGAGGCGAAGCGCCTTTTCGCCCTGCGCGTTCCACGCGCGTTTGTTGCCCGAATGGAAAAGGGTAACCCTGATGATCCATTATTAAAACAAACACTTACCTCTCAGGATGAGTTTATTACCGCCCCCGGATACAGCACCGATCCGCTGGAAGAGCAGAACAGTGTCGTACCGGGTTTGCTGCATAAATACCGCAATCGCGCCCTGCTGCTGGTTAAAGGCGGGTGCGCGGTAAATTGCCGCTATTGCTTCCGTCGCCACTTCCCGTACGCCGAAAACCAGGGCAATAAACGCAACTGGCAGGTGGCGCTGGACTACATCGCGGCGCACACGGAGCTGGATGAAATCATCTTTTCCGGCGGCGACCCGCTGATGGCAAAAGATCATGAACTGGACTGGCTGCTGACTCAGCTTGAGACCCTCCCACACATTAAGCGTCTGCGCATTCACAGCCGTTTACCGATCGTCATCCCGGCGCGTATCACCGACGCCCTGGTCACGCGCCTGGAGCAGTCCCGTTTGCAGGTGCTGCTGGTGAACCATATCAACCACGCGAATGAAATTGACGCGGACTTTCGTGAGGCTATGGCGCGTATGCGAAAGGCAGGCGTGACGCTGCTCAATCAGAGCGTATTACTGCGCGGCGTGAACGACAGCGCCCGCGTGCTGGCCGATCTCAGCAATGCCTTATTTGATGCGGGCGTTATGCCCTATTACCTGCATGTTCTGGATCGCGTCCAGGGCGCGGCGCACTTCATGGTGACGGATGAAGAGGCCCGGAGGATTATGCGCGAGCTGTTAACGCTGGTATCAGGTTATATGGTGCCCAAGCTGGCACGTGAGATTGGCGGAGAGCCGAGTAAGACGCCGCTGGATTTGCAGCTGCGGCAGCAGTAAAAAGACAGGTGGCGCTACGCTTACCTGCCCTGGAGATAAAGCGGCAGCGCCATCAAAAGGTTATATCAGTTTGGGCACTTATAGACCTGGCCGTTCATCTGGCTGGCGGTTGGCACAAAGCTGGACAACATACCCTGCGTCGGACTGCTCACGCCGTAAATCACGTTGCCGCCCATCGCCGCAGCCTGATTACGCAGGGCATTGGCTGCACCGCGCATAGAGCCGCCTTCTTCGCCGTGCTGTCCCGACATCCAGTTGCTTTGCTCGCCAGTGGCGGTGCCTAACAGCTGGCATTCGCTGCCCGGCTTATCTTCCACAAAGCGAACGCTCTGGCCCGCTGCCGTCAGCTCACTGCTGGTGCTACAACCCGCCAGCAGCAATGCTGCACCTACAATCCCTGCACAGACTTTTATGCGCATGTTATTCCTCGTTTTCAATAAGCTGGACAGTAGTTGTCCGCGTGTAAACCTTATACTAAAAAGATGACCAAAAGAAAAATGCTGAGCATTTCTGCGAGCCAGATTCCGCTGGCACTCCTCCGACATCTTAAATGAATTCTGATAATAACCTTTGGGATATCGTGTTTTAGCCTCCGATCGTTTTTAGTGATGCGACGTACAGCTTTTGTACGCGACGCAAAAAAGGGGGTTTCATGAGTGCATCATCCTCAGGAGAGGAAAAAGTAACCTGGGTGGGCTATCTGGCTTTCGTGCTCACCATCGTATTTTTCTCAGGTTTTTTCGCCAAAAGTACCGAATGGTGGCGCGTGCTGGATTTTACCGTCCTGAACGGCAGCTTTGGACCGGTGAACGGCGCGCTAACGTTTCGCGGCGAGGGCGGCACAGGAGCAAAAGACGGTTTTTTGTTTGCCCTTGAACTGGCGCCCTCGGTCATTTTATCGCTGGGGATCATTGCCGTTACCGAGGGGCTGGGCGGGCTGCGCGCCGCACAACAGCTTATGACGCCCATTCTGCGCCCGCTGCTCGGCGTGCCGGGCATCTGCTCTCTGGCGCTTATCGCCAACCTGCAAAATACCGATGCAGCCGCAGGGATGACCAAAGAGTTGACCGACGAAGGGGCGATTACTGACCATGAACGCGCCATCTTCGCCACCTTCCAGACCAGCGGTAGCGCCATCATTACCAACTATTTTTCGTCCGGTGCCGCACTCTTTACCTTTATTACCGTCCCGGTGATCGCGCCGCTTGCCGTCATTCTGGTGTTCAAATTTGTTGGCGCGAACTTCCTGCGACTGTGGATCGCCCACATGGAAGTTCACCGTGTTCAGGAGGAAAAATGATCGCCCAGCCGCGTAAAAATATCATGGACCTGTTTATCGATGGCGCCCGCCGCGGCTTTACCATCGCCACCACCAGCCTGCTGCCGAACGTGGTCATGGCGTTTGTCATCATTCAGGCGCTCAAGGTAACCGGCCTGCTGGATATTGTCGGCAGGGTATGCGAGCCCATCATGGCCCTGTGGGGTCTTCCGGGTGCGGCTGCAACGGTTCTTCTGGCCTCGGTGATGAGCATGGGGGGCGGAGTGGGGGTCTGCGCCAGTCTGGTCGCTGCCGGCACGCTCAACGGTCACGATGCCACCATCCTGCTGCCCGCTATCTATCTGATGGGTAATCCGGTGCAAAACACGGGCCGTTGCCTTGGCACCGCAGGCGTCAACCCGAAGTATTATCCGCACATCATCGCTGTCTGCGTCATTAACGCCCTGCTCTCAATGTGGATGATGCAGTTGCTCTTCTGAGGAGATAAAAATGGATTTTTCAGTGCTGGAACCCCATCTTTTCCGCAATGCGCATCTTTACGCGCCGGAGGATCGGGGCCGTTGCGATCTGCTGATTGCCGGGGGAAAAATCATCGCAGTCGAAAAAACGGGCCACGCCACAACGAGGCCAGACTGTCCTGAAAGCGATCTCGCCGGAGCGGTGGTTTGTCCGGGGTTTATCGATCAGCATGTACACCTGATTGGCGGCGGCGGCGAAGCCGGTCCCCATACCCGAACGCCAGAGGTGCGATTGTCTGCGCTGGTGGCGGCTGGTATCACCTCCGTTGTTGGCCTGCTGGGCACCGACGGCGTGACCCGCCATCCCGAGTCGCTGCTGGCGAAAACGCGGGCGCTTGAGCATGAAGGGATCAGCGCGTGGATGCTGACAGGCGCATATGGCCTGCCTTCTCCGACGATTACCGGCAGTATCGAAAAAGATGTTGCGCTAATTGATAAAATCATTGGCGTGAAATGCGCGATTTCCGACCATCGCTCTTCCGCACCGGCAGATGACCAGCTCGCGAATATGGCCGCCCAGTCACGCGTCGGCGGGCTGCTGGGTGCCAAAGCGGGTATCTCCGTTTTTCACCTCGGCAACAGCCCGAAGCTGCTGGAGCCGCTGCTTAATATCCTGAATAACGCCGACGTGCCCCGCACGAAGCTGCTGCCAACCCACGTCAACCGCGCCCAGGCACTGTTCCTCGCCGCACTGGACTATGCCCGCGAAGGGGGATACATCGACATCACCACCAGCATCAGCGAGCCTGTTGATGCCGCCACCGCCATCGCGACGGCCCGTGAAGCGCAGGTGCCGTTTAACCGGCTCACGCTCAGCTCGGATGGCAACGGCAGCCAGCCGAATTTTGACGCAAACGGTAATCTTGTTGGCATTGGCGTGGCGGGCTTCGACTCTCTGCTCGAAACCCTACAGCAACTGGTCAGCCAGCACCACCTGCCGCTTGAAGAGGCGCTTCTGCCGTTTACGCGCAACGTGGCGGAGTTTCTCGGGCTGGAGCATAAGGGTCGAATCGCGCCCGGATGCGATGCCGATTTTCTGGTGATGACGGACGATCTGAAGATACGTGAGGTCTGGGCGAAAGGCCGCCAGATGGTGCGTGAAGGAGTTGTGTGCGTGAAAGGCACGTTTGAGTAGAAGACAATAAAAAACCCCGGGCGTTGCGGCCCGGGGTTCGTTCTGAGCGGTTCAGAACAACATGATTACATCATGCCGCCCATGCCACCCATGCCGCCCATACCACCAGCAGCACCTAAGTCAGGCGCGTCGCCTTTAGGCAGGTCGGTCACCATGCACTCGGTCGTGATCATCAGGCCAGCTACAGATGCCGCGTATTGCAGAGCAGAACGGGTCACTTTAGTTGGATCCAGGATACCGAAGTCGATCATGTTGCCGTATTCTTCGGTTGCCGCGTTGTAACCGTAGTTACCTTCACCCGCTTTCACGTTGTTGGCAACAACAGACGGCTCTTCACCGGCGTTGGACACGATCTGACGCAGAGGAGCTTCCATCGCGCGCAGCGCAACTTTGATACCCACGTTCTGATCTTCGTTCTGAGCAGTCAGGCCAGCCAGTTTAGCGGCTACACGCACCAGCGCGACACCACCACCAGCAACCACGCCTTCTTCTACCGCAGCACGGGTCGCGTGCAGGGCATCGTCTACGCGTGCTTTCTTCTCTTTCATTTCAACTTCGGTAGCCGCACCAACTTTGATTACCGCTACGCCGCCTGCCAGTTTCGCTACGCGCTCCTGGAGTTTTTCACGGTCGTAATCGGAAGTTGCTTCTTCGATCTGCTTACGGATCTGACCAACACGGCCCTGAATAGCAGCTTCTTCACCCACACCGTCGATGATGGTAGTGGTGTCTTTGTTGATCACAACACGTTTCGCCTGGCCCAGGTCTTCCAGGGTCGCTTTTTCCAGCTCCATACCGATCTCTTCAGAGATCACGGTACCGCCGGTCAGGGTAGCGATATCCTGAAGCATCGCCTTACGACGATCGCCGAAGCCAGGTGCTTTAACCGCAGCCACTTTCACGATGCCACGCATGGTGTTAACCACCAGGGTTGCCAGCGCTTCGCCTTCAACGTCTTCAGCGATGATAACCAGCGGCTTGCCTGCTTTCGCAACGGCTTCCAGTACTGGCAGCATTTCGCGGATGTTGGAGATTTTCTTGTCAGCCAGCAGGATGAACGGGCTTTCCAGCTCAACAGCGCCCGTTTCTGGCTTGTTGATGAAGTATGGGGAGAGGTAACCGCGGTCGAACTGCATACCTTCAACCACGTCCAGTTCGTCTTCCAGACCAGTACCGTCTTCAACGGTGATCACGCCTTCTTTACCGACTTTATCCATCGCTTCAGCGATCAGTTTACCTACGGTTTCGTCGGAGTTAGCGGAGATAGTACCAACCTGAGCAATGGCTTTAGAGTCAGAGCACGGTACGGACAGCGCTTTCAGTTCTTCAACAGCAGAGGCGACAGCTTTGTCGATACCACGTTTCAGATCCATTGGGTTCATACCCGCAGCAACGGCTTTCAGGCCTTCGGTGATGATCGCCTGCGCCAGTACGGTCGCGGTGGTGGTGCCGTCACCGGCAGCGTCGTTCGCTTTAGAGGCAACTTCTTTCACCATCTGTGCGCCCATGTTTTCGAACTTGTCTTCCAGCTCGATTTCACGTGCAACAGAAACACCATCTTTGGTGATGGTTGGCGCGCCGAAGGATTTGTCCAGCACTACGTTACGGCCTTTCGGGCCCAGAGTGACTTTCACTGCGTCTGCCAGTACGTTTACGCCGCGGAGCATTTTTACACGAGCGTCGTTACCGAATTTTACGTCTTTAGCTGCCATGTTCTTATTTCCTCAAATTCGTACAGTTTCGTGCGTAAATTACGCTTCAACAATTGCCAGAATATCGCTCTCGGACATGATCAACACTTCTTCATTGTCGATCTTCTCTGATTTCACGCCGTAGCCATCGTTGAAAATGACGATGTCACCAACTTTAACGTCCAGTGGCTGCACAGTTCCGTTTTCAAGAATGCGGCCCTTACCGACAGCGATGATTTCGCCACGCGTTGATTTTGCTGCTGCTGAACCGGTCAGAACGATACCGCCAGCAGACTTGGTTTCAACTTCTTTACGTTTGACGATCACACGATCATGTAACGGACGAATACTCATTGATAGCTCTCCTTTGAGAAAGTCATTATCAGTTATGGATGACGCCGGTCCGCATGCGGTTTTCCGGCTAGTGCCCTGAGAGATGGGGATAGCTTTTTACCCCTTCAAGGGGTAATCGAAAAAAAATTTGCGAAAGTGTTACCATCCCCTCTCTTTTGATGGTGGCGGGATGAGGTAAATGAGTGGACTCAGGCAGGAGTTGGGGCTGGCGCAGGGCATTGGCTTACTCTCAACGTCTTTGTTAGGCACGGGGGTATTTGCGGTTCCCGCGCTGGCGGCGTTGGTTGCCGGCAATAACAGTCTTTGGGCATGGCCGGTACTGATCGTGCTGGTGTTTCCGGTGGCGATTGTGTTTGCCATCCTCGGGCGGCACTTCCCCAGCGCAGGCGGCGTAGCGCATTTTGTCGGCATGGCGTTTGGGCCGCGAATGGAACGCGTCACCGGCTGGCTATTTTTGTCGGTGATACCCGTTGGCCTTCCGGCTGCCCTGCATATCGCGACCGGCTTCGGACAGGCGCTGTTTGGCTGGCACGATGAACAGCTGCTGCTGGCTGAACTCGGTACGCTGGCGATTGTGTGGTGGGTTGGCTCACGCGGGGCCAGTTCCAGCGCCAATCTGCAAACGCTGGTCGCCGTGTTAATTGTCGCGCTGATCGTCGCCATCTGGTTTGCGGGTGACATTAGCGTGGCGGATATCCCTTTCCCGGCGATTAACGGCATCGACCATACACAGCTTTTTGCTGCGCTATCCGTCATGTTCTGGTGTTTCGTCGGCCTGGAGGCGTTCGCTCATCTGGCATCCGAGTTCAAACAGCCCGAGCGTGATTTCCCCCGCGCCCTGATGATTGGCCTGCTGCTGGCGGGCACCGTGTACTGGGCCTGTACCGTACTGGTGCTTCACTTCAACGCGTTCGGTGAAGAGAAAGCCGCCGCTGCGTCGCTGCCGGGCATCGTGGTGCAGCTGTTTGGCGTGAAAGCCCTGTGGGTAGCCTGCGTGATTGGCTATCTCGCCTGCTTTGCCAGCCTCAACATCTATATTCAGAGCTTCGCCCGGCTGGTGTGGTCTCAGGCACTTTATAAACCGGGTAGCCCCCTCTCACGCCTGTCAAAGCGTCAGCTTCCGGTGAATGCGCTGAATACCGTACTGGGCTGCTGCGTAGTGAGTTCCCTGGCCATTTATCTCCTCGGCATCAACCTTGACGCGCTGATTGTCTACGCCAACGGTATTTTCATCATGATCTACCTGCTGTGCATGCTGGCGGGCTGTCGTTTGCTGAGAGGACGCTTTAAGGCGCTGGCGGCCGTAGGGTGTGTCCTGTGCCTGCTGCTGCTGGCAATGGTGGGGTGGAAAAGTGTGTACGCCATTGTCATGCTGGCGGGGCTGTGGGTGTTTTTACCGAAGCGGGAAAACCCGCAGGCCCGGTGAGTGAGCCCACCGGGCCAGAAACTCACCGATCGTCTTTATGATCTAACCGGTCGCGCTGGTCATCCTTACGCTGGTACTCTCCTTCGAAGGTATCACCTGGCCCCGTACTAAAACCACCGCCCGGCATGCGGCTAAAACGCAGGTGCGGCAGCAGCTTCATGGTCAGATGTTTTTGCACCGGCGGCAGAAGCAGTAAAAGGCCGAGGAAGTCGGTAAAGAAGCCAGGCAGAATCAGCAGCAAACCCGCAATAATCAGCGATACGCTTTTGATCATCTCGGCTGCCGGGCTTTCGCCTGCGGCCATTTTCTGCTGCATTAACAGGAAATTTTTGAAACCCTGATTGCGCACCAGCGACATGCCGATGACGGAGGTGAAGATCACCAGAATCAGCGTCAGCAGGACGCCCAGCACATGGGCAACCTGGATGAAAATCGAAATCTCAATGTAAACATAAAGAAAGAAAGCAATAAATGGTATCCAGCGCACTGGCATCTCCTGTGTGGCAGGTGCCTTCTGGCCCCTGACTGAATGTGTTCGCGAAGCGCGTAGATAAGAAGTGGCGACGGTTAGCCAAAATTCAATCGGTTTGCACGGATATTTTTTCTGGAAATATTAAAGCGGTGACATATTTCACAGATTAATAATTATCATGAAATTGGGTCGATAATAAGTGATCCAGCTTACGGCAATTCGCTATCATCAGCATATGATCTCGAACATCTGGCCGATTGAGGGAATAATCGTCGGTCATAAAATATTCAAAACCACATATATACTGTGTGTTTAGTACAATCCATCGGCAGCTTGAAAAGAAGGTTCACATGTTAAACAACATTCGTATCGAAGAAGATTTGTTGGGTACCAGGGAAGTTCCAGCGGATGCCTACTATGGTGTTCACACTCTGAGAGCGATTGAAAACTTCTACATCAGCAACAGCAAAATCAGCGACATCCCTGAATTTGTACGTGGCATGGTGATGGTAAAAAAAGCCGCGGCTCTGGCGAACAAAGAGCTGCAAACCATTCCTAAAAGCGCTGCAAATGCGATTATCGCCGCGTGCGATGAGGTGCTGAACAACGGCAAATGCATGGATCAGTTCCCGGTTGACGTCTATCAGGGCGGCGCGGGCACCTCTGTTAACATGAATACCAACGAAGTACTGGCAAACATCGGCCTGGAGCTGATGGGTCATCAGAAAGGTGAATACCAGTACCTGAACCCGAACGACCACGTTAACAAATGTCAGTCCACCAACGACGCCTACCCAACCGGCTTCCGCATCGCGGTGTATGCCTCTGTCGTTAAACTGGTCGACGCGATTAATCAGTTGGGCGATGGCTTCCAGCGTAAAGCCGTTGAGTTCCAGGACATCCTGAAAATGGGCCGTACCCAGTTGCAGGACGCGGTGCCAATGACCCTTGGACAGGAATTCCACGCATTTAACGTGCTGCTGAATGAAGAGACGAAAAACCTGCTGCGCACGTCCGAACTGCTGCTGGAAGTGAACCTGGGCGCAACCGCCATCGGTACACGCCTGAACACGCCAGATGGCTATCAGCAGCTGGCAGTACAAAAGCTGGCTGAAGTGTCCAACCTGCCGGTTGTGCCTGCGGAAGACCTGATTGAAGCCACCTCAGACTGCGGCGCCTACGTGATGGTGCACAGTGCATTGAAACGTCTGGCGGTGAAACTGTCTAAAATCTGTAACGACCTGCGCCTGCTCTCCTCCGGTCCGCGCGCTGGTCTGAATGAAATCAATCTGCCAGAGTTGCAGGCGGGTTCATCCATCATGCCAGCTAAAGTGAACCCGGTGGTGCCGGAAGTGGTGAACCAGGTTTGCTTCAAGGTTATTGGTAACGACACGACCGTCACCATGGCCTCCGAAGCCGGTCAGCTTCAGCTGAACGTGATGGAGCCGGTGATTGGCCAGGCGATGTTTGAATCTATCCATATTCTGACCAACGCCTGCTACAACCTGCTGGAAAAATGCATTAACGGCATCACCGCGAACAAAGAAGTGTGTGAAGGCTACGTCTACAACTCCATCGGCATCGTCACCTACCTCAACCCGTTCATCGGCCACCACAACGGCGACATCGTCGGGAAGATTTGTGCCGAAACCGGTAAGAGCGTGCGTGAGGTGGTTCTCGAGCGAGGATTGTTGACCGAAGCCGAACTGGACGATATCTTCTCCGCCCAGAACCTGATGCACCCGGCATATAAAGCGAAACGATATACCGATGAAAGCGAACAGTAACCGTTCAGGCTAAGCTTCCGAAAGGCACGTCACTTGTGACGTGCCTTTTTTCTTTATGGGCGTTACCAAAACACAACAATTCAATATCAACTTGTTAATGAGCAAGGCAGGTCTTTATGTTTGGAGCAGAACTCGTCATCGTCCTGTTGGCGATTTATTTGGGCGCACGACTCGGGGGTATCGGCATCGGTTTTGCTGGCGGTCTCGGGGTGCTTGTACTTACCCTGATCTTTCAGATTAAACCCGGCGCAATCCCTTTTGACGTTATCGAAATCATCATGGCGGTTATTGCTGCTATTGCGGCCATGCAGGTCGCAGGCGGGATGGACTACCTGGTGAGCCTGGCGGAGCGTATGCTGCGTCGCCATCCGAAATACATCACCTTCCTTGCCCCGCTGGTGACCTGGTTTATGACCATTCTCGCCGGTACTGGCCATACTGCTTTCTCCACGCTGCCGGTAATCACCGAAGTGGCGAAAGAGCAGGGTATTCGCCCGTCTCGCCCTCTTTCTATTGCCGTGGTGGCCTCCCAGATTGCGATTACCGCCTCGCCCATTTCCGCAGCCGTGGTCTTCTTCGCGGGTATCCTTGAGCCGATGGGCGTAAGCTACCTGACGCTGCTGGCGATCTGTATTCCGGTCACGCTGATTGCGGTAATGATCACCGCCGTGCTATGTAACTTCCTCGGCGCCGAGCTGAAAGACGATCCGGTTTATCAGGAGCGTCTGGCAAAAGGTGAAGTGAGCCTGCGCGGTAGCCAGGTCTTCGCGCTGAAGCCGCATGCAAAACGCTCCGTGCTGCTGTTCCTGATTGGTATCGTCGCCGTGATGTTCTACGCGACCGCCATCAGCGACACGGTAGGCCTGATCCAGAACCCGGTTCTGCCGCGTAACGAAGCCATTGTGGTATTTATGCTGACCATCGCAACGCTGATTAGCATCACCTGTAAAATCGACACCAGCGAAGTGCTGAACGCCAGCACCTTCAAATCCGGTATGAGCGCCTGCGTGTGCGTGCTGGGCGTGGCGTGGCTCGGTGATACTTTCGTGAAAGCACACATCAGCGATATCCAGACCGTTGCAGGCGACCTGTTGCACAACTATCCGTGGCTGCTGGCGGTGGTGCTGTTCTTTGCCGCGACGCTGCTGTACTCCCAGGCCGCGACCACCAAAGCGCTGATGCCTGCGGCATTGATGCTGGGCGTGACGCCGCTGACGGCAATTGCCTCTTTTGCAGCGGTTTCCGCCCTGTTTGTTCTGCCAACTTATCCAACCCTGCTGGCCGCAGTTGAGATGGATGACACCGGCTCAACCCGTATTGGTAAGTACGTGTTTAACCACGCGTTCCTCATCCCAGGCGTGGTGGCGATTACGCTCTGCGTGATCCTCGGCTTTATCATCGGCGGCATTGTGCTGTAAACGGTTAGCCGTTGTAAAAATAGTTAAAAACGGGCCGCTCTGCGGCCCGTTTCATTAATGACCAACCGCCTTGCGTGATATAGTGAAGACTTTCGTGATGAGGAGGTCGACTTGTGAACACGCCTGATGCTGTTGTTGTACTGTGCACCGCCCCTGATGAAGCTTCTGCCCAGGATCTCGCCGCCAAAGTGTTGGCCGAAAAACTGGCTGCCTGTGTCACACTTCTTCCCGGTGCCACCTCCCTTTATTACTGGGACGGCAAGCTGGAGCAAGAGTACGAAGTCCAGATGTTGCTCAAAACCAACCTGATAAACCAGCAGGCGCTCCTCGACTGCCTCAAGTCTCATCATCCTTACCAAACCCCGGAGTTGCTGGTTCTGCCAGTGGTCCACGGCGATAACGATTATCTCTCATGGCTCAACGCTTCTTTACGCTGATCCTGCTGCTGTGCAGCACGTCAGTTTTTGCCGGGTTGTTTGACGCACCCGGCCGTTCGAACTTTATTCCTGCCGACCAGGCATTCGTTTTCGACTTTCAGCAAAACCAGCACGATCTCAGTCTCACCTGGCAGGTGAAAGAGGGTTACTACCTCTATCGCAAGCAGGTCAGCATCACGCCGGCAAAGGCTGACGTTGGCGCATTGCAGATGCCCGCTGGCGAGTGGCACGAGGACGAGTTCTACGGTAAGAGTGAAATTTATCGCCAGCGCTTAAGCGTACCCGTCACGGTGAACCATGCCGATAAAGGTGCCACATTAACGGTCACCTATCAGGGCTGCGCCGACGCCGGATTCTGTTACCCACCTGAAACAAAGGTCGTTCCGCTTAGCGAAGTGAAAGCGGCTGCCTCCCCTCTCCCCTCAGGGGAGAGGCCCAGGGTGAGGGGTGAAGGCGAAGCCGCTTCAGACCTTCCATTTTCAGCGCTTTGGGCATTACTGATTGGTATCGGCATCGCCTTTACGCCCTGCGTGCTGCCCATGTACCCGCTTATCTCTGGCATCGTGCTGGGCGGCAAGCAACGTCTTTCCACCGCCCGCGCGCTGTTGCTGGCCTTTATCTATGTGCAGGGCATGGCGGTAACCTATACGGCGCTCGGCCTCGTGGTCGCCGCTGCCGGGTTGCAGTTCCAGGCCGCCCTTCAGCACCCTTATGTGCTTATCGGACTGTCAGCAGTGTTTATTCTGCTGGCGCTGTCGATGTTTGGCCTGTTCACCCTGCAACTGCCTTCTTCCCTGCAAACCCGTCTGACGCTGATGAGCAACCGTCAGCAGGGTGGCTCTGCGGGCGGCGTGTTCGCCATGGGTGCCATCGCCGGGCTGATTTGCTCTCCCTGCACCACTGCGCCGCTGAGTGCCATCCTGTTATACATTGCCCAGAGCGGCAACCTGTGGCTCGGCGGCGGCACGCTTTACCTCTACGCGCTCGGCATGGGCCTGCCGCTGATCCTGGTGACGGTGTTTGGCAATCGTCTGCTGCCGAAGAGCGGTCCGTGGATGGAGACGGTGAAAACCGCGTTTGGTTTTGTCATTCTGGCGTTACCGGTATTCCTGCTGGAACGCATCGTAGGTGATGTTTGGGGTACGCGTCTGTGGGCGATGCTCGGCGTGGCTTTCTTCAGCTGGGCGTTTATCGTGAGTCTGGGAGCGAAGAAACCGTGGATGCGCATGCTACAGATCCTTCTGCTGGCGGCCGCGCTGGTGAGCGTCCGTCCGCTACAGGACTGGGCGTTTGGCACCCCGGCAGGTCAAACGCAGGCTCATCTGAATTTTATGCAGATTAAGAACGTGGATGACCTTAACCGCGCCCTGGCGCAGGCGAAAGGCAAACCGGTCATGCTCGATCTCTATGCCGACTGGTGCGTGGCCTGCAAAGAGTTTGAAAAATACACCTTCAGCGATCCGCAGGTACAGCGCGCGCTGAGCGGTACCGTTCTGCTCCAGGCGAACGTTACCGCCAACAGCGCGCAGGATAAGGCTCTGCTGAAACAACTTAACGTGCTCGGCCTGCCTACCATCCTGTTCTTTAATGAACAGGGGGAAGAACAGCTGACGCAGCGTGTAACCGGGTTTATGGACGCGACGGCATTCAACGCGCATTTGCGCAATCGCCAACCGTAAACAACACTTTAGACGGGACAAACCGTTGGGAATAGCGGAGGAGATAACCGTGCAACGCGAAGACGTACTGGGACAAGCCCTGCAATTGCTTGAGATTCAAGGGATCGCCAGCACCACGCTTGAGATGGTCGCCGACCGTATCGATTACCCTCTGGATGAACTTAAGCGCTTCTGGCCGGATAAAGAGGCGCTGCTGTATGATGCCCTGCGCTATCTCAGCCAGCAGGTGGATATCTGGCGCAGGCAACTGATGCTGAATGAAGACCTGACCACCGAGCAAAAGCTGCTGGCGCGCTATACCGCACTGACGGAGTGTGTAACCAACAACCGTTACCCTGGCTGTCTGTTTATCGCCGCCTGCACCTACTTCCCCGATCCCGGGCACCCCATCCATCAACTGGCAGATCAGCAAAAACGAGCCGCGCACGAGTTCACACACGAGCTGCTGACCACCCTTGAAGTGGATGATCCGGCGATGGTCGCGAAGCAGATGGAGCTGGTGCTGGAAGGTTGCCTGAGCCGCATGCTGGTGAACCGTAGCCAGGCGGATGTGGATACGGCGCACCGTCTGGCGGAAGATATTTTGCGGTTTGCGCAGTGTCGTATGGGTGGTGCTCTGACCTAAGCCAGCATTCCCGTCCAGGCGGAAATAAACAAACACAGCGCCATCGCGCGTTGAAATCGCACCATCGCCACGGTGGTGCGGAAAATCCGGTTCACCGCCTTCCCCAGCCATGCCCAGCACAACAAACAGGCCACGGAGATCGCCAGAAACCCTAGCGCCATCAGCGCGATATCCCGAAATGCATGGTCGCTTGCCGGAGCAAACAGGCTGACAACTGCCAGCGCCATCATCCACGTTTTTGGGTTTACAACCTGTAATAACGCCGCCGCCCGCGCGGTAAACCGGACAGGGTGTCTGGAGGAGAGATTCGCGGCCGGGGCGCTAAATAGCTGCCAGCTCATCCAGGAAAGCCACAGCACGCCCGCCCAGCTCATTACCTGACGTATCAGCGGATACTGGCGTAACACTTCTCCTGCCCCTGCGCCTGAAACCAGAACAATAGCGCTGGCGGCAATACACCCGCCCAGGATCGCAGGAACCGTATTTTTTACGCCAAAGTGCTGGCTGTTAGCCAGTACCAGAATATTGGTTGGCCCTGGTGTAATCGAGGCGACAAATGCAAACAGCAGAAAGGGTAATAAATTCACAGGTGACTCCTTTTTTATTAGAGCCACGAATGTGCCGTTATTTTCTGGAAACGTCTGGAAGGTTTGTGCACAACCGACGATAGTGTGCCGGAGAAATACGGTATGCCCGCTGGAACCAGCGACCAAGATGGCTTTGATCGGCAAAACCCACTGCCGTCGCAACATCAACAGGCAGTTCCCCACACGCCAGCATCTGCCGAGCCTTTGCCAGGCGCAGCTGGATAAGCCAGGCGTGCGGTGCCAGGTGAAATTCGCGCTTAAAACAGCGGGTGAGGGTAAAGCGATCCGTACCCGTCTCGCGGGCAAGGTCTGATAGCCCCACGTTCTCGCCGATATGCGCATAGAGATAGTCGCGGGCACGATGCGCCACAGCGGAGCTTTGTAATTGCGACGGAAGTTTCTTACGCCAGTGGCAGTGGGTAGTTATCTGAGAGAGCAGGTTATCCATTGTGCTCTGTTGGACGATCTTCATCTCATCGTTATGCAACGAGGCAAATGTATCACCGATAGCGCGCACCAACTGAGGCTCTCGCGTCAGCGTCTGGGCAAAGTGGAGGGTGTAACTCCCGGGAGTAGAGTCATACAGCCCTTGAAGCGTACGGGTGAGCCAGTGTTCATCCAGATAAAAGGTCAGATAAGTAAAGCCACCCTCTACCGGTGCATCACCGTCATGTATCTCACCAGGCTCAAGTAAAAAAGCATCGCCCGGCTGGCTACGGTGGCGTTCACGGCGACAGTGGAACTGCTGCGTACCGGAAAGGGTTATTCCGACCAGATAGCTGTCATGCCAGTGGGGATCAAAAGCATGTCCTTCGAAATGCGCCTTAATTGTCTCAATACCTGTTTCTGCATGCTGACGCAGCTCAAGCCAGTCGTTTGCCATACTGCCCTCCTCTTACCGTCAGCATTGTCACATCTTGCCTGAACTGTCTGGAAGATTTGTGCAATTCCAGGGCACAAACGGACAGATTGCCGCAAACTTAAGCAGTTGAACAGCTTTTCCCGAAATAATGTTGACGATCGCGCGCGATTGCGGTTTAATGCGCTCCGTTGCCCGGATAGCTCAGTCGGTAGAGCAGGGGATTGAAAATCCCCGTGTCCTTGGTTCGATTCCGAGTCCGGGCACCACTATTTAAAGAACCCAGCCTATGGCTGGGTTTTTGCTTTTCTGTATTCGCTACGCATTGAATTTTTCCATCTGTCAGGCAATAGTGTTTTTTTTTCCTGACAATGAAAATGATATGACGTTATCTGCTCTAAAAGGCGGGTCACTGCTCCTGCTGATGATCCTGATATATACCGGCCTCTTCACGAGCGACCGCGTCACCTGGTTGATGGAGGTGATGCCCGTCATTATCATCATCCCGCTTCTGCTCGCCACATACCGGCGATACCCTCTGACTCCTCTTCTCTATACCTTGATTTTCTTTCACGCCATCATTCTGATGATGGGTGGAATGTACACCTACGCAAAGGTTCCGGTGGGTTTTGACGTTCAGGAGATGCTCGGGCTTAGCCGTAATCCGTATGACAAGCTCGGTCACTTTTTCCAGGGGCTGGTTCCCGCACTGGCAGCGCGAGAAATTCTGCTGCGCGGTGGGTATGTTCGTGGACATAAGATGACGGGATTTCTGGTGTGCTGTGTTGCTCTGGCCATTAGCGCCACCTATGAACTCATTGAGTGGTGGGCAGCTTTGGCGATGGGACAGGGTGCGGATGATTTTCTGGGGACGCAGGGCGATCCATGGGATACCCAGTCTGATATGTTTTGCGCGCTGCTTGGTGCGTTAACGACGGTGCTGATCCTTGGGCGTTTCCATCAGCGGCAATTGCTTCGTTTGAATGTTTGTCAGGGATAGTACGCTCTGAGTTGCCGGGTGGCGGCTTCGCCTTACCCGGCCTACCGTTTTTCGACGTACAAACGCAAAAAGGCCATCCTTGCGGATGGCCTCTTCACTTGTTTGAGGCCTGGCAGTTCCCTACTCTCACATGGGGAGACCCCACACTACCATCGGCGCTACGGCGTTTCACTTCTGAGTTCGGCATGGGGTCAGGTGGGACCACC
>NZ_JAALCJ010000004.1 GCF_011078175.1 Enterobacter cloacae
AGCCTAACGCCAACAGCCGTCCGACGGGTGACACCACCGGCTACCTGGCAAACCCGAAGGAGGTGTGAGATGGGAAGTGGATGGCATGAATGGCCGCTGGTGATCTTCACCGTTTTCGGGCAGTGCGTAGCCGGCGCGTTAATCGTGATGGGCTTCATCTGGCTTAGGGAAAATGATGGCAAGGCCAGAAAGCGCATCGTGCGCAGCCTGTTTTTGCTCTGGGTTATAATGGGTATTGGCTTTATGGCCTCGGTACTGCATCTTGGCTCCCCGCTGCGTGCCTTCAACTCGCTTAACCGCGTGGGAGCGTCAGCGCTAAGTAATGAAATCGCGGCGGGTTCGATCTTCTTTGCCGTGGGCGGTTTCTGGTGGCTGGTGTCGGTTATCGGTAAAATGCCCCCAGCTTTGGGCAAAATCTGGCTGGTTGTCAGCCAGCTTCTGGGCATCGTTTTTGTCTGGGCGATGACCCGGGTCTATCAGATTGAGACCGTCCCGACCTGGTATACGGGTTACACCACGCTGAGCTTCTTCCTGACGATGGTCCTTGCTGGTCCTCTGCTGGCTGCGCTGCTGCTGCGCATTGCAAACGTGACATTCACAGGTACTCCTGCCGCGTCTGTGAGCGTACTGGCACTCATCGTCTGCGTGGCAGTCGTCGTGTTGCAAATCAATACGCTGGGGACGATACAGAGTTCTATCCAGCAGGCCAGCGCCCTGCTGCCGGACTATGGTTCGCTTCAGGTATGGCGCATCGCGTTGCTGGCGGCGGGTTTGGGCTGCTGGATCTGCCCGCTTATTCGTCGTCAGGAGCCAAAAACGCTCGGCCTGTTTGCAGGTGTCGTGCTGGTGGCGCTGGGTGAACTGATTGGGCGTGGGCTATTTTATGGTCTGCATATGACCGCAGGGTTAGCAATTGCAGGTTAACACAGGTGCGCGGGGATACCCGCGCGCAAGTAAGGAAAGTCGTAATGAATGACGTCTCACACCGCGAATCGTTCGCGTTCAGCGCCCGGGTACTGGGCGCGCTGTTTTATTTCGCTCCAGACAGCGAGCAGACCGCACCGCTGGTGAGTGCTCTGACCGCAGGTGACTGGATTCAGGACTGGCCGCTGAGGGAGGAAAGCCTGCTGCCCGTCGCCAGGATGTTTAAGACCCCGTCGGATGAAGCGTTGAAAGACGCCTGGCAGCGTCTGTTTATTGGCCCGTATGCCCTGCCTGCCCCGCCGTGGGGCTCGGTCTGGCTTGATCGCGAGTCCGTGCTGTTTGGCGATTCGACCCTCGCGTTGCGTCAGTGGATGCGTGAAAACCATATCGCCTTTGAGATGCAGCAGAATGAACCCGAGGATCATTTCGGAACGTTGCTGATGCTGGCCGCATGGCTTGCCGAGAACGGTCGCGAAACAGAACGCGACCAGCTTCTGGCCTGGCATCTGCTGCCATGGAGCACGCGTTTCCTTAGCGTATTCGTTGAAAACGCGGCCCATCCGTTCTACTCCGCGCTGGGTAAACTTGCCCAGCTGACGCTGGCGGAATGGCAGTCCACTCTGTTGATCCCGATTACAGAAAAAACGCTGTACCGATAACAGCGCCTGGCTTGCTCATCCGTTGTGCAGGCCAGGTTCGCACATTTTTACTGCAACACAACTTCACAACTGCTATACTGTATATAATTACAGTATACGGGGGTGCACAATGGCTGTTGAAACAAAATTTGTTGTCGTAAGAAAAGGTGAAGAGAAAATGACATTTGCCAGTAAGAAAGAGGCTGACGCTCACGATAAACTGCTCGATATGGCAGAAGCGTTCACCGACTGGCTGTTGCAAAGCGGAATGCAGATGGATGAAACGCAGGCGGAAAACCTTGGTCTGTATCTCGCCGAGCAGAAAGAGTCCGTGCAGCATATCCTGCGTACCAGCAAGCTTCCCGAGCTCAATCCTGCAACGGATAAAACAGCATCAGATGCGGATGACAGCAAAAAAATCCGGGCCGTCAAAGCCGCCTGATCGTCAGAATCACTCATCGCCTGTCCTGCCGCCGCGGGCCGGAAACGGCTCGCGGCTTTATTATGGTCGACTTACAGAACCGGATATGTATTAACCGTAACCCTGAAAATACGTCCGGTTAACATGATTTGTCCGCCTCAACGTTTACGCTGATATTCAGCCTTTTGGCTTCCATAGTTATCAGTGTTTTGGCCAGTTCCTTATCGCCGCCGTGTACGTTATCTATCAGATCCTGTACAAGGGTCATCATCAGGAAGTTTTTATTTGCAGGATAGAAATCTGCCGTAGTGATCCCGTTATCCTTCAGGCGCTGATGCGCTACCTTCTCTGTATCTGCGATTATTTCAGCCACTTTCTCATGCATCTTTTCGATCTGCTCGAAAACAATGCGGTTAATCATTTCAATCTGTTCTGGCGTAAAATTTGGTTCCATTATCTCCCCTCGTCAACGATCTTCCCTTTGCGTCCCAGAAAAAACAAGCCCTTCAGAATGGCGCGGTAAATTATCGCACAACTCTTGCAACTCGTTGATCATCCGGGCCACATGGAAGCCGTCACAAACAGAATGATGAACCTGAACGGCGAAAGGCAACAGGACTTTACCATCCTGGTTAACGTATTTTCCAAACGTGAACATGGGCGCAAAAAAATTCCGCATGTTAGCTACGTTGACAGAAAAACTGGTAAAGCTGACCCATGGAATATCCGATATGAAAAATATATTTTCCCGTGACTCTTCCTTAGGCCAGTAGGCCAGGATATCGCCATAACGACTCACATCTTCTGCATAAACGCGTTGAAAACGGGCAATATTTCCATCGTAATGACTCCATAACGAAGAAAATGTCTCCGTTTCTTTATGGAAAAGGGTATAGCTTGGATGAACTTCATTCCATATTACAAGCTCATCATCCTTCATGGCCATGCGGAATTCCGGATGCCGGTTTACGACGTCAGAAATAAGGGAAATAATCGCAGGATAAAATTTCCAGCCAACCTCTTTGATATGCTTTAGCAGGACGGTAATGTCCAGCTGAACCGTTTGGTTAAAAGTGGATTGAGCAAAGCCCTGAAATACTTCAAAGTGTTCCTTTCTTGCCCAACGAGATAAGTCAACTACCGTATATTCTGGCGTTATTTTCGTCATTTCAGAGCCTTAGTTGAGCTGCGCTATATAAAATAGTAGCGTATCACAAACGTAGGGGCTGTATAGACCGTAGCATAGAGGCACTCTAAATTTTCAGCGTATCAATCACCGCTCTCAGCGCCGGGGATACGTTGCGGTGTGGATAATAGAGGTACAGTCCGTCCATCCGCAGGCTGTAGCGCTGTAAGACGCGTATAAGCGTGCCACGCTCCAGATCGTCAGCCACCAGCTCAACCGGGACATAAGCCAGCCCGAGTCCCAGCCGCTCTTCCAGCTCGCGAACCGATCGACCGATCCCGGATTGTGCCAGCCCGAGCCGTTGCGCGGCTGCCGCTGCTTATGGCGTTGTTTGCAGGGATATTAATGCTCACCGGGGACAGCCTGTGGATCGTGGCCGTGCTGTTAGGTTTCCGGGGAGTGCTGGCAACAGCGGCCCCCACGGGCTGGTGGACGTGGATCGCTCGTACGTTACCGAAAGATGCCGAGGCTGGCGGCGGGCTGATGGTCGCGGTGCTCCAACTCTCTATTGCGCCTGGCTCAACGGCGGGTGGCGTGGTGTTTGATACCTTTGGCTGGCAGAGCACCTTCGCTTTAAGCAGCATATTACTCCTGGGTGCAGGGGTGCTGACTTTTACGACGTCGCGCCATCGGAAATAAGGCATTATATTCACAGGGTTATTTTATTTAATTACAAAACCTCGCTCACCTCCCGTTGAAATAATAATTAAGCAATATCCTGGTCAGCCAGCGACATCGCTTTGTTAGCTTGAGCGTTCAGGCAAAGCTCAAACCGGAGGTATTCTTTGCTGATTAAATTAAAGAAAGAACGAACGCATCAGGAGGATCGTCGTCTTGCCCTCTGGCTGGCGACCTCTGCGGGACTGCTGAATGCCATTGCGCTGGGCGCGTTCGGTTTTTTTCCCTCTCATATGACGGGCAATACCTCGCAGTTATCCAGCGAAGTTTCCTCCACCGATCTCAGCGATATTCTTTTCTTTGGCGCCATTATTCTTTCGTTTGTCTCAGGCGCCATCGCTGCGCGGATTATTGTTATCTGGGGGATTATCCATAACGTCAGGCTGGTATTCAGCCAGGTCCTTTTTGTTGAAGGGCTATTACTGGCAGGGGTATCCCTGTACGAAATGTATTTTCACTCCTTTGCCACGAATCAGGAAATTATTATTTTCCTGTGCGGGTTGATGGGAATTCATAATTCCACCTCCACGCAGCTATCCGGCGGTCGGGTGAGATCCACGCACATCACCGGCACGCTGACCGATGCGGGCATTTCGCTGGCCTCCGTTATGGTCGCCATGCTGCGCCGGGACTATTCCAAAGATACGGCCGCACAAAAAAGTCAGCTCAAAACCCATTTAACCACCCTTTTCTCCTTTATCACCGGAGGTATCGCGGGGCTGATCCTGTTCAGAGCGTTTGGATTCCACGCGATGCTGGCGCTGGGCCTGATGCTGGTAGTCGTCGCCGCCTTCTCTATCGTCCGCATCTCGTGGCGGGTACGAAAAGTGCGCGCCGCGCTTAGTCGACAGGTTTAATCAGTACGCCTTACGTGACGGTGTCACATAAGATGTACTTCTTTAAGACTATTCTGCCTGCCCACTGACAGCCCTTATGCCATAAGGCTTCCCTCAGGTTGTCACTAATTTCATAGGGTTACTGATTTACTCCCTTTTATGGAACCCTTCCGTTTCGCTTGCTATAGGTGAAGTACCCCTGCCGAAACATGGCATAACAACAGGCAGCCGGTGGTTGCTATAACGCATGCGCACAGGGAGACACACCGCAATGCACCCAATACTTAAACGTTCGCTGCTTTTTGTCGGCGCGATTATCGTGGTTCTCGCTCTCCTCACCTGGGGAATTGGACTGGAGACGATTAAGGCGCGCCAGGTTGATCTGATCTACCTCGGGCAACAGCACCTCATTCTGGTCTTTTCATCCATGTTCTTTGCTCTGCTGGTGGGCATTCCAAGCGGCATTCTGCTGAGCCGACCGGCCGCGCGTGGTATCGCCGAATATGTGATGCAAATCTTTAACGTGGGCAACACCCTGCCGCCGCTGGCCGTTCTGGCTCTGGCGATGGTAGTCATTGGCATCGGTGATAAACCGGCCATTATCGCCCTCTTTCTGGCTTCTCTGCTGCCGATTGTACGTAACACCTATGCCGGGCTGTGCTCTGTTCCCGCGTCGTTGCTGGAAGCGGCAAACGGCATCGGCATGACCAAATGGCAGCGCCTGCGTCAGGTTGAGATCCCTAACGCGTGGCCGGTGATGCTTTCCGGTATTCGCATTGCCACTGCGATTAACGTCGGTACCGCACCGCTGGCATTCCTGATTGGCGCCAGCAGCTACGGCGAGCTGATTTTCCCGGGGATCTATCTTAACGACTTCCCGACGCTGATCCTGGGCGCGGCGGCCACCGCCCTGTTCGCCCTGATTCTGGATACGCTGCTGGCGGCACTGGGTCGACTACTGAGCCCGCATCTCGCGCGATAATTATAACAAGGAGCTTCTATGAGACTGTTTTCCGGCCTGACGGCGCTGTGCGCCGCCGCGCTCCTCACAAGCCAGGCGCTCGCCGCGCCGCTGATCCTGGCAACCAAGAGCTTCACCGAGCAGCACATTCTCTCGGCCATGACCGTGCAGTATCTACAAAAGAAAGGGTTTCAGGTACAGCCTCAGACCAATATTGCAACGGTGATTTCCCGTAACGCGATGATCAACAAGCAGATTGATATGACCTGGGAGTACACCGGCACGTCGCTGATCATCTTCAACCACATTAATAAACGCATGTCGCCGCAGGAGTCATACGAGACGGTGAAACGCCTCGACGCGAAGCACGGTCTGGTGTGGCTTAAACCTGCCGATATGAACAATACCTATGCCTTTGCCATGCAGCGCAAGCGCGCCGAGGCTGAACATATCAATACCATGTCTGAGATGGTGGCAAAGATTGAGCAGATCCGTAAAACCGATCCGGATAACAACTGGCTGCTGGGCCTTGACCTGGAATTTGCCGGGCGCAGCGACGGGATGAAACCGTTGCAGGCGGCCTACAACATGGAGCTGGACCGCCCACAGATCCGCCAGATGGATCCGGGCCTGGTCTATAACGCGGTGCGCGACGGGTTTGTCGATGCGGGGCTGATCTACACCACCGACGGGCGCGTAAAGGGCTTCGATCTTAAAGTGCTGGAAGACGATAAAGGCTTCTTCCCGAGTTATGCCGTGACGCCAGTTGTTCGAAAAGACACGCTCGAAGCTAACCCGGGGCTGGAGGAGGCGCTTAACACTCTCTCAGCCCAGCTCAATAACGACGTTATCACCGACCTGAATAAAAAGGTGGATATCGACCATCAGTCACCGCAGCAGGTCGCCCGTGATTTCCTGCGTAGCAAACAGTTGCTGTAGGAGGCGCTATGGAGACGATTCACTATATTCTCGACAACGGGGACTATCTCTTAACCCTGACGCTGCAACACCTCTGGCTGGTGGCTCTCGCCGTCGGCCTGGCAATTGTTATTGGCGTGCCGCTGGGCATTTTAATTGTCCGCCATAAATGGCTGGCAACGCCGGTGCTGGGGATTGCCACCATTGTGCTCACCATCCCGTCAATAGCGCTTTTCGGCCTGATGATCCCGCTCTTTTCGCTGATCGGTCAGGGCATTGGCGCCCTGCCCGCAATTACGGCAGTGTTCCTCTATTCGCTGCTGCCGATTGTGCGTAACACCCACACGGCGCTCGACAGCCTGCCGCCGGGCCTGCGTGAAGCGGGACGCGGCATCGGCATGACCTTCTGGCAGCGTCTGCGCTGGGTGGAATTCCCGATGGCGCTGCCGGTGATTTTTGGCGGCATCCGCACCGCCGTGGTGATGAACATCGGCGTCATGGCGATCGCCGCCGTGATCGGTGCGGGCGGGCTGGGCCTGCTGCTGCTTAACGGTATTGGCGGGAGTGACATTCGTATGTTGATTGCGGGCGCGCTGATGATTTGTCTTTTAGCGATTGTGCTCGACTGGTTGCTGCACCGTTTGCAGGTGGTACTGACTCCGAAGGGGATTCGATAATGATAAAACTGGAAAACCTCACCAAACAATTTTCACATAAACACGGCCAGACGTTTAAGGCCGTCGACAACGTCAACCTGAACGTGCCTGAAGGGGAAATGTGCGTGCTGCTCGGCCCGTCCGGCTGCGGGAAAACCACTACCCTGAAGATGATCAACCGTCTCATTACCCCAAGCAGCGGGACGATCCTGATTAACGGCGAAGACACGAGCGGCATGGACACCGTAACCCTGCGCCGCAACATTGGCTACGTGATCCAGCAGATTGGCCTGTTCCCCAACATGACCATCGAAGAGAACATTACCGTCGTGCCGCGCATGCTGGGCTGGGATAAAGCGCGCTGTAAATCCCGCGCCGAAGAGCTGATGGATATGGTGGCAATGGATCCGCATAAATTCCTTCACCGCTATCCGCGCGAAATGTCCGGCGGTCAGCAGCAGCGTATCGGCGTCATCCGTGCGCTGGCAGCGGATCCTCCGGTCCTGCTGATGGATGAACCGTTCGGCGCGGTCGACCCGATTAACCGTGAGGTGATCCAGAACCAGTTCCTGGAGATGCAGCGCAAGCTGAAAAAGACCGTGATGCTGGTGAGCCACGATATTGACGAAGCGCTGAAGCTGGGCGACCGTATTGCCGTCTTTCGTCAGGGGCGTATCGTGCAGTGCGCCAGCCCGGATGAGCTGCTGGCGAAACCCGCGAATGAGTTTGTCGGCTCGTTTGTGGGCCAGGACCGCACGTTGAAACGCCTGCTGTTGGTTTCGGCGGGCGACGTCACCGACCAGCAGCCTACCATTACGGTACGCGAATCGACGCCGCTGCCGGAGGCCTTCGCCACCATGGATGACAACGATATTCGCGCCATTACCGTAGTTGATGAGCACGGCAAACCGCTCGGCTTTGTGAAGCGCCGCGAAGCGCGTAACGCCAGCGGCAGCTGCGGGGATATTCTGCACCCGTTCCGCATGACCGGTAAGGCCGAGGATAACCTGCGCGTGGTGCTTTCTCGCCTGTATGAGAGCAACACCAGCTGGATGCCGATTGTGGACGAGGACGGACGCTATAACGGCGAGATATCCCAGGATTATATTGCGGAGTATTTGAGTTCCGGGCGTACGCGCCGGGCATTGAATATTCATAGCGAAATTTAAGCATTCAGGCCGGGTATTGCCCGGCCTTTTTCCGCACGCATACCTTTTGCTAACATCCCGAATTCCCGCCACAATATTGTATCGTCCCCGTTAAATCACGAGTTCATGCAACGTCTTCACGCTTACCCCGACATCCGCGCGATGTTTCGTCGTCTCCTGATAGCTACCGTCACCGGCGTGCTGGCGGCGCTGGCCGTTGCGGTGTTCCGCCACAGCATGTATCTGCTGGAGTGGCTATTTCTTAGCAACGAAAGCGGAAGTCTGGTGAACGCCGCAGCCGCGTTATCGCCCTGGCGGCGGGCGCTGACGCCTGCGCTGGGCGGTCTGGCCGCGGGAATGCTACTGTGGGGATGGCAGCGCATGACGGCACAACGTCCCCACGCCCCTACCGATTATATGGAAGCGCTTGAGACGGGTGACGGCCAGTTTGACTACGGCGCCAGCCTGGTGAAATCCCTCGCGTCGTTGCTGGTGGTCGCCAGCGGCAGCGCCATCGGCCGTGAAGGCGCCATGATCCTGCTCGCCGCCCTTGCCGCCTCCTTTTTTGCGCAACGTTGTACGCCAAAACCCGAATGGAAACTGTGGATCGCCTGCGGTGCCGCCGCCGGGATGGCCAGCGCCTATCATGCGCCGCTGGCGGGCAGCCTGTTTATCGCAGAGATCCTGTTTGGCACGCTGATGCTGGCCTCCCTCGGCCCGGTGGTGATTGCCGCTGTGGTGGCGCTGCTTACCACGCGCCTGTTAAGTCCCGGCGCGAATACGCTTTATACGGTACACCTGAGTGAGACACTAACAGCCGCAGATTATGCGCTAATAGCTGGCGTGGGTCTGCTGGCTGGCGTTTGCGGCCCGCTGCTGATGTGGCTGATGGCGGCCAGCCACAGGCTGTTTCTGCGTCTCAAACTCTCACCCCCGTGGCAGCTGGCGCTGGGGGGACTGATCGTCGGGCTGTTGTCGCTGCTGACGCCGAAGGTATGGGGGAATGGCTACAGCGTGGTTCAGGCGTTTTTGCAGTCGCCGCCGATGCTGTCGGTGATTGCCGGTGTCTTTATCTGCAAACTCCTGGCGGTGCTGGCAAGCAGCGGGTCCGGTGCGCCGGGAGGGGTGTTTACGCCAACCTTGTTCGTCGGTATGGCAACCGGCATGCTGTTTGCGCAGCTATTTACGCTGGGGTTTCCCGGTTCTGAGACGGCGATCCTGCTTGGGCTGGCGGGAATGGCAACGCTGCTCGCCGCCACAACGCATGCGCCAATTATGTCGGCCTTGATGGTATGTGAAATGACCGGGCAGTATTTTTTACTTCCCGGTTTGCTGGTTGCCTGTGTTGTGGCGTCGGTATTATCGAGAACGCTACGCCACGACTCGATCTATGGCCAGCATACCGCCGAAAGCCGCAAGATCGATATAGTGCGCTAATTCGCGCTGCTCGGCGCGTGGCAGATAAGGCAGTTCGCCCACCAGCGGGCCAGGCAGCTTTTTGCTCAGCACGTCGATGATTTCAGCGTAGTGCGCAAGGCCCGGGTTAATGCGGTTCGCCACCCAACCAATCAGCGGCAGGCCGTCATTAGCGATAGCCTGCGCCGTCAGCAAGGCATGGTTGATGCACCCTTCCTGAATGCCCACGACCATAATCACCGGCAACTGCTCCTGCACCACCCACTCGGAAAGGGGACGTAAATCGTTCATCAGGCTGCGCCAGCCGCCGGTCCCTTCAACAACTACGTGGTCAACCTTTTCACTCAGATTTGCCAGGCCATCAGAAAGCAGGCTGTAGTTGATAAGCCCACTGTGGGCAACGCTGCTTTCCTCTTCGCTTAACGCAATAGGATTGACGGCTTCATAAGGCAGGTCCGGAGACGAGACGCTTTGCAGAATCAGGGCGTCCTTATTGCGCAGCCCTTCCGGCGTCTCTTTACTGCCTTTTGCAACCGGCTTGTATCCTGCAACGCGTTTACCGCTTGCCGCCAGGGCCTGGAGTAACGCGCGGGATACGACCGTCTTCCCGACAGACGTATCCGTACCAGTAATAAAGAAACGCTTAAGCATGACTCATTCCACCTCTTGGGTATGCTTCAAAAAATATAAACCAGGTAAATAATTCAGTGGAGAAAGTCTACGGGAAGCGTGCGCTATCCAGCTTGAGATAGCGCAATTTTTCGTACATCTCTGGAAAAGAGTTAGCCCTGAAGCAAGCGAATCAGTAACGAGCCGTTGTACATAGCATCTTTTACCAGCGCGGCACCGGCCATGGTGCCCTGGTTGGAAAACTGCGTACTTTCGACCACGATATTTTTGCTGTAAGCGGGAAGCGCCTGCTGGTTGATGCAGGCGGAAATCGCAGGAAAGAGGATATCCGCGGCCTGGCTGAGCGGGGAGCCAATCAGTATTTTTTGTGGGTTAAACAGGTTCACCATAATGGCCAGAATGCGCCCGACGTTATTGCCCACGCCGGTAATGATGTCCTTTGCCAGCAGATCGCCCTGCCTTGCCGCCGTACACAGGGCATCGACGCTCAACGGTTGACCGTGCAGCGTGGAGCTCATCGACTGGCTGAGCCTCACCTGTGCCAGCTCCAGCACGCTTTCAACGCTGGCAATCGTCTCCAGACAACCATGGTTACCGCAGTAGCAGCGTTTTCCGTACGGATCGACCTGCGTATGGCCAATCTCCACCAGGCTACTGCTGCCGGCATGCAACAGGCGCCCGTCGGTGATCACCCCTGCGCCCACGTTGTGGTCAATCACCACCTGAATCACGTCCCGCGCGCCACGAGAGGCCCCAAACAGCGCCTCCGCCATCGTCCATGCGCTGATATCATGCTGAATGTAGACCGGCACACCGGTGTGGTTTTCCAGCACGTCGCCCAGCGGCATCTCTTTGACGTTTTCATAAAACGGCATGCGGTGCACAATGCCATTTTCGGTATCAATAATTCCCGGCAGGGTGATCGCAATCGCGGTTAAACGTTCAAGGCGCTGCTGGTGACGAATAAAGAACTGGTCGATATGGGTCAGAATGGCATCGAGGAGGGGTTGCTCTGCATCAAGCGGGAGTTCCAGCCGGTCTTCTACCACCAGCTTGCTGCTGAGGTCGCGCAGCGCAAGGAAGATCTCCCCACGGCTGATGCGCAGTGAAAGATAATGCCAGGCTTCCGTTTCCACCACCAGCCCGACCGCCGGACGGCCACGGCTACCCGGCTCCTGAATTTCCGTCTCCTGAACCAGATGGGCTTCCAGCATTTCGCGGACAATCTTGGTAATACTGGCGGGTGCCAGTTGTGCCAGGCGCGAAAGATCGATACGCGAAACGGGACCAAGCTGATCAATCAGGCGATAAACGGCGCCCGCGTTGGTTTGCTTGATCTGATCGATATGCCCTGGCTGACTATCAGCAACCACCTCGTACTCCCTTATTTTCGAGCTTCGAAATAAACTGAGGGCTATGGTGAAGCACTTCAATGGCTGACGTCAAATTTTTACTTAGCCATGTGATTTACAGCACATTTTCGCCCGCTTTTCCCTATAAATAACGCCCGCGAGAAGCGGTAATTAATTGTTCTTTGAAACGCTGTGCCGCATGGCTCTGTTCACGATGTTTAGACCATACCAGCCACATCTCTGAGACTGCATCCCGCTCGGCAATCGTCACCCAGCGCATTTCCGGCAGTTGTACCCGTTTAAACGAGGCCGGGAGAATCGACACGCCAAGCCCTGCGGCAACGAGACCAATGATCGTCATGGCTTCCCCCACCTCCTGCGCGATAGTCGGGACAAGGCCATAGCGCCGCATCAGACCCAGAATATCGTCGTACAGCCCGGTACCCACCTGTGGGTCAAAAAAGACAAACGGCTCTTTCGCCAGTTCAGCCAGCGTGACGCTGTGCTGCGCGGCGAGCGGATGATCCCTGGGGATCATCGCCATCAGCGGTTCGCGCAGGATCACCTGCCACGCCAGGGTATCAGGCAACTGGGTGTTTCGCATCAGCCCCAGGTCGAGCGAACCTTCGTTAAGCGGCGATATCTGCTCCCGGGTATTTATTTCGCGCGTCTGAATATGCACGTCCGGAAAGTGACGGCGAAACGAGGATAGCGTTTCCGAAACGGCGCTGATAAACGGGGCCGATGAGGTGAACCCGATGCGCAGCTCTCCCGTCTCCCCGAGATAAAGCCGTTCCGCTCTGGCGGCGGCGTCCTCCACCATACTCAGGATCTGCCGGCTATCGGCAAGAAACTGTTTTCCCGCCGCCGTCAGGCTCACGCTGCGGTTGGTTCGCGCCAGCAGACGCGCCCCGACCTGCTGCTCCAGGATCTGTATCTGCTGGCTTAGCGGTGGCTGAGAGATATTCAGCCTTGCCGCCGCACGACCAAAATGCAGCTCTTCGGCGACGGCGACAAAATAGCGTAGATGGCGCAGCTCGATATTCATATTTTTAAAGTATCATTTGAGATTATTAATATATTAGACAGAATATTTACATTTTCCTACTCTAATCTTGTGGTCATACCCGTCACCAGAAACCACGGGGATGTTTAAGCAAGGATTATGTGTGAGCCGTACAACGACCGTTGATATCGCGCCGGCCAGCGACATTGATGATTTACCCGCAGCACCGCAGCCGGTTCAGTTTATTAAACGTGGTACCCCCCAGTTTATGCGCGTCACGCTGGCGCTCTTCTCAGCGGGTCTCGCCACTTTCGCCCTGCTCTACTGCGTACAGCCGATCCTGCCGGTCCTGTCGCATGAATTTGGCGTGTCGCCAGCCAGCAGCAGTATTTCGCTCTCCATTTCAACCGGGATGCTGGCGATCGGTCTGCTGTTCACCGGGCCACTTTCGGATGCCATCGGGCGTAAGCAGGTCATGGTCACGGCGTTAATGCTGGCCTCCGTGTGTACCTTGCTGTCCACCATGATGACCAGCTGGCACGGCATACTATTCATGCGCGCGCTGATTGGTTTATCCCTGAGCGGCGTGGCGGCGGTCGGAATGACCTATCTCAGCGAGGAGATCCACCCGAGTTTCGTGGCCTTCTCCATGGGGCTATACATAAGCGGGAACTCTATCGGCGGGATGAGCGGACGCCTGCTCAGCGGTGTGTTTACTGATTTCTTTAACTGGCGCATTGCGCTGGCCGTTATCGGCTGCTTCGCCCTCGCTTCGGCGCTGATGTTCTGGAAAATCCTGCCGGAATCGCGCCATTTCCGCCCGACCTCCCTGCGTCCGAAAACGTTGTTTATCAACTTTCGCCTGCACTGGCGCGATCGAGGGCTGCCCCGTTTGTTTCTGACCGGTTTCCTGCTGATGGGCTCGTTTGTGACGCTGTTTAACTACATCGGCTATCGTCTGATGCTTTCACCGTGGCATCTTAGCCAGGCATTGGTGGGTTTACTCTCTGTGGCATATCTCACCGGGACATGGAGTTCACCAAAAGCGGGCGCGATGACCGCGCGCTTCGGCCGCGGTCCGGTGATGCTGGTTTCTACCGCCGTGATGTTGTTCGGACTGCTGATGACGCTTTTCTCTTCCCTGTGGCTGATTTTTGCCGGAATGCTGCTCTTCTCTGCGGGATTCTTTGCCGCGCATTCTGTTGCCAGCAGCTGGATTGGCCCTCGCGCGCGCCGCGCCAAAGGTCAGGCTTCGTCACTGTATCTGTTCAGTTACTATCTTGGTTCCAGCATAGCCGGTACGCTCGGCGGGGTGTTCTGGCATAACTACGGCTGGAACGGCGTGGGCGGATTTATCGCGCTGATGCTGTGCGCGGCACTGCTGGTGGGCGCGAGCCTGCATAAACGACTGCATTAAATTTAATTGAACTGACGATATTGCATATTACGAAAGGCCAAATTTGATGGCCTTT
Source organism: Enterobacter cloacae (assembly GCF_011078175.1). Classification (GTDB taxonomy): domain Bacteria; phylum Pseudomonadota; class Gammaproteobacteria; order Enterobacterales; family Enterobacteriaceae; genus Enterobacter; species Enterobacter cloacae_Q. The sequence goes on from NZ_JAALCJ010000004.1 coordinate 14,243, forward strand.
CGTTTTAAATGACTTAAATCAACGAGTATTGTAAGCGGCAATACCTGCGCCAACAACAGCCAATACACCCACCACTGCTTTAGCCTCTTTTACATGCTGGTTATGCATTATTGCTGCTTTATTAGCATTAACCGCGTTAGGGTCCAATGTAATAACATTGCTAAAATGATTCATGCAAGCTTCATCAACAGTTCCATTGAAGGTGCCCGAAAGTACTTTATCAGTTTTATTATCTATTGATAATGACAATGCACAAATATGAGTTGCCGTTGCACTGCCATAATTTCCAGTGGTGTCAGATGTTCCAACCGCCCCACCAGAAAAACCGTTACCATATCCCTGATAACTGGAACCACTCACCGCCACAGCATTAGTATCAGTACTAAAAGAACCGACAGACGTTGTCCCCTGATTACTGTCCCACTGATACATCGTCTGGCTGCCATTGATGGGCATTGTACGTGTTGGTATCCCTAAATCAGTCATTGCTTCTGCCTTACTATGCCCAATAAGGGTAATTGTGGCATTTCTATACTGAGAAGGAACGGGTTGCATCGCGCAGCCACTTAGCAAAGGCGCTGCAATCGCGCAGAAAATAAATTTATTCATTATAAGAGTTGCCTATTAATTGACTTTGACGCATTGAATATCGCGCCAGATAAGAATATTCCTATACACTCTTCTATATTTGACTATGAGAGCTATTTTCAACATCCAAATAATTCACCCAATCAATATAAACAACATTATTTATTTGCGAAGGTTATTCGATAACATAGAATATCAACGTCATTTGAATAAGTAACATATGTTTTAATCAGATATGAACCTCTGTATGCTCGTTATGACATTCAAACACAACGAGAGCACAGAATGAAAAATAACCATTTTTATCAATCTCTTACCAAAACCTTCCAGCGCCTCTCCCGCTTCTCGCACCTCTCCTCCATCGCCAGCTGGGACATGTTCACCATGATGCCGCCAGGTGGCAGTGCCGCGCGCGGTGAAGCGCTGGCGGAGATGAGCGTCCTGCAACATCAGATCCTGACCGATAAAAAAGTGGGTGAATGGCTGGCGGCGGCGGCAGACGAAGATCTGAACGACGTTGAGCAAGCCAACCTGCGTGAAATGACGCGTCACTACCAGCAGGCCACTTTACTGCCGGAATCGCTGGTGGAGGCCAAATCGCTGGCGGGCAGCAGGTGTGAACACGCGTGGCGCACTCAGCGTCCGGCCAACGACTGGCAGGGCTTTTCAGCCAACCTGAAAGAGGTGGTGAAACTCAGTCGTGAAGAAGCCCGCCTGCGCGCTGAGGCTAAAGGCTGCACGCCTTACGACGCGCTGCTGGATATCTTTGAACCCGATATGACCAGCGCTCGCCTGGATGTGCTGTTCGGCGATCTGAAGTCCTGGCTACCGGAGCTGCTGGCAAAGGTTGTGGAAAAACAGGCTCAACGATCGTTCGTTCCGCCACAGGGTCCCTTCCCGACCGCGACCCAGCGCGAGCTGGGCCTGGAAGCGATGACAATGCTTGGCTTCGATTTTAACGGCGGTCGTCTGGACGTAAGTGCCCATCCTTTCTGCGGCGGCGTGCCGGAAGATGTGCGTATCACCACGCGTTACGATGAAGATGAACTCCTCAGCGCGCTTTTCGGCGTGATCCACGAAACCGGACATGCGCGCTACGAGCAAAACCTTCCGCGAGCGTGGGCCGGCCAGCCCGTTGCGCTGGCGCGCTCTACGGCGATCCATGAATCCCAGAGTCTGTTTTTTGAAATGCAGCTGGGCCGCAGCGACGCTTTCCTGAAGCATCTGCTTCCGGCGGTTCATGCCCGTTTCGGCAGCCAGGCGGCATTTAGTGAAGAGAATTTTATTGCCTGGAACCAGCGCGTGAAGCCGGGATACATCCGGGTTGATGCGGATGAAGTGAGCTATCCGGCGCACGTGGTGCTGCGCTATGAGATCGAGCGCGCGCTAATCAACGGCGAAATTGAAGTGGATGATATTCCCGCGTTATGGGATGAGAAAATGCAGGCGTGGCTTGGGTTATCCACCAAAAATAACTATCGCAACGGCTGTATGCAGGATATCCACTGGACCGACGGCGGTTTTGGCTACTTCCCGTCTTACACGCTGGGAGCAATGTATGCAGCACAGCTGTTTCATGCTGCTAACACGGCGCTTCCCGGGTTGCAGGCATCCATCGCCGGGGGCGATTTCTCGGCGCTGTTCGACTGGCTGCGTCAGAATATCTGGCAGCACGGCAGCCGTTTCAGCACATCGCAGCTCATCACCCAGGCCACGGGTGAAGATCTGAATATCCGCTACTTCCGCGAACACCTGACGTCCCGCTACCTGTAACCGACCGCGCCGGGGTGCCGCCCCGGCGTTGTACATATGGTTACACGCCGATACCAATCACTCACGGAAACCCCGAATTAACAGGGATATAGTCATTTCAACGGCCCCGCAGTGGGGTTGAATGAAAACCAAATTCGAGGGTATGAAAATGAAAAAAGTATTAGCTCTGGTTGTTGCCGCTGCTATGGGTCTGTCTTCCGCTGCATTCGCGGCTGAAACTACCGCCACCGCAGCGCCTGCGGCATCCACCGCTGCTCCGGCCAAAACGGTTCACCATAAAAAACATCATAAAGCGGCTAAACCAGCGGCAGAGCAAAAAGCGCAGGCCGCGAAAAAGCACCACAAAAAAGCGGCAAAACCTGCGGTAGAGCAGAAGGCCCAGGCAGCTAAAAAGCATCACAAAAAAGCGGCAAAACACGAAGCGGCTAAACCTGCTGCACAGCCAGCAGCGTAAGAGTACAAGCTTAACCGTGCCCTTCGGGGCACGTTGGTAAACCGGCGCTGAACGGGTTTGCGGTCAGCGCCGTTTTTTTATCCGGAGGGCGTATGCTGCGGCGCTATCGGTTTGAGTTCATTCTTATCCTGCTAATTTTATGCGCGCTCATCGCCAGCCACTTTTATCTTTCCTGAATGTAGCACGCTGATTTTACTCCCACTTTCTCGCCGTCGCGTCTATAGTATTTTCATAGGGTTCACTTTTAATAATCATAATTACCCCCGCCAGAGTGTGATATGCGTAAATCTGTTGTGTTGTTACTGGGAACGTTTAGCCTTTTTGCTGGCTTTTCACATGCGGATGATGGCGACGATGACGCCATTAGCGCCAATGAGGTAAAGACGCTGTTTTTTGGTCATGACGACCGTACGCGTGTCGCCGATCCTACCGAATCGCCCTGGGATGCCATCGGGCAACTGGAAACCGCCAGCGGCAACTTATGTACCGCAACCCTCATTACGCCACGCCTTGCGCTGACCGCGGGTCATTGCCTGTTAATGCCGCCTGGTGGCAAACCCGATAAAGCGATCGCCCTGCGCTTTGTGTCGCAAAAAGGGATATGGCGCTACGAAATTCACGGTATTGAGGGGCGGGTGGATCCGTCACTTGGCAAACGCCTGAAACCGGATGGCGATGGCTGGATTGTGCCGCCCGGGGCGGCATCCTGGGATTTCGGGCTGATTGTTTTACGTTATCCGCCGTCCGGGATCACCCCGCTGCCCCTCTTTGATGGCGATAAAGCCGCACTCACCGCCGCCCTGAAAGGCGCCGATCGAAAAGTAACGCAGTCAGGCTACCCTGTTGATCACCTCGATTCGCTGTACACCCATACGGACTGCGTGGTGACGGGCTGGGCGCAAAACAGCGTGCTGTCGCATCAGTGCGATACGCTACCGGGTGATAGCGGATCGCCCCTGATGCTAAAAACCGATAACGGCTGGCAGCTGATTGGCGTTCAGAGTTCTGCGCCAGCGGCGAAAGACCGCTGGCGCGCCGATAACAGGGCGCTATCGGTGACCGGTTTTCGCGACCGGCTGGAAGCCCTGGCGCAGCAGTAGGTCACTCAGGCCAGTTTAATCATGATCATGCCGGCGAGCAGTAATACCAGCCCTATCCAGCCTTTATTGTTTAAACGTTGCCCGAACATAATCCAGCCTGCCGCCAGGGTGGCGGCAATACCGAAGCCCCCCCACAGCGCATAGGCCACGGACAGATCGATGCCTTTCACCGCCTGCGACAGGGCGCTAAACGCCCCCAGAACCGCGGCAATCGATAACAGGCCGTAGGCTTTGCGACGAAAACCGTCGGAGAACTTCAGAAAGACGTTCGCAATAATTTCCAGAACGATGGCGAAAGCCAGCCAGACCGCGTGGATCCATTCAAACTGCTGCATGGGTCTGCTCCTTCTGCGGTTTTGCCGGTTTGCGTGTACCCGATTTAATCAGCACGATACCTGCGACCAGGGTCGTCAGCCCGGCAATTTTCATTGTCGTCAGGGTTTCATCAAATAACATGACGCTAAACAGCGTAATCAATAAAATACCAATACCTTCCCACAATGCGTATGCCACGCCCAGCGCGATTTTTTTAACCGCGAAAGAAAGGAAAATATAGGAAAGCGTAATCATGACCAGCATCAAAATAAAACCGGTGCTGCCATCACTCACGCTCGCCCATTTCATTGACAAGGTGCCGGTAATTTCAGCGACGATCGCCAGAGCTAATAAAATCCAGTAAAACATGTTTTTTCTCCTGCTTGAGAATATAATTCATCGAGGCTCGCTGCGGACAGCAAACCAAAAAATTGGGAATTAAATCAGTTAGCTAAGCGCATAGCGCCAGCTCAGGCAGAAGACGTGACTATAGCGCGGAACGCCAGTGTTGCTCACCAGAAAGCAGGCAGAGGGAGGTAGAAAACAGAGCAGAGTTGTTTGAAAAATACGTCCTGAACAAATTGTCCATAAAATTACAATTATCCGCGGTGTTGCTTCTCGTCTTTGCGGATGAAAATTGTCCTCGGTAGTTGAACACGCCTGATTTGTATCATAAGCCAGGAATTTACTCAAAGCCTTTTCATTTCTTTACCCAGTCTGTTTGATTTTGGTTAGTTTTTTTAATCCGCTTTCCCCTCTATTATAAATAAAAAACTGTTCAGGAACGTCCATGGCCAAACCTATTATCACCCTCAACGGGCTTAAGATCGTCATCATGCTGGGCATGCTGGTGATCGTTCTGACCGGCGTTCGTTTTGCGGCCGATATCATCGTGCCCTTTATCCTGGCGCTTTTTATCGCGGTGATCCTCAATCCACTGGTGCAGCGAATGGTGCGGCTGCGCATCCCGCGGGTGCTGGCGATAAGCCTGCTTATCAGTATTATTATCGTTGCGATGGTGCTGTTGGTCGCCTATCTGGGAACCTCTCTGAACGAGCTGGCGCGGACGCTACCGACATACCGCTCTTCCCTGGCAACCCCGCTGCTGCAAATTGAACCCTGGCTGCAACGCGCGGGTATCGAAGTCTCGGTTGAGGAGCTGCTTAAATACATCGATCCGAATGCCGCCATGACGATTGTCACCAGCCTGCTGGCACAGCTCTCCAACGCCATGACCTCGATTTTCCTGCTGTTCCTCACGGTTGTGTTTATGCTGCTGGAAGTTCCACAGCTGCCTGCGAAGCTCCAGCACATCATGGTGCGTCCGGTAGAGGGAATGGGCGCCATTCAGCGCGCGCTCGACAGCGTTTCACGCTATCTGGTGCTGAAAACGGCCATCAGCCTGGTGACGGGATTAGTGGTCTGGGGGATGCTCGCCGCGCTGGATGTCCGTTTTGCCTTTGTCTGGGGGCTGCTGGCCTTTGCGCTCAACTATATTCCTAACATCGGCTCCGTGCTGGCGGCGATCCCCCCTATCCTTCAGGTGCTGGTTTTCAGCGGTTTGTATGATGCCCTGATTCTGCTGGCAGGCTATCTGGTGATTAACCTTGTCTTCGGGAACATTCTCGAACCACGGATAATGGGACGCGGGCTGGGGCTTTCAACCCTTGTTGTGTTTCTGTCCCTGATTTTCTGGGGCTGGCTGCTCGGGCCTGTCGGCATGCTGCTCTCCGTTCCGCTGACGATTATTGTCAAAATTGGTCTGGAGCAGACTGCCGGTGGACAAAGTATCGCTGTCCTGCTGAGCGACATGAGCCACAAGGCCGATTAATTGTCCATCGACAGCATGGGCTTGCCCGTTCTTCCCGCCTCGCGATAGTTGCCCACTGCCCGCTGCCATTCCGACAGCGGGTAGAGGGTGACATTGCTGCACCGGCTGGCCCGCAGTTTAGGCCAGATGCGCCGAAACTCCGCCTGCCACCCCTCAGCGCTCAGCGCGTCCAGATAGTTTCGAATGTGAAACCACGCCACCCGCGGCATCGGCCGCAGCTGCCGGAAGGTCTGCCCTGAAAGTAGCCCGTAGCAGACAAAAGTGCCGGTTTCGGGCATCACGCTCAGTATCGTCTCCGCCAGGCTCCCGCCCGTGGCGTCGTACACTACCTCCGCTTGCGCGGCGGCAGCGTTGACGGCAGCCAAATCATGTTGCGCAATCGGGACGATCCCCAACTCAGCCAGACGTTGAGCGTGCACGGGGGAACGGTGGATCCCGTAAACCGCCTCTGCACCCGCCTGGCGTGCCCATTGCCCGACCAGAACGGCGCAGTCAGAACCGGCCGCGGTGAGCAGCACCGTTTTCCCGACCGGAGGATAGCGGTCCAGCATCATCTGTGCAGCAAGCGGGTTGATATACGCCCGCGCGGCAAGAAGCGAGTCGACGTCGTCCGGGACGGGAACCGCATAGGCCGCCGGGCAGTCGACATAGCGCTGCCAGGTACCCTGCCCCCGTAACGGCAGGACCCGCTGGCCCAGCAGCGCCGGGTAAGCGGCGGGCGTTTCGGTCACTATTCCGACGCCCTCATAACCGGCTATCGCAGGCAGCGGCGTGCGATGGCGATACGCCCCGGTTATGGGGATGAGATCGGAGGCGTTCACCGGAGAAAAAAGCATGCGCACACGTATCTCTCCCGGCTGTCGCGGCGTCAATGGTGTGGTTTCCGCTTGCAGTACCGATTCAGGCTCACCAAACCGGCGATACCAGAGGGCCAGATTACGCATTGCGATCGCGCCATCCCATTTCCGGTGCGACATGTTTCAGGATGGACTCGATCACATGTGCGTTGTATTCCACGCCCAGCTGATTCGGCACGGTAAGCAACAGCGTATCCGCTTCCGCGATCGCTTCATCCTTTTTCAACTGTTCAATCAGCTTGTCTGGCTCTGCGGCATAGCTGCGTCCGAAAATGGCCCGCGTTTTCTCATCCAGATAGCCCACGCTGTCGCTCTCATTGCGGCTTGATCCAAAATACATCCGGTCTCGATCGTCCATCAGGGCAAAAATACTGCGGCTGACAGAAACGCGTGGCTGACGAGTATGCCCTGCTTCAGCCCAGGCCTGTCGAAAGGCACGGATCTGTTTTGCCTGCTGAATATGGAACGGTTCGCCGGTTTCATCATCTTTCAGCGTTGAGCTTTGCAGGTTCATCCCCAGTTTTGCCGCCCATACTGCCGTTGCATTAGAGCCAGCCCCCCACCAGATCCGATCGCGTAAGCCTTCTGAATGCGGCTCCAGACGCAACAATCCCGGCGGGTTTGGGAACATCGGCTGTGGGTTAGGCTTTGCAAAGCCTTCACCGCGTAATACATCAAGCAGTACCTCAGTGTGGCGGCGCGCCATATCAGATTCGTTTTCCCCTTCCTGCGGCACGTAACCAAAATAACGCCAGCCATCAATCACCTGCTCCGGGGAACCCCGGCTGATACCAAGCTGCAATCGCCCGCCGGAGATGAGATCTGCCGCGCCTGCATCTTCCGCCATATACAGCGGATTTTCATACCGCATGTCGATCACGCCCGTCCCGATTTCGATGCGTTTGGTTTTCGCGCCTATCGCAGCCAGCAAGGGGAAAGGCGAACTGAGCTGGCGGGCAAAGTGATGCACACGGAAATAAGCGCCGTCTGCGCCCAGCTCTTCGGCGGCGACTGCCAGATCGATGGACTGTAGCAGTGCGTCAGCCGCGGTTCGCGTGCCGGACTGGGGTGTTGGCGTCCAGTGACCAAACGACAAAAATCCGATCTTTTTCATAGTGGAGTATCCTGATAAAGCATTGCGTTATCCCTACTCTACGCATTAACCGATGAATATAAATGGTGATTATTTAACGGAATGCTTCAAATAAACTGACAGGGCTATCAGGTTTCAATCTATTCTACACTGGTTATCTGTTTGATTTAACGCTATTACTGTAAGCCTTTTCCCGCCAGGCAGAACAGATAATGAAAAGACGCTATGTCGTTGCAGATGTTTTTACGAATACGCCGTTTCACGGCAACCCGGTCGCCGTCGTCCTTGATGCTGAAGGTCTGAGCAGCGATCTGATGCAGCAGGTTGCCGTTGAATTTGGCTACAGCGAAACGACGTTTGTGCTGCCGCCAGAAAATCTCTCCAATTCAGCACGCGTGCGGATATTCACTCCCTCGCGCGAAATTCCTTTCGCCGGGCATCCAAATTTAGGAACCGCCTTTGTGCTGGCGCAGCATGCCATAGAAAACGGGCAGACATTACCCGACACCTTGTACTTCGAAGAAATCGCGGGGATGGTGCCGGTGCGGCTGTTAAAACAGAACGGCACCGTGACGGGAGGCGAGCTGTTAGTTCCTGAGGCGCTTTCCTGCCATTCTGAAGTCAGCGCGGAACAGGTTGCTGCCTGCCTTTCCTTAAGCCCGGACGATATACGCAGGGACGTGCATAATCCTGTTGTTGCCTCGGTGGGTCTGCCCTTTTTGATCGTAGAGCTGGCCTCCCGCGATGCGCTTCGTCGATGCGTGCCCAATCTACAAGGTTTTCGTGCGACTCTGCCGCTTGACGGCGCAGTCTCAGTCTATGCGTATACCTTAGACAGAGCTTCAGATGAGTCCGCCGATCTTCTGGCACGTATGTTTACTCCTCGAATGACGGAAGATCCTGCAACAGGCAGTGCAACCGCCGCAGCCACGGCGTTGCTGGCCCTGCATCGCGAACAAACCACACTTTCGCTGAAGGTCAGCCAGGGCGTAGATATGGGGCGGGCAAGCGTGCTATTTTCGGAATACGATGCATCGTCAGGTAAGTCTATGGTTCGGGTTGGTGGTGAATGCGTCATTACGTTTGAGGGAACATTTATGCTTTAAGGCAGAGACGCGTTCCTCTTCCATTCTCTTATGCGATATATTGGCACTATAATTTTTTAACAGGTGACATCAGCAATGGCTCTTATTCCCAAAAACTACGCACGGCTGGAAAGCGGCTACCGTGAAAAAGCGCTAAAAATATACCCCTGGGTTTGTGGACGCTGCTCGCGTGAGTTTGTTTATTCAAATCTTCGTGAACTCACGGTTCACCATATCGACCACGATCACACCAATAACCCGGAAGATGGCAGTAACTGGGAGCTGTTGTGCCTGTTTTGTCATGACCATGAACACTCGAAGTACACCGAAGCGGACCAGTATGGCACCACCGTTGTCGCGGGTGAGGATGCGCAAAAAGACGTGGGTGTCGCCACGTTTAACCCCTTTGCAGATCTTAAGGCAATGATGAGCAAGAAAAAGTAATACCGTCGGCTTCACTGCCCATATTTGCCGTATGGGCAGTCAGAAAGCCGCATATGCTGTATTCCAGCCACAGGTTGAATAATGAAACGGCCTTAATTTCTGCTTCAGGATTCACGCGTTTTACTGCCTCCAGAAACGCAGCGAAGTTTCGATTAAACACCGTCAGATTATTATAAAACTGCACCTGTTTTTCACGGGTTCCCTCAAGATAACTCACAGACCCGATCCGCCTGTTATTTACTACTGTCGAGCCTGGTTTAATTTTTACGCTAGTGGTCAGCTCAATTTTACGGGGGCCGCTCGTTATAATCTCGTATAAATACTGCTCATCATAAAAGTAGGTTTTACCTGACGATCCGCCAAACCAGAAAGGATGAGCAGAGATTTTTTCATTCTCCGGCTGTCGGTAACGATGCGCGCTGGATGCTTAATACGCCTGACGTAAAAGCGTATTAGCATAATCAGTGACACAACAGACAGCACCACAAAAAGCACGTTAATGCTCTCCCGCATATTTCTTTACCTGCCATGCAACACGCGACGTGACGGAGAATAACTCAGGGAACGTATGCGGTGTAATGGCAGATGAAACGGGAAAGGCTTGTGTCTCGACACGGAATACGATGTGCCAGCCGCTTTACTGTTTAGTAATATTAACAATTGCTGCTAAGTTGTAAATTTCCCCTTGCCGGACCGGACAAATCGGTTATTGTGCCAGGCAACTTTCGCGGCAATAAAAGACAGTGGGATGCGCTATGGCGATTTTTGACGGTCACAATGACCTGTTGCTTAATTTATGGCTTCACCATCGCCAGGATCCGGTAACGGCCTTCTTCTCCGGCATTGAGAACGGACACCTCGATTATCCGCGTATGCAGCAAGGCGGATTCTCCGGCGGGCTGTTCGCGCTGTTCGTGCCGCCGCAGGAGTATATCGCCCGCATGGCGCCACAATACGCCAGCGAGCCGTGGCAGCCGGTCGACATTCTCTGGCAGCAGCTGACTATCCTTAAGCAGCTTGTCGCACACTCCGATGGACGGGCGCGATTGTGCCTGAACGCGGCGGATATCGAACGCTGTCGGCAGGATAAGGCGCTGGCGATGGTGGCGCATATTGAGGGTGCGGGGGGCTTTGACGGCGAGGGAGACGATCTACAGGCTTTTTATGACGCCGGTGTGCGCAGCATTGGGCCTTTCTGGAATATTGCTAACCGTTTTGGCACCGGCGTTAACGGGGCGTTTCCCGGCAGCCCCGACAGCGGCCCGGGGCTTACCGCTGAGGGTATCGCCCTCATTAAGCATGCTAACGCCCTGAACATGCTGATTGACGTTTCGCATATGAATGAAAAGGCATTCTGGGATACCGCGCATCATTCCTCTTCACCGCTCGTCGCTACCCATTCCAACGCCCATACGCTGTGCCCGCAACCGCGCAATCTGACCGACCGGCAGCTGCTGGCTATCCGCGACAGCGGCGGCGTGGCAGGCATCAATTTCGGCAACGCGTTTCTGCGCGCCGACGGTAAACGCGATAGCGATACCCCGCTGAGTACGATTGTTCGCCATATCGACTATCTTATTAACATCATGGGTGACGACCATGTCGTGCTGGGCTCCGATTTTGACGGCATTACGTTGCCTGATGACTTACACGATGTAAGTGGTTTACCACGGCTAATCAGCGCGTTGCGTGACAGCGGTTATGATCAATTTGTGCTGAATAAACTGCTGTGGGGTAACTGGCAAAAGGTATTGCAAAATGTTTGGCAACAATAGGTTATGTTGTAAACATTAAGTTAATTCCTTACATCTTTCGGGTTGAGCTTTGCCCTCCTGTGACGCATTATTTGATGACCATCACAAAACTGGCACAAACCATGGCGTTGGTGCTGCATTTTTAAAGAGGAAAAAACGATGTGGAAGAAACCTGCTTTTACTGATTTACGTCTTGGCCTGGAAGTGACCCTGTACATTTCCAACCGCTAATCACCCTGCCCGCCAGCCGTGCGGGCATTTTTGTTTTACTACCTGGCCTATCTTCATGTTGATTAAAGTCCTCGGTTCCGCCGCCGGCGGCGGTTTCCCCCAGTGGAACTGTAACTGTGCCAACTGTCAGGGTTTGCGCAACGGTACCCTTCAGGCGCCCCCTCGCACCCAGTCGTCGATCATCGTCAGCGATAACGGCAAAGAGTGGGTGCTGTGTAACGCCTCCCCCGATATCAGCCAGCAGATTGCCCATACGCCAGAACTGAATAAGAAAGAGGTTCTGCGCGGCACGCATATTGGCGGCATTATTCTCACCGATAGCCAGATTGACCACACCACCGGGCTGCTCAGCCTGCGCGAGGGGTGCCCGCATCAGGTATGGTGTACGCCGGAGGTGCATGAAGATCTCTCCAGCGGATTCCCGATTTTTACCATGCTCCAGCACTGGAACGGCGGCCTGATTCATCACCCGATCGCGCCGCTCACCGCCTTTAGCGTGGAAGCCTGCCCTGATTTGCAGTTTACCGCCGTCCCCATCGCCAGTAACGCACCGCCCTATTCGCCGTGGCGCGACCGCCCGCTGCCGGGGCATAACGTGGCGCTGTTTATTGAAAACCGCCGCAACGGTCAGACGCTGTTCTACGCGCCGGGTCTCGGTGAACCCGATGACGCCATCCTGCCGTGGCTTAAAAAGGCGGACTGTCTGCTGATTGACGGCACCGTCTGGCAGGACGATGAACTCCAGGCCACCGGCGTCGGGCGCAATACCGGCCGCGACATGGGACATCTGGCGCTCGGGGATGAACACGGCATGATGGCGCTGCTGGCCTCGCTGCCGGCAAAGCGCAAGATTCTTATCCATATAAATAACACCAACCCGATCCTTAACGAGCAGTCGCCGCAGCGTCACGCCCTCGCGCAGCGAGGAATAGAAGTGAGCTGGGACGGGATGAACATCACGCTTCAGGACTAACTATGCACATTCGCGAAACGCTCTCGCCGGAAGAGTTTGAACACGCCCTCCGCGCGAAAGGCGCCTACTATCATATTCACCATCCGTACCATATCGCGATGCATAACGGCGAGGCCAGCCGCGAGCAGATCCAGGGCTGGGTGGCGAACCGTTTTTACTACCAGACGACGATCCCGCTGAAAGACGCGGCAATTATGGCGAACTGCCCGGATCCGCACACGCGTCGCAAATGGGTGCAGCGGATCCTCGATCATGACGGCAGCAACGGTCATGACGGCGGTATCGAAGCCTGGCTACAGCTGGGCGAAGCCGTGGGGCTCAGCCGCGAGGACTTGATCAGCGAACGCCACGTGCTGCCCGGCGTCCGTTTCGCCGTCGACGCTTACGTTAACTTCGCCCGCCGCGCCAACTGGCAGGAGGCGGCATGCAGCTCGCTCACCGAACTGTTTGCCCCGCAAATCCATCAGTCGCGCCTCGACAGCTGGCCGCAGCACTACCCGTGGATCAAAGAGGAAGGCTATTTTTATTTCCGCAGCCGCCTGAGCCAGGCCAACCGCGACGTTGAACACGGTCTGGAGCTGGCGAAGCGTTACTGCGATAGCGCAGAAAAGCAGAATCGGATGCTGGAGATCCTTCAGTTTAAACTCGATATCCTGTGGTCGATGCTCGACGCGATGACCATGGCCTACGCGCTACAGCGTCCGCCTTATCACACGGTCACCGACAAAGCGGCCTGGCACACAACCCGACTGGTATAAGCATGCAAAAAAACTCCATCGTCGCCTTTCGTCGCGGCTATCGCCTGCAATGGGAAGCCGCTCAGGACAGCCATGTCATCCTCTATCCGGAAGGCATGGCCAAACTCAATGAGACCGCGGCCGCAATCCTCGAACTGGTCGATGGCCAACGCGACGCGGCGGCCATCATTGCCATACTCAACGAACGGTTCCCGGAAGCCGGCGGCGTGGATGACGACGTCGTAGAATTCCTGCAAATCGCTTATCAACAGAAGTGGATTATTTTCCGTGAGCCAGAATAAACCCGCCGTCAATCCACCGCTGTGGCTGCTGGCAGAGCTGACCTATCGCTGTCCGCTACAGTGTCCTTACTGCTCTAACCCGCTGGACTTTGCCCGGCAGGATCAGGAGCTGACCACCGAACAGTGGATTGAGGTTTTCCGCCAGGCGCGGGCGATGGGCAGCGTGCAGATAGGTTTTTCAGGCGGCGAACCGTTGACGCGTAAAGATCTGCCGGAGCTGATCCGCGCCGCCCGCGATCTTGGTTTTTATACCAACCTGATCACCTCGGGAATTGGCCTGACGGAAAGCAAGCTCGACGCATTCAGCGAGGCCGGTCTGGACCATATCCAGATTAGCTTCCAGGCCAGTGATGAAGTGCTCAACGCTGCGCTGGCGGGGAATAAAAAAGCCTTCCAGCAGAAGCTGGCGATGGCCAGGGCGGTTAAAGCCCGCGATTACCCGATGGTGCTGAATTTCGTCCTGCACCGGCATAATATCGATCAGATCGATAAAATCATCGAGCTGTGCATCGAACTGGACGCCGACGACGTAGAACTTGCCACCTGTCAGTTCTACGGCTGGGCATTCCTTAACCGTCAGGGGCTTCTGCCGACGCGGGAACAGATTGCCCGCGCGGAACGCGTGGTTGCCGAATATCGGCAAAAAATGGCCGCCAGCGGCAATTTGACCAACCTGCTGTTCGTCACCCCCGATTATTACGAAGAGCGGCCAAAAGGCTGTATGGGCGGCTGGGGGTCGATTTTCCTCAGCGTGACCCCGGAAGGCACCGCGCTGCCCTGCCACAGCGCGCGCCAGCTGCCGGTGGATTTCCCGTCGGTGCTTGAGCAGAGCCTGGAATCCATCTGGTATGACTCTTTCGGCTTTAACCGCTATCGCGGGTTTGACTGGATGCCGGAGCCGTGCCGCTCCTGCGATGAAAAGGAGAAAGACTTCGGCGGCTGCCGTTGCCAGGCTTTTATGCTTACCGGGAATGCTGATAACGCCGATCCGGTGTGCAGCAAATCGCCGCATCATCATAAAATTCTGGACGCGCGACGCGAAGCAGCCTGTAGCGATATGAAAATCGGCCAGCTTCAGTTCCGCAACCGTACCCGTTCTCAGCTTATCTATAAAACCCGGGAATTGTAGCGACAATGACCACCCGCATCGTGGAACTGGCTGGCGGTTTACGCGCAACGCTGGTGCATCAGCCGCAGGCGACACGCGCGGCGGCGCTGGCGCGCGTGGGCGTCGGAAGCCATCACGAGCCACCGCGCTTCGCCGGTCTTGCGCACTTACTTGAGCACCTGCTGTTCCGCGGTAGCCAGCGCTATCAGGGCGACGAGCGACTCATGGCCTGGGTCCAGCGCCAGGGCGGCAGCGTCAATGCCACCACGCTGGCTCGCCATAGCGCTTTTTTCTTCGACGTTGCCGCCGATAGCCTGTCCGACGGCGTCGCGCGACTGCGGGATATGTTGCAGGCACCGCTGCTTTCACCGCATGACATACAGCGCGAAGTGGCGGTCATTGATGCGGAAAACCGGCTCATTCAGCAACATGATTCCGCCCGGCGCGAAGCGGCGGCGCGCCACGCAATGGAAGAACCCGCGGTTTTTCGCCGTTTTCAGGTGGGTAGCAAGAAGTCTCTGGGGCAGGACCCGGTATCGCTGCAAACCGCGTTGCGCGACTTTCATCGCCGCTATTATGTGGCTGGACACCTGCAATTGTGGCTACAAGGACCGCAAACGCTGGATGCGCTGGCCGAGCTCGCCCATACGTTTGCGTCAGGTTTTGCATCAGGAGGCATGACTGAAACCGCTCCCCCGTTGCGTCTTAGCGCTGAAGCAGATTATCAGCTGGCGGTGACGGAGCGGCCCACACTGTGGCGCTGTCCGTTAATTCGAAAAAGTGACAACGTCACATTATTCCGGGAGTTTTTACTGGACGACGCTCCCGGAAGCCTGATTGCAGGGCTACGGGCGCGCGGGCTGGCAGAAGAAGTAGCCCTGAGCTGGCTTTATCAGGATGACGATTACGGCTGGCTGGCGCTAACGGTTGATAGCGAACGGCCCGAGGACATTGACCCGCATATTACCCACTGGCTACAGGCGCTACGGCAAACGACGGATGAGCAGCAGCGGCATTATTATCGGCTGGCACAGCAGCGTTTCAGCGCCCTGCCGACGCTGGAGCAGCTGCGCCAGCGGGCGTTTGGTTTTGCGCCCGGCGCGGCGCCCGTGGATTTTTCCGCCTTTTGTGCCGACTTACTGGCGGCGCCCACCTCGTATCTGGCCTGCAAAAAAATAGAAACCGCTGAAACTATCACCAGCCAGGGTTTTGTCCTGCCGCTTAGCCATTGGCGTCGCCAGCCGGTTGCAGATGATAGCCCCCTCGCGTTTTCCTTCTATCCGCAGACTGCCAGGCATGCTGCGCCAGCCCCGACGTCAGAAGCCGCTCCGCTGCTGCATTTGTCGGCGCAAACACAACCGCCAACGCTGATCCTGCGCAGGCCTTTTTATTCGCGCGTGGAACGGGCGCAGGGGGTGGCGATAGGCAAACAGTTACGCCCTCTTCTTGCTGAACTGCGCCATATTGACGGCAGCGGCGAGTGGCAAACGGTTGACGGTAGCTGGCAGCTCACCCTGCGGCTTCCTGACGCCCTGGTGACGGCGGAACACATCATCGGGGCGATAATCGATCGCCTCTCCCACCCCGCTCCGGCTATTACGCCAGCGCCAGAAGGCATTGCCATCCGTGAGCTGCTTCAGCAATTGCCTGAACGTCTGGCATCGGGTCCGCCACGGGACGGCTGGCTGGCGGCGTTAGTTGGCGGCAGCGCCGGGCACGCGCGCGGGTTAGCCCGGCAGCTTAGCCTGCTCGGGGCGCCGGTTAACGCCAAGACGTTGCCGTTAAGCGGTTATTCCGGCGGGATCGAACACATTCCGCACGCCAGCGCGGATTCGGCGCTGCTGGTGTTTATTCCCCTGCCGCCGGGCGCGTCGCTCGCCGCGCTGCGGCTGCTGGCGTTATGCTGCGAACCGCAATTTTTCCAGCGCCTGCGCGTGGAACAGCAGATTGGCTACGTGGTCAGCTGTCGTTATCAGCGTATTGCCGATCGCGATGGCCTGCTGCTGGCGTTACAGTCGCCCGATCGTTCTCCCGTGAACCTGTTGGGTTGCTGCAAACGATTTTTGCGTGAGCTGACGCTATGCGATGAGGCAGCATTCAGCGTGTTGCGACAGCAGCTGGCGACGCAGATCCGCTCATCGATGGATGCCAGCGCCACGGCAGCGGCCGCGCTGCGCCAGCGCTATGGTTTGCCGGTGTTAACGCCGCAGGCTATTGATGCCCTGCAACCTGACGAGATAGTCGCGCTATGGCGCAAGATGACTCGCCGTCGCCGACGCTGGCGAGTGCTTTTCACGGGCTGACCGGAACCGCCGCTTTCTTCCTGTGCGTGGTTTTTAGTCAAAAAAAAGCCCCGCACTAAGACGGGGCCGGGCTGCTCATTTCGCTGTTATTTATCCAGCGCGTAGGCAATCACGTAGTCACCACGATCCGGCGACTGGCGTGCACCGCCGGCAGAGATCAGAATGTACTGTTTGCCGGTTTTCGGGGATACATAGCTGATAGGTCCGCCCTGGCTACCCACCGGGAGACGCGCTTTCCACACTTCTTCCCCGGTAGAGGAATCAAAGGCGCGCAGGTAGTAATCCTGGGTTCCCGCAATAAAGACCAGACCGCCCTGCGTGGCCAGCGTACCGCCCAGCGTCGGCATACCGACAGGCATCTGCATACGCATTTTTACCCCAAACGGACCGGTATCCTGAACGGTACCGACCGGCACCTGCCAGACGATTTTCTGCGTTTTCAGGTCAATCGCGGAGAGGGAGCCAAACGGTGGTTTCTGGCACGGAATGCCCAGCGGTGACATGAAACGGTTTTTGTTGACCGAATACGGCGTTCCTTTCATCGGAACAGCGCCCATCCCGGCGTTCACGGCTTCACCGCCCGTGTTTGCCACCGCGCTCTGCGGATCTTGTTTAATCAGCTGGACCCACAGACCCAGACGCATGTCGTTGACGAAGATGTACTGGTTGTTCGGATCGGTGGACAAGCTGCCCCAGTTCATCCCCCCCAGCGAGCCCGGGAAGCTCAGGGAAATATCGGTTCCCGGCATCGTGTACAGACCGTCATAGCGCATTGATTTGAAGCTGATACGACAGGCCAGCTGGTCAAACGGCGTCGCCCCCCACATATCCGATTCTTTCAGCGTTTCCGCGCCAATCTGCGGCATCCCCACAGAGCGCGGCTGCGTTGCCGGGTACTGTTCACGTGGAATATCCGCTGGTTTTACCGGAACCTCTTTCACCTCAGTGAGCGGTTTACCCGTCAGGCGATCAAGAACGTAAATTTGCCCCGCCTTGGTGCCCACCACCACCGCGGGCTTGTTGCCCTCTTTCGTCGGGAAATCAACCAGGCTCGGCTGCATCGGGATATCGAAATCCCAGAGGTCGTTATGCACGGTCTGGTATACCCACTTCTCTTTCCCGGTCGTCGCATCCAGCGCGAGGATTGAGGTGGCGTATTTGTGATCTTCCGGAATACGGTCAGCGCCCCACAGGTCGACAGAAGAACTCCCCATCGGGATAAACACGGTATTCATCGACGCATCCCAGGACATAGGGGCCCAGGCGTTTGCGGAGCTACGTTTGTAGTGTTCGCCCGGTTTCAGAACGTAGTTCGGATCCGGATTACGCGGATCGAACGCCCAGCGCAGCTGGCCGGTAATCGCGTCATAACCACGTATAACGCCGCCCGGCATATCGGTGCTGACGTTATCCGCAACGCGGCCACCAACGACAACCGTCGTACCCGCCAGCGTCGGAGCCGACGTCAGCACGTAGGTTGGATCTGACGCGTCGCCCATCCCTTCATGCAGGTTAACGCTGCCGTTAGTGCCGAAGTCCGGGCAGAATTTGCCGTTATCGGCGTCTAACGCGATCAGCTTACCGTCAATGGTATTCATCAGGATACGGCGCTGGCATGCAGCGCCCGGTGCGACCTGCGCTGGCAGAACCGGCGTGGAGCCAGCTACCGTTGGCTGTGCCAGCGGTTTGGTGGCATCGAAGTACGCCAGACCACGGCAGCGCATCCAGATTGCAGACTTAGCGTTGATTTCCGCTTTCCAGATCGCTTTCCCGCTATCGGCATCCACGGCAATCACGTTGTTATGCGGCGTACAAAGGAAGACACGATCGCCAACCTGGAGCGGCGTTTGCTGATCTTCTGCACCATTGCCGTCCGGACTTTCCGGTACGTCACCGGTATGGAAGGTCCATACCGGTTTCAGGTTTTTCACGTTGTCACGGGTTATCTGGTCCAGCGCCACAAAGCGACTACCGCCGGCCGTATTACCGTAGTGATCCCAGTTCTGCTGTTTCGCATCATCTTTTACCGGCACCAGCGGGCGTTTTTCACCGCTAAACGGCACGGTCGGATGGGGTTGAAACATCTGAACAAAGGTGACGCCCATGGCGATAATAAGAATTGCGCAGATCCCCAGAACCCCTTTGGTGCAGGAAGGTTTTCCTTCACGTTTACGCAATGCAGGCCAGGTGGCTACTGCCAACAACATCAGTCCGGCAGGCACCATTAAACGGGAAACCAGCGGCCAGAAGTCGAGCCCGGCATCGAAAAATGCCCAAATCAGGGTGCCAAGAAACACCAGGGCAAACAGCCCCACGGCAGAGGCCTTGCGGCGGAAGAACTGAATCGCAGAGAGCAGAGTGATCACTCCGGCGATGAGAAAATACCAACTCCCCCCCAGGGAAACCAGTTTAAAACCGCCGATGGTAAAGAACAGCCCCGTCACAAGAAGTGCCACACCCACCAACAGGCACCACAGACCTAACCAGCCGAATGGGCGGGGATTATTGTCTGACATAAAAATGAATCTCCTGATTTCTTTATATAAAGCAGGGTTTTATTCACTGCCACGATGCTAAAACCCTGCACAGCGCCAATTGTTCGTGTGCGAATCATAAATTAAAATTATAATGTATACAAAATGTATTCTGTCGTAAGAAAAGAAAACCACTCCTTTACAACGGTTTAACAAAAACAATTAGCTCGCGCATTTCATGATATACGTCACCACACCAAACAAATGAAGCGTATCGTCGCTGTCAGGCTGGGGAATCCGCACTGTACAAAGTCACTGAAAAGTGGAATAGCAACGATTTCACGCAACTCTGCTGGTTTAAAAAAGTTCATGAAAAACACGTAATACTTTCTTACATACAGCAGTCTTAGCTGAGATATAGGACAAGCCATGTCAGCGTAAGCAGCTGGACACTGCTTAATCGCTTTGCTTATACCCCCCCTTTTGCAATGATGATTATTTGCTTAATGGATTTTTAGCGCAGGGTAATCTTAACGCATCGAAAAGCTTCACTACCCAATCACTTCCTCATGACTTTAAAAAAATCAAAAGACAATAAATTATTACTCCTAATTCACTATGAATTGACTTTCAAATTAGACTAGCGCATATTTTACAGCACAAATTAACAAGACAATTTTTTTGGAGGACGTTTTCTATGCCAGCCCGTGATTATCCCGATAAGCGTGTTGCTCGCGGTGTAGCAAAGGAGGCTGAACTCAGGATGTTAAGTGCGCGCATCGATCCTGCGCTGATGGAGTACATCCGCATTACCGCGTATGAAACACGGAAAAGTAAGCAGGAGATCGTGGCGGAAGCGTTAGCGCTTCATCGCCAAAGAAGTCAGATGGGATCATAAACAGCAAAAGCCCGAAATCTCTTCCGGGCTTTTGTTGCAGCCGGGGTTAATTCCCTAGCGAGTTTAACGTTTCCAGCGCCTCAGTCGGCAATACCAGATCGGCGGCTGCCAGGTTTTCACGCAGGTGCGCCACCGAAGACGTTCCGGGGATCAAGAGGATATTTGGCGAGCGTTGCAGCAGCCATGCCAGCGCCACCTGCATCAGCGTCGCGCCCAGAGTATCCGCCACCGCCTGTAGCCCGGAAGATTGCAGAGGCGTAAAACCACCCAGCGGGAAGAACGGCACCCAGGCGATCCCCTGCTGCGCAAGCGTTTCTATCAGCGCATCGTCACCGCGATTCACAACGTTATACATGTTCTGTACGCACACCACGGAAACCATCTTCTGCGCTTCAGCAACCTGCGAAGCGGTGACGTTGCTCAGACCAATATGGCGAACCAGCCCCTGCTGTTGCAGCTCCGCAAGGACGCTCAGCGGCGCGGCAATCGATCCTTCCGCCGGTCCGTGGGCGCTAAACATGATCCGCAGGTTAACCACGTCCAGCACATCCCGCTTCAGGTTACGTAAGTTGTCATGCACCGCCTGCGTCAGCTCCTGCGCGGAAAACGCCGGCAGCCAGGAGGCATCCTCGCCGCGTCGGGCTCCGATCTTGGTCACAATCGTCAGGTCGTCCCGGTACGGATGAAGCGCCTCGCAGATAAGCTGGTTGGTCACATGAGGTCCGTAAAAATCGCTGGTATCAATGTGATTCACGCCCGATGCCACCGCTTCGCGCAGCACCGCCAGCGCCGCATTTTTGTCTTTTGGCGGACCAAAAACGCCAGGTCCGGCAAGCTGCATCGCGCCATAGCCAAGTCGTTTCACCGTACGCGTACCGAGCGAGAACGTTCCGCTTTTATCTATGCTGCTCATGCTGACCTTCCTCATAAAAAATGATCCGGATTTACAACAGGTTCCGCTACGAAACCATTAGTTAAGCAATAGTAAAATTAAAGTTTAAATTCGCTACGACGATAGTAGTGAAGTAACCCTGCCTCTTCTCTTACGGATGACCGCCATGCTGAAAAATTTGCACGTGATTACCGGAATTATCTTTGCCCTCACCATATTCTGTCTGCTGCAAGTTGTCACGGGAGGGTTGTTCTACTCTGCCGTTAACAACGATCGTCACAACTTTCAGAACTCCGGGTTACTCAATGCCCAACAGGAGAGCCTGAGCGACAGCGTCAACACGCTGGTAAAAACGCGCGTTACCGTTACCCGCGTGGCGATCCGCTACCTGAAAAATCAGCGAGATCCAGCGTCCCTCGCAGCGATCAACACCCTGCTGGGCACGGCGAACGCTTCGCTGGCTAAAGCCGAAGACTATTATAAAAGCTGGCAGGCGATCCCGCAGGTGAAGGGCCAGAATGCCGCGCTCACCGAAGAGATGCAGAAAGCGTGGAAGCAAATGCACGAGGTAATGCGCTTGTCCATTGAATATCTGCGCGCCGATAACTATCAGGCCTATGGTGACCTGGACGCCCAGCAGGCGCAGGATGAGATGGAGGCGGTCTATACCCGCTGGCGCGCCGAAAACAACGTGCTGCTTAAAGCCGCCGCCGAAGAGAACCAGAGCAGCTTTACCCAGATGCAGTGGACGCTGGCAGCGATCTTCCTGACCGTGGTCGCCGTGCTGGTGGTGATCTGGCAGGGTTTACAGCACCTGCTCCTGAAACCGCTCAACGCCATCATGAACCATATTCGCACTATCGCGAGCGGCGATCTGACGCAAAATGTCGCTATTACCGGGCGCAACGAGATGGGGCAGCTGGCTGCCGGCCTGCACGAGATGCAGCAGTCGCTGGTGAGCACCGTTAGCGCCGTGCGCGGCAGCACAGATTCTATCTACACGGGTGCAGGAGAAATTGCCGCCGGAAGTAACGACCTTTCCGCCCGAACCGAGCAGCAGGCAGCCTCGCTGGAAGAGACCGCCGCCAGCATGGAAGAACTGACTGCCACGGTGAAACAGAACTCGGATAACGCCCGTCAGGCGACGCTGCTGGCGAAGAATGCGTCTGAAACCGCGGCACGCGGCGGTCATGTAGTAGATAACGTGGTGCGTACCATGAATGATATTGCCGACAGTTCTCAGCAAATTGCGCATATCACCGGCGTTATCGATAGCATTGCCTTCCAGACCAACATTCTGGCGCTGAACGCGGCGGTTGAAGCCGCCCGTGCCGGGGAACAAGGTCGCGGCTTTGCGGTCGTGGCAGGTGAAGTACGGACGCTGGCCAGCCGTAGCGCGCAGGCGGCGAAAGAGATCAAAGGGCTTATTGAAAACTCCGTCAGCCGGGTAAATACCGGCTCGGAACAGGTGAGCGAGGCGGGGGCGACCATGAAAGAGATCGTCGCGGCCGTGACGCGTGTAACCGGTATTATGGGGGAGATCTCGTCGGCCTCTGACGAGCAGAGCCGCGGTATAGAGCAGGTCAGCCTGGCGGTCTCGCAGATGGACAGCGTCACGCAGCAAAACGCCGCGCTGGTACAGGAGTCGGCAACGGCGGCGGCAGCGCTGGAAGATCAGTCTGAACAGCTGCGCCAGGCCGTGGCGGCATTTCGGCTGAATGCTCAGGCATCGCTGGCGGATCGCCCTAAAAACGTGAAAACGCCCGTACTGCTGCGCCCGTCAGCGGCAGGCGCGAACACATCCGACGCAAACTGGGAAACCTTCTGACTGACAGGCGGGCGATATGCTCGCCCGCCTTCCCCATTAGCGGCTACGCTTGGCGTGGCGTTCCCAGTTATCTCGCTTCGCGTCATCTGACTTACGCAACGAGACATAGCATGCTCCGCTGCCGCCGTGATACGGCTGCGCTTCGCAAAAGGCCTGTACTTCTTCGAACTCGGTTAACCAGCGCGCAAGATAGCTGCGCACCACGTTAGGGTGTGATTGCTGTTCGCGCCCTTTACCATGGATGATGATCAGGTTGCGTAGCCCGTCACGTCCGGACTGGCGAATAAAGGAATAGACCAGCTGGCGGCATTGCTCCGCAGGCTGGCGTAACAGCGTTAAGCTGGCCTGACGGGAATATTTGCCGGAACGCAGCTTATCAAACACCCCCTGCTGTACCCCTTCGCGCTGAAACATCAGCGGCTCTTCAAGCGGCACCAATTCCAGAAACCCCAGCGTCAGAAAGTTATCGAGCTGCTCAGTATCGATTTCCTGACGCGCCCGCGCGTTGCGGCTCTGCTGCCAGTGAATATCCGTGCAGCGTTTGAGCGGCTGGACATCGTCCATGGCGTCAAGAAAAAGTGATTTGTCGTCAGGGTTCATGGAAATCCTCCGGCTACATCTGAGTGCTGTACTATACCTGCGCCCGCTGTGGGTCTCAATCACCTGGGCAAAGGTTAAAATAATAATTCAGGAAAGGGATCAATCACGGACGCTATATACTTCACTCCAACTTAACTTAAATTTCAGTCTTGATTAATTTAAAAATTCACGTTAAAAAATCGTGAAATCAATCACTCAACGGCCTTCTCTTTTGAAAAAAAACTGTTATAACTTTATAAACCTGCCCAATGGATAATGCATGTAGGATCCGCCAAAGGATGCACGACTGTGTGTACTGTAGAGTCTGTCTGATGTCGGACAGGCTCTATTTTTTTATTATTGTTATTTTTATAAAATTAATTTTCTGGCTTCCCTTCTGAACTGCGTAATTAATGATTCGGCAAGCGGTGTCTGGCGAGAATCGCGTCGCTGAATTAAATAATATGCGGCTTTAGGCAGGGGTTCGACAACCGGCAGCATTATCAGACGGTGCGCCAGAAGCGGATCGCAACCCAGCTCCTGCGGTAAAATGCTGATGAAATCGCTTTGTGCGACGAGGCTAATACAGGAGGAAAAGGTCTCACAGACAACGCCAATTCGCGGTATTTGAGAGCGGTGGTTAAAGGTATCCTGCAACTGCTTATAATAACTTCCCCGGGGGGTAGGCATCGTCCAGTTATATTGCAGAAGTTCCTGAATTGAGGTCGCCCCTGTCGCCGGATGTCCTGCCCGGCAAAATACGGCAAAAGATTTTTCAAACAACTTTTCAAACGTAAATTCGTGATCGTACGGCCCCTGATAATAGGTGTTGATGGTAAAATCCAGCTCACCCTGACGTAATTCATTAATCATCGACACCAGCTGGCCTTCCATAATCCGGACGTTGACCTGAGGATACTGCGCATGAAAACGCGTAATGACGGCCGGCATCAGGCTGCGCGAAATGCTGGCTCCCATCCCAATATTGATCTGCCCGGCAAGTTCGCCCTGCCGCTGGCGGATGTCATCCTGCGCCGCCCGTAGCTCTTCCAGAATCAAATTAGCGCGGTGGTAAAACCCTTCCCCACACTCGGTCAGCGCGACGCCTTTACTCCGGCGCACAAACAGCTGGGCCGCCATGCCCTCCTCCAGCTCTTTGATAGATTTGGTCAGCGCGGGCTGCGAAAGATTAAGCGTCCGACTGGCACCGCGAATACTGCCCTGGCGGGCCACCTCGACAAACGCCCTGATTTGATGAAATTTAATCTGAAATGACATATCGCGACCGATAACCGTTGTTTATCAGAGTAAAGAAACTGTCATCTACTTTAATGGAAATGGATGTGCGAGGGTAATTCCTGAACGGTTAAAGCTGTGAAAAATCGCTTAGTGATAAGTAAAAACTATCACAGCGTGAAGCAGTTCACATATTTTAATGATGACAGGAAAGGATATGAACTCACTGGCGAATTACATCCAGACATTAACCCCACAACTTAGCGCATGGCGTCGCGATTTCCACCATTTCGCGGAATCTGGCTGGGTGGAGTTTCGAACCGCGGCAAAAGTGGCGGAGATCCTCGACTCGCTGGGTTACGAGCTGGCGATGGGTCGCGACGTGGTGGACGCCGAAAGCCGTATGGGACTGCCCGATGACGCCACCCTTTCGCGAGAGTTTGCCCGCGCCCGGGCGCAGGGCGCGCCGGAGAAATGGCTCGCGCCGTTCGAAGGCGGGTTCACCGGCATTGTCGCGACCCTGAATACCGACCGCCCCGGCCCGACGCTAGCCTTTCGCGTGGACATGGACGCGCTTGACCTGAGCGAAGCGCATGCCGACACCCACCGTCCATACCGCGACGGTTTTGCCTCCTGCAACCCGGGCATGATGCACGCCTGCGGACACGACGGGCATACCACCATTGGTCTGGGGCTGGCGCAGGTGCTTAAGCAGTACGAAGCGCAGCTCAACGGCACCATCAAACTGATCTTCCAGCCTGCCGAAGAGGGTACGCGCGGCGCGCGCGCTATGGTCGCCGCAGGCGCGCTGGACGGCGTGGACTACTTTACCGCCATACACATTGGGACTGGCGTTCCTGAAGGGACGGTGATCTGCGGCAGCGATAACTTCATGGCGACCACCAAATTTGACGTGCGCTTTACGGGGGTCGCCGCACACGCTGGCGGTAAACCGGAAGAGGGCCGTAACGCCCTGCTCGCGGCAGCCCAGGCCGCTATCGCGCTGCATGGCATCGCGCCACACAGCGAAGGCGCGTCCCGGGTCAACGTTGGGGTCATGCAGGCGGGCAGCGGTCGCAACGTGGTTCCGGCTGATGCGTTGCTTAAGGTTGAAACCCGCGGCGAAAGCGAAGCCATTAATCAGTATGTCTTCGATCGCGCGCAGGCGGTGATTAACGGCGCGGCGGCGCTCTACGGCGTTACAGCCGGGATAAGCCTGATGGGGGCGGCGACCTCCAGCGCCCCTTCCCCGGCCTGGGTCGGTTATCTGCGCGAACAGGCAAGCCAGGTGCCCGGCGTTACTCATGCCATTGATAAGGTGAAAGCGCCTGCGGGCTCCGAAGATGCCACGCTAATGATGGCCCGCGTGCAGCAGAACGGCGGCATGGCCTCGTATATGGTTTTCGGCACCGAGCTGAGCGCCGGACATCACAACGAAAAATTCGATTTTGATGAGCAGGTGATGAACGTTGCCATCGAAACGCTGGCGCGAACAGCGCTTAATTTCCCGTGGACGCGAGGTGTGTAATGCAGGAGAACTACGCTTTTATCGCTGATGCCATCGACACGCGACGTCAGACGTTTACCGATATTGCCGACGACATCTGGGATCATCCCGAAACGCGCTTCGAAGAGTTTTGGTCCGCCGAACGGATTGCCGGCGCGCTGGAAGCCGAGGGCTTTACCCTGACGCGAGAAGCCGGAGGCATTCCTAACGCCTTTATTGCCAGCTACGGCAGCGGCAAGCCCGTAATCGCCCTTCTGGGCGAATACGATGCTCTGGCGGGATTAAGCCAGCAGGCGCACTGCGCGACGGCGCAATCCGCCACGCCGGGGGCGAACGGCCACGGCTGCGGGCATAACCTGCTAGGTACTGCTGCCTTTGCCGGTGCGGTGGCGGTGAAAAGCTGGCTGGAACAGCACGGCGGCAGCGGAACGGTACGCTTTTACGGCTGCCCCGGCGAGGAAGGCGGCTCCGGTAAAACCTTTATGGTACGTGAAGGGTTATTTGACGACGTGGACGCTGCCGTGACATGGCACCCGGAAGCCTTTGCCGGGATGTTTAACGTCAGTACGCTGGCCAATATTCAGGCCGCCTGGCGGTTTAAGGGGATCGCCGCCCATGCCGCAAACTCCCCACATCTGGGACGCAGCGCGCTGGATGCCGTAACGCTGATGACCACCGGCACAAACTTCCTTAACGAACACATCATTGAAAAAGCGCGCGTTCATTACGCCATCACCGACACCGGCGGGATTTCGCCCAACGTGGTGCAGGCCCAGGCCGAGGTGCTGTACCTGATCCGCGCCCCGGAGATGGCCGATGCGCAGCAGATCTACGCGCGCATCGGGAAGATCGCCCAGGGCGCGGCGATGATGACCGAAACTACCGTCGAGTGTCGCTTTGATAAAGCCTGCTCCAGCTATCTGCCGAACCGTACGCTCGAAGCGGCGATGTACCGCGCATTGCAGCATTACGACACGCCGTCCTGGACGGAAGAGGAACGCGAATTTGCCCGTGAAATCCGCGCCACGCTCACGCCAAACGACCTGCAAAACAGCCTGAAAAACATTGCCGCAACGGGGGGCGAAGAGGGAAAAGCGTTTGCGCGACGCCATCAGGAGACGCTGCTGGTGGATGAAGTTGCCCCTTACGCCATCACCGATAACGTGCTGGCTGGCTCCACCGATGTGGGGGATGTCAGCTGGAAGATGCCCGTCGCCCAGTGCTTTAGCCCCTGCTTTACCGTCGGCACGCCGCTGCATACCTGGCAGTTAGTGGCGCAGGGACGTACCTCCATTGCCCATAAAGGTATGCTGCTGGCCGGAAAAGTCATGGGCGCGACCGCGCTGCATCTGCTTCAGGATGCCGACCTGCTGCAAAAATGCCGTGAAGAGTTCGAACAACACATAACAGAAAAACCGTACGAGTGTCCGATCCCGCAGGGCGTGACACCGTCACCTTTAAAATAAAAAAACACAACACAACAACACAACAACAGTCCCGAGGAACGCCCATGAGTATGTCTTCCATACCTTCGCATTCCCCATCCGGTAAGCTCTATGGCTGGGTTGAAAGGATCGGCAATAAAGTGCCGCACCCTTTCCTGCTTTTTATCTATTTAATTATCATCCTGATGGTCGCGACGGCCGTGCTGTCCGCCTTTGATGTGAGCGTGCGCAGCCCGGCCGACGGCAGCATGGTGGCAGTGAAAAACCTGCTCAGCGTTGAAGGGTTGCACTGGTTTTTGCCGAACGTGATTAAAAACTTCAGCGGTTTTGCGCCGCTGGGCGCCATCCTGGCGCTGGTGTTAGGCGCGGGTCTTGCCGAACGCGTGGGTCTGCTGCCCGCGCTGATGGTGAAAATGGCCTCGCACGTCAGCGCGCGTTATGCCAGCTATATGGTGCTGTTTATTGCCTTCTTCAGCCATATCTCGTCCGACGCGGCGCTGGTGATCATGCCGCCGATGGGGGCGCTGATTTTCCTCGCCGTTGGCCGTCATCCTGTTGCGGGCCTGCTGTCGGCGATTGCGGGCGTCGGCTGTGGGTTTACCGCTAACCTGCTCATTGTTACTACCGATGTGCTGCTCTCCGGCATCAGCACGGAGGCAGCCAGAACCATCGATGCGGCCATGCACGTCAGCGTGATCGACAACTGGTACTTTATGGCCAGTTCGGTGATTATTCTGACGACTGTCGGGGGGCTGATTACCGATAAGATCATTGAGCCGCGCCTGGGTAAATGGGAAGGCCGGAGCGATGAAAAGCTGGAGACGCTGAGCAAAGAGCAGCAGTTCGGCCTGCGCGTAGCCGGGATTGTCTCGCTGGCGTTCATTGCGGTGGTGGCGCTGATGGTGGTACCAGAAAATGGCGTGCTGCGCGATCCGATCAAACACACCGTACTGCCCTCGCCGTTTATTCAGGGCATTGTGCCGCTGATCATTCTCTTCTTCTTCGTCGTTTCGCTCGCGTACGGCATCGCCACCGGCAAAATACGCCGTCAGGGAGACCTGCCTCACCTGATGATCGAGCCGATGAAAGAGATGGCCGGTTTCATCGTGATGGTGTTCCCGCTGGCACAGTTTGTGGCGATGTTTAACTGGAGCAACATGGGCAAGTTTATGGCCGTGAGCCTGACGGATGCGCTGGAGGCGGCAGGATTGAGCGGCGTGCCGGCGTTTGTCGGGCTGGCGCTGCTGTCGTCTCTGCTGTGCATGTTTATTGCCAGCGGGTCGGCCATCTGGTCGATTCTGGCCCCCATCTTTGTTCCCATGTTTATGATGCTCGGCTTCCATCCGGCGTTCGCCCAGATCCTCTTCCGGGTCGCCGATTCCTCAGTGATACCGCTGGCGCCCGTGTCACCCTTTGTTCCGCTCTTTTTAGGCTTCCTGCAACGCTACAGACCGGAGGCTAAACTGGGTACCTACTATTCGCTGGTCCTGCCCTATCCGCTTATCTTTTTAGGGGTATGGCTGGTAATGCTGGTGGCGTGGTATCTTGTCGGCCTGCCGATTGGACCGGGTGTTTACCCGAGGCTGAACTAAGGAGTACTGATGCTGAGATTACTCGAAGATAAGATTGCGACGCCGCTGGGGCCGCTGTGGGTTATCGCGGATGAAGCGTTCAATCTGCGCGCTGTTGAATGGGAAGAGCACAGCGACCGGATGGTTGAGCTGCTCAACATCCATTATCGCGCCGAGGGTTATGAGCGTATTACCGCCCGTAATCCTGGCGGGCTGAGCGATAAACTGACGGCCTACTTCGAGGGCGATCTCGGCATTATCACTACCCTGCCAACTGCCACCGCGGGCACCCCTTTCCAGCGTGAGGTGTGGCAGGCGCTGCGATCTATTCCCTGCGGGCAGGTGATGCACTACGGTCAGCTGGCAGAACAGCTTGGCCGTGCCGGCGCGGCGCGGGCGGTCGGTGCGGCAAATGGCGCTAACCCCGTTAGCATTGTGGTACCTTGCCATCGCGTGATTGGGCGCAACGGCACCCTGACCGGCTATGCCGGGGGCGTACAGCGCAAAGAGTGGCTGCTGCGTCACGAAGGGTATTTTCTGCTCTAATTCCCAGGCTTTTTGTGCTTAATTTTCTCCCTGCTTGACCAAAAATCCTTAATCAATATGTGGAATTTCAATGAGATGGCGCCACGCTGCCGTCTCTTGTCTTTATTGGGGGGTTGCCAGGCTTACGTCCTTACCAAAAAGATGTTAAAATTGACCAATATCAATTAAGGCTTGAGCAAACCTATGATCCCGGAAAAGCGAATTATACGACGCATTCAGTCTGGCGGTTGTGCTATCCATTGCCAGGATTGCAGCATCAGCCAGCTCTGTATCCCGTTTACCCTGAATGAGCATGAACTCGATCAGCTTGACAATATTATCGAGCGCAAAAAGCCTATTCAGAAAGGACAGACGCTGTTTAAGGCGGGAGACGAACTGAAATCGCTCTATGCTATCCGTTCTGGCACCATCAAAAGCTATACCATTACCGAACAGGGCGACGAGCAGATCACCGGCTTCCATCTGGCAGGCGATTTAGTGGGCTTTGACGCCATCGGCAGTGGACATCACCCGAGCTTTGCTCAGGCGCTGGAGACCTCTATGGTCTGTGAAATCCCGTTTGAGACGCTGGACGATCTGTCCGGTAAGATGCCGAACCTGCGTCAGCAGATGATGCGTCTGATGAGCGGTGAGATCAAAGGCGATCAGGACATGATCCTCCTGCTTTCCAAAAAGAATGCGGAAGAGCGCCTGGCCGCGTTTATCTACAACCTCTCCCGCCGTTTTGCGGAACGGGGCTTCTCCCCACGCGAATTCCGTCTGACCATGACGCGCGGTGATATTGGTAACTATCTGGGCCTGACCGTGGAAACCATCAGCCGTCTGCTGGGTCGCTTCCAGAAGAGCGGCATGCTGGCGGTTAAAGGTAAGTATATCACCATCGAAAACGGTGAAGCGCTGGCCATTCTGGCGGGTCACTCGCGTAACGTGGCATAACTCTTCCGGATACCTTATGCCAGGTCGATAAATTTTCATGATTATTGATCTGGCAAAAACTTCCCCCCTGTTTCATTCAAGATATATAGGTTACTCTTTTACTTACAGACTGTGGTGACAGTAGTAAGGAGACCTGTATGGCAAAGTATCAAAACATGCTGGTGGCTATCGATCCTAATCAGGACGATCAGCCGGCATTACGACGTGCTGTGTATTTACATCAACGGATTGGTGGCAAAATTAAAGCCTTTTTGCCGATTTATGACTTCTCATACGAGATGACCACCCTTCTGTCGCCTGACGAGCGCACCGCTATGCGTCAGGGAGTG
Source organism: Enterobacter cloacae (assembly GCF_011078175.1). Taxonomy (GTDB): domain Bacteria; phylum Pseudomonadota; class Gammaproteobacteria; order Enterobacterales; family Enterobacteriaceae; genus Enterobacter; species Enterobacter cloacae_Q. The sequence continues at coordinate 45,432 of NZ_JAALCJ010000004.1, forward strand.
ATCAGCCAGCGTACCGCGTGGATCCGCGAGCAGGCGAAGTATTACCTGGAAGCGGGCGTACCGATTGAGATCAAAGTGGTCTGGCACAACCGACCTTTCGAAGCCATTATTCAGGAAGTGGTGGCCGGCGGGCATGACCTGCTGCTGAAAATGGCGCACCAGCATGACAAACTGGAATCCGTGATTTTCACCCCAACCGACTGGCACCTGCTGCGCAAATGCCCTTGCCCGGTGTGGATGGTGAAGGATCAGCCGTGGCCTGAGGGCGGGAAAGCCGTTGTGGCGGTGAATCTGGCGAGCGAAGAGGATTATCACAATTCGCTCAACGAGAAGCTGGTGAAGGAAACCATCCAGCTTGCCGACCAGGTTAACCACACCGAAGTCCATCTGGTGGGAGCGTATCCGGTTACGCCAATCAATATCGCCATAGAATTGCCTGAATTTGACCCGAGCGTGTATAACGACGCGATTCGCGGCCAGCATCTGCTGGCCATGAAAGCACTGCGCCAGAAATTCAGTATCGATGAAAACATGACGCATGTAGAAAAAGGGTTACCGGAAGAGGTTATTCCGGATCTGGCGGAGCATTTGCAGGCCGGGATTGTGGTGCTGGGCACCATTGGCCGGACGGGTATTTCTGCCGCGTTCCTGGGGAATACCGCCGAGCAGGTGATCGACCATCTGCGCTGCGACCTTCTCGTCATCAAACCGGATCAATATCAGACGCCGGTTGAACTGGACGATGAGGAAGACGATTGACCCACTAAATGAAAGCCCGCCGGTAACGGCGGGCTTTTTTTATTGCGCTTCGCTCAACCGTTGCGCAGATGCCTCGTCGTCGGCATTCATCCAGGGCGCGTGCAGCACCATGCTCGGCAGCGCCAGCTTGATCTCCTGCTGGTTCAGTCCCTCCAGAATACGGATATTGATCTCCTGCTGAATATCCATGTACTTGTTGTAGTCCGCCGTATTAACGATATGGACCACCTCGAAGGTCAGACGGTCGCGATCGAAGCCCAGGAAATGGGCGCGGTCAAACTTTGTTTCCCCGACGTCGGTAATGATCTGTTTGACCATCTCACCCACTGAACGCAGCTTTTCGGGCGCCGTGTCGCTGGCGACCCCGAAGGTAAAAACAATCCGGCGCGTTTGCATCCGCTTGTAGTTATGCAGCGTCTGTTGCAGCAGGATGGCGTTCCCGCAGACAATTTGCTCCCCGCTCAGGCTGCGGATACGGGTGGTTTTCAGGCCAATGTGCTCTACCGTCCCGGCGACATCGTTAAATACCACAAAATCGCCGATTTCGAACGGCTTATCAAAACCGATAGAGAGCGATGCAAACACGTCGCTCAGGATCGTTTGTACCGCGAGGGCGATGGCAATACCCCCTACCCCAAGGCTGGCAACCAGAGCAGTGATGTTGACGCCCGCGTTAGCAAGAATAGACAGCAGCATCACTGACCAGACAATGGCACGGAGGATAAGCCCCGTGATCACCAGCGTTACCGGGTTTTTATGGCTTCCCGGCGCCAGCATGACGTGACGAAGCCACGACACGACCCCCTGATCCATCCACAGCGCCACCTGGATCGCGAAGACCAGGAACCAGGCGTGGCTCACGGTACCAAAGAGATGATCCGGTAAGTCGACGAAGCGCAGGCTGAACAGCAGCGCCACCACAAACAGCAGAAAACGGCTGGTACGGTTAAGCATATCCGTCAGGATAAAGCGCATCCGGTTGGTGCTGGGATGCTTGTCGCCCCAGGTGGTGATCCCTTTCTTAACGAAGGCGATCAGGCGCGTCAGCAGCCAGTACACCAGCAGAGTCACAAAGACCACCGTGGCGACGCCGAGCCAGAAAGACGGCGCCATCATCAGCTCGATGATGTCGAAGCGGGACAAAAATCGCATTACACCTCCTCGTATTACACAAAGGGTAAAGTATAGACAGAGGAGAAATGCTGGCCGCAGAAATAAGAAAACCGCCCCAGGGGGCGGTTTGTCAGGATGAAACGCAATTACAGCGCTTTCAGGATCGCATCCACGCTAGCCTTGGCGTCGCCAAAAAGCATGTGGGTGTTATCTTTAAAGAACAGCGGGTTCTGCACGCCAGCATAGCCGGTGTTCATAGAGCGTTTGAAGACAATGACGTTCTGCGCCTTCCACACTTCCAGCACAGGCATACCCGCAATCGGGCTTCGCGGATCGTCCTGCGCCGCCGGGTTAACGGTGTCGTTGGCGCCAATTACCAGCACAGTGTCGGTGTCGGCGAAATCATCGTTGATCTCGTCCATTTCCAGCACGATGTCGTAAGGCACTTTCGCTTCCGCCAGCAGCACGTTCATGTGGCCTGGCAGACGCCCCGCCACCGGGTGAATACCAAAGCGAACCTTGATACCGCGCGCGCGGAGTTTCTCGGTGATTTCCGCCACCGGGTACTGCGCCTGCGCCACCGCCATGCCATAGCCTGGGGTGATGATGACGGAATGCGAGTTTTTCAGCATCTCTGCGGTGTCTTCCGCGCTGATCTCGCGGTGTTCACCCGCTTCCTCATCGGAACCGGTAGAAGAGCCGTCCGTGCCGAAGCCGCCCGCAATGACGCTGATAAACGAACGGTTCATCGCCTTACACATGATGTAGGACAGGATCGCACCGGAAGAACCGACCAGCGCACCGGTGACAATCAGCAGGTCGTTGCTCAGCATAAAGCCTGCCGCCGCCGCCGCCCAACCGGAGTAGGAGTTCAGCATGGAAACCACCACCGGCATATCTGCTCCGCCGATAGACGCCACCAGATGCCAGCCGAAGGCCAGCGCGATGATGGTCATCACCAGTAAAGCCAGCACCTGCAAGCCTACGCTTTCGGTACGAACGAAGACCACCAGCAGCACAAAGGAAACAACCAGCGCCGCCAGGTTCAGCTTGTGGCGGTTAGGCAGCATCAGCGGTTTAGAAGAGATCTTCCCGCGCAGCTTGCCGAACGCCACAATCGACCCGGTGAAAGTCACCGCACCGATGAAGATGCCGAGGAACACTTCGGTCAGGTGAATGTTAACCAGAATCGGCTCCAGGCCCGGTTCGTGGTACAGGTAGCTATTGAAGCCCACCAGCACCGCCGCCAGCCCCACAAAGCTGTGCAAAATGGCAACCAGCTCCGGCATTTCGGTCATTTCAACGCGTTTCGCCAGACGAATACCAATCGCGCCACCGATGATCATCGCCACCAGGATCCACGCCACGTTGCCGGTGTCCGGCCCGAAGATGGTGGCAATCAACGCAATCGCCATCCCGGCGATACCAAAGTTATTTCCTTGCTGAGACGTTTCGTGTTTGGAAAGCCCCGCCAGACTGAAAATAAACAGGATTGCAGCAACAATGTATGCGGCTGTAACTAATCCTCCAGACATATGCTACCCCTTAGCCTTTACGAAACATTTTCAGCATGCGCTGAGTCACGGTGAAACCACCGAAAATATTGATACTGGCAATCAGCACCGCAATGAAGCTCAGGAAGCTGATCCAGCCGCCGTGACCAATTTGCAGCAATGCCCCAACCACGATAATCCCGGAGATGGCATTGGTAACCGACATCAGTGGGGTATGCAGCGCATGGGAGACGTTCCACACGACGTAGTAACCCACCACGCAGGAGAGCGCGAAGACGGTGAAGTGGCCAAGGAACTCTTTTGGCGCGACGTCCGCCAGCCAGCCAAACAGGATAATGACCAGCGCCATGATGGCGTATTTGCGCCACGGCGACGCAGGTTTTGCCGGCTCCGCGGGCTCTGGCGCCGCTTTCGGCGCGGCCTGAGGCTGAGCGGAAACCTGAATTGGCGGTGCAGGCCAGGTGATTTCCCCTTCACGCACCACGGTAACGCCACGCACCACCACATCATCAAAATCAACGGTAATGTTGCCGTCTTTCTCTTTGCAGAGCAGCTTCAGCAGGTTAACGAGGTTCGTGCCGTACAGCTGAGAGGACTGGGTTGGCAGACGCCCTGGCAGATCGGTATAACCGATCACCTTCACGCCGTTCGCGGTCGTCGTGACCTGGTTTGGCACGGTATACTCACAGTTACCGCCGTTTTGCGCCGCCAGATCGACAATAACGCTGCCCGGCTGCATGGAATCCACCATCTCACGGGTGATCAGCTTCGGCGCCGGCTTACCCGGAATAAGCGCGGTGGTGATAATGATGTCCACCTCTTTTGCCTGCGCCGCAAAGAGCGCCATTTCCGCCTTAATAAAGGCTTCAGACATCACCTTCGCGTAACCATCACCGCTGCCCGCTTCTTCCTTGAAGTCCAGCTCAAGGAATTCGGCGCCCATACTCTGCACCTGCTCCTTCACTTCCGGTCGGGTATCGAACGCGCGAACAATAGCGCCCAGGCTGTTTGCGGCCCCGATAGCGGCAAGACCTGCCACACCGGCACCAATCACCATCACCTTCGCGGGTGGTACTTTACCTGCCGCCGTAATCTGACCGGTAAAGAAGCGACCAAACTCATGCGCAGCTTCAACAATGGCGCGATAGCCGGCAATGTTCGCCATTGAGCTCAGCGCATCCAGAGACTGCGCGCGCGAAATACGCGGCACGGAGTCCATCGCCATCACGGTGACACCGCGTGCCGCCAGCTTCTCCATAAGCTCCGGGTTTTGGGCTGGCCAGACAAAGCTTACCAGCGTAGTGCCCGCGTTCAGCAGTTCAATTTCACTCTCTTCCGGTGCGTTGACCTTCAGAATAATGGGTGATTGCCAGACCTCAGCACCATCCACTACGTCCGCGCCAGCCTGAGTAAAGGCCTCGTCATCGAAACTCGCCAGTTTGCCCGCGCCGCTTTCAATCGCGACGGTAAAACCCAGTTTAAGCAGTTGCTCCACCGTTTTTGGTGTTGCCGCTACGCGGGTTTCATTGGCTAACCGTTCTTTTGGTACCCCAATACGCATAGTTTTCCCTTCCATCGGTTTTTGATGATGGTTTGTCGATAATTGCCCGCGGTTTGTATCAAATTTCACCATCGAGATAACGACGGAGAATGATTAACCCCGGAAAATAAAACAGTAACAAACTTTCTATAACCTACTGAAAATAGCGCCCGTGATCTACCGCCAGAAAACACTATTTCTTACTTTATCTGTGAAAAATAAGCGATCGGGGTCACTGACAGAGATATTTACCTTAAATTCGCCGTCAGGACCGATAAATCGCGCAAGCGAAGCGGTAAAAACATGATATAGCGCCATAAAAGAACAACTCATTAACATTAAATTAACTTGTAAAAGTCATATGCTTAATCAGTTTTGCTTGTGAAACGCCTGTTTTTTCCACATATCACAAAATGTTATCGAATCAGGTCCTTTGGTGAGCACAGGCTGTGAAAAATGCCGCAGACAGCGACGGGTGTTAAATGCCATAATCGGGACCGTCTCAAATAAACAACAACACCAGTACATGGTTTGCGCAAGGCGAAGGATTATTTTTATGAAGCTTAAGAACACACTCCTGGCGTCCGCACTTCTTTCCGCGACCGCCCTGTCTGCGAATGCCGCGACAGAGTTGACGCCGGAGCAAGCGGCAGCGTTAAAACCTTTTGACCATACGGTCATTGTGGGTCGCTATAACTCTATTGGCGATGCCGTCGCCGCCGCATCAAAAGCCGCCGATAAAAACGGCGCTGCCTCGTTTTACGTTGTTGACCAGTCCGATCAGGGCAACAGCGGCAACCAGCGCGTGACGATTGCGCTGTACAAAGAGAATGCCCCAAAAGCAGATGAACAAAAAAACCGCGTGATTAACGGCATTGTTGAACTGCCGAAAGATCAGGCTGTTCAGCTGGAACCGTTTGACACCGTGACCGTTCAGGGCTTCTACCGCAGCCAGCCTGAAGTTAACGATGCCATCACCAAAGCCGCGAGAGAAAAAGGCGCTTACGCGTTTTATATCGTGCGTCAGGTTGATGCGAACCAGGGCGGAAACCAGCGCATCACCGCCTTCATCTATAAGCAAGATGCGAAAAAACGCGTTGTTCAAAGTCCGGATGCCATTCCAGCGGATTCTGATGCAGGCCGTGCCGCGTTAGCGAAAGGCGGTGAAGAAGCGAAGAAAGTGGAAATTCCGGGCGTAGCAACCTCTGCGGCACCAAGCGCTGAAGTGGGTCGTTTCTTTGAAACCCAATCCACCAAAGGCGGTCGTTATACCGTTACGTTACCAGACGGCACGAAAGTTGAAGAACTGAACAAAGCCACTGCCGCGCAGATGGTGCCGTTCGACAGCATCAAGTTTACGGGCAACTATGGCAATATGACGGAAATCTCCTATCAGGTGGCGAAGCGTGCTGCGAAGAAAGGCGCGAAGTATTACCACATCACCCGCCAGTGGCAGGAACGTGGTAACAACCTGACCATCAGCGCCGATCTGTACAAGTAACAAAACGGCTTCATAAAGGCGGCGCAGTGCCGCCTTTTTGTTACTTTTTTTCTGATTTCTGCCACACGTCATTGCATGCACCCTTCACACTCCGTAAAATCCCGCGCCTTAGCGTGATCCACCATTTTTATGCGCCTTAGCGAAATAATTATTCTGGATTTGGACTTTTCATAACAGGAAGCCAATGGAAAAGAAACTTGGCCTGAGTGCGTTAACTGCACTTGTATTGAGCTCAATGCTGGGCGCGGGCGTATTCAGTTTGCCGCAGAACATGGCGGCCGTCGCCAGCCCGGCCGCATTACTGATTGGCTGGGGCATTACCGGCGTCGGGATTTTGCTGCTGGCGTTCGCCATGCTGCTGCTGACCCGTATCCGACCGGATCTGGACGGCGGAATATTCACTTACGCTCGGGAAGGTTTCGGCGAGCTGATTGGCTTCTGCTCCGCCTGGGGTTACTGGCTGTGCGCGGTGATCGCCAACGTCTCCTATCTGGTTATCGTCTTCTCGGCGCTCAGCTTCTTTACCGATACGCCCGCGCTGCGCCTGTTTGGTGACGGCAATACCTGGCAGTCCATCGTCGGCGCCTCGGTGCTGCTGTGGATTGTTCACTGGCTGATTTTGCGCGGCGTCCAGACCGCGGCCAGCATTAACCTGGTGGCGACGCTGGCCAAGCTGGTGCCGCTTGGCCTGTTCGTCGTGCTGGCCTTCCTCGCCTTCCGTCTCGATGTCTTTACGCTCGATTTCAGCGGCATTGCGCTGGGCGTTCCCGTATGGGAACAGGTGAAAAATACCATGCTGATCACCCTGTGGGTGTTCATCGGCGTTGAAGGTGCCGTTGTGGTCTCTGCCCGCGCACGTAACAAGCGCGACGTGGGACGCGCCACGCTGCTGGCCGTACTGGCGGCGCTGGGCGTTTATCTGCTGGTGACGCTGCTGTCGCTCGGCGTGGTGGCCCGCCCTGAACTGGCGGAAATGCGTAACCCGTCCATGGCCGGGCTGATGGTGAAAATGTTGGGTCCCTGGGGGGACGTGATTATCGCGGCGGGTCTGATTGTCTCCGTTTGCGGCGCCTATCTGAGCTGGACCATTATGGCAGCGGAAGTCCCGTTCCTGGCGGCCACGCACAAAGCGTTCCCGCGCCTGTTTGCCCGTCAGAACAAAAACAGTGCGCCATCGGCCTCTCTGTGGCTCACCAACATCAGCGTGCAGGTCTGTCTGGTGCTGATCTGGCTCACAGGATCGGACTATAACACGCTGCTGACCATCGCCTCCGAGATGATTCTGGTACCCTATTTCTTAGTGGGCGCATATCTGTTAAAAATTGCGACCCGCCCGGCACACTATGCGGTAGGCGTTGGCGCCTGTATTTACGGTCTATGGTTGTTGTATGCTTCCGGCCCGATGCATCTGCTGCTGTCCGTGGTGCTCTACGCGCCGGGCCTGCTGGTGTTTATCTACGCTCGCCGTACACATCAGCTTGATAATGCCCTTAAGCGCCGCGAAATGGCGTTGATAGGTTTGCTGTTAGTCGCTGCCGTACCGGCAACGTGGATGTTAATGGGATAGTGTCGCCTGTCCCATTGTTGAACTGAAAAGGAGATTACGATGGGACACCCGCAGCAACGCCCAATATTGATCACTGGCGCAGGCCGTCGCATCGGCCTCGCCCTCGCCCATCACTTTCTTAACCTTCGTCATCCGGTTATCGTCAGTTACCGCACGGAATATCCCTCCATTGAAGGGCTACGAAATGCCGGAGCAGTCTGCATTCAGGCGGATTTCTCCACAGATGAAGGTATTCTCGCCTTCGCGGAAAAAGTGAAGTCGACCACCCACGGACTGCGGGCGGTTATTCATAACGCCAGTACCTGGCTTCCCGAAAAAGCAGGACATTCGCTCAGCGAAACGCTCGCCTGCATGATGCAGATCCACGTAAATGCGCCTTATCTGCTCAACCATGCCCTACAGGATCTGCTGCGCGGACACGGCCATGCCGCAGGCGACATTATCCATTTCACCGATTACGTGGTGGAGCGAGGAAGTGATAAACACATCGCCTATGCGGCCAGCAAAGCCGCGCTTGATAATATGACCCGCTCTTTCGCACGCAAGCTGGCGCCTGAGGTAAAGGTCAACGCGATTGCTCCGGCGATGATTTTATTTAACGAGCACGATGATGCCGAATATCGTCAGCAGGCGCTCAACAAGTCGCTAATGAAAATTGCGCCCGGCGAGAAAGAGATAATCGACCTGATCGATTATCTGCTGACCAGCTGTTACGTCACGGGCCGAACGTTTGCCGTGGACGGTGGCCGCCCGCTGCGCTAGTGAAAGCGGCTCCAGAAGAAGATGAGCACCCAGGCGCTGAGGCTCCAGCAGACCACCGCCCCGCCCAGCGCCAGGGGCAGACGTAGAAAACCGGTGAAGTACCACAGCGACAGCAGGTAGATAAAATACGGGATGATCGACCACATCCCGAACACAATAGTGGCGCGCAGCGCCTCAGTACCCCGCTCAGAGGCCACAATGTAATGCGCAATTAACGCAAAGGTGGGAAACAGCGGGATCAGCCCGGCAATGTAGTAGTTCTTCGTTTTAGCCAGCACCCCAATCAGCAGCACGACCAGCGCACCCAGCGCGGCTTTAATCACCAGCCCCATTCTTTTCCCTTAACAATCAAATAACATTCCCGTGCAGGATAACGGAACTGCGGCTAATTTAGAAAGATTAATGGAAGGTTAAGGTTGTGCGGTGTATGTTGACGTTTTTCGCGATGACAGACGTAGTATGAATAAGATTGTTTATGTTGAAGATGAACCCGAGGTGGGGCAATTAATCGCCGCTTATCTGGGTAAACATGATATGGAGGTTATTGTTGAACCTCGTGGCGATCGCGCTGAAGCCGTCGTCACCCGCGAAAATCCGGATCTGGTGCTGCTGGACATCATGCTGCCCGGGAAAGATGGCATGACGCTCTGCCGGGATCTGCGCGCGAAATGGGACGGCCCGATCGTACTGCTGACCTCACTGGACAGCGATATGAATCATATTCTGTCGCTTGAGATGGGCGCTAATGACTATATCCTCAAAACCACGCCGCCTGCGGTTCTGCTTGCCCGTTTACGCCTTCATCTGCGTCAGCGTGCCAGCGCTGAGCGCGAAGCGCCTGGGCCCTCTTTAACGCCGCATAAAGCGATGCGGTTTGGCACGCTATCTATCGACCCGGTCAATCGCCAGGTTATGCTTTCCGGGGAGCTGATTGCACTCTCTACCGCAGATTTTGACCTGCTGTGGGAGCTGGCAACCCATGCAGGACAGATTATGGACAGGGATGCATTGCTGAAAAATCTGCGCGGCGTAAGTTACGACGGAATGGATCGTAGCGTTGATGTGGCGATTTCACGTCTGCGTAAAAAATTGCTGGATAGTGCCACAGAACCCTACCGCATTAAAACCGTGCGCAATAAGGGCTATCTGTTTGCACCGCACGCCTGGGAAACCTGAAAAATGAACCACAAAGGATTACTCAAAAATAACTCACGATGCATCGAAATGGTTATCGATGTTGCTGAATGTATCGATTATTTGCATCGTCAGTTATGAAATCTACCTTGTTGACGATCCTCTCCCCCATTCTATTTCGGTGTGCATTTCACCTAAACAAAAGTATATCTAATGTATTCGATTGCTATAGTACAATATATATTCAGATGCTCGCACACCGTCATTGATCAAAAATCCGTCACTTAAATGCACAATGTGTTAAAAATGAACTTTACAATCGACTTAATAAATTTCTTATCCTTATGAAAACAAAGGGGATAGTCGCATCCTCTCAAATAATATCGATCTTTTTCAACAGCTTACGTGTTTGCAGAAATCTAATTCTCATGCTAAACCTTATACTCTCTCAATTATTTAATGAAAGAGGTATAGCGATGTCATGGAGAGTCATTAGCTCGGTAATTTGTCCTAACACGGGGATCGTTTATTCAAGCATCTTGGGACTCAAGTTCTTGAAACTCATCATTTGGTATGAAAGCGATGTCTATTTGTACCCCGGCGACAGGATATATCCGACAAAGAATGGCGTCTTCATTAACGGTATTTTTAAGCCTATATCAATATACAACATATCACCTTACAACGAGATGTTGTGGAGTGAAATTAAAAACAAAATGGCCTGCCCGTACAATCGAAACCAGGAAGAGGAGATATGCACATACGCTGTGCATTGCAATGCGCGGAAATGCCCGCATGGGTTTACCACTAACCCACTGATTATCAGCACAGGTAAATCCAGACATTAATGAAAATCGGGGATATTAATCGAGAGACAATTAATTTTTCTGCTGCACAGCCCGTCACCGGATAAATTTCCTTGACTACAGCCTTAATGCTGACATTGGTGGTATTAGGTCTGTAGTCACGCTCGGCAATTCTGGCTTCTTGTACATCATAAATTTTGATATGTCATTCATGGAAAGCCGTCTGGAAGGCTAAAATAAAAATTGCTAATTAACCCCTCCCGTGCATTAATGGTCTCGTTAGGCTGTTCCATTAACAGATTAACCAGTTTCATGACTATTCTCATAACCAGGCGCTATCGCTGATATCCCCTCCTTTTGAGTCCATACCTTAACATTATTTGTTTCTTAGCTTTTATATCACTTTGAAAATGTTCAAATGGAGTTTTTATGTCAACTAAAATTTTAGGTCTGGTTAAGTGGTTTAAGGAAGATAAAGGTTTTGGTTTTATCTCCCCGGTAGATGGTAGCAAGGATGTTTTCGTGCATTGTTCTGCCCTTCAGGGAGAAAATTTCAAAACGCTTTTTGAAGGCCAGAAAGTTGAATTTATCATCGTAAGCGGCAATAAAGGCCCCGCTGCTGCGAATGTAACGCTTTGCGATAAATGATATTAACAAGGACCCGCGATAACGATGATGGTTTTTCCTGAGTAGACGGGGCCGTGTTAATGAGGTCAGGCGACCTCAAAAGCATCATCTCTTCCACTTATTGTATGAGTATTTCTTCAGAGACGCTGAGAAGATTTAAACAACGCGCTACAGTAGGGACAGACAAGTTGGGCCCCCTTTTGTATGCGAGTGAAACTGTGCTCTGACTCTTTAGCGCAGTTTGGACATGAACATTTGACTAAATAATTGCGACGGAGTTGTGAGTTTTTACGTCCCGACATAGGCTGCTCCTGAATGAAAAGGATTGCCACCATACACGTTAAGGCAGGATATTGCTTGCTTTTATTTTCCAAAGAGAGCAAAAAAATGGAAAGGAGCCACGCTTATGGAACATTCTTACCTTGCACAATCACAAAGAGATATAGAGTGATATATGAAAAAGGTGATCGTTTTTTTTAATGCTAACCCCGGCAAAGTCATTATCGTGCTTAAGGGCATAACGTCTGTACGCCAGACTTATCCGGATGGTGAAGAAATTAATCTTCAGATCATGACTGCAAGCTTTCCGTCGTTGACGGGAGATCATAATTTTATCTATGTTGCTTCAGACAGAGAACTTACCTCTCAGAAAATAGCTGATGCTGCGAAACAATATTTATAATAGTTTCCGTCACTAGTCCGGTTAACAACACAGCATTTATTTCACTCAGAATGAGAAAAATTACAATCCATCATGATCAGCGCCTGCAAAATGCAGGCTTTTTTTACGACATCGCCCTTAAATTTACCTATTTCGCCTAATCGTGCTGTTCACTTTGCTCCCTCTGTTTCCGAAGAAAGTGTATTATCAACCCTCTTCGCTCCTGTGGTGATATGGATGTCCACGCAGGGCTGACGAAGTAAAGCAAGGTTCTTAATTGATTTAGCGGTGCTATCCAATGAAAAAGCTCTTTGTGCAGTTTTATCTCCTGCTGTTTGTCTGCTTTCTGGTGATGACCATGCTGGTCGGCCTGGTCTACAAATTCACCGCAGAGCGCGCGGGCAGGCAATCCCTGGACGATCTGATGAAAAGCTCGCTCTACCTGATGCGTAGCGAGCTGCGAGAAATTCCTCCCCATGACTGGGCGCGCACGTTAAAAGAGCTGGATCTGAATCTGTCGTTTGATTTGCGTATCGAACCCATGAAGGATTTTGACTTAGCGCCGCCTGCGATGCAGCGTCTGCGCGACGGAGACATCGTCGCACTGGACGAGAAATATACCTTCATTCAGCGTATTCCGCGCAGCCACTATGTCCTTGCCGTCGGGCCGGTGCCCTATCTCTATTACCTGCACCAGATGCGCCTGCTGGATCTCGCTCTGCTGGGCTTTATTGCCATCTCACTCGCTTTACCTGTGTTCATCTGGATGCGACCGCACTGGCAGGACATGCTGAAGCTGGAATCCGCCGCACAGCGTTTTGGGGAGGGGCATTTAACTGAACGCATACATTTCGACAGCGGTTCCAGTTTTGACCGGCTCGGTATTGCCTTCAACCAGATGGCCGATAACATCAACGCCCTGATTGCCAGCAAGAAGCAGCTGATTGACGGCATTGCGCATGAACTGCGTACTCCCCTGGTACGCCTGCGTTATCGCCTGGAGATGAGCGAGAACCTTACCGGGGCGGAATCGCAGGCGCTCAATCGGGATATTGGCCAGCTTGAAGCGCTGATTGAAGAGCTGCTGACCTATGCCCGCCTCGATCGGCCTCAGACGGAGTTGCACCTCAGTACGCCCGATCTCCCCGTCTGGTTACGGACGCATATAAACGATGTGCAGAGCGTTAACCCTCAGCGAAAACTGCTGACAGCCATTACCCCCGGGGCGTACGGCGCGCTGGACATGCGCCTGATGGAACGCGTGCTGGATAATCTGATGAACAACGCCATGCGCTACAGCGAAACGACGCTGCGCATAGGTTTAGATGTGCAGGGAAGCCAGGCGATTCTGTGTGTGGAGGACGATGGCCCCGGCATAGCGCCGGCGGAGCGTGAAAAAGTTTTTGAGCCGTTTGTGCGCCTCGATCCCAGCCGCGACCGGGCTACCGGCGGCTGTGGGCTAGGGCTGGCTATTGTCCGTTCTATTGCCCTGGCGATGGGCGGTTCGGTTCGCTGCGAAGCGAGCGAGCTGGGTGGGGCCCGGTTCGTTTTTAGCTGGCCAATCTATCACAATATTCCCCTTCCCGTTCCTGCCTGACCTAAACCGCACGCTGGCCTGACCCGGCGTGTTGTGCTATATCTTTAGTATGTTGTAACTAATTAAGGTCTGCCATGGCAACTTACGATCTCATCGAAAGGCTTAACTCCACATTTCGGCAAATAGAACAGGCGTTACTGACCCTCACGGGGCAACTTCAGGACTGTCGCCTGCTGGCCGCCCGCGTCTTTTCCCTGCCCGAGGTGGCGAAAGGCGCGGAGCACGATCCGCTGAATACCATTGAGGTGACGCAGCATATTGGCAAGGCGGCGCTGGAAATGACGTTGCAGCACTATCGTCGCCTTTTCATCCAGCAGCAATCCGAAAATCGCAGCAGTAAGGCCGCCGTTCGCCTGCCCGGCGTCATCTGCCTGCAAACGGATGCCGCAACGCGTGAAGGAATTGAGGCGCAGATTACGCATATCAATTCGCTGAAAGCCGCCTTCGAGAAGATTGTGACCGTTGAGTCCGGGCTGGCACCGGCTGCCCGCTTTGAGTGGGTGCATCGCCAGCTTCCAGGGCTGATCACCCTAAACGCTTACCGCTCGCTGACAGTACTGCGCCACCCCGCCACGCTGCGCTTCGGCTGGGCCAACAAGCACATCATTAAAAATTTCACGCGCGATGAGATCCTGGCGCAGCTGGAGAAAAGCCTGAAATCGCCGCGGACGGTCGCCCCATGGTCGCGGGAACAGTGGATTGAACGGCTGGAGCAGGAGTATCACAGCATTGCCGCTCTCCCTGCTGATACGCGTCTTAAAATAAAGCGACCGGTGAAGGTGCAGCCTATCGCCCGCGTCTGGTATGCCGGACAGCAAAAGCAGGTGCAATACGCCTGCCCGACGCCGCTGATTGCGCTCTACGATGCCGATCAGGGTGCGGTGGTGCCGGATATCGGGGAGCTGCTTAACTACGATGCTGAAAACGTTCAGCATCGCTATAAACCCCAGGCGCAGCCGCTACAGCCAATCATTCCGCGGCTGCATCTGTATGTGGCGCAGTGATTACCGGAAGCTGCCCACCATCGCTTCCGGGCGGACCCAGGCATCAAACTCGGCGTCCGTCAGGTAGCCCAGCGCCAGCGCAGAGGCTTTCAGGGTAAGCCCCTCTTTGTGCGCTTTTTTAGCGATTTCGGCCGCTTTGTCATAGCCAATGTGGGTGTTCAGCGCCGTTACCAGCATCAGAGACTCATTCAGCAGCTGGCTGATACGCTCGCGATTAGGCTCAATGCCCACCGCGCAGTGCTCGTTAAAGCTCTCCATGCCATCGGCCAGCAGACGAATCGATTGCAGTACGTTGTGGATCACCATCGGGCGATAGACGTTAAGCTCGAAGTTACCCGACGCACCGCCCATATTGACCGCCACATCATTACCCATTACCTGACAGCACAGCATGGTCATGGCTTCGCACTGCGTCGGGTTCACTTTACCCGGCATAATGGAGCTACCCGGCTCGTTTTCCGGAATGCTGATTTCGCCGATGCCGCAGCGCGGGCCGGAGGCCAGCCAGCGCACGTCGTTGGCGATTTTCATCAACGAGGCCGCCAGCCCTTTCAGCGCGCCATGGGTGTGAACCAGGGCATCGCAGGTCGCCAGTGCTTCGAATTTATTCGGGGCGGTCACAAACGGCTGGCCGGTGATCTTCGCCAGCTCGTCGGCCACGCGCACCGCGTACTCGGGATGGGTGTTCAACCCGGTGCCAACCGCCGTTCCGCCGAGCGCCAGCTCCGCCAGATGCGGCAGGCTGTTGTCTATATGCTTAAGGTTGTGCTCCAGCATCGCCACCCAGCCGGAGATCTCCTGGCCAAGCGTCAGCGGCGTGGCGTCCTGAAGGTGCGTACGACCAATTTTAACGATGTCGCGGAAGGCCTGCGCTTTCTCATTAAGCGTAGAGTTAAGCACGTTGAGCTGCGGGATCAGCTGCTCGCGGATAGCGATAACGGCCGCCACGTGCATGGCCGTCGGGAAGACATCGTTTGAACTCTGGCTTTTGTTTACGTCATCGTTCGGGTGAACCTTACGCTCCATGCCGCGCACGCCGCCAAGCAGTTCGCTTGCGCGGTTCGCCAGAACCTCGTTCATGTTCATGTTGCTCTGGGTGCCTGAGCCGGTCTGCCAGATGGCGAGAGGGAATTCGTCGGGATGCTTACCCGCCAGCACTTCGTCAGCGGCGTTAATGATAGCCGTGGCTTTATCGGCATCCAGCAGGCTCAGATCCTGATTCACTTTGGCGGCAGCGCGTTTGGTCAACGCCAGCGCCTGGATGAGCGAGACGGGCATTTTCTCTGTCGAAATACGGAAATGCTCCAGTGAACGCTGGGTTTGCGCGCCCCATAGCTTGTCGGCCGGGACGTCGATGGCGCCCATGGAGTCTTTCTCGCGGCGATGCATTGTCATTACTTACTCCTTGATAACAAAGATGGGATTGCTCACATGCTTAAGAGATAAGTATTGATGACTTCTGAGAAACGTTATGGCGCTTTGTGCGCTCTTTTTGATGTAGGGTGGCGTTGTGCTTACCCGACCTGCCAGACACGTAGGCCGGGTAAGGCGAAGCCGCCACCCGCAATTTACAGAATTACTTCACACACGCCGAACACTGAGACGACTGGATCTGTTTGAAAAAGTCGTTACCTTTATCATCCACGAGGATGAATGCCGGGAAATCTTCCACTTCAATTTTCCAGATCGCTTCCATACCCAGTTCCGGGTACTCCACGCACTCGAGGCTCTTGATACTGCCCTGTGCCAGCACCGCCGCCGGGCCGCCGATGCTGCCGAGGTAGAAGCCGCCGTGCTTGTGGCACGCGTCCGTCACCTGCTGGCTGCGGTTGCCTTTCGCCAGCATAATCATGCTGCCGCCGTTGGCCTGCAACTGGTCGACGTAGGAGTCCATACGGCCCGCCGTGGTTGGGCCTAACGAGCCGGAAGCATAGCCTTCAGGCGTTTTTGCCGGGCCTGCGTAGTAGATCGGGTGATCTTTAATGTACTGCGGCAGCCCTTCGCCGTTGTCCAGCCGCTCTTTCAGCTTCGCATGGGCAATGTCGCGGCCCACGATAATCGTTCCGTTCAGGGAAAGGCGCGTCGAGACCGGATACTGCGAAAGCTGCGCCAGGATCTCCTTCATTGGGCGGTTCAGATCAACGCGTACCGCTTCGCCCTCGCCCGCTTTACGCAGTTCTTCCGGAATATATTTACCTGGGTTGTTCTCCAGCTTTTCGATCCAGATACCGTCGCGGTTGATCTTCGCTTTGATGTTTCGGTCCGCGGAGCACGACACGCCCATCCCCACCGGACAGGAAGCACCGTGGCGCGGCAGGCGGATCACGCGAATGTCATGCGCAAAGTATTTGCCGCCAAACTGCGCCCCCAGCCCCAGATTCTGCGCTTCGGCCAGCAGTTCCTGCTCAAGCTGCACGTCCCGGAACGCCTGACCATGTTCGTTACCTTCCGTTGGCAGGCCATCGTAGTACTTGGTAGAGGCCAGCTTGACGGTTTTCAGGGTGCTTTCAGCAGACGTCCCACCAATCACGAACGCGATATGGTACGGCGGGCAGGCCGCGGTGCCGAGGGTGCGCATCTTCTCGACCAGATAGTTCTTCAGCTTGCCCGGGGTAAGCAGCGCTTTGGTTTCCTGGTAAAGATAGGTTTTGTTGGCTGAACCGCCGCCTTTAGCGATGCAGAGGAATTTGTACTCGTCACCGTCGACGCTGTAGAGGTCAATCTGTGCAGGCAGGTTGGTGCCGGTGTTGACCTCTTTGTACATATCCAGCGCCGCGTTTTGGGAATATCGCAGGTTGTCTTCGGTGTAGGTGTTGTAGACGCCGCGCGCCAGCGCCGCTTCGTCACCGCCGCCGGTCCAGACGCGCTGGCCTTTTTTGCCGGAGATAATCGCCGTGCCGGTGTCCTGGCAGGTCGGCAGTATGCCTTTCGCCGCGATATCAGAGTTACGCAGGAATTGCAGCGCGACGTATTTGTCGTTCTCGCTGGCTTCCGGGTCGTTCAGGATATCGGCAACCTGCTGCTGATGCGCCGGACGGAGCATAAAGGAAGCGTCGTGGAAGGCTTGCTGCGCCAGCAGCGTCAGCGCCTGCGGGTCAACTTTGAGGATCTCCTGCCCTTCAAACTCAGAGACAGAAACGTAATCGCGGGTTAACAGGTAATACTCGGTCTGATCCTTACTGAGGGGGAAAGGATCCTGATAATGGAAGGGTTTATTCGACATTGTTCTCTCACTTACTGCTTCGGTCTGTTTATTCAGGGCAGATGTTCCGCTGCCCGGCTTAAAAGCGAGTCAGCTTATCCTACACAATTTTTTAACAAAAACTGAGACTAGTACGACTTTTTACATCCGCAGGTTACTTCCAATCGGTTTATTGCTTTAATACGCGGAGTTAATTCCACATTTGAATCAGGGCTTGATAATGCAAAAACTCATCAACTCAGTGCAAAACTACGCCTGGGGAAGTAAAACTGCGTTAACGGATCTCTACGGTATCGCCAACCCGGACAACCTGCCGATGGCAGAGCTGTGGATGGGCGCGCACCCGAAGAGCAGCTCAAAAATTGAAGATGCCAGCGGCCAGGTTTGCAGCCTGCGTGACGTCATCGACGCCGACAAAGCCGCACTGCTCGGCGATAAAGTGGCGAATCGTTTTGGTGAGCTGCCGTTTCTGTTCAAGGTATTGTGCGCCGACCAGCCGCTGTCCATTCAGGTTCACCCGAACAAAAAAGCCTCTGAGCTGGGCTTTGCCAAAGAAAATGCCGCCGGTATTCCGTTAGACGCCGCAGAGCGTAACTACAAAGATCCAAACCACAAGCCGGAACTGGTTTTCGCCCTTACCCCTTTCCTGGCGATGAACGCCTTCCGCGAATTTTCCGAAATCATCTCCCTGCTTCAACCGGTCGCCGGGGCTCATAACGCCATCGCCCATTTCCTGGAGAACCCGAACGCAGAAGCGCTGAGCGAGCTGTTTGCCAGCCTGCTCAATATGCAGGGCGAGGAAAAATCCCACGCCCTGGCAGTGCTAAAAGCCGCGCTGAACAGCCAGCAGGGTGAGCCATGGGACACCATTCGCGTAATTTCCGCGTTTTATCCGGACGACAGCGGCCTCTTCTCTCCGCTGCTGCTGAACGTGGTGAAGCTCAACCCAGGCGAAGCAATGTTCCTGTTCGCTGAAACTCCACACGCCTACCTGAACGGCGTGGCGCTGGAGGTAATGGCTAACTCCGATAATGTGCTGCGCGCGGGCCTGACGCCAAAATACATCGACATTCCTGAGCTGGTGGCCAACGTGAAATTCGTGGCGAAACCTGCTGCACAGCTGCTCACGCAGCCAGTAAAAAACGGCGCAGAGCTGGATTTCCCGATTCCGGTTGACGATTTTGCCTTCTCTCTGCACGACCTCAGCGCAGACGAAACCGCCATTTCTCAGGATAGCGCGGCGATCCTGTTCTGTGTGGAAGGCGAAGCGACGTTGCATAAAGGTAGCGAACGTCTGGTGCTTAAACCGGGTGAATCCGCCTTTGTCGCGGCAAACGAGTCGCCTGTCCGGGCGAGCGGCACCGGTCGCCTGGCGCGTGTTTTTAATAAGCTTTAGGGACTTACTGAATTTTTTAACAACTCTTGCTAAGCTAGTAACAGGCGTTGTAACACCAGGCGGTTTTCACCGCCTGGTTTCATTTTAGGGATAATCGCAATGAAAAAATCGGTTGTAGCGGTAGGAGTGATTGTTGCTTTAGGCGTGATCTGGACGGGTGCATCCTGGTATACCGGGAAACAGCTGGAAAGCCGTCTGGCAGAGATGATGGCGCAGGCAAACAGCGAGATTAAGCGCAGCGCGCCTGAAGCAGGCCTGGAGCTGAGCTACCAGAACTACCAGCGTGGCGTGTTTACCAGCCATATGCAGGTGGTGGTGAAGCCGGTTGCGGGTAATCAGAACGCCTGGCTGAAACCGGGCCAGAGCGTGGTGCTGGATGAAGTGGTCAGCCACGGTCCGTTCCCGCTGGCGCAGTTGAAAAAGTTTAACCTGATCCCCTCCATGGCATCCGCCAGAACCGTACTGGTAAATAACGAGGTGACGAAGCCGATTTTCGAAATGGCGAAAAATGAATCGCCGTTTGAGATCAATACCCGCATCAGCTATGCCGGTGATACGCATTCCGACATCGACCTGAAGGCCCTGAATTACGAACAAGGCACCGATAAAGTCGCCTTCAGCGGCGGTAATTTCCAGCTTGATGCCGATCGCGACGGCAAGAATGTCTCCCTGACCGGCGATGCCGCCAGCGGCCTGGTGAATTCAGTCAATGAATATAACCAGAAGGTTCAGCTTACCTTCAACAATCTGAAAGCCAGCGGCAATAGCCGTATGACCGATTTTGACGAGCGAATTGGCGACCAGAAACTGAGCCTCGATAAGATCGCCATTGCGATCGAAGGCAAAGAGATGGCGGTGCTGGAAGGCATGGATCTGGACGGTAAGTCTGACGTGTCCAAAGACGGTAAAAGCATCAACACCCAGCTGGATTACAGCCTGAAAAGCCTGAAAGTACAGAATCAGGATCTGGGTACCGGTAAGCTGTCTCTGAAAATCGGCAACATTGACGGCCAGGCGTGGCATGAGTTCAGTCAGAAATACAGCAAAGAGAGTCAGGCTCTGCTGACCGATGCCGCCCTGCAACAGAACCCGCAGGCGTACCAGCAGCAGGCGATGACGGTGCTGTTTAATAACCTGCCGATCCTGCTGAAGGGCGAGCCGGTGATTACCGTTGCGCCACTGAGCTGGAAAAACGGCAAAGGCGAAACCAACTTCAACCTGTCGCTGTTCCTGAAGGATCCGGCCGCCGCAACCGGCGAACCGCAGACCCTGGCGCAGGAAGTTGACCGCAGCGTGAAATCGCTCGACAGCAAGCTGACCATCCCGATGGATATGGCGACCGAGTTCATGACGCAGATTGCGAAACTTGAAGGGTATGGTGAAGAGGATGCTGGCAAACTGGCAAACCAACAGGTGAAAGGCCTGGCGGCGATGGGCCAGATGTTCCGCGTCACCAAGGTAGAAGACAACACCATTTCCACCAGCCTGCAATATGCTAATGGTCAGGTGACGCTCAACGGCGACAAAATGCCGCTGGAAGATTTTGTCGGCATGTTTGGAATGCCAACGCTGGGCATTCCGGCACCTGCTGAACCGGCAGCCCCGCCGGCAGTACCGCAGCAGTAAATGACAAAACCCCTCGCACGAGCTGAGGGTTCCCCACAAAATTATGCCTGCACAGACGGCCCCCTCTCCCTTGAGGGAGAGGGCTGGGGTGAGGGGAACATATGGCTCTGATGGTCATTCCGTTCACCTTATGTTCCCTGCTACTCTGTCACGACATGAGCGGTGAACGTGCCAGGGTGGCTCAGTCGCCACCACCCTGGCGACCCGTGCTCCCGGCGGAAAATCGCCGCTTCGCGGTACCTTCGGCTTATTCCTTCCGGCTTATCGGGGACGGGCGGAGGTAACATCCCTGTAAAGCCCGCCCTCTCGGCGCATCCCTGCGCCTCGCCCCGGCCGGAAGGCAAACGCCTCAGCGATTTACAGCCGGACCAGGACATCGCTGAAAGCTCTCAGTTATTCAAAGGCAACGTTATCGCTTTTGCTTTCAAATTACTGGAGATCCCTCAGCTCGCACGAGGGGTTTTTTATTGCCGGGGGACGGCTGCGCCTTATCCGGCGTACGATTCTGAGCCAGCGTCACTTCACCGTCACTAACCGCGCCGCTACAATCTGATGCCCGGCCTGCACGTCCGTATTTTCAATGCGCTGCATGATCCTGTCTGCCAGGGTGTACCCCATTTCACGAGCCGGCGTCGTCGCCCAGACGATGGGGAGATCGTCTAATGCATTTTCACCCACATCCGCAAATGCCCCCAGCGCCACCTGATGGCCGAAGAAGGTTTCAACCCCGCCCTCACCGCTCTGGCGCCCGGCGCGGATCAAGCCAAACCACGCCCCCATCGCAATGACGTCGTTATAGCAAATCACCGCGCTGATCGTCGGGCTGTTACGAAGCAACGTGCCGATGGCTTCCGCGGCTTTTTTCTGGCTGGATCCACACTCCACCACCCATTCGCTGTGAAACGGCAGGCCGTATTTGATAAGCGTGGCGCAGTAACCGCCCACCCGCTCGGCACGCGTCAGAGACGAGCTTTTACCGCCGAGCCAGGCGATGCGCTGATGGCCGCGATGAATAAGATGCTCGGTCAGCATTTGCGCGGCCTGCATATTATCCGGCCGAAGGGTATCAGCTTCGTCGAGATAGCTGGCGCGCGACGCAAACACCAGCGGTACGCCTTTCTGCGCGGCGCGTTCGCACAGTTCGGTGCTCAGGCCAGACGCGCCGGCAACGATCGCCCCATCGACCCCTTGCGTCAGCAACATATCCAGCCTGGAGAGCAGCTGCTCCGGTTCGCGTCCGCCGTGGAGCAGGAAAACCATTCGCCCCTGCGCTTCAAGCGCCTCGGTAAGCCCGGCGGTCAGTTCTGCATAAAATGGCGACGCGAGGTCGCGAACGATCAGCCCTATCACCCCGCTTTGCCCACCGCGCAGCGCCGACGCCTGGCGATTACGCACAAAGCCCAGCTGCTCAACGGCCTCGTTGACGCGCTGACCCGTTGCAGGAGAGATACGCCCCTTCCCGCTCAATACCAGCGAAACGGTGCTGACGGAAACCCCCGCCGCCAGCGCGACATCGTTGATGGTGATCTTTTTCGCTACAGCCATGTGGTGGCGTGACTCCCTGATAATGAGATCGCTAAAACGTTTTATCAATACGTTATCTTTATACTACCAGTAAAAGCCTGAGAATGTGATTCAGCGCGCACTAAAATTTGATAAAACGTTTTATCTTCTCGCCCCATCGAGGCCGTTAAATCTCTTTCTACCATTTAAGGAGTCGTTTTATGACGACGAAAGCAGCACAAAAAATATCGCTGTGGGAGTTTTTCCAGCAACTGGGTAAAACCTTTATGCTGCCCGTGGCGCTTCTCTCTTTTTGCGGGATCATGCTGGGGATCGGCAGCTCGTTAAGCAGTCACGACGTCATTACCCTGATCCCTTTCCTGGGAAATCCGGTACTTCAGGCGATCTTCATCTGGATGAGCAAGGTCGGATCGTTTGCCTTTAGCTTCCTGCCGGTAATGTTCTGTATCGCCATTCCTCTGGGTCTGGCGCGCGAAAACAAAGGCGTGGCGGCGTTTGCGGGCTTCGTTGGCTATGCGGTCATGAACCTTGCGGTTAACTTCTGGCTGACCGCCAAAGGGATCCTGCCGACGACCGACGCGGCGATACTAAAAGCCAATAACATCCAGAGCGTGATTGGTATTCAGTCCATCGATACCGGGATCCTTGGCGCCGTGATCGCCGGGGTGATTATCTGGATGCTGCACGAGCGCTTCCATAACATCCGCCTGCCCGATGCGCTGGCTTTCTTCGGCGGCACCCGCTTTGTGCCGATCATTACGCTGGTTGTGATGGGTCTGTTTGGTCTGATCATCCCGCTGATTTGGCCGATTTTTGCCATGGGTATCACCGGTATCGGCCGCATTATCAACGGCGCAGGTGATTTCGGCCCGATGATTTTCGGTACGGGCGAACGTCTGCTCCTGCCGTTTGGTTTACAGCATATTCTGGTCGCCCTGATCCGCTTTACGGAAGCAGGCGGCACCATGGACGTTTGCGGCCATTCCGTTAGCGGCGCGCTGACCATCTTCCAGGCCCAGCTGAGCTGCCCGACCACTCACGGCTTCTCTGAAAGTGCGACGCGCTTTCTGTCACAGGGTAAAATGCCCGCCTTCCTCGGCGGCCTGCCGGGCGCTGCGCTGGCGATGTACCACTGCGCCCGTCCTGAAAATCGTCATAAAATTAAAGGCCTGCTGATCTCCGGCGTTATTGCCTGCGTGGTGGGCGGTACGACAGAACCTATCGAGTTCCTGTTCCTGTTCGTGGCACCGGTACTGTATCTCATCCACGCCGTACTGACGGGCCTGGGCTTTACCGTGATGGCGGTACTGGGTGTCACTATCGGCAATACCGACGGTAACGTGATTGACTTCGTGGTATTCGGTATCCTGCACGGCCTGTCCACCAAATGGTATATGGTGCCGGTTGTGGCCGCCATCTGGTTCGCGGTTTACTACGGGATCTTCCGCTTCGCCATCACCCGCTTTAACCTGAAAACACCTGGCCGCGATCCCGATACGGCCACCAGCGTTGAACAGGCGGTAGCCGGTACCGTTGGGAAATCCGGATATAACACGCCAGCTATTCTGGCGGCGCTGGGCGGTGCGGATAATATTACCTCTCTGGATAACTGCATCACCCGCCTGCGTTTGTCGGTGGCGGACATGTCTAAAGTGGATACCAACGCACTTAAAGCTAACCGGGCTATTGGGGTGGTACAGTTGAATCAACACAATTTGCAGGTCGTCATTGGCCCACAGGTACAGTCAGTGAAGGATGAGCTGGCAACCCTGATGCGAACCGTCGAAGCCTGATGCCTTGCCCCCCTCGTCATGAGGGGGTTTTACTTTACGGAGCACCGTCATGTTTGATTTTTCTACCGTCGTGGATCGACACGGCACCTGGTGTACTCAGTGGGATTATGTCGCTGACCGTTTTGGCGCAGCCGACCTGCTGCCCTTCACCATCTCTGATATGGATTTCGCCACTGCCCCCTGCATTACCGATGCGCTGCACCAGCGAATAGACCACGGCGTGTTTGGCTACAGTCGCTGGAAAAATGACGACTTTCTGGCCGCGGTGGCGCACTGGTTCCGGCAACGCTTTAACAGTCAGATTGATACTGAAACCGTGGTGTATGGGCCGTCGGTCATTTATATGGTCTCAGAGCTGATCCGACTCTGGTCCGCGCCTGGCGAGGGCGTGGTGGTCCACACCCCGGCTTACGATGCCTTTTATAAAGCCATCGAAGGCAACCAGCGTACCGTTGTTTCCGTGCCGATGCAGAAAAAGGCGCGTGGCTGGGAGGGCGATATGGCCGCGCTGGAAGCGGCACTGTCAAAACCGGAAAACAAGGTGCTGCTGCTGTGTAGCCCGCAAAACCCGACCGGCAAAGTCTGGACGCGGGAGGAGCTGACCACAATGGCGGCGCTTTGCAGCCGTTATGATGTGGCAGTAATCAGCGACGAAATTCATATGGACATGGTGTGGGGCACGCATCGTCATACCCCCTGGAATGAAGTTGCGCGCGGTAAATGGGCGCTGCTGACCTCGGGTTCCAAAAGCTTCAACATTCCGGCGCTGACGGGCGCCTACGGGCTTATCGCCGATGACGACAGCCGTAACGCCTATCTGAATGCATTAAAAGGTCGGGATGGACTCTCATCCCCTTCCGTGTTGGCGCTGACCGCGCATATTGCAGCCTACCGACAGGGAGAACCCTGGCTGGACGCGCTGCGGGCCTATCTCGAAGAAAACCTGCGCTACGTTGCTGACGAACTGAATACTGCATTTCCGACACTCAACTGGCAACCGCCCGAGGCCACTTATCTGGCATGGATCGATCTCAGCCCGCTTGGAATTGATGACACTACGCTGCAAAAAGTACTGACTGAACAGCAAAAAGTGGCCATCATGCCGGGATATACCTATGGGGATGAAGGAAAAGGCTATGTGCGACTGAACGCTGGCTGCCCGCGTAGTAAGCTTGAACAGGGCGTTCAGCGCCTTATCGCTGGCATCAACACTCTGCTGTAGATCATTTGCGCAACGGAATATTCCCTTGCGCAAATAGCTTTTTACCCCGTTTTGTTTTTATAATATGGCGCACTTTAACCAGCAAAGAGTGCGACCATGATTGATACACGCCTGCCTTTAACTGATATTCACCGCCACCTCGACGGCAACATTCGTGCCCAAACCATTCTCGATCTTGGCCGCCAGTTCAATTTAACGCTTCCTGCCGAAACGCTTGACACTCTGATCCCCCATGTCCAGGTCACGTCGAGCGAACCGGATCTGGTGAGTTTTCTGAGCAAGCTAGACTGGGGCGTGAAAATGCTGGCCTCGCTTGATGCCTGTCGCCGTGTCGCCTTTGAAAACATCGAAGATGCCGCGCGTAACGGCCTGCACTATGTCGAACTGCGTTTCTCGCCGGGCTATATGGCGATGACCCACCATCTCCCCGTAGCGGGCGTGGTTGAAGCGGTCATTGAAGGCGTGCGTGAAGGCTGCAAAACTTTTGACGTTCAGGCGCGTTTGATCGGCATCATGAGCCGTACCTTCGGTGAAGCGGCCTGTCTTCAGGAGCTGGAAGCGTTACTTGCGCATCGCGACCAGATCACCGCCATCGATCTCGCCGGTGACGAGCTGGGTTTCCCGGGCAGCCTGTTCCTGTCTCATTTCAACCGTGCACGTGATGCAGGCTGGCATATTACCGTTCACGCGGGTGAAGCCGCGGGACCGGAAAGCATCTGGCAGGCCATTCGTGAGCTGGGTGCGGAACGTATTGGTCACGGCGTTAAGGCGATTGAAGATCGCGCGCTGATGGATTTCCTCGCCGAGCAACGTATTGGGATCGAATCCTGCCTGACCTCCAATATTCAGACCAGCACAGTGGCATCGCTGGCCCACCATCCGCTGAAAACCTTCCTCGAACACGGTGTACTGGCTTCGCTGAATACCGACGATCCGGCTGTTCAGGGCGTGGATATTATTCACGAATACAACATCGCCGCACCGCAGGCCGGACTGAGCCGCGAGCAGATCCGTCAGGCGCAAATCAACGGGCTTGAAATCGCCTTCCTGACGCCAGATGAGAAACAGGCACTTCGGGATAAGGTTGCAACCGCGTAAATGCGTAGCCGGGTGGCGGCTACGCCTTACCCGGCCTACAAAAGCGTCGTAAACTTATGCCAGACAGAGCGTTGCGCGATGTTTGGCAGATTCGATCCCCAGCTCAATGAGTTCCATGATCTGGATTGCCTGGCTCGCCGGAACCGGGTTTTCACCTGAACCGTTCAGCGCGTCACGAATGGCGGCGTAATACGCCGGGTAATTCCCCGGCAGGGTCAACACCGTTTCCTCAACCCGTATCTCACCCTCCGCACGCGTCACCACTCCGTCCCGCATGTCGTAGCCCCAGTCCTCCTGCGGCAAGCGTTCGCCATTTTTGAGGCGCTCCTCCTGCGGATCCAGGCCGAACTTCACATAGCTGCCGCGCGCCGCGTGAATGATATAGCGCGCCGATTCCGCCGCCGCAAGCATTGTCCCGTGCAGCACAATGCGCCGCTGCGGATAACTCAAAATGGCATGGAAATAGTCGGTGGTCTGCGCCCCCGGCCTGAGCTGGGCTAAATCGACCGTCATGCTCACGGGCAGACCAAACAGATGGACTGCCTGATCGAGAAGATGCGGCGCTAAGTCATACCAGATGCCGCTGCCCGGACCCGCCTGCTCGCGCCAGCGATCTCGCACCTGCGGACGATAACGATCGAAATGCGACTCAAAAAAGGCAATCTCGCCGAGCGTGCCTTCGTTTATCAGCGCTTTGACCGTCAGGAAATCGCTATCCCAGCGTCGGTTGTGAAAGACCGACAATAACCGACCCAGGCTTCGCGCCAGCGCGTCCAGCTCGCGCGCCTGTGACAACGTCACGGTGAAGGGCTTATCGACAACGACATGTTTGCCTGCCTCCAGCGCCGCTTTCGCCAGGGGGAAATGCGTGTCGTTAGGGGTGGGAATGACAATAAGGTCAATATTAGGATCATTAAACAGATGCTTAGGCTCCTTTACCACCGGCACGGCAGGCCAGTCGGCGTGGACCTTGGTTTCATCGCTGCTTGTGATAGCAGCCAGTTCCATGCCCGGCGTGCCGGCAACCAGAGGTGCATGAAAGGTTTTACTTGCGTACCCGTAGCCAATAAGACCGACGCGGATGTTTTCACTCATCGTATGCCCCCTCGCTGTGCGCTTATTTATCACTGGCCTAGTGCTTAACGCACAGATTAATAATGTGCGCTGTAACGTAAAATAGCATCATATGGCCGTGTTTTTTGTTACCCCGCATTAAAGTGTGCATATTTGCCCGGGAATCGTTCCCAAAACCCTTGCTCTGTCGAAAAGGGCGCTGTAACATTTGTAATCTGTATTTATGGATAAATTACAAACACAAATTATGACGTCAATAATTAATCGAATCATTGAATTAGCGGGATGGATTGTCCTTGGAGTTTCGGTGGTGTTGCTCGGCATTGCCAGCCATATCGATAACTACCAACCGCCGGAGCCTGTTACTGTCGCACAACAAAAGTAAGCCGTAGCGTCATAAAGCGTGACACATTACGTCATGAAACGTATTGCCAGCCGTAATGAACGGGGTTACCCTTCTCTTCCAGGCATCAGCTGATGCCTGATTCTTCGCAAAGAAAACTCCTAATTTCGTCGCGTTACCCAAGTGGACAGTTTACGTCTTTATTAATCCGTTTATTATTCAAACGCATTACCTTTATGGGTATTACCCTTTTATATGGAAACTTATTAATATGACAGTTCAGGACTATTTATTAAAATTTCGTAAGATCAATTCCCTTGAAAGCCTGGAAAAACTGTTTGACCATCTGAACTACACGCTGTCGGATAATCAGGACATCATTAATATGTACCGCGCTGCTGACCATCGTCGCGCCGAGCTGGTTTCTGGCGGACGTCTGTTCAACGTGGGGGAAGTGCCTAAATCTGTATGGCGTTACGTTGTATAAGAAAGTAGCCTTCGGCGTGAAATGTTATATACTCTCCGCCCTGCAAATTTCTGTATAACATTTCGCGCAGACTATGGGAGAGCGTATGACCGCATTGCCTGGAGAGAGAATTGGGGGCTGGTTAATCGCCCCGCTGGCATGGCTGCTGGTGGCATTATTAAGCGCTTCGCTGGCGCTGTTACTATACACCACCGCACTGGTTACGCCTCATGCTATCCAGACACTGATGTCGCAGAGTGCGCTCAATATTGCAACGTGGTTTGTGTCGTTCGTTTTCGCGATCGCGATGTGGTACTACACGCTGTGGCTGACTATCGCCTTCTTCAAACGCCGCAAAAGCGTGCCGAAACATTACATTATCTGGCTGCTGGTCTCCGTGCTGCTGGCCGTCAAAGCGTTCGCTTTCTCGCCAGTGTCTGACGCGCTGGCGGTTCGCCAGTTACTGTTTCCGCTACTGGCGACGGCGCTTCTGGTGCCCTATTTCAAGCGTTCGACGCGCGTTAAGAAGACCTTCGTTAACCCGTAATAACCTTACAGTTAACCTGTTGTGACCTGTTGTCGTTTATCCGATAATAGGCGGCTATTTTATTTCAGGCTCAATAATGACCGATTACTTACTGCTCTTTGTCGGAACTGTGCTGGTTAATAACTTCGTACTGGTGAAGTTCCTTGGCCTGTGCCCGTTTATGGGTGTCTCCAAAAAACTGGAGACAGCTATGGGCATGGGGCTGGCGACCACCTTCGTGATGACGATGGCCTCCATTTGCGCGTGGCTGATTGATACCTGGATCCTAATCCCGCTCGACATGCTCTACCTGCGCACCTTGTCCTTTATTCTGGTCATTGCGGTTGTGGTGCAATTTACCGAGATGGTCGTGCGTAAAACCAGCCCTGCCCTGTATCGTCTGCTGGGCATTTTCCTGCCGCTCATCACCACCAACTGTGCGGTGCTGGGCGTGGCGCTGCTCAATATCAATCTTGGGCATAATTTTCTTCAATCGGCACTGTACGGTTTTTCAGCGGCGGTTGGTTTCTCTTTTGTTATGGTCCTGTTCGCGTCGATTCGCGAGCGTCTTGCGGCGGCGGATATACCCGCACCGTTTCGCGGTAACGCCATCGCCCTGGTGACCGCCGGTTTAATGTCTCTGGCCTTTATGGGCTTTAGTGGTCTGGTGAAGTTGTAATGAGTGCTATCTGGATTGCCGTCGCGTCCATCAGCGTACTGGGACTCGTCTTTGGCATCATTCTGGGTTATGCCTCCCGCCGTTTTGCGGTGGAGGACGATCCGGTTGTTGAAAAAATTGATGAACTTTTACCGCAGAGCCAGTGTGGGCAGTGCGGATACCCTGGCTGCCGCCCTTACGCTGAGGCGGTGGGCGTGCAGGGAGAGAAGATCAACCGCTGCGCGCCGGGCGGCGAAGCGGTCATGCTTAAAATAGCTGCCCTGCTTAACGTCGATCCGCAGCCTGTCGACGGCGATGAACAGGCCCAGGAGCCCATTCGTGCCCTTGCCGTTATTGACGAAGCCAACTGCATTGGCTGCACCAAATGTATTCAGGCGTGTCCTGTTGACGCCATTGTGGGCGCAACGCGCGCGATGCACACCGTTGTGGCGGATCTGTGCACCGGCTGTAATCTCTGCGTGGCACCCTGCCCGACGCAGTGTATAGAACTACGCCCGGTTGAAACGACTACCGAAAACTGGAAGTGGGACCTTCAGACCATTCCGGTTCGCAATATTCCTGTGGAACAACATGCTTAAGTTATTTTCTGCTTTCAGAAAAGATAAGATCTGGGATTTTGATGGCGGCATTCATCCGCCTGAGATGAAATCACAGTCTAACGGCACACCGCTGCGCCAAATCCCGCTGGCAACCCGTTACGTTATGCCTCTGAAACAGCATATCGGCGCGGAAGGTGAACTGTGCGTGAAAGAAGGCGATAGCGTTCTTCGCGGCCAGCCGCTGACCTTTGGTCGCGGACGGATGTTGCCGATACATGCCCCGACTTCCGGCAAGGTGGTGGCTATTGCCCCCCATACCGTTGCCCACCCGTCTGCGTTGTCTGAGCTGAGCGTGATCGTTGAAGCCGATGGCGAAGACCGTTGGATCGATCGTGACGGCTGGAGCGACTACTCTTCCCGCAGCCGAGAAGCGCTGATTGAACGCATTCATCAGTTCGGCGTGGCGGGTCTGGGGGGCGCTGGCTTCCCGACCGGCGCCAAGCTACACGGCGGTGGTGATAAAATCGACACGCTGATAATCAACGCAGCCGAGTGCGAACCGTACATCACCGCCGATGATCGTCTGATGCAGGACTGTGCCGCGCAGGTGGTGGAAGGTATTCGCATCCTTGCGCATATTCTGCAACCCCGTGAAGTGCTGATCGGTATTGAGGACAATAAACCGCAGGCTATTTCCATGCTGCGTGCGGTTCTGGCGGATAGCCATGATATCGCCTTACGCGTGATCCCCACCAAATACCCGTCCGGCGGTGCAAAGCAGCTGACGCAGATCCTGACCGGAAAACAGGTCCCTCACGGGGGCCGTTCATCCGACATCGGCGTGCTGATGCAAAACGTGGGTACCGCTTACGCGGTGAAACGTGCGGTGATTGACGGTGAGCCATTGACCGAACGTGTCGTCACGCTGACCGGCGAGTCCGTCTCCCGTCCCGGTAACGTCTGGGCACGTCTGGGTACGCCGGTACGTCATCTGCTTGAACAGGCGGACTTCTGCCCGGGAAGCGATCAGATGGTCATTATGGGCGGCCCGTTGATGGGCTTTACCCTGCCGTGGCTCGACGTGCCGGTAGTGAAGATTACCAACTGCCTGCTGGCCCCTTCCCCATCGGAGATGGGCGAAACACAGGAAGAGAAAGGCTGCATCCGCTGTAGCGCCTGCGCGGACGCGTGCCCGGCAGATTTGCTGCCGCAGCAGTTGTACTGGTACAGCAAAGGCCAGCTGCACGATAAAGCACAGGCGCATAACCTGGCTGACTGCATTGAATGCGGTGCCTGCGCCTGGGTCTGCCCAAGCAATATTCCGCTGGTGCAGTATTTCCGTCAGGAGAAAGCCGAAATTTACGCCATCTCCATGGAAGAAAAACGTGCCGCTGAAGCGAAGGCCCGCTTTGAAGCGCGCCAGGCGCGACTGGAGCGCGAAAAACAAGCCCGTCAGGAACGTCATAAGCAGGCTGCGGTACAGCCTGCGGCGAAAGATCAGGATGCCATTAACGCCGCCCTGGCCCGCGTGCGCGAGAAAAAAGCCACTGCCGCCCAGGCGGTAGCGATCGTGGCGGGACAGAAGCCGGACAACAGCGAAGCGATTGCGGCTCGCGAAGCGCGTAAAGCCGAAGCGCGCGCGCGTCAGGTGGAGAAAGCGCAAAACGCTAAACCGGAAGCCGACATCGATCCGCGTAAAGCGGCCGTTGAAGCGGCCATCGCCCGCGCTAAAGCGCGTAAAGCCGCGCAGAGTCAGCCTGCCGAAGAGAGTGAAGCGCCTGTCGACCCGCGTAAAGCCGCCGTTGACGCGGCCATCGCCCGCGCCAAAGCGCGTAAAGCCGCGCAGAGTCAGCCTGCCGAAGAGAGTGAAGCGCCTGCCGACCCGCGTAAAGCCGCCGTTGACGCGGCCATCGCCCGCGCCAAAGCGCGTAAAGCAGCGCAGAGTCAGTCTGCCGAAGAGAGTGAAGCGCCTGTCGACCCGCGTAAAGCCGCCGTTGACGCGGCCATCGCCCGCGCCAAAGCGCGTAAAGCAGCGCAGAGTCAGTCTGCCGAAGAGAGTGAAGCGCCTGTCGACCCGCGTAAAGCCGCCGTTGAAGCGGCCATCGCCCGCGCTAAAGCACGAAAAGCGGCGCAGCAGGATGAACTGCCTGCGGCCGCTAACGATGACCCACGCAAAGCCGCAGTCGCCGCCGCGATTGCGCGCGTTCAGGCAAAGAAAGCCGCGCAGCAAGCCGTTAACGAGGATTAAATGGTTTTCAGAATTGCAAGTTCCCCCTACACCCATAATCAGCGCCAGACATCGCGCATTATGATGCTGGTTTGCCTGGCCGCGCTGCCAGGTATTGCCGTACAGTGCTGGTTTTTTGGCTGGGGTACGCTTTTCCAGTTAGTTCTGGGTTGCGCCAGTGCCGTCGCAGCGGAAGCAGCGATCCTGAAGCTGCGCAAAATGGAAGTGACTCGCATCCTCAGCGATAACTCCGCCCTGCTGACCGGCCTGCTGCTGGCCATCAGCATTCCCCCGTTCGCCCCGTGGTGGATGGTGGTATTGGGCACGGTGTTTGCGGTGATCATCGCCAAGCAGCTGTACGGTGGGCTGGGCCATAACCCGTTTAACCCGGCGATGATTGGCTACGTGGTGCTGCTGATCTCCTTCCCGGTACAGATGACCAGCTGGCTACCGCCGCATGAGATCGCCGCCACCGTGCCCGGCTTCATGGATGCCCTGCACGTTATCTTTACCGGCCACACCGTGCTGGGCGCGGATATGAACACGCTTCGCATGGGGGTGGATGGCATCAGCCAGGCGACCCCGCTCGATACTTTCAAAACATCCCTGCGTGCCGGACACAGCGTGGAGCAGGTGATGAAATCGTCTATTTACAACGGTGTACTGGCTGGCGCTGGCTGGCAGTGGGTCAATCTGGCCTATCTCCTTGGCGGCGCGTTCCTTCTGCAACAGAAGGCGATCCGCTGGCACATTCCGGTGAGCTTTCTGGTGACGCTGGCCGTTTGCTCGACGCTCGGCTGGGTCATTTCACCTGAGTCACTGGCCAGCCCGCAGCTCCATCTGCTCTCCGGCGCGACCATGCTCGGGGCATTCTTCATTCTGACCGATCCGGTCACCGCCTCTACCACCAACCGAGGACGTCTGATTTTCGGCGCTCTGGCAGGCCTGCTGGTCTGGCTTATTCGCAGTTTTGGCGGTTATCCCGACGGGGTGGCGTTTGCCGTGCTGCTGGCTAACATCACCGTTCCGCTCATCGACTACTACACGCGTCCTCGCGTCTACGGTCATCGCTAAGGGTCACGCCATGCTTAAGACAATGCAAAAACACGGCGTCACGCTGGCGATTTTCGCCGCCGCCCTCACCGGGCTGACCGCGCTGGTAAATGAACTGACGAAAACCACCATTGAAGAGCAGGCAATGAAGCAGCAAAAGGCGCTGTTCGATCAGGTGATCCCATCAGACTTCTACGATAATGACCTGCAAAAAAGCTGCTTTGTCGTGCAGGCTCCGCAGCTCGGTAAAGGCTCCCATCGCGTTTATATTGCCCGCAAGGGCGATAATCCCGTGGGCGCCGTCATGGAATCCACCGCGCCGGACGGTTACTCTGGCGCCATTCAACTGCTGGTGGGTAGCGATTTTTCCGGTACCGTGCTGGGCACTCGCGTGACGGAGCATCACGAAACGCCGGGCCTTGGCGACAAAATTGAAACGCGCTTAAGCGACTGGATATTACACTTTGCCGGGAAGATGATTCATGGCGAGGACGATCCCGCTTTCGCAGTGAAAAAAGATGGCGGCGAATTTGATCAGTTCACCGGCGCCACGATTACACCCCGCGCAGTAGTCAACGCCGTCAAACGCGCCGGGCTGTATGCCGAAACGCTGCCCGCGCAAATCAATCACCTTTCTACCTGTGAGGAGTGATCATGAGCCAGGTTAAAGAGGTTATTGTCCAGGGTCTCTGGAAGAACAACTCGGCACTGGTACAGCTGTTGGGACTGTGTCCGCTGCTGGCGGTGACGTCTACCGCCACCAATGCGCTGGGGCTGGGGCTGGCGACCACGCTGGTACTCACCCTGACCAATTTCTCCATTTCTGTTTTGCGCCGCTGGACGCCGTCGGAAATCCGTATTCCGATCTATGTCATGATCATTGCGTCGGTGGTCAGCGTGGTGCAAATGCTGATCAATGCCTACGCATTTGGCCTGTACCAGTCGCTCGGGATCTTCATTCCGCTTATCGTGACTAACTGTATTGTCGTGGGCCGTGCTGAAGCCTTCGCGGTGAAAAACAATCCGGCCATATCCGCGCTGGATGGGTTTTCCATCGGCATGGGCGCGACTGCCGCGATGTTTGTTCTCAGCTCTCTGCGTGAAATGTTGGGCAACGGTACGCTCTTCGACGGTGCGGACGCGCTGCTTGGCGGCTGGGCGAAGTCGCTGCGTATTGAGGTTTTCCATACGGACACCCCGTTCCTGCTCGCCATGCTACCGCCAGGCGCCTTCATTGGCCTTGGGATGATGCTGGCATTAAAATACCTGATTGATGAAAAACGTAAACGCCGCGCCGCTGAACGCAGCGTGCAGGAAGGGATCCCAGAGAAAGTAGTATGAATAAAGAGAAACGCATTGCGATCCTGACGCGCCTGCGCGACGAGAATCCTCATCCAACGACAGAGCTGAATTTTAATTCGCCGTTTGAACTGTTGATCGCGGTGCTGCTCTCTGCGCAGGCGACGGACGTGAGCGTAAATAAAGCCACGGCCCTGCTCTACCCCGTCGCCAGTACACCGCAGGCCATGCTGGAGCTGGGCGTTGAAGGGGTGAAATCCTATATCAAGACCATCGGCCTGTTTAACAGTAAGGCCGAAAACGTCATTAAGACCTGCCGTATCCTGCTGGAACAACACGGCGGTGAAGTCCCGGAGGATCGGGCTGCGCTGGAAGCGTTGCCGGGCGTCGGGCGTAAAACGGCAAATGTGGTGCTGAACACAGCGTTTGGCTGGCCGACGATCGCTGTGGATACCCATATCTTCCGCGTCTCTAACCGCACCAGGTTTGCGCCGGGTAAGAACGTGGAAGAGGTCGAAGAGAAGCTGTTGAAAGTGGTTCCAGCGGAATTTAAGGTGGACTGCCACCACTGGCTTATCCTTCACGGGCGCTATACCTGTATTGCGCGTAAACCACGCTGCGGTTCCTGCATTATCGAAGATCTCTGCGAATACAAAGAAAAAGTCTATCCCTGAGCGTAAACCACCTTACTTCGTATCTGTTCAAGCCCTTAAAATTAACAAGGGCTCTGATATTTTCCCGATTGACCATAAATTACCCTATTGTTCTCGTGGACGCATTGGTGGTTCTTCGGTCATTTAACACTCAAACAGGTTAATAGTTTTTTCATCACCAAAAATTTCTATACATCTGTGATCGCGATCACTCTGATAACCTGATGTTGGATTTTTGTTGTCAAAACCCGCCCAACCCCTTTGTCAGACAAGATTTCATCGATTCCACACCGCACATAAGACCAGTCATTTTTCAGAATATGGGCTATATCACTGCCATTCACCCAAAATAGCAGAACATATCGCCATACAGCCATTAAACAGGGTCGATTACAGTGAAAAAAACCATCAATTTTGAACGGATGAGATTTAACGCTGTATAACATTTGCATGAACCGATGATTATACCGCCAGAGTTATATGTAACAGATTATTACAAACGTATTGCCAGATGGGGCTGGATAGTGAACATTACCCGCCGTTTCCCCTCCCAATATAACTATAAAGCGGATGGACTACGGTCATCACGCTATGAACACCCCCGTTAATATGGGATGTAAAAAAAGAGGTATATGTGTCTACTGCAAACAATAAACCAACAGATGAGAGCGTCAGTCTTAACGCTTTCAAACAGCCTAAAGCGTTCTATCTCATTTTCTCTATCGAATTATGGGAACGTTTTGGTTACTACGGCCTGCAAGGGATCATGGCGGTTTACCTGGTTAAACAGCTGGGTATGTCTGAAGCCGATTCCATCACGCTGTTCTCTTCCTTCAGCGCCCTGGTGTATGGCCTGGTCGCTATCGGCGGCTGGTTAGGCGATAAAGTCCTTGGGACTAAACGTGTCATTATGCTGGGCGCCGTTGTTCTGGCGATTGGCTATGGTCTGGTCGCCTGGTCCGGGCACGATGCAGGTGTGGTTTACATGGGCATGGCTACCATCGCGGTAGGTAACGGCCTCTTTAAGGCGAACCCGTCTTCCCTGCTTTCTACCTGCTACAGCAAAGATGACCCACGTCTGGACGGTGCATTTACCATGTACTACATGTCCATCAACATCGGTTCCTTCTTCTCTATGCTGGCAACCCCATGGCTGGCCGCCAAATTCGGCTGGAGCGTAGCGTTTGCGCTGAGCTTCGTGGGTATGCTGATCACCGTGGTGAACTTCCTGTTCTGCCGTAGCTGGGTTAAAGACTACGGTTCAAAACCAGACTTCGAACCTGTGCACATGGGCAAACTGCTGGCAACCATCGTCGGCATTGTGATCCTGGCGGCTGTCGCCACCTGGCTGCTGCATAACCAGGGCGTTGCACGTGCCGTACTGGGCGTGGTTGCGCTGGGTATCGTGATTATCTTCGCAAAAGAAGCCTTTGCGATGCAGGGTGCGGCACGTCGTAAGATGATTGTGGCATTTATCCTGATGCTGGAAGCGATCATCTTCTTCGTTCTGTACAGCCAGATGCCAACGTCTCTGAACTTCTTCGCTATCCGCAACGTAGAGCACTCCATCCTGGGCATCGCGTTCGAGCCGGAGCAGTATCAGGCTCTGAACCCGTTCTGGATCATGATTGGTAGCCCGATTCTGGCCGCTATCTATAACAAGATGGGCGACCGTCTGCCTATGCCGCACAAGTTCGCCATTGGTATGGTACTGTGCTCTGGCGCGTTCCTGGTGCTGCCGCTGGGGACGAAATTCGCGACCGACGCGGGTATCGTATCGGTTAACTGGCTGATCCTGAGCTATGCGCTGCAATCCATCGGCGAGCTGATGATCTCCGGTCTGGGCCTGGCGATGGTTGCACAGCTGGTTCCTCAGCGTCTGATGGGCTTCATTATGGGTAGCTGGTTCCTGACTACCGCTGGCGCAGCCATTATTGCCGGTAAGATTGCGAACCTGATGGCGGTACCAGAAAACGTTACCGACCCGCTGGTTTCCCTGAATGTCTACGGCACCGTGTTCATGCAAATTGGTATCGCGACCGCCGTGATCGCCGTGCTGATGCTGCTGACCGCACCTAAACTGAATCGTATGACGCAGGACGACGACAAATCCGCTAAAGCGATCAAAACCGCGAACGCGTAATGTCATCGGGAAACGACTGAACAGAAGCCGCTAATTGATTAGCGGCTTTTTTTTTATCCGAACGCGCACTAACATAGCTGGAACCTCAGCAAAAAGGAGTTACCGATGAAACTGTTCTATAAACCGGGCGCCTGCTCTCTTGCTTCCCATATTACTCTCCGCGAGAGCGGTAAAGATTTCACGCTGGACGGCGTTGACCTGATGAAAAAGCGTCTGGAAAACGGGGATGACTTTTTTGCGATTAACCCAAAAGGCCAGGTTCCGGCCCTGCTGCTGGATGATGGCACCCTGCTGACCGAAGGGGTGGCGATTATGCAGTTTCTGGCGGACAACGTACCGGATCGTCAGCTCCTTGCCCCCACCGGCAGCATTGCGCGTTATAAAACGCTGGAGTGGCTGAACTATATTGCCACCGAACTGCACAAAGGCTTTACGCCCCTGTTCCGCCCGGACACGCCGGAAGAGTACAAACCTACCGTGCGCGCGCTGCTGGAGAAAAAGTTGCAGTACGTTAACGACGCGCTGAGAGACGACCAGTGGATCTGTGGCTCGCGTTTCACCATCGCCGATGCCTATCTGTTTACCGTTCTGCGCTGGGCGCGCGCGGTTAAGCTGAACATGGAAGGGTTAGACCATGTCGCGTCGTATATGACGCGCGTGGCGGAGCGTCCTGCGGTGGCGGCGGCGCTGAAAGCGGAAGGGTTGAATTAAGCGAGCGGCCTGTGTTGCCGGGTAGCGCTAGCGCTTGCATCTGCCAATGGAAGTGATAGGCCGGGTAAGCGTCAGCGCCACCCGGCATAATTTAGAGCCGAGTTGCGCTGAAATAGTGCTCAGGCTGCGCGATACGATCCTGCGCCGCGACGACCTGGAGCTCATATTCCTGCATCGTCTTCGTCGCAATCATGATTTCATAAACGGCTGCGGTGACGTGCTCCAGCGCATCGCGCAGGCTCGCGCCCTGCAATAGCTTCACCAGCAGCAAACCGCTGGTCACATCCCCGACCCCGACAGGCTGACGTGTTCCAAAATCCACCAGCGGTCGACTGATATGCCAGGCTTCATCCTTCGTCACAAGCAGCATCTCAAAACGCTCCTGGCTCAACCCTGCGCGTGCCAGGTGTTTCACCAGCACAATCTCTGGCCCCTGGGCGATCAGCTCGCGAGAAGCGCGTACAGCCTCTTCTACGCTGTTGACCGGATGCTCGCACAGGATCTCAAGTTCAATCAGGTTGGGCGCAATAATGTCGCTGGCGGGCAACGCGTGACGAACATGGAACTCCGCCACCCCCGGCGCTACGATGCAGCCTTTTTCCGGATGTCCCATCACCGGATCGCAGAAATACTTCGCCGCGGGGTTTGCCGCTTTCACCTGGCGCACGATGCCGAGAATATGTTCTCCCTGCTCCGCCGAGCCCAGATAGCCGCTCAGTACGGCGTCGCAGCGTTTGAGCTGGTCGATATCCGCAATCCCCTGAACGATTTCCGTCAGATGCGTCGGCGGCATCACGCAGCCGGTCCATTTACCGTACTGGGTGTGATTCGAGAACTGGACGGTATTGAGGGGCCAGACGTTAACGCCGAGGCGGCGCATTGGAAATTCCGCAGCGCTGTTGCCAGCATGTCCAAAAACAACGTGGGATTGAATGGCGAGGATGTTCTTCATGTTGTACTTACCAAACCCTGTCAAAACAAAAGGGGCGTGGTTTCCCACGCCCCTGCATACTTTTAATTACTTCCAGCAGACCAGGCAGTAATTTTTCTTACCGCGACGCAGCAGCGTGTAGCGACCATAGAGACGGTCGTTCTCGGTAAAAATGTATTCCGGATCGGCCTGTTTTTCGCCATTAATGGTGATTGCATTAGAGGCGATGGTTTTACGCGCCTGACCGCGAGACGGCTGGAGTTCGGAGTCCACCAGCGCCTGCATCAGGTCCGCGCCTTTTTCCATCTCCACCATTGGCACACCATCCTGCGCCAGCTGTTCGAAATCCGCTTCGCTTAAATCGCTCAGGGTTCCGTTGAACAGGCTCGCCGTAATGCGCTTCGCCGCCGCCAGGCCTTCTTCGCCGTGAACCAGTTTAGTCACTTCGTCCGCCAGCACGTACTGGGCGCGTGGCGCTTTACCGCTGTTCTTGTCTTCTTCTTCCAGGGCATTGATTTCTTCGATATCCATAAAGGTGAAGAACTTCAGGAAGCGATAAACGTCGGCATCCGCCGTGTTGATCCAGAACTGGTAGAATTTATACGGGCTGGTTTTCTTCGGATCCAGCCATACCGCGCCGCCTTCGGTCTTGCCGAACTTGGTACCGTCGGCTTTGGTGATCAGCGGCACGGTCAGACCAAACACCTGGTTCTGGTGGAGGCGACGGGTCAGATCGATACCGGAGGTGATGTTACCCCACTGGTCGGAACCGCCAATTTGCAGAGAGACGCCGTGCAGCTTGTTCAGGCAAGCGAAGTCATACCCCTGCAACAGGTTGTAGGAGAACTCGGTGAAAGAGATACCCTGATCGTCACGGTTAAGACGCTGTTTCACTGCTTCTTTGTTAATCATCTGGTTAACAGAGAAGTGTTTGCCGATGTCACGCAGGAACGTCAGCACGTTCATGCCACCAAACCAGTCGTAGTTGTTCGCCGCAATCGCAGAGTTATCACCGCAGTCGAAATCGAGGAACGGTGCAACCTGTTTACGGATCTTATCCACCCACTCCTGCACGGTGTCTTCGGTATTCAGCTTACGCTCAGCGGCTTTAAAACTTGGGTCGCCAATCAGACCGGTTGCACCGCCAACCAGTGCGACAGGCTTATGGCCGGCCATCTGGAAGCGTTTCAGGCATAACAACGGAACAAGATGCCCCAAATGCAAGCTGTCAGCGGTAGGATCGAAGCCGCAATAGAGCGCGATCGGGCCTTGCGCCAGCAGCGAAGCTAACGCTTCTTCGTCCGTCACCTGAGCCACGAGGCCCCGCTCTTGCAATTGTTTAATCAAGTTACTGCTTGCCATCAAATTCTCCATGTATAAACGACTGCACCTTTGCCGGTACACGACTTTTCGCCTGGTGCGAAAGGTACATAGAATAAAGCGCCAGCGCGGTGTGCGCTAGCGCTTAACACAACAAATTTCAGGGTTTACGGCGCCAGTCGGTCTATTTTCCAGCCGCCGTTGTCGCGCTGGTATAAAAAGCGGTCGTGGAGACGGTGTTCACCGCCCTGCCAGAACTCCATTTGTTCAATGGGAATACGGAACCCGCCCCAGAAACTCGGCAGCGGTACTTCACCCTGCTGAAACTTCTGTTTGAGTTCGAGGAATTTACTCTCCAGCACGCCGCGAGCTGAGATTCGGCTGGATTGTTTAGAGACCCAGGCACCGATCTGACTGTCGCGCGGGCGGCTGTGGAAATATTTCACCACTTC
Source organism: Enterobacter cloacae (assembly GCF_011078175.1). Classification (GTDB taxonomy): domain Bacteria; phylum Pseudomonadota; class Gammaproteobacteria; order Enterobacterales; family Enterobacteriaceae; genus Enterobacter; species Enterobacter cloacae_Q. The sequence goes on from NZ_JAALCJ010000004.1 coordinate 86,294, forward strand.
CAGCGTAGAGAGACGCTCCGCCTTGCCGGTGACCATCACCTGGCGCTCAAGCATATGCCACGGGAAGAGCAGGCTAATACGCGGATTATTTTCCAGGTGATGCGCTTTGCGGCTGCCAAGGTTGGTGTAGAACACCAGCCCTTTCTCGTCATAATGCTTGAGAAGAACGATGCGTTGATACGGCTGACCGTTTTCATCAACCGTGGCAACGACCATCGCCGTCGGGTCAGCCAGTTTCGCGTCGCAGGCCTGCTTCAGCCAGCGTTCAAAAAGCACCAGCGGTTCGGCGGGAAGATCCTGGCGGCGCAAACCGCCTTTGGTGTATTCACGGCGCAGATGCGCAATTTGCTGTAGTTCGTCGTTATCTGACATGGCGTTAGCTGAAAGTGAGATTGGGTGGCGCTATTGTGCGCGCCCCCTTCAAAAATCTCAACGCTTCGGATTTTCGAGCTGACAATTGTTCAGCACAATACGGTCTCGCTTGTAGACGGTGGCGCTGTCGCCTTTCGACCAGAAGACGTAGATCCCGTCTGAATAGCGCGCACCGGAGGCCGACATCCCCTGTTTCAGGGTTAACAATTTATTATCGTAAACAAAGCTGGCTTCCTGACGAGGATTGTTCAGCTTCACCGTCAGCGGTTTTTCATCACAACGGTATTCCAGCGTATCGGTCTGCATACGCTCAACGAACTGGTTATAGACGCTGCATCCGGTCATAAGAAAAGGTACAGCAATAAGAAGGAGTTTTTTCATGGGCAGTTTCCGAAGACTATCCTGGTCCTGGAGGGCCTAACCGCCCTCCTGTTTTTCCCTATTTTACGGGTTACAACTCCTGCTGAATTTCAGTTAACTCTGATTATGGCGCGGGTTTGCGGGGAAAATGGCGCCGAGGACACTCGCCTCCCGCGCACCGGTAACGGAGGGTAAATTCCCCGGCAGACCGGCAACCGTACGCCAGGCAAGCCAGGCGAAAGCCAGCGCTTCCATATCGTCTCCGCTGATCCCGGCTTCATCAGTTGTCGTGACTTCGGTGCCCGGCAGCAGAGCGGCGAGGCGTGTCATCAGCAGCGGGTTGCGGCTGCCGCCTCCGCATACCAACAAACGCTCACATCCGCCGCTCAGCAACACCTGTTCAGAAATCGACACGGCGGTGAGCTCAGTCAGCGTAGCCTGCACATCCTGAGGTGCAAGGCCGGGGAATCGTGCCAGCTGACGTTCAAGCCAGCCGTAGTTGAAATATTCTCGCCCCGTACTTTTCGGCGCGGGCAGAGCAAAGAAAGGATCGCTTAACAGGGTTTGCAGCAAGGGAAGGATCACTTTCCCCTGGCTGGCCCACTGCGCGTCTTTGTCATAGGGTTTACCGCTCTGACGCCAGATCCAGGCATCCATCAACATATTACCGGGTCCGGTATCGTACCCGCGCACGGGCTGACCGGGAATGAGCATCGACAGGTTGGCGATCCCGCCAATGTTCAGGACCATTCTGCGCTCTTCCGGGTGCGCAAGCAGCGCCTGATGAAATGCAGGAACCAGTGGCGCCCCCTGCCCACCAAGGGCCATATCGCGACGACGGAAATCGCCTACCACCGTCACGCCGGTTTTTGCCACAATCTGGTTGTTATCGCCAATTTGCATCGTATGCGGCGCCTCGCCGACAGGTTCATGCCAGACGGTCTGCCCATGGCAGCCTATTGCCACGATATCCTGCGGGTGGAGTCGTTCTTGTTGCATCAAGGCCAGTATCGCATCAGCAAACAGCGCCCCCAGACGCACATCCAGTTGGCCCAGTTGGGAAAGCGTCAGCTGCTGCCCCTGGCAGATGTTCAGAATCTCTTCTTTTAGCGAGACCGGAATAGGCCAGCTCAGGCTTGCCTGCTGCGCCACCATGTTCTCATCAATGGCGGCCAGAACGACATCCACACCATCAAGACTGGTACCAGACATCACACCGATATAGCGACCCGATTTCATGCGCTTTCCTTACGTTAAGTGGGCTAAATGCAAACACTCCATCATAAATGACGCGGCTTTGCTATGCGGTAATAATAATTTTTAACAATCTCAGATCTGTCACACAGGCAGTTTTTGTTTATGTCCCGTTAAGCCACAACCAAGTAAAATTTGCCTATTCGGCATGCAAAGATATGAACTGTGGTCAGGAATGCCATATAATTTAGCCATAACGGATGCCCCAACCGGGCGTTTTTTGGTGAACAGGAGAGTCAAATGATTTTACGTGTACTGGGCGTTTCGCTGATTGGTTTAACACTGGCGGGTTGTGTGAATGACAGTTCACTCTCCGGCGACGTATATAGTGCTTCAGAAGCTAAACAGGTACAGAACGTGACATACGGTACTATCGTTAATGCCCGTCCTGTTCAGATCCAGGGTGGCGATGACACGAACGTAGTGGGCGCAATCGGTGGTGCTGTGCTGGGCGGTTTCCTGGGCAATACCATTGGCGGAGGCACCGGACGTTCTCTGGCGACCGCAGCGGGCGCAGTTGCTGGCGGCGTAGCAGGTCAGGGCGTTCAGGGCGCGATGAACAAAACTCAAGGCGTTGAACTGGAAATCCGTAAGGATGATGGCAGCACCATTATGGTTGTACAGAAACAGGGTAATACTCGTTTCTCTGCTGGCCAGCGTGTTGTGCTGGCAAGCAATGGTAGCCAGGTCACCGTTTCCCCGCGCTAATATCCTGATGGATGTGGTCTCTTCGGACCACATCCATTCATAAAAATCATTATTTAAATAAATCTATTTGCTGAACGCATTCACACGGTGAATATTAGATTTCATCCGTTCTTGTCCCTGCGCAAAGTATTTTTTATCCGCCTCCCGTAGACTCTTCGCAATCTCTTTTTCTTTTTTATTATTAAAATTATCTATGCTTGCGATCTGTCGATTTGTAAAAAACCGTTTTGTAGCCTTCGCACTTGTATGCTTTGTTATCATTGCTTTATTACAAGCTTTATTTATTAAACTTGTTGAATGGGTTCCTTCGTTTTCTCCCCTGTTTTTCCCTACGCTGACTATTTTTCTTTTGGTATTCCATCTGTTTATAGCCTGTTTTATGGCAATGAAATACTGGTGCGACAGGAGGCGGTTGTATCTTGTTCCAATTGCGCTGGCTTTTGCCGGCTCAGCGTTACTGATGGCAGGAACATTGTCCAGCTTCCCGGCCTGGCTCGACCTCTATCAGTTCAATGAGGCGAACTATAACGACGCAATGATTTTCTATATGTTCCGACACTTATTGATGGCGGTGCTGATAATCGTTGCGGCATTACTGTATGCCCTGCGGAATTCTGGACTCTCACGAAGCACCCATCTTGGTATCGTTATGGGCACCTCGCTCTTTACGGGCTGTATGCTGGGACTGGCGATGATGTATTCCAGCCATTCAACCCTACTCACACTGGACCTGGTGGATAATGAAACTCGCCAGTTTATGGTTCTCTGGAGCCATGCGATCAATATCATTCTGATCGTCCTGTGGGTAATAACATTAATCATCCTGATGGTCATTACTCAAGTGAGGAATTTGTTTTGGGTGGGCGGCAATTTTTTATGTGTGTGTTACATCGTCACGCTGTTAATGCTTTTGTTAGGGGGACACGCAGAAGATATTTCATGGTACCGGGCGCGGTTATTCGAAACTGTCGCTACGTTAATGATTATTTTCATCTTACTTTCTGACGTATTTAATTTGTATCGTGAATCGCATGTAAAATACCAGCAGTCTTATCAAAACTCGATCCGCGATCCCCTTACCCGTCTTTATAATCGCAGCTATTTCTATGATTCATTACATCATGCACTGAGTACAGCAACAATGGCGCACCCGGTCTCGGTGATCGTAAGCGATCTTGACCGTTTCAAGCGGATTAACGACTGCTACGGCCATTTGCAGGGGGATAAGGTTTTACAGTTTGTTTCTAATCTGCTGACCGACTCGGTGCGACCAGAGGATATCGCGGCGCGGATAGGCGGCGAAGAATTTGTGCTCATGCTGACAAATACCCCTTCCGATCTTGCGCAACAGGTTGCCGAACGTATACGTCTCAAATTGAGCGGTTACGATAAAGCCAGCAGCGGTGGTCATCTTCCGGAACCGATTACCATCAGTATGGGCGTATTTACCGCCACGTCACCGCAAATCAGTGCAGAAACCTGTGTGGAAAGCGCGGATAAAGCCATGTATGAGGCAAAAGAAACGGGCCGCAACCGGGTGGTGGTGTTCAAATGATGATGCAGGCCTTGAATGAGCAAGGCCTGTTACCCATGTCAGTCGCGTGACTGTAAGTCATGAATATTTTGTTCGAGACGGGCGATGAGGCCGATCAGCATCTCCAGCTCAGCGGGGGAAATTCCGGCCAGGATCTCCCCTCGCGTTTTACTGATGACGGTTTCCATCTCGGTAATTATCGGGGCCGCTTTTTCCGTCAGCTTTATCCGCTTGGCGCGACGGTCGCTGGCACAGGTTTGCCGGGAGATGAGTCCCTTCTCTTCCAGCTGGTCAAGGGTACGCACAAGAGACGGTTGCTCAATACCAATCGCTTTTGCCAGTTGGATCTGTGACTGATCGGGCGGAAGCTGATGTATGTTATGCAGCGTAACCCAGTGCGTCTGTGTGAGTTCCAGAGGTTTCAGGCGATGGTCAATCAGAGCACGCCAGATGCGTACCAACCTTGCCAGATCAGAACCTAATGGCGATTCCAATTTCATCTCCTTATAATTAGCTTGCTAAGTGATTATAGTGATTTTAGAATAGTTTGCAGTATTTGTATTGCCAAAACAAATGCAATCACGGTATTCATCATTCCTGAAAGGTTGATTTACACTGAACGGTATGCGCCATCGCATTGAAAAATGCCATTGTGGCCCTCATTCCACTGCAAAGGATCGCTGCTTGTGACGTTTTTTTCCTTCTCCGCAGGGTTGCCCCTCCAGGATCTGATTGTTGGCGCATCGGTCTACTTTCCGCCACTGTTTAAAGCCGTCATGGTCGGTTTTGTGATCTGGCTCATTGCGCACCGCCTGCTGCGCGACTGGATGTATTCCGGTGAAATCTGGCACCCCATGTTAATGGATCTCTCCCTTTTTACCCTCTCCGTCTGTCTTGGCCTTGCCCTGTTAACCGTGTAGTGAGAATTGCTTTGAAAACGTTAAAATATTTTTCCACTCTTATCGTTTTAGCACTGGCGCTGGTGGCCGGCTGGTGGCTCTGGAATTATTACATGCAGTCGCCCTGGACGCGTGATGGCAAGATCCGTGCGGAACAGGTCAGCATTACGCCACAGGTGTCCGGTAGTATCAGCGCGCTTCTGGTGAAGGACAATCAGTTCGTTCACGCGGGCGATGTGTTATTCCGCATCGATGAAACCCCTTTTCATATTGCGGTGCTTAATGCCCAGGCGCAGCTCGCTAAAGCTCAGTCAGATCTCGCAAAAGCCAATAACGAAGCCGACCGCCGCCGACATCTGTCGAGGAATTACATTTCTGCGGAAGATCTCGATACGGCCAATATCAATGTGAAAAGCATGCAGGCCAGCCTGAAGGTTGCGGAGGCAACGCTGAAACAGGCCGAGTGGCAACTGACTCAGACAGTGGTCAAAGCCCCGGTGGAGGGATGGGTCACGAGCCTGTCTACCCGTGTGGGGGATTATGCCACCACCGGACAGCCGGTTTTTGCCCTGGTCGATAGCCACTCTTTCTATGTTGTAGGTTATTTTGAAGAGACTAAGCTGCGCCATATCCGCGAGGGAGCGCCTGCACGGATCACGCTTTACAGCGGCTCTGAGACGTTACAGGGTCACGTAAGCAGCATAGGTCGGGCAATTTACGATCAGAGCGTGGAAACCGATTCTGGCCTGGTGCCCGACATTAAACCTAACGTACCGTGGGTACGTCTGGCTCAGCGGGTACCTGTTCGCGTCGAGTTTGATCAACTGCCGAAAGATATTACCCTGGTCTCTGGCACGACCTGCACTGTCTCCATCGGGTCGCGATAATGAACCTGGGGGCTTTCTCCTGGCGCAATACGCCCTGGATAAAAGCGACACGTCCGCAGTGGCGTTACGCGCTGCGCAACGGCATCGCCATGTGCCTTGCGCTTACGGTTGCCTACTATCTGAATCTGGATGCACCCTACTGGGCAATGACCTCTGCGGCAGTCGTCAGCTTCCCTACCGTCGGTGGTGTTATTAGTAAAAGCCTTGGGCGCGTGGTGGGTAGCCTGCTGGGGGCGACCGCCGCCCTGCTCCTTGCCGGGCATACCCTGAACGATCCCTGGCTCTTCCTGTTAAGCATGTCGGCATGGCTGGGGCTGTGTACCTGGGCCTGTGCCCACTTTACCAATAACGTTGCCTACGCGTTTCAGCTGGCGGGTTATACCGCGGCCATTATCGCCTTTCCAGTTGTCAACGTGCTGGATACCACCGAGCTGTGGGATATCGCTCAGGCACGCGTGTGCGAAGTGATGGTCGGCATTCTGTGCGGGGGTCTCATGATGATGATCCTGCCCAGTACCTCAGATGGCACTGCGCTTATTACCGCCCTTAAAACGATGCACGCACGTTTGCTGGAACATGCCAGCCTGCTCTGGCAGCCCGACAGTAATGATGATATGCGTCTTGCACACGAAAAAGTCATCGGCCAGATCCTGACCATGAACCTGTTGCGCATCCAGGCTTTCTGGAGCCATTACCGCTTTCGTCGCCAGAATACGCTCCTGAACTATCTACTGCACCAGCAATTGCGCATGACGAGTGCAATCTCAAGCCTTCGTCGGATGTTGCTGAACTGGCCTTCGCCGCCAGCCCAGACTCGGGAGATTATCGAGGCGCTGCTCGCCGCCCTTGCGCGTCCGGATGCCGATAGCTATACCGTGGCCCGCATTATCGCGCCGCTCGCCCCAACGGATGAATATGACTACCGGCACCGCGCGTTCTGGCAGCGTCTGAACTATTTCTGCCGCCTGTATCTGCGCAGCAGCCGCTGGTTAAAAGCCGTCGAAAATGCCACGCCCGTCACCGAATTTTCCGTTCCCGGTCGTCCTGCTCTGGCACGCCATACCGACGCAATGGAGGCGCTGTGGAGCGGTTTTCGTACGTTTTGCGCGTTGACAACCGTGGGCGCATGGGCCATCACCACCCAATGGGAGGCGGGCAGTGCGGCCCTGACGCTTGCGGCAATCAGCTGTGTGCTCTATTCCGTCGCCGCTTCCCCCTTTAATTCCCTGACGCTTCTGCTGCGTACGCTGGTACTGCTGTCGCTGTTCAGCTTCGTGGTGAAATTTGGTTTGATGGTGCAGATAACCGACCTCTGGCAATTTCTGCTGTTTCTCTTCCCGCTATTGACCACCATGCAGTTGCTCAAGCTGCAAATGCCGAAATTTGCCGGTCTGTGGGGCCAGTTGATTGTTTTTATGGGCTCATTTATCTCTGTAACGAATCCACCGGTTTATGATTACGCTGATTTTCTCAATGACAACCTGGCGAAGATCCTCGGCGTGGGGCTGGCGTGGCTGGCTTTCGCCGTGTTACGCCCGGGGTCTGACGCACGCAAAAGCCGCAGGCATATTAGGGAGTTACGCAGAGAGTTCGTGGATCAGCTGAGCCGCAGGCCATACCTGCGCGAAAGCGAGTATGAATCGCTGGTTTACCATCATGTCAGCCAGCTGAACAACAGCCAGGATTCACTCTCCCGTCGCTGGCTACTGCGCTGGGGCGTGGTGCTGCTAAACTGTTCGCACGTGGTGTGGCAGCTGCGCGCCTGGGAGACGCGTTCCGATCCGCTGTCGCAGGTCCGTGATAACTGTATTTCTATGCTCCGCAATGTGATGAGCGAGCGCGGGGTTCAGCAGCGCCCCCTGAGCGTCACGCTCGTCGAACTTCAGCGTATATGCGACACGCTGGCGCACCATCATCAGCCTGCGGCCCGCGATCTGGCGTCGATTATCTGGCGGCTGCACTGCTCCCTGTCACAGCTTGAGCAGGCGCCGCCACCCGGAACGATTGGCGATCAGATCACCCCGCAGGCATAGCGCGCCCCGCCGCCGCCGAGCGGTTTAGGCTGATCGGACATGTTATCGCCGCCCACGTGGACCATCAGCGCCTTGCCTTTGACCTCTTCAAGCTTTTTGAGTCGTGGCGCCACAACCGGATCGGTGGCTTTACCGTCGTTATTTACCACCAGCACCGGCAGATCGCCGAGGTGCCCCATCCCTTCCGGGCCTTCATGCTTACCGGAGTTATGCGGGTCGAGATGCCCTCCTGCGGCCTCCGCGGCTGAAGGTTTCCCCTCTTTCATTGCGGGTTGACAGCTGCCTTTGGCATGAACGTGAAAACCATGTTCGCCGGGTGGAAGAGCCTTGAGATCGGGAGCAAATTCCAGCCCTTTATCGGTTTCGGTGATTTTCACCGTCCCGATGGACTGACCTATCCCCTGAGAAGTGACGAGATTCATTTCAACGTCCTCGCTGGCTGCCTGCGCCCCTGCGCAAACAACCAGCGTGACCATTGCCAGAGCAAAACGCTTCATATGACCTCCACGGGTTATTTTTTGCACCTTAAGTTTATACCAGAGGCGCAGATTTCACCGGAAAGTCAGGCTCAGGCGTACTCAGGGTACGTCGTAGCCCAGCGCCGCCTTACGGATGCGGAACCACTGCTGACGCGTCATATTCAGCTCTTCAGCAACAAGCGCAGCGCGGACGCGCTCAATTTTGCCGGAGCCAATAATCGGTAGCGGTTTAGACGGCAGGCGCAGTATCCAGGCGTAAACCACCTGCTCAATGCTCTCCGCATTCAGTTCGCGGGCCACCGTTTCAAGCTCGTTACGCAACGGCTGGAATGCTTCATCGTTAAACAGGCGGCCGCCTCCCAGGCAGGACCATGCCATTGGACGGATGCGCAGCTGTTGCAGTTGGTCGAGCGTGCCATCCAGCAGCAGCGGCTGATGAACAGGCGAGATCTCCACCTGATTCGTCGCCAGCGTAAACGGCAGGCGAGACTGCAATAGCGCAAACTGTGCCGGGGTGAAGTTAGACACGCCAAAATGGCGCACTTTGCCGCTCTGGTGCAGCGTCAGGAAGGCTTCCGCGACCTCATCCGCATCCATCAACGGATCGGGACGGTGGATCAGCAGCAGGTCGATACGATCGGTATCCAGGTTGATCAGTGACTGCTCGGCGCTTTTAACGATATGCGCGCTGTCGGTGATGTAATGCCCAAGCGCATGCTCCGGTTTTGCTGTGGTGGCAATACCGCATTTGGTCACAATCTCCATACGTTCACGCAGCGCTGGCGTACGCTTTAGCGCTTCGCCAAAGGCGGCCTCGCACTGATAGCCGCCATAAATATCAGCGTGATCGACGGTCGTGATCCCGAGATCGAGATGTTCTTCTATAAAATCCGCCAGCTGGACCGGAGACATATTCCAGTCCATAAGACGCCAGTAGCCCATAACAAATCGGGAGAATTCCGGGCCCTGCGGGGCAAGGGTAATACGCTGAACCATAACATTTTCCTCAAGGAAGTCATGTCACCAGTATACGCAATTACCCTGCTAAAACAGTGAAGGTTGCTGAGGTTCTTCGGGTTCAACCGCTTTATTTGCACGAATTTTGCGCAGCAGACGCTGTCGGCAGAGCCGTAAGACCTCCTGCTTCTGCGCGTCGCTGAAATTTTGCCAGTTAAAACGTTCATCGCGCGTGCGCATGCAGCCACGGCAGTATCCTCGTTCATCAACCTGGCAAATACCCCGGCACGGGCTCTGGACAGGGAAAAATTCCAGTTGCTCTGCCACACCAACCTCCAGAACGTTATTATTCCCTACAGTGAAGACCCTAAATGGATTGCATGCAAGGATGTCCGCCACAAACAGAGCATTAAGGTTTCGCTAATCTTTCCTTCTTATACTCGCCACATTGATATTATGAATGGTTTGGTTATCATGTGGTTCACTAAAAAGTTACACTGTAACGATATAAAATTTACGCTGGGCTGTGCGCTTTTCTTTACCGTACTGAATGCACTGTTTATCCAGCGCAGCTGGTCGATCATTGCGCCTGCGCGTCTGCACGATGTCCTGTTTGCTGCCAGCATACCGCTGGTGCTCTTCTGCGGCTGGGTCATTGTTTTTAGCCTGCTGAATATTCCCTATATACGCAAGCCGCTCATGATAGTCCTGACCCTGGGATGCGCCGCCGCAACCTGGTTTATGTATACCTATGGCGCGGTTATCGATCAGAACATGATTGTGAACGTGTTCGAAACTAATTCTCAGGAAGCGACTGCCCTGGTGACGCCACAGATGCTCCTGTGGCTGATTGTGGCGGGTCTGGTTCCATCGATTATTTTAGCCCTGACGCGCATTCGCACCGGAAAATGGTGGTATGCCCTCCTGACGCGTTTCGCCGCGATGCTGGGTGCGCTGCTGGCGATCATCCTGGTCGCGTCAGTGTTTTATAAAGACTATGCTTCGTTGTTCCGCAATAATAAAAGCATCGTCAAAATGGTCACCCCGGCGAATTACGTGAGCGCCGTGGTGAAATACAGCAAAATGCGCTGGTTTGCCGGCGACCAAACGCTGGTCCGCATTGGGGAGGATGCCCATAAAGGGGCGCTGATTTCTGGTCAACACAAGAAAACCGTGCTGGTTGTGGTGGTAGGCGAAGCCTCCCGCGCCGCAAACTACTCGTTAAACGGTTACCCGCGTGAAACTAACCCCGAGTTGAAAAAGCAGGCTGTCATCAATTTCCCGCAGGCCTCCTCCTGTGGCACGGAAACCGCCGTTTCCGTCCCCTGCATGTTCTCCGGCATGACGCGGAAAAAATATGACGCGGACCTCGCCCATCATCAGGAAGGTCTGCTCGACGTACTTAACCATGCCGGATTCAACCTGCTGTGGCGCGACAACGACGGCGGGTGTAAAGGCGCCTGCGACCGCGTCCCGCACACGGACATGACCCAGTGGAAACTGGATCAGTTCTGTAAGGACAAATCCTGTATCGACGACGTTAACCTGTACCGCCTGGACAATGTGCTGGATGGAATAAAGCAGGATACGGTTCTGGTTATTCACCTGATGGGCAGCCACGGTCCGGCCTATTACAAACGCTACCCGGACAGCTTCCGCAGGTTTACCCCAACCTGCGATACCAATGAAATTCAGGATTGCGATCATCAGTCGCTGATCAATACCTATGACAACTCGATTCTGTATACCGACAGCGTGGTCAGCCGAACCATCGACGCGCTGAAAACCCGGCAGGCCAGCATGAACACGGCGTTGATTTACCTCTCCGATCACGGTGAATCGCTGGGCGAAAGCGGAATTTACCTGCACGGTACGCCGTACATGCTGGCCCCGGAACAGCAAACGCATATTCCGTTTATGTTCTGGCTCTCCCCGGATTATGCGAAAAACTTTGGCGTAAACACGGATTGCCTGCGTGACCATGCCGCAAAAGAGGTGGTCTCACAGGACAATTTATTCGCCACCGTTCTGGGCATGATGGACGTAAAATCAGCGGTTTATCAGCCGCAGCTGGATATTCTGTCGCAGTGTCGTCGCTAAGCGGGCTTGCATTAGACCGAACGGTCTATTAGAGTTAAGGCATGAGCAGACACACTGAACACGATACGCGAGAACATTTGCTGGCTACCGGCGAGCGCCTTTGCATGCATCGCGGGTTTACCGGGATGGGGCTGAGCGAGTTATTAAAAACCGCTGAAGTGCCTAAGGGATCGTTTTATCACTATTTTCGATCTAAAGAGGCGTTCGGCGTTGCCATGCTGGAGCGGCACTATGCCAGCTACCATCAGCGCCTGGCAACCCACTTTGCCAGCGGAGAGGGCAACTACCGGGATCGTGTATTGAACTACTATCAGGAGACGCTGACGCAGTTCTGTCAGCAGGGCATCATCAGCGGCTGCCTGACGGTAAAACTGTCTGCCGAAGTGTGCGATCTCTCCGAAGATATGCGCACCGCCATGGATAAAGGAGCCAGCGGCGTTATTGCCCTGTTGGCTCAGGCGCTGGAGAACGGGCGCACTGAAAAAACGCTCTCCTTCTCCGGCGATCCGCTCGCGCAGGCACAGGTGCTCTATTCCCTCTGGTTAGGCGCCAACCTGCAAGCAAAAATGTCTCGCAGCGCCGTGCCGCTCGAAAGCGCGTTGGCGCATGTGAAAAACTGTATTAACGCGCCTGCCGTTTAGCCGGCGTTTTTATTTACCTATTTACTAGTCGACTGGTCTACTCAGGAGCCATTATGTCCGATGAAAAGTTGTTTACCCCTCTGAAAGTGGGTGCCGTTACTGCACCAAACCGCGTATTTATGGCCCCACTTACCCGTCTGCGCAGCATCGAGCCAGGCGATATCCCAACGCCATTGATGGGTGAGTATTATCGTCAGCGCGCCAGCTCGGGCCTGATTATTTCCGAAGCCACGCAGATATCTGCCCAGGCAAAAGGCTACGCCGGTGCGCCGGGTCTGCACAGCCCGGAACAGATCGCCGCGTGGAAAAAAATCACCGCAGGTGTTCATGCTGAAGAAGGCCGGATTGCGGTTCAGCTGTGGCACACCGGTCGTATCTCACACAGCAGCATCCAGCCTGGCGGTCAGGCGCCGGTATCTGCCTCTGCCCTGAACGCCAATACCCGCACTTCCCTGCGCGATGAAAACGGTAATGCGATCCGCGTCGACACCACCACGCCACGCGCGCTGGAGCTGGACGAGATCCCGGGTATCGTGAATGATTTCCGTCAGGCCGTCGCCAACGCCCGTGAAGCGGGCTTCGACCTGGTTGAGCTTCACTCTGCGCACGGTTACCTGCTGCATCAGTTCCTGTCCCCGTCTTCCAACCAGCGTACCGACCAGTACGGCGGCAGCGTTGAAAACCGCGCGCGTCTGGTACTTGAAGTGGTGGATGCTGTCTGTAATGAGTGGAGCGCAGACCGCATTGGTATTCGTGTCTCTCCGATTGGTACGTTCCAGAACGTCGACAACGGTCCGAATGAAGAAGCAGACGCGCTGTATCTGATTGAAGAGCTGGCGAAACGCGGTATCGCCTATCTGCACATGTCCGAGCCGGACTGGGCAGGCGGCAAGCCTTACAGTGAAGCCTTCCGACAGAAAGTGCGCGAGCGCTTCCACGGCGTGATTATCGGGGCGGGTGCGTATACGGCAGAGAAAGCCGAGGATCTGATCGGTAAAGGCCTGATCGACGCCGTGGCCTTTGGCCGCGATTACATTGCAAACCCGGATCTGGTTGCCCGTTTGCAGAAGAAAGCCGAACTGAATCCGCAGCGCCCAGAAAGCTTCTATGGCGGCGGCGCGGAAGGATATACCGACTACCCTTCACTGTAATCCCGCTTTGTACATTGATAGCGGCGGCCTTTCGCCGCTATACTAAAACATCGTTTCTGTTCAAAAAGATAATCCATTCCACTGGTTAATGAGGAAATTATGCGCCTACTTCACACCATGCTGCGCGTTGGCGACCTGCAACGTTCCATCGATTTCTACACTAACGTTCTGGGCATGAAGCTGCTGCGCACCAGCGAAAATCCGGAATATAAATATTCTCTGGCGTTCGTCGGTTACGGCCCGGAATCTGATGAAGCGGTCATCGAGCTGACCTACAACTGGGGCGTGGACAGCTACGAGCTGGGTACGGCTTACGGCCACATCGCGCTTGAAGTGGATAACGCCGCCGAAGCCTGCGAACGTATCCGCAGCAATGGCGGTAACGTCACCCGTGAAGCCGGTCCGGTTAAAGGCGGTACCACCGTAATTGCGTTTGTGGAAGATCCGGACGGTTATAAAATCGAACTGATCGAAGCCAAAGACGCTGGTCGCGGTCTGGGCAATTGATCCCGCAGGGCGCGCTATGCGCCCGTTGTTTTGCTGCATCCCCGCTTAAAATTTGCCATAATGCGCACTGCTTTTTCCCCCTTGTAAGAGACCCTGATGTCCGATAACGCTCAATTTACCGGTCTGTGCGACCGTTTTCGTGGTTTTTATCCTGTTGTCATTGATGTAGAAACAGCCGGATTTAACGCTAAAACCGATGCGCTGCTTGAGATTGCCGCCATCACGCTGAAGATGGATGAACAGGGCTGGCTTGTACCGGACACCACGCTGCATTTCCACGTTGAACCCTTTGAAGGGGCAAACTTACAGCCAGAGGCGCTGGCCTTTAACGGTATCGATCCGACAAACCCGCTGCGCGGGGCGGTAAGCGAATACGAGGCGCTGCACGCCATTTTCAAAACGGTGCGCAAAGGCATGAAAGAGAATGACTGTAGCCGCGCCATCATGGTGGCCCATAACGCTACGTTCGATCACAGCTTCACCATGGCTGCCGCCGAGCGCGCCTCGCTGAAGCGTAATCCATTCCATCCGTTTGTGACCTTCGACACCGCCGCGCTGAGCGGCCTGGCGCTGGGGCAAACCGTGCTCTCTAAAGCCTGCATCACGGCAGGTATTGCGTTTGACGGCACCCAGGCGCATTCCGCGTTATACGATACCGAGCGTACGGCGGAGCTGTTCTGTGAGATCGTCAACCGCTGGAAACGTCTGGGCGGCTGGCCGCTGCCGATGGGCGACGAGGCCGATCTTCAATCGTAGATTGGGTAATCAACAGCCGCACAGGACAAAAAAAAGCGACCAACATAGTGTGGTCGCTTTTTTATATCCGCAGAAAATTTATTCAGCGTCCGGCTCTTCGGTTTTATACTTCGCGGCAGTCTCTTTGATCAGCTGTTGCAGTTCGCCGCGCTGATACATTTCAATCAGGATGTCGCATCCGCCAACCAGTTCACCATCAACCCACAGCTGTGGGAAGGTCGGCCAGTTTGCGTATTTTGGCAGTTCAGCGCGAATGTCCGGGTTTTGCAGGATATCAACGTAAGCAAAACGCTCACCACAGGCGGACAGCGCCTGAACCGCTTGCGCGGAGAAGCCGCAGCTTGGCAGCTTCGGAGAACCTTTCATGTACAGGAGAATCGGGTTTTCAGCGATCTGGCGCTGAATTTTTTCAATAGTGGTGCTCATGTCTTGCTTCCTTTAACTTCTGTTACGGCATCAGTCTGACATTGTAGCGGGTCAGGCCGACATCGGAAAATAACATTTTTGTCACGTCTAATTATTTTATCGCTTATCGCATAAAGTTGCATTGCTAATGTCGTTTATCCCCAGACGCGGTGCGGTTTTGCTTAAAGAGCGAACAAGCGGACAACAGAATGGCGAATTTTTTTGCACTTGCTAACGAAACACGATTTTTGAATGAAAAATGCTATTAACTTCTTCTGATTTTATGGATTAGAATCGACAAGTTTTGTCAATCTCACGCGGGTATGCATTGTAGCCTGCACTTATCAGGGGACTGCCCAGTGGCGCGGATAACTAAAATCTCGATGACGCTCTGTGCTTTACTGTTTACCACACTCTCATTTACGCCAGCGGCGAACGCCTCCGAACAGGCGCGGCATTCTGCTGTACAAAAAACGCATCTGGCAAAAAGCACAGAACGTAAGAAAAAAACCACCAGCAAGACCGTAAAAAAGAAAACGACCTCTCAGACCAAAAAGACCGCCTCCAGTAAAACCAAAACTCTCCGTTCCGGCACGCACAAAACCTCCGGTAAAACCGCCAGCCTGGTTAATGAAAAGTGCACCGTGCGCAAAGGCCATAAAACGAAATGCGCGAAGGTGACGAAGCTGGCTGAGGTGCATAAAGCTCGCATGCAGAAAGCGCAAAAAACGGCGATGAACAAACTGATGGGTCAAATTGGTAAACCGTATCGCTGGGGTGGCACCTCTCCCCGCACGGGTTTTGACTGTAGTGGGCTGGTCTATTACGCCTATAAAGATCTGGTGAAGTTCCGCATTCCGCGCACCGCCAATGAGATGTACCATCTGCGTGACGCCGCGCCTGTAAATCGTGGCGAACTGCAAAATGGCGACCTGGTGTTCTTCCGAACCCAGGGGCGTGGCACGGCCGATCACGTTGGGGTGTATGTGGGTAACGGTAAATTTATCCAGTCACCACGCAGCGGTCAGGATATTCAGATCACTTCCCTCAGCGAAGATTACTGGGTACGCCACTATGTGGGCGCACGCCGTGTCATGACGCCAAAAACCATCCGCTAACCCCTGCCCTGCCGCCTTCACGGCAGGGTAAGTTCCTCTTTTGCATACCCTTTCAATTTGCTATTCTGTCCTTGTTGTCTGTAGGGTTATTGGCAACGTATAAAACTATAAGGAGAGAAGCAATGTCGTTCGAATTACCTGCACTACCGTATGCAAAAGACGCTCTGGCCCCGCACATTTCTGCGGAAACCCTGGAGTACCATTACGGCAAGCATCACCAGACCTATGTCACCAACCTGAATAACCTGATCAAAGGCACCGATTTTGAAGGCAAAACGCTGGAAGAGATCGTGCGCAGTTCTGACGGTGGCGTATTCAACAACGCCGCTCAGGTCTGGAACCACACCTTCTACTGGCACTGCCTGGCCCCAAATGCAGGTGGAGAGCCTGCCGGTGAGTTAGCCGCAGCGATTAACGCCGCGTTCGGCAGTTTTGCGGATTTCAAAGCGAAATTTACTGACGCCGCCGTTAAAAACTTTGGCTCCGGCTGGACCTGGCTGGTAAAAGAGGCCGATGGCAAACTGGCTATCATTTCCACTTCTAATGCGGGTACCCCTCTGACCACCCGCGCAACGCCGCTGATGACCGTGGACGTATGGGAACACGCTTACTACATTGATTACCGTAATGCGCGCCCGAACTACCTGGAACACTTCTGGGCACTGGTTAACTGGGAATTTGTTGCGAAGAACTTCGCCGCATAAGAGACACGCAGAAGGGGCAGCCCTTCTGCGTTTTTGTTTATTCCGCCGTACACGCCGCTTCAGGCTGTTTACGACCAGACATCATCACCAGCAGCAGGCCGAGTGCGGCAATGATCGCCCCCATCACCGGCACAAAGCTGTAACCCAAACCACCGGATATCACCGCCCCGCCCGCTGCGGCTCCCAGCGCATTGCCCAGGTTAAACGCACCGATATTCACGGACGAAGAGAGCCCCGGCGCTTCGTGCGCAACGCGCATTACGCGCATCTGCAACGGTGGCACCACGGCGAAGGTTGCGGCGCCCCACACCACCATGGCAATCGCGGCACCCACTTCGTTACGTGCCAGCCACGGGATCGCCACCATGATGACAATCAGCAGCGTTAAAAAACCTTTCAGCGTCCCGCTGACGGAGCGGTCTGCAAATTTCCCGCCGAGATAGTTGCCAATCGAGAACCCGACGCCAATAAGCACCAGCATCGCGGTAACAAACAGTGGCGTTGCGTGGGTAATGTCATGCAGTACCGGGGAGATATATGTGTAGAGCGTAAACATCGCCCCGGCCCCCAGCACCGTGGTGAGCAGCGCGGACAACACCTGAGGACGCATGAGCACCGCCAGCTCTTTACGCACTTCCGGACGTTCTCCCGCACTTCCTTTCGGCAGTGAGAAGAACAGCGCGACCATTGCGACCACGCCCAGTCCGGCGGTTGCGAGGAAAGACATACGCCAGCCGATGGCTTCTCCCAGCCAGGTGGCAGCGGGAACGCCGCCGATATTAGCGATGGTGAGGCCCATAAACATAGTGGCTACCGCGCTGGCCTGCTTATGCTTTGGCACCACGCTGGCGGCAACAACGGAGCCCAGTCCGAAGAAGGCACCATGGTTGAGGCTGGTCAGAATGCGCGAAAGCATCAGCGTGGTGTAATCGGGCGAAATCGCGGAAAGCACATTTCCGAGAGTAAAAATTGCCATCAGGAAAATCAGCGCGTTGCGGCGCGCGCGGTGCGAAAGCAGCAGCGTCATCAGCGGCGCGCCCACCATCACGCCGATTGCGTAGGCGCTAATTAACATACCGGCCGCAGGGATAGAGACGTCCACCCCCCGGGCGATAACGGGCAATAATCCCATCGGGGAGAATTCAGTGGTGCCAATCCCAAAGGCGCCAATCGCCAGGGCCAGCAGGGGAAAATTGATTTTCATGAAGAGACTCCGGATACCGTGCCATAACCCGGCACAGAATTAAGAAGTCAAAAGCATGACATTAATCACAAAAAATGAGAAGTTAACATTTTGGCAAAAGATTTTTGCCGTAGAGGTAACAATAGCGGCAAGAGAGAGGGAGAAGATCTCCCTCTCCTGAATCAGTGCAGCGCAGCGGTTAAACCACCGGCAACAATCAGAGCAAGAACAACAATGGTGGTAAACAGCGAAAACTTCAGATCGGTACTCATCAATTTTTCTCCTTTTATTCACCCTACGAAAAGTGAGCTTGCTCATTTTTACACAGTTCAGGTCAAAAATCTTCCAGGATTTAAACGGATATACACTTTACCTCTTCCCCTTTTCATCAAGATAGGACAAAATTCCACGCTAAATTTATTAGCGTACCGGCCACTGACCCCCTCCTGACGTCCTGTGTCGTTTTCCCGGCGTGTCGCAACTCATGTTTGCGTGATAAGGGTGAGAGAAGGCAAACGTTTACCTTCATATTTTTCAGGAGCTTAGGATATGGTCTGGAGTGACATTTAATGGCAACAATTAAAGACGTAGCAAAACGCGCAAACGTTTCCACTACAACCGTATCACATGTTATTAACAAAACGCGTTTCGTTGCTGAAGAGACGCGTAATGCCGTCTGGGCGGCAATCAAAGAGCTGCACTACTCGCCAAGTGCGGTCGCGCGCAGCCTGAAGGTTAATCACACCAAATCGATTGGCCTGCTGGCCACCAGCAGTGAAGCGGCCTACTTTGCTGAAATCATCGAAGCCGTTGAAAAAAACTGCTTCCAGAAAGGCTATACCCTGATTCTGGGCAACGCGTGGAACAACATTGAAAAACAGCGCGCTTACCTGTCAATGATGGCGCAAAAGCGCGTCGACGGCCTGCTGGTAATGTGCTCTGAATACCCTGAGTCGGTCCTTTCCATGCTGGAAGAGTATCGCCACATTCCGATGGTGGTGATGGACTGGGGCGAAGCGCGCGCAGATTTCACCGACTCCGTTATTGATAACGCCTTTGAAGGCGGCTATATGGCGGGGCGTTATCTGGTAGAACGCGGCCATCGTGAAATTGGCGTGATCCCGGGTCCGCTGGAGCGTAACACCGGCGCTGGACGTCTGGCCGGTTTCATGAAGGCGATGGAAGAGGCGCTGATCACCGTGCCGGAAAACTGGATTGTTCAGGGCGACTTCGAGCCGGAGTCGGGCTATCGCGCCATGCAGCAGATCGTCTCCCAGCCTCATCGCCCTACTGCGGTGTTCTGCGGCGGAGACATCATGGCGATGGGCGCGCTCTGCGCGGCGGATGAACTCGGCCTGCGCGTCCCGCAGGATATCTCGGTGATCGGCTATGACAACGTGCGCAACGCCCGCTTCTTTACCCCGGCGCTGACCACTATTCACCAGCCGAAAGATTCGCTGGGTGAAACGGCCTTCAATATGCTGCTGGACAGGATCGTCAACAAGCGTGAACAGTCCCAGTCCATTGAGGTTCACCCGCGCCTGATAGAACGCCGTTCCGTTGCGGACGGTCCGTTCCGCGACTACCGTCGTTAATCACTTTACGGGGCCAGCTATGCTGGTTCCCGCAACCACTCCCGGTTCAGCGTTTCGCTGTCGCCCAGATAATCCAGCAGCCAGGCCATGGCGGGCGAGACGTCGTTTTGCTGCCACGTCAGGCAGCACGCGGCATCCGGGAAGGGGTTTTCCAGCGTCAAGGCCACCCACTCTCCCGCGTCGATGCGCGGGCGCGCAAAATGCACCGGCACCATGCCCACGCACAGCCCCGCGCTCAGACAGGTGGCTGACGATTCCCAGTCCGGCGCAACCACGCGGCGCTGATTATCGAGCAGCCAGGTAATGCGCTTGGGCAACGAACGCGATGTATCTTCCAGCACCAGCGAGGGCCAGTTGCGTAAGGTGTCATCGCTCAGCGGCCCTTCCAGCGCCGCCAGCGGGTGTTCGCGCGCGACCACGCAGGTCCAGCTCAGCATGCCCATATCGCGAAACGCGTAGCGCCCACCAACCGGGATCGCCTGGGTTGCACCAATAGCCATCTCCACCCTGCCGTCCGCCAGCGCGTCCCATACGCCGTTGAACACTTCCTGCGAAACACGCAGTTCGACGTCGGAAAAATGACGATAGAAATCGACGATCATCTGCCGGGTCCGTTCCGGCTTAACGATGTTATCCACCGCGATAGCGAGATGCCCGCGCCAGCCGTTGGCGATCTGCTGGCACTGCTCCCGGGTGATCTGCATTTTTTTGATAACAGATCGCCCTTCCTTCAAAAACCACGCTCCGGCAGGCGTGAGCTCCACGTCGCGATGACGCCGCTCGAACAGCGGGACCGCCAGCCATGCTTCCAGCTGGCGCACCGTATAGCTGATAGCCGAAGGAACGCGGTGCAGCTCCTGCGCGGCACCGGTAAAGCTGCCGTTACGCGCCACGGCATCAACCACTTCAAGGGAATAATCTGACCACATCTTTAGCCTGCAAAATTTTTGAATGCACTCGCCAAATATTAGCGTTTCACAAGCCGCTTTGCACTCCCTACACTCTGCGCCAACGTACACCTGCCTCCTCAGGAGAAAAAACAGTGCAACCCAGGAAAGGATTTTTAGTCTGGCTCGGCGGCTTAAGCGTGCTGGGCTTTTTGGCGACCGATATGTATCTGCCCGCGTTCGCCGCGATGCAGGAAGATTTGCAAACGCCTGCCGCCGCCATCAGCGCCAGTTTGAGCTTGTTCCTCGCCGGCTTTGCTTTTGCGCAATTGCTGTGGGGTCCGCTCTCGGATCGTTTTGGCCGTAAGCCCGTTCTGTTGCTGGGGCTGGCGATTTTTGCCGTAGGCTGTCTGGGTATGCTTTGGGTCCGCGATGCCACCTGGCTACTGGCGCTGCGCTTTATTCAGGCGATCGGTGTCTGCGCCGCAGCGGTGACCTGGCAGGCGCTGGTGACCGATTACTATCCCGCCTCGCGCACTAACCGCATATTCGCCACCATTATGCCGCTGGTCGGCCTGTCGCCGGCGCTTGCCCCGCTACTGGGCAGCTGGATCCTGGCGCATTTCGACTGGCAGGCCATTTTTGCCACGCTCTTTGCCATTACGCTGGCGCTCATGCTGCCCGCATTCGGGCTAAAACCTGCGCATAAAAAAGAGACGCATCCGGACGCGAAGCCCATCACCTTTACCTCTTTACTGCGGTCGAAAGCCTATCGCGGTAACGTGCTGATTTATGCTGCCTGCTCTGCCAGCTTCTTTGCCTGGCTGACCGGTTCGCCGTTCATTCTGCATGACATGGGCTACAGCCCGGCGGCTATCGGCCTGAGCTACGTTCCACAGACCATAGCTTTCCTCGTAGGCGGCTATGGCTGTCGCGCCGCACTGCAAAAATGGGATGGTCAGCAGATGCTGCCCTGGCTACTGGTACTGTATGCGTTAAGCGTGATTGCGACCTGGGGCGTTGGCTTCATTCCCGGCGCCGGGCTTGCAGAAATTTTGATTCCGTTCTGCGTTATGGCGATCGCTAACGGGGCCATTTACCCTATCGTTGTGGCGCAGGCGCTACGTCCGTTCCCGCAGGCGACGGGCCGCGCTGCCGCGCTGCAAAATACCCTGCAACTTGGCCTGTGCTTCCTGGCAAGCCTCGTGGTCTCTGCGCTGATCGCCACACCGCTGCTCACCACCACCAGCGTAATGCTGGTTACCGTTGCGCTGGCAGGTCTGGGGTATCGTATGCAGTCCTCCGCGCGTGGGGAGCAGAATGACAACGCGCAAACCGAAACGTCTCACGCCTGATTACGCGGGAAATTATGTTAAAAACCAGTGATTAGGTTGCTAACAATTTTCTGTTGAATCACCCATTTTTGAGGCCTATACTGAATTTGGTTCGATAAATACGATAAATATTAAGCGTTAACGGGAGCCGGAGCGCTCCCGTTTTACCATGGAAGGCATTTCGGCAAGGGTTATCTCCCTTCCTCTGTTCTACGTCGGATATTAGCCTCGCGGGCATTTACCGTGAGATTTCTCACAAACCAAAAAAGCGTCTACGCTGTTTTAAGGTTCTGATCACAGCAAGGTGATGGAGAAGCTATGAGTTCATCGTGTATAGAAGAAGTCAGCGTTCCGGACGATAACTGGTCCCGGATCGTCAGTGAACTGTTGGGACGTGCGGGCATTACGATTAATGGCTCATCGCCCTCCGATCCCCAGATTAAACATCCCGATTTTTTCAAACGCGTTTTACAGGAGGGATCGTTAGGGCTGGGTGAAAGCTATATGGACGGCTGGTGGGAGTGTGAGCGGCTGGATATGTTCTTCTCCAGCGTATTACGCGCCGGTCTTGAAAACCAGCTCCCTCGTCATTTCAAAGATACCTTACGCATTGCCTCCGCCCGCCTGTTCAATCTGCAAAGTAAAAAAAGGGCGTGGATCGTCGGTAAAGAGCATTACGACCTGGGCAACGATCTGTTCAGCCGTATGCTCGATCCTTTAATGCAATACTCCTGCGGATACTGGAAAAAAGCGACAACCCTGGAAGAGGCGCAGCAGGACAAACTACAGCTGATCTGCGATAAATTGCAGTTACAGCCCGGTATGCGTGTGCTGGACATCGGCTGTGGATGGGGTGGCCTTGCCTGGTTTATGGCGAAAAATTACGGAGTCAGCGTAGTCGGCGTCACGATTTCGGCTGAACAGCAGAAGATGGCGCAGGAACGCTGTCTGGGTCTGGATGTTGATATACGGCTTCAGGATTACCGCGACCTGACCGAGCAGTTCGATCGCATTGTTTCCGTGGGCATGTTTGAGCACGTGGGGCCGAAGAACTACAAAACTTACTTCGAGGTCGCCGACCGTAACCTGAAGCCTGACGGAATTTTCCTGCTACACACCATCGGCTCTAAACGCACCGATAACAATGTAGACCCCTGGATCAACAAATATATCTTCCCGAATGGCTGTTTACCTTCTGTGCGCCAGATTGCGAACGCCAGCGAACCGCATTTTATTGTGGAAGACTGGCATAACTTCGGCGCAGATTACGACACCACCCTGATGGCCTGGCATGAACGTTTCCAGGCTGCATGGCCTGAAATCGCCGACAACTATTCGGAACGATTCAAACGGATGTTTAGCTATTATCTGAATGCCTGCGCAGGCGCGTTCCGCGCGCGGGATATACAGCTATGGCAGGTGGTGTTTAGTCGTGGGATTGAGCACGGCTTACGGGTGGCCCGCTAAAAAATAACCCCGGTTACCCGGGGTTATTTTTTATTCTTCTTCCACGGTCTTTATTATCGCCGCCTCTTTCGCCGCCAGCACGCGCTCAACGGTATCCACGACCGCCTGGGTCTGGGGATCAATTTCGATATTCACGCGCTGCCCCAGTTTTTTTGCGCCAAGCGTAGTACGTTGCAGCGTTTCAGGAATTAAATGCACGCAAAAACGCGTTGGCGTCACTTCACCGACGGTCAGACTAATCCCATCGATGCCAATAAATCCTTTATAAAGGATGTATTTCATTAATGACGGATCCTGCACCTTAAACCAGATTTGACGGTTATTTTCCGAGGTCACGATTTTCGCCACCTCTGCGGTGGTCATAATATGGCCCGACATCAGATGCCCGCCAATCTCATCGCTGAATTTCGCCGCGCGTTCAACGTTGACGATATCTCCCACCACCAGCTCACCCAGGTTAGTGATGCGCAGCGTCTCTTTCATTAAATCAAAGCTAATCTGATTACCGTTAATTTCGGTCACCGTCAGGCAGCAGCCGTTATGCGCTATCGACGCCCCGGTTTCAATGCCGTCGAGCATATATTCAGGCAGCTCAACTACGTGAGTGCGGAAATTCGGTTTTTCATCAATGGACACTACTTTGGCAGTGCCCTGCACAATACCAGTAAACATGCTTACAGCTCCTGTTCATTCCGAACGGCGATGACACCGTATAATCCCACCACAATAACAGTTGAAAAAACAGGTTGCCAGCGATGCGCAATTTCTGGCGATTTTTTCACTAGATAATTAGTTAAACCCCGCTACAATAGCTGGCATCCCTCTGTTTTTTCTTCTTGCTGCCAGTTAAGGCGGCCTTTTTAGTCTCTCAAATAACTACAATACAAAGGTGTTCACGTGCAGAAGTATATGATCGAAGCGCGTCAGTTATTGGCACTGGCAATACCGGTGATCGTCGCGCAGGTAGCCCAAACCGCAATGGGATTTGTGGATACGGTAATGGCCGGTGGTTACAGCGCTACCGATATGGCCGCCGTGGCGATCGGAACCTCAATCTGGCTCCCGGCCATTCTTTTTGGCCACGGTCTGCTGCTGGCGCTAACGCCCGTTATCGCACAGCTTAACGGCTCCGGTCGACGCGACCGCGTAGCGCATCAGGTGCGCCAGGGCTTCTGGCTGGCCGGGGGTGTCTCCGTCCTGATTATGATCGTCCTGTGGAACGCCGGGTATATTATTCACGCCATGCATAATATCGACCCGGCGCTGGCCGATAAGGCGGTGGGTTATCTGCGCGCCCTGCTCTGGGGTGCGCCGGGCTATCTGTTCTTCCAGGTGGCACGTAACCAGTGTGAAGGGCTGGCAAAAACCAAGCCGGGTATGGTGATGGGCTTTATCGGCTTGCTGGTGAACATTCCCGTGAATTATGTCTTCATTTACGGTCATTTTGGCATGCCGGAACTCGGCGGCGTGGGCTGCGGCGTGGCCACGGCTGCGGTGTACTGGGTAATGTTCGGCTGTATGCTCACCTACATTAAACGTGCGCGATCCATGCGTGACATTCGTAACGACACCTCGTTCAGCGCACCTGACTGGACGCTCATGACCCGTCTCATTCAGCTGGGGTTACCCATTGCGCTGGCGCTGTTCTTCGAAGTGACGCTGTTTGCCGTCGTCGCCCTGCTGGTCTCGCCGTTAGGGATTATTGATGTCGCAGGACACCAGATCGCCCTGAACTTCAGCTCGCTGATGTTCGTCCTGCCGATGTCTCTGGCTGCTGCGGTGACGATTCGCGTGGGCTTCCGTCTGGGGCAAGGATCGACGCTGGATGCGCAAACGGCAGCCCGTACCGGGCTTGGCGTCGGCGTTTGCATGGCAGTCTGTACCGCACTCTTTACCGTGCTGTTGCGTGAGCAAATCGCCCTGCTCTATAACGACAACCCGGAGGTGGTGACTCTGGCCTCGCATCTGATGCTGCTGGCGGCCATTTATCAGATCTCTGACTCCATCCAGGTGATTGGCAGCGGCGTACTGCGTGGGTATAAAGATACGCGCTCTATCTTCTTTATCACCTTTATCGCTTACTGGGTGCTGGGTCTGCCGTGCGGGTACATTCTGGCGCTCACGGATCTGGTGGTGGATCGCATGGGGCCAGCCGGATTCTGGATGGGCTTTATTATTGGCTTAACGTCTGCGGCCATTATGATGATGCTGCGCATGCGCTTCCTGCAACGTCAGCCGTCTGCGGTAATTTTGCAGCGCGCTGCACGTTAATGTCACAGTAGCCGCCGTCTGGCGGCTACTTTCTCTTCACTTTGCGCGGTAATGAAGCAATCGCGTGAAATCAGAGAGAAAAATGCATTTTCCCTCTTGCCACCTTGGGGCTGTGCCGCTAATATTCGTCCCCGTTGTCACCGACAACACGATGCGTTCATAGCTCAGTTGGTTAGAGCACCACCTTGACATGGTGGGGGTCGTTGGTTCGAGTCCAATTGAACGCACCATTCTGCGTCTGTAGCTCAGTTGGTTAGAGCACCACCTTGACATGGTGGGGGTCGATGGTTCGAGTCCATTCAGACGCACCATTCCGTTTTCTCGCACATTTCATTTCCATTCAGCCTCGTGCAGGGGCAGCAAACTTTCTTAAATACATCGACAATGACCTCCAGCCCGCGCATGCCGGGAAAAGCGGAATGGCATAAGCCATTTTTATCTGTCCAGTAAAAGCATTGACGACTTCAAAAAATTAAGCTGGAGGCGGTCCTGGTTCAATAGCAAGAGGTCGTTACAGCATTCGCGACTTAAATATCCAGTGGCCAGAAAAGCGCCCCATCAGGTTAGCAAAACGCCCGGCGTTTGCCGGGCGTGAAAACAGCGTCAGTCAATGATTACGGCTTGTGTTCAATCGCCGGGTTGTTGTTGATGGCGATGCGCTGAGGTTTCTCTTCTTCCGGGATATCCTGGTGTAATTCAATCGCCAGCAAGCCGTTTTCCAGCGAAGCGCCGGTTACTTTCACATGCTCCGGCAGACTATAGCTGGCCCGGAAGTCGCTGCGGCTGATACCCCGATGGATCCACCCTTCTTCGCCGTTTTCGGTTTTCTCCTCTTCACGTTTACCGCTGATGTTCAGCTGACCGCCGACGGTTTCAATTTCCAGTTCGCTCTCTTTCCAGCCCGGCACGCTGAGCGTCAGTTCATAGCGGTTATCGCCCACCCGCCGGATATTGTAAGAAGGCGTGGAGGGCAACGGCGTACTGCCGGTTAGCTGGCTAAAAAGGCGATCGATACGGTTAAAACGGTCCGCAAACAGAGAGTCGGAGAGATCGTTCAACATGGGAAAAGTTCTGAGAGTCATCATGTACCTCCTGAACAGTAAAAGAGAATATTCAAAAAGTTCATGTATTACGGGCAGGTATTCCTTACCCGCCTTCTATATGAGGTTACCGCACAATATTTCAACCCCAGGAGCCTGCAAAATGTAGCTGGAACCTAAAAAACGCAACGGGCCGTTAAGCCCGTTGTTCGTTATATCATCGCAGTTCTGTCACTCTCGCCCGCTCAGCCTGCCTCCGGTAGTGGTCATATCGCTCCCGAAACCATGCCTGCTGTTCATTACTCATATTGCCGGTCACGGCATTGATATCAACTGGCTGGCCCAGGGCGTACATACGGGCAAAACTGCGTGCCAGAAAATCAAAATTCTTTAATGCGTTTATACCTTGTCGCTTCATTAGCATATCCCTCCAGTCATTGTGATTACTGTTCAAGGTCATATGCTTTTCTGATCTTAGTATCCGCCTGAAAAAGATCGTTTTTTGAGCGATGCGTGCGCATCCATCTGCCAGTGTTCACATTTCAGGAACAATAAAACTCTTCAGCCCTGGTCATGAATTTCCCTCCCTTTTATCACTCATGCAGAAAATATAAACGCCAGCCATGCAGTAAGTTCGCAATGTAGCCAGAAGGTGCGAACGGCGTGCTTTAATGCCAGACGCTGTAACAGGTCGCCCCGAACAATAAAATGCTCAAATTAAACAAGCTAACGCACCGATTCCACTGCTTTTGTGAAATGGTCTGTCCATCAATACAGCCATGTTCTTCGCCCAATTATCACGAGGGCAATGGTCAGCCCTACGTGCTGCACCTTCTGGACGGGTGCTATCCACACTGAAATTACGTACCGTCATAAACCAGGCTACTACCTGTAGTCAGAATCGTAATTTATATTTATATACGTTAGCTAACGCATAAGCGTTTTCTCCAAAATCATTACAATGCCAATGAACTGTAACAAGTACATCATTAAGTACATTAATGGTGAAAATGATTATGTAAAAGCATCTAAATCAGGAAGTTGTGCGTTATATCTATTTTCAATTGAACGCACAATTTCAGTCCTGAAATGGTGCAAAAAACCCTGTTCTAAACGTCTTAATCCCCCTCTTCATTGAATGACTTAACCGTTCTCCTGCTACGCTTGTTGTATGGTTCAGAAACGCAGGAACGCTTTCGATGAAAAAAATCGCCATTATCGGCTCAGGCCCAACAGGGATTTACACCTTTTACTCACTTCTTAACAACGCAGCGCCGCTTTCGATCGCCGTGTTTGAAAAGGCAGACCAACCCGGTGTCGGGATGCCCTACAGCGACGAGGATAATTCCCGGCTGATGCTGGCGAACATCGCCAGTATCGAAATCCCGCCCATTTTTATTTCCTATCTCGACTGGCTCAAACAGCAGAGTGCGGCCCATCTTGCACGCTATAACGTCGACAGTGAGAAACTGCACGACCGGCAATTCCTGCCGCGTATTCTGTTGGGTGAATATTTTCACGATCGTTTTCTTGCCGTCGTTGCTGAGGCGAAAAAGGCGGGCTTTCATGTCGAGGTGCACCCCAACGCAGAAGTCACTGATATTAAAGCTGATGTAGACGGCGTGGCCCTTTCAGTGAACGATGCCCCTTTCTCAAGACGGTTTGATCTTGCGGTAGTCGCCACCGGTCACGTCTGGCCTGATGAAGATGAAACCACCCGCGCATATTTCCCAAGCCCCTGGTCGGGGCTGATGGACGCGGAGATCCGAGCCTGCGAGGTGGGAATTATGGGTACCTCCCTTAGCGGACTGGACGCTGCAATGGCGGTTGTAATGCAGCATGGCCGATTTACTGATGAGCAGTTCGTTGTCAATAAAGGCAGCGAGGGGTTAAAAATCACCCTGATGTCCCGCACGGGCGTTCTGCCGGAGGCCGACATTTACTGCCCTATCCCTTATGAACCGCTGTCCGTGTTAACGGAGTCTGTGGCAGAAAGCGAAATAGCCAAAGGCCCGGACGGGCTGCTTGACCGCATCTTTGCGCTGATGGTGAAAGAGCTTGAACTGGCCGATCCGCGCTGGTGCCAGTCGATAGCGCTCAGCACGCTGAATCCAGACACCCTTCGTGATGTCTGGTTTGAGGATCGTAAAAAGCAGGGTCCTTTCACCTGGGCCGAAGCGAATCTGAAAGAAGTGGAGCGCAATAAGCGCGAGAAACGCACCGTGGCCTGGCGCTATACCGTACTTCGTCTGCATGAAGTGGTTCAGGCCATTGTCCCTTCACTCAATGAGCGTGACAGAGAGCGGTTTAAATCCGGGCTGGAGCGCGTCTTTATTGATAACTATGCTGCCATTCCACCGCAGTCTATCCGTCGGTTACTGGCGCTGCGGGAGGCAGGGATCATTAGCGTGGTCGCACTCGGTGATGATTACGACCTGGATATCGGCAGCGATCAGACCGTCATCACCACGGCAGAAAAGCGTTACCGCTTCGATGTATTTATTGATGCGCGCGGACAAAAGCCACTTAAAAACAAGGATATTCCCTTCCCCACCCTGCGTAATCAGCTTGCGGAAACCGGCGATGACGTCCCCGACGTGGGGGAAGACTATACGTTGCTGGCGCCTGCATCACTGCGGGGGCGCATCGCTTTTGGGGCGATCCCCTGGCTGATGCACGATCGTCCGTTTGTTCAGGGTTTGTCTGAGTGCGCTGAAATTGGTAAAGCGATAGCGAAAGCGGCTGGAAAACCTGCGTCGGGCGTGCGAAGGAAGTTACCTTACACGGAGTTTTAACAGGGCTTCCCTGCCCTGCGGTGTCGGATTACTCGAAGAAGACTTCCGGGTTTTCCGACAGCGATACGAACGATTTAGTGTTCTTGTCCAGGGCAAGGATTTTGCCGCTTTCGATGTCATATACCCAGCCGTGCAGGCGAATGGCGTTGTTGCGCAGGCCTACCGCCACCGACGGATGGGTCTTGATGTTGCTCAGCTGCGCAAAAACGTTCTCCTGCACCATCGCATTCACTTTATCGATTGGCTTATCCCAGGTTTTCTTCTCAACCACCGCTTTCGCCGCATCGGAGTAGCGCAGCCAGTGGGAAACGGCCGGCATGGGCTCCAGATTGGCGTTGTCAGCAATCGCCTTCATCGCGCCGCAGTTGGAGTGGCCGCAAATAACGATATCGGTCACGCCCAGGGCGACAACAGCGTATTCAATGGTCGCTGAGACACCGCCCGGCTCCGGCCCGAACGGTGGCACAATGTTGCCCGCGTTTCGAATGACAAAGAGCTGTCCTGGCTCCTGTTGCGTAACCAGTTCCGGAACCAGACGGCTGTCGGAGCAGGAGATAAACAGCGCTTTGGGATTCTGACTGGACGCTAAACTACGAAAAAGCTCTTTACGTTGCGGGAAAATCTCTTTTTGAAAGCTGAGAAAACCTTCAATGATATGTTGCATAGCCATTTCTCTTTTATCTGTTTTAGTTTAGGTATGATCGCGATCACACTCGTAAAATTTAACCACCGCGCCTTAGCGGAGACAAGCAATATATTTCTGGCCCGACCGCTGGACGATCTCATCCGCGTTCGCCGGGATGTTCTGACCTTCAAAGGCCCCGTACAGGCGCTTGTACGTTTTACCTGTCAGTCGGCCAATAACCGACTCAACGCTGCGGGCAGGCAGCGGGAGCATATTCGGGTAACTCCACATAAACGACACGGCGTCTTTACCGGGCGTGACCTGCAAAATATCACCGGCCAGCAACACGCCGTCGCCTGACTGCCAGTGCAGCACCGTGCCGCCTGCAAAATGCCCGCCCAGTCGCAGCAGCGTTACCGACGGCATAATTTCCAGAGTGTCCTCCTCCCAGAAGCGTATCGCCGGGCTGTCACGCATCACCCACTGCCGATCGCTGGCGTGCAGGTAGATCGGCGCGTTAAACGCGGCAGCCCACTCCTGCATGGTGGTGTAGTAGTGCGGGTGCGAAATCGCGATCGCGCCGATCCCCCCGAGCGCGTTGACTAACGCTCTGGTGGCCGGATCTAGGTTGGCGATACAGTCCCAGAGAATATTGCCATGCGGCGTGCGCAGCAGGATGGCGCGTTGGTTAATGGCAAAAGAGGGGACGGTTTTGATGCTGAACAGCTGCGGCTCCAGCTGTTGCCATTTGTTGGTATGCGTGGCAGTAAGACTGTCAAAATCCGTCCACGCCTGGCCCGTCACCGGGACATACTGGCGCTCATCGTCGCAAATCGGGCAGTTTTTGGGCTGTTCATCGTAAGCGGTACCGCAGGTTTTACAGAGTGTAATCATCAGCTTTTCTCAGCAATAAAGCACTGAGTATGGCAGGGATTATCCATATGTGCTGAGGGGTGCCTGGCCCGCTCTTTTTGACTTATACTGTGCCAGTATCAAAAACTGAATAACGCAGGTGGCACATGGAAATTGATCTCGATAACTTAGTCTTTAACGGGCTGGATGAAGCAGAAGAGCGCAACGCGGAACGTCTCGACGACGCGGATAAAAAAGCCCAGGCGATTGTCGCCGATGACGACTGCGGCGATGCCTGCAAGATCTGACGAGAAAGCACCGGAAGCCCCGGTGCTTTTTTTATGAATGAGGTGTTCACCCGCTATCAGTTCTCCGGCGTTTTGCTAAACCCGGTAAGCATCAGGATCAGACTTTGCGGAGATGATGCCGTCTCAAACTGATAGTGATTTCCCTGACGATCGCCGCCGATATACCACGAAATTTCGGTTTTCCCTTCAGCCAGCGCCTTACGTACCGCTTTATCCACGTCCACCATCCGGTATTCCCGGGAGTGGTTCAGGTACAGCACCGCATCCGAGCGGTAGTTGCAGGACGGCCGTGAATGCCAGCTCACGGTGGATGGATCCCAGTCGTTACTCGCCGGATAGAAGAAGATTTGATCCGCGCCGTTGGTTTCCACTTTCCCGCCATAAATACGCACGCGGTATGTAAACTGGGCAGGATCCTGTCCGGCCGGCAGCGGAGGGATGTTGAACTTCACCAGCGACAATGTTTCGCTGTTTTTTGTTCGCCCGCCGTTTTGCCAGTTATCCTGCACCAGTAAGGCCTGAGGATCGGGCTGAGACAGTGTGGGTTCCATGCTGCTTAGCCAGACGTTGGCCTTCGCTTTCGAATAACCATACGGCACGGTGGTGCCGCAATCCATTCCGCGATTCATGCACAGGTCGGTCATAAAGCGCGCGGCATCTTCTGTCCACCCGTTCATAAAGTCAGCATGCGCCGTATACAGGCTTCCCCACCGCTCTTCTCGCTCATTGCCATGCATGATGGGGTCGAGGGAAAGCTGGACTTTGCTGGTATCCAGAGAGCTGATGGTCGGGAGCACGTAGGCGATATTCATGTTCACCGTCGGGATTTTCACCGGGAAGGCCGATGGGCACTGCCCTTTCGTGTCATAGGTGGCGTTAGCCAGGCCGTGAGCGGGCTTCAGGTTGACCCCGTCCCAACAGTTCGGGAATTGAATACCGATATTAAACTGCACGGCATCCTTCGCCTTGCGTAAGCCGCAGACTTCACCCGTTTTGCTGGTGTAGCCTTTACCGTTAGCGCATAAAAAGGTGATATGGGGATTGGGCGCGGTGCCGTGGTGATCGCCGGCCAGAAGCGACAGCCCCGCCGGGAACGGGTGCAGCGGCCAGGCGTCAACGTTCGATGCCTGATAATAGGTTTTTTGATAGGCGGGTTTGGCCACCGTTCCGTCCGGCAATTTCAGCGATGGCGCCCAGTAGGCCGAGC
This sequence comes from Enterobacter cloacae, assembly GCF_011078175.1. GTDB lineage: Bacteria > Pseudomonadota > Gammaproteobacteria > Enterobacterales > Enterobacteriaceae > Enterobacter > Enterobacter cloacae_Q. The sequence goes on from NZ_JAALCJ010000004.1 coordinate 118,723, forward strand.
TGTCTGCTTTGTTATCGCAGGTGGTCTTTTCCTGCGTCCGCAGCGATTCACGGCTGGAGTAAGCATCCGTGTGCACGTTGCCAAAAAAGTCGTGCAGCATGGCCTCGTTGGGCATGCCGAACATCATAATGGCATCATCGCCGAGGGTGTGGGAATAGCTGCATACAACATGCGCCTGTGGACCAGCGTGTGCCGCCTGCATGGCAAGCAGAAGTGCGGTGGCAGAAAGCGCGGGGGTTAATACTGTCCGTTTCATTATTATCTCCATCTTTGAAAGGAGAAAGTGGTAACAAAACGGCCATCATTTACCGAGGATTAGCCTGGGTATTTTTCCCTTCATCCTCGCTTTACAGACACCATGCACAGCTCATTCCAGTACATTTCGCGCGTCCGGCGCAGTTCAGCGTGACGTTTTATCATGGAACCACTCCGGGTCGATGTTGGCTACGTCCACGCCATACAGGCTGGCGACAGGCAGTATTGACTCAAGAACACGTTGCGCGCTGTTCTCCGCATTCACTGGTCGGGGCGCAAAAAACCGCCGTAACGTGCTTATCCATTTTTTCATCGTCATTACCCTTCTCGCTTAACCTGTCCTCAGTTAAACACCCGGACTGCACCCGGGGGAAATATCAAAATCCACTGTTGATGTGCAGGATCTGCAAATAGCGCCCCGCCTTCTTGTTTTTTCTTTAAAACCTTGTTCACTCATGCTTTTTTTCTCATAGCAAAGAACGATTTCTTATTTGGCGATAGCTTTCCCTTATGGGAGCGTAACGGGGTAAAACAAAAACAACGGGATGGCGTATGACTATGGCTGCAAAAATGAAAGGGTTTAAAAAACGGGCGCAGGTTCTGGGATTAGTGGCAGCCTGGAGCCTGGTTTCAGCGCAGGCGCAGGCCGATCGGCTGGCGGATATCAAGGCAGCAGGCGTGGTGAAAGTGGCCACGTTTGATGCCAATCCACCCTTTGGCTCGATTGATGCCAAAACGCATGAGATCGTGGGTTACGATGTGGACTTCGCCAAAGCGCTGGCAAAATCGCTCGGCGTAAAGCTTGAACTGGTCGCCACTAATCCGGCTAACCGCATTCCGTTGCTACAGTCCGGAAAAGCGGATCTCATCGTGGCGGATATCACTATCACCCCGGAACGTGCACAGATAATTGATTTCTCGACGCCTTACTTCATCACCGGCCAGCAGTTCCTGGTTCCGGCAAAATCACCGGACAAGCTTGATGACTATAGCCGGGCACGCATTGGTGCCGTAAAGGGTACGACGGGTGAACAGGCGCTGCACCAGCGTTTTCCGCAGTCCCGCGTCCTCTCTTATGATGACATCCCGCTGGCGCTGACGGCACTGCGCAATGGCAACGTGCAGGCCATTACCCAGGACAGCACCATCCTGGCCGGTCTGCTGGCGCAGGCGCCGGATAAAGCCGACTTCAAAATCCTGCCTGACCTGCTCAGTAAAGAAGAGATTGGCGTGGGGGTGAAAAAAGGTGAAACGGCGCTGCTGAAAGCCGTTAACGATGAGCTGGTAAACCTGGAGAACAACGGCCAGGCGGCAAAAATCTATGACGTCTGGTTCGGTCCAGGCACGCCAGCTCCACAGCCTCGTAACTTTAAAATAGAAGCCCGGTAATATGCTCTCAGGTTTATTTTCACACTCCGCGGCCAATGCCGCGGATTTTTCACGTCTGGAACGGGCCAGCGTTGAGTTTCGCCATGTGGACAAACGCTACGGCGACCATCCGGTTTTAACCGACATTAACCTCACCATCATGCCGGGTGAAGTGGTTGCCATTCTCGGCCCTTCGGGTTCCGGAAAATCGACCCTGATTCGGCTTATCAACCAGCTTGAAAGCCTGAGTGGCGGGGAGATTCTGGTCGACAACAAGCCGACCGGACAGCTTTCCGGCAGCAGGCTACGTCAGTTACGCAGCCGTGTCGGGTTTGTGTTCCAGCAGTTCAATCTCTATGCCCACCTTACCGCCAGCCAGAACATCACCCTGGCACTGGAGCACGTTCACGGCTGGAAACCCCTGCCCGCGCAGGAGCGCGCACTGGCGCTGCTGGAGAAGGTCGGCATGCTGGAGAAGGCGCACCGCTTCCCCGCTGAACTTTCCGGCGGACAGCAGCAGCGCGTGGCGATTGCCCGTGCTCTGGCCTCGTCACCGCAAATCATTCTCTTTGACGAGCCGACGTCGGCACTTGACCCGGAGATGATTGGCGAAGTGCTGTTTGTGATGAAAGCCCTCGCCCACAGCGGGATCACCATGATTGTCGTCACCCATGAGATGCAGTTCGCCAGGGAAATTGCCGATCGAATCGTCTTTATCGACGGCGGAAAAATTCTGGAAACCGCGCCCCCGGTGCAATTTTTCAACCAACCGTCGCATCCCCGTGCGAGGCGGTTCCTGCAAAAAGTGCTGGATCCGCTGCATCAGGAGCAACTGTAATGCCCGCTCTGGACTGGCAGGGGGTGCTGGCCGGACAGCCCCTGCACTGGATCCTCTCCGGATTTCTCACCACCCTGTGGGTCACGCTGGCGGGGATTATGCTGGCTAGCCTGCTCGCCTTGTTCTTTATGCTTTTGCGGCTTTCCGGGGGACGTATCGGGGCGTCGATGGTCAGCGGCTGGGTATCGCTGTTTCGCAATACGCCGCTGCTGGTCCAGCTGCTGTTCTGGTATTTCGCCGCCTGGAACGGGTTGCCGCAGGGGCTTCGCGACGCGGTCAATGCAGACCACAGCTGGTCCATTCTGCCCGGTGACGTCTGGTGGTTTACGCCCGAGTTTTTATGCTCCGCCTGGGGGTTAGGCGTCTTTACCTCGGCGTTTTTAATTGAAGAAGTCGAATCGGGGCTGCGTTCCGTGCCTGCCGGGCAACGGGAGGCGGCGCTCGCTCAGGGATTTTCCTCATGGCGTCTGTTTCGCTACATTCTTCTGCCACAGGCGCTCGCTAACGCCTGGCAGCCCGTCGTCGGTCAGTACCTTAACCTGATGAAGCTCTCCTCGCTCGCGAGCGGGATTGGCTTCGCCGAACTGACCTACCAGGTCCGCCAGATAGAAAGTTACAACGCCCATGCACTGGAAGCCTTCACCGTCGGTACGGTGCTCTACTTGCTTACCGGGATGGTGACGGGAAGCGTGCTGGTGCGCCTCGGCCCCCATTCAGGGAGGAAAAATCATGAGCCCCGGATTTAACGTTATTGTCGAAAACCTGGATTATCTGCTTTGGGGACGGGCGGCTGCGGGAGAACCCGGCGGCGTACTGCTCTCACTGCTGATGGCCGCAGGCGCCGCCGCGCTTGCCCTGCCCGGCGGGATTGTGCTGGCATGCGTCGCCTGGCGCTATCCCGGCGTGGTGCGCAGTGCGCTGTTTGCGTGGGCAGAGTTGATTCGCGGGATCCCCCTGATCTTCGTGATATTCTGGATGTGGTATCTGCTGCCGCTGATAACCGGCAGGGATCTCCCGGGCGCGACGACCGTCACGCTGGCGCTGGCCTGGTTTACCGCGGCAGCGGTGATGCATTCGGTGTTAGCCGGACTGAGAGCGCTACCGTCGGGCCAGAATGAGGCCGCGCTTTCTCAAGGGTTCAGTACGCAGCAAACGCTGTGGCGCGTGCTGCTGCCGCAGGCGCTGAGAAATATTCTGCCGTCGCTGGTCGGGATTTTTATCAGCCTGCTGAAGGATACGTCGCTGGCGTTTATCGTGAACGTTCCTGAACTGACCACGGTAGCGGGACAGATCAACAACCGGGTGCAAATTTACCCGGCGGCCATTTTTATCTTCACGGGTGTAATCTATTACCTGCTCTGCTGCTCGCTTGAGCTGCTCGCGAAGCGCTGGCGCGTTAGCCGGCCAGCGCTTTAACCACCGTTTCCATCGCTTTAGTTGTCAACTCACTGCGCTTAACGCGCTGGTTCGCCAGCGCGGTACGCAGTACGCCCGCAATGACAATATGTTTCGGCTCCTGCCCTAAATCACGCATTTCGAGAACGACCTTGCCTACCACCCGACACATCTCCTGGTACAGCGCTTCGTCTTTGGTCACATTGCCCATTGCCATCACTCCGTTGCCCTAAAACGTCAGCTTAAATCATTCGTCGGCTGGATACAAAAAAGAAGCCCGGCGTATTGTTAGCCGGGCTTCGTCTGTAAAATCAGGACATTAGTTGTTTACCGGGATAACCGCGCCTTTGTATTTGGTGCGGATCCAGTCCTGAATCTCTTTGGAGTGCAACACGTTCACCAGCGCGACGATATCCTTCTTCTTCTCGTCACCGCGATGAACGGTAATGATGTTGGCGTACGGGTTATTCTCACCGCTTTCAACCGCAATTGGATCGTGCACCGGATCCAGACCAGCATCAATTGCGTAGTTGGCGTTGATCACCACCGCAGCACCTTCGTCGTTGTTGTACATCTGCGGCAGCAGAGATGCCTCGACGTTAGGAGTGAATTGCAGCTTTTTCGGGTTCTCCACGATATCGCTGATGCGCGCGGTCACTTTATCGATGCCTGGCTTCAGCTTGATCACACCTTCTTTTTCGAAGATGGAAAGAATACGCCCTTCCTCGGAAACCGCATCACGCATGATGATTTTGCCGCCTTCCGGCAGATCCTTCAGCGATTTGTATTTTTTCGAATAGATACCGATCGGCTCAATGTGGATTGCGCCCGCACTGACAAAGTCATAATCCTTATCGCCCGCGTGATCTTTCAGGACGCTGTTCAGGTAAGGGATGTGCTGGAAATAGTTGGCGTCAATGTCATGCCCCGCCAGCGCCGTGTTTGGAAGAATGTAGTCCTGGAACGGTTTAATCTCGAGATCGATCCCCTGCTTCGCCAGGATCGGCTTAGCCTGCTCCAGAATTTCCGCATGCGGGGTGTTGGACGCCCCTACGGTGAGCGTGTCCGCCCAGGACGCAAAGCTCAGGGCGCTCAGGGTTGCGGCGGCGATCAGTGTCAGTGTCTTTTTCATGATGTGGTTCCTGTGTGTATTTATTAGCGTTTATCCAACAGTGAAGTAATGGCATCGCCGACGAACTGGATAATGAACACGATGATCAGAATGGTCACCGTTGCCACCAGCGTGACGTCACCATGGTTGCGCTGGAATCCTTCCAGATAAGCCAGATTTCCCAAACCGCCGGCACCTATCACCCCTGCCATTGCGCTGTAGCTCACCAGCGCAATCAGCGTCACCGTCATGCCTGAAACCAGTGCGGGTGAAGATTCTGGCAACAAAACCCGAAACACTAGCGTGCTCAGCCGCGCGCCCATCGAACGCGTAGCTTCAATGACCCCTTTATCCACTTCACGCAGGGCGATCTCGACCAGACGGGCGTAGAACGGCGCCGCGCCCACAATCAGGGCGGGCAGCGCAGCGTTAGCGCCAAGAATGGTTCCCACAACGGTCTTGGTGAACGGGATCAGCAGGACGATGAGAATGATGAACGGAATCGAACGGAACACGTTCACCACAATCGACATCACGCTGTAGACCGTGCGGTTGTGGAATAACCCGCCGCGGGCGGTTAAAAACAGCGCCAGACCGAGCGCGATCCCCAGGACAAAGGTCGCCACGCCCGAAAGCGCGGTCATGTAGAGCGTCTCCTGGGTTGCCGCCCAAAGCTGATCCCACTTCAGGTGCGGAAAGAGTTCTTCAGCCATGCTTGATTACCTCGCCTTCAATATCGCTTTGCTTCAGGTCGGCGAGGATATTGTTCAGTTGTTCGTCCGATGCCACCACGTGCACCCAGAGCTGCCCGAAAACACCGTGGGCCGTTTGCGTCATTTTGCCGTGCAGGATGTTAAACGGCAGGCCGTAGCGCAGGGTCAGTTCACCGACGATCGGCCTGTGCGTGCTGTGACCGGTGAAGGTCAGCCTGATTACCGTGCCTTCCAGATCGTTTGCCAGTTCGGTATTGAAGGTCTCTTCCTCCGCGTACTGGCTCACCTGGCGGACAAACTGCCGGGTGATCGGCTGCTGCGGATGCGTAAACACGCTCAGCACGTCCCCCTCTTCCACCACCTTGCCGTTCTCCATCACCGCCACGCGATCGCAAATTTTGCGCACCACGTGCATTTCATGCGTGATCAGCACGATAGTCAGATTGAAACGACGGTTAATGTCCAGGAGCAGATCGAGGATCTGATCGGTAGTCTGCGGATCCAGCGCCGAGGTGGCTTCGTCGCACAGCAACACATCCGGATGATTAGCCAACGCGCGGGCAATGCCTACTCGTTGTTTTTGCCCGCCGCTCAGCTGCGATGGGTAGGCATTTTCACGCCCCGTCAGGCCGACCAGGTCCACCAGTTCGGCAACACGGACCTCTATTTTCGCTTTTGGCACACCGGCAATTTGCATCGAAAAGGCAATGTTTTCCTTCACCGTGCGCGACCAGAGCAGATTAAAGTGCTGGAATACCATGCTGATTTTCAGGCGCGCCTGGCGCAGCGCTTCGCCCTTTGCGGCGGAAATATCCTGCCCGTTAATGGTAACGCTGCCGGCGCTGGGCTTTTCCAGGCCGTTCAGCAGACGGATCAGCGTGCTTTTCCCGGCCCCGCTGTACCCTATGATCCCGTAAATTTGCCCCTGCTCTATCGTCAAATTGACGTTATCAACGGCAGTCAGCGCCAGCTTCCCGTTGTCAAAAACCTTCGAAATATTGCTGAGTACAATCATTGTTATTCGTTATCCGTTGCGCATATGGCGGTTTAGCAGTATGGATGTCCGAAAGAGAGTAAACAGCCTTTATCAGCTTTCAAATGACCAAAAAAGAATGTCATATAACGCCATGGAATAAGCAGCGAACTAGCGGGTGGAAAGCGTTTAGAGCAATGGCATTAATGATTTTCCATCAGGCGCATAACAACCTCTTCGCGCGGGGTTGAAATGGCTATTTTTAGACCAATCAACCCCAATTAACGCCAGGTCGACATTTGCGCAACCGTCACCGGGTGAACATACTGGTTACGAATACTCCCGGAGCGGCAACCCAACCCGCCACCCGCTGGAATCGGGAAGCGGTTGGCGGCGCTCTGGATCCGTTCAGCAGCTTCCTGACGCTGCGGGGCATTCGGACCCTCTCAGCGCGTAGAAAAGCACAGTGCCAACGCGCTGGCGATTGCGTAATGGCTGGCGCAGCGCCTTGCAAACGGCATTGCGCCGCAGCCGATCTGCCTCTCGGTAGGGATTGAGGATGCGAATAATCTGATAGACGATCTTCAGCAGACGCTGGAAAAGTGAGCAAAAAACGGCGGGCGTTGCGCCTGCCGTCATCAGATGACATTAGGCCTTAACGCCTTGATAACAAACTTATGTGAATCTGCACAGATTGTTTTTGAAACGCTGTTTCCATTTTCCTTTTTACTGTAAATCAGCGTATAATGCGCGCCAAATCCCTGGTGAATGGTTTCAGCGCTTGGAATACAAAAAACAACGTACAACTTCTCCTCTCCTTCGTTGGGCTGGCACTCAGGCACACTTTCTTCTGCACGCTCATTTGATGTCACCTATTCTTAGTGCGTGTCATAGACTCTTTCGCAACACAGGTTTGACTCCGCGGCGGTGCGCCCCCGGAGCGAGATTTCCATATCCTTCCCAACTTAAAGACTAAGACTGTCATGAAAAAGACGAAAATTGTTTGTACTATCGGCCCGAAAACCGAATCCGAAGAGATGCTGAGCAAAATGCTGGACGCCGGCATGAACGTGATGCGTCTGAACTTCTCCCACGGTGACTATGCAGAACATGGTCAGCGTATCCAGAACTTGCGCAACGTGATGAGCAAGACCGGTAAAAAAGCAGCGATCCTGCTCGACACCAAAGGTCCGGAAATCCGTACCATCAAACTGGAAGGCGGCAACGACGTTTCTCTGAAAGCGGGCCAGACCTTCACCTTCACCACCGACAAATCCGTTGTGGGTAACAGCGAAATCGTTGCTGTGACCTACGAAGGCTTCACCAGCGATCTGTCCGTCGGTAACACCGTACTGGTCGACGATGGTCTGATCGGTATGGAAGTTACCGCAATCGAAGGTAACAAGGTTATCTGTAAAGTGCTGAACAACGGCGACCTGGGCGAAAACAAAGGCGTTAACCTGCCGGGCGTTTCTATCGCGCTGCCAGCACTGGCTGAAAAAGACAAGCAAGACCTGATCTTCGGCTGCGAACAAGGCGTTGATTTCGTTGCAGCATCCTTCATCCGTAAACGTTCTGACGTGGTCGAAATTCGCGAGCACCTGAAAGCGCACGGCGGCGAGAAGATCCAGATCATCTCCAAAATCGAAAACCAGGAAGGCCTGAACAACTTCGATGAAATCCTCGAAGCGTCTGACGGCATCATGGTTGCACGTGGTGACCTGGGCGTAGAAATCCCGGTTGAAGAAGTGATTTTCGCGCAGAAGATGATGATCGAAAAATGTGTTCGCGCGCGTAAAGTGGTTATTACCGCTACGCAGATGCTGGACTCTATGATCAAAAACCCACGCCCGACCCGCGCTGAAGCCGGCGACGTGGCTAACGCCATCCTCGACGGTACCGATGCCGTTATGCTGTCCGGCGAATCCGCAAAAGGGAAATATCCTCTGGAAGCGGTTGGCATTATGGCGACCATCTGCGAACGTACTGACCGCGTGATGACCAGCCGTCTGGACTTCAACAACGACAGCCGCAAGCTGCGCATCACCGAAGCCGTTTGCCGCGGTGCGGTAGAAACTGCTGAGAAACTGGAAGCGCCACTGATTGTGGTTGCAACCCAGGGCGGTAAATCTGCGCGTGCCGTGCGTAAATACTTCCCGGATGCCACTATCCTGGCCCTGACCACCAACGAAACCACCGCGCGTCAGCTGGTGTTGAGCAAAGGCGTCGTTGCACACCTGGTTAAAGAGATTGCCTCTACTGACGATTTCTACATTCAGGGTAAAGCAATGGCTCTGGAAAGCGGTCTGGCGCAGAAAGGCGACGTTGTGGTTATGGTTTCTGGTGCGCTGGTTCCAAGCGGAACGACCAATACTGCATCCGTGCACGTGCTGTAATATTTCACGAACAAATTATAGTTTTGTTAAAAAGCGTCCTTCGGGGCGCTTTTTTTATTCCCGCCTTTAACCAGAACTATTCAAAAAGCAAATCGGGTTTTTCTATTTAATCGCGATTTATCTAAGATGAATCCGATGAAAAATGCCTTTTTTAACATAGCTTTTTCGTCAAAATTGCCGATTTCGTTGCTTCTTTGAGCGAACGATCAAAAATAGGCGTAATCCCATCAAAAAAATATTCTCAACCCAAAAAACTTTGTGTAATACTTGTAACGCTACATGGAGATTAACTCAATCTAGAGGGTATTAATAATGAATCGTACTAAACTGGTACTGGGCGCGGTAATCCTGGGTTCTACTCTGCTGGCAGGTTGCTCCAGCAACGCTAAAATCGATCAGCTGTCTTCTGACGTTCAGACTCTGAACGCTAAAGTTGACCAGCTGAGCAACGACGTGAACGCAATGCGTTCCGACGTTCAGGCTGCTAAAGACGACGCAGCTCGCGCTAACCAGCGTCTGGACAACCAGGCTACTAAATACCGTAAGTAATAGTACCTGTTAATAAAATGGCGCACATTGTGCGCCATTTTTTTTGCCTTCGTCAAACCTCTACTGAAGCGCTTTCTCTCCCTCGCCTTCCGTCACCGCCGCTGAGACACGACTGTTTTGTACCGACAGGACAGAATTGCTGGCTGAAGAACGACTGCCCGCTGAAACGGCAACCGGTATCCCCGCTCTGCGAGCCAGGGCCTTGTCGATTTGCGTTTTATCGCTACCTGACTCCGCGACAAAGGCGGTAAACGCCGCCGAGTGCGTGAACGGCACCGTCTGCGGGTTTTCTCCCTCAGCCTGTGCCAGGGGCCTGTGCACCTCGATATAACGTTTGCCGTCCGGCTCGACGGAGAACTTCACCGGCTCATTGATAATCTGCACCCGCGTACCGACGCGCACGTGTTCAAACAACGCTTTGATATCCGGTGCGTTCATTCGCATACAGCCCGAACTGACCCGCAGCCCTACGCTGTCCGGGGCGCTGGTGCCGTGGATAAGATATTCCCCATTCCCGATGCCCAGACGCAGCGCATAGCGCCCCAACGGGTTATTTGGCCCTGCGGGTACCACAGGCGGTAGTTTAATGCCCTGCGCCAGTGAGCGCGCTCTGATGCCCGCTGTGGGGGTCCAGGTAGGGTTAGGGATTTTCTGACTCACACGGGTGGTACTGACCGGTGTTTCCAGCCCAAGTTGACCAATACCCAGAGGATAAACCTGTACGATATTTTCACCAGGCGGATAAAAATAAAGACGCAGCTCCGCCAGATTCACAACGATACCTTCACGCTCGGTGTCCGGCAGTAGCATCTGGGAAGGGATCGTAATGACCGTTCCTGGCGCAGGGTTCACCGGTGCAATGGTATTATTGGTTTCAAGGATGAGCTGTGCGGCGGTATTAAACCGACGGGCGATAGACTGAAGTTTATTGTCACCTTCCTGAATGGTGTATGTCTGGTTTTGCCCAATCAGGCGGCTACCTGCGGGCGGTAAAGGATAATCAACCGCCCTGGCTGAATTAACAGCACTGAGCGAACCAAGAAGTAATAGTGTTATTAGAGACGCGCGCTTCATGCTGAGATTCCTTATTCACTGACCTAACGTCAGAAAGCTGAAAAACCAGCGAGGTGGAAACCACCCCGCGAAACAGAATGAATGCTGTTCTGAAAGTTTAGCTAAGGATTGCGGCTTTGGCGCGGATGGCGCGGATCATCGCTTCCAGCCCCTGGGATCGGGACGGGGTGAGGTGTTGGGTTAAGGCCATTTTTTCAAACCACGGGCGGACGTCAAAGGCGACAATATCCTGCGCCGACATCTGGTGATAAAGAATAAAGACGACGGCAATAAGTCCCTTCACGATGGCGGCATCGCTGTCACCCTGTAATTCGATGACGCCTTCATCCGTCTGCTGCATCTGGATCCAGACCTGGCTCTGACAGCCCTGGATGATGTTGTCCGGATTATGCGCCTCTTCGCTGAGCGGCGGCAGGCGCTGGCCCAGCTCAATAATATAAAGGTATTTCTCTTCCCAGTTTGCGCATCGCCCAAAGTTGCGCAGCAATTTATCTCTATCCGGCAAATCAGCCATCTCTCGCCTCTCCGTTAGCCAAGCAGCTGGTGAATACGTTTCAGTCCCGCCACCAGTCTGTCGACCTCTTCCGTTGTGTTGTACATCACCAGCGATGCGCGGCACATGGCCGGAACCTGATAATACGCCATCAGCGGCATCGCGCAGTGATGCCCGGTACGTACGGCGACGCCGTAATTATCAAGGAAACTGCCCACATCATAGGCGTGATGCTTGCCGAGGTTGAAGGCTATCACACCCAGACGGTCAGCAGGGCCATATAAGGTCAGTTCCGGGACGCTGGCAAGCTCCTGCAAGGCATAATGCATCAGCTGCTGTTCGTACTCCTGAATCGCCGCCAGCCCCGTTTCAGAGACGTAGCTAATGGCCGCGCCCAGCCCGATGATCCCGCCCGTGTTGGGCGTACCCGCCTCGAAGCGCCAGGGCGCACGGGCGTAGGTCGTTCCTTCCGTCAGGCTGACGGTGGCGATCATTGACCCGCCCCCTTCCCACGGCGGCATGGCCTGGAGAATGTCCTCTTTAACATACAATACGCCGATGCCTGTCGGGCCATAGAGCTTGTGCCCGGAGAAGACGTAGAAATCGCAGTCCAGGGCCTGAACGTCAACCGCATGGTGCATCACCGCCTGGGCACCATCAATCAACACTTTCGCACCGGCCTGACGGGCTTTGTCGACGATCAGCGCCACCGGATTTTCCGTGCCCAGCACGTTTGAAACGTGGGTAACTGCCACCAGCCGCGTTCTGTCGTCCAGCAGAGCGTCCAGCTTTTCCAGCTGGAGCGTGCCGTCTTCATTCAGGGGGATCACCCGCAGTTGCGCTCCTACACGCTCACAGAGCATCTGCCAGGGAACGATGTTGGCGTGGTGCTCCATCTGGGTGATGATGATGTTATCCCCCGCGCGCACCTGCGCATTGCCCCAGCTGTTAGCCACCAGGTTGATCCCTTCGGTGGTGCCGCGCACGAACACCAGCTCTTCCGGCGAACGCGCGTTGAGGAAGGCTGCAACCTGCGTGCGCACGTTTTCCATGCGCTGGGTCGCCTCGGCGCTCAGGGTGTGGATCCCGCGATGTACCGCCGCATATCCGTGGCGGTAAAACCCGGCTTCCGCATCCACCACCTGATTTGGTTTTTGCGCGCTGGCCGCACTGTCGAGATAGGCCAGCGGCAGACCGTTCACTTCACGGGTCAGTACCGGAAAATCTGCCCGGACTTTCTCTACGGGAAATGTCATGCTTCGCCTCCAGGCAGCCGCTGACCGATACGGGCCAGCACCTGCTGTTTAAGTCCGCCATCGGCTAGCGCTTCCGTCAGCTCAGCCGCAAAGGCGTAAATAATCATCTTTTGCGCGGCCTGCTGGTCTATCCCGCGCGAGCGCAGGTAGAACATCTGCTCATCGTCAATACGCCCGACCGTCGCGCCGTGGCTGCATTTCACGTCGTCCGCATAGATTTCCAGCTGTGGTTTGGTGTCCACCTCTGCCAGACGTCCCAGCAAGAGATTGTTGTTGGTCATCTGCCCGTCGGTTTTGATGGCGTGCTGCGCCACGTTGATCAGGCCGTTAAACACCGCACGTCCTTTGTCGCTAACGATGGTTTTGTGCAGCTGACGGCTGTTGCAGTAGCCTTTGTTATGCTCAAGCCAGGTGCGCGTGTCGCACACTTCTGACTTCACCGGCATCGCCAGGCTGTTAATACGCAGCGTAGTGTTCTCACCGTTCAGCTGGGTGCTGGTATTGTGGCGCAGCACCGCGCCGCCAAGCAGGAAGCTGTGGCTGTACGCCGCGGCATCCTGGCCCAGCAGAATATCGTTGTGGGCAAAGTGCTGACTGAGCGGATTCTCAAACGCCAGCTTTATGTGGTGCAGCTGGGCATTGGCCGCCACGTTCATCGTCAGACGCGAACCGGTGAAATGACGGGTATCGTTAAGACTGGCGTAATGCTCGATCACCGTTGCCTCTGCCCCTTCTGCCAGCTCAAGATGGTGGCGATAGTGGGCGGTGTTAATCTCATCCCCCGCAACGCCCTGGGTGATATGCATCAGCAGCAGCGGTTTCGCCGGGCGCTGGTTACGCTTAACGCGAATATGGGTGACAGACTGCGACAGGCTCTCTGTCAGGTGCAGGAAGATTTCAGGCTGAACGGGCGCGTTCAGCGACTGACGTTCATCGTTAATGACGATATCGAACCCGCTCTCCTGCACGCTGTCGCTCAGCTCCGCACGGAACTGACCGTCGACAAACACCAGACGCACGGCATCCACGTTCAGCGCCAGCCTGTCGCGCTGACCGGGGCTGACCTGCGCCAGACGGGTGACAAACTCGCCGTTCAGCAGGCCATCCAGCGGGGTATATTTCCAGTTCTCATGTTTACGCGTCGGTAAACCGAGACGCAGCATCTGCTGAAGATGGTGCTGAGCCTGTTCTGAACGCGCCCCACCCTGCGCTTCAAACAGCCGGTGCCACTGCTGAAGTGCATTACTGCTGTTCGGTAAGCCAGCCATAACCCTGCTCCTCCAGTTGTTTAACCAGCGTAAAGTCACCGGATTTCACAATGCGTCCCTGGTAAAGCACGTGGACATAGTCCGGTTTGATGTAGTCCAGAATTCGCTGGTAGTGAGTGACGATGATAAATGAGCGGTTGCCGTCACGCAGGGCGTTCACCCCGTCGGCAACGATCTTCAGGGCATCGATATCCAGCCCTGAATCGGTCTCATCGAGAATGCACAGCGCTGGCTCCAGAACCGCCATTTGCAGAATATCGTTACGTTTCTTCTCACCGCCGGAGAAACCCACGTTTACCGAGCGGGTCAGCAGATCTTCCGGCATTTTCAGCAGCTTGATCTTCTCTTCCATCAGATCCTGAAAGTCAAAGCGATCCAGCGCCTCAAGGCCGCGATACTTGCGCACCGCGTTCAGCGCGGTTTGCAGGAAGAACTGGTTGCTGACGCCCGGAATTTCCACCGGATACTGGAAGGCCATAAAGATGCCCTCGCCGGCACGCTCTTCCGGCGACATCTCCAGCAAATCTTTGCCGTTGAACTCAACGGAGCCGCTGGTGACTTCATAATCTTCGCGTCCTGCCAGCGTCGCTGAAAGCGTACTTTTCCCGGAGCCGTTTGGCCCCATGATGGCGTGAACTTCACCCGGTTTGACGTCAAAATTGAGGCCACGCAGGATCTCTTTCTCTTCCACGCTAACCTGTAAATCTTTAATGCTTAACATGTGCTTTCCTTAACCGACGCTGTGTTCAAGACTAATGGCGAGGAGTTTCTGGGCTTCAACGGCAAATTCCAGCGGCAGTTCAGAGAACACGTCCTTACAGAAGCCGTTAACGATCATTGAAATCGCATCTTCTTCACTGATCCCGCGTTGCAGGCAGTAGAACAGCTGATCTTCACCGATGCGTGACGTAGTCGCCTCATGCTCGAGCTGGGCGCTGTTATTGCGGCATTCGACGTACGGGAAGGTATGCGCCCCGCAGTCCGCGCCAATCAGCATGGAGTCACACTGGGTGAAGTTACGCGCGTTGGTGGCCGTCGGCATGATTTTCACCAGCCCGCGATAGCTGTTCTGGCTGTGACCGGCAGAGATCCCTTTGGAGATGATGGTCGATTTGGTGTTTTTACCGATGTGGATCATCTTGGTGCCGGTGTCGGCCTGCTGATGACCGCTGGTCAGCGCCACGGAATAAAACTCACCGATGGAATTGTCCCCGCGCAGAATACAGCTCGGGTACTTCCAGGTAATGGCGGAGCCGGTTTCTGACTGCGTCCAGGACATTTTGCTGTTTTCACCTTCGCACAGCGCACGCTTGGTGACGAAGTTCAGAATACCACCGGTGTTGCCGTCGCCCGGGAACCAGTTCTGTACCGTAGAGTATTTCACTTCTGCGTCTTTATGGATGATCACCTCTACCACCGCCGCGTGCAGCTGGTAGCTGTCGCGCACAGGAGCGGAGCACCCTTCGATGTAGCTAACGTAGCTGCCTTCATCGGCCACCAGGATGGTGCGTTCAAACTGGCCGGTTTTTTCCGCGTTAATGCGGAAATAGGTCGAGAGCTCCATCGGGCAGCGCACGCCTTTCGGCACGTAGATAAATGTGCCGTCTGACGCCACCGCCGCATTCAGTGCCGCGAAGAAGTTATCGTTACTGGGTACCACGGTGCCAATGTACTTTTTCACCAGCTCCGGGTGATCGTGAATGGCTTCCCCAAAGGAGCAGAAAATTATCCCCTGCTCCGCCAGTTTTTCACGGTAGGTGGTTGCCACCGAGACGGAGTCAAAAATGGCATCTACCGCCACCTCTTTGCCTTCACGCACGGGTACACCAAGCTGATTGAACGCCTCTTCTACCTCTTTACTCAGGAAGCTGTTCTCGGCACCGGTTTGCTGTACCGCGCCGGGCTGCGAGGCACAGGTATCATCACAGCTGCCGCATGAGGGGGCGGAATAGTAGCTGTAATCCTGATAGTTCAGCTTATCGTAATGCGCTTTCAGCCAGTGGGGTTCTTCCATCTCCAGCCACGCGCGGAATGCGCTCAGGCGAAACTCGAGCATCCACTCCGGCTCATTGCGTTTCGCCGAAATGGCACGCACGACCTCTTCGTTAATGCCTTTCGCCAGCTCATCGGTTTGCAGCTGCGTGAAGAAACCCTCTTTATAGTTGAGGTGTCCGCCGCTCCAGGTGTTTACATCACTCGTTGCTTCAGTATTACGAGACATAGTACCGCCTATACCCCAAAGCTTTCGCCACAGCCGCATTCGTTCTGGGCTTTCGGGTTATGAAATTTGAATAACTGGTTTAAACCTTCCCGAACGTAGTCGACTTCGGTTCCATCGATAAACGGCATAGCCTGTAGCGCGACGTATAACTTTGCACCGTCGGTTTCAAAGACCAGATCGTCTTTTTCAGGTTCGGTAACGGTGTCCAGCACGTAGCCAAATCCCGCGCAGCCAGTCTGCTTTACGCCTAAGCGTACGCCGAGGATGTCGGGATTTTTTGCCACCAGCTCATGAATGTGTGCCGCCGCCGCAGGCGTCAGCGTTAAGCCACGCCAGGCAAAATCGGCCGGATTGAAGGTTTCTGAATGCAATTCCATAGGTCCACCTCATCTGATAAGCCACCAGGGCATTACACCATGTTAGTGATAACGATTATCACTTCAACCCCCTGCGAGCAGGGGCTTTGGGCTAAACCGCCCTTTTTGGCTACTTTCTTTAAGCATAGACTCTGTAACAGGATGCGGATGGGAGGGTGCAATTTATTCAATATATTGATAGATAAAGTATTTCATAAGAAATAACTGTACGGTGGCGGGCAATAAAAAAAAGGTATTGGAAATACCTATTTTTAAGATAGCTATCTCAAGAAAAGAAAGAAGACGTGAAAAAACAAAAAGGCCCTGATGGACCCCTTAACGTCAGTGATGGAACGAAACGGAGAACCCTTGCTCACGCCAGTGATCGAGCTGTTCCTGTTGGCGAGGTGTTGGCGTTTTACCGGTCCATACGAAGATTTTTTGTCCTGGGAAAAGTTCCGGACGCGGAGAGTCAATCGGCTCAGCCAGCACGTCGATATGCCAGCCCTTGTAGGCAAGACGGGCCGCTTCCAGCCACAAATGCGTACGGTCATCGCACTCCCACCCGACCAGCAGCGCATCTTTACCTGCTTTTTTTCGCGATTCAACCAGGCTGGTTACGGCAAATTCAATCAGGACACCGTCGAGCAGGCTCGCCATATGGCGCACCGTATTTTGATCCTGGTTCATTCGCTGTCGCACAGGGGTGATGATGTTGTCTATCAGAACATCCATCGCATGGTCTCGACGAAACTCACCGATTTTGGCGCGCAATTTTGCCGGGCTGGCATAGCGCAGAACGGTTAACATCTCTTCCTGAAACGATGCCCAGTTCCCCTGGGTCAGCACTTCTGTATTTTCAAGAAGCGCTTTTACTTTACCGACCGACACGCCTGTTTTCATCAGGCGCTTGATCTCTTCTATACGCAGGATATCTTCATCGTCAAACTGACGATGACCCCCTTCGCTTCGCTGCGGCTTCAACAATCCATAACGGCGCTGCCAGGCACGCAGCGTAACGGGGTTGATACCGCATCGTTCGGCCACTTCGCCGATACTGTAATAGGCCATTAACTCCCTCACGCACAATACTTCCATACCTAACCAAACCAACCTTATCAGATTGTACAAATCATTTGTATAACTAACTCCTCGTTCAGAAACAAGTGAATGGCTCAACGAACCCCTCACTCGTTAATGTATTGTTGTATAAATTTAGCGATACGTACAGGTCACTCTTTAGAGTTACGTACAAGTTTTTTATAAATCAAACTTTTTCTCGGGCCAGGCAATCGCCGGAACGCCCCCCAGGCGCGGGCTGGCGAACAGGTGTCCCTGGAATTGAGAAATCCCGGCAGATTCCAGCCACATCCACTCTTCAGCCAGCTCTACGCCTACCGCACAGAACAATATTTCCAAAGACGCGCAGCATTTGATGATCGCCTGAACGATAGCCTGACGCGGGCCGCTCTTGTGTACGTTGGCAATCAAATCGCGGTTAATCTTGATTCTGTCCGGCTGGAACTGGGCCAGCAGCTGTAGACCGGCGAATCCCGCGCCAAAGTGATCGATGGCCACGCTAATACCGGCGCTTTTTAGCTGTCTCACCGCGCTGGTGAACTCTTCAAAGCGCGAGATCGCCTCGCTCTCGGTAAACTCGACCACAATCTGCTCCGGCACAAAACCGTTCGCCTCAATTGACGTGAGTAAAAAATCGACGGCGCCAGGCACATTGACCAGCGTCATCGGCAGCAGATTAATGGACAACGTTTGAGTCTGAAGGCCCAGCGCGCTGGCCATCGACAGGGCCACCTGCTTACTCTTCAGATCCGATTCGTACAGCGCCTCACGCGACAGGTTGGCAAAATAGCTTTCCGGGGACTCACCGGACGGCGTGCGGATCAGGGCTTCCCAGGAAACAACCTGCTGCATAAACGGATCGACGATAGGTTGAAACGCGAAGCTACAGTCCGCCCCCTTTGCCACTACCGTTGGCTGGGAGGACAACGGCGTGTTTTCGGTCACAAACTCCCAGGCGTCAGCCGGAGGCAGCTCAAAGTAGTTGGCTTTTTCAGTAGCCTCAACGAAGGTGCGGAAAAATTGCAGGGCGCGATCGTTATAGGTCAGCTGATAGCGGGTTGTGCCTTTATCAAGAACCTGTTGCAGCACTTCGTCGGTATCGTACTGACGAAGGTCAAAGAGCTCCATACCCACATTGCCAAAACGTCTTGAAGGCCCGTGATCGCTCAGCAATTCGACCACGTTGTGATGCCGTGGGTCACGGCAGATGAGCTCATAAATCTCCTTAACGTTTTCAGCGGGCCCTTCAAGTAACTGAAAAAAGTGTGTGCCGTTAAACAGCAAAATCCCCGTCACATCGGACTGGCGATTTCTACAATTTGCAGCAGCGACCATATCTTCCAGCGCTTTCACTGGAACGTCATCACAGATATGACTGCGGTAAATGATGGTTGTGAGCATGCTAATCCTGAAGATTGAGGGAGTGGCCACGCAAACACGTGGAGAGACTTCTGTTATAGCATATTAATTGCCCAACAAATAATTTACATCTCAACGATTTACACGATTTCTTTGCGCCATTTCCTGGCTTGTACAACTCCGCGACGCCGCTTCGGATTGTACAATATATCTTGTGGGCCCAGTAGTAAAATGTATAAATATAACTATATGATAAATAGGAACATTATAAAATAAACTATAAAATTTTTAAAAATCTGTACATTTTAAATGTACAGATTTGAAAATTATGTATACCTTAAATGTAACGTTACTGATTACGAAAATTTACAGGAGCGAAACATGCAGCAGAACGGACAACTCGCAAACTCAGCAACAGCGATTGCGCAGTACTTCGAAAAAGCCGCGCTTCCTACCCAGCAGGAGACATTGGGTCAGGTTGTTGTTGAAATCCTAAGCGATGGGCGGAGTCTGAATCGCAAATCGCTCTGCACAAAACTGCTGAGTCGCCTTGAAAAGGCTAAAGGCCCGGAAGAGGAACATCATTATCACATGCTGCTTGGCCTGCTTTTCGAACGTTAATGTCATGGACAGCAGTGATGCAGACAGACTGATCGACCAGCTTATTGGAGAAGCCACTCTTTCACTTTTGAAGGAGCGCGGTCCCGTGACGACCGAGGGATTGGTTCAGCGTCTGCGTAACATGCAAGCATATGAAACGGATCCCCAGCGGCGGGAGACATTAGCGCGAGTAATAGCTGAAATCAGCTCTGGCACGGTCGCTTTTAAAGGTCGCAGAACCGCACAAGGACGAATACAGAGAGAGGGATCTCTCAAAAATAACCGAGACAATGTAGTGCCGTTATTTGGAAATGGAAAACCGTCCGATCCTAAAAAGATACATTGACTACAACTTTACAGCTACGGTGAGAACAAATGAGACAAAATATTCAGCTTCAACCCGAATACCACTCCGCCTTTCTAGATAGCGCGTTGTCGGAGTATTTCCGTCACGCAGGCGATCGCTTTGCTGAAGAGTCTGCCATTTTTTCAACTGCGGTTCGTTGTGTTCTTGCTTCCGAAGGTCATCTGACCAACAAAGCGATCATTCTCTGGCTGATCCAGACGCTGGAATCCACCGATGATGTCGTTAAGGCGGATGTGATCCGTAAGACGCTGGAAATTGTCGTCGGTTACACCATGGACGATCTTTAACGCTTCTCCCTTCCCATCCATATGGGTTGCGTGTCATCGACAATTCTGACGAACAGAGTGACGATGACACGCCTTCTCATTCATAACACCCTGATAATCAAGCACGCTGAATGTGGCATGGATCCTGCTTAGTCCGCTATGGGACTGGGCTTTCCAGTAAACATTGCTTCATTTCTTAACAGGTCTGTTATTGATGAAAAAAATCGCCAGCGTCTGCCCCTACTGTGGTGCAGGCTGCAAACTTAACCTCGTCGTTGAAAATAACCGAATTATCCGTGCCGAAGCCGCTGATGGGGTAACCAATCAGGGTACGCTTTGCCTGAAAGGTTTCTACGGCTGGGACTTTCTAAACGACACACGTCTGCTTACCCCCCGTCTGACGCAGCCCATGATCCGCTACAGCAAAGGCGAGCCCTTTACCCCTGTTACCTGGGAAGAGGCCATTCGCTACACTGCTCAGAGGCTTAAAAGCATCAAAGAACAGTACGGCCCTCGGTCCATTATGACCACGGGTTCCTCACGGGGAACGGGCAATGAGACCAACTATGTGATGCAAAAATTTGCCCGAGCGGTGCTGAATACTAACAACGTCGACTGCTGCGCCCGCGTCTGTCACGGTCCGTCCGTTGCCGGTTTACAGGAGACCCTCGGCAACGGCGCCATGAGCAATTCCATTAACGATATTGAAAACTCAAAATGCCTGCTGGTGTTCGGCTATAACTGCGCCGACTCTCACCCCATCGTCGCCCGACGCGTGCTTAAAGCACGTGAAAATGGCGCTAAAATCATCGTCTGCGATCCGCGTCATATTGAAACGGCACGCATTGCCGATCTTCATCTTCCGTTGAAGAATGGCAGTAACATGGCGCTGGTCAATGCCTTTGGCTATGTCCTGCTTGAAGAGGAACTGTACGACAAAAATTACGTTGCCCGCTTTACAGAAGGACTTGAGGCCTACCGACTCACGGTAAAAGATTACGCACCCGAGCAGGTTGAACATCTGACGGGCATTCCCGCACAGGATGTTCGTCAGGCAATGCGCACGTTTGCGGCGGCGCCTTCAGCGACGGTGATGTGGGGAATGGGCGTCACACAGTTTGGTCAGGCGGTCGATGTGGTAAAAGGTCTCTCCAGCCTGGCGCTGCTGACCGGCAATCTGGGCCGCCCTGCCGTCGGCGTAGGCCCGGTTCGCGGGCAAAATAACGTTCAGGGTGCCTGCGATATGGGCGTTTTGCCCAACATGTTCCCCGGCTACCAGGACGTCACCGATCCGGCGGTCAGACAGAAATTTGCCGATGCGTGGAAAATCAATGTCAGCCGGATGGACGATCGCGTCGGGACGCGGATCACCGAAGTGCCGCATCTCGCGCTGGAAGGTAAGATCAAAGCATATTACATCATGGGGGAAGATCCGCTTCAGACGGAAGCCGATCTGGGCCTGGTCCGCCGCGGCTTTGAGGCGCTCGATTTTGTGGTGGTTCAGGACATCTTTATGACCAAAACGGCAGAGGTGGCTGACGTGCTGCTTCCTGCCACATCATGGGGAGAACACGCCGGCGTGTTCACCTGTGCCGATCGCGGCTTCCAGCGTTTCGGCAAAGCCATAGAGGCCAGCGGCAACGTCAGGCGCGACTGGGAGATCATTAGCCTGCTGGCCACGGAGATGGGTTATCCCATGCATTACGAGAATAACCAGCAGATCTGGGACGAAATGCGCGAGCTGTGCCCCCTCTTCTACGGCGTGACCTACGAAAAAATGGGCGAGATGGGCCATGTGCAGTGGCCCTGCCCAACCCTCGATCATCCCGGCACCCCCTACCTGTACAAGGATAATCAATTCGACACCCCCACTGGCAAAGGTCAGTTATTTGCCGCCCCCTGGCGCGCGCCAGCGGAGACGCCGGATGCGAATTACCCGCTGGTACTGTGCACGGTGCGCGAAGTCGGTCATTACTCCTGTCGCTCGATGACCGGGAACTGCGCGGCGCTGCAAAGCCTGGCCGACGAGCCGGGCCAGGTACAAATGAACCCGGCCGACGCGGATGAGCGGGGGATCGCCAACGGCCAGCTGGTCTGGGTAGGTTCACGCCGGGGTAAAGTGATCACGCGCGCCAGCATCAGCGAGCGCATCAATGCGGGAGCAATCTATATGACCTACCAGTGGTGGATTGGCGCCTGTAATGAGCTGACGCAGGATAATCTCGACCCGATCTCCAGAACGCCGGAAACGAAATATTGCGCCGTGCAGCTGGAGGCGATCGAGGACCAGCGCTGGGCGGAGGATTTTGCGGCTTCCGCGTACCAGACCATGAAGACGCGGCTGATCGCTGCGGTTAACGTTTAAATGCATTGCCGGGCGGCGGCTATCGCTGCCCGGCCCGCTATCCGCTGCCGTTTTACACTATTAGTTTAGTTGTGCATTATTCTTTTTCAGGTATTCGCGAAGCAGGTTCGGACGGCTCTTTTTCTCCATCATCCTTCTCAACAGTACGATCAGCTCGTAATCGCTTCGCAGATTAAATTTCTGCATCATCATATATTTATGGGTAAAAACCGTTTTTTCGCTCACCTTCAACGCGTTCGCGGTCTGCACCACCGACAGCCCCCGGTAAAAATTGACCATAATACGAATCTGTTGCCGGGATAAACCTTTATGCTGGCAGTCGAAACAGGTCTTTTTATTCCACGTGTAACCCGGTAATTGCGTCGCGAACCACGCAATAAACAGAACGCCGCTTATACGATCGAGCGACGCCCGGCGCGGGAGAAAAATGATGTCCTGAAAGCAGGAAGGCGGTGCCGAGAAGCGTAGTTCATCGTCGACGAGACCTATCACAATCCCCTTTTGCCGGGCCAGTAACGCCGGAAAACAGGTCAGCGTTTCCCCCTGACATAATGAAAGAACAATAATATCGGCCTGGCTGACGTTTTCACTGGTCAGCGCCAGATTAAATGTGATGGAGCAATGAAAGTTAAGCTTAAAAAAATCGTCGAAAAAGCGCTGTAGCCCAGCCTGAAAAAACAGATCCGTTTCCTGAATCAGAATATTTAACATAGTTTACACCAACGTCTTTAATAAACGCTTATCACCGGCATTCAGTTGTACTGCATCGTCATTACCACAACCGCACTGATGCTTCCCGGCGTGGCGCCCCCCGTCATGGATTTTACCGAGGCCAGCATAGGTAATGTCGCGGTTCTGTCCGCGGCAAGGATCTGGGTCATGCTGGAGCCTGTTCCTTTAAGCGCACCGGTTTGGGCATCGCGCATGGCTATCGCCACATGTGTGGCCGAACCGCTGTTCATAAAATAGTCCGCACCCGCCTCGGGATCGGGGCTGCCGGTGAAAGCGACGGTCACACTCTGCGTTCCGGTTGGGCATTGAGTAAACAGCAGACTGAAAGGCACCGGATCCGATGTTGCGCCCGGCGTTGCCATATTGGTTGCCTGAATATTGCCCAGGTTGACATCAAGGCGGTTACTACCGCCATTAAATATGCACGGCGACGCCACGATATTTCCCCTCACACCGATGCTGATGCTATCAGCGGAGAAAGCCTTCCCGCTGAGTAAAGCCAGTAACAGCAGTGTCCCGTATATTATTTTCATCTTCGTAGCTGCTACTGATAGGTCAAATTAAGGGTGGCGCTGGCGTGTTTTAACCGTGTTGTCGCAAAACAGAATTTATGGGAGCACTTTTCACACCTGCTGATCTATACCGCATCGCGCGTCTACGAACATTGCGCCCAGATATCGCAAATGTCGGCTTATGACATTATCCGCTTTCAGCTGGTCGAGCTGATGCAGGAGCCGGAAGCCATAAGACAAAACATTACCGCCGCAGCCTACATCAAAAGCCGTACCTATCTTTCACGCAGCGGCATTATGCGGATCCTCGCGGAGTTACGGACGGGAAAATACATCACCATGGAGCGCGGCGTGCTGGTAGATATCCATCATTTACCCCGTAAGTACTGAGCCTGTATTTAACTCTGGAGAAGGTGGAAAAGAAGAGCGACACTATAGAAAGTAATATCTCTTTCCAGGTTAACGCTATGTCTTCTGACAAACCATCGCATCGCGGCTCTCCCTATGCTCAGGAACTGATTTCTCATTTACAGCCGCACTGCACCACGCACAAAACCGATCGCGGCGAGCGACTTGATCTCCAGGTGAACGGGCAGAGCATGTGTTATTTAATTCTTGAGGGCACGGTCGCCATATACAGAAGAAGCAACGACATGATGCTTTCGACAGCACGCAGCCCCGCCCTGTTTGGCCTCGCTAATCTGACGGATATTTATTTTACCGATTATCTCAGAACGGTGACGCCTTGCCTGATCGGTGTGCTCACGACCGATCGGGTGTCTGAAATTATTAAAGAGGAAGCGTTGTGGGGGGTGCTTTCCAGACATCTGATGTTTGTTTACAACCGCCTCTATCACAACGTTATGCCGAAAGGCGCGCCTACTGCATACGAGATGATTCGTCATCAGCTCGTGCTGCTGATGCAGGAAGATGACAGCTACCGACGCAGCGTGACGGCGGAAAGGTACATCAGGGATAAAACTCAGCTTTCCCGCAGCGGTGTAATGCGGATACTGGCTGACCTGAAAACAGGCGGGTTCATCGAAATGGAAGAAGGCCGGCTCATTAAAATAAACAAACTGCCTGCCAAATACTGAAAGTCAGACACAAAAAAGGCCGCGCTTGCGGCCTTTTCTTCACTGCTTAATGGACGTGAACGCCCAACCGCCAGGCAAAGTAGATCTCTTCTTTCAGTTCGTTTGAAGAGAGCGCCAGCAAATCCGTAAATTCCAGTTCAAGCTGTTTCAGCTTTTTCAGGTACTGTGCGGGAGACAGATTGCTGTTATCGCGACGTAAATATTCAATTGCCAGCTGTGTTGGGGTTATTTCAGTATCCATGATGTCCTCGCTTATGTTCAAAACGTGACCAGTATATCACAATCGAACGGCTAATTTTTGACCAAAAACAAGACATCTGGAAACTTTACACAACGGCCGTCGTCAGCCTGGAAGAACAACACAGGCGATCCTGTTCGTCCAGAATATCAATTTGCCACACCTGATGACGGCTTCCTGCATGCAGTGCGCGGCAAACGCCGCGCACGCGCCCGCTGCGAACGGAGCGGATGTGGTTGGCATTGACCTCCAGACCCACCACCTTCTGCTCTCCTTCCGTACAGAGATAGCCCGCCACTGACCCCAGCGTTTCGGCCAGCACGACGGACGCACCGCCGTGTAACAGGCCAAACGGTTGATGAGTCCGGCTGTCTACCGGCATCGTCGCTTCCAGTTCATCATCGCCAATACGCGTGAACTGGATGTCCAGCAAACCGACCATGTTCTCCGCGCCCATGGCATTTAAGGCCTCCAGGGTAACCGTACGTTTCCAGATCATCCGATAATCTCCAGTAAAGCCTGCAATGGATGGCGGACGCCGTTACCTTCCACCCGTTTCACCTGGCTGCGGCAGGAGTAGCCCGTCGCCAGACAGCGGTTGCGTGGCAGGTGCTGCATTGCCTGATGCCACGACAGCTCGTAAATGCCGAGCGAATTAGCGTGGTTTTTGACTTCATGGCCGTAGGTTCCGGCCATACCGCAGCAGCCCACGTTGACGCTTTCCAGCTTCGCGCCAAACCGGGCGAAGATAGAAGCCCACTGGGCTGGCGCCGTCGGCAGCGCCGTCACTTCGGTGCAGTGCCCAAACAGATACCAGGATTCTCCGCTGACCTCCTGAGAGGCCGTTTGCGTCAGTACCGCAGGGAGCCACTCGTGCACCAGTAAGACCTGAAAATCACCGCGCTTATCGCCGAGCGTCTGCTTATACTCATCGCGATAGCAGAGCACCAGCGCCGGATCGACGCCCACCATCGGCATACCGAGCTGCGCCACGCGATTCAGGAAATCCGACGTTTTCTGCGCGGTTTTCGCAAAGCGGGTCAGGAAGCCTTTAATGTGCTGCGCCTTGCCGTTGGGCGAGAACGGCAGCACCACCGGCTGGTAGCCGATTTTCTCGGCCAGTCGGACAAAATCAGCCACCACCTGCGCATCGTAATAACTGGTAAAGGGATCCTGCACCACCAGCACCACCTTCGCTTTCCGATCGGGACTTAGTGCTTCCAGTTGTTCCAGGGTCATATTCGCCGAGCGATGCCCCACCAGCCGACGCTGGAGCGATGGCACCGACAGCAGCGGCAGATCCACCATGCCGATATGTTTTTCAGACAGTTTGCGCACCAGCGGCTGATTGATAAAGAAGTTAAAGGTTTTTGGCGCACGGGCCATCAGCGGCGCGTAACTCTCCACCGTCGCCACCAGATGATCGCGCATCGGGCGCAGATAGCGCGTGTGGTACAGCTGGAGGAAGCGGGAACGGAATTCCGGTACGTCAATTTTAATCGGGCACTGGGTAGAACACGCCTTGCACGCCAGGCAGCCGGACATCGCCTCTTTCACCTCATGCGAGAAATCGTATTCGCCTTTATTCGCATGCCAGCTGTTGCGGGTGCGTTCGATAAGCCCGCGCAGGCTGGCGCGTTTTTCCGGCAGCTCCTGTTCCAGCTTGAGCGGGTCAATGCCGCGGTCAGCCAGCAGGCGCAGCCATTCGCGCACCAGCGTGGCACGCCCTTTCGGGGAGTGGATACGGTTACTGGTGATTTTCATCGACGGACACATTGGGCTTTTCACATCGAAGTTGAAGCACAGCCCGTTGCCGTTGCACTCCATCGCGCCGCGCCAGGAAGCGCGTACCGCAATCGGAATTTGTCGGTCATAGGTGCCGCGCTTAACGGCGTCCACCTTCAACATCGGCGCATCAACGCCATCCGGCGGACAGATTTTTCCCGGGTTAAGGCGGTTATCGGGATCAAACGCGGCTTTCACCTTACGCAGCTCGGCGTAAAGTTGTTCGCCAAAAAACGCCGGGCTGTACTCGGCGCGGAATCCTTTTCCGTGCTCACCCCATAGCAAGCCGCCGTATTTGGCCGTGAGGGCCACGACCTCGTCGGAGATCGCCTTCATCAGGATCTCCTGCTGCGGATCGCACATGTCCAGCGCCGGGCGCACGTGCAGCACACCCGCGTCGACGTGCCCGAACATGCCATAGCTCAGACCATGGCTGTCGAGAAGCGCACGAAACTCCACAATATAATCGGCAAGATGTTCCGGCGGCACGCAGGTATCTTCCGCAAATGGAATCGGCTTCGCCGCCCCTTTCGCGTTGCCGAGCAGCCCCACCGCTTTTTTACGCATCGCGTAGATTCGCTCGATGCCGGAGAGATCGTTACACAGCTGCCAGCCAATGACGCCGCCTTCTCCCTGCGCAATCAGCTCGTCCAGACGCTGGCAGAGCGTGCTCACCTGGCTCTCAATCAGCTCTGCGTCATCCCCGGCGAATTCGACGATGTTCAGGCCGAGCATCTCTTTATCCGGCACGTCGGTAATCAGTTCGCTCACCGAATGCCAGACGATATCCTCCCGGGCCAGGTTCAGGACTTTTGAATCGACGGTTTCCACCGACAGCGCACGCGCCTCCACCATGAACGGTGCATTACGCAGCGCGGAGTCAAAGGAGTTGTATTTGACGTTCACCAGACGGCGCACCTTTGGCAACCGGGTGATATCCAGACGCGCCTCGGTGATGAAGGCCAGCGTCCCTTCTGACCCGGTCAGTACGCGGGTCAGATCGAACTGGCTCAAATCCTCATTAAAAACATGGCGCAGATCGTAGCCCGTCAGGAAGCGGTTGAGCTTCGGGAATTTGTCGAGGATCAGTTCGCGATTTTCGCGGCACCGCTCCAGCACGGTACGATAAATCCGTCCGCTGGTGGTGCTCTCTTTTGCCAGCGTCTCAGCCAGTTCGACCGACATCGGTTGGGTATCAAGAATATCGCCCCCCAGCAGCACCGCCCGCACACCCATGACGTGATCGGAGGTTTTGCCGTAGACCAATGATCCCTGCCCCGAGGCATCGGTGTTGATCATCCCGCCAATGGTCGCGCGGTTACTGGTAGAAAGCTCCGGCGCAAAAAAATAGCCGTAAGGTTTCAAAAACTGATTCAGCCGATCTTTGATCACCCCCGCTTCCACACGCACCCACCCCTCTTCCGGGTTGATCTCAATGATGCGGTTCATATAGCGGGACATATCAATGATGATGCCCTGGTTCAGCGCCTGCCCGTTGGTGCCCGTCCCGCCGCCGCGCGGGGTAAAGACCAGGGAGCTGAAACGCTCCTGCGACGCCAGACGAGCGATGAGCGCCACATCGGCGGTAGAGCGCGGGAAAACGACGGCATCGGGAAGAAGCTGGTAAATACTGTTATCGGTCGCCATCGTTAGCCTGTCGGCATAATCGGTGGCGGTGTCACCTGTAAAACCCTGTTGCTCCAGTGCCTGCAAAAAATTAAGCACCAGCTGAACGACGCCCGGTGCCTGAGAAATCTGTGGGATCATTGTTGTCGACCCTAATGAGAATAGTGTGAAATCGTTTGCGTTGTGTCTGGAAAGTTTTATCACATTTTTTTCTTATGTGCTTCGTAGAATTGCGGGCAAAATCTGCCTGTCAAAAATCGCTGAAATCACTAATGATTAGAGAGATGCGGTTTATATTCCCATCAGCCTTGCTGGTGTTCATTTAAGGAAAGTTTTGTTTATGGTCAATCTTCGTCAGCCCAGGGATGTCGCGCAGATACTGCTGTCGGTGCTGTTCTTAGCCATTATGATTATTGCGTGTCTGTGGATTGTTCGCCCTTTCGTGCTCGGATTTGCCTGGGCCGCGACCGTCGTCGTCGCTACCTGGCCTTTACTCTTACGTTTGCAGAAGCTGCTGTTTGGTCGCCGCGGTCTGGCCGTGCTGGTGATGACGCTGCTGTTGTTCCTGCTGTTTATTATTCCCATTGCACTGCTGGTCAACAGCCTGGTTGACAGCAGCGGCCCGGTTATTCGCGCGGTCACCAGCGGTGACATGACGCTGCCCGATCTCGCGTGGCTGAACAGCATTCCTGTTGTAGGTGCCAAACTGTACAGCGGCTGGCACAGTCTGCTGGAGATGGGCGGTAGCGCCCTGATGGCCAAAGTGCGTCCGTATATCGGCACTACGACCACCTGGTTTGTGGGGCAGGCTGCGCACATCGGTCGCTTCATGATGCACTGTACGTTGATGCTGGTCTTCAGCGCCCTGCTGTACTGGCGCGGCGAACAGGTTGCGCTGGGGGTACGTCATTTCGCCACCCGCCTGGCAGGTAAGCGCGGCGACGCAGCCGTGCTGCTGGCAGCCCAGGCCGTGCGAGCGGTGGCGCTCGGCGTGGTGGTCACCGCGCTGGTACAGGCGGTGCTCGGCGGTATCGGCCTGGCGATTTCCGGCGTGCCGTATGCCACCATTTTTACCGTCATCATGTTAATGACCTGTCTGGCACAGCTCGGTCCACTGCTGGTGTTGGTTCCCTGCATCATCTGGCTCTACTGGACGGGCGATACGACCTGGGGCACGGTGCTGCTGGTCTGGAGTTGCGTGGTGGGCACCATGGATAACGTGATCCGTCCCCTCCTCATCCGCATGGGCGCTGACCTGCCGCTGATTCTGATCCTGTCCGGGGTCATCGGTGGGTTAATTGCCTTCGGCATGATTGGTCTGTTCATCGGTCCGGTGCTGCTTGCGGTAACCTGGCGTCTCTTCTCCGCCTGGGTGCATGAAGTACCGCCGCCGGGGACCGATCCAGACGTCATCTTAAGTGAACTTGAAGAGCTGGAAGATAAGAACGCGAAATAAAAACGTATGCCGGGTGGGATTAACGCTTACCCGGCCTACACTCTCAACATGAATACTTAAACGTTGCTAAACTATTTATTCTCTGCGCACTGGTCAGACCCGCCTTTACATGCCTAAAACCGTCATTTTGCTCAAGAAATCTTTACCTCCCTTTAACTATTGAGACGAATCCGATCGACTCAAAATGTTGGCATGCCTACTATTAAGACACGGTTATAAATCAACACCTTGATTTATAAGCATGGAAATCCCCTGAGTGAAACAACGAATTGCTGTGTGTAGTCTTTGCCCATCTCCCACGATGGGCTTTTTTTTATCCTTTTTACGCCCGTGTAATGTCACACCGACTAAGCATCCGCCATTCCTTCGTCAGCACCTGCGACTCCCCGGTTACCAGCACGTTCACCGCTTCGCGAATATCCGCCGAGGAAGCCCCAACCTGTAGCTCAAATTCCCCTGGCTCGACAATTCGCTTCCCATCCCGGCGCGTAAAATTGAACATATCCACCGGCAGGGTAAAGGTTAGCGAGGCGGTTTCTCCCGGTGAAAGCGTAACGCGCTGGAACGCTTTCAGCTCCTGAAGCGGACGCACCTGCGTGGCAACCCTGTCACGCACGTATACCTGTACCACTTCACTGCCGCTGCGCTCCCCTGTGTTGGTGACATCGACGCTTAGCACCACCTCTCCGCTGACCGGTACGCGGCTTTCAGCCAGGCGTACCGCTCCCCAGCTAAACTGCGTCCAGCCGAGACCGTAACCGAATGGGTAAAGCGCGCCAAAATGGAACGCAAACGGCGTGCCCCCGCTTTTCAGCTTGTGGTTGTAGTAGTACGGCATCGCCCCGGCGCTTTTCGGCACGCTCACGACCAGCCTGCCCTGCGGCTCCGCGCGGCCGGTTAAGACATCGGCAATCGCCCAGCCCCCTTCCTGCCCCGGCGCCCAGGCCATCATCAGCGCGGCCACCTTATCTTCCAGCCCCTGAAGGTTATAAGGTCGCCCACCCGTGAGGACAACTATCACCGGCTTACCGGTTGCCACCAGCGCCTCCAGCAGCTGTTGCTGCACGCCCGGCAGATTTAGCGAATCGGTATCCGAGCCTTCCCCCACGGTGCCGCTCTGGAAAAGCCCGGCGAGGTCGCCCACGCAGGCCACCACGACGTCGCTCTCTTTTGCCGCACTCACGGCTTCGGGGATCAGGTCCGTGCGTTGTGAAACCGGCGACTGCTGCATCGGTTTACCGCCGCTGTCGCCCGGGAACACCGGCGCGCCCGCCATCCGTTTTTCGATAATGTGGCACCCTTTGGCGTAACGTATCTGCGATGTGCCAAGATACTGCTCCAGCGCCGCGCGCGGGGTGGTCACCTGCGAGGTCTCTTCAACCATATCGCTGATGATGAGGTGAACCGGGAAGCTGTAGCCGCTCAGCAGCGCCAGCGGATCGTCCGCCGTCGGCCCCACTACCGCTACACGGGGTTTTCCGCCGAGGGGCAAAATGCCGTTATTTTCCAGCAGCGTGATCGATTTTGTTGCCACCTCGCGTGCCACCTGTCGGGTCGAGTCATTCTGCAAATCGATACCGTCTTCGTCGGCGTACGGTTTTTCAAACAGCCCGAGACGGAATTTTTCATTCAGCACGCGCGCCACAATCTCATCCACTTTCGCCATTGAGATAAGACCACGCTCTACCGCTTCCGCCAGATGACGCGCGCAGTCATCCTTCGGCAATTCCACGTCCAGCCCGGCGTTAAACGCCAGCGCCGCCGACTCCGCTGGATCGTGAGAAATGCCATGGTGCTGGTGCAGCAGGCTGACGCCGCCGTAATCCGCCACGATAATGCCGTCGAAGCCCCACTGTTCACGCAGCACGGTCGTGAGCAGGAAATGGTCGCTGTGCCCTGGCTGATTATCAATGTCATGATAGGCTGGCATCACCGAACCGGCGTTGGCCAGCTTCACCGCCATCTCAAACGGCAGCAGGAAGGTATCGTTGAGCTCGCTGAAACCGAGATGGACCGGCGCATGGTTGCGCGCCCCTTCGCTGAAGGAGTGGCCGACGTAGTGTTTCAACGTCGCCAGCAGATCGCGCTTATCGCCCTGCAACCCCTTTACGTACGCCGTCGCCATCACCCCTACCAGCCACGGATCTTCCCCAAAGGTCTCTTCCGTCCGTCCCCAGCGCACATCACGCGAGACATCCAGCACCGGTGCCAGCCCCTGCTGGCACCCGACAGACCGGGCCTCTTTGCCGATCTGCTCCGCCGCGCGCTGTACCAGCGCCGGGTCCCAGGTGGAACCGTAGTTCAGCGACGACGGGAACAGGGTTGCATCTTTGCACAGCAGCCCCACCAGACACTCCTCATGAAACAGCGCCGGAATGCCGAGCCGGGTCTCCTCCATCATCATGCGTTGCAGGCGGTTGGCGGCACGCACGCCGGTTTTTGCATTAACAATGTGCGTGCCGAGCGGACGGGTGATCTGCCCGACGCCGAGCTTCAGCCTTTCGCTGAGGGACGCCTGTTCGCTCACGCCAGCGAATTCATCGCTCAGATCGCTGCGCTCGCGGTGGTTGCCGTGTTCATCGAGGATCAGCCAGTACGCGTGCATCTGGGCAAATTTCTCTTCCGGCGTCATACGCGCCAGTAAATCAGCGACACGCTCGTGTACGGGACGTCCCGCGTCCTTGTAGATCGCAGTCATGGTTTACTCCTGTAGTGCGGATTGGGTTGCCGGGCTGAGCTGCCCCGCATCGTTTCGACTATCGCGTTTGCTGGCCAGCTCGCGGGCGATGCTGTCCACCAGCCGGCTATTAAGTTTGTAAATGGCAAGGAGCGCCACCATGCAGAGGAACAGCGCGCAGGGGATCAGGGTGAACAGGGCATTGATGGTTGCGAGAACCTGAGGCGCCTGGTTTGCCTGACCGGGAGCGTAATCCACCATGCCAAGCACCCAACCGACCACTGCCCCGCCCAGCGCCAGCCCAAACTTGATGGCAAACAGGGCGGTAGAGAAGACCAGCCCGTCCAGACGGCGGCCGCTACGGTGCTCTTCGTAGTCCACCACATCGGAGAACATGGTCCATTGCAGCGGCGTGGTCAGGTTCTGAATAAAGCTAAACACAATATTCAGACCGAATATCAGCCACACCTGCGAAGGAGGAATGAAGAAAATCAGCGCGCCAAAAATAACGAAAGAAATAATGGTCCACTGATAGGCACGCACGCGATCAAATTTCCCCAGCAGGCGTTCAGATAATAATGCGCCGCTTAAGGAGGCCACCATGCCGGAAACGATAAAGGCAAAAACCAGTTCCGGACGTAACAGAACATAGTTAACGTAATACATGGTTGCAGAGCCACGCGTCACGACGGCGGTTAACAGCAAAATATTAAACAGAAAAACAATTCGCCACTGGCTGTTGCCGGCCAGCAGTTTTAAATCCGTCAGCATCGAGCCGGAGGTGTCATTGCGCGGCGAGTAACGCTCCCGGGTCATAAAGAAGCAGCAGAAGAATAAAACAATACCCAGCAGCCCCATCAGGCTCATGGCATAGAAATAGCCTTTTTGCACATTCCCCTGGCCTAATAATGAGACCAGCGGCAGCGCGATAACCGTCACAATCAACCCGCCGATAAACGACAGGCCAAAGCGCCAGGATTGCAGCGAGTGGCGTTCGCGCGGGTCAAGCGTCAGCGCGCCAGGCATAGCGCAATAAGGAACATTGATCGCGGAATAGATCAGGCTCAGGATGGCATAGGTTACGCAGGCATAGACAATTTTCGCCGTCTGCCCGGCATCCGGCACGTAGAAGGTAATCAGGCAGCTCACGCCAAACGGAATGGCAAACCAGAGCAGCCAGGGACGAAAACGACCGTGGCGCGTCTGAGTACGATCCACCAGCGCACCAATGCACGGGTCGACAAACGCATCGACAACGCGCACCACTAAAAACATGGTGCCCATAATGGCCGCCGGTAAACCGAATACGTCCGTATAGAAATAAGCGAGAAATAACGTTGCCGTTTGCCAGACCAGCGCGCTGGCCATATCGCCGAGGCCATAGCCTATTTTATCTTTGGTACGTAATACAGAGGAGATTGTCATTGTTATTTGCCTTTTTATCAGGTTAAAACGTATTTCAACCAGTCGCGCATCATCCCGACGGATGTACGCGGTAAGGCTCAAGTATTAGCAACGCCCTGCCCGCTAACAATTGTCTAAATTAACAGATAAATTATGATATTTGGTTTTTTGCTTTATTTGTGATGGTGAGCATATTCGCAGGAAAATAAAAAAGGCGAGGACAGATATCCTCGCCTTTTTCAGGTTATGCCGGTTTTACTTGTTCAGCTCTGCCAGGCTCAGCCAGGTTTGTACCACGGTGTCCGGGTTCAGAGAGAGGCTATCAATCCCCTCATCCATCAACCAGGCCGCAAAGTCTTCATGGTCAGAAGGACCCTGGCCGCAAATGCCAACGTATTTACCCTGTTTCTTCGCCGCGCGGATGGCCATGGAGAGCAGCGCCTTCACCGCCTCGTTTCGCTCATCGAACAGTTCAGAGACGACGCCGGAGTCGCGGTCCAGGCCGAGCGCCAGCTGCGTCATGTCATTCGAGCCAATGGAGAAGCCGTCGAAGTGCTCAAGGAACTGCTCGGCCAGGAGGGCGTTGGACGGGATTTCACACATCATGATGATTTTCAGCCCGTTCTCGCCGCGCTTCAGCCCCTGACGCGCCAGCTCATCCACCACCGCTTTCGCCTGATCCACGGTACGGACGAACGGGATCATGATTTCCACGTTGGTCAGCCCCATGTCGTTGCGCACGCGTTTTACCGCCTCGCACTCCAGCGCGAAGCAGTCGCGGAAGCTTTCCGACACGTAACGTCCGGCACCGCGGAAGCCCAGCATCGGGTTCTCTTCTTCCGGCTCGTAGCGTTCACCGCCCACCAGGTTGGCGTATTCGTTGGACTTAAAGTCCGACAGACGCACGATCACGCGTTTCGGGTAGAAGGCCGCGCCGAGCGTGGCGATCCCTTCCGTCAGGCGTCCGACATAAAACTCTTTCGGCGAGTCGTAACCTTTCATCATCTCGCGGATTTCGTTTTGCAGTTTTGCGTCCTGGTCCTCGAACTCCAGCAGCGCACGCGGGTGCACCCCGATCATTCGGTTAATGATGAATTCCAGACGCGCCAGGCCCACGCCTTCGTTCGGCAGGCAGGCGAAGTCAAACGCGCGGTCCGGGTTACCGACGTTCATCATGATCTTCAGCGGCAGGTCCGGCATGGTATCCACGCTGGAGCTTTTCACGCTGAAGTCGAGGATATCGGCATAGACGTAACCGGTATCGCCTTCAGCACAGGAGACCGTAACCTTCTGGTCATCCTTCATGCGTTCGGTTGCGTCACCGCAGCCGACCACCGCCGGGATCCCCAGCTCACGGGCGATAATTGCCGCGTGACAGGTACGGCCACCGCGGTTGGTGACGATGGCAGCCGCTTTTTTCATGATCGGTTCCCAGTCCGGGTCGGTCATGTCGGTGACCAGCACGTCGCCGGGCTGAATGCGGTTCATCTCGCTGATGTCGTGGATCACTTTCACCGGACCGGCACCGATGCGGTGGCCGATTGCGCGGCCTTCCGCCACGATTTTGCCCTGCGCGTGCAGGGTGTAGCGCTCCATGACCTGACCGCGTGAACGGACGGTTTCCGGACGCGCCTGCACGATAAACAGCTTGCCGGTGTGTCCGTCTTTGGCCCACTCGATGTCCATCGGACGGCCATAGTGTTTTTCAATCTGCACCGCCTGCTTCGCCAGCTCTTCCACTTCGGCGTCGGTCAGGGAGAAGCGATCCCGCTGCTCCTGCGGCACATCTTCAATGGTGACCTGCTTGCCATGCTCCTGGGTCGGGGCATAGATCATACGGATTTTTTTCGAGCCCATGGTGCGGCGTACCACTGCCGGACGGTTAGCCGCGAGCGTAGGCTTGTGCACATAGAATTCGTCAGGGTTCACCGCCCCCTGCACCACCATCTCGCCCAGACCCCATGCGGAGGTGATAAACACCACCTGGTCGAAGCCGGATTCAGTGTCGATAGAGAACATCACGCCGGAAGAGCCCACGTCGGAGCGCACCATGCGCTGAACGCCCGCAGAGAGCGCGACGCCGCGGTGGTCATAGCCCTGATGGACGCGATAGGAGATGGCGCGGTCGTTGAACAGGGAAGCAAATACATGCTTCACCGCCACCAGTACCGCCTCGTAACCCTGGACGTTGAGGAAGGTTTCCTGCTGCCCGGCGAAAGAGGCATCCGGCATATCTTCCGCGGTAGCGGAAGAGCGCACGGCAAAGGAGGCCTGCGCGTCGTCAGCGGAGAGCTGGTTGTAGGCGTCATGGATGGCTTTTTCCAGTTCCGGCTGGAAAGGTGTGTCGATAATCCACTGGCGGATTTGCGCGCCGGCTTTGGCAAGCTCGGTGACATCATCAATATCCGTTTTATCCAGCAGGTCGTAAATGCGCTGGTTTACACCGCTCTGGTCTAAAAACAGGTTAAACGCATCGGCGGTTGTGGCAAACCCGTTAGGTACGGAGACACCCATACCGGACAGATTTGTAATCATTTCACCCAGGGAGGCATTTTTGCCCCCAACTCTGTCTACATCATTCATGCCGAGTTGGTTATACCAAAGCACCAGCGGTGACGAGCCATTGTTGGACATCGAAACAATCCTTTTGTGATATTTGATCGGAGTAAGAAACACCTGACTACGTATTTATACTGGCATATTTATTTCCGCTAAAAAAACGGTGAATCGTGTAAGCAATTTAAATTTTCAACTTTTCGGACAGTTTCCCCGCACTCGCTAACCCGATGATTCCTATAGATTCCGGCAAAAACCATAGAAATAAAGCCGCTATTCGAAAAATGAACTCCACTTTTCAGGAAAATCAAAAACACCATTTCATTTTAAATTCAGATAAGTTCTTTGCTGTGAAATTAACTTTTTTAATTTATGCTTTCAGGCAATTACGTATGCTATTCAGGGTGGATAAAATGGATAATGCTGTCGATCGCCACGTTTTTTATATTTCTGATGGGACGGCGATTACCGCCGAGGTGCTGGGACACGCGGTGATGTCGCAGTTTCCGGTATCGATAAACAGCATCACGCTGCCGTTCGTGGAAAATGAGAGCCGGGCTAAAGCGGTCAAGGACCAGATCGACGCCATTTACCAGCAGACCGGCGTTCGTCCGCTGGTGTTCTATTCCATTGTGATCCCTGAGATCCGCAACATCATTCTGCAAAGCGAAGGCTTCTGTCAGGACATCGTGCAGGCGCTGGTTGCTCCCCTGCAAAGCGAGCTGAAGCTCGACCCAACGCCGATCGCCCACCGTACCCACGGGCTGAACCCCGGCAACCTGACCAAATACGATGCGCGTATTGCCGCCATTGACTACACCCTGGCGCACGACGACGGGATCTCGCTGCGCAATCTCGACCAGGCGCAGGTAATTTTGCTTGGCGTGTCGCGCTGCGGTAAAACCCCCACCAGCCTTTATCTGGCCATGCAGTTTGGCATTCGCGCCGCCAACTACCCCTTTATTGCCGATGATATGGATAACCTGGTGCTGCCCGCCGCGCTCAAGCCGCTCCAGCATAAGCTGTTTGGGCTGACCATCAACCCGGAACGACTGGCAGCGATCCGCGAAGAACGTCGCGAGAACAGCCGCTACGCCTCGATGCGCCAGTGCCGAATGGAAGTCTCTGAAGTCGAAGCGCTGTACCGGAAAAATCAAATTCCCTGGCTGAACAGTACCAACTATTCAGTAGAAGAAATTGCCACCAAGATCCTCGATATCATGGGTCTGAATCGCCGCATGTACTAACATGCTAGTACAATAATCCAGTTTCAGTTATTATTACGCCATCCTCGGGGCGACGTGCCCCGAACTTGAAATCAGCAGGGATTGGTTTAAGGTGATGCCCATCACTTCCCGGTAGTCTGCCGATGAAGCAAAAAATTTCTGAGACATTCCATGAACAAAACCGATGAACTGCGCACCGCGCGCATTGATAGCCTGGTCACACCGGTTGAACTGGCCCGGCTGCATCCCGTTTCCGCCGAGGTGGCGAACCATGTGACGGCCTCTCGTCGCCGCATCGAAAAAATTCTCACTGGTGAAGACAAACGTCTTCTGGTGGTGATGGGTCCCTGCTCCATTCACGATCTGGACGCGGCGATGGATTATGCAAAACGCCTTCAGACGCTGCGCGGCACGTATCAGGATCGCCTGGAAATCGTGATGCGTACTTACTTTGAAAAACCCCGTACCGTCGTGGGCTGGAAAGGATTGATTTCCGATCCCGATCTGAACGGCAGCTATCGGGTAAATCACGGTATTGCCCTGGCGCGCAAGCTGCTGTTACAGGTTAACGAGCTGAGCGTGCCAACTGCCACCGAATTTCTGGATATGGTGACCGGACAGTTTATTGCCGACCTTATTAGCTGGGGCGCGATTGGCGCGCGTACCACAGAAAGCCAGATCCACCGTGAAATGGCGTCGGCGCTCTCCTGTCCGGTGGGCTTCAAAAACGGAACGGACGGCAATACCCGAATTGCCGTAGACGCCATCCGCGCGTCACGCGCCAGCCATATGTTCCTCTCCCCGGATAAAAACGGCCAGATGACTATCTACCAGACCAGCGGCAACCCGTTCGGACATATCATTATGCGTGGCGGTAAAAAACCGAATTACCATGCAGAAGATATTGCCGCCGCCTGCGAAACGCTGGCGGAATTTGACCTGCCGGAACATCTGGTGGTGGATTTCAGCCACGGCAACTGCCAGAAACAGCACCGCCGCCAGCTGGACGTCTGCGAGGAAGTTTGCCAGCAGATCCGCAGCGGCTCGACCGCCATTGCAGGGATTATGGCAGAGAGCTTTATCAAAGAAGGCACGCAGAAGATCGTAGCCGGACAGCAAATGGTCTACGGCCAGTCAATCACCGACCCGTGCCTGAGCTGGGAAGACAGCGAACGGCTGCTGGAGATGCTGGCGTCTGCGGTAGATTCGCGCTTCTAACCCCTTGCCGGGTGGCGGCTTTGCCTTACCCGGCCTACGATTCGTGCCCTTCAGCCTCTCCCTTGAGGGCTGAGGGATCCCCAGTAATTTGAAAGCAAAAGCGATAACGTTGCCTCAGAATAACTGAGAGCTTTCAGCGATGTCCTGGTCCGGCTGTAAATCGCTGAGGCGTTTGCCTTCCGGCCGGGGCGAGGCGCAGGGATGCGCCGAGAGGGCGGGCTTTACAGGGATGTTACCTCCGCCCGTCCCCAATAAGCCGGAAGGAATAAGCCGAAGGTACCGCGAAGCGGCGATTTTCCGCCGTAAGCCCGGGTCGCCAGGGTGGTGGCGACTGAGCCACCCTGGCACGTTCACCGGCCTTGTCGTGACAGAGTAGCAAGGAACATAACGTGGACGGAATGACCACCAGAGCCGTATGTTCCCCCTCACCCCAGCCCTCTCCCTCAAGGGAGAGGGGGCCGTCTGTGCAGGCATAATTTTGTGGGGAACCCTCAGCCCTGTGGGGAGGGCATCAGATCGCCCTTACCCACAAATTTGATCCCGTCACACAATTTTCACAAAAACGCTTGCCGTGAATTTGCAGTTTATTGATAATGATTATCATTGTTACATTGATTGTTATTTATAAACATTATGTCACCGACCGATAACAGCGCGGCAACGCCAACAAAAACACACACAGCGCCGTCCCCTGCTCCCACCGATCGCCGCATCGACAGCAAAAGCCTGTTGGGTGAGGAGGGCCGGGTCATTATCGAGCATGACGGCCAGCACTACCTGCTGCGCCAGACCAATGCCGGAAAACTGATCCTGACTAAATAAACCAGAAAAACATTCGCCAGCCACCCAGGTGATCCCCAGGCAGCCAGCGCTTTTCAATTCTTATGGAGAGTTGCTATGCCACACCTGCAATCCGCGTCCTTACGCCCGTCTCTTCTGGCGCTGGCGATTGTCAGCACCCTGCCGGGCGTTACCTTTGCCGCCGCAGACGAGATCACCGTCACCGCCACCGGCAATGCCCGCAGCGCCTTTGAAGCCCCCATGATGGTGAGCGTGATTGACGCCACCGCGCCAGAAAGCCAGACCGCCAGCTCCGCCGCCGACCTGCTGCGCAAGGTTCCTGGCCTGACGCTGGACGGTACCGGGCGCACCAACGGCCAGGACGTTAACCTCCGGGGCTACGACCGCCGTGGCGTACTGGTGCTGGTGGATGGCGTACGCCAGGGCACCGATACCGGACACCTGAACAGCACGTTCCTCGATCCGGCGCTGATCAAACGTATCGAAGTGGTGCGCGGTCCTTCCGCCTTGCTGTACGGCAGCGGCGCGCTGGGCGGCGTAATTTCGTATGACACCGTCGACGCCAGCGATCTGCTGGATGCAGGTAAAAACAGCGGCTATCGCGTATTTGCTACCGGTGCAACGGGCGATCGCAGCATCGGGATGGGCGCCAGCGCCTATGGCCGCACCGATACCCTGGACGGACTGGTCTCCTGGTCCAGCCGCGATCGCGGCGACATTCGTCAGAGTGACGGCGCGAGGGCGCCAAACGACGAATCCATCAACAATATGCTCGCGAAAGGCAGCTGGAAAATCGATCCGGCGCAGACGCTGAGCGGCTCCCTGCGCTACTACAACAACGACGCGCAGGAGCCGAAAAACCCGCAGACCACGGATGCCAGCAGCAGTAACCCGATGACCGATCGTTCCACCATTCAGCGCGATGCCCAGCTTGGCTACCGCATTGCGCCAGCCGGAAACGACTGGCTGAACGCCGATGCGAAAATTTACTGGTCCGAAGCGCGGTTCAACGCCCAGAACATCGACGCCAGCGGCGAGTTCCGTAAGCAGACCACCAAAGGCGGCAAAGTGGAAAACCGCACCCGCCTGTTCAGCGACGCCTTCGCCTCGCACCTGCTGACCTACGGCGGGGAATATTACCGTCAGGAGCAACACCCCGGCGGCGCAACCACCGGCTTCCCGGACGCGAAGATCGACTTCAGCTCCGGCTGGTTGCAGGATGAGATCACCCTGCGCGACCTGCCGATAACGCTTCTCGGCGGGACGCGTTACGACAACTACCGCGGCAGCAGCGACGGTTACGACGACGTGGATGCGGATAAGTGGTCATCACGCGCCGGGTTAACCGTGAGTCCAACCGACTGGCTGATGCTGTTCGGCTCTTACGCCCAGGCCTTCCGAGCGCCAACGATGGGCGAGATGTATAACGACTCGAAGCACTTCTCTATCGGCAGCTTCTACACCAACTACTGGGTGCCGAACCCGAACCTGCGTCCGGAAACTAACGAAACCCAGGAGTTCGGTTTTGGGCTGCGTTTTGACGATCTGCTGCTCGCCAACGACGCGCTGGAGTTCAAAGCCAGCTACTTCGACACCAACGCGAAAGATTACATCTCCACCACGGTCGATTTTGCGGCGGCCACCACCATGTCCTATAACGTACCGAACGCCAAAATCTGGGGCTGGGACATGATGGCAACCTACGCGACCAGCCTGTTCAACCTCGACGTGGCCTACAACCGCACGCGCGGGAAAGATACCGACACGGGCGAATACATCTCCAGCATCAACCCGGACACCGTCACCAGCAAGCTGGATATCCCCGTGGCGCAAAGCGGCTTTTCCGTGGGCTGGATCGGCACCTTCGTCGAACGTTCAACACACATCAGCAGCAGCTACAGCGAGCAGCCTGGCTACGCAGTGAATGATTTCTACGTCAGCTATAAAGGCCAGCAGCAGTTCAAAGGCATTACCACCACCCTCGTGCTGGGGAACGCCTTCGACAAAGCCTACTGGTCACCGCAGGGCATCCCGCAGGATGGCCGCAACGGCAAGATTTTCGTCAGTTATCAATGGTAATGCCCTTCAGGGCAACGATTCAGAAGGATAAGATTATGGGTCACTACACACGCTGGCTTGAGCTTAAAGAAGAACATCCGGGTAAATACGCCCGTGATATCGCCGGATTAATGTACATCAGCGAAGCAGAGCTGGCATTTGCGCGCGTTGGACACGACGCCTGGCGGCTGCGCGGTGAAATCCGTGAGATTCTGGCAGCGCTGGAGTCGGTGGGGGAAACCAAATGCATCTGCCGTAACGAATACGCCGTTCACGAACAGATCGGGGCGTTTACTCACCAGCACCTCGGCGGCCACGCCGGGCTGGTGCTGAATCCGCGCGCGCTGGATCTGCGTTTGTTCCTCAACCAGTGGGCGAGCGCGTTTCACATGAGTGAAACAACCTCCCGCGGTGAACGTCAGAGCATTCAGTTCTTCGATCATCAGGGCGACGCGTTACTGAAGGTCTACACCACGGATCGCACCGACGTTGCCGCCTGGGGCGACGTGCTGACCCGTTTTATCATTGCCGATAACCCCGCTCTGGCGCTGAAGGCTGTCGATGCCCCTGCGCATTCCGACGGTGCTGATGCAGGCTCGGTTGAGAAAGAGTGGCGCGCCATGACCGACGTGCATCAGTTCTTTAGCTTACTGAAGCGCCATAACCTGAGCCGCCAGCAGGCGTTTCGTCTGGTGAGTGACGATCTGGCCTGTAAGGTGGATAACAGCGCGCTGGCACAGCTGCTTGAGACGGCGCGACAGGACGGAAACGAAATCATGATCTTCGTCGGCAACCGTGGCTGCGTGCAGATCTTCACGGGTGTGGTGGAAAAACTGACGCCCATGAAGGGCTGGCTAAACATCTTCAACCCAACCTTTACCCTGCATCTGCTGGCGGAGACTATCGCCGAGACGTGGGTAACGCGTAAGCCTACGGCGGACGGACACGTTACCAGCCTGGAATTGTTTGCGTCGGA
Source organism: Enterobacter cloacae (assembly GCF_011078175.1). GTDB lineage: Bacteria > Pseudomonadota > Gammaproteobacteria > Enterobacterales > Enterobacteriaceae > Enterobacter > Enterobacter cloacae_Q. The sequence goes on from NZ_JAALCJ010000004.1 coordinate 161,388, forward strand.
TGGAACTCAGATTGCCCAGCTCTACGGCCAGCGTACCGAAGGCGAGCCGGAACAGAGCCAGTGGCGCCGCCAGATTGACGCCCTGACGCCAGAAGGGCTGGCCGCATGAAAAATTGGTTTGCCCTGCTCTGCGCCCTACCGCTGGTCGCCGTCGCCGCGCCGGAGAGAATTGTCGCCCTCGGCGGCGACGTGACGGAGATCGTCTACGCCCTCGGCGCGGAGTCTTCTCTGGTGGCGCGCGACAGTACCAGCCAGTGGCCGCAGGCGACAGACGCGCTGCCTGACGTGGGGTATCTCCGCCAGCTCAACGCGGAGGGGATTTTATCCGTACGCCCGACGCTGGTGCTGGCAAGCGATCAGGCGCAGCCCTCTCTGGCGCTGAAACAGGTTGAACAGAGCCACGTCCGGGTAGTAACCGTTCCCGGCACGCCTGACCTGCGCGCGATTGACGAAAAAGTGCGGGTGATAGCTCAGGCGACGCATCATGAGGCGCAAGGGGAAACCCTGCGCACCTCGCTGCGTCAGGCGCTGGCGGCACTGCCCTCATCACCGCTCAACAAGCGGGTGCTGTTTATCCTCAGCCACGGCGGAATGACCGCAATGGCGGCCGGGCAACAGACCGGCGCGGATGCGGCAATACGCGCCGCCGGGTTGCAGAACGCCATGCAGGGCTTTACCCGCTATCAGCCGCTTTCCCAGGAGGGAGTGATGGCCAGCCAGCCGGACCTGGTGGTGATTTCGCAGGACGGCCTTAACGCGCTGGGCGGCGAAGAAAATTTGTGGAAACTTCCCGGTCTGGCGCAGACGCCTGCGGGACGACACAAACAGGTGCTGCCCATTGATGACATGGCTCTGCTGGGCTTCAGCGTCCGCACGCCAAAAGCCATACAGCAGCTGCGCGCCAGAGCGGAGCAACTGCCCTGATGTCCCGACGCATCACGTTATCGTTATGGCTTCTGGCGGGGTTGCTTACCGTTATGACATTCATGGCTACCGGTTTTGGGGCGTTACGCCTGCCGTTGAACGTACTGTGGAGCGACAGCGACGAGACGCTACGCCAGATCTGGCTCACCATCCGTCTGCCCCGCGTGCTGCTGGCGCTGGTGATTGGTGGGTCGCTGGCCCTCGCCGGCTGCGTCATGCAGGGGCTGTTTCGCAATCCGCTGGCCGACCCGGGCCTGCTCGGGATCAGCAGCGGTGCGGCGCTGGCCGTCGCCCTGTGGGTGGTGCTCCCGCTCTCGCTGCCCGCGCTGGTGATGCTTTACGCCCCTATGCTGGCGGCATTTCTTGGGGCGCTGGCAGCCACAGGCGCGATCTTCCTGCTCAGCAAGCAGCATGACGCCTCTCTGTCACGTCTGTTGCTGGTGGGTATCGCCATCAATGCCCTGTGCGGTGCGGCAGTGGGTGTGCTTTCGTGGGTCAGCAATGACGCCCAGCTTCGCCAGCTTTCACTCTGGGGAATGGGAAGTCTTGGTCAGGCACAGTGGTCAACGCTGTTAGCCGTGACCTCGCTGATGGTGCCTGCCGTTCTGGCGATCTGGCGTTGTGCCAGCGCGTTAAATTTATTGCAACTGGGTGAAGAGGAAGCGCATTACCTTGGCGTGGACGTTGCCCTTGTACAGCGAATATTACTGTTATGCAGCGCCCTGCTGGTCGCTGCGGCTGTCGCCGTCAGCGGCGTAATTGGTTTTGTCGGACTCGTGGTGCCGCACCTGATGCGCATGTGGCTGGGCGCCGATCACCGGGCAACCCTTCCCGGCACGGTACTCGCGGGCGCTCTTCTGCTGTTGGTGGCGGATACGGTCGCGCGCACCCTGGTCGCCCCGGCAGAAATGCCGGTCGGCCTGCTCACCAGTATCCTTGGTGCCCCCTGGTTCTTATGGCTCATTTTTCGTCGTGGAGAACAGCATGGCTGAACGTTATACGGCTGAAAATCTTACTTTTACCCGGTCTGGCCGCACGCTGACAGATAACGTTTCGCTGTCACTGTCGCAGGGAGAGCTGGTGACACTGATCGGCCCCAACGGCGCGGGGAAATCCACGCTGCTGCGGCTGCTGACCGGCTACCTGAAACCCGACAGCGGAGGCTGTTCGCTGGCGGGAAAATCGCTGGAGGAATGGCATCCGCTGACGCTGTCCCGCTATCGGGCAGTGATGCGCCAGCATTCTCAGCCTGGATTTGACTGGCTGGTGGAGGAGATCGTTGGAATGGGGCGTGCGCCCTGGACGCGTCACCCGGAACCGTCAATTGTGCGTGAGGTGTTGCAGCTGACCGGCTGCCTGCCGCTGGCCGGCAGGCGCTATCATGCCCTCTCGGGCGGCGAGCAGCAGCGCGTCCAGCTCGCCCGCGCGCTGGCGCAGCTGTGGCGTGACGGCACGCCGCGCGGCTGGCTGTTTCTCGACGAACCCACTTCTGCGCTGGATCTCTATCATCAGCAGCATCTGCTGCGCCTGTTGAAATCGCTGACCCGTCAGGGCCACCTTCATGTCTGCGTGGTGCTGCACGATCTCAATCTCGCCGCGCTATGGTCGGACCGGATCCTGCTGTTACACAACGGCGGAATTGTTTCTCAGGGCATGCCGGAGACCGTTTTGCAGGCCGACGCGCTGGCGCACTGGTACGGTGCGCAGGTGCACGTCGGCAAACATCCGGCGCACGCCGCGCCGCAGGTTTTTCTCGCCCCTTAGCTTGAGCAGCTTACTTCCAGCCGCTTGCCCCAGTCCGGTGGACGGCTGACATAGTCGTCCTCCCGGTCGGTAAACGGCGTGCGCAGAGCGATATGCAGCCGATGCAGCTCGGTATAATCTCCCTGCTCTGCCTGCTCAATGGCCCGTTGCGCCAGCCAGTTGCGCAATACCATCGCCGGCTTAACCGCCTTCATCCGCGCCTGGCGGGTGTCGTCATCAACCTGTTCCTGCTGCAAACGCGCCCGGTAAGCGGCAAACCAGTCATCAAACGCCTGTCGGTCAATGAACTCGTCGCGCAGCGGTGACGCGGCGCTCTGCTGCGCGGTCTGGCTCAGCATACGGAAGGTTCGGGTATAGTCGCTGCCTTCACGCGCCATGATGGCAAACAGCCCATTCAGCAGCGCGTTATCGCCTTTTTCCTGCGTCATCAGCCCCAGCTTGTTGCGCATTAACACACCATATTCCCGCAGCAGAACCTCCTGATAGCTGTCCAGCGCATCGTTCAGGGCATCGACGTCGATAAACGGCGACAGGCTTTGCGCAAGCCGCTGGAGGTTCCACAGCCCCACCGCAGGCTGGTTGTCGAAACGGTAACGCCCCTGATAGTCCGAATGGTTACAGATGTAACCCGGCTGATAGTCATCAAGGAAGCCGTACGGACCGTAGTCAAACGTCAGCCCTAACAGGGACATGTTGTCGGTATTCATCACGCCGTGGGCAAAGCCGACGGCCTGCCAGCGGGCAATCATTGAAGCGGTGCGCGCGACAATATCACGGAACCAGAGAACATAGCGGTCCGGTTCGTTTTGCAGGTCTGGCCAGTGACGGCGCAGGGCATAATCGGCAAGTTGCCGGACTTTATCCGGCTCGCGGCGATAGTAGAAATGTTCAAAATGGCCGAAACGCAGATGGCTTTCCGCCACGCGGATCAGCATCGCTCCTCGTTCCATCGTTTCGCGGGCCACCGGCGTGTCGCTGGTGACCATCGACAGCGCGCGTGAGGTGGGGATCCCAAGCGCATGCATCGCCTCGGAAGCCAGACCTTCGCGGATGGTTGAACGCAGCACCGCGCGGCCATCTCCCATGCGTGAGTACGGGGTTAGCCCTGCCCCTTTCAGGTGCCAGTCGAACGTTTCGCCGTTCGGCAGAACCTGTTCACCCAGCAGGATGCCGCGACCATCGCCGAGCTGTCCCGCCCAGACGCCAAACTGATGTCCGCTGTAGACCTGAGCCAGAGGCTTCATGCCCGGAAGCAGCGTTTCGCCGCCCCAGACGCCGGCGCCTTTTTCTGGCTGAAAAAGCGTCGAAGGGATGCCAAGCGAATCCGCTAATGCATCGTTATGCCAGACAAGACGCGCATTCTCTAAAGGCGTCGGCTTAAGCGCGGTGTAAAAGCCGGGTAATTCATCGTGCCAGTGGGCAGTAAAAGACAGGGTCATAAGTCCTCCTGCTTTAAGTGTAGAGGGTTTCCCTGGACGTAAACACGGGCGAAGAAAGGGGTTATTGCTGAACGAGGGTCGTTACCCGGTCTGCCGGGACGGCAGGCCACAGGCTTCCCTGCATTGCACCAAAATTGAAGGGTAATACGCGCTGTAAGATGCCATGATCGTCAATTCCCGAGACCATGACCGACTGACAATGCGGCGCGATCTGCCAGAGAATGGCGCGCATAAAAGGCTCAAACGAGAGTGCCCGGACGCGCTGCTGGATAAAGTTTTTATCCAGGATCACTCGTTTGAACAGACCATCATAAACCGGCTTAAGGGACGCTGCCCCTGCACCAAAGTTAGCCAGCACCAAGGGGAAATGGATCGCCATTCTTGCCAGATCGAGATCGTCTTTCCCGTTATTTAAACCTGGATAGTTCTCATTAACAGTAAACTCAAGAAACGGATAACGCTCAAGGATTGAAACAGCGTTCTCATTAGTTAATAAAAACTCAACAATTGCAGGTGTAATATTGATCCATGCAATTAACTGATGCTGAATAAAAAATAGCTTACAGGTATCGAGTAATTGCAGTTTCTCCTGAAACAGCACTAATTCATCTTCATGAGAAAGATGCGGGATAACCAGTTCGGTCGGGATCCTTACGTCCGCCCCCACGCCAGTAAAGTTAACCAAAATCTCTAAACCTTTAAGCAAACCTGCACTATCACGCGCCGGAAGGAGTAAAAGTTCAGACTGGTAAGCATTATCTAGCGTAATAATCATCGCGCTTGTCCTGCATTAAAGATGAGAGAGAACATCCTGGAGCAATTGCAGGCACAATTCCACTGTCTTGATTTTAATAAGATTAATTTCATTCTTTCCGTATTAATTTTCAGATTTTCCCTGAATCTAAAATAATCTTATCCTGGTTACTGAATAATAGCCAGTTTTAGATAAAACAGGCACATACCGACATAAATAATTGGGCAAAAATTTTACTTTAATCAACCCATGAGAAAAGCCTGACGTCTATTTTCATCGCCAGGCCCTTCGTACTGCACCGTTATGCTGCGTTTAAATACGTCTCGCCTGCCAGAAGTTTTTACGCCAGTAAACATTATCGAGAGAAGAACGCATCACGCCCCGACTGGTCGAGGCATGAATGAACTGATTATCGGTGTCATAAATGCCGACATGGAGGCCGTTTTCACCGGAACCTGTTTTAAAAAAGACCAGGTCCCCGGGCAGGAGCTCGTCTTTATCAATTTCAGTGCCGATTTTTGCCTGCATACGCGTCTCGCGCGGAAGCTGAAGGTCAAATTTATCGCGGAAGGTCATCAGCACGAATCCTGAGCAATCCACCCCGCCCCGGCTCATGCCGCCGTAGCGATAAGGGGTGCCTCGCCAGTTGCTGAGCTGATCGTTCAGGCTGGCAATGACCGTAATGGAATCAGAAAGCCGTGGGTTGGGTGGAGGTGCACGATGGCTGCTGCATCCTGCAAGAAAGAGCGCCGCAACAAGGAGAAACCAGAATCGCATTTCAGACGAATCCTCTGCTTTTTTTGTTCTTTCGGTAATTTAGCGTGCATCTATGCAACGGCGCAAGAAAGGTTATTCCTGCACCGAGGAAATGAGCATCTTGTGGCCTTCAATATCCAGCCTTTGGAACGACATGTGGTAAGCGCTCGCAAGATTGGCGGCCGTCAGCACGCTGTCGCGCGTTCCGCTGGCAATCAGCTTGCCACGCGCCAGCAACCACACCCGATGCGCGTGGCGCAACGTATGGTTTAAATCATGACTGCTCATCACGATGGCGATGCCCTTATGACACAGCGCGCTGAGCAGGGTATCCAGCGCTGCCTGCTGGGCAACGTCCAGTCCGCTCATCGGCTCGTCAAGCAGCAACAACCGTCCATGAGGATTTCCCGCCGGATGGATCTGAAGGATGACGGCGGCCAAACGCACGCGCTGCCACTCGCCGCCGGAAAGCTGATTTGCCAGCCGGGTGAGCTTGTCGTCTAACCCGAGCGCCGCAGCAACCTCGTTGAGCAATCCCACCTGATTTTTATCAGGCAGATGCAGCGTCAGGTAGTGCCAGACGGGCATTGCAAAGGGCGGAACCTGCTGCTGAACCAGGTAGCCTCGGCGGGAGGCGAGCGTAGCGGGTAGCCAGTCGACGAGCGATTGCCCGAGAAAGGTAATCTCCCCTTCCCCGCTGGTCAGCCCCGCCATGCGCGCCAGCAGCGTGCTTTTTCCGGCGCCGTTTGGCCCAACCAGGTGAAGGATTTCACCTGCGTTGACTGCGGCGGTAACAGGCTCAAGACGCCCCTTGCCGGCAACGTCTGTGAGCTGCATCAGCAGCATCATTATTTCGCCAGCGCCAGCTTGATTGATTCCATCACGATAGGATCTTCAGGCGTCATGTCAGGCGAAAAACGCTGCACGACCTGACCGTCACGGCCAATCAGGAATTTTTCGAAGTTCCACAGAATATCGTCCGGATAGAGCGGCGCGCGACCTTTACTCGCCATACGCTCATAGAAACCACTCTCTTCAGGCGCAACGGCGGTCGGTGCCGCGGCCACCAGTTTGGCATACAGCGGATGACGACTTTCCCCGTTCACATCAATTTTGCTGAACATCGGGAACGTCACGCCATAGGTTGTGCTGCAAAAAGTCTTAATCTCCTCTTCGCTACCTGGCTCCTGACCCAGGAACTGGTTGCACGGAAAGCCGAGCACGGCAAAGCCGTCTTTTTCCCAGGCTTTGTGAATGTTTTCCAGCTGTTCATACTGCGGCGTAAGGCCACATTTCGATGCCACGTTCACGATGAGCAGCACCTTGCCCTTGTAGCCTTCCAGCGTGGTTTTCTCGCCGTCAATGGTCGTCACTTCGGTATTCAGAATATCAGACTGCATAGCATTCCCTCAGGTTGACTTACAGGTTGTTTTAACGTCCAGCTTTTAATAGTAGCCAGATAAAGACCGGCGCGCCCAGCGTCGCGGTCACTACGCCTATGGGTAATTCAGCGGCCGTCAGGGCGAGCCGGGCGATGATATCGGCAACCAGCAGCGTTGCCGCCCCGGCAACCGCCGAGGCCGGGAGCAGGGTTCGATGGTCCGTAATGCCGCACAGACGCAGCATATGCGGGATCACCAGCCCAATAAAACCAATCGCCCCCGCCAGCGCCACGCTTACCCCCACCATCCAGCCAATAGCAATCACCAGTGTGTTGCGCCAGAATCCAATCGGCATCCCAAGCTGGCGAGCAGACGTTTCGCCCAGCGCGAGCATATTTAGCGGCTGTGACTGGAACGCCGTCCACAGGATGATTGGGATCAGGAGCGCCATCAACCACCCCTGATGCCAGTCAACGCCACCAAATCCCCCCATCATCCAGTACATTAGCTGGCGCAGATCGAAGGAGGTAGAGAAGTAGACAGCCCAGGTCATCAGCGCACTACATATGATCCCCAACGCTACGCCGGCAAGCAGCAGTCGGCTGGTGGATAAGTGACGTCGGGCAAAGCGCAGGAGGATCAGGGTTATCATTAACGCGCCAAGAATGGCGCTGAGGCTAATCCCCCAGGCGGAGAGCTCGCCTCCCCCCAGCATCACGGCAGCGATAAGCCCGACGCCTGCGCCATTCGACACCCCGAGCAGCCCTGGTTCCGCCAGCGGGTTTTCAAATAATGCCTGCATGATCGTGCCGCACAGCGCCAGCGCAGCGCCGACGAATAGCACAGCCAGCGTCCGCGGCAGGCGGATCTGCCAGACAAAGAGCTGTCCTTCAGGCGTAAACCAGCGTTCCGGCCCCAGCCACCGATCGCCCGCACACAGGCTGACCGTGGTGGCAACAAGCAGCAGAACCCCAAGCAGACACAGGCGGCGGAGATCGGAGCGGTGCTGGCTACGGGCAAGATCTAGCATAGACGATAGGTTATCCGGTTGAGATATCATTGATTTTACGGCGGGTTTAGCAAATAGCGCAAAGAAAAAAGGCCGCGTGAGCGGCCTTTTTAGTTAGTTCATATTACTCTGCTTTGGGCGTTGCGTTTTCGACACGGCTTTTTAACTTCTGTCCGGGTCTGAAGGTCACCACGCGGCGGGCTGTAATGGGAATATCTTCCCCCGTCTTCGGGTTACGGCCCGGACGTTGGTTTTTGTCTCGCAAATCAAAATTGCCAAAGCCGGAGAGTTTTACCTGCTCACCATTTTCCAGAGCACGACGGATCTCTTCGAAAAACAGCTCTACCAGCTCTTTGGCATCCCGTTTGCTAAGCCCAAGCTTATCAAACAGATATTCTGACATTTCAGCTTTTGTAAGCGCCATAGGTTCAATCCCTCAATGATGCCTGGAATCGCTCTTTTAATGCCTCTACACATTTGGCGACGGTAGCGGCAATCTCCTCTTCTTCGAGTGTACGGCTGGTATCCTGAAGGATAAGGCTAATAGCGAGGCTCTTGAAACCTTCTGCTACGCCCTTGCCGCGGTACACGTCAAATAAGTTTACGCCAACTACCTGATTTACGCCAACTTTCTTACATTCGGCCAAAATATCTGCTGCGGGCACATTTTCAGCGACCACAACCGCGATATCACGGCGGTTTGCCGGGAAGCGTGAGACGTCCTGCGCCTGAGGAATGACGCGGTCTGCAACCGGGTTCCACTCCAGCTCGAATACGATGGTACGGCCATTCAGATCCAGTTTACGTTCCAGCTCTGGGTGAACAACACCAATGAAACCAACACGTTTGCCGTCTAAATAAATCGCCGCACTCTGGCCCGGATGCAGGGCTGGAATGGCTTCTGCACGGAATTCAATTTCAGATAATTTACCGGTCAGATCGAGTATCGCTTCCAGATCGCCCTTCATATCGTAGAAATCGACCGTCCCTTTTGCCAAATCCCAGTGCTCTTCATAGCGGTTACCGCTGATGGCACCGGCCAGCATGAGATCCTGACGGATGCCTAAATTCGCCTGAGTATCCGGTACAAAGCGCAAACCGCTTTCGAAAATACGCACGCGGTTTTGCTGACGGTTCTGGTTATAAACGATAGTGCCCAGCAGCCCCGTCCACAAGGACAGACGCATCGCTGACATCTCGCTGGAAATCGGACTTGGCAGGGTCAGCGCTTCCTGACCCGGGTGGATTAGCTGTTGCAGCTTAGGATCAACGAAGCTGTAGGTAATCACTTCCTGGTAGCCTTTGTCGTTCAGCATGGTTTTCACACGCTTCAGCGACAGATCGGCTTCGCGATGGCTGCCCATCACCAGACCAGCCTGAACCGGCTCGTCAGGGATGTTGTTGTAGCCGTAAACACGGGCTACTTCTTCCACAAGATCTTCTTCAATCTCCATATCGAAACGCCAGGATGGCGCAACGGCTTTCCATTCGTCCTGGCCTTCAGTCACTTCACAGCCCAGGCGCGTCAGAATGTCAGTCACCTGCGCATCGTCAACATGGTGACCAATCAGACGATCCAGTTTACTGCGGCGCAGGGTAATGGTCGCACGCTTCGGCAGCGTCGCTTCGTTTGTCACATCAATAACCGGACCTGCTTCACCGCCGCAGATGTCGATCAGCAGACGAGTCGCACGTTCCATCGCTTTGTATTGCAGCGCTGGATCGACGCCACGCTCGTAGCGGTGAGAGGCGTCAGTGTGCAGACCGTGACGGCGTGCGCGGCCAGTGATGGACAGCGGGCTGAAGAACGCGCATTCCAGCAGGACGTTTTGCGTCCCGTCGTTGACGCCAGAGTGCTCACCACCGAAAATACCGCCCATCGCCAGCGCTTTGTTGTGATCGGCAATCACCAGGGTGTCGGCGCTCAGTTTCGCTTCGCTGCCGTCCAACAGAACCAGGGTTTCACCCTCTTTCGCCATGCGCACCACAATACCGCCTTCGATACGATCTTTATCGAAAGCGTGCATTGGCTGGCCCAGCTCCAGCAGAACGTAGTTGGTGACGTCAACCACCGCGTCGATAGAACGGATACCGCAACGACGCAGTTTCTCTTTCATCCACAGCGGGGTTGGCGCGTTAACGTTGATGCCTTTCACTACACGACCGAGGTAGCGCGGACATGCGTCAGGAGCGTCAACCTGAATCGGCAGCACGTCACTGATGGTTGCCTCAACCGGTGCAATCTCCGGCACGTTCAGTTCGGTCTGGTTAAGCACGGCCACGTCGCGGGCCACGCCGATGATGCCCAGGCAGTCTGCACGGTTTGGGGTCACGCTGATTTCGATGGTGTTATCATCAAGCTTTAGGTATTCGCGAAGGTCAGTGCCAATCGGCGCATCCAGCGGCAGCTCGATGATGCCGTTATGATCATCGGAAATCCCCAGCTCGGAGAAAGAACACAGCATGCCTTCAGACGGCTCGCCGCGCAGTTTGGCCGCTTTGATTTTAAAATCACCCGGCAGTACCGCACCGACGGTCGCCACGGCTACCTTCAGGCCCTGACGGCAGTTTGGCGCACCGCAGACGATATCCAGCAGACGGTCACCGCCCACATTGACTTTTGTTACGCGCAGTTTGTCTGCGTTAGGGTGCTGACCGCACTCAACCACTTCACCCACCACGACGCCGGTGAAGGCGCCAGAAACAGGATCCACGCCATCAACTTCCAGACCCGCCATGGTGATCTGGTTGGAAAGCGCTTCGCTGTCCAGCGTGGTGTTAACCCATTCGCGTAACCACAGTTCACTGAATTTCATTGTTCTGTCCTGCCCTTATTTAAACTGTTTGAGGAAACGCAGATCGTTTTCGAAGAACGCACGTAAATCGGTTACGCCGTAGCGCAGCATGGTCAGACGCTCCATGCCCATACCGAACGCAAAGCCGGAATACACTTCCGGATCGATACCCACGTTGCGCAGCACGTTTGGATGCACCATGCCGCAGCCCAGCACTTCCAGCCATTTACCGTTTTTACCCATCACGTCAACTTCCGCAGACGGTTCGGTGAACGGGAAGTAGGACGGACGGAAGCGAACCTGCAAATCTTCCTCAAAGAAGTTATTCAGGAAATCGTGCAGCGTGCCTTTCAGGTTGGTGAAGCTGATGTTTTTATCAACAATCAGACCTTCCATCTGGTGGAACATTGGGGTGTGGGTCTGATCGTAGTCGTTACGGTATACGCGACCCGGCGCGATGATGCGGATCGGTGGAGCCTGATCCTTCATGGTGCGTATCTGAACGCCGGAGGTCTGGGTTCGCAGCAGACGGGTGGCGTCAAACCAGAAAGTGTCGTGGTCAGCACGTGCCGGATGATGGCCAGGAATGTTCAGGGCATCGAAGTTGTGGTAGTCATCTTCAATTTCCGGGCCAGTCGCCACGGTAAAGCCGAGCTCACCGAAGAAACTTTCAATACGATCGATAGTACGGGTAACCGGATGCAGACCGCCGTTTTCAATACGACGACCCGGCAGAGAAACGTCAATCGTTTCTGCCGCCAGGCGCGCATTCAGCACCGCGCTTTCCAGCTCGGCTTTACGTGCGTTCAGCGCCTGCTGTACCTGCTCTTTGGCTTCGTTAATCACTGCACCGGCTGCCGGGCGCTCCTCTGCTGGCAGTTCACGCAGGGTAGTCATCTGAAGGGTCAAATGCCCTTTCTTGCCCAGATATTCGACGCGGACATTGTCTAACGCGGCAACATCTGAGGCCTGGTTAATGGCGGCCGTTGCACTGGCAACCAGCTCTGCGAGATGTGACATGGTTTTCCTCATTATGTCGGTGCAGACACCGAATTGTTGGACGTATTCTCTCAAATTCAGGCACAAAAAAAGCCTCCATCAGGAGGCTTATCTGGCGCTGTTTTTCGTTTCATCTTTCACGCGCTAGCCTCCTGAAGTCAGGTGCTAAAGTAAAAGAAGAAGCGGAAAATAGCAGCATTCATGCTTGCGTTACCTTATAGGTAAAAAATCGTTAAGACCTTATTGAAAAGCCTGCACGGATAAATGTCAATCTTCTGATGGTGTGAAATGAAAAGAGGAGGCAAAGCCCCCTCTCTCAACTGGCTTATGCCAGTGCTGCTTTCGCTTTTTCGACCAGAGCGGTGAACGCTACTTTGTCGAATACTGCGATGTCAGCCAGGATCTTACGGTCGATTTCAACAGAGGCTTTTTTCAGGCCGTTGATGAATTTGCTGTAAGAAATACCGTTCTGACGTGCTGCTGCGTTGATACGCGCAATCCACAGTTGACGGAACTGACGCTTACGCTGACGACGGTCACGGTAAGCGTACTGACCTGCTTTGATAACAGCCTGGAAGGCAACGCGGTATACGCGTGAACGCGCACCGTAGTAGCCTTTAGCTTGTTTCAAAATTTTCTTGTGACGTGCACGTGCAATTACACCACGTTTTACGCGAGCCATGTGTGCTCTCCTGTATCTATTCTAAGTTAAAAAAGTTAAACGAAACGACTTATGCGTACGGCAGGCACGCGATGACCAGGCCCAGATCGCCTTTAGAAACCATGGCTTTTGGACGCAGGTGACGTTTACGCTTGGTAGCTTTCTTAGTCAGAATGTGACGCAGGTTAGCGTGCTTGTGCTTAAAACCACCTTTACCGGTTTTTTTGAAGCGCTTAGCAGCACCGCGTACGGTCTTAATTTTTGGCATTTTAATAACTTCCACTTCGCATTGTTAAATAAACGAAACATAGGCGAACAAAACCTATGGGGCCCAAAGGCTCCACAGATTTTGCTGCTTGAAGGCCTTACTGTTTCTTCTTAGGAGCGAGCACCATGATCATCTGGCGGCCTTCGATCTTCGTAGGGAAGGATTCGACTACTGCCAGTTCACTCAGATCGTCACGGACGCGGTTAAGCACTTCCATACCGATCTGTTGGTGGGCCATTTCACGACCGCGGAAACGCAGTGTGATCTTGGCCTTATCGCCATCTTCCAGAAAGCGAATCAGGCTGCGGAGTTTTACCTGATAATCGCCATCGTCGGTACCAGGACGGAATTTGATTTCCTTAACCTGGATAACTTTTTGCTTCTTCTTCTGTTCCTTAGAAGACTTACTCTTTTCATAAAGGAACTTGCCGTAGTCCATGATACGACAAACTGGCGGTTCGGCGTTAGGGCTGATTTCAACTAAATCTACTCCAGCTTCTTCAGCCTTTTCGATCGCTTCTCTCAGACTCACAATCCCCAGCTGCTCGCCTTCCAGACCTGTTAAGCGAACTTCCTGGGCGCGAATCTCGCCATTGATACGATTCGGACGTGCCGTTTGAACTCGTTTTCCGCCTTTAATACCTTATTCCTCCAGTTGTTGAAGACTGCGGCTGCGAATCTCTTGTTGCAGCTTCTCAATCACTTCACTTACGTCCAGGCTGCCCAGGTCTTTACCACGGCGGGTGCGAACGGCAACTTTGCCTGCTTCCACCTCTTTATCACCACAGACCAACATATACGGGACACGACGTAAAGTGTGCTCGCGGATTTTAAAGCCAATCTTCTCATTTCTCAAGTCTGCTTTTACGCGAATGCCCGCATTTTGTAGTTTCTGCGTCAATTCTTTAACGTAATCCGCCTGAGAATCGGTAATGTTCATCACCACGACCTGCACTGGCGCAAGCCAGGTTGGGAAGAAGCCTGCGAACTCTTCGGTCAGGATGCCGATGAAGCGCTCCAGTGAACCGAGAATCGCACGGTGAATCATAACCGGCACCTGACGCTCGTTGTCTTCGCCAACATAAGAGGCGCTTAAACGCTGCGGCAGGGAGAAGTCCAGCTGTACCGTTCCGCACTGCCATGCGCGATCGAGGCAGTCATACAGGGTAAATTCAATTTTCGGACCGTAGAATGCGCCCTCGCCCAGCTGGTATTCGAACGGAATACCGTTCTCTTCCAGCGCCACGGCGAGATCCGCTTCTGCGCGATCCCATGTCTCATCGCTGCCGATACGTTTTTCCGGACGCGTTGAGAGTTTGACCACGATCTTCTCGAAGCCAAAGGTGCTGTACATATCGTAGACCATACGAATACAGGCGTTAACTTCATCACGAACCTGATCTTCAGTACAGAAGATATGCGCATCATCCTGAGTAAAGCCACGAACACGCATCAGACCGTGCAGCGCACCTGATGGCTCGTTACGGTGGCAGCTACCGAATTCCGCCATACGCAGCGGCAAATCGCGGTAGGATTTCAGACCCTGGTTGAAGATCTGAACGTGGCCCGGGCAGTTCATTGGCTTGATGCAGTATTCACGGTTCTCAGACGAAGTGGTGAACATCGCATCTTTGTAATTGTCCCAGTGGCCGGTTTTTTCCCACAGCACACGGTCCATCATGAACGGGCCTTTCACTTCCTGATACTGGTACTCTTTCAGCTTGGAGCGCACGAACGTTTCCAGTTCGCGGAAGATTGTCCAGCCGTCGTTATGCCAGAACACCATCCCCGGCGCTTCTTCCTGCATATGATACAGGTCAAGCTGCTTACCGATTTTACGGTGGTCACGCTTAGCCGCCTCTTCCAGGCGTTGCAGGTATGCGTTCAGGGCTTTCTTATCGGCCCACGCGGTACCATAGATACGCTGCAACATTTTGTTGTTGCTGTCGCCACGCCAGTAAGCGCCTGCGATTTTCATCAGTTTGAAATGATGACAGAAGCGCATATTCGGCACGTGCGGACCACGGCACATGTCGACGTATTCCTGGTGATGGTACAAGCCTGGCTTGTCATCATGAGCGATGTTTTCATCAAGAATCGAGACTTTGTAGCTCTCGCCGCGCTTCACGAAGGTTTCACGCGCTTCGTGCCAGCTGACTTTCTTCTTAATGACGTCATAGTTGGTTTCGGCGAGCTCGTGCATACGTTTTTCGAGCGCGTCGATATCTTCCTGGGTTAGGGTGTGGTCAAGGTCAACGTCGTAGTAGAAACCGTTGTCGATAACCGGGCCGATCGCCATTTTGGTGTTTGGCCACAGCTGCTTGATAGCATGGCCTAACAGGTGCGCGCAGGAGTGACGAATGATCTCCAGACCTTCTTCGTCTTTCGCCGTGATAATTGCAAGCGTTGCATCGCTTTCAATCAAGTCGGACGCGTCTACCAGTTCGCCGTTTACGCGGCCTGCAATGGTTGCTTTTGCAAGTCCAGGACCGATATCCAGGGCAACATCCATTGGGCTAACAGCGTGGTCGAAATGGCGTTGGCTGCCATCAGGAAGAGTAATTACAGGCATTTTATATCCTTATTTGCAGTGATGCCCCACACATAAGAGCATATACAAAGAAAATAATCGTGATTAAACAGTAGATTACGAAACCATCTGACCAACAATCGTCAAATTGGTTCGTCATCATGCACCTGCCGATTTCAGAATAGTGCGGGTTTACGGCAAGCGGACTAATGGTAACACTAATGCCAGGGCGAATGCACCTTCTGCGACCGTTTTGAACCTCTCATCCTTGCGGATGGAAGCATGAACTATCGCGACCAGATGCTCGCATTCCAACAACGCTGAGCTATTCTTGAACAGGTCCTAAACATCCAGGGGTTATCACATGAATGTATCCAGCAAAACCGTTGTGATATTAAATCTACTCTCCGCTGCCGGTCTGGTATTGATCTTAGCCGACAGATTCCATTGGTTTTAAGACGAACCGGTGTTCTGGCATAACCTGGGGTTCCGTGTTGAGCGCTTTCTTGCGCAGGCTTTGGTAGACTAAGGTTATCTACTGACAAGGATTAGGTTATGCCAACAAAAAAATTTGCCGCGAAGCACTGGAAAATGGTCGTGGTGTTAATTGCTATTTGCGGCGCGATGCTGCTGCTGCGGTGGGCCGCTATGATTTGGGGCTAATAGTATGTCATCGAAAACGTGATGATAAGTTACTGAGTAAAGTTTAATTATCGTTACGTTAATTGAAGTGTAAAACCGGTACATCATAATCCGGTTTTCAACAGGTTTTAACAGATTTTATATTCCATCCAACGTGGCAGTTGAATTTTCAGGACCACTCACCCGCCACCAGCTTGTGCACATCGAAGGCATCATTCATTGACTGGCCGGTAGACTGAGAGCCAGGGGCAATGTTGGAGCCTGCTTCTACATCAGAGGCTTTAGCGATCCCGATTTGACCGTTAACGTCACTGGCTGGTTGCGTCATATTATCAGCAGCAAATACGCCAAATGAAAGTGCGGAAAGCACTATCGCTGCTGTAGCAGTTTTGATTTTTTTCATAAATTTATTCTCATACTTAATTTATGCAGAAATACCTTAGGCGCGTGTTTGCCTGTGACGTAAGTGTAGATCTGGATCACATTTTTGCCTAGTCAAATTATTTAGCAATTCGTGTCAAATAAACTGAATAAACGCTGCGTGACTAATTAAGGAGAAATAATGAAGATGAATCCAAAATCCTCATTTTAAAACGCCGTTTAATATAAATAAGCACAGTTTCAGAAAATAAAAAACGGGCCGGGAATAATCCCGGCCCACGAAATTACATTTTATAGCCTAATGAAATCGTAGTTCTGCGATCGGTATGTTCCGGCGCAGAATCAGGCGGTGAAGAGTTCCAGGTTACGTTGTACGCCACCTTGAGTCCAAAGTGTTCGTTGATGGCCACGTTCAACGCACTTTCAGAGTTCAGGGTTGTATCTTCAGCACCAAACACCGACACACCCTGGGTGAATTTAGCGTTGTCCGTCATCTGCCATGCATAAGTGCCCGATGCATAACCCAGCGGCTGGGTTTCATCTTCGCCATTGGTGTACTCGTCGTAACGGACACCCGGACCAAATTCAAAACGCAAACTGTGCACCGGCCCGTTCAGGAACTGACGACCATAACCCGCAGTCACGACATCACGCTGGCGATAACCGTTGTAGCGATCGGTCAGCCAACTTGCCTGCCCGAACAGGTAGTCATAATCGGTCATGTTGTAACGGCTACGTCCGCCTACCGCGTATTTCTCCGATGAGCGTTGATCGTTAGCAGAGGTGTTGCTGGCATTTCCCCACAGCGACCATGCCGTGGTGTTGCCGTACCAGGTCAGGGTGCTGTCTGCGGTCAGAGAGGAGCTTTTCGTATTACCGGATTGCGCCAGATACCCGGCATTCACGTTACCTTCAAAGGGTTTTTTGGCAGTGGAGGGATCGTCCATGACAGTAAAAACGGTATCATCGGCGGTTGCATTCAGTGACGCAAATACGCCACCCGCCAGCATCAGTGCTGCGGGTACTGTCTTCAAGAGCTTCATTTTATTTAAGGAGTCCGTACAACATAAAAAGAGACCGTCACGGTCTCGGAAACTTTCTTGCGGATCAATGACAAGGCGACCATAGAAAGGTAACAAATTATAAAAAGCCGCAAATAACATAGCAATATTTTCTTCTTTCATTTTTTGAATAAGAACGATCCCAAACCGCGTTTTATTTTATATGCCCGGCGCAGATTATTTGTCAGCATTCATATTTAAAATCATACTGTTATTTACGTTGCCTTCCTGCCAAACGGTGCCATGCTTAAAAGAACCCATGAAAAAAGGAGGTCATGATGGCTTCGATTTATACGCTGACACTCTCCCCTTCCCTCGACTCCGCGACCATGACGCCGCAAATCTACCCGGAGGGTAAGCTGCGCTGTAGCGCGCCGGTGTTTGAGCCGGGCGGCGGCGGCATTAACGTGGCGCGCGCTATTACCCATCTCGGCGGAAAAGCCACCGCCATCTTCCCCGCTGGCGGCGCTACGGGAGAACATCTGGTGGCGTTGCTGGCAGATGAACAGGTAGCCGTGGACACCGTAGACGCTAAAGACTGGACCCGGCAAAACCTGCATGTCCACATCGAATCCAGCGGCGAGCAATATCGTTTTGTGATGCCGGGAGCGAAGCTGAGCGATGATGAGTTTCGTCAACTGGAAGAGAAAGTGCTGACCATTGAAAGTGGTTCATTGCTGGCGATCAGCGGAAGCCTGCCGCCGGGCGTAAAAACAGAAAAGCTGACGGCGCTGGTTCAGGCGGTACTCCAGCGCGGTATCCGCTGCATTGTCGATAGCTCGGGCGACGCCCTGAAGGCGGCGTTAGAACCCGGACAGCTTGAACTCGTTAAACCTAACCAGAAAGAGCTCAGTGCGCTGGTTAATCGCGAACTCAGCCAGCCTGATGACGTGCGTACTGCCGCAGAAGAGCTGGTACGTACGGGCAAAGCGCATCGCGTTGTGGTCTCTCTCGGTCCTCAGGGTGCACTGGCCGTCGACAAGACGGGCTTTGTACAGGTTGTTCCACCGCCAATGAAAAGCCAGAGCACCGTGGGTGCCGGTGACAGTATGGTTGGCGCGATGGTGCTGAAGCTGGCGCAGGGCGCTTCGCTTCTGGAGATGGCACGCTATGGCGTCGCGGCAGGTAGTGCAGCCACCATAAACCAGGGAACGCGTCTGTGTTCGCTTGCGGATACCCAGAAAATTGTCGATTACCTGGCGAGAAGCTGAACGTACTCCCCCTCCACAGGGAGGGGGAAGTCGCCAAATATGGCTTATCAACTATGCTAAGAAAACTTTCAGGATAACAACGAGGTGAATTATGAGCAGTGGTGATATCACCCGCTACGTCGTAACCGTCAATATTCATGAGGCATCGCTGACCGAACTGAATGAACTCAACAACGCTTTCACGCGGGCGAACTTTCTGCTCACGCTGACGGACGGTGAGGGCAATATTCACGATCTCGGCTCACTGGCATTTGGCCTGATTAGCCCGCTGAGTCAGGAAGAGGTGAAGGCGCTGGCCAGTAGCCTGGTGGAAAGCGTGACTGACAAAGCCACGGAAATTGACGTGGATAGCTGGGAAAACTGGCATAAAAAAGAACAATAAGTGCCTTGTACAAAATTAAACCGCTCAGTTGTGCGTTAGTTCCTGTTTTTTTATAGCCGTTTTGCGCTAACTTTATGATCTGGCAGACAACATGGGAGAGACATCATGTGGCAGGCTATCAGTCATCTTTTAAGTGAGCAGCTGGGTGAAGGTGAAATTGAACTGCGTAACGAACTGCCAGGCGGAGAGATCCATGCCGCATGGCATTTACGTTACGCCGGGCGCGATCTTTTCGTTAAATGTGATGAGCGCGAATTGCTCCCCATTTTTACTGCCGAAGCCGATCAGCTTGAGCTGTTATCGCGCAGTAAAACCGTCACCGTTCCGCAGGTTTTAGCCGTCGGCAGCGATCGTGACTATAGCTTTCTGGTGATGAACTATCTTCCCGCACGTCCTCTGGATGCGCACAACGCCTTTATTCTCGGGCAACAGATCGCCCGTTTGCACCAGTGGAGCGATCAACCTCAGTTTGGGCTCGATTTCGATAATGACCTCTCCACCACCCCACAGCCAAACGCATGGCAGCGCCGCTGGTCGACTTTTTTCGCCGAACAGCGTATTGGCTGGCAGCTGGAGCTGGCCGCTGAAAAGGGATTAGCGTTCGGCAACATCGACGCGATCGTTGAACACATTCAGCAGCGTCTGGCTTCGCATCAGCCTCAGGCTTCCCTTCTGCACGGTGACTTATGGTCGAATAACTGTGCGCTTGGGCCTGATGGCCCCTATATATTTGACCCGGCCTGCTACTGGGGCGACAGAGAGTGTGACCTCGCGATGCTGCCGTTGCACCCTGAACAGCCGCCGCAAATTTATGATGGCTATCAGTCTGTCTCGCCTTTACCTGCGGGTTTCCTCGATCGTCAGCCGGTTTATCAGCTCTACACCTTGCTAAACCGGGCTATTTTGTTTGGCGGGCGTCATCTGGTGAATGCCCAGCGGGCGCTGGATCGTATTCTGGCGGCATAACGGAAGGGGGCAACATCACGCCCCCCTTTAACATTTACAGGAAGCCAAGCAGCGTAAAGAAGAAATACCCGGCCACAATGATAATGATCGGCAAGACGTAGAGCGGGAAAAACTGCACAAAGATGGTATGACGCGGAACGACAATGCGCGATTCAATCTGCTCGCGGCTCATCCCGTCAGGCCCTTTCGCCTTCTCAAGTATCAGCTGATCTTCCACGCCTTCACGTAGAAAGCGGGTCTGGCGGCTCATGCGCGCGCCGGAAGCCTGTAACGCCATCGCGATGAATATTAACGCATAAATTATCCAGAACCCGATATTCAACTGGTGGTGAAAATCCGGCGTGGGCGAATTGAACCAGAAGACGTTCAGAAACGGGGTATTAAATCGCATCATCTCAATCATGACGTGGGCAAAATCAAGCATGACGGCATTAATGCCCGGCTGTTTTTCGCTGTGATCGTACATAAATTTGAGTACGGAGATCAGCGTTGAAATCAGGGCGGGAATGAAAATAACCCAACCAGCAATACGTTTTAAGACCGCGATGCGTCCAGCTTGTTGATACGTCATTAGTTCCTCTTCATAAAGACGCGTTATTTGTGCCTAAGTCTACCTGCTGTCGGTCATTTTCGCCCGCTCTTTGAATGCAATATGCTAAATTGCTTGTGCTTAGCACCGTTCGTCTTACCCCCAAGATAAGGAGATGTTGTAATGTCGACCCCGCGCCAGATACTTGCCGCTATTTTTGACATGGATGGATTGCTGATTGATTCCGAACCCCTGTGGGATCGGGCTGAACTGGACGTAATGGCCAGCCTCGGCGTCGATATCAGCCGTCGTAACGAGCTTCCCGATACTTTGGGGCTGCGCATCGATATGGTCGTTGACCTTTGGTATGCACACCAGCCATGGGCTGGTCCGGATCGCAATGAAGTTACGGCGCGCATTATCAACCGCGCCATCTCCCTCGTAGAAGAGTATAAGCCCCTTTTACCGGGCGTACGCGACGCTATCGCCCTGTGCAAGGCGCAAGGGCTGAAAGTGGGGCTGGCCTCCGCCTCACCGCTGCATATGCTGGAAAAAGTGCTGGCAATGTTCGGGCTGCGCGACAGCTTCGATGCGCTGGCCTCGGCCGAAAAGCTTCCTTACAGCAAGCCACATCCGCAGGTGTATATGGACTGCGCCGCGAAACTGGGGCTGGATCCGCTTACCTGTGTGGCGCTGGAAGATTCGGTTAACGGCATGGTGGCGTCCAAAGCCGCACGTATGCGCTCCATCGTTGTGCCGGCTGAAGAAGGTCGACACGATCCCCGTTTTGCCCTCGCGGATGTCAGGCTGACGTCTCTCCAGGAATTGTCTGCCCGCCATCTGCGCGGGGAGTAACACTCTCTCAGGCAGCTTCGGCTGCCTGAACCAAAAAATCAAAACATCGTTTTACTTTATTTGCTTTTCTCATTCCAGACTCCTATCCTTACGTGCAGAATGACAATAGTCTGACTTCTGAGGCGCATATGATACTGGATGCTTTTACCCTGAAAGGAAAAGTGGCGATAGTGACCGGGTGCGATACCGGCCTGGGGCAAGGCATGGCCATTGCCCTCGCCCAGGCAGGATGCGATATCGTGGGGGTTAACCGCAAGGTTCCTGACGAAACGGCAGCGCGCGTTACGGCGCTGGGACGACGCTTTATCGCGATTCGCGCCGATCTTGGCAAGCAGGAGCGTATTCAGAGCGTGGTAGATACCGCGGTCGCTGAGATGGGCCGCATCGATATTCTGGTTAATAATGCCGGCACCATCCGCCGTGCCGATGCGCTGGAATTTAGCGAGAAGGACTGGGACGAGGTCATCGATCTCAATCTGAAATCGGTCTTTTTCCTCTCACAGGCAGTGGCGAAACAGTTTATCGCGCAGGGTCAGGGCGGCAAGATCATTAACATTGCCTCCATGCTCTCCTTCCAGGGCGGCATCCGGGTGCCCTCCTATACGGCGTCCAAAAGCGGCGTGGTGGGCCTCACCCGCCTGCTGGCGAACGAATGGGCGACGCTGGGCATTAATGTGAATGCTATTGCGCCGGGCTATATGGCGACAAATAACACCCAGCAACTTCGCGATGACGAGCAGCGCAGCCAGGCGATCCTTGACCGTATTCCGGCGGGGCGCTGGGGACTGCCGAATGATTTACAGGGCCCGGTGGTGTTCCTGGCCTCATCGGCATCTGATTACGTTCACGGTCACACGCTCGCCGTAGACGGCGGCTGGCTGGCGCGCTAGCCGCGCGTTTGAGACAAAGAGTTACACCGTCACCTCTTTCACACACTGTATAAAAACCCTATACTGTATGAATTGACAGTTTACCGGGTTTTATCATGACGGCGGAAGGCCACCTGCTTTTTTCACTTGCTTGTGCAGTGTTTGCCAAAAACGCTGAACTTACCCCTGTGCTGGCCCAGGGGGACTGGTGGCATATTGTCCCTTCCGCCGTGCTGACCTGCCTGCTGCCGGATATCGATCATCCAAAATCATTCCTTGGTCAGCGGCTGAAGTGGATTTCAAAGCCCATCGCCAGAGCATTTGGTCATCGTGGGTTTACCCACAGCCTGTTGGCCGTGTTTGGCCTGCTGACGCTTTTCTATTTGAAGGTCCCGGAGAGCTGGATCGTCCCGGCGGATGCCATTCAGGGCATGGTGCTCGGCTATTTAAGCCATATTCTCGCCGATATGCTGACGCCTGCGGGCGTGCCGCTGCTCTGGCCCTGCCGCTGGCGTTTCCGTCTTCCGATCCTCGTACCGCAAAAAGGCAACCAGCTGGAGCGCGTGCTGTGCATGGCACTGTTTGCGTATGCCGTCTGGATGCCGCAAACATTGCCCGAAAATGGTGCAGTACGCTGGTCGTCGCAGATGATTAACTCGCTGCAATTTCAGTTCAATCGTTTTATTAATCACCAGATTGAACATTAAACCGACAATATAATCACTTTTGTCATAAACCATTCCATATGGATATAAGCGCGGCATCACACTTCTGATAACCTTGCGCCAACAGGTTCGGTAAAAACCGACCGTATAATAAATCAGGAGAACGGGGATGAATTTTCCACTCATCGCGAACATTATTGTGTTCGTCGTATTGCTATTGCTTCTCGCCCAGGCTCGCCACAAACAGTGGAGCCTGGCGAAAAAGGTACTGGTCGGTCTGGTCATGGGCGTGGTGTTTGGCCTGGCCTTACACGCCATTTACGGCTCCGATAGCCCGGTACTGAAAGATTCCATTCAGTGGTTCAACATTGTCGGTAACGGCTATGTACAGTTGCTGCAAATGATCGTTATGCCGCTGGTATTCGCCTCTATTCTGAGCGCCGTAGCCCGCCTGCATAACGCTTCTCAGCTGGGTAAAATCAGCTTCCTGACCATTGGTACCCTGCTCTTCACCACGCTGATTGCGGCGCTGGTGGGTGTGCTGGTAACCAATCTGTTTGGCCTGACTGCTGAAGGTCTGGTGCAGGGTAGCGCTGAAACCGCGCGTCTGACGGCGATTGAGACGAACTACGTGGGTAAAGTGGCCGATCTGACCGTTCCGCAGATGGTCCTCTCCTTCATTCCGAAGAATCCATTTGCTGACCTGACTGGTGCAAGCCCAACCTCCATTATTAGCGTGGTGATCTTCGCGGCGTTCCTGGGCGTGGCTGCTCTGAAGCTGCTGAAGGACGATGCGCCGAAAGGTGAGCGCGTTCTGACGGCCATCGATACCCTGCAAAGCTGGGTGATGAAGCTGGTGCGTCTGGTTATGCAGCTGACGCCGTACGGTGTTCTGGCACTGATGACCAAAGTCGTTGCAGGGTCTAACCTGCAAGACATCATCAAGCTTGGCAGTTTCGTAATAGCTTCTTACCTGGGACTGGGCATTATGTTTGTGGTGCACGGTATCCTGCTGGGCGTGAACGGCGTTAGTCCGCTGAAATATTTCCGCAAAGTTTGGCCGGTGCTGACATTCGCCTTCACCAGCCGTTCCAGTGCGGCATCAATCCCGTTGAACGTGGAAGCACAGACCCGTCGTCTGGGCGTACCGGAATCTATCGCCAGCTTCTCGGCTTCTTTCGGCGCGACTATCGGGCAGAACGGCTGTGCGGGTCTTTACCCGGCGATGCTGGCGGTGATGGTTGCCCCAACCGTGGGTATTAACCCGCTGGATCCGGTCTGGATTGCAACGCTGGTGGGTATCGTGACCATTAGCTCCGCCGGTGTTGCGGGCGTGGGCGGCGGCGCGACCTTCGCTGCGCTGATCGTTCTGCCTGCGCTGGGA
Organism: Enterobacter cloacae; assembly: GCF_011078175.1. Taxonomy (GTDB): domain Bacteria; phylum Pseudomonadota; class Gammaproteobacteria; order Enterobacterales; family Enterobacteriaceae; genus Enterobacter; species Enterobacter cloacae_Q. The sequence continues at coordinate 185,614 of NZ_JAALCJ010000004.1, forward strand.
CTGCCGGTGACGCTGGTTGCCCTGCTGATCTCGGTTGAACCGCTGATCGATATGGGTCGTACCGCACTGAACGTGAGTGGCTCAATGACCGCCGGCACCCTGACCAGCCAGTGGCTGAAGCAGACCGACAAATCGATTCTCGACAGTGAAGAAGATGCCGAACTGGCGCATCGTTAATCACGGCTGAAATAAAAAAACCGCCTGCGGGCGGTTTTTTTATTGCTGTTATTCTTCAACCTCTTCATCCTGACGGGTCTGCACAGCCCATCGCTGCGCCGATTCTGGCACCGAAAACGCAGGGGAGCGACGGAAGTGCTCGCCAATCAGCACGAAGGCAACGTATTTACCCCTTAACATCCAGACATCGCGAAAACCATCCACTTTCAGGGCATGGTCAGGCGGCGCGGGTTCAACGCGGGGCACATAGCTAATAACCTGGCGGTTTTGTTGACGAAGAGGTTTCATAAGCGACGGGTTCACTAAAGCAAATTCTTAAAGCAGGAAATTTCTATCATAGCCGATTCTCCCCCCACCCGTCGCGCCTGACGTGTGGCAGATGGCTCCTTTCGCTAATCACTTCCTCTGAAAACGCTTAGTTCGCCTGCTAATTCATCACATTGTTCTATCCTTAATAGGGTTTTCAGGAACGAACTAAGGAGAAGCGTGCAATGTCGAACAACGATAAACCCCATCAATCCCCCATTCATGGCACCGAAGGATCTCAACCGGGAATGGACTCACTCGCCCCTGCGGATGGTTCTCATAAACCGTCGCCAGGTCCTTCGGCACCGGGCGAGCAACCTACCGCTCCGGGAAGCATGAAGTCACCCGATGCGGATAACGAAAAGTTAAAATCTCTCGACCCGCACCGCAAAGGGGGGGAAGGCTATGCGCTGACCACCAATCAGGGCGTGCGCATCGCCGATGACCAGAACTCCCTGCGCGCCGGAACGCGCGGCCCGACGCTGCTGGAAGATTTCATCCTGCGGGAAAAGATCACCCATTTCGACCATGAGCGTATTCCTGAGCGTATCGTCCACGCTCGCGGCTCCGCGGCGCACGGCTATTTCCAGCCGTACAAGAGCCTGAAGGAGATCACAAAAGCAGATTTCCTGTCCGATCCGAACAAAATCACACCGGTGTTTGTTCGCTTCTCTACCGTACAGGGCGGCGCGGGCTCGGCAGATACGGTGCGTGATATCCGCGGCTTTGCCACTAAATTTTATACCGAAGAGGGCATCTTCGACCTGGTCGGGAATAATACGCCGGTTTTCTTCATTCAGGATGCGCATAAGTTTCCTGACTTTGTCCATGCGGTAAAACCAGAGCCACACTGGGCCATACCGCAGGGACAAAGTGCGCATGACACCTTCTGGGACTACGTCTCCCTGCAACCGGAAACCCTTCACAACGTGATGTGGGCGATGTCTGACCGGGGGATCCCACGCAGCTATCGCACCATGGAAGGCTTTGGTATTCATACCTTCCGTCTGATTAACGCTGAAGGTAAAGCGACGTTTGTACGTTTCCACTGGAAACCGGTCGCGGGGAAAGCGTCCCTGGTATGGGATGAAGCGCAGAAGCTGACCGGGCGCGATCCGGACTTCCACCGTCGCGAACTGTGGGAATCCATTGAAGCCGGTGATTTCCCGGAATACGAGCTGGGGCTACAGCTGATCCCGGAAGAGGACGAGTTTAAATTCGACTTCGACCTGCTCGACCCAACCAAGCTTATTCCTGAAGAGCTGGTGCCGGTTCAGCTGGTGGGCAAAATGGTGCTTAACCGTAACCCGGATAACTTCTTCGCGGAGAATGAGCAGGCAGCGTTCCACCCGGGCCATATTGTGCCGGGGCTGGATTTCACCAACGATCCGCTGCTACAGGGTCGTCTGTTCTCCTACACCGATACGCAGATCAGCCGTCTCGGTGGCCCTAACTTCCATGAAATACCAATCAACCGTCCGACCTGCCCGTACCATAACTTCCAGCGTGACGGGATGCATCGTCAGGATATCGATACCAACCCGGCGAACTACGAGCCGAACTCCATTAACGATAACTGGCCGCGTGAAACCCCGCCGGGGCCAAAACGTGGCGGATTTGAGTCGTATCAGGAGCGCGTGGATGGCGCGAAAATTCGCGAACGCAGCCCGTCGTTCGGCGAATATTACGCTCAGCCTCGCCTGTTCTGGAACAGCCAGACCCCAATTGAACAGCAGCACATTATCGGCGGTTTCAGCTTTGAGCTGAGCAAAGTGGTGCGTACCTACATTCGCGAGCGCGTGGTCGACCATCTGGCGCACATTGATATCCAGCTTGCTCAGGGCGTGGCGAATAATCTCGGCATCACGCTGACTGACGAGCAATGCCATGCCGCACCGCCAAAAGACGTGAACGGGCTGAAGAAGGATCCGTCCCTGAGCCTGTACGCGGTACCTGGCGGGTCAATTAAAGGCCGCGTGGTGGCTATTCTGCTGAACGATAAACCGCGCGCCAGCGACGTACTGGGGATCATGCGGGCGCTCAAAACCCAGGGCGTACATGCCAAACTGCTTTACTCTCGCATGGGTGAAGTGACGGCCGACGATGGCTCCGTCCTGCCGATTGCCGCGACCTTTGCCGGGGCACCGTCGCTGACGGTTGATGCGGTGATTATGCCATGCGGCGACGTTGAGAGCCTGCTCGGCAACGGTGATGCCGCCTATTATCTGCTGGAAGCCTATAAGCACCTGAAGCCAATCGCCCTCGCAGGCGATGCGCGGAAGTTTAAATCTCTGCTGAAGGTACCGGATCAAGGGGAAGAAGGCATTGTCGAAGGTGATAACGTTGACGATGCGTTTATGACCCGGTTGTTTGACCTGCTTGCCGCGCACCGCGTGTGGTCTCGCAGCAGTAAGATCGACCAGATACCGGCGTAAAAAACCATAAACGGTTGAGCGGCCTGAAGCCCTCATCCCGGCCCTCTCCCTCGGGAGAGGGAGAAAACAATAAAACGGTAACCAAAAGGTTACCGTTTTGCTTTTACCTCGCCACCGGGCTTTGCCTCAAAGATCCCTGAACGTCCCCAGACGATACCCACGCTCGGCAATCGCATACTTCAACGACGCCGACGTCAGCACGTCCAGTTCCGCCAGACGCGGCCAGCAGTAGGCGCTTTTACGTACGATATTATCGACAAACGCCGGGTGCGCCATCACCTCAAGCGAGCGCTCCCCTTTTGCGTTAGAATCATCCAGCACCTTCAGGAACAGCGCTTCGTTGATTTCGTCGCCATAAAATGCGCTGCTGAACCCCTCCGTTGACGTCACAGCGACGTCCGGCAACCCGCGCACCTCACGATCCACGCGCATCGCCACGCCTTTACGTAGCGCAAACTTTGCCACAAGCGGGAAAATCTGCGGGATCATATGTACATGATGATGGCTGTCAATATGGGTTGGTTCGCGGCCAAACACATCCACAAAGCGGTTAAACTGGCAATCCAGCTCGCGGGCAATCTCATCGAGCGGTAGAGCGTCCTGCTCCGCCATTTCCCAAATCCATTTTCCCAGCTGTCCCTCGCGCGTCAGACCCGGCATCGGTGAAAGGGGCAACCCAAGCGTCAGCACAAAGTGCATGCCCACGCCCAGCTCGGGCAGCTCACGGCTTAGCTGCGCCGCATGTTCCACCGCCTCACCGTTGATGAGCGCTGTTGTAGAGGTAACCACGCCCCGACGACAGGCTTCAATAATGCCGTAGTTCTGCCCTTTTGACAGGCCAAAATCATCGGCATTAACGATCAGCAGGTTTTCCATCGCACCTCCTCTTAACGGTGTGTCAGCTTCAGTTTCTCAACCGTTGCAGCAAAGTTTGGCAGCCATTTTTCATGCGCCAGGATCATCTCACTCGCGAGTTTTTCAGCGTCACGGTCAGAATGCACCAGCGGGCTAAGGTTCAGCGCGAGCAGCACGTCATTCAGTTCGCCGCTCAGGGCCGCATTGCTCGCCGCCACTTCAAAGCCTTTGATGGTGTGAATCAGGCCCATCACCTTATCGTCGAAGTGGGTAATGCGGGGATGTGGTTTTGCACCCTCGCGTCCAAGGATGCAGGTCATCTCAACGGCCCAGTCTGCCGGGATATTGTCGATGTGCCCGTGATGGGGTACGTTCACATAGTGCTCGGCCTGCTTGTCATTGTAAATGGCGTTGATCACTTCACACGCGGCATCCGAATAGTATGCCCCGCCGCGCTGCTCCAGCTCTTTCGGTTTGACGTTCAGGTTCGGATCTTTATACAAATCGAAAAGCTGTTTCTCTACTTTCTGCACAACCTGAGCGCGCGCGCCGCCTTTGTAGTATTCGCCCATTTCAATCGCCAGCATCTCCTTCTGCTTGAAGTAGTAGAGCAGATACGAACACGGCAGCAGATTCAGGGAGCGGATCAGCCCTTCGCTGAACGGCAGATCGAAGATGTTTTTCACCGAGGCCGCAGTCAGGCGACCAGAGGCGACGCCGTCGAGCAGTTCCGCAAAGCGCGATTGCCCGTTCACCATCACATCTTTTATAAAGACCATGTGGTTGAGGCCGAACAGGTCAATGGACAGATCATCGTGCTCGGTCAGGTCCAGCACATCGCGAATGAACATCTTCATGCCAATCGGAATATTACAGACGCCGATAAAGCGTTTGAAACCGGTGTGACGATAAACTGCTTCGGTGACCATCCCGGCCGGGTTGGTAAAGTTAATCACCCAGGCGTTCGGGCAGATCTCCTCTACGTCTTTAATGATGTCAAAAATAACCGGAATAGTACGCAGGCCTTTAAACAGGCCACCAGCGCCGTTGGTTTCCTGGCCCAGATAACCGTGGCTCAGCGGAATGCGCTCGTCCAGCTCGCGCGCCTTCAGCTGACCGACGCGCAGCTGCGTAGTCACGAAGTCAGCATCTTTCAGCGCCAGGCGGCGATCCAGCGTTTTATGCACGGTTAAGGGCACGCCCGCTTTTTCAACCATGCGTTTGCACAGTTCAAAAATAATATTCAGCTTCTCCTGACCTTCTTCAACATCCACCAGCCATAATTCGCTGACCGGTAATTCATGATAACGTTTCAGAAAACCTTCAAGTAATTCCGGGGTATAGCTGCTGCCGCCACCAATGGTTACGACTTTTAATTTCTGTTGCATAATATCTCCCTTAGCGTATCAGGTTAATCGCCTGCAAGGTATAGCGTACTCTTCCCGCTATTTGGGCAAGCCATTACGTCACTGTTCCTGGCGGATAAACCGCCGAAAGTTAATTAATTACCGTTAAATTTTTGCGGTAACTGTTCGGTGTGAATGAAGTCAATTTTTTAAAGGTTTTAATAAACAGACTGGGACTGCTGTAACCCGATTCGTAAGCGATATCGGTGACAGAGTAGTTGGTAATTTCCAGCTGTTTTTTGGCAAAGTTAATGCGGATTTCGTTAATGATTTGCACGGGCGTTTTACGGTAATAACGCTGCGTGGCGCGCGTCAAATATTCCTGCGATTTACCCGACAGCGCCACCATATTCTCCAGCGCGTTATCGCTGAACTGTCCTTTATCGTGCATCAGTTCCACGGTACTGCGCAGCCACTGAGGAATATCATCCACCACCTGCTGTTCTTCACGGTGATGGCGGAGACGATTCATGACATAGAACGTCACGGTTTCAATAAATTCATCAAATTCATTGTCGCGAAAATTCAGCGAGGCGATAACCGTTTCAATCCAGGTCATAAACTCATTTTTAACGCGATACACCTGTGACGCCACAAAGCAGAACGGAACCAGCGGCAGATAGTGCTTCTCGAAGAAACGCCTGCTCACGCCTACGTTCAGAATGCGCGTCGCTCCAAACTCATAAAAGCTCTGGTGATAAGATCCCATCGGCAGGAAGACAAAATCGCCACGCTCAAGCAGGACGCGCTTACCGTTGATCTCCTGATAGTAGCGGCCGGTCAGAACAATCGTGAACTCGTAGTAGTCATGCTGGTGAAGCCCACTGGCACTCTCGGTTTTGTTGTAAATCACCACGTGAAAATTCTTGCCATTAAACAGCTGCTGCTCATGTGCGGTTTTGATTTCCATCGTGCTGACCTCCTGCTACTTCAACGGACTTATTGCATCTTCTCGTGAAGCTCGATGAGCTCCGCTACCAGCTCGCGCGCCAGCATGGAGGTCATCAGATGATCCTGCGCATGTACCAGCACCAGGCTTACTTTCATCTTCCCTTCACCCTGGTCGCTTTCGATGAGCTTCGTCTGCACCAGATGCGCTTCGTTTAATGCCGTACGAGACTGCTCCATCATGGTTTTCGCGGCAATGAAATCGCCCAGCTTAGCCTGCTTAAGCGCCGCATACGCCAGGCTGCGAGCCTGCCCGGAGTTGATGATGAGGCCCATCACCACCTCTTCCAGATCGTTCTCTGCGGTTTCTTCGGCAACGATACTCTCTAAATCTAACATCTTTTAGCTCCTTTCCGCTGGCGCGGGTTGCCCCGCGCCGTGCAATTTTAGAATTTCAGTGCGAGGGCGATATCCTCTTCGCTCTCTTCTTCATCGATAACCGTTGCGGCCTTGTTCGCAATCGCCACGAACGGCATGTAGAGCAGGGTTGCAATCCCGAGGTTGAATATCGCCAGCAGGAAGGCGGCCACGCTACCGTTGGTGTTGAAGAACGCGCCCAGACCAGCCGGCATCGTCCACGGCGCAATGTTGGTCACCGGCGGGATAATGCCCAGGTAGTACGCCGTCAGCGTAATCGCGGCCAGCAGCGGCTGAACCAGGATGAATGGAATGAACATCACCGGGTTCATGATAATTGGCAGACCAAACAGGATCGGCTCGTTAATCTGGAAGATGCCTGACGGCAGGGCCAGCTTCGCAACCTGACGATGGTCAGCGCGGCGAGAGACAATAAAGACCGCGATGATCAGACCCAACGTTGCCCCGGTTCCGCCCAGGAAGATATAGGAGTCAAGCATCGGCTTCGCCCACACATGGAAGGTTTTACCGGCCGCCAGCGCCGCATCGACGGAGCCGTACTGCTGGTAAAGCGCGACGTTTTCCAGTGCCCACGGGGTCATAATACCGCTGTCCAGCGCCGCCAGTGCCAGTGAACCATGCACGCCGAAGAACCACAGCAGGGAAGTAAAGATGACATACGCCCAACCGACCACGCTACCCATCGACGCCAGCGGCGTTGAGATAGAGTCCATAATGATCTGGTGGAAGTTAGTTCCCCAGTGAGAGAGCGCCCAGGCAACAATCCCCATGATGGAGAGAATAATGAAGCCCGGAATCAACGCGGAAAATGAACGAGAAACAGAGGCCGGAACGCTATCCGGCAAGCGGATAACCCAGTTACGGCGAATAATGAAGGTGAACATCTCGGCCGCCACCAGCCCGATAATAATACCGGAAATGATGTTTGCCCCACCCAGCCAGTTGGCGCCAACGGCATAAGCGTCACCCACGCTGTACGGTGTGACGGTCATGAACGCGGCAATGGACAGTAAGCCTGCCGCCAGCGGATCTACTTTACGCTCTTCCGCCAGCGCCATTCCGATAAAGAAAGGCGCCATTAGCGACATAATACCCAACGTACCGTTGTATACGTTGCCGCCAATGGCTTTTAAACCATTAAGGGTTTCAATAGTTGAAGCATCTAACCTAATTCCTAATGAATAAAAAAAGGAACCCTCTCCAAAGCTCAGAAAAACGTTGTTAATTAAAACGAACATTGCCCCGGCTAATGTCAACGGCATTAATTTAATAAAGCCGTTCTTAATGGCATTAACGTGAGGCTGCTTTCCTATTTTAACAGCAAAAGGAAGGAGTACCTTTTCAAGTGAAGCGATGACTTTACTCATAGGAAAATACCCTTAAAGGCCGCAACGACCGTTACGGCATAGTGTGTGTGAAATAACTCTTTGACGGGAAAAATAAAAAATTAATTAGCAGCTTTTTTAATCGCCGCAACAGCAGCTTTTAATACACCTAAACCATCAATCTTTCCGTATAAAACGGAATCGATCACTTCGACCGGCTTATTGGGTAGCAGACGCTGAATTTCTGGCAGCATATAAGCGATTTGCGGCCCAAGTAAAATAACGTCTGCTGTCTGGCCCTTCTCGCCCGCCAGCGTTTCCGGAAACGCCTCAATCACCACAGGGACTTCATACTTTTCGGCCTGCGCACGCATTTTGGACACCAGCAGCGAAGTGGACATGCCCGCAGAGCAGAACAGATAGATATGTTTCTTTTCCATGATAACTTCCCTCTTGTTTGTCTACCCGCCGTCGCGCTATCACTCGACTCGCTATCCTGGCTGACGGGCAGTGTGCTAAACATTGTTTGTCGTTGAAGTGAGTATACGCAATGGTACAGGGAGGGGATAATTCTGGATAGACTGAAATTGTCTCTCATTGACCTGGCTTGTTGACTACCTTCACATTTCGGGCAAATAATTCGCGCCAAGAAATAAGATTTACGTATGCATAAAAAAACCGGCCTTCAGGCCGGTTTGTTAACACTCTCGGGCAAGCATGCTTACTGTGCCTTAGGTGCCTGTGGGTCGGTGTCGTATTCGGCACAGGTCTGATAACCAGAATTGATCACGTGGCCCGTATCATCCAGGGCGACAAAGTAGGTCTCTGCCTTACCATCACGTTGACCCAGAATATAGGTCTGGCAGGTACCACGCGCGTGGATCATAGTGACTTCTGAAGAAGGTTTACCGGCAATGGCAGCAACCTGGGAACGCGTCATGCCTTTTTTGACGTCTTTTACCACTGGCTGTGTGAACTGATCTTTGGTGCGATCGTAAGCTGTACACCCTGCCAGCATAGTCAGTACCGCCGCTGCGCTTAAAATTCCTGCTACGTTCTTGTTCATATTCCGTCCTCTTGTTTATCAGCGTGTTAACTAAGCATGGGATAAAAATTACTATTGTTCAACTTTGCGAGTTACGCCAGACGAATTTCGGAAAATTCTAATAAAACAACGATAAGCTGCTAAATCGCTGTAAAACAGTACACTCAAAACTGTGATCCTTGTCGTTTTCCCGACAAAGGGTTAGTTTTAACAGATCACACTTTCTGTTTGGTTCTGCATAGGGAGGGCGTAATGGCTCTGCAACAAGAAATTATTCAGGCGCTGGGCGCGAAACCTGCGATTGATGCCAATGAAGAGATCCGTCGTAGCGTTGATTTTTTGAAAGCTTACCTGTCTGCACACCCTTTCCTGAAGACGCTGGTTCTGGGTATCAGCGGCGGTCAGGATTCTACTCTGGCCGGTAAGCTGAGCCAGATGGCCATCTCCGAGCTGCGTGACGAAACCGGTGACGCCGCGCTGCAATTTATTGCCGTACGCCTGCCGTATGGCGTACAGGCCGACGAGCAGGACTGTCAGGACGCGATCGCTTTTATTCAGCCGGACCGTGTTCTTACCGTAAACATCAAAGGATCGGTACTGGCTAGCGAGCAGGCCCTGCGTGAGGCCGGTATTGAACTGAGCGATTTTGTCCGCGGCAACGAGAAAGCCCGTGAGCGCATGAAAGCGCAGTACAGTATCGCAGGGATGACTAAAGGGGTCGTCGTCGGCACCGACCACGCCGCGGAAGCCATCACCGGCTTCTTCACCAAATACGGCGATGGCGGCACGGATATCAACCCCCTCTTCCGCCTGAACAAGCGTCAGGGCAAGCAACTGCTGGCGGCGCTGGGCTGCCCGGAGCACCTGTATAAGAAGGCGCCAACTGCGGACCTGGAGGACGATCGCCCTTCCCTGCCGGATGAAGCCGCGCTGGGCGTCACATATGACAACATTGATGATTATCTGGAAGGCAAAACGCTCGACGAAGGTACGGCTAAAATTATCGAAGGCTGGTATCTGAAAACCGAGCACAAGCGCCGTCCGCCCATTACGGTGTTTGACGACTTCTGGAAATAAACGCAAAACGGCAACCCCGTTGCCGTTTTTAGCGTTTGCGCCCTCTCCCGTGGGAGAGGGTTGGGGCGAGGGCAACGGACCGCACGATGTTGCCCGGTAAGGCGTAGCCGCCATCCGGCTCTTTTTTAACCACCGAACACCTGCTACACTGTATGCCTGAACAGTATATGGAGCAGTATGTGAGCAGGCGTCAATCTGCCCCGCGTCTTGAGTTTGAAGCGGCGGCTATCTACGAATATCCCGAGCATCTTCGCCCCTGGCTTGAGGCACTGCCTAAACAGCCTGGCGTCTATTTCTTCCACGGCGAAAGCGACACCATGCCGCTCTATATCGGCAAAAGCGTGAATATCCGCAGCCGGGTGATGTCGCACCTGCGCACGCCGGATGAAGCATCGATGCTCAGACAGTCCCGGCGGATAACCTGGATCGAAACGGCAGGTGAACTGGGCGCGCTTCTGCTCGAAGCCCGGCTCATCAAGGAACAGCAGCCGCTGTTTAACAAACGCCTGCGCCGCAACCGCCAGCTGTGCTCCTTGCAGGTCAACGCGGGAAAACCGCAGGTTGTTTATGCCCGTGAAGTGGATTTTTCGCATGAACCGAATCTTTACGGGCTGTTTGCCAACAAACGTGCCGCACTGCAAACCCTGCAATCCCTGGCTGATGAATTACAGCTTTGCTACGGGCTGTTAGGACTGGAAGCCACCACCCGCGGTCGCGCCTGTTTTCGCTCCGCGCTGAAACGCTGCGCCGGGGCGTGCTGTGGAAAAGAGAGCGTTGAAGAACATCATGCCCGGTTTATGGCTGGCCTGGCCTCTATCAGCGTCAACTGCTGGCCGTGGGAAGGCGCGGTGGCGTTGAAAGAAACCCGCGATGCGATGACGCACTATCACATCATTCGCAACTGGCTCTGGCTTGGCGCCGTCGAAAGTCTGGATGACGCTACCGCCCTGCTGCGCACCCCCGCCGGGTTCGATCAGGACGGTTATAAAATTCTCTGTAAGCCACTGTTAACCGGTAAATATGAGATCATCGTCCTCAATGACCCGGCAGCCAGGTAATTTCACTGAACAGCAGACTGCCTTTCGACTCCAGTAAACGGAGGGTATGGCTGCCCTCTTCCCAACTGGCTCCCTGATCGGCGGTCAGTAATTTGTCTCCCAGTTGCCAGGCACCGCTTAATACAAACGCCACCCCACCGCGTGACGCGAAGGTAGTAAACGTTCGGGTAGCAACACGTACCTTTGCCTGGCAGCGATCCCGTCGGGTCATGATGTTGAAGTCCATCGACATCTGCCCCTCTGTGAGCACGGCTTTCACCGCCAGATCGCCCGCAAAACAGTAAGGCTGATGATGCTTCAGGGTATGGCAAAACGCCCTGCCTGCATCCAGGATCACCTCCCCGCCCTCCAGTAACGTTATCACCCGGTCAACCCCCGGGAATGCGGAAAATTCGCCGTTACGGGCAATGGAGGCAATACTGGCCCGCCAGAAAAAATCCCGCGTCGCAGGCGGGAAACAGCAAATCTCGCGCGTCTCACCCGCGCCGTTACGCCACAGACTGACCGGCATTTTACGGATATCAAAGTATTCCATGACCACTCCTGAAGGACGCACCGTGCGCCAGGGCATTTTCACAGACGTATTATCGGCAGAAGTCAGGCCAGACCTTAGGCATGGAACAAAAGAAAAACCGCCGGTCCTGTCCACAGCGTTTTCGCTTTTGTGGACAGGACCGGCGGTCTTAAGAGAGTGAACCGATTATTCGGTTGGTGCAGGCATTTTACCTTCCGGCGCTGCACGTTCTGTCAGACGCTTCTCAAAATTGGTATTAAATTGCTTTTTCTGTTCCGGCGTCAGAATGTTGTAAATCTTGTTCTGGGTTTCCATGTGGGCCAGCATGCGCGCTTTATGCTGCTCGGTCATTTTGTCGATCTGCGCTTCCGCTTTTGCTTTATCGAAACTGTCGCTGGCAATGATGTCATGCATTGCGCGGCGCTCTTCCAGCGGAGGACGTTTCATCTGGTCACGCTGGCTTTTCATGATGTCGCGGATCTGCTGTTTCTGCGCATCGGTGAGGTTCAGATCTTTAAACATCATCATCTCATGGTGCATACCCGGCTTGCCTTTATGATGCATCATCATTTTGCCTTCCATCGGCGCGGCGTTAGTGGTCGCGGTATCGGCGGCGAAGGCCATGCTGGTAGCGCCCAGAGCCAGGGTAGAGGCAACAAACAGTGCAGTTAATTTACGCATAATCTCTTTCCTTACTTTCAGTTATTCTTCGGCGCTATGCCGTGTTGACGAGATTAACTTTACGGGGTTTATCGTCAATTAGTCAGAGCAACGGTAAAACAATGAAAGTGTAAAAAACAACTTTTCGCCAATTGTGGAGAAATTAAGGAAAAAACGTGGAGAGATGAAACAGAAATATTCAACAGGATGATTTTAAAGAAATTATGGAGGAGTATAGCGAAGTGCCGTTTAATAATAAAGCAATTACCCAGGAATATTCCGCAAACAATACCAGAGCGCTTTTAAGGTTAAGAAATTTTATCTTCATTTCCCCTCCGGTCTGCGCGAGGGGAGACGGTCAGGGCATTTTTTCCAGCATCAGGCCAGCTCGCAAACCAAACGCGACCGACGGATTAGGAAATAAAACATATTCCGTGGATTTCTGTACCGCATAGCGCGTTTCACCCTCTTCCGCCAGCAGGACGCCCTGGCGAAATGGCGTAAAGTTCAGCGTATGGGGCGCCATATGAAGCTGGAAAGCCTCGCTTTGACGCGTAATCTGCTGCACGACCCGATAGCGCACGACGGGTTCCCGGGTGGGTTCCGGCGCAACCCCGGCGAGCAACGCCCGAAGCGCCTGATGCGTAGGGGCAAAACGCGTCAGGTCGTTTTGCCCGAACGGCAGCGCTTTTCCCAGCTCCAGGGTGCAGGATAACGCGCCCAAATTCTCGCAGGTGAAGTGGGTAAACGTGCCGCCTGGCGTCTGGTGGAAGACCAGCGCCTCCAGCCCCGCGTCGCCAAGCCAGGTCAGAAACGCCTCATCCCACGGCTGATGACGCTGCGGTAACACGCCAAAACGCACGTGATACGAGGCGCGAATGGCCGTATGCAGATCGAGGTGCCAGCGCGTTTCCCCCGCCCCGGCAAAAAACGCCGTCACCACCTTCTCCAGCCATTGCGCGCGAGTCGTCTCATCACTCTGTGGAAACTGCGCCCAGCGGCCACCAAACATGCGGTTGATGTCGCTCACGAGATACCGCCTGTTTTGCGCCAGCGCAGGCGGATTTCCCAGCACCACCAGCAGACGGCAGTGCAGCGTGATCTCTGCGCGATACAGCGCGCGCAGCAAAAGATCGACAATCTCCACGGGCGCGGTTTCGTTTCCATGAATGCCGGTCGAAAGCAGCAGCGACAGGTTATATTCCCCCCTCGGCGTCAGTTCAAGCACGCCCGGCCCCAGCCATCGCCAGTAGAACGAGGGGCCTTCCCCCTCGTGCCGCTCCGGTGTCTCTTCGACCAGCGTCAGCGCCAGTAAGTTTTCCATATCGTCTCCTTAGCGCTGGAACGGGTAAACCGATCCCAGTTGCAGGATGGTCGATAATGCATCCAGCGCCTCGCGGCCTTCGCGCAGCAGCTGCGGATCAACCAGATCGGCCTGAACCAGACGGTCGCGATAATAGCGCTCCACCCAGTCGTTGAGCCTATTGAACAGCGTGTCGTTCATCATCACTGCCGGATTCACGGCCTGCATTTCCTCCGGCGTTAACACTACGCGCAGTCGCAGGCACGCCGGTCCCCCGCCGTTTGCCATACTTTCCCGCAGATCAAACACGCGCAGTTCATCAATCGGGTTATCCGCCTGCACCAGTTCACTGAGATAACGCCAGACGCCCTGATGTTCCCTGGACTCCTGCGGCAGCACCAGCATCATGCTGCCGTCCTCCCGGCTCAGCAGCTGGCTGTTGAACAGATAGGTTTCGACCGCATCCTGCACGCTCACTGCCTGCGCAGGGACCTGAATCGGCATAAATCCCGGGACGCGTTCGCGCAGCGTGGCCAGCAACGTTTCCTGATGGGCAAACGCCTGCTCGTGGCAGAACAGTACCTGACGGTTGGAAACAGCAATCACATCGTTGTGAAACACGCCCTGGTCGATCACCTGCGGATTTTGCTGGGCAAAAATCACCTGAGAAGGATTAACCTGGTTCAGCCGCGCAACCGCCTGGCTTGCAGCTAAGGTTTGTCTCGCCGGATAACGAACCGGCGCGGCGTGGCCGCCCTCTTCCCGTCCGTAGATAAACAGCTGTACACCCGGTTCACCATAATCGCCGCCCAGACGGTTGTGGTTTGCCGCCCCTTCATCGCCAAACATCGCGACCTGCGGCAGCGCCGAATGCACCTCGAAATGCGCATCGTGATTAAAAATGGCGCGCAGCACGCGCCCGGTAGTCTCCGCTTCGCTGGCGCGGTGAAATTTGTTGTTCAGGTTAGCAACGGTCAGATGCACTTTGCCGTCCAGCGTATCCGCCGACGGCGCGACGGTGGCGGCATTCGCCACCCACATCGAGGAGGCTGAACTGGCTGCGGAAAGCAGGTGTGGCGTCTGCGTGCCTGCTTTTTCCACCACCTGTTCATCCGTACCGCTGAACCCCAGCTGGCGCAGCACGGCCACGTTTGGGCGCTCCTGCGGCGGGATCACCGCCTGCGGGAAACCGGCATCGGACAGCGCCTTCATTTTCAATAGCCCCTGCTTCGCCGCCAGCTTTGGGTTCGATACCTGGAAACGGTGCTTCGTCGACGCTTCATTACCGAACGACAGCCCGGCATAGTGGTGCGTCAGCCCCACGAGGCCGTCAAAGTTAACCTCACGCGCTTTCATGGGCGTCACCCTCTGTAAAATCCAGCCCCGGATTCAGCGTCTCCGGCAGCGTCAGCGCCGGGGTTTCCAGGCTTGCCATCGGCCACGCGCAGTAATCGGCGGCATACCAGGCGCTGGCGCGATGGTTGCCCGACGCCCCTACGCCACCAAACGGCGCGGTGCTCGCCGCACCGGTCAGCGGTTTGTTCCAGTTCACGATCCCGGCGCGCGCTTCCAGCAGCAGCTGTTCGAATTTCTCGCGATGCGGCGATATCAGGCCGCTCGACAGGCCGTAGCGGGTGTTGTTGGCCCTCTCGATCGCCGACTCAAAATCGTCATAGCGCCAGACGCACAGCAGCGGGCCAAAGACCTCTTCATCCGGCACGTTGCTCGTCGCACTCATCTCAATAATCCCCGGCGTCAGCAGCGACGTGCCCGGCTGAACCAGCTTCGGCTCCAGCAGGGTTTTCGCCCCGCGCGCCACGTGTTCCTGCCAGGCTTTCAGCACGTTCAGCGCCGCCTGCCCGGAGATGAGACCGCCGATAAACGGCTGCGGCTCGGCATCCCATTTCGCGGGAACCAGACGTGCGCTCACCTCTACCAGACGCTTCAGGAACGCATCCCCCTGCGCACCTCGCTTAACCAGCAGGCGGCGGGCACAGGTGCAGCGCTGACCGGCGGTAATGAACGCCGACTGAATGGTCAGGTGAACCGCAGCATCAATATCATCCGGATCTTCCACAATCAGCGGGTTGTTGCCGCCCATCTCCAGCGCCAGAATTTTTTCCGGCTGGCCCGCCAGCTGGCGATGCAGCTCATAGCCCGTTCCGGCACTGCCGGTGAACAGCAGGCCGTCAATGTCGCTCAGCGCACTCAGCGCCTGACCGGTTTCACGCCCGCCCTGCACCAGATTCAGCACCCCCGGCGGCAGCCCCGCCTGCTCCCAGAGTTTTACTACTGCTTCTCCGGTTAAGGGGGTTAACTCACTCGGCTTGAAGATAACGGTATTCCCCGCCAGCAGCGCAGGCACAATGTGCCCGTTCGGCAGATGTCCGGGGAAGTTATACGGGCCAAACACCGCCAGCACCCCGTGCGGACGGTGGCGCAGCGTGGCGGCACCGTCTGGCATCTCGGTATGCTGCTCGCCGGTGCGGGTATGGTACGCCTTCACCGATATTGCAATTTTGTTGATCATCGCCGTGACTTCGGTTGTTGCCTCCCAGCGCGGCTTGCTGGTTTCGCAGGCAATGATGCGGGTCAGCTCGGCTTTATTGGCCTCCAGCAGCGCAGCAAATTTCTCAACCAGCGCCTGGCGCTCGGAGAATGGCCGTTTCGCCCATGCCGGAAACGCGCGCCGTGCAGCCTGGCATGCCTGCTCAACCTGCCCGGCACTGGCATCGTTCCCCGACCAGAGCACCTCCTGACCGACCGGGTTAGTTTTTGTCCGCGCGTCACCTTCGCCCGTTACCCAGTCACCGTTAATCCATAGAGTCATGCTGTTTTCTCCTCAGGGCAGAGCCGCACCAGGCGAACCGTGTCGCCAGCGTTACATTTCAGGGCATCCAGTTGCGCAGCCGTCAGTACCAGGCGCTCGCATGATGGGTTGGTTCGCACCAGCATGGCGCGGAAGTTGGTGTAATTCTCGTTCGAGACCAGGCAGGCTGGCCACTCGCCCGGCGCGGGCTGGCCTTCTGAAACCTCAACCAGGCGGCTTTTACGGATGGCGCGAACGCGGTCAATGTCGCATTCCAGCGTCGGGCCGCCGTCGAAGATGTCGACATAGTTACGGTAGCGAAATCCTTCTTTCTCCAGCACCGCGCGGGCCGGGGCGGTTTGCGGGTGAACTTCGCCTATCACCGCCTGCGCTTCCGGTGTTAAGAAATGGGTATAAATAGGATGCTTCGGCATCAACTCGGCGATAAACGCCTTCTGACCCGTACCGCACAGGTAATCCGCCCGGCTGAATTCCATGGAGAAGAAGCGTTCGCCCAGGCTCTCCCAGAACGGCGAATAGCCCGTCTCATCAATCACGCCGCGCATCTCCGCGACCACTTTTTCGTTGAAGCGGTCGCGAAAGGCGGCCATAAACATAAAGCGCGATTTGGAGAGCAGATAACCGTTGCCCTCTTTGCGCCAGTCCGGATCGAGAAACAGGGTGCAGAGTTCGCTGGCGCCGGTATGGTCATTACAGAGGAAGAGCGTCGGCAGCGCGTTGTAAACGTTCAGCTCTTTCGAGGCGTGGACCATCGTACCGACGCGGTAGTTGTACCACGGATCGTTAAGCCCGACAGCCACTTCAATGGCGCAAATCCCCGCCACGGTTCCCGTGTCGGTATCTTCCAGCACAAACACATAGCCCTGTTCGCTCTTTGGCAACGTCCCCTGCCAGGTTTGCAGGGCGCGCTCAATGCGCGCCGACAGCGTTTTTTCATCGGCAGGCAGCGAGGTCAGCCCGCCCCCTGTCTTACCGGCAAGCTGCATAAGCCCATTGATATCGCCGGGCGCAACGGGACGGATGACCATCATGATGACACCCCGGACTTCACCTGTTCACACGCCAGCGCAAAACGATCTAACCCGGTTCTGACCTCTTCCTCGCTGACGATCAGGGCAGGAGCAAACCGCACCACGTTAGCGCCGGCAATCAGCACCATCACGCCCTGTTTCGCTGCTTCCTGTGAAATCAGCTTCGCTTTGCCGGCAAACTCAGGGGCAAGCTCACAGCCAATCAACAGCCCAAGACCGCGGATCTCTTTGAACAGGCCAGTTTTGCTGTTAATGGCCGTGAGGCGTTCAACGAACCACTGGTGACGCTGCTTCACGCCGTTCAGCACCTCAGGGGTGTTGATGATATCCAGCACCTGTCCGGCGACAGCGGTGGCCAGCGGGTTACCGCCGTAGGTGGTGCCATGAGTGCCCACGGTCATCACGCTGGCGAATTTATCGGTGGTCAACATCGCCCCCACCGGGAAACCGCCGCCGAGCGCTTTGGCTGTTGAGAGTACATCCGGGGTCACGCCATAGTGCATGTAGGCGTACAGCTCACCCGTGCGGCCCACGCCGGTCTGGACTTCGTCAAAAATCAGGACCGCGTTATGCCGATCGCACAGCTCGCGCAGCCCTTGCAGGAACGCTTTCTGGGCGGGCATGACGCCGCCTTCCCCCTGCATGGGCTCGACAATCACCGCACAGGTGGTGTCGTCAATCAGCTCGCTGGCAGAGTGTAAATCGTTATACGCCGCATGACGGATATCCGGCGGCAGCGGCGCAAAATCCTGAGAATAAGAGGGCTGCCCCCCCGCACTGACGGTAAACAGCGTGCGGCCATGGAAGGCATTTTTAAAGGCTACGATGCCGCTCTTGTGCGCGCCGAATTTATCGTGCGCATATTTGCGCGCCAGCTTCAGCGCCGCTTCGTTCGCTTCCGCGCCGGAGTTACAGAAAAAGACTTTTTCTGCGAATGTCGCGTCAATCAGCTTCTTCGCCAGACGCAACGCCGGTTCGTTGGTATAACCGTTGCCGGTATGCCAGAATTTCGCCGCCTGGTCATTCAGCGCCTGCCGCAGCGCCGCGTTTGCATGCCCAAGTGCATTCACCGCAATCCCACCCGCAAAGTCGATATACTCTTTGCCCTGCTGATCCCACAGGCGAGAGCCCTCCCCACGTACCGGAATAAAAGCCGCCGGAGCGTATACCGGCATCATCCATTCATCGAAATTTTCACGCGTAACTGACAGAGACATAGCGACCTCATCCGGTAAATAAAAGGTTGTTTAAATGTTAAATAATTGAGTGTTTGCACTGTGAATGTAGATTGCAGCGTTCGTGCCAGCCAGCGATAAAAATGCATAAACGGGTTGGGGTAACAGAATATCAATGAGTTACAATATGGAATTATTCACTGTTAATGCATAAATAGTGAATATTTTTACGACAAGCGGCGCTTTGCCGCATGAAAACAAGAAAGAGTATGCAGAGGCCAAATATAATTCTGGAATTGTGATCGCTCGCGAAATTTATCGGTCGTTTACGCCCTGTTCGAGGGCAAAACGCGCCGAAATGGTGCAAATATTGCACCGTCGGCATTATCTGTCGCAGTAATTGGGCGAAGCGGATAACAGACGACGTAAATTCTGCTACCATCCTTGCACTATTCACCTTGCATTGGCAGCGACTATGAAATTTGTCTCTTTTAATATCAACGGCCTGCGTGCCCGCCCTCACCAGCTTGAAGCGATTGTTGAGCAACATCAGCCAGATGTGATCGGCTTGCAGGAGACAAAAGTTCACGACGATATGTTCCCGCTCGAAGAGGTAGCAAAGCTGGGCTATAACGTCTTTTACCACGGTCAGAAAGGTCACTACGGCGTTGCGCTGCTGACCAAAGATACCCCAGTGTCGGTGCGTCGTGGCTTCCCGGGTGACGATGAAGAGGCCCAGCGCCGCATTATCATGGCTGAAATTCCTTCCGCACTCGGCAATGTGACCGTCATCAACGGCTATTTCCCGCAGGGTGAAAGCCGCGATCATGAAACCAAATTCCCGGCCAAAGCGAAGTTTTATCAGGATCTGCAAAACTACCTGACAACCGAACTCAAAAACGAAAATCCGGTGCTGATCATGGGCGACATGAATATCAGCCCGACGGATCTGGATATCGGTATTGGCGAAGAGAACCGTAAGCGCTGGCTGCGCACCGGCAAATGCTCTTTCCTGCCGGAGGAGCGCGAGTGGATGGAGCGCCTGCTGGGTTGGGGGCTGG
This sequence comes from Enterobacter cloacae, assembly GCF_011078175.1. Lineage (GTDB taxonomy): Bacteria > Pseudomonadota > Gammaproteobacteria > Enterobacterales > Enterobacteriaceae > Enterobacter > Enterobacter cloacae_Q. The sequence goes on from NZ_JAALCJ010000004.1 coordinate 205,198, forward strand.
TGGATACCTTCCGCACGGCTCACCCGGAGACGCAGGACCGCTTCTCGTGGTTTGACTACCGCTCTAAAGGCTTCGATGACAACCGGGGCCTGCGTATCGACCTGCTGCTGGCAAGTGCCCCGCTGGCCGAACGCTGCATCGAAACCGGTATCGACTATGACATCCGCAGCATGGAAAAGCCGTCCGACCATGCGCCGGTATGGGCAACGTTCAAGCTGTAAACATCAGTGAATATTAAAAAAATCAGTCTTCTGTGCGCCCTTCTGGGCGCATTTGTTTTGATCGTTGTTTTGCTTCCTCCGGGCATGCTCTCCCTCGACACGCTAAAAATGCACCAGCAAACGTTGCTCGATCGCGTGGAGCAGGCGCCCCTTCAGAGCGCGCTAGTCTATTTTGCGGTTTACGTTCTGCTCTCCGCGCTGTCGATCCCCGGAGCCGCGCTTCTGACGCTGCTCGGCGGGGCGATTTTCAGCCTGTGGGAGGCGACGCTGTTGGTGTCATTTGCCTCAACGCTCGGCGCCACGCTTGCCATGCTCGTTAGCCGTTATCTGCTGCGCGACTGGGTGCAGCGGCGCTTTGCCGCACAGATGAAGACGATCGATGCGGGGATGGATCGCGACGGCGCGCGCTACCTTTTTGCCCTGCGCCTGATGCCGTTGTTCCCGTTTTTTCTGGTCAATCTGCTGATGGGGCTAACCCGTCTCAGGGTGCGTCACTACTGGTGGGTCAGCCAGCTTGCTATGCTACCCGCGACCGTCATCTATCTGAACGCCGGACGCGAGCTGGGGAAACTCACCTCGCTGCACGAGATCCTGTCGCCGGGACTGCTGTTCGCCTTTACACTGTTAGGGTTATTACCCGTGGCCACTCGCTGGCTGTTTTCCCGTTACATCCCTTCGATTAAAAAGTGAGGCATTATGCGCCGGGTGCGTTTTTGCGCGTTTCTGACGAGTCTGCTGCTGGCAACCTCTGCCTTCGCCGCAGAGAGCTGGCAATCCATTCAGCAACAGGCCACCGGGCAGACCGTCTGGTTTAACGCCTGGGGCGGCGACGAGGCCGTTAACCGCTACCTCGACTGGGTGAGCGGCGAGATGAAAACGCACTATGCCATTAACCTGAAGATCGTTCATCTGGCCGATGCCGCCGATGCGGTGAAGCGGATCCAGACGGAACAGGCCGCAGGACGCAGCAGTAACGGGTCGGTGGATCTGCTCTGGGTAAACGGGGAAAACTTCCGCACGCTGAAGGAGGCGAACCTGCTGCTCACCGGCTGGGCGCAAACCCTGCCCAACTGGCGCTACGTCGATACCCGTAAACCGGTCACGGAAGATTTTGCCATCCCGACCGATGGGGCAGAATCCCCATGGGGCGGCGCGCAGTTAACCTTTATCGCCCGGAAAACGAGCATGCCGACGCCGCCGACAGATCTCCACGCGCTGCTGGTATACGCCCAACAGCATCCTGGTAAGGTGAGCTATCCGCGACCGCCGGATTTTACCGGCACGGCGTTTCTTGAACAGCTACTGCTGGCGCTGACCGCCCATCCGGAGGCGCTAAAAAACGCGCCGGACAGTTCCTTTGCGCAGGTCACCGCGCCGCTGTGGGATTACCTTGATACGCTGCACCCCCTGCTGTGGCGCGAAGGGAACGATTTTCCTCCGTCGCCTGCGCGCATGGATACGCTGCTGGCCAGCGGCAGACTGAACCTGTCGCTCACCTTTAACCCCGCCCATGCGATGCAAAAGGTGGCGAGCGGTGAACTGCCTGCCGACAGCTACAGTTTCGGCTTTCTCAAAGGCACGATCGGCAACGTCCATTTTGTCGCCATCCCGGCAAACGCCAGCGCGAGCGCAGGCGCGAAGGTAGTGGCCAATTTCCTGCTTTCACCGCAGGCGCAGATCCGCAAAGCTGATCCTGACGTCTGGGGTGACCCGAGCGTACTGGATGGCGAAAAACTGCCTGCGAAAGCGGCAAAACAGCTTCGCGCCTTTACACCCTCAGGCACACCTGATGTGCTGCCCGAACCGCACGCCGCCTGGGTTAATGCCCTGGAGCAGGAATGGCTTCGCCGCTACGGAACCCGCTAAGCGGGCTGGTCTGGGCGGCAATGGCGGTGATCTATCTGCCCCTGATTCCCGCCAGCGGCATGCTGCTGGCCCCGGCGTTTTCTCCCGGCAACTGGGCGGCGCTGTTTGCCGACCCGCAGCTGCCGCAGGCGCTGGTCGCCACGCTGGTTTCCACGCTTACCGCGACGCTGGGCGCACTGTTTATCGCCCTGAGCCTGCTTGCGCTTCTCTGGCCGGGTGAAGGCTGGCAGCGCCTCAGTACCCGTCTGCCGTGGCTGTTAGCGGTGCCGCACGTCGCCTTCGCCACCAGCGCGCTGCTGCTCTTTGCGGAAGGGGGGCAGTTTTACCGGATCTGTACTGTCTGCTCACCGCATCTTGACCGCTACGGTATCGGACTTGGCCTGACGCTTGCGGTCAAAGAGAGCGCATTCGTTCTGTGGGCAATCTACGCCGCGCTGCCTGAAAAGCGCCTCGCACAGCAGAAAATCGTCCTGCATACCTTCGGCTACGGACGAATGCAGGCGCTCAACTGGCTCGTCCTCCCGGCAATCGCCCCCGCGCTGGGCGCCGTGATGCTGGCGGTGCTCGCCTGGTCACTTTCCGCGGTGGATGTGGCGATCGTGCTCGGGCCGGGCAACCCGCCTACGCTGGCGGTGCTGGCCTGGCAGTGGCTCACCCAGGGCGATGCGCAGCAGCAAATAAAGGGAACATTGCTGTGTCTGGTGTTGCTTATGCTGCTGGTCGCGCTTGCCGCGGTGGGATATGGCCTCTGGACGGCATGGCGGCGCGCCCAGCCCGATCTCTCCGGGGTACGTCGCGCTTCGTATACCGCATTGCCCGCACGGACGCTGGGCGGGTTACTGCCGCTGTGCGGCGTGCTCTGTGCGCTGGTTCTGGTGACGCTGGCACGCCGGGACGACATCGGCCCCGTCAGCGACAGCCTTTCACTGGGACTGTTGTCCAGCCTGACAGCGCTGGTCATCATCGTGCTCTGGCTTGAGTGGGGCCCCCGGCGCGGCGCGATGTGGGTCTGGCTGCCGCTTGCCCTTCCGCCGCTGCCCCTCGTCTCCGTGCAGTACGCCGTGGCGCTGTGGCTGGGCATCGATGGCCAGTACGCTGCCGTGCTCTGGAGCCATATGCTCTGGGTCCTCCCGTGGATGCTCCTGGTGCTGCAACCGGCCTGGCGCAGGCTCGATCCCCGGCTTATCCTCACCGCCAGAACGCTGGGCTGGCGACAGGCGAAAATTTTCTGGCTGGTGAAATGTCCCCTGATGATTCGTCCGGCCCTGCTGGCCTTTGCCACCGGCTTTTCCGTGAGCATGGCCCAGTACATGCCCACCCTCTGGCTGGGAGCGGGACGTTTCACCACCCTGACGACGGAGGCGGTCGCCCTCAGCAGCGGCGGCAGCATTCCGATCCTCGCCAGCCGGGCGCTGGGTTTGTTGTTATTGACCAGCGGCGTATTTGCCCTCGCCGCACTGCTCTCCCGGCTCGTGGGCCGTCACAGACAAGGACTACGTTAATGCTGACCGTGAAAAATCTCACCATTGCGCCACTCTTCCGTGAGGTCAACTTCCGCGTCCCGGCGGGGGAGATCGTCACGCTGATGGGGCCCTCCGGGAGTGGGAAATCGACCCTTTTTGCCTGGATGGTGGGGGCGTTATCCGCTGATTTTAAGGCGCACGGCGAGCTGTGGCTGAACGATCGTCGCTGCGACAGGCTCCCCGTGGAAACGCGCGGGATCGGCATTCTGTTTCAGGACGCCCTGCTGTTTGACGCCTTCAGCGTGGGGCAAAACCTGATGCTGGCGCTGCCATCGCATATCGTCGGCCGCGCCCGCCGCAACGCGGTCGAGCAGGCCCTGGAGACTGCCGGGCTGGCAAACCACTACGCCAGCGATCCGGCGACCCTTTCCGGCGGCGAGCGCGCCCGGGTCAGCCTGTTGCGCGCCCTCCTCGCCCAGCCGCAGGCATTGCTGCTCGACGAGCCGTTCAGTCGACTGGATAAAACGCTGCGCGCCTCATTCCGGGCGTGGGTATTCGAGGTCACTCGCCAGCGCAGGATCCCGGTGGTGCTGGTCACGCATGATGAGGACGATATTCCGCCCGGCGGCGAGGTAATTGAGATTTCTCGCTGGCAATAATGTGCTAACGCAATGTTTTTGGCTTCAGGAGAGACGACAATGCCCCCCTCTTTTAATGACGTCAGGTTTTTCGATGAAACGTGTTTCTCAACTGACCGCGCTGGCCCTGTTCTGCGGCCTCGCCTCACTCTCCTCCATGGCGGCTGATATGCCCCACTCCCTCACGCTGGCCCAGCTTCAGGCGCAAAACGGCGCGGTAATTGATACGCGCATCAGTGCGTTCTATAACGGCTGGCCGCAGACCCTGAGCGGAACGTCCGGGCATGAGCCCGCCGCGCTTAACCTCTCTGCCAGCTGGCTTGGGGCAATGAGCGATGAACAGCTCAGCGGCTGGGCAAAACAGCATCGGCTTACGCCTGACATGCCGGTTGCGCTCTATGGCAACGATGATGACAACCAGACCGTCAAAACGCGGCTGGAGAAAGCGGGCTTTACCCACGTTTCCACCCTGGGCGACGCCCTGCAACAATCCGACCGGCTGCAACGACTGGCACATTACGAACAGCTGGTTTATCCGCAGTGGATCCGCCAGTTGCAGCAGGGCAAACCGGTTACCGCCGCACCAGCCCGGGAGTGGAAGGTGATCGAGGCTGGCTGGGGTGCGCCGAAGCTTTATCTCCTGAGCCACATTCCCGGTGCGGGCTATATCGACACCAATGAAGTGGAAAGCGAACCGCTGTGGAATAAGGTCTCTGACGAAAAGCTGAAAGCGATGCTGGCGAAGCACGGGATCCGTCACGATACCACCGTCATTCTGTACGGTCGCGACGTGTATGCCGCCGCTCGCGTGGCGCAGATCATGCTCTACGCGGGCGTGAAGGATGTGCGAATTCTGGATGGCGGCTGGAAGGCGTGGTCCGACGCCAGCCTGCCCGTTGAGCGCGGAACGCCTGCAAACGTGAAGCCAGCCCCTGATTTTGGCGCGCCGATCCCGGGCCAGCCGCGGCTGATGGTCGATATGGAGCAGGCCCGGGGAATGCTGCACCGTCAGGACGCCTCGCTGGTGAGCATTCGTTCCTGGCCAGAGTTTATCGGTGAAACCAGCGGCTACAGCTATATCAAGCCAAAAGGTGAAATTGCCGGTGCGCGCTGGGGCCATGCGGGCAGCGACGCGACCCACATGGAAGATTTCCACAATCCGGATGGCACCATGCGCAGCGCCGATGATATTGCCGCCATGTGGAAAACGTGGAATATCCTGCCTGAGCAGCAGGTTGCGTTTTACTGTGGTACCGGCTGGCGCGCGTCTGAAGCCTTTATGTACGCCCGCGCCATGGGCTGGCAGAACGTTGCCGTCTACGACGGCGGCTGGTACGAATGGAGCAGCCATCCGCAGAACCCGGTCTCCACCGGGGAGCGCGGACCGGAGAGCGCACGCTAGCGGGGAAGTGACTTCAGCGTGATATAACCGCTCCATATGCGCGTTGTGGTGGTCAGCCAGCACAACGCGCCAAACGTCCAGGCAAAGAGCGCGAAATGCGCCGGAAACAGGCAGCACAGCACAAACAGCACGATAGTCTCCGTTCCTTCCGTTAATCCTCCAATGTAATAAAGCGACTTGTGCGCATAGCCGGGGTTGTCGATATTATGCTTCCCCGCCAGCGCAGCAAAGGCCAGGAAGCTGCTGCCCGTCCCCATAAAGGCGAACAGCAGCCAGGCGGCGGCGATCGCATTGTCAGCCGGGGCGGCCAGCGCAAAGCCAAACGGCACCAGCGCGTAAAACAGGAAGTCGAGGGCGATATCAAGAAATCCTCCCGCGTCCGTCAGGCCACGACGACGCGCCAGCGCACCGTCCAGACCATCCAGCAGCCGGTTCAGCACAATGGCCGCCAGCGCCGCCGGATACCAGCCCAGCGCCAGAAACGGTAACGCCAGCGCGCCAATCGCAAACCCGGCGAGCGTTAAGCCATCAGGCGTGATAAACGGTTTATCCAGCGCGGCGGCCAGCTGATTTAACCCTGGTTTCAGCCGGGGGTGCAGATGTTTATCCAGCATGCGGTTTACCTTTAAACGTGGCGCACAGCCCCTGAGCCGGGATATCCAGCGCGGCGTTAAAGCGGGCGGAAAGATTCTGAAAGGCAATCAGAGCCGTCATTTCGGTGATGGTCTCTTCCGTAAAGTGGTGCTTCAGCAGGCTTTTGATATTTTCATCCACCTGAGGCGGCGTGGTGGTGACCGCTTCCGCATAGGCCAGCGCCGCGCGCTCCTCTTCGCTGAACAGGGTGGAATTTCGCCAGTCGCTGACGGCCTGCACCTTATCCAGCGCCCCGCTCCGCTCGGCCAGACGCAGGCTGTTGGCATCAATACAAAATGCGCAGTGGCAGATCTGCGAGACCCGCGTCATTAGCAGCGATCGCAGAACCGGGGTCAAACGCGCCTTGCGCCGCTCCAGATAGCCGACAAACAGTGCCACCAGCCAGAAAAGACGCGGCATACGCCCCCACCAGCGCGTGGGGTTCAGCACCGCGCCGAAGTGCTTTTTCTGCATGGCGGCAATGGGGCTAAGGCAGACGGGAAGGGTTTCCATGGGCGCAACCCAGGCGGATGTCTCTTTCACCTGATTCTCCTGAAGACTGGACTCTTTGAAAGGGCACGATAATATGTCGGTTTTCGCTTTTAATTATTGACGAACATGCTGAAAACACTCGATGTTGTTGCGGCCATCCTTGAAAAAGAGGGCAAGATTTTACTGGCGCAGCGTCCCGATCATGCCGATCAGCCAGGAATGTGGGAATTTGCGGGCGGAAAGGTTGAAGCCGGTGAGACCCAGCCGGAAGCGCTGATCCGCGAACTGCGCGAAGAGCTCGGCATTGAAGCCGTGCCCGCGCGGTATGTGGCAAGCCACCAGCGGGAGGTGTCGCAGCGGCTGATTCACCTCCACGCCTGGCATGTACCTGAATTTAGCGGTGAGCTGAAGGCGCATTATCATTCGGCGCTGGTATGGTGCACGCCAGAAGAAGCGTTCACGTATGATTTAGCCCCGGCGGATATACCGCTGCTGGAAGCGTTTATTCTTTTACGCGACGCCAGACCAGCGGGTTTGTACTGAGGGTGCGTTCATCACGCTGGCACTGCAACAGCACGCCATCTGCCCTGACCACCGCCCCTTCTGAATAGTTTTGATCCTGATAGATACAGCACTGATTACAGGGCTGAGCGCGCTGGCCGCCAGCACTAAAAACCTCTGGCGGCACGTTCACCTCAACATCCGGGCGGATGCGGTCAGCCAGTGCCCCGGCGGATAACATCAGACATAACGCGGCCATTGCGTAACGGTTCATAGACTTTATTTCCTTTGCAACGTTTATATTTATAACGGTCGATCCGAACGGGATCTTTAATTTATCTCGTCATCGCTTTTGGTTATGACACACGTCTTGTCATTAATTTCCCTTTCGGCATAAATTTCTGCTTGCCTCTCAAAGCGGTGCGGGTGGTATAGTCAAAAAAACGACACAAAACATCTCCGCCACACGCATACATTATTATAAGAGGTTCTTATATCTATGGATCAGACACGCTCTCTGGAAAGCTTTCTTGCCCATGTTCATCAGCGCGACCCGCACCAAAGCGAGTTTGCCCAGGCCGTTCGTGAAGTGATGACCACCCTGTGGCCCTTCCTTGAGGAAAATCCGCGTTACCGTCAAATGGCGCTGCTTGAACGTCTGGTAGAGCCGGAGCGCGTCATCCAGTTCCGCGTGGCATGGGTGGACGATCGTAATCAGGTGCAGGTCAACCGCGCGTGGCGCGTGCAGTTTAACTCCGCCATCGGGCCGTTTAAGGGCGGGATGCGCTTCCATCCATCGGTAAACCTGTCGATACTGAAATTCCTCGGCTTCGAGCAGACGTTTAAAAATGCGCTCACTACCCTGCCGATGGGCGGCGGTAAGGGCGGGAGTGATTTCGATCCGAAAGGCAAAAGCGAAGGCGAAGTGATGCGCTTCTGCCAGGCGTTGGTCACTGAGCTCTATCGCCACCTTGGGCCGGACACCGACGTTCCTGCCGGGGATATCGGCGTGGGTGGCCGCGAAGTGGGCTTTATGGCCGGGATGATGAAAAAGCTCTCCAATAACAGCGCCTGCGTCTTTACCGGCAAAGGTCTGTCGTTTGGCGGCAGCCTGATTCGCCCGGAAGCGACGGGTTACGGTCTGGTCTATTTCACCGAAGCGATGCTCAAGCGTCACGGGCTGAGCTTCGAGGGGATGCGCGTGGCGGTCTCCGGCTCCGGCAACGTGGCCCAGTATGCGATCGAAAAAGCGATGGCGTTTGGCGCGCGCGTGGTGACCGCGTCCGATTCCAGCGGTACCGTGGTGGATGAAGCTGGCTTTACGACAGAAAAACTGGCGCGTCTGTGCGAAATCAAAGCCAGCCGTGACGGTCGGGTAGCGGATTATGCCCGTGAATTTGGCCTGACCTATCTGGAAGGTAAACAGCCGTGGGGCGTGCCGGTGGATATCGCCCTGCCGTGCGCGACGCAAAACGAACTGGACGTGGACGCCGCCCGGACGCTGATTAGCAATGGCGTGAAAGCGGTAGCGGAAGGGGCAAATATGCCCACCACCATTGAAGCGACCGACCTGTTCCTGGACGCGGGCGTGCTGTTTGCACCAGGCAAGGCGGCGAACGCTGGCGGCGTAGCAACATCCGGTCTGGAAATGGCGCAAAACGCCGCGAGAATGGGCTGGAAGGCAGAGAAAGTGGATGCCCGTCTGCACCACATCATGCTCGATATTCATCACGCCTGCGTGGAGTACGGCGGTGAGGCTTCGCAAACCAACTACGTGCGCGGGGCGAATATCGCCGGGTTCGTGAAGGTGGCCGATGCGATGATCGGACAGGGTGTGATTTAGTTTCGCTGCATTCTCGCCCTTGTAGACCCGGTAAGCGTTAGCACCACCGGGCTTTTTTCAGGCCGGAGAGCGGCTTTTCGCCGGGTGGCGGCTTCGCCTTACCCGGCCTACGGTTTAAGCGGTTGTATCTTTGGCCGCGCTTTTCTTCTTCTTGAACGGTTTCTTCGCCCCGCCACCCGGCGCAACCATCCCTCTGAACCGCTTCACCGGCGTACTGCGCGCCTGGTCAATCAGCTGATAAAGCGTCCCCACCAGCGGCTGCATAAAGTCCTGGTAACGGCACTGCTTTTCGCTGATTTGCGTCAGCACGGATTCCCAGTGCGCGGTCATGTCCGGCCTCGCGGCCAGCTCCGGCAGGGAGTGGATGAGCGCCCGACCCGGCTCCGTGGAGTGGATATAGCGTCCTTTTTTCTCCAGAAAACCGCGCCTGAACAACAGTTCGATGATCCCCGCGCGGGTCGCCTCGGTGCCCAGACCGTCGGTAGCGCGCAGGATCTTCTTCAGATCTTTGTCCTGCACAAAACGGGCGATACCGGTCATGGCCGAAAGCAGCGTCGCATCGGTGAAATGGCGCGGCGGCTGGGTCTGTCGTTCAACCACTTCGCCCTTCTCGCACAGCAGCTCGTCGCCTTTGGCCACGACCGGCAGCGGCGTGCCGTCGTTCTCTTCGTCACGCTCTTTGTTGCCGAGCAGCGTGCGCCAGCCCGCTTCCGCGAGGAAACGCGCTTTGGCGATAAATTTGCCTTTGGCAATTTCCAGTTCAATAACGCACTTGCGGAACACCGCGTCCGGGCAGAACTGCATCAGATACTGACGCGCGATCAGGTTATAGACCTTTGCTTCGTTGTCGGTCAGGTTGACGTTGCTGGTGCGCGCCGTCGGGATTATCGCGTGGTGGGCATCGACTTTTTTATCGTCCCAGCAGCGGTTATGGGTATCCGGGTTTACCGCCGGTTGCGGCAGCAGATCCGGCGCATGGACGCCAATGGCATTCATCACCGAGTGACGTCCGGCGAAGTGTTCTTCCGGCAGATAGCGGCTATCCGAACGCGGGTAGGTGATAAGCTTGTGGGTTTCATAGAGCTTCTGGCAGATATCGAGCACGTTCTGCGCGCTCAGGCCAAACTTTTTTGCCGCCTCAATCTGAAGTGCGGAAAGAGAAAACGGCAGCGGTGCGGGTTCTGATTCCCGTTTATCGTTATAGCTGGTGACAATGGCGGGCTGGCCGGTAATGCGGTTGACCACGTGCTCCGCCAGCGGGCGATGCAGCAGCCGTCCCTCTTCGTCCTGATATGACTCACAGGCATCACTCGGCTGCCAGACGGCGGTAAAGCGTTCGTCTTTCGGCGTGACGATATGCGCTTTAACTTCGAAGAAGTCTTTGGCGACGAAATTTTCGATCTCTTCGTCGCGACGCACCACCAGACCCAGCACCGGTGTCTGGACACGGCCCACGGAGAGTACGCCCTGATAACCCGCGTTGCGCCCGAGAATAGTGTAGGCGCGGGTCATGTTGATCCCGTACAGCCAGTCCGCACGGGCACGCGCCAGCGCGGAGACACACAGGGGAATAAATTCGCTGTTGGCGCGCAGGCGCGAAATAGCCCGCTCCACCGCCTGCGGGTTGAGGTCGTTGATCAGGCAGCGCTGCACCTGCTGGCGCTTTTCCGGCGCCAGCTCCAGGTAGTCCAGCACTTCATCGACCAGCAGTTGCCCTTCCCTGTCCGGGTCACCCGCATGGACCACTTCCGTGGCCTCATGCAGAAAGCGCTTAATAACGTTGAGCTGTTTGGTGACGGAAGGACGCGGTTGCAGACGCCACTTTTCCGGCACAATCGGCAGATCGTTAAGGTTCCAGCGGGCGTAGCGGCTGTCGTAGACATCCGGCTGCGCCTGCTCAAGCAGGTGACCAATACACCAGGTGACCACCTGCCCGTTACCGCATTCGATAAAGCCGTCGCCTTTGCGATGCGGCTTGGGCAGTACATCAGCGATGGCGCGCGCCAGACTTGGCTTTTCGGCAATAAACAACCGCATCGAATTAACGGATCTCAATCATCGGGCGGCCACCGCGGGCGGTCACCAGCTCCCCAATGGCCGTCAGGGTAATGCCAAACTCGGCAGCCGTCGCCTGAACGTCAGCCTCTGCTTCCGGCGTCACCGCCAGCAGCAGACCGCCGGAGGTTTGCGGATCGCACAGCAGGTTACGCCACGCTTCCGGCATCTCGCCCATCAGGTGACCGTAGCTGGCGAAGTTGCGCTGCGTCCCGCCCGGCACCGCGCCCTGCGCAATGTACTCTTCCACGCCCGGCAGCTTTGGCACGTCCTGATACCAGACCTGCGCCTGCACGCCCGCGCCCTGACACACTTCGGAGAGGTGGCCCAGCAGACCAAAACCGGTCACGTCGGTCATTGCCTTGACGCCGTCAATATTGGCGAAAGCCGCACCGGCGAGGTTCATCTGGCACATCACGTCCGTTGCCAGACCAACATGCTCAGGCTTCAGCAGGGATTTCTTTTCTGCGGTAGTGAGTACGCCAATGCCGAGCGGCTTGGTGAGGAACAGCTTGCAGCCCGCCTGTGCGGTGCTGTTGCGCTTTACGCGCTCGGTCGGCACCACGCCGGTGACGGCCAGGCCGAAGATCGGCTCCGGCGCATCGATAGAGTGACCACCGGCCAGGGCAATACCCGCCTGCTGGCAGGCAAAGCGTCCGCCTTCGATGACATCGCGGGCAATCTCCGGCGGGAGGGTGTTAATCGGCCAGCCCAGAATGGCGATCGCCATAATCGGTTTACCGCCCATCGCAAAGATATCGCTGATGGCGTTGGTGGCCGCAATGCGTCCGAAGTCGAACGGGTTGTCGACAATCGGCATAAAGAAGTCAGTGGTGCTAATAATGCTGGTGCCGTTACCTAAGTCATAAACCGCTGCATCGTCACGCGTTTCGTTACCGACAAGCAGGTTCGGGTCGACAAACTTCGCCTGCTCACTGTGCAGGATGGTCTCCAGCACTTTGGGGGAAATTTTACAACCGCAACCGGCTCCGTGGCTGTATTGCGTTAAACGAATGGTTTGCTCGCTCATGGACGTCTCCTGTCATCTCAATCGCGCTATGGTAGCGCTCATTCCATAAAGAGGTAAGTATGACTGTCTGAATTCTGCGGCAGATGCTCAGAATCCAGACAGTTTAGCGCGTGTGATTAAAAACGGCTGACGAAAGGCGTGGTGTCCGGCACGCTAATGGTGCTGGAGGCTTTAAGCTGTGGGGTACCGAGATAGAGGAAGCCGACAATTTTATCATGTTCACCGCAGGAGAAGCCTTCCCGCACGACAGAACTTTCGGTCAGCGGTCCGGTGCGCCAGATGCCATTGAAGCCCTGCGCGACGGCGGCCATCTGCATTGCCATTACCGCGCAACCGGCAGACATTTCCTGCTCCCAGACCGGCACTTTATGATCGGCCTGGCATTTTGCGACGACCGCGACGATCATCGGCGCCCGAAACGGCGCGTTGCGGGCTTTATCAATTCCCTTCTCATCCTGGCCTGCGGCAATCGCCCCCTGCATCAGCAGCTCGCTGAAGCGGTCGCGCCCTTCGCCTTCAATAATAAAGAAGTGCCACGGCTGCAATGTGCCGTGGTCCGGCGCACGCATTCCGGCACGCAGAATGTTTTCCAGCTGCTCGCCGACGGGTGCCGGTTCGGCCAGGCGGGAAGCGCTACGACGGTTAACAAGCAGTTCAAGTGCGTCCATTGGTTAACTCCTTTCATGAAATTTACTCACAAAATTAACACGACAGCAGAATTTGTTACAGCGTGGCAGGCGATTCCTGCTGACAAGTGGCGGTTGGGTCATTACGATAACCGCACATTACCGTCCCGTGGCGACGGATACAGTCCTTTTCTGGTTAGGGAGAATACATGCGAACCCTTTGGCGAATCTTTGCCGGTTTCTTTAAATGGACGTGGCGACTGCTCAACTTCGTCCGCAACCTGGTGATGAACATCTTCTTCATCTTCCTGGTCCTGGTATGCGCAGGTATCTGGATGCATATCAGCAACGCAAACCAGTCGCAGCATTCGACGCGCGGCGCGCTGTTACTCGATATCACCGGGGTGATTGTTGATAAGCCATCGACCAGCAACCGTCTGGGCGTAATTGGCCGCCAGCTGTTCGGCGCAACGTCAGACCGTCTCCAGGAAAACTCCCTGTTTGATATCGTCGACACCATCCGTCAGGCCAAAGACGATCGTAACATCACCGGTATCGTGCTGGACCTGAAAGATTTTGCCGGGGCCGATCAGCCGTCAATGCAGTACATCGGTAAAGCGCTGCGCGAATTCCGCGACAGCGGTAAACCGGTTATTGCCGTTGGCGACAGCTACACCCAGGGGCAATATTATCTGGCGAGCTTTGCCAATAAAATCTGGCTTTCGCCACAGGGCACGGTCGATCTGCATGGCTTCGCCACTAACGGTCTGTACTACAAATCCCTGCTCGACAAGCTGAAGGTCACTACCCACGTCTTCCGCGTCGGGACCTATAAATCTGCCGTGGAGCCGTTTATCCGCGATGATATGTCCCCTGCCGCCCGTGAAGCGGACAGCCGCTGGATTGGCGAGCTGTGGCAGAACTACCTCGGCACCATTGCCGCTAACCGTCAGATCACCGCGGAGCAGGTCTTCCCGGGCGCGCGCGGCGTGCTGGACGGCCTGCGCAAGGTGGACGGCGATACGGCGAAATACGCGCTTGATAACAAACTGGTCGATCGGCTGGCTTCCAGCGCTGAAATTGAAAAAGCGCTGACCAAACAGTTCGGCTGGAGTAAAGAGGACAAAAACTACAGCGCCATCAGCATGTATGACTACGCCGCGAAAAAGCCGGACGACAGCGGTGACAGCATTGCCGTGGTGTTTGCTAACGGGGCCATTATGGACGGCGAAGAAACGCCGGGGAACGTCGGCGGGGACACCACCGCGTCGCAGATCCGCGATGCGCGCCTGGATCCGAAAGTGAAAGCCATTGTTCTGCGCGTCAACAGCCCAGGCGGTAGCGTCAGCGCCTCCGAGGTGATCCGCGCTGAGCTGGCCGCCGCGCGCGCCGCGGGCAAGCCGGTCGTGGTCTCGATGGGCGGCATGGCGGCTTCCGGGGGATACTGGATCTCGACGCCAGCCAACTACATTGTGGCTAACCCAAGCACGCTGACCGGCTCGATTGGCATCTTCGGCGTAATCAACACCGTAGAGAACAGCCTGGATTATCTCGGCGTCCACACCGACGGCGTCTCCACCTCGCCGCTGGCGGATGTGTCCGTGACGAAATCCCTGCCGCCTGAGGTGTCTGAGATGATGCAGCTCAGCATTGAGAGTGGCTATAAACGTTTCATCACGCTGGTGGCGGATTCCCGTAAAAAGACGCCAGATCAGATTGACCAGATCGCGCAGGGCCACGTCTGGACCGGCCAGGACGCGAAGAGCAACGGTCTTGTAGACAGCCTGGGTGACTTCGACGACGCCGTGAAGAAAGCGGCGGAGCTGGCGAAGCTCAAGCAGTGGCACGTGGACTATTATCAGGACGAACCGACGTTCTTCGATATGGTCATGGACAGTATGTCCGGCTCCGTCCGCGCCATGCTGCCGGACGCGCTTCAGGCTTATCTGCCGGCGCCGGTAGCGACCGCGGCGAAAGCCATGAAAGCAGAGAGCGACAAGCTCGCGGCCTTCAACGATCCGCAAAGCCGTTACGCATTTTGCCTGACCTGTGCGAACGTGCGTTAAAACCCGTCCCCTCTTCCTGCGAAGAGGGGATTTTTTCTTTTGAAGAACAAGAACTCATTACCATGCAGAAGAAATCAATTTATGTCGCCTATACCGGCGGTACCATCGGTATGCAGCGCTCAGAAAATGGCTATATTCCGGTTTCCGGCCACTTGCAGCGCCAGCTGGCGCTGATGCCTGAATTCCACCGTCCGGAAATGCCGGACTTTACCATCCACGAATATGAGCCGCTGATGGACTCCTCCGACATGACGCCGGAAGACTGGCAGCATATTGCAGACGATATTAAAGCCCATTACGACCAGTACGACGGCTTCGTGATCCTGCACGGTACCGACACCATGGCGTTCACCGCCTCGGCGCTCTCCTTCATGCTGGAGAACCTGAGTAAGCCCGTCATCGTGACCGGCTCGCAGATCCCGCTGGCGGAACTGCGTTCAGACGGGCAAATCAACCTGCTTAACTCCCTGTACGTGGCCGCTAATTACCCGATCAACGAGGTATCGCTGTTCTTTAACAACCGGCTGTACCGCGGGAACCGTACCACTAAAGCGCACGCCGATGGCTTTGACGCTTTTGCCTCACCTAACCTGCAACCGCTGCTGGAAGCGGGGATCCATATCCGTCGTCTGGGCACGCCGCCCGCGCCAAATACCGCAGGCGAACTGATCGTTCACCCGATCACCCCGCAGCCGATCGGCGTGGTGACGATTTATCCAGGTATTTCCGCCGACGTGGTGCGCAACTTTCTGCGCCAGCCGGTGAAGGCGCTGATCCTGCGCTCCTATGGCGTAGGTAACGCCCCGCAGAACGGTGAGTTCCTGAAAGAGCTTCAGGAGGCGAGCGATCGCGGGATTGTGGTGGTTAACCTCACCCAGTGTATGTCCGGCAAGGTCAATATGGGCGGCTACGCCACCGGTAATGCTCTGGCTCACGCAGGCGTAATCAGTGGTTTCGATATGACCGTTGAGGCAACGCTGACTAAACTTCACTATTTACTGAGTCAGGATCTGGATATTGATTCCATTCGCCGCGCCATGATGCAAAACCTGCGCGGGGAACTGACGCCGGACGAATAAGGAGGTCCCATGAAGCAACGCGCCCTGTTACTGGTCGATTTGCAAAATGATTTCTGTGCGGGCGGTGCGCTGGCCGTGGCGGAAGGCGACAGCACCGTAGACGTCGCGAATTCGCTGATTGAGTGGTGTAAGGCTCGTGGTGAAGCGGTGGTGGCGAGTCAGGACTGGCATCCGGCAAACCACGGAAGCTTTGCCAGCCAGCACAACGTTGAGCCTTACAGCCAGGGCGAACTGGACGGGCTGGCGCAAACTTTCTGGCCCGATCACTGCGTGCAGCAGACGGAAGGCGCTGAGCTGCATCCGCTGCTGAACCAGAAGGCGATCGACGCGGTGTTCCACAAAGGTGAAAACCCAACCATCGACAGCTACAGCGCGTTCTTTGATAACGGTCATCGTCAGAAGACGGCGCTGGACGCGTGGTTACGCCACCATGAGATCACCGAGCTGATTGTGCTGGGACTGGCGACGGATTACTGCGTGAAGTTCACCGTGCTGGATGCGCTCCAGTTGGGCTATACCGTGAATGTTATCACCGACGGCTGTCGCGGGGTGAATATTCAGCCGCAGGACAGCGCCCAGGCGTTTATGGAGATGGCCGCAGAAGGCGCAACGCTGTATACGCTGGCTGACTGGATGGAGACGCAGGCGTAAGCTTTTTTAGCCGGATGGCGGCTTCGCCTTACCCGGCCTACTTTCTCTGGTTTTGTAGGCCGGGTAAGCGTCAGCGCCACCCGGCATTTCCTCTCTAATCCCCATAAAGTGAACTCCCTCGCATCACAAGCGAAACGGCGATGCTATTCTCTTCAGGCTGTTTTTTCGCCACGCCTTTTCTGTGGCGTGGTTATTTTTATTCAGTCAAAGAGGAACTTATATGAAACGTTTGCCCTTGCTGGCAGCATTACCCTTGCTTTGCGCGTCACTGGCTTCCGCCGCGCCCCTGATGTCCGTGGGCTACTTCAATGGCGGTGGCGATGTTACCGCCGGACCGGGTGGCGATATTAATAAACTCGACGTCCGCCAGATCACTCACCTCAACTACTCGTTTGGTCTGGTCTATAACAACGAGAAAGACGAAACCAACGCCGCGCTGAAAGATCCGGCAAAACTGCATCAAATCTGGTTATCACCTAAGGTGGCATCCGATCTGGCGTTACTTCCTCAGCTTCGTAAACAAAACCCGAACCTGAAAGTCCTGCTTTCCGTTGGCGGCTGGGGCGCGCGTGGTTTCTCTGGCGCAGCGGCGACCAAACAGAGTCGCGCGGTATTTATTCGCTCCGCGCAGGAGATCGTCAGTAAATACGGCCTGGACGGGATCGACCTGGACTGGGAATATCCGGTAAACGGCGCGTGGGGACTGGTCGAGAGCACCCCTGCCGACAGGGATAATTTCACCGCGCTGTTAAAAGAGATGCGTGACGCGTTTGGTAAGAAAAAGCTGGTCACGATTGCGGTGGGCGCGAATGCGGAAAGTCCGAAAAGCTGGGTGGATGTGAAAGCCATTGCCCCCCTGCTCGATTACATCAACCTGATGACCTACGACATGGCGTACGGTACTCAGTATTTTAACGCGAATCTTTATGACTCCAGCGCCTGGCCAACGGTGGCTGCCGCAGATAAATACAGCGTCGATTTTGTCGTAAATAACTATCTGACGGCCGGGCTTAAGCCCCAGCAGATGAACCTCGGGATCGGTTTTTACGGCCGCGTACCGAAGCGCGCCGTTGAACCGGGTATCGACTGGAGCAAACCAGACGCACAAAACAATCCGGTGACGCAGCCCTACTTCGGGCCGCAGGAACTGAGCCTGTTCAAATCGCTTGGCTATGATCTGACCAAAGATACCTATGTGAAATACAACGATATCGTTCGCAAGCTGCTGAACGATCCGCAGAAACGCTTTACCGAGCACTGGGACGAACAGGCGAAGGTGCCATGGCTGTCGGTGAAATCCGCCGACGGGAAGGCGCTATTTGCGATTTCGTATGAGAACCCGCGTTCCGTGGCGATCAAAGCGGATTACATCAAGGAGAAAGGTCTGGCCGGCGCCATGTTCTGGGAGTATGGGGCTGACGACGAAAACCAGCTCGCGAAACAGCTGGCGGAGTCGCTTGGGATCCCGCATCAGTAGTAAGACAATCAAGCCCTCTCCCTTTGGGAGAGGGTTGGGTGAGGGCATCAGCCCGCACGGTTATTGCATTTTCATCGTCGCAATTGGCTTCGGCGTAATGCCGAATTCTTCTTTCAGCTCGCGCTTGCTTTTCATCACCATCTGACCGTTAGTGTCGATGGTCATGTGCTGGGCGTCGGTATTGTGACGCGCCTGCCACAGCATCACCAGCTGCAAACTGTTCTCTTTTTGCTCAGGCGTGAGCGCCACACCGTCCGGCCATTTTCCCAGCTCAACGGCCGTCACCAGACGCTGATAAACCTCCGGGGTCATACCTGCAATCATGTCATCAATATTCACGATCTCTCCCTTTCAAAGGAATAATTTGCTGAATCGTTTTTTCAACCCTTGGTCTGGTCGCCGTTTTCATCATCGGTAAAGCTCATGGAAGCCGAATTTACGCAGAAACGCTCCCCCGTCGGCTGCGGGCCATCCGGGAAGACATGCCCGAGATGGGCGTCACAGTTCCCGCAACGAATTTCGGTGCGCACCATGCCGTGCGAGGTGTCCGTCAGGTAGCGGATCGCATCATCGCTGACAGGCTCGTAAAAGCTCGGCCAGCCGCAGCCAGAATCGTACTTCGTCTGGGAGTTAAACAGCGGTGCATCACACACCAGGCAGTGGTAGACGCCTTCCCGTTTATTGTGCAGCAAACGCCCGGTAAACGGCGGTTCCGTGCCGTGATTTTGCGTTACGTAAAACTGCATCTCTGTAAGGTTTTTTTTCAAATCGTCGGGGTTATGTTGGTTCGACATATGCTTACATCTCGCTGTTGAAACAGACATCTTTTAACCCAGATTCTAACAAAACATTAACACCCGCGCGTGCACTTTTGTTCTAAACTTATGTGTCGCGAAAAGGCGGTCAGGCAATTGTGATCAATTTCACATTTTAATCCTGCGAGGCCTTTAAAATTCCGGGCGCAGCCCCCATGTGGTTGCTAGCTCAAAGGGAAAGTGAGGCGAGTCAGTCGCACAAACGTTAGTCACAGGATTGATTTGTCGCAATGATTGACACGATTCCGCTTGACGCTGCGTAAGGTTTTTGTAATTTTACAGGCAACCTTTTATTCACTAACAAATAGCTGGTGGAATATATGACTATCAAAGTAGGTATCAACGGTTTTGGCCGTATCGGCCGTATTGTTTTCCGTGCTGCTCAGAAACGTTCTGACATCGAAATCGTTGGTATCAACGATCTCCTGGACGCTGAATACATGGCGTACATGCTGAAGTACGACTCAACTCACGGTCGTTTCGACGGCACCGTTGAAGTGAAAGACGGCCACCTGGTTGTTAACGGCAAAACCATCCGCGTTACTGCTGAGAAAGACCCAGCTAACCTGAAATGGAACGAAATCGGTGTTGACGTTGTAGCTGAAGCTACCGGTATCTTCCTGACCGACGAAACTGCACGTAAACACATCACTGCGGGTGCGAAGAAAGTTGTTCTGACGGGTCCTTCCAAAGACAACACCCCAATGTTCGTTCGCGGTGCAAACTTCGAAACCTACGCTGGCCAGGACATCGTTTCCAACGCATCCTGCACCACCAACTGCTTGGCACCGCTGGCTAAAGTTATCAACGACAACTTCGGCATCATCGAAGGTCTGATGACTACCGTTCACGCTACCACCGCTACTCAGAAAACCGTTGATGGCCCGTCTCACAAAGACTGGCGCGGCGGCCGTGGCGCGGCTCAGAACATCATCCCATCTTCTACCGGTGCTGCTAAAGCAGTAGGTAAAGTACTGCCAGAACTGAATGGCAAACTGACTGGTATGGCGTTCCGCGTTCCAACTCCTAACGTATCCGTTGTTGACCTGACCGTTCGTCTGGAAAAAGCTGCTTCTTATGAAGAAATTAAGAAAGCCATCAAAGCTGCTTCCGAAGGCCCAATGAAAGGCGTTCTGGGTTACACCGAAGACGACGTTGTATCTACCGATTTCAACGGCGAAGTGTGCACTTCCGTGTTCGATGCTAAAGCAGGTATCGCACTGAACGACAACTTCGTGAAACTGGTTTCCTGGTACGACAACGAAACTGGCTACTCTAACAAAGTACTGGACCTGATCGCTCACATCTCCAAATAAGTTGAGATGAGTGCTTGATCCTAAAAGGCGACTTCGGTCGCCTTTTTTATTGTTTCTAGACAGAGGATTGCTTAATGATTAATAAAATTTTTGCACTTCCGGTAGTCGAACAACTTACCCCTGTGCTCTCCCACCGTCAGATTGACGGTGCCGATATCATCGTCGTTGACCATCCGCGCGTAAAAGCCTCCGTAGCGCTCAATGGCGCCCACCTGCTCTCCTGGAAACCAGAAGGTGAAGAAGAAGGCCTGTGGCTGAGCGAGGCCACCTCGTTCAAAAAAGGGGCGGCGATTCGCGGCGGCGTACCGATCTGCTGGCCATGGTTTGGTCCGTCAACGCAGCAGGGATTACCGTCTCACGGTTTCGCCCGTAACCAGCAGTGGACGCTGAAAGCCCACAACGAAGATGAAAACGGTGCGGTGTTGACCTTCGAGCTCCAGGCGAATGATGAAACGCGCGCCCTGTGGCCACATGAGTTCACCCTGTATGCCCGCTTCAGGCTGGGTAAAACCTGCGAAATTGAGCTGGAAGCGCACGGCGAATTCGAAACAACGTCCGCCCTGCACACCTATTTCAACGTAGGCGACATTCAGGCCGTAAAGGTGAGCGGACTTGGCGATAGCTTTATCGACAAAGTGGATAACGCGAAAGAAGGCAAGCTGGACGATGGCGTGCAGACTTTCCCGGATCGTACCGACCGCGTATACCTGCACCCGGAAGCCTGTAGCGTAATCCACGACAGCGCGTTGAACCGCGGTATTGACGTTGTTCATCACCACCATAGCAACGTGGTGGGCTGGAACCCGGGCCCTGCTCTTTCCGTCAGCATGGCGGATATCCCGGATGACGGTTACAAGACCTTCGTGTGCGTGGAAACCGCGTGCGTGACCGCGCTGCAGAAAACCAGCGAAGAAAAACCGTCCCGCCTAGGCCAGACGATCAAGATTGTGAAGCGCTAATTTTTACAGGCATCATAAAAAAACAAACGGGGCGCAAGCGCCCCGTTTTAATGCATCACGTTCTGGTCAGAACTTGTAGGTCACACCCACAGAGAAGATGCCAGACCAGGACTTGTCGACCATCGGGCTGTCTTTCACTTCATCGCTCAGACGAATGTAACGGCCAGTACCGTACACATTCCAGTCCCCGAGGAAGTTATACGAGGCGGTGAGTTCCAGGTACGGATCCCAGCCGTCATCAGCGCTGTAGCTCTTCAGACCACTGCGGCGAGATTCCGCTTTAGACACGCCATAGTAGTAGTCGTTGTAATTCTCGCTGCTGTACTGCACACCGATACCCGGCGTCAGCGTCACTGCGCCGTTGGTATAGCGATAAAGCCACGCCAGATCCCAGATGAAGCCGTTGCTGTTGTCCAGGGTATCGCCCGCCAGCGCAGTGCGCAGGAAGCCATACTCGGTATTATGGACGTATGAAAGCCCTGCCATCAGTGAGCTTCTGCGTTTGTCCAGCTGACGAAGCGCATTGCTGTCGCTATCGCCCGGTTTAAAGTGCGTAGGATCGTAATAGGCCATAACGGAGAGTTTATCGGCCTTGTCGTTCCACAGATAGTAGCCGCCGCCCAACCCACGGAACCAGAAGTTATCGCCTTCATAGGTGACAACGGGGACAGGATATACGTCGCGGTCATACTGCTTGTACGGGCTGTTAATCACGCCAGCACCCGCGCCAACAGTCCACTGGCTCTCAGCCTGTACGGTACTCGCTGCGGTGGCGGCAAGGATGCCCAATGCCAGAAGTTTGAGTTTGGTCACAATCCATTCTTTCCTGTAGTCAAATAATCAGCGGGTGAAGTGTAACCGCCATTCCCGTACATCCCAAAATTTTTTGCGCGCTAATCCGTTTGATTAACCCGTTATTTTTCATTTTTCAGATGACATCCCGCTTTCATTTATGTGACCGATA
Organism: Enterobacter cloacae; assembly: GCF_011078175.1. Classification (GTDB taxonomy): domain Bacteria; phylum Pseudomonadota; class Gammaproteobacteria; order Enterobacterales; family Enterobacteriaceae; genus Enterobacter; species Enterobacter cloacae_Q. Next base: position 227,295 of record NZ_JAALCJ010000004.1, read on the forward strand.
AATGAAAAACCCACTTTTAGCTTATAACCGCAGTGGAAATTTTTGGATGAGTTATTGATATGTCATTGAAAGTAGATTTTATCCGTATGCAAGTTTTGCAATTGCCATCTACGCTTTAATTTAAGAAGAGGTTTTGCTGAACACCCTGCGGTTCATAGCCTTCGACCTGGCACACAGGTTGCTGCTCTGGCAGTGAGGTGCGAAAAATTCTCTTCCGGGAGCCTCCACTACTCATACGAACGGCTCTTATCCTGTGCTAAAAAACGAAAGGACGGCATGCCATGAATATATTCGATCACTATCGCCAGCGCTACGAAGCTGCCAAGGACGAAGAGTTCACACTGCAGGAGTTTCTTACCATTTGTCGGCAAGATCGCAGTGCCTATGCCAATGCGGCAGAACGGCTATTGATGGCTATTGGTGAGCCAAACATGGTTGATACTGCCCTGGAGCCACGGCTTTCCCGTCTCTTTTCGAATCGGGTGGTCGCCCGATACCCGGCGTTTGAAGAGTTCTATGGCATGGAAGATGCCATCGAGCAGATCGTCTCCTACCTGAAGCATGCCGCTCAGGGGCTGGAAGAGAAGAAACAGATCCTTTACCTGCTGGGTCCTGTCGGTGGGGGTAAATCCTCCCTGGCTGAACGGCTGAAGGCGCTGATGCAGCGCGTGCCGATCTATGTGCTGAGCGCCAACGGCGAGCGCAGCCCGGTCAATGACCATCCGCTGTGCCTGTTTAATCCGCAAGAGGATGCGCAGATTCTGGAAAAAGAGTTTGGCATTCCGCATCGCTATCTCGGTACGATCATGTCGCCGTGGGCGGCAAAACGTCTGCACGAGTTTGGCGGGGACATCACCAAATTCCGCGTCGTGAAAGTGTGGCCGTCTATCCTCGAGCAGATCGCCATTGCCAAAACTGAACCCGGTGACGAGAACAACCAGGATATCTCGGCGCTGGTGGGTAAAGTCGATATCCGTAAGCTGGAACATCACGCGCAAAACGACCCGGATGCCTACGGCTATTCCGGTGCGCTGTGCCGCGCCAACCAGGGGATTATGGAATTCGTCGAGATGTTTAAAGCACCGATCAAAGTGCTGCATCCGCTTCTGACCGCCACCCAGGAAGGGAACTATAACGGGACGGAAGGTATTTCTGCCCTGCCGTTTAACGGGATTATCCTCGCCCACTCCAACGAATCCGAATGGGTGACCTTCCGTAACAACAAAAACAATGAGGCGTTCCTTGACCGCGTGTACATCGTCAAAGTGCCTTATTGCCTGCGGATCTCCGAGGAAATCAAGATTTACGAAAAACTGCTCAACCACAGTGAGCTGGTGCATGCTCCTTGCGCACCGGGAACGCTGGAAACGCTGTCGCGCTTCTCGATTCTGTCGCGCCTGAAAGAGCCGGAAAACTCCAGTATCTACTCAAAAATGCGCGTGTACGACGGCGAAAGCCTGAAGGATACCGACCCGAAAGCGAAATCGTACCAGGAATACCGCGATTACGCCGGTGTCGACGAAGGGATGAACGGCCTGTCGACGCGTTTCGCGTTTAAGATCCTCTCCCGCGTCTTTAACTTCGACCACGCGGAGGTGGCCGCCAACCCGGTTCATCTGTTCTACGTGCTGGAACAGCAAATTGAACGTGAACAGTTCCCACAGGAGCAGGCTGAACGCTACCTGGAGTTCCTGAAAGGCTATCTGATCCCGAAATACGCCGAGTTCATTGGCAAAGAGATCCAGACCGCCTACCTGGAATCCTATTCCGAATACGGCCAGAACATCTTCGACCGGTACGTCACCTACGCTGACTTCTGGATCCAGGATCAGGAGTACCGCGACCCGGATACCGGTCAGCTATTTGATCGTGAATCCCTGAACGCGGAGCTGGAAAAAATTGAGAAGCCAGCCGGGATCAGCAACCCGAAAGACTTCCGAAACGAGATTGTGAACTTCGTGCTGCGCGCCAGAGCGCATAACAACGGCCGTAATCCGAACTGGACCAGCTACGAAAAACTGCGCACGGTTATAGAGAAGAAAATGTTCTCTAACACGGAAGAGCTGTTGCCGGTTATCTCGTTCAACGCCAAAACCTCAACCGACGAGCAGAAAAAGCACGACGATTTTGTCGACCGTATGATGGAGAAAGGCTATACCCGCAAACAGGTCCGCCTGCTTTGTGAATGGTATCTGCGCGTGCGTAAATCATCTTAAAACACGTGCCCGGTAACGCGCTTACCGGGCCAAAAAAATGTCCGGCATTTACGGACGCTGCAAGTTGGCAAATGCAGTACGGGGGATATATGACCTGGTTTATTGACCGGCGTCTTAACGGCAAAAACAAGAGCACGGTGAACCGCCAGCGCTTCTTGCGCCGTTATAAAGCGCAAATTAAACAGTCGATCTCCGAGGCCATCAACAAACGCTCGGTGACCGACGTCGACAGCGGCGAATCCGTCTCCATCCCCAACGATGACATCAGCGAACCGATGTTTCATCAGGGGCGTGGTGGCCTTCGTCATCGCGTGCACCCAGGTAATGACCACTTCGTCCAGAATGACAGAATCGAGCGGCCACAAGGCGGAGGCGGCGGTTCTGGCAGCGGTCAGGGACAGGCCAGCCAGGACGGTGAAGGCCAGGATGAGTTCGTCTTTCAGATTTCAAAAGACGAATATCTCGACCTGCTGTTTGAGGATCTGGCCCTGCCGAATCTGAGAAAGAATCAGCACCGTCAGCTCAACGAATACAAAACCCATCGTGCGGGCTATACCGCAAACGGAGTGCCCGCTAACATCAGCGTGGTGCGTTCACTGCAAAACTCGCTGGCGCGACGCACGGCAATGACGGCAGGTAAACGGCGTGAGCTGCGCGAGCTGGAAACCAGCCTGAAAGTGGTTGAAAACACAGAACCGGCGCAACTGCTTGAAGAGGAGCGCCTGCGTCAAGAGATTGCAGAACTGCGGGCGAAGATCGACCGGGTGCCGTTTATCGACACGTTCGACCTGCGCTACAAGAACTATGAAAAACGGCCGGAGCCTTCCAGCCAGGCGGTGATGTTCTGCCTGATGGACGTGTCAGGCTCTATGGATCAGGCCACCAAGGATATGGCTAAGCGTTTTTATATTCTGCTCTATCTGTTTCTGAGCAGAACTTATAAGAATGTGGAAGTGGTCTACATCCGCCATCACACTCAGGCAAAAGAGGTCGATGAACATGAGTTCTTCTACTCGCAGGAGACCGGTGGCACCATCGTGTCGAGCGCCCTGAAGCTAATGGATGAGGTAGTGAAGGAGCGCTACGATCCGGCACAGTGGAACATCTATGCCGCGCAGGCATCGGATGGTGATAACTGGGCGGATGATTCGCCGCTGTGTCATGAAATTCTGGCGAAGAAGATCCTGCCGGTGGTGCGTTATTACAGTTACATTGAAATTACCCGTCGCGCCCACCAGACGCTGTGGCGCGAGTATGAGCATCTGCAAGCGATGTTCGATAACTTTGCGATGCAGCACATTCGTGACCAGGATGACATCTATCCGGTCTTCCGGGAACTATTCCAGAAGCAGAGTTCCACCAGCAACGCATGACCCAACAGCCAGCGCTTCCGCTGGCTGTTTTCTTTCATCCCCCCCTCTGTCCCGTGCTAATGTAGCAACCTACGTATTGGCAAATCACAGGTGACATTGTTATGTCTGATGACGTGACCGGGACGACGACCCATCAACAGCTAATCCGCTTATTAACCGGCCAGGGGGCGCGCTTTCGTGTGGTGGCGCATGAGGCCGTTGGGAAATGCGAAGCGGTGAGCGAAATTCGCGGGACCGATCTCCGGCAGGGTGCAAAAGCGCTGGTCTGCAAGGTAAAAGGCAACGGCGTAAAGAAACATATTCTGGCAATCCTCGCCGCCGATCGGCAGGCCGATCTGAGCCTGCTGGCAAGTCATTTCGGTGGGCTTAAGGCCTCTCTCGCCAGTCCGGCAGAAGTGGATGCGCTTACCGGCTGCGTTTTCGGCGCCATTCCCCCCTTCAGCTTTCACCCGGATCTGACGCTGGTCGCCGATCCGCTACTGTTTGAGCGCTTCGACGAGATCGCGTTTAACGCCGGCCTGCTGGAAAAGTCGGTGATAATGGATACCCAGGACTATCTGCGTATCGCCCGTCCTGAACTGGTGACGTTCCGTAAAGAATAAATACAGGGGCTGGCTAACGGTCAGCCGTTCTCCAGCAGCAGCACGGAAGCAATCAAAATAATCGCGATGATAAAAAACGATGAGGAGATAATCAGCGTTTCGACAAACATAGGATCGTTCATGGTGATCTCTGCTTTGCCCATTTGCCTCTTTTTTACTCCCGCACAATGACAGTTAAATGACAATGTCGCGTCCGCGAAATGACTATTTTCGCTGAAACGATTCCGAATTTTCCTCCAGTCTTATCGCTTTTTCCTGGCCACGCCGGGTGACACGGTGTCGACATTCTTTATGATGCCGCTGGCAGCGTTTTTAGGCGGCGACAATAAATTACGGGGCTACCGCCGGGCGATGGCCGTTATGGCGACCGTCGCGGTCGTCATGTTCTGGATCTGCTTCGCCAATACGCTTGAATGTATTAAGGCTCCCGCTACCCACAATAATTATCTTGCGGAACTGCGGGACTTATTACGAAACGACCAATGGCGGGTTGGTGCCGTCCTGGTATTAACCAACATTGGTTTTGGCGTTATTCGTCTTAGCACAATGCTGTATTTCGTCACTTATTATCTCGGTAGCGCAAGCTATTTTATATGGATGCTCGGGGCGCATATTCGCGGGAAAACCGCAGGCAGCGCGCTGGCCAAACGTCTAAAGCAGAACGTCGGCAAAGTGCAGATGTTTGGATACTGTTCCGTACTGGGGGGAGACCCAGCATCGTCCTGTTCCTTGCGCCTAAATCCGTGCTTATTCTGGCACCCATGACGTTTATCGACTCCACCCTTTACCGGGCCACCACCACGCTGAAGTGGGTGATGATGGCGGACGTCGCCGATTACGGCTAATGGAAACAGGGCCAACGCATGGACGGCGTGATCTTCTCCCCCTTCCTCGCCGTACTCAAGCCGGGAATGGCGATCGGCGGCGCGATTGTTGGCTGTCGACGAGTAATAGCTGGATCGCCCTTATTGGTAAGCGCTACGCCTGTGGGGAGCATATCCGGGTGCCTGCGGCGCTGGGAACCATCCCGGTGTTTATCCGCGAAGGGTGTCCGCTTATCCAGCAACTGGTGGACTGACGTCAGACAAGTGCCCAAAAATAGGCAATTTTTTCAGTAAAGCCTGCCTGTCGTCGCGTTTGCGCGTAAAGTAAGCAGGCTTACTATTTTTGGCAAGGATCCCCTCATGTTCGACCCTACACTGCTCATACTTCTGGCCCTGGCTGCTCTGGGTTTTGTCAGCCACAACACCACCGTCGCGATTTCCATTCTGGTCCTGATCATCGTTCGCGTCACACCGTTGAATACCTTCTTCCCGTGGATTGAAAAACAGGGGCTTACTATCGGGATCATTATTTTGACCATCGGCGTGATGGCCCCGATTGCCAGCGGAACGCTACCGGCCTCAACGCTGCTGCACTCCTTTGTAAACTGGAAATCGCTGGTGGCGATTGCGGTGGGCGTTTTTGTCTCATGGCTTGGCGGGCGCGGCGTGACGCTGATGAGCAGCCAGCCTTCTCTGGTGGCCGGGCTGCTGGTGGGCACTGTGTTAGGCGTAGCGCTGTTTCGTGGCGTGCCGGTTGGCCCGCTGATTGCTGCCGGCCTGGTTTCGCTGTTTATCGGGAAGTCGTAGTCAGGCTGGCGATATAGCGGGCGGGCGTCTGTCCCAGTCCTTTCTTAAACATGGTGATGAAGGCGGTGGTGGAGTCATACCCCAGCGCCTGCGCCGCCTGCTGGACCGACTTTCCGCCGATCAAAAACTGCAAGGCGACAATCAGCTGGAGCTGGTGGCGCCAGCGGCGAAAGCTTAAGCCAGTCTCTTTCACCACCAGCCGCGCCAGATTGCGCTCGCTCATGGCAAAGTGGCTGGCCCACTGCGCCAGCGTCTGCCAGGCGGCCGGTTCGTTTGCCATGGTCTCACTCATCAGGCGAATTTTTGGATGCGGAGAAACCGGCAGCTGAAGATGCGCCTGTGGTTGCAGGGTCAGTTCATCAAACAGGACGCCAACCAGCCTTCCGGTAGCGGGGAGAGGAAGTTCTTCCCGTGACCTGTCCGCAAGCGCCAGCACCAGCTCCCGCACCAGGGGCGATATTTTCAGGGTACAGGTACGCGTCGGCAATTCGAGCGCACCGGGTTCAATAAACAGCAGGCAGAGCTGCGCGCCGGGCGTCGCCTTGTTGCTGTGCGGCGTTTGACCCGGGATCCACACCGCATACTGGGGCGGTACCATCAGCATCGCGTTCTCCACTTCACAGGTGATAGCGCCACCCAGCGCCATAATCAGCTGCCCTTTGCGGTGCTGATGCAGCGGAATATATTGTTCCTGTGCCACCACGCGGATGCGAAAGGCCACCGCCGCGTCGCGCTGGCTGTCGGGATCGTAGCCGTCGAGTCCCAGTCCGTACATAAAATTGTCCGATATTAGCGATAAACTGTCATTTTAGCCTGATTTCAACCACGACTTAAATCGGTATGGTATGCGCTCGCCTGAACGTAAGAGACAATAATGACTACTGCTATTCAACCTTCCGGGAAACAGGGTGCGCTGCTGATTGCAGGCATCCTGATGATTGCCACGACGCTGCGCGTCACGTTTACCGGTGTCGCCCCCCTGCTCGACACCATCCGACAGGACTATGGCTTAAGCACGGCGCAAACCGGCCTGCTCACGACGCTGCCTCTGCTGGCCTTCGCCTTTATCTCTCCCCTTGCAGCAGGCTTCGCCCGGCGCCTGGGCATGGAGCGCAGCCTTTTTATCGCTCTGCTGCTGATTTGCATCGGGATTGGCGTACGCTCGCTGCCGTCGGCCTCGCTGCTGTTTATCGGTACGGCGATCGTGGGCTGTGGGATTGCGCTGGGCAATGTCCTGTTACCCGGATTAATCAAACGTGATTTTCCGGGCCAGGTCGCAAAACTGACGGGGGCTTATTCGCTGACGATGGGCGCCGCTGCTGCCGCAGGGTCGGCGCTGATCGTCCCGCTATCGCTGGGGAGTGCTGGCTGGCACGGGGCGCTGTTGATGCTGATGTTCTTCCCGCTGGTGGCGCTGCTGCTGTGGTTACCGCAATGGCGCCACAGACCGGCCACCACCCTGACAGGAGCGGGCGCGTTGCACAATCGGGCTATCTGGCGCTCGGCACTCGCCTGGCAGGTGACGCTTTTTTTAGGCATTAACTCGCTGATTTACTATGTCATTATCGGCTGGTTACCCGCGATTTTGCTTAGCCACGGCTACAGCGAAACGCAGGCTGGCTCCATGCACGGGCTTCTCCAGCTGGCAACCGCTGTTCCCGGTCTCGCCATTCCGCTGATCCTGCACCGCCTTAACGATCAGCGTGGCATTGCCGGGCTAGTCGCCCTGATGTGCGCCGTCAGCGCGGCCGGGTTCTGGTTCGCACCGGGGCTGGCCGTCGTCTGGACGCTGGTGTTTGGCTTTGGCTCCGGCGCCACCATGATCCTCGGCCTGACGTTTATCGGGCTGCGCGCCAGCTCGGCCCATCAGGCCGCGGCGCTCTCCGGCATGGCACAGTCGATTGGCTATCTTCTGGCGGCCTGTGGCCCACCGCTGATGGGAAAAATTCATGATACCGCCGGAGACTGGCGCATTCCGCTGCTCGCCTGCGCGCTGGCCGCGGTGGTGATGGCTTTATGCGGCTTGCTTGCCGGGCGTGACCGGGAGATCACACCCCGCTGATAGTCAAGGCAGACCCGGAGGTCTGCTTTTTTATCCCTGCGCCGCCCGCAGCATGGCCTGTACCAGCACGACCGGGCGACCTTGCAGCGCGGCTCGCTCATGCTGGAACAGGGTGATGACAAAGAAAGGATGGGTTACCAGCTCTGCCGCGCGGATCTCGCCCTGCTCGTCCCAGCCCGTTACGCGCATGTCGCCCCGCTCAAGCTGGTTGGCAAACTCAGGTGAAACGCCGTAGTTGCAGTGATATCCCTCCTGAATTTCCGGCTTGCCATACGCTTTGGCAATCAGCGTGTTATTCCGCAGTTCGATCGCGTCGGTTTTTTCCACCAGCGAGCAGGTCAGCGGCGCAATTACCATCCTCCCTTCGGTATCCGTTTCGGCATGGCCTGCATCGTGCCAGCCCAGGACATTACGCGCATACTCAATCAGCGCATGCTGGAATCCGCCGCAGGTGCCGAGAAAGGGGATGCTGTTTTCGCGTGCGTAACGCGCCGCAATAAACGCCGCTTCGGTGTTTTTATACGGGCTTGCCGGTACCAGCCAGATGGCATCGTACCCGACCAGGTCTTCGGGGCTGGTCAGCTCAGGCGTGGCGAGCCAGTCATAATCAGCGGTGAGATCCAGAACCGCAGCGGCGTCGTCAATCGCCAGCGGGATCGCCTGATGCGCAATAACATCGGAATTGTAATCACCTACCAGCGCAATGCGCAGCGTCGTCTTAACCGGGGAGAGTTCCATGAGAGATTCCTTATGCCAGAGGATTTTCAGATAACATAAGGAACCTCAGACTACCGATCTTTTGCAATTATCACAATACCTTAAATTGGGAGGATAAACGCCGGGTGCTATAGTGTTCTTGCTAAGCGTCGCACGGTATGGAGGAAAACGGATGATTCAATGTAAGCGCGTGTATGAACAGGCAGCGTCAGACGATGGTTACCGCGTTCTGGTAGACAGGCTCTGGCCGCGGGGAATAAAAAAGACCGACCTCGAGTTTGATGAGTGGTGCAAATCGCTAACGCCGTCCAGCGAACTGCGAAAAGCCTTTCACAGTGAAACGATAGATTTCACCGCATTCAGTGAAGCCTATCGTAAAGAACTGGCGCAACATCAGGATGAAGGCAAACGCCTGGCCGCCCTCGCCCGACAGCAGACCGTGACGCTACTCTATGGTGCGAAAAATACGGAACAGAATCACGCCCTGGTACTGGCGGACTGGCTGCGTAAATTGTGATTAACCGATCGCCAGCTCATCAACGTTGTGTGGCATCTCGTCCGGAGTGAGCGGCATAAGATGTTCAGGGCGAACAAACGCAAAACCGTGCTGGTTATCAAAGGTGTAAACATCACCGGTGACCAGCCACAGCGCACGCGCTGACGTGGCGGGTAGTTGCGTCATGACGCCGTTAACCGGGTTCACAAAACGCTGACCCGGCTGACAAAGGCCAAACAGCTCCACGGATTTACCGATATTCCGACGGCCTGCCGTCGTACGTGCACCCACGATCATCGCCATGCTGCCCGGTTTTAACTGAAACATACTTCTTCTCGCAAACATACTGCCAGAAACTGGCTAAGAATAATCCTAAAAAGAAGTGTATCGCAGTTTTATTGCCGTTGTCATCTGGTCGGTTGCGGATGATCGCGACGATAGAGATCCCATTCATCGATGACTTCCCCGCCTGGCAATTTGCACTCGGTACGTACACCCTGCGGGCTTTGAACAGGGATTTGCTCTCCCCCTTTCTCCAGACAATACACTGACGCCGGGTTTGCCATACCAATAGCGTGTGGCGGCGCAGGCGCATCGGGAGGAGGTGTCTTCGTTGAGCAGGCGGTAAGCGGTAAAAGCAGCGCCAGGAGAAGATATTTCATTATCATGATCCTTCAGGATGTAAAAACGTCAGAGTAACGGGTCATTACCGTTTTCTCCATGATTTCTCCATTAAACCTGCATGATTCTTACTTATAGTGATGTCTGTTCTCACTCTGACCAGAGAACATCATTCCGTAATCAAGATGTTTTGCCCCGATCTCAACATCGGGGCTTTTTTTGGCCTCGCCCTCATCCGCTTCCAGAAGAATCTATAAAAATTTTCCCGTTCATGTTTAACTATGACCGGAGTCTATATTTTCAGCATAACATGCAGATACAGAGGTCTTCTGCATGGGAGTCAACCTGCTTTATGTCAGATATCATTCTTGCCCGTGTTTCAGAAACCCTCTCCACCGAGCAATCTCTCGACAGTCTGGTGCGTCAGCTACTGGAAATGCTGGAAATTGTGACCGATATGGAATCAACCTACCTGACCAAAATCGATGTCAACGCGCGTCTACAGCACATTTTATATGCCCGTAACAGCAAGCAAATGCAGATCCCGGAAGGATTAAGCGTGCCCTGGGACGAAACGCTGTGCAAACGCGCCATGGATAGCGACACGTTGTTCAGTAATGAGGTCCCCGAACGGTGGCCGGAGTGTGAGGCTGCAAAAGCGCTGGGAATTACAACCTATATGAGCGTGCCGGTTCATCTTGCTGACGGTTCTCTGTATGGCACGCTTTGCGCTGCCAGCACCGCACAGAAACAGTTTAGCGAGCGTGGCGAGCAGGTAATCAAACTCTTTGCCGGTTTAATTGGTCAGTACATTCAGAAAGAGTCGCTTGTGCATCAGCTTCGTGAAGCAAACGCGGCGCTCATTGCCCACTCTTACACTGATGCCCTCACTGGGCTGCCGAATCGTCGCGCCATTTTTGAAAACCTTACCACCCTGTTCTCACTGGCGCGCCATCTTAACCGCAACGTCATGATGGCCTTTATTGACCTCGATGATTTCAAGCGAATCAATGACCAATACGGCCATGAGGCGGGCGATCGGTTCCTCGTACAGGTCGGCAAGCGGCTGACGCATGAGCAAACGCAGGATGAGATTATCGGCCGGCTCGGCGGCGATGAATTTCTGGTGGCCTGCCTGAGTAACATTGATGGAGGTGAGACCAGCCCAGAGGTCAACGCAACTAAAACTCGCCTCAATGGCCGTATCGCGGGTGAATACGGCTTAGGCAATGTCACAATTCTCTATCCCGGGGCAAGCCTTGGCGTCGTTATTGTTGATCCTCACAGCACTGATGAAGATAGCGCCCTGCGCACCGCAGACCTCGCGATGTATCAGGATAAAAAAGGAAAAAGCAAAACAGGCTTTGTCGCGTTAGATTAAAACCGTACACTCTACGGCCTTATACAAACTCAAACAGGTGATGGCATGAGAATAGGGATCCTCTTTCCGGTGGTTATTTTTATCACGGCGGTGGCGTTTTTAGGCTGGTTTTTCCTTGGCGGTTACGCCGCGCCGGGGGCATAAATGAAAAAAACCACCCTCATCATGCTGATTGTCGCCATCGTGGCCGTCGCCGGTGCGCAGTTAGGCTGGTGGTAACGCCCAAGTAAAAAGGCCGCCGTCAGGCAGCCTTTTTTAACACAGGTCAGATTTAGCTTTTGATTTTTCTGTAAATAAACAGAACCACCAGCGCGCCAATCACCGCAACGACAAAGCTGCCGAAGTTGAAGCCATCAACTCTGCCAAAGCCGAACAGGGTACTGATCCAGCCACCGACGACTGCACCCACAATCCCCAGAATGATCGTGACGATGAAACCGCCGCCATCTTTGCCCGGCATAATCCACTTCGCCAGGATCCCCGCAATCAGCCCAAAGATAATCCAGGATAAAATTCCCATAGCTTTCCTCTCCGTATGGTTTTTGTCATTAAATCAACGACACAGAAAAGAATAGCACAGGATCGGAGAAAGGAAATTTGTGATAAAAATCACACGGTTCGTTTGAATAAAATATGAGCAGTAAAAAATGGTCGTTCCACACTCATCGTGGGGTTGCATCTTTTACTGAGAAAGATTATCTTTCTCATTACTGAATAGTTGAGCAAATCACTCGGGTATTCAGTACGACATTGCTCACATTGCTTCCAGTATTTCTTGCCCACTTTTGAGTGGGCTTTTTTTTGCCTGAAACCACCAAAATCTGGCGTTTTTTTTGTGGGGGTGAAACGCTATTCTCTGTGGTTCCTGAAAAGCAAAAAACGTAGATAACATGAACGTATCAAGCAAGTTTGTCATCTGCCTTAATCTTATTCTTGCCAGTACGCTACTGGTACTGCTCTCTACACGGTTTGAGTGGTTCTGAAATGAAATGAGCCTGGCACGGTCGCGTTCCTTTCATTTCCGGGCGGGCTCAACGCTTATACTTGTAGCTTTTATGACCTGTGTTAAGATCCCAGCACCTCAGGACGTGGCGAGACCGCAGGAAAATGAAGAAGACCATTGCCGTTGTTATCATATCAACCTTAATGGTCATCCTGTCGCTGTATGCTGTAAACGCCATTATCGCTGAGCAGCAAATGAACCGGCAGAGGGGTCTCTCCCACACGCTTTTAAGCTATTCCGAAGAGTTAACGCAAAATATCACCAGTACGCTTAAAAATACCTCTGCACAGGGATGCGATAACGCAAGTCTGAACGTCTATCGAAAATTAAAGATGCAGAGCCTCTATTTCGCCGATGTGGGATTTATTGAAAAGGGGAAAATCACGTGTACCGCGTTTTGGGGCAAGCTGGTACATCCCATCGCCCTTCCCTCTGAGATTCATAAAACCCAGAACGGATTCAGTCTGGCACAATTTTCGCAGAAAGATTTCTTTGTCGGCAACGCGACAATCTATAAACATCTTATTATCTTCACCTCCCGTTCGGCCTACGATAAATTTACTCCCGTCACTGCCAATTATTCGCTTCATTCTTCCACCAGGGATTTCGAGCGAACCTTTTTCACGATTGCATCTCCTTCAGATAACCTTGGCCGCGTACACTCTCTGTTATTTACGCTGGCTGTGACGGAGTGCAGTACACACTGGGATTTGTGCGTTACCGTTACACACCACGATGCCGGCCTGGCATCACTTTCCCAGGCAGTGATGATGCTCCTGTGCCTGTTTTTATACTTTATCTGGGTATCGCTGACGCTGTTTTCCCTTCGACTTTATGAAGACCGGCGCTCTCTGGAGCGGACGTTGGTTAAGGCGGTGGAAGCGAATACTATCAGCGTTCATTTCCAGCCTATTATTCGGGTTGCTGATAAAAAAATCGTCGGGGTTGAAGTGCTATCGAGATGGCAGGATAACAATCACAGAGAGGTTTCTCCTGAGCTGTTTATCCCGTTAATTAAAAAAATAGGCCTGTATAAGGTTTATTATCAGAACATGATTAAAAAATCCCTGTCAGAAATTGCCGCGCTGGCCACTGAACATCAGTTAATGATTTCGCTGAACGTTGGCCGAACGGAAATTGAAGACGGCAAATTCCTGGCGGTGTTACGTCAGGAATGCTTACAAAACGCTATTCCCTTATCGTTAATCAAGGTTGAGATATCCGAGAATGGCGTTTCCACCTCGGCCATCCTTGAGGCGTTTTGTGAAGAGCTTAAATCGGCAGGTGTTAAAATTTCAATAGATGATTTTGGCGTGAAAAACTCTAATCTGGCCAGGCTGTCAAATCTCAAATATGACGAAATCAAGGTAGATAAGTCGTTAGTGGACGGCATCAACGAGCACTATAAACAGGATATTCTGGTGATCTTTAGCGACGCGCTCGCTAAACTGCATAAGACCCTCGTTTTTGAAGGGGTCGAAAGCGAAACGCAATACCAGTTCATCGCGCAGAGATACCCCGAATCCCTCGTACAAGGCTGGTACTTCTCAAAGTCGCTCACCCGGCACGACCTGGCCAGCCTGCTGACAGACTCAGCGCGATGACGCGTTATTCATTGCCCCATTGATTCAGGAAGTTCGCGATATCGTCAATGCGCTCTTCATCGATCTCTGCCTGCACGGCCATCTCCCGCTGCGCCTCTTCACTGATTTCCTCATTATTGTATAAGCGAGTAAGCAGCAGCTGGAAATAACGTGCCAGCGGCGTACGCTCTGCCTCTTCAACCGGTTTCGCCGTTTCAGTCGAATACTCGTCGACGATGTCATAATACTTAAGCGGGATATCATGGTTCATTGCATTGTTTCCTTCTTGTGTGCATAAAAAACGGGAACCCTCAGGCTCCCGTTGTCACTTAACCCAGCGAGTGGATTACATGTTCGCGATAATCGCGTCGCCAAACTCTGAGCATTTCAGCAGTTTAGCGCCTTCCATCAGACGTTCAAAGTCATAGGTGACGGTTTTGGCGTTAATCGCGCCTTCCATACCCTTAACGATCAGGTCTGCGGCTTCGAACCATTCCATATGACGCAGCATCATCTCTGCGGACAGAATGATAGAGCCTGGGTTGACTTTGTCCTGGCCTGCATATTTCGGTGCGGTACCGTGAGTTGCTTCGAACAGGGCGCACTCGTCGCCGATGTTCGCGCCCGGGGCGATACCGATACCCCCCACCTGCGCTGCCAGCGCATCGGAGATGTAGTCACCGTTCAGGTTCATACAGGCGATTACGTCATACTCAGCAGGACGCAGCAGGATCTGTTGCAGGAACGCATCGGCGATCACATCTTTAATGATGATCTCTTTACCGGTGTTCGGGTTCTTAATTTTCTGCCATGGGCCGCCGTCGATCAGTTCACCGCCGAACTCTTCGGTCGCCAGCTGGTAGCCCCAGTCTTTAAACGCGCCTTCGGTGAACTTCATGATGTTGCCTTTGTGCACCAGGGTCACAGAGTCACGGTCATTGGTAATAGCGTATTCGATGGCGGCACGCACCAGACGCTTAGTCCCTTCTTCGGAGCACGGCTTGATGCCGATACCGCAATGCTCAGGGAAGCGAATTTTCTTCACGCCCATCTCTTCGCGCAGGAATTTAATCACTTTTTCTGCATCAGCAGAGTCCGCTTTCCATTCGATACCGGCGTAAATGTCTTCTGAGTTTTCACGGAAGATAACCATGTCGGTCAGCTCCGGGTGCTTAACCGGGCTTGGAGTACCCTGGTAGTAACGCACCGGACGCAGACACACATACAGATCCAGTTCCTGACGCAGCGCCACGTTCAGGGAGCGAATGCCGCCGCCAACTGGCGTGGTCAGAGGGCCTTTGATAGCAACGCGATAGTCGCGGATCAGGTCCAGCGTTTCGGCTGGAAGCCAGACGTCCTGGCCATAAACTTGAGTCGATTTTTCACCGGTGTAAATTTCCATCCAGGAAATTTTACGCTCGCCTTTGTAGGCTTTCTCAACAGCGGCATCAACCACTTTCAGCATCGCAGGGGTAACGTCTACACCGATACCGTCACCTTCGATGAACGGGATAATCGGGTTGTGGGGAACGTTAATTTTGCCGTTTTGCAGGGTGATCTTTGTACCTTCCGCCGGAACAACTACTTTGCTTTCCATTAACCTCTCCTTCGAGCGCTTCTGGTTGTTACTGATCTTATGTTAATAAATTGTAATGAGCCTTCCGATAGTACCTGATTGTCCGACGCCATGAAAGGTCTTCGTTATTAGGCTATAATGCGGCAATTGATAACGCCTGAAAATACCATGACGAAAATTGCTTTTAGAGGAATCATAGTATTTTGTGTGACTACCAATAAACCAATCTGACATCAATTAGTTATACCAGATTCCTGTGAACAAAAACCCTGCCAGCGTTAAGTAACAAAGTGATTTTTGGTCAAATTTTGACATTCCTCGATTCAGCAACTAACCAGAATTTGCGCTAATGGGAAGTTATCAAAAGTCATGGATGCTAAACGCTGCAACGTGTAATTTATGACTTCAATATTTTCCGAGGTTCCCATGAAAATTAAGTTGTCCATTGTGACACTGGTTCTGCTGGCGTCCACTGGTACTGCGCCTGCTACTGGTGAAGGTGTATCTATGGCAGAGTATCAGGCTGTGAAAGCTGGTGCTATTTGTGCGTATATCGGAAACATGACCACTCCGAGACACCGCGCAAACGAGGTAATTGCTCAACTATTCGAAGATAACGTTATTGCATGGAAAGCTGTGAACGGGCGCATGTTGCCATACGAGTACAACCCCGCACCTGCAACGCTTGCTTCTGACTATGCCGTTTTCTACCAGCAATCTACCGCTGACACTGCTGATGAAATGGATGTCTCTCTTAAAAGTCAGGGTTTAAGTTACTCCCCTGAATCGTGGCAAACCGTAGCGGCTCAGTTTTGGGATTCTCGCAACTGTGACAGCGTAGTGAAGTCAAATCGATGAATCTCTCCCTAAACGCCTTCGTTCGAGCGCCAGTTCTGTGATCCGCCCTGATAAACGTGCATCAGCCGCCGAACGCTGCCCCTCACAGCGGCAGGTCGACAGGGACAAACCGGTAAGCCAGCAGGCACGACGTTGCGACAGACCGGTCGCATCTAACATAAACTCAACGGCTTCCCGCTTCTTGTCTATCGTCACTACTTTCACCCCATAGCCACCTGTAGTGCCTTCTTATCCACCATGGCTTCGATGAGGTTTAGAAGCACCTGAAGTTGCAGCGTGCTAAGAAGCAAAAAGCTATCCAGGCCCAGGTTTAGCCCCTGCCAATGATGAAACCACGAACAAATAAGGGGTTTTAATTACCCTATACATACATCGTGACGCAAAGACCCTGCGTAGACCCGATAATAAAGCTCATTAAGAACGCGCTTAAGTTACTGTTTATGATAGAGAAATAATAATAGAGGCTGGAGAAGTACATGCCGGTACTAAGTTTTCATATCATCAAAAGGACGAATTTGGCCGGCATGTACGTGGCTGCATGGCTATGCCTACCCAAGCGTAAGCGAAGCTTATGCCTTAATTTGAGGGGCTTTCAATTCTCTGCGTGGGGAGTACAACACATCGCGGACCACGATGAAATTTTCTTTGATCCATCGCGTAACTGCCTGAGGGTTAGTGCCCTGAGCTTTAGCAAAAAGAGCCTGATTTCCACCGTAATGAATAGCAATATAGTCTTTAACTGGCATGTTTAGCCTCCGATGTCGTTGCTTTGTTGTCTATAAGTCCGTTTAGAAGGCTGCTGCCCTAACATTGGTGCTGCATTTTATAAATGTGCTTTGCTCTCAAAGCACGTCCCGAAAGAGATCAGTAAAACACCACTAAATCGTCTACGTATAATCGGGTCTTAACAGACTGGTCGATCCGCCATTCAATAAAATCATCAAGGCCGGTTTCTTCCTGGTACTGCTCAAATGAAACATAAAAAGGAACAGCTTGCCTCCCCTCTCCGCGCTTTCTGAAGTCGATGGCTTTTTGACGCAATTCATCAAGGAGGCTATCGCGTCTTTGCATAAAACCGATCATTTTGGATGCGATATGTTCGGGAATAGCACTGCGCCCGGCTTCGTAGTATCGCCAGGTACGTGCCTCAACGTTCCCAATGTACTTAGCCGCTTCTGCCACCTCAAGGAACAGCATTTTTCTGCAAGCAAGCAGTGCAAGATTGTTCATTTTTCCCTCGCGTCTATATAAAAAAAGATGGAGTCATACAAACCACTCCCTCAGTTTTCTTACGCCGTCCTGGTATGTTGACTTATTGACGCCCGATATTACCTATCGTCTGACCACCTTACAAGTAATATGGAATACCAAATCGTGGAACAGTGACGTAAAACAGGATTTACACTCATCAATTCTGAATTTACAACGTCCTTAAGCATACCAGCTAAGATTTTAAAGGCGAAAAACACCTAAAAAGATACATGCCATTATAAAAAACGTTAATTTGTATGTAGTGATATTATCTTTTTAGCATCATTTTCTCGCGACAATCCAGGAACATTCTATATCAAGATATATCCCCCACCGACTCGGCACGTTTACCGCAGGCTGGAGTGTTTGCGCCCCTTGATGCTCCTCGGTCACTGGGAACGCCGGAAGTTCAGGACGCTGGATGTCTACCTGGTATGCGACAGCGATAAGCGCAAGACGCCTTGTTAATGACAAAGAAACATATAACCAGGAAGTCATGAATGACATTTTGTACTGAAATGGCTCCCCCGCGCGGGCTGGTAGCCAGGATGCCGACTGACGGCATTGATTATGAGGATGATAACGGCCGCGGTAGCTGATGAAGGTGGTCCAGTATGCCCGGTTCGGGGCGCCATTGTATTACCCGGATGAGACCCCCAACACTCCCGCAGCCAGAGTTTAAGGTTGACACACGGAGGGCATCGTTTTCAATCAATAATCTGGGTAAGAGACTGGTACCATGTATGGCCGGTTCCACATGAAAAATGCGAATCACAGTCCCAGTTTCTTGCCAGCTCCAGAATTTTTATCCGGTCCTGGAGCAAGCGCGCTTCAATCTCCTGAATGCTTATTATGTCCCTGGTATCTTATTTACCGTCATATCCATCCAGGTAAGTACGGCACAGGGCAACACCCAGCAGGTGCGCTTCACGCGGCGAAAGATAGCTTTCAAAATGCGTGCTCGGGTTATTACCGAAAGTCACATTAATCGCATCAGATGAGACAGCATTCTTACGAATCTCATCAGCCGTTTTCATCGCATGCTGAATGGTGATCCCCCGTGCTTTATCTGCTTTACCGGCCTCATACACTTCCCGGAAAACAGGCAGTATGGCTTTAATACTGTCAGCCTTATTCACGACCAGATTAGCGTCGTGAGTCTCCATGCCAGTCATCACATAATGACGGGCATTTACTTCCGGAGAAGAGTGAGCAGCACAACCTGTTAGCGCTGCGGCCAGCGTGGCCGCGATAAAGATTTCTTTCATTGTCGGTTACCCGTTTTACTTTATAAACAAAGGGCATTAACCCTCAAACAGCACCCAGGTAATGGCAGTACGCCAGCACCAGGATCATTACAGCCATACCAACCTAACAGCCCCGCGCATTGCGGGAGTTCCGGTGTTCGGCTTCCACCTACGTCTGTATCTGGGCCAGCACCTTAAAATTTTCGGAAGCAAGTCGCCTGGCTTTCCAGCCCAGCAAGGGGATGCCATCTTTTCTGGTAGTAGTTGTAGCCGTTAAGGTTCTTATGTTGGTTTGCCAAGTGAATTCCTTGATAGATAAGAGGCTCAGGGTCCCATCACGACAGATAAAAAAACCCCGCACGGGCGGGGCAGGCAGAGCCTGAACAGATAGGACTTATGTTGTCGAGTTATTATGGGGAGGTACTTAGAGCTGACACGTTGCCGCCACGATCACAGGGTCAGCAGTATCAAAGCCAACGGTGGACAAGTCTCCGCTGCGTATGCAGCGGGGGATGTAACCAGTGCTATCAGCACCGCTAATGCCACTTTGCATTTCATTTTCTGTTCCAGATTTCTTTTTCGTTGCCCACACGGGCGCCGGCATCCATTCGCTACTTTATGTACGGTTCTTACCCTCTAAAAAAGCCCCTTGGTGGAGAGGGGCAAAGTGATAGCAACTACATAATTTATGATGGTAGCGGTTGGATGGAGTCAACCAGAAAGCCTCGGCTGGCTTTGTGCTTGGCTCTAAAAAAGGCCCCTCGGCAACGGGGCACAATTAGATCAACTAAGCGCTTACAAATCATTCAAACAAACATTTCGAAGGTCGATTGGTTAAAGGCTGCCTTTCAGCAGCCTTTGGAGCTTACTTATTTAAACGAATAACCAACGCCTGCGTTCCAGCCCATGGCACCGTTAGTTGCGGTAACACCCGCTTTAACAGTTACGGCTTTGTTTTCGAACGGGTGAGCAGAAGCGCCTACAGCGATTGCGGATTCACCTTCATAACCGCCGAGAGCAGCAGCCACGCCGAAAGTATCATCCTGATTCAACTGCGGCAGACCGGCCAGGGCGTTAGCGCCAGCGATGCCGCGCATTGCTTTCTTCTCTACTTTGTCGATTTTCTTATCGATGTTAGAGAATTTCTGGTTGGTCTGAGCTTCGAACGCTGCCTGCTGCTGGCCCTGGGCCTGAATATCAGCGGTGTTCTGCGCTACGCGAGTATTGGTGTCGATCAGCGCCTGGCGGTTTGCTTCGGCATAAGCCTGAGCATCAGCAGCGCGTTTCTGAGCGTAAGCGCCAGTATTCTCAGCATGTTTCACACCATATTGCAGCTCAGTGAAGTGCTTATCTTCTGTTGCGGCCAGAGTGTTGTAATGATGCTGTTCAGTCGCAGCCATTTTGCTGATCTGCGGCTGTTCAGTTGCAACAACTTCTCCGGCTTTCTGATCTGCGTACACTTTTGCCTGAGCGTTAGAGGCAGCAGCATTCATTTTTGCCAGACGATCACCGTCATGCGCACTGGCTTTAACAGTCTCGATTGCAGTTTTGTTAACAGCAGCTTGAGTCAGAGCAGTATCGGCAGTGGTCTGTGCTTTGTGTGCGACATCAGATGCAGCCACCATCCCTCGGGTATTAGCGCTAACGATGGTTTTAACATCAGTGATGGCATTAGCATTTTTGTTGATCGCATCATCGCGAACAATGTTCTCAATCGCCTGTTTCTGCACAGTGCCGTTGAGAGCAGTAGTGAAGGAATCCAGGTTATGGATCTGGGCAGCGTTCTGTTTAGCACCGCTCAGGGCAGTTGCTTCAACTTCTGCGGCTTTCTGATCTGCGTACACTTTTGCCTGAGCGGTAGAAGCAGCAGCATTCATATTTGCCAGACGGTCACCGTCATGCGCGCCAGCTTTCAGCTCGTCAGTAGTAACGTGTGAATCAACAGTGACTACTTCGTTAGCAATAGTCGTGCTGGAGGTTTCCGGCTTAGCCTTGATCATTGGCGTAAATTGAGTCGGCTGCGGCACATTAGTTGCCACTACCAGTTGCGTCTCAACCGGCGTTCTCATAGGCGTCTTGTTAGCCTGAGCTTCTGCGGCATCTTTCACAGCTTCTATGTGCCTGGCGGTAGCATCAGCTACGTCCATCACGTTATTGCGTTTGTCGAAAGAATCGTGCATCAGGCTGACTTCAACACCTTCGTGACCACGGGCAACCTTGTGGGCAGTGGTGTCCAGCTTGGACGCACCCAGGGTGCTGATATCAGGGGAAGCCAGTTGAGCATCAGCCGCATCTTTCGCGGCTGCGATCTGTTTGGCGTTGGCATCAGCCACGTCCAGAACGTTGTTACGCTTGTCGAAGGAATCGTGCATCAGGCTGACTTCAACGCCTTCATGGCCACGGGCAACCTTGTGGGCAGTGGTGTTCAGCTTGGACGCACCCAGGGTGCTCACATCCGGGTTAGCCAGTTGAGCATCAGCCGCATCTTTCGCGGCTGCGATCTGTTTGGCGTTGGCATCAGCCACGTCCAGAACGTTGTTACGCTTGTCGAAAGAGTCATGCGTCAGGTCAACTACAACACCTTCATGGCCACGGGCAACCTTGTGGGCAGTGGTGTCCAGCTTGGACGCACCCAGGGTGCTCACGGCCGGGTTAGCCAGTTGAGCATCAGCCGCATCTTTCGCGGCTGCGATCTGTTTGGCGTTGGCATCAGCCACGTCCAGAACGTTGTTACGCTTGTCGAAGGAATCGTGCATCAGGCTGACTTCAACGCCTTCGTGACCACGAGCAACCTTGTGGGCAGTGGTGTTCAGCTTGGACGCACCCAGGGTGCTCACATCCGGGTGAGCCAGTTGAGCATCAGCCGCTTTCTTCGCTGCTGCGAAAGTTTTACGCGTCTGATATTTTGCTTCACTGTCTGCATCCAGCGTGGACGCTTTAGCGGTATCCAGAGCAGAAATCATTTGTTCTGCTTTTTCCTGCTGCTGGGCGGCCAGGGCAACGCCTTTAGCGGCTGCTGCGCGGTCAACTTGTGCAGACTGGATCTCGTTAACCACGTTGGTTTTGTGGTCGGCTTTGTCTGTCAGCAGATTCTGGCGGTCTGCCTGGTAATCTGCGGCGTAGACAGCGCCACGCTGAGCATTGCGGTCTGCTGCTGCCAGAGCATTGGCAGCTTTACGAGTCTGATATTTTGCTTCACTTTCTGCATCCAGCGCGGACGCTTTAGCGGTATCCAGGGCAGAAATCATTTGTTCTGCTTTTTCCTGCTGCTGAGCGGCCAGGGCAACGCCTTTAGCGGCTGCTGCGCGGTCAACCTGCGCAGACTGGATCTCGTTTACCACGTTGGTTTTGTGGTCGGCTTTGTCAGTCAGCAGATTCTGGCGGTCTGCCTGGTAATCTGCGGCGTAGACAGCGCCACGCTGAGCATTGCGGTCTGCTGCTGCCTGAGCATTGGCAGCTTTCCGAGTCTGATATTTTGCTTCGCTTTCTGCATCCAGCGCGGACGCTTTAGCCGTGTCCAGGGCAGAAATCATTTGTTCTGCTTTTTCCTGCTGCTGGGCGGCCAGGGCAACGCCTTTTTTAGCATCTTTAATTGCCTGCAAATCAATCGCTGCCTGACGTTCAACAGCGGTCGGCTCTTGAATCATCAGGGGAGTAGCTTTCACATCAGCTTTGCTCTGATTGGCTTTAGCCAGTGCATCGCGATCTGATTGCAGGATATCTGCTGTCGCCTGCACATCAGGAGAGTAACCATTTGGGAGCATATTCGGTTGAACTGATGTTCCGCCAGGGGTTTTACTTGCATCAGAAGGAACAGGAGCAGGGAAATAGAACAAAGTCTCAATCACCTGGCTTTTTGATGGCTCAGTGTAAAAACCCTGATCCCGAACATAAGCCTGACCATCCGCATCCAGTTCTTGCCACTTCTGATGCAATTCAGCGAATTTACCAATTTTATCAACATCATTTGCTTTTACATAGAGATCAAAAACCATGTTAAAGGTGTTCATCCTGTTTTGATCATATGCAAAAGCTGGTGATGCAGCCGAAGTCGCCATAGTAGCCAGTACGATGGCAGCGATTTTATTCAGTTTCATTTTCTAGTCTCGTTGGTCGCGTTTAGTCGGTAAGTCGGTTTTGTCGGTTACTGTTTGTCGGTTACTGGCTATAAGCCTTTTTTCTGCATCCATAGGCTCAGTGCTTCTGCCAGGATGTCCTGCTGTTTCATCCCGATCTGGGCGGAAACAACCTTCAGTTTTACTTTCAATGACTGGGGCAATTTCCCGGTAAAAACAACCAGATCGCTGGATGCGTTTACCGATACTGCCACCCCTGCCGCGTTTGCTTGTCTCATTTCAAAACTCTCATTCGCTTGGGTGGCTCTCGTTCCACATTTGGAACAGTGTAAGGACGAGGCGGATATTACTGGTAAGATAGTAACGCTAGCAAGCCCTTTTTTTGATGTATTTTCGCGGTCCGAATCAAACACGTGCTAAGTCATTATATCGACTCGTATTTAGCTTAAGAAAATTTACAAAACCGCTTCATCCCCAGAAATACAGGCTCTTATGGATATGGACAGCATTTATTGCAACATGGATAATTCTGCTACATAGAGCCGACCTTCATTCGAAATGTGATAAGCATCACTTTGTTGCAATTCATTTACATGTTCCACTAAGGAAATTAACTTTTATCTTTTTTGCTGCATTTCAGAAAGCCGCATTTTTCGGGTGTCGAGGGGTTAATCATCGATAACCATGGAGAGGGGTAAGACGATGACTTTCTCTGAGCCGGAGTCAAAGCGCATCGGACGGTTGTCGTTATTGGTAGCGGAAGGGAGTCGTTTAAGCTGACTGCGCAGATCGTTGGAAAATGGATAATTTTATAGCGATTTCATGAGGTTAGTGTTACATGGGGCAAAGGCGATAATCGCCCGATTGGCGTCGATGGCGACCCCATGCGTTCGCAGGGCGGCCTGAGCTTTGGGACGGTCCACCAGATCGTTATCGGATTTTCCCAGCACCATCAGGCAGGCTGACAGACGGTATATGTCCGCATCTGGCAGTTGATAAGGCTCGACATCAGCACCGATGGCACCGTGGATAAATCTTCTTTTTCGACCTGCGAAATATGTTCATCCCGCTCAGAGGACTTGAGCGTATCAAGCGCGGCGGCTTATGCAGGGAGATTGTCGCGAGTCAGGCACCAGTCATCAGCGTCGCGCACTGGTCGGCCATACGCTGGGAATGGAAGAAGGCCGCACCTGCCTTTTTTAAGACGCCGAAAATGTCCATGAGCATTTTTGCCATGGATAACGCTCGGGTCACCAGACGAGTCGAAAGACCTTCCCACGATTTAACGCGGTGAAAGTCTTCCTCCAGTTCAGCCCAGTTATCGACCTTGCGCAGATAGGGAGGAAGCATTTCAAGCCGGATCAGGCTTTAGCATCCACCTGCTTCGAAAGCAAGTTGCTGAACCCGGCTTCGCCATGGCGAAACGATTGTGGATAGTGGCGTAAGTGGTGGCCGCACATAAAGGGCACACATCAATGATGATATCCGTGTAACAGAGGATATTTTCGAGACGGCCAACAACGGTCGTAACGCTCATTTCATAAGGTGCTGGCGACAGATGTAGGGTGTCAGGCCGATGTCGGTGAGCTTGCAGGAGCTTTATATAATGAGCTGAACGCCGAGCGCGAGGGTCATCGTCAAATCATTTACCACCCCCGACGTTTACGGTTGGGGGGCGGAAAGATACAAAACCTTAATCTTCCTGGTTGCTGGCTTCGTTACGCTGGCGATTAATGCGACGCGCCTCATTGCGACGTTCGCGGCGCTGGCGTTCTTCTTCGCGTAGTCTTTCGGCCTCCTGTGCTTTAATTCGTTCTCTCTCACGTGGAGGGAGGTCCTCAAACGCCTTCTCTTCGGATTTTTTGGCTTCTTCAATTTCAAGCAAGGCCTGAAACATTAGATCAACGATACCTATAGACTTGGGCACACGTTTTTCCCACCGTTCCGGCGTCGTGCGGCTAATCCCGGCGTTACGGCAAAGCTGGGTAATGTTCGTACCCGCTGCTTTAGCGCGCTGCTTGATAGTTTCCACGCGACGGTAAAACTCCGCTTCAAAGCTGTCATCGCTTTTCGATGTATCCATGGGTTTACCCTCATTCAATTTTCTCACTATTTCTTTTACCATATTTGCATAATATCTCATAGTCCATTGCAGAAATCCTTTCATTAAAGCACCTCAAAAATGCATATTTTTGCAGTGTTCCAATTGCATTCCAGAAGACCTTTATGGGAAAAAATTTAGCTGCATAATTCGTTCGCATGCTAACGAGAATATATTATGAGTTAGGAGATGCCTGGAGTAGTAGTTCTGCTAAATGACCAATACCATAGTTTATATGACGACGAGTGATTCGCACCTGGACCTTATCGCTAAAATTCACCGCTTCGCTACCGGCACAAATAGCTGTACCTGACAGGGATCCGTAAAAAGACCCAAGCGATAAAGGGTGGCACCGCTAGCTATGCTAGTAACACTCCAGCCAATCGAGTTTGAAAGCGCGTAATTCTTAGCCGTGAGGTGATTCGCTAAATCTAAACCAACAAAGAGGACTGGACCGAATGTGAAAAAGTACATGCTAAAATGACCATCATCACGAGGGATGCTTAAGACAACATTCTCCTCTGCGTAATCATATCCTGGCGCATCCCGAAGCCTCTCGCCTGCTCTCCAACATCCGCGTAGAGCAATCAATTTTCAGCAAGATGGTCGCACCGAAGAAATGCGTTCTCGATCAGGAAAAGCGAGAGATGCATTAAGCATGGTTAAAAGGCAGCCAGTCGTACTGACACGGGACTTCTTGTACTTGCTCAATTTGAAATCAACCGAGGACGCTAACAAGGATACTTTTGACCGCAGCGTCGATATCGGTCAGGATCAATACGAACGAATGAGACGAATCGCCAACCTCGAAGCCCTGTACTATTCCTGTAACAGTCGGCGAACAGGATTAAGCAAACAAAAAATCAAATAAGTCCCAGGCTCAACCTGAGCCAGAAAAGGCTGATCCACCCCTGGCTGCATCCGCTATCGCAAAAGCCTTGCTGGACGCCCGACAAGACAACACGCCGCCAGTGGATGACGCCAAGTACCAGAAGTTTCTGGAAAGCGGCAGCAGCGCTGTCAGCAATCCCTCTGTTATTAATTAAGAAACAATAAAATAACAAAATATGAACTGGCCGCTACGCTTGCGCAGGAGCATTAACTTTGCAAAGCTCAGGTGAACAATTTGCTGGATGCCTATGTGGCGATGCTGAAAGCAGATCTGATTGCTCCGAGGCTGACAGTGGTAAATGGCACTGGCCGTCTTAAAATGGCTGAGCGCGTGCCAGTCCTGGGCCTTAACCCTTCCACAGACGAAGCGATCCCTATCTATTTCTCTAAATTGGTAAAACTGCTGGTAACATCAGATTTAAAAAAGCCGTTAACGCCCAGGTGAATTCTTTCTATAATTCAAGTCTCTCTGGGCACTTTTTGTTTATATGGGATTTGTCTCACGATCTTTTTTGATAACCTTCAAATGAGGAATATGATAGCTGACATACATTCCGTGCGCCTTTTTGCATCCCAGGAATTTTTATAGAAACTATACTCGCAGCGCTTCTGACCGGCTGCTTCACTGAGGCAAGCCACATTCATGATATCTGCTATCTGGCAGAGAAATTCATCGGGCAACGATGAGTGCCGCTGCTGATAAACAGGCTATCGAAAATCAGCGGGTTTTATTTGATAAGTCATCCAGTGACACATCGCGCCACTCGCACAAACGCCATTAATCAGGAACCGACAATGAACAAAACTACATTGGGTAGAGTTATTTTAGCCCTCAGCGTGACTGCTGCATCTATGTCTCCGGCGTTCGCCATCAGCGAAAAATATCGCCACCAGCTTGAGCAAAGCGGCAAAACCCAGATGGATGAGCTGGCAGAGCCGGTTCATCCGAACACACCGAATATGAGCAAAGGCCTTACAACCTATTCCGATAAAATGCTGGAAGTTCAGGCGGACAGCTCCTGCCAGGTAAAGAAAGTCAATGGCTTCGCACCGAAACACATAAAGCACGTTAAGAAGAATATGGACGAAGTACAGACTCAAATGGGCGCGACGCTCTCTGTTCTGTATACCGGCACAGGCTGTGATATCACCTGGACAAATGAGCAGGGTCAGTCTGGCATTCTGAAAGCTCAGTAACCGCCCTCAGGCCCCTATCAAGGGGTTTTTTACTAAAAAGAACATGAAACATAACGATGCTGCATTATTCACAGCAACGCTGGCAGGCCTTTACGCTTTGCCAGGTGGCAAGACTTATACTGCCGATTTTGAAGAAGAATAAAAGCATGACTGGATTGATCGGTTTGTAAAACTGATTCACGTGGACCTGACTGGTTTAATTTTTCCTGGCTCGATTATCCCAAGCATCACGATCAGAAGGCCCGTAACCGGGGAATACAAGATAAAGAAGACGTCCTGCGTCTTAAATACCATTATCCGACAAATAAACCATGAAACTGAAAATATCGGCGCTGCTGGCGCTGACAACAACAACCGGAGCGCATGCTGACCGAATAATTCGCGTTGAAAACGCGTGTCCGAAATTGTTTTCTCTGAAAACTGCATCTGAATGCACTGGCGAAACGCGGGAAAAATTCGGTCACGGGTTTGTGCTGACGCATAACCTGTCTGTCATCTTGCAAGGCGGCTAATACGAGGCTGGTGCGCTGATGACCGATAAAATGAGCAATTCAACGAGGCTCTGGTCCATGACAGCACGCTGGGCAGTAACAGTCCCTGAGCGATCGCTAAGATTTTGTTTCATCTTACATTACTGCTGATGTAGTCGCAGCGCCGCTGTACGGCCCGGCTTACATAATAAAGAAGATATTGTTGTTTAGCATGACCCACCATCATGCTAAAGCTGAACGGTTAAAAGTTGAATTTATTAACTCCCTGAGGTGGTCGGATATGTTTTAAAGATGTTTTCGAACGGTTGTGGCATCGCTTTTTATATAAATAAAGTATAAACGACACACATAAAAAAGGATGCACCTATATGTTCCTCATTAGGAAAGGAGGAAGATACCGTTCCTCCAATGAGCTATCTACCAGGGACTTTATGAAAAAACTTATTATTGCAGTTTTGGCCGCCGGGGTTTTATCAGGTTGCGCTCAACAGACTTTCAAAATCAATAATGGCGTGGCTACAACGCCGACTGAAGAAGTTAAACAGTCTTTCTTTATCAACGGCTTAGGTCAGTCTCAAACGCTTGATGCGGCACAAGTTTGTGGTGGTAGCGATAAAGTGATTCGAACCGAAGTTCAGGAGTCTGGAATGGACGTTTTGTTGCGTATCGTAAGTCTTGGCATTTACACACCACGTGAGGCTCGCGTTTATTGTGCAAAGTAATACCGCTATTGACTATAGATGCTATGGCGCTTCACATACCTAAGAAACTGCGTTAACCTTGCCGCGTGAAACGTTTAGTTGGTTTCTTGTCGGTTACTGGCTAACGGAAAAGGCCCATCAGAAATGATGGGCCTTTTTTCCTCTGTGCTTCCACCGATTTAATGTTTAATCAGAGCCTACAGGGTCAGAGGCAGGGAAGGAGCAGATAGCGCCTCAGGGGTATTGATGTTTACAGGTGTCAATGTCGGTTGGCACGTTCAGCCGCTGCAATAACTTGCATTGCGACAATTAATGTTTTCAGGTCTGAACGCTAAATAACCTGACGGTCAAGAATGCTGTCTACACATCCAGTAGAGGTCAAACGGTTAAGGATTGCTGCTGCCTCTTCATGCCTCTGTCTCGACATCCTGTCGATACTTTCTAACATGATTGGCGTCCCCTCTGGATAAGTACCCGCTTCTACTTCTTCCATCATTCGCTTTAATGTCCTCGTCAGAAGGTTTTTACCTGCCCAACCTGAAAGCCCCTACCCGTATAATATTTGACCTCACACACTCTCCCGTGACGAGTTTTCTGGTCATCTACTCATTTATTAATTAGGCTTTTCTGACGATGAATGGTGGAATCTGTACCCTTGAGTTTGACGAGTAACGCATGTACCCGATAGCAATACGCATAGCTTTAAATCTTTTGAATCGCCCTATAGGGGACATTAAATGAGCAATACTCGTAAATACCACAATAACTCTAAAACTTCTTTTAGAAAACAACGGGTTGAGAGATTCAGCTCGCGACAAATCATCAGAAGAACGCCAGAACCCCAGCCAACGCGGGTCATACTGTTCAATAAACCCTACGACGTATTGCCGCAGTTTACCGACGAGGCCGGGCGCAGCACGCTGAAGGATTTTATCCCTGTACAGGGAGTCTACGCGGCCGGGCGTCTGGATCGTGACAGCGAAGGGTTGCTGGTACTCACCAATGACGGCGTGCTCCAGGCCAGGCTCACTCAGCCGGGCAAACGTACCGGAAAAATTTACTTTGTGCAGGTTGAAGGCGAGCCGGACGACGCGTCGCTGGCTAAATTGCGCAACGGCGTAACGCTGAACGACGGTCCCACCCTGCCGGCTGGTATTGAGCGTGTGAATGAGCCCGAGTGGCTGTGGCCGCGTAATCCGCCGATTCGTGAACGCAAATCGATCCCCACCAGCTGGCTTAAAATCACCCTTTATGAAGGCCGCAACCGACAGGTCAGGCGCATGACTGCGCATGTGGGCTTCCCTACCCTGCGACTCATTCGCTACGCCATGGGCAGCTACACGCTGGACGCGCTGGCAAACGGAGAATGGCGTGACGTTACCCCTAAGGAGAAGTGATGTTTAAACCGCATGTTACTGTCGCCTGCGTGGTCCACGCGCAGGGGAAATTCCTGGTGGTGGAAGAGACCATCAACGGCAAAGCGCTGTGGAACCAGCCTGCCGGGCATCTTGAAGCCAATGAAACCTTACTCCAGGCGGCAAAGCGCGAGCTGTGGGAGGAGACGGGTATCCGCGCTGAACCGCAGCATTTTATCCGTATGCATCAGTGGATAGCGCCTGACCACACGCCTTTCCTGCGCTTTTTATTCGCCGTTGAGCTTAACGATACGTGCGCCACTGAACCCCACGACGACGATATCGATCGCTGCCTGTGGGTGACTGCCGAGGAGATCCTGAACGCGCCAAACCTGCGCTCGCCGCTGGTTGCCGAAAGCATCCGCTGCTGGCAGTCGGCGGGTCGCCTGCCGCTGGACGTCATTGGAGAATTTAACTGGCCGTTTACAGAGGGTGCCAACGGTGGGGGGGCGTGATAGAATACGCCGCCTTGAAGTTCAATGTCGTGAGTATTCCATGTCAGATAACAGCCAGAAAAAAGTGATCGTCGGCATGTCCGGCGGTGTCGATTCCTCCGTTTCCGCCTACCTGTTACAGCAACAGGGCTATAAGGTGGAGGGCCTGTTCATGAAGAACTGGGAGGAAGACGATGGCGAGGAATACTGCACTGCCGCTGCGGATCTCGCCGATGCGCAGGCCGTGTGCGATAAGCTCGGCATCGAACTGCACACCGTTAACTTTGCCGCAGAATACTGGGACAACGTTTTTGAACTCTTCCTCGAAGAGTACAAAGCGGGCCGCACGCCAAACCCGGATATCCTGTGCAACAAAGAGATCAAATTCAAAGCCTTCCTCGAGTTTGCCGCAGAAGACCTGGGCGCAGACTACATTGCGACCGGCCACTACGTGCGTCGCGCAGACGTGAACGGCAAAAGCCAGCTGCTGCGCGGCCTGGACGGCAACAAAGATCAGAGCTATTTCCTCTACACGCTGAGCCACGAACAGATTGCCCAGAGCCTGTTCCCGGTCGGCGAGCTGGAAAAGCCGGAAGTGCGCAAAATTGCCGAAGAGTTGGATCTGATCACCGCGAAGAAGAAAGACTCCACCGGCATCTGCTTTATCGGCGAGCGTAAATTCCGCGAGTTCCTGGGACGTTACCTGCCTGCACAGCCGGGCAAAATCGTCACCGTTGACGGTGATGAGATTGGTCAGCACCAGGGGCTGATGTACCACACTCTCGGCCAGCGTAAAGGTCTGGGTATCGGCGGCACCAAAGAGGGCAGCGAAGATCCGTGGTACGTGGTCGACAAAGACGTCGAAAACAATATTCTGGTTGTGGCTCAGGGGCACGACCACCCGCGCCTGATGTCCGTTGGGCTGATCGCGCAACAGCTGCACTGGGTCGATCGCGAGCCGCTGAAAGGCACGCTGCGCTGCACTGTGAAAACGCGCTACCGCCAGACGGACATCCCTTGCACCGTAACCGCACTGGATGACGATCGTATTGACGTGCGTTTCGACGAGCCGGTTTCCGCCGTTACCCCTGGCCAGTCTGCTGTTTTTTACAGCGGCGACATTTGCCTCGGCGGTGGGATCATTGAACAGCGCCTGCCGCTGCCTGCTGTTTAAACCGTTTGCACACATAAAGGAGACCGTGTGGCGAAGAACTATTACGACATCACCCTGGCGCTGGCGGGAATTTGCCAGTCAGCCCGTCTGGTGCAACAGCTGGCGCATCAGGGTCATTGCGACGCTGATGCCCTGCACGTTTCACTCAACAGCGTTATCGATTTAAACCCAGGCTCCACGCTGGGCGTCTTTGGCGGGAGTGAAACCAATCTTCGTCTCGGTCTTGAAACTCTGCTCGGCGTGCTCAACGCCAGCAACCGTCAGGGGTTAAACGCGGAACTGACCCGCTACACCTTAAGCCTGATGGTGCTGGAACGTAAGCTGAACGCGGCAAAAGGCGCAATGAATACCCTGGGCGATCGCATCGCCGGGCTACAGCGCCAGCTCGACCACTTTGACCTCCAGTCTGAGACCCTGCTGAGCGCGATGGCCGGTATCTACGTTGACGTGATTAGTCCGCTCGGCCCACGTATTCAGGTCACCGGTTCGCCTGCCGTATTGCAAAGCCCACAGGTACAGGCGAAGGTACGCGCCTCGCTGCTGGCAGGCATTCGTGCCGCCGTGCTGTGGCAACAGGTCGGCGGTGGCCGCCTACAGTTAATGTTTTCTCGTCATCGCCTGACGACTCAGGCAAAACAAATTCTTGCTCATTGTTAACCTCCCGGAGTTGCGAATTATGGAATTATCCTCACTGACCGCCGTATCCCCTGTCGATGGACGCTACGGCGATAAAGTCAGCGCGCTGCGCGGGATCTTCAGCGAATATGGCCTGCTGAAGTTCCGTGTTCAGGTTGAAGTACGCTGGCTGCAAAAGCTGGCCGCCCAGACAGCAATCAAGGAAGTTCCTGCTTTTGACGCAGAGGCAAACGATTACCTTGATAAAATCGTTGCTGAGTTCAGCGAAGAAGATGCCGCGCGCATTAAAACTATCGAACGTACTACCAACCACGACGTGAAAGCGGTTGAGTACTTCCTGAAAGAGAAAGTGGAAAGTGTTCCTGCCCTGCACGCGGTTTCTGAATTTATTCACTTCGCCTGTACGTCTGAAGATATCAACAACCTGTCCCACGCGCTGATGCTCTCTACCGCGCGCCAGGAAGTCGTGCTGCCTTACTGGCGTAAAATCATTGACGCGGTGAAAGCGCTGTCCGTGGAATACCGGGACATTCCGCTGCTGTCCCGTACTCACGGCCAGCCAGCAACCCCATCCACCATGGGTAAAGAAATGGCGAACGTGGCGTACCGCATGGAACGCCAGTATCGTCAGCTGGAGCAGGTTGAGATCCTCGGCAAAATCAACGGCGCGGTAGGTAACTACAACGCCCACATCGCCGCTTACCCGGAAGTGGACTGGCACCAGTTCAGCGAAGAGTTTGTGACGTCTCTGGGGATCCAGTGGAACCCTTACACCACCCAGATTGAGCCGCACGACTACATCGCCGAGCTGTTTGACTGCATTGCGCGCTTCAACACCATCCTGATCGACTTCGATCGTGACGTATGGGGTTACATCGCCCTGAACCACTTCAAGCAGAAGACCATCGCCGGAGAAATCGGTTCGTCCACCATGCCGCACAAAGTGAACCCAATCGACTTTGAAAACTCCGAAGGTAACCTGGGTCTGGCAAATGCCGTATTGCAGCATATGGCGAGCAAGCTGCCGGTATCCCGCTGGCAGCGCGATTTGACTGACTCCACGGTGCTGCGTAACCTGGGCGTAGGTATTGGCTACGCGCTGATTGCATACCAGTCCACCCTGAAAGGTGTGAGCAAGCTGGAAGTTAACCGCGACCGTCTGCTGGACGAACTGGACCACAACTGGGAAGTGCTGGCAGAGCCGATTCAGACCGTGATGCGTCGTTATGGCATCGAAAAACCGTACGAGAAACTCAAAGAGCTGACCCGCGGTAAACGCGTTGATGCTGAAGGTATGAAACAGTTTATCGACGGTCTGGCGCTGCCAGAAGAAGAAAAAACGCGCCTGAAAGAGATGACCCCGGCAAACTACATTGGCCGCGCCATTACCATGGTTGACGAGCTGAAGTAAACGCCCTCCCCCTTTCCATCCGGAAAGGGGGCTGCTATTCATTATTGTGTCGACGTTTTCATGCCCCGTTACGGGCTTTGCCGGGATTAAAGCCTGCTGTCAGATTGATTGTTATTTTTCGTCGAGGAATAACTTTCCGGAATATATCGCTTTAAGCCGAACGGGCACAGCCTGAACTGGCACGGGGTTTCAACCGTGCATGGCCGATCCATCTCCTGCCGGTTTCCTGGACACGCGTTTTTCTGTTTGAACCCCATCCAGCCTATTGATGTAAAGGGCATTGCCTGCGCTATCCAGACTCTTCGGCGTCGATCGTTAATCAGGATCCCCTGGCTTGAGGTGGTGATGATTTCACCTGTACGAACGTAATAATCTCCCTTTAACCACAGGATATAATTCAGGCCATACTGTGTTTCAACCTTACAAAAGAGAGTACCGCTTTCCGGGCTCGCAATAGTCTCAACAACCTTCCATTCCATAAATGCCTCTTTACTCGATAAATTGCTGTTTTGTTGTGTAAAAATGCTGATTTACTGGTACATATTATGCGGATCTAATTTCGCACCATAAAATAAGCGTAGACAAAGATGGATAGATCGAAAACATCCTTACAAAAAAAAGGGCAATATTTACAAAACTTGTGCGCAGCTTAAGTCCCTCGCGAGATTTGTCCCCCCTCAATGCCCGTTCTGACAAAAATGCCGCGCGCCCTCAACAGTTAATAAACAGATGGCTGTTTTATCCGGAATGCGGAAGCTTGCGAAAACAAGTCGGTTTATATTACTCGCGCTTTTTTAGGGCATGAAAAAACCATTTAATTTCATCGCGCTGGTGTCAACCTGAATAATCAGCGTTAAACTATTCATACTATTTATAAAGGGAGAAGCGATGATGCGCGTACTGGTTGTTGAGGATAACGCATTGCTACGTCATCACCTGAAAGTTCAACTTCAGGAGATGGGTCATCAGGTGGACGATGCTGAAGACGCAAAAGAGGCCGATTATTATCTCAATGAACACCTCCCGGACATCGCCATTGTCGATTTAGGGCTGCCAGATGAAGATGGATTGTCCCTAATCCGCCGCTGGCGTAGCCATGACGTTTCTCTGCCGGTACTGGTATTGACTGCTCGTGAAGGCTGGCAGGATAAGGTTGAAGTCCTGAGCGCTGGCGCGGATGACTACGTGACCAAACCCTTCCACATTGAAGAGGTCGCCGCACGTATGCAGGCGCTGCTGCGCCGCAACAGCGGGCTGGCGTCACAGGTTATCTCTCTGCCGCCGTTCCAGGTGGATCTCTCTCGCCGCGAATTTTCAATTAATGGTGAAACGATCAAGCTAACCGCATTCGAATACACCATCATGGAGACGCTGATCCGTAACAACGGTAAAGTGGTGAGCAAAGATTCCCTGATGCTCCAGCTCTATCCGGATGCCGAGCTGCGCGAAAGCCACACCATTGACGTGCTGATGGGCCGCCTGCGTAAGAAAATTCAGGCGCAGTATCCGCACGACGTGATTATCACGGTTCGTGGTCAGGGCTACCTGTTCGAATTACGCTAAATGAAAGGAATTTTGCGCCATATTTTGCCCCTTTCGCTGCGGGTTCGCTTTTTGCTGGCAACCGCCGCCGTCGTGCTGGTGCTGTCACTCTCTTACGGGATGGTGGCGCTGGTCGGGTATAGCGTGAGTTTCGATAAAACCACCTTCCGCCTGCTTCGCGGCGAAAGTAACCTGTTTTATACCCTGGCGAAGTGGGAGAACAACCGGATCACCGTCGAGATGCCGGAAAATCTTAACCAGCAAAGCCCGACGCTGGCGCTGATCTACGATGAAAAAGGAAAACTACTCTGGGCCCAGCGCGATGTCCCCTGGCTGAAAAAGCGCATCCGTCCAGAATGGCTGAAAACCAACGGTTTTCATGAAATAGAAGCCGACCTCAACTCCACCAGCAGCCTGCTGCGTGACGATCGCGCCTTACAGATCAAACTTAATGAGATCCGTGCCGAGGATGACGATACGGAAATGACCCACTCGGTCGCGATTAATCTCTATCCCGCCACGCTACACATGCCGCAGTTAACCATTGTGGTGATCGATACCATACCTGTTGAGCTGAAACGCTCGTATATGGTCTGGAACTGGTTCGTGTATGTTCTGGCGGCCAATCTCTTGCTGGTGATCCCGCTTCTGTGGGTCGCAGCGTGGTGGAGCCTTCGACCGATCGAATCCCTTGCCAAAGAGGTGCGCGAGCTGGAGGAACATCACCGCGAGAAGCTAAACCCGGAGACCACGCGTGAACTGACCAGCCTGGTGCGCAACCTCAACCGACTGCTGAAAAGTGAACGTGAACGCTACGACAAGTATCGCACGACGCTCACCGACCTGACGCACAGTCTGAAAACCCCGCTGGCCGTGATGCAAAGTACCCTGCGTTCCATGCGCAGTTCGAAAATGACCGTAGATGACGCCGAGCCGGTGATGCTGGAGCAAATCAGCCGGATCTCACAGCAAATTGGCTATTACCTGCACCGCGCAAGCATGCGTTCCGGTAGCGCCCTGTTGAGCCGTGAACTGCACCCGGTAGCCCCGCTGCTGGATAACCTCACCTCTGCGCTGAACAAGGTTTACCAGCGTAAAGGGGTCAACATCAGTCTGGATATCTCACCGGAAATTAGCTTTGTTGGCGAGAAGAATGACTTTATGGAAGTAATGGGAAACCTGCTCGATAACGCCTGCAAATATTGTCTGGAGTTTGTCGAGGTGTCCGCGCGGGTGACGGATAACGAACTGCATATTATCGTTGAGGATGATGGTCCTGGCATTCCCCGTAATAAACGCGAAGTGGTGTTCGATCGCGGCCAGCGCGCCGATACGCTGCGGCCGGGACAGGGCGTCGGATTATCCGTCGCCAGGGAAATTGTCGATCAGTACGAGGGCAAGATTGAAACCGGTGAAAGTTTGCTGGGCGGTGCCCGTATGGAAGTCATTTTTGGCCGCCAGCAGCCCGTATTGAACGATAGTTAACCCGAAATGTGAAAAATACGCGGATCTCGCAGCCAGGGGTCGGGGCTTCCGTTATAATCCGTCTCAGTAAGAGCCTGCGGAATACAAAAATATGGATTATCAATTAACGCTTAACTGGCCCGAATTTATTGAACGTTACTGGCAAAAACGCCCGGTCGTTCTTAAACGCGGGATCAGCAATTTTATCGACCCTATCTCACCTGACGAACTCGCTGGTCTGGCGATGGAAAACGAGGTAGACAGCCGTCTGGTGAGCCACCAGGACGGGAAATGGCAGGTCAGTCACGGTCCCTTTGAGAGCTACGATCACCTGGGTGAAAGCAACTGGTCTTTACTGGTGCAGGCGGTCAACAACTGGCACGAACCCACCGCAGCTTTGATGCGTCCGTTCCGCGCCCTGCCAGACTGGCGAATGGACGATCTGATGATCTCCTTCTCGGTTCCCGGTGGCGGCGTGGGTCCGCATCTGGATCAGTACGACGTATTTATCATTCAGGGTACCGGTCGCCGTCGCTGGCGCGTGGGCGAAAAAGTGCCAATGAAGCAGCACTGCCCGCACCCGGACTTGCTCCAGGTTGATCCGTTTGAAGGGATCATTGATGAAGAGCTGGAGCCAGGCGACATTCTTTATATCCCGCCGGGCTTCCCGCATGAAGGTTATTCCCTGGAGAACTCGCTGAACTATTCGGTCGGTTTCCGCGCACCAAGCGGGCGCGAGATGATCAGCGGATTTGCTGACTATGTTTTACAGCGCGAGCTGGGCAGCTACCGTTACAGCGATCCGGACGTTCCGGCGCGTGAGCATCCGGCGGATATTCTGCCAGAGGAGCTGGATAAGCTGCGCGGTATGATGCTGGATCTGATCGGCGAACCGGAGCACTTCAGACAATGGTTTGGCGAGTTTATCAGCCAGTCGCGTCACGAGCTGGACGTCGCACCGCCAGAGCCGCCGTATCAGGCAGATGAAATTTATGATGCGCTCCAGCAGGGCGATAAGCTGGTTCGTCTGGGCGGATTACGCGTACTGCGCATTGGCGAAGAGGTATTCGTTAACGGCGAGCGCCTGGACTCTCCGCACCGCCCGGCGCTGGAGGCGATTGCCAGCCATATGGTGCTGACTGCGGATACCTTTGGTGACGCGCTGGACGATCCCTCCTTCCTCGCCATGCTGGCCGCGCTGGTAAATAGTGGGTACTGGTTTTTTGAGGACTGAGCCGCTTTAATGCCCGGTGACGCTGCGCTTACTGGGCCTACGATCGAAATGTAGGCCGGGTAAGGCGTAGCCGCCACCCGGCATAAAACATTACCGCTTCGCGGTTAACTCCGCTATCCGCACGATCACCTGCACCGCTTTCTCCATTCCTTCCAGCGTCACGAACTCATGCTTACCGTGGTAATTATATCCACCGGTAAACAGGTTCGGGCACGGCAGACCCATAAACGACAGCTGCGAACCATCGGTTCCACCCCGGATCGGCTTCATCACCGGCTCGATGTCACAATCGCGCATCGCCTGCCGGGCGATATCCAGAATGTGCGGATGCTCCACCACCTTTTCGCGCATATTGTAATAGCTGTCTTCGATGATGAGCTCAATATAGCAATCCGGATGCAGCCCCTTGCCGACCTTTTTGGCGATCTCCATCATCTTACGTTTGCGCGCTTCAAAGGCTTTACGGTCAAAATCGCGAACGATATAGTGCATCTGTGCACTGTCCACGGTCCCCTTGATGCTGGTCAGATGATAAAAACCCTCATACCCTTCCGTCATCTCCGGGCTCTCTTCTGCTGGCACTTCGGCATGAATACGGGCGGCCAGCGACAGGGCATTCACCATCACCCCTTTTGCAGAGCCGGGATGCACGTTATTCCCGACGATTTTGATCGTCACCGATGCCGCATTAAAGTTTTCATACTCCAGTTCACCCACGCCGCCGCCGTCAACGGTGTAGGCCCACTGAGCGTTAAACGCCTCAACGTCAAAGTGTTTCGCGCCCTTACCCACCTCTTCATCCGGCGTGAAGGCGACGCGGATATCGCCGTGCGGGATATTTTTGCCCTTCAGCACCGCCAGTGCCGTCATGATTTCGGCGATACCCGCTTTGTCATCGGCGCCCAGCAGAGTTTTGCCATCGGTGGTAATTAACGTCTGTCCCAGCAGCTGGTGCAGCACCGGGAACATCACCGGCGACAGCACTTCGTCGCCAATGCCCAGCGCGATATCACCGCCGCGGTAGTTTTCAACAATCTGCGGATTAACGTGTTTACCGCTAAAATCAGGTGAGGTATCGACATGAGAAATAAAGCCAATCGCCGGGATATCACCCTCAACGTTGGCCGGCAGCGTTCCCATCACGGTACCTTTTTCGCTCAGCGTGACGTTGACCAGCCCCATGGCCTCAAGCTGCTCTTTCAGCAGGTTGAGCAGCTTCCACTGGCCTTCGGTGCTTGGCACCTGTCGGACCCCCGGTTTAGATTGGGTATCCAGCGAAACGTAATGTAAAAAACGCTCAAGTAGTTTATCCATGCAGTCACCCTCACTTTTTGTGACAACATTATCAGTAAGCAGCAAAACGCAAATATTGCGTCAGGTCACTTTTATCCCGCAAACGAGAACTTTTTACGTTTAAATCGTTCTGCGTTAATAAATGTAGCTTATGAATAAGTGAGAAGGATTGGCGATTCAATGGGTTTGCCGTAGAATGTCCGCCCTCATTACGAGTCACCAAGGTGGTTACACACAAACCCCGCTTCAGTCTGCTGTCTGAGGCGTCTATATGGGACAGCGCGAAAATTGAATACACAACCCCGTTCCCTTTCACCGCTGGTGCAACTGGAACGAATTCGTAAAAGTTTTGATGGCAAAGACGTCATTTCCGACCTGAATCTGACCATCAATGACGGTGAGTTTCTCACGCTGCTTGGCCCCTCCGGCTGCGGCAAAACCACCGTCCTGCGCCTTATCGCCGGGCTGGAAAGCGTCGATAACGGCCGCATCCATCTTGAGAACCAGGACATTACCCAGGTTCCTGCCGAAGATCGCCACGTCAATACCGTCTTTCAGAGCTATGCCCTGTTCCCGCACATGACCGTGTTTGAGAACGTGGCGTTTGGCCTGCGGATGCAAAAAACAGCGGCCAGCGAGATCCCGCCCCGCGTCACCGAAGCCCTGCGCATGGTGCAGCTGGAAGAGTTTGCCCAGCGAAAGCCGCATCAGCTATCCGGCGGACAGCAGCAGCGCGTGGCCATTGCCCGCGCCGTGGTCAACAAACCGCGCCTGCTCCTGCTTGATGAATCCCTTTCCGCGCTGGACTACAAGCTGCGCAAGCAGATGCAGAATGAGCTGAAAGCGCTTCAGCGTAAGCTCGGCATAACGTTCGTGTTTGTCACGCACGATCAGGAAGAAGCCCTGACCATGTCGGACCGTATCGTGGTGATGCGCGACGGCAAGATTGAGCAGGACGGCACGCCGCGTGAAATTTACGAAGAGCCGAAAAACCTGTTCGTCGCCAGCTTCATTGGTGAAATCAATATTTTCAACGCCACGGTGATTGAGCGTCTGGACGAGCAGCGCGTGCGCGCCAACGTGGAAGGTCGCGAATGCAACATCACGGTGAACTTTGCCGTGGAAAAGGGACAAAGACTCAACGTCCTGCTGCGTCCGGAAGATCTCCGCGTCGATGAGATCCACGACACGGCTGACGTCGAAGGTCTGATCGGTTACGTTCGCGAACGCAACTATAAAGGCATGACCCTCGAATCCGTGGTCGAACTGGAAAACGGCAAAATGGTGATGGTCAGCGAGTTCTTCAACGAGGACGATCCGGACTTCGACCACTCGCTGGATCAGAAGATGGTCATCAACTGGGTAGAAAGCTGGGAGGTTGTACTGGCTGATGAAGAACACAAGTAAGTTCCAGAATGTGGTGATTGCCACGATCGTCGGTTGGCTTGTGTTATTTGTCTTTCTACCCAACCTGATGATCATCGTAACCAGTTTCCTGACCCGCGACGATGCGAATTTCGTCGCGATGGTCTTTACGCTGGACAACTACGCGCGCCTGCTCGATCCGCTCTACTTTGACGTACTGCTGCACTCGCTCAATATGGCGCTGATTGCCACCGTGGCCTGTCTGGTGTTGGGGTATCCGTTCGCGTGGTTCCTGGCTCGCCTGCCGCAAAAAGTGCGTCCGCTGCTGCTGTTTTTACTGATTGTGCCATTCTGGACCAACTCGTTAATCCGCATCTACGGGCTGAAAATCTTCCTCAGCACCAAAGGTTATCTGAACGAGTTCCTGCTGTGGCTGGGGATTATCGATACGCCGATCCGCATTATGTTCACCCCGAGCGCGGTGATCGTCGGCCTGGTCTATATCCTGCTGCCGTTTATGGTGATGCCGCTCTACTCCAGCATTGAAAAGCTTGATAAACCACTGCTTGAAGCCGCGAGAGACCTGGGGGCCAGCAGGCTGCAAACCTTTATCCGCATCATTATTCCACTGACCATGCCGGGCATTATCGCCGGCTGTCTGCTGGTCATGCTGCCTGCGATGGGGCTGTTCTACGTATCGGACCTGATGGGCGGGGCGAAAAACCTGCTGATCGGTAACGTGATTAAGAGCCAGTTCCTGAACATTCGCGACTGGCCGTTCGGCTCGGCCACCAGCATAACGCTGACGGTGGTGATGGGACTGATGCTGCTGGTTTACTGGCGTGCCTCACGCCTGCTGAATAAGAAGGTGGAGCTGGAATGATCGGTCGACTGCTTCGCGGCGGTTTTATGACCGCCATTTATGCGTATCTTTATATTCCGATAATCATTTTGATCGTGAACTCATTTAACAGCTCACGCTTCGGGATCAACTGGCAAGGGTTTACCACCAAATGGTATGGCCTGCTGATGAACAATGACAGCCTGCTACAGGCCGCTCAGCACTCGTTGACGATGGCAGTGTTCTCTGCAACCTTCGCGACGCTGATTGGCTCGCTGACCGCCGTGGCGCTGTACCGCTACCGTTTCCGCGGTAAACCGTTCGTCAGCGGCATGCTGTTTGTGGTGATGATGTCCCCGGATATCGTCATGGCCATTTCACTGCTGGTGCTGTTTATGCTGTTGGGCGTCCAGCTCGGTTTCTGGTCGCTGCTGTTTTCGCATATCACCTTCTGCCTGCCGTTTGTGGTGGTGACCGTTTACGCACGTCTAAAAGGGTTCGACGTGCGCATGCTGGAAGCGGCGAAAGATCTGGGTGCCAGCGAGATGACTATTCTGCGCAAAATCATTCTGCCGCTGGCGATGCCCGCCGTGGCAGCCGGATGGCTACTCAGTTTTACCCTGTCGATGGACGACGTGGTCGTCTCCTCCTTCGTCACCGGGCCGAGCTATGAAATTCTGCCGTTGAAGATCTACTCAATGGTTAAAGTCGGTGTTTCACCCGAAGTGAACGCGCTGGCGACTATTCTGTTGGTGTTGTCGTTGGTTCTGGTGATTGCCAGCCAGGTTATTGCTCGTGATAAAACAAAATCTCAGGGGACACAGAAATGAAAAAAATGCTTGCCGCTGCGGCACTGGTACTCGGAATGGGTACCGCGCATGCTGATGACAGCAAAACGCTCTATTTCTACAACTGGACCGAGTATGTGCCGCCGGGCCTGCTTGAGCAGTTCACCAAAGAGACGGGCATCAAGGTTATCTATTCCACCTACGAGTCGAATGAAACCATGTACGCCAAGCTTAAAACCTACAAAGATGGCGCGTATGACCTGGTCGTGCCGTCGACCTATTTCGTCGACAAAATGCGTAAAGAGGGCATGATCCAGAAGATCGATAAAACGAAGCTAACCAATTTCAGTAACCTCGATCCTGAAATGCTCAACAAGCCGTTCGACCCGAACAACGACTATTCTATTCCATACATCTGGGGCGCGACGGCAATTGGCGTCAACAGCGACGCCATCGATCCAAAAACGGTTTCATCCTGGGCGGACCTGTGGAAGCCGGAATACAAAAGCAGCCTGCTGTTAACCGACGATGCGCGCGAAGTATTCCAGATTGCGCTGCGTAAACTTGGGCTTTCCGGCAACACCACCGATCCGAAAGAGATCGAAGCGGCGTATAACGAACTGAAAAAGCTGATGCCAAACGTGGCAGCGTTCAACTCGGATAATCCGGCTAACCCGTATATGGAAGGTGAAGTGAATCTGGGGATGGTCTGGAACGGCTCTGCGTTTGTGGCGCGTCAGGCCGGGACGCCGCTGGAGGTGGTCTGGCCGAAAGAAGGCGGCATCTTCTGGATGGACAGCCTCGCGATCCCGGCTAATGCGAAAAACGTCGATGGTGCCCTGAAGCTGATCAATTTCCTGCTGCGCCCGGATGTGGCAAAAGAGGTGGCGGAAACTATCGGCTATCCGACGCCGAATCTGGCCGCACGGAAGCTGTTAAGCCCTGAAGTGGCGAATGATAAATCGCTCTATCCGGACGCTGACACCGTCAGCAAAGGGGAATGGCAGAACGACGTTGGTGACGCGAGCCGCCTGTATGAAGAGTATTACCAGAAGCTAAAAGCAGGCCGTTAATGCATAACGGGCGACGCAGCGTCGCCCGTTAGTCTTACAGCCCCTTCAGGAGTTTATCCACAAAAGCTGGCACCACCTCGCTCGCCAGACCGTAATGCTTCTCTTCAAACTCACTGCCGACCTGGCTAGGCTCCAGATTGAGTTCCACCGTATGGGCACCTTGCAGTCTCGCTTCGTGAACAAATCCCGCCGCCGGATAGACATGTCCTGAGGTGCCGATGGCGATAAAGATGTCCGCCATGGCCAGGGCACTGTAGATCTCATCCATTCCCAGCGGCATTTCCCCGAACCAGACCACATGCGGACGCAGACGTGAAGGAAACTGGCAGCAATGGCAGCGGTCTTCGTCCAGCACGTCCTCTTTCCAGTCCAGCACCTGACCACTCCATGCGCACCGCACCTTGAGCAGTTCGCCGTGCATGTGAATGATGTTGTGATTACCGGCCCTTTCGTGAAGATTGTCGATGTTCTGCGTGACCAGCAGAAAACGATCTCCCAGCGCTTCCTCCAGCTTTGCCAGCGCCAGGTGCGCCGCATTCGGCGCGATCGCCGGCTGCTGAAGCTGGCGACGGCGGGCGTTGTAGAACGCCTGCACCAGCGCCGGGTCGCGGGCGAAACCTTCCGGCGTCGCCACATCTTCAACCCGGTGTTCTTCCCACAGTCCGTCCGCTGCGCGGAAGGTCTGAATACCGGATTCGGCGGAGATCCCCGCCCCGGTCAACACCACCACTCTGGGTTTATCCATCGCTTCTGGCATCATCCTGTCTCTGAAAAAGATCCGCTGACGCAGACGTTCACGTAAGCGGCGTTTATTTTTGCGAAAACGGCTGAGTCGACCCTGGCGACGCGACAGCATAGTAACCTCGTAAACTAATCCGTGAGATGAAGGAATGCGGCTCCACGCATGCCTCCAGCGTCCCCGTGCCGCGCACGCTCAATGCGCGGCACGCGGGCGACCGGCAATAAATGTCGGGGCAGACGCCCGGACAGCTGTTCCGTAATCGCGGTGAAGTTTGACAGCCCTCCCCCAATCACCAGAAGATCAGGGTCGACGATGGTCAGGATATTCCCCAGACACACCGCCAGCAAATCAAGATAGCGCTCGACGTGCTCACGCGCCTGCGCGTCTCCCTGCTCCCACAGCGTAATGATTTGAGGGGCCTCAAGTTTCTGATGATAGAAGTGTTCATAAAGCCATGCAAACCCGCGGCCTGAAAGGTAACTCTCAATACAGCCGTGCTGACCACACCCGCAGCGGATCAACGGGAAATCACGTCCGACGACATCCAGCGCATCCACCGGCAGACGGATATGACCAAATTCGCCGGTAATGTAGCTGCGCCCGGTAATGGGCTTACCGTTATTGACTATCCCGCCCCCCACACCGGTTCCGAGGATCAGCCCCATCACCAGCGGATAGCGACGAAACTCGTCGTCCCAGGCTTCTGAAAGAGCAAAACAGTTGGCATCGTTGTCTAAGCGTACGTCGCGCTCAAGGAGAGCAGAGAGATCGGTACGGAGCGGTTTGCCGCTGGCGGCAGGTACG
Organism: Enterobacter cloacae; assembly: GCF_011078175.1. GTDB lineage: Bacteria > Pseudomonadota > Gammaproteobacteria > Enterobacterales > Enterobacteriaceae > Enterobacter > Enterobacter cloacae_Q. Next base: position 271,585 of record NZ_JAALCJ010000004.1, read on the forward strand.
TTGGCGGCATACAGCGTACCGTCGTCGGTTTCGGGCATACCTGGAATACCGATGCCAACGCTGCCTTTGACGCCAAACCGTTCATCCGCTTGCGCCACCAGCGCGGCGATGGCGGTTAAAAAATCATCGTAGCTTTCGCGCGGCGTGGGTACGCGGGTTTCCCATTGTAGCTTAAGGTCTTTATCGAACACGCCGAGCGCAATCTTGGTGCCGCCAATATCAAATCCGTAATACATGATGCATTCCTCTGTTTGATCTAGCGGCCAGGAGACCGCTAAACCATGACGAAATTACTGGCCACTTAATACCCTCGCCGGATCAATTCGGCTCGCGCGACGCGCCGGATACCAGCTTGCCAGCAGACTCAGTAAAAGTGCTGTAACCAGCACATAAATAACGTCCAGCCAGTGCAGTTCAGACGGCAGGAAGTCAATAAAATAGATATCGCCAGACAGGAACTGATGGCCGATAAGCGCTTCAATCCCGTTGATAATCGGCGTCAGCTGAAGGGAAACCACCACGCCGATTGCCACGCCGCAAAGGCTACCAAACAGCCCTGCCAGCAAACCGTACCAGACGAAGATAGCGCGAATAAGCCCGTCTTTCGCTCCTAAGGTACGCAACACGGCAATGTCGCCGCTCTTATCCTTAACGGCCATCACCAGCGTCGAGACAATATTAAAGCACGCCACCCCAATCACCAGCACCATCGCGAGATACATAATCGCGCGGATCATCTGGATATCACGGTACATATAACCATAAGTGCCGATCCAGCTTTTGATGTAGACATAATTATTGGTCACGCTGCCGGCGTCACGCACCAGTTTATTGGCGTTGAAGACGTCGTTAACCTTGATGGCAATGCCCGTCACGCTGTCGCTCATATCCAGATACTGACGCGCATCTTCCAGCGGCACCATCGCGAAGCTGTGATCAAGCTGGCCGCTTAGCTGCAAAATACCGGTGACGTGCAGACGTACGCGCTTAGGCTGCTGCAATTTGTGATCGGCGCTGGCGTTCGGGATCATGATCGATACCCAGTCGCCCTGCTTCACCTTCAGCGCATCGGCAACGCCTTTGCCCATAATGATCTGCTGCTCGCCGGCCTTAAAGTTTGTCCATGCGCCATTCTGCACATAGCGCGGTAGCGCGCTAAGACGCTCCTCCTGGCGAGGATTTACCCCTTTCACCTGTATGGCGCGCAGGTTTACCCCACTCTCCACCAGCCCGGTAAAATTGATGTACGGTGCAGCCGCCGCAATGCCGGGCACGTTTTCCACTTTGTTAAGGGCATCACGCCAGTTGGACCACGGCTGATTAACTGGCTCGATTTCACCGTGGGGTACAACGGCCAGAATGCGGTTATTCAGTTCACGCTCAAAGCCGTTCATGGCGCTCAGGCCAACGATCAACACCGCCACGCCCAGGGCGATACCGACGGTGGAGATCACTGAGATAAGCGATACCATCCCGCTCCGGCGACGACCGCGACTAAAGCGTAACCCGATGAGTAACGATAACGGTGAAGCCATTACTCCGCTCCCATCAGCGTCAGTTCTGCATTCAGACGACCGTCGCGCATTTCCAGCTGGCGTCCCATCCGTTTAGCCAGTTGCAAATCGTGGGTGACCACCAGAAACGCCGTACCCTGCGCGGCGTTCAGTTCGCCGAGCAGCTGGAAAATGCTATCTGCGTTACGCGCATCGAGGTTGCCTGTCGGTTCATCCGCCAGCACCAGACGCGGGTTGTTGACCAGCGCACGAGCGATGGCCACACGCTGACGCTCGCCGCCGGAAAGCTCAGACGGACGGTGATTACCGCGATGACCCAGCCCTACCGCTTTGAGCATGTCGCTGGCGCGGGCAGTAATTTCTGCGGGTTTCTTTTTACCAATCATCAGCGGCATCGCCACGTTTTCCAGCGCCGTGAAGTCCGGCAACAGATGGTGGAACTGATAGATAAAGCCCAGCTCACGGTTACGCAGCTCGGCCTTCGCCGTAGACGACATTTTACTCAGCGGCTGCCCGGAGAAGATCACATCGCCTTCGGTTGGCGTGTCCAGCCCGCCAAGCAGGTGCAGCAGCGTACTTTTACCGGAGCCGGAGCTGCCAACAATCGCCATCATCTCGCCTTCGCCTACGCTAAAACTCACATTGTGCAACACGTCGGTCTGCACAGTGCCTTCCTGATAGCGTTTGGACAGGTTGTCGCACTGCAACAGGATCTTATTCATAACGTAAAGCCTCAGCGGGTTGAGTGGCGGCAGCCCGCCAGGAAGGATAAAGCGTAGAAAGCAGCGCAATGGCCATTGCGGCCAGCGCAATACCGACCACCTGGAGCGGCTCGATAGCCACCGGCAGCGCCGCGCCATCAAGCAGCGCGCCGATGATCGGCATGAGATTGTTGAGCTGGCTGGCGAGCAGCGCACCCAGCGCCGCCCCGAGCAGCGCGCCGATGATGCCCGCGCTGGCGCCCTGAACCATAAATACCGCCATGATCTGGCGCGGGGTCAGCCCCTGGGTTTGCAGAATGGCGACTTCGCCTTGCTTCTCCATCACCATGAGCCCGAGCGAGGTGATGATATTAAATGCGGCAACGGCCACGATCAGGCTCAGCAGCAGCCCCATCATATTTTTCTCCATGCGCACGGCCTGGAACAGCTCCCCTTTCCGGTCGCGCCAGTCCTGCCATTTCGTCCCTTCCGGTAGCGTCTGCTGGCTAAGGGTATCCACCTTCAGCGGCGCATCGAGCCACAGACGCCAGCCGGTAATATTTCCCGCCGGGTAGCGCATCAGGCGCGAGGCGTCCTGAATGTTCACCAGCATCTGGTAACCATCGACTTCGCTGTTCGCCGCAAACGTGCCAATCACGTTGAACAGACGCTGGCTTGGCAGGCGCCCCATCGGCGTAAACTGACTGGCTGAAGGCACCATCACGCGCAGCTGATCGCCACGGTTGACCCCGAGCTGCCCGGCAAGCTGCTCGCCGAGGATGACGTTGTATTTACCCGCTTCCAGATCGGTTTGTTTTACGTTGACCAGGAACGGCGTCAGCGGGTCTTTTTGCGCCGGATCGATACCCAGCATTACCCCGACCGCCACGCTGCGGGCGCTTTGCAGCACCACGTCGCCCGTCGTGAGCGGCGCAACGCGCGTGACACCCTGTAACTTCACGGCGCTTTCCGGCAGCTGTTGCGGGTTAACGGAACCGTGAGTGGAAGAGAGAACGGCCTGCGGCATCAGCCCCAGGATGTTGTTTTGCAGCTCGCGCTCGAAGCCGTTCATAACGGAAAGTACCGTCACCAGTGCCATCACGCCGAGCGTAATGCCAATAGTCGAAAGCCAGGAGACAAAGCGACCGAAGCGGTCCGCGGCGCGCCCACGCATGTAACGTAAGCCTATAAAGAGTGCGACAGGTTGATACATGAAATCCGTCTGTTTGCTGATAGCAGACCCACGAGTATATAAGCGAATCCGTTAAGCGTAAATGACTGAAACCGTAAGATTCGGTAATCATTTTTCCGAAAAATTCAGATAAATCATCATGCTACTGACTTAACTTCCACCAGACAGCCTCCACCTTTTCCGAAAATCGTCCTGATACAGACTGTTACCCGTTACATCAGGGTTTCATTTTACAACAATCGACCTTTCGTTTATGGCAACAAGGTCGTCACGCACAATGAAACAAAAAGCATTATGGATTAACCAGATAAAAGGTCTTTGCATCTGCCTGGTGGTGATTTACCACTCGGTGATCACCTTTTATCCTCACCTGGACGGGCTACAGCATCCGTTATCGGGCCTTCTCGCCAAATGCTGGGTCTACTTTAACCTTTACCTCGCCCCGTTTCGTATGCCGGTGTTTTTCTTTATTTCTGGCTATTTGATCCGTCGATATATTGACGAGGTAAACTGGCGCACCTGCCTCGACAAGCGGATCTGGAGCATTGTCTGGGTGCTGGCCCTGTGGGGCGTGCTGCAATGGCAGGCGCTGACCCATCTGAATGTCTGGCTAGCCCCCGAGCGAGAGCTGGCGACATCATCCAACGCGGCTTACGCCGATTCTGTTTCAGGATTTGTACTGGGGATGGTCACGGCAAGCACCAGCCTGTGGTATTTGTACGCATTGGTGGTCTACTTTACGCTCTGTAAACTGCTGAGCCGCTGGAAACTACCGATGCTGGGACTTCTGGCGCTGGCAAGCATCGCCATTAACTTCCTGCCGTTACCGTGGTGGGGAATGAACAGCGTGGTGCGCAACATGATCTACTACAGCCTCGGCGCGTGGTACGGTGCGCAGTTGATGACGTGGATGAAAGGGATGAATCTGCGCCGTAGCTGGATGGTACTTATTGCCTCTGGTGCGGTGTCGGTGGTGCTGTGGTTCGCTAACGTCCCTCTGCCGCTCTCTCTACTGTCAATCGTGATCATCATGAAACTTTTTTACAGCGTCGAGCAGCGTTATGCCGTTCATCCCAATAACCTGCTGAACGTCATCGGTTCAAACACCATCGCGATTTATACCACCCACCGCATTTTAATCGAGGCGTTTAGCCTGATCCTGATCCGCGAAATGAATGCGGCGTACTGGCCGATCTGGGCGGAGTTAACGCTGATTCTGGTCTATCCGTTTATCAGTCTGTTCGTCTGTACGCTGGTTGGGCTGGGGGCTCGTAAGCTCTCGACCGCCCTCTTTGGCGATCTTTTCTTCTCCCCTCCCGCTCGGCTTTCGCCCGTGCCCGTGCCCCGCTAACTAACCCCTGTCCCATACGGACTACAAAATAAGGCCTGCACAGACGGCTCCCTCTCCCTGTGGGAGAGGGCTGGAGTGAGGGGAACATACAGCCGTGGAGCTCGTTCCGTTCACCTTATGTTCCTTGCTATTCTGTAACGGCACGAGCGGTGAACGTGCCAGGGTGGCTTAGTCGCCACCACCCTGGCAACCCGGGCTCCCGGCGGTAAATCGTCGCTTCGCGATACCCTCGGCTAATTCCTTCCGGCTATCGGGTCGGGCATAAGCCTGCATTCATGCAGGCTACGCCTCAGCGATTTACAGCCGGACCAGGGCATCGCTGAAAGCCCTCAGTTAGTCTGAAGACAACTTTATTGCTTATGCTTCCAAATTACTGAGGAACCCTTTCCCCATCCGGGGGCACTTTCCCTCTTGTGCGGTTACGATTTGCTTATGCATAACGATCGAGGATAATAAAGACATTGCGTATCAGTGATATGCCCCAATACTGTTGGTATATCCCCAAGAGACTCTGACATAGCCATGCCTGAACACTATCGTTACTCCTTGCCTGTCAAAGCGGGCGACCAGCGCCAGCTCGGCGAACTCACGGGCGCGGCCTGCGCCACGCTGGTAGCGGAAATTGCTGAACGGCATCCCGGGCCGGTGGTGCTGGTTGCCCCGGACATGCAAAACGCCCTGCGCCTGCACGACGAGATTCGTCAGTTCACCGACAGTCTTGTATTCAGCCTGGCCGACTGGGAAACGCTTCCCTACGACAGTTTCTCTCCGCACCAGGAGATTATCTCCTCGCGCCTGTCGACACTGTATCAGCTCCCCACCATGCAGCGCGGCGTACTGATTGTGCCGGTGAATACCCTGATGCAGCGCGTCTGCCCCCACAGCTATCTGCACGGCCATGCGCTGGTGATGAAAAAAGGCCAGCGCCTGTCGCGCGATGCCCTGCGCGTACAGCTGGACGGAGCCGGGTATCGGCATGTCGACCAGGTGATGGAGCACGGCGAATACGCGACGCGCGGTGCGCTGCTTGATCTTTATCCGATGGGCAGCGACCAGCCGTACCGTCTGGATTTCTTCGATGATGAGATCGACAGCCTGCGCGTGTTCGACGCCGACACCCAGCGCACGCTGGAGGAAGTAGACTCCATTAACCTGCTGCCCGCCCATGAATTCCCGACGGATAAAACCGCCATCGAACTGTTCCGTAGCCAGTGGCGCGACCGGTTCGACGTGAAGCGCGATGCTGAACATATTTACCAGCAGGTCAGCAAAGGCACCCTCCCCGCCGGGATCGAATACTGGCAACCCCTGTTCTTTAACGAACCGCTGCCAGCACTGTTCAGCTACTTCCCGGCGAATACGCTGATTGTGAATACGGGGGATATCGACGCCAGCGCCAGCCGCTTTGAAAGCGAAACGCGTGCCCGCTTTGAAAACCGGGGCGTTGACCCGATGCGCCCGCTGCTCCCACCGGAAATGCTGTGGCTGCGTACCGACGAACTCAATGCCGAGCTGAAACGCTGGCCGCGCATGCAGCTCAAAACCGACTCGCTTGCCGCTAAGGCGGCGAACACCAATCTCGCGTTCCGGACGCTGCCAGACCTGGCCGTCCAGGCGCAGCAGAAATCCCCACTGGATAATCTGCGCAAATTCCTTGAGGCCTTTACCGGGCCGGTGGTGTTCTCCGTTGAGAGTGAAGGCCGCCGTGAAGCGCTGGGCGAACTGCTGGGGCGGATCAAAGTCGCGCCGAAGCGCATTCTTCGTCTGAGCGAAGCGACCGGAAATGGCCGTTACCTGATGATCGGCGCCGCCGAGCATGGATTCATTGATACGCTCAATAACCTGGCGTTAATTTGTGAAAGCGACCTGCTGGGCGAGCGCGTCGCGCGTCGTCGTCAGGACAGCCGTCGCACCATCAACCCGGACACCCTGATCCGCAACCTGGCCGAACTGCACCCCGGTCAGCCGATCGTTCACCTGGAACACGGCGTGGGTCGCTATCAGGGGATGACCACCCTCGAAGCAGGCGGCATCAAAGGTGAATATCTGATGCTGACCTACGCCAACGACGCCAAACTGTACGTGCCGGTGTCGTCCCTGCACCTGATCAGCCGCTACGCCGGAGGCGCGGAAGACAACGCGCCGCTGCATAAGCTGGGCGGCGATGCCTGGGCGCGCGCGCGTCAGAAGGCGGCGGAGAAAGTGCGCGACGTGGCGGCCGAGCTGCTGGACATTTACGCCCAGCGTGCGGCCAAAGAGGGCTATGCGTTTAAGCATGATAAAGAGCAGTACCAGCTGTTCTGCGACAGCTTCCCGTTTGAAACCACGCCGGATCAGGCCCAGGCCATCAACGCCGTGCTGAGCGATATGTGTCAGCCGCTGGCCATGGACCGCTTAGTCTGCGGCGACGTTGGCTTCGGCAAAACCGAAGTGGCGATGCGCGCCGCCTTCCTTGCGGTCGAAAACAACAAGCAGGTGGCGGTGCTGGTGCCGACCACCCTGCTCGCCCAGCAGCACTTCGACAACTTCCGCGACCGTTTCGCCAACTGGCCGGTGCGCATTGAGATGCTGTCACGTTTTCGCAGCGCCAAAGAGCAGACGCAGATCCTCGAACAGGCAAGCGAAGGCAAAATTGACATTCTGATCGGCACTCACAAGCTGCTGCAAAGCGACGTGAAGTGGAAAGATCTGGGATTGTTGATTGTCGACGAGGAGCACCGCTTCGGGGTGCGCCACAAAGAACGCATTAAAGCGATGCGCGCCGATGTGGACATTCTGACCCTGACCGCCACGCCGATCCCGCGCACCCTGAACATGGCGATGAGCGGCATGCGCGATCTGTCGATTATTGCCACTCCTCCGGCGCGCCGTCTGGCGGTGAAAACCTTTGTTCGCGAGTACGATAATCTGGTGGTGCGCGAGGCGATCCTGCGCGAAGTGCTGCGCGGCGGCCAGGTGTATTACCTGTATAACGACGTTGAAAACATTCAAAAAGCCGCCGACAGGCTGGCAGAGCTGGTACCGGAAGCGCGTATCGCCATTGGTCACGGACAGATGCGCGAGCGCGAGCTGGAGCGGGTGATGAACGATTTCCACCACCAGCGTTTCAACGTGCTGGTATGTACCACCATCATTGAAACCGGGATCGACATTCCGACGGCGAACACCATCATCATCGAACGCGCGGATCACTTCGGCCTGGCCCAGCTGCACCAGCTGCGCGGGCGCGTCGGGCGTTCACACCATCAGGCCTACGCCTGGCTGCTGACGCCGCATCCGAAGGCGATGACCACCGACGCGCAAAAGCGTCTGGAAGCGATCGCCTCGCTGGAAGATCTGGGCGCTGGCTTTGCGCTGGCGACCCACGATCTGGAGATCCGCGGCGCCGGTGAGCTGCTCGGTGAAGACCAGAGCGGCTCCATGGAAACCATCGGTTTCTCGCTGTATATGGAGCTGCTGGAAAATGCCGTCGACGCGCTTAAAGCCGGACGTGAACCGTCTCTGGAAGATCTCACCAGCCAGCAGACCGAAGTGGAGCTGCGCATGCCTTCCCTGCTGCCGGATGATTTTATTCCAGACGTGAATACCCGTCTGTCGTTCTACAAACGCATTGCCAGCGCGAAAAGCGAAGGCGAGCTGGAAGAGATCAAAGTCGAACTGATTGACCGTTTTGGGATATTGCCCGATGCGGCGCGCAACCTGCTGGATATTGCCCGACTGCGTCAGCAGGCGCAGAAGCTGGGCATCCGCAAGCTTGAAGGCAATGAGAAAGGCGGCGTTATTGAGTTTGCCGAGAAGAATCACGTCGACCCGATGTGGCTAATTGGCCTGCTGCAAAAACAGCCGCAGCATTTCCGTCTTGATGGCCCGACGCGCCTGAAATTTACTCAGGATCTGACGGAACGTAAAACCCGCATGGACTGGGTGCGTAACTTTATGCGTCAGCTGGAAGAGAACGCCATCGCATAACGGATCCCCCCGTCAGCATCAGGCTGGCGGGGGGATAATTTACAAACTCTTTGCACTTCGCCCGATCTTCCCAACCAGACATTCGCCATAATCATCATTAACGCCTTATAAAACAATAACCTTATCATTTGCATGGATTATGATAATGATGACCTCTTCGCGTTTTACACGCTGGCTCACTCTGTTTGCGCTGGCCGCAACGGTTGCCGTCGCGCTCCCTGCTCGCGCCAATACCTGGCCTCTTCCGCCTGCCGGCAGCAACGTCGTAGGTGAAAACCGCTTTCACGTGGTTGAAAACGATGGCGGCTCGCTGGAAGCGATTGCCAAAAAATATAACGTCGGATTCCTGGCGCTGTTGCAGGCCAATCCGGGCGTAGATCCGTATGTGCCCCGGGCGGGCAGCGTACTGACGATTCCGCTGCAAACCATCCTGCCGGACGCGCCGCGACAGGGCATTGTAATTAACCTCGCCGAGCTGCGTCTGTATTACTACCCGCCGGGCAAGAACGAAGTGACCGTCTACCCTATCGGTATTGGTCAACTTGGGGGCGATACGCTCACGCCTACCATGGTCACCACCGTCTCTGATAAGCGCGCTAATCCTACCTGGACCCCGACGGCAAACATTCGCGCCCGTTATAAAGCTCAAGGCATCGACCTGCCTGCCGTGGTGCCTGCTGGCCCGGACAACCCGATGGGGCACCATGCAATTCGCCTCGCGGCATACGGTGGGGTTTATCTTCTGCACGGAACGAATGCGGATTTCGGGATCGGGATGCGCGTCAGCTCCGGCTGCATTCGCCTTCGCGATGACGATATTAAAACGCTTTACCGCGAAATCTCCCCTGGCACGAAGGTGAATATCATCAATACGCCGATTAAAGTGTCCGAGGAGCCGGGTGGCGTCCGTCTGGTTGAGATCCACCAGCCGCTATCGAAAAACATCAATGACGATCCGCAGACGCTGCCAATTAATCTGAATGCCTCTATGGTGAGCTTTAAAACGAATGCCAACACCGATGGCGCGGTAATGGAGCGGGCGATGGACGCGCGCTCGGGGATGCCAACCGACGTCACGCGGCATCATGAGGTTGCTCAGCAGTCAATGTAAAGCAGTGATAACGACAAACGCCCTGCATCAGCAGGGCGTTTTTTATTGCAGTGGCATAACGGAGGGTTGCGTTACGCTTATTTGTAGATAACTGCGGTACCGTGCAGGGTGTTAGGACCGGTCACAGAGGTGATGCGGAATGATTTCGCACCCATTTCGTCAGCTTTTTGCGCCAGCTGATCTTCCAGAGAGCCCAGGTTAGTCCCGGCAGTGGCAGAGATGGTACCGACTTTCTGCTGGTCTGCTGGCGTGGATTGCACTTCAACAGCAGCGAAGCTTGCGAAAGAGAGTGAACTCAGAACGGCGGCAGCGATGAGGGTTTTAACGTTTTTCATGATTTTATACCTTTAGGCAGATGATGTAGTGGTCGTTAGTTATTTAGTTAACGATCGATAGGTAAATGATAGGTGTGATCCAGGTCACACGTCAACCCATTTTTATAATGACCGTTAAAATAATTTCATTTGCCTTATAATTCATAAAGATAAAATTAAATTATTTTTCAGAAATCACCGCTGGTCGTGGCAGACGTTTATTTTTATAATGACTATTCAACAAAACAACAGAGGACCAACGGCACATGACAACCGATGTCACGCGTTGCGCAAAGAAAAGCCGTGGCCGACCAAAAGTGTTCGACAGGGATGCGGCGCTCGATAAGGCCATGACGCTCTTCTGGCAGCATGGGTATGAAGCCACGTCGCTTTCCGATCTCGTGGAAGCCACGGGCGCGAAAGCCCCTACCCTATACGCAGAGTTCACCAACAAAGAAGGCTTATTCCGGGCCGTTCTGGACAGATACATCTCGCGCTTCGCAGCAAAACATGAAGCCCAGCTGTTCTGTGAAGAAAAAACGGTTGAGCAGGCATTGCAGGATTATTTCACGGCAACCGCGACCTGCTATACCAGCAAGGACACGCCTGCGGGCTGTTTTATGATCAACACCTCCGCGACCCTCGCGGCATCGTCTAAAGAGATTGCCAACACGGTTAAATCGCGGCATGCGATGCAGGAGGAGACGCTCAGCACGTTTCTGACCCAGCGTCAGCAGCGCGGCGAAATCCCGGCGCATTGCCGTCCGCAGGAGCTGGCCCAGTATCTGAGCTGTATTTTACAGGGGATGTCCATCAGCGCGCGTGAAGGCGCGACGCTTGATAAATTGCAGGGGATTACGCAAACCACGCTGCGCCTGTGGCCTGAACTTCTTAAACTCTGACGCAAAAAAAAGCTCCTCAGCCTGAGCGCATGAGGAGCCAAGTTCAGAGAACATCTTTTTTACACTTTGTTATTCAGTATCAGCTGACCATTGCTGTCGAGAGGGATCTGCGTACCAGGATCTTTATCCATGCGGATTTTGCCCTGCTGATCGCCAATTTTGTAGGTTACGTCGTAGCCCAACATTTTTTCAGACTTGTCATACACGGTTTTACACCGCTGCTGCGTTGTGGTGTAGGTATCATTTTCCTGCATCGCGCCCTGCACTTGGTTACCGGCATAACCGCCACCCAGCGCACCAACCACCGTCGCGACATCCTTACCACGGCCACCGCCAAACTGATGACCAATCACCCCACCGGCAACCGCGCCCAGCACGGAGCCAGCGATACGGTTTTCATCCTGAACCGGGCGACGATGGGTGACAGAAACATTACGGCACTCCTGACGAGGCGTCTTGACCGTCTCTTTGATCGGCGTAGCGGAAACCACCTGCGCATACTGCGGGCCACGATCAAGTACGTTCAGACTGGCAACGGCAGCCACACCTAACGCAGCTGCGACGCCAATCCCTATACCCGCCAACATTGATTTATTCACGGGACTTCCTCCTTTGTTGCAATTGGTAGCAATTTTGCAGCGCAATATACGCTCCGCCAATAAGATAAAGGATCAAAACCAGCGTTGTTGGCCGGGACAACGTGGGTTTAAGAGAACTCTTAAGCGTCAGGAGGGAAATGCACAGCATGATGTGCTAAGAATTCCCTCCGGAGGGCCCGGAGGGAGAGAGACGTTAGTGCAGCTTCAGGCGTGGACGGATCACGCGGTTGATGCGGCCAACCAGCATCATCAGGCCGGTTTTGAAGTAGCCGTGTAGCGCAATCTGGTGCATACGGTACAGAGAAATGTAGACGAAGCGGGCGATGCGCCCTTCCACCATCATGGAGCCGCGCATCAGGTTACCCATCAGGCTGCCTACGGTGGAGAAGTTTGAGAGCGACACCAGAGAGCCATGGTCTTTGTAGACATAGGCTTTCATCGGTTTGCCTTTCATCTGCGCCAGGATGTTATGCAGCACGAGGCTTGCCATCTGGTGCGCGGCCTGAGCGCGAGGCGGTACAAATCCGCCTTCCGGACGTGCGCAGGAGGCACAGTCGCCAATGGCGAAGATGTCCGGATCGCGCGTGGTTTGCAGCGTCGGCTCTGTCACCAGCTGGTTAATGCGGTTTGTCTCCAGCCCACCGATATCTTTCATGAAATCAGGCGCTTTGATCCCCGCAGCCCAGACCATCAGGTCGGCCTGGATATATTCGCCGTCTTTGGTATGCAGGCCGCCCTCATCCGCGCTGGTCACCATGGTCTGGGTCAGCACGCGCACGCCCAGTTTGGTCAGCTCGTTGTGCGCCGCGCCGGAAATACGCGGCGGCAGCGCAGGCAGAATGCGTTCACCTGCTTCCACCAGCGTCACATTCAGCGCTTCGTTAGTCAGCCCTTTATAGCCGTAGCTGTGCAGCTGTTTGACCGCATTGTGCAACTCCGCCGATAATTCAACGCCCGTCGCGCCGCCGCCCACGATAGCAATATTAACCTTGCCGTTAGCACCCATGTTATTGGTGTACTTCAGGAACAGGTTAAGCATCTCCTGATGGAAACGCCGCGCCTGATGCGGGTTATCCAGGAAGATGCAGTGCTCCTTCACGCCAGGGGTGTTGAAATCATTGGAGGTACTGCCCAGAGCCATCACCAGCGTGTCATAGGCCAGCTTGCGCTCAGGAACCAGCAACTCGCCTTTATCGTCACGCAGCTCAGCCAGCGTGATGGTTTTGTTTTCACGATTGATGTCCACTACCGAACCCAGCTGGAACTGGAAGTGGTGGTTACGCGCATGCGCCAGATAGCTCAGCGCATCCACGCCCTCATCCAGCGACCCGGTCGCCACTTCGTGCAGCAGCGGCTTCCACAGGTGGCTATGGTTACGATCCACCAGCGTGATTTTGGCTTTCTTACCGCGACCCAGCTTCTTACCCAGCTGTGTCGCCAGCTCCAGTCCGCCAGCACCACCGCCGACAATCACTATCTTTTTCAATGGCGTAGTCAACGTGACCCCCTCAAATTATTAACCAATTGTTAATTAAAAGTTATATAAATAACCCTTAATTAACAACAGGTTACTGCGCTGAAACCATTCAGATTCATTGAGAATAGCACGTCAGGCGCATTGGTCATACCAAAATTGATATGTATCAAGTTTTGATGGTTTAAAAGTAGACAACTCTGACAAAAAAGAGGCCCGGTACGCTTTCACGTACCGGGCCTTTAGCAGGTTCAGGGAGATCAGCCCAGCGTTTTAAAGGCTTTAATACGCTGCAAGTGCGGGGAGATGTTTTTGAACTTGTGGGTCTGCTCTTCGTCCCAGACAATTTCGTAGTAATGGTGCAGAAGCTCGGCGGCGCGGGAGCTGTTTAGCGCTTCATCGTTGCGGGAGAGGATCACCAGACACCGGTCGCGATTCTTTTCACGGAAATTGCTCACGCATTTGGTTGCAATGTCGGCGTACTCCTCCGGGCGATCGATTTTGCCTTCCATGTTTTCGTTCGGAAACAGGTTAGGATTAAAGATGACCTGACGGATATCGCACAAAAAACCGATGCGCTCTGCCCAGTATCCCCCTAACCCCACGCCGCAGATCAGCGGGCGATCGTCGATATTGAGCTGCAACATTTTGTCCACTTCTTTAAGCAGATGCTGCATGTCATGTTTCGGATGACGCGTGCTGTAACTGATCAGCCGGACATCCGGATCGATAAACTGCAATTGCAGCACTTTCTCATGATTACCAGGACTGTTTGAGTCAAAACCGTGTAAATAAATGATCATCGTCTCACCACGCTACGCCTTCCGGGATGAATTAAAGGGCTGCTTTATGTGCCTGCCAGCGCTCGTTCAGGGCTTCAAGCCGGGCGTTTACCGTTTTCCAGCGCGCCGAGTCCATCAGCTCCTGACGACTAAATGAACCTTTATGATACAATTGTGTAACACGTTCAGCATTGATCGGCGACAGGTTATCCAGCACGCTCACCGCCCCTTTACGATTATTGCAGACGAGGATCATATCGCAACCCGCATCCAGCGAAGCCTGCCCACGTTCGGCATAGCTTCCCATAATCGCCGCCCCTTCCATGGATAAATCGTCAGAGAAAATTACGCCATTGAAGCCTAACTCCTGACGCAGCACGGTTTTCAGCCAGTGTGGAGAGCCGCTGGCCGGACGCGGATCGACCTCACTGTAAATGACGTGCGCAGGCATGATGGCGTCCAGCTTGTTATCAGCGATCAGCGAGCGGAATACCGACATGTCTTTCGCGCGAATGTCTGCTTCCGGGCGCGGGTCGCGCGGGGTTTCTTTATGGGAATCCGCCGTTACCGCCCCGTGGCCCGGGAAATGTTTGCCGGTGGTTTTCATGCCCGCAGCGTGCATACCGTCAATAAAGCGCGTCGCCATTGCCAGCGCGATGCGCGGATCGTCATGATAAGAACGCTCACCAATTGCCGCGCTAATGTGTCCTACGTCCAGCACCGGGGCGAAGCTGATGTCGATATCCATGGCGATCATCTCGCTGGCCATCAGCCAGCCGGCGTCCTGCGCCAGTTGACCGCCCTCTTCAGTACCCAGCAGCGCAGCAAAAGATTGCGCGGCGGGTAAACGGGTAAACCCTTCGCGGAAACGCTGCACGCGTCCACCTTCCTGGTCTACGGCCACCACCAGGTGATTGCGCGACGCCGCGCGGATCTGGCGAACCAGCTCACGCAACTGCTCCGGATCATGATAGTTGCGGGTGAAAAGAATCAGTCCCCCTACCAGCGGATGCGCCAGAATTTCGCGCTCTTCCGCATCCAGCTCAAACCCTTCAACATCCAACATTACTGGACCCACACCAACCTCTCTTATCCTTTCGTTTGTAACTGACGCCAGGCATCATTTGCCAGCGCAATAAATTGTTTGTCATTTGTCTGCTGAAGGCGCATTTCAAACCATCCCGCCATCAGCATCAGCACCCACGGACGCCAGCGCGCGACCTGTCGCGAAAGGGTAAGCGCATTGATGTTGGCGTTTCGGGCATAGGCGGTTATCAGCTGCTCGCGCGACGCCTCATCAGGCATCCAGACCGAAGCGAGTTCGAGCGCCACGTCACCGTCACCGGCATATTCCCAGTCGATAAGTTTCTCGCCTGCCGTGGTATGAACGATATTCCCCGCGTGGACATCCATGTGCAGCGGCGCCAGACGTAACGCCTGCGGCTCTCCCGCTCTGCGCAGCCGCTTAAGCTGCGCCAGCCAGTAGGGCGTGCGTCGTTCAGGCGCAGCCTGCTGCCAGTAGCGATCCAGCAAAGGAAGCAACGTTACCCGCCAGCCCAGACGCGGCTGGCGATGCAGATGATACAGCATGGCTGCAAGCGTAGGCGTATCGGGAAGCTCGCTTTTGATCTCACCCGCAATAAACGCCACCGCCATCCAGTCTCTGATAAAGAGATGAGGTTGTGGCGCAAGGTCGGCGGGCAGGCGCTTCAGGGCGCGGAACTGGCGACGAAAATGGGAAGCAGGCGCAGCGGCATCGTGATGCTGACGTAAAACCAGCCGATGGTCGCCACGCTCAATAATGCAACTCGCGCCGCCAAGCCCGGCGGGGGCTTGCGGCGCGATAATACGGTACTGAGGGAAATAACGCGTCAGGACATCATGACGCGTGCGCTTATTGTTGCGTAACGGCACCTTTACCTGACCAGATAATTTCGCCGGTCTGAACCAGCATTAACTGCATCTGCAACGACGGCGTGTTCACGTTGCCTGTCGCGTTAGAATAAAGGACATACTGCGCGCCAACGTTGCGGGCGATACCAATCGCTTTACTGCGCGAACCCAGGCTGTCCTGAGGCGACAGACCAAGCTGCTGCTTGGCGACCGCGAGCTGCTGGGCTGAGACCAGCGTAAATTTACCGTTGTTTGCCAGCGCGTTGCGCAGGGTTTCCGTCGCTTCTCCCGCATTCAGGGAACCGTTTGTACGGTTGTTCACGCTGTCCACCAGCAGCACGCTGCCGGGCGTAACGCCCTGAGCCTGCAACATTTTGCCCACCATCGGCTGCATCGCGCCGTTCCAGTCATAGTGGCGTACTCGCGGCGCAGGCTGTGCGGTGTCGTCCGGATGTTCGATAGGACCAGGCTGCGCCGGAATGGTCGGTACAGACGGCACGGTTGGAACAGGCTGCGCTGGCGTTGTTGGCTGTTCCGTTCCCGGCTTCGCCTGATCCACCGGTGCAGGTTCTTCCGTTCGCGTCACACAACCCGCCAGAAAGAGTGCAAAGGCACTCAGGAGCGCATAACGGCTCATTGTTTTAATCAAGGTTCACTCCTTACAAATAAAGATAAAGTCTCACCTTATGTGCACCCAGATAGCTGGCACTGCCGAAGAGCGTGACCGACGATCTTGCCGGAATGGTCACGCTGCGCGGCGCCTCAAGCGGGTGCATCTCAAGACCTCTCACGTCATACCAGTAGAAGCGATAATGTACCGTCACTGGCTCTTGCCTTTCGTTATAGAGCGTAGAGGAGGCTGAAGACTGGATTTCACTTATGGTCAGCGAAGGCTTCTCCGCCGTGATGCCCGCAGCAAGCACTGAGGACTCCATCACCAGCGTCTGTTCTTCACTGACCGGGATGGCGGGACGCGCGCTGCACCCAACCATTACCAGCGTCACGATCAGCGCTGCAATACGCCCAGTTAACATATTAAAGACCTTTATGTGCCAGCATCGGCCCCAGTGGACGTCCACCCAGCAGATGCATATGAATATGATAGACTTCCTGGCCGCCATGGCGATTACAGTTCATGATCAGACGGTATCCGTCTTCAGCAATGCCTTCCTGCTCTGCGATTTTCGCGGCCACCGTAAGCATACGGCCCAGCGCCACTTCATGCTCGGTTTTAACGTCATTAACGGTCGGGATCAAAATATTGGGAATAATAAGGATGTGCGTCGGCGCCTGGGGAGAAATGTCGCGGAAAGCCGTGACCAGTTCATCCTGATAGACAATATCCGATGGAATTTCGCGGCGGATAATTTTACTGAAAATCGTTTCTTCAGCCATGACCTTTTCCTTTTAAGTTTAATCTGGCGTCGTGCGTCCGTTGTTAACACACATTGTCTGTTTTACTGCGTGACACAAGACAAGAGTATGAGCGAGTTTCTCCTGTCCTTTCAACCTTCTCCCGTGATTTCTTTCCTGATTGTCCCCCATCTGGCTGAAGAGGCATCGCTTTAGGACATTTCTTTTCTGAAACCTTATTTCAGTTCATCCCGAAACATCTGTTTACAGCGTTAATCACAATGCGTATATTTCGCATTTGCATTTTCATGCGCATTTTTAACATAGAAAACGACGACAGCCCGTGCTAGTGGGACTGTCGCGCATTACCTTCACCATTCACTAAGGGTTTGATGATGTCTTTCATTAATCACACCAGGGATGGGCAACGTCAGCCTGCCGCAACACCTTCGTTGCTGGCCGCCTGCATTGCTTTGGCATTGACGCCAACCGCCGCTTTCGCTGCTTCAACAACCGAAGATACCGTCGTCGTAGACGGGGGTTTTGACAACACACAGGATCTTTCTGCCAGCCAGGATCAGGATTACAGCGTAAAAACCACCACCACCGGCACCAAACTGTTGCTGGTCCCCCGGGACATCCCACAGTCCGTCAGCGTTATCAGCCAGCAACGTATGGCTGACCAGAATCTGCAATCCATCGGACAGGTGCTGACGAACACCACGGGCATTACGGCCCAGGTGCAGGACAGCGACCGTACCGTGTTTTACTCACGCGGCTTTTTCGTCAGCAACTACGCCTATGACGACCTGCCAACCTCCATCAGTGAAGTGTGGAACTTCGGTGATACCGCCGCGGATACCGCGATTTATGACCGCATCGAAGTGGTTCGCGGCGCCACCGGCCTGATGTCGGGCACGGGCAACCCGGCGGCGTACGTTAATATGGTGCGTAAGCACGCGGACAGCCCGGAATTTAAAGGTAACGTCTCCGCCAGCTACGGCAGCTGGGACAAGCAGCGCTACGTGCTGGATCTCCAGGCGCCGCTGGTGGAATCAGGTAAGGTACGGGGCCGTCTGATCACCGGTTATCAGGATAACGACAGCTTCGTGGATAACTACCACTACCGGAAGAAATTCCTCTACGGCGTGATGGACGCGGATGTCACCGACAGCACCACCCTCTCGGTAGGGTATGAATATCAGGAAAGCCATACCGCCGACCCGACATGGGGCGGGCTGCCGACCTGGTACAGCGACGGAAGTAAGACCCACTACAATCGCAGCCAGACCGTCGCGCCTGACTGGGCTTATTCAGATAAAGACAGCACCCGCATCTTCGCTAACCTGACTCAGCGTTTCGAAAACGGCTGGGAAGCGCACATTAACGGCATGCATGCTGAAACCAACTTCGACTCCAAACTGATGTATATGTCCGGCTATCCGGATAAAGAGACCGGTGCGGGTCTTGTAGGTTACGGCGGCTGGAACCGTGGGGAACGTAAACAGGATGCGGTTGACGCCTTCCTGCGCGGCGGCTTCGATCTCTTTGGCCGTCAGCACGAAATGATGTTCGGCGGCAGCTTCAGCCGTCAGCGTAACCATTACGACAACTCCATGCCGGATGCGGTATACGGCATGGTTGATGTCGGCAACTTTAAGAACTGGAACGGGAACATTGCCGATCCGCAGTGGACGCCGTGGAAACTCTACAGCAAGGATGATATTCGCCAGTCTTCAGCCTATTCTTCGGCTCGTTTCTCGCTGGCCGATCCGCTGCACCTAATCCTGGGCGCGCGCTACACCCAATATAACATTCGTTATAACCCGGCAGGATCGCCTAATACCCGTCTGGAAAGCACCAAAGATGATGTGACGCCGTACGCTGGCCTGGTGTATGACATTAATGAGGACTGGTCGACCTACGTCAGCTATACCTCTATCTTCCAGCCGCAGGACAAACGCGATGCCAGCGGACGTTATCTGGATCCTACAACGGGTAAAAGCTACGAAGCCGGGGTAAAAGCGGACTGGTTTAATACCCGCCTCACCACCTCGCTGGCGATTTTCCGCATTGAGCAGGATAACGTAGCCAGCAACACTTATACCTACATGCCGAGCGGTGAGTCGATCTATGAATCGCTGGACGGGGTGGTCAGCAAAGGGGTCGAGTTCGAGCTCAACGGTGCCCTGACCGATAACTGGCAGCTGACCTTCGGCGCGACGCGTTACATTGCGGAAGATAAGAATGGCAACGCCGTCAGCGCCGATCAGCCGCGCACAACCATGAAGCTCTTCACCCGCTATCAGTTGCCAATGCTGCCGGAACTGACCGTGGGCGGTGGCGTAAACTGGCAGAACAAAGTGTGGACGGACGTGGAAGGCGGCCCGGCAGGACGTTCCCGCGCGGAGCAAGGCAGCTATGGGCTGGTGAACCTGTTCAGCCGTTATCAGGTTACTAATGATTTTTCGGTGCAGGCTAATGTTAACAACCTGTTCGACAAAGAGTATTACGATTACGTCGGATCGTATGTGGTGTATGGCGCGCCGCTAAACGTCTCGGTGAGCGCGAGCTACGACTTCTGAGTGACAGAAGCCCGGTGGCGCTGCGCTTACCGGGCCTACCCATCACGTAGGCCCGGTAAGGTGCCGCCGCCACCCGGCACCATAAACCGCAGTAATAAAAAAGGCAGCCATTCGGCTGCCTTAGTCTCCCCAGGTCACAACTTAGTTGTTGCGGATGTACTCATCCATTTCGGTTTTCAGGTTATCGGATTTCGTCCCGAAGATTGCCTGAACGCCAGAACCTGCAACAACGACGCCCGCTGCGCCCAGTTTTTTCAGACCCGGCTGGTCTACTTTCGCCACGTCGGCAACGCTCACACGCAGACGAGTAATACACGCATCCAGGTTAGTGATGTTTTCTTTACCGCCGAAGGCCGCTACCAGAGCAGGTGCCATTTCGCTGGTCACACCGGCTTTGCTATCTTCAGTTGCATCTTCGCGACCCGGCGTTTTCAGGTCCAGTGCTTTGATCAGCACACGGAAGACGGTGTAGTACACCACTGCATAGCCCGCACCCACGATTGGGAACAGCCACAGCTTGCTGCTGTTACCGGACAGAACGATGAAGTCGATCAGGCCATGAGAGAAGGACGTACCGTCACGCATACCCAGCAGGATACAGATTGGGAATGCCAGACCTGCCAGTACCGCGTGGATGATGTACAGGATCGGCGCAACGAACATGAAGGAGAACTCGATCGGCTCGGTGATACCGGTCAGGAACGAGGTCAGCGCTGCGGAGATCATGATACCGCCCACTTTTGCACGGTTCTCTGGTTTAGCAGAGTGCCAGATAGCAATAGCTGCGGCTGGCAGACCGTACATTTTGAACAGGAAGCCACCAGACAGTTTACCCGCCGTTGGGTCACCCGCCATATAGCGAGGGATATCACCGTGGAATACCTGACCTGCTGCGTTGGTGTATTCACCAATTTGCATCTGGAATGGAACGTTCCAGATGTGGTGCAGACCAAATGGTACCAGGCAGCGCTCAATGAAGCCGTAGATACCGAACGCCACAACCGGGTTCTGGTAAGCCGCCCACTGAGAGAAGGTCTGGATTGCCGTACCGATTGGTGGCCAGATGAAGGACAGGACTACACCGGTGAAAATCGCGGCCAGACCAGAAATGATCGGCACAAAACGTTTACCCGCGAAGAAGCCCAGATACTCAGGCAGCTTGATGCGATAGAAGCGGTTAAACATATACGCTGCAATCGCACCGGAGATGATACCACCGAGAACACCGGTGTCAGCCAGGTGCTTAGCGGCAATCTCTTCAGCAGGTAAATGCAGTACCAGCGGCGCAACCACAGCCATGGTTTTCACCATGATGCCGTAAGCAACAACGGACGCCAGAGCGGATACACCGTCGTTATTGGTGAAGCCCAGAGCAACACCGATAGCGAAGATCAGCGGCATGTTAGCAAAAACAGAACCGCCTGCTTCGGCCATCACGTGGGAAACTACGGCTGGCAGCCAGCTGAAGTTTGCAGAACCGACACCCAGCAGGATACCTGCGATAGGCAGTACGGATACTGGCAGCATCAGCGATTTACCGACCTTTTGCAGGTTAGCAAATGCATTCTTAAACATAATTGAGAGTGCTCCTGAGTATTTGTGCTTTTTTACGCTTTCACGCATTGGCCCGGGGGGAGTACCGCGCCGTGGACAGGACATCTAAGCGCCCTTTATTTATTACACAGAGTAAAATAATTCCCTCTGAGTTTGTTTGACGGCTATCACGTTTCAGTTCAAGACGGCCAAAAAACTTGCAGATATTTACATAAAGCATGTCTGGATGTGTCTAAAAACGCCATCACCGCCCCAAATGAGGCGGTGAACTTTACTCGCTTTACTTATTAATTACGAGCCTAAAAATAACAGGTGTATCAGACAGATTGCAGGCGGGAGGCGTCGATATGGAACAGACTGGCGAAGTTTTCCGTTGTCACGCGAGCCAGTTCTTCAATACTGACACCTTTCAGAACGGCCATATACTCAGCGACATCCCGGGTCATCGCTGGCTGATTCTCTTTACCACGATGAGGCACCGGTGCCAGGTACGGGGAATCGGTTTCCACCAGAATACGATCCAGCGGAACATAACGCGCCGCATCACGCAGTTGCTCAGCATTGCGGAACGTGACGATCCCCGAGAACGAGATATAAAAGCCTAAATCTAGCAGCTTTCCCGCCGTTTCTCTGTCTTCTGTGAAACAGTGTAGTACGCCACCGCAATCCGTCACCTTTTCTTCACGCAGGATCTCCAGCGTGTCGGCACGTGCATCGCGGGTATGAACGATAACCGGCTTATTCAGTTCACGGCCAATACGGATGTGGTTGCGGAAGGATTCCTGCTGGCGAGGTTTAGTTTCCGGAGTATAGAAATAGTCGAGACCGGTCTCGCCCATCGCTACGACGCCCTCTTCTGCGGCAAGGCGGCGTAAGTCCTCAACGTCATACTTCTCGTCCTGATTCAGCGGATGTACGCCACAGGAGAAGACGACATTATCGCGCTCGCCAACCAGTTCACGCATGGAGCGGTAACCCGGCAGCGTGGTCGCCACGGCCAGGCAAAATTTCACATCGCGCGCGGCGGCTTTCGCCAGCACGTCGTCCACATTTTTATGCAGGGATTGATAATCCAGGCCATCGAGATGGCAGTGTGAGTCGACTAAAAACATAATGTCTCTCTCAGAGGTGGGAAACCGGCGGTATGACGCCCGGTTGCAGGTAGTGTTCGATACGCAGTAACTGGTCGGTCAGTAAAAGCTCGCGATTGAGACCGGTCACTGTCAATAGTTGTTCACGACTCTGGCAGATATCATGAAGGATAGCGTGCAGCGACTGCCCTGACAGGCGATTCGCCAGCGTGTTGACCAGCGCCCACACGTCAGGGTTAGTCAGAAGCGTCGCCCCCTGCTGGATTTTGAGCGCATCCAGCAGCAGTGCGGCCAGCCAGTGCAGCCGTTCCGGTGCCCGATCGCTGTTCAGCGCTGGCAGCACGCTCAGCCAGTCATGGCTGTCGAGGGCTGATTCAACCGCACGACACAGCGTTTCACGCTGGGACCACACCTCCGGCTGCAATAAGGCCAGCGCAGCCGCAGGCGCACCGCTGCACAAGCGCAACGCCGAGCGCGCCGCATCTTGTGACACCGTCACTTCTCGCTCAAGCCAGGCGAGCGCCCAGGATTCCTGAGGAACAGCGAGGTGGTGAAGAAGGCAGCGACTGCGCAGCGTCGCCAGCAAGCGTTCCGGCTCACGGCAGGAGAGGAAAAACCAGGTATTCTCTGGCGGCTCTTCCAGGGTTTTTAACAAGGCGTTGGCTGCCGCTTCCGTGAGCAGTGCGGCGTCTTTCAGCCATACTACTTTCGCCCCGCCCAGACGCGCATATTCGTACAGTTTCTCACTGACCTCACGCACCGCGTCAATACCGAGCGTATTTTTGCCCTTCTCCGGTTCGAGGGTGTAATAGTCAGGATGCGTGCCCGCCTGCATAAGCTGGCAACCCCGGCACTTACCGCAGCTTTTATGCCCTTCCGGCTGTTGGCACATCAGAAAGCGGGTGATGGCGTAAATCAATGCATCATCACCCATTCCCGGCAGCGCCTGGATCAGTAACGCATGATGCCCCCGACCAACCTGATAGCTACCGATCAGCTGTTCAAAGTGTGGGCGCAACCATGGATACCATTTCATGCCTGCTGCTCCTGATGCCACTGCGTAACGGTCAGCTGAATATCACGCGTCACGTCTTCAAGGGATTGCGTCGCATCGATGGTGCGAATGGTCTTGTCCTGCCCTGCCAGTTCCAGATAACGCGCGCGGGTGCGGTTAAAGAAGTCGAAAGACTCCTGTTCAATGCGGTCCAGTTCGCCGCGGGCCCGGGCGCGCTTCAGCCCCACCTCAGGGGTCACGTCCAGATACAGCGTCAGGTCAGGACGAAAATCGCCCAGAACCGCGTCGCGAAGCGTAGCCAACATGGTTTGATCGATACCTCGGCCGCCACCCTGATACGCCTGGGTTGAGAGATCGTGGCGATCGCCAATCACCCATTTCCCTTCAGCCAGAGCGGGCTTGATCACCGTATCCACCAGCTGAACGCGCGCCGCATAGAACATCAGCACTTCCGCTTTATCGGTAATAACTTCATCGCCAACGGATTTGATATCCAGAACCAGGCTGCGCAGTTTTTCCGCCAGCTGCGTACCGCCCGGCTCGCGGGTGAAGACCATGTCGGCGACGCCAAGCGATTGCAGCGTATCAACCACCACGTTACGTGCGGTGGTTTTACCCGCCCCTTCGAGTCCCTCAATGACAATGTATTTACTGCGCATTTTTTTCCTTAAGTGCCTTCAGATAGTCCTGAACGGAGCGATTGTGGCTGGCCAGGTTAGTATTGAACGTGTGCCCCCCTTTTCCATCAGCCACAAAATAGAGATACGGGGTTTTGGCCGGATGCGCTGCGGCCTTCAACGATGCTTCACTCGGCGTCGCAATCGGTCCAGGCGGCAGGCCGCTAATTACGTAGGTATTATACGCCGTTGGCGTCTCCAGATCTTTTCTGGAAATTCTACCGTTGTAGTTTTCGCCCATGCCGTAGATGACGGTAGGATCGGTTTGCAACCGCATGCCGATGCGGAGCCGGTTAATAAACACCGAGGCAACCTGATCGCGTTCGGCAGCAACGGCCGTCTCTTTCTCGATGATCGAGGCCATCGTCATGAACTGGTTTTGATCTTTATAAGGCAGACCCTCCGCTCGCCCTTTCCAGGCAGTTCCTACCGCCGCGACCATCTTGTTGTGCGCGCGCTTCAGAATTGCCACATCCGTCGTGCCTGCCGTATACATCCACGTATCGGGCCAGAACCAGCCTTCCACCCACTCGGGATGTTCGAATTTTAAGGCTTCTGCCACGGTCTGGTAGCGGTCATCTTTCAGCGTATGCTTGATGTACGGCGCGTCTCGCAACTGCCTGAGGTAATCGCTCAGACGCATACCTTCGACAAAACGCAGCGGAAACTGGGCTTCTTTACCACTTTCCAGCAGTTGCAGCATCTCGCGCACGGTCATGCCTGGGGTAAAGCGATAGGTGCCCGCCTTGAAGTGGGACAGTTCCGGCTCAATACGAAGCAGCCACTGGAATACGCGTGGGCGATTGATAATTTTGTCGCCATACAGCTGCTGACCAAGCGCCTGCCGCCCGGTCCCCGCTTTCAGGGTAAAAATCGTCTCGTCTTTAATCAGGATTTCACTGTCCGCCAGTTGGCGAACTTTCCATACTCCCGCTCCGCCAGCGATACCCAACGCAGCAATAAGGAGAAGGACAAAGCGCAACATTTTCTTCATGACTATCTGGTTTGCTCACAAATCGGGGCTAAAAACTGGAACAGCTCGCGGGATGACCAGCACTGGTGACCATAAGCGCGAACGGGGACAACGGGCATCAGCGCATTGCAGATAACGACTTCATCAGCGACCCGCAGCGCCTCTTCCTTAGCGTTGACTTCAGCAACGCGAAAGCCTGCGCGTGCCAGCTGATGCATACAAAACTGCCGCATAATGCCGTTGACTCCGGCCTGCTCCAGCGAAGGCGTGAACACGTCACTACCCTTCCGCCAGAGTAAATTAGCCGCACAGCATTCCGTAATGTACCCTTCGCTGTCAAGAACCAGCGCCTCCCCGGCCTCCGTCTGCTCAAGATGAGTACGAATAAGCACCTGCTCAAGGCGGTTGAGATGTTTTATGCCAGCGAGACTCGGGTTTCGCCCCAAACGTACCGGGCTGAGCGCCAGGACTACGCCCTCTTTACGCCAGCGCGCGTAATGGGAAGGGTAATCAGACACGGAAAGAATACGCGTAGGATGCAGGCAAGCAGCGCCGCTATAGCCCCTGCCTCCGCTGCCGCGACTAATGATAACTTTCAGGACACCGTGGGCTTTATCAGACGCGAGCCGCCGCATTTCACCTTCAAGAATGTCCCACTGCGAAAAGGGGATCAGTAATGATTCGCAGGCTTTTTGTAAACGACGGATATGGGCCCCGAGCAGGCACACGCCACCGTCGAGAATACGCGCAGTTGTGAAACAGCCATCGCCAAACTGGGTCGCCCTGTCGCTGGCCGGCAGCGTTTCTTGCTCAAGGCCATTAATTAAAAACATTGTGGCTCCTTATGCATGGAGGCTCAGTCTGGCAGGATGTTGGTAGCCCGACAAGGGGATTTCACCTAATAAAAAAGGCCCGTCAAGCGGACCTTTTTTATTGACAGCGACGAATCAGACTCAGACCTTTTTGAAGATCAGAGAACCGTTTGTGCCACCGAAGCCGAAGGAGTTACACAGGGTGTATTCCATACCGCTGACCTGGCGCGCTTCGTGAGGAACGAAGTCCAAATCGCAACCTTCATCCGGATTATCCAGGTTAATGGTTGGCGGTACAGCCTGATCGCGCAGTGCGAGAATAGAGTAAATTGACTCTACTGCCCCCGCTGCACCCAACAGGTGACCGGTCATGGATTTCGTGGAGCTCACCAGTACACGGCTGGCCGATTCGCCGAAGATAGACTTAACCGCCTGCGCTTCTGCTTTATCGCCTGCTGGCGTAGAAGTGCCATGCGCGTTAACGTAGCCAATCTGTGCCGGCGTAATGCCCGCATCACGGATGGCGTTTTCCATCGCCAGCGCAGCACCTGCGCCGTTCTCTGGAGGAGACGTCATGTGATAAGCATCGCTGCTCATGCCAAAGCCAACGACTTCAGCATAAATTTTCGCGCCGCGTTTTTTCGCGTGTTCGTACTCTTCCAGCACAAGCATGCCTGCACCGTCACCCAATACAAAACCGTCACGGTCTTTATCCCACGGACGGCTTGCCGCCTGAGGATTATCGTTACGGGTAGAGAGCGCACGCGCTGCACCGAAGCCACCGACGCCCAGTGGGGTACTGGCTTTTTCAGCACCGCCCGCAACCATAGCATCTGCATCACCATACGCGATGATACGCGCGGCCTGGCCGATATTATGCACGCCAGACGTACAGGCAGTCGCGATTGAGATGCTTGGGCCACGCAGGCCGAACATGATGGTCAGGTGACCTGCCACCATGTTGACAATCGTAGACGGAACGAAGAACGGGCTGATTTTACGCGGGCCACCATTCATCAGGGATGAGTGGTTTTCCTCGATCAGGCCAAGACCGCCAATCCCGGAGCCGATAGCGGCACCAATACGGGTTGCGTTCTCTTCCGTAATTTCAAGGCCAGAATCCTGCATGGCCTGAACGCCAGCGACAATTCCATATTGAATGAAGGCATCCATCTTGCGCTGTTCTTTGCGCGAGATGATCTCTTCACAGTTAAAATCCTTTACTAAGCCAGCAAATTTCGTTGCATAGGCGCTAGTATCGAAATGGTCGATTAGGCTGATGCCGCTCTGACCGGCAAGAAGAGCTTTCCAGGTGGACTCTACGGTATTGCCGACAGGAGACAACATGCCAAGTCCGGTCACAACTACACGACGCTTAGACACGTTTGTCCTCCAGGGAGGGATAAAAAAAGAGATTCGTGGGACAAAAAAAGATAAAACTCAGGCGGTCGAATGACCGCCTGGAGATGTTCACTTACGCCTGGTGACCGTTGATGTAATCAATGGCAGCCTGAACGGTGGTGATCTTCTCAGCTTCTTCGTCCGGAATCTCAGTATCAAACTCTTCTTCCAGAGCCATTACCAGCTCAACGGTGTCAAGAGAATCTGCGCCCAGGTCTTCAACGAAGGAAGCGGAGTTCACAACTTCTTCCTGCTTAACGCCCAGCTGTTCGCCGATAATTTTCTTAACGCGTTCTTCGATAGTGCTCATACTCTTAAATTTCCTATCAAAACTCGCTTTCGCGATGGTTTTCGTAGTGTATAAAATGTTGAAAAATTTGCAACTAAATCCCGGCAGGTCTTACCACGATTTTACGTTATTTTGAGGCCATTTGCCCAAATAACGCAAATATTTTCGATCGTGATTAAACCATGTACATCCCGCCGTTGACGTGGAGGGTTTCACCAGTGATGTAACCCGCTTCGTCAGAGGCTAAAAATGCAACCGCGCTGGCGATTTCTTTAGGGTCGCCAAGACGACCCGCCGGAACTGCCGCCAGCGTACCCGCACGCTGTTCTTCAGTTAGCGCACGCGTCATGTCCGTTTCAATAAAGCCCGGAGCAACAACGTTTACAGTAATTCCGCGGGACGCGACTTCACGCGCCAGCGACTTACTGAAACCGATCAGACCTGCTTTCGCCGCAGCGTAGTTAGCCTGACCAGCATTTCCCATGGTACCAACCACAGAACCTACAGTGATAATACGACCATGACGCTTTTTCATCATAGCGCGCATTACCGCTTTTGACAGACGGAATACAGATGACAGGTTGGTTTCGATAATATCGTTCCACTCGTCATCTTTCATTCGCATCAGCAGGTTGTCGCGAGTGATCCCGGCATTATTGACCAGAATATCCACTTCGCCAAACTCTGCGCGAATATTTTCCAGAACAGATTCGATAGATGCTGGTTCAGTCACATTCAGAACCAGACCTTTACCGTTCGCACCCAGATAGTCGCTGATGGCCTGTGCGCCATTCTCGCTTGTCGCAGTCCCGATCACCGTCGCGCCGCGCGCAACCAGTGTTTCAGCAATAGCGCGCCCAATACCGCGGCTAGCGCCGGTCACCAGTGCAATTTTTCCTTCAAAACTCATGGTATTCCTCTTTTATTGCGAGAGTGCCGCTTTCATTGCTTCCGGCTCGTTAATCGCCGAGGCAGTCAGGGTGTCTACAATACGTTTTGTCAGGCCGGTAAGTACCTTACCAGGTCCGACTTCATACAGATGTTCAACGCCCTGAGACGCCATAAACTCAACGGTTTTGGTCCACTGCACCGGGCTGTATAGCTGACGAACCAGCGCGTTACGGATCGCGTCGGGTGCGGTTTCGCACTTCACATCGACGTTATTCACAACGGAAATCGTCGGTGCGTTAAAGGTCATTTTTTCCAGCTCAACCGCCAGCTTATCGGCAGCAGGCTTCATCAGCGCACAGTGAGAAGGTACGCTCACCGGCAATGGCAGAGCACGTTTTGCACCCGCAGCTTTACAGGCCGCACCAGCGCGCTCAACCGCCTCTTTATGACCGGCGATAACCACCTGGCCTGGCGAGTTAAAGTTTACCGGAGAAACGACCTGACCTTCAGCAGATTCTTCACAGGCTTTAGCGATAGAAGCATCATCCAGGCCAATAATGGCAGACATGCCGCCCGTGCCTTCTGGCACCGCTTCCTGCATGAATTTACCACGCATTTCAACCAGACGTACCGCGTCAGCGAAGGTAATCACGCCTGCGCAAACCAGCGCAGAGTATTCACCCAGACTGTGACCCGCCATCAGCGTCGGCGCTTTGCCGCCCTGCTGCTGCCATACGCGCCACAATGCGACGGATGCCGCCAGCAGTGCCGGTTGAGTCTGCCAGGTTTTATTCAGCTCTTCGGCCGGACCCTGTTGAGTCAGCGCCCACAGATCATAACCCAGCGCGTCAGAAGCTTCACGGAAAGTCTCTTCAATAACCGGATAGTTTGCTGCCATTTCAGACAACATCCCAACAGTTTGCGAGCCCTGTCCTGGGAACACAAAAGCAAATTGCGTCATTTTTTAATCCTTATCCTAGAAACGAACCAGCGCGGAACCCCAGGTGAACCCACCACCAAAGGCTTCAAGCAAGACCAGTTGGCCCCGTTTAATTCGCCCATCGCGTACCGCTTCGTCAAATGCGCATGGTACCGATGCCGCAGAGGTGTTGCCGTGGCGATCGAGCGTTACCACAACATTATCCATAGACATGCCCAGCTTCTTCGCCGTCGCGCTGATAATACGCAGGTTAGCCTGATGCGGTACCAGCCAGTCGAGGGCGGCGCGATCCAGATTGTTCGCTTCCAGTGTCTCATCAACAATGTGAGCGAGTTCAGTCACGGCGACTTTGAACACCTCGTTACCTGCCATGGTCAGATAAATCGAACTGTCCGGATTAACGCGATCGGCGTTAGGCAGCGTTAACAGCTCGCCATAGCGACCGTCAGCATGCAGATGCGTGGAGATGATACCCGGCTCTTCGGACTGCCCCAGCAGCACCGCGCCCGCACCATCGCCAAAAATAATGATCGTGCCGCGATCGGCTGGATCGCAGGTCCGCGCCAGCACGTCAGCACCGATCACCAGCGCATATTGTACGGCGCCCGATTTTACGTACTGATCGGCGATGCTCAGCGCATAGGTAAAGCCCGCGCACGCAGCGGCAACGTCAAATGCCGGGCAGCCTTTAATGCCGAGCATGTTCTGCACCTGGCACGCTGCGCTTGGAAAGGCATGCGTGGCCGAGGTGGTCGCCACCACGATAAGCCCGATCTGTTCTTTATCAATGCCCGCCATCTCAAGCGCACGCTGTGCGGCTTCGTAGCCCATGGTGGACACGGTTTCGTCTGGCGCGGCGATACGACGTTCACGGATACCTGTGCGCGTGACAATCCACTCGTCAGACGTATCTACCATTTTTTCAAGATCGGCGTTGGTACGCACTTGTTTTGGCAGGTAGCTGCCGGTACCTAAAATCTTCGTATACATGTACGCTCAGTCACTTTTAGCTAATACAGATCCCAGGCGAGCGGCAATCCTCTGAGGGACTTGTCGCTGCACCGCCTGCACTGCCTGTTCAATCGCGACGGTAAATGCTCGCTGATTGGCGGCCCCATGACTCTTAATCACGATGCCGCGCAATCCTAACAGACAGGCGCCATTATACTGGTCGGGGTTGAGGTGACTGAATCGCCGCGTCAGGCTTTTTTGTAACCAACGCTTTAATATAATCAGCCACCAGGACCTTTTTTTACCTTCTCCCTGCGATTTCAGCAGAGAAAGAAACATTCTTACGACCCCTTCCATGGTCTTCAACGTTACGTTTCCGGTGAAGCCATCACACACTAATACATCCGTTTTGCCCGTCAGCAACTCATTGGCTTCGAGATAACCAATATAGTTGATGGAGGGGACCTGCTTGAGTATCTCCGCAGCGTCGCGAATACTGTCCAGGCCTTTGGTCTCTTCTTCACCGATATTCAATAGCGCAACGCGGGGATTGTTAATCCCGACCACGTCTTCTGCCAGCACCGACCCCATAACGGCAAACTGAGCCAGCATTGTACTATCACAATCTACGTTAGCACCCAAATCGAGCACCACCGTTTTGCCCTTCTGCTGATGCGGTAACACCGTCACCAGCGCCGGGCGCTCAATGCCCTCAATCGGCTTGAGCAATAATTTCGACAGTCCCATCAACGCGCCAGTATTTCCCGCGCTGACGCAAGCCTGTGCGCGCCCCTCTTTCACCAGCTCCAGCGCCGTTCGCATAGAGCTGCCACGGCTATTACGAATAGCCTGCGATGGCCGGGCATCACTGGCAATAACTGACTGCGCAGGAATAATCTGCAGACGCGAACGTTGTTCAAAGTCAGCTTTTGCAAGTAATGGCGTGATTGTGTCGGGGTTACCGACTAAAAGAAGTGTGAGTTGCGAATTAGAATTCAGTGCCTGCAATGCTGCAGGCACTGTCACGGTAGGGCCAAAATCTCCCCCCATGACATCTAACGCCAGGGTTAGACGTGTCAAGGTATCGTCGCAGCCTGGTTCGGTAAACTCCCCGTTTGCACGGGGAAGTTCCTCACTAAGCCTAATCACGCTAACGCGTGATTACTTAGTGATAACCTTGCGGCCGCGGTAGAAACCGTCAGCGGTGATGTGGTGACGCAGGTGTTTCTCACCAGAAGTCTTGTCTACAGACAGGCTGGTAACTGCGGTCAGCGCGTCATGGGAACGACGCATGCCACGTTTGGAACGGGTTGGTTTATTCTGTTGTACGGCCATGGACCTTACTCCTCAATTACTTACGCTTTAAGCTGGCTAATACGGCAAATGGGTTTGGTTTTTGCGCTTCATCAGGCAGTTCCCCAAAGACCATGTCCGCCTCGGACACTTCACAGTGTTCAGAATCATGCACCGGAACGACTGGCAAGGAGAGGATGATTTCATCTTCAACCAGCGCCAGAAGATCGATTTCACCGAATTCGTTAACCTCAATCGGCTCATACGCTTCCGGGAGTGCCTCAGCCTGTTCGTCAGAACGAACCGGACTGAAACAATACGTTGTGTGAACATGCTGTACAAACGGTTTCCCGCAACGCTGACATTCGAGCGTTACCGTCACCTTCGCATCACCGGTTAACACGGCGAGTCGCTGGTTGTCGATAGCGAACGACATGGAGCATTCTACATCACTGTCCACACTGACTACAGATTCGGCAATACGCTCAGCCTGATCGGAAGAATAGATTCCTTCGTAATCGAGGCGTTTTTGAGCCGTACGAACCGGATCAAGAGTCAGGGGTAATTTTACCTTTTGCATAGGGCGCGCATATTAACTTTGTAACGTCATAGAGTCAAAGAAAAAGGCAACCAGAGCTGCCTTTTGCCAATTATTCGCACACATTGCGGCCTGTAGTTTAAAATGGCTGGCATCGATTCGCTATATCTGGTGATAAAAATATGCCAAATCTCGTCCTTGCTTCCACTTCACCTTATCGCCGAATGCTGCTGGAAAAGCTCGGGATCCCGTTTGAATGTGCCGCGCCGGAAGTGGATGAGACGCCACAGCCGGGCGAGTCGCCGCGTCATCTGGTGACCCGTCTCGCGAAGGAGAAAGCACAGTCTCTGGCCGTACGTTACCCCGCTCATCTGATTATAGGCTCCGATCAGGTTTGTGTGCTGGACGGCGAAATTACCGGTAAACCGCATACGGAAGAAAACGCCTGCCAGCAGCTTCTACGTGCGCGAGGCAGTATCGTGACTTTTTATACGGGTCTGGCACTTTATAATTCGGCCTCAGGCCATCTGCAAACCGAATGCGAGCCGTTTGATGTCCATTTCCGCCATCTCAGCGAGCAGGAGATTATGGATTACGTGCGACGGGAACGTCCGCTGAACTGTGCGGGGAGCTTTAAAAGTGAAGGACTAGGGATTGCGCTCTTCGATAAGCTGGACGGACGCGATCCGAATACACTGGTGGGGTTGCCGCTGATTGCGCTGTGCCAAATGTTAAGGCGAGAAGAGTGTAATCCGCTGACGATGTGACCGTTGCGGCCTGATGCCCTCACCCCAGCCCTCTGGGAGAAAAACATGTAGGCCGGGTAAGCGCAGCGCCACCCGGCACAAAATCAGCCGCGCAGAACTTTCAGACAGCGTTTGAGCTGCTCATCCAGCGGCGCTTCAATACGGATAACTTCGCCGGTATTAGGATGGGTGAACTTCAGCGCTGCCGCATGCAGGAACAGACGCGACAGCCCCGTTCCCGCCAGCTGCTTATCAAATTCGCGATCGCCATAGCGGTCATCAAACGCAATCGGATGGCCAGCAAACTGGGTATGGACGCGAATCTGGTGGGTACGCCCCGTCACCGGACTACAGCGCACCAGCGTGGCAAATTCGTAGCGCTCTTCGATTTTAAAGCGTGTCTCAGACGGTTTCCCTTCCTGATTAACACGAACAATGCGCTCGCCGCTTTGCAGAATATTTTTCAGCAGCGGCGCCTGCACCACCTTCACGTGGGACTGCCACTGGCCGCGCACCAGCGCCAGATAATCTTTCTGCATTCCTTTTTCACGCAGCTGTTCATGCAGGGAACGCAGCGCAGAACGTTTTTTCGCTACCAGCAGCACGCCAGAGGTATCACGGTCAAGACGGTGAACCAGTTCGAGGAAACGCGTTTCCGGGCGCAGCGCGCGTAGCCCTTCAATCACGCCGAAGCTCAGACCGCTCCCGCCGTGCACCGCCGTTCCGGACGGTTTATTCAGCACCAGAATGTGGTCGTCCTCATAAAGGATAACGTCGCTCAGGGCCGCGACTTTTTGCAGCTTCGGAGAAACGACCTCTTCTTCACGCTCTGCAACACGTACCGGCGGAATGCGGACTTCATCGCCCGCCTCGAGCTTATACTCGGGCTTCACGCGTTTTTTGTTCACCCGCACCTCGCCCTTACGCAAGATGCGATAAATCATACTTTTTGGCACGCCCTTCAACTGGGTGCGCAAAAAATTATCGATACGTTGCCCCGCGTCATCGTCGGCGATGGCAACCATTTTTACGGCTGGAGTCTCTGTTTTCATGGTTGGCGATTCTAAATAGCGTCAGGCATTAGCGCCACTCATTTTTCTATGCTTATATTTACTTTTATCCGGACCACTCCCCTTTCGCGCAATCGATTTGGTGGTTATTAAACCAATCACCCCGTTGAAGTGAAGAAACTGTGAGTAACCGGGTGATAATTGGTAAAAGTCATCTTGCTATAACCCGGCGAGCAGTGGAATAATGAATCCGTTTTCCGCGTTAAATCCGGGTTTTGTAAGGATATCGACGGAATGACCAATTTTGTCTGACCGATCATCCACGCAGCAATGGCGTAAGACGTATTGATCTTTCAGGCAGTTAGCGGGCTGCGGGTTGCAGTACTTCCCGGTATAAGGATTGTTCTCTGGAGAGTTTTCCCAGGCAATTCCCCTGATAATTGCGCTGTGTTTCCGTATGAAATACAGGCAACCGACACTCTGCGCCTCTTAAGCGAGCGACAACCGTGAGGTTGGCGACGTGAACAGACACGAGGCCATCGGTTCATACCCCGGAAAGCGTCACCTTGCCCGCAGCTTTGTCGTCAATGTAAGAATAACGAGTAAGTTACGATGAAAAGAATGTTAATCAACGCAACTCAGCAAGAAGAGTTGCGTGTCGCCCTTGTGGATGGGCAGCGCCTGTACGATCTGGATATCGAAAGTCCTGGACACGAACAGAAAAAAGCGAACATTTACAAAGGCAAAATCACCCGCATTGAACCAAGCCTTGAAGCTGCATTTGTCGATTACGGTGCTGAGCGTCACGGTTTCCTTCCTCTCAAAGAAATCGCCCGCGAATATTTCCCTGCAAACTACAACTCCCATGGCCGTCCGAACATTAAAGATGTTCTGCGCGAAGGTCAGGAAGTTATCGTCCAGATCGATAAAGAAGAGCGTGGCAACAAAGGTGCCGCACTGACCACCTTTATCAGTCTGGCAGGAAGCTATCTGGTATTGATGCCAAACAACCCGCGTGCGGGTGGCATCTCTCGCCGTATCGAAGGCGATGACCGTACCGAGCTGAAAGAAGCGCTGGCAAGTCTTGAGCTGCCAGACGGCATGGGCCTTATCGTGCGCACCGCAGGCGTCGGCAAATCTGCCGAAGCATTACAGTGGGACCTGAGCTTCCGCCTGAAGCACTGGGAAGCCATTAAGAAAGCGGCTGAAAGCCGTCCTGCTCCGTTCCTGATCCACCAGGAAAGCAACGTTATTGTGCGTGCCTTCCGTGATTATCTGCGTCAGGACATCGGTGAAATTCTGATTGATAACCCGAAAGTGCTCGAGCTGGCTCGCCAGCATATCGCCGCGCTGGGTCGCCCGGATTTCACCAGCAAAATTAAACTGTACACCGGTGAAATCCCGCTGTTCAGCCACTATCAGATTGAATCTCAGATCGAGTCGGCCTTCCAGCGTGAAGTGCGTCTGCCGTCTGGCGGCTCTATCGTTATCGATACCACCGAAGCGCTGACCGCTATCGACATCAACTCCGCGCGTGCAACCCGCGGCGGCGACATCGAAGAGACGGCGTTCAACACCAACCTCGAAGCGGCAGACGAGATTGCACGTCAGCTGCGCCTGCGTGACCTGGGTGGTCTGATCGTTATCGACTTCATTGATATGACCCCGGTTCGCCACCAGCGTGCGGTTGAAAACCGTCTGCGTGAAGCGGTGCGCCAGGATCGTGCGCGTATTCAGATCAGCCATATTTCACGCTTTGGCCTGCTGGAAATGTCCCGTCAGCGCCTCAGTCCGTCACTCGGCGAGTCCAGCCATCACGTCTGCCCGCGTTGTTCCGGCACGGGTACGGTGCGTGACAATGAATCCCTCTCCCTCTCTATCCTGCGTCTGATTGAAGAAGAAGCGCTGAAAGAGAATACCAAAGAGGTTCACGCTATTGTTCCGGTGCCGATTGCCTCCTACCTGCTGAACGAAAAACGTGCAGCGGTAAGCGCAATCGAAGCGCGTCAGGGCGGCGTTCGCTGCATCATCGTGCCAAACGACGAGATGCAAACCCCGCACTATCACGTGCTGCGCGTGCGTAAAGGCGAAGAGACCAGCACCCTCAGCTACCTGCTGCCGAAGCTGCATGAAGAAGAAATGGCGCTGCCGTCGGATGAAGAGCCTGCCGAGCGTAAACTGCCTGAGCAGCCTGCATTAGCAACCTTCATTATGCCGGAAGCCCCGCCGGAAGCGACGCTGGAAAAACCAGCGGCAAAACCTGCTGTGCAAAAAACGGCCCCTGCCGCGCTAAAAGCGCAGCCTGAGCAGCCGGGTCTCCTGAGCCGCTTCTTCGGCGCGCTGAAAAAAATGTTTGCTGGCGAAGAAGTTCAGCCTGAGCAGCCGAAAGAAGCGCCAAAAGAAGCGAAACCAGAGCGTCAACAGGACCGTCGTAAGCGTCAGAACAATCGTCGCGATCGTAATGACCGCAACGACCGTAGCGATCGTAACGAGCGCCGTGATAATCGTTCCGAGAACAACGAAGGTCGTGAACAACGCGAGGACAACCGTCGCAACCGTCGCGAGAAGCAACAGCAGAACGTTGAAGATCGTGAAATTCGCCAGCAGGCGGGCGACGAGTCCGAAAAGAGCAAACAGCGTGACGAGCAGCAGCCTCGCCGCGAGCGTAACCGTCGTCGTAACGACGAGAAACGCCAGGCGCAGCAGGAAGTCAAAAACCTGAACCGCGAAGCGCCTGTAGAACAGCCGGACGCTGAGCAGGAAGAGCGCACTCAGGTTATGCCGCGTCGTAAGCAGCGTCAGCTTACCCAGAAAGTACGTGTGGGTGCTGTTCAGGCGGAAGAAAGCGAAGTCATCGCGGTCGAAGCGCCAGAAACCACAACGGGTACACAGGTTGCGAAAGTTGATCTGCCAGCCGTGGTGGAAAATCAGGTTGAGCAGGACGAGAGCAGCGAAAACCGTGACAACGCAGGTATGCCGCGTCGCTCCCGCCGTTCTCCACGTCACCTGCGCGTGAGCGGCCAGCGTCGTCGTCGCTACCGTGACGAGCGTTACCCGACTCAGTCGCCAATGCCGCTGACCGTGGCGTGCGCGTCACCTGAGATGGCCTCCGGTAAAGTCTGGATCCGCTATCCGGTTGCTCGCCCTGAGCAGGCTGTTGAAGAGCAGGCTGTAACCGAAGAGGTAATTGCACCGGTAGCCGCGGCAGAAAACGTCGTGACTGAAGCGGCAACCGTGGCAGAGCCGCAGGTTGTTGAGCCTCATGCTGTTGAAACGGCCGCACCAAAGGCTGTGGAAGTGGAAACGACCCATCCTGAAGTGATTGCTGCACCGGTTGATGCCGCCCCGCAGATTATCGCCGAAGAAGATGCCGTAGTGGCTGAAGAGGTCGTGGCACACGCTGAACCTGCACCAGCAGTGGAAGAAACCGCAGACGTTGCCGTCGAAACGGTTACCGAAGAGGTGGTTCAGGACGTCGAGATTCAGGTTGAACCTGTTGTCGAAGAAGTGAAAGCGCCTGAAGTGAAGCCTGCGCCGGTTGAGCCCGTTGCCGCGCCAGCGCACGCTCACGTTGCTACCGCGCCGATGACTCGCGCCCCGGCACCTGAGTATGTACCTGAAGCGCCACGCCATAGCGACTGGATTCGTCCCGAATTCAACTTCGAAGGTAAAGGTGCTGCCGGTGGTCACAGTGCAACGCACATGGCGACTGCCCCTGCTACACGCCCTCAGCCTGTGGAATAACGCACGCTAAGACTGAAAGCCGACCTTCGGGTCGGCTTTTTTATGGCTGTTGCAGGGGCTTTCTCATCCCGGTGACCCCCGGCATTATCTGCCGCATCAACTCCAGAAAACGCCGCAAGCGCGCCGGATAATAACGAGACCAGGGGTAAACCAGATGTACAGGTAGCGCTGCCGGCTGCCACTCTGGAAGTAAATGCACCAGTCGCCCTTCCCGAATATCATCCTGTACCGTCCAGCTGGATACCACCGCCACGCCAAGCCCGGTGAGTGCCGTATTGCGCGCCACATACAGGCTGTCGGTACTCAGGCGTGGAGTAATGGTAACCCGCGCCGGGGCAGATGATGCATCGTGGAAAAGGTCCACATGGCGTTGATAAAAAGAGCTGATGGCAATCCAGGGAAGCTGTTGCAAATCTTCCGGCGTTTTAACAGCGGGATAACGGGCCAGTAATTCCGGTGACGCCACCACCGAGCGCGGCACTTCAGCCAGCAGCACGGATACGGTCGCCGGATCGACGTCCACTCCCACCCGAATAGCACAGTCAAGGTTGTCGCCGAGGAAATCAACCGAACGATCGTTGAGCATCCACTCAACGGACAACTGCGGATAGCGCTGTAAAAATTCGGTTAACGGTTTCAGAAGCTGCTCCTGGCCAAATGCGTGCGGCGCGCGCACCCTTAGCACCCCAACCGGTTCATCTTCCGTCTGCCCTACCTCGTCTTCCAGCGCCAGCCAGCTGTCAATCACCCGTCGGGCATGCTGATAGCAGCGTTCGCCGTCATCGGTCAGCCGGGTCGTATGGGTTGTGCGCAGCATCAGGCGTACTCCCAGCATGGTCTCAAGCGTTTGCAACCGACGGCTCACCGTGGCCTGGGTTGTTGCCAGCTGACGTGCTGCCGCAGAAAGAGACCCCGCCTCCACAATGCGAACAAACGTTCGCATCAGTTCTACCCGATCTATACGCTCAGACCTTTTCATATCATTTTAGCCCATACGCTACACGTATAAGCGTTTTACCACCGCGCCCGCTACCGTCGCAAGGCGTACTGATAAAAAATAGCCGCACACGACGAATGAGGAACATCTTATGAACACAACTACGACCCGGGCCGTAAGCCGCTGGGTAATCTTAATGCTGTCGCTCGGTGCGGGCTTTAGCGTGGCATCCATCTATTATGCCCAGCCTCTGCTGCCGCTGATGGGCTTAGACCTGCACCTGAGCATCGAAGGCATGGGTATGGTCCCGACGCTTACCCAGGCGGGTTATGCCTTAGGTATCCTGTTTCTGCTCCCGCTCGGCGATCGTCATGACCGCAGAACGCTGATCCTGATAAAAAGTGCGGCTCTGGCGCTGTTCCTGCTGGGCTGTAGCCTGACCGGACAGCTGCACTCACTGCTGCTCACCAGCCTGCTGATTGGCATGGCTGCCACCATGGCGCAGGATATTGTGCCAGCGGCAGCGATCCTGGCACCGGAAGGCAGGCAGGGTAAGACGGTCGGCACGGTGATGACCGGCCTGCTGCTGGGGATTTTGCTCTCCAGAACCGTGAGCGGCGTGGTGGGTGAAGCCTTTGGCTGGCGGGTGATGTATCAGCTGGCCGCCGCAAGTATTGCCTTTATCGGCGTGGTGATGTGGGCCGTACTTCCCCGCTTCGCCGTTCACTCCACGCTAAGCTACCCGGCGCTGATGCGCTCCATGGAACACCTCTGGCGTCGCTACCCGGCGCTGCGTCGGGCCGCACTGGCCCAGGGTTTTCTGTCGATTGCCTTTAGCGCATTCTGGTCAACGCTGGCGGTTATGCTGCTGGAACGGTATCACCTCGGCAGCGCCGTAGCGGGTGGGTTTGGTATTGCCGGTGCCGCAGGCGCGCTTGCCGCACCGCTGGCAGGTGGTCTGGCGGATAAGCTGGGTGCCGGTAAAGTGACCCAACTGGGTGCTGCGCTGGTGACCCTTTCGTTTGCCCTGATGTTCCTGATGCCGGCACTGGGTGTACACGGTCAGTTGATCCTGATAGCCCTTTCCGCGGTCGGTTTCGATCTCGGGTTGCAGTCCAGTCTCGTGGCCCACCAGAACCTGGTTTACAGCCTTGAGCCACAGGCACGTGGACGGCTTAACGCCCTGCTGTTTACCGTCATTTTCATCGGAATGGCGCTGGGTTCAGCATTAGGCAGCAATATCTATACGCTGGCGGGTTGGACTGGCGTGGTGGCGCTGGCAACCCTGTGCGGTGCCATTGCGCTGGCTATCAGAGTGATTGAAAGCGCCCGGGTGCTGTCCGCACAGGCAGAGAGTGTGTAAAAAAATGCCCAACCCGGACGGGTTGGGCAGTCAAAACATGCCCAGTTTCAAGACATGTTAAACAGGTCAGAGTCTTATTTGTTCATCTGGAACAAAGACATACCCTGCATATCGCTAAAGGCTTTATACGAGGCCTGCAATGCCGCCTGCTGCATGGTGTAGGACGAAATCACCGAGTTCCAGTCCACGTCAACAAGGTTACTCATCTGCTGGGTTTGACCCAGCGCGCGGTCTTCACCCAGAGCGTCCAGCTTGCCAAGCTCATCCAGCTTGATGCCGAGGTCGGCGCGCACGGTCAAAACGTTGTTGAGGGAGTTACTCAGGCCACGGTTAGCTTTATCAATCGCCGCGGTAAACGCTTCAGCCTTCGTTTCGTCATCGCCAATCGGTGTATTCAGCGCACCAATGGCAGCGTCGAGGATCTTGAACAAATTCGTTTCCTGGGTACTCCCCGCCGGCTCTGGTTTCGCATTGCTGGTGAAGCTGGCGAAAACTTCAGCGCCCGTATGGCTGATTTGCATCGTGCGCGCGGAGTCAACCTGCTGGCTGATGGGTGTTCCGCCGCCCTGATACGTACCGGTAGCCTGATCGAAAGCCGCTGCTTCGGTTTTGTAGCCGGAAAAAATATAGCGACCGTTACCGTCCGTGCTGTTAGCCAGGTTCATGAGCTGATCGCGGATACCTTGCAGGTTCGTTGCCAGCGAAGCGCGGTCATCGTCGCTTAACGTGCCATTACCCGCATTAACAATCTTTTCCTGAGCAGCCTGGATAGCGGTTGTCACTTGCGATAACACGTTCTCTTCCAGCGAGACTTTCGTCGTAGCGAAGGAGCGCGCCAGCGCATACTGGCTGTTTTGCGTTTGAGCCTGAGAGAGCACAACGGCCTGCGAGGCGGCAATAGGATCGTCAGACGGACGGTTGATGCGCTTCCCCGTAGACATCTGCTCGCCGTAGCTGAGCCAGAGACTTTGGGAATTCGTCACGCCGCGCATGCTTTGCTCATACATCATTTGTGTACTAATACGCATTTTTTTGCCTCAGCCTTAGCGGATATTGATCAATGCATCAAACAGCGTGCTCGCCGTTTGCAGCACCTGCGCATTCGCCAGATAGTACTGCTGATAGCGTTGCAGGTTGCCATACTCTTCATCCAGGTTAACCCCGGAGATTGACTGCTGTTGTTTGGTCAGCTGCGTCACCACGTTAACTTTGGTTTCGCTGCTGGTTTTCAGCGACGCCGTGGTGCTGCCCACCGTACTGACCAGTGCGGCATAAGCATCGTTAAAGGTTTTGTTCCCCCCCACCAGTTTGGCGCTCTGCAAATCCAGCAGCTTTTGGCCATTGGTATTGTCGCTTTCGCCGCTTCCTTTCGCGGAGGCCATCGCCAGTTTGGATTCGTCGCTGATCGCAACGTCCATATTCACAATGACGTCATTCACCGGTTTGACGATGAAACTGTCTTTATTATTGGCTTTGCCGCTAATCTTAACGTTGAGACCATCAAACGACAGATTACCGCTGGTATCAGGTTTGGCGGTAAAGCTGGTGTTGTCTGACAGACGCGTGATTGTCCAGTCAGTACCGTTGTACTCAACCTTGTAATTTGTCGCCTGGACCTTTGTACTGTCCGTCATTGTGGCCGTAACGGACGCGCCCCCGGTGTTTTTGCCGTTACTCAGTACTGCCGGAGAGCCAAAATCAAACAGCTTGCCGCCTTTATCCCCGTTGGCATCAAAGCCCGCCTGGTGCTGGGTGTTCATGGCATCAGCAAACGCCAGCGCCATCTGGTTAAGCGTATTTCGCGCCTGATCCAGATCCTGAGAACGGAACGTTAACAGCCCCCCAAGCGACCCCGTGGCGATCTGTTTTTCTGAGATCTCTACATTGCCCGCTGCGGCATCCACATACGCAATCGTTGTACGCGCTGGGTCCGCACTGGATTTCACCGCCGCCAGCTGGCTGGCGTTACTGCCCTGAACCAGGGTGTAACCGTTGGCGATAGAGATGTTGTAGGTGCCGCTGTCCTGAACGGTGACGTCCACACCGACAATCTTGTTCAGTTCACTCACCAGCTGATCGCGCTGATCGAGCAGCTCATTCGGGGATGCGCCCGCACCGACGCCAGTCAGTCGGGAGATCTGATCGTTAAGATTGGCAATCTGTTTCGCGTAGTTATTGATCTGATCGACACTGGTAGAAATTGCGGTATTAACCTGCGCATCCTGATCGCGGAGATATTGATCGTTGGTTTTAAACTGATTTACCAGACCATCCGCTTTCCCCAGTACCGTCTGGCGTGCAGCCGGATCTTCTGCGTTACTGACCAGCGTTTGCAGGCTTTTAAAGAAATCCTGGAGGTTAGCAGAAAGCGAGTTCGCGGTATCCGAGAGCACGTCGTCAATTTTTGACATCTGCTGGTAGCGCGTGGTCAGCCCACTGCTCTGGTTCTGCGCCGCGCGTAGCTGGTTGGTGATAAACGCATCATATTCACGCTGAACACCGGAGACATAGACCCCGTTACCCACCCAGCCGCCACCGGTCAGGGTGCTGTTGGATGCCCCCAGTATGGTGGTC
This sequence comes from Enterobacter cloacae, assembly GCF_011078175.1. GTDB lineage: Bacteria > Pseudomonadota > Gammaproteobacteria > Enterobacterales > Enterobacteriaceae > Enterobacter > Enterobacter cloacae_Q. The sequence goes on from NZ_JAALCJ010000004.1 coordinate 314,124, forward strand.
TGGCGGGTATAACCAGCCACGTTATAACTTGAAATATTATTACTGACGGTATTGAGTGCCGACTGCGCAGCACTGAGGCCACTCATGGCGCTGTTAATCAAACTGGACATGGGGTTCCTTTTATACGTTCAGACACGAGTCCTGATGAAGGTTATCGGCAACCTCCACGGGGACTTGAGAACTTTCAGAACAGATTTTCGAGATCTGTGCTATAGGCTTTGCTGACCTTCTCAGTCATGGATTTAAGTTGCTGGATCATGCTGGTTAGCTTACGCGCATAGTTTGGATCGGTCGCGTAACCGGCATTCTGCAATGCCTGAGCGCCCTGCTCTGGCGTGGCGGCCTGAGTCACGGCGGTATAGCGTGGATTCCGGCTCAGCAGCCCGACATAATCCGACAACGCTTCCAGATACGAGCTGTAGACGCGGAATTTGGCTTTCACCTTCACTGCCGCACCATTTTCATATTCGGTGGTGGTGATTTCCGTGGTCGGCCCCTTCCAGCTGGAGGTGGCTTTCACGCCGAAGATGTTGAAGCTCGGCTCGCCGTTCTCCCTGCGGATCTGACGTTGCCCCCAGCCCGACTCCAGCGCCGCCTGCGCCAGAATCAGATGGTGCGGTACGCCACTCTCTTCACTGGCCAGACGCGCCGGCAGGGAGAGTTGCGCCAGGAAGTCTTTGCTGTCCCCAGAGAGCGGCTCGTCACGCGTATCTGCTGGCTTCGGCATCGCCTTACGCACCATTTGCGTTAGCGCCTGATTTTGATAACTGGTCACCTTTTCCAGATCAAACTTCAGCGGCACCTGCGGCGGGGCCTCTTCAGGCGACAGCCCTTGAGCGGCTGCGGTCTGCTTCACAATCATGTCCGCCAGACCGAGTCCCTTTCCGGCGGTCATTTGCTGGGCAATCTGCTGATCGTACATGCTGGTGTAAAGCCGCGTGGAATCGCTGCTGAACATGCCATCTTTCGGCAGGGTTTCACGCATGCTTTTCAACATCATCTGCACGAACATACCTTCCACCTGACGGGCAACCGGGCGGATATTCGCCGCCGGATCCTTGCCCGCCTTGGTTTTCAGCTCGTTGAGCGACTGGGCATCCCAGGCGGCACTGGTCAACAGTTTGCTATCTGTCAGCATTTAGATGATTTCCAGTTTGGCGCGCAGGCAGCCTGCACTTTGCATGGATTGCAGAATGGACATCAGATCCATTGGCGTTGCACCCAGCGCGTTCAGGGCGCGCACCACGCTGTTCAGGTTGGCGCTGGAGCGCACGCTCTGCAACGAACCACCGCTCTGCCGTAAATCAATCTGCGTTTGCGGGGTCACTACCGTCTGACCGCCACCAAACGGCGTATCCGGCTGGCTGACGTTGGCCGAACGGTTAACCGTGACGGAGAGGTTACCCTGCGCCACGGCACAGCTGTCCAGCGTCACTTCGCGGTTCATCACCACCGAGCCGGTACGGGAATTGATAATGACTTTCGCATCCTGAACCGGCACGTTTACTTCCATATTCTGGATATCGGCCAGCATCCGCACCTGGTTGCTGCTGCCGGTTGACGTGCGGATCTGCACGGTGCGGGCATCCAGCGCGGTGGCGCTACCATAGCCACGGCTGCGGTTGATGGTGTCAGCGATCTGCTGCGCCATCGTAAAGTCTTCGTTATTCAGTTGCAGGTTAATGGTGTTGCCGGTGCCGAACTGGGTCGGCAGCTCTCGTTCGATGATCGCACCGTTGGTAATACGTCCGCCGTTCAGCTGGTTCACCTGCACGCTGCTACCGCCCGCCGCCGCACCTGCTCCCCCCACCAGTATGTTGCCCTGTGCCAGCGCATACACCTGGCTGTCTACGCCTTTCAGCGGGGTCATGAGTAGCGTTCCGCCGCGCAGGCTTTTGGCGTTACCCATCGACGAGACAACCACGTCGATGGTCTGCCCCTGACGCGCAAAGGCCGGATAAGACGCGGTCACCATTACGGCCGCCACGTTTTTCAGCTGCATGTTGGTCCCGGCCGGGACGGTAATACCGAGCTGAGAGAGCATGTTATTCAGGCTCTGGGTGGTGAACGGTGTCTGGGTCGTCTGGTCACCTGTGCCATCGAGCCCCACCACCAGGCCGTAGCCAATCAGGGAGTTTTCACGCACGCCCTGGACGCTGGTGAGATCGCGTATGCGATCGGCCTGCGCAACGGTGGCAACCAGCGACAGTGCCACGGCGAAGAGAAATTTATACATAGGTCACCTCGCTTACATCGGCGATAAGTTAAGGAAGAAGCGTTGCAGCCAGCCCATATTTTGCGCTTCGTTAATATAGCCGTTGCCGACGTACTCAATGCGCGCATCCGCCACCTGGGTGGACGGTACGGTGTTGGTGCCGCTGATGGTGCGAGGGTTAACCACACCGGAGAAGCGAATGAATTCCGTACCCTGGTTAATGGCGATCTGTTTTTCGCCCACCACGTGCAGGTTGCCGTTCACCAGAACCTGGTCAACCGTTACCGTCAGCGTTCCGCTGAAGGTATTGCTGGCGTTCGCGCCACCTTTACCGTTAAAGGTGTTGCCGCCAGAGGCTTCCACATCCGCACGGGCGTTGCCGAACAGCCCTTGCAGATAGCGCGGTACGGTGTCGAAGCCAAAATTGGTTTTGCCGTCGCGGCTGGCGTTCGCCGACGAGCTCTTGCTCGCACTGACGTTTTCCTGCAACACAATGGTCAGCGTATCGCCAACGTTACGCGGACGACGGTCTTCAAACAGCGGCTGATAACCGTAGTTAATCGGCTGTGCGGTCTGGAAAATAGAGCCGTTCACCACCGGCGCGGGGCCGGGAACGGGTTGGGCGGTAGTCGCACCCTGTACCAATGGTTTAGACGGGATCCAGGCACACCCGCTGAGGGTGACGGCCAGAACAGTCAGGATCGGATAACGAAACGCCGCGTTTTTATGCATTGCCTTCATCTTCGAAAACAGGGAGCCGGTGCGACGTTTACCGCACCGGGCTACACCTTAGAGTTGCGTCAGTTTTTGCAGCATCTGGTCGGTCGTCGACACTGCTTTACTGTTAATTTCATAGGCACGTTGAACCTGGATCATATTCACCAGCTCTTCCGCCACGTTAACGTTCGAGGTTTCCACATACCCCTGATACAGCAGCCCCGCCCCGTTCAGGCCCGGGGTACTTTCATTTGGCGTGCCGGAAGATTGCGTTTCGGTGTAGAGATTCTCACCGATGCTTTCCAGTCCGGTATCGTTCATGAATGTCGTCAGGTTGAGCTGACCAACCTGGACCGGCGCGGCCTGACCTTGCTGAGTGACGCTGACGATACCGTCGCGGCCAATGGTGATGCTTAGCGCGTTCGCCGGGATGGTGATGGCAGGTTGTACCTGAAAGCCGCCCGCCGTCACCAGTTGACCATTCTGGTCCACCTGGAATGAACCGTCGCGGGTATAGGCAGAGGTTCCGTCAGGTAGCTGCACCTGAAAGAAACCCTGACCTTTGATGGCAACGTCTTTACTGTTGTTGGTCTGGGACAGGTTGCCCTGGCTGTGCAGACGCTCGGTGGCGACCGGGCGTACGCCGGTACCAATTTGCAGACCGGACGGCAGCGTGGTTTGCTCAGAAGACTGCGCCCCTGGCTGACGAATCGTTTGATAAAGCAAATCTTCGAAAACCGCACGCTGGCGCTTGAAACCATTGGTGCTGACGTTTGCCAGGTTGTTGGCAATCACATCCATATTGGTTTGCTGTGCGTCCAGACCGGTTTTCGCGATCCATAAAGAACTGATCATAGGGAGTCCTGTTAACTCATAGCCAGAAGTTGGTTAGCCTTGCCCGCGTTTTCATCAACGCTGCTGATAATTTTCATCTGCATTTCGAAGCGGCGGGCGCTGGCGATCATGTCGGTCATGGCTTCTACCGGTTTGACGTTACTGCCTTCCAGCACGCCGGACATCACGCGGATGGTCGGGTCGGCCTGTAACGTGGCGCCACGCGTGGCCTGCGCCGCCTGGGTCAGACGGAACATCCCGTCATCACCACGCTGCACTTCGTTGCCTTCCGCTTTCACCAGCTTCAGACGACCGACAGGCGCAACGGTGTTAGCCGGGTCGCCCGGGTTTAACGCCGAAATCGTCCCGTCTGCCGCGATGGTCAATTCGGACCCTTCCGGCACCGTCAACGGACCGGCTTCGCCCATCACCGGATGCCCCTGAATCATCAGCTGCCCGGTGGCGCTCACCTGGATATTACCGTTGCGGGTATACCCTTCCCCGCCGTCAGCCGTTTGCACCGCCAGCCAGCCGTCCTGCTGAAGGGCAACGTCCAGCGGACGCGCGGTGTAATCCATCTGGCCTGGCGTCATATCGGCACCCGGCGTGGAGGCGGTGACCAGCGTACGCGTGGGCAATGACAGCCCTTCTACCGGCACCGCACGCAGCGCGTTTAACTGCGCACGAAAACCTGGCGTGGAGGCGTTTGCCAGGTTGCTGGCGGTAACAGCCTGCTGATTGAGCGTCTGGCTTGCTGCGCCCATCGCTGTATATATTGCGTGATCCATTGCGCTTTCCCGTCAGCTGCTTAACGCAGGTTAACCAGCGTGTTGAGGATCTGATCCTGAGTTTTGATGGTCTGCGCGTTGGACTGGTAGTTACGTTGCGCGACGATCATGTTCACCAGCTCTTTACTCAGATCGACGTTCGAGGCTTCCAGCGCGCCATTGGTCAGCGTGCCGAAGTTACCGGAACCCGCGGTACCCAGCAGGGCAACACCGGAGGACTGCGTGGCAGACCAGACGTTATCCCCTTCGGACTTCAGGCCTTCGTTGTTGGCGAAGTTTGCCAGTACGATCTGGCCCAGCACCTGGGTCTGTTCGTTCGAATAGTTACCGACAACGGTACCGTCATCGTTGATCTGGTAGCTCACCAGATCGCCCGGCTTATAACCATTCTGGCTCGTCGCCACGATGTTGTTCGCACCGGTGTTCTGCTGCATGGAGTTGGCGAAACTCATGTCAAACGTGGCTGGCGTCGCACCCGGAACAGTACCCGTTCTGATCTTGATATCATCGCCACCCGTCAACACGCCGCTCGCGTTAAAGGTCAGCGTCGTTGCCAGTTTCGCAGCGTCTCCCGCTACGCTGCCGTCCTGCGAATACACCTTCCAGGAGTTAGCTGGCGTCGCGTTTTTGACATAAAACAGGTTCATGTTGTGCGCGTTACCCTGGCTGTCAAACACCGTCACGGTGCCTTTCTTGTTGTAAGAGTCAGGGTTGGCCGGATCGAAGGCGACGGTTGGCGCGGTATCGGTGGAGTTCAGGTTGATCTGCTGAGAAGCCGTGGTGGTAGACTTCGCCGCCATCAGCGTCGTTGGAATGGAGATCGCCTGCGGATTGGCACCGGTTTGCACCGTAGGCGGCGTACCGGCAACCGGATAACCGGTTAACTGAAGCCCCTGCATGTTCACCAGGTTACGGTTTTCATCCAGCTTGAACTGGCCGTTGCGGCTATAGAACACGGAACCGTTGGCATCCACCATACGGAAGAAACCGTTCTGGCTGATGGCGACGTCCAGACCACGACCGGTGTTGGTGGTCGTCCCGTCGGTGAAGTCCTGGGTGATACCCGCAACCTTCACGCCCAGGCCCACTTTAGAGCCTGCAAACATATCTGCAAAAGACGCAGAACCGGATTTAAAACCATAGGTCGCGGAGTTGGCGATGTTGTTGCCAATGACGTCCAGGTTGGTGGCCGCAGCATTCAGGCCGCTGACCGCTTGAGAAAAGGCCATGACTTACTCCTGATAAGTATGAAGGCTTAGATAATCTGCCGAACTTCGTCGAGTGTGGTGGTACCGGAGGTACCCAAATCCAGTTTGTTGCCATCGCTGCCTTTGATGACGCCCTGAACCAGGGCAAACTGTAGCGGCTGAGCCACCAGTTGGGTCGTACCGCTGCTGGCGCCGATCGCCACGTTGTAAGAGCCGTTTGGCGCTTTGGTGCCATCGGTCAGGCTGCCATCCCAGGTAAAGGTATGAACGCCTGCTTTCAATTCTCCGATATCAATGGTGCGAACCACTGCCCCGGTAGAATCAGTAATCGTTGCGGTGACTTTGTCAGCCGGCTGCTGCAACTCAACGCCAAACGGCGTCGTCGTGGTAGTAGACGTGCCCTCGGTGGTGCTGGTGCCCGCCAGAATCGTGGTTCCCGGGATCATCACCCCGTGACCGATCAGGTTGGCGGCCTGCAAGGACTGGCTGTTATCGATTTGACCGGAGACCGAGCCGAGAGTGGTGTTCAGTTTCTCAATGCCGCTGACGGTACTGATCTGCGCGAGCTGCGTGGTCAGTTCGTTGTTCTGCATCGGATTGGTCGGGTCCTGATTTTTCAGCTGCGCCACCAGCAGGGTCAGAAAGCTGCTCTGTAAATCGGAGGCATTGCTCCCGGTGAGAGAGCTGGAACCGGTCGCACTGCTGGTGCTGTTGACGCCGGTATTTGTCGGGTCATTCACGTTTACGGCGATGGACATGCGTGTCTCCTTTACTGGCCGAGAGTGAGTGTTTTGAGCATCATGCTCTTCACGGTATTAAGCACTTCGACGTTTGCCTGGTAGCTGCGCGACGCGGACATAGAGTTCACCATCTCCCCGACCACATCCACGTTCGGCATTTTCACGTAGCCGCTGGCATCTGCGAGCGGGTTGCCTGGCTCGTAAACCAGCTTGTCGGGCGCCTGGCTCTCCACCACGTCCGCCACTTTCACGCCGCCCGTTGCCGCACCTGGTGCAGCATCTACCTGAAAGACGACCTGTTTAGCGCGATACGGTTGCCCGTCAGGGCCGGTCACGCTGTCGGCGTTGGCCAGATTACTGGCGGCCACGTTCAGTCGTTTGGACTGCGCCGTTAATGCCGAACCGGCGATATCAAAAATATTCAGCAAGGCCATTTACTAATTGCCCCCCTGGAGGACGGTCATCATGCCTTTGATTTGCCCGCCGAGAAGCGTCAGGCCTGTCTGGTATTGCAGGCTGTTATCGGCAAACTGTGTGCGCTCCCGGTCCATGTCGACGGTGTTACCATCAAGCGAAGGCTGATCGGGAATGCGATAAAGCAGGTCGGTCGTTGGCGCGGTCATCGCCTGAGCGGGAATATGACGTGAGGATGTCAGGGCCAGTGAGACACCCGTTCCTTCGGCACGTCCGCGCTCCATCACTTTTTTGAGTTCACTGGAAAAATCGATATCGCGCGCCTGATACCCGGGGGTATCCGCGTTGGCGATATTGGCGGCTAAAATCTCCTGCCGCTGGGCGCGTAAGTTGAGCGCTTCCTGCTGAAAACGTAACGCGGCGTCGAGTTTATCGAGCATGTCTCCTCCGCTGATGAGAAAATTTCAGTTCACAGCTTAAATCTCCCCCCGTCTCCCCTATCGACGGAATAAGCGCAAAATGCGTCGCTATTTGTTGCGTTGATGGAAAACCACTGCGGGTAGAATTTGCTTAATTCTGGACATGGTGGAACGTGCGATGCGGACTTTTAAACGTGGCCTGGCGGCGACCTTACTGCTTTTAAGCCCTCTGGTGCAGGCTGAGGGGTTAGAGGACCAGCTCAATGCATTCTTTGCGCAGAAGCTGGCCGGTTTCAGCGATGACGTACGCGTGACCGTGCGCACCCCGCCTAACCTTTACCCTTCCTGCGAAACCCCGTCCTTTAGCGTGACCGGCACTACCCGGTTATGGGGCAACGTGAACGTGCTGGCGCGTTGCGCCAATGAAAAACGGTATTTACAGGTTGCGGTTCAGGCGACGGGCAATTATGTTGTCGCCGCCGTTCCCATTCCGCGGGGCAGCCTGCTGCAACCTGACAGCGTAACGCTGAAGCGAGGCCGTCTGGATCAGCTTCCACCGCGGACAATGCTGGATATCAACCAGGCTCAGGAGGCGGTCAGCCTGCGCGATGTCGCCCCTGGACAGGCGATACAGCTATCCATGCTGCGCCAGGCGTGGCGGGTGAAAGCGGGTCAACAGGTGATGGTGGTCGCCAATGGCGAAGGCTTTAGTATCAACAGTGAAGGAAAAGCGCTGAATAATGCCGCTGTGGCGCAAAATGCCCGGGTCAGAATGTCCTCAGGCCAGGTGGTCAGCGGCACGGTCGGTCCTGATGGGAATATTCTGATTAACCTGTAATCTTTTTAAAGATTTCGCGGCGACTGCCGATAAATATTCAACAAATGATAATGTCAGGCGCAAACGCCGCGAACCCTCGATGAGGACAACACTATGAGCATTGATCGTACATCAGCCCTGAAGCCGGTTAGCACTGTACAACCTCGCGAAACGAATGAGGCTGTCCCGCAAAAAACGCGTCTGGAAAAAACGTCGACGGCAAACAGCACCAGCGTTACGCTGAGCGATGCGCAGTCGAAGCTGATGCAGCCAGGCAGCAGCGATATCAACATGGAACGTGTTGAAGCGCTAAAAACGGCTATCCGTAACGGCGAACTGAAAATGGATACCAGCAAAATCGCTGATGCGCTGATTCAGGACGCGCAGAGTTTCCTCCAGAGTAACTAATCGTATGAGTCGACTGTCAGAAATACTGGATCAGATGACGGTGGTCCTGAACGACCTGAAAACGGTGATGGACGCAGAACAGCACCACCTCTCTTCTGGTCAAATCAACGGCAGCGCGTTGCAACGCATTACTGAAGATAAAAGCTCGCTGTTAGCGACCCTGGATTATCTGGAAAAACAGCGACGCGCTGAACAAGACGCGAAACGCAGCGCCAATGATGAGATCAATGAACGCTGGCAAACCATTACAGAAAAAACCCAGCATCTTCGCGATCTCAACCAGCATAACGGCTGGCTGCTGGAAGGTCAGATTATCCGTAATCAGCAGGCACTAGAGGTGTTAAAGCCCTATAAAGAGCCGGGGCTATACGGTGCGGATGGTCAGACGGCCACGGCGCGTATCACGGGCGGGAAAAAGATTTCGATTTGACGCAGTAGCGGCAAATCATAAAACGGGGAGCACCTTCTGGTGAACTCCCCTTTTGGCGTTTATACCGTGCGGCGGGTGAACTCTTTCACCTTGAAGCCAAGCACCGCCAGCGTGGCAAAGTACGCGACCACACCGACGGCCACCACGGCCATCAGACGCATCAGGCGGTAAGGCATGGTGCCCTGCGCCCAGTCAGGCATGACATACAACATACCAACCAGCGCTGCTGCCATCACCACTACCGCGATCGCCAGACGCAGCAGGAAGCTTGCCCAGCCCGGCTGCGGGGTGAAGATATCCTGCTTGCGCAGCTGCCAGTACAGCAGCCCGGCGTTCACACAGGCCGCCAGACCAATCGATAATGACAGACCGGCGTGTTTCAGCGGTCCGATAAACGCCAGGTTCATCAGCTGCGTCATGATCAGCGTCACAATGGCAATCTTAACCGGCGTTTTTATGTCCTGACGTGAATAGAAACCCGGCGCAAGCACCTTCACGACAATCAGCCCCATCAGCCCCACCGAGTAGGCCACGAGCGCACGCTGGGTCATGGCGGCATCAAAGGCGGTGAATTTCCCATACTGGAACAGCGACACCGTCAGCGGTTTCGCCAGGATCCCCAGCGCCACTGCGCTTGGGAGCGCCAGCAGAAAACAGAGACGCAGGCCCCAGTCCATCAGGCGACAGTATTCATCGTGGTTGCCGCTGGCGAAACTTTTTGACAGCGACGGTAGCAGAATAGTCCCGAGCGCCACGCCCAGCACTCCGGACGGAAATTCCATCAGACGGTCGGCATAGTACATCCAGGACACCGAGCCCGACACCAGGAAAGAGGCGAAGATGGTATTGATAATGAGCGAGATCTGGCTGACGGACACGCCAAGTATCGCGGGTCCCATCTGTTTGATCACGCGCATTGCGCCTGCATCTTTGAAATTAATGCGCGGCAGAACCAGCATGCCGATCTTTTTCAGATGCGGAAGCTGATAAGCAAGCTGTAACACCCCACCAACGGTTACGGCCCAGGCCAGCGCCAGCACCGGTGGGTTAAAATGCGGCGCGGCGAACAGCGCAAAGCCAATCATGCTGACGTTGAGGAACGTAGGGGCAAAGGCCGGAACGGAAAAGCGGTTCCAGGTATTCAGGATGGCACCCACCAGCGACGCCAGGGAAATCAGCAGGATATAGGGGAAGGTTATACGCAGCAGTTGCGTTGTCAGGGCAAATTTATCCGCCGTGTCGGCAAAACCCGGCGCCGTCACCATGATCACCCAGGGCGCTGCCAGCATCCCCAGGACGGTTACGATCGCCAGCGCCAGCGTCAGTAATCCGGAAACGTAGGCCACAAAGACGCGGGTGGCATCTTCGCCCTGCTTGCTTTTATATTCCGCGAGGATCGGGACAAACGCCTGTGAGAAAGCCCCTTCGGCAAAAATACGGCGCAGCAGGTTCGGCAGCTTGAACGCAACGAAAAAGGCGTCAGTCGCCATCCCTGCGCCAAAAACCCTTGCCACAATGGCATCGCGCGCAAAGCCAAGCACGCGGGAAAACATGGTCATCGAGCTGACGGCCGCCAGCGATTTTAATAAGTTCATTAACGTGAAGTTCCACAACCCTACGGATTTCCAGGACGGGTAAGCGGTAGCGCCACCCGGCAAAGCCAACAAGCGGCGCTTAGTCTAACCGGATTTCAACGAATTACTATCGGCAGATGTAACAGTGAATTATTCGCTCATGGCTTCGCGCCAGAGTCGTTCCACAATGCGCTGCGCCAGAATAGCCTGCTCCCCGGACGTTTCAGGAACCGTCTGATTCTGCACGCAGGTGATGAAATGACGTGCGCAGCCCACAAAGCCACGCTGTTCCAGGGTGCTCTGCCAGCCGGGAACGGGTAACGCAACCACGCCATTGCCCTTCTCTTCCCGCCACTCTCGCATATCGGTGACGTCATACAGTGCGCCATCCGTAACGGCCTGCACGGACTCGCGCTGGCTGCCCGCCCGACGATGCATGCTGGTCGTCACTTGTAAATGCTCAACGGCAAAATGATGTTCGGCGTAAACCATCTCACCCTGCTCGTTGGTCAACAGCGTACCGCTTTGCAGCTGGGCTTTTCCGTTACTCAGCCACAGGGCCGTATCCACAACGTGGAGATAATCATCCAGCAGCGTGAAGCGCAGATCGTTCGGCCCCACGCTGTCGGTACGGTGCTTATCCATTCGCAAAGAGGCAAACGAGTCAGACCGGGTCTTAAGCTGCTGGTAGAGTGGTGCAAAACGCCGGTTGAAGCCAACCATCAGCGTCAGCTTTTTCCGCGCGGCCAGTTCAATCAGACGTTCAGCATCCGGTACATTCTCCGCCAGGGGTTTATCCACGCAGACGTGAACGCCTGCGTTCAGCAACTCGCTCACCACCTGGTAGTGCGTCGCGGTTGAGGTATGGACAAATACCGCATCGCATTCACGGGCTAAATCCTGAAGCGAGCTGGCATAAGGGATGCGCCAGGTTTTGCAGATGCGCTCTGCTTTCTCGCGGGTAGGCGACCACGCCCCTTGCAGCGTCCAGTCGGACGCGGCGCCTAAAACAGGCAGCCAGGCTTTCTGGGCAATCCCCCCCAGCCCCACAACACCTATACGTAATGTTGTCACGATTAATCTCCCAGATGTGCGAGTAAGGCATCCAGACGCTGTTTCAACCCGGCCACCTCGTCTTCGAGGGCGGCCACCCGCGCGGTCAGGCTGTCGTTGGATGCTGGCGTGTCGGATTCTTCGGCCGGCGCAGAGGGCTCCACGTCGCCGCTAAACAGGTGCATATAACGGCTTTCACGCTTGCCCGGCTCGCGGGCCAGACGGACGACGTAAGGACCGTCGTCTCGTAAGACTAATCCCTCCAGGGTCTGTTCAACTTCCTGCATATCCTGAAATTCATGCATGCGGGAGGCACGCGTGCGCAGTTCGCCCGGCGTCTGCGCCCCGCGCAGCAGCAGCGTTGTAATAATCGCCACTTCTGCGGCGCTGAGTTTTAAATCGCCAAATTCAGAATTACAAAAGCGTTGTTCATATTTAGTGACGCGATTACCGAAGCCGCTGACGGTGCGCAGGTAGTGGCGCTTTACCAGCTCATCAAGAATATCCTGCACCTCGTGCTCGCCAAGGTTCATCACCGGTTCACGGTTTGTCTTCTGGTTGCAGGCCATCGTGACGGCATTCACGGACAGAGGATACTGTTCCGGCGTCGTGACCTGCTTTTCCAGAAGGCAGCCGATCACGCGCGCTTCGTCGCCATTTAACTGATATTTCATTTTTTCTCCTTAACGACCCGGGGTCCATTCCTGGGTGGTGAGCGCGGTGAGCACATGGTCCCGCCACTCGCCGTCAATCAGCAGATAATCTTTGGCATAGCCCTCTTTCTCAAACCCCAGGCGGGCCAGCAGATCGCCGCTGCGCTTATTGTGCGGCATGTAGTTCGCCATAATGCGATGGATATGTTGCGTGCGCTGCATGTAGCGAATCGCCGCCGTCAGCGCCTCAAACATGAGCCCCTGCCCCTGCCATTTCTGACCGATGGAATACCCGAGATAGCAGGCGTGAAACGACCCGCGTACCACGTTTGAAAAATTGGCAATGCCAACGATCTCTTTCTCTTCCGGATCGAGAAGCGCGAAATAAAACGCACTTCCCTGCTTATGAAATTCCGCAATCATACTGAGGCGCGCCTGCCAGCCAGAGGGGTAGCAGTGGCTCTCGTCCCGAACGGGTTCCCAGGGTTTTAAAAACTGGCGATTCTCGGCGTAATAATCCGCCAGACGCCAGGCATCACGCTCATGCACCAGACGAACGACCAGCCTGTCCGTCGTCAGACGCACTTTTGGCACATTACTGCGATAGCCAAACATCGTTACCACTCCTTCCCGTCGCTTCTGCTCTGCCTGTTAGCTTTACTATACCTGTGCCTGTGCCTTCTGTGAAAACAGTGACATACCATTTTGATCGCTTTTCACATTTTTCGATGAGAACTCTCTATCAAAGCCCCTTTTTGATAAAAAAATATTGTCGCCACCGGGTATGGGAAAAAGCGCGGCGACACCGCAGAATGTTAGCGTGCTCACCTTTTATTTTCCCTGGAGGGAAAATGTCCCGCGTATCACAGGCCAGGAGCCTGGGTAAATATTTCCTGCTCGTCGATAACATGCTGGTCGTGCTCGGCTTTTTTGTCGTTTTTCCGCTTATATCGATTCGTTTTGTCGATCAAATGGGCTGGGCGGCATTGATGGTCGGGATCGCGCTGGGTCTACGCCAGTTTGTACAACAGGGTCTGGGCGTGTTTGGCGGTGCAATAGCCGACCGCTTCGGCGCGAAACCGATGATCGTCACCGGCATGCTGCTACGTGCGGCGGGATTCGCCACCATGGCAATCGCGCATGAACCCTGGCTACTGTGGTTCTCCTGTTTTCTTTCCGGGATTGGCGGCACTCTTTTCGATCCCCCGCGTACCGCGCTGGTGGTGAAGCTTATCCGACCGCAACACCGGGGGCGCTTCTTCTCGATTTTGATGATGCAGGACAGCGCTGGCGCGGTGGTGGGCGCCCTGCTGGGGAGCTGGCTGCTGCAATACGATTTCCGCCTGGTCTGCGCCACAGGCGCGGTACTGTTTATTCTCTGCGCGCTGTTTAATGGTCTGTTTCTTCCAGCGTGGAAGCTGTCGACGGTTAAAGCGCCAGTACGGGAAGGGCTTGACCGCGTGCTGAACGATAAGCGCTTCGTCACCTATGTGTTAACGCTGACCGGCTACTATATGCTCGCCGTGCAGGTCATGCTAATGCTGCCAATTATGGTTAACGATATTGCCGGCACGCCGGCAGCGGTGAAATGGATGTATGCCATTGAAGCCTGCCTCTCTCTGACCCTGCTCTACCCAATTGCCCGATGGAGCGAGCGCCGTTTCCGGCTTGAGCACCGTCTGATGGCCGGGCTGCTGCTGATGACGCTGAGCATGATGCCCATCGGTCTGGTGAGTTCGCTTCAGCAGCTGTTTATGCTGATATGCACCTTCTACATTGGCTCAATCATTGCCGAGCCAGCCCGCGAAACGCTGAGCGCGTCACTTGCTGACGCCCGGGCCCGTGGCAGCTACATGGGATTTAGCCGTCTCGGACTGGCGCTTGGCGGCGCACTGGGCTATACCGGTGGCGGCTGGCTGTTCGATGCCGGTAAAACGCTCCATCAGCCGGAGCTGCCGTGGGTCATGCTCGGCATGGTCGGCTTTATGACGCTGATTGCCCTCTGGTGGCAGTTCAGCGATAAACGCAGCACCCGCGGGATGCTGGAGCCTGGCGCCTGAGCTCCTTACACTATCAGTTTTTTCTGCTGGTTTCTGTAGGATCACCCTGACATACTGGCGTATCAGGACAGATGCGCCGATTTTATGTTGAGGAACGCCATGAAAAAGATCGTTATTGCCGCTGCGTTAATTGTCAGCGGTCTGCTGGTGGGTTGTAACCAGCTTACGCAGTACACCGTCAGTGAGCAGGAAATTAATCAGGCGCTGGAAAAACATAATAATTTTTCAAAAGATATCGGCGTCCCTGGTCTTGCGGACGCACACATCGTCCTGACGAATCTCGCCAGCCAGATTGGGCGCGAGGAGCCAAACAAAGTCACCCTTTCCGGCGATGCCAGCCTGGACATGACCTCGCTCTTCGGCAACCAAAAAGCGGACATCAAGCTGAAGCTTAAGGCGCTGCCTGTTTTTAATAAAGAGAAAGGGGCAATATTCCTGCAAGAGATGGAAATCGTCGATGCGGTTGTCACGCCGGATAAAATGAAACCGGTGCTGCAAACGCTAATGCCTTATCTCAACCAGTCGTTGCAGAACTACTTTAACCAACAGCCAGCCTATGTTCTGAGCGAAGACAAGAGCAAAGGCGAATCTCTGGCGAAAAAATATGCCAAAGGGATTGAGGTGAAACCGGGTGAAATCATCATACCTTTCACCGACTAAACACGCCGGGCGCTCAGGCGCCCGTTTTTTTTATCGGAATAGTGTGCAAACGAAAACGTTTCCGCTTATGATTTGTGTCCGGCAAAAACAGCCATCTTATGACTGATCCCTTTCAAGCCGGAGCTTCCATGACTGTACAATCCCAGGTTCTCAAAATCCGCCGCCCAGACGACTGGCATATCCATCTTCGTGATGGCGACATGCTGAAAACCGTCGTACCGTATACCAGCGAAATTTATGGCCGTGCGATTGTTATGCCTAACCTGGTACCGCCAGTCACTACCGTCGAGGCCGCGATTGCCTATCGCCAGCGTATCCTTGACGCCGTTCCGGCCGGGCACGATTTTATCCCATTGATGACCTGCTACCTGACGGACTCGCTGGATCCCAATGAGGTTGAGCGCGGGTTTAACGAAGGTGTGTTCACCGCCGCGAAGCTCTACCCGGCAAATGCCACCACTAACTCCAGCCATGGGGTGACCAGCATTGATGCCATCATGCCCGTCCTGGAGCGTATGCAAAAACTGGGGATGCCGCTGCTGGTACACGGTGAAGTGACCCACGCTGACATTGATATTTTCGATCGCGAAGCACGTTTTATTGAAACGGTCATGGAGCCGCTGCGCCAGCGCCTTCCGGGGCTGAAGGTGGTGTTTGAACACATTACAACTAAAGATGCCGCAGAGTATGTCCGGGATGGCAATGAGCTGATTGCCGCCACCATCACCCCTCAGCACCTGATGTTTAACCGCAACCACATGCTGGTGGGCGGTGTTCGACCACATCTGTACTGTCTGCCGATCCTTAAGCGCAATGTCCATCAGCAGGCACTACGCGAGCTGGTTGCCAGCGGCTTCCCGCGCGCGTTCCTCGGCACAGATTCCGCCCCACATGCCCGTCACCGAAAAGAGGCGAGCTGCGGCTGTGCAGGCTGCTTCAACGCGCCTACCGCCCTTGCAAGTTACGCAACCGTGTTTGAAGAAATGAATGCGTTAGACCATTTCGAAGCCTTCTGCTCCCTCAACGGCCCACGTTTCTACGGTCTGCCGGTCAATGACACGTTCATTGAGCTGGAGCGTAAAGAAAGCCAGGTTGAAGAGTCGATTGCCCTCACCGACGATACCCTGATCCCCTTCCTGGCCGGTGAAACCGTAAACTGGTCGGTAAAACGCTAAAAAAATCGCGCCCCCTGTTGCCAGACAGACAATATAACTGTATAAATAAACAGTATATTACACAGGGGGCATTTATGCGTATTGAAGTCACCATTGCCAAAACCACCGTCCTGCCTGCTGGCGCACTCGACGCACTGGCGGGTGAGCTATCCCGACGTATTAACAGCACTTTTCCTGAAAACGAGGGCGCCGTAACGGTACGTTATGCAACGGCAAACCATCTTTCCGTCATCGGCGGCGCGAAAGAAGATAAAGTACGCATAAGCGAAATTTTGCAGGAAACATGGGAGAGCGCCGACGACTGGTTTATCACTGATTAATATTTGCTCCCTCATTGTGTTTTTTTTGCCGGGTCGCCCCGGCTTTTTTTCGTTTCGTTTCCTGAAAGTTCAAATTATTTCAGCATCTTCTTAGAAAATCGTGAACAAGATGGCGTTTTATTGTTCGAACAATCCTAAAAAGCAGAAAAATGTGTTGCTACCCGTTTATTTTTTCCTTCTGAACCCCTATTAATTGATATACTGAAATTGCTTTCAGAAAAACATGCATTGAACCTCAAAGTCGTTGTCTTCTAACACGCATTAAGGGGGTTATAATGGAAAAGAATAGCGAAGTCATCCAGACCCATCCGCTCGTTGGCTGGGATATCAGCACCGTAGACAGCTACGATGCGCTGATGCTGCGTTTGCACTACCAGACCCCAAATCAGCAAAACCGCGATGAAGCGGAAGTTGGACAGACGCTGTGGCTTACAACAGACGTCGCCCGTCAGTTTATCTCTATTTTGGAAGCAGGCATCGCAAAAATAGAATCTGGCGACTATCAGGAAAACGAGTATAAACGGCATTGACCTTATGCCCCTTACACTCAACAGGCACCCTCGCGGTGCCTTATTTATTTCCTTCTTGTATAAGCCCACGTAGTTAATTACTCTGCTAACAAAGCGTTAGTAAAGAGAAGCCTATGAAATACGATTTGATCATTATCGGAAGCGGCTCCGTAGGATCTGCCGCCGGTTATTACGCAACGCAGGCGGGTCTGAATGTGCTGATGATTGACGCCCACCTTCCCCCCCACTCTGAAGGCAGCCATCACGGCGATACCCGTCTGATCCGTCACGCTTACGGTGAAGGTGAACGCTATGTACCGTTGGTGCTTCGGGCTCAGACGCTGTGGGATGAACTGGCGGCACTCACCGAAGAGCGCATTTTTGAGCGCACCGGGATCGTTAACCTGGGGCCTGCCAACTCCACGTTTCTGGCGAACGTCGAGGAGAGCGCGAAAGCCTACCGCCTGGACGTTGAGCGTCTGGATGCGAACGGCATTATGGCGCGCTGGCCGGAAATTTCTGTCCCTGGAGATTACATTGGATTGTTTGAAGCCAATTCCGGGGTACTGCACAGCGAAACGGCCATTAAAACATGGATCGATCTCGCCGCCAAAGCGGGCTGTGCGCAGTTGTTCAACTGTCCGGTCACGGGCATCTCTCACCATGCAGACGGTTCAACCGTCACCACGTCTGAGGGTGAATATACCGCTACGCGCCTGCTGGTAAGTGCGGGAACGTGGGTGACGAAACTGCTGCCGGAACTGCCCATTCAGCCGGTCCGCAAAGTCTTCTCCTGGTTTCAGTCTGACGGGCGTTACAGCAGCCAGAACAAATTCCCGGCGTTTACAGGCGAATTACCCAATGGCGATCAATTCTACGGTTTCCCCTCTGAAAAAGACGCGCTCAAGATTGGCAAACATAACGGTGGACAGTTAATTTCCTCGTCTGAAGAGCGCAAGCCGTACGGCGCTTATCCGCAGGATGGTTCCGAAGCCTTCACGTTCCTGCGTAATATCCTACCGGGCGTAGGCGGGTTGCTTTACGGCGCAGCGTGCACCTACGACAACACGCCGGATGAAGACTTCATCATCGATACCCTGCCCGGACACGACAATACCCTGCTTGTAACCGGGCTCAGCGGTCACGGGTTTAAATTTGCCTCGGTGTTAGGTGAAATCGCCGCCCAGTTTGCTCAAGGCATCACGCCTTCGTTTGATCTCAAGCCCTTCGCGCTCTCGCGCTTTAACCGATAATACCGCTACAGGCTCCGAATAACCGGAGCCTGTTTAGGGAGAGGGACGAGATGCGCAGACTGGTGAATTACCTTATCAATAACATCCGCGAGCATTTCATGCTCTACATTGTTCTTTGGTCGCTGCTGGCGATCGTTGACGTTATCTATATTGTATTCTTCTGAAAATCCTCGCTGACGTTTATTGACACTCCTTTAAATTTATTTAACTTATATTTTTTAAAAAAAGTCACCTCAAATTTATTGAACGAAGCGATTGAAATACATTGCGGAAACACATTCAAATTCGCTGAAATAAATTAAATAAAAAACATTATTCATTTTTTTCAGTTGCATTATTTATTTAACCCGTCCATTTTTATTGCTCAGTCATTTGAGAACGGAAATTCATATGCAATGGCGTAACTCCTCCCGTCGCTACGGAATAATATCCATGTGTTTACACTGGCTATTTGCACTTGCCGTCTATGCCATGTTTGGTCTCGGCCTCTGGATGGTGACATTAAGCTATTATGACGGTTGGTATCATCAGGCCCCCGAATTGCACAAGAGCATCGGGGTTCTTCTGATGATGGGTCTGGTTTTTCGCGTGATCTGGCGACATATTTCTCCGCCCCCTCCAGCGCCCAAAAGCCATGGACGACTTACCCGCTTAAGCGCTGTTAGCGCGCATATCGCACTCTATGCCCTGCTGTTCGCCATTCTGATCAGCGGCTATCTCATTTCGACCGCAGACGGCAAACCTATCAGCGTGTTTGGGCTTTTTGACGTCCCAGCCACGCTGGCTGACGCCGGTTCACAGGCTGACACCGCAGGTGTGGTTCATCTGTGGCTGGCATGGAGCGTAGTGATCCTCTCTGTCCTGCACGGCCTTGCGGCCCTGAAACACCACTTTATTGATAAAGACGATACGCTGAAGCGCATGCTTGGCCGTTCGTCAGTTGACTCTGGAGCATAAAATGAAAAAACGCCTGTTGGGTATCGCATTAGGTTCGCTGCTATTTACCACCGGTTCGGCCATTGCCGCTGACTATAAAATTGATAAGGAAGGCCAGCATGCCTTCGTCAATTTCCGTATTCAGCATCTGGGTTACAGCTGGTTATATGGCACGTTCAATGATTTCGATGGCACATTTACTTTCGACGAGAAAAACCCTGCTGCCGATAAAGTGAACGTCACCATTAATACTAACAGCGTCGACACTAATCACGCCGAGCGTGATAAACATCTGCGCAGCGCTGAATTCCTGAACGTGGGCAAATTCCCGCAAGCTACTTTCGCGTCGACAGAGGTGAAGAAAGACGGCGATAAGCTCGCGATTACCGGTAATCTGACGCTGAACGGCGTAACAAAACCGGTCACACTGGATGCCAAATTAATTGGACAGGGCGACGATCCGTGGGGTGGCAAACGTGCTGGCTTTGAAGCCGCAGGCAAAATTCATCTGAAAGATTTTAATATCACCACGGATTTAGGCCCGGCATCGCAGGATGTAGAGCTGATTATTTCGGTGGAAGGCGTTCAGCAGAAGTCATAAAACAGGCCCGGCAGGCTTGTGAGCCGCCGGGCATTGTTTTACTCCGGGTCAGGAATACCCAGTTTGGTATTCAGCCGGCCCCGGGATTTATTAAAGATCTTGTTCCCGTTCTCGCGCCCGGCACGGCGGCGACGTTGCTCTTCTTCTGGCAAGATACTCTCTTCACTGCACAGCTCGCTACAGCAGCCATTAAACTTCTCGGCACATGCAGGGCACTGAATAAACAGCAGATGACACCCGTCGTTTTTGCAGTTGGTATGCGTGTCGCACGGCGTACCGCACTGGTGGCAGTGCGCGATCACGTCCTCTGAAATGCGCTCGCCCATACGCTCATCAAAAACAAAGTTCTTACCGATAAAACGCACCGGTAAACCCTGCTCGCGAGCGCGGCGGGCATATTCAATGATCCCACCCTCAATGTGCCAGACTTTATTAAAACCGTTGTGCTTCATCCAGGCGCTGGCTTTTTCGCAGCGGATCCCCCCGGTACAGTACATAACGATCTTTTTGTCTTTATGCTCCTGCATCATCTCAACGGCTTTCGGCAGTTGTTCGCGGAAGGTATCGGCAGGAATTTCCATCGCATTTTCGAAGTGCCCCACTTCATATTCGTAGTGGTTACGCATATCGATGAACACCGCATCCGGATCGTCAAGCATCGCGTTCACTTCAGCGGCCTTGAGGTACTCCCCCACATTAGCAGCATTAAAGCTCGGATCCTCAATACCATCCGCCACAATGCGCTCACGCACCTTCATGCGCAGCACCCAGAATGATTTGCCGTCATCATCCAGCGCAATGTTCAGGCGTAAGCCGTTAAGCGCCGGATCAAATCCGTAGAGGAGATCGCGGAAGGCGCTGACCTTGCTTTCAGGCACGCTGATCTGCGCGTTAATCCCCTCACGCGCGAGATAGACGCGACCAAACACGTTCAGGGCGGTGAAAGCCTGGTAAAGCGCATCGCGGGTCGCCTGTGGATCGTCGATGGTGAAATACTTATAGAAAGAGATCGTTGTGCGCGGTTCGGTTTCGGCCAACATACGCGCTTTCAACATCTCATTCGAAACGCGGTTGTGTAACACTGGCATGGTGTACAAGTCCTGCAATCGTTGAGAATTAAAAATCGGTCGGCATGATATAGCAAACAAAGACAATTTACATCCACACAATTTACGCTACATTTCAGTCAACCTGATTAATCAGACTTAACATTTGCATATTCTTTCATGTTTCGATGACAGACATTTTGGCTATGCCTTAAAAAATGAGACAATAGCCCTTCAGGACGTTAGAACACAGGACAGACATGACCCAGTTACCGAAATTTACTGCCGCGCTTTTGCATCCCCGCTATTGGTTAACATGGTCAGGCATTGGCTTGTTGTGGCTAATTGTACAGCTGCCTTATCCCGTCATCTTCCGCATGGGTAAAGGGCTGGGCCGCATTGCTCAGCAGTTTATGAAGCGTCGCGCCAGGATCGCGTATCGCAACCTTGAGCTTTGCTTTCCTCAGATGAGCGAATCTGAGCGCCACGACATGGTGGTTAAAAACTTCGAATCTGTCGGCATGGGGCTGATGGAGACCGGTATGGCCTGGTTCTGGTCGGATAAGCGCATGGCGCGCTGGACGGAAGTGGCCGGAACCGGCATGGATCCTGTGCATAATCTCCAGGCCAACCAGACTGGCGTTCTGCTGATTGGCGTTCATTTCCTGACGCTCGAAATTGGCGCGCGCATGTTCGGCATGCAGGCGCCGGGTATTGGCGTTTATCGTCCTAACGATAATCCGGTGATCGATTTGATCCAGACCAACGGGCGCATGCGCTCCAATAAAAGCATGATCGATCGCAAAGACCTGAAAGGAATGATCCGCGCCCTGAAATCAGGTGAAGTCGTCTGGTATGCCCCGGATCATGACTATGGCCCGCAATCCAGCGTGTTTGTCCCGTTCTTTGCGGTGGAAGATGCCGCGACGACCACCGGGACCTGGATGCTGGCGCGAATGTCCAAAGCGGCTATCGTGCCGTTTGTGCCGCGCCGTAAACCAGACGGTTCAGGCTATCAGCTCATCATGCTGGAGCCGGAACTCGCGCCGCCGCTGATTGATGCAGAAACCACCGCGCGCTGGATGAACGGCATTGTCGAGAAATGCATTATGCTCGCCCCGGAGCAGTATATGTGGCTGCATCGCCGCTTCAAAACCCGGCCTCAGGGCGTTCCTTCCCGGTATTAATCTGCATGCGGCCTTCCGGGCCGCATGTTGTTTTAGCTTTAAAAGCTCCCCGTCATTGCGGCAATCATACCCTGGGCGCATAATTAGCAGGCTTATTACCTCACTGTTCACGGTGCCCTGCACCTCATTATGCGGATAGTTATGTCCCCCACAGATGCTCCCATAAACTGGAAACGTAACCTGACGGTTGCGTGGCTGGGTTGTTTTCTCACTGGCGCTGCCTTTAGCCTGGTGATGCCCTTCCTGCCCCTCTACGTTGAACAGCTCGGCGTCACCGGCCATAGCGCACTGAATATGTGGTCCGGGCTGGTGTTCAGCATTACGTTCCTGTTCTCCGCCATTGCGTCGCCCTTCTGGGGTGGGCTGGCGGATCGCAAAGGCCGCAAGATTATGCTGCTGCGCTCTGCGCTCGGCATGGCGATCATTATGCTGCTGATGGGGGTGGCGCAGAACGTCTGGCAGTTCCTGATATTACGCGCGTTCCTGGGCCTGCTCGGGGGATTTATCCCTAACGCCAACGCCCTGATCGCCACCCAAATACCGCGCCAGAAAAGCGGATGGGCGTTGGGCACGCTCTCCACTGGCGGCGTAAGCGGCGCGCTGCTGGGCCCGCTGGCGGGCGGGCTGCTGGCCGACCACTACGGACTGCGGCCGGTATTCTTCATTACCGCCAGCGTGCTATTCCTCTGCTTCCTGGTGACGCTTATCTGTATCCGCGAGAATTTCACGCCCGTGGCCAAAAAAGAGATGCTGCACGCCCGGGATGTGCTGGCCTCGCTGAAAAACCCAAAGCTGGTGCTGAGCCTGTTTGTCACCACCATGATTATCCAGGTGGCCACCGGTTCAATCGCGCCTATACTGACGCTCTATGTACGCGACCTGGCCGGCAACGCCAGCAATATCGCCTTTATCAGCGGCCTGATCGCCTCTGTTCCCGGCGTGGCGGCGCTACTGAGCGCGCCGAGGCTTGGCAAGCTGGGAGACCGTATCGGCCCGGAAAAAATCCTGATCTGCGCCCTGATCGTCTCCGTCCTGCTTCTGATCCCCATGGCGATGGTGCAGTCTCCGTGGCAGCTCGGCGTCCTGCGCTTCCTGCTGGGGGCTGCGGATGGTGCGCTACTCCCGGCCGTACAGACGCTGCTGGTCTATAACTCCACCAACCAGATAGCCGGTCGTATTTTCAGCTATAACCAGTCGTTTCGCGATCTGGGTAACGTCACCGGACCGCTGGTCGGCGCGGGAATTTCGGCCAGTTTCGGTTTCCGGGCGGTCTTTATCGTGACGGCAGGCGTCGTGCTGTTCAACGCCGTTTATTCGTGGCTCAGCTTATCCCGGGCGCTACGCCCGGCGCGAATAAGACCACATCGTGACGGCTAATTTACGCATTCATACTTGCAAAATCATATAATCAGCTATTCTTTCCCTGAATACCTTCACGAAAAACAGGGAGACACCAATGACCATGTACGCCACGCTGGAAGAAGCAATTGATGCCGCTCGCGAAGAGTTCCTCGCCGATAATCCCGGCATTGAGGAAGAAGATGCTGACGTGCAACAACTCAATATCCAAAAATACGTCCTCCAGGACGGCGATATTATGTGGCAGGCCGAATTCTTTGCTGATGAAGGTGAAGATGGTGAATGTCTGCCGATACTGAGTGGTGAAGGTGCGCAGGCGGTATTCGACGGCGACTATGACGAAATTGAGTTACGTCAGGAGTGGCTGGAAGAAAATACGCTGCACGAATGGGACGAAGGTGAGTTTCAGCTCGAACCGCCGCTGGATACCGAAGAGGGTCAGGCCGCAGCGGACGAATGGGACGAGCGATAAGTCACCGCTACTCGTAGGGGCCGTGGCTGGCATCGATGGGCAGCAGTAGCGTGTCGAAAATCAGCGAAAACGGCAGATCGAGCACGGTGAGATAGCGCCATGCGGAATCACGGATATCCCACTGTACGCCGGGGTAGTACTGATTCCCGTGGCCCTGCCCGGGGATGGTGCGGCTGATAATGCTGCCGCAGCCGCTGAGCAGGCATGCCATCATGATTACAATGACGACTTTCATTGTTAAACCTCTAAAAAAATACCGGCGCTTAAGCCGGTATTTTATTTGGCGGGCAAAGAAGCGTTACTTCGCCTTCAGGGCCAGCGGATTGAGCTTCACGTCCTTGTAGTAGTTCACCCACGAAGAGTATCTCTCCGGAGAGGACCACACGCGGTAGTGAAGCCGTGCCATCGTCACCGGATCGCTCAACAGCACCAGACGACGGTCGCGGTTAAGCTTTTCTGGCGTCTCGTTCAGCGCCTGCTCAACGTGGCGATCGCGGGCGATCTCCAGCACCTGGCTGGCGCGGTGACGCGCAGTCGCCATCGCGGTTGCCAGCGCGTTGAATGACGGGTTAAACACGGCATGCATAAAGCCATCATCCAGCGTGCGTTTGCGGTTCTGCTCCAGATAGGTATCGGTATCCACCAGCACCTGCGGCGGAGAATACTCTTCCGGAATCAGGAACAGCTTCCAGCGTTTGGTACGCAGGCCCACCGTGGAACGGCTGGAGATCACCGACACAAACGGCGACAGGATCAGCGAGAAGACGATTGGCGCCAGCCAGAACAGGAATCGCAGATCCAGCCAGGCCATACCCACGGCCCACACCAGGCCCAGCAGCAGCTGAGAGCCGTGGCGCATAAAGGCTTCACTCCACGGCGTAGAGTCATCGTCACGCTGCGGTGAATTCCACACCACTTCCCATCCCAGGAACGCGCTCACCACAAACACCGTATGGAACAGCATACGCACCGGCGCAAGCAGGACCGAGAACAGCACTTCCAGCAGCAGGGAGAGAGTCACGCGGCAGAAACCACCGTACTCCTTCGAACCTTTGCACCAGATCAGAATGATACTGAGCAGCTTAGGCAGGAACAGCAGCACCATGGTCGACGCGAACAGCGCTATCGCCAGCTCCGGACGCCACTGCGGCCACACCGGGAACAGCTGGCGCGGTTGCAGGAAGTACTGCGGCTCCGTCAGGGCATGCACAACCTGCAATGCGGTCGAGAGCGCGAGGAACATAAACCACAGCGGCGCAGACAGATAGGACATAACGCCCGTCAGGAACACCGCCCGGTGAACAGGGTGCATCCCTTTCACCAGGAACAGGCGGAAGTTCATCAGGTTACCGTGACACCAGCGGCGGTCGCGTTTGAGCTCATCCAGCAGGTTCGGCGGAAGCTCTTCATACGAGCCAGGCAGATCGTAGGCAATCCAGACGCCCCACCCTGCACGACGCATCAGCGCGGCTTCCACAAAGTCATGCGACAGAATGGACCCGGCAAACGACCCTTCACCCGGCAGCGGCGCCAGGGCGCAGTGCTCGATGAATGGCTTCACGCGGATGATGGCGTTGTGGCCCCAGTAGTGAGATTCTCCCAACTGCCAGAAGTGTAGACCGGCAGTAAACAGCGGCCCGTAGACGCGGGTCGCAAACTGCTGGCAGCGCGCATACAGCGTGTCCATACCGGACGCTTTTGGCGAGGACTGAATAATACCCGCATTCGGGTTGGCCTCCATCAAACGGACCAGCCCACTCAGGCAGTCGCCGCTCATCACGGAGTCCGCATCCAGTACCACCATGTAGCTGTACTGATTACCCCAGCGACGACAGAAGTCATCAATGTTCCCGCTCTTACGCTTCACACGACGACGACGACGACGGTAGAAGATCTGCCCTTCGCCCTGCACTTCGGCAATCAGCTCCATCCAGGCTTTTTGCTCTGCCACGCAGATGTCCGGGTTGTAGCTGTCGCTCAAGATATAGACGTCGAAATGCGCTGCATTACCGGTCGCCTTTACAGACTCCCAGGTAGCGCGCAGCCCTGCGAATACGCGGTCAACGTCTTCGTTACAGATAGGCATGATCAGCGCGGTACGGTGCTCAGGGTTGAGGGGTTCATCCCCAACCGTAGACGCCGAAATACTGTATTTGTCACGCCCCATCAGCAGTTGCAGGAAGCCCATTAGCGCTGTCCAGAACCCGGCCGAGACCCAACAGAACAGCACGGCGAACAGCAGAAGGATGCCGCTCTGTAAAATATAC
Organism: Enterobacter cloacae; assembly: GCF_011078175.1. Lineage (GTDB taxonomy): Bacteria > Pseudomonadota > Gammaproteobacteria > Enterobacterales > Enterobacteriaceae > Enterobacter > Enterobacter cloacae_Q. The sequence continues at coordinate 340,239 of NZ_JAALCJ010000004.1, forward strand.
GGCAGCAGCTGCATGAAGGAGACCCAGATATCCTGGCCAATCATGTCGGCAGGGTTGATCAACGCCCAGCCCTGGTACGGCAGAATGGTTTTCATGTACCAGGTGGCGACAACCGTCTGCGCCAGCGTCAGCAGCAGCAGAATGTAACGACGAATCGTGCCTACGGTACGCCATTTCTGCTCGGAGGCCTGCTGTTCTTTGGTCAGACGTGACAGATAGCGCGGCGTCACGTCTCGCCCACGCAGGCGATCCCAGAAGCGGCCCACCGGGTTGGTGCGCCACGGATCGGGGAACATGGAGGAACGCGTGGCCTTCGGCATCGCCTGTAGCTGGTCACGCCCTTCGTCATCCTTGATTAACTGCCCTTCTGCCAGCGAGTCCGGCCATGCCTGCTCCAGACGTGCCTTCACTGACCCCAGCGGCGTATCATCATCACGGGAAAAGTGACGATGTTCACCATCCAGCGCGGTGTGAACCGCGCGGATGTCGCTCGCTGGGAGTGCCGCTTTTTCAATGTCCGTCAGCGGCATGGCATCAATATATTCAGATGTATTATTCATTGGCAGGTAGCTGATAGCTCCAGGTTTCACTCAGCGGCTTATCGTTACTGACCAGCGCGGCGCGCATTTCAGTGGTCTGTTTCGGATCTTTCACCTTCACGCGCAGTGTCAGACGCCACCCTTTGGTGACCGGATTGTACCGCACGGCGTTCTCAACGATTTCACCGTTATCGCCAATGCTGGCCTGTGCCGTCACGGCAGTATCCGGCGCCAGTTTTTTCATATCCTGCCCGGCGAAATCCACGATAAATGCCAGCGTGCCATCCGGCTGACGAATCAGATTGGACTGCTTCACGTCACCCGTCGAACGCCGCGTTTGCATCACGTACGCGTTATCCGGTGCGTGCAGTTTGTCTTCGTCACGGCTGAAGGTGATCGCATACTTGAAGTTCATCTCTTTACCGGCTTCCGGCAGCTGATCCGGTGTCCAGTACGCTACGATGTTATCGTTGGTTTCATCGTTAGTTGGAATTTCAACCAGCTCAACTTTGCCTTTACCCCAGTCGCCTTTCGGCGTAACCCAGGCGCTTGGACGCAGATCGTAGCGGTCATCCAGATCTTCAAAGCGGGAGAACTGACGGCCACGTTGCAGCAGACCAAAGCCCTGCGGGTTTTCCATCGCAAAGCTGCTGACGGCGAGGTGTTTCGGGTTGTTCAGCGGACGCCAGATCCATTCGCCATTATCCGCATGAATGGAAAGACCGTTGGAATCATGCAGTTCAGGACGGAAGTTGGTCGCCGGAGACGGCTGGTTCGGCCCGAACAGGAACATGCTGGTCAGCGGCGCGACGCCCAGTTTGCCCACTTTGTCGCGCAGGTAAACTTTAGACTGTACGTCAACCACCGTGTCACGCCCTGGCATGATCACGAAGCGATAAGCGCCTGTCGCACGAGGGGAGTCCAGCAGCGCATAAATTGTCAGGCGTTTGTCGGTGGGTTTTGGACGTTCGATCCAGAACTCGCGAAAACGTGGAAACTCTTCACCTGATGGCAGCGCGGTATCAATTGCCAGACCGCGCGCAGAAAGCCCGTACACCTGCCCCGCGCCAATCACGCGGAAGTAGCTGGCGCCAAGCATGCTGACGATTTCGTCGTTTTTATCTTTGCTGTTAATCGGGTAAAGCACCTTGAAGCCAGCGAAGCCGAGGTCTTTCACCGTGTCTTTATCGTGCTGCACATCGCCAAAATTGAAATAATCCGGGCTGTACTTGATTTTACGTACCGCGGTCGCCGTCACTTCATTGATGGCAACCGGCGTGTCGAAGTACATACCCTGGTGGTAAAATTCAAGCTTGAACGGGGTTTTAATATTGTTCCAGTACGCTTTATCGTGATTAAACTGGATCTGCTGATAGTCCGCGTATTTCATGTCGCGGAAAACGGAGGGCAGGTTACTTTTTGGCGCTTCATAGCTCTTGCCCGCCATCGATTTAGCCTGTTTTGCGACATCATCGATGTTAAAGGCCAGTGCAGATGAGGTATACAGTGACAACAGCACTGCTACACCCAACCAACGCATTTTCATCATTTGTGGTTTATGTTTCATAATAAGTAAGCACTTCCCCCTTTGTGTGCTTATATCGATCCGATCCATTTTAATGGAAACTCAGGCAATCCGACAACATTATCACTGCTTTGTTCAGCTCGCTGGCTCATGGATTAAGCAAATGAAAGAACCCGCTTTTCACTTTGCGTGCTTATCCTGGAGACAGGGTGTCGGTCTTGGTGTAGGGTTGGCTCCGAATGTAACCATTATGAGCCTTAGGGATAAGGTGAAAAGTCTGAGAATGCGCAAAGTTATATGAGCACAACCCCTGTACAACGTGAATATTTCCTCGACTCGATCCGCGCATGGCTCATGCTATTGGGGATCCCTTTTCATATTTCACTGATCTATTCCAGCCACACCTGGCACGTGAACAGTCAGATGCCCTCCTGGTGGCTTACGCTGTTTAATGATTTTATCCATGCCTTCCGCATGCAGGTGTTTTTTGTCATTTCCGGCTATTTCTCTTACATGCTCTTCTTGCGCTATCCCCTCAAGCGGTGGTGGAAAGTGCGCGTGGAGCGCGTGGGCATACCGATGTTGACGGCCATTCCGCTGCTGACGCTGCCGCAGTTCATCATGTTGCAGCATGTTAAAGGCAAGGCGGAAAACTGGCCGAATCTCTCCTTCTATGAGAAATACAACACCCTGGTCTGGGAGCTGATCTCGCACCTCTGGTTCCTGCTGGTACTGGTGGTGCTCACCACGGTGAGTTTGCTGATCTTCAGCCAGCTGCGCCAGCGCGCGAGTAGCGCATCCTCCACCTTCTTCGCCAACATCACCCTGGGCAAGCTGTCGCTGCTGTTTCTTGCGCTGGGGGTCGCGTATGCCGCCGTCAGGCGTACCCTGTTTATTGTCTACCCTCCCATTCTGAGCGATGGGCTGTTTAATTTCGTGGTAATGCAGACGCTGTTCTACATTCCCTTCTTCCTGATCGGGGCACTGGCATTTATTCATCCCCGGCTTAAAGCGCTGTTTACCACCCCCTCCCCCTGGTGTGCAGTGGGTGCAGCGCTGGCCTTTGCCGCCTATCTTCTCAATCAACGCTACGGCAGCGGCGACGCGTGGATGTATGAGACGGAGAGCGTGATAACGATGCTGATGGGCCTGTGGATGGTTAACGTGGTGTTCGCCCTTGGCCATCGTCTGCTGAATTTTAAATCCAGCCGCGTCACCTATTTCGTTAATGCTTCGCTGTTTATCTACCTGGTTCACCATCCGCTGACGCTGTTTTTCGGGGCGTACATTACGCCGCATATCGCCTCGAATGCGCTGGGCTTCTTCACCGGCCTGGTCTTTGTGGTTGGCATTGCCATCGTGTTGTATGAAATACACCTGCGGATCCCGCTTTTGCGTTTCCTGTTCTCAGGCAAACCTCAGGTTAAAGCGGGATAACAAAACGGCGCCTCCAGGGCGCCGTTTTTGCATTTCAGGCATCAAAATGCCTGGCTACGCTCGGTCAAAATCCGCTGATACAGGTCGGCAGTTTGCTCATCGAAACAGACGAAAGTCACTTTTTCCGGCATGGGTTTGAGGGAAAGGTAGTGATAAACGGTATTCACGGCGATCGTAGCTGCCGCTTCCTTTGGATAACCGTAAACCCCCGTGCTGATAGCGGGAAACGCCATGGTCTTATACCCGTTATCCGCCGCAAGCCGCAGGCAGTTACGATACGCCTGCTCCAGAATCTCAGCCTCATGGCGGTCGCCACCGTGCCAGACGGGTCCAACAGTGTGGATCACCGCTTTGGCGGGGAGATCGCCCGCAAGCGTAATAACAGCATGCCCCGGCGGGCACTCTCCCTGCTGCTGACGCACGGTTTTGCATGCTTCAAGGAGTTGAGGCCCTGCGGCACGGTGAATGGCACCGTCCACCCCGCCCCCACCCATCAGGGAGGAGTTGGCTGCGTTGACGATCACGTCAACGTGCACCGTCGTAATATCGCCATGAATAACGTCGATTTGCGGTCTCATAAACACCCTCTGCAACCCGCCTTTTTCATCAGTGTATCGCAGAGGAAGAAGGAGAAAAACTGCCGCGAAAAAAACGTCGGTTAGCGGTAATCCACCTGAACGACCGCCAGCGTTTTCTGCTCATTCAGGTATTTCATGCTGACAGCGGCCAGAGCTGAATGAGGATGATGGCCCCGGAGCGCCTCGTCATAACTGATGGTATGCGTTTTCATACGGTTATTTTCCGGACAGGAGATTGCAAACTGCTGATGCCGGGGAGTGACTTCGCACGGATCAGCGACCACCGCGCCACGAAAATGAATCACCCCACCATTTTCTATAGTTGCTGAATATGCCGGAGAAAAAAAAGAGGACAGGATCAGTCCCAGACCAGAAATAATACACGCTGCGGATTTGAACATTATTTGTACTCCTCAATGAAATTCGTCCTTGAGGTGTAAAAACGCTCCGTTATGACATATCAAATCAAGCAACCCGAGTGCTGGGTTCTTGATATCAGCATAGCGTAATTGTGCAGCGCCGCCACTTTATTAACTCATTGATTTCATGAATGTTTAAAGCGTATCTGTCGGTGCGTTCCACTGTTGTGATAAATGAAGCGATTTTCCATCGGAAACGGTGACAATTATTTTTACCGCATCCCCTGAGCGAATATTAAAACTGATTCGCGTTAAATCAATCGGCTGATTAGCGGGTATAAAAAGAGTATTTTTCTGCCGCGATGTACTTTGTCCCCCCTGCCCCTGTCGGACAGATAACACCTCAACCTGACATTCGCAGGCGTCTGCCAGAGTGACCTGAGGAATAATGGTTGTCATATTTGCCTGCTGTGAGGCGCTGAACGTTATCTGGCTGGCAAGCGCGGCAAGGAGAATGAATGTGCTCATGAGATCCTCCCGAAAAAAAACAGGGCGCATGCCCTGTTTTTTGGTACAGAAATGAATCAGTACTGGTGTGCGGTCGCGTTGTTGCCGAAGCCAACCTGGTGCACAGTCACCGTTGAGCCGGACGCTGTCTGGTCTACCGCCGCGCCGTTGCCGCCGCCGAACTGTTTCACGTTGATAACAGAGTCTTTGCTATTCCACTGGTCGATGGTGGCGCTGTTACCAAAGCCTTTTTGCAGCAGATCGATAGAACTGTCATCAGAGCCCTGGCCAACATCTGCGCCGTTACCGCCACCGTGCTGGGTAATGGTCAATTCAGAATCTCGCGCGTCCGTCTGCAAAGCAAGCGCGGAGTTACCGCCGCCGTACTGGTAAATGCTCAGGGTTGAGTCAGGGCCGTTATTGCCGCCACCCCAGCCACCACCGTGGCCGCCGCCAAATTGTGGTACCGCACCTGCGAAAGCACTGCCAGAAACTACGATTGCTGCAATAACTGCCACTTTGAAAAGTTTCATGGTAAACCCCCATCGGATTGATTAAGGCGTCACACATCGCTAGCGTTGAATAACGCGAATAGCCATTTGCGACTGTCTCTGTACTACGATTGCTGTTTTCTGCGTACCATACTGCGTTATATTCGCCCTGTTACCCGAGCCTTTCTGGATAATCAGGGCGGTGTTGCCAAAAGCGCCCTGCTTAATACTCGCATCGTTGCCGTTGCCGGTCTGATCGATATAAGCAAGGTTATACGTCCCTGACTGACCAACATTCGCTCGGTTATTTCCGCCCTCCTGGGAAATAACGGACAGTAATTTAGAACCGCCCTGGCGGACATCAGCATTATTTCCTGAGCCCTGTTGACCAATAATGGCTGCCTGATTGTATGAAGCTTGACTTAATTCATTTATCGCAAAATTATATTCAGCACTGGCTAAATCTGAATCACCTGCGATGACAAACCCAGGCGAACCCAGTAATGTAAACATCATAAACAACGTTTTGTTTTTCATGCTGTCACCCTGGACCTGGCTGTAAAAAAGGTATTCCTTATTCCGTTAACGCGATTCGTTTTGTTAACGCCGCGTTACGGAAAAGAGTATGTCTGCCGATACATGTTTAATATCTCACCCGTGCGCCTTATTTTTATATTCTCCTTCACCTCAAAGTCGTAAATCTCGCCTGAAACGACGCGACACACGCTTAAAGTAGAAACCAAAAATGTCTTCCTGCGCTTGTACAGCAGCGAGACAGGCTGTCCAACCTGTACCGGCTTCTTCAGACAAAAAGGACAATGCCCTTTGCCACGCGCGTGACACGAAGCAAGTTTTCTTAAGAAAAAATTCTGGCTTAGGGAAGTCTTATGTTTTTAGCAGAGTTCATACTTTTTACCGTCTGGCTTACAATAATAAAAAGACAAATAATTCAATTAATTATAATATATTGCATGGTTTTTAAAATCTGTGCACGTTTATACACCTGTACAACTTTCCCATTATCTTGAAATCTATTAGCCCTGCAAAATACACAACTTAATATCGAATTTTACATTATGTTACATGATTAACACTTGCTTTAAAGTTTGCAATAGCTAGATTGAAAACAGCAGTACGTTATTTGTTTTTTAAATTTACCGCCTCCTTTTGGGAGGGGGTTTTAACTACACACAGCAATACCACACCTGTCAGTACTTCTGGTGCCCTTTACATATTACGAAGGGCAGCTGCTGGGTGTCATCAATAACGTGGGGTTTCATCATGTTTAATGAATTCCATAGCTTACCCGGTCATACACTATTGTTGATTACAAAACCTTCCTTACAAGCGACAGCGTTATTGCAACATTTAAAGCAATGTCTGTCGCTTAACGGAAAACTGCACAATATTCAACGTTCTTTTGATGATATCGCTCCTGGCAGCATCATTCTTCTCGATATGATGGAAGCGGATAAAAAACTTATCCATTACTGGCAAGTTAATTTAAGCAGGAAAAACAGTAATATCCGCGTGTTATTATTGAATACTCCTGATGAGTATCCTTTCCGCGACATTGAGAGCTGGCCGCATATCAACGGCGTGTTTTACGTCACTGAGGAAGAAAACCGTGTCGTGGAGGGGTTACAGGGCATATTGCGGGGGGAGTGTTATTTTTCGCAAAAGCTGGCCAGCTACCTCATAACCCACTCCGGAAATTACCGCTATAACAGTACAGAATCGGCACTTCTGACGCACCGTGAGAAAGAGATCCTGAACAAACTGCGTATTGGTGCTTCAAATATTGAAATCGCCCGTTCGTTATTTATCAGCGAAAATACGGTTAAGACGCATCTTTATAATCTTTTCAAAAAGATAGCTGTTAAAAATCGCACGCAGGCGGTGTCGTGGGCAAACGATAACCTCAGGCGTTAATAGCATGAAACGCACCCTAAGTTGGATTACCGCCGCGGGCATTATGCTTGCTGCCGGAAATCTTCAGGCTGTTGAGGTGGAAGTTCCCGGACTGTTGACCGACCACACCGTCACCTCTGTCGGACACGATTTTTATCGTGCCTTCAGCGATAAGTGGGAAAGCGATTATCCGGGTAACTTAACCATCAACGAACGGCCCAGTGCGCGGTGGGGAAGCTGGATCACAATAACCGCTAATCAGGACGTTATTTACCAGACTTTTTTATTCCCAACGAAAAGGGACTTCGACCAGAACGTCGCTTTCGCACTGGCACAAACAGAAGAAGCTATTAACCGCCTACAGTTGGACAAAGCCCTTTTGAGCACAGGCGATTTAGCAAAAGATGAGTTCTAGCAACGACACCTATTTCGGAGGCTGTAATGCGTCTCGCACACACAGTGATTTCGTTAATGCTCATTGCGCCGTTGAGCTGGGCCGGAAATATGACATTCCAGTTCCGCAACCCTAACTTTGGCGGCAACCCGAATAACGGAGCCTTTATGCTTAACCAGGCTCAGGCTCAAAACTCCTATAAAGATCCCAGCTATGACGATGATTTCGGTATCGAGACCCCGTCAGCACTGGATAATTTCACTCAGGCCATTCAGTCGCAAATATTAGGTGGCTTATTAACCAATATTAATACCGGAAAACCCGGCCGGATGGTCACTAACGACTTTATCGTCGATATTGCCAATAAAGACGGGCAGCTTCAGTTAAATGTGACAGACCGAAAAACCGGTAGAACCTCGACCATCCAGGTTTCCGGTTTGCAAACCAGTTCAACTGATTTCTAAACAACCCCAAAATAAGGACAATTATCATGCAGCGCTTTTTTATTTTAGTTGCAGTGTGCTTATTAAGCGGTTGTTTAACTGCCCCGCCAAAAGAAGCCGCTAAACCCACCTTAATGCCCCGTGCCCAGAGCTATCGGGATCTGACGCACCTGCCGGTTCCTACCGGCAAGATCTTCGTCTCGGTCTATAACATTCAGGATGAGACGGGCCAGTTCAAACCGTATCCGGCCAGTAATTTCTCGACGGCCGTGCCGCAGAGCGCCACCGCGATGCTGGTTACCGCCCTGAAAGATTCTCGCTGGTTTATCCCGCTGGAACGTCAGGGGCTGCAAAACCTGCTTAACGAACGAAAAATCATTCGTGCCGCGCAGGAGAATGGTACCGTTGGCGTCAATAACCGCATGCCGCTACAGTCTCTCACCGCAGCCAATATCATGGTGGAAGGCTCGATTATCGGCTACGAAAGTAACGTGAAATCGGGCGGCGCGGGTGCGCGTTACTTTGGCATCGGGGCCGACACGCAGTATCAGCTGGATCAGATAGCCGTCAACCTGCGCGTGGTTAACGTGAGCACGGGTGAGATATTATCCTCCGTGACCACCAGCAAAACGATTCTCTCTTATGAAGTGCAGGCCGGGGTATTCCGCTTTATCGATTACCAGCGTCTGCTGGAGGGTGAAATTGGCTATACCTCTAACGAGCCGGTCATGCTGTGTTTGATGTCGGCCATCGAAACCGGCGTGATTTTCCTGATTAATGACGGTATCGATCGCGGCTTGTGGGATCTTCAGAATAAAAGTGACGTGAGTAATGCGGTGCTGGTGAAATACCGTGAGATGTCGGTGCCGCCGGAGTCATAATCGGCGGCGCACAAAAAAGGCGAGATTTCCGTCTCGCCTTTTTTTATTTACTTACTGCTGGAACGCTCTGGCTCTTCTCGCGCCGGGCCGCAAGCCAGAGACCGCTGTTCTTCATGGCGTAGCCAAACAGTAATCCCAGCATGAGCGAAGGGACCACCAGCTTCCAGTCACCCTGCCCTGCAAAGGCCGCGCAGGCACCCATAAACGTGCCGGGCACAAAGGACAACAGCAGATGTTTTGCCTGAATGCACATCAGAAAGGCCACAATACCGGTCATGACGTACCCCAGGATTTCCACATGCGGCGCCAGCGCGCTGCCTTTCATAATGACCAGCGCCCAGACCACGCCACTCAGTAACGTGCAGCCTGAAATAAACAGCCCTTTGAGGCCACCCTGCGGGCAGGCGAAATAGGCCGTGCAGCCAAGAAAACCGGCCCAGCTCAATAAGCCGAGAGATACAGCCACCCAACCCCAGAGGCCGGAGAGGATGCCAGTCGTGATTGCAATACAAAGTAATATGTTCATGGTGCGCATCTTAGCAGATGCGCACCTTAGAAATGAGATCAGAAGCACATTACGTGCAAGTTGAAATGTATCGTTGCAGAATTTTTGTGATTCAAATCACTCTTCATTCTCTTCTTCCAGCTCGTCCCACATGGCAGCGATAGCGTCACGCGTCAGCGGAGCCAGCGTTCTCCAGAATGGCGAGGCGGCATGGGCTTCAACTTTGCCCAGGAAGGTGCCAACCCACGGTAGCAGATATGTTTCGAAGAGGGTTTCAATCGCTTCGTTCTCATCATCACCTGCATTATCTTCAATCCAGGAGGCTGCCAGCAGCAGGGTACCGATATGATCGGCAGGCATATCCGTCAGCGGCATGCCGCGTTCCGAAAGAAACGCCCGTACTTCCGCTTCGGTCGCACCTTCCTGCCAGGCAGAACGATACGGCGACACGCGACACTCTTCCCCCACGAACAGCGCGTTGTAATCCGTTGAAATCTGCTGCATATCGCAGCTTTTTTGCAAGCGCTCCAGCAATTCATCCTGTTCCAGCGGCCAGCTCTGCGCCAGTTTACCTTCACGAATCAGGGTAAACAGCGGAACCAGCAGCGGATCCTGCGGCTGGCGGTAATATAGGGTGCCCAGCACGCGGCAAAGGATGGAAAACTCATTCATGTTTTTATTCCGTTATTAATTAAAGATCGGCAAATTCATCAATCGGCGCCATGCCGCGCGACTCAAGGAAGTCGAGCATACGGCGCGGCGTGACGTTCAGGATCTGTTCTTCCGGGAAATTCACGTCCCGCAATATTTTCAGGCACTCGCTGAAATCACCCAGCGTGAAGGCCGTGTGTGAATCAGAGCCCAGCGCCACCATGCCGCCCGCGTCACGCACGGCCGCCGCCACTTCGCGGCAGTTGGCTTCACTGCCCTTACGCGAGTGAACAAAGGAGGAGTTGTTAATCTCCAGCGCCACGCGGTGCTTCGCTGCCGCCTGCGCCACGGCCTGAATATCAATCGGGTATTTAGGATTTCCCGGGTGGCTGATAATGTGCACGTTGCCGCTGGCAATGGTGGCAATCATCGCCGCGGTGTTGGTCTCCTTATTCTGGGGCGCAAAGACCGGCTCGTGGAAGCCCGCGAGGATCAGATCTAACGAGGTCAGCATCGGGCCCGTACAGTCAATTTCACCGTCAGTATTTTTGATGTTCGCCTCGATGCCGCGCAGTATCCCGATACCGTCCACCAGGCGTGGCCAGATACGCATATTCACAAAATGCCAGTAGTGCGGCGCATCCGCCATATCCGGACCGTGATCGGTTATCGCGAACAGCTTAATGCCTTTCAGCTTCGCCTGAGCGATATAATCATGGAGGTTACTGTAAGCGTGGGTACTGGCGACGGTGTGCATATGCAGGTCAACGGGATACATCATTCTCTCCTCTGCGGTTTTTCCAAAGGATAGCAGTTATCAGCGGCGAATATTATAAAAACCCGGCGAACGCCGGGTTTCTCTCAGTAGCCTCGCTGTCTGTCGACCTGTCCGGTCACCGCGTTGCCCTTCTCTAATTCGCTGATGGTATGCGAGATGTACGCCACGGCCTCCGCCGGTCGCGTCACGGCGGCGACATGCGGGGTCATTGCCACGCGAGGGTGTCGCCACAGTGGGCTTTCTTCAGGCAGCGGCTCGCGGCTGTAGACATCCAGCATTGCGCCTTTCAGTTTACCGTTATCCAGCGCCTTCAGCAGATCGTCTTCCACAACGTGTACCCCGCGCGCCAGGTTCATTAAGTAGCTGTCTTCTGCCAACTGGTTGAGGAGCGTGCCATTGATAATGCCGACCGTTTCCGCCGTATTCGGCAGCAGGTTAATGAGGACGCGAGTCCCTTTCAGGAACGCCGGGAGTTCGTCCGTTCCGGCAAAGCTCTCGACGCCTGGATATTCCTTACGGCTCCGGCTCCAGCAGCGCAGTGGGAAGCCCCACGGGGCGAGCGCTTCGGCGACTTTCGAACCCAGTACACCCGCGCCGAGGATGCCGATGGTGAAATCTTCATGCTGATAATCCGGAAGCGGTTCCCAGTGGGATTGCTGTTTGAACGCCTGATAATCGTCGAAACGTCGGAACCAGTGCAGCACCTGGCTCACGGCATATTCCTGCATCTGCCGCCCCATACCGGTATCTTCCAGACGAAACAGGGGAATATCCTCCGGCAGCATTTCAGGGTGTGCCTTCAGCTTACTGAGAATAGAGTCCACCCCCGCACCAAGAGCAAACACCGCCTTCAAACGGCGTCCCTGGAGCATTTCGACCGGGGGATGCCAGACCAGCGCGTAATCGGCATGTTCATTGTCGCCCTCTATCCACTCGCGAATGCGCGCACCAGGCAGTGCCGCCGTGAGTGCATTAATCCAGTAAGCCGTATCAAATGTAGGGTGATAGAAAATAATATCCATAGTCATTGCCTTTTATTGCGCTGTTTTATTTTCATTTTCAACTGAATTGCCAGCATACCAAATTTATCGCTAAACCGCGTTGTTGATAAAAGAGGCGCTTTTCGCACATTTCGGAATCAGGTTGCCTGAAGTTTGTCTAAACACGCTAAATTACTGAAAAAGTGAGTTGACGGCAGTACGGCTTTTCCTTACATTAGCGCCCGTCCCGACAACAACGGGATGACAATATGGTGAGGTGTCCGAGTGGCTGAAGGAGCACGCCTGGAAAGTGTGTATACGGCAACGTATCGGGGGTTCGAATCCCCCCCTCACCGCCATATTCAAGATGAAAGCTCGTACGAAAGTACGGGCTTTTTTCTTTTATATTCTCCAACAGGGGGGGATGAGAATCCCCGACCGGGGTTCGACAACTGGCGCAGCCAGTTGGACAGACTGTGAGCGTTGCGAACAGGCTGCCCGCAGGGCGAGCGAAGCGAGTCAATCCCCCCCCCTCACCGCCATATTCAAGATGAGAGCTCGTACGAAAGTACGGGCTTTTTTCTTTTATATTCTCGTAAGGGGGGATGAGAATCCCCGACCGGGGTTCGACAACTGGCGCAGCCAGTTGGACAGACTGAGAGCGAAGCGAACAGACTGCCCGCAGGGCGAGCGAAGCGAGTCAATCCCCCCCCTCACCGCCATATTTAAAGAAGAGCCCGTACGAAAGTACGGGCTTTTTTCTTTTATATTCTCCATAAGGGAATTCGCCCCCTGCGCCCTTTATGCCGGGTGGCGCTACGCTTACCCCACCTACGAAAAGCTAATCTTCAACCATCTTTGCATACTCGTCAGTGAGAAAATCCACCAGCGTCCTGACCGACGGCAGCAGGCCGCGCCGGGAAGGATACACCGCGTGGATCACTTCCCGTCTTGGCTCCCACGCATTCAGCACCCGAACAAGTTGACCTGAAGCCAACTGATCCTTCACCATCAAAATCGGCAGTTGCACCACGCCTACGCCCGCCATCGCCGCCTCACGCAGCGCCAGCATGTCGGTGGTCACCAGGCGCGGCGTAAAGTGAATTTCTGCTTTTGCGCCCTCCGGCCCGCTCAATGCCCACTTATGCAGGTGCTTGCCCGCCCCCATACTTAACCCCGGCCACTCGCTGAGTTCAGAGGGCATCGCCGGGTTTCCCATCCGTTCAATCAGTGCCGGCCCGGCAACCAGACAGTGCCCCCTGTCCGCCAGTACTCTTAATACCAGATCGCTGTCATCAAACGGGCGCGGACGAACGCGGATCGCCACATCCACCCCCTCCGCCACCAGATCGACCCGGCGGTTGGTGGCTTCGAGCTGGAGGTTGATCCCCGGATATCGCGCCATAAACCGCGCCAGCATGGGCCCCACGTGAACGTGCAGCAAGGTGACAGGACAGGTGAGCCTGACCATACCGCGCGGCTCAGCCTGTAAAGCAGCCACCGCCTCTTCCGCAGCTTCAGCCTCCACCAGCATGGCTTTACAGTGCTGATAGAACGTCTGCCCCACCTCCGTCACCGCAAACTGCCGCGTGGTACGTTGTATCAACCGAACTCCCAGGCGTTCTTCCAGCTGCGCAATCCGACGGCTCAGTTTCGACTTAGGCTGATCGAGCGCCCGACCCGCCGCCGCAAAACCACCATGCTCCACCACCTTCACAAACCATACGAAATCATTGAGATCCTGCATACGCCTCCATTGTTCCATTAAAAGAACAGTGAATGTCATTTTTGCTATCTACCGGGTTATTAACCCTGAATATAAGCTAATTACAACAACAGGACATCAGGAGTTAATCATGAAAAACGTAACAGGCGTGTATACCGCACCTCGTCCGCACTGGGTCGGTGACGGTTTCCCGGTTCGTTCGATGTTTTCTTACCAGACGCACGGCGAGCCCCTGAGCCCGTTCCTGCTGCTGGACTACGCCGGACCACATACCTTCCCGGCAGACGGCGCGAAACGCGGCGTGGGCGAGCATCCTCATCGCGGCTTTGAAACGGTGACCATCGTCTACTCAGGCGAAGTGGAGCACCGTGATTCCACTGGAAGAGGCGGCGTTATCGGCCCAGGCGACGTGCAGTGGATGACGGCGGGCGCAGGCATTTTGCACGAGGAGTTCCACTCCAGCGCGTTCTCGCAGAAAGGCGGTGAACTGAAAATGATGCAGCTGTGGGTCAACCTGCCTGCCAAAGACAAAATGGCGACGCCTGGCTACCAGAGCATCACTCAGGCGGATATCCCGGTGGTCACCCTGCCGGATAACAGCGGAACATTGCGCGTGATTGCTGGCCGTTTTGGAGAGGTAACCGGCCCGGCGCATACCTTCTCACCGCTGAACGTGTGGGATCTCGCGCTGCACCAGGGTAGCCATCTGACGCTCAATCAGCCCGAAGGCTGGAGCACGGCGCTGGTTGTCGTTGAAGGCAGCGTGACGGTGAACGGCACCACGCCTGCCGGAGAGGCGCAACTGGTCGTGCTGAGTCAGAGCGGTGACAAACTGCATCTCGAAGCCAGCAGCGATGCCAAAGTACTGCTGATGGCCGGGGAGCCGCTGAATGAACCCATCGTGGGCTATGGCCCGTTTGTGATGAACAGTAAAACCGAAATTGCCGAGGCTATTCGCGATTTCAACTCCGGCCGCTTTGGCCAAATCTAAACGTAATAAGGAGCGCATTATATCTACCCCTGCAAACTTCAACGGTGCACGTCCCGTTATTGACGTAAACGATGCCGTTATGCTGCTTATCGATCACCAGAGCGGGCTATTCCAGACCGTAGGAGACATGCCAATGCCTGAGCTGCGCGCCCGTGCAGCGGCGCTGGCAAAAATCGCCTCGCTGGCGAAGATCCCGGTGATCACCACGGCGTCGGTTCCACAGGGACCGAACGGCCCGCTTATCCCGGAGATCCACGCCAACGCGCCGCACGCACAGTATGTGGCACGCAAGGGTGAGATCAACGCCTGGGATAACCCGGAGTTCGTGGCGGCGGTGAAAGCCACCGGGCGCAAAACGCTGATTATCGCCGGGACGATCACCAGCGTCTGCATGGCCTTCCCGTCCATTAGCGCGGTGGCGGACGGATATAAAGTGTTTGCGGTGATTGATGCCTCCGGCACCTACAGCAAAATGGCGCAGGAGATCACCCTGGCGCGCGTGGTGCAGGCAGGCGTGGTACCGATGGACACGGCTGCTGTTGCTTCCGAAATTCAGCGCACGTGGAACCGTGAAGACGCGGGTGAATGGGCTGAGGTGTACACACATATCTTCCCGGCCTACCAACTGCTGATCGAAAGCTACAGCAAAGCGCAGGACGTGGTGAAAAATAGCGAAGTGCTCGATTCACAGCGTTAATCCTGCGCGTTGCGATATAAGCTGATTAAGGCTTAACCGAACAAGCACGAATGCTGAAAATCTGCTTGACCGTTTTAGCGCAACTCCCTATAGTAGCGCCCCGTTGCCCCCCAAGCGGTCAGGCAGCAAAACAATATGGTGAGGTGTCCGAGTGGCTGAAGGAGCACGCCTGGAAAGTGTGTATACGGCAACGTATCGGGGGTTCGAATCCCCCCCTCACCGCCATATTCAAGATGAGAGCTCGTACGAAAGTACGGGCTTTTTTCTTTTATATTCTCCAACAGGGGGGATGAGAACCCCCGACCGGGGTTCGACAACTGGCGACAGCCGGTTGGACAGACTGAGAGCGTAGCGAACAAGCTGCCCGCAGGGCGAGCGTAGCGAGTCAATCCCCCCCTCACCGCCATATTTAAAGAAGAGCTCGCATGAAAATGCGGGCTTTTTTTTCGCATGTTGCACGCCTGTAGGGGGGATGAGAACCCCCGACCGGGGTTCGACAACTGGCGCAGCCAGTTGGACAGACTGAGAGCGAAGCGAACAGACTGCCCGCAGGGCGAGCGAAGCGAGTCAATCCCCCCCGGTGCTATATGCAGCTCAGTGCGGCCTGAGCCCCTCACCCTAACCCTCTCCCCAGGGAAGAGGGGATAAAATGCACAAAAAACAAAGCCCGGTTTCCCGGGCCTTGAACACAACAGCATATTCAATAATACGCTTGTAGCGTGCGCTGGCAGAGCGCTGAGCGTACGCAATCCTCTTTCGTGAAGCGGACCACCCCTATCATCTCGTCTTCCTCAAAACGTGACATAGCATCGCTCAGGCCGGACTTCACGCCCGACGGCAGGTCACACTGGGTAATATCGCCGTTGACGATAACCGTCACGTTCTCCCCGAGGCGCGTTAAAAACATCTTCATTTGCGCAGCGGTCACGTTCTGAGCCTCGTCAAGAATAACGACCGCATTTTCAAAGGTACGTCCGCGCATATAGGCGAACGGCGCGATTTCCACCTTGCCAATCTCTGGTCGCAGGCAGTACTGCATAAAGGAAGCGCCCAACCGCTTCACCAGCACGTCATAGACGGGCCTGAAGTACGGGGCAAACTTCTCGGAAATATCGCCGGGCAGGAAGCCCAGATCTTCATCCGCTTGCAGTACCGGACGGGTAACGATGATCCTTTCCACGTCCTTATGAATCAGCGCCTCCGCCGCTTTGGCGGCGCTGATCCAGGTTTTCCCGCATCCGGCTTCCCCGGTTGCAAAGATGAGCTGTTTACTCTCGATAGCATTCAGGTAGTGCGCCTGAGCTTCATTCCGCGCCACAATTGGCGATGCATCGCGGCAGTCCCGCGCCATGCCAATGGATTCTACGCCGCTCATCTGCACAAGCGAGGTGACCGATTCTTCTTCACGCTGTTTATGACTACGTGAATCCCGTCTCAGCACACGTTTTGCTTCGCGACGAGCTTTGATCACTGCTTTCTGTCTTCCCATGGATAGCACCTTGAGTTGTTGGTATTCATCACACGCGCCAGCATCGGCACGATTATGCGCACGAACATCAGAGGGTTGGCTTCCTTGTAAGCCATTGCTTGCATTACCGGATGACGATATACAACGGCTACGCGCACCGTTATGCACGTCGGTAGAAAAAGGTGTTGAGGTGAAGGAGAGAATTTGGTGGTGAGGAAATCGCTGCCGGAGTCTGAGCCTCCGCGCCGGGTACTGCGGTTGATATGTTTACCTTGTCCAGTACAGGACGCAACCATTCGCGATCTCCATAGGGAGTTAACATCACTGCCGGGAACTACCGCTGTCTTATCTTAAGTACATCAGGAATTATCATAAATTCAACATTTATTTTACCACAATGCAACTTTTCAGACTGCCCCTACATGGAAAATCAGTCTTATATAGAAATATTACAGAAATATAACAATAAGATAGTTATGTGGAAAAATAGTGTCCCCGCGAACTGTCGCAGGGACAATTATCAGGCTTCTATAAGACCCTGAGCGAGCCAGCCGTTCGCATCACGCGCGCCGGGCAGGGCAAAGAAATAGCCGCCGCCGATGGGCTTAACGTACTCCTCCAGCGCTTCGCCGTTGAGCCGCTTCTGCACGGTGAGGAAACCCTTATCCAGATCGTGCTGATAGCAGACAAACAGCAGTCCCATATCAAGCTGACCGGAGTTGGTCACCCCCAGCGAGTAGCTGTAGCCCCTGCGCATCATCAGGCTGGACTGCGTCTCCCTGGTGCGCGGATTGGCGAGGCGAATATGGCTGTCCAGGGCGATGACATCCCCGTTCGGATCCCGGGCGTAGTCGGGTTCATCGTGCTCGTGCTTCATGCCGAGCGGTGCGCCAGTTTGCTTATCGCGACCGAAGATCGTCTGCTGCTCTTTCAGCGGCGTGCGGTCCCAGAACTCCACGTGGAACTGAATGATACGCACCGCCTGATAGCTGCCGCCCACCGCCCAGGCCGGTTCGCCCTGATCCGCCGTCACCCAGACCACGTTTTTCATCAGCGCGGCATTGCTGCTGTCCGGGTTGGCAGTACCGTCTTTGAAGCCCAGCAGGTTGACCGGCGTCTCTTTTCCTTTACTGCGCGCGGCGTGATCGGAGATAAATCCTTCCCGCTTCCAGCGTACGCTTAGCAGATCCGGGGTGTGCTTAATGATATCGCGCAGGGCGTGGATCACCGTATCCTGGGTGTTGGCGCAGATCTGCAACAGCAGATCGCCGTGGCACAGCGCCGCGTCGAGAGAGTCATTCGGGAATCGCGTCATCTTTTGCAGCGCTTTCGGCTTCTGCTTCGCCAGTCCGTAGCGATCATCAAACAGCGATTCCCCCACCGACACGGTAATGGTCAGGTTATCGGGCGCGGTAAACGCGCCCAGGATCCCGGAATCCATCGGCGGCAGGCGCGGATTCGGTGTTTCCGGCGCCGGGCCACCCGCGGTGAGAAAGGCAATGCGCGTGGTCAACAGCCTGAACAGACGCTCAAGGTCGGCCTTATCACTCGCCAGCGAATCGAAAGCTACCAGCATCATTGAAGCCTGCTGCGGCGTCAGAATCCCCGCCTGGTGCTCGCCATAAAACGGCTGCGTCTCCATACGCGCATCCGGGGAGAGCGTGCCGGGGGCGCTTTGCGATTTTGCCGCATGCGCCACCGGACAGCCTCCCGCCAGGGCAAACGCGCCGCCCAACGCCCCTACCCCTTTTAACAACCGACGTCGGGTAGGTTCCGCGACGTCGTACTCGTCATGCTTGTTCATCGCTTAGTCCAGACCCAGTACGCCACGCAGCAGGGAGAGATCTTCCGCCAGCGTCGTAACCGGGCCTTTCAGCGCGTTACGGTCAGCATCGGTCAGCTTGTCGTAGGTTTCGAAGCCGTCTTTGGTGCGGTATTTCGCCAGGATGGCGTCAACTTTCTTAAAGTTGGCATCCACTTTCGCCAGCAGTTCGCCGTTCTCTTTTTGCAGCTGAGGCCGCAGCAGATCGACAATTTTCTGTGCGCCGTCGACGTTGGCCTGGAAGTCCCACAGGTCGGTGTGGCTGTAACGATCTTCTTCACCGCTGATTTTGCTCGCGGCCACTTCTTCAATCAGGCCCGCTGCGCCACCCACCACTTTCGACGGCGGGAAAGCCAGCTCGGCGATGCGTTTTTGCAGCTCCAGCACGTCGCTGTTGAGCTGTTCGGCATATTTCTCCATCCCTTTGGTGGAGCTATCGCCAAACAGCGCTTTTTCCAGGCGGTGGAAGCCGGTGAATTTCGGATCGGCGGCCTTCTGCTCGTAGTCATCTTCGCGGGCGTCAATGCTGCCATCGAGGTCAGAGAACAGTTCGGCAATCGGCTCGATGCGCTCGTAGTGCTGACGGGTAGGCGCATACAGGGATTTCGCTTTTTCGATATCGCCCGCCTTCACCGCGTCGGTAAAGGCTTTGGTGCCTGCCACCAGGTCCGCCGTCTCTTTGGTGACGTAGGCTTTATAGGCGGCAATAGCGTCGCCGAGGCTCAACAGCGCCGTGCCTTTGGCCGCATCCTCCGTCGCTGCGCCTTTGACAATCAGCTTACCTTTCGGGTTAGTCAGCAGGCCGCAGGTCATCTCATATTCCCCGGGCTGAAGGTTTGCGGTCATCTTCTGGCTGAAGCCCGGCGCGATATTCTCGCGCTCTTCCACCACCATCACGTCTTTGAGGATCTCCCACTCCAGCGCCTTCTGGCTGTGGTTCTGAATAATAAACTGCGTTTTACCGCTGTTAACCGTGATGGTCATCGGCTCGCACTGTTTATCGTTGACGGTGACTTTTACCTGCGGAATATCTGCCGCCTGAGCGTTGAAGGCAGACACGAACAGCGCGGCAATGCCTGCGCATAACGCACTACGACGGAACTGAATGGCCATGACTCTTCCCTTTAAAAGTATGTTGTAACTAAAACAGCACTTACGGCGCAACGCGAGACGCCTGCGAGCCGGTACGCGGCGGCATAGCGAACAGGATCAGCGCCGGAACCAGATAGATAAAGTACATCGCCACTTCGCTGACGCTCGGCGTTTCCTGGTAGCCGAAGATCCCTTCGAGCAGGGTGCCGGTCAGTGAATGGGTCGACAGGACGTTGCTGAGATCGAACGCCACGTCCTGGAAGTGGTTCCACAGACCCGCTTCGTGGAAGGCGCGGATCGCACCTGCTGCCAGCCCTGCGGCCACCAGCAGAATAAACAGGCTGGTCCACTTGAAGAACACGCCCAGGTTAAGACGAATGCCGCCCCAGTAGAGCAGGAAGCCAAGCACGACGGCGGTTGCCAGCCCGAGCATGGCGCCCAGCGGCGGCCAGATGCCCACGTCCTGCTGAAAAGCCGCGAGCAGGAAGAACACTGACTCCAGGCCTTCACGCGCCACGGCGAAAAAGACCATCATGATCAGCGCCCAGCCGTGGTGGTTGCCTTTTTGCAGGGCGTTATCCACCGCCTGCTCAAGCTGTACCTTCACGTTTCGGGAGACCTTGCGCATCCAGAATACC
The DNA here is from genome assembly GCF_011078175.1 of Enterobacter cloacae. Lineage (GTDB taxonomy): Bacteria > Pseudomonadota > Gammaproteobacteria > Enterobacterales > Enterobacteriaceae > Enterobacter > Enterobacter cloacae_Q. The sequence continues at coordinate 360,652 of NZ_JAALCJ010000004.1, forward strand.
ATCCACGTCAGGATTAACACCGCAATCACGGCGACGATACCTTCAAAAAGCTCCTGCTCTTTCTGTGGGAATTCACCAGTGGTTTCGTTAATAAGGATCCCCAGCCCCAGGCAGAGCGCCGCGGCAAGGAAAACGCCCACCCACATCACGCCAATCCAGCGCCCGCGCTGGGTGCGCTTCAGATAACTGGCAATAAGGCTAACAATCAGGGCCGCTTCAAGGCCTTCACGTAACATAATGAGAAAAGGAACAAACATGCCGACACCTTAAATGTTTATCGCGGTCAACTGATGCAAAGAAAGGTAAATTCTTGTGATAGTGATTATCATTACGGCAACAAGAAAAACAAGCGAAATGTGTTGCGTTTTGATGACCAGATGTAAACGTGTTGCAGAGTAATAATTGCCTGAGTAACCGTTACGTTTATAAGGTATAACGAAAATGCCCATTTACGGTTAACCGGGGCTGTGGCTAAATGTCCACCTCGAAAACCAACTGAAAATAAACCATGTTTAAAATTGTCCATTTCCTGCTGGCGCTGGTGATTATTCTTGCCCTCGCCTGGCTGGTGAGTTTCGACCGCCGGAAAATTCGTATTCGTTTTGTTTTACAGCTGATCGTGATTGAAATTGCGCTGGCGTTCTTTTTCCTGCATGCAGAAAGCGGCCTGTTTATTATTAAATACGTCTCCGGTTTCTTTGAGTCGCTGCTTAAATTCGCTGCCGAAGGGACGAATTTTGTCTTTGGCGGGATGGGTGAAAAAGGGCTGGCGTTTATTTTCCTTGGCGTGCTCTGCCCCATTATTTTTATCTCGGCGCTGATTGGTATTCTTCAGCACTGGCGCATTCTACCGATCTTTATTCGGGCGATCGGGACGCTGCTGTCAAAACTGAACGGCATGGGCAAGCTGGAATCCTTTAACGCGGTGAGCTCGCTGATCCTCGGTCAGTCGGAAAACTTCATTGCCTACAAGGGCGTACTCGGGGATCTCTCCTCGCGTCGTCTGTTTACGATGGCTGCCACGGCCATGTCGACGGTGTCGCTGTCGATTGTCGGCGCTTACATGACCATGCTCGACGCCAAATTTGTCGTCGCGGCGCTGATCCTGAACATGTTCAGCACCTTTATTATTCTCTCCGTCATTAATCCGGTGCGTCCGGAAGCGGAGCCGGATATCAGGCTGGAAAAACTGCACGAATCCCAGAGCTTCTTTGAAATGCTGGGAGAGTATATTCTGGCCGGTTTTAAGGTGGCGATGATTATTCTGGCGATGCTGATTGGCTTTATCGCGCTTATTAGCGCCGTTAACGCCCTCTTCTCCGGCATATTTGGCATGAGCTTCCAGCAGATTCTGGGTTATGTGTTTTATCCGCTGGCGTGGCTTATTGGTATTCCGCTGAGCGATGCCCTAAGCGCGGGGAGCATTATGGCAACCAAGCTGGTGGCGAATGAATTTGTGGCGATGATCGAGCTGCAAAAAATAGCCCATCAAATGTCACCGCGCGGGCTGGGTATTTTGTCCGTGTTCCTGGTATCGTTCGCTAACTTCGCTTCCATTGGCATTGTGGCGGGGGCAATAAAAGGTCTGAACGAGCAACAGGGTAACGTGGTGTCGCGGTTTGGTTTACGCCTGGTGTACGGGGCAACGCTGGTAAGCCTGCTGTCGGCGAGCTTTGCGGGGTTGGTATTGTAAGTTTTGTGCGGTTAATGCCCGGCGGCGCTTCGCTTGCACGGGCCTACGATACAACAACGGCGGGATTTCCCGCCGTTTTTCATTAAAACTGCACGCACACCGGCTGGTCGACACGCATCACCGACTCCTGCGCGAAGCGTGACTTATAGATCCCGCGCAACGCTTCAATATTCCTCTCACTCAGCGCGTCTTTGGGGTGGATCAGCATCAGCGCCTTGCTCGGCTCGCGCGCCACCTTACCGTCGTTACCCAGCCACTGACCACGGGCATCAAACACCGTTAAGCCATCGCGAAAGCGTGGCGTCACGTCCTGGTCGACAAACTGCTGCCATTCGTTGCCTGTGATTTGCGCCCCGGCAGGACGGTTTAAACCGAAATAGAGCGTGGTTTGCTGCATCTGATTTTCTGCTTTGCAGGTTTCCACTGCCGCGTGCTGCGAGGGTGCGCTACAGCCCGCCAGCATCACGAATGCTGCCACCATTACCCCTGTTTTGATTCTCATTGATGAAGACTCACATAGGTGAAAGGACTATTCCCTCTCCCCGGCGGGGAGAGGGTTAGGGCGAGGGGGAAATTACTCAGCCTGGAGCTTAGACGGCGGCGCTGAGTGATAGTGCGCGTCCGCCTCCGCAAAGCGTTTCTGCATGGCGGCAGACGGCGCTTTACCCAGCAGGCTAAACACCACAATGCCGATGCTGCCGAAAATGAAGCCTGGAATGATTTCATACAGGCCCAGCCACGCGAACTGTTTCCAGACGATAACGGTCACCGCACCGATGATCATCCCCGCCAGCGCGCCGTTACGGGTCATGCGTGACCACAGTACAGAGAACAGCACCACCGGACCAAATGCGGCACCGAAGCCCGCCCATGCGTAGCTCACGAGACCCAGCACGCGGTTTTCCGGGTTAGCCGCCAGCGCAATGGCCACCAGCGCAACCAGCAGCACCATAAAGCGCCCTACCCACACCAGCTCTTTCTGGCTCGCGCCCTTACGCAGGAAGGCTTTGTAAAGGTCTTCGGTGATGGCGCTGGAGCACACCAGCAGCTGACAGCTCAGGGTGGACATTACCGCCGCGAGGATTGCAGAGAGCAGGATACCGGCAATCCATGGGTTGAACAGGATCTGCGCCAGCTCGATGAACACGCGCTCGGCGTTCTGGTTCACCGCGCCCGCCTGCGCCGGGTTGTTGTTGAAGTACGCAATGCCGAAGAAGCCAACCGCACACGCCCCCGCCAGACACAGGATCATCCACGTCATACTGATGCGACGCGCGTGAACGATGGTGTGGTGAGAATCCGCCGCCATGAAGCGCGCCAGAATGTGCGGCTGACCGAAGTAGCCCAGGCCCCAGCCCATCAGGGAGACAATGGCGACGAAGTTCAGACCTTTGAGCATATCGACGTTTTCGATGCTCTTCTGCTTGATCACTTCCAGCGATTCACCAAAGCCGCCGACGGTGAAAATGACAATCACCGGGGTCAGGATCAGGGCGAAGATCATCAGGCTCGCCTGCACGGTATCGGTCCAGCTTACCGCCAGGAATCCGCCCACGAAGGTGTAGAGGATAGTTGCGGCCGCACCGGCCCAGAGCGCCGTTTCATAGCTCATGCCGAAGGTGCTTTCGAACAGGCGCGCACCCGCCACGATGCCGGAGGCACAGTAGATGGTGAAGAACAGCAGGATCACCACCGCGGAGATAATGCGAAGAATGCGGCTGTTATCCTCAAAGCGTCCGGTGAAGTAATCCGGCAGCGTCAGGGCGTTGTTGTTGGCTTCGGTATGCACGCGCAGACGGCCTGCCACCAGCTTCCAGTTGATCCACGCGCCAACGGTCAGGCCAATGGCGATCCAGCTTTCGGAGATACCGGAGATGAAAATCGCGCCCGGCAGCCCCATCAGCAGCCAGCCGCTCATGTCGGAAGCGCCCGCAGAGAGTGCGGTAACCATCGGGCCTAAGCTGCGCCCGCCGAGGATGTAGTCGTCAAAGTTTTTAGTGGAACGCCATGCCAAAAACCCTATCAGGATCATGCCAAAAATATAAACGAGAAATGTCACCAGCATCGGTGTGCTAATAGCCATTCAAATTCTCCAAAATGTCGAGCGACAACCGTCCGGGTTGCCTTGTTATGTCATCACCGGAACGTAGTGATGTGTGTATGTGTTTCCGTTGGGCGCGCTATCCTGCCGTATACGCATCCCACTGACAAACGATTTAACACTGCATTTACATGAATTTCATCCCTGGTTTTATACGTCTTTCCTATAGGTTGCACTCGCTCACGCTTTTACGGGTTGCACCTTCAAAAAGTGTTAAGCCCCGCATAAAAACTGGGCTCAGAAACGGCCGCACGTCCTTTTCCACAGCTAACTAATCGTTAACAATCCATTCATTTTCCAGCTTGCAGACCAGGTCACATTTAACACGGTTGCACAAAGTTGCAACATGGTGGATATTTCACGCTATCAACAGAACGCTATTACAGAACAACAGGAGTTTTGGCATGGGGATGACCACCATGGGGGTTAAGCTGGATGACGCTACCCGCGAAAGGATTAAAACCGCTGCGACACGCATCGACCGCACACCGCACTGGTTAATCAAGCAGGCGATTTTTAACTATCTGGAAAGACTGGAGAGTGAAGAAGGTCTGCCGGAGCTGCCTGCCCTGCTGGCGGGCGCAGCGAACGAAAGCGAAGAGGCCGCGACGGCCGTTGAAGAGAACCACCAGCCGTTCCTGGAATTTGCCGAGCAGATCCTGCCGCAGTCCGTCAGCCGCGCCGCCATTACCGGCGCCTACCGCCGTGCCGAAACCGACGCCGTACCGATGCTCCTGGAGCAGGCGCGCCTGCCGGAAGCCGTTGCCGCCCAGGCGCACAGCCTGGCGTATCAGCTCGCCGACAAGCTGCGTAACCAGAAAACCGCCAGCGGACGTGCCGGTATGGTGCAGGGTCTGTTGCAGGAGTTCTCCCTCTCCTCCCAGGAAGGCGTGGCGCTGATGTGTCTGGCGGAAGCGCTGCTGCGTATCCCGGATAAAGCCACCCGCGACGCACTGATCCGCGACAAGATCAGCAACGGCAACTGGCACTCCCACATTGGCCGCAGTCCATCCCTGTTCGTTAACGCCGCCACCTGGGGCCTGCTGTTTACCGGCAAGCTGGTCTCAACCCATAACGAGGCCAACCTGTCGCGTTCTCTGAACCGCATCATCGGCAAGAGTGGCGAGCCTTTGATCCGCAAAGGCGTGGACATGGCGATGCGCCTGATGGGCGAGCAGTTCGTCACCGGTGAAACCATTGCCGAAGCGCTGGCGAACGCCCGCAAGCTGGAAGACAAAGGTTTCCGCTACTCCTACGACATGCTGGGCGAAGCGGCGCTGACCGCCGCCGACGCGCAGGCCTACATGGTCTCTTACCAGCAGGCGATCCACGCCATCGGTAAAGCGTCCAACGGTCGCGGTATTTATGAAGGGCCGGGCATCTCCATCAAGCTTTCCGCCCTGCACCCGCGCTACAGCCGCGCGCAGTACGACCGCGTGATGGAAGAGCTGTACCCGCGCCTGAAGTCCCTGACCCTGCTGGCGCGCCAGTATGACATCGGCATCAATATCGACGCCGAAGAGGCGGATCGTCTGGAGATTTCCCTCGATCTGCTGGAAAAACTGTGCTTCGAGCCGGAGCTGGCGGGCTGGAACGGGATTGGTTTCGTTATTCAGGCCTATCAGAAACGCTGTCCGTTCGTCATTGATTACCTGATCGACCTCGCCAGCCGCAGCCGTCGCCGTCTGATGATCCGACTGGTGAAAGGCGCTTACTGGGACAGCGAAATCAAGCGCGCCCAGATGGAAGGTCTGGAGGGCTATCCGGTCTATACCCGTAAGGTGTACACCGACGTCTCTTATCTCGCCTGTGCGAAAAAACTGCTCGGCGTACCGAACCTGATTTATCCGCAGTTCGCCACCCACAACGCCCATACTCTGGCGGCGATCTACACCCTGGCCGGGCAGAACTATTATCCGGGCCAGTATGAGTTCCAGTGTCTGCACGGCATGGGTGAACCGCTGTACGAACAGGTGACCGGTAAAGTGGCCGACGGCAAACTGAACCGTCCGTGCCGCATCTATGCGCCTGTGGGCACCCACGAAACCCTGCTGGCCTACCTGGTACGTCGTCTGCTGGAGAACGGGGCGAACACCTCCTTCGTTAACCGCATCGCCGACGCCACGCTGCCGCTGGACGAACTGGTGGCCGATCCGGTGCAGGCCGTAGAGAAGATGGCGGCGCAGGAAGGCCAGATTGGTCTGCCGCATCCGAAGATCGCCCTGCCGCGCGAGCTGTATGGTGCAGGTCGCGTCAACTCGGCGGGTCTGGATCTCGCCAACGAACACCGTCTGGCGTCGCTCTCTTCTGCCCTGCTAAACAGCGCATTGCAGAAGTGGCAGGCCAGGCCGATCCTTGAGCAGTCCGTTGAGGACGGTGAAATGCAGCCGGTGATTAACCCGGCGGAGCCGAAGGATATCGTAGGCTACGCGCGCGAAGCCACGGAAGCGGAAGTGGAGCAGGCCCTGGAAAGCGCGGTGAACAACGCACCAATCTGGTTCGCCACCCCACCGCAGGAACGTGCTGCCATTCTGGAACGCGCAGCGGTGCTGATGGAAGACCAGATGCAGCAGCTTATCGGCATTCTGGTGCGTGAAGCGGGTAAAACCTTCAGCAACGCCATCGCCGAAGTGCGCGAGGCCGTCGACTTCCTGCACTACTACGCGGGTCAGGTGCGTGATGATTTCGATAACGAAACCCACCGCCCGCTCGGCCCGGTGGTGTGTATCAGCCCGTGGAACTTCCCGCTGGCGATCTTCACCGGCCAGATTGCCGCCGCCCTTGCCGCAGGCAACAGCGTGCTGGCGAAACCGGCGGAGCAAACCCCGCTGATTGCCGCTCAGGGCATTAACATTCTGCTGGAAGCGGGCGTACCGGCGGGCGTGGTGCAACTGCTGCCTGGGCGCGGTGAAACGGTAGGTGCCAAACTGACGTCCGATAATCGCGTGCGCGGCGTGATGTTTACCGGTTCGACCGAAGTGGCCTCCCTGCTGCAACGCAACATCGCCACCCGTCTGGATGCGCAGGGTCGTCCAACGCCGCTGATCGCCGAAACCGGCGGCATGAACGCCATGATCGTCGACTCCTCCGCGCTCACCGAGCAGGTCGTTGTTGACGTGCTGGCCTCTGCCTTCGACAGCGCGGGCCAACGCTGCTCCGCCCTGCGCGTGCTGTGCTTACAGGATGACGTGGCTGACCACACGCTGAAGATGCTGCGCGGCGCAATGGCGGAATGCCGCATGGGCAACCCGGGCCGTCTCACCACCGACATCGGGCCGGTGATCGACGCGGAAGCCAAAGCCAACATTGAAAACCACATTCAGGCCATGCGTGCCAAAGGCCGCCCGGTGTTCCAGGCGGTGCGCGAGAACAGCGAAGATGCCCGCGAGTGGCAGACCGGCACCTTCGTGCCGCCAACGCTGATTGAGCTGGCAAGCTTCGACGAGCTGAAAAAAGAGGTCTTCGGTCCGGTGCTGCACGTGGTGCGCTACAACCGTAACAACCTCAATGAACTGATCGATCAGATCAACGCCTCGGGTTACGGCCTGACGCTCGGGGTGCATACCCGTATCGACGAAACCATTGCCCAGGTAACCGGCAATGCCAAAGTCGGCAACCTGTACGTCAACCGCAACATGGTCGGCGCAGTCGTGGGCGTGCAGCCGTTCGGCGGTGAAGGTCTCTCCGGCACCGGCCCGAAAGCGGGAGGTCCGCTCTATCTGTACCGCCTGCTGGCAAACCGTCCGGAAAATGCGCTGGGCGTAACGCTGGCGCGTCAGGACGCGGAATATCCGGTGGATGCGCAGGTGAAAGCCGTGTTGACCCAGCCGCTGGACGCGCTGATTCAGTGGGCTGAAAAGCGTCCTGAGCTGCGTGCGATTGCGCAGCAGTACGGCGAGCTGGCGCAGGCGGGAACACAGCGTCTGCTGCCGGGTCCAACCGGCGAGCGCAACACCTGGACGCTGATGCCGCGCGAGCGTGTGCTGTGCGTGGCGGATAACGAACAGGATGCGCTGGTGCAGCTGGCAGCCGCGACGGCGACGGGCTGCGAGGTGCTGTGGCCGGAAGATGCCCTGCATCGCGATCTCGCCAAACAGCTGCCAAAAGCGGTCTCGGCCCGCATTCGCTTTGCGAAGGCCGATGCCCTGCTGGCCCAGCCGTTTGACGCGGTGATCTACCACGGTGATTCCGACCAGCTGCGCGAACTGTGCGAGCAGGTGGCGGCCCGCAGCGGGGCGATTGTCTCGGTGCAAGGCTTTGCGCGCGGGGAAACCAACCTGCTGCTGGAGCGCCTGTACGTTGAGCGTTCGCTCAGCGTTAACACCGCGGCGGCGGGCGGTAACGCCAGCCTGATGACCATCGGTTAATCGTGTAAACTCTCCCCGGTGACGCTACGCTTACCGGGGCAACAAAACAGCCCAGGCCGGATAAGCACAGCGTATCCGGCTTTTTTACATGGAGGGGATGATGAAAAGAGTATTTCTCGCAGGTACAGCCCTGCTCATGAGCGCCAGCGCGCTGGCCGACGAGTGCGACAACGCGACCACCCAGCTTGAACTGAACACCTGTAGCGCGCAGCAGTACCAGGCTGCCGATAAAAAGCTCAACGAGACGTATCAGGCCGCCATCAAACGTGCGGCGCCCCCCCAACGTGACCTGCTGAAAAAAGCGCAACAGGCGTGGATTACCCTGCGGGATGCAGACTGCGCGTTTATCGGTTCGGGTACGGAAGGCGGGAGCGTTCAGCCAATGATTGTGAACCAGTGTCTGGCGGAGAAGACCGCGGAGCGCGAAGCGTTTCTGTCCACGCTGATGCAGTGTGAAGAGGGCGACCTAAGCTGTCCCCTCCCGCCGGGCTGACGAGGCACGGAACTATTCCCTCCCCCTTGGGAGAGGGTTAGGGTGAGGGAAACTAGCGCACGCGGATCCCTTCGATAATCATCCGCTGTACGTTTTCCAGGGTGCTCTGGAAAAACGCCTCGTCCTGGAGCGTTTTACCGGTCACCGCCTCGACCTGAGCCGCGAAGTCAGCGTAGTGCTGGGTTGACGCCCAAATCAGGAAGATCAGATGATGCGGATCGACGGGCGCCAGTTTGCCGCTGGCGACCCATCCGGCAATAATGGCCGATTTATCGTCCACCAGCTGCTTTAGGTCTCCCGTCAGCTCCGCCTGCAACAGCGGCGCGCCCTGCAACATCTCCAGACAAAACAGCCTTGATGCCTGCGGGTAATCGCGCGATACCTCCAGCTTCAGGCGGATGTACTCTTTTATCGCCACCAGCGGGGTCAGCTCTTCGCGAAACGCCTTGAGAGGTGCCAGCCAGATATCGAGGATCTGCTGCATCACCGCCACATACAGCGCCTCTTTCGACGGGTAGTAGTAGAGCAGATTGGTCTTGGAAACCCCGGCCTGCTCCGCCACCTGCTCAAGGCGCGTGCCGTGAATACCAAACTGCGAAAATGTCTCCAGCGCGGCGCTGAGGATCGCCTGTTTCTTGGCGCTCACCGCCTGTGAACGTTTACCGGGTGTTTTCACTGCGCCTTGTGTCATTTTCGCTCTCCTTTTTCTGTCCTGCGCTCAGCATAGCAAAACCCTCGTCTCGCCACGATCTTCTGCACCCTCAGCGCGCATGAACGCCTGTTTTCTGTGCAATGATTTTGACCACTTAGTCCACTTTTCCGTTGTTAATTTTCACAACTTCACTTAACACATTAATACTAAAGTAATTTTCAAAACTGGCACTCCCTTTGCAAAAACATCGTGACACCTGCGACGTAATGAAGAGAGGTTCGTGATGAAAATTGGCGTATTTGTACCGATCGGCAACAACGGCTGGCTTATCTCGACCACTGCCCCGCAATACATGCCGACCTTTGAGCTGAATAAAGCCATCGTGCAGAAAGCGGAGCACTACCACTTCGATTTTGCGCTCTCGATGATCAAGCTGCGCGGCTTTGGCGGCAAAACCGAATTCTGGGATCACAACCTGGAGTCCTTCACCCTGATGGCAGGACTGGCCGCGGTCACCTCGCGGATTCAGATCTACGCCACTGCCGCCACGCTCACCCTTCCCCCGGCAATCGTGGCGCGGATGGCCTCCACCATCGACTCCATCTCCGGCGGCCGCTTTGGCGTTAACCTGGTCACCGGCTGGCAAAAGCCGGAGTACGAGCAGATGGGGATCTGGCCGGGGGACGATTACTTCTCCCGTCGCTACGACTACCTGACTGAATATGTGCAGGTGCTGCGCGATCTGTGGGGCTTCGGCAAAAGCGATTTCAAAGGCGACTTCTTCACCATGAACGACTGCCGCGTCAGCCCGCAGCCGTCGGTGCCGATGAAGGTTATCTGCGCCGGGCAGAGCGACGCGGGAATGGAATTCTCGGCGAAATACGCCGACTTCAACTTCTGCTTCGGCAAAGGCGTTAACACCCCTGCCGCCTTCGCGCCTACCGCGGCACGCATGAAAGCGGCCGCCGACAAAACCGGGCGCGACGTAGGCTCCTACGTGCTGTTTATGGTGATTGCCGACGAAACCGACGACGCCGCGCGCGCCAAATGGGAACGATACAAGGACGGCGCGGATGACGACGCGCTGAGCTGGCTTACCGAGCAGAGCCAGAAGGATACTCGCTCCGGCGCGGACACCAACGTTCGCCAGATGGCCGACCCGACGTCTGCCGTCAATATCAACATGGGCACCCTGGTTGGCTCTTATGCCAGCGTCGCCAGAATGCTCGACGAAGTGGCTGCCGTTCCCGGCGCCGAAGGCGTGCTGCTGACCTTCGATGAATTTCTCACCGGCGTGGAAACCTTCGGCGAGCGCATTCAGCCGCTGATGCAGTGCCGCGCCCACATCCCTGCCGTGACGAAGGAGGTGGCGTAATGACGACCCTCCACGCTCGCCCGGAAGCCATTACCTTTGACGCGCAGCGCAGCGCGCTGATCGTAGTGGACATGCAAAACGCCTATGCCAGTAAAGGCGGGTATCTGGATCTGGCCGGGTTTGACGTCTCCGCCACGCAGCCGGTGATTGAGAACATCAACACCGCCGTGAGCGCCGCACGGGCTGCGGGCATGCTGATCGTCTGGTTCCAGAACGGCTGGGACGACCAGTACGTCGAAGCTGGCGGTCCCGGCTCACCCAACTTTCACAAATCCAACGCTCTGAAAACCATGCGCCAACGTCCCGAACTCCAGGGCACGCTGCTGGCGAAAGGCGGCTGGGATTATCAGCTGGTGGATGCACTGGTACCGGAAGCTGGCGATATCGTGCTGCCGAAACCGCGCTACAGCGGCTTTTTCAATACCCCGCTCGACAGCCTGCTGCGCAGCCGGGGCATTCGTCATCTGATCTTTACGGGCATTGCCACCAACGTGTGCGTGGAGTCGACCCTGCGCGACGGCTTTTTCCTCGAGTATTTTGGGGTGGTGCTGGAGGATGCCACCCATCAGGCCGGGCCGGATTTTGCCCAGAAAGCCGCCCTGTTCAATATCGAAACCTTTTTTGGCTGGGTCAGTAACGTCAATGATTTCTGCGACGCGCTGGATCCCCCGCTCGCCCGCATCGCCTGAGGAGAACCGCTATGCCGAAATCCGTGATTATTCCGCCGGGCACCAGCACCCCGATTGCCCCGTTTGTCCCCGGCACCCTCGCCGACGGCGTGGTGTATGTCTCGGGCACGCTGCCGTTTGATAAAGACAACAACGTGGTGTTTATCGATGACCCAAAGGCGCAAACCCGCCACGTGCTGGAGACGATCAAAACCGTGATCGAAACGGCGGGTGGCACGATGGAGGACGTGACCTTCAACAGCATCTTTATCACCGACTGGAAAAACTACGCCGCGATTAACGAGATCTACGCGGAGTTTTTCCCCGGCGATAAACCGGCGCGGTTTTGCATCCAGTGCGGGCTGGTAAAGCCGGACGCGCTGGTTGAAATTGCCACCGTTGCGCACATTGCGAAGTGAGGCAGCCATGAAACTGTCCATTTCCCCGCCCCCCTATGCGGACGCGCCCGTGGTGGTGCTGATTGCCGGTCTTGGCGGCAGCGGGAGCTACTGGCTGCCTCAGCTCGCCGTGCTGGGGCAGGAGTATCAGGTGGTGTGCTACGACCAGCGGGGCACGGGGAATAACCCGGATACCCTGCCGGAAGACTACACCCTCGCACACATGGCCGACGAGCTTGCGCTGGCGTTAGCCGGGGCCGGGATCGCCCGTTACTGCGTGGTCGGCCACGCGCTGGGGGCGCTGGTCGGCCTACGGCTGGCCATCGATAAGCCCGGCGCCCTCACCGCGCTGGTCTGCGTCAACGGCTGGCTGACCCTCAATGCCCATACCCGCCGCTGTTTTGACGTTCGCGAACGTCTGCTGCATGCGGGCGGCGCGCAGGCGTGGGTAGAGGCACAGCCGCTGTTTCTCTACCCGGCAGACTGGATGGCCGCCCGCGCCCCGCAGTTGGAGGCGGAAGAAGCGCTGGCGCTGGCCCATTTTCAGGGCAAAGCCAATCTGCTGCGCAGGCTGCATGCGCTGAAGCAGGCCGATTTCAGCCGCCACGCTGCACGCGTTCGCTGCCCCGTGCAGATTATCTGTTCCACCGACGATCTGCTGGTGCCGTCCGTCTGTTCTGATGAACTGCACGCCGCACTCCCGCAGGCCCGCAAAACGGTCATGCGCCAGGGCGGGCATGCCTGCAACGTGACCGCGCCGGACACCTTTAACACTCTGCTGCTGAACGGGCTTGCCAGCCTGCTGCACAGCCCAGAACCCGCTTTATAAGGAGCCTGAATGAGCGAAGCCATCACGCCCGCCGCGCTGGAAACGCTGTTTACCGGCGCACGCACCCATAACGGCTGGCTGGATATTCCGGTCAGCGACGAGACGCTGCGCGAGATTTATGACCTGATGAAATGGGGGCCGACGTCCGCCAACTGCTCCCCGGCGCGCATTGTGTTTGTGCGAAGCCCGGAAGGAAAAGAGAAGCTGCGCCCGGCGCTCTCCAGCGGCAACCTTGAGAAAACGCTCGCCGCGCCGGTCACGGCGATTGTCGCCTGGGACAGCGATTTTTATGAACGCCTGCCTGAGCTGTTCCCGCACGGCGATGCAAAGAGCTGGTTTACCTCCAGCCCCGCGCTGGCGGAAGAAACCGCCTTTCGCAACAGCTCAATGCAGGCTGCATATCTGATTTTCGCCTGTCGCGCCCTGGGGCTGGACACCGGGCCGATGTCGGGCTTTGACCGGGAAAAAGTAGATGCGGCCTTTTTCACGGGCACGCTGCTCAAAAGTAATCTGCTGATTAACATCGGCTATGGCGATATGAGCACAGTTTATGGGCGCTTACCGCGTCTGACCTTCGAAGACGCCTGCGGGCTGGCGTAAATAAGGAGCCATCATGACGACACTCGATCAACAAACGTTCCGTGATGCCATGGCCTGCGTCGGTGCGGCAGTCAACATCATCACCACCGACGGCCCGGCGGGAATAGCGGGCTTTACCGCAAGCGCGGTATGCAGCGTGACTGATTCCCCGCCCACTCTGCTGGTTTGCCTCAACCGTGGCGCGTCCGTCTGGCCGATTTTCAACGAGAACCGCAGCCTGTGCGTTAACACGCTAAGCGCCGGACAGGAGCCATTATCCAACCTGTTTGGCGGTAAAACGCCGATGGCAGAACGTTTTGCGGCCGCTCGCTGGCAGACGGGGGAAACGGGCTGCCCGCGTCTGGAGGCGGCCCTGGCCTCATTCGACTGCCGCATCAGCCAGGTGGTGAGCGTCGGCACCCACGACATTCTGTTTTGCGACATTGTATCGATTATCCGCCACCCGGCGCCGCAAGGGCTGGTGTGGTTCGACCGCGGCTATCACGCGCTTATGCGACCCGCCTGTTAATCCGCATTCAGGAGACAGATTATGTTCGGACTTCCCCACTGGCAGTTGAAATCGACCTCCACAGAAGAAGGCGTGGTCGCGCCGGATGAAAGGCTCCCGCTCGGGCAGACGATGGTGATGGGCGTGCAGCATGCGGTCTCGATGTTTGGCGCGACGGTGCTGATGCCCATGCTGATGGGGCTGGATCCTAACCTCGCCATTTTGATGTCGGGTATCGGTACCCTGCTGTTCTTTTTTGTCACCGGCGGGCGCGTGCCCAGCTACCTGGGCTCCAGCGCCGCCTTCGTTGGGGTGGTCATTGCAGCGACCGGGTTTAACGGTCAGGGTATTAATCCCAACCTGAGCGTGGCTCTCGGCGGCATTATCGCCTGTGGGCTGGTCTACACCCTGATCGGTCTGGTGGTGATGAAAGTCGGCACGCGCTGGATCGAGCGGATGATGCCGCCCGTCGTCACCGGGGCGGTGGTGATGGCGATAGGCCTGAACCTCGCGCCGATTGCGGTAAAGAGCGTTTCCGGCTCACCGTTTGAAAGCTGGATGGCGGTGATAACGGTGCTGTGCATCGGCGTGGTGGCGGTCTTTACGCGCGGCATGATCCAGCGGCTGCTGATCCTGGTCGGGCTGATTGCGGCCTGTCTGGTTTACGCGCTGCTGGCGAACGCGTTCGGGCTGGGCAAACCGGTTGATTTCACGCTGATTCACCAGGCCGCCTGGTTTGGCCTGCCGCAGTTAACCTCGCCCACCTTTAACGTTCAGGCAATGATGCTCATCGCGCCTGTCGCGGTGATTCTGGTGGCTGAAAACCTGGGCCACCTGAAAGCCGTCGCGGAAATGACCGGGCGCAATATGGACCCGTACATGGGCCGGGCGTTTGTGGGAGACGGTCTGGCGACCATGCTCTCCGGTTCGGTCGGTGGTAGCGGCGTGACGACCTACGCGGAAAACATCGGGGTGATGGCGGTGACCAAAGTTTACTCGACGCTGGTCTTCGTGGCGGCAGCGGTCATGGCGATGCTGCTCGGTTTTTCCCCGAAATTCGGCGCGCTGATCCACACCATTCCGGCTCCCGTCATTGGCGGCGCCTCGATTGTGGTATTTGGTCTGATTGCCGTCGCGGGGGCACGCATCTGGGTGCAGAACCATGTTGATCTGAGCCAGAACGGTAACCTGATCATGGTGGCCGTGACGCTGGTGCTGGGGGCGGGTGATTTCGCCCTGACGCTGGGCGGGTTTACAATTGGTGGGATTGGTACGGCGACCTTCGGCGCGATCCTGCTTAACGCCCTGCTGAGCCGTCGGAAAGGGGAAGATACGCAAGGAGAAGCGATCACCCCTTCAATCTGAAATAAGCTCACCTTTCATGCCGGGTGGCGCTACGCTTACCCGGCCTACAATGAGCATGTAGGCCCGCGCAAGCGTAGCGCCGCCGGGCAAAACGAACAATAAGTACGTTGTCAGCTGTCAGCCCCTTGTTCAGTACCCAACCCGGCAACTGCCTTGCGTCGCTTCCTGAGCTTTAACTCACTCACCAGCACCCCGGCGATAATAAACGCCGCACCCACTAACGCCAGCAGCGGCAGACGCTCCCCGGCGAGTCGCCCGAAAATACCCGCCCAGACCGGTTCACCGGTATAAATGACCGTCGCCCGTGTCGGGGATACGCTGCGCTGCGCCCAGTTCATGGTGACCTGGATAATGGCGCTGAAAATGCCCAGCCCCAGCGCCACGACGATAAGCCCGGTAGACATCGGCGGGACGGTCTCCCCAGCCGGCACCATCGTCGCGAACGCCACCAGCGACGCAGTGGCAAGCTGCACGACGGTCACCCGCTTAACGTCCACTTTCCCTGCCCAGGCGCTAATCAGAATAATTTCAGCCGCAATGGCAACGGCCCCCACCAGAGTGATGATCTCCCCCGGCCCCAACGCCAGCAGATTATTTTCCGGCCCGGCTAATAAAATAAGGCCGATGAACGCCAGCACAATGCCAATGCACGACATCAGTCCCGGCATTTTGCCGAGGCACAGCCACTGCAACAGCGGCACCAGCGGCACGTACATGGCGGTGATAAAGGCAGATTTACTGCTGGAAATAGACTGGAGCCCCCACGTTTGCAGGCTGTAACCCATGGCAATCGCCACACCAATAGCGATACCGGCTTTAAGCTCTCTCAGGGTTAAACCGCGCAGGGTTTTCAGCGAAATAAGCGCCACGGCAACCGCCGCGGTTGCAAAGCGCAGCCCCACGAAGAAAAACGGGTCGCTCATCGTGACCGCGTACTGAACGGCGAGAAAGGTTCCGCCCCAGAACATGGTGATTAAAATCAGGATGGCTTCCTGAGGCTTAATGGAGAAGGTAAAACGGGAAACGGACATGGGACACCAGCACAAAGAATCAATCCCGTAGTGTGCGATGCCTTTCATTACAGTTCAATGTAGCAGACATAAAAAAACCGCCGGGAAACCCGGCGGCAGGGCGTTAACCCGGCGTACTACTTGTTGCTGCCGTGGCTATTTTTGCCCCCTTTTTTACCAGCCTCTGATGCACGCTGAGGGTCGTTTTTAAAGTTACCCCCGCTAGACTGGCCACCTTTACGACCTGCTTCTGATGCTCTTTCACGGTCTTCAGCGAAATTACCTGAACCACCACGATGGTTTGCCATCTCTAACCTCCAGAGTGTGAAACATTAGACATCATATTGCATTCAGTAAAAGAGGATTCTTTCACCTCGCGGCTCAAGGACAGTGCCTTTATCTGTGCCGCGTGAAACTAAGCTTAGTGTAATGCGGCTATCCGGCAAGCGAGAGGTAATATTCTGCAACATGATCTCAGCCTTTCGTATGAAATATCTGAGAAGGCATTCATAAGCCGTTCTTATACTTTGAAAAATGCGCGCCGCGAAAGTTGTTTCATTTTGCTACAAGGCACGTAAACAAAAGATATTGTTATATATCAAATAAATGCCGTTCATTTTTGCAGTCTGGCCGTGATGTCATATCTTTAAAGGAACGCAGCGATCCGCTGTAAGAAAAACCAACGAGGAGTGATGCAAAATGGCAAAAGTTCTGGTGCTCTATTATTCCATGTATGGACACATTGAAACCATGGCTCACGCAGTTGCGGAAGGCGCAAACAGAGTAGACGGCGTTGAGGTCGTGGTGAAACGCGTACCGGAAACCATGCAGGCGGAAGCCTTCGCCAAAGCCGGGGGGAAAGCACAAAACGCCCCGGTCGCTACGCCGCAGGAGCTCGCGGACTATGATGCCATTATCTTCGGCACCCCGACCCGCTTCGGCAATATGTCCGGCCAGATGCGTACCTTCCTCGACCAGACGGGGGGACTTTGGGCCTCCGGCGCATTATACGGCAAGCTTGCCAGCGTGTTCAGCTCTACCGGCACGGGCGGCGGTCAGGAGCAGACGATTACCTCAACCTGGACTACCCTTGCTCATCATGGGATGGTGATTGTGCCGATCGGCTACGGCGCGCAGGAGCTGTTCGATGTTTCCCAGGTGCGCGGCGGTACGCCGTACGGTGCAACCACTATTGCCGGCGGGGATGGTTCACGTCAGCCAAGCAATGAAGAACTTTCAATCGCTCGTTATCAGGGTGAATACGTCGCAGGTCTTGCCAAAAAACTGAACGGATAACCCAACAGGAGGACATGTATGCCAACTCAAGAATCCAAAGCTCACCACGTGGGCGAATGGGCAAGTTTACGCAACACCTCTCCGGAGATTGCCGAAGCTATCTTTGAAGTCGCCAATTATGACGAAAAGCTGGCTGAGCAGATTTGGGAAGAAGGCAACGATGAAGTGCTGGTTCGCGCCTTCGAAAAAACCGACAAAGACTCGCTCTTCTGGGGCGAGCAAACCATCGAACGTAAAAACGTCTGAACCTTCCCCCCGCCCGTGCGGGGGGATTTCTGCTATTTCGCCGCGTTGTTCATTACCGCATTGAATTTATCGATCGGACAGAAGCCATTGCCATCCACCGGACAGCCCTTCAGCTCCAGCGTCACGCGCTGCGCAGGGGATTGCAGCGACAGCACGCTGGCGTTACGCAACTGCTCTGAGCTTTGGTAGACATACTCAATTTTCATCAGCTCCTGGTTGGCATTTTTGTCATGCCAGCGCTGGAAGACAATCTTGCCGCCAATCGGAGTACGCTCCTGCTGGTCGTGCAGCTGGTACGGTTTGAAATCGAGGGCGGTCAGCAGCGAAGCGATGTTCGAGTCATGCCCCACCAGCAGGGTGATTTTTGGCGCCTTCGCCTGTTCGGTCACCAGCGCGTTATCAATGTACTTCACCAGCGGTTTAGCCACGTTCTGCGCCACGTCCGTCGAGGTAAACAGCGAGTCCTGGTAGCCATTTTTCAGCTTCGACAGCACGCGCCACTGCTGGTCGGTCTTGATTTCGCCCCAGGCCACCTGGTCGGCCGGGAAGCCTTCGTAGTACTGAAGCGTGAACGCGTCCACCAGCGAGTTACCCACCTTCAGCGGCCCGGATACGCCAGGCTCTTTTTCATAATCGGCGCTGAACGTATCTTTCGCCTCCGTCAGGGAGCAGACTTTTTTCTCCTTGCAGGACGGCGAGTCGCCGTAGTTGGTCAGCTGTTCCAGCAGTTTGTAGCTTTCATCCAGCTGCATTTTCTGCCGTTCCGTCTCCATCGCCTTCAGCGCTTTCTCGCGAAACTCAGGCGAGTTATCGGTAATGACCGGATTGAAGGTGGGGTCCATAGTGCCCATTTTTTCCTGATGATGTACAGGAACATCGCACCCGGGGAACGCGCCGGTGATAAAGAACTGCGCGGTCGCCACGGTGCGCTGGAGGCTATTGGCGTAGGCATAGACGGTATCCGCTGGCGGGCATTCACCCGTCTTCACCATCCCCTGCTCTGCCAGCCACTCACGCATATAGTGACCCATATACACTTCCAGTACGCCGCCTTTGGTGGTGAGCTGTCCACCCGGGACGTCCCACTCCGGCCACTGCTTCGGCGTGGACTGCTCCAGCACGCTGCCGTTATTGGCAAGCGGCGCGCGCAGGTTGTGGCGGCTCATGATGAGCACCTGTTCCAGCTGATAGCCGTCCGGCGTGTCCTGCGCCTGTGCGCCAAAGGTCACGGAAAGGGTACCTGCCACGGCAACTGCGAGTAGTGCTTTTCTCATCCCTAATTCCTCACACGTTTTTTAATGTCTCACTGAGTGTGACAGATTCGTGACAGGTTTTTCGGGAAGCATTTCTCAAACTGATGATTAACGTGCTCACGGCGTGTGCCGATTAGTTTTATAATAAAACCAAACCCCACCGGAGAATTCGCTGTGAAACGTACCCGCCTTGAAGAGAGCACCTGCCCCGTCGCCCGTTCGCTGGATATTATCGGCGACTGGTGGTCGCTGCTGATTGTTCGCGATGCGCTGCGCGGCATTAAACGCTTCGGCGAATTCCAGAAAAGCCTCGGCATCGCTAAAAATATGCTGACCACGCGGCTTAAGTTGCTGGTGGATGAAGGCATCCTCCGGCTTCAGCCCGCGTCCGACGGCAGCGCCTGGCAGGAGTACGTCCTGACCGAAAAGGGACGTGCACTGCAAACCGTGCTGGTTGCCCTGTCACAGTGGGGGAATGAATTTTTGTTTGCGGAAAACGAATGCGGCACCGTGCTGGTTGATGCCGAACAGCGCAAACCCCTGCGCAAGCTGGCGCTTATCGCCGACGATGGGCGCGAACTGACGCCGGAAGAGATCGTGGCAAAACTTCCCTCCTGATCGTGCCCAACGGCAAAAGCACAAAACGATCGCCAACATGGTTGCATTATAAAACCAAATAGCGGAGAGTTAATTAAGTTTCATATTGAAACCAAATGTCCCCCTTTGCTTTGAGGTAACACACGATGACTACGCAAATCACCACCACCCTGATCACCGGCGCCTCTTCCGGGATCGGTGCCGTCTATGCCGATCGCCTTGCCGCGCGCGGCGCGAACCTGGTGCTGGTCGCCCGCCGCGAGGATCGCCTGAAAACCCTCGCCGCCGACCTGCGTGCGCGCTACGGGGTCGCAGTCGATATTCTGGTGGCCGATCTCACCGACGAAGCCGGGATCCGCGCCGTAGAAGAGGAGCTGCGCCGTAATACCGCCATTGATACGCTCATTAACAACGCGGGCACCGCGCAGATGGCACCATTCCTCGCGGGCGAGGTGGCGCAGCATCAGGCCATCAACACCCTGAACACCACGGCGCTGATGCGTTTAACCTACGCCATCCTGCCCCGCCTGGCGCAGAACAACCGCGGCACGCTGATCAATATTGCCTCCGTGCTGGCCCTGCACGTCCGCGCCGGCAGCGCGCTCTACAGCGCCACCAAGGCGTGGGTACTGAGCTTTACCCGTGGGTTACAGGAAGAATTTGCCGACAGCAACGTGCGCATTCAGGCCGTGCTGCCCGCCGCCACGGCGACAGAAATCTGGAGCCATTCCGGCGTCACGGTGAACGATCTGCCGGAAGGATCGGTGATGACCACCGACGATATGGTGGATGCGTCGCTGGCGGGTCTGGATCAAGGTGAACCGATCACCATCCCGCCGATGCATGACGCTGGCCTGTGGGAGCGCTACGAAGCGGCGCGCCTTGAGCTGTTCAACAGCGCGCGCACCGGCATTCCTGCACCGCGCTACGTGAAGCCGTAGCCCGGCGCTCTATCTGGCGTTCACACGGTGGAATAGAGAGTTTGTCACTCAGAAGGCGGTGATGCCGGTGACGATGCCGACATACAGCGCCGCCCACGCGCAGGCGGAAAGCAGGCTGACGGCGTAGACCTTGACGGCGTTCAGCCTGAGCATCCCCGCCGCCAGCGGCACGATGTAACGCAGCACCGCCAGAAAGCGCGACGTAAACAGTGCGATGACACCGTTCTTTTGCAGCTGATGCTGTACCCGCAAGAACTTACCGGCATGCTTCGACGTGATGCGCGTGACCATCCGGGTATGCCCCATTAGCTGGCCGATATGGTAATTCAGCACCGATCCCGCCGTTGCCCCTAGTACCACGGCCAGCCACGCCAGCGCAGGATGCATGCTCGCCTGGCTAACGCTGATACCCGCCAGCAGCATCACCGATGCGGGCGGCAGCACGGAGGAGATCAGCACCGTCGATTTACTCAGCGCCATCACCAGTAACAGTGCAAACAGATGTGCCGGATAGAGCGCAAAATGATCCAGCAGATTATCAAACCACGCCATACCCCACTCCGGATCGTTGTTTCTTCATAAAGGCTATTAGAAACGACCGATCTTAAATGAGGTTTCAACCGGTCAGACTTCCAGTCCCGCCCGGTATTGACCCCATTTCAGCACCGAGTTGACGCCGATGGAGAGGAACGGCTCCGGCGGGGTTTTGTTCGGGCCCGGCGAGGCGGTCAGGAAGTCGATCAGCTCGTTGCGTTCGCCCGCGATCATATCCGCCAGCAGTTTGCCGGTGGCGGTGCCCCGGGTGATCCCCAGCCCGTTACAGCACAGCGCACCGTAGACGTTCGGTGCCAGCTGGCCGAAGAAACCCTCATGGTTTTCCGACAGACAAATCGCTCCGCTCCATGAATATTCAAAATCAACCTTATCGAGCATCGGGAAGCGGCGTTCAAACGACTTACGGTGGTTAGCGATAAAACTCTTAAGATGCTGCTCGCGTGGGCGGCCGTCCGGGTGGAAGCTAAAGCTGTTGCGCACCAGAATACGGTTATCTACCGTCCGACGTACGGTGCTGCCAAACGGATGCGCCGGGATCACCCCCCAGACCGGTTTGCCGCCGAGCAGAGCCTGTTCATCCGCCGTCAGCGGGCGTGTCAGGCTGCCGTACAGGAAGGTTGGCAGCAGACGCCCGCGCAGAAAGCCAAAATGCGAGGCAAACGCGTTATTCGCCAGAATCAGTTTATCCGCCGTGATGCTGCCTTTGTCATGCACCAGCGTCACCCTGTCGCCGTAGTTAATGGCGGTAATCGGCGTGTATTCATAAAGCGTCACGTTCGACGGCAGGCTGTCAGCCAGTCCCTTCACCAGCGCCGACGGCTGAAGAAGGATCGTCCCCGGAATATAAAGCGCCTGTTTGTAGTAGGAGGTGCCGATATGATCGGGCAGGTCGTTGCCCGCAATCATCTGCGTTTCACGGCCAATCTTCTCCAGACCGCGGCGGTAGGCTTCGAGGATCGCCACGCCCTGCTCACCCACCGCCGCCTGATATTTGCCGGATTCGGACATCTGGCACGCAATGCCGTGCTCCTCCACGATGCCGCGCAGGACGTTCTGTCCCAGGGTGTTGAGCTTGAGGATCAGTCTGGCGGTGGTGACATCGCCAATATAGTCCTTGGCACCGATGTCGTGCGGCACGTCAATGGCAAAGCCTGCATTGCGTCCGGCCGGGCCGTATCCTACCTCCTGCGCCTCAATCAGTACGATTTCGTCGTCTGGAAAATTGAGTGCCATCTGGCGGGCGGCGGCAAGCCCGGTTAATCCGGCCCCCACAATGGCCCAGCGGGCATGTTTTTGCCCAACGTGGGCAGGACGCGGGGTGCGCGATGGACTGGTGTGATACCACCCTGGTAGGGCGTCATCAGCAGGAAGAGAGGTGATCTTTTGCACGTTGATTACTCCAGTACGCTGTCATTTTTTCTTTCGCTTGCGAGGATCCGTAAGCGCTGCTGATGTCATGGTAGCCAGGTAAACAAGTTGAATACGTGATGTATATCTCATGTATACAACAAGTATAAAAATAGTTAATTTACTGTTAATTCAGGCGTAAAAACGCCCCCGAGTACTCGGCGACAGAGGGGATGGATTCGGTGATTTTTGCCCGCCAGCACGTCCGGCAGGCGTCGTGTCAGGCAGGTTTATTCCGTAGACTGGACGCGCTCGTCGGCTTTTAGCCCCTGCGGCGCGATAAAGATCTCCATGTTTTCCCGGGATAGCTCCCAGTGCTCGAACACCAGATCCACCACGGTCTGCTCATCCCGTGCTTCCAGCGCGGCGATAAACGCATCGTGGTGAGCGGCGGACAGTTGCAAACGCCGCTCCATGTCATCATTTTGCGGACGGAAAAAGGTGTGACCGATGCGGCAATGATCTATCAGCAAACGACCGAGGCTCGGTTGCAGGTAGGGATTCGCCGCCATCTCACCCATGATCTCGTGAAAGCGATTGTTTTCCAGAGCTAACGCTTCGGCGTCATGGCTCTGGACCGCTTTACGAAAGCGTTTCTGCGTCTCCTTCAGCGCCTTTAGCTGCGCGGGCTTGTAATGCTGGACCGCAAGACGTCCAATGGCCGCATAGATCATCGGTGCCACCAGAAAGAAGTTACGCAGCGTGGCATGGCTCATGGGGATCACCCGCACGCCCCGCTTTTCAACAATCTCCAGATACCCTTCCCCGGCCAGACGCTGGAAAACTTCGCGCACCGGCGTGCGCGAAAGACCGTATTGCGCAGTCAGGCTGGCTTCATCCAGCAGCGCGTCCGGGTCCAGTTCCATGGTTAAGATCAGGCGCTTGAGATCCTCATACAGCGCAGCCTTCCCCGTTCTCATTCCCGCCTCCTTAAAATCGACCTGTGATGCTGCTTAACCTACAGATAAAGGCGCGCGACGGCAAAAATTATCCATAGCCGCGATCACGTTCTGCGCATCTCGCTGGCCGTCTGGTAGATCAACATCAGGAGCGGCTCCGGATCCCGGTCAGGTGGATGACGCAGGATCTCCCCGCGCAGCCAGATAATTTCACTGCTGGCGCGCTGGCGAAACGAGGCGACCTGCCCGGCATTTTTTAGCCACTTCAATATAAAGGCATTTTTCTGCCGGTTAGAGGCGATGCGTCCCTGCTTCCTCGACAGCCCTACCGCCACCAAAAGACAGAAATAGAAATGAATTCTCTCTTCCAGGCCGTTAAACACGGCTTCAGGCGTGGTCTTCTGCAACATCAATCCAGATGGTCTTCAGTTCGGTGTACTGATCGAGCGCGAACACGGATTTATCCCGCCCGCCGAAACCGGACTGCTTATAGCCCCCAAACGGCGTGGTGGCGTCACCTTCCCCGAAGCAGTTCACGGTCACGGTTCCGGCGCGAACGGCACGCGATACGCGGATGGCGCGATTAAGCGTGCCGGTATAGACCGACGCCGCCAGTCCGTAAGGGGTATCGTTCGCCAGCGCGATGGCCTCCTCTTCAGTTTTAAAGGTGGAGACGCACAGCACCGGGCCGAAAATCTCTTCGCGGAACAGCGCGCTTTCCGGCGTGACGCCGTCAATCACCGTCGGCTGGACGTAAGCCCCCTGTTCGGTATTACCGCCGTGCAGCACGCGCAGACCTTCCTGACGCGCCGTATTGAGGTAGCTGCTCACCTTGCTGAAATGCTCGGGCGAGACCATCGAGCCCAGACGGTTGTTGGGGTCGAGCGGGTTGCCCATTTTCCAGCTACCGATCTGCTTCGCCATCTCTGCCAGCAGCGCCTCTTTCACCTCTTCCTGCACCAGCAGGCGCGAGGTGGCCGAGCAGTTCTCGCCCATGTTCCAGAACGCGCCGTTAAGCACGTGTCCCGCCACCGCAGCAATATCGTCGGCATCGTTAAACACCAGCGCCGGGTTTTTCCCGCCGCACTCCAGCACCACCTTTTTCAGGTTTGACTCTGCCGCATAGTGCAGGAAGCGACGCCCGGTCGCGGTCGAACCGGTAAAGCTGACCATATCGATATCCGGATGCAGGCCTATCGGCTCACCCACTTCTTTCCCGGTGCCGGTAACGATGTTAAGCACCCCTGCCGGTATGCCTGCTTCAAACGCCAGTTCCGCAATACGCAACGCCGTGAGTGATGTCTGCTCAGCCGGTTTCACAATAATCGAACAGCCGGCCGCCAGCGCCGGGCCAATTTTCCAGGCCAGCATCAGCAGCGGGAAGTTCCACGGCAGAACGCAACCCACCACGCCAATCGGCTCACGGACCACCAGCGCCAGCGCATTGCCCGTCGGTGCCGTGTGGTCGTATAGCTTGTCGATGGCTTCCGCATGCCACTTCAGCACATGGATGGTTTCCGGCACGTCTACCGTCAGGCACTCGCTGACCGGCTTGCCGCTGTCGAGGCTTTCCAGCACGGCGAGGGATTCGGTCTCCTGCTCCATCAGCGCCGCCAGTTTGAGCAGGACCGCCTTGCGCTCGCCTGGTGCCCGCTTGCGCCAGCTTCCAGCTTCAAAGGCGGCGCGCGCCGCACTCACCGCCGCGTTAACGTCAGACTCATCGCACGCAGCAAGCGTTCCGATGGCTTCACCGGTCGCCGGGTTGTACGTCGTCAGGGTTTGACCGGAACGCGCCGGGGAGAAACGGCCATCGATAAACGCCTTGTCCGGAAGCGTAAGTTCATGCGCCAGGCGCGTGACATCGTTGAGTGTCTGAAGCTGTTTCATCCTGCCCCCTTACGCTGCCGTAACCGCTGCCACGTTGCGTTTCACCCCGGCAATCACCGCCTTCAGCTGTGCTTTCTCTTCTTCGTCGAGGCTTTGCAGCGGCGCACGCACCTGACCCGAGGTCAGACCGTTCAGCTCGCAGCCGTAGCGGATAGACTGCACAAACTTGCCGCCGTCGAGGAAGTTCATGAGTGGCATCATCGCCGCCATGATCTTGCGACCTTTCTCAAAGTCTTTTTCGACCACGCAAGCCTCATACAGCGCAACGTGTTCACGCGGAATGAAGTTAGACCCGGCACATACCCAGCTGCGTGCGCCCCAGGCGAAGAACTCCAGCGCCTGATCGTCCCAGCCGCAGGAGAGAGTGATATTGGGGAATTTGCAGGCCAGAAGATGCAGGTTATTAAAATCACCGGAGCTTTCTTTAATGGCGACCACGTTGGACGAACGGCTCACCGCGCGGAAGTAGGTTTCACCCATGGTGATCCCCATTCGGCCCGGGTAGTTGTAGAGCATAATCGGCAGCTGCGCGGCTTTATCCACCGTCAGCGCGTGATGCGCATTTTCCAGCTCGGTAGGCAGCGCGTACGGCGGCGACGTAACCAGAATGGCGTCAGCCTTTATTTCGCGGGCGTGCTTCGCATAGTCCACGGCATCTTCCGTACGGATAGCACCGGTACCGACAATCAGCGGCAGCCGGTTGCCTATCACCTGACGCGCATGTTCGGCCAGCGCCTTACGCTCTTCTGCGCTCTGGGCATAGTATTCCCCCGTTGAACCACCAATGATAATGCCGTGCACGCGCCCCTCGATCAGCGACTCCAGCACATCCGCAAACCGCGCAAAATCAATGCTGCCATCGGCGGCATAGGGGGTAATTGCCGGGGTGTAGATACCTTCAAATGTGAACACGATAACCTCCAGGGAAAATCTTTATGGGACTGCATGTGCAACAGCCAGACAGGCTGCGTTTGTTAAAAATTTGCACAGAGGAGCGAAAGAGGTCAATGCGTGAATATTTTTTGTATACATAGTAAATACAACATAAATACGTACAAGTAGTAAATTCCTACCGATGACAAAAAATTATTTATTAATATTCAATAAATTAAAAACATTATTCAGGCGTAGTAATTTTCTACATGTTTTCAGATAACGATCACATTCTGGAATTATTGCTCCTGGAGACGTATTTACAGCGTCAAAACGGCGGCATAGCTTTACAGCAATATTTAACCAGAATTTAACAGCCAGCCGCTTTGGTTGTAATGAAAATGTAAACAGAGGTACAGGGTATGCCCCAGAAGAAAGCCACACTCATCGGACTGATTGCCATCCTGCTGTGGAGCGCCATCGTTGGGTTGATCAAAAGCGTGAGTGAAGGCTTCGGCCCGGTTGGCGGCGCGGCGCTGATTTACACCTGTAGCGCCATTCTTCTGCTGTTCACCGTGGGCTTTCCGACACTAAGTCGATTTCCCCGCAGCTACCTCATTTTCGGCAGTATTCTGTTCGTCTGCTACGAACTCTGTCTGTCGCTGTCCCTGGGCTTCACCCATTCTGGCCGCCAGGCTATTGAAGTCGGGATGGTGAACTATCTCTGGCCGAGTATGACCATACTGCTGTCAGTTATCGTGAACCGACAAAAGACCAGCCCGCTGATTATTCCCGGCATCATTTTAGCCGTCGCCGGAATTTGCCGGGTATTAGGCGGCGATAAGGGTTTTTCTTTCACCGGGATGAGCCATAACGTCATGGAAAATCCGCTCAGTTATGGCCTGGCCTTTAGCGGTGCCATTATTTGGGCAATATATTGTGTGGTCACCAAAATTATCGCTAAAGGCAATAACGGGATCACCTTGTTCTTTATTTTGACCGCGATGACATTATGGGTTAAATACCTCATCTCCCCTCAGCCAGAGTTTATTCTTTCCTGGCATGCATGGATAAGTTTATTGCTGGCCGCCATCGCCATGGGCTTTGGTTATGCCGCCTGGAACGTCGGCATTCTGCACGGCAACGTGACGATGCTGGCAGCCGCCTCATATTTTATCCCTGTTATCTCAGCGGTACTGGCCGCGGTTATGTTGAATTCACACCTGACGATCGCGTTCTGGCAAGGCACTGCCATGGTGAGTCTGGGCTCGCTGATCTGCTGGTGGTCTACCCGCAGCACTGCACCGAAAGCCGTACCTGTTATAAGAGAAAGCAAGTAAGACCCTAATAACAATAAAGCCTCTTACCCGACCATCCTGCATCGGAGGAATATTTATAATGAACTGCCCGATTTAACAGAAAAAATATTTATTACGTTCGCTTTAACACTATTACCTGACCTACATTTAAACCGCGATCGACGGATGAGCGGCAATGGCTTTTGTGCCCGTTGCAGGCCGTTAATCCGACGACATCGGGGAAAGACAGGAGTTACCATGTCAAATACCATTTCTGTAGAAGACGTCCCTCTTAACCGCTTTCACCGGTTGCTGACCGTGCGTTCAGGCGGCGGATCCTTTGTCGATGGATACGTGCTCAGTATTATCGGCATCGCCATGATGAAAGTCTCCCCCGCCCTCGGACTGAGCGCATTCTGGGAAGGATTGATTGCCGCCTCGGCGCTGATCGGTATCTTCTTCGGCGGCTTTATCGGCGGTGCGCTAACGGATCGTCTTGGCCGACGCGTTCTCTATTTCGTGGGCCCAACCCTTTTCGTCGTCTGCTCTGTCGCACAATACTGGGTACAAAGCGGCGAAATGCTGTTTGCGCTGCGCTTTATGAATGGCGTTGCCGTCGGGATTGAATACCCGGTCGCGACCGCTTTCCTGGTGGAGTTTCTGCCGAAGAAAAACCGTGGACCGTGTCTCGCGACGCTGACCATCCTCTGGTTTGCGGGCGCAGCCGTGGCGTATCTGACCGGCGAAGCCATTCTTAATTTTGGTGGCCCCGACGCCTGGCGCCTGACGCTGGCCAGTACCGCCATCATCGGCGCTCTGCTGTTCATCGTCCGCCTGGGCACCCCGGAATCGCCGCGCTGGTTAATGAGCAAAGGCCGCCATGCCGAGGCCGAAGCGATTATCCGCCGCGTTTACGGCCCTGAATTTGGTCTGGATAACTTACCGGTGCAGGCTGAAAGTAAAAACCTCTCGTTTGCCAACCTGCTTCATTCTGGCTACGGAAAACGCATGGCGTTTGTGACGGTTTTCTGGACGTGTTCGGTGATCCCGGTGTTTGCCGTCTATGCCTTTGCGCCAAAGGTGCTGGACGCGCTGCATCTGAGCGGTAACTGGGCCTCTTACGGCTCGGTGGCGATCACCCTGCTGTTCGTGGTCGGCTGCGTCATTGCCACCCGCCTGGTCAATATCCTGGGGCGTCGTAAGCTGCTGCTACACAGCTTCCTGTGGTCCGGGCTGGCGCTGCTGCTGTTAGGTTTTCTGCGTGACGGGCCGTCTGCGGTGATCCTGCTGATGTTTGGCCTGTACGCGCTGTTTATTGGCGGGGCGCAGGTTCTGCAATTGGTCTACCCGAACGAGATTTTCCCGACGGAAATCCGCGCGGGGGCCGTGGGCGTTGGCACATCGCTGTCGCGTATTGGCGCGGCAGTCGGCACCTGGCTGGTACCGGTGTCGCTACAGAGCCTCGGCATTGGCCCGACGATGTATATCGCCGCTGCAATCACCTTCTTTGGTCTGGCGGTGTCGTGGTTCCTCGCACCGGAAACGAACGCTCGCAGCCTGGAGGATGCCTCCTCGCTTGAGGAAACGCCCTCGCGTGAAAAGCCCCCGATGCAGGCGGTGATGCCGAAGCGTCAAAGCCTGTAAAACCTGTTGCCGGGTGGCGCTGCGCTTGCCCGGCCTACCGATACTCTACTCTTTGACCAGCTTTTCCACTTCCCTGCGACGTTTGCGGAAAGAACTCGGCGTTTCACCGTACTGTTTGCGAAACCATGAGATCAAATGCGACGCGTCCGAAAACCCGGTCGCAGCGGCTATCGCATTAATGCTGTTGCTTGAATCCGCCATCAGCTTACGCGCCTGCTCAAGGCGCATGCTGCGCCAGTAAACGGCCGCCGAGTGGCCGGTGCATTTAGTAAAAATCAGGTTTAACTGACGGAAGGTGACCCCGGCAAAATCCGCCACGTCCGCCAGCGGAATCGGCGAATCAAGATGATGCTTCATAAACCCAATCACCTTGCTGACCAGTTCGTTTTCATACACCTCCGGCGCAGTGAGCGAGGCCTTCTGCCTCCCTTTGCTGGCAGGCTGAGGGGTGTCATCCACCAACAGATACTTCAGCACTTTTTGGGAGCGTACCAGACCGCAATGGCGACGGATCAGATCCGCCGCGAGATCAATCGCCGTGCCGCCCGGGCACGAGATAATGCCGCCGTCCTTGATATAGGTTTTGTCGATCACCGGAATCGCTTTCGGAAAGCGCTGCCGGAATTCGTCACGGGTGGTGAAATGGATCGCGCAGTGGCGTCCGTCCAGCAGTCCGGCGTTCCCGGCCACAAACGCCCCGCTGCACAAGGTGATGATAGGAATGTTTCGCGCATGCAGTTCGCGCAGTGCCTGTAACAGCCATTCGGGGGGATGGCGCGTCTCTTCAAGCAACCCGCCCGCCACCACGAAGTAATCCCACGCCTTGCTGAAATCCAGCTTTGCCGTAGGCGAAACCGGCAGCCCACAGCTGGCCGTGACCGGCTGGTCGTCACAGGTCATCCACTCCCAGCGGCAAAAGATTTGCCGGCTGGAGAAGGATTCGTCCGCCGCAAAACGCAACGACTCCACCAGCCCGGCAACCGAGGCCAGGGTGAACTGGCGCATCAGCAAAAAACCGATGGTCAAATCGGGCTTCGGCTCATCGTCGGCTAAGGGCATGACTCTGGCTCCTGCAATCCACCCAGCTTGCTCAGCAGGCGTTTTAGATCGGTTATATCCTGCGCATCCAGCCCCGCCGTAATCATCTTTTCGGCGCTTTTCGCCTGCTCAATCATCTGTGCGAGCATCGCTTCGCCGTCTGCGGTCATCGTCACCCGTTTGCGGCGGCGGTTTGTCGGGTCGGTCTCTACATTCAACAAACCACTTTTGGTCATGCGGTCGATCACATAAGTCCCCGTCGCTTTATCAAACCCGGCGCGGTTGCCCAACGTTTGCTGATCGCAGGTAGTTTCTTCGGCTAATACCACCAGTATGGCGTACTGTACCGCCGAAAGCCCGCTATCAACGCACTGCGTCCAGCACATCGTTGAGTGCTGCCCTGCCCGACGCACCAGATGCATTAACGAACTGTCTCCGTGGGGCCAGAGCGGCGCGGCATGAATGAGATCGTGATTTTCTGACATCAGTTGTGTTGACTCCTGAAAACGGGAAACATATAGTTTGAACTCAAACTGTTTGACTACAAACTATAGCCATAAAGGACTTTATCGCATTCTACAGGATGTTTCCATGGCAGGCCTGAGGAGTGCCGCATGAAATATTACGATGATTTGAGAAGTTTTATCGATGCGCTGGATGCGATGGGCGACATCATGCATGTGACCCGGGAAGTCGACGGAGATTTTGAACCCAGCGCCATAACCCGCCGCAGCTATGAGCTCCAGTCGCCTGCGCCGCTGTTCCATAAGGTTGCAGGCGTTGCGCCTGGCTTTAGATTGTTTGGCGCGCCAGCCAGCCTCTCCTCACGGGCCGATATGGCTTACGCCCGCGTGGCGATGTCACTGGGACTGGCCCCCGAATCTACCGGGCCGGAGATCATTGAAGCGCTCTCTGCGGCGCGCAGTAAACCCGGCATTCCTCCCGTTCGGGTAAACGCTGCCGATGCCGCATGCCAGCAGAACATTTTGCGCGGAGATGACGCCAGCCTGGACCGTTTTCCCATCCCGTTTGCTCACGATAAAGACGGTGGGCGCTACGCCAACACCTGGGGCACGCTGATTGTCACAACGCCCGACGGCAAGTGGGTGAACTGGTCGATTGCCCGCGTCATGAAAGTTGACGGCAAACGAATGGTGGGACTGATTGTGC
Organism: Enterobacter cloacae; assembly: GCF_011078175.1. GTDB lineage: Bacteria > Pseudomonadota > Gammaproteobacteria > Enterobacterales > Enterobacteriaceae > Enterobacter > Enterobacter cloacae_Q. The sequence goes on from NZ_JAALCJ010000004.1 coordinate 391,794, forward strand.
CAGGCCAGCACATCGGACAGATCTGGACCGAGTGGGTCAATATCGGTCAGCCCATGCCTTACGCCCTGGTGCAGGGGCCGGCTCCCGCGATCTCCTGCGTCTCCGGCATCCCGATCCCGGCACATGCGGATGAAGCGGATTACATCGGCACGCTCGCAGGCGCGCCGGTACCGGTCGTCAAGGCTGTGAGTATCGACCTTGATGTGCCCGCAACGGCAGAAATAGTCATCGAGGGGCACGTGTCCATCACCCGCGACTGTCAGGAAGGCCCGTATGGCGAATACGGCGGATATCTGGGCGAGGGCTCTTCGGCCCAGCCCACCTTCCACGTCGAGACCATCACCCATCGCGACGATCCTATCTGGCCAATGTCAATCACCGGACGCCCGACGGACGAGTCCCATACGCTATGGGCGATGGGGCTGGCGGCCGATGCGTTAACGCACCTGCGTGAAGCTAATCTACCGGTTAAAACCGCATGGATCCCGGAAGATTCCACCGTGCACTGGCTGCTGGTTGTCATCCCGCAGAACTGGCGCGAACGGCTGCCGGGAGTGACCAGTGAGGCGCTGACTCAGCGCATCGGCGAAGTTCTTTTCAACACCGACTCGATGGTCTTTATTCCAAAAGTGTACGTGGTGGATGATGATTTCGACCCGACCAACCTGCGCGAAGTGGTGTGGGTGCTGTCAACCCGCGTCCACCCGGTTGGCCATCGAGCAGTGTTTAATGACCAGCGCGTAATCCGTCTGCCGCAGTGCTACGACGAAGAGGAATACGTGGCGGGTAAAGGGGCGAAAGTGGTCTTTGATACCCTGCAAACCAAACGCCATCTGCATGCCTCATTTGACCAGGGATATCCTGAAGAGATTCGCCAGCGCGTGCTGGATAACTGGGAATAAATAATGGACGCCTCTGCGGAGGCGTCATTAAACGGTCCGTCAACGCTGTAAAAATAATTATTCTTCTAAACATTTCATAAACGCTAATTAAATTCCAGAGCAGAGTTTAAAAAGAGGCGTATTATCCCTCACGTTTTACAACGATCTCGTTATGGCGAGGCTCCTGTACAAATACACGTTATCGCTCTGGTGGGTTCGAGAGAACCGGCACAGGGTAAAACAGGCACTGTCGAATCAAGGCTTTGTCAGTATAACTTCCCTTGCGGGATACGGTGTACAGTGCTGAACCCAGGACGTGGGGATCTCCTTTCCGACATGCCCTGTCTTGCTCGCCCCTGAGAGATTTTATTATTCAAAGGGAATTTACTATGTCTTACGCAATTCACAACCAAAACCTGGCTTTTAATGATAGCGCCATCGCGCAATATATGAATACCGATTTTATCGTTATCGATATTACATTATGTGTGGCTCTGGCACGCGAGCAGTTCTTTGAAAAATTAAAAGATGATGATATTCCGTCACATATTTTTATCGAAGATAACGGTCGACTCGCGGGTTTGATTGCCGTACGCAAATTATTGCAGGCCACGAATACCGTGCAGCCCGTTAGGGCGCTGATGATATCGGATTTTATCCAGCTTAAACCGGAAGATGAGCGGGCATATGTCGCCGGGCTGCTGGCGCACGCGGGTGCGGATGTCGTACCGGTGGTGACCCACGGTAAGCTGGTGGGTTGCCTGACCGAACGTGAAATCGCCCATCTGCTGGAAGATGACGTTACTGAAGATGCCCAGCTTCAGGGGGCGACGCTGCCGCTGGAGAAACCCTATCTGGAAACCAGCGCCTTCAGCCTGTGGAAGAAACGCTCTGTCTGGCTGTTGCTGCTGTTTGTTGCGGAAGCATATACCAGTTCCGTGATCCAGCATTTTGAAGAGGCGCTGGAATCTGCCATCGCGCTGGCGTTCTTTATTCCCCTGCTGATTGGCACCGGCGGAAATAGCGGGACGCAGATCACCTCGACGCTGGTGCGTGCCATGGCGCTGGGTGAAGTCCACCTTCGCGATGTGGGTCGCGTGCTGCGCAAAGAGATGAGCACCTCGTTAATGATTGCCGCCACGCTGGGCCTGGCGGGCTGCGTTCGCGCCTGGATGATGGGCATTGGGATGGAAATCACGCTCATCGTTAGCCTGACGCTGGTCTGCATTACGCTGTGGAGCGCCATCGTCTCGTCGGTGATCCCGATGGTACTGAAACGCTGCAAAATCGATCCGGCGGTGGTCTCCGCACCGTTTATCGCCACGCTAATCGACGGCACCGGGCTGATTATCTACTTCAAAATCGCGCAGTATACGCTGGGGCTGGAATAACGAAAAAACCCTGCGATATTGCTATCGCAGGGTTTTCGAATTTGGCGGAAGCGTAGAGATTCGAACTCTAGAACCCTTTCGGGTCGCCGGTTTTCAAGACCGGTGCCTTCAACCGCTCGGCCACGCTTCCAAAGTGAGGCGCACTATAAACATCTCTGAGCATGATGTAAAGCATGAAATTGCATTACGTTAAGCATCTTCGTCATTCTCTTCCAACCCGCTGACTTTTTCATCATCGACTGGCTAATAAGCGTGATGACATTGTTCTGATGCATGAGACAAAAGCCAACCGCACGGTGAGAATCGTTAATATTATCTGTTCGCCGATGCATTTTACGGCTCACCCTTTTCTGCAACTGATGCACTTTTATCGGGCGTTCAGGGCGGCAAAACAGAACGCAAACGCGAGCAGGCTCTTTTTCATCCACACTATCCCGGGTCAGAAATCTTATTTTTATCAGGTAACCCACGTATCCCAGGTGGGTATGTTGCGAATACTCCAGCCTTTCGTTTCTACAACAAGCGACGGTGAGCGTGTTGCTCTCAGCCATAATATATGTATTATGTTATAACATAACAATTTCGGATTGTGTTCTATGTTACTAAAACAAGGGTTATTTCTGGCTTCACTGCTCTCCATGGCGCCTGCCGCTTTCGCAGCACCCTCCTGGCCACGCACAATAGAAAATTGCGGCGTAGAGCAGACCTTTGCGCAGCCTCCTCAGCGCGTCGTGACCGTAGGTCAGCATGAAACAGAGGTATTGCTGGCTCTGGGGCTGGAGAAAACGATCGCTGCGACGTCGGTCTGGTTCGGTGAACTTCCGGCTCCTCTGGCGGATGCCGGGAAAAACGTTCCCCGGCTTACAGAAAATTCGCCCTCCTTTGAAGCCGTGGTGGGACAGAAACCTGAGCTCGTTCTCGCGCAGTATCACTGGCACATTGGTCCGCAGGGTGAAGTGGGAACACGTGAGCAGTTTGCGTCGCTGGGAATTAATACGTGGATTTCCCCTGCCGACTGCACGGATAAAGCGGTAACGGAAACTTCAAACGCAGACGGGGCACGAAGCGTGCCGTTTTCACTGGCGGAAATTACGCGAGAAGTGACCGAACTGGCGGCGATTTTTGATGTTTCCGCGCGAGGTGAACAGCTCAATCATGCGCTGGCGGAACGTATCGAAAAGGCCCGGGCGCGCGTCTCAGCGAAACCGCTTCACGTCGTATTCTGGTTCTCCAGCAGCCGTCTGAATGGCGACCCCTGGGTGGCGGGAAATTACGGCGCGCCTGGCTGGATCAGCCGCACGCTGGGGCTAAAGAACATTATTGACTCTCACGACGAATGGCCAGCTGTAACGTGGGAACATATTGCCCAGTCGCAGCCGGACGTGATTGTTATCGCTGAGATGTCCCGCAGACTCTACCCTGCCGATGACGTTGCAGTAAAAGAAGCATTCTTGCGCAGTGATCCGGTGACGAAGAACATGCCTGCGGTCAGGAACAACCACATTATTGTGGTGCCGGCGATGTCGTTAAATCCTTCACTGCGTAACGTCGATGCGGTTGAGCTTATCAGCGATCGGCTGGCTTCTTTCCGGGATGAACAATGAGCCTTTTTGCTTTTGACCGCCGCCAGCAAACATTACTTGCGACAGGCATCATGGCGCTGCCGCTGATGCTGGTTTTTGCCGCCAGTATCGGTGATATGCCGGTGTCGTATGCCGGGACCGGGAAAGCGATCCTCAACGGACTGGGGTTGACCTCTTATGTATTGCCTCTAACGGAGGAAGGTATCGTCTGGCAATATCGCATGAGCCGGGCAGTGATGGCTGCGTGCAGCGGTGGCGGCCTGGCGCTGTGCGGGCTGGTGTTACAGTCGATACTGCGTAACCCTCTGGCTGAGCCGTACCTGCTGGGGATTTCGGCGGGCGCATCGTTGGGTGCTGTCTGTGTAATGCTGCTCGGTATCGGGGGAAGCGTGATTGGCGTGAGCAGCGGCGCGTTTGTCGGCTCGTGCGTCGCCTTTGCGCTCATCATGGCGATTACAAACGGAATGAGTGAAAGCCCGTCGCGCATTTTACTGGCCGGCATTGCGGGAACTCAACTCTTCAACGCCATGACCGCGTACGTTGTCAGCACGTCCGCCAATGCCGAGCAGTCCCGTAGCGTCATGTTCTGGCTACTGGGGAGTCTGAGCGGCGTGCGCTGGCCTGACGCGCTGCTGGCGCTGGCCGTTACGCTTGCGGGTTTACTGGTGGTATTGCTCTTTTCACGGGCGCTGGACACCTTCACCTTCGGGGATGAGGTCTCCACTACGCTGGGGATCCCGGTTACCGCCGTGCGCATTGTTTTATTGCTGACCTGTGCCGTCGTCACCGCAACGATGGTGAGCGCCATAGGCGCAGTGGGGTTTGTGGGACTGGTCATTCCCCACGTGACGCGCATGCTATGCGGGCCGGGTCATCGTCGCTCGATCCCGCTGACGTTTCTCATCGGCGCTCACTTTATGATCCTCGCCGATATTGTCTCACGCACGCTGATTGTGCACCAGGTTTTGCCCATCGGGGTGGTCACTGCGCTGGTGGGCGCTCCCGCCTTTGTGGCGTTGCTTTATCAAAACCGAAAGGAGCATCCATGAATATTACCGTGGCCGGGTTAACCGTAACCCGACAGGCGCAGACGGTGCTGAAGGATATCGATCTCGACCTGCCATCCGGGCAGATTGTCGGCCTGTTAGGGCCAAACGGCTCGGGCAAGTCGACGCTGCTGCGCTGTCTCGCCGGACTGTTTCCACGACTCAGCGAACGCGTGGCGCTTAATGGCACAACGCTTGGCATGATGCCGCTGAAAACACGCGCACAGAACATGGCGTTTGTTCCGCAACATGCTGAAGTCGACGGAGAACTGACCGTTGAGGAAATCGTTAGACTGGGGCGGACGCCCTACCGGAAAATATTCCAGCGGACCACTCGCGACGATGAGGCTGCGGTTGAACAGGCGATGACCCTGATGCAGTTATGCAGCTTACGCCAGCGCCAATGGCAGTATTTGTCTGGCGGAGAGCGTCAGCGAAGCCAGATAGCCCGCGCGCTGGCCCAGCAGCCGCGGGTGCTGTTGCTCGATGAACCAACGAACCACCTTGACATTCAGCACCAGCTGGAGCTGATGCGGCTCGTTTCACAGCTGCCGCTTACGGTGGTAGTTGCACTGCACGATCTCAATCTTGCGGCCAATTATTGCCAGCGACTGATCCTCCTGAAGGCCGGGCAGATCGCAGCCACGGGCGCGCCCGAAGCGGTGCTGACGCCGGCACACATCGAAGATACCTGGTGCGTGAAAGCGCAGGTCTGCAAGGCCGACGCCGGGATCACGATAAGCTACAACATGGTGGCATGACGGAAGACTGACGCAAAAGCAAAAACCCCTGCGATATTGCTATCGCAGGGGTTTCGAATTTGGCGGAAGCGTAGAGATTCGAACTCTAGAACCCTTTCGGGTCGCCGGTTTTCAAGACCGGTGCCTTCAACCGCTCGGCCACGCTTCCTAAGTGAGGCGAACTATAAACACCTCACCGCGCGCTGTAAAGAGTGCGCGCATTCGTTCGCTTTAAAAATAGCCAAAATGCGTTTAATCGGTTGAATAGACGACAGATTGGCCATTTTGACAGCACAATATCCACCGCGGATCGTTAGTGCTTTTTGATGTACATATCTTTGGTGTAGTAGTACCCGAGCTTGTCTGGCGTGAAGCCCCCTACCCACGGTTTCACCAGGTGCGTGCGCACGTAATGATAGACCGGGATCGCCGGTACATCGCGTCCCAACAGATCTTCTGCCTGCTGGTAGAACCTACCGCGCTCCTCCGCCGTTTTCGATTTCGCCGCGTTCACCAGCGCCCGATCGTAGTCCGGATTGCTGTACTGAGTGGTGTTCTGGCTATCCCCGGTACGGAAGGTGTTCAGGAAGGTTGCCGCATCGTCGTAATCGGCAATCCAGGCGTAGCGTACCGCGTCAAAGTTATGGGTGTGCATGGTATCAAGCATGGTTTTCCACTCCTGATTTTGCAGCTTCGCCTCCACCCCGAGGTTCTTCTTCCACATTGAGCTGGCGGCAATGGCAATACGCTGGTGCGATTCCGAGGTGTTATAGAGGAGATTAAAGCTGAGCGGATGACTGTCGTTAAATCCGGCTTCGGCCAAGAGCTTTTTCGCCTCGGCAATGCGTTTATCCATCGGCCAGCTGGCATAATCCGGGTTCTGAAGCTTAACGCCGCCAATATCCGGCTGGCTGATGAGCCATGCCGGGCGCTGCCCCTGCCCTAATACTTTCCCGGCGATAATCTCTTTATCCAGCGCCAGGTTCAGCGCCTTGCGCACGCGGGCGTCGTTGAACGGTGGCCGGGTGGTGTTGAACTGATAATAATAGGTGGCAAGCTGCGGTGAAACGTCCAGCTCGCTCCCCAGCGTTTTCTTTAACTGTGCAAACTGGTTGATCGGCACCGTGTAGACAATGTCGATTTCGCCCGCTTTATAGCGGTTTACGTCTGCGGCTTCAGAGGAAATGGGCAGATAGGTCACCTTGTTAATGACGGTATGTTCGTTATCCCAGTATTTCGGGTTCCGCACCGCCACAATGCGTTCGTTAACCACCCACTGTGACAGTTTATAGGCCCCGCTGCTGACGAAGTGCTCCGGTTTGGTCCACTTATCACCGAAACGGCCTACCAGGACTTTATCAATTGGCACCAGAGACGGGTGAGCCAGCATCGCCAGAAAAGCGGCATTTGGCTGCGTGAGCGTCACTTCCAGCGTGGTGTCATTGATGGCTTTCACGCCCAGCGACTCGGGGGCTTTTTTGCCTTCTGCGATATCAGTGCCGTTGACGATACGCATACTGCCGGGGTAGCTGGCATACGGAGAGGCGGTTTTCGGGGCGACCAGTCGCTGCCAGCTCCAGACAATATCTTCCGCGGTGATGGGCGTTCCGTCGCTCCAGGTAATGCCCGGGCGCAGATGGAAAGTCCAGACGGTGTTGTCTTTATTTTCCCATTTCTCCGCCAGGCGCGGCTGGATTTCACCTGCCGGAGAGACGCTGACCAGCCCGTCGAATAAATCGCTGATAATATTGAATTCGATATCGCTTTCGACTTTATGCGGGTCGAGCGAGGCGGGTTCACTTCCGTTGTTCCTGACCAGTTCCTGCTTATCTGCCAGCTGGGTTCCTGCCGGCACGTTAGCCGCCCAGGTTGCCGTGCTGGCGCACAGGATCCCTGCGGTTAACAAAGAGAGCGTAAAGTGTATGCGTGTTTGTGGTTTCATTTCCTTCGCCTTATTGTCTGTTTTTATGACGATCCGGAAATAACTCTTAGCGGCCTTAGGGAAATAACGCAATATTTTTCAGTAACCTATAAGAGGTTGATCTGAATACGCATTGCAAACCGCATTTCATTCTAAAGAAAAATGCTTTATCAGAATAAAAAACCAGCATAATCCCCAGGCGGCTGAGTAAAGATGGGTAAAACCACTTTGCGTCTGCCGCGCCGTTTCCTATTCTTTGCGCTAATTACATCTGTCATAAGAGAGTGACTCATGGATCGTATAATTACTTCTTCACGCGACCGCACATCGCTACTCAGCACCCATAAAGTGCTGCGCAACACCTATTTCATGCTCAGCCTGACGCTGGCGTTTTCGGCAATCACTGCGACGGCCAGCACCGTGCTGATGCTGCCTTCTCCGGGCCTGATCCTGACGCTGGTGGGTATGTATGGTCTGATGTTCCTGACCTACAAAACCGCAGATAAACCAGTAGGTATACTCTCCGCGTTCGCCTTTACGGGCTTCCTGGGCTACATCCTGGGGCCAATTCTGAACGCCTATCTGTCTGCCGGAATGGGCGACGTGATTGGTATGGCGCTGGGCGGTACCGCACTGGTGTTCTTCTGCTGCTCGGCCTACGTGCTGACTACCCGTAAGGACATGTCCTTCCTTGGCGGTATGCTGATGGCGGGTATCGTGATTGTGCTGGTCGGTATGCTGGCGAACATTTTCCTGCAATTGCCTGCGCTACATCTGGTAATTAGCGCGGTGTTCATCCTGATTTCATCCGGCGCAATCCTGTATGAAACCAGCAACATCATTCACGGCGGTGAGACCAACTACATCCGCGCGACCGTGAGCCTGTATGTGTCGCTGTACAACATTTTTGTCAGTCTGCTGAGCATCCTGGGCTTCGCCAGCCGCGATTAACCCACCGTGCTGTGAACATGGCCCCGCTTATGCGGGGCTTTGTTTTTTTGGTAAACTGATGCGGTTTTTGACTAACGCGTGAATGAATATGTTGAGTTTTGAAGGCAAAGAGATCGAAACCGATAACGATGGTTATCTGAAAGAGAGCAGCCAGTGGAGCGAAGCGCTGGCGGAGAAAATTGCGGAAAACGAAGGAATTACCCTCTCCCCGGAACACTGGGAAGTGGTGCGCTTTGTGCGAGAATTTTACCTTGAATTCAACACGTCGCCGGCTATCCGCATGCTGGTCAAAGCCATGGCGAATAAATTTGGCGAAGAGAAAGGCAACAGCCGTTATCTGTATCGCCTGTTTCCTAAAGGCCCGGCTAAACAGGCGACAAAAATTGCCGGCCTGCCAAAGCCGGTTAAATGCATTTAATAGCGAATACTGAAGTCAGCGTATTCCCGGCCGGGTTGATGCGGTTCCGTTAAGACCTTATCAACCCGCGCGCTGCGCGGCCCACCTGCTTTCAGCCACGCCACCAGCTTGTCGACCTGCTCCGCTTCGCCGCAGGCAACCACTTCGACGCTTCCATCATCCATATTTCGCGCGTATCCCGTTAGCCCAAGCTGAAGAGCCTCACGCTGGGTGCTGTAGCGGAAACCCACGCCCTGAACAACGCCGTGAACCCAGGCAATAGTGCAGACTTTAGACATTCTTCTTCTCCTTAACGTAGCGTTTTCGGTAAACAGCCGTAGTGTTGCCGAAAACGGGCGGTGAAACGAGAGCTGGACAGATACCCACATTGTAATGCGATTTCGCCGATCGGTAATCGGGTTGACTGTAGCTGTGACAGCGCCACGCCCATCCTCACCTCCTCCACAATCTGGCGAAAACTCTGTGACTCCTCGCGTAACCGCCTGCGCAGCGTCGGTACGCTTAAGGCCAGACGGCTGGCGACATCCTGCGCGGTCCAGGCTCTGGCGGGCGACAGCATAATGAACTGTCTGACCTGCTCGGTCAGGTTATTGTTTCGCTCAATAAGCAGCGGACCTGCCACGCCGTCATGCAGCAACGCCAGCAAAAGACCGAAGGCCTGATGTTTTTGCAGCGCCTCCGGTAAATCCTGACGCACGGCGTGCAGCAGGTTACCCCACATAAACACCAGCCCCTCGCTCAGCGGAGCGCAGAGCGAATGCAGCGTCGTGCGCGGCCAGGATTTCAGATAATGCGCTTTAAACTCAGCAATAATTTCCGGGGATAACATCAGCAAGTCCGAGTGGAACAGACCGTTTACAGGCTGGTTAATGATCTCCATCGCCGTATTGGCAGGGATAATAATGAGCTCACCCCGGGTTGCCACCAGGCGGCTGTCGTCCTGCACAATCACCTTACTGCCGTGAGTGATATGGCAAATCGCCGGAAAAAAGAGTTTAACCTGGTGCAGGCGATGCATTTTACTGGCACTCACTTCACCCGCCGTGAGATGTTTATGTCGAAAATGGAACTCCTGCACCCCGCCATCCTTATCTGCTGTAGGTTGCTGTTAACTGAGCCTTTGCCAGAGCGTGACTATTGAGCATAAAGCCGACCAGTGCGCCGCTGGCATTCTTGTCGACGGGCAGTTTATCTACGTCCAGTGCCCAGACGGTCATCTGATAACGGTGAGGCTTATCGCCTGCGGGCGGACATGCGCCGCCGAATCCAGAATAACCGAAATCATTACGCCCCTGCACAGCGCCAGCAGGTAATTTTTCGCCATTAGGGTTACCGGCATCAGTGAGCAGCGTCATTGTCTTTGCGGGAATGTTAGCTACGGTCCAGTGCCACCAGCCGCTGCCGGTAGGCGCATCCGGGTCATATACCGTGATAGCAAAACTTTTCGTACCGGCAGGCGGATTTTTCCACGCCAGCTGTGGGGACTGGTTACCACCGCGGCAGCCGAATCCCTCAAACACCTGCTGTGGCGCCAACCGCCGGTCGCCGGAAATATCCCGGCTGGTCATGCTGAAAGGCGTTGCGGCTAAAACCTGAAAACTCATTGCCGCCAGAGCGGCTATTGTGATGACGCTGTGCTTTTTCATGGGGGTTTCCTTTGATGAACCGGAATCCCACTGTATATCCCGCCGCGGTGCCGTAATGTGCTTAAGCGATTTGATTTTGTGCCGAAACGCTCAACGGCATCCGCAGATGATTGCGCCTTGCTGAATGTGGTAATCTACGCGCCATTTCCCTGAAATCGACAGAACAGCAAATTATGAGTGTACGTTTAGTGTTAGCCAAAGGGCGCGAGAAATCCTTACTGCGCCGTCATCCCTGGGTCTTTTCCGGCGCGGTTGCCCGTATGGAAGGCAAAGCCAGCCTCGGTGAAACCATTGATATCGTTGACCATCAGGGGAAATGGTTAGCGCGAGGCGCCTACTCGCCATCCTCCCAGATCCGCGCCCGCGTCTGGACGTTCGATAAAGATGAAACCATCGATATCGATTTCTTCGTCCGTCGTCTGCAACAGGCGCAGCAGTGGCGCGAGTGGCTGGCAAAGCGTGACGGGCTGGACAGCTATCGTCTGATTGCCGGAGAGTCCGACGGACTGCCGGGCGTGACCATCGACCGCTTCGGCAATTTCCTGGTGTTGCAGCTGTTGAGCGCCGGGGCGGAATACCAGCGTGCCGCGCTGATTAGCGCCCTGCAAACCCTGTTCCCGTCATGCGCCATTTACGACCGCAGCGACGTGGCGGTGCGCAAAAAGGAAGGCATGGAGCTGACGCAAGGCCCGGTCACCGGCGAACTGCCGCCTGCCCTGCTGCCTATCGAAGAACATGGCATGAAGCTGCTGGTGGATATCCAGGGCGGCCATAAGACCGGTTATTACCTCGACCAGCGTGACAGCCGTCTGGCAACGCGCCAGTACGTTGCCGATAAGCGCGTGCTGAACTGCTTCTCCTATACCGGCGGCTTTGCGGTCTCTGCCCTGATGGGCGGCTGTTCTCAGGTAGTGAGCGTCGACACCTCCCAGGAAGCGCTGGACGTGGCAAAGCAGAACGTCGAGCTGAACAAGCTGGATCTGAGCAAAGCGGAGTTTGTGCGCGACGACGTGTTCAAACTCCTGCGTAAATACCGCGACCAGGGCGAGAAATTTGACGTCATCGTAATGGACCCGCCGAAGTTTGTGGAAAACAAAAGCCAGCTGATGGGCGCCTGCCGTGGCTATAAAGACATTAACATGCTGGCGATCCAGCTGCTGAACCCGGGCGGCGTGCTGCTTACATTCTCCTGCTCTGGCCTGATGACGACAGATTTATTCCAAAAAATCATCGCCGATGCCGCAATAGATGCGGGTCGTGATGTACAATTTATAGAGCAGTTCCGTCAGGCCGCCGATCACCCGGTGATCGCTACCTACCCGGAAGGGCTGTATCTGAAAGGGTTTGCCTGTCGCGTCATGTAACTTGAAAAGAGAAATATTGCCCGCACATAGTGTGTATGTAATGTTTCCCGGGAGGTGACTATGATTGCCAGCAAATTCGGTATCGGCCAGCAGGTCCGCCACACCTTGCTTGGATATTTGGGTGTGGTCGTGGATATCGACCCGGAGTATTCCCTTGATGAACCGTCAGCAGACGAGCTGGCGGTTGACGCAGAGCTTCGCGCCGCGCCCTGGTATCATGTAGTCATGGAGGGCGACGATGGTCAGCCTGTCCACACCTATCTTGCCGAGGCGCAGCTGAGTGGTGAACTACAGGATGAGCATCCGGAACAACCCACGATGGACGAGCTTGCTCAGACCATCCGCAAACAGTTACAGGCACCAAGACTGCGAAACTAAAGGTGTAAAAAAGCCCGTCAAGCGGGCTTTTTTTTTATTTTGCCAGCCCCAGACGGGGGATATCGATTGCCGGACAGCGATCCATCACCACCTTTAACCCGGCATCGCGCGCCAGCACAGCCGCCTGCTCATTAATCACGCCCAGCTGCATCCATAGCGTTTTCGCGCCGATGGCGATCGCCTCCTGCGCCACGCCCCAGGCCGCCTCTGAATTACGGAAAACGTCCACCATATCGACCTTTTCCGGCACATCCCCAAGCGTCGCATAGCCCTGCTGACCCAGCAGCGTTTTCCCCGCCACTTTCGGAGAAACCGGGATCACGTGGTACCCCTGATCCAGAAGGTATTTCATGACCCGATAGCTTGGACGATCCGGTTTATCGCTCGCGCCGACCAGCGCGATAGTGCGCGTGGACGTCAGAATCTCGACAATGTCGTTCTCTTTCATGCTCTTCCTCCTGGCTTTTTTTAAAGTGTACGTCAAAGCGGTTAGCTCAACCACGCATCCCATTCAGAAGTATGAGGGCAAAACGGCAGAATATGTCTATATGTTAGTAAACGTGATTACCGAAAACTTTTGATACATTCTTACCGGGTAGTTTGTCTACAGGAGTCTGCTATGAAAACCGGCATTGCCTCGGCTGTGGTTGCGTTAATCATGCCGGTTTGTGTTTTCGCAACCACCCTCAGACTCTCAACCGACATAGACCTGCTGGTGCTGGACGGGAAAAAAGTCTCCAGCTCCCTGCTGCGGGGCGCAGACAGCATCGAACTGGATAACGGTCCGCATCAGGTGGTTTTTCGGGTAGAAAAAACGATTCGCCTCGCCGACAACGAACAGCAGGTGTACATTTCGCCTCCGCTGGTGGTGAGCTTTAATACTCAGCGTATCAGCCAGGTCAATTTCAGTCTTCCGCGTCTCGAAACAGAAAAAGAGTCACTGGCGTTTGATGCTTCCCCGCGCATTGAACTGGTGGACGGGGATTCCATGCCCATCCCGGTAAAGCTGGATTTCCTGGCGCTGACAAAAAGGCCAAAAGGTATAGATTACGAAGCAGACACGGAGATCTATAACAGGGCCAGCAGGCGCGCCTCCCTGCCCCAGTTTGCCACCATGATGGCGGATGACAGTACCCTGCTTTCGGGCGTATCGGAGCTGGATGTACTCCCCCCTCAGTCGCAGACGCTTACTGAGCAACGCCTCAGGTTCTGGTTCCAGAATGCCGATCCGGACACGCGCGCGCGTTTTCTGCAATGGGCAAAACGACAACCTTCGTCATGAGCCACATTTTTTTGTCCTTTCTCTTGCAGCATCAGTCAGTTCCCGTCATCGTGTAGCGAGGTAACCTCACGGATATGATTATGGAACTGACAACACGCACACTTCCGGCGCGCAAGCACATTGCTTTGGTTGCGCACGATCACTGTAAACAAATGCTGCTTAACTGGGTTCGTCGCCATCAGCCTCTGCTACAGCATCATGCCCTTTCTGCCACAGGGACAACCGGCAACCTCATCCACCGCGAAACCGGGCTGGAAGTGAATGCCATGCTGAGCGGCCCGATGGGGGGGGACCAGCAGGTAGGCGCTCAGATTTCGGAAGGCAAAATTGACGTTCTGATTTTCTTCTGGGATCCGCTGAATGCGGTTCCGCATGATCCGGACGTTAAAGCGCTGCTGCGTCTGGCGACGGTGTGGAACATTCCGGTTGCCACCAATCTTTCAACGGCAGATTTCATCATTGGATCGCCGCAGTTTAACGATCCGGTTGAGATTTTGATCCCGGATTATCCGCGTTATCTTGCGCAGAGACTGAAGTAGTTTTTTTGCCCGGTGGCGCTGCGCTTACCGGGCCTACAGAATTTGCCCGCGTCGTTACGGCTTTCTCGCCACCGGTACGTCAATACGCTTTAAAATATCGACAAACACCGACGGCTCCTCCTTGTTGAACAACAGCCACACGCGATGGCGCGCGCGGGTTATCGCCACGTACAGTAAACGCCGCTCCTCGGCATCCGGGAAATCTTCCGGAACAGGTAATAACGCCTCTTCCATCACGGATTCCCGCGCCGGGGCCGGGAAACCGTCGCTGCCCTCTTTTAGCCCCACCACAATCACGTAGTCGGCCTGCTGCCCTTTACTGGCGTGAATGGTCATAAAATCGAGCTGTAGTTTTGGCCAGCGCGTCGCCGCTTTTTCCAGCGCCGTCGGCTTGAGGTGGTGATAACGCGCCAGCACCAGAATTCGTTCATCCGGTTTCGCATAGCCGCTCAGTTTATCCAGCAGCGGTTCCAGCTGATCGTCCGCCAGCAGCGTGACGGCCTTTTTATCCCCCGACATCAGGCTGTTAAGCGGCTTCGACAGCTGATGCGGGTTCTGCTGAATAAAACGGTTGGCAATTTCACCAATCCGCGAGTTGAAGCGGTAGGTGGTGTCCAGATCGCTGCGATCGCCTTCCCCAAAATAGTGGTGGAAGGCCGTCGTGAGGGAAAGTTGCGCCCCGCTGAAACGGTAGATAGCCTGCCAGTCATCGCCCACGGCAAACAGCGACGTGTGTTTATTCTGCGCCCGCAGCGCCGAAAGCAGCGCAGCGCGCTGCGGCGAGATATCCTGAAACTCATCCACCAGAATGTGTTTCCACGGGCTGACGAAGCGCCCTTTCTCCAGAATGATAATGGCCTGATGGATCAGCCCGGAAAAATCGACCGCGTTTTCGTCTTTTAGCGCGGTTTTCCACGCTTTCAGCAACGGCGCCATCAGTTTAACCCGCTTAGAAAACACGGCGCGGATAGACTCCGGTGCGCTTTCTATCATCTCCGCCTGAGAGCCGCCGTGCATGCGCATCAGGCTTACCCACCGGTCAAGACGAGAGCCCAGCCGGCGCGCCAGCTTTTCATCCTGCCAGAAGCTGCCCTCCGGCACCTCCCAGTTGAGCTCCTCTTCAAGCCACTGACGCCAGCCTTTCGCCTGCGCCTTTTTTTCACTGCACTGCTGACGCCATGCCTTGATAAACAGCGCCTGGCGAGCCTGAGCGTCGTTCTCCAGCTTGCTGACAACAGGGACTTTTTTGCTGCCCTGTTGAATGATGTGTAAAGCGAGGGAGTGGAACGTGCGCGCCGAGATATCCTGGGTATGCAAACGCGCCTGAATGCGCTCATCCATTTCCTGTGCCGCCTTGCGACCAAAGGCCAGCAGCAAAATCTGGTCGGCAACCGCCTCGCCCGTTGTCAGAAGCCAGCCCGCGCGGGCCACCAGCACCGACGTTTTGCCGCTCCCGGCGCCTGCAAGTACTAATAAAGACTGCTCGCCATTCACCACGGCGCGCGCCTGGGCAGGATTGAGGGGCGATGACTCCACCGTACTGAAGAAATCGGCATATTGCGTAAGCATCGCCTCAGTCCAGGCCTGGTTATGCGCCAGACGGCTTTTCTCGATATCACTCAGCCATGCCTGACACTTCCGCCACGCCTCGCGGCAGTGATCAAATTCCTCAAGCCGCGCCACGGGTAAAGGTAACGCCGTCAGCGCCTGAGCGATTTTTTGCTGAAGCCCTTCAGTGTGCTGGCGCGTCAGCCACCTCTGTTGCGTTTTGCTTAGCGCGATATCGTCCAGCACCTGATGCAGCACCTGTGCGGCAATCACGCTCATCTCCTGGCTCCACTCTTGCCAGCGCGTGTTCAGATGATGGTGGAAGCGTTGGGTTTCCGCCCACTCGGTCCCGTGGAGTCGCACCACTTTCTCTGCCGGCAGAACGAACTCGAGCTCCCCCCATACCAGACCTCGCTTGCAGTGTATGGCCAATAGCTGATTAAACGGAATAAGGTATTCGTGGCGCTCACCGGAGACTTTCACTCCCGCATTGAGGAGGACAACCTTGTCGTAAGGGTGCTGCGCCAGGCGTTTGCCCATTGAAGTTGCTTTCAGTTCCATATCCTGCCGGATCCACGAGGTAATAATTTGTCAGACAGTTTAACTGCCAGTTTTAAGGTGCTCCAGCCCAAAAAACGTTACAATCACCGGGCGTTAATCATATCGAAGGAAATGAGGGTTTATGCGTACCGTTCTGAATGTGTTGAATTTTGTCCTTGGCGGTTTTGCCACCACCCTTTCCTGGCTTTTTGCCACCCTGGTGAGCATCGTGCTCATCTTCACCCTTCCGCTGACGCGCTCCTGCTGGGAAATCACCAAACTTTCCCTCGTTCCTTATGGAAATGAGGCCGTACACGTGGATGAGCTGGAGCCGGAAAGAAAAAATGCCCTGATGAATACCGGCGGCACGCTGTTGAATATTCTGTGGCTAATCTTCTTTGGCTGGTGGCTGTGTCTGATGCATATTTTCGCCGGTATCGCCCAGTGCATTACGATTATTGGCATTCCGGTTGGCATCGCGAATTTCAAAATTGCCACCATCGCCCTGTGGCCGGTAGGACGCCGTGTTGTCCCGGTCGAAGTGGCACAAGCTGCGCGTGAAGCTAATGCCCGTCGTCGTTTTCAGTAAAAAGGACTGGCCGCTCTCATGCTAAGCCCCCTGCTTCGTCGCTATACGTGGAACAGTAACTGGCTATATAACGTCAGGATCTTTATTGCCCTCTGCGGCACCGTCGCTCTACCGTGGTGGCTGAATGATGTGAAGCTCACTATCCCCCTCACGCTTGGGGTGGTGGCCGGCGCGCTGGCGGATCTCGACGACCGCCTGGCCGGTCGCTTGCGTAATCTGGTCATCACGCTGGTCTGCTTCTTTATTGCCTCCGCGTCCGTCGAGCTGCTATTCCCCTGGCCCTGGCTGTTTGCCTTAGGGTTGACGGTCTCCACCAGCGGCTTCATTTTGCTCGGTGGTCTCGGGCAACGCTACGCCACTATCGCGTTCGGCGCCCTGCTGATTGCCATTTACACCATGCTGGGTGTCTCACTTTACGATCAGTGGTATCAACAACCAGTCCTGCTGCTGTTGGGCGCTATCTGGTATAACCTGTTGACCTTAACCGGGCATCTTATTTTTCCGGTCCGTGCATTACAGGACAACATTGCCCGCAGTTACGAACAGCTGGCCCACTATCTGGAGCTGAAATCCCGGCTGTTCGATCCGGATATCGAAGAGGATAGCCAGGCGCCCCTGTACGATCTGGCGCTGGCAAATGGCCAGCTGGTCGCCACGCTGAATCAGACCAAAGCCTCTCTGCTCACCCGTCTGCGCGGCGATCGCGGTCAGCGCGGTACCCGGCGCACACTACACTACTATTTTGTCGCCCAGGATATCCACGAGCGCGCCAGCTCATCGCATGTACAGTACGCTGACCTGCGCGAGAAATTCCGCTATAGCGACGTGATGTTCCGTTTCCAGCGTCTGCTGTCGATGCAGTCTCAGGCCTGCCAGCAACTTGCGCGCTCAATACTGCTGCGCACGCCCTATCAGCACGATGCTCGCTTTGAACGCGCATTCAGTCATCTGGATGCGGCGCTCGATCGCGTTCAGGCCAGTGGGACATCGCCGGAACAGTTCAAAGCCCTGGGATTCCTGCTCAACAATCTGAGAGCCATTGATGCTCAGCTCGCCACCATTGAGTCTGAACAGGCGATGGCGATGCCCGGCAATGACGCTGAGAACCAGCTTGCCGATGACAGTCTGAACGGCTTCAGCGATATGTGGCTGCGCCTGAGCCGTCATTTTACCCCGGAATCCGCCCTCTTTCGCCATGCGGTGAGGATGTCGCTGGTACTTTGCGTGGGCTATGCCTTTATCCAGATAACGGGACTGCACCACGGCTACTGGATCCTGCTGACCAGCCTGTTCGTCTGCCAGCCGAACTATAACGCTACCCGCCATCGGCTCGCGCTGCGTATTGTCGGGACATTAGTCGGGGTCGCCATCGGGCTGCCGGTGCTCTACTTTGTGCCGTCCGTAGAAGGGCAACTGATCCTGATTGTGATTACCGGTGTACTGTTCTTCGCCTTCCGCAATGTGCAGTATGCCCACGCCACGATGTTCATCACGCTGCTGGTACTGCTCTGCTTCAATCTGCTGGGTGAAGGCTTTGAGGTGGCCCTCCCCCGCGTGATCGACACGCTTATCGGCTGCGCCATTGCCTGGGCGGCGGTGAGCTTTATCTGGCCGGACTGGCGTTTTCGAAATTTACCACGCGTGTCAGACAGAGCCATGAACGCCAACTGCCGCTATCTTGATGCCATTCTTGAGCAGTATCATCAGGGTCGCGATAATCGTCTGGCCTATCGGATTGCCCGTCGCGACGCGCATAACACGGACGCAGAGCTGGCTTCAGTTGTCTCAAATATGTCAACAGAGCCGCGCGCCACGGCAGAAATCCGGGAAACGGCCTTCCGCCTGCTGTGCCTGAACCACACGTTCACGAGCTATATCTCTACCCTTGGCGCCCACCGAGAGAAGCTGACGAATCCGGGGGTTCTGGCGCTGCTGGACGATGCCGTTTGCTACGTTGATGATGCGCTTCATCATCAACCTGCGGATGAGCCACGGGTGCACCAGGCACTGGATGAACTGGCGCAGCGTATCGCACACCTTGATCCAGGCACCGACAACAAAGCTCCGCTGGTCCTACAGCAAATTGGCCTGCTTATCGCTTTGCTGCCGGAAATTTGTCGACTGCGACAGCAGATCGCTACCTGGCGGAATGATGGCCCTGTGACTCAGGCAGCGCATTAAACCACTCCGTAAGCTCCCGGCGAATATCCGCCGGGAGTGCCGCTTCATGTAACCCTTCGATGGCGCCTTCAAGCGCGAACAATACCCGGATACTCAGCGCTTTATTCTTAGAGCGCATTTTCAGCCAGCTCGTCTTCGCCCCCAACTGTCGTAGCATTTCTTCATTGGTGATGCCCGCCTCCATAAGCAGGACCTCAATTTGAAAGGTCAGGTTCGGCAGATCTTTAAGCCGGTTACGCTGATGGCGCTGGTAGCGCTCTTTCCTGGCGGCATCGAGCGCAAATGAGGAGAGCTGAAGCAGTTTTTCCCTGTTTTGCCATAGACCTTCATCCACACGGTAGTAATTCAGCAGCACAGGGCGTCCTCGTTTCATCAGGGTCAGAAAAGAGGAGGCATTTTTTACACAGTATTTTGCACTTTGCTCACACGCGCGAAGGTACAACTCGCCATCAGACACCATCGCGAACACAGCTTCATCTACGGCAAGGGTATAACCGCCAAACAGGGCGCGATGATGAATTTCACCCAGCGGAGAGAGGTATTCCTGCGATTGATAAATCCGCTCATAGGATATCTTTTTCATGATAATTCCATTAAAAATCATACAGTAAACACGATATTTCTCACTAACGGATCCGTTAGCAGGAAAATAGGCAACTTATTGCCGTTGGGCAAGATGATTTTTTCAGGTTCAGCAGGAATGGATGAAATTTGCGAGTCGCTTTCCGAAAATTAGATTGATCTTTATGCATACAGGGGTTACTGTATATCCATACAGTAACTACAGGGCTGGAATGAATATGTACACTTCAGGCTATGCAAATCACTTAACACCTTTTTCTTCTGCCGCGGGCAATGCTGCGCAGAATTCTATCGGGCGTGTATCGACAGGGCTTATCAGTGAAGTGGTTTACCGTGAAGACCAGCCGCTGTTAACACAACTCTTACTCCTGCCGCTTTTGCAGCAGCTCGGGCAACAGTCTCGCTGGCAGCTCTGGCTGACGCCACAGCAAAAATTAAGTCGCGAATGGGTTCAGTCGGCTGGCCTGCCGTTGGCGAAGGTGATGCAGATTAATCAACTCTCCCCTTGCGATACGGTCGAGTCGATGGTCCGGGCATTACGTACCGGGAACTATAGCGTCGTGATTGGGTGGCTGCCTGAGGATCTGTCCCAAGAGGAACATTTACGTCTGACTGAAGCTGCTGAAGAAGGTAATGCAATGGGTTTCATCATGCGGCCGGTTCGTGGAGATTCCTATCGCAGAGGACAACATCCCGGGCTAAAAATTCACTCAAATGTATACCATTGAGTCATTTTAAGAGTTTTCCTGGAATTTTTTTCGACCGCAGTATGCAAAAAAAGTTCAACGCGCCAAAACTGCGGCAAGGCTTGTCTGACGCGGTTCTCGTTAATTTTACTGCACAAAATTCATTCAAAAATTGTTAAATATTAGGTATACGGAACTTTTTTTTTCATATGCCTGACGGACTTCACACTTGTAAGTTTTCAGCTACGTTGTAGACTTTACATCGCCAGGGGTGCTCGGCCTAAGCCGAAGATATCGGTAGGTTTATATTTGACCACGCCCCCCGGTGAAGGATTTAACCGTGATTCCTCCGTTGGAGATATTCATGGCAAATTTTGGATGATAACGAGGCGCAAAAAATGAAAAAGACAGCTATCGCGATTGCAGTGGCACTGGCTGGCTTCGCTACCGTAGCGCAGGCCGCTCCGAAAGATAATACCTGGTATGCAGGTGGTAAACTGGGTTGGTCTCAGTTCCATGACACCGGTTGGTACAACAGCAGCCTGAACAACGATGGCCCTACTCACGAGAGCCAGCTGGGTGCAGGTGCGTTCGGTGGCTATCAGGTTAACCCGTATGTTGGCTTTGAAATGGGTTACGACTGGTTAGGTCGTATGCCTTACAAAGGCGACAACGTAAATGGCGCTTTCAAAGCTCAAGGCGTACAGCTGACCGCTAAACTGGGTTACCCAGTAACTGACGATCTGGACGTGTACACCCGTCTGGGCGGCATGGTATGGCGTGCAGACTCCAGCAACAGCATCGCTGGTGACGACCACGACACTGGTGTTTCTCCAGTATTCGCTGGCGGCGTTGAGTGGGCAATGACCCGTGACATCGCTACCCGTCTGGAATACCAGTGGGTTAACAACATCGGTGATGGTGCTACCGTTGGCGTTCGTCCAGACAACGGCATGCTGAGCGTTGGTGTTTCTTACCGTTTCGGTCAGCAGGAAGATGCGCCAGTCGTAGCTCCAGCACCGGCTCCAGCTCCAGAAGTACAGACCAAGCACTTCACTCTGAAGTCTGACGTTCTGTTCAACTTCAACAAAGCGACTCTGAAACCAGAAGGTCAGCAGGCACTGGATCAGCTGTACACCCAGCTGAGCAACCTGGATCCAAAAGACGGTTCTGTAGTGGTTCTGGGCTTCACCGACCGTATCGGTTCTGACGCTTACAACCAGGGTCTGTCTGAGAAACGTGCTCAGTCTGTAGTTGATTACCTGGTATCTAAAGGTATCCCAGCTAACAAGATCTCCCCACGTGGTATGGGCGAATCTAACCCAGTGACCGGCTCTACCTGTGACAACGTGAAACCACGCGCTGCACTGATCGACTGCCTGGCACCAGATCGTCGCGTAGAGATCGAAGTTAAAGGTATCAAAGACGTTGTAACTCAGCCTGCGGCATAAGTTATCGTCTTATAAAAAAACCCCGCCATGCGGGGTTTTTTATTATCTGAAGAAAGGCAAAAACGTTATTTTTTACCTAACAGTGCCTGTAGATCGTTCTTCAGCGTCGACATCTGGCTGGCATACTTCTCTTTGTGCTCGGCATCTTCAATCAGCTGCACCACTGTTTCCGACAGGGTTTTCCCGCGCCGTTGCGCAAGCCCGGCCAGACGCTGCCAGACCATAAACTCCAGGTCGATGGATTTCTTACGGGTGTGCTGATGCTCGGCATTGAAATGCCGTTTACGACGCGCACGGATAGTTTGCTTCATCCGGTTCAACAAGGCCGGATTAATGTGTTTATCAATCCAGCCGTTAACCTGTACCGGTTCGTTTTCGAGGGTCAGCAACATATCCACAGCTTCTTGTGCCGCACTGGCTTCGATGTAGCAGGTGATCAGCTCCCCTTCTCGGTGCTTTTTGACCAGGTACTTCCATTTCCAGCCGCTTTCGAGGTTTTCCAGTTGTTGATATTTCATTGCGATCTCAGTGTTACCGTGTAACTCTGTTCAGAATATCAGTTTTTTGGCAATCTGCTGAAAAGAAATCATATCCTGTGAAACACAGCAAGCGATCCGCATGACGAAAACCCGAATCCTGATTGGGCAGAGTGCGCCGCTTACGGTATACTCCACGCTTTTACTTCTGACTAAAAAACATCAACTTTGACCATTACGAAACTTGCATGGCGTGACCTGGTTCCGGATACCGAGAGCTATCAGGAGCTGTTTGCACAGCCAGACCTCACAAAAGAACACAAATACATACTTAGCGATACACAACCGCGTTTGCATTACGCGCTGGAACAGATGTCGTCCCCATGGGCTACATCTCCTTTCATGCTGCTCAAAGCCCCGGAAGAAGCCGAGTATCTGACGCTTCTCGGTGATGCCATGCGCCAGTTGCAGCCAAAAACGAACGCCGTTTTTGGTGGTCAGTATCATATTGCCGGACGTGACGTGACGTACGAACCTGCCACGCAGCCAGACGGACTGTTCGCTGCAAAAGGCGAGGTGATCACCGCCAACTGGGTGGAAGCAGAACAGCTGTTCGGCTGCCTTCGTCAGTTCAATGGCGATGTATCACTGCAACCGGGGCTGGTACACCGAGCGAATGGCGGCGTGTTGCTCATCTCCCTTCGCACCCTGCTCGCACAGCCTCTGCTGTGGATGCGCCTGAAAATGGTGGTGACGCAGCAACGTTTCGACTGGGTAGGCTACGACGATTCGCGTCCGCTGCCTGTTTCCATTCCGTCTATGCCGCTGTCGCTGACCGTCGTGCTGACGGGTGACCGTGAATCTCTGGCGGATTTCCAGGAAATGGAGCCAGAACTCGCGGAGCAGGCGGTTTACAGCGAATTTGAAGACAATATTCAGATCGCCGATGCGGATGACATGGCGCAGTGGTGTCAGTGGGTTATGGCCGTGGCGGAACGTTTCTCGCTCCCTTCCCCTGCGGAGGATGCGTGGCCTGGCTTAATTCGCGAAGCCGTACGCTACACTGGCGATCAGGAAACCCTGCCGCTCTGCCCGCTCTGGATCGGTAAACAGCTGCGTGAAGTGGGCGTTATCTGCGGCAACGGTCCGTTTACCGGTGAGCAGCTTAGCCAGATGCTGGCCCAGCGTGAATGGCGTGAAGGTTATCTTGCTGACCGTATGCAGGATGAAATTCTGCTGGAACAGATTCTGGTGGAGACCGAAGGCGAACGTATCGGGCAAATCAACGCCTTGTCCGTCATCGAGTTCCCCGGACACCCGCGCGCCTTTGGCGAGCCTTCCCGCATCAGCTGTGTCGTGCACATTGGCGACGGCGAATTTACCGATATTGAACGCAAGGCCGAACTGGGCGGAAACATTCATGCCAAAGGCATGATGATCATGCAGGCATTCCTGATGTCTGAACTTCAGCTGGAGCAGCAGATCCCCTTCTCTGCCTCGTTGACCTTTGAACAGTCCTACAGTGAAGTCGACGGCGACAGCGCCTCAATGGCGGAGCTGTGTGCCGTGATCAGCGCGCTTGCGGACGTGCCGATTAATCAGAATATAGCGATTACCGGGTCCGTGGACCAGTTTGGTCGTGCCCAACCGGTGGGTGGACTGAATGAGAAAATCGAAGGCTTCTTCGCTATCTGCCAGCAGCGCGGTTTAAACGGTAAACAGGGCGTGATTATTCCGGCGCCTAACGCTCGCCATTTGAGCCTGAGCCAGGCGATTCTGGATGCGGTTGAGCAGGAACAATTCACCGTCTGGGCCATCGAAGGGGTTGAGGATGCACTACCCTTACTGACGAACCTAGTCTGGGACGGCGAAGGCCAGACAACCCTGATGCAGACCATTCAGGAACGTATAGCTCAGGCGACACAGCAGGATGCTCGTCATCGTTATCCGTGGCCGTTACGCTGGTTAAGTTGGTTTAGTGCGAACTGATCGGACTTGTTCAGCGTACACGTGTTAGCTATCCTGCGTGCTTCACTAAAATAAGGCTTACTGAGAACATGGTAGATAAACGCGAATCCTATACTAAAGAAGACCTTCTTGCCTCTGGTCGCGGTGAACTGTTTGGCGCGAAAGGCCCACAGTTACCGGCCCCAAATATGCTGATGATGGACCGTGTCGTGAAAATGACCGAAACCGGCGGCAACTTTGATAAGGGTTACGTAGAAGCAGAACTCGATATCAACCCGGACCTGTGGTTCTTCGGTTGTCACTTTATTGGCGATCCGGTAATGCCTGGCTGTCTGGGCCTCGATGCCATGTGGCAGCTGGTTGGCTTCTATCTGGGCTGGCTTGGCGGTGAAGGCAAAGGCCGTGCGCTGGGCGTCGGCGAAGTGAAATTCACCGGTCAGGTTCTGCCTACCGCGAAGAAAGTCACCTACCGTATCCATTTCAAACGCATCGTTAACCGTCGCCTGATTATGGGCCTGGCGGACGGTGAAGTGCTGGTAGATGGTCGTCTGATCTATACCGCGAACGACCTTAAAGTGGGTCTGTTCCAGGATACCTCTGCTTTCTGATAAGCGCTTTTAGCCCCCTCCAGAAAGGCGAAACCTCCGCATTGCGGAGGTTTCTTTTTAAAGAGACGGTATCAAGCAAGTACTGCCCTGTCTCCGATGGCTTCTCGCCAGCCCCCTAGCCATTGGGACCTTTGATTCAGGGCCTGATAGGGACACATTTCTTTAGAACGTCCGGCGATGCCAGCCTGATAACCACGTTGATGAGCCCTTTCCAGGCGATCTCGTTTCTGTCTCTTCATGCCTCGTTTCCCTCATTCTTTTGTCTGGTGGAAAGAAAACAGTGGTTGCAATATGTGCAAGCACAGTTAACGAATACCCCGAATCGACGTCAGCGTCAACGTTCAAAATTCATACGGGTGTCATATTTGTGAGCTACATGGAAGATCGTTTGTACAAAAAATGTGACGCGGGACAAGTAACAACCTGAACGCAAAACGAAAAAAAAGCCGCAATCAGCCAGAAGCTGAGTGCGGCTTTCGTCGATGAATTTTACTTATGGCAGCCGGGAAATCTCTCTTGCGATAGCAGCCGACTCCTGTGCCCACCCCTGCGCAAGCACTTTCACCATGTCGTCATAGCCATCTTTCTGCTGCTTCAGTTCCAGATGGAAAGGACGCTTAATCAGCTGACCCTGGTGATTCAGCAGCCATTCCCCGCTGATAACAACGGCACCATCATAGCGGCCATGGAATCCCGTCACGTTAACATTCAGGGTGTCCTGATCGCTTCCCAGAGGCTGCGAGGCGACTACCCAACCAGGGAGCTGGCTGCTCAGATTCGCCACCAGCGTATTGCGTAGCTGCTGATCCAGCGGGCTGGCCCACAGGTTATTGTTGGCGATAACGTACTGCACATCGCTGGTCTGGTAGACCACCCCGTTGCCCGCCAGATAATCTGGTACGGCAACCTGTTCAACCCACAGCAGACGGCTGCCCTGCGAGGCGCTGCTCTGCGCACCGGACTGGGCGCTTAACGGCAGCTGGTAGTAGCTTTTGTTATCGCTTCCAGAGCTACAGGCCGTTAATACCAGCGCGCCTGCGATGATTAGCCATTTTTTCATTGTTTCGCCCTCTTAGGCTCAGGATCCTTTTTGTCTTTCGCTTCAAATACCAGCGCGTTGCTCTTTTCATTGAGCGTTTTCAGAACGGGCTGTAGCTCGCGTAAAACCTGATCAAGACGTTGCATATCCGCCACCATCTTGTTGTAGGCCGCTGAACCCGGCTGGAAGCCCTGCATACTGCGATTCAGTTCGCGCAGCGTTTTCTGCATATCCTGCGGCAGCTGCTGCATGGACTGGTTGGCAGTGATCTTGTTGATATTATCCAGCGTGGTTTGCAGACGTTGCATCGTCGCCTGGCTCTGACGCAGTGACCCTGTCGCAGCCTCAAGCATTGGATTTAGCGGCAGATTGTTGATCTTATCCAGCGTTTCCATCAGGCGCTGTTGGATCTGCGCCAGGCCACTGCTGACCGTAGGAATGATTTTGTAGCCGCCAAATTCACGGATCCCCGTCATTGGTGGCGCTTTTGGATAGAAGTCCATATCGACATACAACGCCCCTGTGACCAGGTTGCCGGTTTTCAGCGAGCCGCGCAGACCGCGATTCATCAGATCGCTGATATGATCTCCAATATCCTGATCCTGACCAATCTGGTTTATCAAACGCTCAGGCTCAATGCGGATCAGCACCGGAATACGATAATCATCATCAAGCATCTGCTTAAGTCCCGGAACAAAGTAAGGCACTTGTCCCACTGTCCCCAGACGGATACCGCGGAACTCAACTGGCGCCCCTGGCTGCAAGCCGCGTACTGAGTCCTTAAAGAACATCAGGTAGTCGATGTGATCGGTATAGAGTGCA
The DNA here is from genome assembly GCF_011078175.1 of Enterobacter cloacae. Classification (GTDB taxonomy): domain Bacteria; phylum Pseudomonadota; class Gammaproteobacteria; order Enterobacterales; family Enterobacteriaceae; genus Enterobacter; species Enterobacter cloacae_Q. Next base: position 418,424 of record NZ_JAALCJ010000004.1, read on the forward strand.
TCCTGAATGCTTTTTTGATCGTCAAACAGTCTGAAGGCGGTTTTCTCCGCCACCGGTTGTCCCAGATCCATGCCTTCCGGCACGTCAAAACTGACGCCTCCACCAAACAGCGTGGTGAGGGAGCCCATCTCAACGCGCATCCCCGCAGAGGTGAGATCTACCGCGATCCCGCTGTCTTTCCAGAAACGAACGTTGCTTGTCACCAGGCGGTCATTAGGCGCATTGATAAAAAGCTGATAGCTGATGGTCCGTTTTTGCGGATCGAAGGTGCTGGTTTCAACCGAACCGACGCGATACCCACGGAACAGCACCGGATCGCCCGGCGTGAGCTGGCCCGCTTTTTTGCTGTCCAGAATAACGCGGATCCCTTTTGCATCCGGCGGCGCAAGCGGCGGTGAATCCAGCAGCTGATAGTTTGCTGGCTGGACGCCTTTGTTGCCGGGCTGGAGTTCAATGTAAGCCCCTGACAGCAACGTCCCTAATCCGCTTATCCCCTCTCTACCGACCTGCGGTTTTACTACCCAAAAAACGGAATCTTCATGGAGCAGTTTTTCCATGCCGGCATTCAGGCGGGCCTTGATTTCAACATGCGTCAAATCATCCGTCAGGGTCGCGCTTTCCACGACACCCACATCCACGCTACGGCTCTTGATGGTGGTTTTCCCCCCCTCAATCCCCTCTGCGTTGGTGGTAATTAGCGTGACTTCCGGTCCCTGATGGCTGTAATGATAAAACAGGATCCATGCACCGATCAGCGCGGTCACGATGGGGAAAATCCACACCGGCGACCAGTTTCTGACCTTCTGCACTTTAGCCTCTCCACTCTTATTTTCCATGCTCTTACTCTTCCTCATGGCTTGAATCGGGCTCACGATCCCACGATAAACGAGGGTCGAAGGTCATGGCCGCAAACATGGTCATAATGACGACCAGCGCAAACATCAGCGCTCCCATCGCGGGATAAATACTCATCAGCCCCCCCATGCGCACCAGCGCTGAGAGAACCGCAATCACGAACACGTCAATCATCGACCAGCGGCCAACAAATTCCACGACCTCATAAATCAGATGCATGCGCTCGCTGTCTCGCTTACCGTGTCCTTTTGCATCCCAGCAAAGCCAGGCAATGGCAATCATCTTTAAGGTCGGAACCATAATACTGGCGAGGAATATGACGCCTGCTACAGGGTAAGACCCCTCGCTCCACAGCAAAATCACCCCGGCCAGTATGGTCGAGGGCATTCTGTCGCCGAGCAGATCGGTGATCATGATCGGCAAGATATTGGCGGGCAGATAGAGCATGACAGAGGTCACCAGCAGCGCCATGGTCCATTGCAGGCTATTTTTACGCCGGACGTGACCTTTTGTTTCACAGCGCGGACACACCTCAACATCCGCGGGCAGCACGGCGGTGCAGCACGAGCAGGAGCGAAGCCCCTGACGGATACCCGGTACGCCCACCTTTACCGTCTGCGAGAGCGTCGGCGCCGGGGCAATATCGTCCCAGGCCCAGCGTCGGTCAACGCACTGGAACGCGCGCAGTTGTAGCACGCAGTACAGACACCACGGAATAAAGCTGCTGCCAATCCCCACATCGCCGTAGGCCATCAGCTTCACGAAGCTGACCAGAATACCCGCGAGAAAAATTTCCGCCATCCCCCAGCTTTTCAGCTGGAACAGGATCCGCGCGAGCTTGATTTTAAGGACAGTGGGCATCCTGACGCGGTTGACCAGCAGCAGAATGACGACCAGGCAAAAAGCCGGAACGATCTGCACGAAAAGAAGAAAGAAGGTGCCAAGGCTGGCGTAATCTTCCGAGAACATCACGCCTGGAATTTCCAGTAAATCCACCTGGCTGGTCATCCCGCCCACTTTCATATAGATGAAAGGGAAGAGATTGGAGAGCAGTAACATGAATAAGGCTGCCAGCGCATAAGCAGTAGGACGCTGCCTTGGCGCGTCCCACTCGGTCGTCAGCGTAGCGCCGCAGCGCGGGCAGGCAGCCTTATGTCCGTGACCAAGCTCTGGCAACGCCACGAGCATATCGCATTGCGAGCATAATATATGCCGATCGGCATGGTGCTGGTCACACATAGATTATCCCTGTTTATGCGCCGTTTTTCAGAGACTCAAGGTACTCCCAGCGCTCAAATGCCTCTTCCAGCGCCTGTTCAGCCTGGGAGAGCTCAGCCAATACTTTCTGAGTATAGTCGTGAGGCTGCGTAAAGAATGACGCATCAGCGACCTGAATTTGCAGTGCTTCCAGTGCAGCTTCCAGCGCTTCCAGACGCTGCGGCAGCCCCTCCAGCTCGCGCTGCAAGTTATAACTCATTTTAGCCGGAGACTTTTTGACAGTTTCTGCTTTTGCAACAACAGGTTCAGCGACATTTTTCGTCTTCGCCTGTTTTTGCGCCAGCGACTGTGATTGCTGTCCACGCGCGTCATGATAGCCGCCCACATATTGACCGATGCGTCCTTCACCTTCGAAGATCCAGCACTCGGTCACGGTGTTATCGACAAACTGACGATCGTGGCTGACCAGCATCACGGTTCCCTGATAACCATCAATCAACTCTTCCAGCAGTTCCAGCGTTTCGACATCCAGATCGTTAGTCGGTTCATCGAGAATCAATAAGTTACTGGGTTTCAGGAACAGACGCGCGAGCAAAAGACGGTTACGCTCTCCGCCGGACAGCGCGCGCACCGGCGTCATGGCGCGTTTCGGGTGGAACAGGAAGTCCTGAAGGTAGCCCAGCACGTGACGCGGCTTGCCGTTAACCATTACCTCCTGTTTACCCTCAGCGAGGTTATCCATCACCGTACGGTCGGGATCCAGCTCAGCGCGGTGCTGGTCGAAGTACGCCACTTCCAGTTTAGTACCGCAGTGGATACGACCGCTGTCGGCCTGGAGTTGGCCGAGCATCAGTTTCAGCAGCGTGGTTTTACCGCAGCCATTCGGGCCGATCAGCGCAATTTTGTCGCCGCGCTGAACCTGAGCGGAGAAATCGTTCACCAGCACTTTGCCGTCAACGGAATAGTTCACGTTTTCCATTTCGAAGACAATCTTGCCCGAGCGGGACGCCTCTTCCACCTGCATTTTGGCGCTTCCCATGACTTCACGGCGTTCGCTACGTTCGCGGCGCATCGCCTTAAGGGCGCGAACGCGGCCTTCGTTACGGGTACGACGCGCTTTGATGCCCTGACGGATCCAGACCTCTTCCTGCGCCAGCTTGCGGTCGAACTCGGCGTTTTGCAGCTCTTCCACGCGCAGGTTCTCTTCTTTCTCCAGCAGATAGGTATCGTAATCGCCCGGGTAGGTCACCAGCTTGCCGCGGTCGAGATCGACAATGCGCGTGGCCATGTTACGAATGAACGAACGGTCGTGGGAGATGAAGATAATGGTGCCATTGAAGGTTTTCAGGAACCCTTCCAGCCAGTCAATCGCTTCGATATCCAGGTGGTTCGTCGGTTCGTCCAGCAGCAGCACCTTAGGCCCGCTCACCAGGGCACGGCCCAGCGCCGCTTTACGCAGCCAGCCGCCGGAGAGTGCCGACAGCTCCATATCCGCTTCCAGGCCAAGCTGGGCCAGCACTTCGTTAATGCGGTTTTCCAGCTGCCACAGGCCGTGGTGATCGAGCATCTCCTGCACTTTTGCCAGCTCGTTGAGATTTTTGTCGCTCGGGTCCGTCATCACCAGATGCGAAATCTCGTGGTAACGCTTGAGGTATTCTGCCTGCTCTGAAATTCCTTCGGCCACAAAATCGTACACGCTGCCGGTGACGTTGCGCGGCGGATCCTGTTGCAGACGAGAGACAATCAGATCCTGCTCGTAAACAATACGGCCGTCGTCCAGCCCCTGCTCACGGTTAAGGATTTTCATCAGCGTCGATTTACCTGCCCCGTTACGGCCGACCAGACAGACGCGCTCGTTATCTTCGATATGCAGCTCTGCATTATCGAGTAGCGGTGAGTCGCTAAAAGAGAGCCACGCGCCGTGCATACTAATTAAAGACATTTATTTTTCCTTTCAGACCGCGGAAATTAGCCAGCAGTTGTGGATTTGACGGTTACGGGCAAAGTCCTGAGACAGCGTTTTTTGGCTGATTTCTTGTGCTTTCAATCCCAGTTCGGCCAGGCCGTCGTGATCCATGCGGAATCCGCGCTTGTTGTTCGAGAACATAATGGTGCCGCCTTTACGCAGCAGACGCTTCAGGTCGGTCATCAGGCGCAGGTGGTCGCGTTGAACATCAAAGCTATCCTCCATACGCTTAGAGTTAGAGAAGGTCGGCGGATCGATAAAGATCAGGTCAAACTGCTCGTCGGTATCACGCAGCCAGCCCAGCACGTCGGCCTGCAACAGGCGATGCTGACGGCCGGTTAAGCCGTTAAGACGCAGATTGCGCTCTGCCCACTCAAGATAGGTGCGAGACATATCTACCGTGGTGGTGCTACGCGCGCCGCCGAGCCCCGCATGAACGCTGGCGCTGCCGGTATAGGAGAACAGGTTAAGGAAGTCCTTACCTTTGCTCATCTGGCCCAGCATACGGCGGGCAATACGGTGATCGAGGAACAGGCCGGTATCAAGGTAATCGGTCAGGTTAACCCACAGGCGCGCGTTATATTCGCCCACTTCGATGAAGTCGCCCTTCTCGCCCATCTTCTGATACTGGTTTTTGCCTTTCTGACGCTCACGGGTTTTCAGCACCAGCTTGTTTGGCGAAATGCCGAGTACGGCGATGGTGGCCGCAATCACATCCAGCATACGCTGACGCGCTTTTTGCGCATCGACGGTTTTCGGCGGGGCGTATTCCTGAACCACCACCCAGTCTGCATAGCGGTCAACCGCCACGTTGTATTCCGGCAGGTCAGCGTCGTACAGGCGATAACATTCGATGCCTTCCTGCTTCGCCCACTTCTCAAATTTCTTCAGGTTTTTGCGCAGGCGGTTGGCGTAATCTTCCGCCACGCCTGACGGTTTGCTGTCCGCTGCAATCTCTGCCAGATGGTAGTTTTTCTGCACGCAGTCCAGCGGGCCGTTTTTCGCCTTGAACTGGCGATCGGCACGCAGTTGCAGGCAGCTCAGCAGCTCCGGCGAGGCGCTAAACAGAGAGAGGTTCCAGCCGCCAAAATGCGTTTTCATATTGCGTCCCAGCAGACTGTGCAGCGCAATCAGCGCCGGCTCGCTGTCCAGACGCTCACCATACGGCGGGTTGCTGATCACCGTACCGTACGGGCCTTTTGGCAGCGGGTTGGTCAGGTTCGCCACGTCTTTCACCTCGAAGGTCACCAGTTCACCGATACCGGCGCGACGGGCGTTGCTGCGCGCGCGTTCAATCACACGTGCGTCGCTGTCCGAACCGTAAAAGTGAGAGGTGTACTCCGCCAGCCCTTTACGGGCGCGGGTCTGCGCGTCGTCTTTGACCTCTTTCCAGATAGCTTCATCGTGCTGCGCCCAGCCTTTGAAGCCCCACTGTCCACGATGCAGTCCTGGCGCACGGTCGGTGGCCAGCATCGCGGCTTCAATCAGCAGCGTACCGGAACCACACATCGGATCGAGCAGCGGCGTACCTGGCTGCCACCCGGAGCGCATCACGATAGCGGCAGCCAGCGTTTCTTTGATCGGTGCCATCCCGGTGCGATCGCGATAGCCGCGCAGATGCAGGCCTGCGCCGCTCAGGTCCAGGGAAACACTGGCCGTATCGCCGTTCAGCCAGACGTTGATACGCAGATCCGGGTTTTCACGGTCAACGTTCGGACGTTCTTTATTACGACGCGTGAAGCAGTCCACAATGGCGTCTTTGACGCGCAGGGCACCGTACTGGCTGTTGCGGATCTCGTCGTTGACGCCGTTGAAATGCACCGCAAAGGTGGCGTCCGGCGTGAAGATCTCTGTCCAGTCGATCATCTGTACGCCGGTGTAGAGATCAAGATCGCTGTAGACCTTGCACTCTTTCATCGGCAGCATGATGCGCGACGCCAGACGGCTCCACATCAGGCTCTGGTAAATAAGCCGCGTGTCGCCCTCAAAATGGACACCACCCTGAACCACCCGGCACTCTTTCGCGCCCAGGGCTTCCAGTTCAGTTTTTAACAGCTCTTCCAGCCCACGGGCCGTACTGGCAAACAGAGAATTCATATCGTCACTTTTACTCATAGAAAATTGTCGCGCATTATAGCTAATATGGCGTGTATGTCATAAAGTTGAAGGCTTATTTTCTTTAGCGGGAGTGTACAGTGGCGACGTTATCCAGGCTTTTTATTCATCCGGTAAAATCGATGCGCGGTATCGGCGTTTCTCACGCGCTGGCCGATATGAGCGGATTCGCCTTCGATCGGATTTTTATGGTCACCGAGCCCGACGGTACGTTTATCACCGCACGTCAGTTCCCGCAGATGGTTCGCTTTATCCCTTCCCCGCTTCATGACGGTTTGCATTTGACCGCGCCGGACGGCTCAAGCGTCGTGATCCGCTTTGCTGATTTTGCGCCAGTTGATGCGCCAACGGAAGTGTGGGGCAATCACTTTACCGCGCGTATTGCGCCAGATAACATCAACCATTGGCTGAGCGGCTTTTTCTCCCGTGACGTTCAGCTGCGCTGGGTTGGGCCCGCGTTGACCCGTCGCGTAAAACGGCACGACGCGGTTCCTCTCTCCTTCGCGGATGGTTTTCCCTTTCTGCTAACCAGCGAGGCCTCACTGCGTGATTTACAGCATCGTTGCAAAGCCAGCGTGCAAATGGAACAGTTTCGCCCGAATCTGGTGGTGACCGGAGCGGATGCCTGGGAGGAAGATACCTGGAAAGTGATCCGTATCGGCAGCGTTATTTTTGATGTCGTGAAGCCGTGCAGCCGCTGTATTTTGACCACCGTCAGCCCGGAGAAAGGCCAAAAACACCCTTCCGGCGAACCGCTGAAAACCTTGCAGTCATTTCGTACCGCGCAGGATAACGGTGATGTCGACTTCGGCCAGAACCTGATCCCCCGCTCCAGCGGCGTGATCCGCGTGGGCGATGAAGTCGAAATTCTTACCCGCGGGCCTGCCAGAGTGTACGGTGCAGGTCAGGAAGAAGAGAGGGTTGACGTTGTGACCAACGTCGCTACCGCAGTAGATATTCACTGGGAAGGCAAAGTTATCCGTGGTAACAATCAGCAGGTACTGCTGGAACAGCTGGAGCAGGCGGGTATCCGCGTACCGTATTCCTGTCGCGCGGGAATTTGCGGATGCTGTCGCATCAAACTGGTCGATGGTGAAGTGAGTGCCCTGAAGAAATCGGCAATGGGCAGTGACGGCACGATCCTGTGCTGTAGCTGCGTGCCAAAGACGAACGTACAGCTGGAAGCTTAAACCGCCTGTTCAAGGCTGAAGGAATCGACGCGCAGTTGTGGTTTCAGCCTGTCATTCATCACTTTGATAGCATCACCTAACTGCATGACTCGCCCGGCAATAGTCACCCCGGGTTGGGCCAGCAGACAGAGCGCGGCATTTTCACCGGGTTCAACCACCAGCAAATTCACCTCTTCTTCGGTATCGCTCAGATTGACGCTCGCCGCATCGCCGGTAGCCGGGTTCCAGCTCATGCCGTGCGCGAGGAAATGCCAGCTTTTCGGCATTTGTGGTTTCAGAAAACGGATCGCCACCAGCGCATTAAGTACCAGTTCAGCGCGCTGTTCTTTGGAGAGATCGAAGTCGCGGCATTTTTCTTCAAAAGAGAAATAGAGGGCAGCGTCGTCAACGCAAAAGCCTGAGGGAGCAAACGCGTCTGGCGTTAACATTCGGCGCGCAAAACGAGAGCGAAACAACATGCCATTGGCTAAGTCAAGCATCATACGGTCATGCTCGTCACAAAAATACCAGCGCCAGTTATCGTCAGGTTTAATTCGCATGTTTTTCTCCCGTCCCCTAAACGTCCTGTACTAAAAATGTCCTGTTTGCCGCTTCGCTTATAACCCTAGTAATAAAAGACTATAATGCCTAAATAAGCAACAATGACGGAATATAAAACAACCAGGGCTGGAAATAAAGCCCTGGTTGTCTGATTAAGAGAAAAGATTAGATATACGTGACGATTTCTTTAATCAACGGCGGACCTTTAAAAATAAAGCCAGAATAAATTTGTACCAGTGATGCACCTGCTGCCATTTTCTCACGTGCAGCGATGACGGAGTCAATGCCACCCACGCCAATAATCGGCAGTTGGCCTTTTAATTCCGCGGAGAGTGCGCGAATAATTTCGGTGCTTTTTAATTGTACTGGACGACCGCTTAATCCACCCGCTTCGTCACAGTTTTTCATTCCCTGAACGAGAGAGCGATCGAGTGTCGTATTGGTCGCAATCACACCATCAATATTATGGCGAACTAAACTGTCGGCAACCTGGATCAATTCTTCTGCCGAAAGATCCGGGGCGATCTTAACCGCCACCGGGACATATTTATGGTGGATAGCCTGTAGCTCCGCTTGTTTATTTTTAATGGCGCTAAGAAGATCGTCGAGCGCTTCGCCATATTGCAGGGAACGCAGCCCTGGGGTGTTAGGCGAGGATATATTCACCGCGATATAACCGGCATAGGCATAGATTTTTTCCATACAAATCAGATAGTCATCTTTGCCTTGCTCAACCGGCGTATCTTTATTTTTGCCAATATTAATACCCAGCACGCCATCAAAATGGGCTTTCTTGACGTTCTCAACCAGATGATCGACGCCAAGGTTATTAAAGCCCATGCGGTTGATCAGCCCCTCGGCTTCAACCAGGCGGAACAAACGTGGCTTGTCATTTCCCGGCTGCGGACGCGGCGTCACCGTCCCGATTTCGATCGAGCCAAAGCCCATCGCACCGAGTGCATCAATGCATTCGCCATTTTTGTCCAGACCGGCCGCCAGACCCAGTGGATTTTTGAACGTGAGGCCCATGCATTGAACGGGTTTTTCTGGCACGTTTTGACGCACCAGTGCGGCCAGTGGCGTTCCTGTAATACGGCGTAACTGCTGAAATGTAAATTCATGAGCGCGCTCAGGATCGAGCTGGAAAAGGGCTTTACGAACGAAGGGGTAGTACATGAACTCTCCTGGATTCCCGGTGTGCAAACCGGGAGGGGATTATGTGCGATCCCGCCCGGAAAGGAAATTGACCTGTGGCAAAAAAAGCCTTCTAAAACGCAATCGTTTACTTATCGGCAAGCTTCTTATGCATTTTTCTGCATTCATCCTGAGGATAAATCATTTAGTGGAATAACCACGCAATGTCACACTCCTGAAAATTGTTATGAATGTTAGGCAAAAGCACACAATTAGTTATAAGGAGCAACCATGCGCGTCATTACCCTGGCCGGAAGCCCCCGCTTCCCCTCTCGCTCCAGCGCTCTGCTGGAATACGCTCGCGAAAAGCTTAATGCTCTGGATGTGGAAGTGTGTCACTGGAATTTGCACAATTTCGCGCCTGAAGATCTGCTCTACGCCCGTTTCGACAGCCCGGCGCTGAAAACCCTGATCGAACAACTTAAGCGTGCTGACGGGCTGGTCGTCGCGACACCGATTTATAAAGCCTCGTTTTCCGGCGCACTGAAAACGCTGCTCGATCTGCTGCCCGAACGCGCGCTGGACGGCAAGGTCGTCCTGCCGCTGGCCACAGGCGGTACGGTAGCCCATTTACTGGCGGTGGATTATGCCCTCAAGCCGGTTCTGAACGCGCTGAAAGCGCAGGAGATCCTGCATGGCGTCTTCGCTGACGACTCACAGGTAATCGACTACCAGCATAAACCGCATTTCACGCCGAATCTCCAAACCCGGCTCGACGTTGCGCTCGAAACCTTCTGGCACGCCCTGAACCGTCGGGATCGCCACGCGTCGGCATTGCATCAATCACAAGGAGTGGCGCATGTTTAAAACCGTTACTCGCATCGGGCTGGCAGGTCTGCTGGCAGTGACGTCGCTGGCTCAGGCGGCGGAGAAAGTGCCGGATAGCCTGCGTATCGGTTATCAGAAGGGTAGCGTCAGCATGGTGCTGGCGAAAAGCCATGCGTTGCTGGAGAAGCGTTTCCCGGAGACCAAATTCTCCTGGGTCGAGTTCCCTGCCGGACCACAAATGCTGGAGGCGCTGAACGTCGGAAGTATAGATTTAGGCAGCACCGGCGATATCCCGCCGATCTTTGCGCAGGCTGCCGGGGCGGATCTGGTTTACGTTGGCGTTGAGCCCGCTAAGCCGAAGGCAGAGGTTATTTTGGTGCCGGAAAATAGCGAGATCAAAAGCGTCGCCGATCTTAAAGGCCATAAGGTTGCCTTCCAGAAAGGTTCGAGCTCGCACAACCTGCTGCTGCGGGCGCTACAGGAGGCCGGCCTTAAATTCACCGATATCCAGCCTGTTTACCTGACGCCTGCCGATGCGCGCGCGGCGTTTCAGCAAAAGAATGTGGATGCCTGGGCCATCTGGGATCCGTACTACTCCGCCGCACTGTTGCAGGGCGGTGTGCGGGTGCTGAAAGACGGCACCTCCCTGAAACAGACCGGTTCGTTCTACCTTGCGGCACGTCCTTACGCTGAAAAAAATGGCGCATTTATTCAGCAGGTGCTGGATACCTTCTCTCAGGCCGATGCGCTGACCCAAAGCCAGCGTCAGCAGAGCATCACGCTGCTGGCAAAAACTATGGGCCTGCCTGAACCGGTGATCGCCACCTATCTTGACCACCGTCCTCCCACCACCATCGCACCGGTTGACGCCCACGTTGCCGCTCTTCAGCAGCAAACGGCAGATCTCTTTTATCAAAACCGCCTGGTTCCAAAGCAGGTGAATATTCGCGAACGCATCTGGCAACCCGCTGGCATTGAAGGAAAAAAATCATGAGCTTGAATCTTTTCTGGTTTTTACCCACCCACGGTGATGGACACTATCTTGGCACAGAAGAAGGCGCCCGCCCGGTCGATCACGGCTATCTACAGCAGATCGCCCAGGCGGCAGACCGCATCGGTTTTACCGGGGTGCTGATCCCGACGGGCCGTTCATGCGAGGATGCGTGGCTGGTTGCCGCGTCGATGATCCCCGTCACCCAGCGCCTGAAATTCCTGGTCGCCTTGCGCCCGAGCGTGGTGTCGCCCACCGTCGCGGCACGCCAGGCGGCAACGCTGGACAGGCTTTCCAACGGCCGCGCGCTGTTCAACCTGGTAACGGGTAGCGATCCGCAGGAGCTGGCGGGCGATGGCGTTTTCCTCGATCATACCGAGCGCTATGAAGCTTCCGCGGAGTTCACCCGCGTCTGGCGACGTCTGCTGGAAGGGGAAACCGTCACCTTCGAAGGAAAACATATCCACGTTCGCAATGCGCAGCTCTACTTCCCGCCGGTACAGCAGCCGCGCCCTCCCCTCTATTTCGGCGGATCGTCGGACGTGGCGCAGGAGCTGGCGGCTGAGCAGGTCGATCTCTATCTGACCTGGGGCGAGCCACCGGAGCTGGTGAAAGAGAAAATTGCTCAGGTACGCGCTAAAGCCGCAGAACATGGCCGTACGGTACGCTTCGGCATTCGCCTGCACGTAATCGTACGCGAAACCAACGACGAGGCCTGGCAAGCCGCTGACCGTCTGATCGCTCATCTGGACGACGACACCATCGCCAAAGCACAGGCGGCGTTTGCCAAAACCGACTCCGTGGGGCAGCACCGGATGGCCTCCCTGCACAACGGCAAGCGTGAAAATCTTGAGATCAGCCCGAACCTGTGGGCCGGGGTGGGTCTGGTGCGCGGCGGCGCCGGTACGGCACTGGTCGGCGACGGTCCAACCGTAGCGGCACGCATTAATGAATACGCGGCGCTGGGGATCGACAGCTTTATTCTGTCTGGCTACCCGCATCTGGAGGAGGCGTACAAGGTGGGTGAACTGCTGTTCCCGCATCTGGATGTCGCTATCCCGGACATTCCGCAGCCACGTCAGCTTCAGTTGCAGGGCGAAGCCGTGGCGAACGCGTTTATTCCGAGAAAAGTCGCGCAAAGTTAAGGAGCCACCATGTCTGCAACCGCACAAAAATGGCTGCTGCGCGCCGCGCCGTGGTTTCTGCCCGTCAGCATTGTCCTCGTCTGGCAACTGGCGTCTTCAACCGGCTGGCTGTCGAGCCGCATTTTGCCCTCTCCGGAGGGCGTGGTGGAAGCGTTCTGGTCGCTAAGCGCCAGCGGTGAGCTGTGGCAACATCTTGCCATCAGCTCCTGGCGCGCGGCGATCGGCTTTTCGATTGGCGGAAGCATCGGCCTGACGCTGGGGCTGATCAGCGGCTTGTCCCGCTGGGGTGAGCGGCTGCTGGATACCTCCGTTCAGATGCTGCGTAACGTGCCGCATCTGGCGCTTATTCCGCTGGTTATTCTGTGGTTCGGCATTGATGAGAGCGCCAAAATCTTCCTCGTGGCGCTGGGGACGTTGTTCCCTGTTTATATCAATACCTGGCATGGGATCCGCAATATCGATCGCGGCCTGGTTGAGATGGCCCGCAGCTATGGTCTGTCAGGTTTTGCCCTGTTTACCCACGTGATCCTGCCGGGCGCCCTGCCCTCCATTATGGTTGGGGTGCGTTTTGCGCTCGGCCTGATGTGGCTGACCCTAATCGTGGCGGAAACCATTTCGGCTAACTCCGGCATTGGTTATCTGGCAATGAACGCCCGCGAGTTCCTGCAAACGGACGTGGTGGTGGTTGCCATTATCCTTTATGCCCTGCTCGGCAAACTGGCGGACGTCAGCGCCCAGTGGCTGGAACGTAGCTGGCTGCGCTGGAACCCGGCCTACACCGCTCTGGAGGCGAAAGCATGAATACTGCACGACTGAACCAGGGAACACCGTTACTGCTGAACGGCGTGACCAAACGCTACGGCGACAACACCATTCTGAACGCACTGGATCTGCATATTCCTGCCGGACAGTTTGTGGCCGTTGTCGGCCGCAGCGGTGGCGGCAAGAGTACCCTGCTGCGTCTTTTAGCCGGGCTGGAAGCGCCAAACAGCGGTGACATTCTGGCCGGCACAACGCCGCTGGCCACGATTCAGGATGATACGCGCATGATGTTTCAGGACGCACGTCTGCTGCCGTGGAAAACGGTGATGGATAACGTCGGGCTGGGGCTCAAGGGACAGTGGCGGGATGAAGCCCGTCAGGCGCTGGCCGCCGTTGGGCTGGAAAATCGTGCGGGAGAATGGCCTGCGGCGTTATCGGGTGGGCAGAAGCAGCGCGTGGCGCTGGCGCGGGCGTTGATTCACCGTCCCGGCCTGCTGTTGCTTGATGAGCCGCTCGGCGCGCTTGATGCCCTGACGCGGATCGAGATGCAGGATCTGATTGAATCCTTGTGGCAAGCGCATGGCTTTACGGTTCTTCTGGTCACGCATGACGTGAGCGAAGCCGTGGCGATGGCCGACCGGGTGCTGTTAATAGAGGAAGGGAAAATAGGTCTGGATCTGACGGTGGATATCCCGCGGCCTCGCCGCGTGGGATCGGCCCGACTGGCGGAGCTGGAAGCCGAAGTGCTGGATCGGGTGATGAAGCGTGGGGAAGCGGAGATTCAGCGGATAAAGGCTAATGCCTGATGCCCTCACCCCGGCCCTCTCCCACAGGTCTGAGGGTTCTCCACAAAATAATGCCTGCACAGACGGCTCCCTCTCCCTTGTGGGAGAGGGCTGGGGTGAGGGGGAACATACGGCTCTGGTGGTCATTCCGTTCACGTTATGTTCCTTGCTACTCTGTCACAACATAACCTGTGAACATGCCAGGGTGGCTCAGCGCATCGCTGAAAGCCTTCAGTCGTTCTCAAACCAGTTTATTGCTTTGCGTTAAAAAAATTACTGGGGAACCCTCAGCCCACAGGGAGAGGGAGAAAACCGATGCCCCGCGACCCCACGTAAGCCCGGTAAGCGTAGCGCCACCGGGCTTTTTTACCTCAGGCCAGCGCCTTAGCAATCTTCTCGTACAGATCGCCAGACAGATTTTCCAGCCCTTTCAGCTGCTCAAGCGCGGCGCGCATTTTCGCCTGACGCTGCGCATCGTAGCGTTTCAGGCGGATCAGCGGCTCAATCAGACGAGACGCCACCTGCGGGTTACGGCTGTTCAGTTCGGTGAGCATTTCAACCATGAACTGATAACCGCTGCCGTCTTCGGCATGGAATGCGGCCGGGTTGCTGCTGGCGAAGGCACCAATCAGAGAGCGGACGCGGTTCGGGTTGCTCATGGTGAACGAGCGGTGCTTCAGCAGGCTGCGAACCTTGCTGAGTACATCGGCTGCCGGGCTGGTGGCCTGAAGAATAAACCACTTGTCCATCACCAGACCATCCTGATGCCACCTGTCGTCGTACTCCTGCATCAGCGCATCGCGGCACGGCAGCTCGGCGGCAACGCTTGCAGCCAGCGCGGCCAGTGCATCCGTCATGTTATCGGCTTCGTGGTACTGCTTGCTGACCAGCGTGTTCGCCAGCTCTGCCTCACCAAACGCAAGATAGCGCAGGCAGGTATTGCGCAGGGAACGTTTACCGATATCCGCATGTTCCACCCGATACGCGTCCAGCTTGTTGGCGTTGTAAATGGCGAGGAACTCATCTGCCAGCTCGGTCGCCAGCGTGCGGGTCAGCGCTTCACGTACGGCGACGATCGCAATCGGGTCGATGATGTCAAACAGCTCGGCAATTTCAGTCGCAGACGGCAGCGTTAAAATTTCAGCCGCCAGCGCCGGGTCAATCTTCTCATCCAGCAGGATGGCACGGAACGCGTCTGCCACATGAACCGGCAGCGTCAGCGGCTGGCCCTGCTGGTAACGGTTGACGTTCAGCTTGATGTAGGTCGCCAGCAGGCTTTGTGCCGCATCCCAGCGCGAGAAATCGTTGCGCGCGTGACGCATCAGGAACGTCAGCTGCTGATCGCTCCACTTGTATTCAAGTTTAACCGGCGCAGAGAATTCACACAGCAGGGCTGGCACCGGCTGGAAATAGACGTTATCGAAGATAAAGGTCTGCTCTGCCTGGGTCACGTTCAGCACGTTATGTACCGGGTGACCGCCCTTCTGTAACGGGATCACGTTGCCTTCGTTGTCGTACAGCTCAACGCTGAACGGAATGTGCAGCGGATGTTTCTCTTCCTGCTCGGCCGTTGGCGGCGTGCGCTGGCTGATGGTCAGCGTGTACTGCTCGGTTTCCGGGTTGTAGTCGTCTTTGACCGTCACAATCGGCGTACCGGCCTGGCTGTACCAGCGGCGGAAATGAGACAGATCGACGTTAGAGGCGTCCTCCATCGCCTGGACGAAATCGTCGCAGGTGGCCGCACTGCCGTCGTGACGCTCGAAGTAAAGCTGAATCCCTTTCTGGAAATTCTCTTCGCCCAGCAGGGTGTGGATCATGCGGATAATTTCTGCGCCTTTTTCATACACCGTCAGGGTGTAGAAGTTATTCATCTCAATGACTTTATCCGGGCGGATCGGATGGGCCATTGGGCTGGCATCTTCTGCAAATTGCAGACCACGCATGGTGCGCACGTTGTTGATGCGGTTCACCGCCCGCGATCCCAGATCGGAGCTGAACTCCTGATCGCGGAAGACGGTTAAGCCTTCTTTCAGGCTCAGCTGGAACCAGTCGCGGCAGGTGACGCGGTTCCCGGTCCAGTTGTGGAAATATTCGTGGCCGATAACGCGTTCAATATCGAGGTAATCTTTATCCGTTGCGGTATCGGTACGCGCCAGCACGTATTTTGAGTTAAAGATATTAAGACCTTTGTTCTCCATCGCGCCCATGTTGAAGAAATCGACAGCAACGATCATATAGATGTCGAGGTCATATTCGAGGCCAAAGCGCGTTTCATCCCACTTCATGGAGTTGATGAGGGAGGTCATTGCCCACGGCGCGCGGTCAAGGTTGCCACGGTCCACGAACAGTTCCAGCGCGACTTCACGGCCAGAGCGCGTTTTGAAGGTGTCGCGCAGAACATCGAAATCTCCCGCCACCAGCGCAAACAGATAGCAAGGTTTCGGGAACGGATCCTGCCACTGTACCCAGTGACGGCCATTCTCCAGTTCCCCCTCGCCAATCCGGTTGCCGTTGGAAAGCAGGTACGGGTACAGCGTTTTGTCGGCAATAATTTTGGTGGTAAAGCGCGCCAGGACATCCGGGCGATCGAGATACCAGGTAATGTGGCGGAAACCTTCGGCTTCGCACTGGGTACACAGGGCTACGCCTGACTGGTAAAGCCCTTCCAGCGCGGTATTGGCGGCAGGGCTAATTTCATTCACGATGCGCAGGGTAAAGCGTTCCGGCAGGTTGTCGATGACCAGCTGGTTGCCTTCTTCTTTATAGTCTGACCAGGCTTCATCATTAATATGCAGGGAAACCAGTGCCAGGTCTTCACCATCCAGACGCAGCGGCACGGCTGTCGCGCTCTGGCGCGTCACCTGGCTTACCGCCGTCACGACGGTTTTTGTGGCATCCAGGTCGAAAGTCAGATCGATATCGCTTATCAGGTAATCCGGCGCACGGTAGTCGTGGCGGTATTTAGCTTGTGGCTGTTGTGTCATAGAAAACCTTATGCATCGTTTGTCGAGTAACGATTCAATATATTCCTGTTGTGTAAAACGCGCTATGCAGAATGTTCATCTTTTCAGGCACAACGCCCTTTTTAGCTACATTTTTATAACACGAGGCACGAAATGCACTCGACCATAAAGTGTGCTTATGTTGTGATCGGGGTTCAATAAATCACTAAACAAGGTATACTCCGGAGTTGTTTATTGTACTAAACGCTCCCGTGAGAGGATGCTACAGCGCACCTATGACTCAATTCGCTTCTCCGGTTCTGCATACGTTGCTGGATACCGACGCGTACAAGCTGCATATGCAGCAAGCCGTGTTTCACCACTATCATGATGTTCATGTTGCGGCGGAATTTCGCTGCCGGGGTGACGACTTGCTGGGTATTTACGCAGATTCCATTCGTGAACAGGTCGATGCTATGCAGCATCTGGCGCTCAACGATGACGAATATCAATGGCTTTCTGGCCTGCCTTTCTTTAAAGCGGACTACCTGAACTGGCTGCGTGAGTTCCGCTATAAGCCGGAACAGGTCACCGTCACCAATGATAACGGTAAGCTGGACATTCGCCTGACCGGCCCGTGGCGCGAAGTGATCATGTGGGAAGTGCCGCTTCTGGCCGCGATCAGCGAGCTGGCCCACCGCTATCGCTCCCCTGAAACCGGTGTGACGCAGGCGGTTGCCGCGCTGGAGAATAAACTCGTTGAGTTTTCCAGACTGACCGAAGGGCTGGATATGTCCCGCTTCCGTCTGATGGACTTTGGCACGCGCCGCCGCTTCTCTCGCGAGGTTCAGGAAGCCATTGTCAGACGTCTGCAACAGGAGCCGTGGTTCGTTGGCACCAGCAACTACGATCTGGCGCGTCGCCTTGATTTAACGCCGATGGGCACCCAGGCGCACGAATGGTTCCAGGCGCACCAGCAGATCAGCCCTGACCTTGCCAACAGCCAGCGCGCCGCCCTCGCCGCGTGGCTTGAGGAATACCCGAATCATCTGGGTATTGCCCTGACGGACTGCATTACCATGGACGCGTTCCTGCGCGACTTTGGCCCTGAGTTTGCCGAACGCTACCAGGGTTTACGCCATGATTCCGGGGACCCGGTTGAATGGGGTGAGAAAGCCATCGCCCATTACGAAAAACTGGGCATCGACCCCATGAGTAAGGTGCTGGTCTTCTCCGATAACCTTGACCTGGCGAAAGCCGTCGACCTTTATCGCCATTTCTCATCGCGGGTGAACCTGAGTTTCGGGATTGGTACGCGGTTAACCTGCGATATCCCTCAGGTGAAACCGCTGAACATCGTCATAAAACTGGTGGAATGTAACGGTAAGCCGGTCGCGAAGCTCTCCGACAGTCCGGGCAAAACCATCTGCCATGACAAAGCGTTTGTCCGCGCATTACGTAAAGCCTTCGATCTGCCTCAGGTTAAAAAAGCCAGTTAACGGCTTCGGGGGAGCCTTCATGGCTCCCCTTCTCTTATTAATTTCTTATTTCTTCTCTTAAGACGGTGAAATTTACTTGTCTGATAGCGGATGGCAGGTAACATAGATATCCCCCCTATAAGGGCGGACAAGTGTTTATTTTTTCCGACTATTAACAGAGAGAATATTATGAGCGTTGTGCCTGTAGCCGACGTACTCCAGGGCCGTGTCGCCGTTGACCAGGAGGTCACCGTGCGCGGATGGGTGCGTACTCGCCGAGATTCTAAAGCTGGCATCTCCTTCCTCGCCGTCTATGACGGTTCCTGCTTTGATCCTGTACAGGCCGTCATTAATAATTCTCTGCCCAATTACAATGATGACGTTCTGCACCTGACAACCGGCTGTTCCGTGATCGTCACCGGTGTTGTGGTGGCCTCTCCGGGCCAGGGTCAGAGCTACGAAATTCAGGCGACCTCGGTGGAAGTGACCGGCTGGGTTGAAGATCCTGACACCTACCCGATGGCTGCAAAGCGTCACAGCATCGAATATCTGCGTGAAGTCGCGCATCTGCGTCCGCGCACCAACCTGATTGGTGCGGTTGCCCGCGTGCGTCATACGCTGGCGCAGGCGCTGCATCGCTTCTTTGACGAGCAGGGTTACTTCTGGGTTTCTACTCCGCTGATCACGGCTTCCGATACCGAAGGCGCAGGTGAAATGTTCCGCGTTTCAACGCTGGATATGGAAAACCTGCCGCGTACGCCGGAAGGTAAAGTCGATTACGACAAAGACTTCTTTGGTAAAGAAGCCTTCCTGACGGTTTCCGGCCAGCTCAACGGCGAAACCTACGCCTGTGCGCTGTCTAAGATCTATACCTTCGGCCCAACCTTCCGTGCAGAAAACTCCAACACCAGCCGTCACCTGGCGGAATTCTGGATGCTGGAGCCGGAAGTGGCCTTTGCCGACCTGAATGACGCGGCAGCCCTGGCAGAAGCGATGCTGAAATACGTGTTTAAAGCCGTTCTCGAAGAGCGCGCAGACGACATGAAATTCTTCGCTGAGCGTGTCGATAACGACGCCATCGCCCGTCTTGAGCGCTTCGTCTCCGCAGACTTCGCACAGGTGGATTACACCGACGCGGTCGCTATCCTGGAAAAATGCGGTGAGAAATTCGAAAACCCGGTTTACTGGGGCGTGGATCTCTCCTCCGAGCACGAACGTTATCTGGCAGAGAAGCACTTCAAAGCACCGGTTGTGGTGAAAAACTATCCGAAAGACATTAAGGCGTTCTATATGCGCCTTAACGAAGACGGTAAAACCGTTGCCGCGATGGACGTGCTGGCGCCGGGCATCGGTGAGATCATCGGTGGCTCCCAGCGTGAAGAGCGCCTGGATGTGCTGGACGCGCGTATGCAGGAGATGGGCCTGAACCCGGCGGACTACAGCTGGTATCGCGATCTTCGTCGCTACGGCACCGTTCCACACTCCGGCTTTGGCCTGGGCTTCGAACGTCTGATTGCTTATGTAACAGGTGTTCAGAACGTACGTGATGTGATTCCGTTCCCACGCACACCGCGTAACGCAAGTTTCTAACCAACCAAATCATTAATGGCCAGCAAATGCTGGCCATTATTTTATCCTGCAATGTCAGTTTTCGTCAGTCAGAAGTAAGCGTCTTCAAACCACAACCCCGCTATTCCCTCTACCTGTTACGTTTTGTTTCCACGAAATATCCTGAGACAAAAAAATAACCACATTCTTATTGCGCTTAAAACAATTCTTACGTGATAGCATAAAAAACAACCAATTTCACAGCCATCTGGATGGCTTTTGTCGATTATAAGAAAAAATGAGTCGTTTAACTTCTGTTTATACGAAAGGCCTTTAGCTAAATTAAATATAAGGAAATCATATATATAAGAATAAAGCGGATGTTTATTTCGCCAGGCGGCACTGAAATTTGAGGTGCTTCACAAAGTTCCCAAAAATACATATTTGGTTACACATATTTTCTTTTGGTAACTGAATCTTGAAGATTGTAGCACTTTCAGTGTAGCGAAACGGTTCTATGAATGGAAAGATGCCTGTCAGACACATAAAGACACCTAACTCTCATCAATAGTTCCGGAAATATTTATTGACAGAATTTATTGGCGGCAGTGGCGAGTGTCATAAAAAAACCAATGAGGGTAATAAATAATGATGAAGCGCAATATCCTGGCAGTGGTAGTCCCTGCCCTGCTGGTAGCCGGTGCAGCAAACGCTGCTGAAATCTATAACAAAGACGGCAACAAATTAGATCTTTACGGGAAAGCAGTCGGCCTGCATTACTTCTCCGATAATGACAGCAACGATGGCGACAACACTTACGCACGTCTGGGCTTCAAAGGTGAAACTCAGATCAACGATCAGCTGACTGGCTACGGTCAGTGGGAATACAACTTCCAGGGTAACAACTCTGAAGGCGCTGATGCGCAGAACGGCAACAAAACCCGTCTGGCATTCGCAGGTCTGAAATTCGGTGACGCAGGCTCCTTCGACTACGGTCGTAACTACGGTCTGGTCTATGATGCAATCGGCATCACCGATATGCTGCCTGAGTTCGGTGGCGACACCGGCGCGAGCGATAACTTCTTCTCAGGCCGTACGGGTGGTCTGGCGACTTACCGTAACAGCAACTTCTTCGGCCTGGTTGATGGTCTGAACTTTGGCGTTCAGTACCTGGGTAAAAATGAACGTGGTGAAGCAGTACGTTCCAACGGCGACGGCTGGGCAACCTCTCTGAGCTATGATTTCGAAGGCTTCGGCATTGTGGGTGCTTATGGCGCCGCTGACCGTACCAACAACCAGCAGACGCTGGATTGGGGTAAAGGCGACAAAGCTGAACAGTGGGCGACCGGCCTGAAATATGACGCGAACAACATCTACCTGGCAGCGATTTATGGCGAAATGCGTAACGCAGCGCGTCTGGGCAGCCGTGGTTTCGCTAACAAGTCTCAGGACTTCTCTGTCGTCGCTCAGTACCAGTTCGACTTCGGTCTGCGTCCATCCATCGCTTACTACAAATCTAAAGCGAAAGACGTAGAAGGTATCGGTGACGAAGATTACATCAACTACATCGACGTGGGTGCGACATACTACTTCAACAAAAACATGTCTACCTATGTTGACTATCAGATCAACCAGCTGAAAGACGACAACAAGCTGAAGATCAACAACGACGACATCGTGGCTCTGGGTCTGGTTTACCAGTTCTAATCAGCACACCTCGTTGTTATATGCTTAATGAACAGGGCTTCGGCCCTGTTTTTTTATTCCTGAGAGAAAATAATAGCGACTTTTGAAAAGCCGCACGCTTTTCGTCGCAAACGGTTGGCATTTTGTAAATCTACCGTTAACCTGATAGCGGATTTCACTTCTGTAATCACAATGGAACTTCGTCATGTTTGAGAACATTACTGCCGCTCCTGCCGACCCAATTCTGGGCCTGGCCGATCTGTTTCGTGCCGACGACCGCCCTGGCAAAATCAACCTGGGTATTGGTGTATATAAAGATGAAACCGGCAAAACTCCGGTACTGACCAGCGTCAAAAAAGCTGAGCAGTATCTGCTGGAAAACGAAACCACCAAAAACTACCTCGGTATTGATGGTATACCTGAATTTGGTCGCTGCACCCAGGAGCTGCTGTTCGGCAAAGGCAGCATCATTGTGAGCGAAAAACGCGCCCGCACCGCGCAGACCCCAGGCGGTACCGGCGCACTGCGCGTGGCGGCAGATTTCCTGGCGAAAAACACCTCTGTGAAGCGTGTGTGGGTAAGCAATCCAAGCTGGCCGAACCACAAGAGCGTGTTCAATTCTGCGGGTCTGGAAGTGCGTGAATACGCGTACTACGACGCGGCAAACCACGCGCTGGATTTCGACGGCCTGCTGGCCAGCCTGAGCGAAGCCCAGGCGGGCGATGTGGTGCTGTTCCACGGCTGCTGCCATAACCCAACCGGTATCGATCCTACGCTTGAGCAGTGGGAACAGCTGGCTAAGCTGTCCGTTGAAAAAGGCTGGCTGCCGCTGTTCGACTTCGCTTACCAGGGCTTTGCCCGTGGTCTGGAAGAAGATGCTGAAGGTCTGCGCGCCTTCGCCGCCGTCCATCAGGAGCTGATTGTCGCAAGCTCCTATTCCAAAAACTTTGGCCTGTATAACGAGCGTGTCGGCGCCTGTACGCTGGTGGCCGCTGACGATCAAACTGTCGATCGCGCATTCAGCCAGATGAAGTCCGTGATCCGCGCTAACTACTCTAACCCACCGGCACACGGCGCGTCTGTGGTCGCGACGATCCTGAGCAACGATGCGCTGCGCGCAATCTGGGAACAAGAGCTGAACGATATGCGTCAGCGCATTCAGCGCATGCGTCTGCTGTTTGTGAACACGCTGGCTGAGAAAGGCGCCGATCGTGACTTCAGCTTCATCATCAAGCAGAACGGCATGTTCTCCTTCAGCGGCCTGACCAAAGAGCAGGTGCTGCGCCTGCGTGAAGAGTTTGGCGTGTATGCCGTTGCCTCTGGCCGCGTGAACGTTGCAGGTATGACGCCTGACAACATGGCGCCGCTGTGCGAAGCCATTGTCGCGGTGCTGTAACCTGCACCCATAAAAAAAGCCTGCATCGCGCAGGCTTTTTTATTTTACCGGGTTTACCAGACAGGCATCTCATCCTGAAGGAACGGGTTCTGCAACCGCTCATCCCCCAGCGTCGACATCGGTCCGTGTCCAGGGATAAAGGTCACATCATCACCTAACGGCAATAACTTCTGCTTAATCGACTGAATCAGCTGACCGTGATCGCCGCGTGGGAAATCACTGCGTCCTACGCCCCCTTTGAAAATCACGTCACCGGAAATCAGCAGGCGCGACGCCTCTTCAAAGAAGACAATATGGCCGGGCGTATGCCCTGGGCAATGCAACACCTGTAAAGTTACATTCCCTACGTTAACGCGATCGTCTTCGTTCAGCCAGCGGTCCGGTGTCAGTGGCTGACAGTCATCCAGACCAAACATACGGCTTTGGGCAGGCAGCCCCTGAAGCCAGAACTCATCTTCTTTTTCCGGGCCGATAATCGGCACACCGTAGTGTTCAGCCAGTTCAGCCGCTGCACCCACATGGTCGAGATGGCCATGGGTCAGTAAAATCTGCATCAGCGTTACGCCGCTGGCAGCGACTTCCTGCTTGATTGTCTCAGCGTCTCCGCCAGGATCGACAAGCGCGGCCAGTTTAGTTTGTTCACACCAGATCAATGAACAGTTCTGTGAGAACGCGGTAACCGGAATAATACGATAGTTCATACTGCTCCTGTGTTTCGTTATTACCAGTGCCGAACCGGCCCGGTATCAATATGCACAAAGTTGCTACGTGGGTAGTATCCTACACCACCTGCGCGCATAGATAACGCCGCTTTGCGAATATTGGCTAACGAAACGCCTTCAATATGGAAATCCATCGCCTGCCCTTTGGTGTGATAGCTTTTTTTCGCTACCCCACGGCTGTGGGCGCGCAGTTCATTGTTGGTATCCAGAGAGCGATAGCCAGAAATGAGTTGCACTGGCCTTTTGGTTCCCAGCAGTCCCTGCAAGCGGTAAAGCTGATCGAATAATCCAGGGTCGATGGCTTTGATTTTATTCGCGCGGAAATCACGGAAAAAGTGGTTGAGTCTTGCTAATTCATCCTGAATATAGCCTCTGCCATCGAAAAATTCCGCTTTAAGCGTCTCACCAGTGTGCAGATTGTTGAGCGTTAAAATACGCGGACGAGGTGTCGAGAGGGTGGCAAATGCTGGCGTCGGAAGGATGGCAGCTGCGCCCAGCGCAACACCACCTAACGCCAGCAATTTGCGGCGATTAGCGTCAAATTTGTCCATGATAATCAGGTCTACAGGTAAAAGAAATTGTCAATATGCTTAGCGCACGAAGGGCACCATAACTGGCAAAGCCTGTTACGTCAAGGCGCCCAACCCCAGTAAATACGCGGCTTGCAGCCAGATCGCCTCATATTCACCATAACTTACGACAATCGTTTTTACCGAACTACTTCATTTACCTGATTAATTGTTCCGCTTTTGGCAAAATTTGTGCGCCGGATCGCGCTGTCAGATCATAATTGTAAATATCTGTACGATACTGGGTACGACCGTCTGCCCCTACAAACGCCGTCAGATAGTACAGATTGACCGGAATATTGTGGCGGATATTGACGTAACGCGTATCTCCCTGCTTCAGCGCATCTGATATCCGCGTATCGTTCCAGCCTGCATCCTGCAACAGCATATTCGCCAGCTCGGAGGCCTTGTTCACGCGGACACAGCCCGAGCTAAGCGCGCGCGCGTCTTTCTGGAACAGATTATGGTTCGGGGTATCATGCAGGTAGATTGCATCCGAGCTTGGCATATTGAATTTATAACGTCCCAGCGAGTTATGCGCGCCCGGTGCCTGCTGGAAACGGAACGGCAGGTTCGAAGGCGTTATCGTTGACCAGTCCACCATCCACGGGTCAATCGCTTCTTTGCTGTTCCAGCCACGCATTACCGTATAGTTATGCCGCTCCAGATAACCCGGGTCATTCCAGACCTTAGGCAGAATATCTTTGCGCGCCAGCGTCGGCGGCACGTTCCACGGCGGGTTAACCACCACGTTATTCAGCGCGCTGCTCATCATTGGCGTTTTGCGGTCAGGTCGACCGACAATCACGCGGGACGCCAGCACTTCGCTACCGTCCTGATAGTAGACCAGGGAGTACGCCGGAATGTTGACCATTATGCCGGTGGATAACGTGCCCGGCAGCAAGCGCAAGCGCTGGATATTCAACGCCAGAACCCCTGCCCGCTGGGCCGGAGAGACGTTCAGCCAGTCGCGAGTAGATGGGCCAATCACGCCGTCAGCGCCCAGCCCCTGCGCGGCCTGGAACTGCTTCACTGCGGCGACCAGCTCGCGATCGTAAGCGGCGGGCTTATTGCTCAACGCAACGGCAGTTTTCTCTTTTACCGGCGCCGACGGGCTGACGACCGCATTTTGCGTCTCGTCACCGGGCAGCGCAATTTTAGGGCCGCTGTCGAGAATGCCTGAGCGTTTCATAATTTCGCGGATCGCAGGCACATCGCTGCTCCACTGCCCCGGACGTAGCGTTGTGGTGCCGCGCAGCTGAGGCCACGGGCGGGAATCCGCAACCAGCTCAAGAAGCGACTGATGCATCGTGGCATATTGTGGGTGGGCAGGCGCAAGGCTTGCGATAAAGCGCGGCAGTTCGCCGTTATCCAGCGACAGCTGCCACTGATTAATGACGGACAGCGCGGGCGTCGCCAGCTTATACGGTTTACTGCTGTATAACCAACGATTGCCGTTCACGGAAATGCCCGCCACAAACTGTAAGTAGCCCATCATGGCATCAGACAGCACCACGTCACGCGTCTGTCCGGTAACGGCCGGGTCGGTCAGGAGTTCAACCCAGGTCGTAAACTGCGGCTGAAAACCCGCAATCGCCACTTCAGCCAGCTGCTGCTGGAAGGCACGTATCGCCTCGCGATTTTCCCACATCGGTTTCATATCGCGCGCAGCGTAAAGCAGCGTGAGCTGATTAATGTAAGCAGGAGTATAGCCCGATGGCAGCCCGTTCATAAGCTGCTGGCGTAATGATTCAGTATCAATGCCTTCCGGCAGCGGTTTAATGCCGGCCATGATGGCCGTCGCCGGAGACTGATCCAGCGGTTGTGACAGCGACGTCGGCTGCGCGCCCATCGTTGCGGAGCTGTCAGTCGGTACAATTTCAGGCTCATCGGCCTGAGCGGTAAACAGTGGAGCAAACATCACTGTCAGGCACAAACTCAGCGCAGACAGCTGACGACCACGATTTCTATTAAGCAACATCCCTTGCCCCCTGTTTTCACGACATGCCCATTATTCTGGAGCTTTACTTCAGTATAGAAAGGCATATACGCTGCTGCCTTACCTTATGTAAAGAAGTTTAAAGATAACGCAGCCCTGAACACAAGTTAAGTGAATAAAAAAAGCGGCGCCTGAGCGCCGCCCTTTATCACACCCCGCGTTAAGAGGCGTCAGCCGTGCCCGGTAATGACTCCGGCGGCTGCGGGGCGAATCCGCGCAGGCCCACGACGTGTACGTGCTCGCTGTTCTGGAACACCTTACGCACCAGTTTGTAGGTTGTCCCTTTTTCCGGGCTGATGTTTTCCGGCGCCGCAATAATAAGCTGCATATCAAGGCGATCGCAAAGCTCAAACAGCGTGGCGATGGAGCGGGCGTCGAGGCGCGCGGCTTCATCGAGGAACAGCAGGCGGCATGGAGAGATGTCTTTGCCGCGCAGACGACGCGCTTCATCTTCCCAGCTCTGCACCACCATCACCAGAATCGACATACCGGTACCGATGGCTTCCCCGGTTGAGAGCGCACCGGATTCAGCGCGCAGCCAGCCGTCTGAGCCACGGTTAACCTCAACTTCCATTTCCAGATAGTTGCGGTAGTCGAGCAGCTCCTCACCGATGGTTTGCGGGGTACGCTGGCCCATGTCAATCTGCGGATTCAGACGCTGATACAGTTTCGCCAGCGCTTCGGAGAAGGTCAGGCGGTTACTGTTGAACAAATCCTGATGCTGCTCATGCTGTTCAGACAACACGTCCAGCAGCGTGGAGTGCGCCTCACGCACGTTAACGTTCAGCCGCACGCTATTGACCTGGCCAAACGACACGCTTTGCAGGCCCTGGTTCAGCTGACGGATACGGTTCTGCTCGCGCTGAATGGTTTTACGAATAATATTCGCCACGCTGCGAGAGCTGATTGCCAGCTTCTGTTCGCGGGAGGTCAGCTCCTCCGTCAGACGACCCAGTTCGATCTCCATCTGTTCGATCGCTTCCACCGGATCGTCAGTACGGATGATGTCCTGACGAATACGTTCGCGTAAGTGCTGATAAACCGCGACGAAGAACTGAATTTTACGCTCAGGACGCTTCGGATCTTCGGACATGCGCAGCACGTCGCGCAGGTGTTCATTGTCCGCTACGGCCAGACGCAGCGCACCCAGCGCTTTATCCGACATAGAGCGCAGTTCATCAGCTGACAGGTACGCCAGCTCGCGACGGTGCAGACGACGCTCCACGTTATTGTCTTTCACCATCCGCATGACCGCACACCAGCCTGCTTTCGCCATCACCACCTGCTCGCGCATTTCATGATAATCGCGCTCCAGCTTGCGCAGGCGACGCGTCAGGTTGTCCATCTCCGCTTCACAGAAGGTCAGCGCTTTTTCCAGCTGATTACGGCGAGCACGGTTGTTACTGAGCTGAGCATGCAGCTCATCGCGGCGAATACGCGCCCGCTCTTCTGCCCCGCTGTCGGCGCGCACGCCAATGTCCTGTAATTCTTTATGCAGATCGTTTAACAGCTCTTTCTTGGTGTCGAAGGAACTTTTCAGTGACGCCATGACCTGGCTGTACTGGCTCAGCTGTGCGGCGTGAGTACGCATCGCTTCACGCGCGCGGGTACGTTCTGCTTCGGCCTGCTCCAGACGCTGGCGCAGCTTGTCATTAAGATCGCTGTTTCCGCTTAGCATTTCTGCGGAATCGGAGTAGCCAAAGTGCGCGCGACGTTGCACCACTTCCGTCAGGGCAAACGCCTGCTGACGGGCTTCACGCTGCACCTGCTGTGACCAGGCGTAATCTTCTTTTAACTGCTCAAACTGTTCCGGATCGCTCTGGAGAACGGAAACCATCGGC
The DNA here is from genome assembly GCF_011078175.1 of Enterobacter cloacae. Lineage (GTDB taxonomy): Bacteria > Pseudomonadota > Gammaproteobacteria > Enterobacterales > Enterobacteriaceae > Enterobacter > Enterobacter cloacae_Q. The sequence continues at coordinate 446,134 of NZ_JAALCJ010000004.1, forward strand.
TCCAGTTTTGCCAGCTGGTTGCCGTACTGCTGCACAAAGCGCGCGGCTTCCTGCGCTTCGTCCAGGCGTTCCTGAATTTCATCCACGCGGTCGGCGAGCGTATCATCCGCCAGCAGGTTCAGGCGCGGCAGGATACGATTTAGGGCCGCAACGCCCTCTTTTGCCTGCTCGAACTGCACGCGGCTTTGCTGGTTATCATTTTCATGGCTGGCAAGCGCACGCTCCAGCTCACCACGACGGGTATTGAGCTTGCGAATTTCGGCTTCCGGATCGGGCTCAAAGGCAACGCCCAGATGGCTGCCGATAAAGCGGCTGAACGCCTGATGCAGACGCTGCGTTTTCTGCACATCAAATGACAGGGTTGCGAAACGTTCGGAAAGCGTTTCGCGCTCGGCGTGCAAGCTTTCAATTCTGTTTTCACGCGCGGCGCGACCAAACAGCGGCAGTTCCGGGAAGCGCGAATAGCGCCACTGGCGATCGGCGATTTTCACCACCACCGCTTTTTCCAGCTCGTCGACGCTGAATACGCTGTCATCAAACGACTGCGGATCCCCTTCGATGAGATAGAGATCTTCCGGACAGTCTTCCAGCCCTGCAAGCTGGTCGGAGATCAGCGACAGGTCCGGCACCACAATCGCGTTACGGGACGGGCCGTACAGCGCGGAGAAGTACGGTGCATCGTCCAGACCAACGTCGTCGTAAATTTCAGACAACAGCACGCCGCCAAAACGCTCGGCTAAGGCATTCAGGCGCGGATCTTCCGAGCCGCCAGGCTGGCTTAAACGCTCAATTTCTTCATCGACGTCACGCTTGCGCGCGCCCACTTCGTCACGCTCAACAATCGCTTCGCGCTCGCGCTCCAGCAGCTGTTGCATGTATTCGGTGACGTCCTGGCTGGAGGCAAACTCCTGGCCACACTGTTCGCTGAGCTGGTTCAGGCTGCTTTGTGCGGCCAGCCAGATCGGCGCACGCTGTAAGAGCGTCTTCGAACGGGACTGAAGCTGTTCCAGCTCCTGACGCAGCGTCATGCGCTGTTCGCTGGCATTCGATACGGTATCGGACAGAGCCGCAATACGCGCTTCCAGCTCCTGGTGCAGGACCTCAAGCTCGTCGAAATCGTAATGTTTACCCTGACGTTTGCAGAATTCCGCCAGCAGACGCTCGGCTTCCTGCTGTTCACGCAGACGCTGTTCCAGCTCGTTCAGGCGCATGCGCAGCGGCTGCACCTGTTCGGCCAGATGGCGCTGATTGACGCCGTCGCGCAGCAGCTCACGGGCAACGTCCCACGCTTCGCTACGCGCCAGCGGACCATTAATCGCCACCACCAGCTGGTACGCCTGCTCAAACTGGCTGTGCGCCGTTTGCGCCACGCTCATTTTCTGGTCGAGAGAAAGCAGTTTTTCAGTGGCTTCCTGCTCTTTGGCCTGGAAGGTGTCCAGCCATTCATCAGCGCTTTCCGGTGTCAGGTCCGGCAGGTGGCACAGCTCTTTGGCACGCTGCAACGCCTGCAACGCCTGGTTGTACTGAATCGCACGCGTCTGCTGCACGTCCAGCGCCTGCTGGTAGTCAGCGAGCTGGCTTTTCAGCTCATCCACTTCCAGCTCGGCGGCTTCCGCGCGGGCTTCGTTCTCTTCCTGTAACTCGGCGGCTTCGGCCACCACTTCATTTTGCTCTTCAAGACGAATTTGCAGCTCGTCGAGATCGGCTTCATAGCGTTCGATTTTTTCCTGCTGACGCAGCGCGGTCTGCACCAGGTTCAGGTGATCGCTGGCCGCCTGGTAATCGGCTTCCAGATCCCCTTCCGCACCGTTGTGCTCGCCCAGTTCGCGCGCCATTTCGACATGCTTATACTGCTCGGCCACCAGCTGTTTGCGGGAGGTAAACAGCTCGCGGCGGTATTCCAGCGCCTGGTCGAGATGAATACGGCGCTCGTTGGCGTGGCGCATATAGTCCGCCGCCACGTAGTTGGTGGCTTCGCTGATCAGGTGCTTAAACAGGTCGCGGTCAGACTGTGTGACGCGAATCGCTTCCAGCGTCATGCGGTTTTCACGCAGCGCGGCTTCCATATCCTGGAAGGCCTTACGCACGCCGCTGTTTTCCGGCAGCAGGTAGTCGCGCAGGGAACGGGTAATGGCGCTGGAGATACCGCCGTACAGGGAGGCTTCAATCAGACGGTAGTATTTACTACGATCTGACGCGCTGCGCAGACGACGGGCTACCACACCGAGATCGAACATCAGAGAGTGGTAGTCGGTAATGGAGTTAAACTGCTTAAACTGCACGCCTTCGATGGCTTCCAGCTTGTCTTTCAGCTCCTGGAGCGTCAGGACGCGCGCCTGACGTTCATTCAGGGTTTCCGTCAGCAGCGCGGTCGGCTGCACAGAGGTTGGTAGCCCCTGGATCGCAAACGGTTTGATATCCACTTTACGGTCGCGGCCGGCAACCTGTTGCAGGCGCACGCCCACAACCACGCGCTGATGACGGGAGTTGATCACGTCCAGCACCGAATAACAGACGCCCGCTTTCAGCTTACCGTGCAGGCCTTTATCACGAGAGCCGCTCGTGGCGCCCGCTTCGGTGGTGTTACGGAAGTGCAGCAGGGTCAGGTCAGGGATCAGCGCCGTCACGAAGGCCGCCATGGTGGTGGATTTACCCGCCCCGTTACCGCCGGATAGCGTTGTCACCAGCTCATCCAGATCGAAAGTTCGGGCAAAGAAGCCGTTCCAGTTAATCAGCGTTAGTGAGCGAAATTTACCGCGTTCAATCATTATTCTTCCTCCCCGCTATCCGGCTGATTCTCTTCGTGCTCATCATTGAGCTGCAAATGGTTTTCCACCGGCATCGCTTCACCGTCACGGATCATGCGCAGCTGCGCTTCACGCGCATCGTCACCCGCACGCACGTCGGCGCCAAAGCGGAAGACCGATTCGGTAATGCGGAACTTGCTGCTGTCGTGCCCCATGAACCAGACCATTCCCAGACGGCGCAGACGGTTGAGGGAAGAGCGAACTTTTTCCTGTAATTTCTGACGGTCCAGATCGGATCCCGTCGAGCGATTATTCACCAGCTTGAGCAGCTTGCTTTCATCCGCCAGCGACAGCAGCTCATCGTAAAGCTCCTGCTGAGTGAAGATCCCTTCATTCGCCAGACGTTCCGGGCTGAGGTAGAGGTAGCAGAGGATTTTGCCGACCATCATATCCAGTTCGGAAAGCACCGAGCGCGGAATAAGCGTGGTAGAGCGCGGACGCAGGTAGAAAAACCCTTCCGGCGCGCGAATCAGCTCTACGTTATAGCGAGCGTAAAACTCTTCCAGATACTCCTGAAAGTCCATCAAAAAGGCGTGATTATCCAGCTCGTCAAGGCCAATGTGACGACCGGCACGCAGCTGGCTGTCCAGCGCCGGAAACAACGGATTCGCCAGCGCCTGTGCCAGCTTAACTGGCATCACGTGTTCAATATTTGTCAATGACATGCGCCTGTACCTTGGCTCCGTAATCGTTAATCGGCTGCCACTTCGGCGGCAGTCCGGTGAAATCGGCTTGTGCGATGCCCAGGCGCACCGCCTGGTCTACAACAATGCGGGCAACATCGAAGTGGCGCGCGCGCGGATACTGCGCCAGATAGTCGCGTACCACGAGGCCAAGATCCAGCGGCGCTTGTCTGGTTTTGTAGACAGCGAGCTGTTCTTCGATCATCGCCGCAAGCTGCTCGCGAATTTCGTTAAATTCTTCGTATTCCAGATCCGGCGGCAGTTCACCGGTGACCTCTTCATCGCGCAGCGCCATCTCTTCGTCGCGCATATCCAGCAGACGATCGGCGTTGGCGTAGGTCAGCGCCCACGGCGCATCGAAGTAGGTCTGTACCGACTGGCGCAGACGCTGAGCGAAGACGCGGTTTTTATCCATATCAATGGCGGTACGGATAAATTTATGCACGTGACGGTCGTAACCGATCCACAGGTCAATCGACTGCTGGCCCCAGCTAATAATGCGGTCAAGCTTGCTCTGCAAATCGAACACCAGACGGTCGATAAAATGCAGATCGTCGTGCGCCAGCGTTGCGTCCTGGATGCGCAGCAGGTTGGCCTGTAGCTTATCTCCCGCCGCCTCCAGCGTATCCTGCAACTCACGCAGCGTACCGGACGTTTCTGACAGCAGGAGCTCACAGCTGGAGATGGCCGCACGCCAGTCTTTATTAAGCAGTTGAGCGATATCGTCTTTCACCTGCTGCTGCTGTTCGTCCATCAGACGTTGAGTCAGATCGATACTGTCGAAAATCTCGGCGACCGAGTATTTCAGCGGCGCGTAAACGTTGCGATGCCAGTGGAATTCGTCACCGTTTTCATCAGCCGCGTCGGCGGCACGCTTCAGCTCGCCTGCAACAATAGAGAGCTGCATGGAGAGACGCAGCGTGGAAAATTCGCGCTGGCGGATGTAATAGTCGGTAATACCAATGCCCAGTGGCGTAAGACGATAGATGGCGTTTCCTTCCGCCTGCTCGCTGGTAAAGCGGTTCAGCAGACGTTGACGCACCATATCATTGATTGCGTTGTTGGCACGCACGCTAATGGTTTCGCTGGTTTGCTCAAACGCATCACTGACGTGGCGAAATGCATCCACCAGTTCGCCTTCACTCATTTCGCCATCCAGGCGTTCGCCGTTTAGCGTCGCAACCGCCAGCAGGAACGAGAGTCTGTCTACAGGCAGCGAGATGGAGAAATCGTTTTTCCTGGCCCAGGCAACCAGTTCGGGGACTGTCTGGGAAAATTCACTCATAGATTATCCTTGCATCTGCGGCTTGCGCGCGGTGACGTGTATATAGCGACCAAGGCTCAGATAGGGCTCCTGGCGGCAGTACCGCGTCTCTATTTCTGTTAAGGCGTCTAAACAGTCATCCTGTTTTTGTTTATCACGCAGATAATCATGAAACACCCTCACGCCGGTTTTGCCGGTAATTTCCCAACCAATCTCCTCCAGCCAGCCATAGACCTGCTGCGGCTCACGAGGGAAATCCGGTGAAAGCGTGCGTCGTTTCTTTTTATACATGCCCTGCTGTACGTAGCCAAAATTGCCGACCAGCACGTTTCGCATCAGCAGGCCGTTGGCATTGTAGAACATCAGCGATAATGCACCGCCCGGGCGCAACATCGACCACAGCGTTTTTAACATCGCCTGCGGTTCGGCGACCCATTCGAGCACAGCATGAAACAATATCAGATCAACCTGCGTTTCCAAATGCTGCGGAATGTCCTGAGCGGCGCAATGTATAAAATGCATGTTGTCGCTCACACCTTTCTCTTCTGCCGCTCGCCCGGCGCGGGCAACCATCTCGGCAGAAAGATCGCATAGCGTGACGTGATGTCCCCGCTGCGCCATCAGAATTGCAGTCTGACCTTCCCCACCGCCGGCATCCAGTACGCGCAACGGTCGGTCACCGAATTCAGCCAGCAGCTTGTCCAGATCCTGCCAGAGGATCGTCTGACGAAGCTGACCTTTAGTGGTGCCATAAATGTTGCGCGAAAACTTTTCCGCGATGTCATCAAAATTGCGATCCCGCATTGGGAGGGTTCCACTCACTGCAAAACCGCTATTTTGTCACACCCGCGCGGAGAATGAACCACTCTGGTGTAATATCACGGGCAATCGTCTGCTGTATGGTTAAAAAAGGAACCAAAAAGGATGCTTTTTACCCTAAAAAAATATATCGGAGGCATGATGCTTCCCCTTCCCCTGCTGCTGCTGCTTATCGCACTGGGGCTGGCATTGTTATGGTTCAGCCGCTTTCAGAAAAGCGGCAAATCCATCGTCACCGTGGGCTGGCTGGCGCTGCTGTTATTCAGCCTGCAACCGGTGGCTGACGGTTTATTGCGTCCGATTGAAAATACCTATCCGACGTGGCAGGAAAATCAGAAGGTAGACTATATCGTGGTGCTGGGCGGCGGGTATACCTGGGATCCGAGCTGGGCACCCAGCTCGAACCTGATCAACAACAGCCTGCCGCGTCTGAACGAGGGGATCCGCCTGTGGCTGGCCAATCCGGGATCAAAGATGATCTTCACGGGCGCTGCGGCAAAAACCAACCCGGTCAGTACCGCTGAAGCCGGGGCAAGAGTGGCAGAATCGCTTGGCGTACCACGCTCCGCCATCATCACACTGGAGAGTCCAAAAGATACCGAAGAAGAGGCTGCCGCGGTGAAACAGGCCATCGGTGATGTCCCGTTCCTGCTGGTGACTTCTGCTTCACACCTGCCGCGCGCAATGATTTTCTTTGAGCAGCAGGGCCTGCATCCGCTTCCTGCTCCGGCAAACCAGTTGGCGATTGACGCCCCGCTCAACCCATGGGAACGGATAATTCCCTCCCCGGTATGGCTGATGCACAGCGACCGCGTCGGCTACGAGACCCTTGGTCGCCTCTGGCAGTGGCTCAAAGGTTCCTCAGGCAAGCCAGGGCAGGAGTGATTTAGCGGCCAGATCGAAACCGGCGCGATTAAAGCGCCCGGTGTTTACCAGCTGCGCCACCTCATCCCAGAGCAGATAGAGCCAGCGCCGCCAGAGAAAGGCCTCCGCAACGGGGGCGCGCTGAAGATAGTGCCAGAGCAAATCTTCCGCCGCCCCGCTCTCGCTGAGCCTGAACAGTTCATACTCACGTGGCGCCCAGAGCATGATCCCCGGCCCCACCATCGCCAGCAGCTGGTCGCTGCGCGAGTCTTTAAGCATACTGCGCAGCGTGAAGTTGCCGTGAACCAGCACGCAGTTATCGTTAAAACCTTCAAACAGCGTCGGCAGACATTCCCGGGTGCGGAACAGAATACGTTTGTCCTGCATCGTTAATCCGGTGTTGTTGAACTGGTTCAGCGTGCCCCACAGCACTTCGACACGCTGGCGATACCACAGTGGCCACAGGTTTTCCTGGGTGCTGTCTACCGCGCCAACAAGACCCCGGCTGTCCTGCCGATGCCAGGCAAGCAAAGCTTCGACAATCTGATCTTTCAGCTGTTCCCAGCGCTCCGGTGTACGCGTCGGAGCTTCAACAGAAACCCCGCGTAAACGCTCGATAAGCAGAACGTCCGGACCGGGATGCTCCTCATGCGTCATCACGCCGTAGACCGTCGGCATACGAACCGTCCCTTCCCGCGCCAGCATCGACATTTTCCAGGCCAGCTGTCTGGCGACGCCCGGCGAGGTAAAACTTCTGGCCATCAGCGGCATGGGGTTTCCCTGACTGTCATACAACGACCAGAGTGCGGTATCGGCCTTTTCATTCACGCATTCCACCCGGCTTAGCTTTTCGCCCAGCAGATGGCTGAGTTCAGCACGCAGTTGTTCCATATGCGATTACTCCTATTGAAACTACTGCTTTTATAATGAGCGCGTGAACCCCGGATGTCACCGGATAGAGATCAATAATGAAAAAGAAAAGTAAAAAATAGCCAGGCGGGAGAGCATCCCCCCGAACGAGGGGACGCCAGCAAATTAACGCATTTCGACGCGTACGCGCTCAAGATCTTCAGGAGTATCCACGCCGGTGCCTGGGATTTCCTGGGCAACCGCAACGTGAATTTTCTCGCCGTACCACAGCACACGAAGCTGTTCGAGCATTTCAATATGCTCCAGCGGGCTTGGCGACCAGGCGACATAGCGACGAATAAAACCGGCACGGTAGCCGTAAATACCGATGTGGCGCAGGAAGGTTTCGCCGATTGTCTCTTTCGATTGCGCGAAACGATCGCGATCCCACGGAATGGTGGCGCGGGAGAAATAGAGCGCGTAGCCCTCTGCGTCCATAACCACTTTCACCGCATTCGGATTGAACGCCTCATCAGCGTGATGAATCGGCACCGCGAGGGTCGCCATGCCAACCTGACGCTGAGCCAGGTTGTCGGCTACCTGACGGATAATCGCCGCCGGGATCATCGGCTCATCGCCCTGCACGTTCACAATCACCGTCTCGTCGGTGAAACCGCATTTTTCGACGACTTCCGCCAGGCGCTCGGTGCCTGACTGATGATCGGCACGGGTCATGCACACTTCCCCTCCCGCGGCCTCAACCGCTCGGGCAACGTCCGGATGATCGGTGGCGACGATGACGCGCCCGGCGCCCGATTCGCGCGCCCGTTCAAGGACGTGCACAATCATCGGCTTACCGTTGATATCCACCAGCGGTTTACCCGGCAGGCGCGTTGAAGCATAACGCGCAGGGATAATGACAACAAAACTCATGGTTTGCTCTCTTCTGCCACCAGGGAACGGGCTTCATTTTCCAGCAGGACCGGAATACCGTCACGCAGCGGAAATGCCAGGCTGTCCAGTTTGCAAATCAGCTCCTGTTTATCCTGGCTGTAGTACAGTTTGCCGTTGCACACCGGGCAGGCAATAATTTCAAGTAAACGGTGATCCATAGTTCCTCCGTATGGGTAATCCCTAAAGCTTATCACATTCCGTTTTCAGGGAGTGTCTGTTTCCCAGCCACCTCGACAGGCCGTAAACAGCCCCGCAGGCACGCGGCCCAGTACAATTTCGTGCGCCCCCTGCCAGCGCGCGAAGTCACTGAGCGCGGTCGTTAATCCTTTTTCCAGGCCAGCCGTCACCTTTATATCCTCTTCAAGCCAGAGGGCGATAATTTCAAGCATCCCGGTTTTACGGTGCATTTTAGCGTCCATGCGTCCGACCAGCTGCCCTTTATGCAGCAGCGGCAAGACAAAATAACCGTACTGACGCCTTGGCGCCGGGGTGTAGCATTCCAGACGGTAGCTGAAATTAAACAACTGCCCGGCCCGCTTTCTGTCCCAGACAACGGGGTCAAACGGCGACAGCACGGCACTGTGGGTCGCATGGAGTTTGCCCTCTTGCGCCTGCGCCAGCAGAGGAAACAAATCCGCATGCAGCCACATCTCACCTAACGACTCCACCGAGACCGGCATGATGCGCTGTTCGCGCTGCCACGTTTCCAGCAGCGGTTTTAGCTGCGGCTGACGCAGACGATAATAATCCGCCAGCCACTGCGAGCGAAATATGCCCAGGCTACGGGCGCTGTTCCCGAGCATGATGGCTTCGGCTGCGTCCTGAGAAAGCAGGTCGCGCGTATCGTCCCAGTGCGGCATAACGCGGTGCGTGAGGTCATAGACACGCTGAAAATTGCGGCGCTCGACCACCATCACTTTGCCCGACGTAAACAACCCTTCGAGATGGCGTTTGTGCGGTTTCCACTCCCACCATCCGCTTGCGCCTTTTCGCGGGTGTTCAAAATCCGCGGAGCGTACCGGACCGTTTTCCTGAATATGGGCAATCAGTTGCTCTATTTCATCGGCGTGTTCCACCATCCACTCCTGGCGGTACTTCCAGCCCATTTTGTCCGGGGCGAGCATGCGGTGACGCACCAGTGCAAAATCGCTGCGCGGGAGAAAACAGGCTTCATGCGCCCAGTATTCCATCAGTTCGCCTTGGCTCAGCGCATTATCAAGCCATTGCGGAGGATAGTTCCCGAGGCGGCTAAACAGGACCAGATACGGGCTACGCGCGACGATGTTAATAGTGTCGATTTGCAGCAACGACATGCGTTGCACGGTTGAGAGGATATCCGCTGGCTGCGCGCGGCGGCGGGGCTTTTTCAGAAGCCCCTGGGCAGCAAGATGCAAGTTTCGTGCGGCTGCAAGTGAGAGTTGCGGTAGAGACATGCATTTTCCTGTCAGTCAAAGCGTCACCGGAACCGCGTTAAAGTTACTGCACTAATGCGAGCAGTTCCTTGAGCAAATGTTCCGGCTGTTCACCACTGAGTTCAGCATTAACCGGGAGATACCACCAGTTTTCTTTCGCAAAGGCCCGGCATTTTACCGCGTCTTTTTCCGTCATGATCAACGTCTGGCCCGGTGCTGCCAGCCTTTCAACCTCTTCGGCAACTAACGCCTGGTGGTCGGCCAGCGGCACCCGTTTTTCCAGCCGCGCGCCGCACTGCTCCAGCGTAGCGAAGAACCGTGGCGGATGACCAATCCCGGCCATCGCAACCAGTTGCCCCAGTTGCGCGACGTTTTTACGTTCGCCGGTCAGCATATTCACGGCCTGACCGGGACGAAGATGCATCGGGATTTCGCCCGCTCTGGCTTCACCGCCGTTAACAATCACGGCATCGACGCTCTTCAGGCGCGACGCACGCTCACGCACAGGCCCGGCTGGCAGCCACCAGCCGTTGCCTAAACGCCGCACGCCATCAATGACCACGATCTCTTTGTCACGCGCCAGCGCGTAATGCTGCAAACCATCATCAGTAATAATGATTTGCACATTATGCTTCGCAAGGAGTGCCTTCACCGCATCGCTACGCACCGGCGATACCGCAACCGGTGCGCCTGTGCGCTGGGAAATCAGTACCGGCTCATCACCGGCTTCAGCGGGCGTTGTGTCAGGGCTCAGCACCAGAGGATACTGAGCCGCTTTGCCACCGTAACCGCGTGAGACGACCCCCGGGCGTATGCCTCGCTTCTGGAGTTGTTCCACCAGCCAGATCACTACCGGGGTTTTGCCGTTTCCACCCGCCGTCAGGTTACCGACTATCACTACCGGTACCGGTGCGCGCCAGGCGCGCTTGAGCCCGAGGCGGTAAAGCAGACGAATAGCACCGCTCGCCAGGCCATACAGCAAGGAGAGAGGGAGAAGCAGCACCCACAGAGGGGACTCACCTGACCAGATGCGTGCAATCATTGACCGAACTGCATTTTATGAAGCTGCGCGTAAACACCACGCTGTTCCAGCAGGTCCGCATGGCTGCCGCGTTCAACGATCACGCCATCTTCCACCACCACGATTTCGTCAGCCTGTTCGATGGTCGACAGACGGTGCGCGATAACCAGCGAGGTACGGTTTTTCTGTAATTCATCCAGAGCAGACTGGATAGCGCGTTCAGATTCCGTATCCAGTGCGGACGTTGCTTCGTCGAGGATCAGAATCGGGCTGTTGCGCAGCAGCGCACGGGCAATCGCGATACGCTGACGCTGACCACCGGAAAGCAGCACCCCGTTTTCGCCAATGATCGTATCCAGACCGTTGTCCATTTTGTTAATGAAGTCCATCGCATAGGCCATACGCGCCGCATTCTCGATCTCTTCACGGCTGTACTCTTCGGTACGGGCATAGGCAATATTGTTCGCCACCGTATCGTTGAACAGATGCACGTTCTGCGATACAAGCGCCACCTGGTTACGCAGCGACTGTAGGGTATATTCCCGCAGGTCATGACCATCCAGCAGGATCTCGCCCTGATCGATATCGTAGAAACGGGTGATCAGGCTGGCAATGGTCGACTTGCCCGAACCGGAACGACCGACCAGCGCGACGGTTTTACCCGCCGGGATAGACAGGCTGATATCACGCAGCGCCGGCACTTCACGGCCTGGATAGGTAAAGGTGACGTTACGGAATTCCAGATCGCCTTTAGCGCGCTCGATCACGCGTGTACCTTCATCTTTTTCCTGTTCGGAATCGAGGATGCTGAACAGCGTCTGACAGGCTGCCATCCCGCGCTGGAACTGGGCGTTGACGTTAGTCAGCGATTTCAGCGGACGCATCAGCGCAATCATGGATGAGAACACCACCGTAATGGTACCCGCAGTCAGGGTTTCCATGACGCTCGGGAAGCTGGCGGCATACAGGACGAAGGCCAGGGCCAGAGAGGCAATCAGCTGAATGATCGGATCGGAAATCGACGAGGCCGACACCATTTTCATCCCTTGCAGGCGCATTTTGTTGCTGACCTTATCGAAGCGTTTGGTTTCGACTTCCTGACCGCCGAAAATCAATACTTCCTTGTGGCCTTTCAGCATCTGCTCGGCGCTGGTCGTCACCTGCCCCATCGTATTCTGCATATTTTTACTGATATTGCGAAAACGCTTTGATACCACGCGAATAGCGATGGAGACAATCGGCGCCAGCACAATTAGGATCAGCGACAGTTGCCAGCTGTAATAGAACATCATCGCAAACAGGCCGATGATGGATGCGCCTTCGCGTACAACGGTAATCAGTGCGCTGGAGGAGGACGACGCCACCTGCTCTGAATCGTAGGTAATACGTGACAGCAGGGTACCGGTTGATTGTTTATCAAAGAATGAGACTGGCATCCCCATCATATGGCTGAACAGTCGACGGCGCATGGTCATCACCACTTTACCGGATACCCAGGAGATGCAGTAGCTTGATACATAGCTGGAGATGCCGCGTAAGATCATCAGCCCAATAACCACCAGCGGCATCCATAGCAGCACTGAACGATCCGTTTTACCAAAACCGTCATCCAGTAACGGTTTGAGAAGCGATAACATAAACGTATCGCTGGCTGCGTTGAGGATTAACGCTACGCCCGCCACGATCAAGCCTGCTTTGAAAGGAGCAATCATCGGCCAGAGCCGGCGGAACGTTTGCCACGTGGAGAGATCTTTGTCGTTATGCATTCAAAAAACCAGCATTTGTTGAAATAGCCGCATATTCTACCCGTTATCTACGGGCGCGCCAAACCACTGATGATACCAACGCGGTAAATAGTGTTCGCGTAAGCGGCGAATTTGCCGACCATGGTGCGAAAACGTCACAGATATCTGCCCGGACTGTGGAGTATCAAGCCAGCGATAACCCTCATTTCGATAGCGCCGGACCACTTTGACGGAAGGGAAACGCCACGCGTTATAGCGGGCCATTGAGGCCAGCGAAACCTGTCCCTCCACGCGCTGTAGCAGCGGTGTTGAGGATGACGTATTACTTCCATGATGCGGCACCTGAATCAGTGTAGACGTAAGTTGTCGCCAGCGGTGACTCAGCATTCCCAGTTCTGCCTGCGCTTCAATATCCCCGGTCAGTAAAACGCTCTGTTCGCCGTCATCAATTTTTACCACGCAGGAGCGGTTGTTACCTTTCGCCGAGGTGTTTTCGGGTGGCCAGTGCACGGAGAACGTTAACTCCTGCCACTGCCATCGCTGCCCACGAAAGCAGGGAAGATGCCCCGCCCAGGCTAAGGGGCTTCTGATCCATATTGCGGGCCAGGCAGCTTTTAGCGATGCCAGTCCCCCCGCGTGATCGAGATGCTCATGGCTCAGAATCACCCCTTCCGGCCTCAGATGATGCCAGCGTAGCCAGGGGATGATCAGCTGCTGCGCGCTGTCCCCTCCGGGCCATGCCAACCCGGTATCATACAGAATCGCCTTACCGTGACGCTCAATGACCAGCGCCAGCCCCTGCCCTACATCCAGCATATGCAGGGACCAGCTGTCGGTTTTAACCCTGTGCCAGAAGGGAAATGCCAGCACCACACAGCCTGCCAGACAGACTGCGGGTACTGTGTTGAAGGCCCTGAATCGCCAGCCAACGATCATCAGCCACGGCAGTAACGTCAGGTATTGCCAGCGTTCATCAACATCCTGCCAGCCATTCGGTAAACGCATCAATAGCCAGAAAAGCCCTGCCAGAGATTTGTCGGCAGCCAGCCAGACGATACTTTCCAGCGCCGCCACCGGAAACAGATGCAGAAACATGCCGAACAGGATTAGCGGAACTGAAATAAAGGTCACCAGAGGAACAGCAAACAGATTCGCCACTAGCGAGGAGAGACTGAAACCATGGAAAATCAATACCTGAAGCGGCAACAGAAGCAGCAGCATTCCCACCTGCAAATACAACAGCGTAACCAGTGGCCGCATGCACCGGCCCCGTTGCCAGTGCGCGAGAGGCAGCCATTGATACCAAAAAATAAGCGCGGCGACCGCAAACGCTGATAACGCCAGGCTTTGTGACAGTACCGCCAGTGGGTCGAAAAACAGGATCGCCGCCACGCAGGTTAGCCATACCTGCCAGGGCGACCACTGGCGACCGCTCGTTTTTAATGCGGCCAGTACCACAAGCGCGATAACCGTACGCAGTGCGGGTGGCTGCAAGCCCGTTAACCATGCGTAAAACGCGGCAAAAACCAGCCCTGCCAGCAAGGGGATTTGCCAGATAATCCAGCGGCACGGCAGGAAAAACTGGATGCCCCGCGCCAGAAACCAGATAACGGAAGCGGCCAGCGCAATATGTAATCCTGAGATTGCCATCAGATGCATCGTACCGGTCTCACGCATCAGGTTTTTTATCTCGCGCGAGACCGACAGTCGCTCTCCCATTCCCAGCCCCAGGATCATGTCCCCCCACTGATATGCTGAAAGGGTATCCTGTAGTGATGTGAGGTATTGCGAACGCAGACTACAGTGTGCGTCAACAATCTCCGCGTGGGTAAACCGTCCGCTCAGCGTCTGGTGTCGGGCGAAGGCATTTTTTTGCGAATCATAGCCGCCATCGTTGAGTTCTCCGTGTACCGCCCTGAGCCGCAGGGTCATTGCCCATCGTTGACCCACGCAGACGTTTTGCGGCAAATAGTTGCCATACAGCGCCACGCCCATGGCAGCCCACACGCGTTCTCCATTGAGGCTGACAATCCTTCCCTGATGCATCGTTGCCCCGTCCGTTGCGGTAATGACCACCTCGGCCTGCTGCGGTGCTTTCGTTAAATGGTTCATCGGCCACACGCTTTCCTGAGCGGACAGGATCCCCCAGCACATAAAAAGCAATGCAAGGCCTGAAAACTTAAGCCATTTTCTCTGCTGTAGGGATAACGCAATTCCTGTGGCAATCAGCATCCAGACGGTCTGCAAATCTGGCAAAACGGGTAACCAATAGAGCGGAATTATGGCCAGAATGGCGAAAATACTGATGACGTGGATCCCCATATTCACCTCCATGTTTCAGGCGATTATGCGACGGAACAGATGCGTCGTCAGACAGAAAAGGCGTGATTTACAGCGGGCGCTGCAACGTTTTTAAGCGTTAACAGCAAAGAGAAAACTTAAATGCGGCGCGTATTCAGAAATGCAGGGGCGGGATACAAAAAAAGCACCCTAAGGTGCTTCCTTTAAACTCAGTTTAACCTTAATGATTAAACTCAGTTACCGTAAATATTGGCGCGATCGCGCAGTTCTTTACCCGGCTTAAAGTGCGGAACATACTTTCCTTCCAGCTCCACTTTATCGCCAGTCTTCGGGTTACGCCCGGTACGTGGTGCACGATAGTGCAGAGAAAAACTACCGAAACCGCGGATTTCAATGCGCTCGCCCTGGGCAAGAGTGGTAGCCATATGCTCCAGCATCTCTTTAACGGCATCTTCCACAGCCTTGGCAGGGATATGCGGTTGCTGACTGGCAAGTCTTTCAATCAATTCTGACTTGGTCATGATTCCTCCGGTTCCTTTCAAACCCATTAGCTGAACAGCCTATTAAACAAGGGCGGCCGTAGCCGCCCTTTGTTATTGATTACAGGACGAAACCTGCAATCTGTCAAGTCTGCTCTCCATCCTTCGCGCTGTAAATGCGTTACAGCTCAAATGATGGTGCGAACCTGAACTTACTCGCCTTTAGCTGCTTTGAAAGCTTCAGCCATTGCGTTGTTAGAGAAGTTTGCATCTTCCTGTTTGTTCACAGTTGCGATTGCATCTTTCTCATCAGCTTCGTCTTTAGCACGAACAGACAGGCTGATAGCACGGTTCTTACGGTCAACACCGGTGAACTTAGCTTCAACGTCGTCGCCAACGCTCAGAACCAGAGTGGCATCTTCAACGCGGTCACGTGAAGCTTCGGAAGCGCGCAGGTAACCTTCAACGCCGTCAGCCAGTTCTACGGTTGCGCCTTTAGCGTCAACAGCAGTCACTTTACCGTTTACGATTGCGCCTTTCTTGTTCAGTGCAACCCAGTTGTTGAACGGATCTTCTGCGAGCTGTTTAACGCCCAGGGAGATACGCTCACGCTCTGCGTCAACTTGCAGAACAACTGCTGCGATTTCGTCGCCTTTTTTGTATTCACGAACTGCTTCTTCGCCTGCAACGTTCCAGGAGATGTCAGACAGGTGAACCAGGCCATCGATGCCGCCGTCCAGGCCGATGAAGATACCGAAGTCAGTGATAGACTTGATTTTACCTTCAACACGGTCGCCCTTGTTGTGGGTTTCCGCGAACTGCTGCCATGGGTTGTTTTTGCACTGCTTCAGGCCCAGGGAGATACGACGACGTTCTTCGTCGATATCCAGAACCATCACTTCCACTACATCACCAACGTTAACAACTTTGGATGGGTGGATGTTTTTGTTGGTCCAGTCCATTTCGGAAACGTGTACCAGACCTTCAACGCCTTCTTCGATTTCAACGAAGCAGCCGTAGTCAGTCAGGTTGGTAACGCGACCAGTCAGTTTAGTACCTTCTGGGTAACGCTTAGCGATAGCTACCCATGGATCTTCGCCCAGCTGTTTCAGGCCGAGGGATACACGAGTACGCTCGCGGTCGAACTTCAGCACTTTAACAGTGATTTCGTCGCCCACGTTCACGATTTCGCTTGGGTGCTTAACGCGTTTCCACGCCATGTCGGTGATGTGCAGCAGGCCATCAACGCCGCCCAGGTCAACGAATGCGCCGTAGTCAGTGAGGTTCTTAACGATACCTTTGACTTCCATGCCTTCCTGCAGGTTTTCCAGCAGCTGATCGCGTTCTGCGCTGTTTTCGGATTCGATAACGGCACGACGGGAAACAACAACGTTGTTACGCTTCTGGTCCAGCTTGATGACTTTGAACTCAAGCTCTTTGCCTTCGAGGTGCAGGGTGTCACGGACTGGACGAACGTCTACCAGTGAACCTGGCAGGAACGCACGAATACCATTCAGCTCAACAGTGAAGCCACCTTTAACTTTGCCGTTGATAACACCGACCACAGTTTCAGCTTCTTCGTAAGCTTTTTCCAGGGTGATCCATGCTTCGTGACGTTTCGCTTTCTCACGAGAAAGCAGGGTTTCACCGAAGCCGTCTTCTACTGCGTCCAGCGCAACGTCAACTTCGTCACCAACCTGGATTTCCAGCTCGCCCTGGGCGTTTTTGAACTGCTCTGCCGGAATGGCAGACTCAGATTTCAGACCGGCGTCAACCAGTACTACGTCTTTGTCGATAGCAACAACAACGCCACGAACGATGGAACCCGGACGGGTTTCGATTTCTTTTAAGGATTCTTCAAACAGTTGAGCAAAAGATTCAGTCATGTTTAATCTTCAGGTTAATATTAACGTCCACCTGGCTCCGTGCCGGATGGGGTTGTTTCACATACCCGCCGTCAATCCATTGCAGCGGGGGTACTGCTAAATCGGTCGCGATTACGCGAGTGCCAGTTTTTGGCGCGCATATTGTAGCGCTTTTTCAATCACTTGCTCAATAGTTAAACTGGTTGAATCCAGCACTAATGCGTCTTGCGCGGGAACAAGTGGAGCGACGGCACGGTTACGATCGCGGTCATCGCGCTCTTTTATCTCGGATAAAAGGCGATCAAAGTTAACACTAAACCCCTTTTCCTGCAACTGAAGCATACGGCGTTGAGCACGTTCTTCCGAGGAGGCATCAAGGAAAATTTTCACTGGTGCATCAGGGAATACCACGGTTCCCATGTCGCGGCCGTCGGCGATCAATCCCGGCGCTTCACGGAAACCGCGCTGGCGACGTAACAGCGCTTCACGAACGCGTGGGAAAGCCGCCACCTGAGAGGCTGCATTGGCCACTTCCTGCGTACGGATTTCACCGCTGACATCTTCCCCTTCCAGGATCACTTCAAGGTTGCCATCAGTAGAGACAAAGCGGACATCCAGATGCGCAGCCAGCGGTACCAGCGCTTCTTCAGACGCAACATCCACATGATGATGCAGCGCAGCCAGCGCCAGCACACGATAGATTGCTCCCGAATCTAAAAGATGCCATTGCAATGCTTCCGCCATCGCTTTGCACAGAGTACCTTTCCCTGCGCCACTTGGCCCATCAATGGTGATTACCGGGGCAATTGCCGTCATCTTTTTCTCCTTAATTAAGGCATACCGTTTACATGAACGCCGCGCATTATACGCGCCAACGCGCGCAACTGTTACCTTTGCGTGCAAATTACGGAATGATTGAAGCAGAGTGTAGAAGAAATGAAAGAGGATGACTGTCAGAAAGCGTAAGTAAATGCCGCATCGGATGATGCGGCATACGATCATCAGGCCAGGGTGCTAATGCGCGCCAGCTGTTCGAAGTAGTCCGGGAAGGTTTTTGCCGTACACTTCGGATCGAGAATAGTCACAGGTGTATCGGACAGCGCCACCAGCGAGAAACACATCGCCATGCGGTGATCGTTGTAGGTGCCAATTTCTGCAAATTGCAGTTTCGCCGGCGGCGTGACGCGAATAAAATCTTCGCCCTCTTCTACCTCCGCCCCCACTTTACGCAGCTCGGTTGCCATCGCGAACAGGCGGTCCGTCTCTTTCACGCGCCAGTTGTAGATGTTGCGTAGAGTGGTGGTACCTTTGGCGAACAGCGCTGCCGTGGCAATAGTCATCGCCGCATCCGGAATATGGTTCATGTCCATATCAATGGCATTCAGCTCGCCGCGGGTGCAGGAGATGAAATCATCACCCCAGGTAACAGTGGCGCCCATTTTCTCCAGCACGTCGGCAAAACGGATGTCGCCCTGCACGCTGTTACGGCCAATCCCGGTCACCTTCACGGTGCCGCCTTTAATCGCACCAGCGGCAAGGAAATAGGAGGCGGATGAAGCATCGCCTTCAACCAGGTAGTGGCCCGGGGACTGATACTGCTGCGCTCCGCGCACCACGAAGCGCTGATAAGACTGGTTTTCCACCTCAACACCAAAGGTGTTCATCAGGTGCAGGGTGATATCAATGTACGGTTTAGAAACCAGCTCGCCTTTAATGCTGATGACGGTGTCCTGTGGTGCCAGCGGTGCGGTCATCAGCAGCGCAGTGAGGAACTGGCTGGAAACGCTACCGTCAACCTCAACATTGCCGCCAGTGAATCCCCCGCGCAGACGCAGGGGCGGGTAATTTTCCTGCTCAAGATAATCAATCTGCGCGCCGCCCTGGCGCAGGGCATCCACCAGATGGCCGATCGGACGCTCTTTCATTCGCGGCTCACCGGTCAGCACAATATCGTTACTCCCCAGACACAGCGCAGCGGCCAGAGGACGCATCGCGGTACCGGCGTTACCCAGGAAAAGCTCCAGCGCCTCAGCAGAATGTAACGCGCCGCCGTTTCCGGTGACTTCACAACGGGTACGATCGTCAGACAGCGCGTACTGAACGCCCAACGCTTTCAGTGCATTGAGCATATGGCGCACGTCATCGCTGTCCAGCAGATTAGTGAGGACGGTGGTGCCGTTTGCCAGAGCTGCCAGCAGCAGAGCGCGGTTCGAGACACTTTTTGAACCAGGCAGATTAATGGTGCCATCTACCCGCGCGATAGGTTGTAACGTCAGGGATTCCATGAAACTCAACTCTCAACTCAACATAATAAAAACCCCGCAGGAACGCTGCGGGGGTGAAAAACAGCGAATTAACCGTGACGACGTTCGAAGTCGATCATGAAATCAGTCAGGGCTTTAACGCCTTCCAGCGGCATGGCGTTATAGATTGAGGCGCGCATCCCACCTACTACTCGGTGGCCTTTCAGCGCATGCAGACCCGCCGCGAAGGACTCTTCCAGGAACACGTTATCCAGGTTGCTGTCCGCCAGCTGGAACGGCACGTTCATGCGCGAACGGTTAGTTTTGGCAACATCGTTACGGTAGAAATCGCTCTTGTCGATCACGCCGTACAGCAGTTCAGCTTTTTGCTGATTAATCTTGTCCATCTGCGCCACGCCGCCTTTTTGCTTCAGCCATTTGAAGACCAGGCCGGAGAGATACCAGGCAAAGGTTGGAGGGGTGTTGAACATGGAATCGTTGTCGTTCAGGACGGTGTAATCCAGAATTGACGGGCAAGTCTTATGGGCTTTCCCCAGCAGATCTTCACGCACGATAACGATAGTCAAACCCGCAGGACCGATGTTTTTCTGGGCACCCGCGTAGATGACACCGTAGCGGCTGACATCCAGCGGGGTGGACAGAATGGTTGAAGAGAGATCCGCCGTCACAACGACATTTTCGCCAAAGTCTGGCTCTTCGTGAATGGCAATACCGTCGATGGTTTCATTTGGGCAGTAGTGAAGATACGCGGCGTTGTCAGAAAGCTGCCACTCACTCATCGGCATCACGGCGCGCAGACCGTCAACGGTCACTTTGGCATCGATGACATTCGGGGTACAGTATTTATGCGCTTCTTTTACCGCACTGGCCGCCCAGTAGCCGGCATCAACGTAATCAGCGGTGGTTTTGTCGCCCAGCAGATTGAGCGGGATACCCGCAAACTGGCCGCGTCCACCGCCGTGACAGAACAATACTTTGTAGTTCGAGGGAATGTTCAGCAGATCGCGAAAATCCTTTTCTGCTTCTTCCGCCACCTGAATAAACGCTTTACCCCGGTGGCTGACTTCCATCACCGACGTACCCAGACCGTTCCAGTCACACAGCTCCTGTTGAGCCTGTTTAAGTACGTCTGCCGGTAACATTGCCGGACCTGAACTGAAATTAAAGACTTGAGCCATTTCCCCTCACCACGCTAAAAGCCATAAGTTATAACTGTGGATATCGGTTTTATCATTCAGTGACACGCGCCGCAATGTCTAAAACTTATGGTCGAAGAAATGTGCCCCTCGTCACACAAAACAATCTGCCATTACGTTGTCACAAAACCGACAAAATCGCTGTCAGGTGATGCGTTTAGCCCGGCTTACCTTCGTCCATTCTGGATTCGTACAGCGGGGGCATAATTGATGATCGCCCGCCTGCATGACCACGACATGACTACATTTTATGCAGGCGTACTCCCCCGCTTCAGGTACAGTTTTGTATCGCTCGATGAGCATATCCGGCAGGATACACAGGCCGGGCTTTACCTCATCGTCTGAATAGTAATAGACGCTGATTTGACCGTTCGTTTCCATAATCGCCAGACGCACCTGCCCCAGTTGCTCAACGCTGCTCAAACGCAGTTCCATAAAAAACTCAAACTCCGTCATATTGGCGCTTTGCACATTCTCCCAGGCCAGTTGACCATCTTCGACAATCACCACCGGCTTCCCTTCGAACAGATCTTCCAGTTTCTCACTTTTCGACATCAGCCACATGACCATCCGGTACAGCAACGCAAGCGTCACGAAGACGATAAAGACCGGCACCATCGGCACATCGTCATAAAAGGCAACGTCCCCTGCCGCCGACCCCAGCGTCAGGATGATCAGCACTTCAAACAGCGACATCTGACGCACGCCACGGCGCCCGGTGATTTTCAGAAACAGGAAAACAAGAACAAAGGTGTACAGGCTGCGCAACGCCACTTCGCCTAAAAACTCTGGAGGAACTTTATCAAACGCCATCCGCTGGAGATCAAATGCTTTCATTTTTCTACGCCTTAACAGTAGGTTACTGCTTATAAGCATAGCCCAGCCATTTATTTTCGCCGGAGATAGCACCCGTCACGCAAAACCCGTATCATTGCGCGCTTTACGTACGATAAAAGTGAACGCCATGACTCAAACGTTTATCCCCGGCAAAGACGCCGCTCTGGAAGATTCCATCGCTCGCTTCCAGCAGAAACTGACCGACCTGGGCTTTAATATCGAAGAAGCCTCCTGGCTGAATCCGGTGCCTCACGTCTGGTCCGTGCATATTCGCGACAAAGACTGTGCGCTGTGCTTTACAAACGGTAAAGGCGCAACCAAAAAAGCGGCGCTGGCCTCTGCGCTGGGTGAATATTTTGAGCGTCTGTCCACCAACTACTTCTTCGCCGATTTCTGGCTGGGTGAAACGATAGCTAACGGCCCGTTCGTTCACTATCCGAACGAAAAATGGTTCCCGCTGACCGAAGACGATGAACTGCCGGAAGGTATTCTTGATGCCCGCCTGCGCGCGTTCTACGATCCGGAAAATGAACTGACCTCCAGCATGCTGATCGATTTGCAATCCGGCAATGAGGATCGCGGGATCTGCGCCCTGCCGTTCACCCGTCAGTCTGACGAGCAGACCGTTTATATCCCGATGAACATCGTCGGTAACCTGTATGTGTCTAACGGCATGTCAGCGGGTAACACACGCAACGAAGCGCGCGTGCAGGGGTTGTCTGAAGTTTTCGAGCGTCATATCAAAAACCGCATTATTGCTGAATCTATCAGCCTGCCGGAGATCCCGTCAGACGTGCTGGCACGCTACCCGGGCGTGGTGGAATCCATCGCCAAACTGGAAGCGGAAGGTTTCCCCATCTTTGCTTATGACGGCTCGCTGGGCGGCAAATATCCGGTTATCTGCGTGGTACTGTTCAACCCGGCAAATGGCACCTGCTTCGCCTCCTTCGGCGCGCACCCGGACTTCGGCGTGGCGCTGGAGCGTACCGTGACCGAACTGCTGCAAGGCCGTAGCCTGAAAGATCTTGATGTCTTTACCCCGCCAACCTTCGATGATGAAGAAGTCGCCGAGCACACTAACCTCGAAACGCATTTCATCGACTCCAGCGGTTTGATCTCCTGGGATATGTTCAAGCAGGACGCGGACTATCCGTTCGTGGACTGGAGCTTTGCCGGTACGACGGAAGAAGAGTTCGCTACCCTGATGGCGATTTTCAACGCAGAAGATCAGGAAGTCTATATTGCCGACTATGAACACCTCGGCGTATACGCGTGTCGTATTATTGTGCCGGGCATGTCGGATATTTATCCGGCAGAAGATCTGTGGCTGGCGAACAACAGCATGGGCGCGCATCTGCGTGAAACCCTGCTGGCCCTGCCAGGCAGCGAGTGGGATAAAGAAGATTATCTGAACCTGATCGCCCAGCTGGACGAAGAAGGACACGATGATTTCACCCGCGTACGCGAACTGCTGGGTCTGGCGACAGGGAAAGATAAAGGCTGGTACACCCTGCGCATCGGCGAGCTGAAAGCGATGCTGGCGCTGGCCGGCGGCGATCTGGATCAGGCTTTGGCCTGGACCGAGTGGACGATGGAGTTTAACCAGTCCGTCTTCTCCGCCGAGCGCACTAACTATTACCGTTGCCTGCAAACGCTACTCCTGCTTTCTCAGGAAGACGATCGCGAGCCATTGCAGTATCTGAACGCCTTTGTGCGTATGTACGGTGCAGAAGCCGTTGAAGCGGCCAGCGCGGCGCTGAGCGGTGAAGAGCCGTTCTATGGTCTGCAAGCGGTTGATAGCGATCTGAAAGCCTTCCCGGCACATCAGTCGTTGCTGAATGCATACGAAAAATTGCAGAAGGCAAAAGCCGCTTACTGGTCAAAATAAACGCATATAACATTAATGGCTGTAGGTGTATTTAATTACCTGAGCTATATTACGGGGCAATTTCATTGCCCCTTTTTTTTATTTTTTTCGCAATGACGTTCAATTGTAATAATTAAGTTAACTGCGGGTAAATATAAAAACAATCACCTGCAATTTATTGTTGCTTATTATAATAAATACTCCATTTTAATTAACTATCCAACGGGAGGTGAAAGAAAAAATTCAACTCTTTTCATAACTTTTAAAATTTATTTTTATACGGATAATCAAAAACTTACTCCGCTTTCGCTGTAAAACCATACACACTGCGGGCCTATAAGCCAGGCGAGATATGATCTATGTCAATTTCTCTTCTATAATGCTTTGTTAGTATCTCGTCGCCGACTTAATAAAGAGAGAGTTAGTGTGAAAGCTGACAACCCTTTTGATCTATTACTCCCCGCTGCGATGGCGAAAGTTGCCGAAGAAGCGGGTGTCTACAAAGCAACGAAACATCCGATGACCACGTTCTTTCTGGCCATTACGGCTGGGGTGTTCATCTCCATCGCTTTCGTCTTCTATATCACCGCCACCACCGGTACTGCCGGGATGCCTTTCGGCATAGCGAAACTGATTGGCGGTATTTGCTTCTCACTGGGCCTGATTCTCTGCGTCATCTGCGGCGCCGACCTCTTCACCTCCACGGTGTTGATTGTTGTGGCAAAAGCCAGCGGTAGAATTACCTGGGGTCAACTGGCGCGCAACTGGCTCAACGTCTACGTTGGCAACCTGATTGGCTGTCTGCTCTTTGTTCTGTTGATGTGGCTTTCTGGCGAGTACATGACCGCCAACGGCGGCTGGGGGCTAAACGTCCTGCAAACCGCCGACCACAAAATGCACCATACGTTTATCGAAGCCGTTGCTCTCGGCATCCTCGCAAACCTGATGGTCTGCCTGGCGGTCTGGATGAGCTACTCTGGCCGTAGCCTGATGGATAAAGCCATGATTATGGTTCTGCCGGTTGCGATGTTTGTTGCCAGCGGCTTTGAGCACAGTATTGCGAATATGTTCATGATCCCAATGGGGATCGTTATCCGCAACTTTGCAAGCCCGGAGTTCTGGACCGCAGTTGGTTCAACCCCGGAAAGTTTTTCACACCTGACTATTATGAATTTCATTACTGATAACCTGATCCCCGTCACCATCGGGAACATTATCGGTGGGGGTCTGTTAGTTGGGTTGACATACTGGGTCATTTACCTGCGTGGCGGCGATCATCATTAATGGTTGTCTCAGGCAGTAAATAAAAAATCCACTTAAGAAGGTAGGTGTTACATGTCCGAGCTTAATGAAAAGTTAGCCACAGCCTGGGAAGGTTTTGCGAAAGGTGACTGGCAGAATGAAGTCAACGTCCGTGACTTCATTCAGAAAAACTATACCCCGTATGAAGGTGACGAATCCTTCCTGGCTGGTGCGACTGACGCAACCACCAAGCTGTGGGACAGCGTAATGGAAGGCGTTAAACTGGAAAACCGCACTCACGCGCCAGTTGATTTTGACACCTCCGTTGCTTCTACCATCACTTCTCACGATGCTGGCTATATCAACAAAGCTCTTGAGAAAATTGTTGGTCTGCAAACTGAAGCACCACTGAAACGCGCAATCATCCCGTTCGGTGGTATCAAAATGGTTGAAGGTTCCTGCAAAGCGTATAACCGCGAGCTGGACCCAATGCTGAAAAAAATCTTCACCGAATACCGTAAAACCCATAACCAGGGTGTTTTCGATGTTTACACCAAGGACATTCTGAACTGCCGTAAATCAGGCGTCCTGACCGGTCTGCCAGATGCCTATGGCCGTGGCCGTATCATCGGTGACTACCGTCGCGTTGCGCTGTACGGTATCGACTTCCTGATGAAAGACAAATACGCACAGTTCGTCTCTCTCCAGTCTGACCTGGAAAACGGCGTAAACCTGGAAGCGACTATCCGTCTGCGTGAAGAGATCGCTGAACAGCACCGTGCGCTGGGCCAGATCAAAGAGATGGCAGCGAAATACGGCTGCGATATCTCTGGTCCTGCAACCAATGCTCAGGAAGCTATCCAGTGGACCTACTTCGGCTACCTGGCCGCTGTTAAGTCTCAGAACGGTGCAGCAATGTCCTTCGGCCGCGTATCCACCTTCCTCGATGCGTACATCGAACGTGACCTGAAAGCAGGCAAAATCACTGAACAAGACGCTCAGGAAATGATTGACCACCTGGTCATGAAGCTGCGTATGGTTCGCTTCCTGCGTACCCCGGAATATGATGAGCTGTTCTCTGGTGACCCAATCTGGGCAACCGAATCTATCGGCGGTATGGGCGTAGATGGCCGTACTCTGGTAACCAAAAACAGCTTCCGCTTCCTGAACACCCTGTACACCATGGGGCCTTCTCCGGAGCCGAACATCACCGTTCTGTGGTCTGAAAAACTGCCTCTGAACTTCAAGAAATTCGCCGCTAAAGTGTCCATCGACACCTCTTCTCTGCAATACGAGAACGATGACCTGATGCGTCCGGACTTCAACAACGACGACTACGCTATCGCGTGCTGCGTAAGCCCAATGGTTGTTGGTAAACAAATGCAGTTCTTCGGTGCGCGTGCAAACCTGGCGAAAACCATGCTGTACGCAATCAACGGCGGCGTTGATGAAAAACTGAAAATGCAGGTTGGTCCTAAGTCTGAACCTATCAAAGGCGACGTGCTGAACTATGACGAAGTCATGGAGCGCATGGACCACTTCATGGACTGGCTGGCTAAGCAGTACGTGACCGCGCTGAACGTTATCCACTACATGCACGACAAGTACAGCTACGAAGCCTCTCTGATGGCGCTGCACGACCGTGACGTGGTTCGCACCATGGCGTGTGGTATCGCAGGCCTGTCCGTTGCGGCTGACTCCCTGTCTGCAATCAAATATGCGAAAGTTAAACCAATTCGTGACGAAGACGGTCTGGCTATCGACTTCGAAATCGAAGGCGAATACCCGCAGTTTGGTAACAACGACGCTCGCGTTGATGACATGGCGGTTGACCTGGTAGAACGTTTCATGAAGAAAATTCAGAAACTCACTACCTACCGTAACGCTATCCCGACTCAGTCTGTTCTGACCATCACCTCTAACGTTGTGTATGGTAAGAAAACCGGTAACACCCCAGACGGTCGTCGTGCTGGCGCGCCATTCGGCCCAGGTGCTAACCCGATGCACGGACGTGACCAGAAAGGTGCGGTTGCCTCTCTGACTTCCGTTGCTAAACTGCCGTTTGCTTACGCGAAAGATGGTATCTCTTACACCTTCTCTATCGTGCCAAACGCGCTGGGTAAAGACGACGAAGTACGTAAAACTAACCTCGCGGGTCTGATGGATGGTTACTTCCACCACGAAGCGTCCATCGAAGGTGGTCAGCACCTGAACGTGAACGTGATGAACCGTGAAATGCTGCTCGACGCGATGGAACATCCTGAGAAATACCCTCAGCTGACCATCCGTGTATCTGGCTACGCAGTACGTTTTAACTCCCTGACGAAAGAACAGCAGCAGGACGTTATCACCCGTACTTTCACGCAGTCCATGTAAGTGGAATTGACTGAAATCACGCGGTAAAAAGCGTACAATAAAGGCTCCACGTCAGTGGGGCCTTTTTAGCACCCTCTCCAACTCAGTCTCTTTTGTCCGCTATCTATACTTTATGGATATCAGCCAAAACAGACTTAAACACAGCCGGCTTTGAGCTGTGCATACTCAGGCCCCGGACGGGCCGATGCTGGAGATATCACCGCAATGTCAACTATTGGTCGCATTCACTCCTTTGAATCCTGTGGCACCGTCGATGGCCCGGGGATCCGCTTTATTACTTTTTTCCAGGGCTGCCTGATGCGCTGCCTGTACTGCCATAACCGTGACACCTGGGATACCCATGGTGGGAAAGAAGTCACCGTGGAAGATCTGATGAAAGAGGTGGTGACCTATCGCCACTTCATGAATGCGTCCGGCGGTGGCGTGACGGCATCCGGCGGTGAAGCTATCCTTCAGGCTGAGTTTGTTCGCGACTGGTTCCGTGCCTGCCGCAAAGAGGGCATCCATACCTGTCTCGACACCAACGGCTTTGTGCGCCGTTACGATCCGGTTATTGATGAACTGCTTGAAGTGACCGATCTGGTGATGCTCGATCTCAAGCAGATGAATGATGAGATCCACCAGAATCTGGTTGGCGTTTCAAACCACCGTACGCTGGAATTTGCCAAATACATTGCCAACAAAGGCGTCAAGACCTGGATCCGCTATGTGGTCGTACCGGGCTGGTCAGATGATGATGATTCCGCGCATCGTCTCGGTGAATTTACCCGTGATATGGGGAACGTCGAGAAAATTGAACTCCTGCCCTATCATGAGTTGGGTAAACATAAATGGGTGGCAATGGGCGAAGAGTACAAACTGGATGGCGTGAAGCCGCCGAAAAAAGAGACGATGGAGCGCGTCAAAGGTATTCTTGAGCAGTATGGCCACAAGGTCATGTATTAACGAAAAGGCCCGGTGAACACCGGGCCTATTTATATTCTATTTAAAGACCCCGTTAATAACGGAAGTCACAATGGCCGTACTCAGCGCAATTAACACCAGGTCATCACCTACTACGCGCCATTCATAGCCCGGATAGGAAGGAAGCTGGCCCAGCATCGCGGCTGGCACGGTTTTCTTCGCAATGCCCGGAGGCAGTGGCTTACCGCGAGCCAGGTTTTTCGCAATACCCGGTGGCAGAGAGTCATAGCCCGTTAAGCCGTAATTCAGTGCCAGATGGCGAGCATGATCGAAGCTCACGCGCGCATCCACATCGTTCCCGACATCTTTGCTGTTTTTAAAGCTCTTGCCCGAGTTTCCCGGGTTATCTTGTCCGTTATTGTGCTTATTACCATGGTTTCCGGCATTCCCGTTACCATGATTGCCGCTATTACCCTGTCCGCCACCATTACCGTGACTACCGCCATTCCCGTTTCCAGGATTAGCCATGACCGGAGCCGTTGCAAACGTTAAAGACAACACTACGGCAAGTGCGGTAGTGGAAAGACGACGTGTAGACATGATTGCTGCCTTTTAGTGAGAGAACTCAATTGAATTATCGCCGGGCGGGGAAAACAAACAATACGTAAAAGTCTTATATGTGACAGGGACAAAAAAGCCTGTCATAGACAGGCTTTTATTTAATCAGGCATGTGCTACTGGCGTTGGATGCTCGCCCACTTTGCGCAGCAGCATTAGCAGATAAATAAACGACACGCTGGCGATCATAATAAACAGCAAATTGTCGGAATAATTCTGCATGAGCATCGCGGTAAATGTCGGCCCCAGCAGGCTGCCGATGGTATAGCTTAATAACAGCGCCTGATTCATCGCCACCAGCTGGTGGTGCTCAACTTTTTCGCAGGCCCAGGCCATCGCGACCGGGTAGAGCGTAAAGCCCGCAGCCCCCAGAATGAACAGCGCAGGCGCCATCGCGGCGTTGCTGAGCATGGCGAGACAGCCCATGATCACCACAAAAACTTGCACACGCAGCACCAGCAGACGACCAAAGCGGTCCGCCAGGCGGCCAATCGGCCACTGGCCGACAATCCCCGCGCTGACCATCACCGCCATCCAGAAACCGATCCCGGAATCACTGACGCCCTGATGGTTAAGATAGAGCGGCATCAGGCCATAGAGCGAGCCCAGCACAATCCCGGATATAATGCAGCCGTTAACCCCCAGACGCGCCTGGCGCAGTCTCAGCATTGGCCAGACGTGAGTGGCTTCCTGATGTTCGCTGTTTTGGTTCACAATACGGGTAAAGAGCAGCGGCAGGATCGCCGCCAGCACCATGCCCGTCACCCACGGCAGCACGCTCATCAGGTCGGTTGGCAGTTTGCTGACCATCAGTTGTCCCAAAACGGTACCGACGTAGTAAACCATCATATAGGCCGCCAGCAGACGCCCGCGATTACGGGACGTGCCGCTGCACATCAGCGCACTTTCAACCACCACCCAGATCATGGCGCAGCCGACGCCCGCAATAAAGCGCCAGACCATCCAGCTCCAGAAGCCGACCATAAGGCCTAAACCGGCGCAGCCGACGGCAAAGATCAGCGACGCCAGATAATAACTGCGGTTAAAACCAAAGCGCTTAATAAGGCTCCCCGTTAATAAGGTGCCCAGCAGGTTGCCCGTAAAAAAGGACGAGCTAACCATACCCACCTGCCAGGTCGGTAAGTTTTCATGGGCGAGCCATAGCGGGACGAGCGTGTTTAACACCGCGATCGCCAGGGTCAGCAAAAGCAGGCCACAGAGCAACAAAAGCACCGGGCGGGTATAGGTGGTCATGGATTAAAAACCGTGAGGAAGTTCAGATTTCGTGCGCATCATGCCACTGGAATAAACAAAGTCAATCCACTGATTCCGGCGTCACGCACGTTATGCGCCTTGTCGATTTAAAAAACTCATCCTGCTAATGCAAAGCCTGCTAGCAATATTAATTATCTATTTGTTTTTATTTATTTCCGGGAATTTTTACAACGAAACATCAGTCGAAAAATTTCATGAATGAAAAAAGAAAAGCCGGGCGCTATGTCCCGGCTTTTTATAACAAAATTTAAAATTAGCTGGCGATAGCCATACCGACCGTCATATGCAGTCCGTAAAATACGCCGCGACCAATCAACTCTCCGGCCAGCACCAGCACAAAGGCCAGTGACAGCAACGGCAGCGCAGGCGAGTAACCTTTAAGCTGAGGGGCAATCCAGCACACCAGCGCCACCGTCAGCAGTACCACACGCCAGGCCATCAGCGAACCGTAATCTGGCACCAGCGCCGACGCCTGCTGGATAGAGCTTTGAATGGTCGCCAGCTCCGCCCCCTGCATCAGCGCCACGACGGTACTGACTACCAGCGCCAGCAGCGAGACCGCGGGCAGCAGGCGCATTGCCCAACCATTAATGCCAGCCACACGCAGCAGCAGATAACCCAGCAGCGGCCCGCCAATAAACATGGTCAGGAAGAAGCTCATCGGCGTCCAGACGCTGTACCAGGTTGGAACGGTATCGATGGTGTTGTACACCCGGACCATCATCCAGACGAAGACAACGCCCAGTACCATGGTGACGATGAGCCACAACGCGCGTAACCCTGAAGGCAGCTTTTTCATCGCTGCCAGTAACCACCCCAGCCCGCCAACTGCAAAGAAGATTGCGCCGCTGGCAATCTCGTTACTCAGCGAAGAGGCACCGACGCGGTTCAGGGAATTAAACGCGCGCATCGGTGAGCCCAGGTGCAGCGTAGAGGCGATAAACCCAATCCCCATCAACACCCACAGGCCAAACATGCTCAACACCAAACGCTGCTGCTGTTCAGCATTGAGGTTCCCTTTTAACAGCGCCAGCGCAAGGACGATAAACCCGCCCGCCACGCACTGCCCAAAGACCGTGAAGATCATCAGCGGCCATTCATGCCATCCACTTCCCATCTCACACCTCCTTCGGGTTTGCCAGGTAGCCGGTGGTGTCACCCGTCGGACGGCTGTTGGCGTTAGGCT
>NZ_JAALCJ010000005.1 GCF_011078175.1 Enterobacter cloacae
CCTGTCAGCCGGTCTGTCTAACTTCCTTGCGCCGGCGATTGCCGTGGTGCTGCTGCCCTGGTTCAGCACGCTCGGCGTGGTCATCGCCTATACGGTGCTTTATCTGCTGGCATTTGTTCTGTGTGCCTTTATCCGCGTCACGCAGCCGGGCCTGGAAAAAGCATGTTGCGGCAAGAGAGTGACGGCGGGTCTGCTGAATACTCCGCATTCAGAAACGCTGAAGGAGTAAGTGAGGGAACTTACCTGCCGGGGCACGCTTATCCCGGCAGGAAGATGCGTGCGATTAGGCAATCGTCACTTTACTGTCCAGATAGACATCCTGAACCGCATTAATGAGCTTCACGCCGTCGGCCATAGATTTTTTGAACGCCTTACGGCCAAGGATTAGCCCCATACCGCCGGCGCGTTTGTTAATGACCGCCGTGCGCACCGCGTCGGTCAGGTCGGTTTCGCCGCCTGCCGCACCGCCGGAGTTAATCAGCCCGGCGCGACCCATGTAGCAGTTCGCCAGCTGGTAGCGCACCAGATCGATCGGGTTGTCGCTGGTCAGCTTGCTGTAGACGCGGTCGTCGGTATAACCGAAGTTCACCGCTTTATAGCCGCCGTTATTCTCGGCCATTTTCTGCTTCACGATGTCCGCGCCGATGGTCGCCGCCAGGTGATTTGCCTGACCGGTCAGATCCGCTGATACGTGGTAATCTACGCCATCTTTCTTGAACGACGCGTTGCGCAGATAGGCCCACAGCACGGTCACCATGCCCAGCTCGTGCGCGCGCTCAAACGCGGCAGAGATCTCTTCTATCTGGCGACGCGATTGCTCAGAGCCGAAATAGATGGTCGCCCCGACCGCTACCGCACCCATGTTGAACGCCTGTTCGACGCTGGCGTACAGTGTCTGGTCGTATTCGGTTGGGTAGCTCAGGGTTTCGTTGTGATTCAGCTTGACCAGGAACGGAATGCGGTGAGCATAGCGGCGGGAAACCGAGGCCAGCACGCCGTACGTCGATGCCACGCAGTTACAGCCCGCTTCAATCGCCAGCTCGACAATGTTTTTTGGGTCAAAGTAGAGCGGGTTAGCCGCAAACGACGCGCCCGCCGAGTGCTCCACGCCCTGGTCAACGGGCAGAATGGAGAGATACCCGGTCCCGCCCAGACGACCGGTATTGTAAAGCGTCTGCATGTTTCGCAGTACGGCGGGCGGACGGTTGTTGTCGACCATGACGCGGTCTACGTAATCATGGCCAGGCAGATAAAGCTGATCGGCTGGAATGGTCATACAACGATGCTGTAAAAGGCTGTCGGCGTCTTTGCCAAGCAGCTGCGCAATATCAGTCATAGTGATGCTCCCGTAAGTCCGACATGATGTCGGAGCGTGTGATCCAAGCCCGCGTTTTTGCAGGCAGACTAAGCCTGGTACCGACTTAACCTATTTTCCACCATTTGCAACTTTTTTAAGCACAATCTGCTGGCTCGTTTCGTGTACAACATTTTTGTTACACTGATCAAACAATCGCCTTAAAGGTATTTGAAAGGTATTATCGCATGGTATGTTACAAGCGTACCTCTGACATGCAGGATTAAAAAATGAAAACGAAAGTCCAACTGTCATTCATGATGTTTGTTGAATGGTTTATCTGGGGCGCGTGGTTTGTGCCGCTGTGGCTGTGGCTGAGTAAGAGCGGGTTTACCGCCGGGGAAATTGGCTGGTCGTATGCCTGTACCGCGATTGCCGCGATCCTCTCTCCCATCCTGGTCGGCTCGCTGACGGACCGTTTCTTCGCCGCCCAGAAGGTGCTGGCCGTGCTGATGTTCGCTGGCGCGATTCTGATGTATTTCGCAGCACAGCAAACCCAGTTCAGCACCTTCTTCCCGCTGCTGCTCGCCTACTCCCTGACCTATATGCCGACCATCGCGCTGACCAACAGCATCGCCTTCGCGAACGTCGATGACGTGGAGGCTGATTTCCCCCGCATCCGCGTGATGGGCACCATCGGCTGGATTGCCTCCGGCCTGGCGTGCGGCTTCCTGCCGCAGATGATGGGCTATAGCGACATCTCTGACACCAATATCCCGCTGCTGATGACCGCTGCCAGTTCCCTTCTCCTTGGCGTCTTCGCGTTGTTCCTGCCGAACACGCCACCAAAGAGTACCGGCAAGCTCGATTTCAAAGTGATGCTGGGGCTGGATGCGCTGATCCTGCTGCGCGATAAAAACTTCCTGGTGTTCTTCTTCTGCTCGTTCCTGTTCGCCATGCCGCTGGCCTTCTACTATATCTTTGCCAACGGCTATCTCACCGAAGTGGGGATGAAAAACGCCACCGGCTGGATGACCCTCGGCCAGTTCTCTGAAATCTTTTTCATGCTCGCTCTGCCATTCTTTACCAAACGCTTTGGTATTAAGAAGGTCTTGCTGCTGGGCCTGATCACCGCCGCCATTCGCTACGGTTTCTTTGTTTACGGCGGCGCCGAGCAATACTTCACCTACGCCCTGCTGTTCCTCGGCATTCTGCTGCACGGCGTAAGCTATGACTTCTATTACGTCACCGCGTACATCTACGTGGATAAAAAAGCGCCCGTGCATATGCGCAACGCGGCGCAGGGCTTGATCACGCTGTGCTGTCAGGGCTTTGGTAGCCTGCTGGGCTACCGTCTCGGCGGCGTGATGATGGAAAAAATGTTCGCATATAAAGAGCCGGTGAATGGGCTGACCTTCAACTGGGCCGGAATGTGGACGTTTGGTGCAATCATGATCGTGGTGATTGCCGTGCTGTTTATGCTGTTTTTCCGCGAATCGGATAAAGAGATCACCGCAATTGAGGTGGTTGATGGCGATACCGCGCTGACACGAGGGGAAGTTAAATGAAACAAGACCGTATTCTCGGTGCTCTTTACGGGCAGGCGTTAGGGGATGCAATGGGGATGCCGTCGGAGCTGTGGCCGCGCAAGCGGGTGAAAGCGCACTTCGGCTGGATCGACCGTTTCTTACCCGGCCCGGCTGAGAATAATGCTGCCTGTTACTTTAAGCAGGCCGAATTTACGGATGATACGTCGATGGCGCTGTGCCTGGCCGACGCGATTATCGAATGCGACGGGGAAATTAACCCTGACGTTATCGGTAAGCATATTCTGGACTGGGCGCTGGATTTCGACGCGTTCAATAAGAATGTGCTTGGCCCGACGTCCAAAATTGCCCTGAACGCCATCCGTGACGGCAAGCCGGTGAGCCAGCTGGAAAACAACGGCGTTACCAACGGGGCGGCGATGCGCGCCTCCCCGCTGGGATGCCTGCTGCCGGCCACGCGTCTGGCACACTTTGTGGAACAGGTTGCGTTAGCCTCCAGCCCGACCCATAAATCGGATCTCGCCATCGCCGGTGCGGTGGCAATCGCGTGGGCGGTTTCACGCGCCATCGACGGCGAGCGCTGGCATCACATCGCCGATGCCCTGCCGGGTATTGCCCGTGCGGCGCAGGAGGCGAACACGACCACCTTCAGCGCATCGCTTTCCGCTCGGATTGAGCTGGCTCTGAAAACCGTGCGCGAAGCCAACGGTACGGAATCCGCCAGCGAGCAGATCTATCAGCTTATTGGCGCGGGCACGAGCACCCTTGAGTCCGTTCCGGCGGCGATTGCGATGGTCGAACTCGCGGGCACCGATCCAAACCGCTGCGCGGTGTTATGCGCCAACCTGGGCGGTGATACTGACACTATCGGCGCGATGGCAACGGCCATCTGCGGCGCGCTGCACGGTGTACAGGCCATCGATCCGGCGCTCAAAAACGAACTTGATGCCGTAAACCGGCTCGATTTCGGCCACTACTGCCAAAAACTGCTGCACTTCCGGGAGCAAAGGGAGGGGGTATGAGTGCTTTTGCCCGCCGTCTCGAAACCCTTCACGCTACGCGCCCCGTAACGGTACTCGGCGCGGCGGTCATCGACGTGATTGCCGACGCCTACGCCCTGCCCTGGCGCGGGTGTGATATCGAGCTGAAGCAACAGGGAGTGAATATTGGCGGCTGCGCGCTGAATATCGCCATCGCCCTGAAGCGGCTCGGCATTGCTGCGCAAAACGCGCTTCCCGTCGGCCACGGCGTGTGGGCCGATATTATCCGTAACGCCATGGCGAAGCAGGATCTGCACAGCGCCGTAGAAGCGGAAACGGGCGATAACGGCTGGTGTCTGGCGCTGGTGGAGCCTGACGGTGAACGGACCTTTATGTCGTTTAGCGGCGTGGAGAATCAGTGGCAGCAGCGCTGGCTGGACGGGTTAAGCGTGCCGGCAGGGAGCCTGGTCTCTTTGTCCGGCTACCAGCTGGCGTCCCCCAGCGGTGAGCTGCTGACGGCCTGGCTGGAAAGTCTTCAGGATGCGACGCTCTTTATCGATTTCGGTCCGCGCATCGCGGATATTCCCGACCCGCTGATGGCGCGGATCATGGCCCGTAAACCGATCGTCTCGCTCAATCGTCAGGAGGCGGAACTTGCCGCCGAATGGCTTGGCGTGAATGTGGAAGAGCTCGGCACACGGTGGCAGCAGAGGTTTGGCGCTGCGCTGATCGTACGCCATGATAAAGACGGGGCGGTCTGGTATGACGGTGACGCTTCCGGACACGTTCCGGCGTTTCCTGCTACCGTGGTCGATACCATCGGCGCGGGTGACAGCCATGCGGGAGGTACCCTTGCCGGGCTGGCCGCGGGATGGTCACTGCCAGAGGCGGTGCAGCTTGGCAATGCCGTAGCTGCCTGGGTAGTCAGCCATCGCGGTGGCGACTGCGCGCCCACGCGCGAGGCCCTACTCCTCGCACACAAAGACGTATAGGTCGCTGCGGCAGTAGCTTATGCTGTACTCAATTGGCCGTTGCTGTTGATCGAGCGCGACTTGCTTGATCACCAGCACCGGTATCTTATCGTCCATCTTGATATGCGTCTGAAACTCGCTGTCCGGCATACGGGCGCTAACCCGAGAACGGGTGCGCTGCGGAAAGATATTCTGGCTACGGAAGTAATCATAAAGCGAGACGCCGATGTCGTCCGGGTTGGGGATTAACCCTACCGGTACCCAGGACTCCTCTATTGATACCGCATCGTCATCCACGTAGCGGATGCGCTTAAGCAGAAATACATCGCTATCCGGCGCAAGGGAAAGGTGGCGGGCGATCTCTTCCGGGCACTTCACGACGCGTTTGTTAACCCACAGCGTGTTGGGCGTTTTGCCGCGCAGCACCACCTGCTGAGAAAACCCGCGCGCCTCTTTGAGCGAATATTCAAAGATATTGTTGATTTGCGTACCGTATCCACGCGCGCGGGTGACGACGCCGGCCTCTTCCAGCGCCTGCATCGCTTTACGCACCGTAATGCGTGACACACCGGCCAGCTGGCTCAGATCGCGCTCGCCGGGAAGAATATTACCGTGTGCGAGCACGCCGCTGCGTACCGCATTTTTAACCGTTTCGGCAAATTTCAGGTACAACGGCGTGTTGTCCGGTGCGGCAATTCGTTCCTTGAGTTGAGCAATTAACCGGGTATGCGCTTGTTCCATCTCTGTTTTTCTCTGGCATAAGGTTTTATGCCAGTATACGGCTTACCACCATGCATGAAAATGGTGAACCGGTCCAATACCGTGACCCACTTCCAGAGAATCGGCTTTTGCCAGCGCGCCTGAGAGCCAAATCTTCGCCTCCTGCACCGTCTCCTCCCAGCTAGCGTGGCGGGGACGCAGCGCCGCCAGCGCCGCCGAAAGCGTACAGCCCGTGCCGTGGGTATTTTTGGTCTGTACGCGCGGGGCGGTGAAACGTCGTGCACCTTCGCGGGTGAAGAGCCAGTCCGGGCTTTCTGCATCATCAAGATGACCGCCTTTCATCAGCACCGCGCTGCATCCCATTGCCAGCAGCGCATTGCCCTGCTCTTTCATCTCACGTTCGTTTTGCGCGTGTGGCGCATTCAGCAGCGCGGCGGCTTCAGGGAGGTTTGGCGTGATCAGTGCCACCTGCGGCAGCAGCTTTTTACGCAGCGTGTCGACGGCAGAGGCGGAGAGCAGCGGATCGCCGCTTTTGGCCAGCATTACGGTATCGAGCACCACGTTTTTTATCCGGTAATGTTTGAGACGTTCAGCGACCGCTTCAACAATGTCCGCCTCGGCGAGCATGCCGATTTTAGTGGTGTCGATACGAACATCGCTGAATACGGAATCCAGCTGCGCGGCGACAAAATCCGGGCCAATGCGATACACCGACTGTACGCCGCGCGTGTTTTGCGCCACCAGCGCGGTGATAACCGAGCATCCGTAAGCGCCGAGCGCAGAGAAGGTTTTCAGGTCTGCCTGGATCCCCGCGCCGCCGCTGGGGTCGGTCCCCGCAATAGTCAGGGCATTAATGCGTGTCATACCCTCTCCTCCAGCGCGTAAAGCGCGTCCAGAAACGCCGGGAC
Source organism: Enterobacter cloacae (assembly GCF_011078175.1). Taxonomy (GTDB): domain Bacteria; phylum Pseudomonadota; class Gammaproteobacteria; order Enterobacterales; family Enterobacteriaceae; genus Enterobacter; species Enterobacter cloacae_Q. Next base: position 6,421 of record NZ_JAALCJ010000005.1, read on the forward strand.
AAAGCTACCGGGGCCCCGACTATGGGACAGAGCAGCAGCCCCTGCGTGCTTCATAAAGCCACAGGCGGCCGTCGCGTTATCAAGCGTGTCGCCAGGCAGCGAGCAGCAGGCGGCGACGACCGCCGAGAGCGCACAGCCTGTCCCTACCACGCGGGTCATCAGCGGATCGCCACCCGCGACCGTACGGGTTCGCTGGCCGTCGGTAATGTGATCCACTTCTCCTGTGACAACGACAACGGCGTGGGTCTGGCGGGCAAGCGCCTGCGCAGCGGTCAACGCGCTCGCTGCCGTATCGGTGGAATCTACCCCGCGCCCGCCCGCACGCATTCCGGCAAGGGCGAGGATTTCGGAGGCGTTTCCACGAATGGCCGCAGGTTTAAGGGATAATATTTGCTGGCAAAAACGGGTGCGGAACGCCAGCGCGCCAACCGCAACCGGATCCAGAACCCAGGGTGTGCCCGCGTCTGACGCGCTCTCAATAGCCCGACGCATCGACTGGGCGCGCGGCGCGGTGAGCGTACCAACGTTGATGAGCAGGGCATCGGCAAGCGCGGCAAACTCTTCCGCTTCCTCGGCTTCGATCACCATTGCCGGGGAAGCACCGAGCGCGAGCAGAACGTTGGCGGTGAAGGTCTGCACGACATCGTTGGTCATACAGTGCGTGAGCGGGGAACGGGTTCGGAATTGATGTAAAACATGTGAGTCGAGCAGGTCAGGCTGCATGGTTTCGCTCCTGCCGTGCGTGAAGAAGCGATGACCGGGTAGGCATCTGACTTCCCTACGCTGGCATTATCCAGATCAGGTAATACGGGTATTTCTCAGCCTTCACAAAGAAGGGCACCCCGAGTCAAATAAAACAAAATCAAAAGCTTGCGATTAACGTCCCGTTAATCCCTGTTCTGGATCATGCCAGCGGGAAGCCAAAGACTCAACCCTAAAAAATCCTCTGTGTCCCAGTTTGTGTCTCACGTTGTGACCCACAGATAAATGGCAGGCACAAAAAAACCGCCCATAAGGCGGCTTAAGTAAATTATTCAGTCGTGAAGATTTAAATGAAATCTATTTTCTGCATACGCTTTCTTCATCCAGTCGAAGTGCTTTTGCCAATTCCAATTGGAATGCAATGCAGAATGCCCCCGGCTCCCGCTGGGGGTTATCCCTTCCGGTTATATTCATTTTTACTTTTACACTGAGGTAACACATGAAAGTTTCAATCAATATCCCCGGCGCTGGTCAAGTCTATGTATCAGGCGCGGCGGAAGTAATTAATCGAAAGGCGCTGTGTAAGGAGTTGGGGATCTGTAATATCACCCTATGCCGTCTAGAGGCGCAAAACGGGTTTGAATATGCTTTAAGCGTGCTATTATCTAAAAAGCGAAAGTTATTAAATTAATATTAAAAGGCGAGCCAAACGGCTCGCCTTTTTCTTTATAGAAGCCCAACCATTTGTTGGATTGAAGTTAGTAATTCTTGTTGTGTATAGCGATGAGATTGCATTGTAACATTCTCTGGGTGGTGTATATGATTACGGATGAATGTTTGTAATGTAGTATCCGCTGGCGGTTGTGCCGCACCTTTAAATTCTTTAACCCATACTTTATCAAACGCAATTCCCTTTGAATTTAGCCATTGCTCCATTGTTTTTTCGCTTGGACAGGAGTTTTTCTCCTGCAAATAACCATATAATTCATTATGCAATTCAACGGTTGCTAAATTGTATGCTTTGAAATTAATCTCGCCCCACGATGGAGACCAAGGGAACCATGGAGAAGTATCAGCCCTTTCCACAACATTTTTATTATTCTCTTTTTTGAAAACAAACAGACCGATATTTTTAAGGTAAGGGGAGGACAAAAGGAAAGGAGAGTGCGTTGTAACAAAAACTTGTCTACTTTTGGAGATAATCATTAAAGCTTCTAAAAGCTTTTGCTGCCCTGAGGGATGAAGACATATTTCAGGTTCGTCAATGAAAAGATAAAATGGTTTACTAATCCCCGCACCATGCGCATTACACGTTATCTCAGCGTACACCTGAAGTAATGATAGGGCTAGTGCCCTTTGCATACCATGCCCCTTTTCTCCCATTGGGACATTCACCCCATCATCAATCATGATGGAAATAGTTTTGAAGAAATTCTCTACCTGCAACTCTTCAAATATGAAAGAAATATCTGCCATACCAAATTGAGATGAGAAAACTTCTCTAACTTGATTTTCGACTAATGATATTTTCTGTCTCAACTCTGATTCAGGGTGATTGAATACGCGATGGTATTGCTCAGAAAACGCTCTATACTCATCCGTTGCTATATGGCCTAAAGCTATTTCTTTTAGAAGCGAACCACATATAGTTGTAGAGCCAAACTTTGCTTCATTACTTGGATTTGTATCAGCCCAAATGAAATTATTGTCATAAAATTTCTTGAATGGAGCATCTATACCACTTGGGTTAACAAATTCATTTCCGTTCCAAAATAATATCTTTTTCTCCCCAGCCTCGCTGCACCTCTTCACTCTAAAAAAATTAACTCCCTCATCCTCAAAAACATGCGAGGTGAATGCAGCCACTTTATTAGCTTGTACGTGAGCGGCAATTACTTCTGATAAATTCCCAGTAAAGGTTAACTCGGCTGAAAGCTTCTCAGCTATGTTATCCGGGACTGATTTACATATAAGATCCTCAATATTCTTTTTGGTTCCATCCTTTATAAAATCTATAATTTCAAATACAGTAGATTTTCCGGCGTTGTTTTCACCCACAAAGATATTAAGCCCACTACCTTCCGTTTCTCCATCAGGGATATTGAATTCCAACTCATTATCTTCCCCATGATACCCTTTAAAATTTTCTATCTTCAGTTTTTTAATAAACATTATTAATCCTTTATGCTGGCTGTGTATAGAAAAATATACCTTACATAGAACACCTTATTTTTACATAACTTATATCACTGAAAATTCAGTAAAACTATGACATTAGCCAAATAATTAGCTATTCCAACACAACCCATCAATGACGTAGCACACAGTTTTCAGAGGGAAGGTATGTAAGTATCTTCTAATGATCCCCGACCCGCTTTTCTCATGCCCTACAACCTGCTGCAAATGCGCTAAGTTACCAACCCAGCCAGCTAAACAGGTTGAAATCATGGTATGCCGGAAACTGTGAACTAGACGCCGCTGCCCATAATCATCAAGGTACGGAATACCAAGCTGATCACGGACATCAGCCAAGACCTTGCCGATTTTCGGCATGTTTTTACCCGACACTGGCGAGAAGATTTTATCTTTCCACTGACGATTAACGAAATCGAGGAAACCCCACTCGATTAGTTTGGGATGGATCGCCACCTGCCTTGTAGCGTTTTCGGTTTTACCCTGTCCTCCTTCAGCGATCAGGAGATAGTGCCGCTGGCTATCTTCATCAAATTTGATCTGTGATTTCTCCAGCTTGGCGATCTCGCCTCTTCTGGCTCCCGTGTACGCCAACAAAAGAGTGATCCACTTCTGCCAACCGTCAGGCTGCCTGAGCGCCCACCCCACAAACTTTCTCATTTCTGCTGCACTGTATGCTCCAAATCTCATTTTCGACGGTGCGGCGACGATCCCATCAGTCGGAGACTTCTCCAGAATATCTTTATTGTCTGTCAGGAAGGTTTTAAACAGCGATTTGTAAATCTTCAAATGCTTGTGGATAGACTCAGCGCCAACCAAATCTTCTGGCGGAACATCATCACACTCGATCAGTTGCTAAACCGTCATTGATCGATAAGGCTGCACAACACGCTTAGGCAAGTTTTCTACAACCTCCATTACCTGTTTAATGTCTTGCTTGGTAATCGTGGTTACATCAGTTGATGAACCCAAGACAATCAACATCACCTCCATAAAGCGCTCATTGGCTTGAGAGATAGCCTTCGTCCAGTTTTGGGCTTTCTCCTCTTTATACATATTCCACGCGCCAGCCAGTGTTAACACGTGTTCTGGTTGTGCTTCAGTTTGTTCTTCCTCATCTACCGAAGGAGAGACAACCTCGCGGTCTTCATGAACAACTATCGGCTGAATATTGCGCCGCGCATCATTCAGAAATTGGTGCGCCAGCCATTGTTCATTCTGCTGCTTAAGACTATTGCCATACTCAGAAAGACGCTTACAGAAGTGATCCGGTTGGATGGCTCCACGTTGAACCAGAGGAATTACAGGAGAAGCAAAAGACATGAGCAACTGCGCCTGGGTGTGGCTGTCAGTCTCTAACGACTTACGGAAAAACTTATTATCAGGCAGGCGAAAACGAACGTAATAGACTCCGTTACGTTTAATGGTGTGGCGTATGGTTTTGTGTCCCATTTGGAGAGCCTCAATGTGTTACGGCTGAACAATACGGGACGAAAAGGAGCAATAATCTTTTGATTTATATGAGGATAATCGCCAGGACTACGCTGGCATTATCCAGATCAGGTAATACGGGTATTTCTCAGCCTTCACAAAGAAGGGCACCCCGAGTCAAATTACTAATAAAACAGTTACTTACGAAATGACAATTCGTAGTCATGTAGTGTAACCGGGGGGTAACCCGGGTGCAAGGAGTTTTGGGCTGTCTGTTAACCACCTGTTGTGACCAATAAATTGCAGGATATTATCTGCGCTCACTCTGTATACATTACCGTTCAGTTAATTACTGCACCATACTTGTTAAAAACTCATGAGAAATATTATTTACTTCCTGTGTTGGCAGCATTTATTTTGATCCTAAATGACGCACGATTACTGCTTTTATAAGATGGTTTTTTCTCTTTCGTATGAAATAACCTCCACCGCCAATGTAAACATTTATTTTTGAGAATTTTAATTCTGTCAGGCACTTAATTTCGCTATGTCATTCACTACTCCGTTTCCATTTTTAATGTTTACATTAATAACAAGTCAGAACCTCCTTTATGCCGCCAAAATTATTCTTAATATTTATGATTTAGATCAACATCATGGGTTTGCGTTTAATTGATAGTTTACTGGTGTTACTCAGTAAGATTTAATTTACGCTCAGCGGTTTTAAAATCCAGAAATATAGCTATTCCGCTTCACTATTTCTCGACGGTAAATGATGTAATCTTTTCATGTGAAATTTATGAATAAAAACCTTTATTGCAAAATTTTTCATGGATGTTGTCTTAGCGGATGCAACGTCCCCAGTTGAAGCCGCGAATACGGTTTGGGACGATCGGCATTAACTTAATCCTCATGTCATCGCGAAAGGAAGCTTCTCAGACGATACCGTGAATTATATGGGCGCTTCGGTTGGGACTTGAAGGGGTATTTAAATAGTCAAAATAATTATCAGGCCAATTATAAAATCTCCTTTTCCTGATAAGGATTTCATTGGAACAAATAAATGTCAAAATATATTCTTATTTCAGCGGCCCTGTATCTGATGCTGATTTCGGTCGGGATCTGGATCGGCGTGATGTACGTCTCCTGGTATTTGTGTCGTTTTTAAGGCAATAAAATGAAAAAGTTAATGATAGTAGTCACAGGCGCTGCCTCGCTTACAGGTTGTGTCTCGCCTGAGCAACGCATCGCAAATTGCACCGAAAAAGGGGTCAGTTACGCTAACTGCTATCTTTCTGAATAACAAAGGCAACAAGGCATCAACAATGCGTCACTCTCCGCCGCATATGCAAACGCAGCGCGTGCGGCAGACGCAAACCAAAAATATTACCACCACAATTAAGGGAAGTTATGAAAACTCGATTAACACTGATGGCGTTACTTTTTTCTATGGTGGTAACGCCTGTGCACGCCATTAACGCACACTACCGTGCTCAGCTAGAGCGTTCAGGATGTACGCAAATTAGCGCTGGCGATGGCTCTTGCGATATCAGCAAAACCAAAGCGGAGAACGCGGCGCAACATGAACCGGCAACATCCGTTCACGATCCCCTGCGAGAAGCCTCATTCTCATCGGAGACGGTTAACGCCACCCTTTCAAACGGCTTTTTTAACGCCACGGTTAACGGCAAAAAAGCCAGCGTTAAACGTCTGAACGCGAATTTCTATGAGATTCATGGTAACGGTTTTGTGATATCGCTAAGCCTTGATGAAAACGGTATTACGGACGCATCGTGGAATAAAACGAAGGGACGCGAACACGGCGTTTTACAGGTTACCCAGAAATAACCAGCGTAAGGAGGCTCTCCGCCTCCTTTTCTCTTGCCAATCGCACGATTTGTCACACACTTTCATCTGATTTTACAATGCTGACAAATTACACGTAAGCTACTGTTTTTATATGGCATAAATTGCAACTCTCTGCCTGAAAACCAGGTTCTCCCCTCCCCTGTGCCCTGTGTCACAAAACAGTAAACAAATTAACCATTGAGCCCGGTGACAAAAGGCTCTATATTGGCGGCGTTTTTTTCAGGCCCCATCTGTTTTTTAACTTTTTATTCAATCGTTGCTCATAACGAAGCGGCGGTTGTAGGAGTGATATGATGACGGATAAAGTCCGTATTGACACCGTAGATGCCCACAAAAGCAACGAAACCTATCTGGCCCGTCAGGCCGAGTTTGAATCTAACGTCAGGAGTTATCCGCGCAAACTGCCTTTAGCAATCACGAAAGCAGAAGGCGTGTGGATCACCGATGCAGATAATAAAGAATACCTTGACTGTTTAGCAGGCGCAGGCACACTCGCGCTTGGTCACAATCATCCTGATGTGCTGAAAAGCATCCAAAATGTCATTACCAGCGGCTTGCCGTTACATACCCTGGATCTGACCACGCCTTTGAAAGACGCGTTTTCAGAATACCTCCTCTCTCTGTTGCCTGGTCAGGGCAAAGAGTACTGCCTGCAATTCACTGGCCCGTCCGGGGCTGACGCCGTTGAAGCGGCTCTGAAGCTGGCGAAAAAAGTGACCGGTCGTAGCGGTATCATCAGTTTCTCTGGCGGCTACCACGGTATGACCCACGGCGCGCTGTCTGTCACCGGTAACCTGTCTCCGAAAGAAGCGGTTGACGGTATGATGCCAGAAGTCCAGTTCATGCCTTATCCACACGAGTACCGCTGCCCGCTGGGTATCGGTGGTGAAGCGGGCGTGAAAGCACTGACCTACTACTTCGAAAATCTGATTAACGACGTTGAAAGCGGCGTACGTAAACCTGCCGCGGTGATCCTCGAAGCCGTTCAGGGTGAAGGCGGCGTGAACCCGGCTCCGGCCGAGTGGTTGCAGCGCATCCGTAAAGTCACTCAGGAACACGGTATCCTGCTGATCCTTGACGAAGTCCAGGCGGGCTTTGCCCGTACCGGTAAATTCTTCGCCTTCGAACACGCGGGCATCGAGCCAGACATCATCGTGATGTCTAAAGCCGTAGGCGGCGGTCTGCCACTGGCTGTGCTCGGTATCAAAAAGCAGTTTGACGCATGGGCACCTGGTCACCACACCGGCACCTTCCGCGGCAACCAGCTCGCGATGGCAACCGGTCTGACGACGCTGAAAATCCTCAAAGACCAGAATATTGCAGGCAAAGTGGCTGCGCAGGGTGAATGGCTGAAAGGCCAGCTGAAAGAGATGGCGAAACGCTATCCGGTGATCGGCCACGTGCGCGGTCTGGGTATGATGATCGGTATTGAGATCGTTAAGCCGCACGAAGCCGCTGACCACATGGGTTGCTTCCCGGGTGATGGCGAGCTGTCTGCAATGATTCAGAAGAAGTGCTTCGAAGCCGGCCTGATTCTGGAGCGCGGTGGCCGTAACGGTATCGTTCTGCGTCTGCTGCCTTCTCTGCTGATCAGCGATGACGAGCTGAAAGTCTTCCTGGATAAATTCGAGCAGGCACTGCTTGCTGCGGGCGTTCGCCCGGCGTAACCGGAGTTGTTGATTACGATGTCTGATTCAAACCCAATTTTGTTCTCCTCTGCGCAGAGCATTGAAGCTTATCAGCAGGCGATTGAACAAAGCACTCAGGCTGTGATGCAGTGGCTGAAACAGCCTGAGATGTACCAGGGCAAAACGGTCGCGGAACTGCGCGACCGTATTAAGCTGGATTTCAACCCGAAAGGGCTGGGCAACGAAGCGGCGATTGAACGCGCCGTGGAGTTCTTCCTGAAAGACAGTTTGTCCGTTCATCACCCGCAGTGCGTGGCGCACCTGCACTGCCCAAGCCTGGTCGTTAGCCAGGCGGCGGAAGTGCTGATTAACGCCACCAATCAGAGCATGGACTCCTGGGATCAAAGCCCGTCCGCAACCATTATTGAGATCAAGCTGATCGAATGGCTGCGTACCCGCGTGGGTTATCAGGCTGGCGACGCAGGTGTCTTCACCAGCGGCGGCACCCAGAGCAACCTGATGGGTCTGATGCTGGCACGTGATGCGTTCTTCGCACGTCAGGGCCACTCTGTCCAGCAGGATGGTCTGACGGGCGATCTGCGTAAGATCCGCGTACTGTGCTCCGAAAACGCGCACTTCTCCGTACAGAAAAACATGGCGCTGATGGGTCTGGGCTACCAGTCCGTGGTGCAGGTGAAAACGGACGAATTCTCTCGTATGGATCTCACCGATCTGGCGGCAAAAATCGAACAGTGCAACGCGAACGGCGAGCAGATCCTGGCGATTGTGGCCACGGCCGGCACGACTGACGCGGGCGCTATCGATCCGCTGCGCGCGATTGCTGAACTGGCAGCGAAGCAGAACATCTGGGTGCACGTTGATGCAGCCTGGGGCGGCGCGCTGCTGATGTCTGAGCAGTATCGTCACTATCTGGACGGCATTGAGCTGGTGGATTCCGTCACCCTGGACTTCCATAAACAGTTCTTCCAGACCATCAGCTGCGGTGCGTTCCTGCTGAAAGAAGCGCGTCATTATGAGCTGATGCGCTATCAGGCGGCTTATCTGAACTCTGAGTTCGATGAAGAAGCGGGTGTGCCTAACCTGGTCTCCAAATCTCTGCAAACCACTCGCCGTTTCGACGCGCTGAAACTGTGGATGAGCCTGGAAGCGCTGGGTCAGGAGCAATACGCGGCGATCATCGATCACGGCGTTACGCTGGCGCAGCGGGTTGCGGCTTACGTGAAAGAGCAGTCTGCTCTGGAGCTGGTGATGCAGCCTCAGCTGGCAAGCGTGCTGTTCCGCTTCCGCCCGCAGGCGCAGATGGATGACGCCGGTATCGCCCTGCTGAACCAGAAAATTGGTGACGCACTGCTGGAGTCTGGCCGTGCAAACGTGGGTGTAACCGAGCATAACGGTGTCACCTGCCTGAAGCTCACCCTGCTGAACCCAACCGTGACGCTCAAGGATGTTAAAGTTCTTCTGTCTCTGGTTGAGCGTACCGCGCAGGAAGTGATGGCGAAGTAACGTTTTCCCCTCTCCCGCCCGGGAGAGGGTTTTTTCCCTGTTTAACGCCCTTCTCTCTGATTCTTCGAAGCATAATCGTATTCATACTGACTATACCCCGAGCTGTAAAAGAGCGCTGCGGACTTAACAATATCATTCAGAATTGTACCGCTAACCTTCACGCCAACGTGCTGTAGACGTTTAAAGGTATTCTCCATCTCTTTCACGCTGGTTTTGTCGAAACGGGCAACCATTAGCGTTGTCCCGGCTATCCTGGCAACCAGTGCCGCATCAGTGACGGCCAGTACAGGCGGGGTATCGATAATGACGATGTCGTACTGTTCGTTTACCCATGTCATGGTGGAAAGAAATCGTTCGTTTAACAGCAATTCCAACGGACGCAGCGGCGTCGGACCGCAGGTAATGACGTCGATGCCACCTTTTTCAGAATGCTGGATCACCTCCGAACAGTCGCGTTGTCCTTCGAGCACGCTGGACAGTCCATAGCGATTATCCAGGCCAAAAATGTTGTGAACATAGCCCTGCCGCATATCGGCATCAATAAACAGCACCCGCTGACCACTCTGTCCGGCTATTGCCGCCAGGTTCGTCCCTACCAGGGTTTTCCCGCAGTCCTGCGTCGGGCCAGAAATCATGACAATACGATTCTCAGCTTCCATCATGGTGAAATGCAGGCTGGTTCTCAGCCCGCGCACCGCTTCAACAAACATATCCGCGGGCCGATCGACAGGCAGGAAAGGCACATCCGTGGTTTTGTGTTTCCACTGACGAGAAAACGGTAATTTTCTGTGCAGATGCGTTTTCTTCCACAACCACTGTGAACGCGGCAGCGTCGCCAGGACCGGCGTTCCCGGCATTTCCAGCTGTTCGGAAAGGGTGATCCCACGTTTAAATGCCTGACGTACCAGCACACCGCCTACAGAAACCACCAGCCCGAACAGCGTGCCAAGAATAATCAGTAACGCTTTTCGCGGCTTTATCGGCTCCGGATGCGTTACGGCCGTATCAATGATCCGTACATTTCCGATGGCGCTGGAGCGGGAAATATTCAGTTCCTGCTGACGCGTCAACAACTGTAGGTATATCGTGCGGCCCGATTCAACATCGCGGCTCAGGCGTAAAATCTCCTGCTGCGTGGAGGGCATGGCTGACACACGGTTATTCAGACGATCGCGTTCCCGCTCAAGCGTTTGTCTTTTTTCAGCTAAAGCACGATAGGTCGGGTGATTCTTTTTAAACAGCTGGGAAATCTCCGCCTCACGGAACGTCAGCTCGTTGAGCTGATTCTCAACGTTAACCACCTGGTCGAGCACGGACTTCGCCTCCAGCGACAAATCGACGGAGTCGCGCTGTGCCCGGTAGGCATTGAGCCGCGCTTCAGCTCGATCGAGTTCATTTCTGATTTTCGGCAACTGCTCCTGTAAAAACGCCAGGCTACGGGAATCCTGCGCCTCCTGACGTGCAATATTTTGTTCAAGGAAACTGTCAGCAATCGCATTCAACACGCGGGCGATTTTATCGGGATCTTCGCCTGTCAGGGTCAGCGCCACGATGCCGCTCTGCTTCGCCGACTCCGCAACCGTAAGATTTTTCTTCAGCACATTGATCGTATCCAGACGCGTCAGCGTCCTGAGGGAGAACTGCGTGCCAGGCTCCGCCACAATCGAACCCACCAGCAGAGAGACGCCTTGCTTAACCAGCCGCTTCCCGACCGCGCCCTCCGCCTCGAAGTTTTCGCCCGACAGATGGAACTTGCCCTCTTCCTTAACGGTCAGCGTAAGTTCTTGCGGTTTGCCCTCCAGCAGTGGGATCTGAAGTTCACCTAACGTTATTTTACCCAACCCACGCCCCTGCAAACGTTGCCATAAACGTCCAACCACAGGGAGCACGCGCGGCGTTGCCTGATATTCCAGATTTAATTTATCGACGGTTTCGCCGAGTATCATGCGTGATTTGAGCAGCAATAATTCAGGGGCAACATCTGGCGAAACGTCAGAGCTCAACTGGGACAGGCCTTTTAGCAGGCTGTTATCCTGTTTATTCTCGATTTGCACCATCGCATCCGCCTGGTAAACAGGGGGCGTAACCCACGCATACATGCCTGCACACAGGGTGAAAAGGAACGTCACGCACAAAATTACCGTGCGATGGTCGATTATTTCACCGAGCAAACGAGCAAGATCGATTTCACTTTGCTGGGGTGCCGCTGCACCATTACTGTCTGTAGTGTAAGACGACATTAATGCTTCATTCCTTTCTGACCCAAACGACGTGCCCACTCCTGGCTGGCTTTACCCAATAGCCCGAACACATATTCAAACGCTTCCCGACTTTTACGGTAAGGATCGGGGATATCCTGCGGCTCCAGCCACTGCCCGAACAGCAGCGATTTCCCTCTGATCTCCGGTGCCATGGCGGAAATAAAGCGAAGATGCTCCGGCTCCATCACCAAAATAAGATCGGATTCCTGCATCAGTCCCCGCGTCAACTTACGCGCCACATGACCGTCAAGGGAGATCCCATGCCGCCTGGCCACTTCCTGGGCATAGTCATCCGCTGGCCGTCCCTCAAGACCAAATATCCCTGCCGAAGTGATACGTCTGTCGGGTAAGTACTGGCGTAAAAGCCGCTCTCCAATTGGAGAACGGCAGACGTTTCCGGTGCAAACCACCAAAATGGTACTGAACATTATTGCGGCCACGATCTGATGTAACGAACCGTTTCGGTGATGTCATGCACACCGGTTATCGTAGGGACAAGTTGCGTGATCACACGATTCCAGCGGGACAATGGCGCAGTCGTGACATAAACAATGTCATAAGGCTCAAGCTGAAACTCAGTGCCTAACACCATTGCGGATGCATCTTTGGCATTGAGCTGATAGATGTTGGCGATTTTGCCCGCCCGATCTTTCTTCGCTACCGAACGAATGACAAAAATACCCGTGGCATCCGCCATATTCTGGTTCAGCCCGCCAGCATTACCCAACGCTTCGGCGAGAGTCATGCCACTGCGATCCATTTTCAACGTACTCTGCTTAACGACCTCGCCCATGACGAAGACCTTCAGCGCATCGTTACGTGGTACAAAAAGAATATCGCCGGGTTGAAGCAACTTGTTTTGGGTGAGATCGCCATGCTGCATCAGCGCATACAGAGAAAGGCGTGAGTCTTTGCCGTTATGCGTCAGCACAACGTTACGCCAGTCCGCGTCAGCGGAGAGGCCTCCCGCAGCGTTCACGGCATCCATAACCGTTAATGGAATATTGGTAATAGCCTGCTGCCCCGATTTGGCTACCTCGCCAGTGATATAGGCTTTTTGCGAGCGGAAAGCGGCAACGCTAACGTCCACCTGAGGGCTTTCAATGACATTGTTCAACCGGGGCTGTGATCTCCTCGCGCACCTGTGAGACCGTTTTACCTGCCACATGCAGTTTTCCGACGTACGGATAGAAAAGCGTACCATCGGCATTCACCCAGTTACCGGTATCACTTGCGCTACGATATTGCCCCGCCGGGGTTGTCAGCTCAGGGTGATCCCAGACAGTAACGGTTAAAATGTCACCCGTGCCGATACGGTATTCCCAGTTTTTAACCTGCTCATCCAGATTAGGATTTGCCTGAGAATTTAAGACCTGAGGCCGCAATTTTTCAATTAACGCGGGGGTCAGAGGATAAACCTCTACACGTTTCTCAAAATCGTCATTTGCATCTTCTGCGGTGATAACCTGTTTTCCCTCTACATTCAGGTTCTGCCCGGGGCTAAAGACGCAGCCGGATAACGGGATAATACTTAATAATAATAACGAGAATGCTGTTGTGTTTTTCATTTATTACAAATATCTTTTATAGTAGTGGTTATCATAAGTACGATAAAAAATTAATTCTCTTTAAGAACAATAACCTGTTATTCCATAACTTAACGAACCAGGAAAAGAAAACATATCAAACTGCCCGCCACGCCATCATCCGCGATGAGGGCTCATCGACATTATTTTTCTGGAATGGGGAAGCTTAGTTTAGTGCAATCTTAAATGTTTCATTTATCGAATGCATGCGTTGATCTTTGTAAATTTGCGCTGAAAATGTCTTTTCAGAATTAATTAATAAACCGATAAATTTTCATTCTATATAAGCCCAAGTCTATTCATTACCCCAATATTTAATCATCACGTTGACTACACAAATCGGTTCACTTTTGTTACATTTTTTTTCAAACTCACCTTGTTTAGATACTTAAAATGAACTGCCTGCCATCCTTTTGCGGATCGGCGCACAAAAAGTATCAGTAACGATATGACTGGAGAAAAAATGGCTAAGCGTAAATTGTTGCTTCTGGGTGTAATACTGTCACTGGCGGGGGCCGCACACGCTGCACCGCAAGTATCGACAGCGCCTTCTGGTATCAAAGCCTATGAAGAACAAGAGTTCATCGCCGATTTTACGAAATTCAGGATTGGCGACACCGCACCCGCGCAATATCAGACGCCTGAGTACACCATCAAACAGTACCAGTTGCGTAACCTTCCAGCGCCCGATGCCGGCACACACTGGACCTACATGGGTGAAAATTATGTTCTGATTGGCGATGCCGATGGCAAAATCTACAAAGCCTATAACGGCGATATTTTCTATCACCGCTGATATGGTGATCCGGGCCTGGCAGGAAGACGATCGGCCGTTCCTGCGGACGCTGTACCTGCATGCACGACGCGCGGCCTGGCCATGGCTGGACAGTTCTGAGTGGCAGCTTGAGGATTTTGACGCCGCAACGCGTGACGAGCAGGTCTGGGTTGCGATTCACAACGGTCACCGTGTAGGGTTTGCCTCCGTACAGGACAACGATAACTTTCTGCACAACCTGTTTGTCGACCCGCGGTATCAGCGTCTGGGGGTGGGTCGTTTGTTACTGCAACAGGTACAGAAGACGTTTACCAGTACAGGCGCGCTGAAGTGTCTGGTGAAGAATGAACGGGCTATTGCGTTTTACCAGCGGCACGGCTGGCAGATTGAAGCGACGGGAGATTCTCCTGAGGGAGAGTACTATCTGATGCATTACCGATTGCGTTAAAGTCGGGAAGCGGCTTTGCCTTACCCGACCTACGTGATGGTGCCATTCGTTGGCCGGGTAAGGCGAAGCCGCTACCCGGCAATTCGACGCTAAGTCTTTACATCGCGCGGAAGGCGATTTCACCCGGGATCACTTCGCCCTGCCAGTAAAGCTGCGCCGCAACGCGCCCCGCCAGCTGACGATAGATTTCCGTAAATTCGCTATCCGGACGGCTGACCACCGTCGGTTTACCGCTATCCAGATCTTCACGCAGAGTGATATGCAGCGGCAGTTGCCCCAGCAGTTGCGTGTGGTATTGCGCAGCCAGCTTCTCCGCACCGCCGGTACCGAAGATGGGCTCGTGATGGCCGCAGTTGCTGCAAATATGCATGCTCATGTTCTCGACGATACCCAATACCGGCACCTCCACCTTCTCGAACATGACGATGCCTTTTTTGGCGTCGATCAGCGCGATATCCTGCGGCGTGGTGACCACGACGGCGCCGGTAACCGGAATGTTCTGCGCCAGCGTCAGCTGGATATCACCGGTACCCGGCGGCATGTCCAGTACCAGATAATCGAGGTCAGGCCACATTGTCTCCTGCAACATTTGCAGAAGTGCTTTGCTGGCCATCGGGCCACGCCAGACCATTGCGTTATCGTCCGTGACCAGGTAACCAATGGAGTTGGTCGCCAGACCGTGCGCCACGATTGGCGCCATGTGGGTGCCGTCCGGCGAAGTTGGACGCTGGTTTTCCGCCCCCAGCATGTTTGGAATGGACGGGCCGTAGATATCCGCATCCAGAATGCCAACTTTCGCCCCTTCTGCCGCCAGCGCAAGCGCCAGGTTAACGGCGGTAGACGATTTACCCACTCCGCCCTTGCCAGAGCTGACGGCGATGATGTTTTTCACGCCGTTAACGCCCGGCTGATTTTTCACGCGCTTGAGCGTGGCGATGCTGTGGCTTAGCTTCCAGTCAATTGCTTTTGCGCCGGTAATGCGCAGCAGCTCAGAGCTGGTTTGCTCTTTCAGGGCATCAAAGGCGCTGGTCCAGACGAACGGCATCTGTAGCTCGATGTGCAGCGTATCGTCCAGCCATGCGACGTGATGAAGCGCTTTCAGCGTCGTGAGATTGTGCTTCAGGGTTGGATGCTGAAAATTAGCCAGCGTCCCGGCGACCATTGCTCGTAAGGCTTCCGGTGATTTGGCCTGGGATTGAGAACTCATCCCGACTCCTTTGTTCTTGTGAATAAGACCTTAGACAAACAAGTTTACCTGAAAGGCCGCGGTTTGTGCTTACTTAATAATGCCCCTTTTGGTAATATCGAAAACCCTTTTCACAGTTAAAAGAAGTAATGCCTACTATGACTCAAGTCGCGAAAAAAATTCTGGTAACGTGCGCCCTGCCGTACGCCAACGGCTCAATCCACCTCGGCCACATGCTGGAGCATATCCAGGCTGATGTCTGGGTCCGTTACCAGCGAATGCGCGGCCACGAGGTGAACTTCATCTGTGCGGACGATGCCCACGGCACGCCGATCATGCTGAAAGCGCAGCAGCTGGGAATTTCCCCGGAACAGATGATCGCCGAAATGAGTCAGGAGCATCAGACCGATTTTGCTGGCTTTGACATCAGTTATGACAATTATCACTCAACGCACAGCGACGAAAACCGCGAGCTGTCAGAGCTGATCTACACCCGTCTGAAAGAGAACGGTTTCATTAAAAACCGCACCATCTCTCAGCTGTACGATCCGGAGAAAGGCATGTTCCTGCCGGACCGTTTCGTTAAAGGCACCTGTCCGAAATGCAAATCCCCGGACCAGTACGGCGATAACTGCGAAGTCTGCGGCGCGACCTACAGCCCGACCGAGCTTATCGAACCGAAATCCGTGGTTTCCGGCGCGACGCCGGTGATGCGTGACTCCGAGCACTTCTTCTTCGACCTGCCGTCCTTCAGCGAAATGCTGAAGGCGTGGACCCGCAGCGGTGCGTTGCAGGAGCAGGTGGCGAACAAAATGCAGGAGTGGTTCGAATCCGGGCTGCAACAGTGGGATATCTCCCGCGATGCGCCATACTTTGGCTTCGAAATCCCGAACGCGCCGGGCAAATATTTTTACGTCTGGCTGGATGCGCCGATTGGCTACATGGGTTCGTTCAAAAACCTGTGTGACAAGCGCGGCGACACCGTAAGCTTCGACGAATACTGGAAGAAGGATTCCGATGCCGAGCTGTATCACTTCATCGGTAAAGACATCGTTTACTTCCATAGCCTGTTCTGGCCAGCAATGCTGGAAGGCAGCAACTTCCGCAAGCCGACCAACCTGTTCGTACATGGCTACGTAACGGTAAACGGTGCCAAGATGTCTAAATCTCGCGGGACGTTTATTAAGGCCAGCACCTGGCTGAACCACTTTGACGCGGACAGCCTGCGCTACTACTACACCGCGAAGCTCTCTTCCCGCATCGACGATATCGATCTGAACCTGGAAGATTTCGTGCAGCGCGTGAATGCCGATATCGTCAACAAAGTGGTAAATCTGGCGTCCCGTAACGCAGGTTTTATCGCCAAACGGTTTGACGGCATGCTCTCTGCCGAACTGGCCGATCCTGAGCTGTACAAAACCTTCACCGATGCCGCCGCTGCGGTTGGCGAAGCATGGGAAAGCCGTGAATTTGGTAAAGCCATTCGCGAAATCATGGCGCTAGCAGACGTGGCTAACCGCTATGTAGACGAGCAGGCACCGTGGGTGGTAGCGAAACAGGAAGGCCGCGACGCCGACCTACAGGCGATCTGCACCATGGGTCTGAATATGTTCCGCGTTCTGATGACCTGGCTGAAGCCGGTTCTGCCGCAGCTGTCAGCCCGCGCGGAAGCCTTCCTGAACACCGAACTGACCTGGGACGCGATCCATCAGCCGCTGCTCGGCCACAAGGTGAACACCTTCAAAGCGCTGTATAACCGCATCGAGATGAAGCAGGTTGACGCGCTGGTCGAAGCCTCTAAAGAAGAAGTGAAGGCAGCTGCCGCACCGGTGACCGGCCCGCTGGCGGACGATCCGATTCAGGAGACCATCACCTTTGATGATTTCGCTAAAGTCGACCTGCGCGTGGCGCTGATCGAGAACGCAGAGTTCGTGGATGGCTCTGACAAACTGCTGCGCCTGACCCTGGATCTCGGCGGCGAGAAGCGTAACGTCTTCTCCGGCATTCGTTCCGCCTATCCTGATCCGCAGGTGCTGATTGGCCGTCAGACCGTGATGGTGGCAAACCTGGCGCCGCGCAAAATGCGCTTCGGCATCTCCGAAGGGATGGTGATGGCCGCAGGCCCTGGCGGGAAGGATATCTTCCTGTTAAGCCCTGACGAAGGCGCGAAGCCAGGTCAGCAGGTGAAATAATAAAAAAGCCGGAGTTTATCTCCGGCTTTTTGTTTTCTCTCCCTGTGGGAGAGAGGCGGGGTGCGGGCATCAGGCCGCACCAATGCCGTCTTTACGCTTTCGAGTTATGCACCCGCTGCGTCAACCCACGCAGGAAATAACGCAGAAATTGATCCCCACACTCGCGGTAATTTTTATGATCCGGCGCGCGCATCATGGCGGTGATTTCCGGCATCGACACGCGAAATTTCTGCTCGGTCACGATCGCCAGAATGTCATCAGTTTTCAGGGAGAACGCGATACGCAGCTTTTTCAGCACCGTGTTGTTATTCACCCGACGCTCCAGCGCCAGCTCAGGCGCAGATTCATCTTTGCCGCGCTTGTCGTAGATCAGGCCATTCAGAAAGCCCGACAGAATAATGTCCGGGCAGCGAACAAAACCCTCTTCATCTTCTTTAGTCATCCAGGTGTCGAACCCGGCGGACGTGGATTCCATGTCGGAGAGCGCAAGAATGCGCACCATGTCATTATTGTTCGCTTTCAGGGTGTAGCGCAGGCTACGAAGAATATCGTTACTAAGCATAGAGCCTTCGAATGTCGATGATGCAATGGCGCGCAGTGTACCAGTTTTACAGCCCAATCGCCTCTTTCAAACTTTTCAGGTAGCGACGACTGACGGGCACGGTCTGCCCGGCACGTAACACCAGCTCGGCCTGGCCATTATCTTCCAGGCGGATCTCCTTCAGGTGCGCCATGTTCACCAGATACTGACGATGGCAGCGGATCAGCGGCGTGCGGCTCTCCAGCGTGCGCAGGGTCAGCTCTGTAAAGCCTTCGTTGCCTTCAGCGCTGGTGACATACACCCCGCTCAGTCGGCTGCTGACAAAGGCAACGTCGTCCATTTGCAGGAGATATATCCGGCTGTGGCCGGTACACGGGATAAATTTCAGCGGCTGCTGATGCTCCGGCAGGAGGGACACATCCTGCGCGGTACGTTCCTGGCGCAGACGGGTCAGGGTCTTTTCAAGCCGCTTCTCTTCAATCGGCTTCAGCAGATAATCAAACGCGTGCTCTTCAAACGCCTTTACCGCGTATTCATCAAAGGCCGTCAGAAAGACGATATAGGGACGGTGCTCCGGGTCAAGCATGCCGACCATTTCCAGCCCGCTGATGCGCGGCATCTGGATATCGAGGAACAGCACGTCCGGGCGCAGTTTATGCACCGCACCAATGCCTTCAATCGCATTGGCGCATTCTCCCACGACCTCGATATCACTCTGCTCCTGCAACAGGACACGCAGGTTTTCCCGTGCTAACGGCTCATCATCAACAATCAGCACTCTTAACATGCGTTCTCCTCCAGCGGCAATCGTAAAGTAATTCGGGTATAGCGGTCTGGCTCACAGGAGACGGTGATGCCGCAGTCGTCGCCAAAATGCGCACGCAGGCGTTTATCCACCAGGCTCATGCCCAGACCGCCTGACGCGGAAGCTTCATACAGCCCCGCGTTATCTTCAATATCCAGCACCAGATGGTGATTAAAACGGGAAGCGGAAATCATAATCTCCCCCGTGCCCAGCAGCTGCGACGTCCCATGCTTAATGGCGTTCTCCACAATGGGTTGCAGTGTAAAGGCCGGAAGATGCTGATACGCCAGCTCGTCCGGGACGGATAACGACACCTGTAAACGTGACTGGAAGCGCGCTTTTTCAATTTGCAGATAGGCGTTTACATGTTCAACCTCATCCGCGAGGGTGACGATTTCCGACGGCCGCTTCAGATTTTTGCGGAAAAATGTCGACAGAAATTGCACCAGCTGCGCGGCCTGATCGCTGTCGCGGCGAATCACCGCCTTCAGCGTGTTGAGCGCGTTAAACAGGAAATGCGGATTCACCTGAGCGTGCAGGAGCTTAATTTCTGACTGCGTCAACAGCGCTTTTTGCCGCTCATACTGCCCTGCAAGGATTTGCGCCGAAAGCAGCTGGGCGATCCCCTCCCCCAGCGTGCGGTTGATGGAGCTGAACAGGCGATTTTTGGCTTCGTAAAGCTTAATAGTGCCCATGACGCGCTGGTTTTCGCCCCGCAGAGGAATGACCAGCGTCGAACCGAGTTTGCACTGTGGATGCAGAGAACAGCGGTACGGCACTTCATTTCCGTCGGCATACACCACTTCACCCGTTTCAATGGCGCGCAGGGTGTAGGCTGAAGAGATCGGTTTTCCCGGCAGATGGTGGTCGTCCCCGGTACCGGTAAACGCCAGCAGCTTTTCACGATCGGTAATCGCCACGGCCCCGATATCCAGCTCTTTATAAAGTACCTGCGCCACCTTCATACTGTTCTCTTCGTTGAATCCCTGACGCAGGATCCCTTCCGTCGACGCCGCAACTTTTAAGGCGGTGGCAGAAAATGCAGAGGTGTATTTTTCGAACATGGCGCGTTTGTCGAGCAGAATGCGCATAAACAGCGCCGCGCCTACGGTATTGGTGACCATCATCGGAGCCGCAATGCTGCTGACCAAGTGAAACGCATCGTCAAACGGGCGCGCAATCAGCAGGATAATCGCCATCTGCGCCATTTCCGCCACGAAGGTGATCGCTCCGGCGGTAAGGGGACTGAACACTTTATCCGGGCGACCGCGTTTAATCATATAGCTGTGGACGAGACCACCGAGCAGTCCTTCGACGATGGTGGAGATCATGCAGCTCAGCGCCGTCATACCGCCCATCGAATAGCGGTGCAGGCCGCCGGTTAACCCCACCAGGCCGCCCACGACCGGGCCTCCGAGCAGCCCGCCCATTACCGCGCCGATGGCGCGCGTATTGGCGATGGAATCTTCGATATGGAGACCAAACCAGGTCCCCATAATGCAGAATATGGAAAATACGACGTAGCAGAGGAATTTGTGCGGCAGACGGACGGTGACCTGCATCAGCGGAATGAACAGGCGCGTTTTGCTCATCAGCCATGCGATGACAAGGAACACGCACATCTGCTGAAGCAACAGCAGCACCAGATTAAACTCGTACATACTCATAAACCGCACATTCTAAAAACGCGTAACATACACTGATGGCGGTTAACTTTCTTTGAAACGTGCCAAAAAAGCGATAAATCGTGTCCGCCATCACACCTTTTACCGGAGATAACTCATCTTTCGTATGATTTGAGCAAAAAAGAATCAAATCTTCCTGGTTCCGCAAAGTGGGTCTACAGTTAAGCTGGGGACGCGCAAGCCTGGGGGCGAAAATGGCGCTTTACACAATAGGTGAAGTGGCACTCCTGTGTGATATCAATCCCGTTACGCTACGGGCGTGGCAGCGACGGTATGGATTACTTAAGCCGCAAAGAACGGACGGCGGGCACCGCCTGTTTAACGATGCGGATATTGACCGGATCCGCGAGATCAAAAGCTGGATCGACAACGGCGTACAGGTCGGCAAGGTAAAATCGCTTCTGAGCCAGGACGATCCTGATACGCAGCATCTCTGGCGCGAGCAGCAGGAAATGCTGCTGAAGCTGTTGCAGAGTGGTAATTTGCAGCGTCTGCGCGGCTGGATCAAAGAACAGGGTCGCGACTACCCCGCGCAAACCCTTATCACCCATCTTTTTATTCCCTTACGGCGTCGGCTTCAGTGTCAGCAAACCACCCTACAGGCGCTGCTCAGCATGCTTGACGGCGTGCTGATTAACTATATTTCCGTCTGTCTTGCCTCGGCGAGAAATAAAAACAGCAAAGATGCCCTGGTGATCGGCTGGAACGTACACGATACCACCCGGCTGTGGCTTGAAGCCTGGATTGCCACCCAGCAGGGCTGGCGCGTTGACGTGCTTGCCCACTCCCTGGCCCAGCTCAGGCCGGAACTGTTTGAGGGACAGACGCTGCTGGTCTGGTGCGGTGAAGTCCCCTCCGCTTCCCAGCAGCAGCTCCTGACGGAATGGCGCGAACATGGTTATCCCGTTTACTCGCTGGGGCCAAATGCGTCGTAACGGCATTTAATGGTTCATTAACAGCTGCGCTTCACCGTATAATTGTTCCGTTAACAACAGGAGCACATGATGAAGGCAACGAAACTGGCCGTAATTACCCTTTTTGCATTGATGGCCGTCAGCGGTATCGGTGGCGTTATGCTTGCAGGTTATTCATTTATTGTTCGCGGCGGTGTTGGCTGAGGTATCCGGCCAGGCGTTCAAACAGGCGATCCACCACAATCGCCGCCAGCGCAACCAGAACCGCCCCCTGAATAATGTAAGCCGTATTAAACCCGCTTAACCCGATAATGATCGGCGTTCCCAGCGTATTGGCTCCGACCGTCGAGGCGATGGTTGCCGTACCAATGTTGATTATCACGGACGTTCGCACGCCAGCGATAATCACCGGTGCGGCCAGCGGCAGTTCGACCTTCACCAGCCGCTGCCAGGCGCTCATCCCCATCCCTTCCGCTACGCTCAGCACCGATGCTGGCACCGCTGCAATCCCCGCCAGCGTCCCCTGCAAAATGGGCAACACGCCGTACAAAATCAGCGCAATGATGGCAGGTTCCTGCCCAAAACCGATCGCCGGCACGGCAATCGCCAGCACGGCTACCGGCGGGAAAGTCTGCCCCGTTGCGGCGATGGTCTCCACCAGCGGGCGAAACTCCCTGCCCGCAGGTCGCGTCACCGCAATACCGGCGCCAACGCCCAACACGATGGCTATCACGCTTGATACCGCCACCAGCCAGAAGTGCGCCAGGGTGAGATTAACAAAGCTCTCCTGCTGGTACACCGGGCGCGGTAGTCCGGGAATGAGCGCATTAAACAGCGCCGCGCTGTGCGGCATCAGGTAGAGTAAAGCGATAAACAGCCCTGTCAGCCAGAGTAACGGATCACGTACCCACTTCACGCGTCACCTCCCCCGCCAGCAGATCGCGAAAATGGATCGTTCCGCATGGCGTTCCCTGCCCGTTCGTAACGGGTAATACTTCGCACTGTCGGGCGACAAACGCCGACAGGGCATCGCGCAGGCTCATCCCATCGTGCAGCGGTTCACCACAGATTTGCACCTCCTGTGGACGCATATAGTCTCTGACGGTGCGCAGTGAGAGAAGCCTGACGCCCAGCTCGCTGCGGCCAAAAAATTCACGTACAAAATCGTTTGCCGGCGACGTTAACAGTTCAAGCGGCGTACCCTGCTGGACGACTTCGCCGTGATCCATCAGCACCAGTCGATCGGCCAGCCGTAGCGCCTCGTCGATATCATGCGTCACCAGCACGATGGTGCGCCCAAGAATGCGGTGGATGCGGCTCATCTCCGCCTGAAGTGCGCCACGGGTGACCGGATCCAGCGCGCCGAAGGGCTCATCCATCAGCAGCACCTGTGGGTTGGCGGCCAGCGCGCGCGCCACTCCGACCCGCTGCTGCTGCCCGCCGGAAAGCTGGTGTGGATAGCGGTCGCGAAGCGAGGCGTCCAGCCCCAGCAGCGCCATCAGCTCGTCGACACGCTCGTTGATCTTCGCCCAGGACCATTTTTCCAGCTGTAGCACGGTGGCAATGTTCTGCGCCACCGTCCAGTGGGGAAACAGGCCGATGGACTGAATGGCGTAGCCCATACGTCGCCGCAGCTCCAGCACCGGCAGGCTGCGGATCTCCTCTCCGGCAAAGCGAATCGTCCCGCTGTCGTGTTCCACCAGCCGGTTGATCATCTTCAGCGTCGTGGATTTTCCTGACCCCGACGTCCCGATCAGTACCGAGAACGCCCCCTCGGCAAAATGCAGATTGAGGTGGCTTGCCGCAGGACGGCCCGCAAAGGTTTTACTCACATCATGAAATTCAATCATTGGCTCTTCTCCCGAGCAGCGCGAGCCACAGGGCAAACAGGGCATCCAGTACGACCGCCAGCGCAATCGTGGGCACGACGCCCAGCAACACCAGATCCAGCGCGCTGCTGAGCAGGCCCTGGAACACCAGTGCCCCAAAGCCGCCCGCACCGATCAGCGCGGCAATCACCGCCATCCCCACGGTTTGCACCGTCACCACCCGCAGGCTGCGAACCAGCAGCGGCAGCGCAAGCGGCAGCTGTATTTTCCAGAAACACTGGCGCGCGCTCATCCCCATCGCATGGGCGCTTTCCAGCACGTCAGGCGCAACCTGGCTTAACCCTGCCACCACGCCGCGCACCAGCGGCAGCAGCGCATACAGCACAAGGGCGATCAGTGCCGGCGTCAGCCCGGTTCCGGCAATCCCTGCCGCAGCCAACGCGGGGAAGGATTTCACCAGACCGGCGAGGGGGGCAATCAGCAGGCCAAACAGGGCGACGGAGGGGATGGTCTGAATAACGTTGAGCACGGTAAAGACGGCGCCCTGGCGGCTGGGATGTCGGTAGCACCACATGCCCAGCGGCACGCCCAGCAGCAGCGCCGGGATCAGCGTCCCGAACAGGATCGTCAGATGTTGCGCCAGCGCGTTGTCAAACACCTCCTGGCGGTTGACGTACTCTTTTAACAGCGAGAGCTGATTCAGATCGCCGCTGAAGAGGATCAGCAGAGGGATAACCCAGAATTGCGCGTTCAGCAGCCAGCGCCAGACGGGCATCGGCGTCAGACGACGAATGGCATCGCTACAGACCAGCAGGCAGAGTGCCAGCCACAGCCACAGGCCGCTGCCAATTGACGTGCGCGCAAGCGGGCTTTCAACCGAGGACATCTGCGCTGCCGCCTGCCCTGCGCTCCAGAACAGCACAATAAACAGCACTTCGCTGAGCAGAAGCGTCAGCCACTGCGCGGCACGCCCCGGCCAGAATGCCAGAACAACGGCGCTCGCCAGCGCCGCGCCCAGCAACAGCGGCGTAAATGCCCAGATCTGCCAGAGCGCGCGCGGTTCGCCCGACACCAGACGGTTTGGCGCGACATTCACAAAAGGTAACGCGACCGCCACGATGGCCACACAGGCCAACAGCAGCAGGACGCGGTTATGACATTTTATTGGCACAGCCTTATCCCGTTACTTCACAAGCCCTTGTTGTTTCAGGAAGTCGGCAGCCACTTTTTTGGCATCCAGCCCCTCAACGGCAATGCTGGCGTTCAGCTGTTGCAGCGTTTTCTCATCCAGTTTCTCAAACACCGGTTTAAGCCATTCGTCCAGATCCGGATAAGCTTGCAGAACCGCCTCGCGCACCACCGGAGTTGGGGCATAAATCGGCTGAACGCCTTTCGGGTCGGTCAGGGTTTGCAGACCAAGCGCCGCGACCGGGCCGTCGGTGCCGTAGGCCATCGCCGCGTTGACGCCAGAGGTTTGCTGCGCCGCCGCCTTGATGGTCACCGCCGTGTCGCCCCCCGCCAGAGAGAGCAGTTGTGCCTGATCGAGCTTGAAATCATAGGCTTTTTCAAACGCAGGCAGCGCATCAGCGCGCTCGATAAATTCTGCCGAGGCCGCGAGCTTAAACTCGCCCTTCTCTTTCAGGTAGCGGCTGAGATCGTCAAGCGAGGTCAGCTTGCCTTTCTCGGCGATATCTTTGCGCACCGCGATGGTCCAGGTGTTGTTGGCCGGTGCAGGCGTGAGCCAGACCAGCTTATTTTTTTCCGCGTCCAGCTTTTTGACTTTTTCGTACCCGGCTTTGGCATTTTTCCAGGCCGGATCGTTTTCATCCTTGAAGAAGAATGCCCCATTACCGGTATATTCCGGGTAGATATCCAGCTCACCGGACGTGATGGCCCCGCGGACGACTGGCGTGGTGCCAAGCTGAACTTTATTGACCGTTTTCACGCCGTGGCTTTCGAGCACCTGCAAAATGATATTGCCGAGCAGCGCGCCCTCAGTATCTATTTTGGAACCCACCTTAACCGGCTCTGCGGCCTGTAGCGGCAGGCTCAGCGCCGCCAGTAGCACCGCCGAACCAGTGATCCCCTTAATCATCGTCATGCTGTTTTCCTCATTATTTTGTGGCCTTTTTCATAGGCTTGAGAGAAAAGCGTAGCTTAAAACAGCGCATTTAACCGTTTTTAGTCTTTGAGGAGAGACATCCCCCGCAGCGCGGGGGATAGTAAGGCTGGAAAGGTTATTGCAGTTCGAATTCAGCTTTGTTCACACGGGCGGAATCCACGCCGATGAAGACGTTGAATTTGCCTGGCTCGGCATCGTATTTCATCTGCTGATTCCAGAACTTCAGCGCATTCACGTCAATCGGGAAGCTGACCGTTCTGGTTTCGCCCGGTTTCAGGTTGACCTTCTCGAAGCCGCGCAGCTGTTTCACCGGACGGCTCATGGAGGCCGTGACGTCCTGCACGTACATCTGGATCACCGTCGCGCCTTCGCGCTTGCCGCTGTTAGTCACCTCCACGCTGGCGGTCACTTTGCCGTCATGCTTCAGGGTCGGCGCCGACATTTTCACGTCAGACACCTTGAAGGTGGTGTAGCTCAGGCCATAGCCAAACGGATACAGCGGGCCGTTCGCCTCATCGAAATAACGAGAGGTGTACTTGTTCGGCTTGTCGGCGTTATACGGACGACCGGTGTTCAGGTGGCTGTAGTAAACCGGGATCTGCCCGACGGAGCGCGGGAAGGACATCGGCAGCTTGCCGGACGGGTTGTAATCGCCAAACAGCACGTCGGCAATGGCGTTGCCGCCTTCGGTACCGGCGAACCAGGTTTCCAGAATGGCGTCAGCCTGCTGATCTTCTTTCACCAGCGCCAGCGGACGCCCGTTCATCAGCACCAGCACCAGCGGCTTGCCGGTGGCTTTCAGGGCCGCGATCAGATCGCGCTGGCTTTGCGGGATGGTGATGTCGGTACGGCTGGAGGCTTCGTGCGCCATCCCCTGCGCTTCACCCACCACCGCGACCACCACGTCGGACTGCTTCGCGGCGTTAACCGCTTCGTCGATCATCTCTTTCGGCGTGCGCGGATCCACCTTCACCGCTTCCTCGTACTGGTTGAGGAAGGTCACGATGTCTTTATCGTTGGTGACGTTCGCACCTTTGGCGTAAACCACTTTTGCGTTATCACCCACGGCGCTCTTAATGCCGGTCAGCACGGTAACGGACTGATCCGCCACGCCCGCCGCGGACCAACTGCCCATGACGTCGCGCTTGCTGTCGGCCAGCGGGCCGACCACGGCAATGGTGCCGGATTTTTTCAGCGGCAGCGTGTTGAGACGATTTTTCAGCAGCACCAGGCTTTCGCGCGCCACTTCGCGGGCTTCTTTACGGTGCAGACGGCTTTCGGCGTTGGTGTCCGCCGGGTCGGAATCCTTCGGCCCCAGATGGCTGTACGGATCGTTAAACAGCCCCATGTCATATTTCACGTTCAGCACGTGGCGAGCGGCGTCGTCCAGCTCTGCCATCGTCACCTTGCCGCTCTTCACCAGCCCCGGCAGGTATTTGCTGTAATACTCGTCGCTCATGCTCATGTTGATGCCGGACTTGAGCGCCACGCGTACCGCATCTTCCGGGTCAGACGCCGTACCGTGTTTGATCAGCTCTTTAATCGCGCCGTGATCCGAAACGGTAATGCCCTTGAAACCCCACTGGTCGCGCAGCACGTCTTTCAGCAGCCACGAATCGGAGGTGGCTGGCGTGCCGTTGAGAGAGTTCAGCGCTACCATCACCGCCCCGCTGCCCGCGTCCAGCCCTGCCTTGTACGGCGGCATATAGTCGTTAAACAGGCGCTGCGGGCTCATGTCCACGGTGTTGTACTCTTTCCCCCCCTCCACCGCGCCATAGGCAGCGAAGTGCTTCACGCTGGTCATCACCGAGTAGCGATCCGCCGGGCTTTTCCCCTGCATCGCTTCCACCATGGTTTTTCCCATCGTGGCCGTTAAATACGTATCTTCCCCAAAGCCTTCCGATGCACGGCCCCAGCGCGGATCGCGGGA
Source organism: Enterobacter cloacae (assembly GCF_011078175.1). Lineage (GTDB taxonomy): Bacteria > Pseudomonadota > Gammaproteobacteria > Enterobacterales > Enterobacteriaceae > Enterobacter > Enterobacter cloacae_Q. The sequence goes on from NZ_JAALCJ010000005.1 coordinate 34,042, forward strand.
GACGTCCACCATTGGCGCCCAGGTCATGTTCAGCCCGTCGTCTGCCGCTTCATAGGCCGAAACGCGCCCGACGGTTTTCACCGCCTCAAGGTTGAAGGAGGAGGCTAAGCCGAGGCTAATCGGGAAGACGGTACGCTGACCGTGCACCACGTCATAAGCGAAGAACAGCGGGATTTTGAGGCGACTCAGCTCCATCACCTGATCCTGCATCTTGCGGATATCCTGGCGGGTAACGGTGTTAAAGATGGCCCCAACCTGCCCGTCTTTGATCATCTCGCGAATGGCTTCTTTCGGGTTATCCGGGCCGACGCTTATCAGGCGCAGCTGGCCGATTTTCTCATCGACCGTCATCTTTTTGAGTAAATCCGTGACAAAGGCGTCGCGGGCTTCAGGCGTGAGCGGGTGATTACCAAACAAATCCTCTGCCAGCGCAGGTTGCAGCGCCAGGCTGACGGCGACACCTACAGAACATAGCCATTTCATGTTGTTATTCTCTCTCATCAATAACCGCGGGAAGCACCGGGCCAGACCGTGCGAAAAGCGCAGTGTGCCACAAAGCCTGAAAACCTTGCAGGGTTATTCTCTGATTTTTCTCATGAATACCTGACCGCTGAACGGCTAATCGCGCTATGCTTTACAGCGAGAAATTTGCCCCACCACAAGGAGTGGAAAATGTCTTCTGTTCGAACTGACGATAACACAACTTTTATTAACGAACTGTCGCGCCTGGTTGGTCACTCTCACCTGCTTACCGACCCGGCCAAAACCGCCCGCTACCGTAAGGGCTTTCGCTCCGGCCAGGGCGACGCGCTGGCGGTGGTCTTCCCCGGTACGTTGCTCGAACTGTGGCGCGTCCTCAGCGCCTGCGTTGCGGCAGACAAGATTATTTTAATGCAGGCTGCGAATACTGGTCTGACCGAAGGCTCCACGCCGAACGGCAACGATTACGATCGTGACATCGTGATCGTCAGCACCCTGCGCCTCGACAAACTGCACCTGCTGGACAAGGGCGAACAGGTGCTCGCCTTCCCCGGCACCACGCTCTACTCGCTGGAAAAAGCGCTTAAGCCGCTGGGACGCGAGCCACACTCGGTGATCGGCTCATCGTGCATTGGCGCCTCGGTGATCGGCGGGATCTGCAATAACTCCGGCGGCTCGCTGGTGCAGCGCGGCCCGGCTTACACGGAAATGTCGCTGTTCGCCCGTATCGATGAAAACGGCAAGCTGACGCTGGTTAACCATCTGGGGATCGATCTGGGCGTAACGCCAGAGCAGATCCTCAGCAAACTTGACGATGACCGCGTGAAGGACGAAGACGTTCAGCACGATGGCCGTCACGCGCATGACCACGACTACATCACCCGCGTGCGCGATATCAATGCCGATACGCCGGCGCGCTATAACGCCGATCCGGATCGCCTGTTTGAATCCTCCGGCTGCGCGGGCAAGCTGGCCGTTTTTGCGGTGCGCCTCGATACCTTCCCGGCAGAGAAAAAGCAGCAGGTGTTTTACATCGGCACCAATCAGCCGGAGGTGCTGACGGAGATCCGTCGTCATATTCTGGCCGAGTTCACTCACCTGCCGGTGGCGGGCGAGTATATGCACCGGGACATTTACGACATCGCCGAGCGCTACGGCAAAGATACCTTCCTGATGATCGACAAGCTCGGCACCGACAAAATGCCGTTCTTCTTCACCATGAAGGGCCGCACCGACGCGATGCTGGAGAAAGTATCGCTGTTCAAACCGCACTTCACCGACCGCTTTATGCAGAAGCTGGGTAACGTCTTCCCGGCGCATTTACCGGAGCGGATGAAGACCTGGCGCGACAAGTATGAGCACCATCTGCTGCTGAAAATGGCCGGGGACGGCATTGCCGAAGCGCAGAGCTGGCTCACCGAATTCTTCAAAACGGCCGACGGGGATTTCTTTGCCTGTACGCCGGAAGAAGGCAGCAAAGCCTTCCTGCACCGCTTCGCCGCGGCGGGTGCCGCTATCCGTTATCAGGCGGTGCATTCCGAAGAGGTGGAGGATATTCTGGCGCTGGATATCGCCCTGCGTCGCAACGATACCGAGTGGTTTGAACACCTGCCGCCGGAAATCGACAGTAAGCTGGTGCATAAGCTCTATTACGGCCACTTTATGTGCTATGTCTTCCATCAGGATTACATCGTCAAAAAAGGGGTTGACGCGCATGCGCTGAAAGAACAGATGCTGACGCTGCTGCACGAGCGTGGCGCGCAATATCCTGCGGAGCACAACGTGGGACACCTGTATAAAGCGCCGGAGACGCTTAAACAGTTTTATCGTAAAAATGACCCTACAAACAGTATGAACCCCGGCATTGGCAAGACAACGCGGCAGAAATACTGGAAAGAGGGTGCTGAAACAGAGGAGCACAATACGCAAGCCTCTGATGAACTCATATAGCCAAATTTAAGAGATTGTTAAGCTCTTCTCAAACGTAATAGAGTATCTGCCTGTTGCCAGAGAAACGTTTCTCTGGCTTACCAAACAAGGAGCGGGCAGAACATGTCGGCTATAGAGATTTTCCCCGAAACTGAAATCGAGGTGCGCGACGCCCTTCCTGACGATGCGCATGCCATCTCGGCGATATACGCCTGGCATGTGCTTCATGGCCGTGCGTCCTTCGAGGAAGCCCCCCCACCCGTCGATGAAATGCGTCAGCGGATGAAGAGTGTAACCGACAGCGGTTTACCGTGGCTGGTTGCGCTGTATCGCGGCATTGTCGTCGGCTACTGCTACGCCACGTTTTATCGTCCACGCCAGGCCTACCGGTACACCCTTGAAGAATCCATCTATGTGGATGCCAGCACCACCGGTCGTGGATTTGGCTCAGCCCTGCTCCAGGCACTGATTGCCCGTTGTGAACTAGGACCGTGGCGGCAAATGATTGCCGTGGTCGGCGACGGGCAAAATAATCCCGGGTCGTTACGCCTGCATAAAAAGCACGGTTTCGAGATGGTGGGTCAGCTCAGGAGCGTGGGATATAAGAAAGGCGACTGGCGGGACACGGTAATTATGCAGCGCCCGCTCAACGACGGGGACTGGACGCTGCCGGAATAAACGCAGTGCGGTCTGGTGCCCTCACCCCGGCCTTCTCCCACAGGGAGAGGGAGAAAACATAAAAAACGGTAACATGCGTTACCGTTTTGCTTTTTCCTAATCGTTCTGCGCCGTCGCCATCTGTTCCGCTTTCTGCTTTTTATACGCCAGCGCTGAAGCCGGCACCGGCTGCACTTTCCCGGTTTCAATCCAGGTGCGCAGGCGGCTGGCATCCGCAAAGTGGGTATATTTGCCGAAGGCATCCATCACCACCAGCGCCACTGGCTTACCGTTAAACACGGTGCGCATCACCAGACAGTGCCCTGCCGCATTGGTGAATCCGGTCTTGGTTAACTGAATATTCCAGTTATCGCGATACACCAGATGGTTAGTGTTGCGGAACGGCAGCGTATAGGCCGGGTTCGAGAATGTCGCCATCTCCTCACGCGTGGTGCTGAGCTGACCAATCAGCGGGTATTGCTTGCTGGCGATCAGCAGCTTTGTTAAATCACGCGCCGTCGAGACGTTATGGATCGACAGACCGGTTGGCTCCACGAAATGGGTATTCTTCATCCCCAGCGCTTTGGCTTTGGCGTTCATCGCGCGGATAAACGCGTCATAACCGCCAGGATAATGGTGGGCGAGGCTTGCCGCCGCGCGGTTCTCTGAAGACATCAGCGCCAGCAGCAGCATATTTTTACGGCTGATTTCACTGTTCAGACGCACGCGAGAGTAGATCCCTTTCATCTCTGGCGTGTGGCTGATATCCACCTTCAGCTTTTCGTCCAGCGGCAGTCGTGCATCAAGCACCACCATCGCGGTCATGACTTTGGTTATGGAGGCGATAGGGCGCACCAGATCCGGATGACTGGCGTAGATCGCTTTGTTGGTATTCAGGTCCACGATCATCGCGCTGCCGGACGCAATCTGGGGTTGCGCAGCAGCGGTGGCGACTGCGGGCGTTTTGGCGATGGCTGGTGCGGTAGCGGACACGCCCAACAGCAGCGCAAGACTAAGGAGTGACACTCGAAATTTCAGCATGATGAGACTTCTGATAATGATTCACGCACGTTATGACGTACACCGCCTGTGTCATCGGTAAACACAGGCTGGCTTCGGCATCATAGCGGTCACCGTGCATTGTCGCCAGCGGAGAATCATAACCAGATGCTGCATTGCTGGCATTTGCGCCAGCAATGCAGGGAACTTAAAAGAGACGGTATCCATAACCCCAAAGAATAACCGTCAGAGCCAGTAGCGCCTCAAGAACCAGCACGCCGATGGCAAGCGTCGAGCTGGAGAAGCTCAGGCCCTCTTCTTTATTGATATTGAGGAAGGTTGGCACCCCTACATACAGCAGATAACCGGTATAAAAGAGGGCAACCGTACCGATCAGCGCGCACAGCCAGACCAGTGGATAGAGCGCGACAATACCGCTTAAAAACAGCGGTGTCGCGACGTATCCGGCGAAGACCATACAGTGTGCCAGCGACGGGCGCTGCGGATAGTTGCGCGCCATCCAGTGGATGACCCGCCCCATCACCGCCACCCCGGCCAGCATCAGGCCATAAAACAGAATGGCCAGGTACAGTCCGGTAAACCAGGAAAGCTGAACCACGGTGCCGTCACCAAAGTTCCAGCCGATTTGCGTAGTCCCTATAAACGCGCAGACCACCGGCACCGCAGCCATCAGCAGGACATGGTGGGTGTAGTGATGCGCGACCGTTTCGTTCTCGTTACGGATCACCTGCATTTCACGATCGGGATGGGAGAAAAGTCCCCAGACATGGTTCATAACGCCCCCTTGTTGTCGGCCCGTCAGCGATAGCTTAAGTATAATGCAGGCTTTAGATTATTTTATGTACAGTGGGAAATTTCCGTTGTTTGCCGCGCGGTTGATGGATGGGGTATATGATTAACGCAGGCACAGTAAGGGAGATGACGTTTACGTAATGGATATCAACGGTCTTATTGAACAATATGGATACGCCGCGCTGGTGATCGGCAGCGTGGCGGAAGGCGAAACCATCACGCTGCTGGGCGGGGTGGCCGCACATCAGGGATTGCTGAAATTCTCGCTGGTAGTCGCCGCCGTCGCGTTGGGCGGTATGATTGGCGATCAGCTGCTCTACTTTCTGGGGCTGCGCTTCGGCCCGACGCTTTTACAACGTTTTGCTAAGCATCAAAAGAAAATTCGCCGTGCTCAGCGGCTTATCCAGCGACGTCCCTGGCTGTTTGTGATTGGCACCCGCTTTATGTACGGTTTTCGCATCATTGGGCCAATACTGATTGGCGCGAGCCGCTTGCCGCCAAAAATCTTCCTGCCGCTGAACATTCTCGGGGCGATTGCCTGGGCGCTGATTTTCACCACGCTTGGCTACGTGGGTGGCGAGGTGATTGGCCCGTGGCTGCATAATCTCGATCGGCATCTTAAACACTGGGCCTGGTTGATCCTGGTTGTTGCGGTGGTGATTGGGGTACGGCTGTGGCTCAAGCATCGTGAAAAACGGCGGGATGAAGAGTGAGTGCGGCCTGCTGCCCCTCACCCCGCCCCTTTCCCAGTGGGAGAGGGAGAAGGGTATCTACCCTTCCGGCTTAAACTGCGGATTCGCCAGCATAAAACCGCCGTCGACGATAAATGACTGCCCGGTGGTGTAGCTGGCGTCGCTGTCACACAGCCATGCCACCAGGCTGGCAATTTCTTTGGTATGCCCTGGCCGTGCCAGCGGGATTTCCGGCATTGAGCCTTCTTTCACTTCGCTGTCGTCCATATCATTCATCGGCGTGGCGATCGCACCGGGCGCAACGGCGTTCACCAGAATCTTATGCTTAACCAGCTCCAGCGCCATCGACTTTGTTAACCCGCCCAGCGCATGTTTAGCCGCCGTATAGGCACTGGCGTCCGGCAATGGCGTGTGTTCATGCACCGAGGTGATGTTCACGATCCGCCCCCCTTCCCCCTGCTTCACCATCTGACGCGCCGCTATTTGCGAGCAGAGAAACGCGCCGTCCACGTCAACGGTGAATATGTGCCGCCAGTCGTCAAACGACAGATCAAGAAATGGCGCTTTGTTCATCGCCCCGGCGTTGTTAACCAGCACATCCAGCCGCCCGAAACGCGTAATCAGGTTTTCAATGGCCTTTGCGCCTTCCGGTAAATTGCTTAAGTCGAGATGAATGGCTTCGGCACGCTGCCCGCGTGCTTCAATTTCGCGGCAGGTCGCCAGCGCTCCTTTCTCATCTGAATGCCAGGTCACCCCGATATCAAACCCACGTTCAGCCAGCATCAGAGCCGTCGTTTTGCCAATTCCGGAATCCGATGCGGTAACAATTGCGACACGCGTCATACTCACCTCCTGAAAATCTGCAAAGAGGTAAGTATAGATAATGTACGATTTTAGCCGTGATGATATCCGCCACCCAGCGCAGAGGTGAGCTGAAGCGTGGCGTCCACGTACTGACCTTTTAGCCTCAACCCGGCAATACGCTCTTTGAGCGCCGGAATTTTTGCTTCACTCACCCGCGAGCCGGCAATGATCCCCGCGCTGAAGCGCGCCTGCGCCAGCGCAACGACGCGCGCCGCGTCTTTTTCGATCTGCTGCTGGTGCTGATTTTTGGCGGTCAGCGTTTCTACTTCGCTGGCCGTCCGGGCGACCTGGTTCACGGCATCCACCACGGCCTTGTTGTAGTTCGCCACGGAGAGGTTGTTTTGCGCCTGGGCGATATCCAGGTTCGCATTCAACCGACCGCTGTCAAAAATTGGCAGCGTCATCCCCGCGGTTACGCCCATTTGCTGCGCAGATGAGCGGAACAGGTCGCTCAGGTGCAATGCATCCTGCTGCAAGAACGCCATCAAATTGATGTCAGGGTAGAACGCGGCTCTGGCTGCATCCACCTCGCTCATGGATGCTTCGATATACCAGTGCGCCTCCTGCAAATCAGGGCGACGAGCCAGCAGTTCATAACCGAGCGTTGACGGCAGCGATGCCTCTGCATCAGGTAAGGCATGCCGGGCGAGCGTGACTGAAGGGGTATGGGTCAACGCATTCAGACGCGCCTCAATAGCCTTCATTTTGCCGTGCACGTCAGCGAGCTGTTCATCGGTTTTGCTGGCATTGATATCCGTTTCAACGCCTTCCACCGAGGAGGTAATGCCGTGCTGATAAAGCTCACGATCGGCACCGATGATATTTTCCTGCTCACGTTTGATTTGCGCGAGCACGTCACCCACTGCGGCCTCGGTCTGCCAGTCCCAGTACAGCCGCGCGACGCTGCTGGCGAGCAGCTGGCGGGTCTGCTCCAGCTCCGCTTTTTGCGCATTCACCTTACCGATGCGGGCCTCAATTCCGGCGCGGTTTTTACCCCATAAATCCAGATCCCAGCCCGCCGTCAGACCAAAGGTGCCGTTGGTGTACCAGGGGCCGGTTGTCCCCGCCGCCGGGTCGGTCAGCGCAAATGGCCCCATCAGCCCCTCTGCCGACATTTTTTGCCGTTCAACATCTGCGGAAAAATTCAGCTGTGGACCTTCAGCAGCGACAGCGGCTTTCGCCTGTGCTTCCGCCAGGGTGATACGCTGACGGACAATTTGCATATCCGGCGCATCCGCCAGCGCTTTGTCGATCAGCGCGTTGAGCTGGGGGTCGTTAAAGTCTTTCCACCATGCGCTTTTTGGCCAGTCGGCGTGACGCAGTTGGGTATTTACAGCGGCGGCAGCGGCTTGCGTTTTCACTGGAGACACCGTGGCATGTTCCGGCGCGCAGGCGGCCAGCATAAAAACAAGAGAAGCACTCAGAGATAAAGTAAGAGAACGTTTCATTACGCCATGAACTCAAAAAATAAAGGCGCAACTTACGCTTACTGACGTTACGTTTTTTAGTAACGCGTGGCAATCTGCATATTGTTATACATTCTCATATCTGGAAATTTATTCCCCAAGACAATGATTTAATTTCATGTATTCGCACTAATTATGAATTGACTGCTACACTTATTCCGACAGACATACGCAGGAGAGGCGAATGAAAATATTATTGTGGGTTATTTTGATTATATTTCTGATAGGGCTGCTGGTGGTAACCGGCGTATTCAAGATGATTTTCTGATTCTCTTGCCCGGCTCCGCGCCGGGCAAACTCTTCACACTTCGCTCAGGGTTTTGACTGGATCACCCGGGCAATATCCGCAGACGTTTGTAGCGTCCGGATCTCCTGAAATAATCCCAGCGCGTCGTCGTACTCTTTACGCAAATAACTCAGCCACTGCTTAATGCGCGCGACGTGATACAAGCCGGTATCGCCCTGCTTTTCCAGCCGCGTGTATTTTTGCAGGAGCTTCACCACATCCGCCCACGGCATCCGCGGCTCATTATATTTCACCACCCGGCTGAGGTTCGGCACGTTCAGCGCACCGCGGCCAATCATCACCGCATTACAGCCGGTCTCTTTGAGGCAGGCCTGCGCGCTCTCATAATCCCAGATTTCGCCGTTGGCAATCACCGGAATAGAAAGCCGTTTGCGGATCTCGCCAATCGCCTGCCAGTTAATGCGCTCGGCTTTATAACCATCCTCTTTGGTTCGCCCGTGCACCACCAGCTCGGTGGCGCCCGCCTGCTGCACCGCGTCAGCAATTTCAAACTGCATATCGTCGCTGTCCCATCCCAGACGGACTTTGACCGTCACCGGCAGATGCGATGGCACCGCCTCACGCATGGCTTTTGCGCCGCGATAAATCAGCTCCGGATCTTTAAGTAACGTCGCCCCGCCGCCGCTGCCGTTCACCAGCTTTGACGGACAACCGCAGTTAAGGTCAACCCCGTACGAGCCAAGCGCGACCGCGCGGGCGGCGTTTTCAGCCAGCCACTCAGGATACTGGCCGAGCAGCTGGACGCGCACCAGCGTACCGGACGGGGTGCGGCTCTGACGATGCAGTTCCGGACAAAGACGATAAAATGATTTTTCTGGCAGCAACATATCGACTACGCGCAGGAATTCCGTCACGCAGAGATCGTAATCGTTCACCTCGGTTAGCAGCTCGCGCACGAGAGAGTCGAGCACGCCTTCCATCGGGGCCAGTAAAACACGCATTCTGAGTACCTGTGAAAAAAGACGCGCTATAGTAGCTGCTCTCTATGGATGTTGAAAGCCCGGCGTTCCATTCTGGAATGGCTGGTATGCCCAAAATTCATGATGTGATCCGTGGCACATTTTCAGGTTTAATTGTATGATGAATACGTCTCAGCAAGGACTTTCACCATGAGCAAATCTTTGAATACTATCTGGCAATACCTTCGCGCCTTCGTCCTGATTTATGCCTGCCTGTACGCCGGCATTTTTATCGCTTCGCTGCTGCCTATAACGATACCCGGCAGCATAATCGGCATGCTAATCCTGTTTGTGCTGCTGGCATTACAGGTGCTGCCCGCGAAATGGGTCAACCCGGGGTGCTTCGTTCTCATTCGCTATATGGCCCTGCTTTTTGTGCCTATCGGCGTTGGGGTTATGCAGTATTACGACGTGCTTAAAGCGCAGTTCGGCCCGATAGTGGTCTCCTGCGCCATCAGTACGCTGGTGGTTTTCCTGGTGGTCAGCTGGAGTTCACACATTGTGCATGGCGAACGTAAGGTCGTTGGGGAGAAAACAAAAAAATGATGGCGAATATCTGGTGGTCCCTGCCGTTAACCCTGGTGGTGTTCTTTGCTGCGCGTAAGCTTGCGGTGCGTTTCAAAATGCCGTTGCTCAACCCGCTGCTGGTCGCCATGGTGGTGATTATTCCTTTTCTGCTGCTCACCGGCATTCCTTATGAGCGTTACTTCGCCGGGAGCAAGATCCTTAACGATTTGTTGCAGCCTGCCGTGGTGGCGCTGGCGTTTCCTTTATATGAGCAACTGCATCAGATCCGCGCGCGCTGGAAATCCATCATTACCATCTGCTTTGTGGGTAGCCTTGTTGCGATGATCACCGGTACCTCGGTGGCCTTATTGATGGGCGCGTCGCCGCAGATCGCCGCCTCTATCCTGCCGAAATCCGTCACCACCCCGATTGCCATGGCCGTGGGCGGCAGCATCGGGGGCATTCCGGCCATCAGCGCCGTGTGCGTGATCTTTGTCGGTATCCTCGGCGCAGTGTTTGGTCATACCCTACTGAATATCATGAAAATTCGGACCAAAGCGGCGCGCGGCCTGGCGATGGGTACTGCCTCGCACGCGCTGGGCACCGCACGCTGTGCGGAACTGGATTATCAGGAAGGGGCATTCAGCTCGCTGGCGCTGGTGATCTGCGGGATTATAACCTCCCTGCTCGCGCCGTTTATCTTCCCGATTATTCTGGCAGTCATGGGTTAAAATTTGCGATGCGTCGCGCAAATTTCATTTTCATTTCATAAGTTGCACACATAATGAGATTTGGATCACATATTAAGGCCGTACGGCTCCGTACACTACCGATCCATTAACCTTAATGAGGCAACGTCATGCATCCACGTTTTCAAGCTGCTTTCCCGCAGCTTGCAGAGAATTTGCAATCAGCCCTGGCTCCGGTTCTGGCGGATGTGCATTTCCCCGCCCTGCTGACGCCAGATCAGGTCACGACGCTTAAGCAGGCGACGGGGCTGGACGAAGACGCGCTGGCTTTCGCCCTGCTGCCACTGGCGGCTGCCTGCGCACGCGCTGACCTTTCCCATTTTAACGTAGGCGCGATTGCGCGCGGCGTGAGTGGGACCTGGTACTTCGGCGGAAATATGGAGTTTCTCGGTGCGACCATGCAGCAAACCGTTCACGCGGAGCAGAGCGCAATCAGTCACGCCTGGCTGCGCGGTGAAAAAGCCCTGCGCGCCATCACCGTTAACTACACCCCTTGCGGCCACTGCCGCCAGTTTATGAATGAGCTGAACAGCGGGCTTGAACTGCGTATCAATCTGCCTGGCCGCGCGCCGCATACGCTGGGTGATTACCTGCCAGATGCTTTCGGCCCGAAAGATCTGGAGATCAAAACCCTGCTGATGGACGAGCAGGATCACGGTTATGCGCTCTCTGGGGATGCGCTCAGCGAAGCGGCGATTGCCGCCGCCAACAAAAGCCACACGCCGTACAGTAAATCCCCAAGCGGCGTCGCCCTTGAGTGCCGTGACGGCCGCATCTTCACCGGGAGCTATGCTGAGAACGCCGCGTTCAACCCGACGCTGCCTCCGCTCCAGGGTGCCCTGAACCTGCTTAGCCTGAACGGGTATGACTATCCGGATATTCAGCGCGCGATCCTGGCTGAAATTGCCGATGCGCCGCTGATCCAGTGGGACGCGACCGCAGCCACGCTGAAAGCGCTGGGCTGTTCAACCATCGACCGCGTGCTGCTTGCCTGATCGTCCCGGCGGGCATAAATGCCCGCCAGTCTGACGAAAAACCCCTCAGTTGAATCGCTGTTTCTTGCGCTAACCAGGCGGGTACAGTAGCCTGAGGGAAATTTCATCATCGGTACGAGCCATCTGCATGTTAAAGCGCGTGTTTTACAGCCTGTCTGTCCTGATCGGCATACTGCTGTTGATCGTGCTGGGTCTCGACCGCTGGATGAGCTGGAAAACAGCCCCCTACATTTTTGATGACCTCCAGGACCTCCCCTACCGTCAGGTTGGCGTAGTGCTTGGCACCGCCAAGTATTACCGCACCGGCGTCATAAATCAGTATTACCGGTATCGTATTCAGGGCGCGCTGAACGCCTATAACAGCGGCAAGGTGAACTATCTGCTCCTGAGCGGCGATAACGCGCTGCAAAGCTATAACGAGCCGGTGACGATGCGTAAAGATCTGATTGCCGCAGGCGTCGACCCGGCCGATATCGTGCTCGACTACGCCGGATTCCGCACGCTTGATTCCATCGTGCGTACCCGCAAGGTATTCGACACCAATGATTTCATCATCATTACCCAGCGTTTCCACTGCGAGCGGGCGCTGTTTATCGCCCTGCATATGGGCATTCAGGCGCAGTGTTATGCGGTGCCGTCGCCAAAAGATATGCTGAGCGTGCGCGTACGCGAATTCGGCGCCCGTTTTGGCGCGCTGGCTGACCTGTACTTGTTCAAACGTGAACCGCGCTTTTTAGGCCCGCTGGTGCCGATCCCAACGATGCATGAAGTGCCGGAAGATGCACAGGGTTATCCGGCGGTAACGCCGGAGCAGCTGCTGGAAATGCAGAAGAAGTAATAAATTTTGTCGGGTGGCGGCTTCGCCTTACCCGACCTACGTTCGCGATGTTGCAGGCCTGGTAAGCGTTGCGCCACCGGGCAAAAAAAGGCCCGCTACGTGAGCGGGCCTTTTCATTCTGAAGATCTTACTTCTTACGCGCGTACTTCAGTGAATCCAGGGCAACTGCGAAGATGATGATGGCACCCTTGATGATGTACTGCCAGTACGGGTTCACGCCGATGTAGGTCAGACCGTAGTTGATTACGGTGAAGATAATCACACCGGTCACCACGCCCAGCACGGTACCCACGCCGCCGCTGAAGGAGACGCCGCCGACCACGCAGGCCGCAATCGCATCCAGTTCGTACATAAAGCCGAGGTTGTTGGTCGCAGAGCCGATACGGCCCGCTTCCAGCATCCCGCCGAAGGCGTAGAACACGCCGGACAGGGCATAAATCATCAGCAGGTTCAGGGCCACGTTGACGCCGGAGACTTTCGCCGCTTCCGGGTTACCGCCGATGGCGAAGATGTTTTTACCGAAGCGGGTTTTGTTCCACAGGATCCAGACGAACGCCACCGCAATCAACGCATAGAAAGTGATATAGGAGAGACGGAAACTGCCCAGCGCAACAAACCCCTGCGTGAAGGTCGAGAAGCCGCTGTCGAAGCCAGAGATTGGAGACGCGCCGACGAAATCGTAGTACAGGGAGTTAATACCATAAACGATGATCATCGTGCCAAGCGTAGTGATGAATGGCGTCACGTTCAGGTAAGCAATGATGATGCCGTTAATCAGGCCAATTACCGCGCCGATGGCGCACACGATCAGGATCACCACGAAAATCGGCATGGTCGCCATCTCCGGGAACACCTTGTTGGCGTTTTCCATCGACTGTAACAGGGTCGCCGCAATGACCGCCGCCAGACCCACCTGGCGCCCTGCCGAAAGGTCAGTCCCCTGGGTGACGATAAGCCCCGCCACGCCAAGCGCGATAATAATACGTACGGAAGACTGGGTCAGAATGTTACTCAAGTTCAGCAGACTTAAGAACGTAGGGTCCTGGAAAATAATAATCGCCAGCAAGACTAAAAGAACAACGTAAATACCGCCTTCTTTCAGATAAGTGAGAAAACTTTTTTTATTTAACGCACTCATGAGGAGCCCCTGATCTTAAAGGTGCAAAGACGCAAGACGCAAAATTTCGTTTTGCGTTGTCGTTTTGGTTTCAACAATACCGGCAACGAGACCATTGCTCATAACCAGAATACGGTCTGTGATCCCTAACAATTCCGGCATTTCGGAAGAAATAATAATGATCCCTTTATCTTTTTTCGCCAACTCGGCGATCAGCTGGTAAATCTCAAATTTTGCACCCACGTCGATTCCGCGCGTAGGTTCATCCAGCATCAGAATTTCAGGCTGGGTTAATAGCCAGCGACCAATAATGACTTTCTGCTGGTTCCCTCCCGAGAGTGAGCCAATTTGCGTGCGGTGGCCCGGCGTTTTCACGCGCATGGAGTCAATCACCCACTGGGTATCGCTCTTCATGCGTGAGTTATCCAGCAGTCCGACTTTGTTTTTGTAATTGCGAATATTAGAAATTAACGAGTTAAAGTTAATATCCAGATAAGCGTAAATACCGGTGGAACGACGCTCTTCCGTCACCAGCGCAAAGCCATTATTAATGGCTTCGTTGGCGTTGTGGTTGTTGATTTTCTTACCGTGCAGCGTAATGGTCCCTTCGGCTTTCTCACGAATACCAAACAGGGTTTCTACGATATCGGTGCGCTTAGCGCCCACCAGCCCTGCGATGCCAAGGATCTCGCCCTTGTGCAGATCGAAGGAGACATCGCGAATAGACGGCTGACGCAGCGAGGTCAGGTTACGTACCTCCAGAATCACTTCGCCTGGCTTGTTTTCTTTATCCGGGAACCGCTGGTTCAGGGAGCGACCAACCATCATGGCGATGATCTTGTCCATGTCCAGCCCTTCCAGCGGCTGGGTGGCAATCCACTGCCCGTCGCGCAGGATGGTGATTTCATCACACAGCTGGAAGATCTCTTCCATTTTATGCGAGATGTAGACAATGCCGCAGCCACGATCTTTCAGTTTACGAATAATGGTAAAAAGGTGGTTAACCTCTTTTTCCGTTAATGACGAAGTCGGTTCATCCATGATCACGATTTTCGCATCATAGGAGAACGCTTTGGCAATTTCGATCATCTGCATCTGGGAAACGGATAATGTCCCGACGCGTGCGCGCGGGTCAATATCGATATCCAGCTCATCAAAAATGGCTTTGGTGTCGCGATACATTTTATCCTGATCGACAAAGACACCTTTGGTTGGATAACGACCCAACCACATATTATCCATAACTGAACGTTGCAGAACCAGGTTTAATTCCTGGTGTACCATCGAGATACCATTCTCCAGCGCTTCTTTCGCTGAATGGAAGTCGATCTCTTTTCCCTGAAAAAGAATGCTGCCAGAATCTTTTTGATAGATCCCAAAGAGGCATTTTAATAATGTTGATTTACCCGCACCGTTTTCACCCATTAACGCATGAATAGAGTGTGGACGAACTTTTAAATTAACATTATCGAGCGCCTTAACACCGGGGAATGACTTGTTGACACCGGTCATTTCCAACAAATATTCACCGGACGACTGAGTAGTTGTGCTGACCATAATTATACCTTGTTGGCCTCGCATATCGCGTTATAAAAGGGCGCAACGAATTGCGCCCAGTGAAGACAGTTCAGATAACTTATTTACCGATAAACTCAGCCAGGTTGGACTGGTCAACGCCCACGTAAGGAACGCGAACGATTTTGTTGTCAATTTTCCAGTTAGTCCCGTCAGCGGCGCCTTTACCGTCGGCCAGGTTTTTCGCCAGATCGAAGGTGGCTTTCGCCTGGTTGTTGGCATCGTTCAGCACGGTACCGGCCATTGCACCAGATTTCACCAGCGCCAGCGCTTCTGGCAGGGCATCCACACCGAATACAGGAATAGCGGACTTGTTGTGTGCTTTCAGCGCTTCAACGGCACCCATTGCCATTGCATCGTTGTTGGCGATGACCACTTCAATTTTGTTGGCGTTCGGACCAGAGAGCCATGCATCCATCTTATCTTTCGCCTGAGCGGTATCCCACATTGCGGTGTCTAACGCCAGCTGCTGGGTTTTCAGGCCTTTGTCGTTCAGCTCTTTAATCACGTAGGTGGTACGTGCTTCAGCATCCGGGTGGCCCGGTTCGCCCTTCAGCAGAACGAACTGGATCTGACCGTCTTTGTTCAGGTCCCAGTTCGGGTTCGCGGCCCAGTGTTTGGCAATCAGATCGCCCTGGATAATACCGGACTCTTTGGAGTCGGTACCGACGTAATACGCTTTGTCATAGCTATCCAGCGCTTTACGGGAAGGTTCTTTGTTGAAGAAGACGATTGGCACATTCTGGCCGCGCGCTTTCTCGATAACCGTGCCTGCCGCTGCCGGGTCGACCAGGTTAATAGCCAGCGCTTTCACGCCTTTTGCCAGCAGAACGTCAATCTGATCGTTCTGTTTGGACTGGTCGTTCTGGGAGTCATTCATCAGCAGCTGCACGTCTGGCGCTGATTTAGCATCTTTTTCAATTGCTTTACGCACAACAGACATAAAGTTGTCGTCGTATTTATAGATAGTCACGCCAATACGGGTATCCGCAGCGTGGGCTGCTGCGCCAAAAAGCATGCTTGCCATGACGGCAGACAGAGTCAACACCTTCTTATTCATGGTATCTCCGGTTTTTTTTATGCAGGGTAGTTCTTGTGAAAAACGGCTGGCGGGCAGATGTTAATAAATCGTTACTGACCGCCGAAGTTCACTTATAAAATGTCCAGCTTCCGTGTTCGGTAACGCTCCAGAAATGCGTTTTATTCGTTGTTTGAGGCATTCTGGTAACGGTAAAAGTGAATAATCACCGTTACATTGTGTTTCAGCCCCTAAAACGCTGACATCATAGACAGCGGCTTGTTAAGATACTGTGAATTTACTCACAGATTGAAAACGGTTACATCACGTGATGTTATCAGTTAGTGATCGGAGCCACAGTTTGCCGAATAGCGACCGAATGGCGCCGTACTAAAGTCGGCATAAAACAATGCGTTGCGTTGGGATCTAACAGCCCTGCCGCCCCCTGTAACGCCAGCTCTGTCGCCAGTTTCGCCATCGACGCAATGGGGTAACGCACCGTTGTCAGCTGCGGATCGGTGTAACGGGCAATGGGAATATCGTCAAAACCGATCAGCGATAAATGCTGCGGTACCGCAATGCCATTGTCTTTCAGTGCGGTAAGCGCACCTGCCGCCATGCTGTCGTTATAGGCAAACACGGCCGTCAGCTGAAGATTACGCCCCAGCAGTTCAACCATTGCCGCTTCCCCGCCCTGCATGTCCGGCGAACCGGTACCTACCCAGCTCTCCAGCGGCGCGATGCCCTGCTCTTTCAGGGCATTTTGCCAGCCCTCGCGGCGCATCATGTCGTCTTCTATACCGTGGCTTGAGGCCAGATAGCCAATGCGCTGATGACCGTTGCTGATGAGCATCCGCGTCGCCATCATCGCGCCGCTGATGTTATCCAGACCGACGCAGCGGTGCGCGTAGCCGGGAACGATACGGTTGATTAGCACCATGCCGGGGATCTGCTCCATAAACCCGGCCAGCTCTTCATCGCTCAGGGCTTTAGAGTGCACAATCAGGGCGTTACAGCGCTGGCGGATCAGAACTTCAATGGCATAACGCTCTTTTTCAGCCTCGTGATAGCTGTTGCCAATCAGCACATATTTCTGGTGCTGCTGGGCAACGACGTCCACCGCTTTGACCAGCGCACCGAAGAAGGCGTCCGACACGTCCATCACCACTACGCCAATGGTATCGCTGACCTGCGTCGCCAGCGCCTGGGCATTGGCGTTTGGCCGGTACCCCAGCTGGCTCACGGCTTTCATTACGGTTTCACGCGTTTCAGGGCTGACCAGCGCGCTGTTGTTCAGCACGCGGGAAACGGTAGCAACAGAAACCCCCGCCTGGCGGGCGACGTCACGAATGGTGATCATATTCACCATCCTTTAAAGGATTGCAGCAACTCACAGACACCCCCTGTGTTTAGCAAGGTGGCTATTCTGGCAGCGAGAGAGAGGAGACTACGTGAAGAAGCTCACACAGATGAAAACGCTTACATCCGTTTTGTTAATGATTGTGATCCAGATCGTTATCTGGATGTATTACGTAATGACACACCCGAAGCACGAGCGGTTAACTGTCGCCATGCCCATTCCAGCGGGCCCTGGCGGAAAAAACGCAGCCAGACAACCGAAAACACCACGTTAACAATCCAGACCGGAATAACAAACGCCAGCAGCGTCAGGCGGTCGAATTTCATAAACAGGCCGAATCGGTAGAAAAGCGTGGTGCATATCAGCGTTTGCAGGATGTAATTGCTTAACGCCATCCGACCAACGCAGGCCACCGCACTGACGATCCACAGGCGGGAAAGCTGGGGCCAGAAGCCATAGATCAGCGCCGCATAGCCAATAGTCTGGAACGGCGCGCTCAGTTCGCGCGGCACCTGCAACAGGAACGCACACCAGCGGTAATCCCACTGAAGATGCCACTGCATCATCACCGCCGGGAGGTTGACGATCGCGCCGAGCAGCACCAGCCCTGCTCCCGTGCGACGATAGTGTCGCAGGCTAAATTCCCCTTTCAGCCAGCCGGTGCGCATCAGGGCTGCGCCCATCAGCATCATCCCCGCCAGCTGCCAGCCGTATTGCGCGCCCAGCGCCAGCAGGTTATCGCCGAGCATATCGGCCCGGTTGCCGATCGCTTCTATGCCGCCTTTCAGCTTCCAGAATTGCTCATATTGCAGGTTAGCTGCATCCGGGATCCACGAACGGCTGGTGGCGTCATCGGCAATCATGCCGAGCAGCAATAATACGCACAGTCCCATGACATAAAGCATCACGCCGGTGTTAAACAGGCTCTTTACACCGGGCGCGTCGCGGATCAGCCGCCAGCAAATCAGACCCACCAGACCATACGCGAGCAGAATATCTCCGTCCCAGAAAAGCAGCCCGTGAATAAAACCCAGGATAACCAGTAACGTTAAACGCGACTGTATCCATCGCGTACCGCGTTTGAGGAGAAGCTGAAGTCCCGCGCCAAACAGAAGCGCAAAGAGGGTGAGGAATTTCACCTGTGCGAAGAGATCGAGAATTGCCCACGTCCAGGCGTCACTGCGCGTGATGTCGCCATACCACGCAGGATTCAGATAGGCGGCCTTCGGCAGACCGAAGGCGCTGATATTCAGCAGCAGGATACCGAGAATGGCGACGCCGCGAACAAAATCGAGCGTGACGTTTCGCTCCATGGTCCCTGCCCTGCCTGATTAGTTGTGGTGACGCACGGCGCGCAGGAACTCCTGGCGGGTGTTCTGGCTCGATTTGAACAGACCGCCCAGCGAGGTGGTGGTGGTAGCGCTGGTTGCATCACGCACGCCGCGCGCTTTCACACAGTAGTGCACCGCGTCGATAGAGACCGCCACGTTGTTCGTCCCCAACAGGGTTTGCAGTGCGGTCAGGATCTGCTGCGTCAGACGTTCCTGCACCTGCGGACGCTGGGCAAAGAACTGCACGATGCGGTTGATCTTGGACAGGCCAATGACCGTATCTTTTGGAATATAGGCCACCGTCGCTTTACCGTCGATCGTCACAAAGTGATGCTCGCAGGTGCTGGTCAGCGTAATATCGCGTACCGTCACCATCTCATCGACCTTCATCTTGTTTTCAATGACGGTAATTTTCGGGAAGTTCGCGTAATCCAGGCCGGAGAAAATTTCGTCGACGTACATTTTCGCGATGCGGTGCGGCGTCTCCATCAGGCTGTCGTCGCTCAGATCGAGATTCAGCAGTTGCATGATCTCCGTCATATGGCCGGCGATCAGACTCTTGCGGGTAACATTGTCCAGCTCCTGCACGGGCGGGCGCAGTGGCGTTTCAAGACCGCGCGCAACCAGCGCTTCATGGACAAGGGCTGCTTCTTTACTGAGTGATGACATTCTTTTCTCCTGCAGGTGTGGCGTCTTTTGCCCTCGTTGTGGCAAAAGTGTGCGCTCATTGTGCGTGAGGCGACGCACATAATCCAGTATTCACGACGATAATTATTGCAATTGCTGGTGCCTTTCAGCCTGACGGTTCCAGACTAACGCCCCGCCAGCGAACAGCGCGATCCCCGCCAGCCCCAGCGCAGGCTCCAGCCGGTGCGTGAGCCAGGTCGACAGTGCCGAAGTAACCGGACCAATCAGCTGGCCAATGGCATACCCGGTGGTGAGCAGACCCGCCATATAACGCGTATGGTCTGGCGCCAGCTCGCGACCGTACAGAAGAGAGAGCTGCACGGCGCAGAGGAACCCGCCGCCCACCAGCAATCCGCCCGTTAGCAAGCCGCCAATGCCCGGCAGCAGCCAGGCCGCCAGCACGCCAATCCCCTGTAACCACAGAACAATCGCCAGCCTGCGGTTAGCGCTTGATGTATGCCGTAGGGCAATGCTGAGCGCAATCCCCACCACCGAGGCGGCGCCAAATATCGGCCAGACAAACTGGGCAAACAGGCTGCCGGGAAAACGCACCGCCGCCATTTGCGATAAAAAGGTCGCCGGGAGGATATAGCCGAACCCTGCCAGGCTGTAGCTCCAGACCAGACGCTTGAGATCTGCGGTCAGCAGCAGCGGTTCAGGCGCGGTACCGGGCCGATGGAGCTGCCCGGACCGCGGCAGGTAGCGCGCGATCAGCACAATCAGCACCAGCGCCAGCACGCCGTAGATTTGCCATGCCGCCCCGGCGGACAAGGATTTCGCCTGAATATAGACCGCCAGCAGGCCGCTCAGGGCGATTCCGGCCCCGGGTCCGGCAAAGACGGCTGCACTGAGTCCCGGTTTGCCCAGCTGCCCCAGCCGCTCGTTGGTCCAGGCGGCAATCAGCACCATCGACCAGCCGCTCATGCAGCCGATCGCAAAGCGCAGCAGACCGTGAACGACGGCATTATCTGCCGCCGCGGAGAGCAGCGTCAGCGCCACCGCACCGGTGATGCCAAGCCAGAGACGCGTTTCAACGAAGCGATGGGCGCGCATGGCATCCCATGCCCCAACCAGATAGCCCAGATAGTTCATTGCCGCCACCAGCCCCGCGCTGGTAAGCGTGAGTTGCCCGGCAGCAATCATCAGCGGCACCTGAGGCGTGAAGGCGAAGCGCCCTATCCCCATTGCGACGACCAGAACCACAAATCCGCTGAGCGCGATACGCAGCGCCATGACCGCTCCAATTGTTAAAGAAAAGTAAATTCATGATGCAACATCTCGACGTTCTGCGAAAGTGAAAGTTGCTCACAGGTCAATGAAAACGCTGTATTATGCGTTTTATGAATCGTCTTACCTTTAAGGAGCCCTGCATGGAACTGCTCGAAGAGCATCATTGTTTTGAAGGTCGACAGCAGCGCTGGCGGCACGACTCCACCACGCTGAAATGTGCTATGACGTTCAGCATTTTCCTGCCCCCTGCGGATAATCCACCGGTGCTGTACTGGCTTTCAGGCCTGACCTGCAACGACGAAAACTTCACCACCAAAGCGGGCGCCCAGCGTATTGCCGCTGAACTGGGCATAGCGCTGGTAATGCCAGACACCAGCCCGCGTGGCGAGGACGTGGCCGACGATGCCGGATACGATTTGGGTAAAGGTGCCGGATTCTATCTCAACGCCACCGAACAGCCCTGGGCCAGCCATTACCGCATGTATGACTACATTCGCGATGAACTGCCTGCCCTGGTGCAATCTCAGTTTACAGTCAGCGAGCGCTGCGCGATAAGCGGCCATTCGATGGGCGGCCACGGCGCGCTGATAATGGCGCTGAAAAATCCGGGGAAATACACCAGCGTGTCCGCATTTGCGCCGATTGTGAACCCAACGCAGGTGCCGTGGGGGCAAAAAGCCTTTACGCACTATCTGGGTGAAGATGCAGAGAAATGGCAGGAATGGGACAGCTGCGCGCTGATGCTGGCGAGCGATTCGGCGAATGCGATCCCGATGCTTATCGATCAGGGCGATACGGATCAGTTCCTCGCCGGACAGCTACAGCCTGCGGTGCTGGCGGAAGCCGCGCGCCAGAAGGACTGGCCGCTAACGCTGCGCATTCAGCCGGGATACGACCACAGCTATTACTTCATGGCGTCCTTTATTGAGGATCATCTCCGCTTCCATGCGGAGCATCTGTTCAGGTAAGTTCCGCCTTTTGCCCGGTAGCGCCTCATGTCTGCCGGGTCTTTCCCCTTCCCCTCTTTACATACTTCTATCCGCTTGAATCCAGCCTGTTTTCTGCCTTCTCGCTCAAACACAAATGATTTCAATTATCATTTGTGTTTACAATTCTACATTCTTTTGTACAATTCCAGGCTCTTCTCCATCTCAAAGAGTTCTTACAAGACAAAAACATACAGTTCTCAGGGTTATCCCGATGGAGTTTTATTCATTTTTATACGGAATGTACAAATGACAATACCCCGCATTAAGCTCCTGGCCGTCGCCATTGGCGCTGCCACATGTTCCCCCTTCGTTCACGCAGACGATCGGGACACCGTTGTCGTCACTGCGACGGGTTTTGAACAAAAAATCCAGAATGCCCCCGCCTCCATCTCTGTAATTTCCAAACAGCAGATTGAAGATAAAGCCTACCGTGATGTTACCGATGCCCTGAGAGACGTCCCGGGCGTTGTCGTCACTGGCGGCGGGAGTAGCAGTGACATCAGTATTCGCGGCATGGCCTCTCAGTACACCCTGTTCCTGGTGAACGGCAAACGCGTCAGTACGCGAAGCACCCGCCCCAACAGCGACAACTCGGGAATTGAACAAGGCTGGCTGCCGCCGCTGGAGTCCATTGAGCGTATCGAGGTCATCCGCGGCCCGATGTCCTCGCTTTACGGCTCCGATGCTATGGGTGGCGTCATCAACGTCATTACCAAAAAAGTCTCGAACACCAAAGCCTGGACCGGTTCGTTGCATGGCGATGCAACCTTCCAGGAAAACCATGATTCCGGCGATATCTTCCAGACCAACGCCTACGCTTCTGGTCCCCTGATTGACGGACTGCTGGGCGCAAAAGTGACGGGGCTGTTGTCACGGCGTGCAGAAGATAAAATCGTGAACGGCTATAACGAGCAGAAAATGCGTAACGGTGGCATTACGCTGAACTTCACGCCGGACGAGAAGAACGATTTCGATCTTGATTTTGCTCGCGAGCTTCAGGACAGAAACAGCACCCCGGGGATGTCGAAAGCGGCTGAAACCTGCCGGGGAACAACCTGTACGCCAAATACCAAAAGCGACTCGCGCTATGAGCACACGACCTACTCGTTAACCCACAGTGGTTATTACGAAGACTTCAATACCACCAGCTATATCCAGCAGGAAGAGACCAATAATCCTGGTCGCAAAATGCGCTCCTATAACACCACCTTCAACAACCAGAACCAGATTTTCCTCGGCGATCATACGTTGACCCTCGGCGGGCAGTATCGGTATGAGAAACTGCGCGACAAGGGTAATCAGCTGGAAGCTGCTGACGGTCTGAACAAACTGACGCGCTGGAGCTGGGCCCTGTTTGCCGAAGATGAATGGGCAATGACGGAAAGCTTTACGTTCACCGGCGGCCTGCGTATGGACAAAGACCAAAACTACGGCACTAACTGGACGCCGCGCGGTTACGGCGTATGGCACCTGGCCGATCGGTGGACGTTGAAAGGCGGGGTTTCTGCTGGCTATCGTGCGCCGGATCTGCGTCAGTCGTCTGCCAGCTGGGGCCAGGTGACAGGTGGCGGCCGTCTTGACGGTATCATCGTCGGCAACCCGGATCTGAAACCAGAGAAGAGCCTGAGCGAAGAGCTCGCCCTGCTCTGGGATAACAACGATAACCTCAATGCCGGTGTGACGCTGTTTAATACCGACTTCAAGGACAAAATTACGGAAGTTCGCCGCTGTAACAGCAGCGCCGATCCCGCCTGTACGATTGGCGGTCATAGCTATGATTTCGTCAGCGATCGCGTCAACGTGGACAAAGCTAACATGCGCGGTGTGGAGTCCTCCTTCGGGTGGAAGATCACGCGTGATGTGAACTGGACTGCAAACTACACCTATACAGAGTCCGAGCAGAAGAGCGGCCAGTTCTCCGGCAAGCCACTGAACAAAATGCCGAAACACATGTTCAACACCACCCTGGACTGGCAGGCGACGCCCGACGTCGGTTTCTGGAGCCGTCTGAACCTGCGCGGTAAAACCTCTGAGTACCTGAGCCGTACGTCAATGTCCCAGGGTACGCCGTCCTACACTCAGGTTGATGTCGGTATGCGCTACAACGCCAACAAAAACCTGCTGGTTACTGCCGGAGTGTATAACGTGCTCGATAAGCAGATTGATTACGATACGTATGACACCGTGCTGGATGGCCGCCGCTATACCGTTGGCATGACCTACAGCTTCTGACCTGCCCATAAAAAAGCCCGCTCGGTAGAGCGGGCTAAAAGAGAGGAAGTGCGGTTAGCGTTTAAATCGTTCCGGGAAATCCATTTCACTGTAGCGAACGAAGCGTGTTCCTTTCGTCAGTTTGTAGCCAAACCAGATGATCAGGAACAGCGGAATGCCAATATAGGTGGCCGTAACGGCGCCCCAGTCAATGGTGTCCGCAAGGAAGGCCTCATAGTTCTGGCCCAGGGTAATGATCAGGCACAGAACGAAGGCGAAGATCGGCCCCAGCGGGAAGAACCCTGAACGGTACGGCAGATTATTCAGGTCATGTCCCTGCTTGACGTACCCGCGACGAAAACGGTAGTGGCTGATGGCAATGCCCAGCCAGGCAATGAAGCCCGTCATACCAGAGGTGTTAAGCAGCCACAGGTAAACCGTCTGGTTACCGAACATGGAGGTCAGGAAACAGAGACCGGCAATCACCGTGGTCGCATACAGCGCGTTGCGCGGCACGCCACCGCGAGACAGTTTCGAGAAAATACGTGGCGCTTTACCGTCGCAGGCCAGGGTGTAGAGCATGCGGGTGGAGGCGTACATCCCGGAGTTACCCGCAGACAGTACCGCCGTCAGGATCACCGCGTTCATCACCGCCGCCGCAGAGAGCAGACCCGCATGCTGGAAGACCAGGGTGAACGGGCTGACGCTGATGTCTTTTACGTCGTTACGCAGCAGGCTTGGGTCGGTATACGGAATGATCAGGCTGATAATCAGGATAGCGAACACATAGAACAGCAGGATACGCCAGAACACCTGACGCACCGCGCGCGGAATGTTCTTCTCCGGATTTTCGGATTCACCGGCCGCAATACCAATCAGCTCCGTGCCCTGGAAAGAGAAGCCGACAATCATCGCCACGCCAATCATCGCGGAGAAGCCCCCGGCAAACGGCGCATCGCCTATCGTCCAGTTACTCCAGCCCGCCGGTTCAGCCCCTTTGAAAATACCAACGATCATCGCCACACCGACGACGATAAAGATGATGACGGTTGCCACTTTAATCAAAGAGAACCAGTATTCCGCTTCGCCGAAACCGCGAACAGAGATGTAGTTCAGCAGGAAGATAACCGCCAGGAACAGGGCGCTCCAGATCCAGCCTGGCGTGTCCGGGAACCACCAGGTCATGACCAGCTGTGCGGCGACGAGGTCAACGGCGATGGTCACCGCCCAGTTGTACCAGTAGTTCCAGCCCAGCGCGAAGCCGAAGCCTTCCTCAACGTATTTTTGTCCGTAGGTCGAAAACGATCCAGACACCGGCATGTATGCCGCCAGTTCGCCCAGGCTGGTCATCAGGAAGTAGACCATCAGGCCAATCAGGATATAAGAGAATAATGCCCCACCCGGGCCGGCTGCCGAAATTGTTGCGCCAGAGGCAACGAAAAGACCCGTACCGATGGAGCCGCCAATGGCGATCATCGTCAGGTGACGCGCCTTAAGTGCGCGACGTAGCGCGGGCGCTTCTGTGGTTTTAGTTTCTGAAACCATGTGAAAATGCTGTCCATTCAATAAATGAGGCGCGATTGTAGCAGACGATCTGCGTTGCTTCCGGCAGAAATGCTCAGTTATAAGAGAGCTTCATGACTCGGCCAGGATTATAAGTAAAGCATAAAAATACAGGATGATAAGCGCGCGTTGCCCCGGTAAGCGAAGCGCCACCGGGAAACGCTAAATGGCGCAGTAACGCAGAAAACGCTGGAGCGAGCTGGAAAGATGTTTCTGACGATGATGGATGCACCACAGCGTGCGCACCAGCTTCGGCAGCGGAACGGGGATCTCAACCAGAGAGCCGGTTTCCAGCTGTTCGGCGATCACCCGCCGGGAAAGACAGCTGATACCCAGGCCATGACGTACCGCATGCTTAATGGCTTCGGAGTTACCTAACTCCATCCCTAACTGGAACTGCGGCAGATGGGACAGCAGCAGATAATCGACAATCTCACGCGTACCGGAGCCCTGCTCTCGCAGGATCCACTGCGCCTGCGCCAGCCGCTCCAGCGTGACCTCGCCCTGTAGTAAAGAAGAGGCCGGGGAGGCAAACACCACCAGCTCATCCTCAAGCCAGGGCTCCGCAATGATATCGACGTTATGGCATGGCCCTTCGATAAGACCAATGTCCACGCGGAAATCAATCACCGCGTTAATCACGTCCTGGCTGTTGCCGACGCTCATCTCCAGCGGCAGGGTCGGAAAATCCCGGCGGTAGCGGGCAATCACTTCCGGCAGGATGTAGTTACCGATAGTGCTGCTGGCGTAAACGCGAATCGCGCCGTTGTCCTCGCGGAACAGCTGTTCGATCTCCGTTGCCTGCTCCAGCAAGGCCAGGGCACGCGGGTACAGCAGGCGGCCATGTTCGTTCACCACCAGCCGTTTTCCTACCCTGTCGAAAAGCTGCACGCCCAGTTGTCCTTCAAGATCGGTCAAGGCCGCGCTGACGGCGGACTGCGAGAGCGCCAGCATTTGTGACGCCTGGGTTGTCGAACCGCTTTTCAGCACTTCGGCAAAAACTTCCAGCTGACGCAATGTAATGTGCATGGTTGCTTACCACTTATAAAGATTAATTATAAATATATAATCAATTTTATTTTTAAGCCAGAGCGCCGTATCCTTTAGCCAGACAAAGGAGAAGGTTATGTCAGAACTCACCTTACAACATCATCGTACAGTGTGGCACTTCGTGCCGGGTCTTGCGCTCAGCGCCGTGGTTACCGGCGTAGCCTTATGGGGCGGCAGTATACCGGCGGTTGCCGGTGCAGGGTTCAGCGCCCTGACGCTGGCCATTCTGCTCGGCATGGTGGTCGGGAACACCGTTTACCCGCACATCTGGAAATCGTGCGACGGCGGCGTGATTTTCGCCAAGCAGCATTTATTACGTCTCGGGATTATTCTGTATGGCTTCCGCCTCACCTTTTCGCAGATTGCGGATGTGGGCGTCAGCGGGATTGCCATTGACGTCCTGACCCTTTCGAGCACCTTTTTACTGGCGTGCTTTATCGGCCAGAAGATCTTTGGGCTGGACAAACAGACCAGCTGGCTGATCGGTGCGGGCAGCAGCATCTGCGGCGCAGCGGCGGTACTGGCAACAGAACCCGTCGTTAAAGCCGAAGCCAGTAAAGTCACGGTTGCCGTCGCGACGGTAGTTATCTTCGGTACGCTGGCGATCTTCCTGTATCCGGCCATGTACCCGCTGGTGGCGCACTGGTTTAGCCCGGAAACTTACGGTATCTATATCGGCTCAACCATGCACGAAGTGGCGCAGGTGGTGGCGGCAGGTCACGCCATTAACCCGGAAGCGGAAAACGCGGCGGTCATCGCCAAAATGCTGCGCGTGATGATGCTGGCCCCGTTCCTGATTTTCCTGGCTGCGCGGGTTAAGCAGCTGGCTCCGGCGGGCGGCAGCGAGAAAAGCAAAATCACCATTCCGTGGTTTGCGATCCTGTTCATCGTGGTCGCCATCTTTAACTCCTTCCACCTGCTGCCAAAAGCGGTGGTAGATATGCTGGTGACGCTCGATACGGTGCTGCTGGCGATGGCGATGGCGGCGCTGGGCGTAACCACTCACGTCAGCGCGCTGAAAAAAGCCGGTGCGAAGCCGCTGCTGATGGCGCTGGTGCTCTTCATCTGGCTGATAGTTGGCGGCGGTGCGATTAACCTTGCGGTACACAGCCTGTTGGCATAAACCCTCTCGTCCTTCTCCTGTTAACCCGTTATCATAGGCATTTTGGGTTAACAGGAGTCTTTTTATGAAATATGTTGGCGCGCACGTCAGCGCTGCCGGTGGCCTTGCGAATGCCGCCATTCGCGCCGCCGAAATCGAGGCGACCGCTTTCGCCCTGTTCACCAAAAACCAGCGCCAGTGGCGCGCCGCAGCGCTCACCGCTGAAGTGATTGATGATTTCAAAGCCGCCTGTGAGAAATACGGCTACGGGCCTGGCCAGATCCTTCCGCACGACAGCTATCTGATTAACCTCGGCCACCCGGTTGCTGAGGCGCTGGAAAAATCCCGCGAAGCGTTCCTGGATGAGGTTCAGCGCTGTGAACAACTGGGGCTGACGCTGCTGAACTTCCATCCCGGCAGCCATCTGATGCAAATCGACGAAGACGCCTGTCTGGCGCGCATCGCCGAGTCTATTAACATGACGCTGGATAAAACCCGGGGCGTGACGGCGGTGATTGAAAATACCGCCGGTCAGGGCAGCAACCTCGGCTTTAAGTTTGAGCATCTGGCGGCGATCATCGACGGCGTGGAAGACAAATCCCGCGTGGGCGTGTGCATTGATACCTGCCACGCGTTTGCCGCCGGTTATGATCTGCGCACAACCGAGGCCACGAAAAATACCTTCGAGGAGTTCGAGCGCATTGTTGGCTTTCAGTATCTTCGCGGTATGCACTTAAACGATGCGAAAAGCGCGTTCGGCAGCCGCGTTGACCGTCACCACAGCCTGGGCGAAGGCAACATCGGCCACGATGCGTTCCGCTTTATCATGCAGGACGCCCGCTTCGACGGTATTCCAATGGTGCTGGAAACCATCAATCCGGATATCTGGGCAGAAGAAATTGCCTGGCTAAAGGCGCAGCAGACCGCTGAACAGGCGGCATAAAAAAAGCCGGGTGCGTAATGCGGCCCGGCTTTTTTTTGCAGGTCGGGTAAGGCGAAGCCGCCACCCGACACCTCTTTTAGGCTGCTTTTGCTTCCGCTTCCGGTCGCTTCAGCACCGCGTAAGACAGGCCCGCCACCAGCGTACCTACAACAATCGCCAGCAGATAACCCAGCACCGGCGTGATGGCGCCAGGGATCAGCAGGACGAACAGACCGCCGTGCGGCGCCATCAGTTTCGCACCTACCGCCATGGAGATAGCGCCAGTGACTGCGCCGCCCACGATACAGCATGGCAGAACACGCATTGGATCGCGTGCCGCAAACGGGATTGCGCCTTCAGTGATAAAGCACAGGCCCAGCACCAGCGCCGCTTTACCGCCTTCCTGCTGCGCTTTATCGAACTTACGACGGGCAATGATTGTCGCCAGGCCAAGCGCCAGCGGTGGCACCATACCTGCCGCCATGATCGCCGCCATCGGCGCATAGGTCTGGGTACTCAGCAGGCCAACGCCAAACGCATATGCCGCTTTGTTTACAGGACCCCCCATGTCGGTACACATCATACCGCCGAGGATTGCGCCCAACAGCACCGCGTTCGCCGTCCCCATGGTTTGCAGCCAGTGGGTCAGACCTTCCAGAATGCCCGCGACCGGTTTACCAATCAGGTAAATCATCGCCAGACCGACCACCAGGCTGGAGATCAGCGGAATGATAAGGATAGGTTTCAGCGCCTCCATGCTCTGCGGCAGCTTCAGTTTCGAGCTAATCAGCTTCGCCACATAACCGGCAAGGAAACCGGCGATGATACCGCCGATAAAGCCAGAACCGGTGCTCACGGCCAGCATACCGCCGATAAGACCCGGCGTCAGACCCGGACGGTCAGCAATGGAGAAGGCGATAAAGCCCGCCAGCACCGGCACCATCAGCGCAAACGCGGAGCCACCGCCAATCTGCATCAAGGCTGCCGCCAGCGTGCCCGGCTCTTTAAACGCCTCGATACCAAAGGCGAAGGAGAGCGCAATACACAGGCCGCCCGCCACCACCATCGGCAGCATGTAGGATACGCCGGTCAGCAGGTGGCGATACGCACCCGCAGACTCTTTTTTCCCTTCAGTCGCAGTTTTAGCCGCACCGGTTGCCTGATACGGTTTGGCTTCTGCCAGCGCCTTATCAAACTCCTGCGCAGTTTTCTTTAGCGCCAGGCCTGTAGAAGTGCGGTACATCGGCTTCCCGGCAAACTTCGCCAGATCCACTTCGATATCGGCCGCCACAATCACCAGATCGGCTTCCGCCACCTCTTCCGGCGTGATGGCGTTGCCCGCGCCAACAGAGCCGCGGGTTTCAACCTTCACCCACCAGCCTCGTTTTTTCGCTTCGGTTTCAATGGCTTCAGCCGCCATAAAGGTGTGAGCTACACCTGTCGGGCAGGCCGTTACCGCAACAATGCGTTTCGGCCCAGCGGCGGCAACCGGCGCCGCCTCAACGGGTGCGCTGTAAACCGTCGCATGGCCTTTTGCTTCGCTCAGAAACAGTTCAGGGTGTGCCACCGCGCGATTAATATCGCCCAGCCACACTTTTTTGCCGTTCAGGGCGCTGTCCGCAGGGATTTTGTCGCCCAGAACAATCGCCATTTCAGCATCACCCGGATTATCAATGATTTCCAGATGCGCTTTTTGTGCCGCCGCGCCCAGCAGGGTCTTCGCCATATAGGCACGAGCCTGTCCGAGACCGGAGTCAATGATCAGCAGCGTTTTCATTATTCCTCTCCTGCTGTTAGTTAAAAGGTTTTAAGTCAACGCGCGCCATCATCGCGGCTAACTGGGTACGATCGGTAATACCGACATTGCTCTGGCTCACGGCCAGGGCCGCAACGGCGGTAGCAAGACGTAAGGTATGTTCACTGGATTCGCGCATCAGCAGGCCGTAAATCAGGCCGCCAACCATCGAATCCCCTGCGCCAACGGTGCTCACCACTTCCATTGACGGCGGTTTGGCAATCCATTCCCCGGAGGCGTTAACCCACAGGGCACCTTCTGCACCCAGAGAAATCACCACGTGAGCGATACCCTGCTCGCGCAGCGCATGGGCAGCGTCAATCACATCCTTTAATTCTGGCAACTTACGGCCCGCCCAGATCTCCAGTTCGCGGCGGTTAGGCTTAACCAGCCATGGCGAGGCTTTCAGACCGGCGACCAGCGCGTCGCGGCTGCTGTCGAAAATAATGCACGGGCACTGGCTGCGCAGGCGCGTCATCCAGTCGGTGAACGCTTCCGGGCTGACGCCGGACGGCAGACTGCCGCTGACGCACACCATATCAAACTGGCCCAGCCAGCTCAGGGAATCGGCAACAAAGCGCTCCCAGTCCGCCGGGGTGACTTCAAAGCCGGAGAAGTTCAGATCGGTTACTTCACCGTCTTTCTCGGTCAGCTTAACGTTGATGCGGGTACGGCCCTGTACAACCTGAAAACGGTTGGCGATGCCCAGTTCACTGAACAACTGCTGAAAACCGTCCTGGTTGTCTTTACCGAGGAAGCCGCCTACGGTGACGTCGATGCCGAGATCTTTCAGCACTTTCGCCACATTAATCCCTTTCCCTGCGGCATGCAGGCCGGTCGTCCGCACCAGGTTAACTTCGCCACGTTCAATTTCCGGGCAGAAACCCACCAGATCGTAAGCCGGGTTCAGCGTAATGGTCGCAACACGTCTGCTCATTATGCGCCCTCCCCCAGACCGGCCGCGATGGCGTCGCCAATCGCTTTCAGCGCCTGTTCAGCATCCGCACCCTGCGCGGTGAAGCGCAGACGATGGCCTTTCTTCACGCCCAGCGCGACCACTTTCATCAGGCTGCGCCCGTTGGCTGGTTTACCCGAACCGTCCAGATTGGTCACGGTGATCTCACTTTCAAATTGTTTAATGGTATTCACCAGCATGGTGCCCGGACGGGCATGCAGGCCGTGTTCGTTACGCACCACGTACTCTGCACTTAGCAGGTCATCCGTCAGCGCATCGTCACTGGTCAGCAGAGCCAGCACGGTCGCCGCATCGGCGTTCAGCAATTTTTCAGCTTTGTTGTTCAGCAGCAGATCGCCCAGACGCTTCAGTACGGAAACCGGCCGATCGTCAGCCATCGCAACCGTTATCAGCATCGCGGCGCGTTCGCCGTCTGTCTCAAAGGCAACCGCAGCACGGCTGACCGCGATAGCGCTACGCAAGTTGCCTTCAGCACTGTCGTTTAGCCAGATGCCCTGACCCAGATTCAATGGCTTATCATTGATGGTGTGCGAGACGAAAACGGCATCTGCCGCGCCCACCTCTTTCAGGCGAGCCGCGTTCAGCGCCTGGAGGGTGACCAGATCGGACGCAACGACGTCCAGCGTCAGGGTTTCATTATCCAGCTTCAGCGCTTCGCGCTGCTTTTCGCCCATTAGCAGGGCACGCAGCTCTTCAGCAGTGGTGGCGGATTTAAGCTGTTCCGCGACGGCATCATCGCTCAGCACGTGCGTCAGCTGACGCAGCAGGCCCAGGTGTTCGTCACCGCTGGCCGCGATGCCGATCGCCACATAAGCCACCTGACCCTCGCCCCACAGCACGCCCTGCGGGAACTGGAAAACCTGCACACCGGTTTTCAGCACCTGATCGCGGGTGTCCGTGGTGCCGTGCGGAATTGCAATACCGTTACCGAGGAAGGTGGAGGTCTGCTGTTCACGCGCCAGCATGCCGTTGACGTAGCCGTCAGCCACGTTGCCAGCCTGCACGAGCGCAGCGGCGACCTGGCGAATAGCCTCTTCTTTATCCCCGGCCTGTTCGCCCGGGTGAATATCCTGAACAGATAACTGGAACATGATTCTCCTCTCCTGCTGAAATTGAATCGTTTCAGCTTAACTGAGAAAATAGGCGCTAACCTGCTTCTTCAGGACATGCAAGATAGCGCTGAAACGTTTCAAGAAGTCTTGTCTTTTCTACAAAAGGTTGCAAGAAAAGTTACATTTCTTGTTGCAGAATTTAGAAGTGCAGCACATTTCTTCTTCAGTCGGGAGGTTTTTGCTGATGTTCAGCAAACAGGTTCAGCACGCTTCAGCGATACGGCGATAAACTGAAATGCTATTTTGATTTATTGTGGCAATCTTGATTTTGCCCTCTGTTTATTTAATGACAGGCGGCGTAAACTCCGGCTCTCTCTGTTACTCGCAAAGACTGAACATGCATAACACCCCCGCTGCCGCCTCACCAAAGCCTTTTGATTTGACGTCAACGGCGTTTTTGATCGTTGCTTTTCTCACCGGTATTGCCGGTGCGTTACAAACGCCTACGCTGAGCCTGTTTCTGACCAACGAAGTCCACGCGCGTCCTGCGATGGTCGGCTTCTTCTTCACCGGGAGCGCCATCATCGGCATTTTCGTCAGCCAGTTTCTTGCCGGCCGCTCAGACCGCAAAGGCGATCGCAAAAGCCTGATCGTTTTTTGCTGCCTGCTCGGGGTGTTTGCCTGCCTGCTGTTTGCCTGGAACCGTAACTACTTCATTCTGCTGTTTGTGGGCGTCTTCCTGAGCAGTTTCGGCTCGACCGCCAACCCGCAAATGTTCGCCCTTGCCCGAGAGCATGCCGACCGTACCGGGCGGGAAGCGGTGATGTTCAGCTCGATACTGCGCGCGCAGGTGTCGCTGGCCTGGGTAATTGGCCCCCCGCTCGCCTACGCGCTGGCGATGGGTTTTGGCTTTACGGTGATGTACCTCAGCGCAGCCGTGGCCTTCGTGGTGTGCGGCGCAATGGTCTGGTTCTTTCTGCCCTCCATGCGCAAAGAGCCGAAAGTGGCGACCGGTACGCTGGAAGCTCCGCGACGCAACCGCCGCGACGCGCTGCTGTTATTCATTATCTGCACGCTGATGTGGGGAACCAACAGCCTCTATATCATTAATATGCCGCTGTTTATTATTGATGAACTGCATCTGCCGGAGAAGCTGGCCGGGATCATGATGGGAACCGCCGCGGGGCTTGAGATCCCCACCATGCTGATTGCGGGCTATTACGCGAAGCGCTTCGGCAAGCGCTTTTTGATGCGCGTCGCCGCCGTAGCCGGGCTGCTGTTTTACGTCGGTATGCTGACGGTACATACGCCAGCCCTGCTTCTTGCTTTACAGCTGCTGAACGCCATTTACATCGGTATTCTGGCCGGTATCGGTATGCTCTATTTCCAGGATCTGATGCCGGGTCAGGCAGGCTCTGCCACCACCCTTTATACTAATACCACCCGCGTGGGCTGGATTATTGCAGGCTCACTGGCGGGCGTTGTGGCTGAAATCTGGAACTATCATACGGTGTTCTGGATTGCGCTGGTGATGTGCGTCCTGACGCTGAGCTGCCTGACGCGAATCAAAGACGTTTAAGGCGCGGTGAGCGCTTCCAGCTCAAGCAACCAGGTGATGGCCTGCTGGCGCGTACTGCCGCACATTTCGGCGGTTGGCTGTAGCCCTGAGCACACCTTCGGGCGCTGGGGCGAGCCAAAGATCATGCACAGGTTAGATTCAGAGAGCTGAACACAGCGGGTATTGGCGGGCTTGCCCTCAGGCATTCCCGGTATGGGGCTTGAAATGGACGGAGCGGTACAGCACGCGCCGCAATCTGGACGACAATCCATACATGCTCTCTCAGTGACGAAGCCCGTGCAGTCGGGCATCGGCGCACAGTAACACCTTTTATGTATTGATAGCAAAACCCACGAATTCCGCTTGCCTGAAAGGCCGCGCGCGAGTAATTTGGCGCGATATTTTTTACCTCCCGTAAACAGGATTACTGCAATGCCAAGAGCGAACGAAATTAAGAAAGGTATGGTACTGAATTACAACGGCAAACTGCTGATTGTGAAAGATATCGACATTCAGGCACCCAGCGCCCGTGGCGCAGCAACGCTGTACAAAATGCGTTTCTCCGATGTCCGCACCGGCCTGAAAGTGGAAGAACGTTTTAAAGGCGACGATATCGTCGATACCGTGACCCTGACCCGTCGCTACGTTGATTTCTCCTACATCGACGGCAACGAATACGTGTTCATGGATAAAGAAGATTACACTCCGTATATCTTCACCAAAGATCAGATCGAAGAAGAGCTTCTGTTTATTCCTGAAGGCGGAATGCCGGACATGCAGGTGCTGACCTGGGATGGTGTGCTGCTGGCGCTGGAGCTGCCGCAGACCGTTGATCTGGAAATTGTTGAAACGGCGCCGGGCATCAAAGGCGCGTCTGCAAGTGCGCGTAACAAACCGGCTACCCTGACTACCGGTCTGGTCGTACAGGTGCCAGAGTACCTGTCGGCGGGCGAGAAAATCCGTATCCATATCGAAGAAAAACGCTATATGGGTCGTGCTGACTGATTGCGGCGTTTGCCGGGTGGCGGCTGCGTCTTACCCGGCCTACAAAAACACAAAAACCGGCATCAGAGCCGGTTTTTCGTAGGCCCGGTAAGCGTAGCGCCACCGGGCAATGAGGCTTAAAGAAGTTCCGGATATTTCGTCATTTTCAGCGCCAGCTCGATACCACGCACTTCTGCCATCCCTTTCAGACGGCCAATCGCCGAATACCCTGGATTCGTTTTCTTGCGCAGATCGTCCAGCATCTGGTGCCCGTGATCCGGACGGAAGGGTATAGGACGCTCATCCCCCGCCTGCTTACGACGTACCTCTTCAGCCAGAATGGCATCCACCACCGCAACCATGTTCACGTCGCCACCAAGATGGGCTGCTTCGTGGAAGGTTTTCGGATTCTCTTCACGGCAGGTTGCACGCAGGTGGGTGAAATGAATGCGATCGCCGAAGGTTTCGATCATCCGCACCAAATCGTTATCCGCACGCACGCCGTAAGAGCCGGTACACATGGTAAATCCATTGTAGATGCTATCTACCGTCTCTTTCAGCCACTGCATATCTTCAATGGTCGAAACGATACGCGGCAGGCCAAGGATAGGCCGCGGTGGATCGTCCGGGTGGACCGCCAGCCGCACGCCAGCCTCTTCTGCCACCGGCACGATAGCGCGCAGGAAGTACGCCATGTTTTCACGCAGCTGGTTTTTATCGATATCGCCATATTCCGCCAGGCGCGCGCGGAACCGATCGAGGGTATAGCCCTCTTCCGCCCCCGGCAGGCCCGCGATGATATTGCGAACCAGCTTCTCAATGTCCGCTTCACTGGCGGCATTGAACCATGCCAGCGCCTGCTGCTGCTCTTCGGCGGTGTAGTCCGCTTCCGCCCCCGGACGCTTCAGAATGTGCAGTTCGAAAGCCGCAAAGGCGATTTGATCGAAACGCAGCGCCTTCGAACCATCGGCCATTTCATATTCCAGGTCGGTACGCGTCCAGTCCAGAATTGGCATAAAGTTGTAGCAGACGGTATCAATACCGCAGGCTGCCAGGTTACGAATGCTCTGCTGATAATTCGCAATCCAGGTATCACACTCACCGGAGTGGGTTTTGATATCCTCATGAACCGGAATACTTTCCACAACAGACCAGGTTAACCCCTTCTCTGCCAGCTGAGCCTGACGCTTTTGGATTTCCTCCACCGGCCACACCTGACCGTTAGGAATATGATGCAGCGCCGTGACCACACCCGTTGCGCCAGCCTGACGCACATCATCAAGAGAAACCGGATCGTTCGGCCCGTACCAACGCCAGGTTTGTTCCATTGCCCCACCCTCTCAAGTTGTTATACCAATACGTGTTACGTTAATGACGACTACCATACATGTTTAATTGGAGTGGTCAATACAGCGCACGATATTGATTGATCAAACTCACATAACCGGGATATTTACGGCTTACCAATTTAATTTGTTGTCATATAACTTTACACTGACGTTGTTAATTAATGGTTAATCAGGTGTGTACTACATGAAGACTATTGCCTCCACCGCGCTTCCTGCTCATGTCCAGCAGCCCCGCTACGCTCGCGAGCAGTTACGCTCCCGCATCGTCCATTTCGGCTTTGGCGCGTTTCACCGGGCGCATCAGGCGTTGTTAACAAACCGGGTACTGAATGCCAAAGGAGGCGACTGGGGAATTTGTGAGATTAGCCTCTTTAGCGGCGATGTCCTCATGAGCCAGCTCCGGGCGCAGGATCATCTGTTTACCGTGCTGGAGAAAGGTGCCGACGGCAATCAGCCCATTATTATCGGTGCGGTAAAAGAGTGCCTGAACGCCAAACTCGACTCGCTGACTGCCATTATTGAAAAGTTCTGCGAACCGCAGGTGGCAATTGTCTCCCTCACCATTACCGAAAAAGGCTACTGCATCGATCCGGCGACGGGAAAACTGGATATGCAGAACAGCCGTATCCTGCACGATCTTGAGCACCCGTCTGAGCCGCACTCCGCGCCGGGTATTCTGGTTGAAGCGCTTCATCGTCGCCGCGAGCGGGGCCTGCCGGCGTTTACCGTGCTCTCCTGCGACAATATTCCCGACAACGGCCACGTGGTGAAAAATGCCGTTCTCGGCATGGCCGGAAAGCGTTCCGTAGAGCTGGCCGGATGGATCGAGACGCACGTGAGCTTTCCTGGCACCATGGTCGACCGAATCGTGCCCGCCGCCACTGACGCTTCACTTGCGGAAATCACCCAGGAACTTGGCGTTGAAGATCCCTGCGCCATCAGCTGTGAGCCGTTCATTCAGTGGGTGGTGGAAGATAACTTTGTCGCCGGACGCCCGGAGTGGGAGGTTGCAGGCGTACAGATGGTTGAGGACGTCCTGCCCTGGGAGCAGATGAAGCTGCGGATGCTGAACGGCAGCCACTCCTTCCTCGCTTATCTGGGTTACCTTGCAGGCTACGCGCACATTAATGAATGCATGCAGGACGACAGCTTCCGCGAAGCCGCCCGCAGGCTGATGCTGAATGAGCAGGCCCCTACGCTGCGCATCACCAACGTTGATCTGACAGCCTATGCTGACAGCCTGCTTGACCGCTTTGCTAATCCGGCGCTACAGCATCGTACATGGCAAATCGCTATGGACGGCAGCCAGAAGCTGCCTCAACGCATGCTGGATGGGATCCGCGTGCATCTTGAGCGTAACACCGACTGGCCATTACTGGCGCTGGGGGTAGCGGGCTGGATGCGCTATGCCAGCGGTACGGACGAACAGGGCAACGCCATTGACGTACGCGATCCGCTGAGTGAAAAGTTTCAGGCCATTGTCGCTACCAGCGGCGACGCAGAACGCGTTAGCGCTCTGCTGACGCTAAATGAGATCTTTGGCGACGACCTGCCGCAAAACCCAGCCTTTGTCGAGGCGATTAGCGGGGCGTACCAGCGCCTCGTCCGACTCGGCGCGCGTCAGGCTGTTATTGAAACGTTAAAAATTTAGCGATTATTGCGTTTAAGGCGAACGGTTTTGCGCTCCGTTCGCCCTCCCTCTTCTCAATGCCCGTTTTTTTCGTCAGGATGATAGATAGTTGTTACTACATCACAATTATTTATCGGAGCGCACGTGACCAAAACCAACCTGATCACCGGTTTTCTCGGCAGCGGTAAAACTACGTCCATTTTGCATTTGCTGGCCAATAAAGATCCGGCGGAAAAGTGGGCCGTGCTGGTCAACGAATTTGGCGAAGTGGGGATCGACGGCGCGCTGCTCGCCGACAGCGGCGCGATGGTGAAAGAGATCCCGGGCGGGTGTATGTGCTGCGTGAATGGTCTGCCGATGCAGGTCGGGCTGAATACGCTGCTGCGTCAGGGCAAGCCGGACCGGTTGCTAATCGAGCCTACCGGGCTGGGTCATCCGAAGCAAATTCTTGATTTACTCACCGCCCCGGTATACGAGCCGTGGCTTGAGCTGCGCGCGACGCTTTGCCTGCTCGACCCCCGCCAGCTGCTGGATGAAAAAGCGATCGATAACGACAATTTCCGCGACCAGCTCGCCTCGGCAGATATTATCGTGGCGAATAAATCCGATCGCGCGACGGCTGAGAGTCAGGCCGCGTTCGAGTCCTGGTGGCAGAAGGCTGGCGGTGGACGCCAGTATGTGCAGACGACCCAGGGGAACATTGATGGCGCCCTGCTCGACCTTCCCCGCCTCAATCAGACGCCACTGCCTGCCAGCGCAGAACATTCGCATAGCCACGGCGCGAAGCAGGGTCTGGCTGCACTTAGCCTGCCGGCGCATCAGCGCTGGCGTCGTAACCTGAACAGCGGTCAGGGGCATCAGGCATGCGGATGGATCTTCGATGCCGATACGGTATTCGACACTATTGGTATACTGGAGTGGGCGAGGCTGGCGCCCGTCGAGCGGGTGAAAGGAATTATGCGTACTCCGGATGGCCTGGTGCGCATAAATCGTCAGGGCGAGGATTTCTTTATAGAAACGCAGAACGTCGCGCCCCCCGACAGCCGTGTAGAGTTAATAAGTGCGGTTAATACCGACTGGAATGCCCTCCAGTCAAGCCTGTTGAAGCTTCGTTTAAGTTTAGGCGGCTAACGTTGCCCCTGATTTCACACATTGCTGAAGACTATGACGACTCGACTTCCTGCTATTTTATTGCTCAATGCTGCCGGTCTGGCGCTCTTTTTCTCCTGGTATATCCCGGCGGATCACGGTTTCTGGTTCCCGCTGGATTCCGGGCTGTTCCACTTCTTTAACCAGGCGCTGGCGAAGAGTGAAGCCTTCCTGTGGCTGGTGGCGATCACCAACAACCGCGCGTTTGACGGCTGTTCGCTGCTGGCAATGGGCTGTCTGATGCTCTCCTTCTGGCTGAAGGAAGACAAAACGGGTCGTCGCCGTATTCTGATTATCGGCCTGGTGATGCTGCTGACGGCAGTGATTATCAACCAGCTGGCGCAGCATCTGATGCCGGTTAAACGCGCCAGCCCTTCGCTCTCTTTCCCGAATATTAACCGCGTCAGCGAACTGCTGCATATTCCAACTAAAGATGCCTCGAAGGACAGTTTCCCGGGCGACCACGGTATGATGCTGCTGATTTTCGCTGGCTTCATGCTGCGCTATTTCGGTAAAAAAGCCTTCGCTATCGCCCTGGTTATTGTGGTGGTATTTGCATTCCCGCGGGTGATGATTGGCGCTCACTGGCTGACTGATATCGCAGTAGGCTCACTCACGGCGGTGTTGATTGGTTTACCATGGGTACTAATGACCCCTTTGAGCGATCGTTTAATCACTATTTTTGATCGCTATCTTCCCGGCAAATTTAAACAAGTCAGAAACAAATAAATAGCGCAAATTAACACCATTCATCAGGGATCGTTTTCGATCCCTGACTCACTTCTTTCCGGCGTCGTTCAACGCCGTCATCATCCCGTCATACTATTCGTGATAAAAATGAATCAATTGCGGGGATTACCGGTATAAATGATGGCATTTTGAGCAATCCTGCGGTGGAACTTTGTGTATCACATTTTCTTATAAAAAATCGGACTTTTTTGCTCGCAATACCCGGTGCAATCGGTTAACCTCGAACTCGTTTTGCCCCATTGAGATAATTATTATCATGGTGAATAATTTTGTGCGTTGAGCCACAGTTTTCACCATAAAGAATT
Organism: Enterobacter cloacae; assembly: GCF_011078175.1. GTDB lineage: Bacteria > Pseudomonadota > Gammaproteobacteria > Enterobacterales > Enterobacteriaceae > Enterobacter > Enterobacter cloacae_Q. The sequence continues at coordinate 74,000 of NZ_JAALCJ010000005.1, forward strand.
GTCTCATTGTGAACAGATAATTAGTCTCGTCACGGTTGGCATTTTTATAACGATATTTTCGTTAAGGACTTCAAGGGAAAACAAACAAAATGGTCAAATCTCAACCAATTTTGAGATATATCTTGCGGGGGATCCCGGCGATTGCAGTGGCGGTACTGCTTTCGGCATGTAGTACAACGAATACCGCGAAGAATATGCATCCTGAGACGCGTGTTGTGGGAATGGAAGATTCCTCTTCACTGCAAGCCTCTCAGGATGAATTTGAAAATATGGTACGTAATCTCGACGTTAAGTCGCGTATTATGGATCAGTATGCTGACTGGAAAGGCGTGCGTTACCGTCTGGGCGGCAGCACCAAGAAAGGCATTGATTGCTCCGCGTTCGTACAGCGCACGTTCCGTGAGCAGTTTGGGTTAGACCTTCCGCGTTCTACCTATGAACAGCAGGAAATGGGCAAATCCATTTCGCGCACTAAGCTGCGCACGGGCGATTTAGTCCTGTTCAGAGCGGGTTCAACCGGTCGACACGTTGGCATCTATATTGGTAACGATCAGTTTGTTCATGCATCCACCAGCAGTGGTGTGACGATTTCCAGCATGAACGAACCTTACTGGAAGAAGCGCTACAACGAAGCTCGCCGCGTTCTGAGCCGTAGTTAACATTGCTGTCGTATCGCGGGTTATCCCTTGGCTGGCGATACGATAAAAAAAGCACTGCTCCGGCAGTGTTTTTTTTTGCCCGTTACACTGATAGTTATCCAGCGGCATTTCAGGAATCACGCCATCTATGTTTACCCGCTACTTCTCCAGCAACCGAAAGATACTGTTTCTCAGTTTCCTTACAGGGTTATTCACTGCCCTGCTTCTGGGATCATTACAGTTTTACTGGAGCTATCACAAGCGAGACGTCAGATTCGATACCCTCATTACCGATTTAAGCGTCTACATGGAGAGCTATTTCGATGAGCTCAAAATGTCGATAGATACGCTCCAGCCACTCACGCTGAACAGCTGCGAGGAAGTGCGTGACGCCCTGACCTCTCGTGCGGCTTTTAGCATAAACGTGCGCGCCTTTTTGCTGGTCAGGGATAAAAACGCCTACTGCTCTTCCGCCACGGGTCCGATGAATGTCCCCATGGAAGCGCTTATCCCTGAGCTGCACATCAGCAAACCGATTGATATGGCGCTCCTGCCGGGTACGCCGATGTTGCCGGATAAGCCCGCCATTGCCATCTGGTATCGCAACCCGCTGGTGAAAGACGGCGGCGTGTTTACCTCCATTAACATCAACCTGACGCCTTATCTTCTCTATACGTTACGACAGGATGAGTTTACCGGTATCTCCATCATCATCGGCGATATCGCGCTATCCACTCAGTCCGGAACGCTGGTACAGGCACGTGGTTTATCCGGTAACCCTGCCCGAACCGCTACGCTGAAAAATGTCCCTCTGACCATACACGTCTATGCGGATGCCTGGACGACAGATGAAGTGATGTTCGCCCTGTTTTTCGGTCTGGTCTGCGGTATCGCAGCGGGCCTGCTGAATTTCTATATTCTTACAATCCGTTTGAATCCCGGGAAAGAGATCCTCACGGCCATCAAGCGCGACCAGTTTTACGTGGTCTATCAGCCCGTCGTCGGTGCGCAGTCGCTCAAAATGACCGGACTGGAAGTCCTGATGCGCTGGAAGCACCCGGTGATGGGCGAAATACCGCCGGATGCCTTTATTAATTTCGCCGAAGCGCAGAAGCTGATTGTCCCGCTGACGCTGCATCTTTTTGACCTGATTATTCGCGATGCCCCTGTCCTTCAAACCCTGCTTCCGCCTGGAGCCAAGTTTGGAATCAACATCGCCCCAGGTCATCTGCATGCGGAAAGTTTTAAACAGGATATGCGCGCGTTTGCCGCCGCCCTTCCGCCCGATCACTTCCAGATTGTGCTGGAGATAACCGAGCGCGACATGATTAATCACCGCGAGGCTAATCAGCTGTTCGAATGGCTTCACGATGAAGGGTTTGAAATCGCCATCGATGATTTTGGTACCGGCCATAGCGCACTGATCTATCTGGAACGCTTCACGATGGATTATCTGAAAATTGACCGTGGCTTCGTGAATGCCATCGGGACTGAAACCGTCACCTCGCCAGTACTTGACGCGGTGCTGACGCTGGCAGAACGTCTGGACATGTTAACCGTTGCCGAGGGCGTCGAAACCCCTGAGCAGGCGGCGTGGCTGCGCGAGCATGGCGTGAACTATCTTCAGGGCTACTGGATCGGCCGCCCGATGCCGCTGGAGCAGTTCAGGACGTGGCAACCTGACATCACGCTCGGGGAATAATTTCACAATCACGGCGCTGTCCCTTATTATTCTCCTCAACCGAGCCTGCCTGTGAACAAAGGGATCCGCCGCACTATGATTATGCGCGTTGTGTTGACGCTGTTGACGCTGGTGAGCCTGTCGAGCCAGGCGCAGACCATAAAAGAGAGCACGGCCTTTGCCGTCATTGGCGAGCCGAAATACGCGGTTAACTTTAACCACTACGATTACGTAAACCCCGCCGCCCCGAAAGGCGGAAACGTAACACTTTCCGCCACCGGAACATTTGATAACTTTAACCGCTTTGCCCTGCGCGGCGTGGCGGCAGCGCGGACCGAATCCCTCTATGACACGCTGTTCGTCACCTCCGACGACGAGCCCGGCAGTTATTATCCTCTGGTTGCCGAAAACGTGCGTTACGCCGATGATTTCAGCTGGGCAGACATCGCGATTAATCCGCGGGCGCGTTTTCACGACGGTACGCCGGTTAGCGCCCGCGACGTGGCGTTCACTTTTCAAAAATTTATGACCGAGGGCGTGCCGCAGTTTCGTCTGGTGTATAAGGGCACCACGGTAAAAGCCATCGCCCCGCTGACCGTGCGAATCGAACTCCCTGAGCCCAACAAAGAGAACATGCTGAGCCTGTTCTCCTTACCCGTCATGCCCGAATCCTTCTGGAAAAACCATAAGCTGAGCGATCCCCTCTCTACCCCGCCGCTGGCCGGAGGGCCTTATCGCATTACCGACTGGCGCATGGGCCAGTACGTGATCTATTCCCGCGTAAAAGATTACTGGGCCGCCGCACTGCCGGTAAACCGGGGCCGCTGGAACTTCGACGTAATCCGCTACGATTACTACCTCGATGACAACGTGGCCTTCGAGGCGTTTAAGGCAGGCGCGTTTGATTTACGTATCGAGAGCAGCGCCAAAAACTGGGCCACCCGATATATCGGAAAAAACTTCGCGAAAGGCTATATCGTTAAAGACGAACATAAAAACGAATCCGCGCAGGACACGCGCTGGCTGGCGTTTAATATTCAGCGCCCGGTATTTTCCGATCGTCGGGTGCGTGAAGCTATTACCCTTGCGTTTGATTTTGAATGGATGAACAAAGCGCTGTTTTACGGGGCTTATAGCCGGACAAACAGCTACTTCCAGAATACTGAATATGCCGCCCGTGATTATCCTCACGCAGATGAGCTGGTTTTGCTGGCCCCGCTGAAAGCGGAGGTGCCTCCGGAAGTCTTTACCCGGGTATTTGAACCGCCCAAATCCGACGGAAACGGGTTCGACCGGGAAAACCTGCTGAAAGCCAGCAAGCTGCTGGATGAGGCGGGCTGGGTGCTGAAAAATCAGCGACGTGTTAACGCGCAAACCGGTAAACCGCTGACCTTCGAACTGCTGATCGCCTCCGGCGCAAACGATCAGTGGGTGCTGCCGTTTCAGAAGCACCTTGCCCGGCTTGGCGTCACCATGAATATCCGCCAGGTCGATCTGGCCCAGTTGACCAACCGCAAGCGCAGCCGCGATTACGACATGATGCAGACCCTGTGGGCTGCGCAGCCCTGGCCGAGTTCAGACCTGCAAATCTCCTGGGCATCGGGGTATATCGACTCCTCCTACAACGCCCCGGGCGTAAAGAGCCCGGTGATTGATACGCTGATTGCAAAAATTGTTGCCGCTCAGGGCGATAAGAAAAAGCTTCTGCCGCTTGGTCGCGCGCTCGATCGGGTCTTAACCTGGAATTATTACATGCTGCCGATGTGGTATATGGGCGAAGATCGCCTGGCACGCTGGGATAAATTCTCACTCCCTGCCGTTCGCCCTGTTTACACGCTCGGCTTTGACACCTGGTGGTATGACGTGAATAAAGCCGCAAAACTGCCCGCAGAGCGGCGTTAAGGAGTGACGATGGGCGCTTATCTTATCCGCCGCCTGCTGTTAGTGATCCCAACGCTGTGGGCCATCATTACCATCAACTTTTTTATCGTCCAGATTGCCCCCGGCGGACCGGTGGACCAGGCGATTGCGGCAATAGAATTTGGTCACGCCGGCGGCATGCCGGGCGGCGGCGGTGAAGGAAAGGGAGCCAGCCATGCCCGGACGGGCGTAGGCAACATTAGCGAAAGCCATTACCGGGGCGGTCGGGGGCTGGATCCGGAGGTGATCGCCGAGATCACCCATCGCTATGGTTTTGACAAGCCGCTGCATGAGCGTTATTTCAGCATGCTCTGGGATTATGTTCGTTTCGATTTTGGCGACAGCCTCTTTCGCAGCGCCTCGGTGTTAACCCTGATCAAACAAAGCCTGCCGGTTTCTATCACGCTCGGGCTGTGGGGAACGCTGATTATTTATCTGGTCTCCATTCCGCTGGGGATCCGTAAAGCGGTCTATAACGGTAGCCGTTTCGATATCTGGAGCAGCACATTCATTATTATCGGCTACGCTATCCCGGCGTTTCTGTTTGCCGTGCTGCTGATTGTCTTTTTCGCCGGCGGCAGTTATTTCGACCTCTTCCCGCTACGTGGGCTGGTTTCGGCGGATTTCAGCACGCTGCCGTGGTATCAGAAAATCACCGACTACTTCTGGCACATTACGCTGCCGGTGCTGGCAACGGTCGTTGGCGGCTTTGCGGCGCTTACGATGCTGACCAAAAACGCCTTTCTTGATGAGATCCGCAAACAGTATGTCGTCACCGCGCGAGCCAAAGGCGTCGGTGAAAAGCAGATTATGTGGAAGCACGTGTTTCGTAACGCCATGCTGCTGGTGATTGCCGGTTTTCCTGCCACGTTCATCAGTATGTTTTTTACCGGCTCGCTGCTAATAGAAGTCATGTTCTCTCTCAACGGATTAGGGCTGCTGGGCTATGAGGCCACCGTCTCTCGTGATTATCCGGTGATGTTTGGCACACTCTACATTTTTACCCTGATAGGCCTGCTGCTGAATATCATCAGCGATATCAGCTATACGCTGGTCGATCCCCGTATCGATTTTGAGGGACGCTGATGATGTTGCGTTTAAGCCCCGTCAATCAGGCCCGCTGGGCGCGCTTTCGCCACAACCGTCGCGGCTACTGGTCGCTGTGGATCTTCGCCGTCCTGTTTGCCTTAAGTCTGTGTTCAGAACTGATTGCCAACGATAAACCCCTGCTGGTGCATTTCAAAGACCGCTGGTATGTGCCGGTGCTGACCACCTACAGCGAAAGCGATTTTGGCGGCCCGTTTGCAACGCCAGCCGAGTACCAGGATCCCTGGCTACGTGAGCAGATAGCGCAGCACGGCTGGGCTGTCTGGGCACCGATTCGTTTTGGCGCGAACAGTATTAACTTCGCCACCTCCACCCCCTTCCCTTCCCCACCATCCGCGCAAAACTGGCTGGGAACGGACGCCAACGGCGGCGATGTGCTGGCGCGCATTCTCTATGGCACCCGCATCTCGCTCCTCTTTGGGCTGATGCTGACGCTCTTTAGCAGCGTGATGGGCGTCGTGGCGGGTGCCGTGCAGGGCTATTACGGCGGTAAAATAGATTTATGGGGACAGCGCGTGATTGAAGTCTGGTCCGGCATGCCGACGCTGTTTTTGATTATCCTGCTGTCCAGCGTTGTACAGCCTGGCTTCTGGTGGCTGCTCGGTATCACCGTTCTGTTCGGCTGGATGGCGCTGGTCGGCGTCGTGCGGGCGGAGTTTCTGCGTACGCGGAATTACGACTATATTCGCGCCGCGCAAGCGTTAGGCGTGAGCGACCGCGCAATCATCTTCCGCCATATGCTTCCCAATGCGGTGGTGGCGACCCTTACCTTCCTGCCGTTTATTTTGTGCAGCTCCATCACTACCCTCACCTCGCTCGATTTTCTCGGCTTTGGGTTGCCGTTGGGTTCACCGTCCCTCGGCGAACTGCTGTTGCAGGGCAAAAATAACCTTCAGGCCCCCTGGCTGGGCATCGCCGCATTTCTTTCCGTGGCGGTGCTGCTTTCCCTGCTGATTTTTATTGGCGAAGCCGTGCGCGATGCCTTCGACCCCAATAAGGCGGTATGACATGACCGGGCCTCTTCTGAGTATTGAAAATCTGTCGATTGCGTTTTCAACGCAGGGAGAAGCACGTACGGTGGTGACGGATTTATCGTTACAGGTCCTGCGCGGCGAGACGCTGGCGCTGGTCGGGGAATCCGGCTCCGGTAAGAGCGTTTCGGCGCTTTCAGTGCTGCGCCTGCTCCCTTCCCCGCCAGTCAGCTATCCGCAGGGGGATATTCTGTTCCATGGCCAATCGCTGCTGCGCGCAGACGAGCAAACCCTGCGCGGCATTCGCGGCAATAAAATCGCCATGATTTTCCAGGAGCCGATGGTGTCGCTCAACCCACTGCATACCCTGGAAAAACAGCTCTATGAAGTGCTGTCCCTTCATCGGGGAATGCGTAAAGAGGCAGCGCGGGGTGAAATTCTCGACTGCCTTGAACGCACAGGTATTCGTAATGCCGCAAAACGGCTGAACGATTTCCCGCACCAGCTTTCCGGCGGCGAGCGTCAGCGCGTGATGATCGCGATGGCCCTGCTGACGCGCCCCGAGCTGCTGATTGCCGATGAACCGACTACCGCGCTGGACGTTACGGTACAGGCGCAAATTCTGCAACTGCTTCGCGAACTGCGCGACGAGCTGAACATGAGCCTGCTGTTCATTACGCACAACCTGAGCATCGTGAGAAAGCTCGCTGACACGGTGGCCGTGATGCAAAACGGCCGCTGTGTGGAACAAAACAGAGCATCCTCCCTGCTGAGCGCGCCTCAACACCCCTATACTCAGCGCCTGCTTGATAGCGAACCCTCTGGCAACCCGGTTCCGCTCAATGCTGACAGCGCGCCGTTGCTGAGGGTTGAGGGGCTGTCGGTATCATTCCCGATCCGCAAAGGCATTTTGCGTCGCGTGGTCGATCACAATCATGTTCTGAAAGACATGAGCTTCTCTCTGCGTCCGGGCGAGTCGCTTGGGCTTGTGGGCGAATCCGGCTCGGGCAAAAGCACCACCGGCCTTGCGCTGCTGCGCCTGATCGGCTCGCAGGGCGTCATTGTTTTTGACGGCATGCCCCTGCAAAACCTGAATCGCCGGATGATGCTTTCCGTGCGTCCGCGGATGCAGGTGGTTTTTCAGGATCCGAACTCTTCGCTTAACCCGCGGCTGAGCGTATTGCAGATTATCGAAGAGGGCTTGCGCGTCCACCAGCCGACCATAACGGCGCAACAGCGTGAAACCGAGGTGAAGCGGGTGATGGCGGAAGTGGGTTTAGATCCTGAAACCCGACACCGGTATCCGGCTGAGTTTTCCGGCGGACAGCGCCAGCGTATCGCGATTGCCCGCGCGCTGATCCTGAAACCAGAGCTGATCGTGCTGGACGAACCTACGTCCTCGCTGGACCGCACCGTGCAGGCGCAAATTCTGGCACTGCTGAAGGGGTTACAGGAAAAGCATCGGCTGGCCTATATCTTTATCAGCCACGATTTACAGGTAGTGCGTGCGCTTTGCCATCAGGTGGTGATATTGCGGCAGGGAGAGGTCGTTGAGCAGGGAGAGTGCCAGCGCGTATTCACCGCGCCGACGCAGGATTACACGCGCCAGCTATTATCCGCTGACTAGCACTCAGAAAGGGTATTGACCGGAGAATGGCTCGGCAATGGCCACGCCAAAGTTTTTCAGACGACAGGTGGCGGCAAACTCATCCTGGCTGTTAACAAACAGGCACGGCTCTCCTTCGCATTCCAGCACGGAGCTGTCCACTTCGATGTCCGTCAACGCCTGGCTGAGACGTTCCATGACCGGCCACGCGTTTTCATCGCTCGGGCTCAGCAGCTTAAGCGCCACCAGACAATTATCCTCCCCGGCAACGCTTTGCGGAATCGGTTCAACTTTCGAACCTGCAAAGCCCGTCGACCAGCGATAGCTCTGGGGCAAGCGATGGACAATGGAGAGTTGTAATGTATTCACGTTCAGATCCCCGGAAGCAAATTTACTTCACAATTTATTTACATTTATAGTAACACATCATTGCCAACCTGCACTGTTTAGCGGATTTTATAGGCGTTGCAGGCTCGCGTCGGCGCTATATGTACCCGTTTCTGCGATCTAACTCAACCTTTTTAAATACAATGATGTGACTTTTTACATAAATAGATTTTACATAAAAGAAACAAACACAGGGTAAACGAACGGAGGGTTGGTTGATATGGGTCAACAAAAAGGCCCGTATCGGGCCTTAAGTGTTCATTTATGCGCCGTCCTTCGCGGCCGGCTGGCGTAAAGATAAAAAAGAATGGAGCAGGTCGCGCAGAGGGCAATCGCCCACAGCATCGGCCAGGCGGTATTAAACGTCGCCATTGAGAGCAGCGCCCCGACTATCGCGCCAATCCCGAAACGGAACGTTCCTGCCAGCGACGAGGCGGTACCCGCCATATGCGGGAATTCGTCGAGGATCACCGCCATCGCATTGGACGAGACCATCGACACGCAGCCGACAAACGCCGCCACGCCCACCACCAGCGCCCAGAAACCGACCCCCAGCAACGCGCTTAATACCAGCCAGATAGCCATCACGAACTGGATCCACAGCCCTGCACGGAACATGTTCAGCGCCCCGACCCGCCGGACAAAGCGGCTGTTGATAATGGTCATGACAAACAGGAACACAATATTCAGCGCGAAGTAGTAACCAAAGTGCTGGGGTGACACATGGTTCAGTTCAATGTACACAAACGGTCCCGCACTCAGAAACGAGAACATTCCGGCAAAGCTGAAGCCGCTGGCCAGCATATAGCTCAGCACACGTTTATGGCGAAACAGCGAGGCAAAGTTGCCAAGCGTGGTGCGAACGTGAAACTTCTGACGTCGCTCAACGGGCAGCGTTTCATCAATAAAGACGAAGATCATCACCGATGCCAGCAGGGCGGCAATCGCCAGGATCCAGAAAATCGCATGCCAGCTGAACCACACCAGGACCGCCCCGCCCACCATGGGGGCGACCAGCGGCGCAATTGTCGTGACCAGCATGACGAACGACATCATGCGTGAGAACTCTTCCTTCGGGTAGACGTCGCGCATCAGCGCGTTAATCACCACGCTTGCCGCAGCCGCCGCCAGGCCATGGAAGAAACGCATCACAATCAGCTGATCGATACTCTGCGCCAGCGCGCAGGCCACCGCCGCCGCGGAAAATATCAATGTGCCGCCCAGAATGACCGGTTTACGCCCCAGGCTGTCGGCCATGGGGCCATAAAAGAGCTGACCGAGCGCGAAGCCAAGAATGTAGGTGCTGAGCGTCATCTGTGCGCTGCCTGCCGGTACGCCAAACTGCGCGGAAATCACCGGCAGCGCGGGCAGGTACATATCGATAGACAGCGGCATCAGCATGGCCAGCAGGCCAAGGATGAATACAATTTTAAACGACGAGTGTGGCCTGGTGGTCACAGGGTTCTCCTGAATTTAGCGTGAAGGCAGCCCGACGCTGGCAATCTCTTCTTCCGTCAGCGGGCGATATTCCCCGGGCGCCAGGTCTGGATCGAGTTCAATCGCGCCGATACGTTCACGATGCAGCCCGACAACGTGGTTACCTACGGCGGCAAACATCCGTTTCACCTGATGGTAGCGGCCTTCACTGATGGTCAGACGGACGTCCGTGGGGGTGAGGATGTCCAGCACCGCCGGTTTTGTCAGATCTTTCTCATTATGCAGCTGAACGCCTTTCGCGAATTGCTCTGCCGTGTCGTCCGAGACCGGAGACTCAAGCGTCACCCGATAGGTTTTCTCACAGTGATGGCGCGGGGAAGTGATGCGGTGCGACCACTGGCCGTCATCGGTCATCAGCACCAGGCCGGTGGTATCAATATCCAGCCGCCCTGCCGCATGCAGCTTGTGCGCCACAGGTTCATCGAGGAAGTAGAGCACCGTCGGGTGATCCGGATCGTCCGTTGAACAGACGTAACCTTCCGGTTTGTTGAGCATGAAGTAGCGCGGGCCATTCTGCTGGGTAAGCGGGTTGCCGTCATACTCCACCTGGTGGTCGGGCTGGAGTTTAAAAGCGCTGTCTTTCACAATGTCGCCGTCCACGGTTACGCGGCTGGCGCGAATTTCACGCCCGGCAATAGCGCGGCTTACGCCGAGTTGCTGAGCGATAAACTTATCAAGTCGCATGAAATCTTTTTAGCCTTAATGGTGCTGGAAGTCGGACTACGCGTCCGAAAAAGAAGCAGTCAGAAACAGTTCAGTATAATGGTCTGGTTGCGCCACTCAAGGGAAAAAGTTTCGTGGCATACTATATGCGAGTTAACGGAATAGAGAAGCCATGACGTTCACATTACGCCCCTATCAGCAGGAAGCCGTTGATGCCACCCTCGCCTGGTTTCGCAAGCATCGGGAACCGGCGGCGATAGTCCTCCCGACTGGCGCCGGCAAAAGCCTGGTCATTGCCGAGCTGGCCCGTCTGGCGCGCGGGCGCGTGCTGGTACTTGCACACGTCAAAGAGCTGGTCGCGCAGAACCACGCCAAGTATTGCGCGCTGGGGCTGGAGGCCGATATTTTCGCCGCCGGGCTAAAGCGTAAAGAGAGCCACGGTAAAGTGGTCTTTGGCAGCGTACAGTCGGTTGCGCGCAATCTGGAACTGTTTCGCAGCGAGTTTTCCCTGCTAATTGTCGATGAGTGTCACCGCATCAGCGACGACGACGACAGCCAGTATCAGCAAATCCTTACTCACCTGAAAGAAGTGAATCCTCACCTCCGCCTGCTTGGCCTCACCGCCACACCGTTTCGTCTGGGCAAGGGCTGGATTTATCGGTTTCATTATCACGGCATGGTGCGTGGCGATGAAAAGGCCCTGTTCAGCGACTGCATCTATGAGCTTCCGCTGCGCTACATGATCAAGCACGGCTACCTGACTCCGCCCGAGCGGCTGGATATGCCGGTCGTGCAGTACGATTTCAGCCGCTTGCAGGCGCAGAGCAACGGGTTATTCAGCGAAGCGGATCTCAACCATGAGCTGAAAAAACAAAAGCGGATCACGCCGCATATCATCAGCCAGATTGAAGAGTTCGCGCAAACGCGCAAAGGGGTGATGATTTTTGCTGCCACCGTCGAACACGCGCGCGAAATCACCGGGCTGCTGCCCGCCGCCGACGTGGCGTTAATCACCGGTGCAACCCCCGGGCCGGAGCGCGACAGCCTGATTGAGGCCTTCAAAGCTCAGCAGTTCCGATACCTGGTGAATGTCTCGGTATTAACCACCGGGTTTGACGCCCCGCACGTCGACCTGATTGCAATTCTTCGCCCAACGGAATCCGTCAGCCTGTATCAGCAGATTGTCGGGCGCGGCTTGCGCCTGGCACCGGGTAAAACTGACTGTCTGATCCTTGATTATGCTGGTAATCCGCACGATCTTTATTCGCCGGAAGTGGGCACGCCAAAAGGCAAGAGCGACAACGTGCCCGTCCAGGTTTTTTGTCCTGCCTGCGGATTTGCCAACACCTTCTGGGGGAAAACCACCCCCGACGGCACGCTTATTGAGCACTTTGGCCGCCGTTGTCAGGGTTGGTTTGAAGACGATGAAGGCCATCGCGAACAGTGTGACTTTCGCTTCCGCTTCAAAAACTGCCCACAGTGCAACGCCGAGAACGACATTGCCGCCCGCCGCTGCCGGGCGTGCGACACGGTTCTGGTCGATCCGGACGACATGCTGAAAGCGGCGCTGAAGCTGAAGGATGCGCTGGTGCTGCGCTGTTCTGGCATGACGTTACAGCCCGGCGCGGATGAAAAAGGGGAATGGCTAAAAATTACCTATTACGACGAGGATGGCGCAGACGTCAGCGAGCGGTTCCGGGTCCAGACGCCCGCCCAGCGCACCGCGTTTGAGCAGCTCTTTATCCGCCCGCATACCCGCACGCCTGGCGTGCCGCTGCGCTGGATAACCGTTGCCGATATCGTGCGCCAGCAGGCATTGCTGCGCCATCCTGATTTTGTTGTCGCCCGCAAAAAAGGCCAGTTCTGGCAGGTGCGTGAGAAGGTCTTTGACTATGAAGGGCGCTTTCGCCGGGCAAACGAATTGCGCGGTTAACAGGACTTTTCATTGATGCGCGAGCCATTTGAGTATAAAATGCCGCCCGCTTCACATCCGTGAGGCAGAACACTCACCTGCTGCTGGGTCGCCTGTAGTAGGGTTTTAAATACAGAGAGAAATCAATGTTCACTATCGAAGCAGAAGTACGTAACGTGCAGGGTAAGGGTGCGAGCCGCCGCCTGCGTACCGCAAACAAGTTCCCGGCTATCGTTTACGGTGGCGAAGCTGCTCCAGTTGCTATTGAACTGGATCACGACAAAGTATGGAACATGCAGACCAAAGCTGAATTCTACAGCGAAGTTCTGACCATCGTTGTTGGCGGTAAAGAAGAAAAAGTGAAAGTTCAGGCTGTTCAGCGTCACGCGTTCAAGCCAAAACTGACTCACATCGACTTCGTTCGCGCGTAATCGCAAACCTGTCGAGAAAAACCCCGCTTATGCGGGGTTTTTTTATGGCGGTTATTTACCGCCTGAAGTGCGACGCTGGAGCTGATCGCGCAGATTCGGCGGCGTGCCTTTAATGGTCAGCGTGTCGGTTGCCGGATCCCAGAAGATACGTTCCCCGAGCAGCATGGCATCAAAGTTTATGGTTAACCCACCGCCGCTACCGGCAAATTTCGTCAACTGACGCAGCGTACTGCGATCCGCCGGGAAGCTCTCTTCCAGCTCATAGCCTTTTTCCGCAGTAAATTCCTGGAAGCTGAGTTCGCTCACGCCTGCCAGCTCTTTGGACAGCGACTCCAGCTCAATCTCTTCCCCGGCCTGTAACTGCTCGTTGCAGTAACTGTAAACCTGCTGACGCACGGTCTGACGCTCAGATTTATCAAGCTGCGCCTCAGCCGTAAAGTCATCCACCGCCTGGAGGAGACCTTTGTTCTGCGCTTTGGCGTTCAGCCCTTCGCTGGCGCCGAGGAAATCCATAAAGAAATCCGCCACTTTGCGGCCCACGCGGCCTTTGAGGAAGGTCAAATAGCGGGTCGATTCCGGGTTGGTTTCCCATTCGGTTAAATCGATACGTGCCACAATATCCGCATGGTTGATATCCAGATAGTGGGTAGAGCTGATGTCCAGCTGCTCGTTCACGCGCATGCTGCTTAAGTTATTCAGCACGGTGACCAGCAGATACTCTACCGCCAGATAGCGGTAGTGGCAGAACAGGACGATACCGCCATCGGCGAAGGGATATTTCGCCAGTTCGTCACGCAAACGGCCCGTAGCAGCGCGGCTGAATGCCAGGAAATCCTCTTCGCCCTGACGTTGCAGACGCAGGCTATCCGCCAGTTCGCTCTCTTCGCTGAACAAGCCATAGGCTTTATTTTTCGCGCTGTAGACGCGATGCAGCTCCGCCATCATCTCGACAACGGTAGGCGTTGGTTCCAGTAACGAATCGCGCAGCACCACTTCAAGGGTTTGCTCATCACGCTTGATAAGCTGGTGCAAGGCAATCTGGTTGATTTCCAGACTCATGATAAACTCTCCTTTTAGACCGGGCGGTATTCAACCACCACCAACGCATGTGTGCAACAGAAGATAAAAAAGGGGAAAAAAAGCTGTTGCTACGGTAATATGTCGCCCTTCTCTCAACAAACTGATTTTGATTTATGCCACAACATTCCCGCTACAGTGACGAACACGTTGAACAACTGCTCAGTGAGCTGGTCAACGTACTGGAAAAACATAAAACGCCAACCGATCTCTCCCTGATGGTTTTGGGAAATATGGTTACCAACCTGATCAATACCAGCGTTGCTCCGGCTCAGCGTCAGGCGATCGCCAAATCTTTCGCCCAGGCTTTGCAGTCCTCCGTTAGCGACGACCAGGCACACTAAGGGAAACGAACAACAGTTTATGGTGACGAATCGTCAGCGCTACCGTGAAAAAGTCTCCCAGATGGTCAGCTGGGGGCACTGGTTTGCCCTGTTCAACATTTTGTTGGCGATGGTGCTCGGCTGCCGTTATCTGTTTGTGGCGGACTGGCCAACCACGTTAACCGGGCGCATCTACTCGTGGATGAGCCTTGTTGGTCACTTTAGCTTTCTGGTCTTCGCCACCTATCTGCTGATCCTGTTCCCACTGACGTTTATCGTCATGTCGCAGCGGCTAATGCGCTTCCTGTCCGCTATCCTTGCGACGGCGGGCATGACGCTGTTGCTTATCGACAGCGAAGTCTTTACCCGTTTCCACCTGCACCTGAATCCTATTGTCTGGGAGCTGGTGATTAACCCGGATCAAAACGAGACCGCGCGCGACTGGCAGCTGATGTTTATCAGCGTACCGATCATCCTGCTGACCGAAATGTTGTTCGCCACGTGGAGCTGGCAAAAGCTCCGCAGCCTGACCCGACGCCGCCATTACGCGAAGCCCGTCGCGGCGCTCTTTTTCGCCTCTTTTATCGGTTCGCACCTGATGTATATCTGGGCAGATGCGAACTTCTATCGCCCGATTACCATGCAGCGCGCGAACCTGCCGCTCTCCTATCCAATGACGGCGCGTCGTTTCCTTGAGAAACATGGCCTGCTGGATGCGCAGGAGTATCAGCGTCGTCTGGTCGAACAGGGTAATCCGGAAGCGGTCAGCGTGCAGTATCCCCTGAGCGATCTGAAATATCGCGACATGGGTCGCGGTCAGAACGTGCTGCTGATTACCGTCGATGGCCTGAACTATTCCCGCTATGAGAAGCAGATGCCTGCGCTGGCGGAATTCGCTGAAAAAAATATCGTATTCACTCAGCATATGAGTTCCGGTAATTCGACCGACGCAGGTATTTTCGGCCTGTTCTACGGCATTTCACCAGGCTATATGGACGGTGTGCTGTCGGCCCGTATTCCGGCGGCATTGATTACCGGGCTTAATCAGCAGGGCTACCAGCTGGGGCTGTTTGCCTCTGATGGTTTCAACAGCTCGCTGTACCGCCAGGCGCTGCTGTCTGATTTCTCACTGCCAGCCGCGCAGAGCCAGTCTGACGATCGGACCGCTGACCAGTGGATAGACTGGCTGAAGCGCTATGCGCAGGAAGATAACCGCTGGTTCTCCTGGGTTGCGTTTAACGGCACAACGCTTGATGACAGCAGTCAGAAAGGCTTCGCGCGCCGCTATAGCCGTGCGGCGGGTGATGTCGATGCGCAGATCGACCGCGTGCTGACCGCCCTGCGCGACGCAGGCAAGCTGGAGAATACGGTCGTCATTATCACGGCAGGGCACGGCGTGCCGCTGGGAGATGAGACAAAGCGTATGGACTGGTCGCGTCCGAACCTGCATGTTCCTCTGGTAATCCACTGGCCGGGGACGCCCGCCCAGCGCATCAATATGCTGACCGACCATAAAGACGTCATGACCACGTTAATGCAACGGCTGCTGCACGTCAGCACACCGGCAAATGAATACTCACAGGGACAGGACCTCTTTAGCGCCACGCGGCGTCATAACTGGGTCACGGCTGCCGGCGGAAACACGCTGGTGGTGACCACACCGACGTTGTCCCTGGTGCTGAACAGCAACGGCAATTACCAGACGTATAACCTCGAAGGCGAGAAGCTGAAAGACCAGAAACCGCAGCTCAGCTTGCTGTTGCAGGTGCTGACAGACGAGAAACGCTTTATCGCTAACTGATTATTTATGAATCAGTTAGCGTTGCTTGCCCCTTGCATTCAAAATGGAATCGAGTAGTATTCCTTTTATGCGTCGGCACGTAGCGCAGCCTGGTAGCGCACCGTCATGGGGTGTCGGGGGTCGGAGGTTCAAATCCTCTCGTGCCGACCAAAACGACACAAAAAAACCAGCCGCTTATGGCTGGTTTTTTATTGCCTGTACCCGCATGCAGAAGGGTCAGTGCTTTTCACGCCCACCGAGAAAGAATATCCCCAGCGGAATCGCCAGCAGGACGGTGAACACCAGGCTGTAAACAAAGATCATCGCCGATTGCAGGACAAACATGCTGGTTGTCCACGCAGAGAGCGGGATGTTGTACTGCTCAATCACGCCGACAATGGTTGCTCGCCCCACGCATGCGGCAGCAATCATAAACACAACCAGTAACGCCAGCAGGAACTTGCGGCCTTCAGGTGTCTTCAGTTTTTCCCGTACCATCTCTCCTCCCTTTACAGATGAATAACAATAATTAACGCGTAAAATAACACGATCGCCGCACTGACTCCACCACAGCATTAAACACCAATAAAAGAACACAAAAGCAGTGCATTACTCCGTTTAAAATGAAAATATGAGTAAATTACGCCAACCATTCACGCACATTATGTTAGTCTTTCCAGGATCGTTTTAACAAAAAGGAATGACAGTGAAAAACGCACCTAAATTTGCCATTGCCCTCATCGCCGCTGCGTGCGCCAGCAGCAGTGCTTTTGCCAGCGAAACCCAAAAGGAGCAGCCGCTGGAAAAAGTTGCTCCGTATCCGCAAGCGGACAAAGGGATGAAGCGCCAGGTTATTCAGCTCCCGGCTCAGCAGGATGAAGCGAATTTCAAAGTTGAGCTGTTAATTGGCCAGACGCTGGAAGTGGACTGCAACCAGCATCGTCTGGGCGGTCAGCTGGAGAGCAAAACGCTGGAAGGTTGGGGCTATGACTACTATGTCTTCGACAAAGTCACCTCGCCAGTCTCCACCATGATGGCATGCCCGGACGGCAAGAAAGAGAAGAAATTTATCACCGCGTATCTGGGTGATAACAGTCTGCTGCGTTATAACAGCAAGCTGCCGATCGTCGTATATACGCCGGAAAACGTGGATGTGAAATATCGCGTATGGAAGGCGGATGAGACGGTAGGACAAGCGGTAGTTCGTTAAAAATAAGCCGGGTGACGGCTTCGTCTTACCCGACCTGGAAAGGGTGTGTTCTGGTGCCCTCACCCCAGCCCTCTCCCGGAGGGAGAGGGGGAAAACACTAAAAACGGTAACGTATGTTACCGTTTTGCGTTTTACCTTACAGCGCGATATCCGCTACCGGCTTGTTTTCCGCCTGAGGCTTCAGCTCCGGCGCAGCATCCGCAGCCTGCGGTTTGACGTATTGCAGTTGCAGAACGCGGCTGGTGTATTCCAGCTCTTGTTCCGTGGCCTCAACGTTACCGTTCAGCTTCGTACCGTAGGATGGAATAATGGCTTTCAGCTTCGCCTGCCATTCCGGGCTGGATACTTTGTCCTTAAACACTTTTTCCATCAGGTGCAGCATGATTGGCGCAGCGGTAGACGCACCCGGAGATGCCCCCAGCAGCGCGGCAATAGTGCCATCCTTATCGCTTACCACTTCGGTACCCAGACGCAGCACGCCGCCCTCTTTTGGATCGCGTTTGATAATCTGCACGCGCTGACCCGCCTGCCACAGACGCCAATCCTCTTTCTTCGCCTGCGGATAGTACTCTTTCAGCGCCTCGAAGCGTTCTTCATCAGAGAGCATCACCTGGCTAATCAGGTATTTTACCAGATCGAAGTTATCCAGCCCCACGTCCATCATTGGTTTGACGTTCGACGTCGTGGTCGCGCTCAGCAGATCCCACAGAGAACCGTTTTTCAGGAACTTGGTGGAGAATGTGGCGAACGGCCCAAACAGCACTACGCGCTTACCGTCCAGCATGCGGGTGTCGATATGCGGAACGGACATCGGTGGTGCACCCACAGAGGCCTGACCGTACACTTTAGCCAGATGACGGTTAACCACTTCCGGGTTTTCCGACACCAGGAACTGGCCGCCAACCGGGAAGCCCGCGTAGTCGTCCGCTTCCGGAATGCCGGACTCCTGCAACAGTTTCAGCGCCGCGCCGCCCGCACCGATAAACACGAACTTCGCCTTAATCACATGCTCGGCTTCGTTGTTTTTCAGATCGGCAACGGTCACGCTCCAGCTGTTATCCGCGTTGCGCTTGAAACCACGCACTTCGGAGCTGAGTTGCAGGTTAAAGTTCTCTTTTTTCTTTAGAGAGGACACCAGCTGACGGGTGATTTCACCGTAGTTAACGTCAGTACCAATTTCAGTACGGGTCGCCGCCACTTTCTGGTTCGGATCGCGACCTTCCATGACCAGCGGTGCCCACTCTTTGATTTGAGCGTGATCTTCAGAGTATTTCATTCCGCGGAACAGCGTGCTCTGTTGCAGGGCAGCGTAACGCGCGCGCAGGAAATTGACGTTTTGATCGCCCCACACAAAGCTCATGTGCGGTACGGTGTTGATGAAGGAGTGCGGATTGTGCAACACACCGCTGTTCACCTGGTGAGACCAGAATTGACGTGAGATCTGGAACGCTTCGTTGATCTCTACCGCCTTCTCGATACTAATGGAACCGTCCTTTTTCTGAGGCGTATAGTTCAGTTCCATGAGTGCCGAGTGCCCCGTCCCGGCGTTATTCCAGCCGTTAGAGCTTTCCTGTGCCACGCCATCAAGGCGCTCGACCATGGTCATGGACCAGTTCGGCTCTAATTCCTGAAGATACGTTCCCAGCGTGGCGCTCATGATGCCGCCACCAATTAAAAGGACATCCGTTTCCTGCTCTTTTGGTGCGTCAGCTTTCGCCGCCAGCGAGACGGCATTCAGCCCCACGGCCAGAGAAAAGAGCACGGCAGTCATTTTTTTCATCATTTATGCCTTAGTTGAATAGTGCTTGATGCGTGGAAATTACAGGTGAAACACGCTGCGGGGGCACGGTAACAATTTTTAAATATTGTTTAAAGGTTAAGAAATTATTGTAATTGTGAAATTTAATGATGGATTGTTTGTAGGGTTTTGGGATACAGGCTGGCAACCGGCGATTTTCCGGGCTATGATGCTGCACTTTGTGATCGCGCGCACGGAAGCTTGCCCCTACTAGCGAATTGTTATGTCATTACCCCACTCGTCTGTACCCCTTGAAGGCCATGTCTCCACCGTTTTACGTTCGCCTCAACGTCTTATACGCGAAACGCTGGCCGGCGTGATTACCGCGCTGGCGCTGATCCCGGAAGTCATTTCTTTCTCCGTGGTCGCGGGCGTAGATCCAAAAGTGAGTCTTATCGCCTCGGTGGTGCTCTGTTTTGCCCTTTCCCTGCTCGGCGGTCGTCCGGCGATGGTAACGGCGGCGGCAGGTTCCGTCGCGCTGGTTATCGGCCCGATGGTTCATCAGCACGGCGTGCAGTACATTCTGCCCGCGGTGGTGATGGCCGGCGTGATTCAGATCCTGTTCGGCGCGCTGGGTATGGCACGGCTGATGCGTTTTATCCCTCAGTCGGTGATGACCGGGTTTGTTAACGCTCTCGGCATTTTGATTTTCTTTGCCCAGGTGCCCCATTTCTGGAGCCGAAGCCCGCTGATTGTGGGCCTGTTTGTACTGACGCTGCTGATTGTGCTGTGGGTGCCACGCTATATCAAAAGCGTGCCCTCCCCGCTGATTGCCATTGTGCTGCTGACGCTGTTCACCGTCACCAGCGGGCAAATCCTGCCGACGGTAGGGGATGAAGGCTCCATGAGCGGCGGTTTGCCTGGATTTACGCAGCTGCTGGTGCCGCTCAATCTCGAAACCCTGAGTATCATCTGGCCGTGCGCACTGAGTATCGCGTTTGTTGGCCTGCTGGAATCGTTGTTGACGGCAAAGCTGGTAGACGAACTGACCGTTACCCCCTCCAGTAAGCGTCGCGAGAGCATCGGGCTGGGCGTGGGGAATATCATGGCCGGGTTCTATGGGGGCATTGCGGGCTGCGCGATGATTGGACAGACCATCGTTAACGTGGAGATGGGGAAAGGCAGAAGCCGTATCTCCACCCTCGTGGCGGGCATTGTGCTGCTGGTGCTGGTCACGGCACTCAGCGAGGTGATGGCCAAAATCCCGATGGCGGTACTGGCGGGTATTATGGCAATTGTGGCCATCAAAACCTTTAGCTGGCATAGCGTTCAGCCCGAAACGCTGAAAAACGCGCCGGTGGCTGAAACCGTCGTGATGCTGGTGACGGTGGTGGCAACGGTTTCAACCGGTAACCTGGCGATAGGCGTGCTGGGCGGGATCGTGATGATGTTTATTCTCCCTGCCCGTCTTAAGCAAAAGGCGCTGGCTACAGCAGAAAAATCGTCGCCAGCCCAAGAAAAATAAAGAAGCCACCGGTATCGGTAATGGCGGTGATCATTACGCTCGACCCCACTGCGGGGTCGCGCCCCAACCGGGTCATCGTCAATGGGATAATCACGCCCATCATCGCCGCCACCAGCAGGTTCAGCACCATCGCCAGCATCATGACCCCGCCCAGTGCCATATCGTCGTACAACCACCAGGTGACGCCGCCCATGATGCCGCCCCAGACGAGGCCGTTAATCAGCGCGACGCCCATCTCCCTGAAAATCAGCCACGAAAAATTACCCGGCTGAATGTTTTCCAGCGCCAGGGCGCGAACGATCATGGTGATAGTCTGGTTACCGGTGTTCCCGCCGATCCCCGCGACAATAGGCATCAGCGACGCCAGGGCCACCAGCTGGGAAATGGTATGTTCGAAGCCGTCGATGACGCGGGACGCCACGAACGCGGTGCAGAGATTGATGGCGAGCCACGCCCAGCGCGTTTTGACCGCTTTGCCAACGGAAGCGTGAACGTCATCTTCGGCACTGATCCCCCCCAGGGCACGCAGGTCGTTATCGGTCTCTTCATAGACCACGTCAACAATCTCATCGATGGTCAGACGCCCCATCAGCTTGCCCACCGAATCCACCACCGCCGCGCTCACCAGATCATCACGTTCGAAGGTACGTGCCGCTTTTTCGGCATCGTCTTCCGGCGAGAAGACCATCGGTTCGGTTTCCATAACCTCACTCACCCGCTGCTGGGTGCTGTTCAGCAGGATCGTTTTCAGCTCCAGCTCCCCGAGCAGGGTTTTATCCCGCGAGGTGACGAACAGTTTGTCGGTGTTGTCCGGCATACTGCCCAGACGACGAAGATAGCGCTGCACCGTACCCAGAGTGACGTCCGGTCGGACGGTGATGACGCCAAATTCCATGATCGCGCCGACGCTATTCTTCTCGTAGTGCATCACCTGACGCACGCGTGCCCGCTCTTCGGCAGGCAGGGAAGCCAGCAGGCGTCCGGTCAGGTTGCGCGGAAGATGCTGAACGAGGTAAATCTGCTCATCGATATCCAGCGTTTGCAGGGCGTCGAGGATATCCCGATCGCTCATCTCATCGATAAGGTCATCCCAGACGTTTTCCGAGGCTTCAAGCAATACCTGACCGCGCTCGTGATCCTGCACCAGCCGCCACAGTGCGTGGCGCTCCTCCGAAGGCAGTGCCTCCAGAGTATCCGCCAGATCCGGAGGCGGTAGATGTGCAACCAGCGCACCTACCTCAGCAATATCGTCGGCCAGCGTGCCGACATCATATTGCTCAGCCAGGGTCAGCTTACCCAATAACGTTGACGTAACCGCTTTATCCGTCGTCAGGAGCCAGATAAGCCGCGCGCGCTCCTGGTCACGCTGCCTGGCGCTGTTTTTCTTTAATACCGACATCAATCATAAATCCATTAAATGAGTTGGCGTTAAGCATAGCGCGGGGATATGTAAATAAGAATAAACGGCGGGTCGGGATGGAGAAAAAAACGGCATATCTGAAAATTGCTGTGCCGGGCGCCCCCGGCACAATTGCAATCAGGCCGTACGCGCCACCGCGTCCCGTGACGCTGCATCGCGCTCATCGCCGGTCAGCTCGCTCAGCTTGCCGTCACGCATCTCCAGCAGACGATCGGCGTGAATGAAGTAGTGATCGTCATGGCTGATGGCAAAAATGGTTTTTCCCATCGCCTGCATCAGCGGCAGCAGTACCTGATAAAACTCACGGCGGAAGTGCGGGTCCTGATCGGCGGCCCATTCATCCAGCAGGATGATGTCACGCTCCTCGGCCAGCGCCAGCAGCAGCGCCACGCGTTTCTTCTGCCCTTTCGACAGTTTAAGATTCAGGATTTTGCCATCCTGTAGCTCAAGCTTGTGCGACATTTGCAGGTGCACAAGCCACTTCTGCACCAGTGCCGGATCCGCCTGCTGCCCTTCCGGCCCCAGCAGCCGGTCAAACAGCCAGACGTCGGTAAATACCGCCGAGAAGAGCTTGCGGTAATCTTCCGGTTTCTCCGCGCTCAGCGCCTTGCCGTCCAGCAGGATTTCGCCAGACTGCGGCTGGTAGAGGCCCGTCAGCAGCATCGCCAGCGTGGATTTGCCGCTGCCGTTGCCGCCGATCAGGAACAGCAGTTCGCCGCGGTGAATGGTCAGGTTTATCGGCCCTACGGAGAAGGCGTTATCCTGATAGCGGAAGGTAACGTTACGCAGCTCCAGCGTTTGCCAGTTCGGGAAGGCCTGCGGGCGCGGGAACTCCGCCTTAAACGGCGCAAGGTCAAATTTCTTCAGCTTGTTGAAGGCCACCTGAGCGCTCAGCAGCGTCGGCAGTGCGCCAACGGCCGACAGCAGCGGCGTGCGTAAAAACAGCAGCGTCAGGGAGTAGGTTGCCGCCACGTTGGTATCCGCCCATCCCAGGCTGTTGGCCATCCAGAACACCAGGCCAATGGCGCCCAGCATCATAATGTTGGACCAGTTCACGGCGCTCAGGTGGAACGTATCGGCGCGGATAATGTGATGACGATATTCGTGCGCATCCGGGATATAGAGATGGTTGAAGATATGCTCGGCGCGCTCGCGGTTCAGCGTCAGCTCTTTGCGCCCTTCCAGCACCGTCTGATAATCGTTATAGAGCTTGTCTTCCGTTTCGCGCAGCACCGCCATGTGCTTATAGACGCGTGATACCAGCAGGAACCCGCCCCAGATGGTAATAACAATCCACAGCGCCGTTACCGCCAGCATTTTGCTGGAGAGCCAGGCGAGATAGGCTGCCGAGCCAAAGGTCAGGATGATCCCCTGCACCAGCTCCGGCAGGCGCACAAAGGCGATGGTAATGGCGCGCACATCGCTGGTCAGCCCCGCCAGCAGAGAGGCACTTCCCAGCTGCTCGATGCGTTCCACCTGCGTATCAAGAATACGTTTGATGAACTCACTGCGCAGACGGAAAACGAAATGGTGGCCGAGTGCGGTCAGCGCCAGCTGTGACCCGAGCGTGACCGCCATCAGCAGCAGCAGTAAACCCAAAAACTCCGGCAGGACGGAAAGTGACGTGTCGACCATTTCGATCAAACGCACGTTAATGAAGGCAATCAGACCGATTCCCAGCGCCGCGCTGGCGAGGCTTAACGCCATCACCGCGATAAAAGGCCAGCGATACTGCCGCCAGACAAGAAGAAGTAGTTGCATGCAGAGCAATCCGGACAAGAAAAATCAGCCAGCAGTGTAAACTGCCTTTCACACACATCAAGAATAATTCTTATTTTTATTCTCTGTACGCTGCCTGTCGGAACGTGAGGTTGTAGCGAAACGCGCCCGCCACCGGGTGATCGCCAGGTTTAAGCGGCTGAATACCGTGGTAAAAGAGCCGTGATTCACCGCCCCAGACCACCACATCACCATGCTCCAGCATCAGCCGTTTGAGCGGGTCGTTGCGCCGCAGGCCGCCAAACTGAAAGACAGCGGGCAACCCAAGGGATACCGAGACAATCGGCGCACGCAGATCCGGCTCGTCCTTATCCTGATGCAGGGAAAGCTTTGCCCCAACGGCATAGCGGTTAATAAGACAGGCATCGGGTCGAAAATCAGGATAGCCGGCCGCCACGGCGGCATCATGACACAGCGCCTGAAACGCCTCAGGCATTGGCGGCCACGGCCGATCCGTCAGCGGATCGTTCGGGGCATAAACATAGCCCCGCTCATTTGTGGCCCATCCCAGTTCGCCGCAGTTGGTCATCGCCACGGACATGGTATACCCGCCCGGCGTCACCATATGGCGAAACGGCGAACGGGCGGTGACGGCATCAATACCGTCGAAAAGCGCCGCCGCGCGGGAAAGCGCGAAGCGTCTGAGGATCGTCGCCCCCGGCGCGAGCGGCTCCTGCCAGGGTTCAGCATCTGCAAAGAGATCGAGCATTATCCCTCCGGGTTATTCGCCTCACGTTTCAACAATAGCACCTTGCGCGCGGTACCCCATCGATAACCCGACAGCCCGCCGTCGTTTCGCACCACGCGATGACAGGGGATGATTATCGCAAGCTTATTGGCTCCGCAGGCTCCCGCCACGGCACGTACGGCATTGGGTTTACCAATGGCCTTCGCCACCTGCTGATAGCTCGCCGTTTCACCGCAGGGAATAGCCCGCAGCGCCTGCCAGACCTGCTGCTGGAAGGCGGTACCACGGATATCCAGCGGCAGCATCAGCGGCGTCGCACGGCTGTCGACGGAGGCAATCACCTGACGAACACGCCCGGCAAATGCGCCTTCTATCGGTTCACAGACGGCAAGCGGAAACAGTGACATCAGCTCAGCCATCAGCGTGGTGTCATCATCTCCCAGCAGGATCGCGCAGATCCCGCGCTCGCTCTCCGCCACCAGACAGCGGCCCAGTGAGCAGTCGCTGATAGCATAGCGGACCGCAGCCTCTCCGTTGCGGTACTGTTTCGCCGTCATGCCCAGCGCGCCGTCGGCTTTACGGTAGTAGCTGCTGCCGTCCGGGAAGCCAGCGGCCAGCACGGCATCGGTGATTTTACCGCCCTGTGCAAGCAGGCTGCGCAGGCGTTGTTCGCGCGCGGCCTGCTGCCAGGCTTTCGGCGTCATGCCGGTGACGGATTTAAACAGACGGTGAAAATGGAACGGACTCATGGCAACCTGCTGCGCCAGTGCCTCAAGGGTCAGCGCGGCATCCTGTTCAAGCAGTCGGCAGGCCAGCGCAATGTTGGCCTTTTTCTGCGCCATAGGGTCGCCCTGGTCCGGCATACAGCGCTTACAGGGGCGGAAGCCCGCCTGCGCGGCATGGTGAGCATCAGGATAAAAGCAGACATTTTTACGCAGCGCATGGCGGGCGCGGCAGGACGGACGACAAAAAATGCCGGTCGTCTGCACGGCAAAAACAAACTGGTTATCCGCACGCGGATCGCGGGCCAGAACAGCCTGCCAGCGATCCTCATCGGTAAGATAGGTTGTGTTTTTCATCATCGGCTCCTCTTACAAGCATACGCTCAGCTTGCCTGAACGCCACCGAACAAAAACCCGCAACCTTGCTTTTTAATTTTTTTCGCTCACCAGAAAGCTGTTGAACTGCGGCGAACTCCAGGTTTTAAACCCGTCAGCCTCTTTGGTGATCATATAGACGGCAAGCCCTTCCTGACGCACCACCTCTTTAGCTTTCTCCGTGCCGAGCACCATTAACCCGGTATCCCATGCGTCCGCTTCCAGCGCGGTTGGCGCTATCACCGTCACGGACACCAGGTTGTGGGTAATCGGGCGTCCGGTTTGCGGATCAATCACGTGCGAGATACGTTTGCCGTCCAGCTCGTAATAGTTACGGTAGCTTCCGGAGGTGCTGATCCCGTGCCCGTTGATGTCGACAATCGCCTGCACCGCGTTCTGCTGATCGGTTGGTTTTTGGATAGCCACTCGCCACGGCCTGCCGCTGGCGTTCATGCCCCGGCTGACGAGCGCGCCCCCGACGGAAACCAGATAACGGGGAATGCCTTCCTGCGCCATCAGGGCCGCGAGATGATCCGCAGCATACCCCTCGCCTACCGTGGAGAGATCGACAAACAGGTCGGGAATATCTTTTTGCAGGTATTGCTGACCGTACTGGGAGATCACCGCCAGATGCTGTAACCCTGTACGCGCGCGGGCGTCGTCGATGGCGGCTTGATCGGGTGTGGTCAGCGGCTGTTTGTTGGGGCCAAATCCCCACAGGTTCACCAGCGGCCCCACGGTCACATCCATTGCGCCGTTGGTTTTGTAGCCCACGCGCATGGATTCCGTGACGATATCGGCCATCGCTTCGCTCACCGGCCACAGCGAGGTGCTGCTGGAGCGATTGAAACGCATCAGCGCTGAATCATTTTTATAGGTTGAGAGTAGCTGATCGTCGGCATCCAGCTGCGCCTGAATTTTACCGCGTAGTTCTTCAGCGCGGGCTTGATCAATATCCATCACGCTGACGCGCCAGAAGGTCCCCATGGTTTTCCCTTCCAGCACCGTCGCGGCTGGCGCCTCGATTTTTGCGGGCTGTGTGGAAGAGTCACACGCGGTCAGGAGTAAAAAAGTCGCCAGAACGCTGGCGCGTAAAAAAGTCATATCCATTGGTTATTATCCTCATGCCAGGGCGGCAAGAGTACACTAAAACAGCGTAGTTGTAAGACCCTAAAAAAGCATGAAAAAAGGGGCCTGTTGGCCCCTTTGTCGCTGTATGAGCTATTAGAACTGGTAAACCAGACCCAGCGCGACGATATCGTCAGTACCGATACCTGCTGCGCGAGTGAAGTCGTTTTCATCAACCAGGTTGATTTTGTAATCAACGTAGGTAGACATGTTTTTGTTGAAGTAGTAAGTCGCGCCAACATCAACATATTTCAGCAGATCCTGGTCGCCGTAGCCGTTTTCCAGGTCCTTACCTTTAGATTGCAGGTACGCCACGGATGGACGCAGACCGAAGTCGAACTGATACTGAGCAACCACTTCGAAGTTCTGCGCTTTGTTAGCCCAGCCCAGGTCGCCCGCACGGGTCGCGTTGTAAGTCTGAGTATACTGTGCAGCCAGGTAGATGTTGTTCGCGTCGTATTTCAGACCACCGGTGTAGGTCTCTGCGCGATCGCCTTCACCGTAGTAGCGCGCAGCGTTCTGGTCAGCAGTACGTTTAGAGCTGGTGACGGCCGTACCGATAGCGAAGCCTTCGCCCAGATCGTAGGTCAGAGAGCCGCCGTAGCCATCACCGTTCTGACGCAGCGCGTCACGACCGTTATTGGTCTGGCCTTCGCCGCTTGGGCTGCCGTTTTTACCCTGGTACTGCAACGCGAAGTTCAGACCATCAACCAGACCGAAGAAGTCCTGGTTACGGTAGGTCGCGAAGCCGTTACCGCGCTGCTGCATGAAGTTGTCAGAACCGTAGGTATCGCCGCCGAATTCTGGCAGAACGTCAGTCCAGGACGTCACATCGTAAACAACACCGTAGTTACGGCCGTAGTCGAATGAACCCGCATCAGCGAATTTCAGACCTGCGAACGCGACACGCGTCCATGAGTTGTTTTCGTTCTCGCCCGAGTTACCCTGAATCTGGTATTCCCACTGACCGTAACCGGTCAGCTGATCGTTAACCTGAGTTTCGCCTTTGAAGCCCAGACGCATGTATGTCTGGTCGCCGTCTGCACTGTCGTCATCAGAGAAATAGTGCAGACCATCCACTTTACCGTACAGATCTAATTTGTTGCCGTCTTTGTTATAAATTTCAGCCGCATTTGCTGCGCCTGCCACCAGCAGAGCTGGTACCAGGAGGGACAGTACTTTAACTTTCATTTTATTAACCCTCTGTTATATGCCTTATTATTTACCACTGCTTACTGGTCAACCCTCTTAACCAGTCGGCAAGTTCATTCTCCTCAAAAATGCAGAATAATCCAACAGGAATATGATACGAAAACTTTGAAGATGTTTCACTTTACCATCAACATGTTTCAATTTGTAAATTTCAAGGAACTTTTACAGAGCATTAATAGTTCAAAAATATAGCACAGATAATCAAAACAAAAATATATTCCAGCAAATTCAATATATTGAATGGAAGAACGGTACAGCACTGAATGACAAAAAAATTCTCTTCAACATCACTAAAATAATCCTCGCTATCATCATTAACTTTATTTATTACCGTCATTCAGTTTTGAATGTCTGTTTATCCCTAATTGAACCGGATGCTTCGCATTCGGTTTTTTTTTACCTTTCTTTACGTCAATCGACATTTAATATGCTACCCCTCAGTAATGATAACGACTATTAACTAAATCCGGCTTCCGGCTGTCATTGAATTCCCTTCTCACTGTTGAATTTAATTTCTTGTTTATTCGTGCTATTTCCCGACTGATACGGCAGCATATTTATACATTTCACGGGGTTTTGTACACCTTTTACCAGGCGACGTTGAAGCCTGTTGCACGGAGAAAAAGTCAAGGCCATACCGATAACGACGCTGGAAATTCAGTTATTACCCTTTATACTGCCCTATCCCATTACCGCGCGGCCATTACGGGTTAAACATATCAATGAGTCAGACTGAAACTTCCGCCCCGAGCAAATTCTCCCTTCTACCGGGCAGCATCACCCGTTTCTTTCTTCTGTTGATCGTTGTGCTGTTAGTCACAATGGGGGTGATGGTTCAGAGCGCCGTTAATACCTGGCTGAAAGATAAAAGTTATCAAATCGTCGATATCACCCATGCGGTGCACAAGCGCATTGATACGTGGCGCTATGCGACCTGGCAAATCTACGACAATATTGCTGCCGCGCCTGCCACTTCGTCAGGCGAAGGATTGCAGGAAACACGCCTTAAGCAGGATGTGTATTACCTTGAAAAACCGCAGCGCAAGACTGAAGCCTTGATTTTCGGCTCGCACGACAGCGCAACGCTTGAGATGACGCAGCGGATCTCATCCTATCTGGACACCCTGTGGGGCGCCGAGACCGTACCGTGGTCTATGTATTACCTGAACGGTCAGGATAACAGCATGATCCTGATCTCGACCCTGCCGCTTAAAGATCTCTCGTCCGGCTTTAAGGAGACCACCGTTGGCAGTATTGTGGATTCCCGTCGGGCAGAAATGTTGCAACAGGCCAACGCGCTGGATGAGCGCGAAAGTTTCTCGTCATTACGCCGCCTTGCCTGGCAGAATGGCCACTACTTTACGCTGCGAACCACCTTTAACCAGCCGGGCCATCTGGCGACCGTGGTTGCCTTCGACCTGCCGATTAACGATCTCATTCCTCCGGATATGCCGCTGGACAGTTTCCGTCTGGAGCCAGACAACAGCACCCAAAACATGCGCACACCGCCGGACAAGGAAGGCGCAGACAGCGTAGCCATCTCCTTTAATGGCTCAAAGATTGAAATTGCCTCATCGCTCAATTCAACCGGCATGCGTTTGGTGTGGCAGGTACCTTTTGGCACCCTGATGCTTGATACCCTGCAAAACATTCTGCTGCCGCTGCTGCTGAATATCGGCCTGCTGGCACTGGCGCTGTTCGGTTACAGCACTTTTCGTTTCCAGTCGGGCCGCCAGATCGACTCGACATCGGTATCAGCCGGGACCAGCAACGAGTTGCGCGTCCTGCGTGCCTTAAACGAAGAGATTATTTCCGTGCTGCCGCTGGGGGTGCTCGTTCACGATCAGGAGGCAAACCGCACGGTCATGAGCAATAAAATTGCCGACCACCTTCTGCCGCACCTTAACCTGCAAAATATTACGGCCATGGCTGACCAGCACCAGGGCGTCATTCAGGCCACCATAAATAATGAACTGTATGAGATCCGTCAGTTCCGCAGTCAGGTCGCCTCGCGCACGCAAATCTTCATCATCCGCGATCAGGACCGCGAAGTGCTGGTGAATAAAAAGCTCAAGCAGGCGCAAAGGCTGTACGAGAAAAACCAGCATGGCCGCGCCGCGTTTATGCAAAATATCGGCGATGCCTTCAAACAACCGTTGAAGTCACTCGCCACGCAGATTGCTGATTTGAGCACGCCGGAAAGCCGACAGCTGAGCAGCCAGGCCGACTCCCTGGTTCGTCTGGTAGATGAAATCCAGCTTGCGAACATGCTGGAGAATGACATCTGGAAGGGCACCCCTACGCTCTTCTCTATCCAGGATTTGATTGATGAAGTGGTGCCGGAAGTGCTGCCGGTGATCAAGCGCAAAGGGCTCCAGCTGCTGATCAACAACCATTTACCGGCCAACGACGAACGTCACGGCGATCGCGATGCCCTGCGTCGCATCCTGGTGATGCTGATTCAGTATGCCGTCACCACGACGCAGATCGGCAAGATCACCCTTGAAGTCAGCACCGATGAATCCACCGACGATCGCCTGACGTTCCGTATTCTGGATACGGGCGAAGGTGTCACCGTGAGCGAAATTGATAATCTGCACTTCCCGTTCCTGAACGATACCCAGCGCGACCACTACGGTAAGGCCAATGCCCTCACCTTCTGGCTCTGCGATCAGCTGGCGCGTAAGTTGGGTGGCCATCTGAACATTAAGGCCCGCGAGTCCCTCGGCACTCGCTACTCCTTGCACGTTAAAATGGCGGCGAATCCGCAGGAAGAAGATGAAGAGCGTCTGCTGGATGATGTGGTGGTGATGGTGGATGTGACCTCAAGTGAGATCCGTAATATTGTCGTTCGTCAGTTAGAAAACTGGGGGGCGTCCTGCATTACCCCGGACGAAAGGCTCGCGAGTCAAGAATTTGATCTATTTTTAACTGATAATCCGTCTAATCTTACTGCCTCAGGCTTGCTTTTAAGCGATGATGAGCCAGGCGTGCGGAAAATCGGCCCTGGGCAGTTGCGCGTCAACTTTAATATGAGCAATGCAATGCAGGAAGCTGTATTACAACTGATCGAAGAGAATCTGGCGCAGGAAGAGATTCTGGAGTCACCGTTAGGCGGCGATGAAAATGCCGAACTCCATGCCAGCGGATATTATTCGCTCTTCGTTGATACAGTACCAGATGATGTTAAGCGGTTGTATACTGAGTCCGCTGCGCAGGATTTTGCAGCGCTGGCACAGACAGCACACCGGCTTAAAGGGGTGTTTGCCATGCTTAATCTGGTTCCCGGCAAGCAGTTATGTGAAACGCTGGAACATCTAATTCGTGAGAAAGATGCCTCTGGCATTGAAAAATACATCAGCGACATTGACGCTTACGTCAAGAGCTTGCTGTAGCAAGGTAGCCTTATACATGAACAATATGAACGTAATTATTGCCGATGACCATCCGATTGTACTGTTCGGTATTCGCAAATCACTTGAACAGATCGAGTGGGTGAATGTAGTCGGTGAATTTGAAGATTCCACAGCCCTCATTAACAACCTCCCTAAACTTGATGCGCACGTGCTGATTACCGATCTCTCCATGCCTGGAGATAAATACGGTGATGGGATCACGCTCATCAAATACATTAAACGCCACTTCCCGGACATTTCGATTATTGTTCTGACCATGAACAATAACCCGGCGATCCTGAGTGCCGTTCTGGATCTCGATATTGAAGGGATTGTGCTGA
The DNA here is from genome assembly GCF_011078175.1 of Enterobacter cloacae. GTDB lineage: Bacteria > Pseudomonadota > Gammaproteobacteria > Enterobacterales > Enterobacteriaceae > Enterobacter > Enterobacter cloacae_Q. The sequence continues at coordinate 105,526 of NZ_JAALCJ010000005.1, forward strand.
AACAAGGCGCACCTACCGACCTGCCAAAAGCGCTGGCGGCACTACAGAAAGGGAAGAAATTTACGCCTGAGAGCGTCTCACGCCTGCTCGAAAAAATCAGTGCAGGTGGCTATGGCGACAAGCGTCTTTCGCCAAAAGAGAGTGAAGTTCTGCGTTTGTTCGCTGAAGGTTTCCTGGTGACTGAAATCGCCAAGAAGCTGAACCGCAGCATTAAAACCATCAGTAGCCAGAAAAAATCCGCGATGATGAAGCTGGGTGTGGATAACGATATCGCCCTGCTGAACTATCTCTCTTCCGTGACGCTGAGCGCTACGGATAAGGATTGATCTTCGCTGCCTACGCCGGGTGGCGCTCGCGCTTACCCGTCGTACAGGCCCCGTAGGCCCGCGCAAGCGCAGCGCCGCCGGGCAAATAAAAAAGGCCCTTTCGGGCCTTTTTTATTGTCTCGCTTTTCGTACCCGCTCCGCATACACGGACAGCGTCTGTTTCAGTACATCCAGCGTGACCGGTTTCGACAGGCAACTGTCCATTCCCGACTCCAGACAGCGCTGCTTCTCCTCCGCCAGCGCGTTGGCTGTCACCCCCACGACTGGTAGCGTCAGCCCCAGCTGTCGAATACGCTGCGTCAGCCGGTAGCCGTCCATGTTAGGCATGTTCACATCGCTGAGCACAATATCAATATGATTCTTACTTAAGACATTCAGGGCATCCACGCCATCATTGGCCGTTTTACACTGATAGCCCAGAGAGCCAAGCTGGTCTGCGAGCAGACGACGGTTAATCGGATGATCGTCGACGACCAGAATCATCATATCGTCGTTCACCGACGTCAGCTCATCAGGTGAAGCCAGCACGGTCGCGCCATCGCTTTCCTCAAGCTGCACGCTGTAAATACGCGCCAGCAAGCCCAATAGCTCGTGCGGTGTTGCCACGCTGTGTACCCATACCCCAGGCGTACGCTCAATCGAAATACCGATATGACGGCGGCAGAACACCACCACGCCGCGCCCAGCCCATGCCTGTTCCGGCTCAACGTCGGCGATCAGCATGTCATCCGCATCCGGCGTCTGGCCTTCATAGCGCGAGACCCGCACACCGCTGCTGGTCAGCATTGAGGTCAGGAAATCATGTAATGAGGCGTTGTGCACCGCAAGCCAGCAGTGCTTATCTCTCAGCCCGTCGACCGTGGTTTTCGCCGGATAGTGCGCCGAATAGAGCGGAATACGAATGGTGAACTGGCTGCCCATGCCTGGCTCAGTATCGACGGAGATATCCCCGTCCATCATGCTGATAAGCTTCTCGCAAATCGCCAGACCTAGCCCGGTCCCCTGGAAATTACGCTGGACGCCGGTTCCCACCTGGAAGAACGGATCGAACAGGCGAACGACCTCTTTCGCCGGAATGCCAACCCCCGTGTCGCGCACACGAATGGTCAGGTACTCCCCTGCACGACAGACGTGCAGCACAATACAGCCGATATCGGTGAATTTGATTGCGTTGCTCAGTAGGTTTGAGATGACCTGTTGCAGACGCATCGGATCGCCATGCAGCGTCAGCGGCACATCCGGCTCGATAAAGCAGTACAGCCCAAGCTGTTTACGCACCACCAGCGGCAGGTAGTTAGCGCAGATATGGTTCATCACCTCGCGCGGTGAGAACTCGCGCGGTTCTATTTTCAACTGCTCGGATTCAATTTTAGAGAAGTCGAGAATATCGCTGATGATTTTCAGCAGCAGGCTGGAGGAGTTATTCATGGCCGTCACCAACCGATCGACCCCTTTCGGCAGCTCTTTGGTCTGGAGCAGATCGAGATTACCGATAATACCGTACAGCGGCGTACGCAGCTCATGGCTGACGGTCGCGAGGAACATCGATTTCGACTGACTGGCCTGCTCCGCCGCCTGCGCCATATCCTGCAACGACTCTTCCATTTTCACGCGCGCAGAGACGTCCACCAGCACGCAAATCGCCACGTTTTCATTGCGGTAGCGCGAATGGACGAAGCTGATTTGCAGGTTGGTGTGGGTGCTGGTCAGCACATCTACAAAGTTGACCTGTTGCCCACAGATGATCTGCGTTAACCGCTGGCGGTCTTCATGCGTGAGCATGTTCAGGTAGTTATGGGCAAGCTCGTTACTGAGGATATTCGTCCCGTCCTGGGTACGCAGGATACAGATCCCCACCGGCGCCGAGGCGACAATCTTACGGTTAAACTGCTCGTGCTCCTCCAGACGCTGAGCGTCCGCTTCCGCCGGAATAAAGATCCGCCGCTCATACATTCTCGCCAGCATAAACAGCGCGACGCCTACCGCGATGTTCAGCAAAATAGCGTTAAGGATCAGGATGCGAATGCGCTCCAGCACCTTGTCCACCGGCAGCGAGTAGACAATGCTCAGCGACGAAGGCGGCAAACTTTTCTTCAATACCAGCTCACGGAACCCGGAGGTATAGCCAAACCATGACCGCTCCTGCAACCAGCTGGGTTCCACTTTCAGGCGGTTTTCAGGCCCGGTCAGGGAGATGAGCGGATGGCCGTTTTCATCCAGAATGGTCACGCCCATCGGCAGGCTGCCCGGCGTGAAGAAGTTTTCCATTCGGATGGTTTGTTCAATCCCCAGCAGCGCTTGCAGGCGATTCCCGAGGTAAACCGGCGTCAGGGCATAAAAATAGCCGACGCCCATGCGCGGCCCCTGACTTATCCAGAAGATATTGTTTCCGCGCTCTTCCTTTGGCGCACTGCGGTATTTCACTATGCGTTCATGCAAGCTTTTCAGCGCGTCTTCGCGTTCGACGGGCATATCCCGCAGGCCGAAATCCGCCATGCAGAGATTTTCGTTGCCAATCAGGTAGACGCGGTTCAGATCGTAGGCGGCCGAGAAATTATCACGCCAGTAGCGCATAAACCATGACAGGGACTCCAGCGAGCCACGCCAGGCTTTGCTCATGGCTGAACAATCGGAGTCCGGAAAGAGCGGTTCGAAATCAGGTACTTCAGTTTTTTCATCCCGACTACGGATGGCAAGAATGCCGTTCTCCGCCGTCAGCCGATTCTCGGCTATATACTTCAGCTCTTTCATCACGTCAGACGTGCGCTGAATATAGCGCTGGGCCTGATCCGAGCTTAAGTTAAACTCCTGGCGGATCTCCGCTTCTTTCTGGTGTAACACGTTAACGATGTAAAACACCGAGAGCAGTGCCACCAGCAACCATAGCAGTAGCGCAAGCGCCCGAAACAGATAGCGAGAGACTTTTAACGTGGTACGAAAGGAGACGAGGTATTTCAAAGGGGCGAGGCTCCGCCATCGGGGAAAAAAGAATGTGGTTAAGGTAGCGGTAAACGCGGCTTGTCGCAACGTTCACTTGTCTGCTTGCGCAAAACAAAAGGGCCGGAAACCGGCCCTTTATGCGTCAGGAGACGTTACTCGTCAGCGTCATCCGCTGCTTCATCATCGGTGTCCGTTTCCGGGGCGATTTCATCATCCCCTTCCGCGACGCTGCCGTCGATTGAGTCGAGCTCTTCGTCATCCACCGGCTCAGCAACGCGTTGCAGACCGACGACGTTTTCATCTTCCGCAGTACGGATGAGGATCACGCCCTGGGTGTTACGCCCCACCACGCTGATCTCAGACACGCGGGTACGCACCAGCGTACCGGCATCGGTGATCATCATGATCTGGTCCGCGTCGTCCACCTGCACCGCGCCCACAACGGAACCGTTGCGCTCGGTGACCTTGATGGAGATAACGCCCTGCGTACCGCGTGATTTGGTCGGGTATTCGCTTTCCGCCGTACGTTTACCATAACCGTTCTGGGTGACGGTCAGGATTGCACCTTCGCCGCGCGGAACGATCAGGGAAACCACGGTGTCTTCACCCGCCAGCTTGATGCCACGCACGCCGGTCGCCGTACGACCCATTGCGCGCACGGCGTTCTCTTTAAAGCGCACCACTTTACCGGCGGCAGAGAACAGCATGACTTCATCAGAACCGGAGGTCAGATCCACACCGATCAGCTCGTCGCCTTCGTTCAGGTTCACCGCGATGATCCCGGCAGAACGTGGACGGCTGAACTCGGTCAGCGCGGTTTTCTTCACGGTACCGCTCGCGGTCGCCATAAAGACGTTCACGCCCTCTTCGTATTCGCGTACCGGCAGGATGGCGGTGATACGTTCGTTCGCTTCCAGCGGCAGCAGGTTAACGATAGGACGACCACGCGCGCCACGGCTCGCTTCCGGCAGCTGATAGACTTTCATCCAGTACAGACGGCCCCGGCTGGAGAAGCAGAGGATCGTGTCGTGGGTGTTGGCCACAAGCAGACGGTCAATGAAGTCTTCTTCTTTAATACGTGCCGCAGATTTGCCTTTACCGCCACGACGCTGTGCTTCGTAGTCGGTCAACGGCTGATACTTCACGTAACCCTGGTGAGACAGCGTCACGACCACGTCTTCGCGGTTAATCAGATCTTCAATGTTGATATCAGAGCTGTTGGCCGTGATTTCGGTGCGGCGCTCGTCGCCGAACTGGTCGCGAACCAGCTCCAGCTCTTCACGGATCACTTCCATCAGGCGCTCTGCGCTACCGAGGATATGCAGCAGCTCGGCAATCTGCTCCAGCAGCTCTTTATACTCGTCGAGCAGTTTTTCATGCTCAAGGCCGGTCAGTTTCTGCAAACGCAGATCCAGAATCGCCTGGGCCTGCTGTTCAGTCAGGTAGTACTGACCGTCACGCACGCCGAATTCCGGTTCCAGCCACTCAGGACGCGCCGCGTCATCACCCGCACGCTCCAGCATCGCCGCCACGTTGCCGAGATCCCACGGGCGCGCAACCAGCGACGCCTTCGCTTCTGCCGGCGTCGGCGCACGACGGATCAGTTCAATGATCGGGTCGATGTTGGCCAGCGCAACGGCCAGTGCTTCAAGGATATGGGCACGGTCGCGCGCTTTGCGCAGTTCGAAGATGGTACGGCGAGTCACCACTTCACGGCGGTGACGCACGAACGCGCTCAGGATCTCTTTCAGGTTCATGATCTTCGGCTGGCCATGGTGCAGCGCAACCATGTTGATACCGAAGGAGACCTGAAGCTGAGTCTGGGAGTACAGATTGTTCAGCACAACCTCACCCACCGCGTCGCGCTTGATTTCAATCACGATGCGCATACCGTCTTTATCAGACTCGTCACGCAGCGCGCTGATGCCTTCAACACGTTTTTCTTTTACCAGCTCGGCGATTTTTTCAATCAGTCGCGCTTTGTTCACCTGATACGGGATCTCGTGAACAATAATGGTTTCACGGCCGGTTTTAGCGTCCGCTTCCACTTCGGCGCGGGCGCGGATGTAAATCTTGCCGCGACCGGTACGGTACGCTTCTTCAATACCGCGACGGCCATTGATGATTGCCGCCGTCGGGAAGTCCGGGCCAGGGATGTGTTCCATCAGCCCTTCAATGCTGATGTCTTCATCGTCGATGTAGGCCAGGCAGCCGTTGATCACTTCCGTGATATTGTGCGGCGGAATGTTGGTTGCCATACCCACGGCGATACCGGACGAACCGTTCACCAGCAGGTTTGGGATCTTCGTTGGCATAACGTCAGGAATTTTTTCCGTGCCGTCGTAGTTATCAACGAAATCAACCGTCTCTTTTTCCAGGTCAGCCATCAGCTCATGGGCAATCTTCGCCAGACGGATTTCCGTGTAACGCATTGCCGCGGCGGAGTCGCCGTCGATAGAACCAAAGTTACCCTGACCATCTACCAGCATGTAGCGCAGCGAGAAGGGCTGCGCCATACGGACAATGGTGTCGTACACCGCGGAATCACCATGGGGATGGTATTTACCGATTACGTCACCAACGACACGGGCAGATTTTTTGTAGGCTTTATTCCAGTCATTGCCCAATACGTTCATGGCGTATAGTACGCGACGGTGTACCGGCTTCAGGCCATCGCGGACGTCCGGCAGCGCACGGCCAACAATGACCGACATCGCATAGTCCAGATAGGAGCTTTTCAGCTCTTCCTCGATGTTAACCGGTGTAATTTCTCTCGCAAGGTCGCTCATCTAACCGCTATCCCTCTACTGTATCCCGGATTCAAAGGTCGCAAATTATAACACAGCCGCGGTGATACAGGTAAACCTATACGCTTTATTCACAGGGATTGCCTGATATACTCATTTGTCTTGCTAAATAAGGAGTAAAAGCGCCCATGAATGCCGAAAAATCCCCGGTGGCTCACAACGTTGACCACGAAGAGATCGCCAAATTTGAAGCGGTGGCGTCCCGCTGGTGGGATCTCGAAGGTGAGTTCAAACCTCTGCATCGTATTAACCCGCTGCGTCTGGGCTATATCGCGGAGCGTTCCGGCGGTCTGTTCGGTAAGAAAGTGCTCGATGTTGGCTGCGGCGGCGGCATCCTGGCAGAAAGCATGGCGCGCGAAGGCGCGACGGTTACCGGTCTGGACATGGGCTTTGAACCTCTACAGGTTGCCCGTCTTCATGCGCTGGAGTCCGGCGTGCAGGTAGATTACGTCCAGGAAACCGTGGAAGAGCACGCGGCAAAACACGCCCACCAGTATGACGTGGTGACCTGCATGGAAATGCTGGAGCACGTTCCCGATCCGCAGTCGGTCGTCAGCGCCTGTGCAAAACTGGTGAAACCAGGTGGACAGGTCTTCTTCTCGACCATCAATCGCAACGGCAAAGCCTGGCTGATGGCTGTGGTAGGCGCGGAATATGTGCTGCGCATGGTGCCGAAAGGGACGCACGACGTGAAGAAGTTCATCAAGCCTGCCGAACTGCTGGGTTGGGTTGACCAGACATGGCTTAAGGAGCAGCACATGACGGGTCTGCACTACAACCCGCTGACCGATAAATTTAAACTTGCTCCGGGTGTGGATGTTAACTATATGTTGCATACAACCGCCAAAAACGACTAACGTCATCCGTTATTCTTCTAATGATTGCGCGACATCATGTTGCGCAATTCTGACCTCCCGTTGAAGAAATCAGCACTCGATCAAATTTTGAATTTTTTTTCTTAATTATTGACATCTGTTCCAGGCCTTACGGCACGAGGACTTAGCCTTTTTTACCCTTTCACAACCTCAATTTAACGTCAAAATCAACCCTTGTACTGAAAAGAATCCTTACTAGAATACTCACCATATAGCGTTATTCTTATCGCAAACCCCCTATATGTAGTATTTATCCACAGAGTTAGTCACAAGACGGCGCTGTGGATAAGCGGGGGGATATTTTTTTATTTCACGGACAGGTAAAAACCCACATGAATCAGAGTCTGCTGGTGACAAAGCGCGACGGCACCACCGAGCGTATCAATCTGGACAAAATCCATCGAGTTCTCGACTGGGCAGCAGAAGGGCTGAATAACGTATCTATCTCCCAGGTTGAACTGCGTTCTCACATTCAGTTCTACGATGGCATCAAAACGTCTGATATCCACGAAACCATTATCAAAGCAGCGGCAGATCTCATCTCCCGCGACGCACCGGATTATCAGTACCTCGCTGCGCGTCTGGCGATCTTCCACCTGCGTAAGAAAGCTTACGGCCGGTTTGAGCCGCCGAAGCTTTACGATCACGTGGTGAAAATGGTCGAGCTGGGCAAATACGACACGCATCTGCTGGAAGACTATACGGAAGAAGAGTTCGAGCAGATGAACGGGTTTATCGATCACTGGCGCGACATGAACTTCTCCTACGCGGCGGTGAAGCAGCTCGAAGGCAAATACCTGGTTCAGAACCGTGTAACCGGTGAGATCTACGAAAGCGCCCAGTTCCTCTATATTCTGGTGGCGGCTTGCCTGTTCTCGAATTATCCGCGTGATACCCGTCTCGACTACGTGAAGCGTTTCTACGATGCGGTATCCACGTTCAAAATTTCTCTGCCAACGCCAATCATGTCTGGCGTGCGCACCCCTACCCGTCAGTTCAGCTCCTGCGTACTGATCGAATGTGGCGACAGCCTGGATTCCATCAACGCGACCTCCAGCGCCATCGTGAAATACGTCTCCCAGCGTGCCGGTATCGGTATCAACGCCGGCCGTATTCGTGCGCTGGGCAGCCCGATCCGCGGGGGTGAAGCGTTCCACACTGGCTGTATTCCGTTCTACAAGCACTTCCAGACGGCGGTAAAATCCTGCTCTCAGGGCGGCGTGCGCGGCGGTGCTGCGACCCTGTTCTATCCAATGTGGCACCTGGAAGTGGAAAGTCTGCTGGTTCTGAAGAACAACCGCGGCGTGGAAGGCAACCGCGTGCGTCACATGGACTATGGCGTGCAAATCAACAAGCTGATGTACACCCGCCTGCTGAAAGGTGAAGACATCACCCTGTTCAGCCCGTCCGACGTCCCGGGTCTGTACGATGCGTTCTTCGCCGATCAGGACGAGTTCGAGCGTCTGTACACCAAATATGAAAAAGACGACAGCATCCGCAAGCAGCGCGTGAAAGCGGTCGATCTGTTCTCCCTGATGATGCAAGAACGTGCCTCTACCGGCCGTATCTACATCCAGAACGTTGACCACTGCAACACCCACAGCCCGTTCGACCCGGTGGTTGCGCCAGTGCGCCAGTCTAACCTGTGCCTGGAGATCGCCCTGCCGACCAAACCTCTGGACGATGTGAACGACGAAAACGGTGAAATCGCGCTGTGTACGCTCTCTGCGTTCAACCTGGGTGCGATTAAGAGCCTGGACGAACTGGAAGAGCTGGCGGTGCTGGCGGTTCGTGCACTCGACGCCCTGCTGGACTATCAGGATTACCCAATCCCGGCCGCTAAACGTGGTGCGATGGGCCGTCGTACCCTGGGTATCGGCGTGATCAACTTCGCCTACTGGCTGGCGAAAAACGGCAAGCGTTACTCCGACGGCAGCGCCAACAACCTGACGCACCAGACGTTCGAAGCGATTCAGTACTACCTGATGAAAGCCTCCAACGAGCTGGCGAAAGAGCAAGGCGCGTGCCCGTGGTTCAACGAAACCACTTACGCGAAAGGTATTCTGCCGATCGACACCTACAAAAAAGACCTGGATGCGATCGTCAGCGAGCCGCTGCACCTCGACTGGGAAGGCCTGCGCGAGTCCATTAAAACTCACGGTCTGCGTAACTCCACGCTCTCTGCCCTGATGCCGTCCGAGACCTCTTCGCAGATCTCCAACGCCACCAACGGTATTGAGCCACCGCGCGGCCACGTCAGCATCAAAGCGTCGAAAGACGGCGTGCTGCGTCAGGTAGTACCGGATTACGAGACGCTGGGCGACAACTACGAGCTGCTGTGGGAAATGCCTAACAACGACGGCTATCTGCAACTGGTGGGTATCATGCAGAAGTTTATCGACCAGTCGATCTCTGCCAACACCAACTACGACCCGACGCGCTTCCCGTCAGGCAAGGTTCCAATGCAGCAGCTGCTGAAAGACCTGCTCACCGCCTACAAATTTGGCGTGAAAACGCTGTACTATCACAACACCCGTGATGGTGCGGAAGACGCCCAGGACGACCTGGCGCCGTCAATTCAGGACGATGGCTGCGAAAGCGGCGCATGTAAGATCTAATAAATTCCCTCACCCTAACCCTCTCCCACAGGGAGAGGGAACTCTTTCCCCCTCTCCCTGTGGGAGAGGGCCGGGGTGAAGGGAAATAACACCACAGGACTCACCGCAATGGCATATACCACCTTTTCACAGACGAAAAACGACCAGCTCAAAGAGCCGATGTTCTTCGGCCAGCCGGTCAACGTGGCACGCTACGATCAGCAAAAATATGACATCTTCGAAAAGCTGATTGAAAAGCAACTCTCCTTCTTCTGGCGTCCGGAAGAAGTTGACGTTTCCCGCGACCGTATCGACTTCCAGGCGCTGCCGGAACACGAAAAGCACATCTTCCTCAGCAACCTGAAGTACCAGACGCTGCTGGACTCCATCCAGGGTCGTAGTCCAAACGTGGCGCTGCTGCCGCTGATCTCGATCCCGGAGCTGGAAACCTGGGTAGAAACCTGGGCGTTCTCCGAGACGATCCACTCCCGTTCATACACTCACATCATCCGCAACATCGTCAACGATCCGGCGGTGGTGTTTGACGATATCGTTACCAACGAACAGATTCAGAAGCGCGCCGAAGGCATTGCTCACTACTACGACGAGCTGATCGAGATGACCAGCTACTGGCATCTGCTGGGAGAAGGCACACACAACGTGAACGGCAAAACCGTTACCGTAAACCTGCGGACCCTGAAAAAGCAGCTGTACCTGTGCCTGATGAGCGTTAACGCGCTGGAAGCAATCCGCTTCTACGTGAGTTTCGCCTGCTCCTTCGCCTTTGCCGAGCGCAAATTGATGGAAGGCAACGCTAAAATCATCCGCCTGATCGCCCGTGATGAAGCCCTGCACCTGACCGGGACTCAGCATATGCTGAACCTGCTGCGCAGCGGTACGGACGATCCGGAAATGGCGGAAATCGCTGAAGAGTGCAAACAGGAGTGCTACGACCTGTTCGTGCAGGCCGCCCAGCAGGAGAAAGAGTGGGCAGACTACCTGTTCCGCGACGGCTCCATGATTGGTCTTAACAAAGATATCCTGTGCCAGTACGTTGAGTACATCACCAACATCCGCATGCAGGCTGTCGGTCTCGATCTGCCGTTCCAGACGCGCTCTAACCCAATCCCGTGGATCAACACCTGGCTGGTGTCCGACAACGTGCAGGTTGCGCCGCAGGAAGTGGAAGTAAGTTCTTATCTGGTCGGTCAAATTGACTCTGAAGTCAACACCGACGATCTGAGCGATTTCCAGCTCTGATGAGCCGCGTAACGCTGAGCCTTTCTGGTACAGAGGTGCTGTGCCAGGAAGAGCACCCTTCTCTGCTGGTGGCGCTTGAAGCGCATCAGGTTGAGGTAGAGTACCAGTGTCGTGAAGGCTATTGCGGCTCCTGCCGCTGCCGTCTGGTCGCAGGCCAGGTGGACTGGCTGACCGAACCGCTGGCCTTTATCAGTGAAGGGGAAATTTTGCCCTGCTGCTGCCGGGCAAAAGGCGATATTGAGATCGAGATGTAAGTGCCCTTGTTCCCTCTCCCCGTGGGAGAGGGTTAGGGTGAGAGCATCAGGCCGCAGAGCCTGATTGTCGGGTGGCGGCTTCGCCTTACCCGACCTACCAAACCTACTTCCGGTGAATGAATTCGACCGCTTTATCCGGGAAATCCGTAAACAACCCGTCCACATCCGCCTGGTTATACAGCATGTCGTAAAGCTGATTCACGTCCGTCGCATACTCCGGCAGCTGGTCTGCACGTACGGTATACGGATGTACCTGCATCTTGCTGTCATGCGCCTCTTTCACCATCGCCGTCAGCTTCACGTGGCCCGGCGTTGAGCCCTCCGCAACCAGCATGTGGTAATCCGGCCCTATGCCGTCGGCGTACTGTGCAATCTGCTTCATCGCGCCCGGCTTAAACATCCAGTCGTAGCTGTAGTTCACCCACTTCCCGTCCGGCTGTTTTTCCTGGGTTTCATTCCAGTCGGTATACGCAATCAGCTGCACCAGATTGAGATCCATCCCCATTTTCGGCTCCAGCTCGGTTTTGATGCGCTTCAGCTCCGCCGCATCGAAACATTGCAGGAAAACCTTATCCTGCTTGCTGGTGTAGCCGTACTTTTTCAGTACCTCCAGCGTCTTCGCGGCAATGTCCTTCCCTTCCTGATGGTGGAACCACGGCGCTTTTATTTCCGGATAAATACCGATATTTTTCCCGGTCGAGTGGTTCAGCCCCTGAACAAACTCGATCTCCTCTTCGAAGGTGTGAATACGGAAGTCAGATTTGCCCATCGGGAAACGTCCCGGGTAGACCTGCACCTTCTTACCGTTTTCAATCTCGAAGCCCTCGGTAAACTTCAGCGAGCGGATCTCCGCCAGCGTGAAGTCGATGGCGTAATAGCGGCCATCTTTACGGGCGCGATCCGGGAAGCGTTCCGCCACGTCCGTTACGCGATCAAGATAGTGGTCATGCAGGACGACCAGCCGGTCATCCTTCGTCATCACCAGATCCTGCTCCAGATAATCCGCCCCCTGGGCATAGGCCATCGCTTTTGCCGGCAGCGTATGCTCCGGCAGATAGCCGCTGGCACCACGGTGGGCAATCACGATTTTATCCGCCGCCAGCGCGGAGCCTGTCATCAGGCCCGCCAGCAGCAGGCCTGTCGCTAACTGAGTTAATTTCATCGCAATGCTCCTTATTGACGACGCGCCAGCACGTCGGCGTGGTGACGTTTTTCACCAATCATCACAACAACCAGCAGCAGAACCGCCAGCACGCTGCCGCCAATCATTACCATAAAGCCGCCGTCCCAGCCGAAGAAGTCCACGGTATAGCCCACGATGGCACTTGCCGCCACTGAACCGCCAAGGTAGCCAAACAGACCGGTAAAGCCCGCCGCCGTACCAGCCGCTTTCTTCGGCGCCAGCTCCAGCGCATGCAGGCCAATCAGCATAACCGGACCATAAATCAGGAAGCCAATGACGATCATACAGGCCATGTCTACTGATGGGTTGCCCGGCGGGTTAAGCCAGTAAACGACCGTCGCGATGGTCACCAGGGTCATAAAGAACACGCCCGTCGCCCCACGGTTACCTTTAAACACTTTGTCCGACATCCAGCCGCAGATCAGCGTGCCGGGAATGCCCGCGTATTCGTACAGGAAATAGGCCCAGGAGGATTTATCCAGCGCGAAGTGCTTCACTTCTTTCAGGTAGGTTGGCGACCAGTCGAGGATGCCGTAGCGCAGCAGGTAAACGAAGACGTTCGCCACCGCGATGTACCACAGGAGTTTGTTTGGCAGCACGTACTTCATGAATATCTGCTTTGCCGTCAGCTCTTCTTCGTGCTTTTCGCTGTAATCATCCGGGTAGTCGTTTTTATATTCTTCAATCGGCGGCAGGCCGCAGGACTGCGGGGTGTCGCGCATCAGTGCGAAGGCGATAATCGCCACCAGAATGGCGCCAAAGGCTGGCATGTAGAGCGCAGCATGCCAGTCGTTGAACCAGGCCATGCCCAGCAGGAACAGCAGCGGCGGCAGCCCGCCACCGACGTTATGCGCGCAGTTCCAGACCGATACAATTCCCCCACGCTCTTTCTGTGACCACCAGTGGACCATGGTGCGTCCGCATGGCGGCCATCCCATCCCCTGGAACCAGCCACAAAGGAACAGCAGCACGAACATAATGGCAATGCTGGAGGTCGCCCATGGCACAAAGCCCATGAACAGCATTACCGCTGCCGCGAGGATCAGACCGGCGGGCAAGAATACGCGCGGATTCGAACGATCCGATACCGACCCCATAATGAACTTGGAAAAACCGTACGCGATAGAGATCCCCGACAGCGCGAATCCCAGATCGCCGCGAGAGAAGCCCTGCTCCACCAGATACGGCATGGCGAGCGCAAAGTTTTTACGTACCAGATAGTACGCCGCATATCCGAAGAAGATCCCAAGGAAGATTTGCCAACGCAGACGGCGGTAGAGAGGATCGATCTCTGCCTCTGGCAGTCGCGCCCGATGTGGCGCAGGTTTAAAGATACTGAGCATAACAGCCTCCGTGGCCTTTCAAAAAATGACCGGGCATGTCGCGCCCGGCTACAGAGGCGGCGATGTTAAGAAATCACGGTGAATGTTACTGTGAATCAACGCACAGATTGTTACAGAAATATGACAGAATGCGCAAAAAAGCGCATGAAATCACGTTTCACTTTCGAATTTCGCGCGTTTATGTTCGAAATCAAACAAACCACACGATCAATGTGGCTAAATGCTAAAAAACGAACATAGAGGAAAGGCAATGACAATTCACGATCCACGCTTCAGCGATGTGATTATCATTGGCGGTGGCGCGACGGGTGCCGGCATCGCACGCGACTGCGCCCTGCGGGGTTTGAGCGTCACGCTTCTGGAGCGCCACGATATCGCCACCGGCGCGACGGGGCGTAATCACGGCCTGCTGCACAGCGGCGCGCGCTATGCGGTTACTGATGCGGAATCCGCGCGCGAGTGTATCGCTGAAAACCAGATCCTCAGACGCATTGCCCGCCACTGCGTTGAACCCACCCACGGCCTGTTTATCACCCTTCCCGAAGATGACCTCGCCTTTCAGGAAACCTTTATCACCGCCTGCAACGCAGCAGGCATTCAGGCGGAGGCGATCGATCCTGCGCAGGCGCGCCGTCTTGAACCCTCGGTAAACCCGGCGTTACTGGGCGCGGTGAAAGTGCCGGATGGAACCGTAGATCCCTTCCGCCTGACCGCCGCCAATATGCTCGACGCGCGGGAACATGGCGCCCGGATCCTGACCGGGCATCACGTCACCGGGCTTATTCGTGAAGGTAATACGGTGCGCGGCGTGCGCGTGTTTGATGCGCAGTACAACGAACACCGCGAGCTGTATGCCGCCGTCGTGGTCAATGCGGCGGGGATCTGGGGCCAGCGCATCGCGGAATACGCGGACCTGTCGGTGCGCATGTTCCCGGCAAAAGGCTCGCTGCTGATCCTCGACCACCGCATCAATAACCATGTCATCAACCGCTGCCGTAAACCGTCGGACGCCGATATCCTCGTGCCGGGGGACACCATTTCGTTAATCGGCACGACCTCAATGCATGTGGACTACAGCGAAATTGATTACAACCGCGTCACCGCTGAAGAGGTGGATATCCTGCTGCGCGAAGGGGAAAAGCTGGCCCCGGTGATGGCGCAGACGCGTATTCTGCGTGCCTACGCGGGCGTGCGTCCCCTCGTCGCCAGCGATAACGATCCGAGCGGGCGTAACGTCAGCCGCGGCATCGTGCTGCTCGATCACGCCGAACGCGACGGCATGGACGGGTTTATCACCATTACCGGCGGCAAGCTGATGACCTACCGGCTGATGGCCCAGTGGGCCACCGATGCCGTCTGCCGTAAGCTTGGCAACACCACGCCGTGCGTCACGGCGGAACAGGCTCTGCCCGGCTCGCAGCAATCGACAGAAAAAACGCTGCACAAAATCATTTCACTCCCTGCCCCGCTTCGCGGTTCGGCGATTTACCGCCACGGCGACCGCACCCCGACCTGGCTCGGTGATGGGCGACTCAGCCGCAGCCTGGTGTGTGAATGTGAAGCCGTGACCGCAGGCGAGGTGCAGTATGCCGTGGAAAACCTGACGGTGAACACCCTGCTCGATTTACGCCGCCGCACGCGCGTCGGGATGGGCACCTGCCAGGGGGAGCTGTGCGCCTGCCGTGCCGCCGGGCTGCTGCAACGTTTTCACGCCACCTCCTCAACCCAGTCGCTTGCCCAGCTCAGCGATTTTTTAAACGAGCGCTGGAAAGGCATTCAGCCCGTCGCCTGGGGCGATGCCCTGCGCGAAAGCGAGTTTACCCGCTGGGTCTATCAGGGGCTTTGCGGTCTGGAGAAGGAGCACAACCATGAAATTTGATACCGTGATTGTCGGCGGGGGGCTGGCGGGCCTGCTGTGCGGCCTCAAACTGACGCAGCGGGGTCTCCGCTGCGCCATTGTGACCCGTGGGCAGAGTGCCCTGCACTTCTCCTCCGGCTCGCTGGATTTACTGGGCGCGCTATCCTTCGCCGACCTGCCGCCTGAACATCCCTACCGCCTGACGGGCGCAGAGAATATGGCCCGCTTTGCCTGTGAAACTGAATACCTGCTCACTGCCTGTGGCGCACGTATGCAGGGTGACGCCGAGCAAAATCATCAGCGCGTCACGCCGCTCGGCACCCTGCGTGCCGCCTGGCTTAGCCCGGAAGAGGTGCCTGTTGCCCCCATCGCTGCGGAGCATGTGCGGGTAGTAGGGATCAGCGGTTTTCTCGATTTCCAGCCACATCTGGCCGCAGCGTCTCTCAGACAGCAAGGGATTCAGGTGGATACAGCGGAAATTGATCTCCCCGAACTCGACGTACTGCGCGAGAACCCCAGCGAGTTTCGGGCGGTGAACATTGCCCGCCTGCTGGATAATGAACGCTACTGGCCGCAGCTGTACGCGGCGCTTCGGCCACTCAGCGAGACCTGCGACGCCCTGTTTATGCCCGCCTGTTTTGGCTTAACGGACAACCGGCTCTGGCGCTGGCTCTCGGCGCGCCTGCCCTGTACGCTCGGTTTACTGCCGACGCTTCCCCCTTCCGTACCCGGCATTCGTCTGCATACCCAGCTTCAGCGCCAGTTTGTCGCCCAGGGTGGCGTCTGGATGGCAGGTGACGAGGTGAAAAAAATCACCCTGGCAGAAGGCGCGGTAAGCGAAATCTGGACCCGCAACCACGGCGACATCCCGCTTCGCGCACGCTATACGGTGCTGGCAAGCGGCAGCTTCTTCAGTAACGGTCTGCTGAGCAGTCGGGATGGCGTGCGTGAGGCGATCCTCGGGCTGGACGTCCGGCAAAGCGCCTCCCGCGCGGACTGGTATCAGAGCGATTTCTTCACCCCGCAGCCCTGGCAGCAGTTCGGCGCGATCGTCGACAGCCAGCTGCGCCCGCAGCTGGGCGGAGATCCGGTTGAAAATCTTTACGCCATCGGCTCGGTTCTGGGCGGGTACGATCCCGTGGCGCAGGGCTGCGGTGGCGGCGTCTGCGCCGTCACCGCGCTGTATGTCGCGGAGCAGATTATCCAGCGCCGGGAGGGAGCACAATGAACGACACCCGATTTGAAAGCTGTATCAAATGCACGGTCTGCACCACGGTTTGCCCGGTCAGCGGCGTCGATCCGCGTTATCCCGGCCCGAAACAGGCCGGTCCCGACGGGGAGCGTCTGCGCCTGAAGGACGGCGCGCTCTACGACGAGGCGCTGAAATACTGCATCAACTGCAAACGCTGCGAAGTTGCCTGTCCGTCGGACGTGAAAATAGGCGATATCATCCAGCGCGCCCGCGCCCGCTACAGCACGCAAAAACCGACGCTGCGTGACGCGATACTGAGCCACACCGATCTGATGGGCAGCCTCTCGACGCCTTTCGCACCGGTCGTCAATGCCGCCACCGCCCTGAAGCCGGTACGCAGGCTGCTGGATGCGACGCTCAAAATCGACCACCACCGCAGTCTGCCGAAATATTCTCACGGCACCTTCCGCCGCTGGTATAAATCCGCGGCGGCAGAACAGACACGCTTTGCTGATCAGGTCGCTTTCTTCCACGGCTGCTACGTGAACTACAACCACCCGCAGTTGGGAAAAGACCTGCTGAAAGTGCTGAACGCTATGGGAACGGGCGTTCAGCTTCTGAGCAAAGAGAAGTGCTGCGGCGTTCCGCTGATTGCCAACGGTTTCACCGACAAAGCACGCAGGCAGGCGAGAAGCAACGTCACCTCTTTACGCGAGGCGATCGTTGACAAAGGCATACCGGTACTGGCGACATCGTCAACCTGTACCTTCACGCTGCGCGATGAATATCCACATTTGCTGGATGTGGATAACACCGGTTTACGCGAACACATTGAGCTGGCGACCCGTTTTCTCTGGCGCAAACTGGACAGCGGGCAGACGTTACCGCTGGGCAAATTGCCGCTGAAGGTGGTGTATCACACCCCATGCCATATGGAGAAGATGGGCTGGTCGCTTTATACGCTTGAGCTGCTGCGGCTGATCCCGGGGCTGGAGCTGACGGTGCTGGACTCTCGCTGCTGCGGCATCGCAGGCACCTACGGCTTTAAGCGTGAAAATTATCCGACATCACAGGCCATTGGCGCGCCGCTGTTCCGGCAGATTGAAGAGAGCGATGCGGATATTGTGGTGACGGACTGCGAAACCTGTAAATGGCAGATCGAGATGTCCACCAGCAAACGCTGCGAACATCCCATTACCTTGCTGGCAAAAGCGCTGGCATAGCCGTTGCCGGGGTCAATGCCCCGGCACGGTCTTACTCCACGAACAACGACTCCACAACGTTGATCCAGCCGTGCTCGCTGGCGACCTCTTTCCCGTTCAGCCAGCGGCGCAGCATGTTTAGCGCCATCATCGCGCATACCTCCTGACGCACGGCCAGGCTGTGGCGGGTAATACTCATCTTCACCCGCAGGGCATGCGTCCCTTCCGGCGTTGCCAGGGCGAAATTAAGGTGCTCCTCATCCAGTCCGCCCACAAACAGCGCCAGCCCCGCGAAATGCTTCACTCTGCGCTCGGACGCCCAGCGCGCCGTCTGCGCCAGCGACTCCTGCTGGAACGGCACCACTTCACTGGCCAGCAGCGGCGCACCCGCCCGGGTAAGCTGAAGCGCCAGAAGCCCACCGGTAAACTGCTCGCTTAAGGTCACGCTCAGCTGGCGGGACTGCAAATGCGCTGCGATCTGCGCCGGCAGTCCTTCCGTGCCTTCGTAAATCAGACTTTCCCCGGCAACGCGCTGCACTTCCGGCCACAGCGCCAGCATGGCGGCTTTCTCTGATGCCGGTCCGGTCAGCTTCAGTTCAATAATCGGCATGGAGGAGCGATAGCCCATCGACACGCCGGGAGGCAGTTGCAGGTGATCAAGGCTCTGGGCCAGATCGCTTTCCGAGCGACCAAAGGTGGTCAGACGCAGGCACAGCGGCGGTTCAGGCAGCGTGAAGCGCGCGCGCAGGCGCGGCAGGATCTGCTGCTCAACCATCACCTTAAATTCCGACGGCACGCCCGGGGTGAAGAACATCAGGCAGCGGTTCAGCTGAACGGCAAACCCGCAGGCGGTGCCAACCGGGTTATCAACCAGTTCGGCACTGGCGGGGATCTCTGCCTGCTTGCGGTTGCTCGGGGCCATGACGCGGCCACGATCGGAGAAAAAGCGCTCCATCTGCGCCAGCCACTCTTCATGCATCACCAGCCCTTCGCCTTTCGCTGTCGCGGCGGCCAGCGCGCTGAGATCGTCGCTGGTGGGGCCGAGTCCGCCGTTCACAATCAGCACGTCGCAGCGTTCGCTGCGCTCGCGCAGAACGTTGACCAGCGACTCAAGATTGTCACCGACGGTGTTGCGGCGCGTTAACGGTAATCCTTGCTCAAAGAAGAGATCGGCGAGCCAGGCGGCATTAGTATCAATGATTTGCCCATGCAGCACTTCGTCGCCAGTGGATAACATTTCCACGTTTATCATTGTGTTCTCCCATTTCAATGGTCAAAACACTATAGCGCAATCGAACACCGGGGGAAGAGAGAAACTGGCGCGACTGAACGCCGCGCCGGGAGGATTAGAAGCCGGCGCTAACGCCAACGTACGGGCCGTCTGCCAGGGCGTTGTCGCGGTTGCCGTCTTTACCGGCCAGGTTCAGATAGCGATAGCCCGCTTCGATGGTGATCGGACGCATAATGGTCCAGCGCGCGCCAGCGTTAGCTTCCTGATAGCTGTCGATACCGCTGGAGAGGGAATCCGGTGAGTAGTAGTACTCACCGAACAGGCCAAAGCTGTCGCCAATTTTCCACTGCAAGCCGCCGCCCACTGCCGCCGCGTAGCCTTCGTCGCCGTCGTTCGGGTTGGTGTAAATGCCTTTACCGCCGACTGTCGCCAGGAAAGGCCCCAACGGCACGTTGAAGCCGAGGCCCAGGCTTGCCGCATCCCCATCGTCGTCGTTATGCGTCCAGCCGCCGGTCATCGCCAGGCCTGCGCTATCCGTGCCAAGACCAAAACCCAGGTGAGTGTAATCTTCGCCCGCCGAGCCGTTGAAGGAAATAGCGTTGGCTGCTGCCGATACAAACATCAGGCCTAAGCCCATTAATGCCACTTTTTTCATTGTCGTGATCCCGCACAATTTATTCAGAGATGTCCAAAAACCGCGAGATTTTAACCTGACTGTCTGTGGGATCAATGGGCTCCGCGTGCGGCAGGCAATTAGTTTGTAACGATTTGATAATATCGGCAATTATATCAACATAAGGAAGCGCATTTTCACGCTCAGCCCACCCAGATTTTCACTGGGCATCAGCAGAAGATGGCTGCGGTGCAGGCGGGCGATATCGTTGGCCAGCGCAAGGCCAATGCCGGACCCGGCCGCGTCGCCTACGTTATCCAGCCGATGAAACGGCAGCATGGCCTGGGAGATGTGCTCTTGAGCAATGCCCGGGCCGCTGTCCTCCACGCTCAGCTCAACGGCATCGTTATCCGTGCGCAAGTACACCGTCACGATCCCCTTCTCCGGCGTGTATTTGATCGCGTTCTCCAGCAGGTTGGCGCAGAGTTCACCCAGCAGCACGTCATCCCCCTCAATCATAACCGGCTGCTGTACGCCGTCATAACCGAGATCGATACCTTTGCTGCGCGCCTGCGTAAGCCGGGAAAAGCAGCAGTTTTGCACCACCTGTACCAGATCGACAGGGGCAAACTGTCGCTCCCCCTGCTCTTTCCGCTTCACCGCCGAAAGCTGTAACAGCCTTTCGGTCAGCACGATGGTGTTATCCAGCGTGATGTTCATTGCCCGTAAACTCTCCTGCCACAGTAGCGGATCGTTTCGCGTCAGGGCAACAGACACCTGGGTTTTCAGCACCGCCAGCGGCGTTTTGAGCTGGTGTGAGGCGTCAGCATTAAAGCGCTCCTGCCGCGAAAGTACGCCGCGTAGCCTGTCGATATAGCGGTTAAATGCCACAATCAGCAGCCGCGTTTCCGACCAGGGCAGCAGCTCCGGCAGCGGAGCCAGCAGCCCCGGCTCGCGTCGCACCATCAGGGACGAGAGCTGTCGCATCGGGCGCAGAACGCGGCGCAGCAGCCAGGCGGTTAAAACCAGCGTCAGAAGGACCAGCAGCCCCTGCGACACGAGCGAGGAAAACAGCAGTTGAGTGGCCAGATAGCGCCGCGACTGCAACGTTTCGGCGACGTAGATCTCCGCCATGCCGGACACATTGTCTTCGTTAACCGGCTGGAGCAGCTTCGCCACGCGGATCGCCTGCCCGCGATACTCGGTATGATAAAACCACGCCAGCGCCGGATAGTGGGTGGTGCGCGACGTGGAGGGGGGCATATTCGGCAGATCGTCATAGCCGGAGATGACACGTCCGACCGGGTCAACGACCTTGTAATAAAGACGATCGTTCATGTTCAGCTCGAAGCTGTCCAGCACCACCCAGGGCACGTTAACCTGGAGCCTGCCGTTGTGCACCACCAGCCGCTCTGACACCGTGCGCGCCGAGGATAACAACGTGCGGTCATAGGCCTGCGT
The DNA here is from genome assembly GCF_011078175.1 of Enterobacter cloacae. Taxonomy (GTDB): domain Bacteria; phylum Pseudomonadota; class Gammaproteobacteria; order Enterobacterales; family Enterobacteriaceae; genus Enterobacter; species Enterobacter cloacae_Q. The sequence goes on from NZ_JAALCJ010000005.1 coordinate 126,668, forward strand.
CGCCGCCTGTAGCGCACTTACGTAGCTGTTAAAGGCTGACAGTCCCCATAACAGCAGCAGCGGCAAACCCAGAAAAAGCAAAAGTTGCAGGTAAAGCGACTGCGGCTTAACCCACTTCATCGCCGCATTCCAGCACGTAGCCCAGCCCACGCAAGGTAGTGATCCGTACGCCGCTGCCGGTCAGCTTCTTACGCAGGCGGTGAATGTAGAGATCGATGCTCTCGGGGCTGACGTCGTCGTTCAGGCTGAACACCTGGTCGAAAAGCTGCTGCCGGGAGACGGGACGGGTCCGGCGGTGCATCAGCACCTTCAGCAAAGAGAGTTCGCGCGGCGTGAGGGAAAGGGGTTCATCGCGCAGCAGAAAAAAACCTTCATCATCGTACTCCAGCTCTCCCAGCCGCTGGCGCTCCTGGGTTCGTCCTTCGCTGCGGCGCAGCAGCGCGCGCAGGCGGGCATCAAGCTCCTCCAGCTCGAACGGTTTCGGCAGGTAGTCATCCGCCCCGGCATTCAGCCCCTTCACCCTGTCTGCCACGTTGCTGCGGGCGGTAAGAAACAGCACCGGCAGCGTCTGCCCGCGCTTTCTCAGGCGATGCACTACCTCCAGCCCGTCGAAGCCGGGCATGCCGATATCAAGGATCGCGACGGCATAGTTTTCCCCCTGCAAAAGATGATCGGCCGCCCGTCCATCGTTGACGCAATCCACGGCAAATCCGTTTTGTACCAGCGCTTTTTCCAGCCAGTGAGCCAGCTCACGATTATCTTCCGCGAGTAAGAGACGCATATCACATCCTGTAAAGTTGGTGTCGCAGTGAAAGGGAAATGAAAGGTTATTGTTTTAACAATCACGCAACGGAACCGCTACAAGGTGGTTCACATTATCAGAAAAAAGACACCCGTACCCGTATTCCCGGTTCTCCGGCGTGAGGATAAATGATGAAAAAACAATTACTTTCTACCCTTGCTGTAAGCGTGTTGCTGCTGAGTGCCTCTGTCGTCCAGGCGCAGGATGCGCCGTCCCGCACCGAATGTATCGCCCCGGCCAAGCCCGGCGGCGGCTTCGACCTGACCTGTAAGCTGATTCAGGTCAGCCTGCTGGAGACTAAGGCCATCGAGAAACCGATGCGCGTTACCTACATGCCCGGCGGCGTGGGCGCGGTAGCCTATAACGCCATTGTCGCCCAGCGTCCTGCCGAAGCAGGCACCGTGGTGGCCTTTTCCGGCGGCTCGCTGCTGAACCTGTCGCAGGGGAAATTTGGTCGTTATGACGTAAATGACGTGCGCTGGCTCGCCACCGTGGGTACCGATTACGGCATGATCGCCGTGCGCGCCGACTCGCCGTGGAAATCCCTGAAAGATCTGCTGACCGCCATGGAAAAAGATCCGAACAGCGTGGTCATTGGCGCGGGCGCCTCTATCGGCAGCCAGGACTGGATGAAGGCCGCGCTGCTGGCGCAGCAGGCCAAAGTGGATCCGCACAAAATGCGCTACGTGGCCTTTGAAGGCGGCGGTGAGCCGGTGACGGCGCTGATGGGCAATCACGTCCAGGCCGTCTCGGGCGATCTCAGCGAAATGGTGCCCTACCTGAGCGGGGATAAGATCCGCGTGCTGGCAGTCTTCTCGGAAAACCGTCTGCCGGGCCAGCTGGCAGACGTCCCAACCGCCAAAGAGCAGGGTTATAACCTGGTCTGGCCGATCATCCGCGGCTTCTTCGTCGGGCCAAAAGTGACCGACGCCGAATACCAGTGGTGGGTGGATACCTTCGCAAAACTTCAGCAAACCGAGGAGTTCAAAAAACAGCGCGATCTGCGCGGGCTATTTGAGTTCAACCTGAACGGCAGGCAGCTGGACGAGTATGTCAAAAAACAGGTGAATGACTACCGCGAACAGGCGAAAGCCTTTGGTCTGGCGAAATAACCGGAGGCGCTATGAGCGATCGCATTTTTGCCGGGATATGGCTGCTGCTCTGCATCGGCGGCATGTTCGTCGCCTGGCAGATCCACAGCGAATACAGCTATGAACCCGTGGGGCCACGCCCCTTCCCCGTCGGCATTGTCGGCCTGATGCTGCTCTGTTCGGTGGCGCTACTGCTGCGCCATCCGGATACCGTGGAGTGGCCGCCACGCCGTACGCTGCAACGTTTGCTGGTGATGGTGATTGTGCTGTTGATGTACGCGTGGGGCTTTGAGTGGCTCGGCTTCCCGATCGCCACCGCCCTGCTGACGATGGTGATTGGCATACTGTTTAACGCCTCGCTGCCTGCGGCGGGGATCTCCGGGGTCGTACTGGGCATTTTACTCTGGTACGCCTTCGACCGCCTGCTGGACGTGACCCTGCCCCTCGGCGCATGGTTTAACTAACGGAGCACGCTATGGATACCTGGATCTATCTCTCTCAGGGGTTCGCGGTAGCGATGACCCCGGAAAACCTGGTGATCGCCCTGATCGGCTGTTTCGTCGGGACCATCGTCGGCCTGCTGCCGGGCCTCGGGCCTATCAACGGCGTGGCGATTTTACTGCCGCTGGCCTTTGCGCTGCACCTGCCTGCGGAATCGGCGCTGATCCTGCTGGCGACGGTTTATATCGGCTGCGAATACGGGGGGCGTATTTCCTCGATTCTGCTTAACGTGCCCGGCGATGCCGCCGCGATTATGACCGCACTTGACGGCTACCCGATGGCGCAGCAGGGACGCGGCGGCGTGGCGCTCTCCATTTCAGCGGTCAGTTCATTCTTTGGCTCGCTGATTGCCATTGGCGGCATCATCCTCTTCGCCCCGGCGCTGGCCCAGTGGTCGCTGGCGTTTGGTCCGGCCGAGTATTTTGCCCTGATGGTGTTCGCCATCGCCTGCCTCGGCAGCATGATGGCGCAGAATCCGCTGAAGTCGTTTTTGTCTGCGTTGATTGGCCTCAGTCTGGCCACCGTCGGCGTGGATGCCAACACCGGGGTTTATCGTTTTACCTTCGACAGCGTTCACCTCTCCGACGGCGTGCAGTTTATCGTCGTGGTGATTGGTCTGTTCTCTGTCTCAGAAATCTTACTGATGCTGGAGCATACCAGCAGCGGGCAGACGCTGGTGCGTAAAACCGGACGTATGCTCTTTAACGCCAAAGAGGGGGCGCAGTGTATTGGTGCCACCCTGCGTTCGTCGGTGATCGGTTTCTTCGTCGGCATTCTGCCCGGCGCGGGGGCAACTATCGCCAGCGCCATCACCTACATGACCGAGAAAAAGCTGAGCGGTAACAGCGACAGCTTCGGCAAAGGCGATATCCGCGGCGTGGCGGCGCCGGAGGCGGCGAATAACGCCTCGGCCTGCGGCTCGTTTATCCCGATGCTGACCCTCGGCGTGCCGGGTTCCGGCACCACGGCGGTAATGATGGGCGCGCTGACGCTCTATAACATCACCCCGGGTCCGGCGATGTTTACCGAGCAGCCCGATATCGTCTGGGGTTTGATTGCCGCCCTGCTGATCGCCAACGTGATGCTGCTGGTGATGAACATCCCGCTGATCGGCCTGTTCACCCGCATGCTGACCATTCCCCTGTGGTTCCTGGTCCCGGCGATTGCCGCCGTCTCTGCGGTTGGGGTGTACGCGGTGCACAGCACCACCTTTGACCTGGTCTTAATGGTGCTGCTTGGGGTGCTGGGCTACATTTTGCGCAAGATGCACTTCCCGATGTCGCCGCTGATTTTAGGGTTTGTGCTGGGGGAAATGCTGGAACAGAACCTGCGCCGCGCCCTCTCCATCAGCAACGGCAACATGGGGATCCTGTGGGAGAGCAGCGTGACGAAGATCCTGCTGGCAATGGCGATTATGGTGATTGTCGTGCCGCCGGTGCTGCGCTGGATCCGCCGACGCCAGCACAAACCGCAGCCGGATATTGGCTGATTAGCCCCTCAACAGGGCATTGACCCACTGCTTTAACGCCTGGCGGGAAATTTTAATCCCGCCATTTTTCAGTTCTGACGGCAGCACCAGCCAGTGTACCGGCTGCTCAAAGCGCGCCAGCCTGCCCTGAACCCACTCCGGCAACAGCGTGATATCCGTGCCCGGCTCGCATTCCACTACCGCCACCGGGCGTTGCCCGTACTCGGCATCCTCCAGCGGAACGACAAACGCCTGGCTTACCTGCGGATGCGTGGCGATAACGCGCTCCAGCGCTTCGGGCTGGATCCCTTCTCCGCCGCTGAAAAAGAGATTGTCCATTCGGCCCAGAATGGTCAGGCGTCCGTCATGCCACTCGCCGCGATCGCGGGTGGCGAACCAGCCCAGCGCATTGACCAGCGGCAGTAAGGCGCCGTCTCGCCAGTAGCCCGCCGCCATGCTTTCCGCCCGGATCCAGACTTCACCGTTTACCACCTGAACGTCTCTGCCCGGCAGCGCGCTGCCCACGTCCGGCGCGCCGTCGGCCTCTTTGGCGCAGACGGTGGAGGCGAACTCGGTCAGACCGTAGCCGCAGAACGTGCGGATCCCCTGCTCGCGCGCCTGTTCGGTCAGCGCAACGGGGATTTCCGCCCCGCCGAGCAGCACGGCTTTCAGCGCGACGGGATGGTGTGAATTAAGCAGTCGCCACAGCTGCGTCGGCACCAGCGAGGCGTGGGTACAGCCCTCTAACGCCTGCTCCAGAGGCTGTTTTTTACGCACGGTGAGACGGCCTCCGCCCTGCAACCAGCGCCACATAATCCCCTGACCGGAGACGTGAAACAGCGGCAGCGAGAGCAGCCAGTCGTCGCCTTCGCCGTAAGGCATCAGCGTCAGCACGCCTTTTGCGCTGGCAAGGTGGGCGGCACAGGTGTGCACCGCCGCTTTCGGCAAGCCGGTGGAGCCAGAGGTGAGCGTCATTGAGGCCAGCCGTTCTGCCCGCCACGTCACGCCGCCCTGCCCCTCGCCCTCTCTTAACGCCAGCCCGGGCAGACCGTCATACTCGCCGTTAAGCACCAGCGCAAAACGCAGGGTCATCTGCGGCAGGAGGACGTCCAGCAGCGGACGGGGAAGCTGAGGGTTCACCGGCAAAATGCGGGCGCCGCACTGAAGCAGCGCCAGCCAGGCCAGCAGGGTCTGCGGATGGTTGTGGGCGAGCAGCATGACGCCGTCACCGTCAGCAACTCCCTGAGACTGAAAACCGGCTGCGAGACGATCGATACGCTCGCCCAGCTGAGACCAGCTGAGCGTTACATCGTCTAAACGCAGCGCGGGTTCATCGGCACGCCGGGTGCGCCAGTGCCGCCACGGCCAGTCGTTAAAACTCATCGCAGTGGCTCCAGCGCCCCGACGTCGAGGCACGGCAAGGTGCTGTCCGGCCACTGGCGAATCAGCTGGGCCTGCATCAGGTTTAGCGTATCGAGGCCGGGGACGGTGTCAGGCGTTAACCAGGCGGCAATACGTGCCAGCTGGGTCAGCCCAAGGCTGGACTCAATCGACGAGCTGATCACCGCCGTCAGCCCCAGCGCATGCGCCGCGGCAACCTGCTCACGGACTTTCGCCAGGCTGCCGGTTAACGTCGGTTTAATCACCACCGCGCTGACGCCCGGCTCGGCAATAAATTCAAAATCGTCTTCGCGCAGGCTTTCATCCCAGGCGATCGCAATACCCGTTTCGCGGGCAAACGCGCGCGAATCGTCGCGGGTTTTGCACGGCTCTTCAAGAAACGCGATGCGGCTGCGGTACGCCGGATTAACGTATTTCGCGAACTGCTGCGCCTTAAGCGGCGTCCAGGCACGGTTAGCGTCCAGACGGAGATGAAGGTCAGGTATCGCTTCCAGCAGCAGGTTGGCGACCATGCCGTCGCGCACCGCTTCGTACAGGCCGACCTTAATTTTCGCCACTTTCTCGCCCGGCATCCCGGAGAGCAGCGCGAAAAGTTCATCCGGATCGCCGGTACAGAGCGGTGCCGCACGATAGTTCGCCGCGTCCGGTAAACTGCCGTCCAGCTCTGCCAGCGCGCAGCTGATACCGAACGCGGCGGAAGGAACGTCCGGCAGCGCCGGATCTGCTCCATCACGCCATTCGTGCGTCCAGGCCATCAGCGCAGCCTGCGCCTCGTCCGGCGTTTCCAGGCTAAAGCCCGGAAGCGGGGCGATTTCGCCCCACCCTTCCCGCTCGCCCTGCCGGAGATGCACGAAAAAGCCGTCACGGGTTTTTAACCGCCGTTCACGCAGCACCACGCCCGCGTCCATCGGTATCTGCCAGCGGTAAACCTGCGCGCGACGCATTACGGGTTCCGTTTGTATTTGCTGAAGTCTGGCTGGCGTTTTTCGTTGAACGCGTTGCGCCCTTCCTGGCCTTCTTCGGTCATATAGAACAGCATGGTGGCGTTACCCGCCAGCTCCTGAAGGCCCGCCTGACCGTCACAGTCGGCGTTGAGGGCCGCTTTCAGGCAGCGCAGCGCCATTGGGCTGTTTTGCAGCATTTCGCGACACCAGCGCACGGTCTCTTTTTCCAGATCGGCGATCGGCACCACGGTATTTACCAGACCCATGTCCAGCGCTTCCTGGGCGTTATACTGACGGCAAAGGAACCAGATTTCGCGGGCTTTTTTCTGGCCGACAATGCGCGCCATGTAGGATGCGCCCCAGCCGCCGTCGAAAGAGCCCACTTTCGGACCGGTCTGGCCGAAGATAGCGTTCTCGGCGGCAATGGTCAGGTCACACATCATGTGCAGCACGTGGCCGCCGCCGATGGAATACCCTGCCACCATCGCGACCACCGGTTTTGGACAGGTACGGATCTGGCGCTGGAAATCCAGCACGTTCAGGTGGTGCGTGCCCGCATCATCCTGGTATCCGCCGTAGTCACCGCGCACTTTCTGATCGCCGCCGGAGCAGAAGGCCTTCTCCCCTTCCCCGGTGAGGATGATGACGCCGATATTGTCGTCGTAGCGGGCATCCGCCAGCGCCTGAATCATCTCTTTTACGGTCAGCGGACGAAACGCGTTGCGCACCTGCGGACGGTTGATAGTGATTTTGGCGATACCATCGGCGGATTTGTGGTAACGAATGTCGGTATAGCCTTCGGAACAGTCCTGCCATTCAACCGGCGCGTAAAGCATGTGTTCATCAGGATAAATCATAGCGTGTCCTTTGTTCGATGACGCAGTATCTGAGCCAGACTCGCGGCAACCGCATCCGGGTTGTCCCGGTGGGCGTTGTGTCCGGCATGGGGGATAGCATGGCGCGTGGCGTTAAGTTCAGCGGCGATAGCTGCAAACTTCCCGTCACGTTCGCCATAGAGATAGTCAAAAGAAAAATCACGCGCGGTGAGCGCGGGACGTAAATCAGGCTGAACGGCAAGCGAGGTGGCTTCCAGCATCTCTGCCAGCCTCGGGCCGTTGTTCCGGCTGCGCAGCGCGATCAGCGCGTGGCGCTGTACTTCCGTAAGGGAGGCAAAGACCGGCTGTTGATACCAGTCGGCAAAGACGGCTTCCAGCGGCTCACTGCGAAAACGTGACGCCCAGCGTCGGTCAGCGATCTGCCGCGCCTGGCGCGCATCGGTATCTTGCAGGCCCGGGTGTCCACCCTCCACAATCACCCCGTCTAGCCCCGCAGGGTGCTGGCAGGCATGAAACATCGCAATGCGGCCGCCGAGGGAGTACCCTATCAGCCAGTATTTTAGTATGTTGTAACTAAAAAGAGTGTGCGTGAGCAACTCGCTCATCTCTGCAAATCCCGCCACGCCCGTCTCTGCTGAACCACCGTGTCCGGGCAGGTCAAGGTAGAGCCGGGGATAGTCATCCAGCGACGCCCCAACGGCCTGCCACTCGCGAGAGTCGCCGGAAAAGCCGTGCAGGAAAACCAGCCAGGGGGAGCCTGGTTTTCCGGGCCGAGTGACGCCTGCGAGGATCACAGGTGGCTCACCTGCGCCAGCAGATGTTGCAGCTTCTGCGCGCCGTCCGAATCGTTAACCACCAGCTCAATCAGCGTTGCGCCAGGCTGTCGCCAGGCGGCGTTCAGCACCGTTTCCAGCGCGTCCCAGCTTTCCGGGCGATGGTACTTAAGGCTGAACATGGCGGCGGCGTGTTTGAACTGCACGTTTTGCGGCATCAGATAGAAGCGCTCACGTTCGCTTTGCGGCGTCGGCAGCAGGGAGAAAATCTGCCCGCCGTTGTTGTTAACGACAATTAGCACGAACGGGGCCGACGCCTGACGCAGGAGCGCCAGCGCGTTGAGATCGTAGAGGGCTGAGAGATCCCCCACAATCGCCAGCGTGGATTTCGCGCTGGCCCTCTGTACGCCAGCGGCGGTGGAGATCAGGCCGTCAATGCCGCTCGCGCCCCGGTTGCTGTACACCGGGTAACCTGCGGGCAGCTGCGAAAAGGCGTCAATCAGGCGTACCACCAGGCTGTTACCGACAAAAAGTTGCCCCTGCTCGGGAAGGTATTTGCGGATACGGTGCGCCAGACCGGCTTCACTGAACGCCTCGCACTGCGCTTTGGTAAGCTCCCACGCCTGACGCGAAAGCTCGGGGATCTCAACCGCCCAGGGTTTGCGTTTTTCCGCCGGATGCAATTCCAGCCACCGCTCAACGTCGCTGACCAGCCTGCGACCGCGATGGTGGGCCGGGTCAAGGCGTCCTTCGAGCGGATCCACCAGCCAGTACTCTTCCGGCGTACAGGTGGCCTGCCACTGGAGCAGACGCTTGCCCGTCAGGCTCGATCCCAGCTGGACGACAATTTGTGCCTGCGCAAGCTCGGTGACCGCCTTCGCGTTTCCCAGCCAGAGATCCGCGCAGGGCAGCGGCTGGCCCGTCTGGGAAAGCACGTCGCCAATCAGCGGCCAGCCAAGCGTGTGTGCCCACTCCGCCGCCAGCCTCCCTTCCGCCGCGCTCATCCGCCCGGCAATGACCACGCCGCGCTTCTGGCGCCAGAAGAACCAGTCGCGCTGTTTCTCGCTTTCCAGATGCGTCTGCTCGCGCAGCCAGGGTTTTTCGCTTTCCCACCAGTCTCCCAGCGTTTGTTGCCAGGCGAGGCCAGTATCGTTCATTTCGCCGTACAGCGGCTCGGCAAAGGGGCAGTTAATGTGCAGCCCGCCGCTGCGCAGTGCGTTCATGGCGTGGTCAAGGGTTGAGACCAGCCAGCTGGCGGGAATGTCCTGAGTGGGGCGCGGCAACGAGACCGTCTGTGAAGGATGCGAGGCAAAAATGCCAGGCTGACGAATCGCCTGGTTAGCACCGCAGTCAATAAGTTCCGGGGGACGGTCGGCGGTGAGTAAAATCAGCTTTTCGCCGGTTAATCCCGCTTCAATCAGCGCCGGATAGAGGTTCGCCACCGCCGTGCCGGAGGTGACTATCACCGCCACGGGCGCTTTGCTGACTTTCGCCAGCCCGAGCGCCAGATGGCCGAGACCACGCTCGTCAAAATGGGTGTGATGAATGAAAGCCCGGTTTTCCGCCGCAGCAAGGGTGAGCGGCGTGGAGCGAGAGCCCGGGGCAATACACACGTGCCTGACACCATGACGGGTCAGGGCTTCAAGGATCACCGTCGCCCAGCGTCGGTTAAAAGAACTTACTGACATGAGATTGTCCAGTATCAAGAATGCGACACAGTATAAATAATAGAAAAAGTCAGAATTTTGATATGAATCGGGATTGCACGAATCAGTATTAATCCCTCAGGAGGAGGGAACGCAGCCCGGCGGCCTTGTTTTCGATCTCCTGCCACTCCTGCTCAGGATCGGAGCCGCTGACGATGCCCGCCCCCGCATAAAGACGCAGCGCGGCGTCCTGAACGCGGGCGGATCGTAATGCCACGCAGAATTCGCTTTGATCGCGCGATAAATACCCAGCCGATCCGGCGTACCACTCCCGGTCAAACGGCTCCACGTTCGCGATAAACTCTCGCGCCGCCTGACGCGGCAGCCCGGCCACCGCCGCGGTTGGTTGCAGAATATGCAAACACTGCTCGTCATCAGGCTGTTTCAGGTCGGTCCAGATACAGCGGCGTAAATGCTGCACCTTACGCAGACGCAGCACCTGCGCAGGGAGGATCTCCAGCGTCCGCGTATGGTGCTGAAGACGCTGGCAGATATCTTCCACCACCAGCATATTTTCCCGCTGATTTTTATCGTCGTTCATCAGCCAGTCGCCCAGACGCTGGGCCTGCTTATCGTCAGAATGGCTGGCGACGGTGCCTGCCAGCGCTTCGGTGCGCAGCAGCGTGCCGCGTCGCCGCCACAGGCGCTCGGGGGTCGAGCCAAGAAACGCGTTGCCGGCGTCGAAGACCATGCAAAAATGATAGCAGTTGAGGTTTAGCGCGCGGCTGGCGGCCATCAGCGCGATGGCGTTCACGGGCTGCTGGCATTCAACATCGGTAGCACGTGCGAGCACCACTTTCTCAAAATCGCCTCGAGCAATGGTATCCGTTGCCTGACGGATCAACGCCAGCCATTCCGGTTTTTCAGGATGATGGGTTTCCTGCACAACATGAACAGACAACGGGCGGATCGGCGCGGCGTCGCGCAGATTATTGACAAAATTTAGCGCTTCACGGGCATCTTCCCGCAGCGACGTTTCACTCCACAGTTGCAGACGCAGCGTGGCGACCCCACCAGACCGTTGCCAGAGAAGACGCGGTAAAAATAGCTTGCCCTGCGCGGGGTTGAAGGCGTTCAGGCCGCAGATACGGGTGTCACTGGCTACGTCATGGGTGTGCAAAAATCGCGAGGCCGAGGCCAGAGAATCAAACTGGGCGAGGCTTCCGAGCGCGGCAAGTTCTTCATCGCCGTTGCGCTGTTGCCAGTAAAACTGAGGATAGCATCTCTGCACACCCAGCCAGGCCAGCGGATCGAAGGCGTCGTTTAACGGGAAAGAGACATCGAAATGGCGTAAACCAGGTGTAGCAGGCAATGCTTGCGCAAGCTGAGTGCGCAGGCTTTGCAGCGCGAGGAAAATCGAGTGCACGCGAACCTCTCCCTGTTAAAGCCTTATATTATACGGGGTACTGACGATAAATAGCAGTACCCACGTGTAGGGAGTGGTTTACCGGCTTAACGACGGGCTAACAGCAGACCCAGCACCAGCCCTACGGCCGCCCCAACCCCAATGCCCTGCCACGGTTTTTCATGCACATAATCGTCGGCACGATAAACCGCCTGTTTGGCGCGGTAGTAGTAATTGTCGGAGGCGTTACTGACGCGGTTTTTCACGTCATGCAGCGCCTGCTCGGCGCGGGCTTTGAGCTCAATGTACTTCTGATCGGCAGGATCGCCTGAAGAGCGCAGCACTTCTTCCAGCGTTTCGCTTAGCAGCGTCAGGTCGTCGTCGACTCGGGTATCCCAGGATTGAAATGACATATTTTTCTCCATGTTAGTACACCAGTCCGATAACTATAGACAACCTCTCGCTATTGCGCCTGTTTCGCTTCGCGCGCCATGCCAATGTGTGGGATGCCGTCTTCGTCGTAAATGTCCGTGACGGGGGTAAAACCAAAATGGCCATAGAATGATTGCAAATGCGCCTGCGCGCCCAGGTATAACGCCTTGCCCGGCCACTGTTTCTGGCATGCGTCCAGCGTTTTTTCCATCAGCTGATAGCCCAGCTTTTCACCGCGCGCGCGGCCGCTGATAATGACGCGGCCAATGACGACAGGATCAAAATCCTCTTCGCTTTTCAGAATCCTCGCATACGCCACCAGCTCGTTATCGCGCCAGCCGAGGATGTGCCGGTTCTCGCCGACCAGGTCATCGCCGTCGATATCCTGATAGGGGCAGGTTTGTTCAACCACAAAGACTTCGCAGCGCAGCTTGAGCAGGGCGTAGAGTGATTGCACGGTCAGTTCGCTGTGGTGTAGATCTTGCCACTGGATCATGTGTTTCTCCTTCCTGGGGTTCATCACGTTATACTAAACCCCTTCCCATTCGGCAAAGGGCTGATTGCGTTATGGAACTGATTTTTCTGGGTACGTCCGCCGGGGTGCCAACCCGCTCACGAAACGTGACGGCGATTCTGCTGGATCTTAAGCATCCTACCCGCGGTGGACTGTGGCTGTTTGACTGCGGTGAGGGCACACAGCATCAGCTGCTGCATACCGCGTATCACCCCGGCAAGCTGGACAAAATATTTATCACCCATCTGCACGGCGACCACCTGTTTGGCCTGCCGGGCCTGCTGTGTAGCCGTTCGATGGCCGGTAACGCTAACCCTCTGACCATTTATGGCCCTGCGGGCATTCAGGAATTTGTTGAAACCACGCTGCGCCTGAGCGGCTCGTGGACCGACTATCCGCTGGAGGTGGTTGAGATCGGCGAAGGCCAAGTCTTCGACGACGGAGATTATCGGGTGCACGCTTACCCGCTTAACCATCCGGTGGAATGCTACGGCTATCGCGTTGAGGAGCATGACAAGCCCGGCGCGCTGAACGCCGCTGCGTTACAGGCCGATGGGGTGAAACCTGGCCCGCTGTTCCAGCGTCTGAAGCACGGCGAGACCGTTACGCTGGAAGACGGGCGCGTCATCAACGGTCAGGATTATCTCGCGCCGCCGCAGCCGGGCAAAAAACTGGCTATTTTTGGCGATACCGCTCCCTGCCCTTCAGCGCTCAGGCTAGCTGAGGGCGTGGATGTAATGGTGCATGAGGCAACGCTGGAAGCGGCGATGGAAGAAAAGGCCAACAGCCGGGGACACAGTTCAACGCGTCAGGCGGCACAGCTGGCGCGTGAGGCTGGCGTCCGGAAACTGATTGTCACTCACGTCAGCTCACGCTATGACGTCCGCGGCTGTGAAAGCCTGCTGGCAGAGTGCCAGGAGGTGTTCCCGGCATGCGAGCTGGCGGAAGATTTTGCTCAGGTCAGCGTTTAGTCCTTCATTTTTCCCTCAGAGTGCCGATAACGATTAAAAGGCCAGCATTTCTCTTGAGGGTAGAATGGATAATTTCCAGAAAGATATTGATGACAGGGCGAACCTGACCCTGTCCAACCGTTTTGAACTGTTGCTGTTCCGTCTCGGCACCTCTCTGAACGAAAATAAATCCGAGCTGTTCGGCATCAACGTGTTCAAACTGCGCGAAATTGTGCCGATGCCGGCCTTCACCAAACCGGCGGGGATGAAGTCTCCTCTGATGGGGATGGTGAACATTCGCGACCAGGTAATCCCGGTGATCGATCTGGCCGCTGTCGCTGGCTGCAAGCCAGCCACCGGGCTGAACATCCTGCTCATCACCGAATATGCCCGCAGCGTGCAGGCGTTCGCCGTGGAATCGGTGGAAAACATCATGCGTCTGGACTGGAAGCAGGTGCACGCCGCGGAAACCGCCGTCAGCGGTCGCTACATCACCAGCATTGCCTGCCTGGATGAGAAGACCGATACTAACGATCTGGCGATGGTGCTGGACGTGGAGCAGATCCTGTATGACATCACCCCGGCGAACCACGATCTGCACGCTACCCATCTGGAAACCACTAAATTCAACATCAAGCCCGGCTCTGTCGCGATTGTTGCAGAAGATTCGAAAGTAGCGCGCTCAATGCTGGAGAAGGGATTGCAGGCGATGCAGATCCCGGCCCAGCTGCATATCACCGGCAAAGACGCGTGGGAGAAAATCACTCTGCTGGCCGCGCAGGCTCAGGCTGAAGGCGTTCCCGTTACCGATAAGATCGCCCTGGTATTAACCGACCTCGAAATGCCGGAGATGGATGGCTTTACGCTGACGCGCAAAATCAAAACCGACCCGGTACTGAAAGATATTCCGGTGGTGATCCACTCGTCTCTTTCCGGCAATGCGAATGAAGATCATATTCGCAAAGTGAAAGCTGACGGCTACGTGGCGAAGTTTGAGCTGAACGAGCTGTCGTCGGTGATTGAGGAAGTGCTGGATCGGTCGATGAAGAAGATTGAAGGGCCGTTGATTAGCCGCAAGCAGCTGGCTTAGTCGGGTGGCACTACGCTTACCCGACCTGCAAAACCCGTAGGCCTTGCAAGCGTAGCGCCGCTGGGCATGTTTTACTCTGTGCGGGCTGGTGCCCTCACACCGGCCCTCTCCCACAGGGAGAGGGAGAAGACCATAAAAAAACCCGCCGAGGCGGGTTTTTTGCTTTTACCTTACATCAATGGCATCGCTCGCTGCACGATATCAATCAGCGGCTGCGGATAGATACCGAAGATCAGCACCAGCAGCGCGGAGATCAGCACAACGATACCGCCGGCGCTGTACTGCCAGTTGGTAGGTGCATCACGATTAAGCTGCTGAGGTGCGCTCAGGTACAGGCTCACCGCAACGCGCAGATAGTAGTAGAGACCAATCGCGGAGCCGATAACGACACCAGCAGTCAGCCACCACAGACCCGCCTGCACACCGACGGCCAGCACGTAGAACTTACCGATAAAGCCCAGCGTCATCGGGATACCCGCCAGCGAGAGCATCATCACGGTCATTACCGCAGAGAGGATCGGGCGGTGCCAGAACAGACCACGGTAGGAGAACAGGGAATCTGCATCCGGGCCACGGTACGGGCTGGACATCAGGCTCACCACGCCGAACGCGCCGAGGCTGCTGAACAGGTAACCAGCAAGATACACACCCACGGTTTCCATCGACATCTCACCGCTTTGCAGCGCAATCAGCGCCACCAGCAGGTAGCCCAGATGGGAGATAGAGGAGTAGCCCAGCAGACGCTTGATATTGGTCTGGCTCAGCGCCATCAGGTTACCGAAGATGATGGAGACGAACGCGATAATGCCCAGCACCACGCGGACCGCTTCGCTGTCACCCACCGGTGCGTACAGGAACAGACGCATCACCACGCCGAAGATAGCGATTTTGCTCGCCGTCGCCAGGAAGGTAGAGACCGGTGCAGGCGCACCCTGGTATACGTCAGGCGTCCACAGGTGGAACGGCACCAGAGAGAGTTTAAAGCCAAGGCCAACAATCATCATGCCCAGACCCGCCAGCAGCAGCGGCTCATGCATCATGCCGTCGCCGAGGCTCTTGCCGAGCGCCATGAACGAGAGGTTCCCCGTCTGTGCGTATAGCAGCGCGATACCGAACAGCAGGAACGACGACGCGGCCGCAGACAGGATCGTGTACTTGATACTCGCTTCCAGAGAGCGTTTCTGACGGAAGGCGTAACCAATAAGGCCGAACAGCGGCAGTGAGATCAGCTCGATACCGAGGAACAGCGCGGCCAGGTGGTTCGCATTCGCCAGCAGAATGCCGCCCAGTGCGGCAATCAGTACCAGCAGGTAAAACTCTTCTCTGTTGTCGTTGTACCCTTCGAGCCACGGATACGCAAAGGTACAGGTTGCCAGGCTCGCCAGCAGCACCAGACCGGTGTAGAGCATGGCGTAACCGTCAACGCGCATCAGCGGCGTGACGTCCATCGCTCCCGCCTGGCCAACAAACCAGAGGGAGACTAACGCAGCGTTCAGACCCAGAACGGACAGGGTCGCATTCAGGAAGTGATTGCGTCGCCACGCAATGGAGAGCATCACAACCACCACCGTCAATCCGACGATCAGCAGCGGTAGCAGCGCGATCAGTTGTTGTGGAGTTATTGTCATGGCGAATTACGGCCTTGTAGTAGAAGCAGAATTAACAAACCACTGCTGGATGTTACCCATCGCGGAGTGCGAGGTATCCAGAATCGGCTGCGGATAGAAGCCCAACAGCACCAGCAGTACGACCAGCAGCAGGATGATGAACAGCTCGCGCAGCGACATCCCCGGCAGTTCTTGTGCAGCAATTTCGCTCTTCGCTTTCCCGAAGTAAGCGCGGTGCAGCATCGCCAGTGAGTAGACGGAAGCGAACACCAGACCAAAGGTGGAGATAACGGTGATCGTCGGTACCACGTTGAAGCTGCCGAACAGGATCATAAACTCGCCGACGAAGTTACCGGTACCCGGCATACCCAGGGTCGCCACCGCGAAGAACATGGACAGCGCTGGCAGCCATTTCATTTTGCCCCACAGACCGCCCATCATACGCATATCGCGGGTGTGCAGACGTTCATACAGCTGACCACACAGGATAAAGAGCCCGGCTGCGGACAGACCGTGCGCAATCATCTGGATCACCGCCCCCTGGTACGCCAGCTGGCTGCCGGTGTAGATGGCAATCAGCACGAAGCCCATATGGGAAACGGAAGTGTAAGCAATCAGACGTTTGATGTCGTACTGCGTGAAGGCCATCCACGCACCGTAGAAGATGCCGATCACACCCAGCCACATGGCAATCGGCGCGAACTCTGCGGAGGCGTTCGGGAACAGCGGCAGGGAGAAACGCAGCAGACCGTAGGCCGCCGTTTTGAGCAAGATACCCGCCAGGTCAACGGAACCCGCCGTTGGCGCCTGAGAGTGCGCGTCTGGCAGCCAGCCGTGCAGCGGTACGACCGGCATTTTCACCGCGAAGGCGATGAAGAAGCCCAGCATCAGCAGGTATTCCACGCCGTGGGACATCGGGGTTTTCAGCAGTTCTTCATAGTTGAAAGTCCAGACGCCGGTGGCGTTGTAATGCACAAACACCAGCGCCAGGATAGCAATCAACATCACCAGACCACTCGCCTGGGTGTAGATGAAGAACTTGGTAGCCGCCGTGATACGCGTTTTACCGTCGGATGCCTTGTGGCCCCACAGCGCGATCAGGAAGTACATCGGCACCAGCATCATCTCCCAGAAGAAGAAGAACAGGAACATATCGATGGCAAGGAACACGCCGATCACGCCGCCCAGGATCCACATCAGGTTCAGGTGGAAGAATCCCTGGTATTTTTCGATTTCTCGCCAGGAACAGAGTACCGCCAGAACGCCGAGCAGACCGGTCAGCACGACCATCAGCAGCGACAGACCGTCAATCGCCAGGTGGATCGTAATACCAAAACGCGGGATCCACGGCAGGATAAACTCAGACTGCCACTGCGGAAAGCCCGCAGACTGGGTCAGTGAGTAGCCACCCTGCAACCACAGTTGCAGGCCAAGCGCGAGCGTCAATCCCATGGTGATCAGCGCGATCCAGCGCGGCATCTTCACGCCGAAGCGTTCGGTCTGCCAGCACAGGAAGCCGCCGATGAAGGGAATTAATATTAGCCAGGGTAGTAACATGGCGATTTACATTCCTTTTTAAGGCCCCCGGCAGGGGCCTGATTTTCAACGAATTCGAATAAAATTCACGTAACGATCAACGCAACACCATCAGTAGCGCCAGTACGACAACCGCACCGATGCTCATGGACGCCACATACCAGCGCAGATAACCGTTCTCGCTGAACAGCAGGCCTTTACCTGCAAAACGAGAGAGGATCGCCGGGATGTTCATCAGGCTATTCAGTGGGTCGCGCTTCAACAGCCACGCTATGCCCAGGAACGGCTTGACGAAGATCATGTCGTACAGCCAGTCGAAGCCCCATGCGTTGTACCACCAGGTCCCCAGCAGACGGCCCGGCGCACTGTTGGCGACGGCAGTCACCAGCGTGCGTTTGCCCAGCCACAGCCATGCAGCAATCAGGATGCCCGCGATAGCCACAACGCCGGAGGTGATTTCAAGCGTCAGAACGCGACCGTGCTCAAGCTCGGTTGTCGCCGGCAGTACGCCCTGCAACGGTGGCACAATCATCGCGCCAACGAAGGTGGAGAGGACCAGCAGCACAATCAGCGGCAGGTGGTGGGTAATTCCCTTCCCTGCATGAGCGTGAATTTGTTCTTTACCGTGGAAGACGATGAAAATCATACGGAAGGTGTACAGGGAGGTCATGAACGCACCGACCAGACCCGCAACCATCAGATTGATATGACCATTCGCCATGGCGCCCGCCAGGATTTCGTCCTTACTGAAGAAGCCCGCGGTAATCAGCGGCAGTGCCGCCAGCGCCGCGCCGCCCACCAGGAAGCAGACGTAAACCAGTGGAATGGATTTGCGCAGACCGCCCATCTTGAAAATGTTCTGCTCGTGGTGGCAGGCAAGGATCACCGAACCGGACGAGAGGAACAGCAGCGCTTTAAAGAACGCGTGCGTCATCAGATGGAAAATCGCCGCATCCCACGCCTGTACGCCCAGCGCCAGGAACATGTAGCCAATCTGGCTCATGGTGGAGTACGCGAGAACGCGTTTGATGTCGGTTTGCACCAGCGCGGCAAAGCCTGCCAGCACCAGCGTCACCGCACCGACGATACCCACCAGGTGCAGGATTTCCGGGGTCATCAGGAACAGACCGTGGGTACGCGCAATCAGGTAAACGCCAGCGGTAACCATGGTCGCGGCGTGGATCAGCGCGGAGACAGGGGTTGGACCCGCCATCGCGTCGGCCAGCCATGTCTGCAACGGCAGCTGTGCGGATTTACCCACAGCGCCACCCAGCAGCATCAGCGTTGCCCACCACAGCATATTGTTGCCTGCTTCGAAGTGCGCTGGCGCCAGTTCCACCATTTCGCGGAAGTTCAGCGTGCCCAGTTCGTTGTAAAGAATGAACAGCGCGAAGGCGAGGAAGACGTCACCCACACGGGTCACGACGAACGCTTTCATGGCCGCTGCGCCATTCTTCGGATCGGTGTAGTAAAAACCGATCAGCAGATAAGAGCACAGACCCACGCCTTCCCAGCCCAGATACATCAGCAGCAGGTTATCGGCCAGCACCAGAACGACCATGCTGGCAATAAACAGGTTGGTATAAGCGAAGAAGCGAGAGTAACCCTCTTCACCGCGCATATACCAGGAGGCGAACATGTGGATCAGGAAACCGACGCCGGTCACCACGGAGAGCATGGTCAGCGACAGACCATCCAGCACCAGGTTGAAGCCGATGTTGAAGTTACCGACCGACATCCAGTTCCACAGCGGTACGCTGTAGGCCTGACGTCCGTTGTTAAAGAAGTCGATACCCGCATACGCTGTGACCAGCGCAGCCAGGCCGATAGAGCCAATGCCCACGGTTGCAGACAGATTCTCAGACCAGCGGCCACGAGAAAACGCCAGCAGCACGAAGCCAATCAGCGGAAAAATAATGGTTAAGGCAAGCATGTTCATCCACGCAACTCACTTACTGAATCGATGTTCAGGTTCTGGCGGCGACGGTGGAGCTGTAGCAACAGCGCCAGGCCAATACTCGCTTCAGCAGCCGCGAGGCTGATGGCGAGAATGTACATCACCTGACCATCGGTCTGGCCCCAGTAGCTACCGGCGACCACGAAGGCCAGCGCAGAAGCGTTAATCATGATTTCCAGTCCGATCAGCATAAACAGCAGATTGCGGCGGATAACCAGACCGGTCAGACCCAGAACGAATAAAATCGCAGCGAGGATCAGTCCATGTGTTAAGGGGATCATGCGCGCTCCTCCGTTTTTCTTTTCATGCGGTCGTCAGTGCGGTTGCTCAGCACCTCGCCAGCACGCTCTTCGCGGCCAACGTGGAAGGCCACAACCAGCCCCGCCAGCAGCAGCATTGAGGCCAGCTCAACCGCCAGAACGTACGGACCAAACAGGGTGATACCCACGGCTTTCGCGCTGATTGGCGTCCCGTCGATACCCTGGTCGTTGACGCCCAGAATGGCGTAAACAATCACCGCCAGCATGATGGCCGACAGAATTGCCGGACCAATCCACACCTGCGGTTTCAGCCACTGACGTTCCTGCTCAATTTCAGAGCCGCCCAGGTTCAGCATCATCACCACGAAGACGAACAGCACCATAATGGCCCCGGCGTAAACGATGATTTCAAGCGCACCGGCGAAGTGCGCGCCCAGCGCAAAGAACACCCCGGAAATGGCCAGCAGCGAAATGATTAAATACAGCAGTGCATGCACCGGGTTGGTGTGCGTAATCACTCGCAGCGTAGCCAGGATGGCGATAAGGCCACAGATATAAAAAGCGAATTCCATTGCCCTCTCCTTACGGTAACAGGCTCTTGACGTCGATAGGCTTAGCTTCGTTCTCTGCTTCGCCCTTATCTTTGCCGTCGATTGCCATACCCGCCATCCGGTAGAAGTTATATTCCGGGTATTTGCCCGGACCGGAAATCAGCAGATCCTCTTTCTCGTACACCAGATCCTGACGCTTATACTCACCCAGCTCGAAGTCTGGAGTCAGCTGAATCGCCGTGGTTGGGCACGCTTCTTCGCACAGACCGCAGAAGATGCAGCGTGAGAAGTTGATGCGGAAGAACTCCGGGTACCAGCGGCCGTCTACCGTCTCTGCTTTTTGCAGAGAGATACAGCCCACCGGACACGCTACCGCACACAAGTTACAGGCAACGCAGCGCTCGGAGCCGTCCGGGTCGCGCGTCAGCACGATACGGCCACGGTAGCGCGGCGGCAGATATACCGGCTCTTCCGGGTACATCCGGGTTTCGCGTTTGGCAAACGCATGCAGGCCGATCATCCAGATACTGCGTACCTGGGTACCGAAACCTACCAATAATTCTTTTAAGGTCATGATCTCAAAGCCCCTTATGGCTGCTGCCAGAGAATGACAGCCGCCGTTACCAACAAGTTGACGAGCGTCAGCGGCAGGCACACTTTCCAGCCGAAGGACATTACCTGGTCATAACGCGGACGCGGTAACGCTGCGCGAATCAAAATGAACATCATCATGAAGAACGCGGTTTTCAGCGCGAACCAGATGAACGGCGGTAAGAACGGGCCATGCCAGCCACCAAAGAACAGCGTGACCATCAACGCAGAAATGGTGACGATACCGATGTACTCGCCCACGAAGAACAGACCGAACTTCATACCGGAATATTCAATGTGGTAACCGTCGGCCAGTTCCTGTTCGGCTTCTGGCTGGTCAAACGGGTGACGGTGACATACCGCCACGCCCGCGATAGCAAAGGTAATAAACCCAAAGAACTGCGGGATCACGTTCCAGATGTCGGCCTGGTTGTTGACGATGTCGGTCATGTTAAATGAACCGGCCTGCGCCACCACGCCCATCAGGGAGAGACCCAGGAACACTTCGTAGCTCAGCGTCTGCGCGGAAGCACGCATCGCACCCAACAGCGAGTATTTGTTGTTACTGGACCAGCCTGCGAACAGCACCGCGTAAACCGCGAGGCCTGCCATCATCAGGAAGAACAGAATGCCGATGTTCAGGTCAGCGACCACCCAGGTCGGGCTGACCGGAACGATAGCAAACGCCAGCAGCAGCGAGGTGAAGGCGATCATCGGCGCCAGCGTAAAGATTACGCGGTCCGAGAAGCGCGGAACCCAGTCCTCTTTAAAGAACATCTTAATCATGTCCGCGACCAGCTGGAGTGAACCACCCCAGCCCACGCGGTTCGGTCCATAACGGTTCTGGAACAGACCGAGCAGACGACGTTCACCAAAGCTCATGAAGGCGCCGCAGGTGACAACCACCAGCAGAATCACAACCGCTTTCAGAATGCTCAGCAGGATGTCGATAAGATCCGGCGTTAACCAACTCATGCTTTTGCCTCCTGAAGGTTATCAAGATGCGCACCCGCCAGGACCGGCGCGATGCCAGGCATCCCCATTGGCAGCCCCACCTGCCCTGCTGACAGGCGTTCAGAGATAATCAGCGGCAGGCTGATGGTCTGGCCGTCGTAGCTAAAGGCAATGTTCGCACCCGCGTTAACGCCAAGCTTCACGGCATCCGCCGGATTGAGCTTGATGTACGGCTGCGGCATACGGGTCTGGAAGACCGGAGAACGCTGGGACAGCTCGTCGCTACCGAACAGATGGTAGTACGGTGCAATACGCCACTGACCTTCCTGCGCCTGGAATCTCGCCGGAACGGTGGTGAAGAAGTCCAGACCGGTTTCGGAGGCTTCAATCAGACGCACGCCCGGATCGCCATGGCGCAGGTGACCACCCACTTCAGCCTGGAACTTGTTCCATGCCTGCGGGGAGTTCCAGCCCGGTGCCCATGCAAACGGGATTTGCGAACGCGGCGCAGACGGCTGGTTGTTCCCTTCCATAGAGAAGGCAAACATGGTGTCTTTATCCTGCGGCTGACGTGGTTCGTGCACGCTGATGTTGGCGCGCATTGCGGTACGGCCGCTGTAGCGGTGCGGTTCACGCGCCAGTTTCTGGCCGCGAATGCGGAAGCTGGCGTCAGGCGCGGCGTCTTTAATGCCCGCCAGCTGAGGCAGTTTCTCAACAACCGCGTCGATAACGTGGTCGAGCTGCGTCCAGTCCACTTCACGGCTTTGCACGGTGCTGTGCAGAGAGTGCAGCCAGCGCCAGCTTTCCAGCATCACGGTGCTGCTGTCGTAGTAGGCCGGGTCATAAACCTGGAAGAAACGCTGTGCGCGGCCTTCGTTGTTGATAACGGTACCGTCGCTTTCTGCGAAGCTTGCCGCAGAGAGCACCAGGTGCGCTTTGTCCATGATCGCGGTGCGCTGATGGTCAATCACCATCACCAGCGGGGCTTTAGAGAGCGCAGCGTCAACGCGAGCGGCAGAAGCATGGCGATGCAGGTCGTTTTCCAACACCACAACGGCGTCAGCAGAACCGGATTCCAGTTCGCTTAACGCGTCTTCCAGCGAGCCGCCGCCGATCATGCCCAGACCGATGCTGTTCACCGCACGGGCAATCATGGTCACACCGACGTCGGCACCGCGGCCTTTCAGGGCTTTGGCAACGTTCGCTGCGGCCTGAATGATTTCAGCGCTTCCGGCGTTGGTACCGGAAATGATCAGCGGTTTCTTCGCACCCGCCAGGGCCTGAACAATCACGTCGACCTTGTTTTGCAGGTCGCGATCCAGCTCAACGGCTGGAGAGTTGTTGTCCAGCGCGTGGGCGATAGCAAAGCCAAGACGCGCCTGATCTTCAACCGGCGCACAGTAGGTCCACGCGGCGATATCGTCCAGACGGGTGTTGTCGACGTTGGTCACAAACAGAGGATGCTTCGCGCGCTGACCGATATTGAGGATTGCGGCAATCTGCCAGTCAGCCACTTTCTGCGCCGCTGCCATTTCACGTGCTTTACCTTTCACCGCCTGGCGAACCGCCAGAGCTGCGCGTGCGCCGGTCTGCGTCAGGTCTTCACCCAGCACCAGAACCGCATCATAAGATTCGATTTCGCGCAGCGCAGGCGTGTGGACACCGCCTTCACGCAGCACCTTCAGTACCAGCTGGAGACGTTCTTGCTCGCCCTGGGCGATACCGGTATAGAAGTTTTCCGCCCCAACCAGCTCACGCAGGGCGAAGTTGCTTTCGATGCTGGCGCGCGGGGAGCCTATGCCGATCACTTTCTTCGACTGACGCAGAATATCTGCCGCGCCCTGCATCGCCTGCTCGGCGTTGAGGGTGATGACGTCGTCGCCACGGCGCTGAACCGGCTGACGCGGACGGTCTTTCAGGTTCACGTAGCCATAGCCGAAACGACCGCGGTCGCAGAGGAAGTAGTGGTTAACGGTACCGTTGTAACGGTTTTCGATACGACGCAGCTCGCCGTAACGCTCGCCCGGGCTGGTGTTACAGCCGAGGGAACACTGCTGGCAGATGCTTGGTGCAAACTGCATGTCCCATTTACGGTTGTAGCGCTCGGAGTGGGTTTTATCCGTGAATACGCCGGTCGGACAGATTTCTACCAGGTTACCGGAGAATTCGCTCTCAAGCGTACCGTCTTCCGGACGACCGAAGTAGACGTTGTCGTGCGCGCCATACACGCCCAGATCCTGACCGTCTGCGTAGTCTTTGTAATAACGCACGCAGCGGTAGCAGGCGATGCAGCGGTTCATTTCGTGCGAGATGAACGGCCCCAGATCCTGGTTACGGTGGGTACGCTTGGTAAAGCGATAGCGACGGAAGCTGTGACCGGTCATGACGGTCATATCCTGAAGGTGGCAGTTACCGCCCTCTTCACAAACCGGACAGTCGTGCGGGTGGTTAGTCATCAACCACTCCACCACGCTTTCACGGAACTGTTTGGCTTCTTCGTCATCAATCGAAATAAAGGTGCCTTCGGCGGCTGGCGTCATACAGGACATCACCAGGCGACCACGCGTGTCTTCCGCGTTTTGATATTGCTTCACCGCACACTGGCGGCAAGCACCGACGCTGCCCAGCGCCGGATGCCAGCAAAAGTACGGAATATCGAGGCCGAGAGACAGACAAGCTTCCAGCAGGTTGTCCGCCCCGTTGACTTCGTATTCTTTGCCGTCTACATGAATCGTAGCCATTAGCATGCTTCCAGTTGGCTCGAATTGCTTCGAGCGTTAATCAAAATTCTGTTTTTACCAGCGCGCTTTCAGCAGGTTCGGCTGAATACCATTGATTGAATGGGTATTGCTGAATGGCTGCTTGATGCCTGCTTCGAATTCGTCGCGGAAATATTTAATCGCGCTTTGCAGCGGCTCGACGGCGCCCGGCGCGTGGGCACAGAAGGTTTTACCTGGCCCTAAGAATCGACACAGTTGCTCAAGTGTCTCGATATCGCCAGGCTGGCCTTCGCCACGCTCGATAGCTCGCAGGATCTTCACGCTCCACGGCAGACCGTCACGGCACGGGGTACACCAGCCGCAGGACTCACGGGCGAAGAACTCTTCCAGGTTACGCACCAGCGATACCATGCCGATCTCGTGGTCGACGGCCATCGCCAGCGCCGTACCCAGACGGCTGCCTGCTTTACCAATGCTTTCGAATTCCATCGGCAGGTCAAGGTGGGCTTCGGTCAGGAAGTCTGTTCCTGCCCCACCCGGCTGCCAGGCTTTGAATTTCAGGCCATCGCGCATGCCGCCGGCGTAGTCTTCAAGAATTTCACGTGCGGTGGTGCCGAACGGCAGTTCCCAGACGCCAGGATTCTTCACGCGGCCGGAAAAGCCCATCAGCTTGGTACCGGCATCTTTGCTTGAGGAGATACCCTGATACCACTCCACGCCGTTCGCGAGGATCGCCGGAACGTTACACAGGGTTTCGACGTTGTTGACGCAGGTCGGTTTACCCCACACGCCGGAACTGGCCGGGAACGGTGGCTTGGAACGCGGGTTCGCGCGGCGGCCTTCCAGGGAGTTAATCAGCGCGGTTTCTTCGCCGCAAATGTAACGCCCGGCACCGGTGTGCACGAACAGTTCGAAATCAAACCCGGTGCCCAGGATGTTTTTACCCAGCAGACCGGCTTCGGTGGCTTCGGCAATCGCGCGACGCAGGTTTTCAGCCGCTTCGATGTATTCACCGCGCAGAAAGATGTAGCCACGGTACGCTTTCAGCGCGAACGCGGAGATCAGCATGCCTTCCACCAGCAGGTGCGGCAGCTGTTCCATCAGCAGGCGGTCTTTATAGGTACCCGGCTCCATTTCATCGGCGTTACACAGCAGGTAACGGATGTTCATGGATTCATCTTTCGGCATCAGGCTCCACTTCAGACCGGTGGAGAAGCCCGCGCCGCCGCGGCCTTTCAGGCCAGACTCTTTCACCGCGTTAACGATGTCGTCCGGCGCCATGCCGCCGAGGGCTTTACGCGCCCCGGCATAGCCGTTTTTGCTCTGGTATTCGTCGAGCCAAACCGGCTGTTTGTCATCGCGCAGACGCCAGGTCAGCGGATGCGTCTCAGCAGTACGAATTACAGTTTTCATTTGTACTGCTCCAGCAGGTCAGGAATCGCTTCCGGCGTCAGATGGCTGTGAGTGTCCTCATCAATCATCATGGTCGGCCCCTTGTCGCAGTTACCCAGGCAGCAGGTTGGCAGCAGAGTAAAGCGTCCATCGAACGTAGTCTGGCCCGGCTTAATATTGAGCTTCTTCTCAATCGCAGCCTGAATGCCCTGATAGCCGGTGATGTGGCAGACTACGCTGTCACAGTAGCGGATCACATGGCGGCCTACCGGCTGACGGAAGATTTGGCTGTAGAACGTGGCTACGCCTTCGACGTCACTTGCCGGAATGCCCAGCACTTCTGCGATCGCATAGATCGCCCCATCCGGCACCCAACCACGCTGTTTCTGTACGATTTTCAGCGCTTCAATGGACGCCGCACGCGGGTCTTCGTAGTGGTGCATCTCGTGCTCAATGGCGGCACGCTCTGCTTCACTCAGCTCAAAAGCCTCGGTTTGTGGTTGTTGATTCTCGTGCATAATTAGCGGTCCACATCTGACATAACAAAATCGATACTACCCAGATACACAATCAGGTCGGAGACCAGACTGCCGCGAATGGCGGCCGGGATCTGCTGTAAGTGCGCGAAGCTTGGCGTACGCACGCGGGTGCGGTAGCTCATGGTGCTGCCGTCGCTGGTGAGGTAGTAGCTGTTAATACCCTTGGTCGCTTCAATCATCTGGAAGGATTCTTGTGCCGGCATGACCGGACCCCAAGAAACTTGCAGGAAGTGGGTGATCAGGGTTTCGATATGTTGCAGCGTGCGCTCTTTCGGCGGCGGCGTCGTCAGCGGGTGATCCGCCTTGAACGGCCCTTCCGGCATGTTGTTGAGGCACTGCTCAAGGATGCGCAAGCTCTGGCGCAGTTCTTCTACTTTCAGCATCACGCGGGTGTAGCAGTCGGAAACGCCGCCGCCAACCGGGACTTCAAAGTCGAAGTTCTCATAACCAGAGTAAGGACGAGCTTTACGCACGTCGAAATCAATCCCGGTCGCACGCAGGCCAGCACCTGTGGTTCCCCACTCCAGCGCTTCTTTCGCGCCGTAGGCTGCAACGCCCTGGGAACGGCCTTTCAGGATGGAGTTGCGCAGCGCGGCTTTCTCATAGGACGCCAGACGTTTCGGCATCCAGTCGAGGAATTCACGCAGCAGGCGATCCCAACCGCGCGGCAGGTCGTGCGCCACGCCACCGATGCGGAACCAGGCAGGGTGCATACGGAAACCGGTAATAGCCTCTACCAGATCGTAGATTTTCTGACGGTCGGTAAAGGCGAAGAAGACCGGGGTCATCGCGCCGACGTCCTGAATGAACGTGGAGATGTACAGCAGGTGGCTGTTGATACGGAAAAGCTCTGACAGCATGACGCGAATCACGTTGACGCGATCCGGGACAGTGATACCTGCCAGTTTCTCAACGGCCAGCACGTATGGCATTTCGTTGACGCAGCCGCCGAGGTATTCGATACGGTCGGTATACGGAATGTAGCTGTGCCAGGACTGACGCTCGCCCATCTTCTCAGCACCACGGTGGTGATAGCCGATGTCAGGTACGCAGTCGACAATCTCTTCGCCATCAAGCTGGAGAATAATGCGGAACGCACCGTGCGCAGACGGGTGGTTTGGACCAAGGTTGAGGAACATGAAGTCCTCGTTTTCGGTACCGCGCTTCATGCCCCAGTCTTCCGGCTTGAAGGTCAGCGCTTCCATCTCCAGATCCTGCTTGGCTTTGGTCAGCTCAAACGGATCGAATTCGGTCGCACGTGCCGGGTAGTCTTTACGCAGCGGGTGGCCGGTCCAGGTCTGAGGCATCATGATGCGCGTCAGATGCGGGTGGCCGTCGAAGGTCATGCCGAACATTTCCCACGTTTCACGCTCGTACCAGTTCGCGTTCGGGAAAAGTTTGGTGATCGTCGGCAGATGCATGTCGTTTTCAGACAATGCCACCTTGAGCATGATATCCGTGTTGCGGTCTATTGAGATCAGGTGGTAGAAAACGGAAAAATCCGCAGCAGGAAGACCCTGGCGGTGAGTACGCAGACGCTCATCCATGCCGTGTAAGTCAAACAGCATGACGTAAGGTTTTGGCAATTTCTTGAGGAAATCGACAACTTCCAGTAATTGCTCACGCTTCACCCAAACAACGGGTACCCCGGTGCGGGTGGCCTGAACGGTAAAGGCATCCGGCCCAAAACGGTTGCGCAGTTCGCCAATGACGGGGTCATCGAGATGATCCCGGGTCTGCCAGGCGGCTTCTTGCGCGGTTAAGTCGGTCATATTGTTCACCATTGCAAATGGTCCGTGGTGACTGTTGAGCCTGGCTTCGCGCTATTTGAGTAGTGATATGCGAAGGTGTTCTCCAGGCCTACAGGCGCAAAATTAAATTTCGTCAGGCGTACGCAGGTTGGTGACGGCAATACGTTCACCACGTTTACGCTCGCGCTCGGACTGCATGTTCGCGCGATAGACACCCTGATCGCCAACAACCCATGAGAGTGGGCGGCGTTCTTTACCGATTGACTCCTGTAGCAGCATCAGCGCCTGCATATAGGCCTCTGGACGCGGCGGGCACCCCGGGATGTAGACATCCACCGGAATGAACTTATCAACGCCCTGCACAACGGAGTAAATGTCGTACATACCGCCCGAGTTTGCACATGCGCCCATGGAAATAACCCATTTTGGCTCCAGCATCTGGTCATAAAGACGCTGAATAACCGGTGCCATTTTGGTAAAGCAGGTCCCGGCCACCACCATCAGGTCAGCCTGACGTGGAGAAGCACGCAGTACCTCGGCCCCAAAACGCGCAACGTCATGCACCGCAGTGAATGACGTCACCATTTCAACGTAGCAGCAAGAAAGGCCAAAGTTGTATGGCCAGATGGAGTTCTTACGACCCCAGTTGACCATATCGTGCATGGCATGTTCGAGCTTGCCCATGTACACGCTTTTGTTGACTTCTTGCTCCAGGGGGTCGGTTACGATCTCCTGTTTTTGCAGGGGGTAACGGTCATTCTCACCGTTAGGATCTATGCGGGTGAGCGTATAATCCATCTTATTGCCTCGCTGTTACTGCTGACGATTAGAGATACTGTTTTCCGGATTGATGTGTTCACGGCGTGAACGCACAGGTGTCCAGTCCAGCGCGCCAATACGCACCAGATAAACCAGACCGGCCAGTAACACTAAAATGAAAATTGCGGCCTCGACAAAGCCCACCCAACCACTTTCGCGAATGGAGGTAGACCACGCGAAGAGGTAAAGCGCTTCCACGTCAAAAATGACGAAGAACATGGCCACCAGGTAGAACTTGGCAGACAGGCGTAAGCGAGCGGTACCTACTGAATCAATACCTGATTCAAAAGGTGTGTTTTTGTGCCTTGCGCGGGCGCGACCGCCCAGGAACCAGCCGCCGACTAGCATCAGGCAGCACAGGCCAATGGCTACAATAAGAAAGATTGCGAATGCCCAGTGATGAGCGATGACTTCTGTGGATGTTGACATACTCATTGCTTACTCATCAAAAGTGATACCGACGACACTGCTCTTGCTGGCAGATGGGCATCACATCGATTCATGGGGAGGAACAAAAAAACCTTACACTAACTGTCAGAAATGAGACATAGACAGCAAAATGATGGGGTTTTTTACTCCTTTCTATAACCTTTTGTCAACTTTAACAAAGGTTTCTTCACATTAAATTACAACGTGCGATTCTCATTAACATTTGGTGCCCTTTAACCCTGGTGGGTACATGACTTTCCGTCAAATGCATCTTGTTGAATCGTGTCCGTTTTGGAAGTAAAAAAAATAACCCTCCTATTTTGACAGGATTTGCCAACGATTCCTCCCCCCAAATAGGAGTATTTTCTTGATCTGAGACACGCTTTTGTTAATTCAATCAAAAAAACAGCAACATATTTCCTCTTTTTTTAACATCGGCGGGGTATGAGGCAAGTTAGTACAGGTATTGTTTATATCTTCACCAAAAGCATTATCCTCATTGATATATAAGCGATATTTGCTTTCCCCCTCTTCCGTACATGGTTATCAAAAGCAAAAAAAACCACTCGCAGGAAAAAATCATGCGAATGGCTCTTTTTTACACTTACATTTTGTTACGAGAATTTTGATGGAACGTTCATTCAAAATCCCCTTCCACGATCAGGGAATCATCCCCTCCTTCTGGAGTAACAGCCGCGTACTGCCATGGATTGTGGTAGTTTTCCATTGCCTCGAATACCACTTTCGCCAGCTCGTTGTTGCTGGCGGAGTTATGGCACAACATGTACTCAGTATCCGGCAACGACGGAAGTCCCTCTGAGTGACCCAGCACACGCAGGTCGGGGCTCATCATCTCCACCGGACGGGCCGTTACGCCAAGCCCGGCCTTCACTGCCGCGCGTACAGCAGGCAATGTTGATGCCACATACGCCAGACGCCATGGGATACTGGCTTCGTTGAGCGCAGCCAGCACCATATCGCGGAACGGACTGGGATCGTCCAGCAAGACCAGGGGTATTGGCTCACCTTTTTGCAATACATACTCCGCGGCACAATACCAGTGCGTAGGGGAGGTACGCAGCGTCAGGCAGTCAAACTGGCCGGGTCGATGCGTGGTGACCACCAGGTCAACCTCGTTTTCGTTCAACATCTCAACCATGAAGGCATTGCGTTTAACGCTAACGTCCAGGGCAAGCTTCGGATAAACCGAGCTAATCCGATTGAGAAGGAAGGGCAGAATGGTATCTGCTGATTCATCTGACGCCCCTAATGTTAACACCCCCTGAAGGTTGCTAAACATTAATGACATACAGGCTTCATCATTAAAGCGCAGTATCTTTCTGGCATAACCCAGAAGCTGAATACCATGTTCTGTTAAAAGCTTATTACGTCCATGACGCGCAAAAAGCTCTTTACCCACCAGTTGTTCCAGCCGCTGCATTTGCTGACTCACGGCGGACTGGGTACGGCAAACGGCGGCAGCAGCTGCTGCAAAAGTGTTGAGATCGGCGACCGCAACAAACGTTCTCAGCAGATCGAGGTCGAGATTCATTATCGGACGATTTGCATTTATCATATCTTTTCACTTTCAGGTTGCTCGTGCGGAGCTGCCCGGGTTGAAGCTGTGTGTAACAGTTAAGCAATTCCTTCTGAAGAGTTTCCCTCGCATCCCGGCCCGGCAGACTGCCTGACAGATAGTTATTGTACTGTGGTATATCAACAGTCAGAAATCACGTTTCATGACGTTATTTTTATGCTCTTGCATTCAGGATATTTCGTTGTTTGCAGGTCGATGTAAATACCATTAAGAGTAAGACATGTTTTCTGCCATCTATATCGCAGCATTGCCAACGTAGCAAGAAGTGACTTACCCAATCAGCCAGAGATAACTTTAACAATAACAATCGATTAATAAAGGGAAGCAGACGGCGATATACGTAACAGGCCTATCGCTATACTGCAATCCCGAAACACATCTTAACCCAAATCCACTATATTTATAAGTCTTATTGCAATATAAAGGATTTACCGCCAATGATAAGCAACTACACTCTTTTTATTAAAATTAACGAAAGTTGCATTTTCGTCGTTAATAATAAATAAAGTTTAATTTAGATTCAGGCCATTCATTAATAACCCTTAACATTAATTTCACATGAGTAACTTTTAACCTGGCTTTGCTAATATGGCAATCGGTATCTCAGCATTCAGGTTTTACGAATGATTACTCATAGGGACTTATGCCTCAGCCCGGATCGGTTTTTTATTTACTACAGAACAATATTCATATTTAAATTGAAATATCAGCATAAAATACCTGCAAATCGACCTTATCGTGGTAAATTCAGGCGCAAAATCACTCCCTCGTTAGAGTAAGCGATCGCAGCGGCACTTGCCGGTTGTACAAAATCTTCTTCTGTGTACCCTTCAAAACGAAGCGTGGTGGGAGTACATTGTTCCGTGCACACTTCCACGGCAGGAAGTTGCAATAATAGCGAAAAGGTTAAAGGTTCATGTCCCCTATCGAAAAATCCAGCAAGCTCGACAACGTCTGTTACGACATCCGTGGCCCGGTTCTCAAAGAGGCAAAACGCCTTGAAGAGGAAGGCAATAAGGTTCTGAAACTCAACATCGGCAACCCCGCGCCTTTTGGTTTTGAAGCGCCGGATGAGATCCTGGTGGATGTGATCCGTAACCTGCCCACTGCACAAGGCTACTGCGATTCAAAAGGGCTCTACTCCGCCCGTAAAGCCATCATGCAGCATTATCAAGCTCGCGGCATGCGCGACGTCACCGTTGAAGATATCTACATTGGCAACGGTGTCTCGGAACTGATCGTTCAGGCGATGCAGGCGCTGCTCAACAGCGGCGACGAAATGCTGGTTCCCGCCCCGGACTATCCCCTGTGGACGGCTGCGGTGTCCTTATCCAGCGGTAAAGCGGTGCACTACCTGTGCGACGAATCGTCTGACTGGTTCCCGGATCTGGATGATATTCGCGCCAAAATAACCCCACGCACCCGTGGTATCGTGATTATTAACCCGAATAACCCGACGGGCGCGGTTTACTCAAAAGAGCTGCTGATGGAGATCGTCGAGATCGCCCGCCAGCACAACCTGATCATCTTTGCCGATGAAATTTACGACAAGATCCTGTATGACGCGGCGCAGCACCACTCTATCGCCGCGCTGGCGCCCGATCTGCTAACGGTCACCTTTAACGGACTGTCTAAAACTTACCGCGTGGCCGGCTTCCGTCAGGGCTGGATGGTACTGAACGGTCCAAAAAAACATGCGAAAGGCTATATTGAAGGGCTGGAGATGCTGGCATCCATGCGTCTGTGCGCCAACGTACCGGCGCAACATGCGATCCAGACCGCGCTCGGGGGCTATCAAAGCATCAGTGAGTTTATCGTCCCAGGCGGCCGCCTGTATGAACAGCGCAACCGCGCATGGGAATTGATTAACGATATTCCGGGCGTCTCCTGCGTGAAGCCTAACGGCGCGCTGTACATGTTCCCGAAAATCGACGCGAAGCGCTTCAATATTCACGACGACCAGAAAATGGTGCTCGACTTCCTGTTGCAGGAAAAAGTGCTGCTGGTTCAGGGTACGGCGTTTAACTGGCCGTGGCCGGATCATGTGCGTATCGTCACCCTGCCGCGCGAAGACGATCTCGAAATGGCCATCAGCCGCTTCGGGCGCTTCCTCTCCGGATACCATCAGTAACGCTGACTTTCCGCCGGGTAGCCGTGCGCTTACCCGGCCTGCAACATCCGCAAATTTGCATCTTCCCTCCCCTCCCCGCACAATGAAGTCTGTCGCAGTGAAGACATAAGGTAACCTATGAGTCAGAGTCATTTCTTTGCCCACCTCTCCCGCCTGAAACTCATCAACCGCTGGCCGCTGATGCGCAACGTGCGTACTGAAAATGTGTCTGAGCACAGTTTACAGGTTGCCATGGTCGCGCACGCGCTGGCCGCGATTAAAAACCGCAAATTCAACGGGCAGGTGAATGCCGAACGTATCGCCCTGCTGGCGATGTACCACGATGCATCGGAAGTGCTGACCGGGGATCTGCCGACGCCGGTGAAATATTTCAACTCGCAGATTGCGCAGGAATATAAGGCCATTGAGAAGATTGCCCAGCAGAAGCTGATCGACATGGTGCCTGAAGAGCTGCGCGATATCTTTGAGCCGCTGCTCGACGAGCATCAGTATACGGAAGAGGAGAAATCCCTGGTTAAGCAGGCCGATGCGCTGTGCGCCTACCTGAAATGTCTGGAAGAGCTGTCCGCCGGGAATAACGAGTTTTTGCTGGCGAAATCACGCCTGGAGAAAACGCTCGACTCTCGCCGTAGCGAGGAGATGGACTACTTTATGGCGGTGTTTGTGCCGAGCTTCCATTTGTCGCTGGATGAGATCAGCCAGGATTCGCCGCTTTAACGGTTCGCCCTGCGGCGCTGCGCTTGCAGGGCCAACAAGTCGAGTTGGCCGGGTAAGGCTAAGGCGCGTCCGCCACCCGGCGATGATCTCAAAACGGGAACAGAACCGGAATTAACACCACGCACACCAGCATCACCAGCACGGTGAACGGCACGCCAATCTTCACGAAATCGCTAAACTTATAGTTCCCTGGCCCCAGCACCAGCGTATTGACCGGGGAAGAGACCGGCGTTATAAATGCTGCGGATGCCGCCATCGCAACCATCATCGCAAATGGATACGGTGAAACGCCCATCGATTTCGCCATCGCCAGCGCAATGGGTGCCATCAACACCGCCGTGGCGGTATTGGAGATGAATAAACCAATGGTGGCGCACATGACGAACAGGCAAACCATCATCAGGTACGGACCATATCCCCCGCCCGCGTCCATTAAGCCTTTCACGATCAAATCCACCCCGCCGGTTTTCTGTAGCGCCAGGGCAAAAGGCATCATCCCGACAATAAGAATGATGCTCGGCCAGTGAATCGCTTTGTAGGCGCTTTCGGCGTCGATACAGCGGAATTTGCCCATTAACAGACAGGCGATTATCGCCGCCACCGGGTTAGGGATCTCGTCCGTCAGCATCAGGGCAACCATCAATACCAGGCAAAAAATCGCATGGGGCGCCTGGCTGTGCGCCGGTGATGCATCGCTCTCTTCAATCGGCATATTCAGCACCACAAAATCGCGGCCTTTCTGCCCGAGCTGGCTAATCAGTTTCCAGTTGCCGACCACGAGGAAGATATCCCCCAGCAGGATCGGCTCATCCACCACCGCCCCTTCAAGGGCTACGCCATCGCGCTTCAGGCCCACCACGTTGAGGCCATAGCGGGTACGAAAGCCGATTTCACGCACGGTTTTGCCCAATAATTCTGATTCGGGGATCAGCGACACCTCGGCCATTCCCACATCCAGCGCCTGGTCGGAGAAATACTCGCCGCGCAGCACCATCGGCTCCAGCAGCTGCTCGCTACAAAACTCCCGCAGATCCACGTCCGCGGTGGACATATCAATCAGCAGGACGTCACGCGCGCGAAACTCGGACACCCCGTTCACGTTAACGATCACCCGACGAAAACGACGCCAGCGCTCAACCCCGATGACGTTCGCGCCATAGCGTTCGCGTAGCTTAAGGTCATCCAGCCGCTGCCCCACCATAGGCGACCCCGGGCGGATAGCCAGACGTCGGGCACGCCCGGTCAGACGGTACTCTTTAATCAGATCGCGGAAAGTGCGCCGCTTCCAGCCCTCTTTGGTTTTGTCCTGCTTCTCCCCTTTCAGCGCGAAACGGGTCAATAGCATATAGATAATGCCCATCACCAGTACTACCAGCCCGATCGGCGTAACGCTAAAAAAGCTAAACCCCTCAAACCCTTCACGGATCAGCTCGCTGTTCACGACGAGGTTCGGCGGCGTCGCGACCAGCGTCATCATGCCGCTGATAAGCCCGGCAAAGCTCAACGGCATCATCAGCCGCGACGGGGAAATCTGCATTCTCATGCAGACGCTTAACACGACCGGAATAAAGATGGCCACGACCCCCGTAGAGCTCATAAACGCGCCCAGCCCGGCGACCGTCAGCATCAAATAAATCAGCATTTTGGTTTCACTGCTGCCCGCCACCTCAACCAGCCACGCCCCCATCATCGTCGCCACGCCGGTGCGTACCAGCCCGTCGCCAATAATAAACAGGGCGGCAATCAAAATAACGTTGGGATCGCTAAAGCCGGAAAAAGCCTCCGGCAGGGAAAGCGTACCGCTCAGAACGAAAGCGACAATCACAAACAGGGCGACGGCATCCATGCGCACCTTGCCCGTTGCAAAAAGAAGGATGGCGATTAACAGCAGGCTCAGGACCCAAATCAGTTCACCGTTCACAACATGTCCTTGTCAGTGGAGGAGAAGCAATTTTGCCATAAAAAAGCCCCGGTAATGCGGGGCTATATCATGGGATTACATTTTTAGCGAGACAGTTACAATGCCGTCAGACGCTTTCGAGACGTCGAGGGCGTTCAGCGTGTTTAGCACATAATCCGCCTCCTCCAGCCGGGGGGACTCCGCCGGGACGTTGACTGCGATGACGTGGCATCCCGCCTTCAGCCCAGCCAGAACGCCTGCCGCCGCGTCTTCCACCACGACGCACTCCGCTGGCGCAAGGCCAAGCAGTTCAGCGCCGAGCAGAAAGGCATCCGGCTCAGGCTTGCCGCGCGTCACGCGCTCAGCGGTAATGAAAACGTCCGGCGTCGGTAAATCTGCCGCTTTATGACGGGCATGCGCGACGGGAACCGAGCCGGAAGTGACGATAGCCCACGGGATCTGCGCTTCATTCAGGTGCTCAAGCAGTTCACGCGCACCGGGCAGCGCGGTGATGCCCTCGGTATCGGTAGCTTCAACCTGCTCAAGATAGCGGAACTCCGCCTGAATCTCGTCCTCAGAACGTCCCGCAAGGAAATGCCGCAATGAGGTAATGGCCTGTTTGCCATGGATGAAATTCAGTACGTCCTGATGGTCGATGCCGTGCCGGTCGGCCCAGTGGCACCATGAGCGCTCCACTACCGGCAGCGAATCCACCAGCGTACCGTCCAGATCAAACAGAAAACCTTTACACTGCACACGCACCTCCGTCAGGCATTAATGATTTGTTGAATTTCGTTGCTGCTTAAATGGTACTGACGCGGACAGGCGTGCCACGCGCTCAGCATACGTTGATATTTATCCCACATCGGGGTCTGGGCGTTGAAGCCGTGCGTACCTGCATCAAAATGGGTGTAGCGCCCTTCGGTATTCACCATAAAGCGCACATAGCTCAGATAGCGCGCTTCCGTCGCGGCATCAAAGCCCAGGAACGTCACGCGGCGCTCGTCAATGGACTGCTGGTCCTTCAGATTGGTCCAGGACACATGAAGCGCATGGTACATCTCCATGATGTCGATAACGATACGGCAGGTTTCCTCTTTCAGTTCGCCAAATTCGCGATCCAGTTCGCGCATTTGCAAGCCAAAGCCACGTTCAACAATGGTTTGCAGGCGGCTGTAGCGCGCAGCGTTATCGGGATCAAGCATAGTCATCATCTTGTACTGGTTAGACAAAATCAGACGTTGAGCATGGGTCATTTCCATCTTTCGACTCCTGTAGCGCATTGCACTGTAAAAAAAAGACACGGTAACTGATTGTTACTGTGCCTTCTTTTGGTCGTCGTTTCGATGATCAATCACAAGTCATCGAGGAATGTTTTATCAAGCTGTTTAAACGCGCGCTTGAGGGTGTCCGCGAGCGCCTGGTAATCCGGCTTGCCTTCCACTGGGGCAAGCGCCTGGCCGGCCTCTTCCAGTTTTCCACGCACTTCATAAAACCAGTGTAAAATAGAGGGAGGAAGTGGCGTGACGGAACGTTTACCTAACCACCATAACCCCTGCATCGGCAGGCTTAACGCAAAGAGCGCCGTCGCGACGGCAGGCCCCAGTTGTCCACCTAACGCTATTTGCCAGCATAGGGTAAAAACGGCAATCGGGGGCATAAAGCGAATCGCGTAGCGCGTGGCACGGATGGTGCGATTTTCAATAAACATCGGCGCGAGGCGCTTTTCCATTGGCCACGTCTTTGAGTAATGCTGCCCCCGGCGAAACAGACTGAAGAAGTTCACGGACGGGATTTCGGGTGTTGACATGGCTGTACCTCAACTTCACATATAAAAATTAAAATTTTCGTGCAAAACCACAACAGGCTATGACAACGTTCAAAATATTTTGTCATCGCTACCCCGTATCGGGTATCCTGTGCCAGCCTGATAGGCCGTAGACGATAAGTGTAAACTCGTCAAATTATCGCATATTATGCCATTGTCTGAAAAATGTTCAAAATGGCTTAAAATCATAGGTATTTCTTCCATCCTGCCAGAATGTTCGTTTGGCATGATGTTAATCATAAATGTCTGGGTCAGCATGCGTTACGCTTTTAGACTCACTGACGTTTTTTTAGCCACGTATCAATAATAGGTACTTCCATGTCGAGTAAGTTAGTACTGGTTCTGAACTGCGGTAGCTCCTCACTGAAATTTGCCATCCTCGATGCGCTCAACGGTGACGAGTACCTCTCTGGTTTGGCCGAATGTTTCCATCTGCCTGAAGCACGTATCAAGTGGAAGATGGACGGCAGCAAACAAGAAGCGGCTTTAGGTGCAGGCGCCGCTCACAGTGAAGCGCTGAACTTTATCGTTAACACTATTCTGGCACAAAAACCAGAACTGTCTGCTCAGCTGACCGCGATTGGTCACCGTATCGTCCACGGCGGCGAAAAATACACCAAATCCGTGATCATTGACGACACCGTGATCCAGGGTATCAAAGATGCTGCGCCGTTTGCGCCACTGCACAACCCTGCTCACCTGATCGGTATCACTGAAGCGCTGAAATCCTTCCCGAATCTGAAAGACAAAAACGTTGCCGTGTTCGACACCGCGTTCCATCAGACCATGCCGGAAGAGTCTTACCTCTACGCCCTGCCGTACAACCTGTATAAAGAGCACGGCGTACGTCGCTACGGCTTCCACGGTACCAGCCACTACTATGTGACGCAGGAAGCCGCGAAAGTCCTGAACAAGCCGGTTGAAGAGCTGAACATCATCACCTGCCACCTGGGTAACGGTGGTTCCGTTTCGGCTATCCGCAACGGTGAATGTGTTGATACCTCTATGGGTCTGACCCCGCTGGAAGGTCTGGTGATGGGTACCCGTACCGGTGACATCGACCCGGCGATCATCTTCTTCCTGCACGACAACCTGGGCATGAGCGTTGATCAAATCAACAAAATGCTGACCAAAGAGTCTGGCCTGCTGGGTCTGACCGAAGTCACCAGCGACTGCCGTTACGTTGAAGACAACTACGACGCGAAAGAAGACGCTAAACGTGCAATGGACGTTTACTGCCACCGTCTGGCGAAGTACATCGGTTCTTACACTGCACTGATGGACGGTCGTCTGGACGCGGTTATCTTCACCGGTGGTATCGGTGAAAACGCGGCAATGGTGCGTGAACTGTCCCTGGGTAAACTGGGCGTTCTGGGCTTCGACGTTGATCACGAGCGTAACCTGGCTGCCCGCTTCGGCAAGTCTGGCTTCATCAACAAAGAAGGCACCCGCCCTGCTATCGTTATCCCAACCAACGAAGAGCTGGTCATCGCGCAAGACGCGCACCGCCTGACTGCCTGATTCCACACCGCCAGCAATGCTGGCGGTGCTGTTTTGTAACCCGCCCAATCGCGGCGGTAACGAAAGAGGATAAACCGTGTCCCGTACTATTATGCTGATCCCTACCGGAACCAGCGTCGGCCTGACCAGCGTCAGCCTCGGCGTGATCCGCGCTATGGAACGCAAAGGCGTTCGTCTGAGCGTCTTTAAGCCTATCGCCCAGCCACGTGCCGGTGGCGATGCGCCAGACCAGACCACCACTATCGTCCGTAAAAATTCCAATCTGCCAGCGGCTGAACCGCTGAAGATGAGCCACGTTGAGTCTCTGCTCTCCAGCAACCAGAAAGACGTGCTGATGGAAGAGATCATCGCCAACTATCACGCTAACGCGCAGGACGCGGAAGTGGTGCTGGTTGAAGGCCTGGTCCCGACCCGTAAACACCAGTTTGCCCAGTCTCTGAACTTTGAAATCGCGAAAACCCTGAACGCAGAGATTGTTTTTGTGATGTCTCAGGGCACAGATACCCCAGAGCAGCTGAAAGAGCGTATCGAACTGACGCGCAGCAGCTTCGGCGGTGCGAAAAACACCAGCATCACTGGCGTGATTGTTAACAAACTGAACGCGCCAGTAGATGAGCAGGGCCGTACGCGTCCAGACCTGTCCGAAATTTTTGACGACTCGTCCAAAGCGAAAATCATCAAAGTTGACCCGGCGAAGTTGCAGGATTCCAGCCCGCTGCCTGTTCTGGGCGCGGTGCCATGGAGCTTCGATCTGATCGCCACCCGTGCAATCGATATGGCGCGTCACCTGAACGCCACCGTGATCAACGAAGGCGATATCAACACCCGCCGCGTGAAGTCCGTTACCTTCTGTGCGCGCAGCATTCCGCACATGCTGGAGCACTTCCGCGCAGGTTCCCTGCTGGTGACCTCCGCAGACCGTCCGGACGTGCTGGTTGCTGCCTGCCTGGCGGCGATGAACGGCGTGGAGATCGGTGCGATTCTGCTTACCGGCGGCTACGAAATGGACGCGCGTATCAGCAAGCTGTGCGAACGTGCGTTCGCCACTGGCCTGCCAGTCTTCATGGTGAACACCAACACCTGGCAGACCTCCCTGAGCCTGCAAAGCTTCAACCTCGAAGTGCCGGTTGATGACCACGAGCGTATCGAGAAAGTTCAGGAATACGTTGCGGGCTACATCAACGCAGACTGGATCGAATCCCTGACCGCGACCTCCGAGCGCAGCCGTCGTCTGTCTCCTCCGGCCTTCCGCTACCAGCTGACCGAGCTGGCGCGTAAAGCGGGCAAACGCGTGGTTCTGCCAGAAGGCGACGAACCACGTACCGTTAAAGCGGCGGCCATCTGTGCAGAGCGCGGTATCGCGACCTGTGTGCTGCTGGGTAACCCGGATGAAATCAACCGCGTTGCGGCGTCGCAGGGCGTTGAGCTGGGCGCTGGCATCGAAATCGTTGACCCAGAAGTCGTTCGCGAAAGCTACGTTGCCCGTCTGGTTGAGCTGCGTAAGAACAAAGGCATGACCGAAGCCGTTGCGCGCGAGCAGCTGGAAGACAACGTGGTGCTGGGCACGCTGATGCTGGAGCAGGACGAAGTAGACGGTCTGGTTTCCGGTGCGGTTCACACCACCGCGAACACCATCCGTCCACCGTTGCAGCTGATCAAAACCGCACCGGGCAGCTCTCTGGTCTCCTCCGTGTTCTTCATGCTGCTGCCTGAACAGGTTTACGTTTACGGCGACTGCGCGATCAACCCGGATCCAACCGCAGAGCAGCTGGCAGAAATCGCAATCCAGTCCGCAGACTCC
This sequence comes from Enterobacter cloacae, assembly GCF_011078175.1. Classification (GTDB taxonomy): domain Bacteria; phylum Pseudomonadota; class Gammaproteobacteria; order Enterobacterales; family Enterobacteriaceae; genus Enterobacter; species Enterobacter cloacae_Q. The sequence goes on from NZ_JAALCJ010000005.1 coordinate 167,122, forward strand.
GCGACTGCCTTCGGCATCGAGCCGCGCGTAGCGATGCTCTCCTACTCCACCGGTACCTCTGGTGCTGGCAGCGACGTTGAGAAAGTGCGTGAAGCGACCCGTATTGCCCAGGAAAAACGTCCTGACCTGATGATCGACGGCCCGCTCCAGTACGATGCCGCCGTCATGGCTGACGTGGCGAAATCCAAAGCGCCGAACTCGCCGGTTGCAGGTCGCGCTACCGTGTTCATCTTCCCGGATCTGAACACCGGTAACACCACCTATAAAGCGGTACAGCGTTCAGCAGACCTGATCTCCATCGGGCCAATGCTACAAGGCATGCGCAAACCTGTGAACGACCTGTCCCGTGGTGCGCTGGTTGACGATATCGTCTACACCATCGCGCTGACGGCGATCCAGTCTTCGCAGCAGCAATAATGCTTTGCCGGATGGCGCTTCGCTTATCCGGCCTACAGGACCGCAGGCCCGGTAAGCGCTAGCGCCACCGGGCAACAAAAAGGCGACCACAAAGGGTCGCCTTTCTTATTACAGCAACTCTCGCGCCGCCGACACAATGTCATGTGCCGTCAGGCCATACTCCTTCTGCAGGAAGTCCTGCGTCCCCACCTGGCCGTAACGCTCCTTGACCCCTACCCGACGCATCGGCACCGGACAGGTTTCCACGAGCACTTCCGCTACCGCCGACCCCAGCCCGTTGTGAATGCTGTGGTTTTCACAGGTCACGATGCGCCCGGTTTTCTCGGCATAGTTTTTCACCAGCATCCGGTCGATGGGCTTCAGAGTAAACATGTCGATGACCGCTGCGCTTACCCCCTCCTGTTCAAGCTGGCGCGCCGCCTCCAGCGCTTCCGCCACCATAATGCCGTTAGCAATCAGGGTAATATCGGTTCCCTCGCGCAGCACGTTGCCCTTGCCGATAGCGAAGGTTGAGCCTGGCGCATACACGCTCGGCGCCTGCTTACGGATGGTGCGCACCCAGTAAAAGCCTTCCAGGTCGATAAGCTGACGCAGCACATCTTCGAACATCACCGCATCGGTCACCTCCAGCACGACCGAATGCGCCAGACCGCGCACGATGCCCATATCTTCAAACGACATATGCGTCCCGCCGTTGTGGCAGGCCGTCACGCCCGCATCCGAGGCAATCACCTTCACGTTATTGCGCTGGTAGTCCAGGGACATAAACAGCTGGTCGAAGCAGCGACGGCTGGCAAAGGCGGTAAAGGTATGGACGAACGGCTTCCGTCCGGTGAGCGACAGCCCGGCGGCCGTCCCAATCACGTTGGCCTCCATAATGCCGCAGTTGATGACGTGCTGTGGATAATCACGCGCTACGCCGTCCATCGCCATCGAACTCATCAGATCCGCTTCGAGCGCAATAATCTCGCTCCCGGCCTCAATCTGTTTTGCCACAAAACCCGCGTAGACCTTACGCATCTCAACGGTATCTTTTTGTCCTGCCGGTGCAAGCTTAATCATGTGAAGCCTCCAGTTGGCGAATCGTCTCGTTGAGCGCCGCTTTGCTCTCCTCGGTTAATCGCAGGTGATGCGAGTTGCTGAGCTGTTCCAGGTATGGCACCCCCTGCCCTTTGATGCTGTCGAGGATCACCACCCGCGGACGCGCATCGGCCGCAGGGATCGGCGCGGTCACCTCCAGCAGTGCCGGAATGTCGTCCCCTTTGACCGTCACCACGTCAAAGCCAAAGGCGCGGAATTTGCCTTCCAGGTCGAAGGCGCTGATGATTTCGTCCAGCTCGCCGTCGAGCTGCTGTTTGTTCCAGTCCACGAACACGGTCAGGTTGTTCAGACGATGGTGAGCGATAAACTGGAAAGCTTCCCAGCACTGGCCTTCGTTCAGTTCCCCGTCACCGACGATGCAGAACACCCGGTTTGGCCTTCCTGCCAGCTTGTGCGACAGCGCCATGCCGCCAGCGATGGAGATCCCCTGCCCCAGCGAACCGGTGGTGGCATCTACGCCGCGGGTTTTCAGGCGATCCGGGTGGCTGGGCAGACGCGTTCCGTTCTGGTTCAGCGTGCTCAGCTCTTCAACCGGGAAGTAGCCCTTAATCGCCAGCGTGCTGTATAACGCCGGTCCCGCATGGCCCTTTGACAGGACAAAATAGTCGCGCTCTGGCCAGTCCGGATCGGCCGGGTCAATTTTCATCACCGCGCCGTACAGCACCGCCAGCGTTTCAACGACTGACATGCTGCCGCCGTAGTGGCCAAAGCCCAGCTGCGTCAGGGACTTAAGGGTCTCAAGGCGGATCTGACGCGCCAGTTCGGTTATCTCATTCTCATTCATGATTTGGCTCCGGGGTTTTCCTGCGCGTTACCGCCCGCAGGTTTGTTTTTAGCGAAGACGTTGTAGGCCACCAGCAGCGCAAACAACACGACAACCAGTCCGGTAATGGCAAGCGGTGACAGGAAGCGCGCCAGATTGCCGAGCACAATCCCGACCGCACCGAAGTCAGCGTCCGAGAAGGTCGTATTTGCAAAGCCAATCGCGCCCAGCACTGGCAGCAGCAGGACCGGCAGGAAGGTGATCAGCAGGCCGTTAGCAAACGCGCCAATCATCGCCCCGCGACGTCCGCCGGTGGCGTTACCAAATACGCCCGCCGTGGCACCAGTGAAGAAATGCGGCACTACGCCCGGGAGGATCAGCACCCAGCTGAACTGGCCGCAGATGAACAAGCCCACAATCCCGCCGAGGAAGCTGAACAGGAAGCCAATCAGCACCGCGTTTGGCGCATACGGGTAGACCACCGGACAGTCCAGCGCAGGCCGCGCATTGGGCACCAGTTTTTCCGAGAAGCCGGTAAAGGCCGGGACGATTTCCGCAAGAATCAGGCGCACGCCCTGCAAGATGATGAACACGCCTGCCGCGAAGGTGATGGCCATAATGATGGCGTACACCAGGTAGTTCTGGCCGCCGCTGAAGGTGGCCTCCACGTAATCACGTCCGGCGCTCACCGCCATGATCAGGTAAATAATCATCATGGTCAGCGAGATGGAGATTGAACTGTCGCGCAGGAAGCTCAGGTTCTTCGGCAGGTTCATCTCTTCGGTGGAGCGCGAGCCTCTGCCGACTTTGCTGCCGATCCAGCCGGACAGCACGTAGCCCAGCGTGCCGAAATGACCGAAGGCGATCTCATCGTTACCGGTAATACGCTTCATATAGCGCTGCGCAATCGCCGGGAAGAAGGCCATAATCAGGCCGAGGATCAATGAACCGGTAAAGACCAGCCCTACTCCCTCGAAGCCTGCGACCGTCAGGATCACGCCAATCATGCACGCCATGTAGAAAGTGTGGTGCCCGGTCAGAAAGATGTACTTCAGGCGGGTAAAGCGTGCGACGATAATATTCGCCACCATACCGAAGGCCATAATCAGTGCGGTAGAGGCACCGTATTTTTCCAGGGCAATGGATACAATAGCTTCATTATTGGGAATAATTCCCTGAATATTAAAAGCGTGCTCAAACATACCGCCCAGAGGATTTAAAGAGCCTACCAGTACGGTGGCGCCACCGCCCAGAACAATAAAGCCAAGAATGGTTTTAATCGTGCCTTTTACCACATCAGAAAAAGCTTTTTTCTGCGCCACCAGACCAATCAGGGCAATTAACCCGACCAGGACTGAAGGGACTTTTAAAATATCAACAACGAAATTCAGCGTTTCAAGGATAAACATATCCACCTCGCCTAATCAGGATTATTGTCTTTCGAACCAGGCGCGCAATTGCGCTTCGAGTTCGTTGATATCGATGATATTGTTAATTACCACCAGCTGGCTTTCCGGCACGCTGGCGCTGGCGGCAATGTCTTTCGCCATTACAAACAGGTCCGCCGCGCCCGGCGTGGCCGAGGAGAGATCGGAGTGTTCTACCTCGGCCTCGATCTCCAGTTTTTTAAGCACCTTTTTAATATTCATTTCGACCATAAAACTGCTGCCCAGGCCGGAGCCGCAAATAGCCATGATTTTCATTGTTATCCCCTTTTTTGAGTAGAGTACGCCCCATCACGCTGACGCGTAATGTTGAGATGAATCGGATTAAATAATTAAATCAGAAGCGATCGATGATGGTTTTTATCTCCTCCAGCGTATTCGCCCGATGTAAATCAGCCATATCTTCGTCGCTGGAAAATAATTCCGCCAGGGCTGAGATCATTTCGATATGGCTATGCTTGTCCGGCGCCGCCAGCATCACAATCACATCGACGGGGTCAAACTCACCGGCACCAAATGAGACGCCCTGTTTCAGTTTTAATAATGACAGGCCAAGTCCTTTCGCCCCTTCTTCCGGTCGCGCATGCGGCATTGCCAGCCCGGGAGCCAACACATAGTAGGGACCTAACGTGTGGTGCTGGTGGATAATCGCCGTGACATATTCCGGCGTAATGACCTGCAAATCCAGCAGCGGTTTCGCGCACAGTTCCAGCGCCTGGGGCCAGTTTTCAACGCTATCCCGGAGGATGATGGTTGTATCATATATCCACTTATTGAGCACTTTTCACTCCCGCTAACGACCACACATGGGCAAACTCTATTCAACCCATCAATCAATGACTGCGATCGGGATCACAAAGATAGCGCTACCAACGACTAACATGCAGAACTGTGATAGCGCTATCAAATTGCTATCATGGTGCGAAATCACAGCAAAAAAAGGGATTTAAGGCGTATACTGCCTGTCACGTAAAATGAAGGATGAAACTGAATCGCGTCCTGTCAGCAGGAAGATGTATGTCTTTAACCCGAAAACGGCGCAGTACCGGAAAAGTAACGCTCGCGGATGTCGCACAGCTTGCCGGCGTAGGCACGATGACTGTTTCCCGTGCCCTCCGCACGCCCGAACAGGTTTCCGATAAACTGCGTGAAAAAATTGAAGCCGCGGTGCAGGAGCTGGGTTATATGCCCAATCTTGCCGCCAGCGCGCTGGCATCGGCGTCGTCATGGACGATTGCCATGGTAGTTCCCAATCTTTCTGAAGCTGGCTGTTCCGAGATGTTCGCCGGGCTACAGCAGGTGCTCCAGCCAGCGGGATATCAGATCATGTTGGCGGAATCACAGCATCGACTTGAACAGGAAGAGAAACTGCTCGAAACGCTGCTGGCATCGAATATCGCCGCGGCGATTTTACTCAGCGTCGAGCACACTGATACCGTTCGCCACTGGTTAAAAAATGCCTCGATCCCGGTGATGGAAATGGGTGCCATGCGCGCCGACCCGATTGATATGAATATCGGGATTGATAACGTCGCCGCCATGTATGAACTCACCGAAATGGTGATTCAGCGCGGCTATCAGAATATCGGCCTGCTGTGCGCTAACCAGGAGCAGTGGATTTTCCAGCAGCATTTGCAGGGCTGGTACAAAGCGATGCTGCGCCACCATCTGTCGCCGAACCGGGTGATCAACGCGGCCATGCCGCCGAGCTTTTCGACGGGCGCGGCACAGCTGCCTGAGTTTCTGCTGGCGTGGCCAGAGCTGGACGCGCTGGTGTGTGTTTCAGATGAGCTGGCCTGCGGCGCGCTGTATGAGTGCCAGCGTCGGCGCATCAAAGTGCCGGACGATTTAGCAGTAGTGGGCTTTGGCGACAGCGACGTCAGCCGCGTCTGTCAGCCGCCGCTGACGACGATGGCGGTGCCGCATCGCAAGATTGGCATTGAAGCCGGGAAAGCGTTACTGGAACGTCTGAATGACGGGGGCTGGCGCGACCATACACCCATCGCGTCCAGCCTGTGCCTGCGGGAAAGCTGTTAAAGCTTACTCAGCTTCTTCCTCTTTTTCGGCTTTATTTTCCGGTTTAGCGGATTCGTTTTTGGCGTTGCGGGTCATCCACAGCGCCAGTGCTTTAAGGGAATCCGGCGTAAACTCGTCGCAACGCGCGGTGATCTCTTCCGGCGTCATCCAGCATACTTCGCTCACTTCCTCTTCCTGCAAGGCAAAAGGCCCGTGGGAAACGCAGCTAAACAGCCCGCCCCAGACACGACAATGTTCATCTTCGAAATAAAACTGCCCGTGCTCGGCAAACGGCACGCCAGCGATACCTAACTCTTCTTCCGCTTCACGGCGCGCGGAATCCAGCAATACTTCATCGGCCTGCACGACGCCACCCGCTGTGGCATCCAGCATACCAGGAAGAAAATCTTTGGTGTCGGTGCGACGCTGGACCAGAATCTTGCCCATACCGTCGTGAACAACGATGTACGTCGCGCGGTGACGCAGACGCTCCGCACGCATTTGTTCGCGGCTGGCCTGCGCGATCACTTCATTTTCTTCGCTGACAATGTCAACCCACTCAGTACTTGCCAAATGATTCTGCTCCACCATCGGGAAACCTTCTCGTCTAAGCGCTCTTTCGGCGCGTTTGCAGTTGTGGTGTAACTTACGGATTAATCGCTATCTTCGCAATAACTTGCTGATCATTAAGTGCGATAACGCTTAATGTCCCGTCTTCATACATGCCGTAGCTTGCCGGGTTGCCGCCTTTAGGAATGCTGACAGACCCGGGGTTAAAGTGATAAAACGCCCCGCGTTTTTCCGCCACCGGAATATGAGTATGGCCGTAAACCAGGACATCGCCAGCGGCGAGTGACGGCAGATTATCCGGGCCGAACAGGTGCCCGTGGGTCAGGAACAAACGGCTGTTTTCCATCAACACCTGTTGCCAGGGAGCGGTGATGGGAAAATGCAGTAGCATCTGGTCAACTTCGCTGTCGCAGTTGCCGCGAACGGCGATGAGGCGCGAGGCAAAATGATTTAGTTTTTCAGCCACCTGCGCGGGAGCATAGCCTTCCGGCAACGCATTACGTGGGCCGTGGTTTAACACATCGCCCAGGATCACCAGCCATTGCGCCCCGCTTTGGGCGAACAGAGAAAGCACGCGTTCGGTCGCGGGCAGCGATCCATGAATATCCGACGCAAACATCAGTTTCATCAGTTACTCCTCGGGAATACAGACTGCCCCTATCATACCTCAAGCGCCCCGTCTTATCAGCCCGCGTGCTTAGCAGAGAGTGCCAGATAGCGCTGTACCGACGCGTGTTGCCACTGGAATGTGGCGTACTCCACCAGCTGCTGTGGGACGGCATCACCATTGAGTATCAGGCGATTGAGCATCAACGCCAGATCGGTATCGGCAATACACCACTCGCCAAACAGGTTGGGATTACCCTGCGCCAGCAGCGATGATGCGGTATCAATCAACTTCCGGGCGCTGGATAAGCCTTCTTCGGTGAGGGCGGGCTTTTTGACGCCGGCGAAGACCACGTCCGTGGACCGTTCCACGCGAATCGGCACCAGATCGCTGCGCAGCCACGCCTGGATCTGGCGGGCGCGGGCGCGCTTTTGCAGATCGTGAGGATAGATGCGTTCCCACTCTGGTGGGGCAAAACGGTCCTCAAGGTATTCGTCAATCGCTGAGGATTCACTCAACTCAAAACCGTCTATCTCCAGCACAGGGACACGGCGGGTGAGCGTATATCCCTGCCACTGAGGGTTAAGATGTTCGCCGCTGTCCAGGTCAACGGTTTTAAGACTAAAGGCAAGCCCCTTTTCTGCCAGCGCCACATAAACGCTCATGACATAAGGAGAAAAGAAGTTCGCGTCGGACCACAACGTTATTACAGGCTGGCTCATAACATCCTCATCGGCTTATCGGTTTTCATTCAACATATAATCTCTTTACCTCGCTGTCACTTGATGAAAACTCACGATTTACAACAAACACCTATACTGACTTTTCATGGCAACACTATTCGCACTGACAGGAGTTGAGAATGATAGATCTCTATTATGCCCCCACCCCTAATGGCCATAAGATCACCCTCTTTCTCGAAGAAGCCGAACTGGACTACCGGATCATTCGCGTGGATATCAGTAAAGGCGACCAGTTTCGCCCCGTTTTTCTGGCCATATCGCCCAACAATAAAATTCCGGCCATCATTGATAACCAGCCTTCCGACGGCGGCAAACCGTTAAGCCTGTTTGAGTCTGGAGAGATTTTGCTCTATCTGGCAGAGAAAACCGGCAAGCTCCTGAGCGGGGAGTTGCGCGAGCGTCATCACACGCTGCAATGGTTATTCTGGCAGTCGAGCGGCCTCGGGCCGATGCTGGGGCAGAATCATCACTTTACCGCCTATGCGCCGCAGACGATCCCTTACGCTATTGAACGATATCAGGTCGAAACCCAGCGCCTTTACGGTGTACTGAACCGTCGGCTGGAGAAATCACCGTGGCTGGGAGGGGAGCATTACAGCATCGCAGATATTGCCTGCTGGCCGTGGGTCAACACCCATGAACGTCACCGGATCGATCTGGCCTCTTATCCGGCGGTGAACAACTGGTTTGAGCGCATCCGGACCCGCCCGGCCACCGAGCGCGCCATGCAAAAAATCCATCAGATTTGAGCCTGCGCCCCGTTGGGTAGAGGTGTTCTCCTCATGTATGATGAGGTGGAAATACTGACACGGAGAAGACCTGCAATGTCCCAGCATGACGCTGTAATTCGTATAAAAAATTTACGCTTACGCACATTCATTGGTATCAAAGAGGAGGAGATCGCTAATCGCCAGGATATCGTGGTGAATGTGGTGATCCACTACCCGGCAGACAAGGCGCGCGCCAGCGAGGACATCAATGACGCGCTGAACTATCGCACGATCACCAAAAGCATCATCCAGTACGTTGAAAACAACCGTTTTGCGCTACTGGAAAAATTAACTCAGGATGTGCTCGACATCGCACGCGAACATCACTGGGTCACTTATGCTGAAGTGGAGATCGATAAACTTCACGCCCTGCGTTACGCCGATTCCGTCTCTATGACGTTAAGCTGGCAGCGCCAGGCGTAAACCTGGAGGTTGTATGAAGATCCTGCTCACCGGCGGTACGGGCCTGATTGGCCGCCATCTCATTCCACGCTTGCAGGCGTTGCATCACGACATCACCGTGGTCACGCGCAGCCCGGAGAAAGCGCGCCAGGCGCTGGGCGCCGGCGTTGAGATCTGGAAAGGCCTGGCGGAAAAGCAGGATCTGGACGGCTTTGGCGCCGTCATCAACCTCGCAGGTGAACCAATCGCCGATAAACGCTGGACCGAAGAGCAAAAACAGCGTTTATGCAGCAGCCGCTGGAACATGACCGAAAGGCTGGTTGAGCTGATTCGCAACAGCGAGACGCCGCCCTCGGTGCTGATTTCCGGCTCTGCTACAGGCTACTATGGCGATCTCGGTGAAGTGGTGGTGACCGAAGAGGAGCCACCGCACAACGAGTTTACCCATAAACTCTGCGCCCAGTGGGAACGTATCGCCTGCGCGGCGCAGAGCGATAAAACACGCGTCTGCCTGCTGCGCACCGGCGTAGTGCTTGCCCCGAAGGGCGGTATTCTCGGTAAAATGCTGCCGCCGTTTAAAATGGGGCTTGGCGGACCCATCGGTAACGGACGACAGTATCTGGCGTGGATCCATATCGACGACATGGTCAACGGCATTCTCTGGCTGCTGGATAACGACCTGCGCGGGCCATTTAACATGGTGTCTCCGTATCCGGTACGTAATGAACAATTTGCTCACGCCCTTGGTCATGCCCTGCATCGTCCGGCAGTGCTGCGCGTACCTGCGACGGCGATTCGGCTGCTGATGGGTGAGTCTTCGGTGCTGGTGCTGGGCGGGCAGCGCGCGCTGCCAAAACGGCTGGAAGCGGCCGGATTTACGTTCCGCTGGTATGACTTAGAAGAGGCGCTGGGGGATGTGGTGCAGTGAATATGTTACAGTTATACGCCATCTCTGGATGATATGGCGTAACTATGGCAACCCTTTCCACAACCCGGCTTCACCTCACCCCTTTCGAACCTTCTGACTGGGCGTTCTTCCGCTCCTTGCGCGAAAACCCCGCCATCATGCGCTACATGGCCGCTATTACGCCGGAAAAAGAGACGCGTCGCGTATTTGCCGCACGCCTGATGGCGGAGCATGTCTTTGTTATCCGTCTGCACAACGACGTTACGCCGCTCGGGGATATTGGCCTGCAAATCAGTGCAGCGAACCGTGAAGAGGCGGATATCGGCTACACGGTTGTGCCTGCCGCGCAGGGAAAAGGCATTGCCAGCGAGGCGCTGCGCGCAGTGTGTGAGTATGCGTTCAACCAGACGGGCGTGAAGGCGATTAACGCGTACGTGCTGGCGGATAACGGCGGGTCGGTGCGGGTCCTGGAGAAAGCCGGTTTTGTACGTACGCAGGTGCTGGAGAAGGCCTACGCGATTAACGGCGTGCAGTATGACGACTGGGTGTATCGGCTGGAGTGTAATGCGGTCTGAAGCCCTCACCCCGACCCTCTCCCACAGGGAGAGGGAGAAACCCCAGCCAGCAGGCCCGGTCATACAGTAGCGCCACCGGGCAATTGGGCGACTCTGCGGCCTGATGCCCTCACCTCGGCCCTCTCCCACAGGGAAAGGGAGAAAGGCCAAACCTACTTCAACGAGCCTTTCAGGAACTGCTGTAAACGCGGGCTTTGCGGGTTCGCCAGCACCTCGTCCGGATGCCCCTGCTCCTCAATCTTGCCCTGATGCAGAAAAATAACGTGGTTAGAGACGTTACGGGCAAAGCCCATCTCGTGCGTTACCACCACCATCGTTTTGCCCTCTTCCGCCAGCTTCTGCATGATGCGCAGCACTTCGCCAACGAGTTCAGGATCCAACGCGGAAGTCGGTTCATCAAACAGCAATACTTCCGGCTCCATCGCCAGCGCGCGGGCGATGGAAACGCGCTGCTGCTGACCGCCTGACAGGTGCACCGGATATTTGATCTGCTGACGCTCGTCGATACCCACTTTCGCCAGATATTTCACCGCACGCTCGCGCGCTTCCTGCTTGCTTAAGCCGAGCACCTGAATCGGCGCTTCCATCACGTTCTCCAGCACCGTCATGTGGCTCCAGAGGTTGAAGTGCTGGAACACCATCGTCAGGCGTGTACGCAGCAGGCGCAGCTGGTTTTTATCCGCCACCTTAAGCTGGCCGTCTTTATCACGGACCATGTTAATGTTCTGTCCGCTCACCACAATCGACCCTTCGCTCGGCTTTTCGAGGAAGTTGATGCAGCGCAGGAAGGTACTTTTACCCGAACCTGATGAGCCGATAATACTGATCACGTCGCCCGCGTTAGCCTCCAGCGACACCCCTTTCAGCACTTCATGTTCGCCGTAGCGCTTGTGCAAATCAATTACGTTTAATTTGTTCTCAGCCATCATAAATTCTCAGTGCGTCGACGGTTTTATATGCTGCAACCAGCGTTTTTCAGCCTTACGGAACAGGCTGATCAGGACGTAAGAAATGATCAAATAGAGCACTGCCGCAATGCCAAACGCCGTAAACGGCTGGTAGGTGGCAGAGTTAATATCGCGGGCAATCTTTAACAGATCAGGTACCGTGGCGGTAAACGCCAGTGCCGTCGAATGCAGCATTAAAATCACTTCGTTGCTGTAGGCCGGCAGCGCAATACGCAGCGCCGAAGGCAGAATAATACAGCGGTAGAGCTTCACGGACGAGAAGCCGTACGCGCGCGCCGCCTCGATCTCACCGTGCGGCACAGAACGGATGGCCCCGGCGAAGATCTCAGTGGTGTAGGCGCAGGTATTGAGGGTCAGCGCCAGCACCGTACAGTTCAGACCGCTGCGGAAGAACGCGTTCAGCATCTCGGTGCCTTTCACGATCTCCAGCGTGTACATCCCGGAATAGAACACCAGCAGCTGCACGTACAGCGGCGTACCGCGAAACACGTAGGTGAACAGCCAGATAGGGAACTGGATAAATTTATTGTTCGACACGCGGCCAATGGCGAGAAACACCGCCAGAATGCCGCCCATTACCACCGAGGAGATCAGCAGCCACAGCGTGATGGCGACGCCGGTGAAGCGGTAGCCATCTGTCCACAGCAGGGATTTCCAGTACTCCTGAATAATCTCAATCACAGGTCAGCCCTCTTCACACCCACGGAGTAGCGACGTTCGAGCAGAAGCAGCACACCATTGGAGACGGTCGTAAAGACCAGATAGATCACACCGCAGACCACCGCAAAATAGAACGGCTCCCAGGTGCTTTTACCTGCCAGCTGGGTGGCCTTCACCACATCTTCCAGACCCAGCAGGGAGACCAGCGCCGTTGCCTTGAGAATAACCTGCCAGTTATTACCGATACCCGGCAGCGCATAGCGCATCATGGCCGGAAACATGATCCGGCGAAACGTTTGTGAAGAGGTAAAACCGTAGGCAGTCGCCGCTTCAATGTGCCCCTTCGGCACGGCCATGTAAGCGCCGCGGAAGGTCTCTGTAAAATAGGCGCCGTAGATAAAACCAAGGGTAATAATACCAGCCACCATGGGGTCGATATCGATCTGATCCATGCCGATGGCATCCGTCACGCCGTTAAGTGCGATTTGCAGACCGTAAAAGATCAGCAGCATCAGCACGAGGTCAGGTACGCCGCGTATCAGCGTGGTATAGCCTTCAAATATCAGCGCCAGCGGTCTGTTGGCGGATAATTTTGCCCCCGCGCCCGCCAGGCCTATCAGCACCGCCAGTACCACGGAGCTGATAGCCAGCTCAAGGGTGACTAGCGCGCCCTGTAAAATAACGCCAGAAAATCCGTACAGCATACCGCGTGCCCTGTCGTCTCGTGAGTGGTGGAACCGTGTCTTTTCCCCTCCCGTAGCGGGAGGGGCCGCACGTTATCAGACGGGGCGATTAGCCGCCGTAAACATTAAAATCGAAGTACTTTTTCGCCAGCGTATCGTAGGTGCCGTCCGCACGCATTTCGGCGAACGCTTTGTTCAGAGCCTCACGCAGTTCGTTGTCTTCTTTACGCAGACCCATACCGGTGCCGACGCCAAAGAGTTTTTCATCCTTTATGGACGGACCACCGAATTTGTAATCTTTACCCACAGGCTGTTTCAGAAAGCCTTCGCTTGCCGCCACTTCATCCTGGAATGCCGCGTCAATACGGCCTGCCGTCAGGTCTGCGTAGATATTTTCCTGGCCTTGATAAGAGACAATTTCAATCCCTTTAGGTGCCCAGTGCTCGTTGCCGTAGGTTTCCTGCGTCGTACCCTGCAACACGCCCACGCGTTTGCCTTTCAGAGATTCAAGGGTTGGCTGAATGTCAGAGGATTTCGCCACCACCAGACGTGAGTCCGCCGCGTAGAGTTTGTCCGTGAAGGCTATCTCCTGCTGACGTTTTTCTGTGATGGACAGGGAGGACATGATCACGTCAATTTTTTTCGCTTTCAGGGACGGGATCAGCGCATCCAGCGGGTTTTCAACGTAGGTACATTGCGCTTTAATGCGTTTGCACAGCTCGTTAGCCAGATCGATGTCAAAACCGACCAGCTCCCCCTTCGCATTCTTCGATTCGAAAGGTGCATAGGTTGGGTCAGTTCCAATACGAATTTTCTGCGGAATTGCTGCGAATGCCGCGGTGGCGCTGGAAAAAGCCAGTACCAGAGAAAGTGACAACACCAGTTTTTTCATATCTGTCCTCAACAAACTGTCTTAATACGAGATTTTTACGACGACGGGGTGTCGTTAATGTGCCATTAATCCCCTCATTCAGGCAAAGATTAATGCCTCTGAACGGGAATTTTTGCATTATAAATGCTTAACTATGCACACAGCGGTCCAGCATGGTGCATGCGTTGCACCATACCGGAACATAACCCCGTGACACGCACCAAATTAGTGCATGTCATTCAGCCATTAATCACCGTAGACGTTGAAATCGAAGTATTTCTTCGCCAGTTTGTCGTAGGTACCGTCTTTACGCAGCTCATTAAACGCTTTGTCGAAGGCAGCTTTGAGCTCGGTATCATCCTTACGCAGGCCAATACCGGTGCCGTCGCCAAAGTACTTTTTGTCTTTTACCGACGGTCCGGCAAAGACGTACTCTTTACCCGCAGGCTGCTTCAGGAAGCCTTCGCTCGCGGCAACCTCATCCTGGAACGCAGCATCCAGGCGGCCAGCCGCCAGGTCAGAATAGATCAAATCCTGATTCTGATAGGCGACCACATCGACGCCCTTCTCGCGCCAGTTGGCATTGGCGAAACCTTCCTGGGTCGAGCCCTGAAGCACGCCAACATGTTTGCCTTTCAGCGAGTCGATGGTCGGCTGGATTGGCGAGCCTTTCGCGGCAATCAGACGTGAGTCGGCAGCGTAGAGCTTCTCAGAGAAGGCGATCTCCTGCTGACGTTTTTCCGTGATGGAGAGAGAAGAGATAATGGCATCAATTTTCTTGGCTTTCAGCGACGGGATCAGCGCGTCAAAGTCGCTGCCCACCCATGTGCATTTCACTTCCATGCGTTTGCACATCTCATTTCCCAGATCGATATCAAATCCCACGAAATCACCTTTCGCATCCTTGGATGAGAATGGCGCGTAGGTTGCGTCTGTACCGATACGAACTGTCTGTGGAAGCGCTGCATAGCTGCCTGCTGCTGCACTCAAGCCCACGAGCAAAGACAGAGCCAGAACCGTCTTCTTCATACATTTACCCTCAAGAACCGTGATTTTATTATGGTTTATGTTGTGTGTTGTGTTGCAGGCTGCTCTTGCAGGTCTTATGCCACATTGTCGTCGGGTTAAAACTACGACGTTAAATATGTTAATAAAACGTTGCGATACTGCCTTAATGGTGAAAGATAGCAGGTCTGCCGAACGAACCGGAAAGAGAAAAAGGGAAAAAGCGAATTAAATGTCGAGGATATGATCGCGGTTGCAGTTTTGCCCTGAAACAGGGCAAATTGTCTTTTCATGCACTTTGTGTGTGCACAGCTTCACGCCCCCTGCCAGCGGGTAAAGAGATCTTCCGGCAGGTCGATATCGAACTGATCCAGTACGCGGTTAACGGTCTGGTTGATGACATCGTCCAGCGTTTGCGGACGATGATAGAACGCGGGGACCGGCGGCATAATCACGGCCCCCAGTTCGGCTGCCTGCGTCATTAAACGCAGATGTCCCAGGTGGAGCGGCGTTTCCCGCACGCAAAGTACCAGCGGCCGACGCTCTTTGAGCACCACATCCGCCGCGCGCGTCACCAGCGTGTCGGTATAGCTGTTCACAATGCCGGAGAGCGTTTTAATGGAACAGGGCAGGATAACCATACCGGCCGTTTTGAACGAGCCTGAGGAGATGCTGGCGGCAATATCGCGGGCATCGTGGACAACGTCAGCCAGGGCCTGCACGTCGCGCAGAGAGAGATCGGTTTCAAGAGAGAGGGTCTGACGCGCCGCCTGGCTCATCACCAGATGGGTTTCTACGCCTGCAACGTCACGCAGCACCTGTAACAGCCGGACGCCATAAATCGCGCCGCTGGCACCGCTGATCCCTACAATGAGTCGTTTCATGATTTTCGCCCTTGCTGATTTCAGGGCAGACTGTGCAGCATTTTACGGGGAGTTGCAAGTGAGGGCGAGCGCCCTCACCTGCATACGCATCAACCTTCGTTGTGCATCTCTAAGCTTTCGAGATCGTTTTGCAGCTGAACGGCTTTCGCATCGTCGTTACGCAGCGAATCCAGATAGTCGAGATACTGTTGGTCAACGTCTTTCGTCACGTAGATCCCATTGAATACCGAGCATTCGAACTGCTGAATATCCGGGTTCTCGGCGCGCACCGCGTCGATCAGATCGTTCAGATCCTGGAAAATCAGGCCGTCGGCCCCGATGATCTGGCGAATTTCATCCACTTCACGACCGTGAGCAATCAGCTCGTTAGCGGTTGGCATATCAATGCCATACACGTTCGGGAAGCGAATTTCCGGCGCTGCGGAGGCGAGATACACTTTCTTCGCCCCGGCCTCACGCGCCATCTCGATGATCTGCTCAGACGTCGTGCCGCGCACGATGGAGTCGTCCACCAGCAGCACGTTCTTGTCGCGGAACTCGGCACGGTTAGCGTTCAGCTTACGACGTACGGACTTACGACGCAGCTGCTGGCCCGGCATGATAAAGGTACGGCCCACGTAGCGGTTTTTCACGAAGCCCTGACGGTACGGCTTGTCCAGAATACGCGCAATCTCCAGCGCGATATCACAGGAAGTTTCAGGGATTGGGATCACCACGTCGATGTCGAGATCGTCCCACTCGCGGGCAATCTTCTCGCCCAGCTTCGTGCCCATATTCACACGCGCACTATAGACGGAAATCTTGTCGATGAACGAATCCGGACGCGCGAAGTAAACGTATTCGAACAGGCACGGGTTGCTCACCGGGTTGTCGGCACACTGACGGGTAAACAGCTGCCCCTTCTCAGTGATGTAGACCGCTTCGCCTGGCGCGACATCACGCAGGAATTCGAAGCCCAGTGTGTCCAGCGCCACGCTTTCGGAGGCAACCATGTACTCGGAACGGCCATCGCCGAGGTCACGTTTGCCGAGCACCAGCGGGCGAATGCCGTTTGGATCGCGGAAGGCCACCATGCCGTGACCGATGATCATCGCAACGCAAGCATACGCGCCACGGATCAGACGGTTTGTCGCGGCAACGGCGGCAAAAATGTTGTCTGCTTCCAGCGGATAATGGCGGAAGTTATCCAGTTCGCTGGCAAAGATATTGAGCAGGATTTCAGAATCAGAGGTGGTGTTAATGTGGCGACGTTTCTCTTCAAACAGCTTTTTACGCAGTTCGTGAGCATTGGTCAGATTGCCATTGTGGGCAAGCGTGATGCCATACGGAGAGTTAACGTAAAAAGGCTGAGCCTCAGAGGCGCTGGAACTGCCAGCAGTAGGATAACGAACGTGACCGATCCCCATATTACCTTGCAGACGCTGCATATGGCGGGCTTCAAACACATCGTTTACCAGGCCATTCGCCTTACGTAAACGGAAGCAGTTGTTTGCATCTATGGTGATGATACCCGCAGCATCCTGCCCACGGTGCTGAAGCACCGTTAACGCGTCATAAATCGACTGGTTTACCGGCATGAAACCGGCGATACCGACAATACCGCACATTCGTCTTTTCCTCGTTAAGCCACATCTCAGGGTTTATGCCCTGGGCAAGAAACTCGACGAGCTTTGCAGATAGTCAAAGAACCATCTGATGATGAAGCTGAACTCCGGAATGAGCTGCGATTTTTGCCAGTCTTCACTTTTGGAAAACCCGGTAAAGGTATCCAGGAAAAACAGGATCGCGGCCACAATGAGCACGCCTCGCAACGCGCCGAAACAGATGCCGAGCACCCTGTCCGTTCCTGACAGACCGGTTTTCTCGACCAGCTGGCCTATCACGTAATTGACGATAGCGCCGACAATCAGCGTCGCGATAAACAGCACCGCGATAGCGATTCCGTTTCGGACCAGTTCATCTTCAAAGCCCGTGAACCAGACAGACAGGTAAGTGTAGTAATGACTGGCAACAAAGAAAGCACAACCCCAGGTTACCAGCGATAACGCTTCACGAACAAAGCCACGGATCAGGCTAACCAGACAGGAAAAACCAATCACCGCAATGATGGCGTAATCAATCCAGACCATATATGTCCCACGATTTAACGCCCCGTCATCCAGTTCGGGGCGAATTCTAACAGAAAAAGAAAACGTTTGCGTAGGGATTTCCTTCCCGCGCGTAAATAAAAAAGGCGCTGAAAAAATAATCAACGCCACGGTCCTTTTGACATCTCTGTGGACGTCTGCTCCCCCTCTCCCTCAAGGAAGAGGGAGCAAACCATCCCCTCGCCCCTACGGGGAGAGGGTTAGGGTAAGGGGAAGATTTTATCAGTTCGCGCTGTAGTTCATCACCACACCGCTCAGGCCGGAGATTTGCTTCAGCTCGCCAAGCGAACCTTTGAGCTTATCCTTCGACGCATCCGGCCCCACCAGAATACGGGTGATTTTACCCTGCACCGGTGTGGTCGGTGAAGTATAAACACGGTATCCCGCGCCGCGCAGTTTACTCACGATCTCATTGACCTTATCAGCGTTTTTCAGCGCACCGAGCTGAACAACGTAGGCTTTACCGGTCGGTGCCGCATCCTGTTTTGCCGGCGGTGGCGTTTCTGAGGCGGCTGCCAGTTGCTCGGCCGCTTTATCCCGCTGCGGTTTCGGCTGCGGCTTCTCCACCGGTTTCGGTTTTTCAACCGGCTTAGGCTGTTCTACCGGCACCGGATCAATTTCGATGTTATTGTTCGTCGCCAGGCGCGAAGGATCAAGCGACGGTGCGGCTGCATCACCCGCGCGCACCTCTTCCGCTGCGCCTTCCGGCGGCTGGGCAGGCAGTGCCTGCGTTGCCGCTGGCAGCATGTCAGGCTCCTCGCGATCGCCCGGCTTTGGCACCAGCGGTATGGCCGCAAATTCATCCTGGTAATGCTTTTTTTGCCCGTCGAGCAGTCCCGGGAGAATAATCACCCCGAGCGCGACCAGCACAATGGTTCCTGTTAAACGGTTCTGAAACTTACTCGCCACCGGTTCTCCCCGCGTCCATCACTTCCATGACATGTGCCACCGTGTGGAATGACCCACACACCAGCACGGTATCTTCTGGTTTAGCCTCCGCCATCGCGGCACGCCAGGCCGAAACCACACTGCTGTAGATTTCGCCTTTGCCGAGATGTTCCATCAACTGCTCAGCAGTCGCGCCGCGCGGCCCTTCCAGAGGAGCACAATACCAGCTATCGACCACACTCTCCATGCAGGCCAGCGTACCGCCGATATCTTTATCATGAAGCATACCGATAACCGCCAGCACGCGCCCGGTTTTTGGTAACGATTTGAGACGTCCTGCGAGGTACGCCGCCGCGTGCGGGTTATGCGCCACGTCCAGAATCAGACGCGGAGACTCGCTGACAATCTGGAAACGTCCCGGCAGCAGCGCATTCTGAATGCCATCGCGGATCGCCTGCTCGTTTACCGCTAATCCGCTGGCGCGCAATGCCGCCAGCGCGGTTGCCGCGTTCGGCTGAGGCACCTGCGGCAGCGGCAGGTTATCCAGCGCGCCCTGCGCATCGGTAAAGCGCCAGCCGTTGTCCTGTACCTCATACTGCCAGTCTACGCCGCGACGCAGCAGACGAGCGCCCTTCTCTTTCGCCACGTCAGCAATGGTGTGAGGCATGTCCGGCTCCCCCACCACGGCAGGCTTATTCGCGCGAAAAATACCGGCCTTCTCACGGCCAATGCTTTCACGGTCCGGGCCCAGCCAGTCGGTGTGATCCAGCGCGATGCTGGTGACGACGGCGACATCCGCATCCACCATATTGGTGGCATCCAGGCGCCCGCCCAGCCCCACTTCCAGGATCACCACGTCCAGCTGCGCCTGTTTGAACAGCCACAGCGCCGACAGAGTGCCGTATTCGAAATAGGTTAATGAGGTTTCCCCGCGCGCCGCTTCAATAGCCGCAAACGACGCCGTATGGGCCGATTCCGCCAGCTCGGTATTCTGCACCCGCACGCGCTCGGTATAGCGCACCAGATGCGGCGAGCTGTAAACGCCTACCTTGTACCCCGCCGCCATCAAAACAGATTCCAGTGAACGGCAGGTGGTGCCTTTACCGTTAGTGCCGGCGACGGTAAACACGAAAGGCGCGGGTTTCAGCACGTCAAGACGCGCGGCAACCTGGCTTACGCGCTCAAGGCCCATGTCGATAGTTTTACTGTGCAGATTTTCCAGATAAGAAAGCCACGCGGCCAGGGGCGACGTGGCTTGAGGAATGCTTTTATTTTCCATGATGCCCGGTTGTCATTAACGGTTTAGAAAGCAAAAGGGCAGCGCCATCTGGCCCTGCCCTTTTCAGTTATCAGGCCTCGGGTTCCTGATCCGGTACCACCACGCCTTCGCGCGGCTCGTCCGGGTTCGGCGCTGGAAGATTCATCAGCTTCGCCAGAATGCTGGCCAGTTTGAGGCGCATTTCAGGGCGGCGGACGATCATATCGATGGCGCCTTTCTCAATGAGGAACTCACTGCGCTGGAAGCCCGGCGGCAGTTTTTCACGCACGGTCTGCTCGATAACGCGAGGGCCGGCAAAGCCGATCAGCGCTTTTGGCTCGGCGATGTTCAGGTCGCCCAGCATCGCGAAGCTCGCAGAGACGCCACCCATGGTTGGGTCGGTCAGTACCGAAATGTACGGCAGACCGCGCTCCTGCATTTTCGCCAGCGCCGCAGAGGTTTTCGCCATCTGCATCAGGGACATCAGCGCTTCCTGCATACGTGCGCCACCGGAGGCGGAGAAGCAGATTAGCGGGCAGTTGTCTTCCAGCGCCTGCTCAACGGCACGCACGAACCGCGCACCTACCACAGAGCCCATTGAGCCGCCCATAAAGGAGAACTCAAACGCGGCGGCAACCACCGGCATCTCGTGCAGAGTGCCTTTCATGACGATCAGCGCGTCTTTCTCGCCGGTCTCTTTCTGTGCAGAGGCCAGACGATCTTTGTATTTTTTGGAGTCGCGGAACTTGAGCACATCTTTTGGCTCCAGTTCGCTGCCCAGTTCTACCAGAGAACCTTCGTCCAGCAGGCTATGCAGGCGGTTGCGCGCCGACATACGCATATGGTGGTCACACTTCGGACACACCTCAAGATTGCGTTCCAGCTCTGCGCGATACAGAACCTGGCCGCAGCTATCACACTTCGTCCATACCCCTTCAGGAATGCTCGCTTTACGCGTCGGGGTAATGTTGCTTTTAATTCGTTCAATCCAGCTCATTGATAACCTTTCTGCCTGAACCTGGTCGTATGCCAGTTTTGCTGTAAGAGGCGAATAATGCCATTTTTGCCTCCAACAGACCATGAATGTTGCACATTAAAACATAACAGCCCGAAACTTTGGATAAAAAAGTGGTCGAACCGCCAGCGTGCACTTACTTCGCTTGTTTAGCCGCCGCGCGTTTGTGACGAATAATTTCGATTACCCCCGGCAGAACGGAAAGTACAATAATCGCTACAATCAGTAACTTAAGATTTTCCTGAACCACCGGCAGATCGCCAAACAGGTAGCCTGCATAGGTAAACAGCAGCACCCATAGCAGCGCGCCCACCACGTTGTACATGGCAAAATGACGATAGGACATGTGACCCATTCCCGCCACAAACGGTGCAAATGTACGCACAATAGGCACAAAACGGGCAAGGATAATGGTCTTACCGCCATGGCGCTCATAAAACGCATGGGTCTTATCTAAATAACTGCGACGGAAAATTTTCGAATCGGGATTACTGAACAACCGCTCGCCAAATACCCGCCCGATGGTGTAGTTGACCGCATCACCAATAATTGCGGCGATGATCATCAGGACGACCATCAGATGGACATTCAGATCATTCGTTGGCAATGCGGATAACGCGCCCGCCACAAACAGCAGCGAATCGCCTGGCAGGAACGGGGTCACCACCAGACCGGTTTCACAGAACAGGATCATGAACAGAATAGCGTAGACCCAGACGCCGTACTGCGCGACCAGCTCCGCCAGGTGAACATCAATATGCAGGATGAAATCAATCAGAAAACGTATTACGTCCATATTGTCTAAGCCCTAATTGCACCTTTGTTTAGTCCGCTAAAAACAGCGGGCCCATTGGCGGTTTTGGCAGGTCGAACCGGTCCGGATAATCCACCGAAACCAGATACAGCCCTTCCGCTTTCGCCGTTGCTGCCGCAAGCGTTCTGTCCTTCGCTGCCAGCAGTTCTGCAATCCAGCTCTCCGGCTGGTGTCCGGCGCCCACTTCCATCAGGCTGCCCACGATATTCCGCACCATATGATGTACAAAGGCATTGGCTTTGATATCCACCACCACATACGCGCCATAACGACTGACGTTAATGTGCATGACGTTACGCCACGGCGTACGGGACTGACACTGCACCGCACGAAACGACGTAAAATCATTCTCTCCAATCAAACACTGCGCCGCGCGATGCATACGTTCTGCGTCCAGCGGTTCATAAAAATGCGTCACGCCCTGGCCCAATACCGCCGGACGCAGACGCTGGTTGTAGATGACATAACGGTAGCGCCGCGCCGTCGCGCTGAAGCGCGCGTGAAAATCATCCGGCACAGCTTTCACCCAACGCACGGCAATGTCACCAGGCAAATTCGCATTTACACCCAGGGTCCAGGCCGCGTCTTTGCGCACGGCGGTGGTTTCAAAATGCACCACCTGCCCCGTGCCGTGAACGCCGGCATCGGTGCGGCCCGCACAGAAGACGCTTATTGGTTCATTCGCCACCTGAGAGAGCGCTTTCTCCAGCTTCTCCTGGACGCTGCGCACCTCATTCTGACGCTGCCAGCCATAATATTTACTGCCATCGTACTCTATGCCGAGGGCAATTTTATGGACCGGCTTTTGTTCCACATCTGACATCAGTACAGATACTCCTGCACCAGTTTTTCCGCGATTTTAACCGCCATTAGCGCGCCGCCAAAACGCACGTTGTCGGCAACGGACCAGAACTGCACCTGCTCCGGCATACCGTAATCGTTACGCACGCAGCCCACAGAGAGATGCGCGCTGCCGGTAGCATCGCCCACCTGGGTCGGGAATTCGCTCTCTTCGGAAAGAACAATGTCCTCACCGCGGCCAAACGCGTCGCGGGCTTCTTCAGCCGCCAGCGGACGCAGGGCTTCAAACCCGACCATCTGCGCATGGCCGTAAAAGACCGGAGACTGCACGACATTCGCGGAGATCATCAGCCCGTCATCCTGCAAAATTTTGCGCGCTTCATCGACGATACGACGCTCTTCCCGCACCGAACCTTCACGATCCGGCAGAAGCGGCAGCATGTTGAACGCCAGCTGGCGACCAAAGAAATCATCTTCGTCGATAGGGATACCGTTCAGCAGCTTCGCGCTCTGCCCTGCCAGTGCGTCTACGGCTTTTTTGCCGTTAGCGGAAGCTGACAGCAGGCTGGTCACGGAAATACGCG
Source organism: Enterobacter cloacae (assembly GCF_011078175.1). Lineage (GTDB taxonomy): Bacteria > Pseudomonadota > Gammaproteobacteria > Enterobacterales > Enterobacteriaceae > Enterobacter > Enterobacter cloacae_Q. The sequence goes on from NZ_JAALCJ010000005.1 coordinate 190,016, forward strand.
ACAGACCACCGTCGTCGATCAGCGGCTTCAGCGCGGTCAGCAGCTGGCTGGTGAGGCTGTTCGGCACGGCAATGATATTGCGGTTGCGGTAGTCAGCCAGCACAAACGGGTTGACGTCCGGCACCACCAGCGGCACATCCGGCTCCAGGGAGAACAGGCCGCTCAGGTCGATCACCAGACAGCCTGAACTGGTCGCTTCTTCAATGTAGGACGCCGTGGCTTCCGCACCTGCGACAAAAAACGCCAGCTGAGCCTGCGTCCAGTCAAACGCGGCGGCATCCTGCACCATCACGGATTTCCCGCCGAAACGCAGATGTTCTCCCGCGCTGTCGGTACGCGCCAGCGCGTAAATCTCACCCACCGGGAACTGACGCTCAGCAAGGGTTTCAAGCAGGGCTTCGCCCACGGCGCCAGTGGCACCCAAAATGGCAATGTTCCAGCCTTCAGACATGGTGGTTTACTCCAGAAAGAAATAAGCGTCCCTGTCGGAGTATCCGACAGGGAGCATTAAGAAGACATTAATGCGCCGGGTGATGGACGGCGTTAAAACCCAGTTTATTCAGCAGCCCCGCCGCTGACGCGTCATCGCACATGACATACAGGGAAGACCACTCGCGGCGCTCAAGGTAATTTTTGCGCAGCTTGTCAAACTCACCCGGAATACCCGCCACTTTACGCAGCAGCGCGTCATCGCGGCGCACATCATACACCAAATGTACCAGCCTTTTCAGCGTTGCCTGATCGAGCGGGCCATGAAGGGTAATGCGGCCAAATTCCGGGGCGGGCAGCAGCGAATCCAGCGCCACCTGCTGCGGATGGCCGATGAAGGCGCTGTAAGCCTCAAACACCTGGGTTGTGCCACGCGCTTTACCTTCGAGAGTATAACCCGCGATATGCGCGGTACCCACGTCCACCTTATTCAGCAATGCGACGTTAAGATCCGGCTCTGGCTCCCAGACGTCCAGCACGACGCTAAGATCTTGTCCTTCGTCGAGACATGCCAGCAGCGCCGCGTTATCCACTACCGGCCCCCGACAGGCATTTATCAGAATAGTGCCAGCCTTCAGACGGCGGATCAGCTTTTCGTCGGCCAGATGCAGGGTCTTGTACGACCCCTCTTTAAAGAGCGGCGTATGGAAGGTAATGACGTCGCACTCGTCGACCAGCTCATCCAGCGTGCGGAAGTCGCCTTCATCGCCGTTATCCTTACGCGGCGGATCGCACAGCAGAGTGCGGATGCCCCAGGCTTCCAGACGCTTTTGCAGACGTCCGCCCACGTTGCCCACACCCACAATCCCTACGGTGCGGTCTTTCAGCGCAAAACCATCGCGCTCGGCCAGCATCAACAGCGAGGAGAAAACGTATTCCACGACGGCAATGGCGTTACAGCCTGGCGCCGCGGAAAAACCAATCCCCGCCTGCTTAAGCCACTGGTCATCCACATGATCGGTCCCGGCCGTTGCCGTCCCGACAAATTTTACCCCTTTGCCGGTGAGCAGCGCCTCATTTACTTTGGTCACCGAGCGCACCATCAGGGCGTCTGCATCGTCCAGTTCGCTGACCGGAATCGGACGACCAGGGACAGCCTTAACCTCACCCAGGCGGCTGAACAGCTCACGGGCGTAAGGCATATTTTCATCAACGAGGATTTTCACGTCTGAGTACCTGTTTGAGAGGAAGTAAACCTGCCAAGTGTGCCATAATCTCGCCGCCGGGCATATATCTCCGCCCGGGTACGCAGAGTTTGACTTTAAGGATTTTTGACGATGCAGCCCATTTCAGGTACGCCTCCGCGCCCTCCGGGTGAAGGCCCCGTAACGCCCAATACACCAGGCGAACAACCGCTCTCCACGCAGCAACGCACCGTACTGGAGCGGCTGATCACGCGCCTTATTGCGTTGACCTCACAGCAAAACGCAGAGGTATGGGCCGGCGTTAAGCACGATCTGGGCGTCAGAAACGATGCGCCGTTACAGTCGCGCCATTTTCCTGCCGCTGAACAAAACCTGAACCAGCGTCTTACCAGCGCACAGCAGCAACACACTACCCGCCAGATTATCTCGCAGCTGACCGAGCTGTTGGGCCAGGGAAATAATCGCCAGGCGGTGAGTGATTTTATCCGTCAACAGTACGGTCATACCGCCCTGAGCCAGCTTTCCCCGGAACAGCTGAAAACCGTGTTGACCCTGCTGCAAAGCAATCAGCTTTCTATCCCGCAGCCGCAACAGCGCCCGTCGACGGAGAGGCCGTTGCAGCCAGCGGAGCATAATACGCTCAAGCAGATGGTCACTAAGCTGGCTGCCGCCACCGGCGAACCAACAAAGCTCATCTGGCAATCCATGCTGGAACTTTCCGGCGTGAAAGCGGGCGAGATGATCCCGGCGAAACAATTTACCCATTTGGTGACCTGGCTCCAGGCGCGTCAGACGCTCAGTACCCAGAGCGCCCCTACCCTGCACAGCGTACAGGCGGCGCTGAAACAACCGCTGGAACCACACGAGTTCGATCTGATTCGGGATTACGCTCAGCAGAGCTGGCAGGCCACGCCGCAAACGGTGCTGACCACCGCGCAGGTGCAGGATGTGCTCAATCAGATCTTCGTTCGCCGCGCCGAGCGGGAAGGCGGCGTGCCGGAGGTAAGAAACATTCAGCCGATTTACAACCCGCTGTTTGCCCCCGTAGTTGACACGTTCAAAACGCTTTCTGCCCGTCCGGGATTGATGCTTGTTGCATTATTGATTGCACTGGCGATTTTCTGGATGGTTGCGTGAGGATTTGCCCGGTGGCGCTTCGCTTACCGGGCCTACAACGGCTCGAACATCAGGCCGGGTAAGGCGAAGCCGCCACCCGCCAACATACTACCGCTTGCGAAACGCTACCAGCGTCACCACAATCCCCACCACCGCTGACACCGCACCGGCGAGAAATACGGAAGGATAGCCAAACGACGTTGCAAGCACTCCTGCCAGCGGCCCGGTGACGCCGTAAGAGATATCCTGAAACGCTGCGTAGCCGCCCAGCGCCGTGCCGCGAACCTGTGGAGCCACGCGCTTCACCACCTCCACGCCCAGCGCCGGGAAGATCAGCGAGCAGCCGCAGCCGGTTAACGCCGCACCCAGCAGCGCAACGGAGGCGGACGGCGCCTGCCAGAGCAGTAACAGACCCACGGTCTCAATGACAAGTGAAGCCACGGCCACCTTCACGCCGCCAAAGCGATCCGGCATCCAGCCAAACAGCACGCGCATCAACACAAACGCGCCGCCAAAGGCCGTCAGCGTAAAGCCCGCCATCGCCCAACCGCGGCTCATAAAATAGAGGGAGACAAAGGTACCAATAACCGCGAAGCCCACCCCCTGAAGCGCCAGCCCCAGCCCTGGCTGCCAGATTTGCCCCACTACGCTCCACAGCGAAGGACGCTCGCCTTTATGGGCGGGTACCTTACGCACCGAACCATTAAACGCCCACGCGAGAAGCGGCAATACCATGGTGGTGCCTGCCAGCGCCGCAAAACCAAACTGGCTGTGGATCAGCAGCCCCAGTGGTGCGCCAGCCGCCAGCGCGCCGTATATCGCCATCCCGTTCCAGGACATCACTTTTCCGGAACGCGCAGGTCCCACCAGTCCCATTCCCCAGGTCAGGGTGCCGGTCAGCAGCTGGCTTTCGCCAAAGCCGAGGATCAGGCGCCCTGCCACCAGCAGCGCGAATTTATACGCTGCCTCTATCGGCAACAGCGCCGCCAGCAGCCAGGCTCCCCCCGCCAGCCCGCAGGCAAACATCCCCTGCAACGCCGAGCGTTTTGCGCCGTACTGATCCGCCAGACGACCGGCGTAGCCCCGGGTTAACACCGTCGCTAAAAACTGAATGCCTACCGCAATGCCCACCATAGTGTTGCCATAGCCCAGCTCCTGGTGAACGAACAAGGGGATCACAGGCAGCGGCAGACCAACGGTCATATAGGTCAGAAACACCGCAAAGGCGATGCGGAAAAGGGAAAGGTTCCCGGAAAGAGCGCTCTTCTCAGGGGTAACAGCCTTCATGCATAACTCCGTGTTCAGGCATAAAAAAAGGGAGCCGTGCGGCTCCCTTCTACTATACCTTCAAACGCTTACGCTTTCAGCTTACGCATCACCAGCGTGGCGTTGGTGCCGCCGAAACCGAAGCTGTTGGACATAACGGTCGTCAGCTCACGTTCGGTGGTTTCGGTCACGATGTTCAGGCCGGCCGCCTGCTCGTCCATCTCTTCGATATTGATGCTTGGCGCGATAAAGCCGTTTTCCAGCATCAGCAGAGAGTAAATTGCTTCCTGCACGCCTGCCGCACCCAGCGAGTGACCGGTCATGGCTTTGGTTGCAGAGATGGCCGGGCTGTTGTCGCCGAACACTTCGCGGATCGCACCCAGCTCTTTCACGTCGCCTACCGGAGTAGAAGTGCCGTGTGAGTTCAGGTAGTCGATTGGGGTATCAACGCCGTGCATCGCCATCTTCATGCAGCGCACCGCGCCTTCGCCGGATGGCGCAACCATGTCAGCGCCGTCGGACGTTGCGCCATAACCCACGATCTCAGCGTAGATGTGCGCGCCACGCGCCAGCGCGTGTTCCAGCTCTTCAACCACAACCATACCGCCGCCGCCAGCGATAACAAAACCGTCGCGGTGTGCGTCATAGGTACGGGACGCTTTGTCTGGCGTTTCGTTGTATTTGGTGGACAGTGCGCCCATCGCGTCGAACTCACAGGCCATTTCCCAGCCCAGCTCTTCGCCGCCGCCAGCAAATACGATGTCCTGTTTGCCCAGCTGGATCTGCTCAACCGCATTACCGATACAGTGTGCGGAGGTTGCACAGGCAGAGCTGATGGAGTAGTTCACACCGTGGATTTTAAACGGCGTTGCCAGGCACGCGGACACAGCAGAACCCATAGCTTTGGTCACAACGTATGGACCGACCGCTTTCAGGCCGCGCGGGCTACGCATAGCGTCAGCACCGAACACCTGAGCTTTAGAGGAACCGCCTGAGCCTGCAATCAGCCCCACGCGCGGGTTGTTCTGGTAAACATCTTCGCTTAGACCAGAATCCTTGATCGCTTCCTGCATGGAAAGATAGGCGTAGATAGAGGCATCGTTCATGAAACGAACCACTTTACGGTCAATTAAACCGGTGGTGTCCAGTTTAACGTTACCCCATACGTGGCTACGCATTCCAGAATCTTTAAACTCTTCAGAGAAAGTGATCCCGGAGCGTCCTTCACGCAGAGATGCCAGGACTTCCTGCTGGTTATTACCGATGCTGGAAACGATGCCCAGGCCAGTAATCACTGCACGTTTCATTCAATACCTCTGTAAGTCGCACTATAAAAAGTTTCGAGTCGCACAATAGCGTACACTTGTACGCCGAACAAGTCCGATCAGCGATTTTCTGTGGAAATTTGCACCGACAGGCTCACATCGTTAAGATCATGCCACTGCCTGTCGGACGAGTAACTTACGTGAAACAAAACGCCATACAACCTGCCAACCTCGAATTTAACGCTGAGGGTACACCTGTTTCCCGAGATTTTGATGACGTCTACTTTTCTAATGATAATGGACTGGAAGAGACGCGCTATGTCTTCCTCGAAGGAAATCATCTCAGCACCCGCTTCCCTGAGCATCCGCGCAGCCTGTTTGTCGTAGCGGAGAGCGGTTTCGGCACCGGGCTGAATTTTCTGACGCTCTGGCAGGCGTTCGACGCGTTTCGCGCTGCACACCCCGAGGCTACCTTACAAAGATTACATTTCATCAGTTTCGAAAAATTTCCGCTTACCGCGCACGATCTCCGGCTTGCCCATCAGCGCTGGCCGGAGCTTGCCCACTGGGCGGAACAGCTTCAGGCCCAGTGGCCTCCGGCTATCGGTGGCTGTCATCGTCTGATTCTGGACAACGGACGCGTCATCCTCGACCTGTGGCTGGGCGATATTAACGACCTGACCGATAAGCTCGATGACTCAATGAATCAAAAGGTGGACGCCTGGTTCCTGGACGGTTTTGCGCCCGCCAAAAACCCGGACATGTGGAGCCCGCATCTGTTCGGCGCCATGGCACGCCTGGCACGCCCGGGCGCAACGCTTGCCACCTTCACCTCGGCGGGATTTGTTCGCCGTGGGTTGCAGGAGGCGGGGTTTACCATGCGGAAAACCAAAGGCTTTGGCCGCAAACGCGACATGCTGGTCGGGATGATGGAGCAGGATCTGGCGATCCCGGCACAGGCCCCCTGGTTTGCTCGCCGCCCCAGTGCGTCGCGTGAGGTCGCCATTGTGGGCGGCGGTATTGCCAGCGCCCTGCTCTCGCTGGCGCTGCTGCACCGGGGCTGGCAGGTGACGCTCTACTGCGCTGACGAGGCGCCGGCGACGGGCGCATCAGGCAACCGTCAGGGCGCGCTTTATCCCTTATTAAGTTCACACGATCCGGCACTGTTCCAGTTCTTCCCGGCGGCGTTTACGTTTGCTCGCCGCCTTTACGATAGCCTGCCGGTTGCGTTCGACCACGACTGGTGCGGCGTGACGCAGCTCGGCTGGGACGAGAAGAGCCAGCAGAAAATCACACAAATGCTGTCGCTGGGTCTGCCGGGGGCCATCGCCCATGCAGTGACGGCGCAGCAGGTTACAGAAACCACTGGCGTCGACACCGGCTGTGGCGGTATTCAGTATCCACTCGGCGGCTGGCTGTGTCCGGCTGAACTGACTTCTGCGGCGATAACCCTCGGGCAGTCGCGTGGGTTGACAGTGCATTATGCCCATAAGGTTCAATCGCTAAGCCGCACTGCCCACTGGAAACTGCATTTTGCTGACGGCAAAGAGGTGCAGCATGCCAGCGTTGTACTGGCTAACGGACATCATGTCAGCCAGTTTACCCAGACTGAGTCATTGCCGGTTTATCCGGTCGGCGGCCAGGTGAGCCATATCCCGACCGCGCCCGAACTGAGCAAGCTGTGCCAGGTGCTGTGTTACGACGGCTACCTGACGCCGCAAAATCCGTCAAACGGCCATCACTGCATCGGTGCCAGCTACCATCGTGGTGAAACAGATATGCAGTACAGCGAAGCGGATCAGCAACAGAACCGTCAGCGGCTGGTTGATTGTTTCCCGGACGCGGCGTGGGCGAAAGCGGTGGACGTCAGTGAGGGTCAGGCGCGATGCGGCGTACGCTGCGCGACCCGCGATCACCTGCCGATGGCGGGAAACGTGCCGGACTATGACGCCACGCTTGAAGTCTATCAGGATCTTGCAGACAACAAAGAAACGGCGGTAAGTGCGCCCGTTCACCCCGAGCTGTTTATGCTGGGTGGCTTAGGCTCACGAGGATTATGTTCCGCACCGCTGCTGGCTGAAGCGTTAGCCGCACAGATGAGCGATGAGCCGATTCCGCTGGACAGAGTTACACTCGCGGGGTTGAATCCGAACCGGTTGTGGGTAAGGAAACTGCTGAAGGGGAAAATGGTTAAGTAGGGTGCGGTCAGGTGCCCTCACCCCGGCCCTCTCCCAAAGGGAGAGGGAGGTGACACACTTACTTCGCGTTCGCCTGCTGGAACAAATTGTCCCACATGCCCAGTACTAAAGACTGGTCGCGCGGAGAGAGTTCCCCCGCCTGAATGGCATTTTCCAGGCTGCGAGTGACTTCTGCGTGAACGGCGTCGGCAGAGTGATCGTCCCCCGCTTCCAGCGCGGCTACTGCCAGCGTCAGGTGACCGCGCAGATAACCGCTGGCGAACAGCTCATCGTCACTGGCGTGTTCCACCATGTCATCAATTAACGCCAGAATGCGTGATTCAAATTCTGCGATCATCTTCTTTCCTCTGTTAAAGATCTTCCGGCCATGGGAAGCATTCCGCCGCGATCGCCGGCGTGTGGTAATAATTCTGTAAAGCCTCAATCAGGCGCGCCGGGCGTTCCGGGATGCCTCTCTCAAGATATTCCATCACCTGCGCATGCACGCGGCGCTGGAAGACGATACGGTCTGGCTCGAAGTCACCTTCGAGATTGTCACAACTCACATTGAACGGGAAACCCGCCGCCACGCAGAACAGCCATTCGAGCGCCTGGGGTTTCACCTCCACATCTTCGAACTGCCCCTGGGTAGCGGCGTCGCGCCCGTCCGGGCAGTACCAGTAACCAAAATCCACCCGCTCGCGACGCGCTTTCCCGGCGATACACCAGTGTGAAATTTCGTGCAAACCGCTGGCGTAAAAGCCGTGGGCAAAGATGATGCGGTTATACGGAACCTCATCATCAGCAGGAAGATAGATCGGTTCGTCGTCGCCTTTAATCAGACGGGTATTAAAATCATCAGCAAAACAGCTATCGAAGATCTCAATCAGCTGTTCGTAGTTATGCGTACTGTTCATTAGTTCATCCCCAACCAGGTGAGGATCTCCTGTCCATGGCTGTCATAAAGAAGTTTGGCGCTCATCACCGCCGAGACGACAACAATCATCGGGCGGATCAGCTTTTGCCCTTTGCTTAATACCAGACGCGAGCCTGCGCGCGCACCCAAAAACTGCCCTGCCATCATTACAAAACCGGTAGCCCAGATAACCTTGCCCCCAATGATAAACAGCAGGAGACCGCCGACGTTGGAGGTCGCGTTGAGGACTTTGGCATGGGCGGTAGATTTGGCGAGGTTAAACCCGGCCAGCGTCACAAATGCCAGCGCATAAAACGAGCCAGCCCCCGGGCCAAAGAACCCGTCGTAAAAACCGACGCAGCCACCGGCAATCAGCGCAAACGGCAGGCCGTGCAGCCGACGCTGCCGATCTTCTTCCCCGAGCTTTGGCATCAGCAGGAAATAGAGGCCGATACAGATAACCAGCAGCGGCAGGATCTGGCGCAGAATATCGGACTGTACGTGCTGGACCAGCAGCGCGCCCGCCGTTGAGCCAATAAACGTCATCAGGATATTGAGCTTCTGATCGGCGAGATTGACCACTTTGCGCCGAACAAAATAGAGCGAGGAGGAGAGCGAGCCGCCGCATGCCTGGAGTTTGTTGGTGGCGAGCGCCTGAGCTGGGCTCATGCCTGCCGCCAGCAGCGCCGGAACGGTGAGCAACCCGCCGCCGCCCGCCAGGGCATCGATAAATCCGGCTAACATCGCAACAAAAAAGAGCACCGCCAGCAGCAGCGGTGACACCATGAACAGATCGACGAAATTATCCATTAAAGTACATGCTCATCCAGTAGCGCCTGGCAGGAAGGCGGCAACGGAGGCGGTGTCTTCTTCTCAGGCTTAGAGGTTCCAGGCTTGGCCGGTTCAAACCAGCTTTGCAGTTCGTAACCACAACCATCGCCAGGCGGCGGCAGCGGCTGATCTTCACATTCCAGGCTGTTCGCCGGGCAACGCAGGCGAACATGCATATGGGCACGATGCTGGAACCACGGGCGCACTTTACGCAGCCAGTCGCGATCCGTTCCCGCATCCAGGCAAAGCTGCTGCTTGATGGCCGGGTTGACAAAGATCCGCGTGACGTCGTTATCCTCTGCCGCCAGCTTAATCATGCTGGAAATTTCCGGCGACCATCGCGAGGCGACGACCCGTTTACCGTCGGCCGAGACCAGATCCAGCGCCTGCGGTTTCAGCAGCTGCGCCGAGCTCCAGCGCGTTTTCGGCAATTGCAGGAAGATATCCACATCCAGTCCGGTCTGGTGGCTGGCGTGACCGCCGTTGAAGCGACCACCGGCAGGCATTCCCATATCCCCAATCAGCATCGTCCCCAGCCCCAGGTTATGCACCTGGTTCCCAAGACGCTGAATAAATAGCAGCAGATCGGGGTGGCCGAAATAACGTCGCTGATCGGTACGCATCACCTGATAAGTGTCCGACTGCAACGGCAGCGCCTGCGCACCGACGATGCACCCGTTGGAGAAAGCGCCAATGGACTGCGCGCTCCCCGCTACCGGGTGGGTGATTTTCTGCCATGGCGTGGCGGCCAGGCTTGCTCCACTGACCAGCAGCGCCAGCAGAGCGATTGCGGTTTTTTTCATAGTTACCAGCGTGGAAGGGTGGTCGTCACATCCGCATTCTGCGCGCGCTGGCGCAGGAAGTGATCCATCAGCACGATCGCCAGCATCGCTTCCGCGATCGGCACCGCACGGATCCCCACGCACGGATCGTGACGCCCTTTGGTGATCATCTCAACTTCTTCGCCAGCGCGGTTAATCGTGTGGCCCGGTACGGTAATACTGGACGTTGGCTTCAGCGCGATATTGGCAATAATTTGCTGCCCGCTGCTGATACCGCCCAGAATGCCGCCCGCATGGTTGCTCTGGAAACCCGCCTTCGTGATTTCGTCGCGGTTCTGGCTGCCGCGAAGCTGAATCACGTCAAAACCGTCGCCGATTTCGACGCCTTTCACCGCGTTGATACTCATCAGCGCGTGGGCGATATCGGCGTCGAGGCGGTCAAAGACCGGCTCTCCCCAGCCAGCCGGCACGCCGTCGGCCACCACGGTGACTTTCGCGCCAATGGAGTCGCCCTCTTTTTTCAGGCCGCGCATGAGCTCATCCAGCGCGTCCAGCTTGTCGACATCGGCGCAGAAGAACGGGTTAAGTTCTACCTGATCCCAGTCTTTGATCGCCAGCGGAATGTCGCCCATCTGGGTCAGACAGCCGCGGATAACGATGCCACATTTCTGCTGGAGATATTTTTTGGCAATCGCCCCTGCCGCCACGCGCATCGCGGTTTCACGCGCGGAAGAACGTCCGCCGCCGCGATAGTCGCGAAAGCCATATTTTTGTTCGTAGGTATAGTCGGCGTGGCCCGGGCGGAAGACGTCTTTAATCGCGCCGTAGTCCTGAGAGCGCTGATCGGTGTTTTCAATCAGCAGACCAATGCTGGTCCCGGTGGTACGGCCTTCAAAGACGCCGGAAAGAATTTTGACCTGGTCCGGCTCGCGACGCTGCGTGGTGTAGCGAGAGGTACCCGGACGACGACGGTCAAGGTCATGCTGTAAATCAGCTTCGGTCAGTTCGATGCCTGGCGGGACGCCATCAACGATACAACCCAGTGCCAGACCGTGCGACTCGCCAAAGGTGGTCACACGGAATATCTGTCCAATACTGTTTCCTGCCATCACGGCTCCGATGTTGTTGTTTGTGTTTGAGCGTTGTGAAACGGGCCGAAGCCCGCTGGATTAATCTTTGTAAATGCTGAAGTATTCGCGTGCATCAAGCAGCTGCGCTTTAGTCAGCATAAAGACGCCGTCACCGCCGTTGTCGAACTCAAGCCAGGTGAACGGCACATCCGGGTACTGCTCTATCAGATGTACCATGCTGTTGCCCACTTCACAAATCAGAACGCCGTCGTCGGTCAGATAATCCGGCGCGCAGGCCAGGATGCGGCGGGTCAGCTTCAGCCCGTCAGAGCCTGACGCCAGGCCCAGCTCCGGCTCGTGGCGGTACTCGTTCGGCAGATCGGACATGTCTTCTGCATCCACGTACGGCGGATTGGTGACGATCAGGTCGTATTGCAGCGTCGGCAGGTCGCGGAACAGGTCAGAACGAATAGGGGTGACGTGATGGATCAGCCCGTGCTCTTCAATATTGTGTTCGGTGACGGCCAGCGCGTCGGTGGAAATATCGACGGCGTCCACTTCCGCTTCCGGGAAGGCGTACGCGCAGGCAATGGCGATGCAGCCGCTGCCGGTGCACATATCCAGAATATGCTGCGGCTGATGGTTAATCAGGCCGTCAAAGTGGTTGTTGATCAGCTCGCCAATCGGCGAACGTGGCACCAGCACGCGCTCATCAACGTAGAATTCGTGGCCGCAGAACCAGGCTTTGTTGGTCAGGTAAGCCACCGGAATACGCTCGTTCACGCGACGGATCACGCGCTCAACGATGCGGTGTTTTTCGCTGGAGGTCAGGCGCGCGGTGCGCATGTCTTCCGGAATATCCAGCGGCAGGTAGAGAGACGGCAGCACCAGCTGAACGGCCTCATCCCACGGGTTATCCGTACCGTGACCGTACCAGATATTGGCGGCGCTGAAGCGGCTAACCGACCAGCGCAACATGTCCTGTATGGTATGCAGCTCGTTTACTGCTTCATCGACAAAAATTTTATCCACTCTTTCCTCCAGGGCATGCTCGCATAATTTTCGGCGGCTAGTTTGCCATGAAGACGGCGATAAATCAGCAATGACGCGCGTCGCTTGAGGTTAAAAAATGCGTTTAGTCGGGTACACTATCGGAAATACGAGATGAGAATGACGAATGAAAAAGAAAACATCGCTCAGCGAGGAGGATCAGGCTCTCTTCCGCCAGCTGATGACCGGGACGCGTCAAATCACGCACGACACCATTGTCCATCGCCCGCAGCGTAAAAAAGTCAGCGAGGTACCGGTCAAACGGTTGCTTCAGGAGCAGGCCGATAACAGCCACTATTTTTCAGATGAGTTTCAGCCGCTGCTTAATACTCAGGGTGCGGTGAAATACGTGCGCGAAGACGTCAGCCATTTTGAATTGAAAAAATTACGCCGGGGAGATTACTCGCCGGAGCTGTTCCTCGATCTGCATGGGTTGACCCAGATGCAGGCGAAACAGGAGCTGGGGGCGTTGATTGCGGCATGTCGTCGCGAGCATGTGTTTTGCGCCTGCGTGATGCACGGGCATGGCAAACATATTCTTAAGCAACAGACACCGCTGTGGTTGGCCCAGCATCCACATGTGATGGCGTTTCATCAGGCACCCAAAGAGTACGGCGGAGATGCCGCATTGCTGGTACTGATTGAAGTGGAGGAGTGGCAGCCGCCAGAATTGCCCTGACAGGATGGCGGGAGGCACCGTCGCACCCCGCCATATCGCACGTCACGTCAGATTGCTTTTGCCATCTTCAGGTTGCACGGACTCATTTGCCAGTTAAAGACCCCTTTGCCGGTTTCGTCGAGGGTGACATTGGCAATGGCGGACGTCGTGAACATCGGTGGCGTTTCGCCCGGGCACAGCTCAGATACCAGATAGCCCACCAGGGGCAGGTGGGAAATGACCAGTGCGGAAGCGACACCTTCATTGCACAGCGCCTGAAGATAAGCACTGACAAGACCTACATCGCCACACGGCGTGAGTTCAGGGAGAACATCGACACTGGAAGGCAGGTTCATACACTCCCCTACCACATCCAGCGTCTGTTCTGCCCGCAGGAACGGACTCACCAGAACGCGTTCAATGTCCACTTTTTGACCTTTAAGCCATGTCGCCATCTGACGGGATTCGTCGCAGCCACAGACGGTTAAAGGACGTACTGAGTCACTGGCGGCATCGAGTGCCGCGTCGCCGTGACGCATGATAAAAACTTGCATATTGCACCGCTTTTGTTAACCAGAATCACCGGCGTTAACTACCCGCGATTAATGCTCTGAGGTAGAAAACCCGATGGCCGGGCATTGTGCCTGATCCATTCGGTGAATGAAACGCTGTTTTTTACCTCAATGGCGTAAGTATAGTCAATCTCTGTTTACAATTTCGCCAGAACAGGTCCATTCACCACAGGATTTACCCTTCTTTGACTTCAGTTTACGCAAACCGTTTCCCTTGCAGGCCAGAAAGTCTGACCCTGTTCTGCCATCTGCAATAATTCGTCACAAGGTGTAAACCGTGGACCGTACTGCGAGGCCAGACGTTGCAGGATCGCAACCACTTCACCCGCCCCGAGGGTATCCATATACCGGAACGGGCCGCCAAGGAATGGCGGAAAACCGATACCAAACACGGCACCGATGTCGCCGTCGCGCGCGCTTTTGATCACCTGCTCACCAAAGCAGCGCGCCGCTTCATTGAGCATCATCATCACACAGCGCTCAGCACACTGAACCGCCGACAGTTTTCCCTGACCCGTGACAGGAATAAGCGCATAAACTGAAGGGTCGACCTGTTTCTTGCTTTTACGCCCTTTCGCAGTGTAAAGATAGAAACCGCGTTCATTTTTTCTGCCTTTGCGATCGTCCTTCAAAATTGCAGAAACAACGTTTGCAGGCGGCGCAAAACGATCGCCATAAGCTGTTTCAAGCACAGGGATAATTTTAGTGCCCGTATCAATTCCTACCTCATCCAAAAGTTGGATCGGGCCGACAGGGAAACCAAACTTCACCAGGGCGTCATCCACGTGCTCAATTTTCTCCCCTTCCGTCAGCAACCGCATCGCTTCGTTAATGTAGGGTGCCAGAATGCGATTGACGTAGAAGCCGGCTTTATCGGCTACTACAATCGGGGTCTTGCCCTGTTTTTTTGCCAGCTTCACTACGGTAGCAATAGTTTGCGGGCTGGTTGTGGTATGCGGGATCACCTCCACCAGCGGCATTTTTTCGACAGGGCTGAAATAGTGCAACCCTATCACCTGCTCCGGGCGAGCGGCTTTCGCCGCAATGTCGCCAATCGGCAAAGATGAGGTGTTTGACGCGAAAATGGTGTGCGGCGCGCAGTGCTGTTCAACGTCCGCCACCATCTGCTGCTTAAGGGCCAGATCTTCGAACACGGCTTCAATCACCAGATCGCGATGCGCGAACCCACTGTAGTCGGTAGTGCCAGTGATCGTCGCGAGGGTTTTATCGCGCTCACTTGCCTTGATATGGCGGCGTTTCACTTTGCGATCAAGGTTCTGCCAGCTGTACTGCAATGCGTGGTTGATGCCCTTAGGGTTGATATCTTTGATACGTACGGGCAATTTGCCTTTGCTGGCGGTGACAAACGCGATGCCGCCGCCCATCAGCCCCCCACCCAGAACGCCAATAGCGCGTAGCGGAGCAGGTTCAGCTTCGCTGCCCGGATCTTTTTTCACCTCCGTGCTGGCAAAGAAAATACTACGCAGTGCCTGCGACTGCGGCGTCATCGCCAGTTCGCCAAACGCTTTCGCTTCCGCGGCATACCCGCTGCTGCTCCCCTGAGATAAACCGGTTTCAATCACCTCCAGAATGCGCGTCGTTGCCGGATAGTTTCCTTTGGTTTTTTGCCCGGTTTTCTTACCCACCATATTGAACAGCAGAGCGCGGCCAAGCGGCCCGGCGAGGATACGCTCGCGCACCGGAAGAGGCCGTTTCGCCTGACGACCTTTTAGCGCCCGCTCAACGGCAGCCTCAAGCAAGATTGTGTGCGGAACGACATCGTCAACCAGACCCGCCTTTAACGCCTGACGGGCGCGCAGCTGTTTACCCGTTAAAATCATTTCCAGCGCAGTACTGACGCCCACCAGACGCGGCAGGCGCTGCGTTCCACCAGAACCGGGCAGCAATCCAAGCTGAACCTCCGGCAATCCGAGCACAGTTTTCGCATCGTCGGTACAGATGCGGCTGTGGCAGGCCAGCGCCAGCTCAAGCCCGCCGCCCAGGCAGGCTCCGTGGATCGCGGCAACAACGGGTATCGACAGCGCATGGATCTCTGCCATCACCTGCTGCCCCTGACGCGCCAGATCTTCGGCTTCCTGAGCGCTTGTCGCGCGGGCGATCATGTTGATATCCGCCCCGGCAATAAAGTTGTCCGGCTTGGCCGAAATAAACACCAGACCACGAATGGCCTTGTTTTCGCGGATCTGTCTGAGCATCTCACGCACCTGAACACCGAACTCGGCTTTCAGGGTATTCATCTTTTCGTCGGGAACATCAATGGTAATAACGGCCACGTTATCGAGGCGAACAGTCAGATTAAATGCAGATATCGTTTCCATTATTCAGCCTCCAGAACCATTGCTGCACCGAGGCCGCCAGCCGCACAGGCGGTGACGAGACCAAAACCGCCGCCACGGCGTCGCAGCTCGTGCAAAGTCTGGGTTATCATTCTCGCCCCTGTAGCCGCAAACGGATGGCCGTAGGCAATGGAGCCGCCCAGTACGTTGAATTTACTCTGATCCACTTCGCCTGTGGCATGTGCGCGGCCCAGCACATCGCGGGCAAAGCGCTCGCTCGCCATAAGCTGCACGTTTGCCAGCGTCTGCGCGGCAAAGGCTTCGTGCATATCAATCAGCGTGAGATCGGCGAGGGTTAGCCCTGCGCGATCCAGCGCCAGCGGCGTGGACCAGGCCGGACCAAGCAGCATGTCCTGCCAGACATCAATGGCGGTGAAGGCGTAGCTGCGCAAATAGCCCAGCGGAGTGATGCCCAGCTCTTTCGCCCGGGATTCCGTCATCAGGATCACGGCGGCGGCACCGTCCGTCAGTGGCGTACTGTTCGCTGCGGTTACCGTACCGTGTTTACGATCAAACGCCGGGCGCAGTTTGGCGTAATCCGCCAGCGACGAGGCGCCGCGGATGTTGTTATCTTCCACCAGAGGCTCGCGGAAAGGCGGGATGTAAGCCATCATCACCTCGTCGGCAAGTTTGCCTTCCGACCAGGCCTTCGCAGCGAGCTGATGCGAGCGATGCGCCAGTGCATCCTGCTGTTCGCGGGTAATACCGTAGGTTTTTGCCATCTGCTCGGCAGTGTCGCCCATGCGCAGGCCGGTGGAGTATTCAGCAACGGCAGGTGGCACGGGCATGAGATCGCGCAGGCGTAAACGCGAGAAGAGTTTGAGCTTCGCACCGGTGGTGCGAGCTTTGTTGGCATCGACCAGAATGCGGGCCAGCTGTTTGCTGACGCCGATGGGCAGCACGGATGAAGAATCCGCGCCTCCGGCGATCCCCGCACGAATGGTCCCCGCCATCAGGCTTTCCGCCACGTTCGCTACCGCCTGAAAACTGGTGGCGCAGGCGCGGCTGACGCTGTAGGCATCGGTATGAACATTCATGCCTGTGCCCAGCACGATTTCACGCGCGATGTTGGGCGCTTCCGGCATTTGCACTACCTGGCCGAAAACCAGTTGCTCAATAACCTCTGGCGGGATCTCGCTGCGAGCCAGCATCTCCCCCACCACCATTTTTCCCAGATCGACAGCCGGTATACCGTGAAACGCTGTTGCCTGACGCGCAAACGGCGTACGTAACCCGCTGACAATGGCAATGCGATCACCGTGACGGGTGATAAGCGGTAATGCCTGACTCATAACACTCCCCTGTAAAAAATTTTGCGCGCACGTTAAGTGGTCTGACCTGATAATAGTCTTAACTATTTTTTTACATTGAGCCAATCGGGGAAGCGAAAAATTGCGAGCTAAGACACAGAGAAGAAAAAGAAAACGCCCCTGCATGTCAGGGGCGTTAAAGCGGTTTGTTGCCGGGTGACAGCGTTACGTTACCCGGCCAGCACTATCGTAGACCCGTGCAAGCGAAGCGCCGCCGGGCAAAAAGGATTAACGCAGGCCCAGCTGGAAAATCAGCGTTTCAGCTTCGCAGGCGAACACAAAGTCGATATCCAGCTGCACGCCACCGTCAACTTCCGTGAAGGTGGATTTGATTTCGCATGGATCGGATTCGACTTCGCGCGCGCGCTGGCTCAGCGCGACCAGCGTCTCTTCCGCTTCTACACGGTTAGGGAATACGCGGCTGTAAGAGGCGGTGCAATCGGTGTTGTCCATAATGGTGCCAACATCCATACAGCAGCAAACCGGGGTTTCATCAGCACTGCATTTACTCATAGCTCAATTTCCTCTGTATTCGCGCAACGCGCGAGAAAAACACGTTGCAGCTATTTTACGCCCCCTCGCGAGCCCCCTCCAGCCGTTAATGACGCAAATTCGGATAAGTGACCAATATCACACTAAAAAATGATCTAAAACAAAATTCACCTTTTCAGATGAATCGCACTGACCACAAATTTGCCAACCAGATCTCGTTTCAAGAAACATGTTTGAAAATATTAATAAACAAACTTGCAACATTCTGGCTGGTCAGACCTATACTCTCGCCACTGGTCTGATTTGTATGTCATACCTCAGACCCTACACTTCGCGCTCCTGTTACGGTATGTAACAATTATTGAATAAAAATAACTCAATGAGGTTATGGTCATGAGCCAGAAAACCCTGTTCAAACAAACTGCGTTAGCAGTTGCAGTGGCAATCGTCTCAACGTCCGCCTGGTCAGCGGGCTTCCAGTTAAACGAATTTTCTTCCTCTGGCCTTGGCCGTGCGTATTCCGGGGAAGGTGCGATTGCCGATGACGCAGGCAATGCCAGCCGCAACCCGGCGCTGATCATGATGTTTGATCGCCCAATGTTCTCCGCAGGCGCTATTTTTGTCGATCCGGGTGTGGATATCACCGGGACCTCGCCTACGGGCGCCAGCCTGAACTCTGATAACATCGCGCCTACCGCATGGGTACCTAACCTGCACTTCGTCGCGCCTATCAACGATCAGTTCGGCTGGGGTGCATCCGTCACCTCAAACTACGGTTTAGCGACCGAGTTTAATAACAACTACGCGGCCGGTGCTTACGGTGGTAAAACCGACCTCGAAACGCTCAACCTGAACCTGAGCGGTGCATACCGTCTGAACAACCACTGGAGCTTCGGCGTTGGCTTTGATGCGGTATACGCCAGAGCGAAAATCGAACGTTACGCGGGTGACCTCGGTCAGATCGTAGCGGGCTCAGGCGTTCTGCCGCCCATCCCTGGCCTTGCGCAGCAGGTTGCGGGACTGCCTGCAGATACCCAGATTGCGCACCTGAAGGGTGATGAGTGGGGCTTTGGCTGGAACGCCGGTATCCTGTACGAAATCGACAAGGATAACCGTTACGGCTTTACCTACCGCTCTGAAGTGAAAATTGACTTTGATGGCGACTACAAGAGCAGCCTGCCTTCCGCTTATAACCAGATCCTCGGCAGCTTCGGTCTGCCAATGGGCACCGATGGCCGCACCACAGGCGGTTCTCTGAGCCTGCATTTACCTGAAATGTGGGAACTGTCGGGTTATAACAAAGTGGCACCGCAGTGGGCCGTTCACTATAGCCTGACCTACACCAGCTGGAGCCAGTTCCAGGAACTTAAGGCCACCAACAGCAACGGCGATACCCTCTTCTATAAAGATGAAAGCTTCCGTGACGCGTACCGTATCGCGCTGGGGACCACTTACTATATGGATGACAACTGGACATTCCGTACCGGTATTGCCTTCGATGACAGCCCGGTACCAGCGGATAAGCGCTCTATCTCCATCCCGGATCAGGACCGCTTCTGGCTGAGCGCCGGTGCGACCTATGCCTTTAACAAAGATGCCTCTATCGATGCGGGCGTCTCTTATATGCACGGTCAGAAAGTGTCGTTCCAGGAAGGCCCGTATGAGTTCTCTTCTGAAGGTAAAGCCTGGCTGTACGGCATGAACTTCAACTACGCGTTCTAATCGCGCGCAGATCAAAAAAAGGTGAGCATTGCTCACCTTTTTTATTTATTCCGAGTCGATATCTTTT
The DNA here is from genome assembly GCF_011078175.1 of Enterobacter cloacae. Lineage (GTDB taxonomy): Bacteria > Pseudomonadota > Gammaproteobacteria > Enterobacterales > Enterobacteriaceae > Enterobacter > Enterobacter cloacae_Q. Next base: position 209,301 of record NZ_JAALCJ010000005.1, read on the forward strand.
AGCTCGTTCTCGATGGCTTTCGCGTTCGGATTATCTTCCGGCTTCAGCTTACCGCCGTTGGCAATAAAGTCATGGTTCTGGAAGTAGGCTTCGCGCACCATAATGTAAGGATCGGAAGACTGGCGCAGCAGACCGTCAGAGTCCAGCAGTTGCGCACGTGTTTCAATTCCTTCTACGGTCCATTTACCAATCGACAGCGGCCAGGTCAGCCATGACAGCACCGGATACAGCGTATCCACCATGTCGCCAGCATCATCACGCACGGTAAAGCTGCCGTAGAATGGCAGGTGCACATACGGACCATAACCTACGCCATAATGTCCCAGCGTGCTGCCGAAACGGTGCGGCTGTTCACGCTGTAGTTTCGGGTTCGCCATGCCTGCGACATCAATTAAGCCGCCCATACCCAAGAGGGAGTTCAGGAAGAAGCGGGTGAAATGCACCATCCCCTGATACGGGTCGCCCTGGAGGAAGTAGTTCACCATGACCGCAGGTTCTTCCAGGTTACTGGTAAAGTTGCTCAGACCGTTACGCGCCGGCTGCGGAACGTAGTCACGCCATGCCACGGCAACCGGACGAACGAGATACGGATCCAGCACATTATAGTTAAAGCTGTACATTGAACGGTTAAATCCTTCGAGAGGATCGGAGCGTCCCGTTTGCTCGCCAGAGCTGGCGCAGCCCACAAGCATTGTAACGCCCAGCGCAAGCGCCGACAGCCGAAGCTTCATAAATTTCTCCCTGTTCAATATGGCTATCGTTGAATGCCATCTGTGGCGGAGCATGAGACGCTCCGCCCGAAACGTGCAAGTGATTGTAACAGCACGCTTACCGATGTCTATGAGGACGATGACGACCCGCTCGTGTCATCACGCTAATTTCAGCATAGCCTGTCTTTCAGAATTCGTTTCGCTGGCAATTTTATCTTGGCTTTGAAAAAGATGTCTCACCTTTATTGCCATTTACAGCAATTTAAGAGCATCCCCACGGGCAAGGCGCTAAAAGCCGCTACGCTTAAAAGAGCGATAACCCCGAAGGAGCTGTTATGAAAGACCTTAGCGAAGAGAAAATTGGCGAAAGCAATGAGGAGCTTGAGATTGAAAGTGAGGAGAAAGACCGGGGAGAAGAGATAGAAGTCGATGAAGATCGCCTGCCGTCGCGCGCCATGGCTATTCATGAGCATATTCGCCAGGACGGGGAAAAAGAGATGGAGCGCGACGCGATGGCCCTGCTGTGGTCAGCCATTGCAGCCGGCCTGTCGATGGGCGCCTCTCTGCTCGCCAAAGGGATATTTCACGTTCAGCTGGAAGGCGTACCGGGCGGTTTTTTGCTGGAGAATTTAGGCTACACGTTCGGCTTTATTATCGTCATTATGGCGCGACAGCAGCTTTTTACGGAGAATACCGTTACTGCCGTACTGCCCGTCATGCAAAATCCGACCCTCGGTAATTTCGGCTTACTGATGCGCCTGTGGAGCGTCGTGCTGCTGGGGAACCTCATCGGTACGGGCATCGCAGCCTGGGCGTTCGAATATATGCCAATATTTGATGAACCGACCCGCGACGCATTTGTAAAAATTGGCATGGATGTGATGAAAAACACGCCGGTTGAAATGTTCTCTAATGCCATTATCTCCGGCTGGATCATCGCCACTATGGTCTGGATGTTCCCCTCAGCGGGCAGCGCGAAAATCGTGGTGATTATCCTGATGACCTGGCTTATCGCACTCGCCGATACCACGCACATTGTTGTTGGAACCGTTGAAATCCTTTATCTGGTATTTAACGGCACACTCCACTGGAGCGACTTTTTCTGGCCGTTCGCCCTGCCTACCCTCGCAGGCAACATTTGTGGCGGGACCTTTATCTTTGCGCTGCTGAGCCATGCGCAAATCCGCAACGACATGTCCAACAAGCGTAAGGCCGAGCTTAAGGCTCAGGAAAAAAAGGATAAAACAGCCGAAAAATCGGCGTGAACGGTGACTCTTTGACCAGTCAGGCGGCAATGCGCTTAACGAAAAGTGTAAATAACGTTATACTCTTGCCGCTTCGTCCCCTTAGTTAAATGGATATAACGAGCCCCTCCTAAGGGCTAGTTGCAGGTTCGATTCCTGCAGGGGACACTTCTGCTCATCTTTATTCCCCTTCCTTCAGATCCACCCAGTTCTGAGCTTGCCGATTCCCACACTGTTTCCGGCTACGTTTGTCAGCGCCCTCTTCTGTGGCCTAATCCTTCATTATTTATTAAATGAGCAAAATCAACCCACTCCGCAAATGTCGCTTTTTTAATCAAAAACGAGTGATAGCTCATAATGTATAACGGTGCTACATTATGCCGCCCACCCAAGTCAGCAATGGCCAGGCAACGTCGTAAAGAACGGTAAAGCCTGCAACCATGACCTCGTCCTACGGTCTCAATGGCACGTGGTATCGCGAAGTCTGCGCTACCTTCACAGGCTTCACATAGGTTCCACTATTTTGTCTCAATCCAAATTTCAGCGGGCGTTTCTGCACCCGCGCTACTGGTTTACATGGTTCGGCCTTGGCGTACTTTGGCTGCTGGTTCAACTTCCTTATCCCGTAATCCGTTTCCTGGGCTCCAGGCTCGGCAGCGCATCGCGTCACTTCCTTAAGCGTCGTGAGTCCATTGCCCGAAAAAATCTCGAACTTTGCTTTCCGCATTACAATGCGCAGCAGCGCGAAACGCTGATTGCGGAAAACTTTAAATCTATCGGTATGGCGCTGCTTGAAACCGGTATGGCCTGGTTCTGGCCTGACGAGCGTGTCCGTAAATGGTTTGACGTGGAAGGTCTGGATAACCTGAAACGTGCCCAGATGCAAAACCGCGGCGTGATGGTTGTGGGCGTGCATTTTATGTCGCTTGAGCTGGGCGGCCGCGTTATGGGCCTTTGTCAGCCAATGATGGCAACCTATCGCCCGCATAACAGCGCGCTGATGGAATGGGTACAAACGCGGGGTCGCATGCGTTCAAATAAGGCGATGATCAGCCGTAACAATCTACGCGGTATGGTTGGCGCACTGAAAAAAGGTGAAGCCGTCTGGTTTGCACCGGATCAGGATTACGGCCCTAAAGGCAGCAGCTTTGCTCCTTTCTTTGCGGTTAAAGATGTCGCTACGACGAACGGTACCTTTGTGATTTCACGTCTCTCAGGCGCCGCCATGTTAACGGTTACCATGGTCAGAAAAGCGGATAAATCAGGCTATCGACTGCACATCTCCCCAGAGATGGCGAACTATCCTGAAGATGAGAGTGACGCCGCGACCTTTATCAATAAGGTCATTGAGTTTGAGATTATGCGCGCACCTGAGCAGTATTTATGGATGCACCGCCGCTTTAAAACGCGTCCACTGGGCGAAGCCTCGCTCTATATCTAACCCCTTCAGAGGTTAGTTTCGCTAAGAAACTAACCTTTTCAAATACCTGTAATCGCACTGCGTAACGGCTTTTTTCGACCGTCGCTCAACAGCCATTTATTGCGTACCGAAATCAAACTGTCGCCGTTCCACGACACTCGTAAGTATAGGAAATTATTTAAAAAAATGCCTCTTGTCACCCCTGAAATTTAGGCGTACATTAGCGCCGTCTGGCGACAGGAAAGCACAGAATTCAGAGATGAAGTTAGCGACGTAACGGGATAATTCCTATTTCCCCTTTCGCATGATTTCAACTCTCTATACTCAGTTGGACTCTGTTTTTTTAATGCGTACCGGAAGATACGCGGAGCGATGAAACGTGAAATATTTCTTTATGGGCATTTCGGTTATTGTTTTAGTTTGGGCCGGAACGTTTGCTCTGATGATCTAGTTAAGAAAATGCAGTCAAAAAAACAGGCGCCGATGGCGCCTGTTTTTTTAGTGTCCGTTACGACTCGGGGTGTTCCGTGACGCCTTTCGCTGTAAGCAGGCCATCCGCGCGGAACATGCTTTTAATCCCCCGCACAGCCTGACGGATACGGTCGCTGTTTTCGATCAGCGCGAAACGCACGTGCGTATCACCGTAGTCACCAAAGCCAATGCCTGGAGAGACGCAAACCTTCGCGTCCTGAAGCAGTTTTTTGGCAAATTCCAGAGACCCCATCGCTGCATACGGCTCGGGGATTTTCGCCCAGACGTACATGGAGGCTTTAGGCATTTCCACCATCCAGCCCGCTTCATGAAGCCCTTTTACCAGTACATCACGGCGACGTTTGTACTGGGCGGCAATATCAAGCACGCACTGCTGATCCCCTTCCAGCGCGGCGATGGCAGCGACCTGTAACGGCGTAAAGGTGCCATAATCATGGTAACTTTTGATGCGCGCCAGGGCGCTCACCAGCGTTTTGTTTCCCACCATAAAACCAATTCGCCAGCCCGCCATGTTGTAGCTTTTCGACAGGGTGAAAAACTCAACCGCCACATCACGTGCACCCGGCACCTGCATAATAGACGGCGCTTTCCAGCCATCATAAACGATATCGGCGTAGGCGAGATCGTGTACCACCAGCACATCGTAACGCTTAGCCAGCGCGACCACTTTTTCAAAAAATTCGAGCTCGACGCATTGTGCCGTTGGGTTTGACGGGAAACCCAGGATCATCATTTTCGGCTTCGGATAGCTTTCACGAATCGCCCGTTCCAGCTCGTTAAAGAAGTCGACGCCTTCCACCAGGGGGACAGAGCGAACCTGCGCGCCGGCAATCACCGCCCCATAAATGTGGATCGGGTAGCTCGGATTCGGCACCAGCACGGTATCACCGTGATCCAGCGTCGCCAGCATCAGGTGGGCGAGCCCCTCTTTGGAGCCAATGGTTACAATCGCTTCACTTTCAGGGTCGATATCCACCTGATAACGATCCTGATACCAGCGGGAGATCGCCCGACGTAACCGGGGAATGCCGCGTGAGGTTGAATAACCATGCGTATCAGGACGCTGAGCAACCGTACAGAGCTTCTCAACGATATGCGGCGGCGTTGGGCCGTCAGGGTTACCCATACTGAAATCAATAATGTCTTCGCCGCGCCGACGCGCAGCCATTTTCAGTTCAGCGGTGATATTGAAAACATAAGGGGGGAGACGATCGATACGCGTAAAACGGCGTTCAGGACTGAATTCAGCCATAGATTCCTCAGAGTCACGTTAGCGCCCGGACCGTCCGAGCGACGCTGCCACCCGTGTGGCGTGCTTAGAAAATAACCTGAAGAAAAAGACGCTGTCGAGAGGATTACAACAAAACAATATTTTGCGCTAAAAAGGGAATGCGATAGCAGTGAAAAGCGGAACTCTTATCGCGAACAGTTAGTTTTTAGCGCTACGATTTAACACAATGTTTTCAGTATCGTTACCTGACGTTTCTTCCCAAACGGAAAAGCACTGGCTTTCAGTCAAAAGCCAACAATCCCCTTTGAGAACTATGGTTTTTCCCCATTTGATAAATCTGATGGATAGCTGGTCATCAGGCTTCATGTTTTCTATCATAGATTTTTCCCGTTTGCCCAGGCCTGACCGTGCACGAAATCTTCAATATGCTCCTGGCGGTGTTCGACCGCGCGGCATTAATGCTGATCTGTCTTTTTTTCCTCATCCGCATCCGTTTGTTCCGCGAACTTTTGCATAAATCTGCCCATTCGCCAAAAGAGCTGCTGGCCGTCACGTTTATCTTTTCGATGTTTGCCCTGTTCAGCACCTGGTCCGGCGTGCCGGTAGAAGGCTCGCTGGTGAACGTGCGCATCATCGCCGTCATGTCGGGCGGGATCCTTTTTGGCCCCTGGGTCGGGATTATCACAGGCGTTATCGCCGGCACCCATCGATACCTGATTGATATTGGCGGCGTGACGGCAGTCCCCTGCTTTATCACCAGCATTATTGCCGGGCTGCTCTCAGGCTGGATAAACCGCAAAATCCCGAAAAAGCAGCACTGGCGTGCGGGGATTATCGCGGGGATGATCTGCGAAACGCTGACCATGATCCTGGTTATCGTCTGGGCGCCCACCGTCGCGCTGGGGCTGGATATCGTCTCGAAAATCGGTATTCCAATGATACTCGGAAGCGTTTGTATCGGTTTTATCGTGCTGCTGGTACAAAGCGTGGAGGGCGAAAAGGAGGCCAGCGCCGCGCGTCAGGCCAAGCTGGCGCTGGATATTGCCAACAAGACGCTGCCGCTTTTCCGGCACGTTAACGCCGAATCTTTACGTCAGGTTTGCGATATCATCCGCCGGGACATTCACGCCGATGCGGTCGCCATCACCAATATTGACCACGTGCTGGCTTACGTTGGCGTCGGTGAGCACAATTATCGCGACAGCGACGACACCATCAGCCCGACCACCAGACAGGCGATTAACTACGGAAAAATCATCATTAAAAACAATGATGAAGCCCATCGAACGCCAGAGATCCACTCAATGCTGGTGATCCCGCTGTGGGAAAAAGGCGTGGTCACGGGGACGCTGAAAATTTACTACTGCCATGCGCACCAAATCACCTCCTCCCTCCAGGAAATGGCGATTGGCCTGTCGCAGATCATCTCCACTCAACTCGAAGTTTCGCGTGCGGAGCAACTGCGCGAGATGGCAAATAAGGCAGAGCTGCGTGCCCTGCAAAGCAAAATCAATCCCCATTTTCTGTTTAACGCGCTCAACGCTATTTCGTCCTCTATCCGTCTGAATCCGGACACCGCCCGGCAGCTGATTTTTAATCTGTCGCGCTATCTGCGCTACAACATTGAGTTAAAAGACGACGAGCAGATCGACATCAAAAAAGAGCTGTATCAGATCAAGGATTACATCGCGATTGAACAGGCTCGCTTTGGCGATAAGCTGACGGTCATTTACGATATTGATGAAGAGGTCAACTGCGTGATCCCAAGCCTGCTGATCCAGCCTCTGGTGGAAAACGCCATTGTTCACGGTATTCAGCCGTGTAAAGGCAAAGGCGTGGTAACAATTAGCGTGACGGAAAGCGGTAACCGCGTGCGTATCGCCGTGCGCGATACCGGACACGGCATCGATCCGAAAGTCATCGAGCGCGTCAAATCAAACGAAATGCCGGGCAACAAGATCGGACTGCTGAACGTGCATCACCGGGTCAGGCTGCTGTACGGTGACGGGCTGCATATTCACCGCCTTGAGCCGGGCACCGAGATTGCTTTTTATGTTCCTAATGAGCGAACGCCCGTGAATGCCCCCATATCCTTGTTGCCGTAGGCCGGAGTAACAGATGAAAGTCATCATCGTAGAAGATGAATTTCTGGCTCAACAGGAGTTGAGCTGGCTTATCAAAACCCACAGCCAGATGGAGATTGTAGGCTGTTTTGAGGATGGTCTGGACGTGCTGAAATTTTTACAGCATAACCGGGTCGACGCGATATTCCTCGATATTAATATTCCGTCGCTGGACGGCGTCCTGCTGGCGCAAAATATCAATCAGTTCGCCCACAAGCCGTTTATTGTGTTTGTCACCGCGTGGAAAGAGCATGCCGTGGAGGCCTTCGAGCTTGAGGCGTTTGACTATATTCTTAAGCCGTACCAGGAGTCGCGTATTATCAGCATGCTGCATAAGCTGGAAGCCGCGTGGCAGCAGCAGGCATTACCCGCAAGTGCCAGCCCGGTAGCGCGGGAAAACGACACGATTAATCTGGTGAAGGACGAACGGATCATCGTCACGCCTGTCGACGATATTTACTATGCCGAAGCGCATGAAAAAATGACGTTTGTCTATACGCGGCGTGAATCCTACGTTATGGCGATGAACATCACTGAATTCTGCAATAAACTCCCGGCCGCCCGCTTCTTCCGCTGCCACCGCTCGTTCTGCGTCAACCTGAACAAGATCCGCGAAATCGAACCCTGGTTTAACAACACCTATATTTTGCGGCTGAAGGATCTGGATTTTCAGGTGCCGGTAAGCCGCAGCAGAGTGAAAGAGTTCCGCCAGCTCATGCACCTGTAGCGCGTTCCCTCTCCCGCAGGAGAGGGGAATGAGGTCAGAGGATCTGACCAAGTACCTGACGCAGATGCGCGCCGGACCCCAGTAAGCCTGGGTTGTCGTGGACAATCAGGTAAACAGGAATGTCCTGGACATAGCTCCTGAAGCGGCCTTTGTCTTCGAAGCCACCACGGAAGCCGGAGGCGGTAAAGAAATCGAGGAAGCGCGGCACGATCCCGCCCGCAATATAGACCCCACCAAAGGTGCCAAGGTTCAGCGCCAGGTTGCCGCCGAAACGCCCCATGATGACGCAGAACAGCGACAGCGCACGGCGGCAGTCAATACAGCTGTCGGCCAGCGCGCGTTCGGTCACATCTTTAGGTTGCAGATTTTCCGGCAGACGACCGTCTGATTTCACAATCGCCCGATACAAGTTCACCAGACCCGGACCAGAAAGCACGCGCTCGGCAGACACGTGGCCAATCTCGGCGCGTAGCTCCTCAAGAATAATGCCCTCTTCTTCGCTGTTCGGCGCAAAATCCACGTGACCGCCTTCGCCCGGCAGGCTGACCCAGCGTTTGTCGACGTGGACCAGGTGCGCCACCCCCAGACCGGTTCCGGCACCGTAAACGGCAATCGGTTTGCCTTCAACCGGAGCTGTGCCGCCGAACTGAATCAGATGCTCTGGTTTAAGCATCGGAATAGCCATGGAAACCGCAGTGAAATCGTTGATAATTTCAAGGTGCGAGAAGCCGAGGTTTTTCCGCATTTCGGCAATTGAGAAGGCCCACGTGTGGTTGGTCATCGCCACCCAGTCGCCGGTGATCGGACAGGCGATGGCGATACAACCGTCTTCCACGCTCACTTTCTGCTCTTCCAGATAGACGCGAACCACCGCTTCCAGGCTTGGGTAATCCAGCCCTGAATAGGTTTTCGCCTGAGAAATTTCACCGCTGTTCACATCGCACAGGGCAAGGCGCGCGTTGGTGCCGCCTACATCACCTACCAAAGCATACTTTGTCATTCTTCTACTGCTCCGCTAAAGTCAGAATAAATCTTTGGGACACTGTAAATTCAAGGCGTGATAACAACAACGACCAGAAGGTGACTGCCCATGGATTATCGATCTTCGTCACATAATAACTTTACCGTTTCAGCCCCTTTTGCACTATGGCCACAATGCTGATTGTGCAAAGTAACGTTAAGCCGTTTTGTACAAGGAAATCATCATGCTCCATCCCCGAGCCAGAACCATGCTGTTATTGGCTGTCCCGGCGCTGATTATTGGCGTGGCGTCGAGCCTGGTGCTCATCGTCGTCATGAAAGTGGCTGCGGTGCTGCAAACGATTTTGTGGACCGCGCTTCCGGTAAAACTCGGTATCAGCCTTGACTCGCCGGGCTGGATCATGATGATGCTGACCCTGACCGGGATTGCCGTAGGGCTGGTTATCCGCTACACCCCCGGTCATGCCGGACCGGACCCGGCACTGGAACCCTTGATTGGCGCACCTGTCTCTCCCTCTGCTCTGCCGGGGCTTATTATCGCGCTGATTATCGGTCTTGCGGGCGGCGTGAGCCTCGGGCCTGAACATCCCATTATGGCGGTTAATATCGCGCTTGCAGTCTTTCTGGGGGCGCGTCTTTTCCCGCGCGTTGGCGCGCTGGACTGGACGATCCTCGCGTCAGCAGGCACCATTGGGGCGCTGTTTGGCACACCCGTCGCGGCTGCGCTCATTTTTTCGCAAACCCTCAGCAGCGATCATGAGGTGCCGCTGTGGGATAAACTTTTCGCGCCGCTAATGGCTGCCGCTGCGGGAGCCCTCACCACCAGCCTGTTTTTCCATCCCCATTTTTCACTCCCCATTCCCCACTACGGCCAGATGCAACTCACCGATATTTTCAGCGGCGCCGTCGTCGTCGCGATCGCCATTGCGCTGGGGATGGTCGCGGTGTGGTGTCTCCCTCGCCTGCATCGCCTGATGCACAGGCTGAAGCATCCGGTGCTGATTCTTGGCATGGGTGGTTTTATTCTGGGCGTTTTAGGCGCCATCGGCGGGACGGTTACGCTGTTTAAGGGTCTGGACGAGATGCAGCAGCTGGCCTTCAGCCAGGTCTTTAGCGTCTCCGATTATCTGCTGTTCGCGCTGGTAAAACTGGCGGCGCTGGTGGTCGCGGCGGCCTGTGGTTTTCGGGGAGGTCGTATCTTCCCGGCGGTATTTGTTGGCGTCGCGCTGGGGCTGATGCTGCATGAGCACGTTGACGCTGTCCCTGCGGCGATTACCATCTCCTGTTCCATTCTGGGGCTGGTACTGGTGGTCACGCGCGATGCGTGGCTGAGCCTGTTTATGGCGGCTGTTGTCGTGCCGGATACCACGCTTCTGCCGCTGCTCTGTATCGTGATGTTGCCCGCCTGGCTCATGCTGGCGGGCAAACCGATGCTGATGGGATGGCGAAACGACAGGTAATCAGGCGTTATTGCGCGCCTCCAGCGCTTTGGTCAGCGCGCTCAACAGCGGCGGAATATCGGCTTTCGGCAGCATCACCTCGATCAGCGAAAGCCGCTCATGGTGTGCCACTTTATCCAGCACCTCCGCCAGCGCTTCCGCTTCGTTGACCTGCCAGCACTCTGCCTGAGGCGCCAGGCTCAGCGCCTGCGGGATCTGCGTCCAGTTCCAGAGGGCAATATCGTTATAGCGCTGCTCCGGCCCGTGGATGGCCCTTTCCACCGTGTATCCTTCGTTGTTAAGCACCAGAATAATCGGGCGCTGCTTGTCGCGCAGCATCGATCCCAGCTCCTGAATGGTCAACTGCGCGGCGCCGTCACCCGTCAGGACAATCACGCGTCGGTTCGGACACGCCGTTTGCGCGCCAAACGCCGCCGCCAGCGTGTAGCCAATCGATCCCCACAGCGGCTGGACGATAAAGTTCACGTCCGCCGGTAAACGCAGATCGATAGCGCCAAAAGCAGACGTCCCCTGGTCAGCCAGAATAATGTCCCCGGGGCGGATAAACGTTTGCAGGGTACGCCAGAAGCTCTCCTGCGTCAGCGCCCCTTCGATAGTCGGGAACGAAAAGCCGCTGTGATCCAATGGCGCTCGCGTATCACGAACATAGGTTTTACACAGCGCTGACAGCGTTTCAATGGCCTCCCTCATTGGGATACCCGTAAACCAGACGTCACCGACGCGTGACGCGTGGGGCTGAACCTCTATCGTCTGGTCTGGCGTCAGCTGGTGGGTAAATCCGGCAGTGAGCGTATCGGTAAAGCGCGTGCCAATGCACAGCACCGTATCAGCCCCCTCGATTGCCTTTTTGACCGGCGCAGCACTCGCCGATCCGCTGTAGGTGCCATAAAAACCGCTCTGTCGTTCGTCAAAAATGCCCTTGCCCATCAGCATGGTGGCGTGTGCCATCGGCACCTCTTTCACCCACGTCTGAAGGGCCGCGCGCAGACCATGGCGGAGTACGAGGAAGTCCGCTAACAGCGCGGTGCGTTTGCTCGTGGACAAGCGCTTTTCGGCAGCCTCACGGAACGCCTGCAAGCAGGCTGAATCGGCCGGTGCGGGGTTAACGGTGAGAGCGCTTACAGGGGGGGTAGCGGCCTTTTTTGCCACATCCGCGGGCAGCATCAGGTAGCCCGGACGGCGCTCCCGCAGCATAGTGGTCAGGACTCTGTCAATTTCATAGCAGGCGTTTTGTTCGGTAAGCACCGCCTGTGCAACGGTGATGGGTTCGCTCATATGATAGAAATGGCGGAACTCGCCGTCGCCCAGCGTATGGTGCAATAACTCTCCTCGCTGCTGCGCCGCCATACCCGGCGCTCCAACAATATGAAGCACGGGAACATGTTCGGCAAAGCTGCCCGCCACACCGTTCATGGCGCTTAACTCTCCAACGCCGAATGTCGTCAGGAGCGCGGCAAAGCCCTTACAGCGGGCGTAGCCGTCTGCGGCGTAAGACGCGTTCAGTTCATTGGCACAGCCCACCCAGCAGATGTCCGGGCTGTCGATCACATGGTCGAGAAATTGCAGGTTATAGTCGCCCGGCACGCCAAACAGATGATCGGCACCACAATCTGTTAGTCGGTCCAGCAGGTAATCGGCGACGCAATAGGGGGTACGCATATTATAAGTGTCCTTCTGACGTTGACCTCACTCTGAGTATTAAATAAGCGTGAAGCGTGTCCAGAATTGACGACAATGAGGGTCTGGAAAGAATGCTTTACGAAAAAAGCTGAGCTATGCTCACTTTTTTCAGGTCAGTGTAAACGTATACACTGACCTTTCTTTCCAGCGCCAGAGGTCTCGCCAATGGGTTATCAGCCTGACAAAAATCGTTATCAGACAATGCAATATCGCCGCTGTGGGCACAGCGGTCTCAAGCTTCCCGCTATCTCGCTGGGGCTATGGCACAATTTTGGTGACGCGACGCTGCTCGAAAATAGCCGTCAACTTTTACAGCGCGCTTTCGATTTGGGTATTACGCATTTTGACCTTGCCAATAATTACGGCCCGCCTCCTGGTTCGGCAGAACGTAATTTCGGGCGCATTTTGCAGGAAGATTTCCTTCCCTGGCGCGATGAGCTGATCATCTCCACCAAAGCGGGCTACACCATGTGGGACGGGCCTTACGGCGACTGGGGCTCCCGTAAATATCTGATTTCCAGCCTGGATCAAAGCCTCAAGCGTATGGGACTGGAGTACGTTGATATTTTCTATCACCACCGCCCCGATCCACAAACGCCGCTTCGTGAAACCATGAAAGCGCTTGACCATGTGGTCCGTCAGGGCAAAGCGCTGTACATCGGTCTGTCCAACTACCCGGCAGAAGTGGCACGGCAGGCGATTGAGATACTCGAGGATTTGGGCACACCCTGTCTCATCCACCAGCCGAAGTACTCCATGTTTGAACGTGCGCCAGAAGAGGGTTTGCTGGACGTGTTGCAGCAAAAAGGGGTGGGATGCATCCCCTTCTCCCCGCTGGCAGGTGGACAGTTGACCGATCGCTATCTGAACGGCATCCCGGCGGATTCTCGCGCAGCAAGCGGCAGTAAGTTTCTGAATCCGGAGCAGATCACCGACAAAAACCTGGAAAAGGTGCGCAAGCTGAATACGCTGGCGGAAAAACGGGGGCAAAAACTTTCGCAAATGGCGCTGGCCTGGATCCTGCGCCACGATGCGGTGACATCCGTGCTCATCGGCGCAAGCAAAACCGGGCAAATAGATGATGCAGCGGGCATGCTTAAATATTGTCGGTTCTCCGCAGAGGAGCTGAAGACGATAGACGCGATCCTGTCCAGCTCAAATTGACATCACTTTTAGCAAAAAGTGCTCTCACCCATGATTTAGGAGTTGAGGCGATGAAACGAATGTTTACCAACTCGTAAAATTGCGTTAACAGGTCGCACAGCGGCCCCGATCGTGAAGGAGAAGAGTATGTTCAGGTCACTGATTCTTGCAGCGGTATTACTGGCTTCGGCCCCGCTGGTTGCCACTGCGGGCGAAATCACCCTGTTGCCATCGATTAAATTACAAATTGGCGATCGTGATGACTACGGCAGATACTGGGACGGTGGCTACTGGCGCGACCGTGACTACTGGCACCGCCATTATGAATGGCGTCAAAACCGCTGGTGGAAACACGATAACGGCTATCACCGTGGCTGGGATAAGCGTAAGGCTTACGAACGCGGCTACCGCGAAGGCTGGAACGATCGTGACGACCGCCGTGGCGGCTGGGGTCATGGTAAAGGCAGAGGCCACGGTCACGGCCATCATCATTAACAACAAAAAGGAGCCTTCCGGCTCCTTTTTCTTTTACAGGCCTGCGGCTGTGCCTATCAGCAACCACAAGTTTAACGCCACCACCACGACCACAATGGCCCAACCGGCGCGCTTCACCCACGTTGAATTTACCAGATCGCCCATCAGCGATTTGTTGCTGGTGAAGATCAGCAGCGGCACCAGCGCCAGCGCAATTCCGAAACTCAGCAGCACCTGACTCATCACCAGAATGCGGGTCGGATCCAGCCCCATCAGGATCACAATAAAGGAAGGCAGCATGGTTACCGAGCGGCGGACCCACAGCGGAATATGGAAACGTACGAACCCCTGCATCACCACCTGCCCGGCCAGCGTCCCCACAACCGTAGACGAGAGACCGGCAGCAACCAGACTTAAACCGAAAATAGTGGCAGCGGCATGGCTCAGCAGCGGCTCCAGCGTCAGGTAAGCCTGGTCGAGATCGGCAACCCCCGTATGCCCGTTAAAATGGAACGCAGCGGCGGCGGTCGCCATCATCGCCAGGTTCACAAATCCGGCAATGGTCATCGCGATCGCCACATCCCATTTTGAGGCGGAGTAGCGCTCTTTACTCGTCCCGCCATGCAGATTCTGGGTTAATGAAGAGTGCAGATAAATGACGTGCGGCATAATGGTCGCCCCCAGCACCCCGGCAGCCAGAAAAACGGCTTCAGAAGTGGGTAACGACGGGATCACCATCCCTTTCGTCAACTGCGCCAGATTCGGCTGGGAGAAAATCAGCTCAACAATATAGGCGGCAGCGACGAACAGCAGCAGGCCGCCGATGACTTTCTCCAGCGGTTTTTGTCCCCGCCGCTGGAGCATCAGAATCAGGAAAGTGGCGATACCGGTCAGCACCGCCCCCTGAAGCAGGGAGACGCCCAGGATAAGCTTAAAGCCGATTGCCGCCCCGATAAATTCGGCGAGATCGGTAGCCATGGCGATAATTTCCGCCTGAACCCAGTAAAACCACACTGCCGGTCGCGGATAGCGATCGCGGATTTGCTCCGCCAGGTTTTTCCCGGTGGCAATACCCAGCTTCGCGGAGAGCATCTGAATCAGCATCGCCATCAGATTGGCCCATACCACAACCCACAGCAGTTTATAGCCGAAACTGGCTCCGGCCTGAATATTGGTCGCAAAATTACCCGGATCGATGTAGCCAATCGCGGCAATGAATGCAGGTCCCATTAATGCGAACCGCAGCTTGCGTGCCGCTCTGCCGCTGCTACTCTCTACGCGACTATTCGTCATTTCTGCCTCTGGAAATATAGCCTGTGCTATGTTTTATGCTACCAAAATGAGAATGCTTATCAAGTTCATTTGTAATGGTTAACATGATTTCTCTGATAGCCAGGAACGATAGACAGGCAGGTGGAGCAAGGTCACAGAATGTGAAAATGCGCGGACATTTGTGAAGCGTAGCACACAAACTTAACTTTTCACTCATTTACCTAACATAACAAAAATGTCTTGTTGATCACTATTTTTGAGACTCGTCACAGGATGTAACTATAGTGTGGGCTTGATCTCGTTTTCTTTGTGCTTGTTACATAGAATGTGCACGGAAATTAAACCTGCCTCATATTTGGAGCAAATATGGACCGCGTCCTTCATTTTGTCCTGGCACTCGTTGTCGTTACTGCACTTGCATTGCTGGTCAGCACAGACCGCAAAAAAATTCGTATTCGCTATGTTGTCCAACTGCTGGTCATTGAAGTTTTACTTGCGTGGTTCTTCCTGAACTCCAACGTAGGCCTCGGCTTCGTGAAAGGCTTCTCCGAAATGTTCGAAAAACTGCTCGGATTTGCCAACGAAGGGACAAACTTCGTTTTTGGCAGCATGAACGATCAGGGTCTGGCCTTCTTCTTCCTGAAAGTACTCTGCCCTATCGTCTTCATCTCTGCCCTGATCGGTATCCTCCAGCACATCCGCGTTTTGCCGGTGGTTATCCGTGCGATCGGCTTCCTGTTATCGAAAGTTAACGGCATGGGCAAGCTGGAATCCTTTAACGCAGTCAGCTCCCTGATCCTGGGTCAGTCTGAGAACTTCATTGCGTATAAAGATATCCTCGGCAAGATGTCCCGTAACCGCATGTACACCATGGCGGCGACCGCTATGTCTACCGTTTCCATGTCAATCGTGGGCGCGTATATGACCATGCTGGAACCAAAATATGTGGTTGCGGCGCTGGTTCTGAACATGTTCAGCACCTTTATCGTTCTTTCGCTGATTAACCCATACCGTGTTGATGCCAGCGAAGAGAACATTCAGATGTCAAACCTGCATGAAGGACAGAGCTTCTTTGAAATGCTGGGTGAATACATTCTGGCGGGTTTCAAGGTTGCGATTATTGTGGCCGCGATGCTGATTGGCTTTATCGCGCTGATCGCTGCGCTGAACGCCCTGTTTGCGGCCGTACTCGGTATCTCCTTCCAGGGGATCCTGGGCTACATCTTCTACCCGGTCGCGTGGGTGATGGGTGTGCCCGCTCACGAAGCGTTGCAGGTGGGCAGTATCATGGCAACGAAACTGGTTTCCAATGAGTTCGTGGCGATGATGGATCTCCAGAAGATTGCCAGCACACTCTCCCCGCGTGCGGAAGGGATCCTGTCCGTCTTCCTGGTCTCCTTCGCGAACTTCTCTTCGATCGGTATTATTGCTGGCGCAATTAAAGGCCTCAACGAAGAGCAAGGTAACGTCGTTTCTCGCTTTGGCCTGAAGCTGGTTTACGGTTCAACGCTGGTGAGCGTCCTGTCTGCTTCTATCGCAGCACTGGTTCTGTAATTCATACCGCGAAAAAACCGGGAGTTATCGCTCCCGGTTTTTTTATGCCTCCAGTGCCGTCAGGGGCAGTGGTTTGCCAATCAAATAGCCCTGCAAATAGTCCACACCGAATCGCAGCAACATCTCGCGTTGTTCAGCCGATTCCACATATTCAGCCACCACACAAAGCGATTTCGTTTTTGCCATGTTGCAAATGGATTGCACGATCATCGCATCCATGCTGTCGGTGCAGATATCTTTCACGAAGCTGCCATCAATTTTAATGATATCGGCTTCCAGTCGCTTCAGGCGCTCAAAGTTGGCATAGCCGGTACCAAAGTCATCGATAGCAATGCGGAATCCGTAATCCCGTAGCTGCTGAATATTGCTAATGCTGCTTCCCGAGTCAGAGAAAGCCTGTTCCTCGGTGATCTCAATCACGATGTCTTCCGGCGCAACGGCGTAGCGTTCAAACAGCGCAATGATTTCAGCCGCGATCTCATTTTGCATCAGCGTCAGCGGCATCAGATTTACCGAGAATCGCGTTCCGGCACGTTCGGACGGATGGCTACACATCCACATCAGCAATTTTTCCACCACGTTCAGGTCAAATCGGTGGCTCAGGTTGAACTGAGCAATCAGCGGAATAAAGCGGTCAGGCGTGACCATCTCGCCATCGCTTTCCAGTCTTGAGAGGATTTCAAAATACCCTTCCCCGCGCGCGTTATGGATTGGTTGGGCGTAAAGGTGAAGCCTGCCGCTATCAAGGGCGCGTTTTATGCGGGCCAGCATCAGCACCCTGTCCGTCGTCTGACCGGAAACATCATCCAGACTGTTGGTTAACGCCAGCACGTTATGCCCGGCACAGGATTGCTCGGACAGCCAGCTCAACTGACCCAGCGTGTGATGCAAACTTTCTCCATCCGGCACTTCCCCCCAGGAGGCACCAAACTCAATGTCGAGCTCAGTTTTATTCCAGATAATCTTACGGCTGTTCAGATGGTCAACCATATATTGCAGGCGCTCGGCCGTTCCCGGCCCCAGCAAGACCACCACCAGCTCACTGCCTGGCAACTGGAAGAGCTTCTCGTCTTTTTGCAATAACGGTTGCAGCGACGCGGTGACCATCTTTTTACAGTGCACGCGCATGAGGATGCCGTAGTGACGGCTCAGAAATTCCAGATTATCCAGGCGCAGGCAGCAGACTTTGGCCTCAGGATGATGCTCTAGAAACACTTCCAGCGCACGAATGTTAGGCAGACCGGTGAGCGGATCGGTGAGCGCCCTCTCCTGCCACCCCTGTTTCAGCCATTCACTTTTCTGGTAGATCCGCGACATGTAAAGCAGGCAGATAGCGAAAGAGATGAGCACTGACAGGATAAAGGAGAGCGAATGGCCCGATTCAACGCCATTGAGAAAGTTATAATTATAGGTCAACAACATGAGCGCCGACGCCGCCCAGAGTAAAGAGATGAGCGCATAGCTCAGACGACCAATACCCAGGGTAAACAGAATAAAGACGATCGGCATCAAATAACCGGCAATAACCTGCGACTCAAAAGGTGCACATAAAATAGCGATCATCGAGACCAACAGCATCAGCCACACAGCGGTAAATAACGCTTTTTTGTTACAAAAAAGGGGCTTCACGCTTCGCCGCCAGAATGTTCGCGCATAGCGAGGATTAATAATCATTCTTAACGGATAATAGAACATCATGGTAAAAATCAGGGCGGCACAAATCAGGCTCTGAATATCGATAACGTTATAAATTGCAGAGCCTTCGCCGAAATAAGAGGAGATCGTCACCGGGAAATCAAATAAATAGCCAGCCAGGTACATTGATAATTTGATGCCCACAGGCACCATAAATCCGAGCCAGAAAATACAGATGCCAATGTACTTATTCGGCATGCTGTGCCGCCAGCGTTTTCCCAGCACCAGACGGATGACGCCACAGGCTGCGAAGACGGAAAACGTCTGACAACATAATAAGACGGCATATTGTAGCGGTGCTAAATCAAGGTTATAAATATTAGTAACACTAAATGCTAATAACAATGGAATGATAGCCTGTCGTCCAAATAACAACACGATGGCAAGCATGGCGCTTAAGGGCAACCACGCTAAATAAACATCATTTCCGCTGACGAGGGCATGTGGAGAGATATAACGAGAAAAAGGAATTGCAATCAGGCTTAGCGCCAGGGCAATCATAAATATTTTTACATTATTGTAAACTTTTCTATTCATTAATCCGATTAATCTATTTTACCATCGCCTCATTGACCGGATGGATAATAGGTTTATTAATTCTACGAATCAAGTTCAGGTCTATTTATAGACATGTTTATTGATTTGGATTGAGGTGAGGTATAGAAAATGACGTTAATTGCAACAAAAACAGCCTAAAGATTTTACAAGATATAAAAAAACCCCCGTCTTACGACGAGGGTTTAAATTTTGGTGGAGCTAAGCGGGATCGAACCGCTGACCTCTTGCATGCCATGCAAGCGCTCTCCCAGCTGAGCTATAGCCCCACATGTTACTTTACTTACCGCCCTCTGTTGGGTTCAGAGTTTGGTGGAGCTAAGCGGGATCGAACCGCTGACCTCCTGCATGCCATGCAGGCGCTCTCCCAGCTGAGCTATAGCCCCGTCGTAAAGCTGTCATGTTGACGGGCGGCATAATATGAATTCCGCCGCAAAGTGTCAACGGCAAATTCAGCCTCCTCCTTTCAATCGCCGAAAAATCATGCAAATGAAACACTTTGCGAGCCTGCTCGCAGCCAGGAGTTAAGCTTGTCACGTTTTCACCTAAAACGGTGCTATAAAATGAACCACTAATTAACCCCACAGATATTCAGGAAATTGTATGATCAAGGAACGAATGACGCCAGAAGAGTTAGCCCTGCTGACTGGCTATAGCCGACAGACCATCAATAAATGGGTACGCAAAGAGGGTTGGATTACATCGCCAAAGCCTGGCGTTCAGGGTGGCAAGGCGCGTCTGGTACACGTCAATGAAAAAGTGCGCGACTTTATTCGCAGCGCACGCAGGGCAACAGAGTCGCCGGAAATGCCAGATAAGGCATACCACGAAGGTTCACTTCACGCCCTGCTCCTGACGCTGGCGAATGAAATGACGCCGGAAGAACAACAGCAGATGACATCGCTGTTACTGCGGGAAGGGATTACCGGTTTGTTAAAACGTCTAGGAATTCGCGACCAGAATTAATATGAAAAGATTACGCAGCAAAATGACCACGGAAGAGCTGGCGGACAGTCTGGGCGTCGCCCGACAAACCGTTAATCGCTGGATACGACAAAAAGGATGGAAAACGGAGGGTATCAACGGTGTAAAAGGCGGAAGAGCGAGGGTGATATGTATTGATGCGCACGTTAAGGAGCACATCATTAGTCTTCCCGCCATTCGTAACCGTCGGGCTGTTTACCATGTGGCGGAAAGCCCTTCCCACTACGGCGTGGCAACCTCATCCAGCCTGCTTCCACAAATTATCGACTCGCTGGAAAACATGACGACTGTCGAACAGGAACGTTTGCACAAGTTACTCGCTCGTGAAGGTTTGCAGGGCTTTCTCACGCGTCTTGGTATTGTTGATTAACAGGCATAAAAAACGGCAGGTTACCCTGCCGTTATTTGTATTACACGAGCATTACTGCTGGCTTTCACGCTCAGCAATAAAGCCCAGCGCTTTGTTGATACGCGCAACGCTACGTGATTTGCCGATGGCATGAACGGTCACGTCCAGCGCCGGTGACTGGCCTGCCCCCGTCACCGCAACGCGCAGCGGCATACCGACCTTACCCATGCCAATTTCCAGCTCATCAGCGGTAGCCTGAATTGCGTGGTGAATATTTTCTGCCGTCCATTCGGTAAGGGCTTCAAGTTTGTCACGCACCACTTCCAGCGGCTGACGCGCTACCGGACGTAGGTGCTTCTTGGCTGCATCGGCGTCGAACGCATCAAACTCTTCATAAAAGTAGCGGCAGCTCTCAGCGATCTCTTTCAACGTTTTGCAACGCTCGCCAAGCAGCTTAACCAGATCTGCCAGTTCCGGGCCCGTACGGGTATCAATGTTTGCCTGCTCAATGTGCCATTGCAGATAGGTCGCAACATATTCTGGCTGCATGGTATTGATGTAGTGATGGTTCAGCCACAGCAGTTTGTCAGTGTTGAACGCGCTGGCTGATTTGCTCACCGAGTTCAGAGAGAACAGCTCGATCATCTCTTCACGGCTGAAGATCTCCTGGTCACCATGAGCCCAGCCCAGACGTACCAGGTAATTCAGCAGCGCTTCCGGCAGATAGCCGTCGTCACGGTACTGCATCACGCTCACCGCGCCATGACGTTTGGACAGTTTTTTACCGTCGTCACCGTTGATCATCGATACATGCGCATACACCGGTACAGGCGCGTTCAGCGCTTTCAGAATGTTGATCTGACGCGGGGTGTTATTGATATGGTCTTCACCACGGATCACGTGAGTGATTTCCATATCCCAGTCGTCCACAACCACGCAGAAGTTATAGGTTGGCGACCCGTCAGTACGACGAATGATGAGGTCATCCAGCTCCTGGTTGCTGAATTCGATAGGGCCACGGATTTGGTCATCAAAGATAACCGAGCCATCCTGTGGGTTAGCAAAACGCACTACGCAAGGCTCATCAGCAGCATGCTCGCTGTGGTCATGGCGGCAACGACCGTCATAACGCGGTTTTTCGCCTTTTGCCATTTGCTCTTCGCGCAGCGCATCCAGACGCTCCCTGGAGCAGTAGCACTTATAGGCCGTGCCTGCGACCAGCATCTCGTCAATGACGGCGTTATAGCGGTCAAAACGTTTCGTCTGGAAGTATGGACCTTCGTCCCACTCCAGATTCAGCCAGTTCATCCCATCCATAATGGCTTCAATTGCTTCCGGCGTTGAGCGCTCCAGATCGGTGTCTTCAATACGCAGCACAAACTCACCTTTGTTGTGACGTGCGAAAAGCCAGGAATAGAGAGCGGTACGTGCACCACCGACATGCAGATAGCCTGTCGGGCTCGGCGCGAAGCGAGTTTTGATTTTCATGAAATGGCCTTACGTTATAAAGATGCCGGTAATCGGCAAATCCTGGGAAGAAAACAATGGGGAATATTCTATCACTGTGGGCCGATTCCTCAATGTCGATCACTTTATCTGGTTCGAGATTGCTGTTTTTGTTTGGAAATCATGCACCACAGTCCATTTTGCGATCGTTTTGACTAATTTTACGACGAACGAATAAAAACTTTAGAAAATGCGTTGACTCATTTTCAACTCTCCCTATAATGCGACTCCACACAGCGGGGGTGATTAGCTCAGTTGGTAGAGCATCTCCTTTACACGGAGGGGGTCGGCGGTTCGAGCCCGTCATCACCCACCATCTACTTCGGTAGACTCGCAGTGTAGATAAGAATTGAGATTGGGCGATTAGCTCAGTTGGTAGAGCATCTCCTTTACACGGAGGGGGTCGGCGGTTCGAGCCCGTCATCGCCCACCATTCTCACCTTATCGCAGCATTTCCGAAATGGGCGATTAGCTCAGTTGGTAGAGCATCTCCTTTACACGGAGGGGGTCGGCGGTTCGAGCCCGTCATCGCCCACCATTTCGGGTCGTTAGCTCAGTTGGTAGAGCAGTTGACTTTTAATCAATTGGTCGCAGGTTCGAATCCTGCACGACCCACCAATGTAAAAAAGCGCCCTAAAGGCGCTTTTTTGCTATCTGCGATATAGCAAATTCCCATTGCAGCCAGACCGCTTGTTTTACTCAAGCTCACGCCTTCTTTGCCGATACCTCTATTTTATGGCGAAAAGGATCTCAATATGACAACTCTTAAGCCCGTTTCTCTGTCGGCGATGGAAATCGGCAGCGTAGATAACAGCTCCGGTGGAAACGACATTGCTTCCCAAATCACCCGTCTGACCAAACAGATAACGAAAGTCACTCAGCAGCTCAAAGAAGTGGCCCTGAGTGATGCCACAGCAGAAGAAAAACAAAAGCAGCAAGAATTACTCGAATCTCAGCTGGCTATGTTGCAGGCACAGCTGGCGCAATTGCAGCGTCAGCAGGCCGAAGAGGCGATGCCAAAACAGGAAAAAGGTCAGGCGGCCGCGGAAGGCATCAATAAGCCCTCCGCGGATCATCAGATTAATATCTACATCTAAATATTGGTTTCGTTAAAGAGTGGATCGCGTGTGCGGGCCTCCATCAAACGTTTGGCCTGCATACGCACCACATCCCAGCAGGCATGCGCCGCGCCGGAAAGTGACCTGTTTTTACGGCGTACCAGCATCAGCTGGCGCTCGACACAGGGTACGAAACGCTTCACCGTTAAACGACTTCCCTGCGGCAATGGCAGCGCCAGCGCCGGCAGCACGCTGATCCCAATGCCTGCCTCGACCATGGGGAAGAGCGTGGCAGGATGGCCTATCTCCTGCACAATGGTTGCCTTAACGCCCTGAGCATCAAGTGCGGCATCAATCAGCGGGCGGCTGCCCGATGCATAATCCTGTAGAACCAGGTTTGCTCCCTGCAAGGCTTGCCAGCTCACCTGTGGCAGCGGTGCCAGAGGATCATCATCGCGGCAGAGCAATAAAAAAGGCTCCGAGAGCACCACTTCACATTCCAGGTCGCTCACCGCGCCGGGATCAATCACTATCCCGAAATCCACATCCCCCTGACGAATACTCTCCAGTACCCACTGCTGCGGCCTGTCGTGCAAAACAAAATCGATATCCGGATAGCGGTGGTTACTTTCTGCGATGCACTGGGGAATAAGATGCGCCGAAATCGTCTGGCTCGCCGCCACTCTCACGGTGCCGGAAAGCTGTTGCCCAAGCCGCCCCACATCCCTCAGCGTACTATTCAGTTCATCCAGCAGTCTTTCCAGACGCGTTGCCAGCTGCTGTCCCGCTTCGGTGAGCACCACTTCTCGCGTCGTACGGTCGAGCAACTTCACGCCGGTTTGCATTTCCAGCTCTTTCACGCTGTGACTGACGGCCGACTGGCTGAGGCCAATCATCTCCCCTGCCCGGCTAAAGCTGCGGGCCTGCGCGACGGTGACAAAAACGCGAAGCTGACGTAACGAATAATTCATCTGTTTAATTCATGAATGGATGCAATAAATCAATTTTATTTCTCAAAGGGAAGTAAGCACAATAGCGGCATCTGTTTTCAGGAGTGATTATGAAACTTTTTCGTATTCTTGATCCGTTTACGCTGACCCTGATTGGCGTCGTCTTGCTGGCCTCGTTCTTCCCGGCGCGGGGCGGTTTCGTTCCGGTTATTGAGGGACTGACCACGGCAGCCATTGCCCTGCTGTTCTTTATGCATGGCGCCAAACTCTCCCGGGAAGCCATTATTGCAGGCGGTAGCCACTGGCGTCTCCACCTGTGGGTAATGTGCAGCACCTTTATCCTCTTCCCGATACTGGGCGTGCTGTTTGCCTGGTGGGCACCGGTGAATGTCGATCCGGCGCTGTATACCGGTTTCCTCTATCTGTGCATTTTGCCGGCCACCGTGCAGTCGGCAATTGCCTTTACCTCGCTGGCGGGCGGTAACGTCGCGGCGGCGGTCTGTTCTGCTTCCGCTTCCAGCCTGCTAGGGATCTTTGTTTCACCACTGCTGGTTGGTCTGCTGATGAACATGCACGGGGCGGAAGGCAGTCTGGAGCAGGTGGGTAAAATTTGTCTGCAACTGCTGCTGCCGTTTGTGCTCGGACACTTATCCCGTCCCTGGATTGGAGCGTTTGTGGCGAAACATAAAAAATGGATCGGGAAAACGGACCAAAGCTCAATTCTGCTGGTGGTTTACACGGCCTTCAGCGAAGCCGTCGTGAACGGCATCTGGCACAGGGTGGGTGCAGGATCGCTGCTGTTTATCGTGGTGGTAAGCATCGTTCTGCTGGCCATTGTCATCGTGGTTAACGTCTTTGTGGCCCGCAAATGCGGCTTCAATAAGGCCGATGAAATTACCATTGTGTTTTGCGGTTCGAAAAAGAGCCTCGCCAACGGGATCCCGATGGCCAATATTCTGTTCCCGACGTCCGTCATTGGGATGATGGTGTTACCGCTGATGATTTTCCATCAGATCCAGCTGATGGTGTGTGCGGTACTGGCGCGGCGTTACAAGGCGCAGACGGAAAAGCTGGCGCAGGAAGAGACCCGCGCCGCGAAAGTTTAAGGACGTTTCAGGGGCTGAACCAGCTGGGTTAGCCCCTCAGTTTTGATCAGTAACGTAATAGCCATCAGCTCGCCCAGACGCCCGGCGGGGAACTCATCCTTACGGGCAAACCACAGCAAATACTCTTCCGGTAAATCAATCAGCCTGCGACCCTTATATTTACCGAACGGCATCTCCGTATTGGCGATCTCAACGAGCTGCTCTTTTTCCACGTCACTCTCCTAACAGGCGCATCATTTCCGCTTCGTCGATCACTTCGATACCAAGCTCCTGCGCTTTGGCCAGCTTCGAACCGGCCGCCTCCCCGGCAATCACCAGATCGGTTTTCTTCGATACGCTGCCCGCCACTTTCGCCCCCAGCGCCACCAGGCGAGCCTTCGCGTCATCGCGCGAAAGCTGGCTCAGGCTGCCGGTCAACACCACCGTTTTACCGGCAAACGGGCTGTCGATCTCTTCGGCATTAACCACTACCGGCGCAGGCCATTTGATGCCCTCTTCCAGCAGCTTGCCGATGACTTCACGGTTGCTCTCTTCGGCAAAGAAGTTAAAGACGTGGGTGGCGACCACAATGCCAACATCAGGAACTTTCTGTAGCTCGTCGATAGTGGCTTTCTCCAGCGCGTCCAGCGTGCCGAAATAGGCCGCCAGCCCTGCCGCCGTCGCCTCGCCGACTTCACGAATGCCGAGCGCGTAAAGGAAACGGGCAAAGGTGGTGTTTTTGGCCGCCTCGAGCGCGTTGACGATGTTCTGGGCAGATTTCGGCCCCATACGATCAAGACCGGTCAGCTTACCTGCCGTCAGGGTAAAGAGGTCCGCTGGCGTATGGACGTACTCTTTCTCAACCAGCTGATCGATAATCTTATCGCCCATGCCGTCGACGTCCATCGCCCGGCGGGAGACGAAGTGCTTCAGGGACTCTTTACGCTGCGCGCCGCAGATTAACCCGCCCGTACAGCGCGTTACCGCTTCACCTTCCACGCGCTCAACGTCCGAACCACATACCGGACAGTGGGCTGGAAACTCGATGGCACGGGTATCGGCAGGACGTTCTGATTCCACAACGTTAACCACCTGCGGGATCACATCGCCCGCGCGGCGAATCACCACTTTGTCACCTATGCGCAGCCCCAGACGCGCAATTTCATCAGCGTTATGCAGCGTGGCGTTACTTACCAGTACGCCAGCCACCTGCACAGGTTCAAGACGCGCCACAGGCGTAATCGCCCCCGTACGCCCTACCTGAAACTCCACGTCGCGAACGAAGGTCATCTGCTCCTGCGCCGGGAACTTAAAGGCCACCGCCCAGCGCGGCGCACGGGCCACAAATCCTAACTGTTCCTGCAACGCCAGGGAGTTAACCTTGATCACCACGCCGTCAATATCAAACCCGAGCGTGGGACGATCTTCTTCAACCTTGTGATAGAACGCCAGCACCGCCTCCGGAGAGTCGCAGAGCTGCACGCGGTTGCTTACCGGTAATCCCCACGCTTTGAACTGCATTAAACGACCCAGGTGGGTATCTGGCAGGTCACCGCCTTCCAGGATCCCGACGCCGTAACAGAAGAAAGTAAGCGGTCGCTTCGCGGTGATACGCGGATCGAGCTGACGCAGCGAACCTGCCGCCGCGTTACGCGGGTTAGCAAACACTTTCCCGCCGGTACGACGCGCTTCTTCGTTGATCTTCTCGAAGCCCGCCTGCGGAAGGAACACTTCCCCGCGCACTTCCAGCCGGGCGGGAATGTTATCGCCACGCAGTTTCAGCGGGATCGCACGAATAGTGCGCACATTGGCGGTGATGTCTTCCCCGGTAGTGCCGTCACCGCGCGTTGCGGCACGCACCATAACGCCGTTCTCATAAAGAATACTGACGGCCAGACCATCCAGCTTTAGCTCGCAGCACCAGCTCAGATTGTCGACGCTTTTCAGGCGATCCTGTACACGCTTGTTGAAAGCCAGAAAGCTCTCTTCATCAAACACGTTATCCAGCGACAGCATCGGCACTTCGTGGCGCACCTGGCTGAAAGCACCCAGCGGTTCCGCGCCGACGCGCTGGGTCGGAGAATCCGGCGTGATGAGTTCGGGGTGCTGCGCTTCCAGCTCGCGCAGCTCGCGCATCAGGCGGTCATACTCCGCATCCGGCACTTCCGGTGCGTCCATAACATGATAGAGATATTCATGATGGCGAAGCGTGGTTCGCAGTTCAGTAAGTTGTTGTTCGATTGAGTCCATATCGCACCATCAATGAGAAAAACCCCCGACAGGCGGGGGTTGAGGAGGAGGTGAAGTTAACGCGACGATTACGCGTTCGCTTCCTTAACTTCGCGGATGCGGTCCTGATACTCGCGCAGTTTCTGCGGCGTCATCATTCGACGCTGATCGTCGAGCACCACACCGCCCACTTCGTCGGCGATGTGCTGAGCGGACTGTAGCATCAGCTTAAAGTTTTGCAGCTCGTCACCGTAGGACGGCACCTGCATAAAGATCGTAACGCCCGGCGTGACGAAATCACCGGTCATTTCCGGGTCAAACGTGCCTGGATTGACCATATTGGCCAGGCTAAACAGCGCCGGACCGCTACCGTCAGGACTCAGGTGGCGATGGAAAATATTCATGTCGCCGAACTTAAAACCTGCCTGTTGGATGCTGTTAAGCAACACGTCACCGTTCAGATGGGTGCCATGATGGGCAGCCACGTTCATAATAATTACCGCTTCTTTACGCTGCGGCTTTTCAACAGTCGGTTCTGGCTCTGCAACCGGCTCTGGCTCAGCGTGCGGAGCGGGCTGTGGCGCAGGCGGTTCAGGCTGCGGCTGCGGCTGCTGCTGCACTGGCTGTGCTGGCTGTTGCACAGGTTGCGGCTGTACAGGCTGTTGCACAGGCTGTGGCTGTACAGGCGCAACAGGCTGCTGTTGCACGGGCGGCTGCGGCGGATGACGAACAGGTTCTTCCACTGGCGGCGGCGCTGGCTGGCGCGGCTGGGCAGAGGCATACGGCGGTTGATACTGGTGCTGCGGAGCGCGCGGGGCTTCATGCTCTCCATGCGCTGCGCCGGGCGCAGTATTGACCCGATGAACACGAACTTCACCCACGCCGTCGTCGTCAAGACCGTCGATGTCGTCTTCAACGTCATCCTCGCCACGACTGGACTTCATGCGCTTCAGTGGACGATCGCGAAACATAGAAGAACGCTCTTTACGGCTGGTCCAGAAACCATGTACCAGTAAAGCGATTATGGCGATCGCGCCAACAATGATTAATATCAGACGCAAATCCTGCATCATTATATTCTCTGTTGTTCTAACACCTTGCCACCACGGCAAACATTTACTCACTAAGAGTATTTGCCGTTTACGTCAAGTGCAAGTGTATGCAGAGCATTCACAGCATAAAGATGAACTAAATCGTGCTTTTTGCTGGTTTTTCGAACATTTCCGAACTGGTCATTGGCCCGTAACTGGATAATATAGGCGGGCAATTCCACTGGTTGTGTAAAAAGGAGTACAGCCTGGTATGGTTTCAACATCTTCTTCTCCCCCACGTAGCGGGATCTGGTACTTTTCTCAGGGCTGGAAACTGGTCTCCCTGCCGGGCATTCGACGCTTCGTTATTTTGCCGTTGCTGATCAACATTATTCTGATGGGCGGGGCCTTCTGGTGGCTGTTCACCAGACTGGAAAGCTGGATCCCTTCCCTGATGAGCTATGTGCCGGACTGGTTACAGTGGCTGAACTATTTGCTCTGGCCCATTGCGGTCATTTCCGTGCTGCTGGTTTTCGGTTATTTCTTTTCGACAATAGCTAACTGGATAGCCGCGCCGTTCAACGGTCTGCTGGCCGAACAGCTGGAAGCGCGCCTGACCGGTGCGGCGCCGCCTGACACAGGCGTAGTAGGGATCGTGAAAGATATCCCCCGCATCATGAAGCGCGAATGGCAGAAGTTCGCCTGGTACCTGCCGCGGGCGATTGTGCTGCTTATCCTTTATTTTGTACCCGGGATCGGCCAGACGGTCGCGCCCGTGCTGTGGTTCCTGTTCAGCGCCTGGATGCTGGCTATTCAGTACTGTGACTACCCGTTCGATAACCACAAGGTGCCGTTTAAAGAGATGCGCACTGCCCTGCGCACTCAGAAGGTTGCCAATATGCAGTTTGGTGCCCTTACCAGCCTGTTCACCATGATCCCTTTCCTGAATTTGTTCATCATGCCCGTTGCCGTTTGCGGAGCGACAGCGATGTGGGTGGACTGCTATCGTGCTAAGCACGCGCTATGGAAGTAATGCAAAAATGTGTAAAAGAGGGGTGGCTTATGCCGCCCCTTATTCCATACTGATCCCCATTATTTCCTTGCAGCATATAGATATGCGATTTCCTTACTTCCCCATACCTGTTCAACAGGTATGCTGGGTCGGTATCCCAATTTCATACAGTTAAGGACAGGCCATGAGTAAGATTTATGAAGACAACTCGCTGACTATCGGTCATACGCCCCTGGTTCGACTGAACCGTATCGGTAATGGACGCATTTTGGCGAAGGTCGAATCTCGTAACCCGAGCTTCAGCGTAAAATGCCGTATCGGTGCGAATATGATTTGGGATGCTGAAAAGCGTGGCGTGCTGAAACCTGGCGTTGAGCTGGTTGAGCCCACCAGCGGCAATACCGGTATCGCTCTGGCCTATGTTGCGGCGGCGCGCGGCTATAAGCTGACGCTGACTATGCCTGAAACCATGAGCATTGAGCGCCGTAAGCTGCTGAAAGCGCTGGGTGCGAATCTTGTCCTGACCGAAGGCGCGAAAGGGATGAAGGGCGCAATTCAGAAGGCAGAAGAAATTGTCGCCAGCGATCCGGCTAAATATCTCCTGCTCCAGCAGTTCAGCAACCCCGCCAACCCGGAAATTCATGAGAAAACCACCGGCCCGGAAATCTGGGAAGATACCGACGGTCAGGTTGACGTGTTTATCTCCGGCGTAGGCACCGGCGGTACGCTGACCGGGGTGTCTCGCTATATTAAAGGCACGAAAGGTAAAAAAGATCTGATTACCGTTGCCGTTGAGCCAACCGACTCACCGGTTATCGCTCAGGCGCTGGCGGGTGAAGAAATTAAGCCTGGCCCACACAAAATTCAGGGTATCGGCGCTGGCTTTATTCCAGGTAACCTGGATCTGAAACTGATCGATAAAGTCGTCGCTATTACCAATGAAGAAGCTATTTCTACGGCGCGTCGCCTGATGGACGAGGAAGGCATTCTGGCGGGTATCTCTTCCGGTGCGGCGGTTGCGGCAGCCCTCAAACTGCTGGAAGACGAAACCTTTACCAATAAAAACATTGTGGTTATCCTACCGTCTTCGGGTGAGCGTTATTTAAGCACAGCACTGTTTGCCGATCTCTTTACTGAGAAAGAACTGCAACAGTGATGCCAGCATGTTAAAAACGCGTAAAAAAGCACCTTTTCAGGTGCTTTTTTGTGGCCTGCTTCAAACTTTTACCCCTCCTGGCATTGCTTCACCCCGTTGGGTCTGGTATTTAAACCAGCAATTATTTTGATGCGCGAAATTAATCGGTGAACGAAATAGCGCTGCTGAATCGATTTTATGATTTGGTTCAAGTCTTGCTTTCACTGCATAATGTTTAATGACGATTGAAACGTCAGCGCTAACTATACAGGCTAAAGTTAAGTCGCCAGGCTAGACTTTAGTTCCACAACACTAAACCTATAAGTTGGGGAAATACAATGTTCCAGCAAGAAGTTACCATTACCGCTCCGAACGGTCTGCACACCCGCCCTGCTGCTCAGTTTGTTAAAGAAGCGAAAGGCTTCACTTCTGAAATCACTGTGACTTCCAACGGCAAAAGCGCTAGCGCAAAAAGCCTGTTCAAGCTGCAAACTCTGGGACTGACTCAGGGTACCGTTGTTACCATCTCCGCTGAAGGTGAAGACGAGCAGAAAGCAGTTGAGCATCTGGTTAAGCTGATGGCTGAACTCGAGTAAGTTTACCGGGTTCTTTTCAATATCAGTCACAAGTAAGGTAGGGTTATGATTTCAGGCATTTTAGCATCCCCGGGTATCGCTTTCGGCAAAGCATTGCTGCTGAAAGAAGACGAAATCGTCATTGACCGGAAAAAAATTTCTGCCGACAAGGTTGATCAGGAAGTTGAACGTTTTCTGAGCGGTCGTGCCAAGGCATCTGCGCAACTGGAAGCGATTAAAACTAAAGCTGGCGAAACTTTCGGTGAAGAAAAAGAAGCCATCTTCGAGGGGCACATTATGCTGCTTGAAGATGAGGAGCTGGAGCAGGAAATCATAGCCCTGATTAAAGATAAAGGCATGACGGCCGACGCGGCTGCGCATGAAGTTATCGAAGGTCAGGCATCTGCCCTGGAAGAGCTGGACGATGAATACCTGAAAGAACGTGCGGCTGACGTACGTGACATCGGTAAGCGCCTGCTGCGCAACATCCTGGGTCTGGCCATCATCGATCTGAGCGCGATTCAGGACGAAGTCATCCTGGTTGCCGCTGACCTGACCCCGTCTGAAACCGCACAGCTGAACCTGAACAAGGTTCTGGGTTTCATTACTGATGCAGGTGGACGTACCTCCCACACCTCAATCATGGCGCGCTCTCTGGAGCTGCCAGCCATTGTGGGTACCGGTAGCGTTACCTCTCAGGTGAAAAACGACGACTATCTGATTCTGGATGCCGTAAACAATGTGGTTTACGTCAACCCTACTAACGATGTGATCGAGCAGCTGCGTTCCGTTCAGGAGCAGGTTGCTACCGAGAAAGCGGAACTCGCTAAACTTAAAGATCTGCCAGCCATCACGCTGGACGGCCATCAGGTTGAAGTGTGCGCTAACATCGGTACCGTACGTGACGTTGACGGCGCTGAGCGCAACGGCGCGGAAGGTGTTGGTCTGTATCGTACTGAATTCCTGTTCATGGATCGCGACGCCCTGCCAACGGAAGAAGAGCAGTTTGCAGCGTACAAAGCGGTTGCGGAAGCGTGCGGCTCGCAGGCTGTTATCGTCCGTACCATGGACATCGGTGGCGACAAAGAGCTGCCGTACATGAACTTCCCGAAAGAAGAGAACCCGTTCCTGGGCTGGCGTGCCGTGCGTATCGCCATGGATCGCAAAGAGATCCTGCGTGACCAGGTTCGCGCAATCCTGCGTGCCTCTGCGTTCGGTAAACTGCGCATCATGTTCCCAATGATCATCTCTGTTGAAGAAGTGCGTGCACTGAAGAAAGAGATCGACATCTACAAACAGGAACTGCGCGATGAAGGTAAAGCATTTGACGAATCCATTGAGATCGGCGTGATGGTGGAAACACCGGCAGCTGCGACCATTGCGCGTCATTTAGCCAAAGAAGTTGATTTCTTTAGTATCGGTACCAATGATTTAACGCAGTACACCCTGGCAGTTGACCGTGGTAATGATATGATTTCACATCTCTACCAGCCAATGTCACCGTCCGTACTGAATTTGATCAAGCAAGTTATTGATGCTTCTCATGCAGAAGGTAAATGGACTGGCATGTGTGGTGAGCTTGCAGGCGACGAACGTGCTACACTTCTGTTGCTGGGTATGGGTCTGGACGAATTCTCTATGAGCGCCATTTCCATCCCGCGCATTAAGAAGATTATCCGTAACACGAACTTCGAAGATGCGAAGGTGTTAGCAGAGCAGGCTCTTGCTCAACCGACAACGGACGAGTTAATGACGCTGGTTAACAAGTTCATTGAAGAAAAAACAATCTGCTAATCCACGAGATGCGGCCCAATTTACTGCTTAGGAGAAGATCATGGGTTTGTTCGATAAATTGAAATCTCTGGTTTCTGATGACAAGAAAGACTCCGGAACTATTGAGATTGTTGCTCCGCTCTCCGGCGAGATCGTCAACATCGAAGACGTGCCGGATGTAGTGTTTGCTGAGAAAATCGTTGGTGATGGCATTGCGATCAAACCAACTGGCAACAAAATGGTTGCTCCAGTTGACGGCACCATCGGTAAAATTTTTGAAACCAACCATGCGTTCTCTATCGAATCCGATAGCGGTATCGAACTGTTCGTTCACTTCGGTATCGACACCGTTGAACTGAAAGGCGAAGGCTTCAAACGTATTGCGGAAGAAGGCCAGCGAGTAAAAGTTGGCGACCCGGTGATTGAATTCGATCTGCCACTGCTGGAAGAAAAAGCGAAGTCTACCCTGACTCCGGTTGTTATCTCCAACATGGACGAAATCAAAGAACTGATCAAACTGTCTGGCAGCGTCACCGTGGGTGAAACCCCGGTTATCCGCATCAAGAAGTAATTCTTGCCGCACAGAAAAATGGCGCCTTCGGGCGCCATTTTTGTTTATGCAGGCAGGATAAGCTCGTCATAGCCTTTTGACTGCGTGTAGATCATAACGTCAGTCACCCGATCGCCCGCCATGCGAATGGCATCGGCCACGGTTTTCCCGCCGACAATACCGCTGACCAGCTCCGAACAGAACAGATCGCCCGTTCCTTTCAGATCCGTCTCTACGCGCGGGTGCGCGCTTACGGTAACACCTTCTTCGCTGACCAGCACGACGTGGATATTCTGCGGATCGTCAGCCACTGGCGCGCTGGTGATCGCCACCCATTTCAGCGTGTCGGACAACAGCCCCTGCGCGGCGGCAATGGCGCTCTCCGGCGTACGGCACGGTTTGCCGCTCAGCACTTCCAGCTCAAACACGTTGGGCGTAATGCCCTGGGCAAGCGGGAGCAGATGCTCACGGTAGGCTTCAGGAATATCCGGCTTCACGTACATCCCGCTGTCGATATCCCCGATTACCGGGTCAACCAGCACCAGCAGATCGGGATGTTGCACTTTGATTGCCTTCAGCCACTGCGCCAGCAGCACGATCTGGCTGGCGCTGCCCATATAGCCGGTGGTGACCGCTTTAAGTTCGCGCAGGACCTCGCGCTCTTCCAGCGCCTTCAGGTAGCCACTGAACCACTCGTCCGGGATCACCCCGCCGTAGAAGGTGTCATAGTGCGGCGTATTGCTGAACAGCACCGTCGGCACGGCGGTAACGTTCAGCCGGTGGGTGCGAATATTTGGCACCGCGATGCTGTTTCCCACGCTGCCATACACCACCTGCGACTGTACGGTGACAATATCGGTTTGCTGCGCCCGGGTGTTATCCCGGAATAAAATCATCTCCATGACGCTTAAATCCCCGCCCCCTGCGAATAACTCTCTTCACCAAAGACACCGGTAGACAGGTAGCGATCGCCGCGATCGCAAATAATCGCTACGACCACCGCTCCAGGCGTGGACTCAGCCACCCGGATCGCGCCCGCTACGGCACCGCCAGAGCTGACGCCGCAGAAAATACCTTCACGCACGGCCAGCTCACGCATCGTATTTTCCGCCTCGCGCTGATGAATATCCAGCACCTGGTCCACAAGCTGCGCATTAAAGATGCCCGGCATATACTCCGCCGGCCAGCGACGAATGCCCGGGATGCTGCTCCCCTCCTCCGGCTGGAGGCCCACAATGGTGACCGCTTTTTCCTGCTCGCGCAGAAAACGGGACACACCGGTGATCGTGCCCGTGGTCCCCATGCTGGAGACAAAGTGGGTAATGCGCCCGTCGGTTTGCTGCCAGATTTCCGGGCCGGTGGTGGTGTAGTGCGCGTACGGGTTGTCCAGGTTATTAAACTGGTCGAGCAGCTTGCCTTCCCCGCGCTCTGCCATCGCTAACGCCAGGTCTCGCGCCCCTTCCATCCCCTGCTCTTTGCTCACCAGAATCAGCTCGGCTCCATAGGCGCGCATGGCGGCCCGGCGCTCCTGGCTCATGTTATCAGGCATCAGCAGCTTCATGCGGTAGCCTTTCAGGGCGGCAATCATCGCCAGCGCGATACCGGTATTACCGCTGGTGGCTTCGATCAGCACGTCACCGGGCGAAATCTCGCCGCGTTTTTCAGCCTGGACAATCATCGACAGTGCCGCCCGGTCTTTTACCGACCCCGCCGGGTTATTGCCTTCGAGTTTGACCCAGATTTCGCTGCCGTTGTCACACCCCATGCGCTGAAGTTTGACCAGAGGGGTATTGCCGATGGTGTGTTCGAGTGTATTCACGATTTTTACTCAATAAAAAGCCCGGTAAGCATCACGCCACCGGGCGAAAAACATACTCAATAACCTATCAGGCTGACTCCGCCAGAGCAATATCCTCGCGCGTCTCAATGCGCTCGTTGCCGTGATAAATGCGCGCGTGTTGCAGCCCCACAAACAGACGCTCCCCACGGTGTGGCGGCACGTCGTCACGCATAACCACGGTGAGCGGCTCGGTGTACCAGCCCAGGGGCTGAACCACCATTTGGGTGTAGTGACCTTTAGGGCTAGCTTCCAGCACCTGCACCGGAAGCGGTGAATCCAGGCTGGTACGGCGGCTGACGTCCACTTCCCACGGGCGCAGGAACAGATCGACCGGCCCCTGATGTGCAGAGGTATATCCCAGCGGCCAGCGGTGCGCGCCAACGTGGAACTGACCACCGCGAATGGTGCCCTGAAGGCGGTTTACTTCTCCCATAAACTCCAGCACAAAGCGGGTCGCCGGTTCACGCCAGAGCTGCTCTGGCTCATCAACCTGCTCAATATTACCCTGACTCATCACCACCACGCGGTCGGCCACTTCCATCGCCTCTTCCTGATCGTGGGTCACGAAAACGCTGGTGAACTGGAGTTCCTCATGCAGCTGACGTAACCAGCGGCGCAGCTCTTTTCGCACCTGGGCATCCAGTGCGCCAAACGGTTCGTCCAGCAGCAGGATTTGCGGTTCAACGGCCAGCGCGCGCGCCAGCGCCACGCGCTGCTTCTGCCCGCCGGAAAGCTGAGCCGGGAAGCGGTCCGCCAGATGCGCAAGCTGCACCATCTCCAGCAGTTTGGTCACTTTCGCTTTGATGGCGGCGGTATCTGGACGCTCACGACGCGGCAGCACGGTCAGGCCAAACGCAATGTTGTCGAATACCGTCATGTGGCGGAACAGCGCGTAATGCTGAAATACAAAGCCCACTTTGCGGTCGCGGGCGTGCAGGCGGCTCACGTCCGTACCGTGGAAGCGGATATGTCCGCTGGTCTGGTGTTCAAGCCCGGCGATGATGCGCAGCAGCGTGGTTTTACCGGAGCCAGACGGCCCCAGCAGCGCCACCATTTGTCCGGAAGGGATATCCAGCGAGATATCATTCAGCACCTGGGTGCGACCAAAAGACTTCTTAATATTGGCAATCTCAATGCTCATGATTTCCCTCCTGATGCTGACGTTTTTCCTGATTTTCTAAACGCCACTGCACCACACTCTTCAAAAACAGGGTCAAAATCGCCATCAGCGTCAGCAACGCTGCGGCAGTAAAGGAACCGACGGTGTTGTAGTCCTGTTCCAGTAATTCAATCTGTAGCGGCAGCGACAGGGTTTCGCCGCGAATCGAGCCGGATACCACCGACACCGCGCCAAACTCGCCAATCGCACGGGCGTTGGTCAGCACCACGCCGTAAAGCAGCGCCCAGCGGATATTCGGCAGCGTGACGCGGCGGAACATCTGCCAGCCGGAAGCGCCGAGCAGCACCGCGGCTTCATCTTCATGACTGCCCTGGCTGAGCATCACCGGCACCAGCTCGCGCACCACGAACGGACAGGTGACAAAGACCGTCACCAGCACCATACCCGGCCAGGCGAACATGATTTGCAGGTCGTGCTCATCCAGCCAGCCGCCCAGCGGACCGTTGGAGCCGTAGAAGAGCAGATAAACCAGACCCGCTACCACCGGCGACACCGCAAACGGGATATCCAGCAGGGTCAGCAGCAGCTGACGCCCCGGGAAGTTAAAGCGCGTTACCAGCCAGGCCAACAATACGCCAAACACCAGATTCACCGGCACGGTGATCAGGGCAATCATCACCGTCAGCCAGATGGCGTGGAGCATGTCCGGATCGGCCAGGTTTTGCAGCGCGGGCATAATCCCTTTGCTGAAGGCCTGCACGAAGATGTACACCATCGGCACAACGAGAATGAAGGCGGAGACCAGCACGCCGGTACCAATCAGAAACCATTTGCCCCAGTTGATGCGGGGCGCGTCATAGCGCTTCAATTGCGTAACTTCCGCCATCAGTGACCTACCACACGTCGACCAAAGCGACTTTGCAGAGTGTTAATCGAGAACAGCAGCAGCAGCGACGCGGCAAGGATCACCGAGGCAATCGCGCTCGCGGCCGGATAATCAAACTCCTGCAAACGGACAAAAATCATCAGCGAGGTCACTTCGGTTTTCCACGCGATGTTCCCGGCGATAAAAATGACCGCGCCAAATTCACCGAGGCTGCGGGTAAAGGAGAGCGCCACCCCCGCCAGCAAGGCCGGAGACAGTTCCGGCAGCACAACCTTACGGAAACTCTGCCAGCGCGTGGCGCCCAGGGTTTCCGCGGCCTCTTCGTATTCGGGGCCTAACTCTTCCAGCACCGGCTGCACGGTACGCACCACAAACGGGATGCTGGTAAAGGCCATCGCCACCGCGATACCGAGCCAGGTATAGGTCACTTTAATATCAAACTTCGCCAGCCATTCGCCGTAAAAGCCGTTCACGGAGAACAGCGACGCCAGCGTTAAACCGGCCACTGCCGTCGGCAGGGCAAAGGGCAGATCCATCAGGGCGTCGAGCAGCGTGCGGCCCGGGAAGCGGTAGCGGGTCAAGATCCACGCCATCAGCAGGCCAAACACGCCGTTAAAAATCGAGGCCACGAACGCAGACAGCAGCGTGACCTTGTAGGCCGCCACCACCTGCGGGTTGGTGACCACTTCCCAGTACTGAGACCAGCTCATCTGGGCGAGCTGCATCACCAGCGCGCTGAGCGGCAACAATAAAATCAGACAGACGAACAGCAGGCTGGTCCCGAGGCTTAAGGTAAAACCCGGCAGCACTCGTCTTGTTGATCCTGCAAACATTACTTACGCCCCGCCGCCAGCAATTTGTCTAACTCACCGCCGCTGGCAAAATGCGTTTTCATCACCTCAGGCCAGGTGCCGAAATGATCTTCCACGCGGAACAGATCGGTCTGCGGGAATTTGTCTTTCAGCGTGTTCATCACGTCCGGATTGTTGACGCGGTAGTAATAGTTAGTGATCACCTTCTGCGCCTGCGGGCTGTACAGATAGTTGAGATAGGCTTTTGCCGCTTTCTCAGTGCCGTTAGCTTTGACGTTTTTATCCACCCACGCCACCGGGAATTCGGCCAGGATGTTAGTTTTCGGGATAACCACTTCGAAGCCCTGCGTTTCGTACTGTTTACGAATATTGTTCACTTCGGATTCAAAGCTGATCAGCACATCGCCCAGCCCGCGCTCGGCGAAGGTGGTCGTTGCGCCACGGCCGCCGGTATCAAACACTTCGACGTTTTTCAGGAACTGGGTCATAAACTGTTCGGTTTTCGCTTTATCGTTACCGTCAGCTTTGTCCGCCGCGCCCCACGCCGCCAGATAGGTATAACGCGCGTTACCGGAGGTTTTCGGATTCGGGAAAATCAGCTTTACGTCAGAACGTACCAGGTCGTTCCAGTCGTGGATATTTTTCGGGTTGCCCTTGCGCACCAGGAAACCCATGGTGGAGTAGAATGGCGAACTGTTGTTCGGCAGGCGGCTTTGCCAGTCCGCCGGGATCAGCTTGCCTTTGTCGTGCAGGATCTGCACGTCAGTCACCTGATTGTAGGTCACCACATCCGCCTTCAGCCCCTGTAAAATTGCCAGCGCCTGTTTGGATGATCCGGCGTGAGACTGTTTGATGGTCAGCTTGTCGCCGTCGTTCTCTTTCCCCCACTGCTGTTCAAATGCGGGATTAAGGGCGGCAAACAGCTCGCGCGAAACATCATAAGAACTGTTCAGCAACTCGGTTGCCTGCGCCTGTGCCACCAGCAGTAAACCTGCCAGTGCCAGCGATCCTTTTTTCAGTACGGTAACGGTCATTGCGCACCCTTATAAATGTGATGACTATCTTATAGTCATAATATTTATAACGGAGTCTAAAGGAGTAACGGTTTTATATACCGTTTGGTGATTTAGAAG
This sequence comes from Enterobacter cloacae, assembly GCF_011078175.1. Lineage (GTDB taxonomy): Bacteria > Pseudomonadota > Gammaproteobacteria > Enterobacterales > Enterobacteriaceae > Enterobacter > Enterobacter cloacae_Q. Next base: position 248,090 of record NZ_JAALCJ010000005.1, read on the forward strand.
CAGAAAAGGGAATAAGGGGTGCGGCCTGATGCCCTCACCCCGCCCCTCTCCCACGGGGAGAGGGAGAAAAACCATTACAGCGCCAGCAGGCGCTCAACGGATGGCGCAAAGTAGTAGCCGCCGGTCACCGGGCGGGTGAAGCGCAGCATGGCGTCGCGCTTGCCGTCAGTATCACCAAACATGCTCAGCAGCTGCTGTTCGATGTTGTAGAGGCGCGCGCAGTAGGCGCAGAAGTACAGGCCGTGTGTACCGCTCGCGGTGCCGTACGGCAGGCTCTGGCGAACAATCTTCAGCCCCTTACCGTCTTCTTTAAGGTCAACGCGGGTCAGGTGGGAAGTGGCCGGACGCGCATCGCCGTCAATCTCTTCATTGGCGTCTTTAGTGCGGCCAATCATCATCTCCTGGTCATGCACGCTCATGCGGTTAAGCTGCCTGAGGTTATGCTCCCAGCGCTGGACGAACACGTAGCTGCCGCCCGCGTCCACGCCATCCTTGATTACAGCCACCTCGCGACGCGTCTCTTCCCCGGCCGGGTTTTCGGTGCCGTCGACGAAGCCGCTCAAATCGCGCTCTTCCACCCAGCGGAAACCGTGGATCTCTTCCTGCACGTCGATGCTGTCACCAAAGGCCTCAATCGCTGCCTGAGCGACGGAAAAGTTCACGTCATGGCGCAGGGAGAGGATGTGGATCAGGACGTCATACTGCGTGGCGGGCGCAAGACCTTTGCCATAAGGGATAAAGTCTTTCAGCTCTTCTGCGCCTTCGCCGCCGCTCAGCTGGCGCCAGACGGTGTGACCAAAGGCAACCACCGCGCCCAGATGGGCTTCCGGGAATTTGGCCTGGAAGGTGGCCAGTTTATCAACGAAAACTTTGCTGGCCGCGCGCAGGACATCCACGTCCCCTTTGACGTTGGCTTCAATCCAAATAGCCGCGCGGCAATGTTCTGGCAAAATGCCACTCTGAACCTGAGACATCGCTCCTCCTGAAAAAAAGATGCCACGACAGCGTGGCATTGATGGCGGCTATTATACCTGGATTTCAGCGAGGCGGCTTGCTCAGGCGCAAATTACTGCTTCCAGATAATTTTGCTCACTTTCCACTTTTTCAGGGTGTCGTCAGACGGCATTAGCCCTTCCGGACCGTTCCAGGTGCCGCTGAATACATAGCTAATGTGCTGGCTGCCGTCGGCCTTACACTCGACCGCCACGCTGTCATCCGACGGCACGCTGGCGCAGTGGCCAAACGCTTTCTGATAGAGTTCGCCAAACGGCGTACCTACCTTCACGCCACCTGAGGTCGGGATCTCTTCATCCATCACCGCAATGCGGTTGACCGTACCTTTATCGCCGTTGATGACCATCGCCACCTTGTCGTCTTTCAACGCTTCGAAATAGCGCACGATATTGCCGTTCTCGGTTTTCATGCCGCTGCGCAGGCGATAATCACTGCCGATGGCATCCTGAATGGCATCCTGATCCAGCGCCGTCGAGGCGGTGATTTTGCCCACCCCCTGCTCGGTCACTTCCATTGAGGAGCCAAACCAGTTCCACGGATAGGCCGCAGACCAGTTGATGGATGAGAGCGTGGAACAGCCGGTTAACGCCAGCGGGAGAGCGCATAAAAGTAAACGCAGCGATTTCATTGAGACGTCCTTACGTAGTAAATCAACGCTTGTTGGAGTGTGGTATCGGCAAAAAGTGCCGTTTTAATCTGACTCTTGCGTAAAACAGGCGCGTAAACGGGGATTCGTGACCAGCCACAGCAGCGCGACAATATCCGCCACCACCAGCGCAATCCCGATACCGGAAAGCGGCTCGCCGTACAGCCAGAGCACGGGTTGCCAGACCAGGATCACAACCTGCGCCAGGATCAACATCCAGCGAAGCGCGCGCCAGAAACGCCGGAGAGCCTGACGCCGACCGCTGCACAGAAATGCCAGCACCGCCGGCACACCGGGCAGCAACCCCAGCCAGAACGCATCGTGGTCGGGATAAAAGAGATTCAGTAACGTTTCGCCCTGCCCGCGCGACGCGCCAGCCATCACGAACAGCACCCAGGTGCGGGCCTGCAACAACAGAACGCACCAGAATAAAAAAGGCAGACGCAGACGACCGTGAACATCGTAGTCGCCAGGGTGGAATTCAGTACTCTTCATCTTCGATCAGGCGCTTACCCAGCGTCAGGACATCCGCATGCTCGTAGCCCAGACGTTCATACATGCCCAGCACCACGTCGTTATCTTCCCGGACCATAATCTGGATTTTCGGGCAGCCACGGGCGATCAGTTTCTTTTCCAGACGGTTAAGCAGCGCGTTAGCGATGCCACGCGCGCGGTATTCCGGGTGCACGCCCAGATAGTAAGCCGATCCGCGGTGGCCGTCGTACCCGCCCATCACCGTCCCGACCACTTCGCCGTTGACCTCTGCGACCAGAAACAGACTGACGTCGTGATTCACCTTTCGCTCAATATCCATTTCCGGATCGTTCCACGGACGCAGCAGATCGCAGCGCTCCCAAAGGGTGATCACCTCTTCGAAATCTTCCTGGCGAAAAACGCGTATCTCCATGGTATTAACCGCCTTTTCGGGTTTAAAAACAGTGATTATGGCGTGAACAGGGCATTTAGCCAATAACCGGGGAAAAACTCGCCAAAATTTGGCATAATGTCACTTTGTCACGTATTGAAATGAAAAGTAAAACAATTCTCAATAAGGAATGTCGTCACGCAAACCGCGATACGATATAACACCAGGACCCCATTTTTTTACAATTCAGGCCGCATGAGCACATTCAAACCATTAAAAGCACTCACATCGCGTCGTCAGGTTCTCAAAGCGGGGCTGGCGGCCTTAACGTTAACGGGCATCGCAAAGCAGGCTCAGGCAAAAGAAGAGAGCACGCTTAAAACCAGTAACGGACACAGCAAGCCGAAAACCAAAAAAGCGGGCGCAAAGCGTCTGGTCATGCTCGATCCGGGCCACGGCGGGATCGACACGGGCGCCATTGGGCGAAACGGTTCGAAAGAAAAACACGTCGTGCTGGCAATTGCAAAAAATGTGCGATCGATTTTACGCAGCAACGGTATTGACGCCCGCCTGACGCGAACAGGCGACACGTTTATTCCGCTGTACGATCGCGTGGAGATTGCCCATAAGCACGGCGCTGACCTGTTTATGTCCATTCACGCGGATGGCTTCACAAACCCTTCCGCCGCAGGCGCTTCGGTGTTCGCGCTCTCCAACCGAGGCGCCAGTAGCGCCATGGCGAAATACCTCTCCGATCGTGAAAACCGGGCGGATGAGGTGGCAGGGAAAAAAGCCACCGATAAGGATCATCTCTTGCAGCAGGTTCTGTTTGATCTCGTTCAGACCGATACCATCAAAAACAGCCTGACGCTCGGCTCGCATATCCTCAAACGGATCAAGCCCGTGCACCGTCTGCACAGTAAAAGCACCGAGCAGGCCGCGTTTGTGGTGCTTAAGTCCCCGTCCATTCCTTCCGTGCTGGTAGAAACCTCGTTCATTACCAACCCGGAAGAAGAGCGACTGCTCGGCACCACGGCGTTTCGCCAGAAGATCGCCAACGCTATCGCCTCCGGGATCATCAGTTATTTCAACTGGTTCGATAACCAAAAAGCGCACTCCAGGAAACGTTGATGAAACCAAATGCACAACTGGTCAAAACTTTCCTGATGCAGCTACAGGACGCGATTTGCCAGAAACTTTCCGCCGCGGACGGCGGTGAATTCCAGGAAGACGCCTGGCAGCGCGAAGCGGGCGGCGGCGGGCGCAGCCGCGTGCTGCGTAACGGCGGTATTTTTGAACAGGCAGGGGTCAATTTCTCCCACGTCCACGGTGATGCAATGCCGGCCTCCGCCACGGCGCATCGTCCTGAGCTGGCGGGCCGCAGCTTCGAGGCGATGGGCGTCTCGCTGGTAGTGCATCCGCATAACCCGTTTGTGCCAACCAGCCACGCCAACGTGCGCTTTTTCATCGCGGAAAAACCGGGCGCCGAGCCGGTCTGGTGGTTTGGCGGCGGTTTCGACTTAACGCCTTACTATGGCTTCGAAGAGGACGCCGTGCACTGGCACACCACCGCGCGCGACCTCTGCCTGCCGTTTGGCGAAGACGTTTACCCGAAATACAAAAAGTGGTGCGATGATTATTTCTATCTGAAGCACCGCGACGAGCAGCGCGGCATCGGCGGGCTGTTCTTTGACGATCTCAACACGCCGGATTTTGATACCGCGTTCAGCTTTATGCGCGCGGTGGGTGAAGGCTTTACTGACGCCTATCTGCCAATTGTCGAACGGCGTAAAAATACTGATTACGGGGTACGCGAGCGTGAGTTCCAGCTGTACCGCCGCGGGCGCTACGTGGAATTTAACCTGGTGTGGGATCGTGGGACGCTGTTCGGCCTGCAAACCGGCGGACGCACGGAGTCAATCCTGATGTCGATGCCGCCGCTGGTGCGCTGGGAGTACAGCTTTGAACCCAAAGAAGGCAGCCCGGAGGCTGCCTTGCGTGAGTTTATTCAGGTTCGGGACTGGGTGTAACCCCCTCACCCCTGCCCTCTCCCAAAGGGAGAGGGAGTATAAATTCCCTCTCCCTTTGGGAGAGGGTTAGGGTGAGGGTAAAAATTACAGCGGCTGCGTCTGCGCCTCAACCACCGCCAGCGCCACCATGTTGACGATACGACGCACGGAGGCAATCGGCGTTAACACATGTACCGGTTTTGACACCCCCATCAGCACCGGCCCTACGGTCACCCCTTCAGAACTCGACACGCGCAGCAGGTTATAGCTGATACGCGCCGCTTCCACGTTTGGCATAATCAGGACGTTCGCCGAGCCTTTCAGCGGGCTGTCCGGCATACGTTCATTACGAATGCTTTCCACCAGCGCGGCGTCGCCGTGCATCTCACCGTCGATCATCAGCTCTGGCGCACGCTCGCGCACCAGCTCCAGCGTCTGGCGCATTTTGCATGCCGCCGCGGATTTGGATGACCCGAAGTTGGAGTGCGACAGCAGCGCCACTTTCGGCTCGATACCAAAGCGGCGCACGGTTTCCGCCGCCATCACGGTGATTTCCGCCAGTTCGTCCGGGGAGGGATCGTCGTTGACGTAGGTATCAGCGATAAAGGTGTTACCGCTTGGCAGCAGCAGCGCGTTCATTGCGCCGGCAGTATGGACGCCCTCGCGATAGCCGAAGATCTCCTGCACCACGCTGAAATGCTCATGGTACTCGCCGATGGTGCCGCAGATAAGCGCATCCGCCTCACCTCGGTGAACCATGATCGCGCCAATCACCGTGGTATTGCTGATCACCGCCCTCTGCGCCTGCTCCTGGGTGATCCCACGACGCTTCATGATCGAATAGTATTCGTTCCAGTACTCTTTGAAGCGCGGATCGGATTCGTTGTTAACGATCTCAAAGTCCACGCCCGGCTTAATTTGCAGACCCAGCTTCTGAATACGCATCTCGATGACGCTCGGACGACCAATCAGGATCGGTTTCGCCAGCCCTAAGGTGATCAGCTCCTGCGTGGCATGCAGGACGCGCGCCTCTTCCCCTTCCGCCAGCACCACGCGCTTCGCGTCAGCGCGCGCCTGGGAGAAGATAGGCTTCATAAACAGGTTGGTTTTGTAGACAAACTCGGTGAGTTTATCGACATAGGCATCGAAATCTTTAATCGGCCGCGTCGCCACGCCGGAGTCCATCGCCGCTTTGGCCACAGCGGGCGCGATCTTCACGATCAGACGCGGGTCAAACGGTTTAGGGATGATGTAGTCCGGGCCGAAGCTCAGATCCTGATCGCCGTAGGCAGAGGCCACCACTTCGCTCTGCTCGGCGTGCGCCAGCTCTGCAATAGCATGAACGGCGGCGAGCTTCATCTCTTCGTTGATTGCCGTGGCGCCGACGTCCAGCGCACCGCGGAAGATGAACGGGAAGCAGAGCACGTTGTTCACCTGGTTAGGGTAGTCGGAGCGCCCCGTGCAGATGATTGCATCCTCACGCACCGCTTTCGCCAGCGGCGGCAGAATTTCCGGTTCCGGGTTCGCCAGTGCCAGAATCATTGGCGCGCGCGCCATCTTCTGGACCATTTCCTGGGTCAGCACTTTCGGGCCTGAGCAGCCGAGGAAAATGTCAGCACCGTCAATGACCTCTTCAAGCGTGCGTTTACCGTCGTCTTCCACCGCGTACGCCGCTTTGGTTTCCGCCATATTTGGCTCACGATCTTTATAGATCACACCCTTGGAATCGCAGACCACAATGTTGTGTTTCTGCATCCCCAGCGCCACCAGCAGGTTCATACAGGCGATCGCCGCCGCCCCTGCGCCGGACACCACCATGCGCACGTCGGAGAGGTTTTTCTCCACCACACGCAGGCCGTTGAGAATGGCAGCGGTACTGATAATCGCCGTGCCGTGCTGGTCGTCATGGAACACGGGAATGTTCATACGCTCGCGCAGCTTCTGCTCGATATAGAAACATTCCGGCGCTTTGATGTCTTCCAGGTTGATGCCGCCGAAGGTCGGCTCCAGCGCCGCCACCACGTTAATGAATTTATCCGGATCCAGTTCGTCCACTTCGATATCAAATACGTCGATACCGGCAAATTTCTTAAACAGAACGCCCTTCCCTTCCATTACCGGCTTACCGGCCAGCGCGCCAATGTTCCCTAACCCCAGCACCGCCGTACCGTTAGAAATCACGGCCACCAGGTTGCCACGGGCGGTATATTTGTACGCTGCCAGCGGATCTTTTTCGATTTCAAGGCACGGAGCGGCTACGCCCGGCGAGTAGGCCAGCGCCAGATCGCGCTGGGTCGCCAGCGGTTTAGTCGGGGATACCTGGATTTTACCCGGAACAGGAAACTCGTGAAAATCGAGAGCGCTTTGTTTTAACTGATCATCCATCTTGTTATTCCTTTCACGTTTCGGTCAAAAAGGGTGATGTTGACGGTCCTATGCACACCCTGGTGTGCCGCATAGTATCGCCGCAGGCAGGCTCTTAAACTTTGAAGGCTGCCAAACTCTCACCATTGCAGCATAAAAATTGTTATCAATTTATAACAACCATGTTACCCGTCTCAGGGAGCAATGCCTCCCCCGTCTGCTATGCTTTTTTGTTAAGTCCATCATGATTTTCTCAGAAGTGTGACCTAACGCACTCGACTAACTCTTTTATTTCCAAGGAGTAATTATGAACCAGCTAGACGGCATCAAACAATTTACCACCGTGGTTGCAGACAGCGGCGACATTGAGTCAATTCGTCACTACCAGCCGGAAGACGCGACCACCAACCCCTCGCTGCTGCTCAAGGCAGCCGGTCTTGCGCACTTTAGTCATCTCATTGATGACGCCCTTGCCTACGGCAAACAGCGCGGGAAAACGCAGGAGCAGCAGGTCGCCGAAGCCAGCGACAAGCTGGCGGTCAATATCGGTGCGGAAATTCTTAAAAGCATACCGGGACGCGTCTCCACCGAAGTGGATGCCCGTCTCTCATTCGACCAGGAAAAGAGCATTAACAAGGCTCGCCGCCTGGTGGAACTCTACCAGGAGCAGGGGATCGATAAATCACGCATCCTGATCAAGCTCGCGTCCACATGGGAAGGCATCCGCGCGGCGGAAGTGCTGGAGAAAGAGGGGATCCACTGCAACCTGACGCTGCTGTTCTCCTTCGCTCAGGCGCGCGCCTGCGCCGAAGCGGGCGTATTCCTGATTTCACCCTTTGTCGGGCGTATCTACGACTGGTATCAGGCAAAACAGCCGATGGATCCGTATGTGGTGGACGAAGATCCCGGCGTGAAATCGGTGCGTAATATCTACGATTATTACAAGCAGCACCGCTACCAGACCATCGTGATGGGGGCCAGCTTCCGCCGCACCGAGCAGATCCTGGCGCTCGCGGGCTGCGACCGTCTGACCATTTCCCCCGACCTGCTGAAAAAGCTTCAGGAGAGTGAAGAGACGGTGATCCGCAAGCTGGTGCCGACCTCTACCGTTCTGCCAAAACCAAAACCCATGACCGAAGCGGAATTCCGCTGGGAGCACAATCAGGATCCAATGGCCGTAGAAAAACTGGCGGACGGCATCCGCCAGTTCGCCGTCGACCAGCGCAAACTCGAAGATCTTCTCGCCGCCAAACTTTAACCTTGCCACGGAGTGAACTATGTCCCGTAAAGAGCTCGCTAACGCCATTCGCGCCCTCAGCATGGATGCCGTACAAAAAGCCAATTCAGGCCACCCTGGCGCCCCCATGGGTATGGCTGATATTGCCGAAGTGCTGTGGAACGACTTCCTGAAGCACAACCCGACCGATCCGACCTGGTACGACCGCGACCGTTTTATTCTTTCCAACGGGCACGCCTCGATGCTGCTCTACAGCCTGCTGCACCTCTCTGGCTACGATCTGCCGCTTGAGGAGTTAAAAAACTTCCGCCAGCTGCACTCCAAAACGCCGGGCCACCCGGAGATCGGCTATACGCCGGGCGTTGAAACCACCACCGGCCCACTGGGCCAGGGGCTGGCGAATGCCGTCGGCCTGGCCATTGCCGAGCGTACGCTGGGCGCGCAGTTCAACCAACCCGACCACGAGATTGTCGATCACTACACCTATGTCTTTATGGGTGACGGCTGCCTGATGGAGGGGATCTCCCACGAGGTCTGTTCTCTGGCGGGCACCCTGGGGCTGGGCAAGCTGATTGGCTTCTACGATCACAACGGCATCTCCATTGACGGGGAAACCGAGGGCTGGTTTACCGACGACACGGCGAAACGCTTTGAAGCCTATCACTGGCACGTGGTACACGAGATTGACGGTCACGATCCTGAGGCGGTGAAAAAAGCAATTGAGGAAGCGCAGAGCGTGAAGGACAAACCGTCCTTAATCATCTGCCGCACCACCATCGGCTTCGGCTCGCCGAACAAAGCGGGCAAAGAAGAGGCGCACGGCGCGGCGCTGGGTGAAGAGGAAGTGGCGCTGACCCGCCAGAAACTGGGCTGGAAACACCCGGCCTTTGAGATCCCAAAAGAGATCTACAGGGCCTGGGATGCTCGCGAAGCCGGTGAAAAAGCGCAGCAGGCCTGGAACGAGAAGTTTGCCGCCTACAAAAAAGCGTACCCGGAGCTGGCGGCCGAGTTTACCCGCCGCATGAGCGGCGGCCTGCCGGAAGACTGGGAAGAGAAAACCCAGGCGCTGATTGAAAACCTGCAATCCAACCCGGCGAAAATTGCCACCCGTAAGGCGTCACAAAACACCCTGAACGCGATCGGCCCTGTCCTGCCCGAACTGCTGGGCGGCTCGGCGGATCTGGCGCCAAGTAACCTCACCATCTGGTCCGGCTCTAAATCCCTGAAGGAGGACATCGCGGGGAACTACATCCACTACGGCGTGCGCGAGTTCGGGATGACCGCCATTGCTAACGGCATTGCCCATCACGGTGGCTTCGTGCCGTACACCGCCACCTTCCTGATGTTTGTCGAATATGCCCGTAACGCGGCGCGTATGGCAGCCCTGATGAAGGCACGGCAAATCATGGTATATACCCACGACTCTATCGGGCTGGGTGAAGATGGGCCGACGCACCAGGCGGTAGAGCAGCTGGCGAGCCTGCGCTTAACGCCAAACTTCAGCACCTGGCGTCCGTGCGATCAGGTTGAAGCGGCAGTGGGCTGGAAGCTGGCCGTAGAGCGTCATAACGGCCCCACGGCGCTGATCCTGTCGCGCCAGAACCTGGCGCAGATCGAACGCACGCCGGAGCAGGTGAAAAATATTGCCCGCGGCGGATACATTCTGAAAGACAGCGGCGGCAAGCCGGACGTGATCCTGATTGCCACCGGTTCCGAGGTGGAAATCACGGTAAAAGCGGCGGAGAAACTGACCGCCGAGGGTCATGCGGTGCGCGTGGTTTCTCTGCCTTCAACGGATATCTTTGATGCCCAGGATGAGGCATACCGCGAATCGGTGCTGCCTTCAAACGTCGCGGCGCGCGTGGCGGTTGAAGCTGGCATTGCCGACTACTGGTACAAATATGTGGGTCTGAAAGGGGCAATTGTCGGGATGCATGGTTACGGTGAATCCGCCCCGGCTGACAAGCTGTTCCCATATTTCGGCTTTACCGTTGAGAACGTAGTGGAGAAGGCGCTTAGCGTGCTGTAGTGCTTTTGCCGGGAGGCGCTGTCGCTTACCCGGCCTGCGGTTCGAGGCTTTGTAGGCCGGGTAAGGCGTAGCCGCCACCCGGCTTTTTCACACCACTCTTACCCCTGCCGCCATCACCCGCTCCGGCGTTAATAACACACTTTCTTGGGCGTCATCGGTTTCCGCGCAGAGCAACATGCATTCAGACGTTTCACCGCGCATTTTAGCCTTTGCCAGGTTACACAACACCACCACCGTTTTGCCCATCAGCTCCTCTTCCCGGTAATACGGCACCAGGCTGGTAACGGTTTGCAGAATTCTGCCTCCCACCTCTATCTGCGCAATATAGAGCTTGTCCGCATTGGCGTGACGTTTAACGTCCACAATCTTTCCCACGCGGATCTCGAGCTTTGCAAAATCATCGTACGCTACCGTTTCCACTTTTTGCCTCCTTGGTAAAATTTTACTAAATACTAGCACGGTAAGTGGCGAGGGCAACAGGGATGTTATTTACTAAAAATTAATGCATGTCCGAACGCATCCTTTACAATAAGCTATCTCGTGGGGAATAAGGACAAACATGGCAACGCTGAAAGACATCGCGACGGAAGCTGGCGTCTCGCTGGCAACGGTATCCCGGGTTTTAAACGATGACCCGACGCTGAATGTGAAAGAAGAGACGAAACACCGCATTCTGGAGATTGCCGAGAAGCTGGAATACAAAAGCACGACCTCCCGTAAAATGCAGTCTGTCGCTGCCGGTCAGCAACATATTCTGGCGCTCTACAGCTACCAGCAGGAACTGGAGATCAACGACCCTTACTATCTTGCCATTCGCCACGGCATTGAGACGCAGTGCGAAAAACTGGGTGTCGAACTGAATAACTGCTACGCCAACGCCACCCTGCCGGAGCTGAAAAAGCTCACCGGGGTGTTGATTGTAGGCAAACCCTCCCCTGCGCTTCGACGTGCGGCAATGTCGTTGACCGACAACGTCTGTTTTATCGACTTTCACGAACCGGGCAGCGAGTACGATTCTGTCGATATTGACCTTTCGCGCATCAGCAAGCAGATCGTGGATTTCTTTATTGCTCAGGGAGTTAAGCGGATTGGCTTTATCGGCGGCGAAGATGAGCCAGGCAAGGCGGATATTCGGGAAGCCGCCTTCGTGGAGTACGGGCTCCTGAAAGGGGTGGTGTCGGAACAGGACATCTGGCGCGGCGGTTTTTCCAGCTCGTCCGGTTATGAACTGGCAAAAACCATGCTGGCACAACAGTGCTGGCCTTCCGCCTTGTTCGTGGCCTCTGATTCCATCGCCATCGGGGTGTTACGCGCCATCCACGAAAAAGGGCTGGCGATCCCGGAAGATATTTCACTGATCAGCGTGAACGACATTCCAACCGCCCGCTTTACCTTCCCGCCTCTTTCCACCGTGCGCATCCACTCTGAAATGATGGGCAGCCAGGGCGTTAATCTGCTGCTGGAAAAGGCCCGCGATGGCCGCGCGCTACCGCTTCAGGTCTTCGTCCCGAGCGTACTGAAGCTGCGCGGCACCACCCGCTGAATTCCACCTGTTAACTCTCCCGCCGGGCACGCCCGGCTTTTTTAATTTCGTGATCGAGTTAAAGCAAATCGGTTTTACTGATTTTATTTAGTAAAATATTTACTAAAATCTCCAGCAATGATGTTTTACCCCTACAGGGAGATCACATGAATCGCTGGGAAAATATTCAACTCACGCATGAAAACCGGCTCCCGCCGCGTGCGTACTTCTTCTCTTATGACACCGTATCCCGGGCGCGCACATTTGCGCGTGAAGCCAGCAGCCACTTTCTGTCGCTAAGCGGAAAGTGGAACTTTCGCTTCTTCACGAACCCGCTGCTTGTCCCGGAAAACTTTACCTCAGAATACATGGCCGACTGGGGCGATATTACCGTGCCGGGCATGTGGCAGATGGAAGGTCACGGTCAGTTGCAGTACACCGACGAAGGCTTTCCTTTCCCGGTGGACGTACCATGGGTGCCGTCAGACAACCCGACCGGGGCATACCAGCGCTGGTTTACGCTTTCTGACAGCTGGCAAGATAAACAGACCCTTATCAAGTTTGACGGCGTCGAAACCTATTTCGAAGTCTACGTGAATGGCCGCTATATAGGCTTTAGCAAAGGCAGCCGACTGTCTGCCGAGTTTGATATCAGCGATGCGGTACACAGCGGGCAAAACCTGCTGTGCGTGCGGGTTATGCAGTGGGCAGATTCCACCTACATTGAGGATCAGGACATGTGGTGGACGGCGGGGATATTCCGCGACGTCTACCTGCTGGGAAAATCACTCACGCATGTCCGCGATTTCACGGTTAAAACCACCTTCGACGAGGCATACCGGGACGCCACCCTCTTCTGTCAGCTTGAGCTGGAAAATCTTGCTGCACGCCCTGGCTGTGTGCAACTGGATTATACCCTGTACGACGGCGAGACAGTGCTGCACCAGGGAACAACCGACAACCTGACCGTCAGCGAGCGTGCGGAAACCGCCTTCAGCATTGAGGTGAGGCAACCCCGCCAGTGGTCCGCTGAATCGCCGGATCTTTATCATCTGGTCATGACTTTAAAAGATAACCATGGCCAGACGCTGGAAATCATCCCGCAGCGCATCGGGTTTCGGGATATCAAGGTGAAAGACGGCCTGTTCTACGTTAACAACCGTTATCTGAAGCTGCACGGCGTCAACCGTCATGACAACGATCATCTGAGGGGCCGCGCGGTGGGGATGGATCGCGTGGAGCGCGACCTGATCCTGATGAAGCAGCACAATATCAACTCGGTACGTACCGCCCACTACCCGAACGACCCGCGCTTTTACGAACTTTGCGACCTGTACGGCCTGTTTGTGATGGCTGAAACGGATGTGGAATCTCACGGCTTCGCCAACGTCGGCGACCTGAGCCGCATTACGGACGATCCGGTGTGGGAGCCGGTCTACGTTGAGCGTATCGAACGCCATATTCACGCGCAGAAAAATCATCCGTCGATCATCATCTGGTCGCTCGGAAACGAGTCCGGCTACGGCTGTAACATCCGCGCGATGGCCCGTGCGGCAAAAGCGCTGGATGATACTCGCCTGCTTCACTACGAAGAAGATCGCGACGCCGAGGTGGTGGATATTATCTCCACCATGTATACCCGCGTACCGCTGATGAATCTGTTTGGCGAGTACCCGCACGCCAAACCGCGCATTATCTGCGAATACGCCCATGCGATGGGCAACGGTCCCGGCGGGTTGACCGAGTATCAGAACGTGTTCGATCGCCACGACTGCATTCAGGGACATTATGTCTGGGAGTGGTGCGACCACGGTATTCAGAAAACAGACGCCAGCGGCAACATCTGGTACGCCTATGGCGGCGACTTCGGTGATTACCCCAATAATTACAACTTCTGCCTCGACGGGCTGATCTACGCCGATCAAACCCCCGGGCCAGGTTTGCGTGAGTACAAGCAGGCGATCGCCCCGGTCAAACTGCGCTGGCAAAACGGTGAGCTGAACGTTGATAACCGCTTATGGTTCACCAGCCTGGACGATTACACCCTGCTCACGGAGGTGCGTGCGGAAGGCGAAACGCTGCACTGCGCGCCACTGAACATCACCGGGTTGGCCCCCAACAGTTCCCGCTGCGTCAGCCTGCACGTGCCGGAACTGGACGAGCGCGAAGCGTTCCTGACTGTACGTATTATCAAAAACAGTCCCACGCGCTACAGCGAGGTCGGGCACGAGATCGCGGTGTATCAGTTCCCGTTAAAAGGCCGCACGGCACGCCCGACACCGTTTATCAACACCAGTGCCACTCCGCTGCGTCTGGAGGAAGATCGCCTGAGCTGCACCGTGACCGGGCATAACTTCCGCGCGAGCTTCTCTAAAGTATCGGGAAAACTCAGCGCCTGGCAGGTGAACGGTGAGGAATACCTTACCCGTGAGCCGAAGATTAACTTCTTCAAGCCCATGATTGATAACCATAAGCAGGAGTATGAAGGGCTGTGGCAGCCGTATCATTTCCAGATCATGCAGGAACACCTGCGCGGTTTCGAGGTTGAGCAGCATGACGATGCGGTCATCGTCACCACCCGTACCCTGATTGCCCCGCCAGTGTTTGATTTTGGCATGCGCTGTACCTATCGCTGGCGCATCGCCGCCGACGGGCAAATCAACGTTGAGCTATCTGGTGAGCGCTACGGCGAATACCCGCACATCATTCCGTGCATCGGCTTTACGCTTGGCATCAACGGCGGGTTCGATCAGGTGAGCTACTACGGGCGAGGGCCGGGTGAAAACTATCCGGACAGCCAGCAGGCCAGCACCATCGACCTGTGGCACACCACGGTTGATAAGATGTTTGAAAATTATCCGTTCCCGCAAAACAACGGCAACCGTCAGCAGGTGCGCTGGGCCTCCCTCGCGGATCGGCATGGCAGCGGCGTGCTGGTCGTACCGCAACAGCCTCTCCACTTCAGCGCCTGGCACTACACGGCTGAGAACATTCACGCCGCACAGCACTGCAACGAACTGCGCCGCTGCGATGACATCACGCTTAATCTTGACCAGCAGGTGCTGGGCTTAGGCTCCAATTCCTGGGGAAGCGAGGTACTTGAGAGCTGGCGCGTCTGGTTCAGGCCGTTCCGCTACGGCTTCACACTGCTCCCGCTCAATGGCGGCCGCATCGCCTCGATGGCGCTGGCACGCCAGCAATTCGGCACCGGTTTCTTCTCCATAGATTTGCACAGCGAGGCAGACAAATGATCGTTCTTGAGAGCCTGGAACAGTTTAAACAGCATTACCGCACGGGTCGCAAATGGCAGCGCTGCTCCGAAGCCATTAACAATATCGATAATATCTTGCCCGGCGTAGCCCATTCGATTGGCGATTCGCTGGCCTACCGTGTGACCAATGATGCCAGCACCGACGCGCTGTTTGTCGGGCATCGCCGCTATTTCGAGGTGCATTACTACCTTCAGGGCGCGCAAAAAATTGAATATGCCGCCAAAGATGCGCTTCAGACAGTGGAGTGCTACCGCGATGAGACCGACCGAGAATACCTGAAAGGCGTGGGTACCACCGAACAGGTGCGCGAGGGGCAGATCGTAATTTGTGAGAACCATGAGGCGTATCGCTTTATCAGCGAGGAGCCGGTCAAAAAAGTCATTCTCAATGTGACCATCGAAGACGGTTATTTCCATAACAAATAAAAAAACGAGCGGTGCCAATGAAGCACCGCTAGCCTCTTACCCGGAGAAACGTTATGTCTGAAACCACCAAACGCAATACCATCGGCAAATTCGGCCTGCTGTCGCTGACCTTTGCCGCCGTGTTTAGTTTTAACAACGTGATCAATAATAATATCGAACTCGGTCTTGCCTCCGCGCCGATGTTCTTTTTAGCAACCCTGTTCTATTTTATCCCGTTCTGCTTAATTATCGCTGAGTTTGTCTCGTTGAATAAAAACTCAGAAGCTGGAGTTTATGCCTGGGTAAAAAGTTCACTCGGCGGGCGCTGGGCATTTATTACCGCTTATACATACTGGTTCGTGAATTTATTTTTCTTCACCTCATTATTACCGCGCGTCATTGCCTATGCCTCTTATGCCTTTCTTGGCTATGAGTACATTCTCACACCATTTGCCACAACGGTGCTAAGCATGGTGCTGTTCGCCTTCTCAACGTGGGTCTCCACCAACGGGGCGAAGATGCTGGGGCCAATTACGTCCGTAACCTCCACGCTGATGCTGCTGCTGACGCTCTCTTACATTCTGCTGGCGGGCGCGGCGCTAATGGGTGGGGTGCAGCCCGCTGATCCGATTACCGTCGACGCGATGATCCCGCATTTTAACTGGGCATTCCTCGGCATTACCACCTGGATATTTATGGCTGCCGGGGGCGCGGAATCCGTCGCGGTGTACGTAAACGATGTGAAAGGCGGTTCGAAATCTTTCGTTAAAGTGATCATCCTGGCGGGGATCTTTATCGGCGTGCTGTACTCCATCTCCTCGGTACTGATCAACGTCTTTATCAGCAGCAAAGCGTTGAAGTTTACCGGGGGTTCGGTGCAGGTGTTCCACGGTCTGGCGGTGTGGTTTGGCCTGCCGGAAGTGCTGATGAACCGCTTCGTCGGTCTGGTTTCCTTTACCGCCATGTTCGGCTCCCTGCTGATGTGGACGGCGACGCCGGTCAAAATCTTTTTCTCGGAGATCCCGACCGGCATTTTTGGTCCGAAAACCGTGGCGCTGAACGAAAACGGCGTACCGGCGCGCGCGGCCTGGATCCAGTATTTGATTGTGATCCCGCTGATGATTATCCCGTCCATGGGCTCCAGTACCGCGCAGGAGCTGATGAACACCGTCATCAACATGACAGCCGCAGCCTCAATGTTACCGCCGCTGTTTATTATGCTGGCCTACCTCAACCTGCGTCGTAAGCTCGATCACCTGCCGCGCGATTTCAGGATGGGTTCACGAACCACGGGTATAACCATAGTGTCGATGCTGATTGTTATTTTCGCCATCGGTTTTGTGGCATCCACTTTCCCTACCGGTGCCAATATTCTGACGATTATTTTCTATAACGTTGGTGGCATTGTTTTATTCCTCGGATTTGCCTGGTGGAAATACAGCAAATACGTAAAGGGATTATCAAAAGAACAACAACAAATTGAAGCATCACCTGCCTCGAATATTAACTGAAATAAAAGGCATGGATTTTATCTCATTGGGATGAGTTTATGAAAATTAAACAAAAAACATTGTGGGCACTCGCTGCCCTCTCTTTCTACTGCCCTGCTATTGCCGCAGAAGATGCCCGGCCCGCTGAACATGACGACACCAAAACACCGACAATAGCCTCCTCGTCATTTCGTTTTTATGGCGAGATGGGCGTCGGTGGGTATATGGATTTAGAAGGTCAGGATAAACATAAATACAGCGACGGCACCTATATTGAGGGCGGTCTGGAGATAAAACAGGGGAACTGGTTCGGCCTGATTTACGGCGAAGGCTGGACCGTACAGGCGGATCATCAGGGCAACGCCTGGGTGCCCGATCACAGCTGGGGCGGGTTTGAAGGTGGGATTAACCGCTTCTACGGCGGTTACAAAACCGATAACAGCACCGAGATCATGCTCAGCCTGCGCCAGGACTCATCTCTCGATGACCTGCAATGGTGGGGCGATTTTACGCCGGATCTGGGTTATGTGATCCCCAACACCCGCGACATCATGTACGCACTAAAGGTGCAAAACCTCTCCGGCAACCTGCGCTATAGCGTCACCGCCACGCCAGCGGGTCACCATGACGAAAGCAAGGCCTGGCTGCACTTCGGCAAATACGATCGTTATGACGACAAATATACCTATCCGGCAATGGCGAATGGCTATATTCAGTACGACATCATGAAAGATGTCACCTGGATGAACGGTCTTGAAATTACCGACGGCACCGGCCAGCTCTTCTTAACAGGCGTTTTAACACCCAACCTGGCGGCACGCGCCTGGCATCACACCGGACGGGCAAACGGACAGAACATCTCCGGCACGGAGAGCGGATTTATGGTCAGCGCCATGGTGGAAGCCCTGAAAGGCGTTTATCTCTCCACTGCTTACAGCTACGCGAAACATCGTCCGGACGATGCGGCTGAAGAAACAACCTCGTTTATGCAGTTCGGGATCTGGTACGAGTACGGCGGCGGGCATTTTGCCACCGCTGCCGACAGCCGCTTCTATATGAAAAATGCCTCCGGCGACCCGAGCGATCGGGTCTTCCTGATGCAATACTTCTACTGGTAAAAAGGATCGACCACCATGAAATACGTCCTCACGCCGCTGGCCTGCGCGCTGGCGCTCAGTTTTTCGGCTCACGCCGCCACCGCAACTGACTTCAAAAACGTCATCAACCGTACCGGCGCGCCGCTCTTCATGCAGGATTTCGACTACGACGACCACCAGCGGTTTAATCCCTTTTTTGATATGGGTGCCTGGCATGGGCATTTGCTGCCGGACGGGCCGCAGACCCAGGGCGGATTTCCCGGCGTAGCGCTGCTCACCGAAGAGTACATCAACTTTATGGCGACGAATTTTGATCGCCTGTCCGTGTACCAGAACGGCAAAAAAGTGGATTTCACCCTTAAAGCCTACAGCCTCCCTGGCGCGTTGGTGCAGAAACTGAGCGCCAGGGATATTCAGATCGAGATGACGCTGCGCTTTGCTTCTGCGCGTACTTCGCTGCTTGAAACCCGTATTACCAGCAAAACGCCGCTGGAGCTGGTGTGGGATGGCGAGCTGCTGGAAAAACTGGAGGCCAAAGAGGGCAAGCCGCGTTCGAATAAGACTATCGACAGCGCATATCCTGATTATCAGCGTAAGATTGTAGCCACGCGCGACGGCCTGAAGGTGACCTTCGGCAAGGTACGCTCGACCTGGGATCTGCTCACCTCCGGCAGTTCCGAATATCAGTTACACCGATCTCTTCCTGCCGAGACCACCGTTGACGGACATCGCTTTACCAGCCGGGCACAGATTTCCGGCAGCACCACGCTGTACACTACCTACTCCCATCTGCTGAACGCCGATGACGTCGCGCGTGAACAGCCGCAGATCCGCGACATTCTGGCGCGTCCGGCCTACTTTATGGCCGCCTCGCAGGCGCGCTGGGAGAGGTATTTACAAAAAGGGTTAACCAACCCGCACGCGACTCCAGAACAAACGCGCGTGGCGGTGAAAGCCATCGAGACGTTGAACGGTAACTGGCGTTCGCCAGGCGGCGCGGTGCGTTTTAACACGGTGACGCCCTCCGTAACCGGACGCTGGTTCTCCGGCAACCAGACCTGGCCGTGGGACACCTGGAAACAGGCATTTGCCATGGCGCATTTTAACCCGGAGATCGCCAAAGAGAACATCCGCGCGGTCTTCTCCTGGCAGATCAAACCCGACGATCCGGTGCGCCCGCAGGATGCCGGATTTGTGCCGGATTTAATCGCCTGGAACCTTAGCCCGGAACGAGGCGGCGACGGCGGTAACTGGAACGAGCGTAACACCAAGCCGAGCCTGGCGGCATGGTCGGTGATGGAGGTGTATAACACCACGCAAGATAAAGCCTGGCTTGCCGAGATGTATCCAAAACTGGTTGCCTATCACGACTGGTGGCTGCGTAACCGCGATCATAACGGCAACGGCGTGCCGGAGTACGGTGCGACGCGTGATAAAGCCCATAACACCGCTACCGGCGAGATGCTGTTCACGGTGAAAAAAGGTAATAAAGAAGAGTCGCTTTCCGGCCTGAATAACTACGCGCGGATAATCGATAACGGCCAGTACGACAGCCTGGAGATCCCCGCGCAGGTGGCCGCCTCGTGGGAGTCCGGGCGCGATGATGCCGCCGTATTCGGGTTTATCGATAAAGCGCAGCTGGATAAGTACGTTGAAAACGGCGGGAAACGCAGCGACTGGACGGTTAAATTTGCCGAAAACAGGAGTAAAAAAGGCGATCTGTTAGGGTATTCCTTATTACAGGAGTCCGTTGACCAGGCAAGCTATCTGTACAGCGACAATCACTATCTGGCGCAGATGGCGAGTCTGCTGGGCAAAGAGCAGGAGGCCAGCCACTATCGCCAGCTGGCAGATAAGCTCGCAACCTATATCAACACCTGCATGTTCGATGCGAAAAGCGGGTTTTACTATGATATTCGCATCGAGGATAAGCCGCTGGCGAACGGCTGTGCGGGCAAACCTATCGTCGAGCGCGGTAAAGGGCCGGAAGGCTGGTCTCCGCTGTTTAACGGTGCCGCGACGCAGCAACATGCGGATGCCGTGGTCAAGGTGATGCTGGATCCGAAGGAGTTCAATACCTGGGTACCGCTCGGCACCGCCGCGCTGACAAACCCGGCGTTCGGCGCAGACATATATTGGCGCGGCCGGGTCTGGGTCGATCAGTTCTGGTTTGGACTAAAAGGCATGGAACGTTACGGCTATCGTGAGCAGGCACAAACCCTGGCCGAAACCTTCTTTAAGCATGCGAAAGGGTTAACCTCGGACGGCCCGATTCAGGAGAACTATAACCCCCTGACCGGAGCACAGCAGGGCGCACCTAACTTCTCCTGGAGCGCGGCGCATTTGTATATGCTGTATAACGACTTTTTCCGTAAGCGCGATCGGTGATGCCCTCATGGCCGGTGGCGGCTACGCCTTACCGCGCCTGCGGTTCGTGGTTTTGTAGGCCGGGTACCCGGCAAAACTAGCGTGTGATCCACAGCGTGGGCCAGGCATCTGGCCCATTCCAGTTATCACAGCTTGGCTCTTCCGCGTAGCGCACCAGGCGGAAGCGCTGGCCGTTAAAACGCCACCGGGTCTGGATCCCACAGTCGCCAATCCCGCGTCCCAATGCCAGCGTGGTCAGCTCGCGCGTTTTTTCATCGAAGCTGGCATTCATCAGCTCCATGTCGCTACTCTGGCTGGAAGGGGTAAACGGCAGACGCAATCTCACGCTCCTGGCCGCAAACGGTTTTTTACGCGACACCAGCCACGCCAGATCGACGGTGTTGTATGCCCCCGCTTCACAGCTGATGATCATCAGCGCTTTGTCATCGGTCAAGGCGGTTACGCGCACCTCGCGCCGGTTCGGATCGAGAGAGCACTGGCTGTGGTTCATGCGCCAGGTACCGTAATCCAGAAGATCGTTGAGTTCGTTATGCGTCAGTGGCGTTGGCGTCGGGTTCACCACGGCCACCTTTTTCAAAGCCGGCGCAGGTGGCACGCTCAGCGGTGGACTATCCCCTTTTTTAATCCATGCCGTTTCACTTCCGACGCGTTTTTGCTGGGCGTCGATAAACAGCAGCGCGGCTTTTAGACCGGCCAGGGAGATCGTCTGCCTTCCCCCGCGCAGGGTCATCGCCTGCCCTTCCTGAATGGTTTTCAGAAACGTGGTAATGGTGCCCGTATCGTCTGTTTTAAGATGCCAGGGGGTTAACTGCCAGTGTTGCGAGGTGAGTTTAAGCGGCACATTGTCGAGCAGCAGGCGCGGGGCGATATCAGGCTCTT
This sequence comes from Enterobacter cloacae, assembly GCF_011078175.1. Taxonomy (GTDB): domain Bacteria; phylum Pseudomonadota; class Gammaproteobacteria; order Enterobacterales; family Enterobacteriaceae; genus Enterobacter; species Enterobacter cloacae_Q. The sequence continues at coordinate 269,306 of NZ_JAALCJ010000005.1, forward strand.
TGACCGGAGGCGCCGAAAGACCGCCGAGATCGATACGCAGGCTGGCGTCCGTTTTTGCCCCCGCACTGCGGCTCAGCGTCATGACCAGCCCGCGATGCTCGCCGGTGTTGCGCGCTACGCAGAAGTTCTGGTTATTGCAGGTCACCTGCCAGTCTGAAAAAGACTGCTGCGCAGGCGCAGCCCACACCCGAGGCGCGGGAAGCACGCAGATGAAGAAGAGAAGAAAAACGCAGTAGCGCATGAACGGCACAGCCCCGGAAACGAATAGGTCAATCTGGGGCGTATCTTCGTGCCCTGGGCGGGCTGGCTCAATCGGATTTATCGGATAGATTTATCTGAAATGCAACTTATTGCGCTTCCGCCGCAGCATTCATCAGCCCGCTGGTTTGCAGATACTGCAACAGGATCACCGCTTTACCGTCGCGGATCTCGCCGCTTTTCACCATGTTGACAGCCTGAGCGAAAGGCATTTCCAGCACTTCAATGTCTTCATCGTCCACGCCGCCGCCCCGGTGAGTGCGCTGGGCATCGGTATATTCCGCAACGAAGAAGTGAACCAGCTCGGTGACCCCGCCAGGGGACATAAACAGCTCAAAGACTTTCTGCACCGCCCCCACTTCAAAGCCCGTCTCCTCAATGGCCTCTTTGCGGATACACACTTCCGGCTCATCGTCATCAAGCAGACCTGCACAGGATTCAATCAGACGTCCATCCGCGTTGCCATTGACCCATGTCGCGATGCGAAACTGGCGAATCAGCACCACGCTTTGCTTTTCTCGGTTATACAGCAGAATCGTCGCACCATTGCCCCGGTCGTAGACTTCACGTTTATGGCGAATGATATCCCCGTTCTTACGGGTGAGATCGTAAGTGATGTTACGCAGGACAAAGTAATTTTCAGAAAGGATTTTGTCTTTAATAACGGTAATGTTCAGGGACATACGGGCTCCACGGCAAAATGAGTCTGTTTATACTACGCCGTGATGCCCGCTTTGTCGCCCGTATGCATTACTGCATATTCCGCGGCGGCACGCCAAGCCAGTCCAAGATCCCCTGCGCGGCGTGGCGACCTTCTGCCATGGCCGTGACCACCAGATCCGCACCGCGTACCGCATCACCGCCGGCGAAAATCTGCGGATTGGAGGTCTGGTAGCGATAACGGCTCTCCACAGAGGCCCTGATACGCCCCCAGTCGTCGGTGTCGACGCCCTGCGCCTGAAGCCACGGCATGGCGTGCGGATTAAAACCAAACGCCATGATCACCGCATCCGCAGGCATGACAAACTCGCTGCCCGCCACCGGGACAGGACGCCGCCGCCCCTGCGCATCCGGCTCGCCCAGACGGGTGCGCAGCATCCGGACACCGTTGACCTTCCCGCCGGTATCCAGCGTGAGCTCAACCGGCTGAACATTAAATTCAAACGCCGCGCCCTCTTCTTTCGCGTTTTTGACCTCTTTCTTTGAGCCGGGCATGTTAGCCTCGTCCCGCCGATAGGCGCAGGTTACTTTCGCCGCGCCATGTCGCAGCGCGGTGCGCACGCAGTCCATCGCCGTATCCCCCCCACCCAGCACCACCACGTTTAAACCCTGCGTGTCGATAAACGGCTCGTCTGCGGCAGGCTCAAGACCCATCACGTTTCGCGTGTTCGCCACTAAAAAAGGCAGCGCGTCGTACACGCCCGGTGCGTCTTCGTGAGGGATACCCGCTTTCATCGAACGATAGGTCCCTACGCCAATGAACAGGGCATCGTAGTCGTTTTGCAGTTGAGCCATCGACACGTCTTTTCCCACCTCGCAGTTCAGCACGAAGCGGATGCCCATCGCGCTGAATATCTCTCTGCGCCGCGCTAACAGGGATTTATCCAGCTTGAAGGCCGGAATACCAAAGGTCAGCAATCCGCCTATTTCCGGATGGCGATCGTAGACCGTCACGCCGACGCCGCTGCGCACCAGCACGTCGGCGCAGGCCAGCCCTGCCGGACCGGCACCGATGATGGCGACGCGCTTACCGACCGGCTTAACGTGGCTGACGTCCGGCGTCCAGCCCATCGCCAGCGCCCGATCCGAGATAAACCGTTCAATATTACCGATGGTCACCGCCCCTGACACATCCCGCAGGGTGCAGGCGCCTTCACACAATCGATCCTGTGGACAGACGCGGCCGGTAATTTCCGGTAAACAGTTAGTCTGGTGAGAAAGCTCAGCCGCACCGGTAATATCTCCCGCCCTGACGCGCTCAATCCACTGCGGAATGTGGTTATGCAGTGGACAGGTCCACTCGCAAATGCTGTGCTCACCACATTTCAGGCAGCGAGATGCTTCGCGCTGCGCCTGTTCCGGGCGAAAAGGCAGGTAAATTTCGTTAAAATGGCAAGCGCGCGCTTCAGGGCTGAGCTTATCCGGCTCGCCGCGTTCTGGAGTGTTTTGCATCTGCTGCCGTTTGGTTTGCGAAAGTCCTGGCTGAATCGCCTCGCTGTGCCACGGCAGCGCGTTCAGCCTTGCGCTGCGCTGTCGGCGCTGTTTAACCAGGTTACCCAGCACGGCCGGGGTAGCCAGCGTGAGCACCTCCGCCGGGCAGTTTTCCGCGCAGGCCGGTCCTTGCGACCTTCCCAGACAGAGGTCGCATTTGTGCGCCGAGGCTTTTACGCTACCGTTTTCCAGCGGGGTGACCAGCATGTCCATCGTGCCAAACGGACAAGCCACGACGCAGGCTTTACAGCCAATGCATTTTTGTTGATTGACCTGTACGCTGTCGCTGTGTTGCGTGATCGCCCCGTTCGGGCAGCTTTGCGCACAGGGCGCATTTTCACAGTGGTGGCAGGTCACGGGGCTTTTTTGGGAGCCAGAAGTGAGGACCGTAATGCGGGGATGAAAATGGCGCTCGCTTAGCACGTGCTGTTCCCCATTGTGCGCCATTACACAGGCGACTTCGCAGGCGCGACAGCCGATACACTGCTGAGCGTTGGCCATAATAAAACGATTCATAACAACACCTGTTTTTGGTTCAATAACCTTATTCTTTCTATTGTTATCGTATTTACCCACAGCGGCAGGACGACGCAATGTTCAAATGCCCAGGAAGCCGAACTATTTCCAGTGAACCTGTGGCAGATCAATTTAATTCAGGAAGCTGATGAGTGACTGTTAAACGCCCCGTATCGGGAAGCCTGGCTCGGGCTTTCTTTTCGATGATTGTATTGTCCGTTCTGATCAGCACCATTGCGCTGGTCACACTCGCCAGCAGCCAGCGCGACGCCGAGGCGATTAACATCGCCGGTTCACTGCGTATGCAGAGCTACCGCCTGGGCTACGAAATGCAGCGCACCAGCCCGTCGCTGGCGGAGCACCGCGCGGTCTGGCAGAAAACCCTGAGCGCGCCTGCGTTGCAGAAGCTAAACCGCTGGTATGTGCCAGAGGACGTCAAACAGCGATACCAGCAGCTTCACCTTGGCTGGCAGGAGATGGACAAACGCATCGCCAGCGGCGATACCGGGTGGTATCAGAACCACATTGAGGATTTTGTGGGCAGGATAGATGCCTTTGTGCTGGCGCTTCAGTACTACACTGAACATAAAATTCAGCTGGTAATTTTCATGTCGCTGACGGGCGGGCTGGGCATTTTGCTGCTGGCGGTCTTCACCCTGCGGCGCATCCGACGTCAGGTTGTACTGCCGCTGAATAATCTGGTCGCGGCGAGCGAGCGTATCGAACAGGGACAATTCGACACTCCCGCGCCGGATACCGCGCTGCCCAACGAGCTGGGCCAGCTTTCCCACGCCTTCAACCACATGTCGGCGGAATTGCACACCCTGTATCGTTCCCTTGAGCACTCCGTTGCCGAAAAAACCCGCCACCTGAACGAAGCGCATCAGCAGCTCGAAATGCTGTTCAAATGTTCACAGGCATTGAATACCGGGCAGATAGACAGCCACTGCTTCCGGCACATTTTGCAGATTGTGTATGACTATACGCAGATGAATTACCTGCAATTGCGCACCAGTGACGACTGGCAGCTGTGCGAAGGCCAGGAATCAACTGTCGAGAAAATGTACAATTTACCGGTGTTAATGCAGGACACCCTGTACGGTGAATTGCGCTGGCAGAGCACAACGGGCGATGTTCCCCTGCCGCTAATGGAAAGCGTGGCGACGATGCTGGGCCGGGGGCTCTATTTCAACCAGGCGCAGAAACATTATCAGCAGCTGCTGCTGATGGAGGAGCGCGCCACCATCGCGCGCGAGCTGCATGATTCTTTGGCGCAGGTGCTCTCCTATTTGCGTATTCAGCTTACGCTGCTGAAGCATGCCGTGCCGGGCGACAATGCCCCGGCGCAGAGCATCATTACGGACTTCTCCCGCGAGCTGAATAACGCCTGGCATCAGCTTCGCGAGCTGCTCACTACCTTCCGCCTGACGCTCAATCACGCCAATCTTCCTGCCGCGCTACAGGAATCTCTCGACGGGTTGCAAAGCCAGACCAGCGCGAAGCTGGTGCTCGACTGCCGTCTCTCGTCGCTGGCGTTGGACGCGCAAAAACAGGTACACCTCTTGCAGATTGTACGAGAGGCGGTACTGAATGCGATTAAACATGCCGACGCCAGCGAGATTGTGGTCAGCTGCGTCACCACCGCGGACGGCACACACACGGTTACGATCCGCGACAACGGTATTGGTATCGGCGACGCCAGTGAACCGCCGGGGCATTACGGGCTGAATATCATGCGCGAACGCGCGGGACGGCTCGGCGGGACGTTACGCTTCTCGCAGCCGCCACAGGGCGGTACACAGGTCAGCGTGACGTTCCGGACGCCTGCGACGCAGGCTGAAAAATAGCGGGAAAGAAGGCGCGCTGAAAAAAGCGCATGATAATTTACATTATCTCCTTTATTTCTCCACGTTTGACCAGGGCCTTACCGCTAAAGTTAGGCGGGCAATAAACAATAATGACGTGCAGCAAAACGAGGTCACACTTTAATGGCGAATTTTTTCATCGATCGCCCCATTTTTGCCTGGGTGCTTGCAATCCTGTTGTGTCTGACGGGTGTCCTGGCGATTACGTCCCTTCCTGTTGAGCAATACCCTGACCTCGCGCCCCCCAACGTGCGTATCACGGCGAACTACCCTGGCGCCTCGGCACAGACGCTGGAAAATACCGTCACGCAGGTTATCGAGCAGAACATGACGGGTCTTGATAACCTGATGTACATGTCCTCGCAGAGCAGCGCCACGGGCCAGGCGACGGTAACCCTGAGCTTTACGGCGGGCACGGATCCGGACGAAGCGGTGCAGCAGGTGCAAAACCAGCTGCAATCGGCCCTGCGTAAACTCCCTCAGGCGGTGCAGAACCAGGGGGTGACCGTGCGTAAAACCGGTGACACCAATATTTTGACCATCGCGTTTGTTTCAACCGATGGCTCGATGGATAAGCAGGACATCGCGGACTACGTCGCCAGTAATATTCAGGACCCGCTCAGCCGTATCAACGGCGTGGGTGATATCGACGCCTACGGCTCGCAGTATTCCATGCGTATCTGGCTGGATCCCAACAAGCTGAACAGCGTGCAGATGACCGCCAAAGACGTCACCGACGCTATCGAATCGCAGAACGCCCAGATTGCCGTGGGGCAGCTCGGCGGTACGCCGTCCGTGGATAACCAGGCGCTTAATGCCACCATCAACTCTCAGTCGCTGCTCCAGACGCCTGAACAGTTCCGCAATATTACTCTGCGCGTGAATCAGGACGGTTCGGAAGTGCGTCTGGGGGATGTCGCCACCGTGGAAATGGGGGCGGAAAAATATGACTACCTGAGTCGCTTTAACGGCAATGCCGCGTCCGGACTGGGGGTAAAACTGGCCTCCGGCGCCAACGAAATGGCGACCGCGCAGCGGGTGTTAGAGCGTCTGGATGAACTGTCGCATTACTTCCCGCACGGACTGGAGTACAAAGTTGCCTACGAAACCACCTCATTCGTAAAAGCCTCCATCGAAGATGTGGTGAAGACCCTGCTCGAAGCTATCGCGCTGGTGTTCCTCGTGATGTACCTGTTCCTGCAAAACTTCCGCGCCACGCTGATCCCCACCATTGCGGTGCCGGTGGTGCTGCTGGGTACCTTTGCGGTGCTGTATGCCTTCGGTTACAGCATCAACACCCTGACCATGTTCGCCATGGTGCTGGCCATCGGCCTGCTGGTGGATGATGCCATCGTGGTGGTGGAAAACGTCGAGCGCATTATGAGCGAGGAAGGGCTTTCGCCCCGCGAGGCCACGCGAAAATCGATGGGACAGATTCAGGGCGCGCTGGTCGGTATCGCCATGGTGCTGTCGGCGGTATTTATCCCGATGGCGTTTTTTGGCGGCACCACAGGCGCGATTTATCGCCAGTTTTCGATCACCATCGTCTCTGCGATGGTGCTCTCGGTACTGGTGGCGATGATCCTTACCCCTGCCCTGTGCGCGACGCTGCTGAAACCGCTGCATAAGGGCGAACACCACGGTCAAAAAGGCTTCTTCGGCTGGTTTAACCGCATGTTCAACCGCAATGCGGCGCGCTATGAAGCGGGCGTGGGCAAAGTACTGCACCGCAGCGTGCGCTGGATGGTGGTTTATGTCCTGCTGCTCGGCGGCATGGTCCTCTTATTCCTGCGGCTACCCACTTCGTTCCTGCCGCTGGAAGATCGCGGCATGTTTATCACCTCCGTTCAGTTACCGAGCGGCTCAACCCAGCAGCAGACCCTGAAAGTGGTACAGAAGGTTGAAAACTACTTCCATACCCAGGAGAAAGATAACGTGGTTTCCGTCTTCTCCACCGTTGGCTCTGGCCCTGGCGGTAACGGGCAGAACGTGGCGCGCATGTTTGTACGCCTGAAAGACTGGGATCAGCGCGACAGCGATACCGGCTCCTCCTTTGCCATCATTGAGCGTGCAACCAAAGCGTTCAACAAAATCAAGGAAGCGCGCGTTTTCGCCAGCAGCCCGCCCGCCATCAGCGGCCTGGGCAGCTCAGCCGGGTTTGATATGGAGCTTCAGGATCACGCGGGCGCCGGGCATGACGCGTTGATGGCGGCTCGCGATAAACTTCTGGATCTGGCCGGAAAAGATCCGCAGCTTACCCGCGTTCGGCATAACGGTCTGGATGACAGCCCTCAGTTACAGGTTGATATTGACCAGCGTAAAGCGCAGGCGCTGGGCGTCGCCATCGACGATATCAACGACACCCTGCAAACGGCGTGGGGCTCAAGCTACGTGAATGACTTTATGGATCGCGGCCGCGTGAAGAAGGTCTACGTTCAGTCTGCCGCGAAATACCGCATGCTGCCGGACGATATCAACCGCTGGTATGTGCGCAACAATACCGGCGGCATGGTACCGTTCTCGGCGTTCGCAACGTCACGCTGGGAGACCGGTTCGCCGCGTCTGGAGCGTTACAACGGCTATTCGGCGCTGGAGATTGTCGGTGAAGCCGCGCCGGGCGTCAGTACCGGTACCGCAATGGATATTATGGAAAAACTGGTTCAGCAGTTACCGACCGGCTTTGGCCTTGAGTGGACGGCGATGTCCTACCAGGAACGGCTTTCCGGCGCTCAGGCGCCTGCCCTGTATGCGCTTTCGCTGCTGGTGGTATTCCTCTGCCTGGCGGCGCTATATGAAAGCTGGTCAGTGCCGTTCTCGGTGATGCTGGTGGTGCCGCTCGGGGTCATCGGCGCGCTGCTGGCAACCTGGATGCGCGGCCTGGAAAATGATGTCTATTTCCAGGTCGGACTCCTCACCGTAATCGGATTGTCGGCAAAAAACGCCATTCTGATCGTCGAATTTGCCAATGAGATGAATGCCAAAGGTCACGAACTGATGGCCGCCACGCTGCACGCCTGTCGTCAGCGCCTGCGCCCGATCCTGATGACTTCTCTGGCGTTTGTGTTTGGCGTCCTGCCGATGGCCACCAGCTCCGGCGCAGGCTCCAGCAGTCAGCACGCAGTAGGGACAGGCGTGATGGGGGGAATGATTTCTGCAACGATACTCGCTCTCTATTTCGTACCGCTGTTCTTTGTGCTGGTACGCCGCCGTTTCCCGTTGAAGGAAAAGCCGGAATAACCCGTTGAAATAAAAAAGGCGGCTGTACAGGCCGCCTTTTTATTGTGTGATTCTTTCACACTATGGTTATTTTAGTTTATTAAGTGCTCTTGCATTTCTTACCGGAAATTCATTTACGAAGCATGCCTTCGATAAAGTCTTTCCAGTTCCCCAGTTCACGTTCAATCATAACAACCTCTCTTATTATTATGCGCATTCTACGAAAACATATCATCATTGTGAAGCCACTTTAACCGATTGCTGTGATTGAGCCCCGCTGTGCTGGTAGGTTTAGGATCACTATGAGCGTTGCCGGATAAATTTTATGTGACCTACAGCAATATTTTGAAATAGTCGGAAAAATGACAGCATTTTTAATTTCCCTCTGAGTTTATTGGTAATTTAAACAGGATGGACAACTATGCTTAAAAGATGAAAGACTATTCAGCTTACAGTTGTTCGTTGAATTATGGAGAATTGTAAATCACGAAAAATTCCGAATGTGTTATATTCCACTTAAGGATATATCTTCGAAAATATTGAACATTTAATCCACAAAAGAACAAAAGGATTCACTATGGTTGTGATGTACGGCATTAAGAATTGCGACACGATTAAAAAAGCCCGCCGCTGGCTGGAAGCACACAGCATTGACTATCGCTTCCACGATTACCGTGCCGACGGGCTTGACCCGGCATTTCTCCATTCCGCCATCAACGAGCTGGGATGGGAAGCGCTGCTAAATACCCGCGGGACCACCTGGCGAAAACTGGATGAATCTCTCCGGGCCACGATCAACGACGCCGACAGCGCAGCCAGACTGATGCTTGAAATGCCGGCAATCATCAAACGCCCATTGCTCTGCAAGCCAGGTCAGCCTATGCTGCTGGGTTTCAGTGAAACCCTTTATTCAGATTTATTCGTTGAGGTGTAGTCTATGTCATGCCCGGTCATTGAGCTGACTCAGCAGCTTATTCGCCGTCCTTCTCTTAGCCCGGACGACGCAGGTTGTCAGGCATTAATGATTGAGCGCCTGCGTGCCATCGGTTTTACCGTGGAGCACATGGATTTTGGCGATACGCAGAACTTCTGGGCATGGCGCGGTCAGGGGGAAACGCTGGCGTTTGCCGGACATACCGACGTGGTTCCCGCAGGCGACGCAGACCGCTGGATCAACCCGCCTTTTGAGCCAACCATTCGCGACGGCATGCTTTTCGGACGCGGCGCTGCGGACATGAAAGGTTCCCTGGCTGCGATGGTCGTGGCGGCAGAGCGTTTCGTCGCCCAGCATCCAAACCATAAAAACCGTCTAGCGTTTTTGATTACCTCCGATGAAGAAGCCAGCGCCCACAACGGTACCGTGAAGGTCGTTGAGGCGCTGATGGCGCGTAATGAACGTCTGGACTACTGTCTGGTGGGCGAACCGTCCAGCACCGAAGTGGTTGGCGATGTGGTGAAAAATGGCCGCCGTGGCTCGTTGACCTGTAATTTGACTATTCATGGCGTGCAGGGCCACGTTGCCTATCCGCACCTGGCGGATAACCCGGTACACCGCGCCGCGCCGATGCTGAATGAACTGGTGGGCATTGAATGGGATAAAGGCAACGAATTTTTCCCGCCAACCAGCATGCAGATAGCCAACATTAAGGCTGGCACCGGTAGCAACAACGTCATTCCTGGCGATCTCTTCGTTCAGTTTAACTTCCGCTTCAGCACCGAACTGACCGACGAGACGATCAAAGCGCGCGTGATTGCGCTACTCGAGAAATATCAGCTGCGCTATACCATCGACTGGTGGCTGTCTGGCCAGCCGTTCCTGACGCAGCGCGGTAAACTGGTGGATGCGGTGGTGAACGCCATTGCGCACTATAATGAAATTAAGCCACAGCTGCTGACAACGGGCGGCACGTCTGACGGACGCTTTATCGCCCGCATGGGCGCACAGGTTGTCGAACTGGGTCCGGTTAACGCGACGATTCACAAAATCAATGAATGCGTGAACGCTGCCGATTTACAACTGCTGGCCCGCATGTATCAACGTATTATGGAGCAGCTCGTCGCCTGACGGGGGCTTAAAGAGGATTAGCGAATGGACTGGCTTTCAAAGTACTGGTGGATTCTGGTGTTGGTGTTTTTGGTTGGCGTACTGCTTAACGTGATTAAAGATCTCAAGCGCGTTGACCACAAAAAGTTCCTTGCCAACAAACCGGATCTTCCGCCGCACCGTGATTTCAACGACAAGTGGGACGATGAAGACGACTGGCCGAAGAAGGACCAGAAGAAGTAATTGTACTCTCCCCAGAGGGGCGAGGGCTATTATGTTCCCTCTCCCCTTTGGGGAGAGGGTTAGGGTGAGGGGAAATGTTTAAATAAACTCTACGATATCATCGTCATTCGGCTTACCGCCGCTGAGCGCTTCATCAAAGTAGTGCTTCGGTACGGTATAGCGCAGATGATCGAGCGCGAACTGCATGCTGCGATCGTCAATGGCATGCCCCAGATCGTCCACGATATCCAGCGTAACATCCCCACCTTCACGCAGCAGCGCATCCTGGGCCGCAACCGCATGCGAAAGTTCAATAACCCGGTCTTCCCCCCCGTGAATGAGATGGATCGTGGTCTGCGTCGTCGCGCTTTGCGGTAGCGTCGCGAAGCGGCCGTTAAAGGCAATCACGCGGGACACCAGCCCCGGCTGCGCTTTCACGCTCTCCAGCGACATGATCGACCCCTGCGAAAAGCCAATGAGCGCCGTTGCGTCGGCGCCTATGCCGCTCTGCTGCTGCCAGTAGCGTACGGTGTCGATAAACGCAGGCATAGCGGCATCAATACGCGCCTGACGATTCTCCTCCGTCACGCCCTCGACGGAAAACCACTGCCGCCCGTCCGGACCGCACGGCTCGACGCCGCCGATGCTGACGATCAGCGCCTGCGGGAAAACGGGTGCAAACCAGCTGCCAATCTGTCCCATATTGACGGCATTGTCGCCCACGCCATGAAACAGAAGCAGTAACTGTTTAGCCGGTGTGTCCGGGCTTTGCACAACAAAATGGTCATGTTTCATGGCGATCTCCTTAATTGATAAGCAGGATTTTACGCCTCTGCGGGGTAATGACCATGCCACTTTACTGAAGAAGTCATTGAAAAAATTGCCATTGCAGAATGTCGTCTTTCAGCTGCTGGCTACGGGAGTCATCAAGCCTTTCAAGCGCGTGAGCGGTTTCTTCGCGTAACTTTGCCAGCAACGCTTTCCGTCCGATATCGTGCGTATTCCCTTCCATTTTCCCCCGAAGAGCCGGGAGCGGCATGTCCACGGCTAACAACAACCGGGTCAGCGCCGCAACCGAGGTCGAAAATGCCCGGTGCGCGAACGCAAACCCCGCCAGCTCAAGCCAGTCTTCACTATTAAGGGTAGCTTCCCATGCATCCGTCACCGGGATCTTTTCGCCATTCCAGGCCGACAGGACCCGCATATCACGACATAAACGCTGATGCGCCTGTTCGCAGAGCTGATGCCCCGCCTCGCTCAGCGGCAGCAACGCCATCGCCGTATAGCACCCGCTGCTGGCTTCCCGGTGGCTGCCCATTCGCACCAGCACAAAACCGCACTGTCGCCAGAAACGCCAAAGCTCGTCGGTATAGCCAAAGCTGACCGAGAGATAATCTTCACCTCTGGCGCTGCGGATCAGCCGCTGGCCGATGCCTTCCCGCTGGCGATGGGGATGCACCGCAATGCGGCTGACGCGTCGGCCTTTCAGCGTCGCCGCGAGCGGCGAACCGCCGTGCGCCGCCAGCGACTGCGCCACCAGATTTCCACGCGGCCGACGAAAGCCCGCCCATACTGCGCGGCTAAGTTCAGAGGGTAATCCCCCCTCCTCCACCAGCCAGAGCGCGCCCGCGATCTCCGCGCCCGCCTGAGCAACAGCAAAGTGCTGGCCTGGGGCGTCCATCATCCGGCGTAGATCGAGGGGCGACGTCCGGTAGTGCGCGGCACACAGTAGCTCATACACGCCTGCCCAGCGCGCCGGATCGCTCTCCCACATCTCAGGCTCCAGCGACGTTAAATACACCTCTCCTTCCGGTTTGCGATCGATAAGCGCATCGTCGAACAGCAGCGCGTTCGCCACTATGCGCTCAAGGGGACATCCGACAGCCCAGCGAACAGGCGTGGATAAGGTATAGCGCCGAAGCCCGCTGAACCGGGCGCAGAACTTCAGCACGAATCCTCTGCCCGTGCCTTCATAACCCTGCACCGTGGTGGTCAGCAACACGCGAGGAAAGCGCGACGCCAGCTTCTCCAGCAGCGGGCCGGGGATGGCGGCTGCCTCATCGACGATCAGCCAGTCAGCTTCTGTTGTGGAGGCCAGCAGCGCATCCGGGGCCATAAAGTGAAAATGTTCCCCGGCGAAACGCGCGATGACATCCGTCGCCCCTTTTGCCGGTGCGGTCACTACAGCGCTACCCTGAATGCCGTTGAGCAACATGCCCGCCAGGGCGGACTTTCCGCGTCCGCGCGGTGCCGTCACGGCGGCCACGCCCACAGGCATGGTCAGAAGAGCGTCGAGGATCTCAGCCTGCTCGCGCTGCGGCTCACCGCTGGCAGGCTGCCAGGCAGGTAAATTCGGCGTAACGGATAGGCACAGAGGACGATGTTGATGCCAGACGATGGCATCTGAATCGGCAGCCAGCGTACGGCAAAAATGGTGAACAAAATGCGGGGTGGCGATCGGCTCGGCGCTGTCGCTCCAGCGTAGAGAATCCGCATCTGGCCTGTCAGCCCAGACGGAGAACGGCGGCACCAGCAGCACCAGAAGGCTTCCGGCGCGCAGGGTCCCGCTGAGGGCGGCGAAGGCTGAGACGTCAAACCAGCGACGCGCGTCAAAAACGGCGTGCAGGTATTCACGTCCCAGCAGGCCACTGATAGCCTTGGAGGGGTTTTCCTCCAGCCACAGCCAGTCTCCAGGTAACGTATCGCGCAGTAGGGTCGCCTGGCTCAACGTCCACGCTTCATCGCCGCTAAGCACCACCAACCGGCGGTGCCCGATACGCTGAAGCTGGTTAACCAGCTGTTTAAACCCCAGCATCACATCGCTTTGCCGAAGGTATTACACTGTGACGGGTTGCCGCTGTCGAAGCCACGCTTAAACCAGCTGTAGCGCTGCTCTGAGGTACCATGGGTGAAGCTGTCCGGCACCACGCGCCCCTGACTCTGCTGCTGCAAGCGATCGTCACCAATCGCCTGCGCGGCATTCAGGGCCTCTTCCAGATCGCCTGTTTCCAGCACGCCCTGCTGCTGCATGCTGTGTCCCCAGACGCCAGCGAAGCAGTCGGCCTGAAGCTCCATGCGTACGGACAGACGATTCACCTCCGCCTGAGAAGCATTCTGCTGCATCTGACGCACTTTAGGCTCAATGCCGAGCAGCTTCTGCACGTGGTGGCCGACTTCATGCGCGATCACGTAGCCCTGAGCAAAATCGCCGTCGGCGCCCAGCTTGCTTTTCATGTCGTCATAGAAGGAGAGATCGATATAGACGGTGCTGTCCGCCGGGCAGTAGAACGGCCCCATAACGGACTGCCCGGTGCCGCAGCCAGTGCGGGTTGCGCCCCGGTACATCACCAGTTTTGGCGGCTGATAGGTCCGCCCCATTTTCTCGAACTGCTGACCCCAGGTATCTTCGGTCGTCGCGAGAATAACGGAAGTAAATTTCGCCGCTTCATCTTCATTCGGGCTGATGGAGCGCTGAGAATACTGCTGCTGTTGCCCGGTTTCACCGGTCATCAAACCGGTCAGGTCGACGCCGTAGTAGCCCGCCACCAGCACGACGACCAGCAAAATAATGCCGCCCTTGCCGCTGGGTAACCGGAAACCTGGCCCGCCCATAGACGGACCACCGCCACCACTGCTGCGTCTGTCTTCTACGTTGTCACTTTCACGACGCCCTTGCCAGCGCATAAACACCTCGAACTATTCCATTTATAATAGCTATGATCGTAGGCGGTTAATGAAAGGATTACCATAGTAAACAAGGATAAGACGCCAAAGGATGCCCACATCCTTTGGCAAATGCGCAGTTTAGTCGAGCTTAACGCCTAAACGGTGAGCAACCGCTTCGTACGCTTCGACCACGCCACCCAGACTCTGGCGGAAACGGTCTTTATCCATTTTATCCAGCGTCTCTTTGTCCCACAGGCGGCTGCCGTCCGGAGAGAACTCGTCGCCCAGCACCACTTCGCCTTTGTACAGACCGAACTCCAGCTTGAAGTCGACCAGGATCAGGCCCGCGTCATCAAACAGCTTTTTCAGCACGTCGTTGGCTTTGTAGGTCAGTTCCTGCATGCGCGCCAGGTTCTCTTTGCTTACCCAGCCGAAGGTTTCGCAGTAGGATTCGTTGACCATCGGGTCATGCATAGCGTCGTTTTTCAGGAACAGATCGAACAGCGGTGGATTCAGTTCGATACCCTCTTCAATGCCCAGGCGCTTCACCAGGGAGCCTGCGGCACGGTTACGGATCACGCACTCAACCGGCACCATATCCAGTTTTTTTACCAGACATTCCGTATCGGACAGCAACGCTTCCATCTGAGTCGGGATACCGGCTTCGGCCAGTTTGGTCATAATGAAGTGGTTGAACTTGTTGTTCACCATGCCCTTACGATCGAACTGCTCAATGCGTGCGCCGTCTCCTGCTGACGTATCATTGCGGAATTCGAGCACCAACAGATCCGGGTTTTCCGTGCTGTATACGGTTTTCGCTTTGCCACGATACAACTCAGCTTGCTTCTGCATCTTCATTACTCCTGGTGTGATGATTTGTATTCAAAACTGGCCATATTATGCCACGCACACGTTTGCGTAGCACGAAAATAAAAAGGGCTGGATTAACCAGCCCTCGCTATTATTTGCTGAATGCGGCCTGGAAGGCAGCAACCAGCGCATCGTTCTGCGCCTGGGTCAGCGTGTGTCCTTTCGGATCGATAAATTGCAGGCTGCTGCGGTTATCGAGGTCGCCCACCTGGATTTTGTAGTCACCGGAAGGCAGCTGTGGATCGCTTGCCCCCAGCTCCTGCCAGGCGCTATCCGACAGCGGCTTATAGGTCGCTGTGATGCTGCCCGTTGAACGGGTGCTGTCGGTCACCTTCATGCCCACTTTTTCAAGCGTTGCTGGCAGACGCTGCCAGGTCTGGTTAAACGGCGCACGCACCACCAGCATTGGCAGGCCGGTATCGTCTGCACCGCTCTGCACGTCAAAGGTTGAGCCGTTACGGTTCTGCGCGGCGTTTGCGGCATCGGTAGCGTTCTTATCCAGACCTGCGGCAATCACGTTCAGCATTTCAGTACTGTAGCGCTGCATGGCGGCCGGATCGGCAACCGGTTTTCCTGCCTGTTCAAGATTCAACAGCTTAACGGTAACCGCCTGCTGATAACCCTGCGGCTTAACGGAGACTTGATAACGACCACGATACTGCTGGTCTTCATCGAGACGGTTCCACTCAATCCAGTCGGTGGTTAAGGTCTGGCTGGCATCGTCGCGTTTATCAATCGTATAGTTTTTCGACTGAATGACGCTCACAACCTGCGGCCACAGCGTGGTACCGCGTGCGCTTTCCACCAGCAGAGAAGCTGTATCACCGGTGAACTGCGTGCGCGCGCCGCTCACCAGCGCCAGAGGCTGAGCAGGTGGACGAATATCGAGCGCTTTACCTACCAGGCCGCTGCCGTTGGTAACCGGAATATTATAATCACCGTTCTGGATCGGCAGGATCATGCCGGCAGGCGCGTGAAGTTCAGCAAGCGGCGGCGCTTCCAGATAGGATTCATCACCGCTCACCTGGCGCTTGTAGCGCGAGTCTGAACTACAGGCAGCGAGGAGCATAACAAGCGAAACACCCGCAACCTTCGCCAGGCGCGACTTCTGTACTGAATAAGCCATCAAATCTCCCTAAACTTTACAGCAAACCGGCATGCTTCAGCGCGCCAGCGACAATTTCACGACCGCGATCGGTAATCGGTGTCATTGGCAGACGCAGCGTGTCGGTTGCTACAAGCCCCAACTCCTTACATGCCCATTTCACTGGGATCGGATTGGGTTCGACAAATAATTTATTGTGCAACGGCATCAGACGCTGATTAATCACGCGAGCTTCATCAAAGTGACCGGCTGCGGCCAGCTTGCACATGTCAGCCATATCGCGCGCCGCCACGTTCGCCGTCACGGAAATCACGCCGTTACCACCGAGCTGCATAAAGTCCAGCGCGGTCGCATCATCACCGCTCAACAGGATAAAGTCGTCTGAAACCAGCTCTTTGATCTGATGAACGCGGCTTAAGTTCCCTGTCGCCTCTTTAATCCCGATAATATTTTTTACTTTCGAGAGACGGCCAACGGTTTCCGGCAACATATCGCAGCCGGTACGGGACGGCACATTATACAGAATTTGTGGCAAGTCAGTATGTTCAGCGATGGCTTTGAAATGCTGGAACAAACCTTCCTGAGTAGGACGGTTGTAGTAAGGGGTCACCGTCAGACAGCCAACAATGCCGCTGTCGTTAAAACGCTGAGTGAGGCTAATTGCCTCTGCCGTTGCGTTTGCGCCTGTACCCGCGATGACCGGGATACGCCCGTCAGCCAGCTCAAGGGTCAGCATCACAACGTCGCCATGCTCTTCGTGGCTCAGCGTTGCGGATTCACCGGTAGTCCCTACCGAAACGATCGCCGAGGTTCCATTGGCGACATGGTAATCAATGAGCTTCTTCATGCTTGACCGGCAGACATTACCTTTTTCATCCATCGGTGTAACAAGCGCGACAATACTTCCCGTGAACATGAGCCATCCTCTGTGCGAACAAGAGCCTCAATGTTACGTTTGGAACTGTAATAAAAGCAAGCGACCTGAGGCTCTCAGGCGGTTGTATGCATGTTTTTTTTATGCTTTCCTTAGGAAGACTTAACCACGCAAAGGAAGAACAGGTTTGACAACCTCATCACAACATTACCTGGTTATCACTGCGCTGGGTGCTGACAGGCCGGGTATCGTGAATACCATCACTCGCCACGTGAGCAGCTGCGGCTGCAACATCGAAGACAGCCGGCTGGCTATGCTCGGCGAAGAGTTCACGTTCATTATGCTGCTTTCCGGAACATGGAATGCCATTACCCTCATCGAATCTACCCTGCCGCTGAAAGGCGCAGAGCTGGATTTACTGATTGTGATGAAGCGCACCACCGCGCGTCCGCGTCCGGCGCTGCCTGCCACGGTCTGGGTACAGGTTGAAGTGCCTGATTCACCTCATCTGATTGAACGTTTTACGGCGCTGTTTGACAGCCATCAGATGAACATTGCCGAACTGGTTTCCCGCACGCAGCCGGGCGATGAAAACGCAATCCCGACGCTGTTTATTCAAATTACCGCACACAGCCCTGCCTCGCAGGATGCGTCAAATATCGAGCAAGCGTTCAAAGCCCTCTGTACAGAATTACACGCGCAAGGCAGTATAAGCGTCGTCGATTATTCGCAGCACGAACAGGATGGAGTTGAGTAATGAACCCACTGAAAGCCGGTGATATCGCACCGAAATTTAGCTTACCGGATCAAGACGGCGAGCAAGTAAATTTGACCGACTTCCAGGGACAGCGTGTTCTGGTCTATTTCTACCCGAAAGCCATGACCCCGGGCTGTACCGTACAGGCCTGCGGTCTACGCGACAACATGGATGAGTTGAAAAAGGTCGGTGTGGAAGTGCTGGGCATCAGCACCGATAAGCCAGAGAAGCTGTCACGTTTTGCGGAAAAAGAGCTGCTGAACTTCACGCTGCTTTCCGATGAAGACCACCAGGTTTGCGAGCAGTTTGGCGTCTGGGGTGAGAAGTCCTTTATGGGCAAAACGTACGACGGCATTCACCGCATCAGCTTCCTGATTGGCGCTGACGGTAAAGTTGAGCACGTGTTTGATGATTTCAAAACCAGCAACCACCACGACGTGGTGTTGAAGTGGCTGAAAGAGAACGCGTGATAACTTTAGTGCCGGGTGGCGCTGCGCTTACCCGGCCTATAAGGTAAACGCTAAAAACGGCAACCAGGTTGCCGTTTTTAGCGTTTACCCCCTCTCCCCGTGGGAGAGGGTTGGGGTGAGGACATCAGCCCGCACTAAATCTACTTCTCCTCCACCGCCGGCACATCCGGCCACGCGTGGACCACGGCTTTAATCAGCGTAGCCAGCGGAATGGCGAAGAACACGCCCCAGAATCCCCACAGCCCGCCGAAAATCACCACTGACAGAATAATCACCAGCGGATGCAGGTTAACGGCTTCTGAGAACAGCACCGGTACCAGCAGGTTTCCGTCCAGTCCCTGAATAATCAGGTATACGGCGAAACAGCTCCAGAACTCCGTACCCAGACCAAACTGGAACAGCGCCACCCCTACAACCGGAATGGTCACCACAAACGCGCCGATATACGGGATCAGAACCGAGAATCCGACCAGCACCGCCAGCAGCAGCGAGTAGTTCAGCCCGAAGATCACGAAGCCAATCCAGGTCGCCACGCCCACCACAATCATCTCCAGCACTTTACCGCGTATGTAGTTGGTGATCTGCTGGTTCATCTCCTGCCAGACCTGACCGGCGAGACCGCGATTGCGCGGCAGCACGCGGCGCACCGCGTTCAGCATCTGCTCTTTATCTTTGACCAGGAAAAACACCATTAGCGGTACGAGAACAAGGTAAACCGCCAGCGTCAGCAACCCCACCAGCGAGGCCAGAGAGTATTTCACCACCGAGTCACCCATGGTCATGATGCGGGCGCGCATGTTTTCGGCCATCGCATCGATGATCCCGGCGTCCATCAGCGCAGGATAGCGGCGCGGCAGCGTGGCGGCAAAATCAGACAGTTTATTCAGCATGCCGGGCATATCGCGGATCAGGTAGATCCCCTGTTGCCAGGCGATGGGCATCACCACGAAGGACATCAGCAGCAGAATGCCGACAAACAGCACCAGCACAATGCTGGTCGCCCAGCGGCGGGAACAGCCGATATGTTCCAGACGCGCGGTGGGCCACTCCAGCAGATACGCCAGCACAATCGCCACCAGTAGCGGTGCCAGCAGGCCACTAAAGAAGAACAGGATACCGAATCCGGCAACCAGAATGACCAGCAAAGCAATGGCTTCCGGGTCGCTAAACCGACGCCGATACCATTGCATTAACATTTCGAGCATACAACCCTTCCCTGAATCGAATGGCGGGAGTGAGACGGTGAATTGTATCTAACTGTCACAAAAAAGACTTTCCTTTTTGTTTCACTGTCAGGTTTCGCAAAACCCTGATGAATGGGATTTTCTTCATCTCTTAACACGGCTACACTCGCAGAGCAGCGGAGATGAACGTTATGCGGGTTCATCGGTCAAATTAGCACATCCAAAAGACAGGACAGTGGTTATGTTCAGGCAGTTGAGAAAAACACTGGTTGCGACACTGATTGCCGCCGTGACGGTGGGTCAGGTGTTGCCCGCTTTCGCTGACTCGTCCGATTCATTGCCGGACATGGGCACCACGGCAGGAAGCACGCTCTCCATCGGGCAGGAGATGCAGATGGGGGATTATTACGTACGCCAGCTGCGCGGCAGTGCTCCGCTGATCAACGACCCTTTGCTGGTGCAGTACATCAACGGTCTGGGGATGCGGCTGGTGGCGCACGCAGACTCGGTAAAAACGCCCTTCCACTTCTATTTAATCAATAACGACGAAATCAACGCCTTCGCCTTCTTTGGCGGGAACGTGGTGCTGCATTCGGCGTTGTTCCGTTATTCCGATAACGAAAGCCAGCTGGCGTCCGTCATGGCGCACGAAATTTCGCACGTTACC
This sequence comes from Enterobacter cloacae, assembly GCF_011078175.1. GTDB lineage: Bacteria > Pseudomonadota > Gammaproteobacteria > Enterobacterales > Enterobacteriaceae > Enterobacter > Enterobacter cloacae_Q. The sequence continues at coordinate 289,231 of NZ_JAALCJ010000005.1, forward strand.
CAGCGCCATCTGGCGCGTGCGATGGAAGATCAGAAGCGTAACGCCCCGCTGACCTGGGTGGGCGCGCTGGGCTCTATTCTGCTGGCGATGGCCAGCCCGCAGGCCGGGATGGCGGCCCTTACCGGGACGCTGGCGGGAACGCGTCAGGGGATGATCAGCTTTACCCAGCAGAACGAGCAGGAAGCAGACCGCATCGGCATTCAGGTTTTACAGCGCTCCGGCTTTGACCCGCAGGCCATGCCGAGCTTCCTGGAAAAGCTGCTCGACCAGGCGCGCTACTCGTCGCGTCCCCCTGAAATTCTGTTGACCCACCCGCTGCCGGAAAGCCGTCTTTCAGATGCGCGTAACCGTGCCAACCAGATGCGCCCGGTGGTCGTGCAGTCTTCGCAGGATTTCTACATGGCCAAAGTGAGAACGCTTGGCATGTATAACTCCGGACGTAATCAGCTCACCAGCGATCTGCTGGACGCGCTGGCGAAAGGCAACGTGCGCGAGAAAAACGCGGCGCAGTATGGTCAGGCGCTCCAGGCGATGGAGGCCAGCAAGTACGATGAAGCGCGTAAAGCGCTACAGCCCCTGCTGGCGTCGGCGCCTGACAATCCGTGGTATCTTGACCTCGCCACCGATATCGATCTGGGGCAGAAAAAAGCGACCGATGCGATCAACCGTCTGAAAGGGGCGAAAGACATTCGCAACAATCCGGTATTACAGCTTAACCTGGCGAACGCCTACCTACAGGGCGGGCAGCCTGGCGAGGCGGTGACCATTCTGAACCGCTACACCTTTAACAATAAAGACGACCAGAACGGCTGGGAGCTGCTCGCCCAGGCAGAGGGTCAACTGGGTAACCGCGATCAGGAGCTGGCCGCGCGTGCGGAAGGTCTGGCGCTGGCGGGTCGTCTCGATCAGGCCATTTCCCTGCTGAGCAGCGCCAGCTCACAGGTGAAGCTCGGCAGCCTGCAACAGGCCCGCTACGATGCGCGAATCGACCAGCTTCGCGGGCTGCAACAACGCTTTAAGCCGTACGAGAAGATGTAATCAAGGAGAAGTCATGACAGACGCGGTAAAAATTTACCATAACCCTCGCTGCTCCAAGAGCCGCGAGACTCTGAATCTGCTGAAGTCTAACGGCATCGATCCGGAAGTGGTGTTGTATCTGGAGACGCCGCCGGACGCGCAGACAATCCGCCACCTGCTGAAGATGCTAAATATGGGCAGCGCGCGCGACCTGATGCGTCAGAAAGAAGAGCTGTATAAGTCGCTCAATCTGAATGATACCGCTCTCACTGAAGATCGGCTGATCCAGGCGTTGGTTGACAATCCAAAGCTGATCGAGCGCCCGATTGTCGTGGTAAACGGCAAGGCGCGTATTGGTCGTCCGCCGGAAGACGTCCTCAAAATCCTCTAATCGTTACGCCGCAGCGCTTCCAGAAACGCCTGCGGCGTACTCTCTCCCAGCTTTTTCTGTGTTTTTCCGCTGTTATAAAACTCGCATAGCTGGCTCAACAGCTCTCCCGGTGGTTCACTATTCAGCCGAGGAACGATTTCGCGTAACGGCAGGGCAACCTGCACGGCCGGGTTTTGTTGCGGATGCACTTTTACACTGACGCGGGACCCCGGCAGCGTCACTGCCAACCCAAAAGTCTCAACAGATTGAATATCCGCCGGACAGGCAGCCAGCACCTCGTTCGTCCAGTGGGTCAGTAACTGCGGCGATACGCCGGCATAAAGCCGGGCGTAACACCAGCCGCTGACGGGTTCACGCGCCCAGAGCAGGTGTTGCTCACCACCGTCGTCCATATGCAGCGACAGCGGCAAATGATACAGGAGCAGTTTCTGCGGCACGATACCAGCCTTCAGCGCCTTTTTGCCCTGCAATGACGCCCCCTTTTGTTTTACCGAAGCTGGTTTGAGGTAGCGGTTCAGAGTCGCGCGGGAAACGGCGATCCCGAGTCCGTCATTCACCAGCAGCAGCAGCTCATCCAGCGGTGCACTAGTGATATCCCGCAGGGCATTTATCAGTGCCGCCTGCTCTTGTCTCAGCGCTTTGTGTATCACTTTTGGCGTGGTGTGGTTATCCGAAACGCGATCGCGATTGCGCCAGCGTCTGACGGTGGTGACCGAGATCCCCAGTTCAATAGCCAGCTCTCTGTCGCTTTTATCTGACTGCTGAAGATAGCGGCGGATACGCGGTGTGGTGGTGGCGTTGGCATGCAGTTTGATTTCCATCGCGTACCTCTCCCTAACCAATCTTGTGAGATTTATTATGTAACTGCGAACGCTTTGTGACCGATTTCACCTTTCGCTCCCCGCGCTTCACTGATAATCCACAGACATAACATAAACAACACCTCTCAATCTTGTACGGAGTTCACAATGAACAATGTTCTGGGATTTCTTGAAGCAAAACTGATGCCGCTGGCGGCGAAAACGGCCCAGCAGCGCCATCTTGGCGCCATTCGTGGAGCCTACGTTTCATTCATGCCGTTTATCATCGTCGGCTCCATCCTGCTGGTGATCTCCTCCTTCCCCAACCAGGCCTATCAGCAATTTATGTCTCAGGCCTTTGGTGAGAGCTGGAGCGCGATTATCGAAATTCCGTTCAATGCGGTGTTCTCGACCATGTCGCTGTTTATCAGCTTCCTGGTCGCCTACCGCCTGGCCGAGCACTATGGCGAGGACCGTATCTCCTGCGGCATCCTGGCACTGGTCGCATTTTTAATCCTGACGCCGTTTATCAAAGTGGCGGAAAACGGCGGCATTACCGTCATACCGGTAGAGTGGATTGGCAGCAAGGGGCTGTTTGTGGCGATGATCGGCTCGCTGCTGTGGACGGAATTGTTCTGCTGGCTAAAGCGCAAAAAGCTGGTCATCAAAATGCCGGACGGCGTGCCTCCTGCGGTGCAGGAGTCCTTCGCGGCGCTGATCCCGGCCCTGCTGGTGATGATACTGGTGCTGGGCATCCGCATCCTCTTCGAAAACACCCACTACAACACCATCCATCAGTTTATCTATGAAGTGGTCGCCACGCCGGTGCGCCACTACGGCACCTCTTATTTCGGGGCGCTGATGACCGTATTCAGCATCACCATTCTGTGGTCAGTGGGCATTAACTCAGGTTCGATGATCAACGGCATTATTCGTCCGCTGTGGATGGAAAACCAGACCGACAACATCGCCGCGATTCAGGCGGGCACGCCGCCGCCGCACATCATCACCGAACAGTTTTTTGACATGATCTGGATGGGCGGCGCGGGCGCCACGCTGTCGCTGGTGATAGCGATGCTGATTTTCGCCCGCAGTAAAAACATGCGAGAAGTGGCGCGCCTCGGCGCAGGGGCCTCAGTATTTAACATCAATGAGCCGATCCTGTTTGGCCTGCCGGTGATCATGAACCCGATCATGCTCATCCCGTTCAACCTGGTGCCGCTGGTACTGGTCACCGTGCAGTATTTGGCGATGAAAATTGGCGCGGTCGCCGTCACCACCGGGGTGTTTATCCCCTGGACGTTGCCGCCAGTTATCAGCGGCTTTATCGTCACCGGGCACCTGAGCGGCAGCGTGATGCAGCTTATCAACCTGCTGATTGGCGCCATGCTGTATCTGCCTTTTATGCGTATCGTGGATAAACAGTACCGCGCCGCGGAACTGACTGCCGCTACGCAACCCGACACCACCCTTGCAAAACAGGAGTAAAGCATGTGGGGAATTATCGCCACCTGGCGAATGGCGCTTGAAGGCGTAACGGAGTCTGCATCTGCCCTTGCAGAGGGGAAACCGGTCGCAGCAGCGGTTGTCGATGCCGTCGCTGCCGTGGAAGACTTCCCGCTGTATAAATCCGTCGGCTACGGCGGACTGCCGACCGAAAACGGCGAGGTAGAGCTGGACGCGGCGTATATGGACGGCGACACGCTGGCGTTTGGTGCCGTGGGTAACCTGGTGGATATCGCCAACCCGGTGCGCGTAGCGCAGGCGCTCAGCCGCCAGCGTTACAACAGCCTGCTGGTCGGCCGGGGCGCGCGGGAATGGGCACTGAGCCAGGGCTTTGCCGAAAAAGCCATGCTTACGGATCGCGCCATGCAGCACTACCGCAAGCGCTGCCGCGAGACGCTGGACAAGGGGTTAAGCCCCTACGACGGACATGACACCGTCGGTATTATCGGTCTCGATAAACAGGGTTCGATGAGCGTCGCCACTTCCACCAGCGGCCTGTTTATGAAAAAACGTGGTCGCCTCGGTGACTCTCCCATCATCGGCTCTGGCTTTTACTGCGACAGCGAAACCGGCGCGGCCACCGCCACGGGGGTCGGCGAAGATCTGATGAAAGGCTGCACCAGCTACGAAATTGTTCGCCGGATGGCGCAAGGTATGTCGCCGCAGCAGGCAGCGGATTCGGTCGTATTCGAACTGGAAGACAAACTGATGTCACGCTTTGGCCGCGCGGGCGACCTCTCCGTAGTGTGCATGAACAATAAAGGAGAATTTGGCGCCGCGACCAACATCAAAACCTTCTCGTTTGTGGTGGCGACGGACCGTCAGCCTCTCACGGTTTATCGTACCGAACGCCTGCGGGAGAAAACACACTATCATGCGGTAGATGATGAGTGGATGCAGGCCTATGCCGCGCGGATCCGCGCGCCGATTGAGGAGTCATGATGATCGCCTGTCAGTTTATCAATGCGCTTTCTGACGCGAAGCCGCAAAGCCATTTTATTGCATCCGCCTCCTGTACGCTTTTGCCCGAAACGGCGCTTGTCACAGAAATGCGCGCGTCCGACGGCATCGCGGACACGCGCTTTGGCTGCGCGCCGTTTGCGCGCCTCACCCTGCTACCGGACGCGCTCTGGCATGACGCCCTGACTGAAGGCCTGATTGCCGCCCTGCGACCGATGATTGCCACTCCCGTCAGCACTGATGTCGTGCTGGACGTGACGAATATCGACGATGTGGTGCTGGCCCAGGTGCTACGTTTTCTCTTTAATCAGGCGCACCGGCTGAGCGATTTGCAGCTAAAGAAAACCGACGATGCCGTTCGTATCGCGCACATCACCGCCCTCTGCCTGCCGGAACAGCAGGCGAAGCTGGAAACACTCTTCCGCCAACAGCAAGCTATCGCCCACGGCATGGTTGCGGCGCGACGTCTGGCTGATATGCCGTCTGACCGCTGCACGCCGCAGTTTGTCGTTGAAGAGGCACAAAAACTGTGTGCCGCCTTCCCTGCCCTACGTTGTGACGTACTGGATGAAACGCAAATCGTTGAGCAAGGGCTTGGATTGCTGCATGCCGTTGGCAAAGGGGCGACCTGCCCGCCGCGTCTGCTGGCTATTCACTATAACGGCGTGTCTGATGGCCCGGTACGCTGCTACGTGGGAAAAGGCATTACCTTTGACACCGGCGGCCTGTGGCTGAAGGAAGGCGCGGGCATGTACACCATGAAATATGACATGTGCGGCGCGGCTAACGTGCTCGGGCTGATGCTGACCGTTGCGGAGCTGGCATTACCCGTGCGCATTATGGGCGTGCTGGCGCTGGCGGAAAACGCCATCGGCCCTAACGCCATGCAGCCCGGAACGGTGGCGAGGGCCTGCAACGGCACCACCGTCGAAATCAATAATACCGATGCCGAAGGCCGGCTGGTGCTGGCAGACGCTATCGCCTGGGCGAGTCAGCGCCATCCTCAGGCGCGCTTTATCATTGATATGGCGACCTTGACGGGCGCAGTGGTGAAAGCGCTGGGGTATGAGCTGAGCGGGCTAATGACGCAGAACGAACCGCTGCGCGCGGCGCTGACGCTGGCGGGAAAACAGAGCGGCGATGAAGTGTGGTCCCTGCCGCTGGACGCCCGGTTGAAAAAGCAGACCGACAGCGCCATTGCCGATCTGTGCAATACGCCGACCAACAATGCGGCGATAAGCGCGTCGGCGGCGTGGCTGCTGCACCATTTCTGCCCGCCGACAATCCCGTGGGCGCATCTGGATATCAGCGGCACGGCGCTGTGGCGCGAAGGGGGACGGAGCGTGGCGTCAGGAAGACCGATTCCACTGCTGGTTGAACACCTGATGGGGGATCTTTAGCCGGGTGGCGGCTGCGCCTTACCCGGCCTACAAAGAGCACCTGTAGGCCCGGTAAGCGTAGCGCCAACGGGCGAAAACACTCAAAGCTTAAGGATATCTTTCACAAACGGAATGGTCAGCTTGCGCTGGGCGGTAATGGAAGCGCGATCGAGCTGATCGAGCGTATCAAACAGCGTGCGCATTTCCCTGTCCAGACGCTTGAGCAGGAAACGGCCCACGTCTTCCGGCAGCTCAAACCCACGCTGCTTTGCACGCAGCTGTAACGCCTGAAGCTTATCTTCATCCGACAGCGGCTGGAGCTTGTAGATTTGCCCCCAGTCCAGACGAGACGCCAGATCCGGCAGCCCAAGATTAAGCTGACGCGGCGGACGATCGCCGGTGATCAGCAGCCGGGTTTTGCCCGACTCCAGAATGCGGTTGTAGAGGTTAAAGATCGCCATTTCCCACGGTTCGTCCCCCGCCACGCATTCGATATTATCGATGCAGACCAGGGAGAGATGTTCCATGCCCTCCAGCACCTCAGGCACAAACCAGGTGCGTTTATCCAGCGGCACATAGCCTACCGCGTCACCGCGCGCCGAAAGCTCCGCACAGGCGGCATGCAGCAGGTGGCTGCGTCCCGCGCCTTCGCGTGACCAGATATAGATGTATCCGCTGTGTTCCTGGCGCAGCACGTTTTGCAGTGCAGCCAGTAAAGAGGGGTTATCACCCGGCCAGAAACTCGCGAAAGTTTCGTCGTCAGGAAGATAAAGTGGCAGAGAGAGCTGTGCCGGTCCGTTCAGAAATACCTCAACCAGAGATCTTACATAAAATCGGAATGGAGTTTAACACGGAACCTGCAAGGAGAGAACCGGGCGATCCTTCGCCCGGCATGACGATCAGTGTGGCGCTTTTTCGCTTTCGTCCGCGTCCAGTACCACCTCTTCCGGGCGGATCACCGAGATCAGCTTAAATATGAGGCTCAGGCCGACGCCCACAATGGTCGCCAGCGCCATGCCTTTCAGCTCTGCCGCGCCGATGTGAACCTTAGCACCGCTCACCCCGATGATCAGAATAACGGAGGTCAGGATCAGGTTCTGCGCCTTACTGTAATCCACTTTGGATTCAATCAGCACGCGAATACCCGAGGCACCGATTACCCCATACAGCAGCAGGGAAACGCCCCCCATCACCGGAACCGGGATAATCTGGATCGCCGCCGCCAGCTTGCCGACGCAGGAGAGCAGAATGGCGATGATCGCCGCGCCGCCGATAACCCAGGTGCTGTAGACGCGGGTGATCGCCATTACGCCGATATTCTCACCGTAAGTCGTGTTTGGCGTGGAGCCGAAGAAACCAGAGATGATGGTGGAGAAACCGTTGGCAAACATGGAGCGATGCAGGCCCGGATCGCGGATCAGGTCGCGCTTCACGATGTTCGCCGTCACCACCAGGTGGCCGACGTGCTCCGCAATCACCACCAGCGCGGCAGGCAGAATGGTGAAAATGGCGAACCATTCAAAGCGCGGGGTGTAGAAGGTTGGCAGCGCGAACCAGTGCGCCTCGGCAATCGGCGTGGTATCCACAACGCCCATCACGAAGGAGAGCGCGTAACCCGCCAGCACGCCGATCAGGATCGGGATAATCGCCATAAAGCCGCGGAACAGGACGGAACCGAATACCGTCACGCCCAGCGTCACCAGCGAGATGATAATGGTTTTGGAATCCGGGGACTGGCCGTCCGCAGGCAGCAGCCCAGCCATGTTCGCCGCCACGCCCGCCAGCTCCAGGCCGATGACGGCAACGATGGCGCCCATCGCCGCAGGGGGGAACATCACGTCCAGCCAGCCCGTACCGGCTTTCTTCACGATGAAGGAGACCAGGCAGAACAGCACGCCGCACATAATAAAGCCGCCCAGGGCCACTTCATAACCTAGCGGTAGCAGCAATAACACCGGCGAGATAAACGCGAAGCTCGACCCGAGATAGGCCGGGATTTTGCCTTTACAGATGAAAAGGTAAAGCAGCGTACCGATGCCGTTAAACAGCAGTACGGTAGCCGGGTTAATGTGAAACAGGATTGGCACCAGCACGGTTGCGCCAAACATGGCGAACAGGTGCTGCAAACTAAGCGGGATTGTCTGTAAAAGCGGCGGTCTTTCACTCACCCCGATAGCACGGCGCGTCATAGTGTTTTCCTCTGAGTGTCATTGTTGGTTTTTATTCAAAAAAAAGCCGACTATCAAAGTCGGCTTTTTTATCGTTATTCGATTATTTAGTACCAAAAATCTTATCGCCGGCATCGCCGAGCCCCGGGATGATATACCCGTGCTCGTTCAGCCCCTGGTCAACGGATGCGGTATACAGTTCGACGTCCGGGTGCGCTTTTTCCAGCGCTGCAATACCTTCCGGCGCTGCGACCAGGACCAACACTTTAATGCTGCTGCATCCGGCTTTTTTCAGCAGGTCGATGGTGGCGATCATCGAACCACCGGTCGCCAGCATCGGGTCAACCACCAGCGCCATACGCTCGTCGATGTTAGAAACCAGCTTCTGGAAGTACGGGACCGGCTCAAGCGTTTCTTCGTCACGGTAGATACCCACCACGCTGATACGCGCGCTTGGCACGTGCTCCAGCACGCCTTCCATCATGCCCAGACCGGCACGCAGGATAGGCACCACGGTAATTTTTTTACCTTTGATCTGCTCAACCTGTACCGGACCGTTCCAGCCTTCGATGGTCACTTTTTCCGTTTCCAGATCAGAGGTCGCTTCGTAGGTCAGCAGGCTGCCCACTTCAGAAGCCAGTTCGCGAAAACGCTTCGTGCTGATGTCATGCTCACGCATCAGGCCCAACTTGTGTTTAACGAGTGGGTGTTTCACTTCCACAATCTTCATTCTCTTTCTCCTCTGAGGTGGCATCCGCAAAAAAATCGCGGGATTATACCGCTTTTTTCGGATTGCGCCATACCCATCTTGCTTGACATACGTCAATCAAAGACAAAAAAGCCGGAGGCAAAGCTCCGGCTTGGGTGCGGGGTTCTGCCCGGTGGCGCTACGCCTACGCGATCCTACGTGTATTGTATTGTAGGTCGGGTAAGCGTTAGCACCACCCGACTATTACAGGTTATCCCCGTTGCTCGCAATCACCTGCTTATACCAGTCGAACGACTTTTTCTTGCTGCGGTTCAGGGTGCCGTTCCCTTCGTTGTCTTTATCGACAAAGATAAAGCCGTAGCGTTTTTTCATTTCACCGGTGCCGGCAGAGACCAGGTCGATACAGCCCCACGGGGTATAGCCCATCAGATCTACGCCGTCTTCCACCACCGCTTTTTTCATCTCGCGGATGTGTGCGGAAAGGTAGTCGATGCGGTACTGGTCGTTCACCGTGCCGTCGCTCTCCTGCACGTCGATCGCGCCAAAGCCGTTTTCCACAATAAACAGCGGCAGCTGATAGTGATCCCAGAACCAGTTCAGGGAGTAGCGCAGCCCGACAGGATCGATCTGCCAGCCCCAGTCCGATTTCTGTACGTACGGGTTAGAAACCAGGCTCTTGCTCTCGTCGTAGTCCAGCGTCGGATTATCTGCCGTCGCTTTGGTGGCGAAAGACATGTAGTAGCTGAACCCGATGTAATCCACGCAGCCCTGCGTCAGCGCAACTTTATCTTCTTCAGTGATATCCAGCGCGAAGCCGCGACGTTCAAAGTAGTTGAGCAGATGCTGCGGATACTTACCGCGCACGTGAACGTCGGTGAACCAGTAGCGGCGATGCATGGCGTTCATCGCCATCATCATGTCGTCCGGGGCACAGGTCAGCGGATAGATGGGGCACATGGCTATCATGCAGCCGATTTGCAGCGACGGGTTGATCTCGCGCCCCGCCTTCACCGCCAGGGCACTGGCCACCAGCTCATAGTGCGCCGCCTGGAACATCACCGGCTCGCGATCTTCTCCCGGCACGTACTTCAGCCCGGAGTTGGTGAACGGCGCAAAGTCTTCGTGGAAGTTAGCCTGGTTGTTGATCTCGTTGAAGGTCATCCAGTACTTCACCTTATGCTGGTAGCGCTGGAAAACCACTTTTGCAAAACGAACGAAAAAGTCGATCAGCTTGCGGTTGCGCCAGCCGCCGTATTCCGTCACCAGATGGAAAGGCATCTCGAAGTGGGAAAGCGTGATCACCGGCTCGATGCCGTGCTTCAGGCACTCGTCGAACAGATCGTCATAGAATTGGAGTCCCGCTTCGTTCGGCTCCAGCTCGTCGCCTTTCGGGAAGATACGCGTCCAGGCGATGGAGGTGCGGAAGCATTTGAACCCCATTTCGGCAAAGAGTTTGATGTCTTCTTTATAGCGGTGATAGAAGTCGATGGCTTCGTGGTTTGGGTAATTTTTCCCCTCCAGCACGCCGTTGGTGATTTCACGCGGTACCCCGTGGGCGCCTGCCGTCATGACATCGGCAACGCTCACGCCCTTGCCGCCCTCTTTCCAGCCGCCTTCAAGCTGGTGCGCCGCAACGGCCCCACCCCACAGAAAACCTGCTTTAAATCCTGACATTCGCTTTCCCTCATTCTGCGTTATTTTCTGCAAAAACAGTTACAGAAACCGGTTTCAGTTTGATGATGTGCAAAGGGGATAGCCGTTGCAAGCAGATCGCCGAAACCGGTTTCATTTTCGTGAATAGAGTCAAGTTTGTTGCCCAGGATAGCCTGCACAGAAAAAAAGATCCCCGCGCCGAGAATAGGCTCGCAAACGTTTGCCTGGACTGTTAGAATTGCGCCGATTTTTCTTACTAGCTATGCAATCGCGTGGGGATTTAAGCCGTGACCAACAAAACTTCTCTCAGCTACAAAGATGCCGGTGTTGATATTGACGCAGGTAATGCGCTGGTTGACCGAATCAAAGGTGTGGTGAAAAAAACCCGCCGCCCGGAAGTGATGGGTGGCCTGGGTGGATTCGGCGCACTGTGCGCGCTGCCGCAAAAATATCGTGAACCTGTGCTGGTCTCGGGTACGGATGGTGTCGGTACAAAACTGCGCCTGGCGATGGATCTGAAGCGTCACGATACGATCGGTATCGATCTGGTGGCGATGTGCGTCAACGATCTGGTGGTACAGGGCGCTGAGCCGCTGTTCTTCCTCGATTACTACGCGACCGGCAAGCTGGACGTGGATACCGCAGCGAGCGTCATTAACGGGATCGCCGAAGGCTGCCTGCAATCTGGCTGTGCGCTGGTCGGCGGTGAAACCGCGGAAATGCCCGGCATGTATCACGGTGAAGATTATGACGTCGCAGGCTTCTGTGTCGGCGTGGTAGAAAAATCAGAAATTATCGACGGCAGCAAAGTGGCTGACGGCGATGTGCTGGTTGCGCTGGCCTCCAGCGGCCCGCACTCCAACGGCTACTCTCTGGTGCGTAAAATCCTCGAAGTGAGCGGTTGCGATCCGCTGACCACCGACCTGGACGGCAAACCGCTGGCCGATCACCTGCTGGCCCCGACCCGCATCTACGTGAAAAACGTTCTGGAGCTGATTGCGAACGTCGACGTGCACGCCATCGCTCACCTCACCGGCGGTGGCTTCTGGGAAAACATTCCGCGCGTACTGCCGGACAATACCCAGGCGGTGATCGACGCATCCTCATGGCAGTGGCCGTCCGTCTTCAACTGGCTGCAAACCGCAGGCAACGTGAGCTCTCACGAAATGTACCGCACCTTTAACTGCGGCGTGGGTATGGTTATCGCCCTGCCCGCCAGCGAAGCGGATAAAGCGGTTAAGCTGCTGACAGAAAAAGGTGAAAACGCGTGGAAAATCGGTACGATTAAAGCTTCCGATTCCGAACAGCGTGTGGTCATTGAATGAAAAACATCGTGGTGCTCATTTCCGGCAACGGAAGCAATTTGCAGGCAATCATAGACGCCTGCAAACAGAAGAAAATCAATGGCACCATTCGGGCAGTATTCAGCAACAAGGCCGAGGCGTTCGGCCTTGAGCGCGCGCGGGAAGCAAACATTCCTGCGCACGCGCTGGAGGCCAGCCAGTTCGCCGGGCGTGAAGCGTTTGACCGTGAACTGGTGCAGGAGATTGACGCCTACGCGCCTGACGTGGTGGTGCTGGCAGGCTACATGCGCATCCTGAGCCCGGCTTTTGTTGCACACTACGCCGGACGACTGCTCAATATCCACCCTTCCCTGCTGCCAAAATACCCCGGCCTGCACACCCATCGTCAGGTACTGGAGAACGGCGATGATGAGCATGGTACCTCCGTGCATTTCGTCACCGACGAGCTGGACGGCGGACCGGTAATTTTGCAGGCAAAAGTACCGGTCTTTGACGGCGACAGCGAAGACGACGTGACCCAACGTGTACAGACGCAGGAACACGCCATTTATCCGCTGGTGGTAAGCTGGTTTGTCGATGGACGTCTGGAGATGCGCAACGGCGCAGCCTGGCTGGACGGCGTGAAGTTGCCCCCGCAGGGTTATGCGGCTGAAGAGTAGTCTGTTTGAATTGCCCGGCGGCGCTTCGCTTGCACGGGCCTACGATCCCGTAGGTCGTGGTAAGCGCAGCGCCACCCGACACCCCCTCCCCCAACCCTCTAAATTCCCCAACAAAAAAATAACTGTCATACTTTTCTGGCACTGTTGGACATATCGTGGAAATGCTCGCCATAATAAGGACGAGACGGATTTACCACGTCCTGTGATTGAACTGGAGTGTGAGCTGTAATGGGTCAGGAAAAGTTATATATCGAGAAAGAGCTAAGCTGGTTAGCATTTAACGAACGTGTACTTCAGGAAGCGGCCGATAAAAGCAACCCGCTGATTGAGCGCATGCGTTTTTTAGGCATCTATTCCAACAATCTGGATGAGTTCTACAAGGTTCGCTTTGCCGAACTAAAACGCCGAATCATCATCAGCGAAGAACAGGGCTTAAACTCCCATTCGCGGCATCTGCTTGGAAAAATCCAGTCTCGGGTAATGAAAGCCGATCAGGAATTTGATGGCCTCTATAACGAGCTGCTGCTGGAAATGGCACGTAACCAAATCTTCCTGATTAACGAACGTCAGCTCTCCGCGAATCAGCAAAACTGGCTGCGCCACTATTTCAAACATTATCTGCGCCAGCATATCACCCCAATTCTGATCAACCGTGAAACCGATCTGGTGCAGTTCCTGAAGGATGATTACACCTATCTGGCAGTAGAAATCATTCGTGGTGAGACCATTAACTACGCGCTGCTGGAAATACCGTCTGATAAAGTCCCGCGCTTTGTTAACCTGCCGCCGGAAACGCCACGCCGACGCAAGCCGATGATCCTTCTGGATAATATTCTGCGCTACTGTCTGGACGATATCTTCAAAGGCTTCTTCGATTACGACGCGCTCAACGCCTACTCGATGAAGATGACCCGTGACGCCGAGTACGATCTGGTGCATGAGATGGAGGCCAGCCTGATGGAGCTGATGTCTTCCAGCCTAAAACAACGCCTGACGGCAGAGCCGGTGCGTTTTGTCTATCAGCGCGATATGCCGGACGCGATGGTGGAGATGCTGCGCGATAAGCTGACCATCTCCCGCTACGACTCCATTATCCCCGGCGGGCGTTACCACAACTTCAAAGATTTCATCGGCTTCCCGAACGTTGGCAAAGCCAATCTTGTGAACAAACCGCTGCCGCGCCTGCGCCACATCTGGTTCGATAAGTTCCGCAACGGGTTCGACGCCATCCGTGAACGGGATGTGCTGCTTTACTATCCGTATCACACCTTTGAACACGTGCTGGAACTGCTGCGTCAGGCCTCATTCGATCCGAACGTGCTGGCGATTAAGATCAACATCTATCGTGTGGCGAAAGATTCCCGCATCATCGATGCGATGATCCACGCGGCGCACAACGGCAAGAAAGTGACCGTGGTGGTTGAGCTCCAGGCTCGCTTCGACGAAGAGGCTAACATTCACTGGGCGCGCCGTCTGACGGAAGCGGGTGTGCACGTCATTTTCTCAGCGCCGGGGCTGAAAATTCACGCCAAGCTGTTCCTGATATCCCGTAAGGAAGGCGACGACGTGGTGCGCTACGCCCATATCGGTACCGGGAACTTTAACGAGAAAACCGCGCGAATTTACACCGACTACTCGTTGCTGACGGCCGATGCGCGCATCACCAACGAGGTGCGTCGGGTGTTCAACTTCATTGAGAACCCGTACCGCCCGGTGAGCTTCGATTATCTGCTGGTGTCCCCGCAGAACTCGCGACGCCTGCTGTACGATATGATCGACAAAGAGATTGCCAATGCGCAGAACGGCTTGTCGTCCGGCATTACGCTGAAGCTCAACAATCTGGTGGACAAAGGGCTGGTGGACCGCCTGTACGCCGCCTCCAGCTCCGGCGTTCCGGTAAATCTGCTCATTCGCGGCATGTGCTCGCTCATTCCGGAACTGGAAGGCATCAGCGACAACATCCGCGTGATCAGCATTGTGGATCGCTATCTTGAACACGATCGCGTCTATATTTTCGATAACGCCGGTGATAAACGCGTATACCTCTCGTCCGCCGACTGGATGACGCGGAATATTGATTACCGTATTGAAGTGGCGGCACCGCTGCTGGATCCCCGTCTTAAGCAGCGTATCCTGGACATTATTGAGATCCTGTTCAGTGATACGGTGAAAGCACGTTATATCGACAAAGAACTCAGTAATCGCTATGTGCCGCGCGGCAATCGCCGTAAAGTACGCTCACAGCTGGCGATTTACGATTACATCAAATCACTTGAGCAACCCGATTAACCTATGCCACTAAACGATAATACCCCACGCCCGCAGGAGTTCGCTGCGGTCGATCTTGGCTCAAACAGTTTCCATATGGTCATCGCCCGCGAGGTGGATGGCGCGATGCAGATCATCGGTCGTCTGAAGCAGCGCGTGCATCTCGCCGATGGTCTGGATGCGCGTAATATGCTGAGCGAAGAGGCCATGGAGCGCGGACTGAACTGCCTGTCGCTGTTCGCCGAACGTCTGCAAGGCTTTTCGCCGTCCAGCGTCTGCATCGTCGGGACGCATACGCTACGTCAGGCGCTAAACGCGCCGGAATTTCTTAAGCGCGCGGAAAAGGTTATCCCCTACCCGATTGAAATCATCTCCGGTAACGAAGAAGCGCGCCTGATTTTTATGGGCGTGGAGCATACGCAGCCGGAAAAAGGACGCAAGCTGGTGATAGATATCGGCGGTGGCTCCACGGAACTGGTGATTGGCGAAGATTTCGAGCCGCGTCTGGTGGAGAGCCGCCGTATGGGCTGCGTCAGCTTCGCGCAGATGTATTTCCCGGGCGGCGTCATCACCCGCGAAAATTTCCAGCGCGCGCGTATGGCCGCCGTACAAAAACTGGAAAATCTGGCCTGGCAGTACCGTATTCAGGGCTGGAACGTGGCGCTGGGGGCGTCTGGTTCAATTAAAGCGGCTCATGAAGTGCTGCTGGCGATGGGTGAAAAAGACGGGTTTATCACGCCTGAGCGGCTGGTGAAACTCACCGAAGAGGTGCTTAAGCATAAGAGCTTCGACGCCCTGAGTCTGCCGGGACTGTCTGACGAACGTAAAGCGGTGTTTGTCCCGGGGCTGGCGATCCTCTGCGGCGTGTTTGACGCCCTGGCAATTAAAGAGCTGCGCCTCTCTGATGGCGCCCTGCGCGAAGGGGTGCTGTATGAGATGGAAGGCCGCTTCCGTCATCAGGATATCCGCAGCCGCACCGCGCAGAGCCTGGCCAACCAGTACAACATTGACCGCGAACAGGCGAAACGGGTGCTGGAAACCACGGTTCAGATGTACGAGCAGTGGGAGGAGCAGAACCCGAAGCTGGCGCATCCGCAGCTGGCTGCGTTGTTAAAATGGGCCGCGATGCTGCACGAAGTGGGACTGAACATTAACCACAGCGGGATGCATCGCCATTCAGCCTATATTCTGCAAAACAGCGATCTGCCTGGCTTCAACCAGGAGCAGCAAACCATGATGGCAACGCTGGTGCGCTATCACCGCAAGGCCATCAAGCTCGACGATTTGCCGCGCTTTACGCTGTTTAAGAAAAAGCAGTTCCTGCCGCTCATTCAGCTGTTGCGCCTGGGCGTGTTGCTCAATAATCAACGACAGGCGACCACCACGCCGCCGACGCTGAAGCTAAAAACGGATGACTATCACTGGACGCTGAGCTTCCCGCACGACTGGTTTAGCCAGAACGCGCTGGTTCTGCTGGATCTGGAAAAAGAGCAGCAGTACTGGGAAGCGGTCACCGGCTGGCTGCTGAAGATTGAAGAAGAAAGCTCTGAGGCGGCAGCGTAACGGCTCAGTCGTTCTCATGAGAAGGCTGCTTGTCGAGCAACGTATCAAGCTCAGCCGGCAACCCAATCAGATAGCCCTGCACATAATCGATACCTAGCGCGTGCACCGCGCTACGTATCTCCTCTGTTTCCACATATTCTGCCACGACCAGCATTTTCTTCATCCGGGCCAGATGGCAAATGGAAGCCACAATCTGATAATCCAGGCTGTTGCTGACAATATTGCGAATAAAGCCGCCGTCGATTTTAAGAATGTCGGCATCCACGCTTTTTAACCGCGCATAGCTGGCGTAGCCGGTGCCAAAATCATCAATAGCGATCCGTATCCCCATTTTTTGTAATTTCCTGAGAGTAGATGCCGCCAGATCCGCATGACCAAAGGCGCTGCTTTCGGTCACTTCAAAGATCAGCTGCCACGCCTCAACGGCATATTTGGCTAAAAGGCGGCTTACTTCAAGCGGGAACTGCGCCCGGTAAACGGTAGACGGTGCGAGGTTGATCGCAAAGCGCTGGCCCGGTAAGCGATGGCGGTGCTGTGCCAGGAAACTCAGCGTACGTTCCAGAACCCATAAATCGACACGCGACGATAAACCAAACTCCTGTGCTATGGGCAGGAACTGCTCGGGAAAGATCAACGCACCGTTGTCATCGCGCATCCGCAGCAGCACCTCGTGGTAAGAATCGCCTCGCAGCCCGCGTACAGGCTGAACCAGCAGGGTAAAAGCGTTCTGTTCCAGCGCAGTCTGTAACCGACTCATCATCGCAACTTTATCTTTTAGGCTACGTTGCAAATGAACAGCTCCGCGCTGCTGAAGATTCTCAGGGTGGTTGGTTGAGAGGGAGAGATCGGCCACGATGCCCAGCTCCCCCAGCACCAGATAAAGATGATTGACGGGTGAGCGCACATAGCAATAGCTCACGCCAACCTGAGGCTGTACCGGCATCCCATCCCAGATAAAAACGAACTGCTTGATATGCTCGTCCAAAGTCTCAATGCGCTGTTGATGCGACGCCGCATCCAGACGCACCGCCATGTCATACCCGGTGAGGTGATAGACCCGCTCATTTGGCTGAAGGGTGCCGTTTATCCATTGTGCCAGCTGCTGTTTATACTGGATCCGCAGCATCACCCCGTAATTGCGTCCCAGCACCTCCAGCTCGGGTACGCGCAGTAAACAGAGTGCCGACCACGGATTCGCGGTCAGCTCGCGAGACAGCGCCCGCAGGTTGGGCATATGCACCACCGGATCGAAAAAAGCCTGACGGCGGGAGCGAATATTGATGGCCCGCTGGCGTGTCGCCAGCATCGACATATACGTCACAACGAAGGAAAAAACCAGATAGCTGGATGAGGTGATCGCCAGCTGAATGCCATAACCTTCCTGCACCGGAATGTAGTGATAAAAGTAGTGAATCGACACCAGCAGAACCGGCGTCCAGATGAGTGACATCAACTTGTAGCCAAAGCGCATCGCACCCCAGAGCATCACGGGCATCAGCAGGGACAAGGTGTAGTTGGTACTGAAAATAGAACTGTTTGCATTCATGGGAAGCAGCAGCATAACCAGCAACCCGCCCAGTGCTAAAAACCACACCACAAACTCAACGGCAGTCACCTTTTTGTCTACTTGCGCGCGGAGCTGGGACATCAGTCCCCTGATATAGCGTGGATGACGTATCAGGCGGATCAGCAGGTAGCTTAGCGGCACGCCCGTCAGCCCGCTCACCAGCAGCCCCTGATAGTTAATCAGGGTCCGTATATTAAGGGGATTCAAGCCAGCGAGGCTCTGGCGGCTCTCATAAACGCCGAGATAAACCGCAAACTGAAACAGCACCAGAAAAAGCGTTGCCGGGCAAAACACCTGCCAGAAAATACGCTGCCCCATCAGGCGTCCATCACCGTAAGACGTCATATTGCGTCGGGGCGCAAACACGCGATATCCGCCCCAGCTAAGCACCAGCGGGACGATAAAATGCAGAATGCTGACAAGGGATTCAAACAGCCCTACGGACGGGTAATAACGTAAAAACAGCGACACCACCACCCCGGGCAAGGCTTCCAGGCCAAAGAATAACATCAGCGTTAGCAAAAAGGAGAGCGGGAGATAATAGATCGCAACGATACCGTCACCCAGTTGCGTTAAGGTATTAGCCGCACTTAGCACCGGGAGTAACACGACGGGTAAAATAAGAGGAAGTGCCCACCAGCGGTCTTTATTTTGCTTCAGGAAGTGGTGAATATTCATAGATGCTCGTTTATAACCCTTGCACTCCAGAGGGTAATTGAAGACAGGCATCCAACCTGACGTACACGTTGCCCGGAAAATTCCTGGCAAGCACAGTGGAGGAGGGATTTTAAATATCAACGGCGGGATTCCGTTGACCTAAATCAAATTAAATTATCTGAATACACCTTTCTTACGCTTTTTTTGAATATTTTTCCTGTAATTATCAACGCGATAAATAAAATCGTTGTTTTTAATAACATAAATTAATGTAAGCATTGACGCTATTTTACATTTGACCGAATTGACCCTGGCTTACGGCTGTGCCTTAATAACCGCATCGCCCAAAAGGGCTTACTCAGGAAAAGAAAGTGAGTCAGGCTACGCGTATGCGAAAACGACATCGATTTAACACCCGGATGACCCGCATCATACTGCTCATCAGTTTTCTGTTTTTCTTTGGCCGCTTTGTTTATTCCTCTATTGGCGCCTGGTATCACCATCAGGACAAAATTCAGTCGCAGCAATCAGGTCTTGTAGTGGATTCGCCCGAGCGCTAACGCCCCTGTTCATGCTGTAACAGCCGAATAATCGCTGCCATCCCTTTGCTGAGGATCTTATCCTGACGCATCACTATCGCCAGCTGTCGGCGCAGCACGGGCGTTAACGATCGAACGCGTAATCCCTCCCGGTCGTCGGCATGCTCCACCGCCATTCGCGGCACGATACTGTAGCCCAGCCCTGCACGCACCATGCGTTTGATGGCCTCGATACTGCCAAGCTGCATAATCGGTGAGACGGCTAACCCGCGGGCTTCAAACCAGCCGTCAATCAACGTTCGCGTACCGCTGCCTGACTCAAACGCAATGAGCGGCTGAGCGTATAAAGAGTCTGGCGTATACTGTTCCACTTCTTCCGGCTGTACCTGCGCGCCTATCCAGACAAACTCTTCCTCTATCGCGGGCATTACCGCCAGCGCACGGCTGCTCGTCGGCAGCGTGACCAGTCCCATATCCAGCCGATTCTCTTCAATCGCCCTGACGATATCCGGCGTATTTCCCGTCGTCCCCCCGACCCGTAACAGGGGGTACTCCTCACGAAGCTGCCGCAACAGTGGTGGAAGGAGATGAATACAGGCCGTCGCGCCCGTGCCCAGCGTAATGGTACCGCTCACTTCCTGATTGAACGCACTTACCGAACGAATTGTCTCCTCAACCGCCAGTTCAAGACGTTCACCGTGCACCCGTAGCGCCTCACCGGCAGCAGTGGCTTTGATCCCACGCCCCGTACGTTCAATCAGCCGCGTCTGAAGAAACTGCTCCAGCTGGCGTATTTGCAGACTGACTGCGGGCTGGGAAATCCCCAGCATATCTGCTGCCGCAGAAAAGCTGCCGCGTTGAACGACCAGGCGAAAAGTGGCGAGATGTCCCAGATTGAGCGTCGTCATGCGAAGTTTCTCTTATACGGTTAATAAGGATACGGCTCTGCCAGCACGATACCCCGCCCTGTATGCTCGGGACAACTGCCTGACGGAATGAAAAATTATGGAAACACCTGCCCTCCCACGTCGTCTTGCGATCAACGCGGGATGTAATCAACTCATTAACTGGGGGATCTCCTTTTACATGCCGGGAACCTTTGCTCATGCCATCGCGGCAGACAGAGGCTGGTCGCCCCCGCAAATTTATCTCGGTCTGACGCTGGCCATGCTGGTCATGGCTATTGTCTCGCCGTTTGTCGCTCCTCTGCTGACACGTTTTGGCGGACAGAAGGTGGTAATAAGCGGGACGTTGCTGATCGCCTTAAGCTGTCTGGCGATGGCCGCTATGCCCAGCCTTTCAGGCTGGTATGGCGCCTGGTTGCTGACTGGCGTCGGGATGCGCCTGTCACTGTATGATGCGCTTTTTGCCGCTCTGGTAAACCTGTACGGACAACAGGCACGCAGGACAATCTCTCATATCACCCTGGCGGGTGGACTGGCGTCCGCCGCCTTTTGGCCATTGGGAGACGCACTATTAAACGTAATGGGCTGGCAGGACGCGCTGAGGATCTACGCCCTGTTCGGCCTGCTCAGTGCCCTGCTTCTTCGATCGTTCCCGCGCCAGCGCTTTACTGTCAAGCCAAAAGCATATGCACCGGTCTCCCCTCATGACAGGCGTAACGGCTGGCTTTATGCAACCTTCATTGCGCTTATCACCTTCGTCTCTAACGGCACCTCTACCCACCTTCCCGAATTTATCGCCAGCTTCGGCTTGCCGGTCGCCGTCGGCATGCTGTGGGGGATGGGGCAGACCGGCGCGCGCCTTATGGAGGTGCTGGCGGGGACGCGCCTCACTGCGCTCAACCTGACGCTTTTCACTGCGCTCGCCATGCCGCTTTGTTTTCTCATCGGACTGAGCAGCGACATGCAGGCCTGGTGCGCCGCCGGATTTGTGTTCGGCTATGGCGCAATTAACGGGCTTGTGACCATCGTCAAAGCGACGCTACCCCTGGAGCTGTTTAGTGCAGAGCGCTATGCCAGCCACACCGGGCTGCTGCTTATTCCCGGCCAACTGATGGCAGCCGCCTCTCCGTTTGCCTATGCGTGGCTGAATAAGTCACTGGGTATAACAGGCGGAATGTGGGTTTCCGCAGGACTGACGCTGGTCATTTTGGGATTAGCAGTGGTGCTCGTGCGCCGCCCCGCCAGACAAACTGTATCGCACTGTATCCCAGCTGCTACGCTGACAAACCGGTACAAATCGCCCGCAAAAGCAAACATCCCTGATACATAAAAATGGTCTCCTGTGTCCCTCGCCATTATGAACTGATGAGGAAAGACACAGATGATTCGTCGATATTTCCTGTTTCCTGTATTTGCGCTGACGTCATTTGCTGGCGCACTGGCCGCACCGTTGGATGGCCTGAGCGCCGCTGATGTTAATGGCCCGGCCGCCGTAGCGCCGCTGGAAAAGCCCCAGCCGCCGGCAAAACTGTTCGTCGATCCGCCGCTGGCGGGACCGCCAGGTAAAGGGGCGGTCTTTATTCAGTACCGGGTCGAAAACCTGCGCATTGAACCTGTATTTGGGCCCGACGCGCTGAAAGTCACTCCACGTATCGGCCATATTCACGTTGTGGTGGATGACGCCCCCTGGCACTGGGCTGACACCAGCGGCGAGCCGGTGATTCTGGTCGGGCTGCCCGCCGGAAAGCACAAGGTGACGGTCATCCTTGCCGACCCTACCCATAAACCCATCGACCACAAAACCGTGGAATTTACCGTGCCGCCGCATGCTGCGGTGCATCACTTTTAAGGAGTTGAAGATGAACGTTTTATCTTTCGCTGCGGCGGGTCTGCTGGCGCTGTCGGCCGGTGCGTTTGCCAAAGAGACCACCAGCGTGGTGCTGGTGCACGGCGCGTTTGCTGACGGCAGCAGCTGGAATAAGGTGATTACCCGGCTGCAAAAACATCATACCGGGGTCATTGCGGTACAACTGCCGCTCACGTCTCTGAAAGATGATGTCGCCGCCACGCAGCGCGCTATCGCCCGGGCTCATGGCGACGTTGTGCTGGTCGGGCACTCCTGGGGCGGGACGGTAATCAGCGAAGCGGGCAATAATCCGCGGGTGAAATCTCTGGTTTATGTCGCCGCTTTTGCACCGGATTCCGGCCAGTCAACGGCAGAACTGGCAGACAGCTTCCCGGCTCCGCCAGGGAGCGCCAGCCTCGCTAAAACGGCAGAGGGGTATCTATATCTGCCGTCAAAAGCGGTCAGCGAAAATTTTGCACCTGACGTGAAGGACGCTGAGCGCAATGTGATTGCCTCGACGCAGGGGCCCATTAAGGCTGATGCGTTTGGCGAGAAAGTCGCGCATGCCGCCTGGCATGACAAACCGAGCTGGTATGTGGTCAGCAAAAATGACCGGATGATCAATCCTGAACTTGAGCGCGCAATGGCGAAAAAAATCAACGCCAACATCACGGAGGTAGCGGCAAGCCATGTATCGATGGTAAGCCAGCCGGACGTCATTACCCGTACGATTGAACAGGCGTTATCGGGTCAACAGTGATAAAAAACCCGCATGATGAACGGTCCGACTTCGGGCCACGCCATCCTGCGGGCTTTATGCACATCTGGCTCTTGCAACGGGGTTATGTGCGGTTTTGTCACAAACGCGCCTTCCCCCTCTCTTAACCATCAGAAGCTATACGTCACCTTCAAACTTCCCACAGGAGACGTTTTTCGCTGAACAATGGGGCTATCGCCCGCATCCCCCGTCAGCTGCGTAACGCCAGCTGCGGCAAGCAGGCTCCAGCGGGAGGTAAGCTTATGGGTCCAGTCCAGGTTCAGCGAATACGCATATATTCCCGATCCGGCATCGTGTCGGGCCAATCCCGATGCGGCCGACTGGGCGGCATTCACCCCGTAGTAGGTTTGCACGTACTTACTGGTTCCCCAGCTACCGGTCAGCGCCAGCGTTAACGCATTTTTCGGTGATGTATAGAACGGGCTGGCAATACCGAAATGCACAGCCTCACCATTGTCTCTCTCAGAAACCGGAACCTCTGCCTGCAACTGCACGGTCAGCCAGTCAGTCACCCTGTACCCCAGCCCTGGCACAACGATAGCTGAGCCTTTAATGTCACCCATTCCTCGCAGGTCGTCGCTGCCGGAGTCGATCGAATTGCTGCTGACATCGCGATCCTTACGTCCTGCGCGATAGCTTAGCGCTGCGTTGTAGTCCAGCTTACCAAAGCTGTTGCCGTAGCCGATCCCCCGCGTGGTGCTGGCAAAAAAACCATTTGCCATCGCATAATCAACCACCTGAGCCGCAGAGACCCGGCTCTCGTCCGAACCGGAATAGCGTGGCGCAACATCCACGCCGCCTCCCAGGGTTAACACGTTGCCCTGGGGTTGATCTGCCGCCAGGACCGGAGTGGCCAGTAACGCCAGGACGGCCCCCGGCAAGATGCTTTTCATGCTGCGACCGATGCGTGAACGGGGAAAACTATGACGCAGTGTGATGTTTCTCATTAAAGAAGCCCTTTGGATTCAGATAATTGCGATACAAGCGGTGTTAAACGCCAGAGCGCTCATTCTGAATACTCACCCTAAGGTTCTTATGAGCCGTAAATGAAGAAAGGCTGAAGCACGTGAAGGTTCTGTAAACCCTGAAGAATTCCTGTTACCGTTTTTTCTTCAGTTGTTCTTCATGCACTGTTGATACAGTTACCAATGTGAAAATTCTACTAATTGAAGACGACCTGGATCTTGGCAATGGCGTGCGTATCGCCCTTGCAGATCAAGGATTTGATGCCATATGGGTACGCCGCAAAGAGGATGCGCTGCATCAGCTTGGGCTCTGCGTGCCGGAACTTATTTTGCTCGACCTGGGGCTGCCCGATGGCGATGGCATGAGCCTGATGACGCGCCTGCGTCAACAGCTTAGAGGCGTCCCCGTCATCATCCTGACGGCGCGAGGCACGCTACAGGATCGCCTGTGCGGGCTGGATGCAGGAGCAGACGACTACCTGGTCAAACCTTTTGTTCTCGCCGAACTGCTGGCGCGCGTGAGAGCCCTTGCGCGGCGCAGTTACGGTTATGAAAACGAGGCAATAGAAATTCGCGGTTTATCGCTTCATATTCCGACCCGTCGCGTGACGGTGAGCGCTCGCCACGTTGAGCTGACGGCAAGCGAATATGTGCTGCTTGAAACGTTAATGCTGCGCGCCGATCGCGTGCTTACGCGACGGTATCTGGAAGAAAGGATATTTGGCACGAAAGAAAACCTCAGCAACGCGCTTGACGTGCATATGGGTAACCTGCGGCGAAAAATTGGCGATGGCTTTGTGCGAACGGTGAGAGGCGTTGGGTATGTCATTGATACCGTACCTGTTCAGAAGGCGACAGGTTGATGCGTAATTTGTGGCACCGCCTCAGGCTCCCCACGCTGGTCAGGCGAATGCTGGTCGCCCAGATGCTGCTGCTGACGTTGCTCTGGTGTCTCTTTTTAACCTTCATTTTGCTGGAAGACCTGCGTAGCCCGCCAATACTGACGGGCAGTGAGACTTACGAAACCCTGTTTTCCCTGGTTGAGAGTATGGACGATCGTCCGCAGGCGCGTAATGATGTGCTTACAGCGTTCAGCAAGGCGCTGCGGGAGGGGTATGGCGGCGGCGAAGATCCGGAGCTGTCAATCAATCTCATTGTTCGCAAGCACGATATGATTATTTTTTCTTCAGATGGTGCGCCAACGTCGATAAAAAATAGCCGTCTGGGGGTCATGCAGCTTGTGCAGAGTGAGGACCATACATGGACGAGCCGTACCCTCAAATCCGCGCACTCCGACGTGGAGGTCACCCTCTTTACCCCGGCCGGGAGCTGGAATTTCTTTATCTACCTGAACTCGCGCGGCTACTACGTCATGCCGCTGATGATATGCATCCCTTTTCTTCTGTTCCCCGCGTGGCTGTCCATCCGCATTGCGATGCGCCCCTGGAACAAGGTGGTGAATGAAATTTCATTGCGCACGCCGAGCGACCTCTCTCCGTTAAAAGCCGTCCCCAGACACACGGAGCTTCGCCAGACGGTCGACGCGATTAATGACTTTCTGGCCAGGGTGCGGGACAGCGCCGAAAGGGAAAGAATGTTTATTGCCGATGCCGCACACGAACTGCGTACGCCGCTGGCCGCGATGCGGATCAACGTCGAGGCGTTGCAGTCCTGGGTCATCAGCGAAAGCCAGCAGGAACTGCTTGCGGGCATTGTTCGCAGCAATAGCCGTGCTGCGCGTCTCGTTAATCAGCTTCTGCTGATGATGCACAGCGAAGCGCACATCAGCACGGTGATGTCGCCTGTGCCGCTGACAACGCTTATTCAGGAGCGAATGGCTGCCCTGGAACCGCTGGCGTCCGGGCGCAGAATTGAGTTTGAATTCATCGCCGACGATGAAATCCATGTCGCAGGCATTCGGGAACGTCTGGTGTCGCTGATCGATAATTTAATTGAGAATGCCGTGAAGTACAGCCCTGAGGGTGGACGCATTGAGGTACAACTGCAATCGGGCGATCGGTCTGCTCAGCTGCGCGTCTCAGACGCGGGCCCCGGCATCCCGGTTGAACTGCGGGAGCGCGTGTTCGACCGATTTTTCCGCGATCCTAATCAGAGCCAAAGCGGGAGTGGACTGGGGCTTGCCATCGTTAAAGCCGTTACGCAGCAACACAACGGCAGGGTCAATCTGAGTACCTCAGACGAAGGCGGCCTTATGGTGACCGTTGATTTCCCGAACCCGGCGTTCGCATGAACGTAAACGCGGCGCTACACGTCCTGACATGTGTCAGCGCAGCGTTACTTCACGTATGCCGCAGATTGCTTCAATAAAATTACCGTATTTGTTATATTGTTACTTACTGATTATTCACCTCTGCGGTGCCAAAAAGAACAAGATTCACCGCAACCCAGGACAGAAAAATGTTAGATTACCGCTTCCCGACAGCTTTGCAGATGGTTCTCAGCGTAGCGATGGCGGAGCAATCGGGTGAACGTTCGACGAGTGCAATCCTGGCCTACGGCCTGGAAGCGAATCCGAGCTTTATCCGCAAATTAATGGTTCCTCTCGCCCGCGACGGCATTATCGTCTCCACGCTTGGCCGCAACGGCTCTATTCACCTTGGCCGCCCGGCGGAAGAAATTACCCTGCGCGATATCTACCTCTCCGTCACTGAAGATAAAAAGCTGTGGGCGTCCCGTCCTGACGTCCCGGCCCGCTGCGTGGTCAGCGCCAACGCCTGCTGGTACTTCAAATCAATTGCTGATGAAGCGGAGCAGGCTTCGTTAGCGGTTTTAGCGCGCCATACCGTCGCCAGCGCGCTGGAAGAGGTAAAAAAAGCCGATACCAGCGGGTGCGTTCCGGTGCCGGAACTCTGTACGCAGCATAAAAAAGCGCCTTAATCCTGGCAGATTGCGAAAAAAGCCGCCTTCACAGTGAAGGCGGCTTTTTGCTATCTGCTACGTCCTACGCAGGCAACACCTCTCTTTCCGCTTTGCCGCGCGTTACGAACTTACGCAGCGTCACGTAAAAGACCGGCGTCAGGAACAGACCAAACAGCGTCACGCCCAGCATCCCGGAGAAGACGGTGATCCCGGTGACGCCGCGCACTTCTGCCCCTGCCCCGTGACCAAGGATCAGTGGAATGGTCCCGGCAATAAAGGCGATAGAGGTCATTACAATCGGACGTAAACGCAGTCGGCAGGCCTCCAGCGCGGCCTCCATGATGCCTTTGCCCTGAATTTCCAGCTCGCGGGCAAACTCCACGATAAGAATCGCGTTTTTACAGGCCAGCCCCATCAGCACAACCAGCCCTACCTGCACGAAGACGTTGTTATCGCCCCCGGTCAGCCAGACGCCAAACAGCGCGGAGAGCATCGTCATCGGCACGATGAGGATCACCGCCAGCGGCAGCGTCCAGCTTTCATACAGCGCAGCCAGCACCAGGAACGCCAGCAGCACCGCGACCGGGAAGACAATCAGCGCCGTGTTGCCCTGGGTGGCCTGCTGGAAGCTCAGGTCCGTCCATTCAATATTCATCCCGTTCGGCAGGATCTGCTTAGACATACCGTCCAGCTGCGTCATCGCCTGCGCGGAAGAGAGCACGCGCGGGTCGGCATCACCAATCAGGTCTGCCGCCGGGTAGCCATTGTAGCGGATCACCGGGTCAGGCCCGTAGGTGGTCGTGATTTTCACCATACTGCCAATCGGCACCATGTCGCCCTGGCTATTACGGGTGCGTAAATTCGCGATATCTTCCACGCTGTCGCGAAACTGCCCGTCAGCCTGCGCCATTACGCGCCAGGTGCGCCCGAACTGGTTGAAGTCATTCACGTAAGACGAGCCCAGATAGGTTTGCAGCGTCCCGAAGAGATCGGTCAGCGACACGCCCTGCGCTTTCGCCTTGTCACGGTCAACCTGCACATCCAGCTGCGGAACGTTGGCCTGGTAGGTCGAGATCGGGAAATGCATCCCCGGCGTCTGCATAATCGCCCCGGACATGGTGTTCACCGCATTTTGCAGCGCCCCATAGCCCAGACCAGCACGATCCTGAATGTACAGCGAATAACCCGACCCCTGACCCAGCCCTAAAATCGGCGGCGGCAGAATCGAGAAGCCAAAGCCCTGCTGGATTTGCGCAATTTTCGCGTTAATTTCAGCGTTAATTTCCGCAGCACTATGTTTGCGCTGGTCGAACGGCTTCAGGCCAAAGAAGACCGTCCCGGTGTTCGGCGTATTGGTGAACTGCAACGCATTCAGCCCCGGGAACGCGACCGCATAATCCACGCCTTCGGTATTCATCCCGATTTCGCTCATTTTGCGGATCACCGCATCGGTACGCGCCAGCGACGAACCTTCCGGCATTTTCACGCCGCCGATCAGGTACAGCTTATCCTGCGTCGGAATAAACCCGCCGGGAACCGCTTTAAACATGACGCCTGCGGCACACAGCAGCAGCAAATAAACCACAAATACCGCCCCGCGTCGGCCGAGCGTTTTACCCACCAGCCCCTGATAGCCAGTCGAACTGCGTTGGAAAAAGCGGTTAAACGGACGGAAAATCCAGCCGAACAGACGATCGATAAGCCGGGTCGGGAAATCTTTCGGCGCACCGTGCGGCTTCAACAGCAGCGCGGCCAGCGCCGGCGAGAGCGTCAGCGAGTTGATGGCGGAGATCACTGTGGAAATCGCAATCGTCACCGCAAACTGTTTGTAAAACTGACCGGTTACGCCGGAGAGAAACGCCATCGGCACGAACACCGCACACAGCACCAGCGCAATGGCGATAATCGGCCCGGACACCTCACGCATCGCCTGATGCGCTGCCGCAAGCGGTGCGAGCCCCTCTTCGATATTTCGCTCGACGTTTTCCACCACCACGATGGCATCGTCCACCACGATACCAATCGCCAGCACCAGCCCGAACAGACTCAGGGTATTCAGCGAAAAGCCCAGCAGGTAGAGAATACTGAACGTGCCCACTACCGATACCGGCACCGCAATCAGCGGGATAATCGACGCGCGCCAGGTTTGCAGGAACAGGATCACCACCAGCACGACCAGCACCACCGCTTCCAGCAGCGTTTGCACCACCGCGCGGATCGAGTCGCGTACAAACACCGTTGGGTCGTAAGGCGCCGCCCATTTCATATCGTCCGGGAACCGCGTGGACAATTCGTCCATTTTGGCGCGCACCGCGTTAGACAGATCGATGGCGTTTGCTCCCGGCGACTGGAAGATACCAATCCCGACCGCATCTTTATTGTTCAGCTGGGAGCGCAGCGCATAGCTGCCGGAACCCATCTCGATACGCGCCACGTCGCGCAGACGGACGACCGTACCATCCTGCGTGGTTTTCAGGACAATGTTGCCGAACTCGTCTTCGGTATGCAGGCGGCCCTGGGCGTTAATGGAGATCAGGAAATCGCTCTCTTTCGGCAGCGGCTCGGCGCCAAGCTGCCCGGCGGACACCTGCACGTTCTGCTCCTGCATCGCCGTCACCACGTCCGAAGCGGTCAGCCCGCGGGCAGCCACCTTGTTCGGATCCAGCCAGACGCGCATCGCGTATTCGCCCGAGCCAAAAATCTGGATCTGACCCACGCCGGGCAGACGCGCCAGCTCGTCCTTCACCTTCAGCGTGGCGTAGTTACGCATATACAGTGAATCGTACTTACCCCCAGGCGAAAACAGATGCACCACCAGCGTCAGCGTTGGCGACTGTTTCTGAGTCGTGATGCCCAGACGCCGCACGTCTTCCGGCAGACGCGCTTCGGCCTGTGCGACGCGGTTTTGTACCTGAACCTGCGCCTGATCCGGATCGGTCCCCGGACGGAAGGTGACGGTAGTCACCAGCACGCCGTCGGAGCCCGCAACGGATTTCATGTACATCATGTTCTCAACACCGTTGATCGCCTCTTCCAGCGGCGTTGCCACGGTCTCGGCAATTACTTTCGGGTTAGCGCCCGGGTACTCGGCGCGAACCTGCACGCTTGGCGGCACGACGTCAGGATATTCGCTTACCGGCAGCAGCGGGATGGCAATTAACCCTGTGATAAAAATCAGAATCGACAGCACCGCGGCAAAAATCGGCCTGTCGATGAAAAAACGGGAAAAGTCCATGGATTGGATTCTCAGGTAAGGGATCAGTTGAGGGCGGCGCTGGCGGTCATGGCAACGGTTTTCGCGTTAACCGGCATACCCGGCATAAACACTTTTTGTAAACCATCGACGATGACTTTATCCCCGGGATTCAGCCCCTGCTGTACGATACGTAAACCAACGGCCAGACGCCCGGGCGTGATGTCGCGGCGCTGCGCTTTTCCGTCTTTATCTACGATATAGACGTATTTACGATCCTGATCGGTCAGCACCGCCTTATCGTCAACAAGCGTGGCTTTAAATTCCGCACTACCCGGCAGGCGCACGCGGGCAAAGAGTCCAGGCGTGAACTGACGCTGTGAGTTATCCAGCAGTGCGCGCATGCGGATCGTTCCGGTGCCCGGCGTAAGCTGGTTATCCAGGAAATCCACTTTGCCCTGATGGGGATAGCCCTCCTCGCCCGTCAGGCCAATCTCCACCGGCAGCGCCGTGTGATTGCTTGACGCCCCCTGCCCGCTGCGGGCCAGGTTCTGATAGTGAAGGTAGGTTGACTCGTCCACGTCGAAGTAGACATAAACCGTCTTCTGCGAGACCAGGGTGGTGAGCACGCTGGCGCTGTCGCCCGCCGTCACCAGGTTACCGCTGGTGATCAGCGCCCGGCTGGCGCGACCGTCGATAGGCGCAGTCACTTTGGTGAAGTCGAGGTTAAGTTGCGCAGCGTCAACCGCCGCCTGCGCCGCGCGAATATCGGCCTGTGCCTGGGTAGCTGCGGAACGGCGCTGCTCCCACTCCTCACGGGATACCACGTTGGTATTGACTAATTTATCGGTACGGTTAGCCTCGCTTCGCGCCAGGCTGGCCTGCGTTTTGGCTCTCGCCAGATTCGCCTGCGCCTGCTCCAGCGCGGCGCGATAGGTTCGGTCATCTATCGTGAACAGCACCTCACCCTTCTTCACCTCCTGGCCGTCGGTGTAATTCACTTTCTCAATGTAGCCGGAGACGCGCGGACGCAGCTGAACGCTTTCCACCGCTTCAACGCGACCGTTAAAGCTGTCCCACTGGCTAATGGATTTCACCACCACGTCAGCAGCGCTGACGACGGGCGCTTGCGGCGCGGCATTTTGCGCGACGCTGTCATCGCACCCGACGAGAAGCGCGGAGAGTAAAACTACCCCCATCGCGCTCAGATGAAAGTTACCCCAGGTTTTTTGCAGGCTCATTATTTTTATTCCGGTTATTGTAGCCGCCGGGCAAGACGCAGCGGGAGGCGCCGCGCCACTTCCTTTGTCCGGTAGCTGGCTTAAGGCCATTTGTGTCGTTCATCGCCACAAAACTGTAACAGTTGCGAATACACTATTCGCGGCGATTGTAGGAAGGCGCTTAACTAAGTGCAAGAATAATTGTTGCACTTTATGTGCTATTTGCGGCAAAGGTAGATCACGCGTTTTGAGCAGGGATTTAAATGCAACTATAAAACTTGCAATTAATGTAAAAACGGGTCACCTTTAAGTGCAACACACAAAGATGCTTTTTAATATGTGGCGTAGGGGAAGCAAAATGAACACGGGTGCATTCATTCACGATTTACTCGACTGGATCGACAACAACCTCGATAGCCGTCTGGATATTGAAACCGTCTCCAGGCGAGCCGGCTATTCGAAATGGCACCTCCAGCGGCTTTTCAAAGAACATACCGGCTCCCCTCTCGCCGAATATATTCGCGCGCAAAAGCTGCAAAAATCGGTTGAGCGCTTGGCCCACAGCGATGAACCGATTCTGAACGTGGCGATCGCGCTGGGCTTTGACTCTCAGCAGTCCTTCAACCGCAGCTTTAAGCGTCAGTACGGTCAGGCACCAGGCGCATGGCGACGCAGTATCGGCTGCCGTGGATCGCAGCAGATTAGGCAGTAACTCACCGCCGGTCAGAAAAGAAAAACCCTCTGTAAACAGAGGGTTTTATCAGTCTTACCTGCTGATAACTTCGCAGGAAAGGTTATGGGCTTACTCCCATTCGATCGTCGCCGGTGGCTTACCGCTGATGTCGTACACGACACGCGATATGCCATTGACTTCATTGATTATTCTGTTAGACACGCGGCCTAAGAAGTCATACGGCAGGTGCGCCCAGTGCGCGGTCATGAAGTCGATGGTTTCCACCGCGCGCAGGGAGACAACCCAGTCGTATTTACGGCCATCGCCCATGACGCCGACAGAGCGAACCGGCAGGAACACGGTAAACGCCTGGCTCACTTTGTTGTACAGGTCAGCCTTGTGCAGCTCTTCGATGAAGATCGCGTCCGCGCGACGCAGCAGGTCGCAGTACTCTTTCTTCACTTCACCCAGCACGCGCACGCCCAGGCCCGGGCCCGGGAACGGGTGACGGTAGAGCATGTCGTACGGCAGACCCAGCTCCAGGCCGATCTTACGCACTTCGTCTTTGAACAGCTCGCGCAGCGGTTCAACAAGGCCCATCTTCATCTCTTTCGGCAGGCCGCCAACGTTGTGGTGAGATTTGATGACGTGCGCTTTACCGGTTGCGGAGGCAGCTGATTCAATAACGTCAGGATAGATAGTGCCCTGCGCCAGCCATTTCACGTCTTCCAGCTTCAGCGCTTCTTCGTCGAACACTTCCACGAACACGCGGCCGATGATTTTACGTTTGGCTTCCGGATCGTTCTCGCCTTTCAGCGCGTCCAGGAAGCGCTGCTCCCCTTCCACGTGAACGATGTTCAGGCCGAAGTGGTCGCCAAACATGTCCATCACCTGCTTCGCTTCGTTCAGGCGCAGCAGGCCGTTATCCACGAAGACGCAGGTCAGGTTTTTGCCGATGGCGCGGTGCAGCAGCATGGCGGTCACGGAGGAGTCCACGCCGCCGGAGAGGCCGAGGATCACTTTGTCATCGCCAACCTGCTGGCGGATACGCTCCACGGCGTCGTCGATGATTTTTGCCGGGGTCCACAGGGCTTCACACTGGCAGATGTCACGCACGAAGCGCTCCAGCATGCGCATACCCTGACGGGTGTGGGTCACTTCCGGGTGGAACTGCACGCCGTAGAAGCGTTTTTCTTCGTTCGCCATGATGGCAAACGGGCAGCTTTCGGTGCTGGCAACGGTCACGAAGTCGGACGGGATAGCGGTGACTTTGTCGCCGTGGCTCATCCACACGTCAAGCAGCGGTTTGCCGTCTGCGGTCAGGGAGTCTTCGATACCGCGCACCAGCGCGCTGTCGGTGACGACTTCTACCTGTGCATAGCCGAACTCACGTTCGTTAGAGCCTTCTACGTGGCCGCCCAGCTGCATTGCCATGGTCTGCATACCGTAGCAAACGCCGAATACCGGCACGCCCGCTTCGAACACGTACTGCGGCGCGCGAGGGCTGTTCTCTTCGGTGGTGCTTTCCGGGCCGCCGGACAGGATGATGCCGCTTGGATTGAACTCGCGAATCTGTGCTTCCGTGACATCCCACGCCCACAGTTCACAGTAAACGCCCAGTTCACGCACGCGGCGCGCCACCAGCTGAGTGTACTGAGAACCAAAGTCCAGGATGAGAATGCGATGTTTATGAATGTTTTCCGTCATTGACGCTAATTCCGAGGCAAGTGAAACAAAACAAAGCGCCCGGCATTGAGCCGGGCGCGGAAATTTATCAGGAGCCCAGACGGTAGTTCGGGGACTCTTTGGTGATCGTCACGTCGTGAACGTGGCTCTCCTGGATACCCGCACCGCTGATGCGTACGAATTCCGCTTTGGTACGCAGCAGGTCAATGGTACCACAGCCCGTCAGACCCATACAGGAGCGCAGACCGCCCATCTGCTGGTGAATGATCTCTTTCAGGCGGCCTTTATAGGCCACGCGGCCTTCGATACCTTCCGGCACCAGTTTGTCTGCGGCGTTATCGGTCTGGAAGTAACGGTCAGAGGAACCTTTGGACATCGCACCCAGGGAGCCCATACCGCGATAGGATTTGTAAGAACGACCCTGGTAGAGTTCGATTTCTCCCGGGGATTCTTCGGTACCCGCCAGCATGGAGCCCACCATCACGGCTGCGGCACCTGCGGCGATCGCTTTGGCGATGTCGCCAGAGAAGCGGATACCGCCGTCCGCGATTACCGGAATACCGGTACCTTTAAGCGCTTCAACCGCGTCAGAAACCGCCGTGATCTGCGGCACGCCTACGCCGGTGACGATACGGGTGGTACAGATAGAGCCAGGGCCAATACCCACTTTCACCGCGCTGCAACCCGCTTCCGCCAGCGCGCGAGCGCCTGCGCCGGTTGCCACGTTACCGCCGATGATCTGGAGATCCGGGTATTTAGCACGGGTTTCACGAATACGTTGCAGAACGCCTTCGGAGTGGCCGTGGGAGGAGTCAATCAGCAGCACGTCAACGCCCGCAGCAACCAGCGCGTCAACGCGCTCTTCGTTACCTGCACCTGCGCCCACCGCAGCGCCAACGCGCAGACGGCCATGCTCGTCTTTACAAGCGTTCGGTTTACGTTCTGCTTTCTGGAAATCTTTAACGGTGATCATGCCGCGCAGGTGGAAGTTCGCGTCCACAACCAGCGCTTTCTCAACGCGTTTTTCGTGCATTTTCGCCAACACCACGTCGCGGGTTTCGCCTTCACGCACGGTCACCAGACGCTCTTTTGGTGTCATATAGACGCTGACAGGCTGGTTCAGGTCAGTCACGAAACGCACGTCACGACCGGTAATGATGCCCACCAGTTCGTTGTCTTCAGTGACTACCGGGTAGCCTGCAAAGCCGTTACGCTCGGTCAGGGCTTTCACTTCGTGCAGCGTGGTGGTTGGCAGAACGGTCTGAGGATCGGACACGATACCGGATTCATGCTTCTTCACGCGGCGAACTTCTTCCGCCTGACGCTCGATAGACATGTTTTTGTGGATAAAGCCAATGCCGCCTTCCTGTGCCAGGGCGATAGCCAGACGCGCTTCAGTCACGGTGTCCATTGCTGCGGAGAGCATAGGAATGTTCAGACGAATGGTTTTCGTCAACTGCGTGCTGAGGTCGGCAGTATTCGGCAGAACGGTGGAATGAGCGGGAACGAGGAGGACGTCGTCAAACGTCAGTGCTTCTTTAGCGATACGTAGCATGGGCAATATCTCTGACCTGGGTGGTTAAATATTGCCGTGGCATTATACAGAGCGTAACCGATTGCATCTACACTTTTTTATAAAAAAGCTTGCGATTGCCTCTCAGCAGGTTACTATCGACTGAATAACTTGCTGATTTAGAATTTGATCCCGCTCACATGTTATCCTCTCAATCCCCCTCAATTTATACTGTCAGCCGCCTTAATCAGACGGTGCGTTTGCTGCTTGAGCAGGAAATGGGGCAGGTCTGGATCAGCGGTGAAATCTCTAACTTCACGCAGCCCGCTTCCGGTCACTGGTATTTTACGCTGAAAGACGACACCGCTCAGGTGCGCTGTGCGATGTTCCGCAACAGCAATCGTCGCGTGACGTTCCGCCCTCAGCATGGCCAGCAGGTTTTGGTTCGCGCCAACATTACCCTGTATGAGCCGCGCGGCGATTATCAGATTATCGTCGAGAGCATGCAGCCCGCGGGCGAAGGCCTGTTGCAGCAGAAGTACGAGCAGCTAAAAGCCATGCTTTCGGCTGAGGGATTGTTCGACCAGCAGTTTAAAAAGCCCCTGCCCTCACCAGCCCACTGCGTTGGGGTTATCACCTCGAAAACCGGTGCGGCCCTGCACGATATTCTGCACGTGCTGAAGCGCCGTGACCCTTCCCTGCCCGTCATTATCTACCCAACTGCCGTTCAGGGTGACGATGCGCCGGGGCAGATCGTGCGCGCGATTGAGCTGGCAAATACGCGTCAGGAGTGCGATGTCCTGATCGTCGGGCGCGGCGGCGGCTCGCTGGAAGACCTGTGGAGCTTTAACGACGAGCGCGTGGCGCGGGCGATCTTTGCCAGCCTTATCCCGGTAGTGAGCGCCGTCGGTCACGAAACGGATGTGACGATTGCGGATTTTGTCGCGGATTTACGCGCGCCCACGCCGTCCGCGGCGGCAGAGGTGGTCAGCCGTAACCAGCAGGAGCTGCTGCGTCAGATCCAGAACGGGCAGCAGCGCCTGGAGATGGCGATGGACTATTTCCTCGCCAACCGTACCCGCCGCTTTACCCAGCTTCACCATCGTCTGCAACAGCAGCATCCGCAATTACGTCTGGCGCGTCAGCAAACCGTGCTGGAACGTCTACGTCAGCGCATGAATTTCGCGATAGATAACCAGCTTAAGCGGGCGATATCCCGCCAGCAGCGCACGACTCAGCGTCTGAATCAGCAGGATCCGCAGCCGAAGATTTATCGCGCACAAACGCGTATCCAGCAGCTTGAGTTCCGCCTCGCGGAAAATATCCGTTCGCGCCTGAGCACCACCCGCGAGCGTTTTGGCAATGCGGTCACCCATCTGGAAGCCGTCAGCCCGCTCTCCACGCTGGCCCGCGGCTATACTGTGACTACCGCGACGGACGGCAAAGTGCTGAAACAAACGAAACAGGTAAAAGCCGGAGATGTGCTTACCACCCGGCTTTCAGACGGCTGGGTCGAGAGTGAAGTGAAAGAGATTAAACCGGTGAAAAAAACGCGCCAGCGCAAAAGCGGATAAATCTTCGCCGGTTACAAACTATACTGCTGCTATTGCCTTTTTTAATAAGGAGAGCAGCATGCCCCATCTTCATAGCGTCATCCCTCCGTATATTCTTCGCCGTATTATCGAAAGCGGTTCTGAGCCGCAGCAGCGTTGCGCCCGTCAGACCTTAACCCACGTCCAGACGCTGATGGCGCATATGCCGGGCAAACCCGCCGCGCCGCATGTGAATACAGCCGGTCAGCTTGAGCGTGACATCTACGATGCAAAACAGACCCAGGAGCTGCCGGGTACCCAGGTGCGCTACGAAGGCCAGCCCTCCAACGGCGATGTGGCGGTGGACGAAGCGTACGATTATCTGGGTATCACCCATGATTTCTTCTGGAAAGAATATCAGCGCGATTCGCTCGATAACAAAGGGCTGATCCTCACCGGCACCGTGCATTACGGCCGTGAGTATCAAAACGCCTTCTGGAATGGCCAGCAGATGGTCTTTGGCGATGGCGACGGGGAAATCTTCAACCGCTTCACCATTGCCATCGACGTGGTGGCGCATGAGCTGAGCCACGGCGTGACCGAGACGGAAGCCGGGCTGATCTACTTTGAACAGTCGGGCGCGCTGAACGAGTCGTTATCCGACGTGTTTGGCTCGCTGGTCAAACAGTATCATCTGAAGCAAACCGCCGACCAGGCAGACTGGCTGATTGGCGAAGGGCTGCTGGCAGCGGGGATTAACGGCAAAGGGCTGCGCTCAATGTCTGAACCCGGCACCGCCTACGACGATCCCCTCCTTGGCAAAGACCCGCAGCCCGCGCACATGAAAGATTTCATCAAAACGCGCGAAGATAACGGCGGCGTACACCTCAACTCCGGCATCCCCAACCGGGCGTTTTACCTGGCCGCAACGGCAATCGGTGGCTACGCCTGGGAAAAAGCAGGTTATGCCTGGTACGACACGGTTTGCGATCGCAACCTGGCGCAGGATGCGGATTTTGACGCTTTCGCAAAACTGACGATCGCCCACGGCGAGAAGCGCTCGGGGGGTGACGTTGGGGCGGCCATTAAACAAGCCTGGGAACAGGTGGGAGTACTGTAATGCAGGTACCGGAACTGACGGATGACGCCGTGGTTGAGCTGGCCCGGGAAGGCGGCGTCGCCTTTATTCCTAAGCTGAGCGGTCAGCGCACCATCGCGCTTTCCTCGCTCAATGAGGCCCAGCGCCAGCGCCTGGTGAACATTCTTGAGCAGGCTTTCCCGCGCGGCCAGCCGCCCGGGCACGCCTCTTCGCCCGGCAGCGGTGACCAGCGCTATTTTCGCATCCAGATTATCTGGACCGGCCAAAATCAGGCGCACTACGCCGATATCATCGTGCTTGTACCCGAGCAGGAAGCACCCGAGTCGCTGGTGGAACTGTGGCAGAAAGGGGAAGGCTGCGTGTGCGATTAACCTTCAGCCCGAACAAACTCCACGCGTTTTTTAGAGATAAGACCGTGGCCATTCTGGCAGAAATAATCCACCGCACCGCAGGCTTTTAAAACCTGGAGCGGCTGATGGCACTCCGGGCAACGGGCTTCGAGCGCGAAATCTTTATTACAATTTTCGCAGTGCGCCACCCCGTTCTGGGGCTCCAGCGGTGTCTGGCAATCCGGGCAGGTAATCGTCATGGTGACTCCTTCAAAGCGTTCAGGTCTACATTAATTTTACCACGTCGCATTCAGTGCGAGCCACGCAACTGTTGCTGTAAGGTCAGCAGCAGCGTTACCTCCTCGACCCTGCGGCGCGTCGTGCGGCTCACCTCGTGCGGATCCCGTTCAAAGAGACTTTTTGCGCCCAGAATATGCTCCGCAAGGCAATGCTCGTATATCGTACCGGGAATATGCCAGCGCTGAATTTCTTTACCCTTAATCAGCTCCAGCACATCTTCTGCGCCGCGTCGGTCGTGGCTGACGATACGCCCGTCGCGCAAATGGCAGCGTAATCCCTTTTGCCCGCCCGCAGGTCCCGCGTATTTATTAAGCCAGATGTCCACCGGCACGCCGCTGATGCTTCCCTGAAGATGCGCCTCACCTTCCGCCGTAGTCAAATCTCCTTTCACAATAGCGCGGCCCAGGCGGTCTTTAGCGGCGACGACCTGGAGCGTCATTTCGTCATGGCCACCCAGAAAGCGCATCGTTTCGCGCAGCATCGCCAGCACGTGCGTGCCTATATCCAGAATCACGCCATCAGGGTGACGAAGCGTTCTGGTATCCGGTTCACCCGTGGCGAAATTAAGCGCGATGGGTTCGCCGGCTGCGTTATACCCGCTTGGCTCCTGCAAAAAGCCTTCGATCCTGACGACATCAGAAAAACGATCGACCAGCGACCGCTTCACCGTTTCGATGCGCGCCATCCAGTGGTCGAGCGCCAGCACGCGGGATGCCGCACCGGGCGTGGCCAGCAGCACATTGAGCTTTTCTATTTGGGAAAGCGTGGCAACAATCGGCTTTTCTACCACAATACGCGACGCGGGTGAGGCCAGCGCATGCTCAAGTACCTCGAGATGGGACAGGGAGGAAGTGGTGATAAACAGGGTATCCAGCGGGTGGGAAAGAAGTTCACCGAGCGACGCGCAACGTGTGACGCCTTCAGGCTGCTTCTCGGGGTGAACATCAAAACCTAAACAGCGCGGGGTATCAGGAAAAAGATTTCGTATTGCCGGTAAGTAAGCCGTTTCAACCACAGCACCAAGCCCAACAAACCCTAACAGCATGTTCTTACCTCGTTAAGTCAATTGCCGGGGCATAACGCACCCCGGCAAGGTCGAGGTTTATCAGGCGTTAGCAGCCGGTTTAGTCTGCGCATTTTCCAGCATGCGGCGCACCGGAACAATGAGGACAATCAGCACCGCAGCACAAATCAGCAGCGCGATGGAGCAGCGCGCGAAGAGGTCCGGCAGCATATCCAGCTGGTCGGCCTTCACGTGGCCGCCAATCAGGCCCGCCGCCAGGTTACCCAGCGCGCTTGCGCAGAACCACAGTCCCATCATCTGGCCACGCATTCTTTCCGGCGCCAGCAGGGTCATGGTCGCCAGACCGATCGGGCTCAGGCACAGCTCACCGAGTGTCAGCATCAGGATACTGCCCACCAGCCAGAACGGAGAAACCCCTGCCCCACCGTTGCTCAGCACGTTCTGTGCCGCCAGCATCATCAGGCCAAAGCCCGCTGCCGCACACAGAATACCGATCACGAACTTGGTGATGCTGCTCGGACGAATGTTTTTGCTCGCCAGCTTCGGCCATGCCCAGCTAAATACCGGGGCCAGCAGAATGATGAACAGGGCATTAATCGACTGGAACCATACCGCCGGGATCTCAAAATCACCGATCATGCGGTTAGTGTAGTCGTTGGCAAACAGGTTGAAGGAGGTTGGCTTCTGCTCAAACGCAGACCAGAAGAATGCGGCGGAGACCAGCAGAATAAAGCACACCAGCAGCCTTGCGCGCTCTTTGCGATTCAGCCCGGCGAAGATGAACAGATAGATGAAGTAGAGCGCAACGGAGGCGGCAATCACATACACCAGTACGCTGGCGACCGCGACCGGATTAATCACAATCACGCCCTGGGCAATCAACGTA
Source organism: Enterobacter cloacae (assembly GCF_011078175.1). GTDB lineage: Bacteria > Pseudomonadota > Gammaproteobacteria > Enterobacterales > Enterobacteriaceae > Enterobacter > Enterobacter cloacae_Q. The sequence goes on from NZ_JAALCJ010000005.1 coordinate 329,200, forward strand.
ACGATGATTGCAACACCCGCAGCCAGCGCCAGCAGCCAGGCGCCCACGCCGTTACGTTTCACTACCGGACTGTTCCAGGTGGAGTCCAGACCGACTTCGCTGTCGTAGCGCTTCATGGCCGGAACGGCAAACACGCGGAAGATAATCAGGGCGACCAGCATCCCGATACCACCGATACCAAAGCCCCAGTGCCAGCCGTGGGTTTTAATCAGCCAGCCGGAAATCAGCGGCGCGATGAACGAACCCATGTTAATGCCCATATAGAACAGCGAGAAACCGCCGTCACGACGCGCATCGCCTTTCTTATAAAGGGTCCCGACCATCACCGAGATACAGGTCTTGAACAAGCCAGAGCCGAGCACGATGAACATCAGGCCGATAAAGAACAGGTTATCGCCCATGATGGCCGACAGCGCAATCGACAGGTGGCCGAGCGCAATCAGAATTGAACCGTACCAGACGGCTTTCTGCTGCCCAAGCCAGTTATCCGCCAGCCAGCCGCCCGGCAGCGCGGCCAGGTACATGGTCCCGGCAAAGATACCGACAATCGCCGAGGCGTTTTCGCGCGCCAGGCCCATCCCGCCATCATAGACGGTGGCGGCCATAAACAGGATCAGTAACGGACGAATGCCGTAAAACGAGAAACGCTCCCACATCTCGGTGAAGAACAGCGAACCGAGCGGATAAGGATGGCCGAAGAAGGTTCGGCTCTCTTTTTGATTAACAGAGGATTGCATAATTCTCCCGAAAAGGTATGTGTCGTGCTTGTAAACACCAGCATGTACGCCGAACGGTTACGTATCCGATCGATTTTTTACATGCGGCGAAATGTTGGTTAACCATTTGATAACCAGGCGCTAGTTTTGTCTAGTACCGAACTCTGGACTTTAAGACGAAAATTCGACGATTGTCTACTTTCTTAGATATAAACATGGTTAAAAGCGAATAGTGATTGACATCACACAGGGAAGGCGGGCCTTTTGAATGAATGAAAAAAAACCCGCGACAGGCGCGGGTTTTAGTGAGTTCGGTAAAAATTATTTGCTTTTCTTAATGTGCTTAATCAAACGCTTACGCTTACGCATCTGGTTCGGCGTCAGGGTGTTGCGTTTATTCGCAAACGGGTTTTCCCCTTCCTTGAACTGAATACGGATAGGCGTACCCATTACGTCCAGCGACTTGCGGAAGTAGTTCATCAGGTAGCGCTTGTAGGAATCCGGCAGGTCTTTCACCTGGTTACCGTGGATCACCACGATAGGCGGGTTATACCCCCCGGCGTGAGCATATTTCAGCTTCACGCGGCGACCGCGCACCAGCGGCGGCTGGTGGTCTTCAGCAGCCATGTTCATGATACGGGTCAGCATGGCGGTGCTCTGACGGCGGGTGGAGCTGTCATAGGCTTCACGAACGGATTCGAACAGGTTGCCAACACCACTCCCGTGCAGGGCAGAGATGAAGTGAACGCGCGCAAAGTCGATAAAGCCCAGACGGAAGTCCAGCGTCTCTTTCACCTGCTCGCGCACTTCGTTGCTCAGGCCGTCCCACTTGTTGACGACGATAACCAGTGAGCGCCCACTATTAAGGATAAAGCCGAGCAGAGAGAGATCCTGATCGGAGATACCTTCTCGTGCGTCGATAACCAGCAGCACCACGTTGGCGTCTTCAATTGCCTGAAGGGTTTTGATCACCGAGAATTTTTCCACCACATCGGTGATTTTCCCGCGCTTACGCACGCCTGCGGTGTCGATGAGTACGTACTCACGTTCATCGCGCTGCATTGGGATGTAGATGCTGTCGCGCGTTGTGCCAGGCATGTCGTAAACCACCACGCGCTCTTCACCCAGAATACGGTTAGTAAGCGTAGACTTACCTACGTTTGGGCGACCAACGATAGCCAGCTTGATAGGCAGATCCTGCGGGTTGAAGTCATCTTCTGGCTCTTCCTCGCCTTCTTCTCCGGCTTCAAACTGCGCCCAGTATTCGGCGTCCTCGTCCACCTCTTCCGGGGGGTTAACTTCGTCAACCCACGGCAGCAGAACGGTTTCCAGCAGGCTGGTCACGCCGCGACCGTGCGAGGCCGCGATAGGATAAATATCGCCCAGGCCTAAAGACCAGAAATCCGCAACAGCCTGATCGGCATCGATGCCGTCAGTTTTGTTCGCCACCAGGAAGGTTGGCTTTTCGCGCGAACGCAGATGTTTAGCAATAGCAGAATCCGCGGGCATCAGGCCTGCGCGAGCATCCACCATAAACAGAACCACATCTGCTTCTTCGATAGCCAGCAGAGACTGCTCTGCCATGCGGGTTTCTACGCCGTCTTCCGTACCGTCAATACCCCCGGTATCGATACAGATGAACTCGCGTCCTTCCACCTCTGCACGACCGTACTTACGGTCACGCGTCAGCCCCGGGAAATCCGCAACCAGCGCATCACGGGTGCGTGTTAAACGGTTAAAAAGAGTGGATTTTCCAACGTTAGGGCGCCCGACAAGCGCGACCACAGGTACCATGTTTGAAGCCTCATAAAATTCAAAATAACGTCGCTTTCGCAGCGTTTTTAAAAATGTCAAAACGGCTCCTGAGTGAACAGGAGCCGTTTAGTATACTACAACCGCCGCTTAATTAACGCGTGATCGCGTACAGCGTGCCGTCTTTTGCCTGAATCAGCAGTTTGCCGTCAGCCACAACGGGCTCCGTCAGGAAGCCTGAGCTATCCACTTTCTGCTGTGCCACGAAGCGGCCATTCTCTGGATCGATCCAGTGCATATAGCCTTCGCTGTCGCCCACCACCAGACTGCCGTTATACAGTGCCGGTGCGGTCAGCAGACGGTGCAGCAGATCGCTTTGCGTCCACAGCGTCACGCCGCCTTCGGTGCTCAGCGCCAGCAGACGGTCGTTCTGATCCACCATATAAATACGGTTGCCGTCGACGATGAAATCGTTCACGGAACCCAGCTCACGTTTCCACATGATCTGCCCGCTACGCAGATCCAGCGCCGTCAGGTTGCCGTTATACGCCAGCGCGTAAACCACACCGTCAACGATGACTGGCGTGGTGTCCACGTCACTCAGACGGTCGATTTCGGTTGAACCCGTCGCCTGAGAAATTCGCTGTTGCCAAATCATCTGGCCCTGCTGCATCAGTACCGCGCTGACACGGCCGTTGTCACCGCCCACAATGGCGGCGCCAAATGCGGTCGCCGGCGCAGATTCACCGCGCAGAGACAGCGCTGGCATATCCAGGTTAACCGTCCATTTTACCAGACCATCGGCTTCGTTCAGCGCCTGCAACTGGCCGTTGCTGGTATGGATCAGCACCAGACCGTCGCTGACAACCGGACGCGATAAGGATTCCCCGGCAACGGTGGTCTGCCACGCAACTGAACCATCGCTGGCATTCAGCGCATAAACCTGCGCTTTTTCGCTGCCCACATACACATGGCCACCGGCAACGGTCAGGCCGCCAGAAAGCAGTGCAGGTTTACGGGAGAACCAGCCGTCTTTTTCCGCCAGGTTAATGGACCACACTTCTTTTCCGTCATCAGCGTTCAGCGCTTTAACGGTGCCTTTGCGATCGGCCGCATAGACAACGCCGTCAGCAAATGCCGGGTGCAGGTTAGAATAAAAATCGCCAATACCATCGCCTACAGAGGTGTCCCAGGCGGTGGATGGGGTGAACTGGTTTTCAACCGTCGGCAGCGGGGACATTTTAACAACGTCTTCTTCGCCACTGAACAGTGAACAACCACTCAATAACGTAACAGAAAGCAGTCCTGGCAGAAGTAATTTACGCAATTGCATTGGGTCCCTCTCAGACGGACAAATTATTTATTTTCATCTGCATCATTTCGCTCAGCGCAGGTGAAGCTTTACTATCCACGCCAGCTTGCCACGCTTTACGCGCGCCCACTTTATCACCCTTACTCAGCAGTGCTTCACCGCGAAGATCGGCGACAATAGCGGCAAAGCCTTCGCCTTTGATGGTATCAAGCGTTTTCAGCGCGTCGTCGGCTTTTTTCTGCTGAACCTGGATACGCGCCAGACGCAGATTGATTACCGCTTTCAGATTTTCGTCACTGGCAGCAGCAAGCCCCTGAGACAGTTGCGCAGCGGCTTTGTCCAGTTCGTTTTTATCAACATACTGCTGAGCCACTTCCAGTGCAGCCAGCGCACCGTAGGTATTTTTGTTGTCAGCGGCAAATTTTTCCGCAGCCGTCAGCGTTTGCGGCTGGTCGGCACGGATTGCGCTAACGGTATTTTCGTAGTTCAGGGACGAACCGCGAGCAGAGTCAGCCTGATGATTGTTCCAGTAACGCCAGCCTACCAGCGCACCAACACCTAAAATAACCCCTACAATCAGGGCTTTGCCGTTTTCAGCAAAGAAGCGCTTAACCGCATCAACCTGGTCGTGTTCGTTCTCGTAAATTTCCACGCAGTCCTTCTCCTTAACCCAATAGAGTGCGCAAGTGCGCCGCAACGCCATCCTGCGTTACCGTAGTTTGCTCACCAGAGCGCAGGTCTTTCACCACCACTTCGCCGTTGGCCACCTCGGACTCACCCAGCACCAGTGCGATACTTGCGCCCCACTTATCGGCACGAGCAAACTGTTTTTTAAAGTTGCCGCCGCCGTGGTTGGTCATCAGCTTAACCTCCGGCAGCGCATCGCGCACGCGTTCGGCAAGCTGCATCGCCGCAGACTGCGTATCCGCACCTGAGGCCACCAGGTATATATCGACAACAGGATCGGCTTTAAATTCCGGATTAACTGCCTGAACCAGCAAAACAAGTCGCTCAAGACCCATCGCGAAGCCAACAGCCGGTGCTGCACGACCACCCAGTTGCTCGACCAGTCCGTCATAGCGTCCGCCGGCACAGACGGTGCCCTGCGAACCGAGGCTGGTGGTCACCCACTCAAATACGGTGCGGTTGTAGTAGTCCAGACCGCGCACCAGACGCTGGTTAACGGTATAAGCAATGCCCGCCGCTTCAAGCAGCTTGCACAGGCCAGCAAAGTGTTCGCGGGAATCCTCATCCAGGTAGTCACCCAGCGCTGGCGCATCGTTCAGCAGCGCCTGTACGTCAGGATTTTTGGAATCGAGTACGCGCAGCGGGTTGCTGTACATACGACGCTTACAGTCTTCGTCCAGCTTCTCTTTGTGCTGTTCCAGGAACGCTACCAGCGCATCGCGATAGTTAGCACGCGCTTCCAGAGAACCGATAGAGTTCAGCTCCAGGGAAACGTGCTCAGAAATACCGAGCGCGCGCCACCAGCGGGCGGTCAGCATAATCAGTTCAGCATCGATATCTGGCCCTTGCAGACCAAACACTTCCACGCCAAGCTGGTTGAACTGGCGATAACGACCTTTCTGCGGACGTTCGTGGCGGAACATCGGGCCGATATACCACAGGCGCTGCTCCTGATTGTACAGGAGACCATGTTCGATGCCGGCGCGTACGCAACCCGCCGTCCCCTCAGGACGCAGGGTCAGGCTGTCGCCGTTGCGGTCCTCAAAGGTATACATCTCTTTTTCAACCACGTCGGTCACTTCGCCGATCGCGCGCTTGAATAACGGGGTCTGCTCTACAATCGGCAAACGGATTTCGCTGTAACCGTAGCTGCCGAGCACCTGCTTCAGTGTGCCTTCAATGCGCTGCCAGATGGCGGTTTCGCCAGGCAGATAATCGTTCATGCCGCGGATGGCTTGAATGTTTTTTGCCACGTTTATTCTCTTTCTATATACAAAAAAGAACCCAAAGAATGGGTTCAATCATACATGGGAAGCAGCCTGCTTCCCATCACGTTATTTTTCAACCTGCTGTACGCTGATGCGCTGCGCTTCGTCCATCATCGTCGCTTTTGCGCGAATGCGGGCTTCGAGCTGGTCGATCATGTCACTATTATCCAGACGATCTTTACGAACGCCATCTTCATAGAGACCACTTTTCTTGTTACCGCCGGTAACGCCCAGCGTGGACACCAGCGCTTCACCCGGACCGTTCACCACGCAGCCGATGATGGAGACGTCCATCGGGGTGATGATGTCTTCCAGACGCTGCTCCAGGGCATTCACGGTGCCGATCACGTCAAACTCCTGACGTGAACAGGTTGGGCAGGCGATGAAGTTGATCCCACGTGCGCGGATGCGCAGCGATTTCAAAATATCAAAACCGACTTTAATCTCTTCCACCGGATCGGCGGCCAGAGAGACGCGTAACGTGTCGCCGATGCCCTCAGAGAGCAGCAGACCGAGACCAATCGCCGATTTTACCGAACCGCTACGCAGACCGCCTGCCTCGGTGATCCCAAGGTGCAGCGGCTGATCGATCTGTTTTGCCAGCAGACGATACGATTCAACAGCCAGGAAAACGTCAGACGCTTTCACGCTCACTTTAAACTGATCGAAGTTGAGGCGATCCAGATGATCGACGTGACGCATGGCGGATTCGAGCAGCGCCTGCGGCGTAGGTTCGCCATATTTTTCCTGAAGATCTTTTTCCAGAGAGCCCGCGTTCACGCCGATACGGATTGGAATGTTTTTGTCGCGGGCGCAGTCAACCACCATGCGAATGCGTTCTTCGTTGCCGATGTTGCCTGGGTTAATACGCAGGCAATCGACACCGTATTCAGCGACTTTCAGCGCGATACGGTAATCAAAATGGATATCGGCAACCAGCGGAACGCTCACCTGCTGCTTGATCAGCTTGAACGCCTCGGCGGCATCCATGGTCGGCACAGAGACGCGAACAATGTCCGCGCCGACGCGTTCTAATGCTTTGATTTGATTGACCGTCGCTTCTACATCCGTAGTACGCGTATTGGTCATCGACTGGACGGCGATAGGCGCCCCATCGCCAATTGGCACGTTCCCAACGTAAATCCGTTTCGATTTTCTACGTTGAATAGGAGCCTGGTTATGCATGTAAAATCTCCCGCATTGCCCGTCTGTTACTGTGCTGCTGATTGTTCGGCATTAACGGTAAGACGCGCAACCTGGTTAGTTCTGATAAAGCGGCTCAGATCGACAGGTTTTCCTTGATACTGGATCTGTACCGCTGCCGGTGCGCCGATTTTAAGCTTATAAGGTGCCTGGCCCGTTAGATTTAACGTGCCATCTTTACGTTGCAGGCCGCTGAACAGCTTTTTACCTGTCGCGTCAGTCACTTCCAGCCAGCAATCGGCGGTGAAATTCATCACCAGCGCATTCGGGTCAACGGCAGGTGCCGCCGTACCCGCCGGGTCGGTTGGCAGTGACGCCGCGGTGTTATCTGTCGGTGCCGTTACCGCAGGGGCGGCATCAACATTGGCCTGTGAAGGTGATACGACTGCGTTTTGATCCTGCCCCTGATTAGCAGACGCGCTATTTGCCGTCGCCTCTGGTGCCGTAGCTGGCTCGGTTGCAGGCGTGTTAGTTGCTGCCGCCTGAGGTTCGCTGGAAGTCGCGGTCCCTTCGGTGCTCAGCGGCACGCTTTGCGCGCCGTTATTACTGGACTGATTAAGCTCAGCGGAGGACTGATCGGCCATAGTAGTGATCTCTTCCTGCTGCGCTTTGTGGTTTTGCCACCACCATGCGCCCGTCAGACCGACAACCACGAACAGGACCAGCCAGGTAAAGCTCATCAGCCAGCCATCACGTTTTTTACGACGTTTACCCAGGGAGAAGCTTTGCATCGGCGCAACTTTTGCCGCACGCACAGGCGCCTGCTTCTCCATCATCGGCAGTAATTCTTCTTCAGGGATATGAACCAGTTTGGCGTAAGAACGGATATAACCGCGCAGAAACGTTGAAGCCAGATCGGCGGGTGCCTTATCTTCTTCAATATCGCGAACGGTGGAAACCTTCAGGCACAGGCGTTCTGCAACGGCTTGCTGGCTGAGTCCGAGTTGTTCACGGGCGTTGCGAAGACGAACGCCAGTGGAGAGTGCTGCATTTTGATCGTGAGTGGCTTCAGTATTCATTCGCTACAACTACTGGTACGTGAAAATAAGGGTTCAGGTGCCGGTGAGTCACAATGCCACCCGCACCGCGAAACTTTAGGTCAGTTAACCTGGAACAAACAGTATAAGACTGTCGGGCCGCAGATGACAGCGCTGGCAGGCCTTCACGCTAAACTGTTGTTACGTCGTTACATACTGCCCGAAAGTTGTATGAAACGCACCGTAATTATTAATCAGTCATAATGATTGTGACTGGTTATTCAGTAAATTAATGCTTCACGGCGCAAAAAATGCGCCGTGTCTGCATAATAATCAAACGGTTTTAACCGCGATTGATTCACCCTGCATACGCTTGCGCAGCGTACGTTTGGTACGGTCAATAACGTCACCCGCCAACTGACCACAGGCTGCGTCAATATCATCGCCGCGCGTTTTACGTACGATGGTGGTGAAACCATACTCCATCAGCACCTTGGAGAAGCGATCGATACGGCTGTTCGAGCTACGGCCATACGGCGCGCCCGGGAACGGGTTCCATGGGATCAGGTTAATCTTACATGGCGTATCTTTCAGCAGTTCAGCCAGCTCATGAGCATGTTCAGTACCGTCGTTAACATGATCCAGCATCACGTATTCGATGGTCACGCGGCCCTGGTTAGCGTTGGATTTCTCCAGATAACGGCGCACGCCAGCGAGGAAGGTTTCGATATTGTACTTTTTGTTGATTGGCACAATTTCGTCACGGATAGCATCGTTTGGCGCGTGAAGGGAGATGGCCAGCGCGACGTCAATCATGTCGCCCAGTTTGTCCAGTGCAGGCACAACGCCGGAAGTTGAGAGCGTAACGCGGCGTTTGGACAGACCAAAACCGAAATCATCGAGCATGATTTCCATCGCTGGGACGACGTTGGTCAGGTTGAGCAGCGGTTCACCCATCCCCATCATCACCACGTTGGTGATCGGACGCGTACCGGTGACTTTCGCCGCGCCCACGATTTTCGCGGCACGCCAGACCTGGCCGATGATTTCCGACACGCGCAGGTTACGGTTAAAGCCCTGCTGCGCCGTAGAGCAGAATTTGCACTCAAGCGCACATCCTACCTGAGAAGAGACGCACAGCGTAGCGCGATCGTCTTCCGGGATATAAACGGTTTCAACGCGCTGATCGCCAACGGCAATGGCCCACTTGATGGTGCCATCTGAAGAGCGCTGCTCTTCCACCACTTCCGGTGCGCGGATTTCCGCCACTTCTTTAAGCTTATTGCGCAGCACTTTGTTGATGTCCGTCATGTCATCAAAGTTGTCGCTGCAATAGTGGTACATCCATTTCATGACCTGATCGGCACGAAACGGCTTCTCGCCCATCTCTTTAAAGAACTCGCGCATCTGCTGACGGTTCAGGTCCAGCAGGTTAATTTTTCCATTTTTATTGGGAACCGCAGGAATGGCGACTTCGGAGGTATTCACTAATTCAGACATAATTTTTTCCGGCCTCGTTGTTACACGTTGTGGCCCTTGGTGGGTTGAAAAGAAACGCCCCGGCAAGCAGCTTGCTCGTCCGGGGCGTTGCATTGTACAAAGTCTGGCGCAGGGATGCCACGTTTGCACGCGGCATTTACGAAATTATTAGCGCGTGCGCGAGCACACTTCGCCTTCAGCGAAGAAGAACGCGATTTCGCGCGCAGCAGATTCAACAGAGTCGGAACCGTGGGTGCCGTTCTCGGTGAAGCTGTCTGCGTAGTCGGCGCGCAGAGTCCCTGCCAGCGCGTTGTCCGGGTTAGTTGCACCCAGCAGATCGCGGTGACGCTGTACCGCGTTTTCGCCTTCCAGAACGGATACCACGATTGGGCCAGAAGTCATGAACTCGACCAGACCGTCAAAGAATGGGCGACCTTCGTGCTCAGCGTAGAAACCGCGAGCCTGCTCAACGGTCAGGTGCAGCATTTTGGTGCCAACGATCTTAAACCCTGCTGATTCAAAGCGAGCGAAGATGCTGCCAATAACGTTTTTTGCCACCGCGTTTGGTTTGATGATGGAAAAAGTACGTTCAATAGCCATTGATAACCTCTGTAAAATGTTCTGTTGTTTTTGCATACCTGAGTATGGTGTGGCGCGGATTATAAAGAGCAATAGCGCCATTGCCTATGGTTATGCATAACATTTTTTTAAAATGAGACGAAGATTAGCAACAGGCCGGATTTCGCATACCGTACTGATGGTGAAAACAGAGCGGACACTGCTTTTCATCAGGACCAAATGACCAGAAATGACGGTGGCACGTCAGGCAAACGGCTTCATATGCCGGTATGGTCACGCTTTTCGCTGTTCCTTCTGTTTGCGTCACGTTTATCGCCGCATGCTGGCATACCGCTTCGCAGCCGCCGCACCCCGTACAGCCTCCGGTTTTCAGTACCAGTTCCGCGTTCTCAAACCGAATCGCGTTTTCCGTACAACTCCGCCAGCACGCGCCGCACAGTACGCAGGATCCAGTATCAAGAGTTATCTCTGCCTTACTAAACGCAGGAAACGCCCTGCGCAGCTCACGCTGACCGGGCACGACGCTACAGGCCCGGACATCCTCACGGGGAACGTGCATAAGCGCACGCCGGGCGGTATTAACTTTGTTGACGGGTATATGTTTAAACGCCCACGCCGCTTCACCGCGTCGACGAAGCGCCAGATTCAGCCGGGCAATCGCCAGCAACCAGTCAGGATTCTGCTCCGCCTCGATACTGATAAAACGAACGTGGTACTGCGCGTGCCAGAGCAGCAGCTCATTCACCCCTGGCGCACGGTCAGTAAACGGTCCAACAAGCGTATCGCCACACAGAAAGCGTTTTCGCGGCGTGATGCCGGTGATGGCACCTGCGGGGCAAACGAACAGGCAGTCACCGCATTCAATACAGCGGCTGTCATCAACCGAGACGCCTGAGTCGGTAAAAGAAAAAGCCTGCACAGGACAGACGTCCGCGCAGGCGAGGCAGGAAGAGTGGCGAAAACGGCGACGGACGCACGCATGCGTCACGTCCATCGCCGGGGCAAAGGTCAATCCGCCCATCAGCCAATACTGAAGAAAACGAAGCGCAGCATCAGCTCACCGACAATCAGCAACGCGCTTCCCAGCAGCATGGGCGATCGCGCCGCTTTCAGGCCGCCCGCAGCAAAGCTCAGCATACCCGCAACGGATACGCACCAGCTCAGCAGATGCACGGTTCGCAGTTGCTCCAGCATCTGTAACGGTGCGTGAGGGAACGTCACCACGGTGTTGTCCATGGCCGTAATATCTGCCAGCCAGACGGGCTGCATTAGCAGACGCACAAGCACCAGCAGCGAAATAATGACTACCGCCGCACGCACTGTAGTTTGGGAACACGTCCCAACGACCATGCAGGCTGAACCGATAATCCCTACCGAACCGATAAACAGCACCAGAGTGTTAACGTGCTGCCATGTCACCACGGATGCGTGCATGTAGATCTGCGCCATGCAGAATACATCGACTAAACCGATCAGACCTGCCACAACCAACAGCGGTTTCCAGCCTGGCTTTTTGACAAACATCAGCAGCGTGGCGAGGCCTAGTGACGCAAGGTAAAGGCTGGCAAAGATAATCTCACGGCTCAGCCAGGAGCTGGAGACGTGGCGCAGCGCGTTGAAAGCATTAAGCGGATAGCCCATGTGCAGCGCGGAGGCAAGCAGCCCCAGGCTCGCCAGCACAAACGCCCCGGCAGCAGGCAACAGCACGCTGCGTTGCGAGCTTCCGAACGCCAGCCACAGCGTAACGCCAACCGATCCTTGCAGGAAAAGCGTAAAAATCAGCAGCGGTAACTCATGCATGACGCTTCCCCTCTTTCTCTGCACCCTGATGCGCTTTGACTACCAGGTTCGGTTTTGTGATGGAGGAGTCGGGCAAGCCATTCACATCACAAACCGCGCCGTATTTTTGCCGAAGTTCATCGATGGGTCCGAATTTGATCGCTTCGAGTGGGCAGGTTGCCACGCAGACAGGCTGCTCCCCCTTTGCCTGGAGATCCACGCAAAAATCGCATTTCGACATCTGCCCTGTCTGCTCGTTGAGCTGTGGCGCGCCGTAAGGACATGACCACGCGCAGTAACCGCAGCCAACGCACTTGTCTGTATCGACGCGCACGATGCCGTCACCCGGCCGCTTGTGCATCGCGGTGGTCGGGCAGTTTTTGGTGCAGATAGGATCTGCGCAGTGGTTACAGGAAATAGAGAGCGTGTAGGCAAAAACGTTGTTGCTGACGCCGCCCTGCCCGGTCGGGATAAAACTCCCGCCGTTGACTTCATAAACGCGACGGAAACGACGTCCGACCTCAAGATTGTTTTTATCTTTGCACGCCACCTGGCAGGCCTTGCAGCCCGAACAGCGGGAGGAGTCGATATAAAAACCCAGCTGTTTATCGCTCACCGGCGCGTAGTGTTTAAACTGACTCATGCTTTTGCTACCTCCACCAGCATGGTTTGATGAGAATTCCCTTTTGCCAGTGCGGTAATGCGGGCGGAACTGAGGACGTTCGCGCAGCCGCCTTTATCAACACCCTGCTCATCCGGCTGCCACCAGGCACCCGCCTGCATGGCAACAACGCCCGGAATAATGCGCGGCGTCACTTCTGCCGGGATTTCACAGATGCCACGCGCGTTATGGATGCGCACGGTATCGCCCTGTGCAATACCGCGCTTTTGCGCGTCCTGCGGGTTAATCCACAACTTTTGCTGCTGCGCTTCGATTAACCACGGGTTGGCATACTGGGTAGAGTTGGCGCGGTTTTTCCCTTTCCAGGTAATCAGCTGAAGCGGGAAGGTTTTCGCCAGTTCATCTTCCGGCCCTTCATGCGCGGGCACGTAGTGCGACAGCGCCGGAATTTCCGGGTGATGCATGTCGTACAGACGCTTCGAGAAGATCTCAATTTTACCGGACGGCGTCGGGAACGGATGATTCTGCGGATCGCGAATGTTGTCTTCAAAGGCAACGTACGGCGCGCTTTTGAAAAGATGCTGACGCGTCTTCTGTAGCGTCGCGAAGTCCGGCAGGTTTTCATCCGGCATGGACAGCCGCGTCTGCTCCCAGATGTGCTCAATCCACGCTTTTTCGTCACGCCCTTCGCTGAACGCTGGCTCGACGCCAAGCTTCACGGCAACCTCCCGCAGCCAGTCGTAATCCGAACGGCGCTCAAACTCAGGCTCGATCAGCTTTTCTGACAGGATTAGATAGCTCGCGGTGCCCCAGGTTTCGCCGATATTCCAGCGTTCCATAAAACTGGTTTCCGGCAGGAGAAGATCGGCGTATCTGGCGCTCGGCGTCATAAACAGATCGCTTGCGACAATAAATTCGATTTTCGACTCGTCTTCCAGCACGCGGGTCGCCTGATGGAGATCCGGGTTCTGGTTAGCCAGGTAATTGCCGGCCAGCGAGAACAGGATGCGGATATTGCTGTCCAGCTTGTCAGCCTCTTTCAGACCGACATCCGCCGTCACCTGAGAAGCATCGTCGGCGGCCTGCACCCAGTTCATCACCGATATTTTGGCTTTTACCGGGTTATCCGGCATTTCGGGTCCGGCCGCAAATTTGCGGTTAGCGCAGCCGCCATAGCCTGCTGCCCAGCCGCCTTTTACGCCGACGTTACCCGTCAACGTCGCCAGTAGCGTTGAGCCGCGCGCGGTGCGCTCGCCACAGTTATGACGCTGCGGGCCCCAGCCCTGGATCAGGGCGGCGGGTTTGGTGGTTGCGTAGTCGCGCGCCAGCTGACGGATAGTTTGTGCAGGGATGTGGGTAATTTTCTCTGCCCACTCGGGGGTTTTCGCCACACCATCTTTTGCCCCGCTCAGGTAAGCCATCAGGGATTCATTGGCCGGAACGCCTTCAGGCATTGATGCTTCGTCAAAGCCCAGGGTATAGCGCTGAATGAAGTCGCGATCGTGCAGGTTTTCAGTAACGATCACGTACATCATCGCGTCCATCAGAGCGTTGTCTGTTGTGGGAAGGAGCGGGATCCACTGGTCGGCCAGGGAAGAAACCGTGTCTGAATAGCGCGGATCGACAACGATAAAGCGGGTGCCGTTTTGCTTCATCTTCTGGTAGAAGTGGTTGCTGTGCCCGAAGATCGTTTCCGTCGGGTTATGCCCCCAGAGGATGACCAGTTTAGTGTCCAGCAGCGTGTCCAGAGAGCTGCCGCTGGCAGCGGTGCCGTAGGTATACGGCGTTGCCGCCGCCGTATTGCCCATACTGACCGAGTGATAGCTTTCGAGATAGCCGCCGGTTAAGTTGAGCAGACGACGAACCATTTTATCGCCGGAAAAGGTCCCGCCGGACACGGCGGTGCCCACATGAACATAGCGTGAAGCCGCACCGTATTTTTGCGTAATCGTTTTTAAGCGATCCGCAATAAGGGTGGTGGCCTCATCCCAGGTAATACGCTCGAATTTTCCTTCGCCACGTTTACCTACACGTTTCATTGGATATTTCAGTCGATCGGGATGATAAACAAATTTCCGATAAGCCCGACCACGAACGCAGGCGCGCATCACTGGCATCTGCGGATCAAGCGCATTATCCGGACGCGTTGAAATTCGGGTCACGACGCCTTCACTGACGTGAGCACGAATGTCACACTTACCGCCACAGTCAAACGTGCTACAGGTTTGCACCACTTTTTCTTCAGGCGTGGCGTCTGTTACCGCCGTGTCTTGCGCCTGCACTTTGCCGGTTTTGACGACAAACGGCAGGGCGGCGAGCGCCGAACCTGCCTGAATAAACTGACGCCGGGATAGGGCGGGTATAATTCCCTCTCCCTGATGTTTATTGTTTTTCATTGCTCGTTCCAGAAAATAAAAACGCATTCTCGTTTTTTTTCAGGAATGAATATTGATAATTATCAAGCTAACTCTTCAGGAGTAACACTTAGCGATCTAATTCAAAATTCACTGTCGCCGATTGTCCTGTTTCATCCAATACAAGTAATTGATATTTACCCGGCAAATATAATTGCAGTGAATAATTCTTCTGATGCCGGTCCAGCGGTTCGCCATTCAAAAACCACCATCGTTGCCCCTCCCCGCCGCTGGTTGAAACGTAGAGATTAATATTTTGCTCACCTGGAAGACGTTTAATTACCGCCCCTTCTCTGACGCCTGACAACATCAGCGGTGCTGCATTGTGGTTATCCCGCGGGGGGCAAACCTCGGAACGGGCGGGGAGACGAGCAGCCCGTTTTTCGACAACAGGCAGCCAGGGCTCCAGCGGCAGCGGCCAGACATCCAGCACTTTCTCTGTCGCATCAGGGCAATCCGCCGCGACGCGTTTACCTTCTTTATCCAGCCAGACCGGGAAACGGATCCCGCGAATACCCTCCTGTTCAGGCAGCAGCAGCGTAGGCGGTTCACTGTCTTCCAGCAGCCAGGTTGACAACCGACGCCGACAGTTTTCGCTCCCTTCAGGCAAGGACTGGCCGCCCGGCCAGCAAATCACACCCCGTCCTACGCTTGCAGGCCGCGGATCGCGCGGCAGACGCGCCTCGTCCACCATTGAGCGGGACTGAAGCATGTTATTCACTTGATTAAGGAGCGGTACCGCGCTGGCGAAACCAAACTGCCCCGCGACGGGCGTGCCGTCCGGGCGTCCGGTCCAGATACCGATGACATACCGGGCATTGAGCCCGATGGCCCATGCATCCCGGTAGCCATAGCTGGTGCCAGTTTTCCACGCCAGCGGGGCAATCTGGGGCAGCGCGCTGTCCGGCAGAGGCTGTGCTTCATTGGCGAGAATGCGACGAATGATCCACGCCGCACCCTGCGACAACAGCGGACGTTCGATGAGCGGATCGCCCGGCTGTAAACGCAGCCGGCCCGCCTTACCCTGACGCGCGAAGGCGCTATAGGCAGCCGCGATATCAGCCAGGCGTGCCCCTGCGCCCCCCAGGATCAGGGAGAGGTTGGGCTGCGCTCCCGCAGGGAGAATGAGCGGTAATCCCGCGTTGCTCAACATTCCGGCAAATCGTTTTGGGCCGAACGCTTCCAGGACCTGCACCGCAGGCAGGTTGAGGGAACGCACCAGGGCTTCGCTCATACTGACCGGCCCATGGAAGCCGCTGTCAAAGTTGCCGGGACGATAATCCCCCGTTTTTCTTGGAACATCCTGAAGCAACGAGGCGGGATGGATCAGGCCATCGTCCAGCGCCATGCCATAAATGAAGGGCTTAAGGACCGATCCCGGGGATCGGATCGCATTAACCATATCCACGTGGCTAAAACGGCTGTCATCGTTGATATCTACCGAACCTACCCAGCCACGCACTTTCATGGACGTGTGATCCAGGACGATGATCGCCAGAGAACTGCGGGCAGGCAGGCGCGATTTCCAGTTCATTGCCAGTTCTTCAAGCTGTCGTTGCAAGGCGGCGTCCAGCGTGGTGACTATTTTTATGTCGCGGCTTTTACTCAGCATCATTCGTGAAAAGAGCGGCGCAAGCTGCGGCATCTGCCGGGGAGCGAGCCAGACGGGTTCTTCACGGGATTCTTTAACCTGCTTCTCTGACCAGACACCCTGCGTCAGCATGCGGTCGAGCACTTTGTTCCGTGCCGCTTCGGCACGTTCCGGCCAGCGATCCGGGCGAAGACGGCTTGGTGCCTGCGGCAGCACCGCCAGCAGCGCTGCATCGGAATAGCTCAACTGTGACGGCGGTTTTCCCAGGTAAGTCCAGCTTGCCGCACCCACGCCCTGCAACGTGCCGCCAAACGGGGCACGGTTAAGATACAGCGTCAGGATTTCACGCTTGGAGAGATGCCACTCCAGCTGCATCGCCCGCCAAAGCTGACGAATTTTGCCGCCAAAGGTGCGCGGATGCGGATCCAGCAGGCGCGCCACCTGCATGGTAAGCGTGCTCCCGCCAGAAACCACTCTCCCGGAGGTGAGATCCTGCCAGGCGGCACGTAGTACAGAAAGCGGATTAACGCCCGGGTGCTCCCAGAACCAGCGATCTTCATACTGGATCAGAGCTTCCAGATAGCGCGGGGATACGTCCTCAACGCTAACAGGATAACGCCAGATACCTTCGCTATCGGCAAAACGCCACAGTGGGACGCCCTGCTCATCCACCACCACTCGCGCAGGGTTGACCTCTTTCAGGGGCAACGGCCACACGCGGTCAGCGACGACAATCAGCCCCCCTAAAACGAGAAGCGCTCCCGTCAGCCATAGCCAGCGGGAGCGAATCAGGCGTGCTATCCGCATCTTACGGAACAACGATCAGCGGGCCACTGGCCGCCCCCGTTGCCCGCCACTGCGGAACGTACATGGACTCGACCATCGGAACAGGCACCTGGTAGGTTCCCGGCGTAACGGCACGGGCCAGGTAAACCAGCGTGACCGGCTGACCTTCATTGACCGGCACAGCGGCCACAAAGCGATCGTCGCGGAATTCCATGTGCTGAATATCAGACTGTTGCATCTGATTCAGCAGGTTTTGCACTTCACTGCCGCTGTCCTGCAAGCTGGCGCTGCTGCTCGCCAGATTCTGGTTTTCCAGCTCCAGACCTGCCGGGAGCAGATCCACCACCAGCGCATCCGGCACGTTCTGGCTGGCCTTCACTTCCAGCCATACCAGAACCAGTTCACCGCTCTTCAGAGAAGAGAGCGACTTGCTGCTGCCATCTGTCGCCAGGATATGACGTTCAATCTGCAAGACATTAGAGGATGGCTGAGGCGCATACTCCGGATAGCCAGTAGTGTCCAGTCGTACCCACAGCGGCGTAGTGCCGGTATTCGTCACCTGCAACGCACCAAGCTGGTCGCCGTTCAGGTTTTCTACCTGCGCTTTATCACCGCTCTGGGTCTGTTCAGAGAGGGTGGTCGTTGCCTGCCACGCGCCTGACAAGGTTTGCAGTGAACGTCCGGCCAGGAACAGCGCATTGCTCTCCTGGGTTGACAGCCAGCGCTGGCTGAACGCGTCTTCAGATAACGCGTTCAGCAGCCTGTTTTGCGCATCCGGCAGCAGCTTGTACTCTTCCAGCAGGGAGAGCATAAGGGCGTTATCACGCAGCTGGCTGCCGTAATCCGCCATCCAGTTTCGGCTGTCGTTACGGGGAGTTTTGAGAGCCAGCTCCAGCGCCTGCTGGCTGCGCGGTACATCCCCCATCAGTTTGAGTGCCATGCCCAGCTGCATCAACGGAAGCCCGGAAGCAGCCTGAGCGTGGCGATCCCAGATTTCACGCAGCGCACCGAGCGGCGCTTTTTGCTGACGCGCCAGTACCAGCGAAGCATATGCCTGGACAGCAAATTTGCTGGCCTGGGTGTCGTCACTGTAGCGGATGGACATCATCCCCGGATCCTGCAAATAGCGCAGCAGTCGGCTGTTGGCGTTATTCACCGCCTCGGCAGGCACGCTGTAGCCCTGTTCCCCCGCCCGCACCAGGAAGTCCGTGACGTATGCGGTCAGCCAGTACTCTTCCGGGCCGTTTTTATCCCACAAGGCAAAACCGCCATCGTCACGCTGCATTTGCAGCAGACGGGAGATCCCGATATCAATGGCAGCACGGCGTTTATCGTCGGTGTCGCCTTTAATGCCCAGCGCCTTCAGCTGTGCCGCGTTGGTGTAAAGCGACGGGAACAGGCCGCTGGTGGTCTGCTCAAGGCAGCCATATGGATAGGCCTGAAGTTCACGAATGTAGCGCGCCAGGTTCAAAGGTGGTTTACCGCTGAGCAACAGCTGCCCCTGTAGCGTGGCAGGCGAGAAACCGTCGATATGCTGTGCTGGCGCGCTCCAGGATTCGCCAGGGTTCAGCATCGTGCCCGTATTCACCGTTTGCGCCGGGAATGCGGGACGCACGCCAATTTTCCAGCTCTTCTGCTGCGGCGCAAACGTCTCACCAGGGAGCTGAAGTCCCGTCACCTGAGCAGTCACTTCCCCATCACCATAGCCTTCCAGCGCGCGCACCGGAATAAACAGAGTGGTACGTGCTCCCGGCGGTAACTGAACCGGTTGCGGCTGAGCGCCTTCCAGCGACAATTTACCGGTCGCGGTCAATGCCACATTCAGCGTTTGCGGCTGGTCCGTCAGATTAGTCAGGTCCAGCGTCAGGCGAGAGGTATCGCCACTTGCAAGGAATCGCGGCGCGTTAAGCTCGGTGATAATCGGAGCCGCCACAATGATTTTGCTTTCGCTGCTGCCGAAATCGTCTTCAGTCCAGGCCTGCGCCATCAGACGCAGTTCGCCGTTGAAATCGCCAATCGGCAGCGTGATGGTGCCTTCGCCGTTGGCATCAAGCGTAACCGGCTGCGCCTGCTGGGCAATAATGGTGACATGGTTCACCGGTGGCTTACCGCCGCGTTTCAGTTCATCGCCGTCTCCGCCAAAGCGCAGTGCGGCCAGACGTCCCTGACCTTCAATCACCTGGCCGTAAACATCATAGATGTCCGCGCCATAGCGCTTCTGACCGAAGAAAGCTTCCCACGGATCCGGCGTGACGTAGTCGGTAATGTTCAGCACGCCGCTATCGACAGCCGAGACCAGTACGTTCACCTTCTGTGGCACAGCCCCCTCTTTTACGCTGGCTTTCACTTTCACAGAAAGCGTCTGGTTCGGACGCATTTTTTGCGGGTTATCCAGTGCGATGGTCAGGCGACGATTTTCGTCCCCCATTGGCAGATGCAGCAGGCCAACCGCCCGTTTTGGCGTGGCGGATTTGGATTTATCGCCAGGACGAACCACCAGCGTGCTGAGGTAGAGATCGTGACGTTTCCAGGCCTTATCCACCGGAATGGCGAGATCCAGACCGTTTGCAGGCACGTCGATCTCTTTCCACCACAGCGGCCCTTCGCTTGATTCGATCATGGCATAGCCCTTGCCTGCTGCTGGCGCTGCAATATGCAGGTTGATGGTATCGCCTGGCTGATAGGCTGGCTTATCCAGTTTCAGCGTCACGCGATCCGGGCGAGCAGCGCCCGTGCCATCGCTGTTATCCTGCCAGCTGTACCCCGCCCAAAAGCGCACGCTGCTGACCATGTCATCAGGAGCTTTCACTTCCAGACGGTATGAGCCCCACTCCACCGGGAAGGTGACTTTACCGGTTTCATCGGCCTTGAGGTTTAGCTCCTGCTCGCCCTCAACCAGATCTTTTTGATCAAACTGAGACTGCCAGCCCTCACTCTCGGACCAGTTCCAGAAGTAGTCGCGACGCTCGCGGACCAGACGCACCTGCAAACCGGATACCGCTTTTTTTGCCCCGCTGGCATCGGCATAGACGATGTCAAAGCTGGCGTTGCCGTTTTCATCGACAATCGGCTGATTGACGGTGGTATCGGTACGGTAGTCGTAAACGGCCTTGCTGGCGAACTGTGGGCGGATCCCCGGAAGTTCAGCCGCAGGCCAGATAGCCTGCTCAGCGCGTCGCGTTACCGGACGCCCGCCTGATTCCAGCAGGCTGGCCTGCAAAATCAGTTGCAGCGGCGAGTGCACCTCTTTCCACTGGCTTTCGGTGGTAACCTGCCCGCGCCCCTGTTCATCCAGCGTAAGCTGCACTTCATCCAGGCTGCGGCTCAGGTTCTCTTCTGCAATATCACCGAACTGGAAGCCAGGCAGTGCAGGCACCGCGTCACGCAGCGGACGCAGGAAAAGCTGGCCTTGCAGAGAATTGCCGTTAGCGGGCGCGCCATACAGGTAATAGCCCGCAACGTTAAAGTCCACATCCTCCTGCGGGGAAACGGGCGTTTTTTGCCCGCTCAGATTCAGCGCCATACGTTCAGGCATAAAATCTTCGACGTGGAAATCCCACATGCGCTGCTGGTTATCGCCCGTATTTGCGCGAATATGCCACATACCGGTTTGAGCACCGCTATCAAGTGGATAATTAAAGCGATAGAGTCCGTTCTCAGGTTGCACAACGACCGTCCGCGCCACCTGTCCGTCCGGACGCAGCACGTCAAGTTTTACCGGTTGCTCGGGAAGCGGTTTTCCGTCGCTGTCGCGCAGCAGACCGTTAAGGATCACCGTTTCACCCGGACGATAGAGATCGCGAGGGCCAAACATAAAGAACTGCTTGCTGTAGCCCGGGTTACCGGCGATATCAAACTCCGCCAGATCCAGCGCAGGAAGTTTGAGGTCAAGCAGCGTGGTCTGGCCATCTTTACTGGCCAGGATCAGCGCGGCCTCTTTATCGGTTTCCAGTTTCGCATGACCATCGGCGTCGCTGTTCGCCTCGGCCAGGGTCTGCCCTTTATCGTTCAGAAGGGTAATGGTCACGCCTGACTGCGCCGCACCGTTTTCAAGACTCTGGGTGAAGATGTCCAGGCGGTTATGATAACGGTGCGCGGACAACCCAATATCACTTAAGGTAAAGAGCGTCGCGGCGTTACTGTAGTTGTAGTGACCAGCCTGATTCATCACGGCGATATAGACGCCAGACTGCTGGAGCGGCTTAATATCTTTGAGCGGCAGGAGGAGTTTCTCACGCGTGTTGCGCGCCGGGTTAAGGTCGAAACGGCCGGTGTAGACCAGTTCCGCCATCTTTAGCAGGTTGTCAGATTCCCAGTTAGTCAGCGAGTTACGGTACTCCCACTGGCTGACAAACGAGGCCAGCGACTCCGGCTTCACGCGATAGAAGTTCACGTCTACATTGTTGACGTTGAGCGCCATCACCGGCAACCCTTCCACCACTTTACCCGGCAGCAGCGATCCGCGGCTGGCAAATCCGACCGTCGGTTCTACATCTCGCGTTGTCAGGGCTTTCTCATAGTCAATTCCGAACGTCTCTTTGTTCAGCGCCTTCAGGCCGCGTTCAACGGTGACGACCAGATTACGGTTTGGCTCCAGATGGCGCAGGCGCAGCTCTTTCAGATTGGGGGCAAGCTCCCATGCCCCGTCCACTTTGCCGCTTTTTTTATCCACCACATGTACCGTTTTCGCAAAATCCTGGCTGGGATCCAGCGGTACCGAGAAGGTCAGAACCAGCGTCGCGGCGCCGTCGAGTTGCACTTCAGAGGCATCCAGCAGCGTCAACGCCTTACCCTGACTCTGCGCGGCCATCTTCGCCAGCGTTTCAGGATCCGGTTTTGCCGGGGTTTTCTGTTCTGATGCAGTAGACGCTGCGGGGGCAGCGGCCTGAGGTTTGTCGTCGCTATTATCACAGCCGACAAGCGTAAAGGTGGTGAGAAGCGCGAGAGAGATCGCGGCTAAGCGAAACGGTTTCATCCTATGTCCCTGGCCTGAGGGGCCTGTTGGTCGTCGTCCGGATAAGTATTATCCGCAAGTTTCGTTAATACAAAAAGTCCAATTTTATAATCTGGAAAGCGCCTCGCAGAATGGCATTACGCCGCTACACCGTGATGGAACGGCGATCACAGCGCATAACGTAACATGTTACCTTTCGCGTCATTTGTTTTTAAAACAAGAAGATAGCTGGATAAGCTCGCATCAGGCCTGCTAGTTTTATGACCATGACGCACCCCGAGTGCGCGGTTCAATAAGAGAGAAAGCCATGAAACGAGCCGTGAACGCCCTACAAAATTTCGGAAAATCACTTTACGGACCTGTACTTATCTTACCCATCGTCGGCCTGTTTATCGCCTTTGGAAATGTGCTCGGTAACGGCAATCTGGCCGAGTATCTGCCTTTTCTCGGCCACCCGCTGATCCAGAGTGTCGGCCAGCTGATCGCCAGGTCTGCCGTGTCGGTGCTGGTCAACCTGGCGCTGGTGTTTGCCGTCGGGATCCCCATTGGGCTGGCAACCCGAGACAAAGGCTACGCGGCGCTGATTGGGCTGGTAACTTTTATCGTGTTTATCAATGCCATGAACGTGACGTTACAGCTTCAGGGAGAACTGGCCCCTGCGGAACAGATGAAAGCCGCCGGACAAAGCATGGTGCTGGGCGTCCAGGTGCTGGAAATGGGCGTTTTCGCCGGGATCCTGACCGGGGCGCTCTCCGGTTATCTGTACAACAAATATTCCGGTGTCCAGTTTAACGGCGCGATGGCGATTTACTCCGGTCACTGCTTTGTTGCGATTGTGATGCTGCCTGTCTCTATGCTGCTCGGCGTGATCATGAGCGAACTCTGGCCGTACGCACAGCATGGAATAAGCGCCCTGGCGCTGGCAATCAAAGGGTCCGGTCCGTTTGGCGTGGCGATCTACGGTTTCCTTGAACGCATACTGGTGCCGACGGGCCTGCATCATCTGGTGTATACGCCGTTCCTGTATACCGAACTGGGCGGTACGCAGGAGGTGTGCGGTACGGTTTATCAGGGCGCGCGCAATATCTACTTCGCCGAGATGGCCTGCCCGGACGTGAAGCAGCTCAGCAGTACCGTGGTGTGGGATGCGCGCGGCATCAGCAAGATGTTCGGCCTTCCTGCCGCCGCGCTGGCGATGTACATGACCGCGAAGCCAGAGCGTAAGGCGATTGCGAAAGCCATTCTGATCCCGGCGGCGCTGACCTCGCTGCTGGTCGGCGTAACCGAGCCGATTGAATTCTCCTTCCTGTTTGTCGCCCCGCTGCTGTTCGTGGTGCATGCGGTGCTGACCGGCATCGGCATGATGCTGTTCTCGCTGTTTGGCGTTCACGCCATCGGCGCCAACGAGATTATCGATTTCATCCTCTACAACCTGCCGCTCGGTACGGAGAAGTCCAACTGGCCCATGTACATCGTGGTCGGGCTGATCATGTTCGCCCTTTATTTCGTGGTGTTCCGCTTCCTGATCCTGCGTTTCAACATGAAAACGCCGGGCCGTGAAGATGAGGACCAGAAGACGCGCCTTTACAGCAAGCAGGAGTACCAGGCGAAGGGCAATAACGACGGGCTGGGCGAATCAATCGTGGTGGGTCTGGGCGGTCGGGAAAATATAGAGGTAGTGGATAACTGCTACACCCGCTTACGCGTCACGGTGAAGGACGTCGCCATCATCGACGAACCGCGCCTGAAAGCGACCGGCGCGAAAGGGATTATCAAACAAGGTAACAACGTTCAGGTGGTCTACGGGCTGCATGTCAAAAAAATGCGAGAAGCCGTTGAGACGTTTCTCTGAAAGGAGCTAAAGATGTTTACACCCCCATTTATTCTGTCGATTGCCGGCGGCGGTAGCACCTACACGCCAGGTATTGTGAAAAGCCTGATGGTACGCCTGCACGATTTCCCCCTGGCAGAGATCCGCCTGTATGACATCGACGAGGCGCGCCAGAACACCATTGCGCCCGTGGTGGAGAAGGTTATTCGCGACCACAGCCAGAGCATCAAATTCACCGTCACCAGCGATCCGGAAGTGGCCTTCAGCGGCGCGCATTTTGTTTTTGCTCAGATGCGCGTCGGACAATACAAAATGCGCGAGCAGGATGAAAAAATTCCGCTGCGCCACGGCGTGGTCGGCCAGGAAACCTGCGGACCCGGCGGGCTGGCGTATGGCCTGCGTACGATCCTGCCGATGGTGGAGCTGATCGATCGGGTGGAACGCTACGCGCACGAAAAGGCGTGGATCGTGAACTACTCCAACCCGGCGGCGATTGTGGCTGAGGGCGTGCGTCGCCTGCGTCCCAACGCACGCGTGCTGAACATCTGCGATATGCCGGTGGCCGCAATGCGCAATATGGGCGCCATTCTGGGCGTGGATCGTCATAAACTGGAGGTGGACTATTTTGGCCTCAACCACTTCGGCTGGTTTACCCGCGTACTGGTGGACGGCGAAGATAAGCTGCCCGAGCTGCGTAAACATATCGCGAAGTTTGGCCTGCTGACGGAAGATGCCGCGAAAACCGACCCGCAGCACTCAGATCCGTCGTGGGTGAAAACCTGGCGCAACATCAAGCCGATTATGGATAACTTCCCGGAGTACCTGCCGAACCCGTATCTACAGTACTACCTGATGCCGAACCAGATTGTGGAGCATCAGAACCCCGACTATACCCGCGCCAATGAAGTGATGAACGGGCGTGAGAAAAAGCTGTTTGCCGCCGCCGAAGAGTACCAGCGCAGCGGGATCTTACCGGACGCCTTCCACGTAGGTGTTCACGGCGAATTTATCGTCGATGTCGCCTGTTCACTGGCGTTCAACCAGCGCCAACGTCATCTGGTGATGGTGGAAAACCGCGGGGCGATTACCAACCTGCCGTACGATTCCGTGGTGGAAGTACCTGCCTATATTACCTCCGAAGGGCCGGAGCCGATTCGCATCGGTCAAGTGCCACTGTTTCACCAGACCCTGCTGCAACAGCAGCTCGCCTCAGAACAGCTGCTGGTGGAGGCAACCATTGAAGGCAGCTATGAGAAAGCGTTGCAGGCATTCACCCTGAACCGCACCGTACCGACCATGGAGCACGCGAAAGCGATTCTGGATGAGATGATCGAAGCCAACTGCGACTACTGGCCCGCACTGCAAAAGGCCTGGCAGGAGGGCGAAGCGGTGAAAAAATAGGGGCTTGCTCGCGAGTTGAACGTGGTTAGCTTGTCGGTGTCAGAAAAAACACCGACAATCCTTTTTTACGGAAAAGAATGGAGGCAACCCATGTCCACCTCATATTTTGTCGCCGCCGACTGGCTAATTGAGCACGGCGACGACCCGGAAGTTCAGATTATTGACGCGCGGATGGCCCCTCCGGGCCAGGAGCATCGCGATGTTCCCGGTGAATACCGTGCCGGCCATCTGCCTGGCGCGGTATATTTTGATATCGAGGCCCTCTCCGATCGCAACTCTCCCCTGCCGCACATGCTGCCGCGTCCGGAAGCGTTTTCCGTGGCGATGCGCGAGCTGGGCATCAGCAAAGATAAACATCTTGTTATTTACGATGAAGGCAATCTCTTCTCCGCGCCGCGCGCGTGGTGGATGCTGAAAAACTTCGGCGTGGAAAAAGTGTCGATTCTGGCGGGCGGGCTTGCAGGGTGGAAGCGTGACGAACTACCGCTTCAGCAGGGTGACGTCTCGCTGCCGGAAGGGGATTTCGACGCGTCGTTTGACGCGCACGTGGTGAAGCGCCTGACCGATGTGCTGGTCGTGAGCCATGAAAAGACGGCGCAAATCGTCGATGCCCGCCCCGCACCACGCTTCAACGCTGAAGCGGATGAACCGCGTCCGGGTCTGAGGCGGGGCCATATTCCAGGGGCACTGAACGTGCCGTGGAGCGATTTGGTGTTTGAAGGCGAGCTGAAAACCACCGATGAATTGCGCACTATCTTTGAACGTGCGGGTGTTGATTTACATCGTCCGGTTATTGCCAGCTGCGGCTCCGGCGTGACGGCCTGCGTGGTGATTCTGGCGCTGGCAACCCTTGGTGCGAATGACGTGACTCTGTATGACGGCGCCTGGAGTGAATGGGGTGCACGGGACGATTTGCCGATTGAACCGGCGAAATAATGGATAATCGCCTCGCTACGCTGTTAACGCGCGGATCGTCGCTGACCCGTGCGGAGTATCGTGTCCTCGCCCATCTCACGGAGCATCCGTTGCTGGTGGGCAACATCACGGTGCGTGAGCTGGCGCAGGCGACATTTGTTTCCACCGCAACGATTATGCGGCTGTGCCAGAAGCTGGGTTTCAGCGGCTTTAGCGAGCTTATCTGGCACTGCAAACAGCTGCTTTCTGATACGCCACATATCACCGTGCAGCCTGAGCAACGTACAGAATTGCCCGCGCTTTTTGCTCAGTTCATTGCCAACTATCAGCACACCTTCCAGTGGGTTACCCAGGAAAAACGCCAGCAGTTTGCCAATCTGTTGCGCCAGAAAGAGAGTTTCTTTCTCTATGGCGCCGGTTTTTCCTATCTTTTTGCAGAGTACCTGACCAAGAAGTTGCAGGTGCTGGGAAAAACGGCGTTTATCTCCGGACCGGGGGACAGCCGGAATATATTCCTCAGCAACGCCGCGCGTTATCAGGTGTTTATTGCCGTTTCGCGCAGCGGCGAAACAGAGCAGGTGCTGGATAAAGCGCGGATTGCCAAAAACGTCGGCATGACAATCGTCGCCTTTACCCGCGCGTCGGCCAATACGCTGGCAGGCATGGCGGACGTGCACTTTGCCCTCTATGACGAAGCGGTACACTTCGCCGCCGAAGCCGCAGGGGTGACGTCGTTTGAGTCGAATCTGGTGCTGCTGATGGATTTACTGCTGCTGGAAGCGACGGGGTGAAGCTCACCCCGCCGCGATCAGATAATGCGGTTGGTCTTGAGATCGCGCAGGAAACCGCCCCAGCGACGCTCGTAGAACGGAGTGATGTGCTCGGTAATAAAGTGGCTAATGCCCTTCTCACCTTTCTTCACCTGACAGATATCAATTGGCTCATCGCCCGGCAGCGTGTCGGTCGCCACACTGCCCGCCGCCTGGATGATCTCCTCAATATCGCCGTCGGCCTCAATACCAATCAGCAGCACGGGCTGTTCGTCAGCGCTCTCTTTAATGGAGCAGAGGAACGCGCGTTTTACCGGCTTGAGGGTTTTAAACAGCGTGGTCAGGGAGTCGATCATCTGCGCAGGCGGCTCAGCCACTTCAGACAGCAGCAGCGTTTCGCCCCCTTCCAGCACTTCCTGAGTGCTGAGCGGGTTGCCCTCTTCACCCATCAGATGGCTGATTTCACGCGGGGTGAACTCTTTCCCGGTCGGCAGTTTGGCATTGAGGAACAGCGTCTGCCCCAGCGTCATTTCGAACAACGTGCGCACCGGCATCACCACGAACGCCTGTTCGTCTTCTACCGCTTCCTGCAAGGCCTCAAGCGAGGTAAAGAACGGTATCACCGACGTGCCGTCGTCTTTCTCCCAGTGCAGCAGATCCAGCGCGCTGTCTTCGACAACCTGCTCCCCTTCCGCTGCGGTGCCCGGCACCCAGACGGTGGATTCCAGCAACGTGCGGAAAAATGCCGGACGGTGGGCGGGTTCAGTCGCCGCCTGCTCCAGCAAGGTTTCTAATTCGTTTTTGGTTTCTGACATAGTTTGGCTACTTCAAAAAACGCCGGGTGGCGCTTCGCTGACCCGGCCTACAAAACCGTAGGCCCGTGCAAGCGCAGCGCCGCCGGGCAATACGATGACTCCGAAGGCGCGCGTAAGCTTAGCGCTACCCGGCAAAAAAGATCACTCAGCCGTCAGCAGATTCGCCACGGTACGCACGCCCAGACCGGTCGCGCCCGCGGACCACTGCTCAACCGCCGCTTTACGATAGGTTGCGGAGCAGTCGATGTGCAGCCAGCCTTCGTGATAATTCTCAACGAAGTGAGACAGGAAGCCTGCGGCAGTGCTTGCCCCCGCCGGGTACGCCGCGCTCGCGGTGTTGTTCAGCTCGGCAAAGTTAGACGGCAGCTGGCTGCGGTGGAATTCGGCCAGCGGCAGACGCCAGAACGGCTCGTTCTCTGCGGCAGCGCTTGCCAGCAGACGTGCGGCCAGCTTGTCGTCGAAGCTGAACAGCGCATGGTAGTCGTTCCCCAGGGCGGTTTTCGCCGCGCCGGTCAGCGTCGCCATGTCGATGATCAGCTCTGGTTTCTGCGCGGACGCATCAATCAGGCCATCGGCCAGCACCAGACGGCCTTCGGCGTCGGTGTTCATCACCTCAACGTTTTTACCGTTGCGGTAGCGAATGATGTCGCCCAGCTTGAAGGCGTTGCCGCTCACCATGTTGTCCGCGCAGCACAGGTAGAGCTTCACGCGCTTGTTCAGGCCGCGGGTAATCGCAAATGCCAGCGCGCCGGTAATGGTTGCCGCGCCGCCCATGTCGGACTTCATGGAGTCCATGAACGCGCTCTGCTTGAGGCTGTAGCCGCCGGTGTCGAAGGTAATGCCTTTCCCGACCAGGCAGGCAAAGACAGGCGCTTCTTTATCGCCGGTTGGGTTGTAGTCCAGCGCCAGCAGGACCGGAGGCCGCTCAGAGCCTCGGCCTACGGTGTGGATGCCCATATAGTTCTGCTCGCGCAGGTCCTCACCTTTGGTAATGCGGTAGGACATTTTGTCACCCGCCACGCCGCACAGCAGGTCAACGGCGCGCTGTGCAAGCTGCTCAGGACCTAACTCTTCCGCCGGGGCGTTGATGGTGTCGCGCACCCAGTCGATGATTTGCAGGCGGCTTTCCAGCTCTTTCTGACCGGCTTCGTCGAGGTTCGCCCACTCAATTTTGCGGGTGCCTTTCGGCCCTTTGTAGCCCGCCCAGAACGCCCAGCTACGGTCGGTGTCCCAGCCTTCGCCTTCCAGCGAGACATGTTTGATGCCCAGGCCGTCAATTTTGCGCGCGGCGCGCTGGATCAGGCCCAAATCATCGTTGCCCGTCAGGTGCAGGGTAATGCCGTCGTTGTTGATGCTGTAGCTGGCTTTCTCGCCCCAGCGCGCGTCGGCAGGCTGCGTAGAGAGCGTAATCTTCATCGCTTCGGTCATTTTATTTATCCTTATTAGCAAACGGGCCGCCTGAAGGCAGCCCGTTAAGTGATTTACTCTGCTTCATCTAACCAGACTAACAGAATCGCCTCCAGAATTTTTTCATTGGATGCGTTTGGATCGTCGTCGAAATCTTCTAAATCGCAGATCCACTGGTGCATGTCGGTGAATCGTACGGTTTTCGGATCGAGATCCGGGTTCGCGTCGTAGAGCGCTTCGCCGATCTCACGGCTGTCAGTCCACTTCAGTCCCATATTAATGCTCGCGTGCGTGGTTGATGGTGTAGCGTGGGAATTCCACGACCAGATCTTCATCGGTCACCGCGGCCTGGCAGCTTAAGCGGCTGTCTGGCTCCAGACCCCATGCTTTATCCAGCATGTCGTCTTCGTCTTCGGTGCTCTCAGCAAGAGAGTCGAAACCTTCACGCACGATGCAGTGGCAGGTGGTGCAGGCACAGGATTTTTCACAGGCGTGTTCCACTTCGATACCTGCGCGCAGGGCAACATCGAGAATGGTTTCACCGGTCTTCGCTTCCAGAACAGCGCCATCCGGACAGAGGTCCGCATGAGGCAAAATAACAATCTTTGGCATATTAAACCTCGTCCACGGACTGGCCTTTCAGCGCGACGCGGACAGATTTGTCCATGCGGCGAGCGGCGAAGTCCTGGGTTTGTTTATCAACGTTTTTAATGGCTTCTTCTATTGCGTCAGCGTCATTGCCCATGGCGACGACGCTTAAGTGCGCGGCAGCCTCGTCAATCACCTGACGCTCAGCGGCGCTTAACAGCGCGGCATCGGCATTGAGTGCCCCGGTCAGGCTCTCCAGCACGCGTGCGGCTTCCACTTTCTGTTCCGCCAGCATACGCGCCTTCACATCCTGCTCGGCGTAGCTCATTGAGTCCTGAATCATGGAGGCGATTTCGCCATCGGTCAGGCCGTAGGACGGCTTAACCTGAATAGACGATTCCACGCCGGTGGATTTTTCCATCGCCGTGACGCTGAGCAGGCCGTCGGCATCCACCTGGAAGGTGACGCGAATATGCGCCCCGCCCGCCGGTAATGCAGGGATACCGCGCAGCGCAAAGCGCGCCAGAGAGCGGCAGTCCTGCACCAGCTCGCGTTCGCCCTGCATGACGTGGATGGACATCGCAGTCTGGCCGTCTTTAAAGGTGGTGAACTCTTGCGCGCGCGCCACCGGAATGGTGGTGTTACGCGGGATGACTTTCTCCACCAGGCCACCCATGGTTTCTAAACCAAGGGACAGCGGGATAACGTCCAGCAGCAGCATTTCACTGTCCGGCTTGTTGCCGACCAGAATATCGGCCTGGATAGCGGCGCCTACGGCGACCACTTTGTCCGGATCGATGGCGGTCAGCGGCGTGCGGCCAAAGAACTCACCTACACGTTCGCGCACCAGCGGCACGCGGGTAGAGCCGCCGACCATGACCACTTCCAGCACCTCGTCAGCCTCAACGCCCGCATCTTTCAATGCGCGACGGCAGGCCAGCAGGGTGCGTTTAACCAAAGGTGCGATCAGATCGTTAAACTGGTCGCGGGAGATTTCACCCTGCCAGCCCGCCACGTTCACGGTAACCGTCTGCGCATCGCTGAGGGCAATTTTGGCATCGATGGCCGCATCCAGCAGTTCACGCTGGACGCGCGCATCGCTGCGATCGGCAATACCGGCCTGCTCGCGAATGTAATCCGCCAGCAGATGATCGAAGTCATCGCCGCCCAGCGCGGAATCCCCGCCGGTCGCCAGCACTTCGAACACGCCGCGGCTTAAGCGCAAGATTGAGATATCAAACGTCCCGCCGCCCAGGTCGTAAACTGCAATCACCCCTTCCTGACCGGAGTCGAGGCCGTAGGCAATCGCCGCCGCCGTCGGTTCATTCAGCAGGCGCAGCACGTGCAGGCCCGCCAGACGGGCTGCATCCTTGGTGCCCTGACGCTGTGCATCATCAAAATAGGCCGGAACGGTAATCACCACGCCGTCGAGATCGCCGCCGAGCGTCGCTGTAGCGCGCGCTGCCAGCGCCTTCAGGATGTCCGCAGAAACACGGATCGGGTTCAGCAGACCGGCCTCGGTTGCAATCATCGGCAGGCCGTTTTCGCTGGCCTGAAGCTGATACGGCAGATGCGGGTAGCGGGCCTGGATATCAGCCAGCGAGCGGCCCATCATGCGCTTAACCGAACTGATTGTATTGGCCGGATCGCGCGCGGCGTTAGCGCGGGCATCAAACCCGACCGCGTGACCCTGCTGCTGGTAGTGGACCACGGAAGGCAGCAGATGGCGCCCCTGCTCGTCAGCCAGCGTTTCCGCCTGGCCGCTACGCACGGTCGCCACGAGAGAATTGGTGGTGCCCAGGTCAATCCCCACCGCCAGACGACGCTGGTGCGGTGCGGCACTTAAGCCAGGCTCACTAATTTGTAATAAGGCCATAATTGCTTCCGAAATTAAAAATCGAGCAGCTTTTCTTCGAGTTGTTCAGCACTGCTTCGCAGTTTATCGAGAAAACGGAGTTTGCGCACAGTGTCTGCCGCCACGTCCCAGGTCTCGTTGTTCAGTTGCTCCACCATCTGCTGATGGCGGGTATCAAACATGCCCTTCACGCGCGTGATAAAACTTTCCAGGCGCGCTTCGTCTTTGGCCTGTTCAATCTCATCCAGCTCTTCGCGCAGCTCCAGCTGCTCCATCAGAAACGCCGTATCGCGAACGGTATGTTGTTCGCTCGCCAGATCGAAACCGTGGAGCGAGAGCAGATATTCTGCACGCGCCAGCGGATGACGCAGCGTTTGCCAGGCCTGGTTGATGGTTGCGGAGTGTGATACCGCAGCCAGCTGCTCTGCCTGCGTCCCGCTGGCGAATTTATCCGGATGGTACTGACGCTGGAGATCCTGGAAACGAACCGTCAGCGCCTGAAGATCGATCGGGTATTGAGCGGGTAGTCCGAAGAGAGTGAAGTAATCCATAACAATCTCAGGGGTAGCCTGTTAGAACAAACCCCACGCGCAGCAAAGCCACGGTGGGGTTTCGGATGACGCGCGGTTAAACGTGGAAGCTTTCGCCGCAACCACACTCGTCTTTGACGTTCGGGTTCGTGAATTTGAACCCTTCGTTCAGGCCTTCTTTAACGAAGTCCAGCTGAGTGCCGTTGAGGAATTGCAGGCTTTTGCCATCGACCACCACCTTCACGCCCTTGTCTTCAAACACGGTGTCATCAGACGCCGGCTCGTCAACAAACTCCAGTACGTAAGCCATACCAGAACAGCCGGAGGTACGTACGCCCAGTCGCAGGCCAAAGCCTTTACCACGGTTCGCCAGAAAAGAGCTTACTCGCGCGGCAGCGCTGTCGCTAAGGGTAATCGACATACTCAAACCTCAATTATTTTGCTTCACGTTTGCTTTTATAATCCGCAATAGCGGCTTTGATCGCGTCTTCTGCCAGAATAGAACAGTGAATTTTCACCGGTGGCAGTTCGAGTTCTTCAGCAATATCCGTGTTCTTGATTGCCTGTGCTTCGTCCAGAGACTTGCCCTTCACCCATTCGGTAACCAGGGAGCTGGACGCAATTGCAGAACCGCAGCCGTAGGTCTTGAAGCGCGCGTCTTCAATGATACCTTCATTGTTGACTTTAATCTGCAACTTCATCACGTCGCCACACGCCGGTGCACCGACCATGCCGCTACCAACAGATTCGTCGCTGTTGTCAAAAGAGCCAACGTTGCGCGGGTTTTCGTAATGATCGATGACTTTTTCGCTGTATGCCATGATGGAATTCTCCTTATGTACCGATTAGTGATGTGACCATTCAATGCTGTTCAGATCCACGCCCTGCTTGAACATTTCCCACAGTGGAGAAAGGTCGCGCAGACGGCCGATGGAGTTGCGAACCAGCTTGATGGTGTAGTCAATCTCTTCTTCGGTAGTGAAACGACCTAAAGAGAAACGGATAGAGCTGTGTGCCAGCTCGTCAGTCATGCCCAGCGCGCGCAGCACGTAGGATGGCTCGAGGCTCGCAGACGTACAGGCAGAACCGGAAGAAACCGCCAGGTCTTTCAGGGCCATGATCAGCGATTCGCCTTCAACATAGTTGAAGCTGACGTTGAGGATGTTCGGTGCGCCCTGCTCAAGATCGCCGTTCAGATACACTTCTTCCATGTCCTTCACGCCGTCCCACAGACGGTTACGCAGCGTGCGCAGGCGTGCCATCTCGGTTTCCATCTCTTCTTTCGCAATGCGGTACGCTTCGCCCATGCCCACGATCTGGTGAACAGGCAGCGTACCGGAACGCATGCCGCGCTCGTGACCGCCGCCGTGCATCTGTGCTTCGATGCGGATACGTGGCTTACGACGAACGTACAGCGCGCCGATCCCTTTCGGACCATAGATTTTGTGGCCGGAGAAGGACATCAGGTCCACTTTCAGCTGGCTCAGGTCGATAGGCAGTTTGCCCACGCTCTGGGTCGCATCTACGTGGTAGATAATACCGCGCGCGCGGCACATTTCGCCGATGGTAGCGATGTCCTGTACCACGCCGATTTCGTTGTTAACGTGCATGATGGAAACCAGAATGGTGTCATCACGCATCGCCGCTTCGAGCTCTTTCAGGTCGATGATCCCGTTGCTCTGGGGCGCCAGGTAAGTCACTTCGAACCCTTCACGCTCCAGCTGACGGCAGGTGTCCAGCACGGCTTTGTGTTCGGTTTTACTGGTGATAATGTGCTTGCCTTTTTTCTGATAAAAGTTGGCTGCACCTTTGATCGCCAGGTTGTCGGATTCGGTCGCACCGGAGGTGAAAACAATTTCACGCGGGTCGGCACCGACCAGGTCAGCAATCTGATTACGGGCGATATCAACCGCCTCTTCAGCGTGCCAGCCAAAACGGTGTGAACGGGAAGCTGGGTTACCAAAGTTTCCGTCCAGGGTCAGACACTGCATCATTTTCTCGGCAACACGCGGGTCCACCGGCGTGGTTGCGGAGTAGTCGAGATAAATCGGTAATTTCATTGCTCTATAAACTCCGTACATCGCTTCAATGCAAGGAATCAGGCAACCGGCTGGATGTACGACCGAGTACGCGGGATGTGTCCACCCCGGCCTGATTCTGAATACTTATCTTTTTAATTACGCGCGCAGTTTGACGTCGATAGCGTCCTGTGTGCGGGTACTGCGTTGTGGATCCTGACTATGCTGACGACCAGAGACATCCA
This sequence comes from Enterobacter cloacae, assembly GCF_011078175.1. Classification (GTDB taxonomy): domain Bacteria; phylum Pseudomonadota; class Gammaproteobacteria; order Enterobacterales; family Enterobacteriaceae; genus Enterobacter; species Enterobacter cloacae_Q. The sequence continues at coordinate 363,694 of NZ_JAALCJ010000005.1, forward strand.
GAACTTCCTGGTTGTTAACCAGTTCACCCAGGGTGATGTTGTTCAGGAAGCCGGTCAGACGGTCGCTCAGATCGCGCCACAGCGCGTGGGTCAGGCATTTATCGCCGCCCTGGCAGCCGCCTTTACCCTGGCAACGGGTCGCGTCAACGGATTCGTCAACCGCGCTAATCACTTCGCCAACCGCAATACTGCCCGCGTCTTTACCCAGCAGATAACCGCCGCCCGGGCCACGAACGCTGGACACCAGTCCATTTTTACGCAGTCTGGAGAACAGCTGTTCCAGGTAAGAGAGGGAGATCCCTTGTCGTTCAGAAATATCAGCCAACGGAACCGGGCCCGCTTCGGAGTTGAGCGCAACGTCCAGCATCGCGGTCACGGCATAACGCCCTTTAGATGTCAGTCTCATGTCTTACTTAACCTCAAACTCGCCCCTGCCCGGGGTTTTTTATTGTAAAATGGGGGTATTGCATAGCAGGGCCAAGTCTGACATTCCTGACTAAAATGGTCAACTATTTACTTGACTGTTTTAGTCAGGTATTTAACCTTCTGTGCCGTATCCTTTTGCCCGGCGGCGCTATGCTTGCACGGGCCTACGGGTTTTGTAGGCCGGGTAAGCGCAGCGCCACCCGGCGAACAGACGGCACTACTCGTTATTCTTCTGCTCAATCGACGCCAGAATTCCGCGCAGGATATTCAGCTCCTGGCTTTCCGGACGCGCTCGGGTGAACATACGGCGCAGCTTGTTCATCACCTGGCCCGGGTGGCCTTCACGGATAAAACCGGTAGAGAGCAGCGTCTGCTCCAGATGACCGTAGAAACGCTCCAGGTCGTCCACCAACGGGTAGGCCGTCTCTTCTTTAGATTCGACCGGCTTCTCCTGCGTCGCCAGCCATGCCATGCGCACTTCGTAGGCGATCACCTGTACCGCCATCGCCAGATTCAGCGAGCTGTATTCCGGGTTGGCGGCAATCGCCACGTGGTAGTGACACTTCTGTAGTTCCTCGTTGGTCAGGCCAACGCGTTCACGACCAAACACCAGCGCAACCGGCGCCTGGTCCGCTTCTGAGATGCTCTTCAGGCCGCATTCGCGCGGGTCCAGCATCGGCCAGGGCAGCGTACGGGAGCGCGCGCTGGTCCCCACCACCAGGCTGCAACCGGCCAGGGCTTCGTCCAGGGTGTCCACGATCTGCGCATTACCGATCACGTCGCTGGCGCCGGCCGCCAGAGCAATAGCCTGAGAGTCTGGTTTCACCAGCGGATTCACCAGCCACAGGTTCGTTAAGCCCATGGTTTTCATAGCGCGGGCCACAGAGCCCATGTTGCCGGTGTGCGATGTTTCGACCAGCACGATTCGAATGTTTTGCAGCATAATTTTTAGATGTCTGGATTCAGTGTCTGAAGAATATTCGGGCATATTATCATAAACGAGAGACATAATCCGATCCCGCTGCTATACTCTGCGCCGATTTTCCTGTTCTTTAACATCCAGTGAGAGAGACCGATGCATCCGATGCTGACCATCGCCGTGCGCGCAGCGCGCAAGGCGGGTAATGTAATTGCCAAACACTACGAAACCCCAGACTCCGTAGAAACCAGCCAGAAAGGCAGCAATGATTTCGTGACTAACGTCGATAAAGCCGCAGAAGCGATTATTATCGAAACGATCCGCAAATCTTACCCGCAGCACACCATCATCACCGAAGAAAGCGGTGAACATGAAGGTACCGATCAGGATGTTCAATGGGTTATCGATCCACTGGATGGCACCACCAACTTCGTCAAACGCCTGCCACACTTCTCTGTGTCTATCGCAGTACGCATCAAAGGCCGTACTGAAGTCGCCGTTGTTTACGATCCAATGCGTAACGAACTGTTTACCGCGACCCGCGGTCAGGGCGCGCAGCTGAACGGCTACCGTCTGCGTTGCAGCAATGCACGCGATCTGGACGGCACCATTCTGGCGACCGGCTTCCCGTTCAAGGCGAAGCAGCACGCAACTACCTATATGAATATTCTGGGCAAGCTGTTCACCGAATGCGCGGACTTCCGTCGCACCGGCTCTGCTGCACTGGATCTGGCCTACGTAGCGACCGGCCGCGTTGACGGTTACTTCGAACTGTCCCTGAAGCCATGGGATTTTGCGGCGGGCGAGCTGATCGCGCGTGAAGCAGGTGCGATTGTTTGCGACTTCACCGGCGGCCATAACTATATGTCTACCGGCAACATCGTTGCAGGTAACCCGCGCGTCGTTAAAGCCATGCTGGCAAACATGCGTGATGAACTGAGCGATGCGCTGAAGCGTTAATCCCGGTAATTCCCTCTCCCTATGGGAGAGGGTCAGGGTGAGGACACCAGACCGCACCCTACCAGAAAGGCCGCAATCCCCTTCCCACCGGCACCGCACTCATCCACATCGTGACCGCAGCCACCAGCAGAATCACCCCGCCAGCCAGCGCCAGCGTTGTCCATCCAACCTGTCGCCACAATACCGGCGTTTTATTGCCGCTGAGTTTTACCGCAAGCTGACGGAAGCTATGCACAAGCAGGGCTAACGAAGAGATAGTCAGAGACGTTCCCGCCGCCATCGCCAGCGCCGAGAGCATGCCCCAGCCGAAGACACCAATCACTTTACTGAACAGCAGCACCATGATTGCCCCCGAGCACGGACGCATTCCCATAGACAGAATAATCATCAGGCGCGCGCGCCAGTCGTCACCATTCTGTAACTGTTCCTGCGTTGGCAGATGCTGATGTCCGCACCCGCAGTTTTCATGGTGAACATGATGCGGCATAAAGGCTTTGAATTTCGGTTTTTGCAGCAACGCGCGCAGTTTTCTCAGCGCCCGCCAGCAGAGGATCAGCCCCAGCAAGCCCACCAGCGCGTAACTCCCCTTCTCCAGCCAGAAGCTGCTCATATGCAGCTGGCGGGCGGGCAGCTGTAGCAGCGAAAGGACGACCACGACCAGCGCAATCGCCACACCGCCCTGAAGTAAAGAGGAAGCCAGCGTCAGGCCGATACTCGATTTCAGCTTCGACGGATGCGTGGCAAGCCAGGTTGTGATGACGATTTTGCCGTGCCCCGGCCCCAGGGCATGCAGCACGCCATAGATGAAGCTGAACGCCATAAGAGCGCCGCCCGCTTTGGTCGGATTTTCCGCCACGGCTTTCAGCAGCCCGCTCATCTGCTGATTAACGTCCCTCTGCCAGAGGATGCTTTTCATCATCACCTGCGGCCATGCCTGCCACAGCCAGAGCGCGCCGCAAACCGCTAATAACAAAAAAAGCGCCAGAGGCCAGAGGTGCAGCCAGCGACGCGGCTTACTGGCGGGAGAGGAGATCACTGACATTGCAACGTCACCTCCTGCGCAAACTGTTTCCCTAATTCCATGTCCTCAGGAGGCGCATCCTCTTTATCGAGGGAAACGGCAAAGTTCAGCGTCTCTTCGCTGGGCGTCGGCGTGTGTACGGCAATTTTGCAGCTTTTTTGCAATATTTCTGGCAACTGTACGTCACTGTCCTGAGCGTAATGCATATCGACATAGTAGGTTGGGTCAAACGTGGAAAACGTGTACTTCTGCCCGGCCAGCGGCTGAGGGTGCGCCAGCGGAAGGATAAACGTCAGCACCGCCTGATGACCGTCGCGGGTCATGCCGTACTCCGTGGGACGGTTAAGAAATTTCACCTTTTGTCCGTTGTGCCAGAACTCGGTGAAGTAGTGCTGACCCAGCACGTTGGCCATGACTTCCGCCGCCAGCTTTTTCCAGATCTCATCGCCAGGCTTTGCGTTTCCGGCATCGTACAGCAGGTCGGCGGAGGTTATTTCATCCATCGTCCAGCGCATTTTCAGGCCGCTGAGCTGCGTGCCGTCCGTCACCAGTTCGGTTTTCAGGCTGATAAAACTGTGAGGATGTGCGCCGGCGGCGAAGGTGAAAACCGCCAAAAATAACGCTACCGCGCTTTGTTTAACTATTTGCATCTGTTCCTCACGTCAAAAATTCTGTGATGTTCGCCAGCAATCCTGAGTGAAAGGCCTGCCGGTGCGCTTTTCAGCGCCCATCCTTTAGCTATTCTTATCAAACATTCACACTGGATACCCGACAGATGATGACGACGCTTGAAATTCCATCTGTGCTTTCCAGTTCGCAGCGCCGCTGCCAGGTGCTTTTGATGCTTTACCTGCCCGATGCTGCCGTCACCGCACAGAGCATAATCGCTGCCAATGGCGTGGACGACGTCATGGCACGGCAAGATATAGCCGAGACGCGCGATGAAATCCAGCGCTATCATCGGCTCGATATCGTCACGCACCTCGATGGCTGCTACCGAATTGAGGGTTCCGCCCTGAACCAGCGTTTGTGCCTGCTACACTGGCTGCGCAGGGCGCTCCGGCTGTGTCCGCATTTTGTCGCGCAACAGTTCACCCCGGCCTTAAAAACCGCGCTCAAACAGCACGGCATTGCCCGCCCGCTTTATGACGATGCGAACCTTCGGGCGCTTATCAACTTTTGTGCGCGCAAGCTTCAGCGCCAGTTTGAGTCCCGCGACGTACAGTTTTTACAGCTTTATCTGCAATATTGTCTGATTCAGCATCATCTGGGCAATACGCCAGAGTTTTCGCCCGTTCAGCGCAGCTGGACGCAGTCCCGAGGGGAATACTTTACGGCGCAGGAAATTGTCCGCCACTGGAAACGGCGCGTCCCGCAGGGAACGCACAGCGATGAACAGCTGTTCCTGGCGCTGCTGTTTATGATGCTTCGCACACCCGACCCGGTGATGGATAAACACCAGCAGGATCAGCGCCTGCGTCGCGCCATCGTGCGTATGATTGCCCGCTTCCGGGCGCAAACCGGGATGAACTTCAGCGACGAGCAAGGGCTAACCGATCAGCTTTATATTCATCTGGCTCAGGCGCTGGACCGCTCCTTATTTGATATCGGTATCGACAACAGTCTGCCGGAAGAGATCCATCGTTTATACCCCCGGCTGCTGCGCACCACCAAAGAGGCGCTGTTTGAGCTGGAAGCCGAATTTGGTGTACGATTCTCCGGTGAAGAGATGGCTCTGGTAGCGGTGATTTTTGGTGCCTGGCTGATGCAGGAAACCGACCTGCATGAAAAACAGGTGGTCTTGTTAACGGGGGAAGATAAAGCCTGTGAGGCGCTGATTGAACAGCAGCTTCGCGAGCTGACGCTGCTGCCGCTCAATATTCGTTATCTTAGCCTGGAAGCGTTTAAAAAGGAGGGCGCCCCCCGCGAGGCGGCGCTGGTCATTACGCCTTATCCAACCGCCCTGCCACTGTTCTCGCCGCCGCTCATTCATGCCGTTGAGACCCTGAACACGCAGCAGCAGGAACACATTCGCGTTATGCTCGAATCGTAGTTACGTGCGAGCAGCCACCTTTGGGCGGATGGCGAGGGCCGGTAAAGCAACCAGCGCCATCACCCAGAACACACCGTGCCCCAGGTGCTGATAGAGGAAACCGGCAAATACGGTCATCACCGCAATGCTGCCGCCCATCGCCACCGCTGAATAGACCGCCTGAAGACGAATAACGTCCCCACCCTCTCGCGCCGCGATGTAGCGCATCGCCGCCAGATGGCAGACGGTGAAGGTTCCGCAGTGCAGAATTTGCGCCGCAATCAGCCATGGCAACTCCGTCGTCCAGCCCATGATGCCCCAGCGCGCCACACCACACACGGCGGAAAGCAGTAGCAGATCACGCGCCCCGAAACGACGGAACAGTTTTTGACTCAGCGCGAAGATAATGACCTCCGCAACCACGCCAAGCGACCACAGGTAGCCTACCGCAGAAGCCGAGTAGCCCGCCCCCTGCCAGTAGATGGCGCTGAAGCCGTAATAGGCCGCATGCGCCCCCTGGAGCAAACAGACGCAGGCCAGGAAACGCCAGCTTTGCGCCACCAGCGAGCGCCAGGCGGGCCAGCCGGCGCTTTCCTGATGGCGGCTTTCGCCCTGCGGCATCACCGACGGACGCAGCAACATACCGAGCAGCATCGAGGCGATGCCGAGCGTTAACAGCGCCAGAATGGCACGATAGTCATAGAGGCTGACCAGTTTCCCGACCAGCGCTGAGCCGATCACGAAGGCAATCGATCCCCACAGGCGCACGCGGCCATAGTCCATGGTGATCTGCTTTTGCCAGGTGTTCGCCAGCGCATCCGTCAGCGGCACCAGCGGGGAGAAGAACAGATTAAAGCCAACCATTACCACCATCAGCCAGGCAAACTGATGGCTGAACCAGAAGCAGGCCGCAAAGACCAGCGTCAGCAGGGCCAGAATTCGCACCGCTTTAATCAGTAAAGAGGGATCGCTGACGCGGGGCGCAATCAGCAGGCTACCCAGGAAACGTGCCACCAGACCTGCGCCCAGCAGGATGCCAATCGTTTCAGGCGTCAGGCCAATTCCCTTGAGCCAGACGCTCCAAAAAGGCAGAAAAATACCGTAACTAAAGAAATAGGTGAAATAGCTGAGCGCCAGCCAGCGCGTGGAATGCAAGACCATGAATCCCTCCCGAAATGGAGGCGATAGTCTGGCGTTAATCCCTGACTTTAGCAAGTCGTTAGCGTGCTATAAATTAACTAAAAATTAACATCATCGCCAGACGGACAGCGTATGGCGAGAGCGGTAAAACTGTATTACGTTTATAAGACATCGCCTGAAGAGGTCGTTTGCCATGAACAGCTTACGTTATTTCGATTTCGGCTCCTCTCGTTCTCTCCTGCTTTTAATTGCCCGCATTGCCATCGTGGTCCTGTTTATTATTTTCGGTTATCCCAAGCTGACGGGGTTTAGCGGCACCGTTCAGTATATGACCTCCCTCGGCGCCCCCATGCCCATGCTGGCCGCCATTATTGCGGTGGTGATGGAAGTCCCCGCCGCTATTCTGATCGTGCTGGGCTTTTTCACCCGCCCCCTCGCGGTGATCTTTGTCTTCTATACGCTGGGAACGGCGGTGATTGGCCACCACTACTGGGATATGACGGGCGATGCGGTTCTGCCAAATATGATTAACTTCTACAAAAATGTGAGTATCGCTGGCGCCTTTATTTTGCTGGCGATTACCGGGCCGGGGGCCATCTCCCTTGACCGACGTTAGCCCATAAAAAAAGGCCGCATGAGCGGCCTTTTTCAGTTCTGCGACGCAGAGAATTATGCGTACACCGGGAAGCGTGCGCAGATGTCCAGAACTTTACCTTTGACGCGCTCGATAACCGCTTCGTCATTGATATTGTCCAGAACGTCACACATCCAGCCCGCCAGCTCTTTCACTTCCGCTTCTTTAAAGCCGCGGCGAGTGACGGCCGGAGAACCGATACGGATACCGGAAGTCACGAACGGGCTCTTCGGATCGTTTGGCACGCTGTTTTTGTTGACGGTGATGTTGGCGCGGCCCAGGGCAGCGTCAGCTTCTTTACCGGTCAGGTTCTTATCAACCAGGTCCAACAGGAACAGGTGGTTTTCAGTCCCGCCGGAGACCACTTTGTAGCCACGGTTCAGGAACACTTCCACCATCGCTTTAGCATTTTTAGCAACCTGCTGCTGATAAACCTTGAACTCTGGCTCCATCGCTTCTTTCAGCGCGACGGCTTTCGCGGCGATAACGTGCATCAGCGGGCCGCCCTGGGCGCTTGGGAACACGGCGGAGTTCAGCTTTTTGTACAGATCTTCGTCACCGCCTTTCGCCAGGATGAGGCCACCGCGTGGACCTGCCAGGGTTTTGTGGGTGGTGGTGGTCACAACGTGCGCGTGCGGAACCGGGTTCGGGTAAACGCCCGCGGCAATCAGACCGGCAACGTGCGCCATGTCGACGAACAGGTACGCGCCGATGCTGTCAGCGATTTCACGCATTTTGGCCCAGTCAACGATGCCGGAGTAAGCAGAGAAACCACCGATGATCATCTTCGGCTTCTGCTCTTTGGCCTGCTTCGCCATGTCTTCGTAGTCAATTTTACCGGACTCATCAATACCGTAAGGGATGATGTTGTACAGTTTGCCAGAGAAGTTAACCGGAGAGCCGTGAGTCAGGTGGCCGCCCTGCGCCAGGTTCATACCCAGAACGGTATCGCCCGGCTGCAACAGCGCGGTGTAAACAGCGAAGTTAGCCTGCGAGCCAGAGTGCGGCTGGACGTTCGCGTAGTCAGCGCCAAAGAGTTCTTTCGCACGGTCAATCGCCAGCTGCTCAACGATATCAACGTACTCGCAACCGCCGTAGTAGCGCTTGCCCGGATAACCTTCAGCATATTTGTTGGTCAGCTGAGAACCCTGCGCCTGCATCACGCGCGGGCTGGTGTAGTTTTCGGAGGCGATCAGTTCGATGTGCTCTTCCTGACGTACTTTTTCCTGCTCCATAGCCTGCCACAGTTCGGCATCATAATCGGCAATGTTCATTTCACGCTTTAACATCCGCATCTCCTGACTCAGCTAACAAGTAAATTTTTGGCCTGAAAAGGCAGTCCTGTTGGACGACGGGCAACAGTATAACTGAATAGTTCTGCGATAACAGGTCTTGACAAACGATTTTACGCAAACGTTTACCTCCACACCACGCAAGGGTTTGAGCAATAAAGCTCTCGCCATTTTCAACGGATTTCTTTTCAGCTTTGTGATGCATATTTTTCACGATGCAAAGAACCATTTACATTACAGGGGTATTTTTATAAGATGCATATAAAATACATCATTAAAGTAACATCAGAAGGAAGCTGCTATGCTCGACGCCCAAACCATCGCTACCGTGAAAGCCACAATCCCCCTGCTGGTTGAAACGGGTCCTAAACTGACCGCCCATTTCTACGATCGCATGTTCGCGCATAACCCGGAGCTCAAAGAGATTTTCAACATGAGCAACCAGCGTAACGGCGATCAGCGCGAAGCGCTGTTCAACGCTATTGCCGCCTATGCCAGCAACATCGAAAACCTGCCGGCTCTGCTGCCTGCGGTGGAAAAAATCGCCCAGAAGCACACCAGCTTCCAGATCAAACCCGAGCAGTACAACATCGTCGGCAGTCACCTGCTGGCAACCCTGGACGAAATGTTCAGCCCGGGCCAGGAAGTGCTGGATGCCTGGGGTAAGGCATACGGCGTACTGGCAAACGTATTCATCAACCGTGAAGCGCAGATCTACAGCGAAAACGCCAGCAAGAACGGCGGCTGGGAAGGCACGCGCGCCTTCCGCATCGTTGAGAAAACCCCGCGCAGCGCGCTGATCACCAGCTTTGAGTTTGAGCCAGTGGACGGTCAGCCGGTTGCCGATTACCAGCCGGGCCAGTATCTGGGCGTCTGGCTGAAGCCTGAAGGCTTCCCGCACCAGGAGATCCGCCAGTACTCCCTGACCCGCAAGCCAGACGGCAAAGGCTATCGCATTGCGGTTAAACGTGAGGAAGGCGGTCAGGTATCCAACTGGCTGCATAACGAAGCCAGCGTGGGCGACGTGGTCCATCTGGCGGCACCGGCGGGCGATTTCTTTATGGCCGTTGAAACGAATACCCCAGTGACGCTGATCTCCGCAGGTGTTGGTCAAACGCCAATGCTGGCGATGCTGGATACGCTGGCGAAAGCAAACCACAGCGCGCAGGTTAACTGGTTCCACGCGGCGGAGAACGGTGATGTGCACGCCTTTGCGGATGAAGTGAAAGCGCTCGGAGCGACCCTGCCGCGTTTCACCGCGCATACCTGGTATCGCCTGCCGACGGAGGCAGACCGCGCAGCGGCTCGTTTCGACAGCGAAGGCCTGATGAATTTAGGGCAGCATGAAGGGGCGTTCAGCGCACCGGGGATGCAGTTTTATGTTTGTGGGCCGGTAGCGTTTATGCAGTATGCCGCGAAGCAGCTGGTTGAGCTGGGCGTGAATAAAGACAACATTCATTACGAATGTTTTGGCCCGCATAAAGTGCTGTAATCGCCCGACGGCGCTTCGCTTGCACGGGCCTACGAAGGGTTTTCCAGGCCGGGTAAGCGCAGCGCCACCCGGCAAGAATGTTAAATCGCCGCGTCGTCTTCTTCGCCGGTACGGATACGGATCACGCGCGCCACGTCAAAGACGAAGATTTTCCCGTCGCCAATTTTGCCGGTCTGCGCCGTGCGGATAATGGTATCCACACAGGTATCGACGATATCATCGCTCACCACGATCTCGATTTTCACTTTCGGCAGGAAGTCCACCATGTACTCTGCGCCACGGTATAGCTCGGTGTGGCCCTTCTGACGACCAAAACCTTTCACTTCAGTGACGGTCATCCCGGTGATGCCCACTTCTGCCAGCGCTTCACGTACATCATCCAGTTTGAAAGGTTTAATAATCGCATCAATCTTTTTCATGGTGGGTCCTTAAACTCTTGCCAGTAAGCAGCCTCGTAATCGGTTGCTCACAGTATCATATTCAGGCGAATTTTGCGGTATTACTCTTTAAAATCGTTCGCTTCCAGCTCGTGACGTGAGAGCAATTTATAGAACTCGGTACGGTTACGCCCGGCCATACGCGCCGCGTGTGTGACGTTGCCTTTGGTGATTTGTAGCAGCTTGCGCAGATAGTTCAGCTCAAACTGGTTTCGCGCTTCCGCAAACGTCGGTAAAGCCGTGTTTTCCCCTTCGAGCGCCTGCTCCACCAGCGCATCGCTGATCACCGGCGATGACGTCAGCGCCACGCACTGCTCAATCACGTTCACCAGCTGGCGTACGTTACCCGGCCAGCTTGCCGTCATCAGGCGTTTCATCGCATCGGTGGAGAACGCGCGCACAAAGGGTTTGTGACGGTCAGCGGCCTGGCGCAAAAGGTGATTTGCCAGCAGTGGGATATCTTCCGCGCGCTCGGCCAGCGCCGGGATTTTCAGGTTGACGACATTCAGTCGATAATAGAGATCTTCGCGGAACTCGTTGCGCGCCATCACCTTGGGTAAATCACGGTGGGTGGCGGAGATAATACGCACGTTGATATCGATATCGCGGTTGCTGCCGAGCGGGCGCACTTTTCGCTCCTGCAACACGCGCAGTAACTTGACCTGTAGCGGCGCGGGCATATCGCCAATTTCATCGAGAAACAGCGTGCCCCCTTCAGCCGCCTGGAACAGCCCTTCACGGCTGCTCACCGCACCGGTAAAAGCGCCGCGGGCATGGCCGAAAAGTTCAGATTCAAGCAGTTGTTCCGGCAGCGCGCCACAGTTAATGGCTATAAAGGCATTTTTGCTGCGCGGGCTGGCGTTGTGGATCGCCTGAGCCAGGATCTCTTTCCCGGTCCCGCTCTGGCCGTTGATCAGCACGCTAACGTCGGATTGGGCCACCATCCGCGCCTGTTCCAGCAGGCGCAGCATCACAGGGCTACGCGTCACGATGGATTCACGCCAGGCGTCGTCCCCGGATGGCGCCGCGTGCTCAAGCGCGCTGTCGATCGCTTTATAGAGGGCGTCTTTATCCACCGGTTTGGTGAGGAAGCTGAATACGCCCTGCTGCGTTGCGGCCACCGCATCAGGAATAGATCCGTGAGCGGTGAGGATAATCACCGGCATCCCGGGCTGCTGCTTCTGGATCTCCGTGAACAGTTGCAGGCCATCCATTTCATCCATGCGCAAATCGCTTATCACCAGATCGATTTTCTCGCGGCTGAGCACTTTCAGCCCCTCCTGCCCGCTTTCAGCGGTGACCACGCTGTAGCCTTCGCTGACCAGACGCATCCCCAGCAGCTTTAACAGTCCGGGATCGTCATCCACCAGTAACAGATGGGCAGGTTTACGGCTTGTCATGGCTTCACATCCTCTTGTTTCGGCGTATCACTGTCTGGCGTCGTGGCAGAATTGCCTTTCGACCCATCGGGCAGATAGCTGCCTGCCGGCTTACGCGTCGAGAGTTGTCTTTCGATATCGGTCAGATTTTCGAGCTTGCGGGTGGTGGTTTCCAGCTGCTCGCGCAGCGACTCCTGCTGCTGGCGAAGCGCATCAAGCTCGCTGTCGCTCGACTGCTGCAATTTACTGTAGCGGAAACGCTCTTCAGACAGCTGTAATTGCAGGGTTTGTCCGTCCCGCCAGAGCTGATAGACCGGGCGCACCTGGGGGGGAATATTGATCACGTAGGTATCCAGCCGCGTCACGTTGGCGCGGCGTTCGACAGGCGTGATTCTGGCATCCGCCATCACGATCCCACGTTTAAACGCGTCCTGCCAGGTATCGTCCACCAGCATCGCCGCCTGGGCACGGGCCTCGGCGGGCGCCAGCCGCTGGGCGCAGTCTATTCCGCGCAGCCAGAACAGCGGATTGGATTCCACATCACGCCCCGACAGGCTCCAGATATCATCGCAACGTGTTGAAAGGAAATCGGCCAGCTGTTTTTGCGGCCATTTATCTTCCTGTTTATGGCTAATTGCACTTTTCGGCGCATGGGTTACACAGCCAGCCAGCAATAAGCAGGGCAGACTCAGGCGCACATTTTTGCTGGAAAACACCGCGCGCAGTGCGCGGAAAAAGACGTGTGACATACTCACCAGGTTGTTATTCATTTCATTGATTTTTCCGGCTCAAGAGGCAGTTCGATACGAAAACAGACATCGGCGCGTTCATCACTCACGATGTTAAGCTCACCCTGCATGCGTCGTATGCAGTCGCGGGCAATACTCAGCCCCAGACCACTTCCTTTTACCGCACCTTTTCGCTGATGACTCCCCTGGAAAAAGGGCTCAAAGATCATCGTTTTTTCATCATCCGGAATCGGGCTTCCCGTATTCGCTACGTCAATAAATACCCGCGAACCGTTGTTATTGCTTCTGATATAAATGGTACCGGATTCAGTACCATAGTGCACCGCATTGGAATAAAGATTATCCAGTACGCTCATTAATAGCATCGGCTCTGCCAGGCAGGAAGGCGCATTGAGATTTACCTGGGTATGCATCATTTTAGCTCTTGCTGGCAGGCTATGGGCGGAGATCACCATGTCCACCAGCGGTTGAATCTCAACGCGCTCAAGCACCACAGCACCATCCGCCAGCTTGCGGTTATAGTCCAGCAGTTGTTCAATAAGTTTTTGTAAATTGCGGCTACTGGCATCCAGAATCGCCACGATCTCTTTTTGCTCAGGGGTCAACGGCCCTGCCACTTCGTCTGCCAGCAGCTCCGTGCCTTCACGCATACTGGCCAGCGGTGTTTTGAGTTCGTGTGAGATATGGCGCAGGAACTGGTGACGCTGCGATTCCAGCCACGCCAGGCGTTCAGAAAGCCAGATAATGCGCTGTCCGACCGAGCGCAGCTCTCGCGGGCCTTTAAAAACAACCGTATCCCCGAGAGATTTGCCCTCCCCCAGACGATTAATCATCCGCTGGATCCCCTTTACGGGGCCGATGATCATGCGGGTAAAGAGCAGTACCAGTCCCAGACTGACGAGGAACAGCACCAGCGCCTGCCAGCCAAAGAACTGGCCGCGCTCGGCAATCTCCTGCTGGAGTTGCTGCCCACGGGAAAAGATAACCGTCCGGGTGGACTGCACCATCTCCGTATTGGCGTTCGCAAAGGCTTCAAGTCGGGCGGCGGCAGCGGCATCAGGACCGCTGTTTTTGCACTGGAGCTGCGCCAGATCGTTCAGATCCTGACGCAGCGCCTGATAGAGCTTGTCATCCGGCAAAACCCCGGCATGGGCATCCAGCATTTCGCTGTAGCGTTTACGCTGGTTCTGATAAACCCTCTCCAGCGTGCGGTCGTCCAGCACGCAGTACTGGCGATAGCTACGCTCCATCTCCAGCGCGGCATTGGTCATTGCCTCGCTACGACGGGCATCGATAAGCGTAGTACGGTTAGTCAGAGCCGCCTGGGCACTCAACGCGTTCAGACTTTGCCATGCCTGCCACGCCAGAACCAGCAAGGGTAGCAGGATCAGCAGGAAGGCCATCATAACGAGCTGTCGCAGGGAGCGGGGGAAAGCGGGCCAGCGTTTCAACACATTACTCTCTTCATCCGGGTTTGATGAGAGCGTAACTGAGTCTGCCCTTCAGATACAACAAAGCCGGGTAAAAACCCGGCTTTGCTATTAAATAAGGCGGTGCCTTACTCGACGTTTCGCCCTGGCCTGATAAAGCATTGCAATAATCAGTAGTTGGACGGCAGGCACCTTTTTGTGCGTCATTCGAAGTTTATGTAGCACGTCCCGAAGGGGCTGACATAAGAAGGTGAATGAGCCACTGGTTACTATTATGCAACGTGCGTGCCAGATTGCAAATCTTAATTCTATAATCTTGATTAATAAAGGTTTTATTATTGAAATGCATTGATTGTAACGTGAATGATTTTCAGGCTAAGTGTCGCTATTAAGCAACACCTTAACGGGAACCTGTCCTGCCACATATAAATCAATAACTTAAATGTCTCTTATTGGAGACACTCAACCTAATGGATTGTCGCAATTTTGCGACAGGAACAAAAAAGCCCGGTAGCGCTCACGCTTACCGGGCTGGTGATAGTGCGTTAAAACTTAACCCAGCTGTTTACGCGCATTGCGGAAAATGCGCATCCACGGGCTGTCCTCGCCCCAGTTTTCCGGGTGCCAGGAGTTGCTTACGGTACGGAACACGCGCTCCGGGTGCGGCATCATGATCGTCACCCGACCGCTTTCGCTGGTGACCGCGGTAATGCCATTTGCCGAACCGTTCGGGTTAGCCGGATAGGTTTCGGTGACCTTGCCGAAGTTATCAACAAAGCGCAGCGCCACCAGTCCTTTGCTTTCAAGCTGGGCCAGGTGCGCCGCATCACGCACTTCAACCTGACCTTCACCGTGCGAAACCGCGATTGGCATCTGCGAACCCACCATACCCTGCAACAGCAGAGACGGGCTTTGGGTCACTTCTACCAGGCTGAAGCGCGCTTCGAAGCGGTCAGACTGGTTACGCACAAAGCGCGGCCAGGCTTCGCTGCCCGGGATCAGCTCGCGCAGGTTAGACATCATCTGGCAGCCGTTACACACGCCCAGCGCCAGCGTCTGCGGACGGTGGAAGAAGGTTTCGAACTCGTCACGCACGCGGCTGTTGAACAGAATGGACTTCGCCCAGCCTTCGCCCGCGCCCAGCACGTCACCGTAGGAGAACCCCCCGCAGGCCACCAGCGCCTGGAAATCATCCAGCCCGGTACGACCGGCCAGCAGGTCGCTCATGTGGACGTCAATGGCGTCAAAGCCCGCCCGGTGGAAGGCCGCCGCCATCTCAACGTGGGAGTTAACGCCCTGCTCGCGCAGCACGGCTACTTTCGGACGCGCGCCGGTCGCAATGTACGGCGCGGCAATGTCTTCGTTTATGTCGAAGCTGAGCTTCACGTTCAGGCCAGGATCGTTGTCGTTCGCCTTCGCATTGTGCTCCTGATCGGCACATTCCGGGTTATCACGCAGGCGCTGCATCTGCCAGGTCGTTTCCGCCCACCACATACGCAGCGTGGTGCGGCTTTCGCTGAAGACGGCATGACCGTCGGCTTCAATGACGAAGCGGTCGCCCTGTACGGCTTTACCCAGATAATGTACGCAGTCTGCCAGGCCGTGCTGTGCCAGCAGCGCTTCGACCGCGTCGCGATCCGCCGCACGTACCTGAATTACCGCGCCCAACTCTTCGTTGAACAGCGCTGCGAGGCGGTCTTCACCTAAAGAGGCGATATTCGCTTCCACGCCACAGTGGCCGGTGAAGGCCATCTCTGCCAGGGTCACCAGCAGGCCGCCGTCGGAACGGTCGTGGTAGGCCAGCAGCTTGCGCTGTGCCACCAGCGCCTGAATCGCCTCGTAGAAGCCTTTTAACTGGGCTACGTCACGTACATCGGCCGGTGTATCACCCAGTTGACGGTAGACCTGCGCCAGCGCCGTAGCACCTAGCGCGTTGTGACCTTTACCCAGATCAATCAGCAGCAGGGCGTTGTCTTCGGTGGAAAGCTGCGGCGTAACGGTGTGACGCACGTCTTCCACGCGCGCAAAGGCGGAGATGATCAGCGACAGTGGAGAGGTTATCTCGCGCTGCTCGTTGCCTTCCTGCCAGCGGGTTTTCATCGACATGGAGTCTTTGCCCACCGGAATGGTCAGGCCAAGCGCAGGACACAGCTCTTCGCCCACCGCTTTCACGGCTTCATACAGTCCAGCATCTTCGCCCGGGTGACCGGCTGCGGCCATCCAGTTCGCGGAGAGCTTAATACGTTTGATATCGCCAATCTGCGTCGCGGCAATGTTGGTCAGCGCTTCACCCACAGCCAGACGGGCGGACGCGGCGAAGTCCAGCAACGCCACCGGCGTGCGTTCGCCCAGCGCCATCGCTTCACCGTAGTAGCTGTCGAGGCTGGCGGTGGTCACGGCGCAGTTAGCGACCGGGATCTGCCACGGGCCGACCATCTGATCGCGTGAGACCATACCGGTCACGGTACGGTCGCCGATAGTGACCAGGAAGGTTTTCTCTGCCACAGCAGGCAGGTGCAGGACACGGTTTACCGCTTCTGCCACGGTGATGCCCTGACGATCCAGCGCTTTGCCCGCCGCTTTACGCGTCTGCACGTCGCGGGTCATCTTCGGCGTTTTACCGAGCAGCACGTCCAGCGGCAGATCGATCGGCTGGTTGTCGAAATGGGTGTCGCTCAGGGTCAGATGCTTCTCTTCGGTCGCTTCACCGATAACGGCATACGGCGCGCGCTCGCGGCGGCACAGCTCGTTAAACAGCGGCAGCTGGTCAGCCGCAACGGCCAGCACGTAGCGCTCCTGGGATTCGTTACACCAGATTTCCAGCGGGCTCATGCCTGGCTCATCGCTCAGGATATCGCGCAGGTTGAAGCGCCCGCCGCGGCCGCCGTCGCTCACCAGCTCAGGCATAGCGTTGGACAGGCCGCCCGCGCCCACGTCGTGGATAAACAGAATCGGGTTGGCATCGCCCAGCTGCCAGCAGCGGTCGATCACTTCCTGACAACGACGCTCCATCTCCGGGTTGTCGCGCTGCACGGACGCGAAATCAAGATCCGCGTCAGACTGGCCGGAGGCCATAGAAGAGGCCGCGCCGCCGCCCAGACCGATGTTCATGGCCGGGCCACCGAGCACGATCAGCTTCGCGCCGACGACGATCTCGCCTTTCTGCACGTGATCGGCGCGAATGTTGCCGATCCCGCCTGCCAGCATGATCGGTTTGTGGTAGCCGCGTAGCTCTTCGCCGTTGTGGCTTTCCACTTTCTCTTCGTAGGTACGGAAGTAACCGTTCAGCGCCGGACGACCAAATTCATTGTTGAATGCCGCGCCGCCCAGGGGGCCTTCGGTCATGATATCCAGCGCGGTCACAATGCGCTCTGGCTTGCCGAAATCTTCTTCCCACGGCTGTTCAAAGCCCGGAATTCGCAGGTTGGAAACGGAAAAACCGACCAGACCCGCTTTGGGTTTCGCGCCACGACCGGTCGCCCCTTCGTCACGGATTTCTCCGCCGGAACCGGTGGCCGCACCCGGCCACGGAGAAATGGCCGTCGGGTGGTTGTGGGTTTCCACTTTCATCAGGATATGCGCAGGCTCCTGGTGGAAGTCATAGCGCCCTGCTTCGCGATCGGCGAAGAAGCGGCCCACCTCGGAACCTTCCATTACCGCGGCGTTGTCTTTATAGGCCGACAGCACATGGTCCGGGGTTTGCTCCATGGTGTTTTTGATCATTTTGAACAGCGACTTCGGCTGCTGTTCGCCGTCGATAATCCAGTCGGCGTTGAAAATTTTATGGCGGCAGTGCTCGGAGTTGGCCTGCGCGAACATATACAGTTCGATGTCGTTCGGGTTGCGATTCAGCTTAACGAATGCATCCTGAAGGTAATCGATTTCATCTTCTGCAAGTGCCAGACCAAGACGCAGGTTAGCGTCGATCAGCGCCTGACGCCCCTGCCCCAGCAGATCCACGCTCTGCACAGGCGCAGGCTGATGGTGGGAGAACAGTTTCTGCGCATCATCCAGAGAGTCGAACACACTCTCCATCATGCGGTCATGCAGCTCCGCCGCTACGGCCTGCCACTGCGCTTCGCTCAGGGTTGATGCTTCCACATAGTACGCCACGCCGCGCTCCAGACGGTTAATCTGGCTCAGGCCGCAGTTGTGGGCGATATCCGTTGCTTTGGAAGACCAGGGGGAGATGGTGCCAGGACGTGGCGTGGCGAGGATCAGTTTGCCGGTCGGCGTATGGCTGCTCAGGCTTGGACCATATTTCAGCAGGCGTTCCAGCTGCACGCGCTCCTCTGCATTCAGGGGGGCATTCAGGTCAGCAAAATGGACATACTCAGCGTAAATATTGCTTACCGGAAGGTCGGCCGCCTGAAAACGTGCCAGCAGTTTGTTAATACGGAAGGCAGACAGTGCAGGCGAACCACGCAGAATTTCCATCATAAGTCTCTCGTCTTCGAAGCGCCGGGGCGCTTACAGTGTGCGCAAGGGGGGAAAACGGGCGTCATTATAGTGAATCCTGAGCGCCGACGAAACCGTTTGCGTCGAAATAAAATCAACCTTTCGCTTTAGCAATAGATGTGACCTGTCTCTCTAATTGGTTGCCAACTGGCGCTACTTTGCGCAAAATGCCGCTCAATCAATGGCAAACTCTATTCTTACCATGACTACAGCACACTGAGGCAACCGGCGTCGCAGAGAATTAACTAATTGAAAAAATTAAAGATTAATTATCTGCTCATCGGCATTGTTACGTTGCTGCTGGCAGTGGCCCTCTGGCCGTCAATCCCCTGGTTCGGCAAAGCCGAAAACCGTATCGCCGCCATTAAGGAGCGGGGGGAGTTGCGCGTCAGTACCCTCTCCTCTCCGCTTATTTACGACGATATCAACGGTAAAACCATTGGTCTTGATTATGAACTGGCTCAGCTGTTTGCCGACTATCTGGGCGTGAAGCTGAACGTTACCGTGCGGCAGAACATCAACCAGTTGTTTGATGATTTGGACCATGACCGTGCCGATATTCTCGCCGCGGGTCTGGTATACAATAGCGAACGCAGCAAAAACTATCAGCCAGGCCCGACCTATTACTCCGTCTCGCAGCAGGTGGTTTATCGTGTGGGTAGCCTGCGCCCGCGCTCACTGGCCGACATCACCGACCAGCAATTGACCATTGCGCCAGGCCATGTGGTGATTGACGATCTGCGGGCCTTGAAAGAGAAAAAATATCCAAATCTCAGCTGGACAGTTGATCCTAAACTCGGCACGACCGAACTGCTGGAGCAGGTAAAAGATAAAAAGCTGGCCTATACCATTGCTGATTCGGTAGCGATCAGTCTTTTCCAGCGCGTTCATCCTGAAATTGCTGTGGCACTGGATGTGACCGACGAACAGCCGGTGACCTGGTTTACTCAGTTAGACGACGATCAAACCGTCTCTGCGGCCATGCTTGATTTCTTTAACTCCATTAATGAAGACGGTACCCTGGCGCGTCTGGAAGAGAAATATCTCGGTCACGGTGACGATTTTGATTACGTTGACACCCGCACCTTCCTGCGCGCGGTGGACAGCGTGCTGCCAGATCTGCAACCGCTGTTTGAGAAGTATGCCCAGGAGATTGACTGGAAGCTGCTGGCGGCGATCTCCTATCAGGAATCGCACTGGGATGCTCAGGCAACCTCTCCCACGGGCGTGCGTGGGTTGATGATGCTGACCAAAAATACCGCCCAGAGCCTCGGCATTAGCGACCGGACCGATGCGGAACAGAGCATCAGCGGCGGTGCGCAGTATTTACAGGATATGATGGCGAAAGTGCCGGAGACGGTCCCGGAAGGGGAGCGGATTTGGTTCGCGCTGGCCGCCTATAACATGGGTTATGCGCATATGCTCGACGCGCGGGCGCTGACGGCGAAAACCAAAGGTAACCCGGACAGCTGGTCAGATGTAAAACAGCGCCTGCCGCTGCTTAGCCAGAGACAGTGGTACCAGAAGCTGACGTATGGCTATGCGCGAGGGCATGAAGCGTATGCTTACGTGGAAAATATTCGTAAGTATCAGATAAGCCTGGTGGGATATCTGCTGGAGAAAGAAAAAGAGGCGACCGAGGCGCAACAGCTGGCTGAAAGCTATCCGGTGGTCGCACCGGACGAGCTTAATCATCCTGCGGTTTCAATTCTGCCTTTTGTTGCTTTTTCTGCTGCCGACGCATTCGAAAAAAGTCACTTAACAGACCCGAACATTCTGGTGCAAGTACCCCGCCGATAGTTTTCACCTCGTGGTTCATGCCCGGATGTCCAAGCACGTCCATCAGTGAACCAGCAGCGCCCGTCTTTTCATCCCGCGCGCCAAACACCAGCGTACCGATTCGGCTGTGCACCATCGCTCCGGAGCACATTACGCACGGCTCAAGGGTGACATACAGGGTGGTATCAAGCAGACGATAGTTTTGCAGCACCAGTCCGCCCTGACGCAGCGCCATAATTTCAGCATGCGCGGTAGGATCGTGACGGCCAATCGGACGGTTCCACCCTTCCCCAATCACCTGATTGTTATGGACCAGCACAGCCCCCACGGGCACTTCGCCCTCTTCCCAGGCGCGCTTAGCCAGCGCCAGCGCATGACGCATCCAGTATTCATGATTGTGTTCAGGATTGGACAAGGGCTGATACTCCAGTCGAAAAGCGGGCGGCATTATACACAGCCGATACAGATAAGACTATTCGAGTTGCTGAAGTTCACCCAGAGGCGTGACGCGCCAGCGGTGCTGGCAAAAATAGAGCAGCGGGTTGTCCTGCTTGCTGTCGCTGTAGCCGCTGTACAGACGCAGCGGCGTACCAATGCGCTTCTCCAGCTGCACCACTTTTTCATGTCCGAGGCAGCGCAGAGTCAGCACCCAGCCCCCGTAGCCGCGCGCGATTTGTGTCGCGATAAGATTTACGCGCGGCAGCCAGGGCGTATCAAAATAGACTTGCTCCACCAGCGTCTGCGGGGAGCCGGTAATCAGCCAGATATCGGCATCGTTGGCGTCGAGGTAGCTGGTCAGGCGCGCCTGTACCACGGGAAACGCGGCGACGTGCCCGCGAAACCAGTGCGCAAAATCCTGTTCGAGCTGCTTAAGGCGCGCTTCGCTATGACCAAACGTGCATCCCCAGAGCAGCAGGCTCATCGGCCAACGCGCTGCACGGCCTTTTACCAGCAGCGCGATGCCAATAACGGGTAACAGGGGTAATACCAGCAACGCGTTAAGGGGCTGGCGCCGCAGCAGGTAGCGCATAAAGGTGCCGAACATATCCTGCTGATGCAGCGTTCCATCCAGATCAAAAAAGACAACGCGACGCTCGTTATTGGCCAAACCTTACTCCTCTGGGTCGTTGAATCCTAACAGCCAGGTAAACAGGAACCCGGCGATCACCGCTACCAGATAGCCTAACAGATAGAGCATCACTTTTCCGGTCACGATGGTTAATGCCAGCGGTAAACCGGATATTCCAAAGGTAATGACGGTCGACACTTTCCAGTAGCTGATTAACGCCCCGCCCACCGCACCACCGAGACAGGCGGCCAGGAACGGTTTACCCAGCGGCAACGTAACGCCGAAAATCAGCGGTTCGCCGATACCGAGTAACCCAACCGGCAGTGCCCCTTTAATGACCTTTTTCAGACGCGCGTTACGGGTTTTCATCAGTACCGCGATGGCCGCACCAACCTGTCCAACACCGGCCATCGACAGGATCGGCAGCAGGGCGTTATAGCCGTGCGCCTGCACCAGTTCGACGTGGATCGGCACCAGTCCCTGATGCAGACCGGTCAGCACTAACGGCAGGAAGGTCCCGGACAGCACAGCGCCCACCAGAAGACCGCCGCGATCGATCGCCAGAGAGGCGCCGTGGGCAATGGCTTCAGAGATCGCGCCGCCTAACGGTTGCAGCGCCACAATCGCCACGCTCCCGGTAATCAATGTGGTCAGCAGCGGGTTGAGGATCAGTTCAATCGAGCCGGGCAGCACCGCGCGCAGCTTTTTCTCGATCCAGCACATCAGAATGACCACCAGCAGCACGGCAATCACCCCGCCGCGGCCAGGCTGAAGCGCCTCGCCAAACAGCGTAATTTGCGCCAGCTGCGGGCTGGAGAGGATACCGGCCATTACGCCGCCCATCGCCAGCGAGCCGCCGAACACTTTGGCCGTGTTCACCCCCACCAGAATGTTCATGATGGCAAACACCGCGCTGCCGAAAATCGCCAGAATCCCCAGCAGGTTCGGATACTGGGTGGCGAAATTCCCGACAATATCCGGACGCTTGAGGATATTGATAATGCCGGTGATCAATCCCGACGCGATAAACGCCGGGATAAGCGGAATAAAGACGTTTGCCAGCTGCCGCAGCGCATCGCTCATGGGTGCTTTATATTTTGCTTTCGCCTGCGCTTTGGTGCGTTCGGCGTCGTCAAAAGCGGGAGCCGTTCCACCGTCTGTCATCAGGGCACGCATGGCATCAACCACCTGCGCCGCTTTGCCCGGACCAACAATCAGCTGATGCTGTTGCCCCTGTTTAACATACCCGCTCACGCCGGAAAGCTGCTTCAGGCGCGTTAAATCAAGCTTTTCGTCGTTGTGCACCTCGACGCGTACACGCGTCATACAGTTTTCCAGACGCTGAATATTTTTTTCCCCACCGATCCCGAGCAGGATGTCGCTGGCGAGCGCTGCTGTTTTGTCCATACACGCCTCTTATTCGTGTTCCAATGCCGCCCGTAAAAACCCGTGATGGGCTTCGAGCCTGGCTCTGGCCGCGGCTGCATCCAGCCCGGTTAATATCATCAGAATGGCCGGTTTAACATCGTGAGCGGTCTGCTGAAGTACTTTTTCAGCGTCTTCACGACCGGCCCCCGTCGCTTCCATCACCATGCGACATGCCCTGTCCACCAGCTTGATGTTGGTGGCCTGCATATCCACCATCAGGTTTTGATAAACCTTGCCAAATTTCACCATCGCGCCGGTGGAGATCATATTGAGCACCAGCTTCTGTGCGGTACCCGATTTCAACCGTGTCGAACCGGTCAACGCTTCAGGCCCGACAACCGGGGAGATGGCAATGGCGGCCACCTGCGCAATCGGCGAGCCCGGATTACAGGAGATGGCCACCGTGGTACACCCCGTCTGTCTGGCGTATTCCAGTCCACCAATGACATACGGCGTACGGCCAGAAGCCGCTAACCCGACGACCAGATCCTGCGCGGTCAGGTTCAGCGCCTTAAGATCATCTTCCCCAAGCTGTTTATTGTCTTCTGCCCCTTCTACCGCTTTCAGCAGCGCGCCGGGGCCACCGGCAATCAGACCAACGACCAGACCGTGCGGAACGCCAAATGTCGGCGGACACTCTGAGGCATCCAGTACACCGAGGCGTCCACTGGTACCCGCCCCCATATAAATAATACGTCCTCCTGCTTTCAGGGCGTCGGCCGCGGCGTCTACGGCTTTCGCCACCTCAGGCAATGTCTCTTTGACTGCCAGCGCGACGAGGGTATCCTGTTGATTAAAGCGGTTTACCAGCTCCAGCGTGGATAGTGCATCAAGATCCATGGTTTGCGGGTTACGCGTTTCTGACACAAGAGAGCCTAGATTCATGTTATTCACCTCTGGAATTTTTAATTCATAATAAACGCACTATAATGGAATATAAAATTCATTCAGGCGAGCAAAATTCGTATTTGCGCGGGTAATCACATTTTCGCCAGGAGACCGTATGAACTGTTTAATTCGTATTCGCCAGCGCTACGCAGGGTTTGCCCAGAGTGACAAAAAGCTGGCGGATTTTTTACTTTCCCAGCCCGATCGCGCGCGACACCTCAGCTCTCAGCAGCTGGCAGGCGAAGCCGGGGTGAGTCAGTCGAGCGTGGTGAAATTTGCCCAGAAGATAGGTTATAAGGGCTTTCCGGCGCTAAAACTGGCAATCAGCGAAGCCCTGGTGAGCAACCCAAATCCGCAGTCAATGCCGGTGCATAACCAGATCCGTGGCGACGATCCGATGCGTCTGGTCGGCGAGAAGCTGATCAAGGAGAACGTGGCGGCGATGCATGCCACGCTGGATGTGAACACCGAAGAGAAGCTGCTGGAAAGCGTAGCCATGCTTCGCGACGCGCGGCGTATTGTGTTGACCGGGATCGGCGCCTCCGGGCTGGTTGCGCGTAATTTTGGCTGGAAGCTGACAAAAATTGGCTATAACGCCATTGTTGAACAGGATATGCACGCGCTGCTGGCGACCGTGCAGGCCATGGATCCTGACGATTTACTGCTGGCTATCTCCTATTCCGGCGAGCGCCGCGAAATTAACATGGCTACCGACGAAGCTCTGCGCGCAGGGGGAAAAATTCTGGCGATCACCGGTTTTAGCCCGAATGCACTCCAGCAGCGAGCAACCCGCTGTCTGTATACTATTGCCGAGGAGCAGGCCACGCGCAGCGCGGCTATTTCGTCGACGAGTGCGCAGATGATGCTGACGGACCTGCTATTTATGGCGTTGGTTCAACAGGATCTGGAGCATGCGCCAGAGCGCATTCGTCACAGCGAAGAGCTGGTAAAAAGACTGGTTTGAGCAGGGAATGAGCGTATAATGCCCGCCCTGTTTGTGATGTTTCTGAGAATTTCCCGATGGCGCTGTTAATCACCAAAAAATGTATCAATTGCGATATGTGCGAACCCGAATGCCCGAACCAGGCGATTTCGATGGGCGACAGCATTTATGAGATTAACAGCGACCGCTGCACCGAATGCATCGGTCACTATGAAACGCCGACCTGCCAGAAAGTGTGTCCTATCCCCAATACGATCTTAAAAGATCCGGCGCACGTCGAGAATGAAGAACAGCTCTGGGATAAGTTTGTCATGCTGCACCACGCGGACAAAATTTAACTCTCGATAATCACCGTCGCACAGGCGTAGTGGCGTTCATCTGCAAGCGTAACGTGCATGTGCGCCACGCCCAGCTTTTCCGCCAGCTTAAGCGCTTCGCCCCATAAGCGCAGACGCGGCTTACCCAGCTCATCGTTAAACACTTCAAACTGATTAAACGCCAGCCCGTTACGAATACCTGTGCCAAACGCTTTCGCCGCCGCCTCTTTTACCGCGAAACGCTTTGCCAGAAAGCGCACCGGTTGCTGATGGGTCTCCCAGATAGCCCATTCGTTGTCGCTCAGCACGCGTCTTGCGAGGCGATCGCCGCTGCGGGCGATCACCGCTTCAATACGGGCTATTTCAACGATATCGGTGCCTAAACCCAGAATGGCCATTACTGACGCGCTTCCAGCATCAGGCGCTTCATCTCGGAAACCGCCTCTTTCAGGCCGCTCATCACTGCACGACCAATAATGGCGTGGCCGATGTTCAGCTCGTGCATTTCCGGCAGGGCTGCGATGGCTTTTACGTTGTGATAGGTCAGACCGTGCCCGGCGTTAACCTTCAGCCCCAGGCTTGCGGCGTAGGTTGCCGCTTTGGCGATTCGCTCCAGCTCTTTCGCCTGCGCTGCGTCGTTTTTGGCATCGGCATAGCAGCCGGTGTGGATTTCAATATACGGTGCGCCCACATCAGCAGCCGCTTTAATCTGGGCAAAATCAGCGTCGATAAACAGGGAAACCAGGATACCGGCCTCCGCCAGGCGTTTGCAGGCATCGCGCATTTTATCGAGCTGCCCCGCCACGTCCAGACCGCCTTCGGTCGTCACTTCCTGACGCTTTTCCGGCACCAGGCAGCAGAAATGCGGTTTGGTCTCGCAGGCAATGGTCAGCATCTCTTCGGTGACCGCCATCTCCAGATTCATGCGGGTATCCAGCGTCTGGCGCAGGATGCGCACGTCACGATCGGTGATGTGGCGACGATCTTCACGCAGGTGGACGGTGATGCCGTCGGCCCCAGCCTGCTCGGCGATAAATGCCGCCTGAACCGGATCAGGGTAAGCCGTGCCGCGAGCATTACGCAGCGTGGCAATGTGGTCGATGTTGACGCCTAACAGTAATTCAGCCATGACAATCCTCGGTATTTATGTTCATTTACCTTCTCCCTCTCCCTCCGGGAGTGGGCTGGGGTGAGGGGTAAAACATTAGCGTTTCGGCATAAACTGCCTGAATAATTCGCGGCTCTTTAAGGGCTTGCCCCCAAGATAAGGCTTGAGCGCAATTCGGGTAAAGCGTTTTGCCGCACGCAGGGTGTCGGCGTCCGGGAACTCGCGTTCATACAGTGCTCTGAGCTGACGTCCGGTAAAGGTGCTGTTATCGACGACAACGCTGGCAATAAAGCCCTTTTCCTCACGATAGCGATAGGTCATGGTATCTTCTACCTCGTCTCCGCTTCCCGCACAGTGCAGAAAATCGACGCCGTAACCAAGGTGCCCGAGCAGCGCCAGTTCAAAACGACGCAGCGCAGGCTCAGGGGTGCAGGCAGCGCCAGCAAGTGACTGAATACAGTGCAGGTAATCAAAGAAAAGTTCAGAGAAGCGGGTCTCATGTTCAAGAACCCGTGAGATGAGTTCGTTAACATACAAGCCGCTGTAGAGCGTAATACCAGAAAGCGGAAGCGCCAGGGAGACAGCTTCAGCACTGCGCAGGGTTTTGACTTCCCCTCGCCCGCCAAAGCGGACCAGCAGTGGGGTGAAAGGCTGTAGGGCACCTTTGAGATTAGAACGCCTGGAACGTGCGCCTTTGGCAACAAGGCGCACGCGACCGGACTCTTCCGTGAAGACGTCCAGCATCAGGCTGGTTTCGCTCCAGGGGCGACTATGCAGGACGAAGGCGCGCTGCCATCCATCCATCATACGCGTCGTCTTTCAAGTTGCAGGCGCGTTGGCTGCGCCCGTTCACCCCAGTCACATACTGGAGTAAGCTCCCGGGGATTCGCGGCCTTGCCGCCTTCCTGCACCTCGAAAGCCATAGCGTATGAGAACTACTGGTCTTCGCCGTAACCGAGGCTGCGCAGCGCACGCTCATCATCGGCCCAGCCAGATTTCACTTTCACCCACAGTTCCAGGTGAACCGGTGCTTCAAACATGTCCTGCATGTCTTTACGGGCTTCGATTCCGATAGTTTTGATCTTGGCGCCTTTATTGCCGATCACCATCTTCTTCTGCCCTTCACGCTCAACGAGGATCAGACCGTTAATATCGTAGCCGCCACGCTCGTTGCTCTGGAAACGCTCGATCTCCACCGTCACAGAGTACGGCAGTTCAGCGCCCAGGAATCGCATCAGCTTCTCACGGATGATTTCAGACGCCATAAAACGCTGAGAGCGATCGGTGATGTAGTCTTCCGGGAAGTGATGAATCGCTTCCGGCAGATGCTTACGCACGATGCCCGCGATGGTATCAACGTTCAGACCCGTTTCCGCAGACAGCGGGACGATGTCCAGGAAGTTCATCTGGCTGCCCAGCCATTGCAGGTGCGGCAACAGATCGGCTTTTTCCTGCACGTTGTCCACTTTATTGACCGCGAGGATCACCGGCGTTTTGCCGTCACGCAACTTGTTCAGGACCATTTCGTCGTCCGGCGTCCAGCGGGTGCCTTCCACAACGAAAATGACCAGCTCTACGTCGCCAATCGAGCTGCTCGCCGCCTTGTTCATCAGACGGTTAATGGCACGCTTCTCTTCCATGTGCAGGCCGGGGGTATCGACGTAGATCGCCTGATACGCGCCTTCAGTATGGATACCGACGATGCGGTGACGCGTGGTTTGCGCCTTACGCGAGGTGATAGAGATCTTCTGCCCAAGCAGATTATTCAACAGGGTGGATTTGCCAACGTTCGGACGTCCGACGATGGCAATGAATCCGCAGTAGGTTTTTTCTTCGCTCATTCCAGCTCCAGCATTTTTAACGCCTGTTCGGCGGCAGCCTGTTCAGCCTTACGACGGCTTGAACCCGTGCCGACCACCGGTTCACTCAGGCCACTGACCTGGCAATGGATGGTAAATTCCTGATCGTGCGCTTCGCCACGCACCTGCACCACCAGATAGGATGGCAGCGGCAGATGACGACCCTGCAAATATTCTTGCAAACGCGTTTTCGGATCTTTTTGTTTATCGCCCGGGCTGATTTCGTCCAGGCGGGTCTGATACCAGTTCAGGATCAGCTTTTCTACGGTCTGGATATCGCTGTCCAGGAACACACCACCGATTAATGCCTCGACCGTATCGGCAAGGATGGATTCACGACGGAATCCACCGCTTTTCAGTTCGCCCGGTCCCAGACGCAGACATTCACCCAGCTCAAACTCGCGTGCGATTTCGGCGAGGGTATTGCCGCGCACCAGCGTGGCGCGCATGCGGCTCATATCACCTTCGTCCACACGCGGAAAACGATGATAAAGCGCATTTGCAATCACGAAACTTAAAATAGAGTCGCCTAAAAACTCAAGACGCTCATTATGTTTGCTGCTGGCACTGCGATGGGTTAATGCCTGTTGCAACAACTCCTGATGCTGAAAAGTGTAGCCCAGCTTCCGTTGAAGCCGATTAATTACGATGGGGTTCATGCGATACCAATAAATGAATGCGTCAAAAATGCAGCACACGAAACCGACCTGAGAAAACCAACGCGGTTTCGTGTGCCGTGGCACCCTTGCAGGGCCAACCTTAAACTTCGGGGGAATATTCTATACACAACGACAGGGGATGTCGTTAGTTCAAAGAGATTTATCGCTGAAATAATTCACGTAGCGGCGAATAAAAGCCGCTACGTGTTATTTTTGACGAATATTAATGAATTCCGCCAATACGATTCAGGCGAACGCCGGTCGGCCACTCGCCTTCCTGCTTCTCAAAACTCATCCAGATAGCGGTTGCTTTACCGACCAGATTTGCTTCCGGCACAAAGCCCCAGTAACGGCTGTCCGCAGAGTTATCTCGGTTGTCACCCATCATGAAGTAGTGTCCCGGCGGCACAATCCAGGTTGCCAGCTGTTGGCCCGGCTGCTGGTAGTACATTGCCAGCTGATCCTGCGCGATAGGCACGGTCAGAATACGATGAGTGACATCGCCCAGCGTCTCTTTACGCTCAACCAGACGAATGCCGTTCTCTTTGGATTCATCTTTGGGCACCTGGAAGAACCCGCTGGTCGCTTCACCGCCGTTACGACGAGCGAAGGTTTGCACAAAATCACTTGGCTCAACGTTGGAGTACGTCACTGGCAGCGCATTTTCACATGCGGTGCCAGAGCTACAGCCAGGCTGAATGGTCACCTCTTTCGCCACCGGATCGTAGGTCACTTTATCGCCCGGCAGACCTACCGCGCGTTTAATATAATCCAGCCGCGGATCTTCCGGATATTTAAACACCACGATGTCGCCACGTTTCGGATGACCCGTTTCGATCAGCGTTTTCTGGTAGATCGGATCTTTGATGCCATAGGCAAACTTTTCAACCAGAATAAAATCACCAATCAGCAGCGTTGGCATCATCGATCCTGACGGGATTTGGAACGGTTCATAGATAAATGAACGCACCACCAGCACAATCGCCAGCACCGGGAATACCGATGCTCCTGTCTCCAGCCAGCCCGGTTTTGGGCCGACTTTTTTCAGGGTTTTCGCGTCCAGTTCATCGCCTGTGGCTGCCTGCGCGGCAGCCTGACGTTCACGGCGTTTTGGGGCGAAGATAAACTTATCCACGCACCACAACAGACCTGTCACCAGGGTAGCGATGACCAGGATCAGGGCAAACATGTTCGCCATGCCAACTCCTTAAGGTTATTTACCGTTACCGTCTTTACCAACGTGAAGGATGGCAAGGAATGCTTCCTGCGGCAGCTCAACGTTACCGACCTGCTTCATACGCTTCTTACCTTCTTTCTGCTTCTGCAACAGCTTTTTCTTACGGCTGACGTCGCCGCCGTAGCACTTAGCCAGAACGTTTTTACGCAGCTGCTTCACGGTTGAACGGGCAATGATGTGGTTACCAATGGCCGCCTGAATCGCAATGTCAAACTGCTGACGCGGGATCAGATCTTTCATCTTCTCAACCAGCTCACGACCACGGTACGGCGCGTTATCGTTGTGGGTAATCAGCGCCAGCGCATCCACACGCTCGCCGTTGATCAGCACGTCCACACGAACCATGTTCGAGGCCTGGAAGCGTTTGAAGTTGTAGTCCAGCGACGCATAGCCACGGGAGGTAGACTTCAGACGGTCGAAGAAGTCGAGCACCACTTCTGCCATCGGAATTTCATAGGTCAGCGCCACCTGGTTACCGTGATAAACCATGTTGGTCTGCACGCCACGCTTCTCAATACACAGGGTGATTACGTTGCCGAGGAACTCCTGTGGCAGCAGCATGTGACACTCTGCGATAGGCTCGCGCAGTTCCTGAATATTATTCAGCGGCGGGAGCTTGGACGGGCTGTCGACGTAGATCACCTCTTTCGACGTGGTTTCTACTTCGTAGACAACCGTCGGGGCGGTGGTGATCAGATCCAGATCGTATTCACGCTCCAGACGTTCCTGAATGATCTCCATGTGCAGCAGGCCGAGGAAGCCACAGCGGAAGCCAAAGCCCAGCGCCGTTGAGCTTTCTGGCTCGTAGAACAGGGAGGCATCGTTGAGGCTCAGCTTTCCGAGCGCATCGCGGAAGTTTTCGTAATCGTCAGAGCTGACCGGGAACAGACCCGCATAAACCTGCGGTTTCACCTTTTTGAAGCCTGGCAGCGCTTTATCTGCCGGGTTACGTGCGCCGGTCAGGGTATCGCCCACTGGCGCGCCGAGGATGTCTTTAATTGCACAGACCAGCCAACCCACTTCGCCGCATTTCAGTTCGGTACGGTCAACCTGTTTTGGCGTGAAGATGCCCAGACGATCGGCGTTGTAGACCTGTCCGGTGCTCATGACCTTGATTTTGTCGCCTTTACGCATGGTGCCGTTTTTAATACGCACCAACGAGACAACGCCCAGGTAGTTATCAAACCAGGAATCGATGATCAGCGCCTGTAGCGGCGCATCCGGGTCGCCTTCCGGAGGCGGAATGTCACGCACCAGACGTTCGAGTACATCCGGAACGCCTACGCCGGTTTTCGCCGAGCAGCGCACTGCGTCAGTCGCATCAATACCGACGATGTCTTCAATCTCTTCCGCGACGCGTTCAGGATCGGCGGCTGGCAGGTCGATTTTATTCAAAACCGGCACCACTTCGAGATCCATTTCCATAGCGGTGTAGCAGTTTGCCAGCGTCTGGGCCTCTACGCCCTGCCCGGCATCCACCACCAGCAGCGCGCCTTCGCAGGCCGCCAGCGAGCGTGACACTTCATAAGAGAAGTCAACGTGCCCTGGGGTGTCGATAAAGTTCAGCTGATAGGTTTCACCATCGGAAGCCTTATAGTCGAGCGTCACGCTCTGCGCTTTGATGGTAATACCGCGTTCGCGTTCCAGGTCCATGGAGTCCAGAACCTGGGCTGCCATTTCACGATCAGACAGGCCACCGCAAATCTGGATAATACGGTCAGACAGCGTCGACTTACCGTGGTCAATGTGAGCAATGATCGAAAAGTTACGTATGTTCTTCATATAGTTAAATAATTATGCCTTACGAATTCCTGGAGGCCGCTGTTCTTAGCCTGACGTTTTTCAGTGCGAAAACGCAGCATTCTACACTACATCCTCGTCTGCTGGAAATGCACTTAAAGCCAGGTATAGCGCGAAGAGACAGCGTTTTCGCTATTGCGATGTAAATAATAATAAAGCCCGGCAGATCACCGGGCCTCAGAAGAGAGCGTCTCAACACGAAGTTGGTCGGGTGCCAGTGCAACGCTGAGGATGACGGGCTGCCACGCTTCCCGGGCGGCAAGCCTCGGGGAAACGCCTTTAGCAAGCCAGAACCCGCCCACGCCGCCCAAAGCGGCCCCGCACATGGCGGCCAAATCTGTGCCGAACAGCACCTGGAAAATACCGCCCATCACGAACAGGCCTGCGAGCGGAGAAAGGTAAACCAGCATGGCGGAAGTGAGCAGGCTACCTTCAGCGATGCCGAGCTCCACTTTTTGCCCTGCCACCAGCGGGTGAGCGCTCGGCACAGCAATAGTGTGCGACGTTTGCGGCCCCAGCTTATTCAACACGCGGCTGCCGCAACCGGCTCGCGAAGCGCAGCTGCTGCATGATGCTTTAACGTCACAGCTGACAAGCGCTACGCCATCCTGCCAGGATAGGACCGTGGCCCACTCTTTTATCATTGCGCAGCCCTGAATTTAATGCTGTCTGAAATACGTTTTGCCGTTGGCGGCGGTAATTCACCTACAATGGTAATTTCCGCATTATCGCGCACCGTCGTGCTGACCGTCCGGCGACCGGTACGGAGCATCTGTTCGGAACTGTTCGCCGTAGCGCGATTAATATTCACTGAGAAGCTAAAAAGCCCATCGGAATAGAGTCGCGACTCAACTGGAGTTTCGATGGTCGGCAGCTGGCGACGGCTGCTGGAAACTTCGCTGAACCCTTGCGGGATCCAGGATGGTACCCAGTTAAAATTGACAGAATCGCCGGCAGGCACGGAAAGCAAAGGCGGCAGGCTGGCTTTGGCCAAATTCTGCATGCTGTTGCCAACCTGATTGTTAACGTCGAAAGAGATCACGCGGAACTGTTCCAACGTTTCACCGTCGCGATCGAGCAGATCAACACGCATTGGCAGCTTCGTTTCGGCGTCGATCCAGACGATATAGCTGTAACGAGTTCCATCCCGCGCGACAACGCGGATCACTTCGCACAGCCTGTCAGCAATACGCGTTCGCCCCACCGAGATAAAATCATAATAGGGAGCGAGACGTTTAAAATCGGTATAAATGAGCGACGGCAGGGAATCAACAATGTAGTCGCCATTGAGCGTAAATGGCTCAAGGCCTGGCTCGAAATAGCTGATTTCATTCCCACGCTGGACCACTTCCCGACGCGGGCCATCCATCTGTAAAAGCTGGGCGAGCGGCTGATTATCAAGGCGGGCGTGGCGATAGCGCAACGATTCGACACCCTGCTTATTGATGCTGATAAATGCCAACTCGTAATTGAGTGACTGGCTGGCCAGATTCATTTGCTGCAACAACGCCCCGGATGAAACATCAGCCGAGGCGTTAGCAGAGAAGAACAGGCTACCCGCCATCAAAGACATGGCGAACCAAAGTTGCTTCATTACTGCGATTGCGTTCCTAAAGTTTGGTTTCCTGGCACCTGTACCGCAGCCTGCTGGGTTTGGGCCTGCTCAAACTGAAGCTGCTCGGAGTGCAGACGACGCTGCAACTCGTAATCCTGCAACATCGCATTAATGCGACGACGCTGCTCCTGTACCTGCTGTTGCTGTCCGCCGCTTGCGGAGGCATCTGCCGGTACGCCCAGGCTAACCGGGCTGGCTTTACCCATCATCGGCAGCGTATTGAACACTGGCGCTTCAGGCTGCTGATTGGCTTCAGACTGAGTATTATAGTGCTGGACCCCAACGATAACTGCAAGCGATACGCACGCAGCGACCCCCATCTGGGTGAGCTGGCTGGCCCATGGACGCACCTTGTGCCAGAACGGCATTTTCTGCCACTGGTGAGGTGCAGGCTGCGCTTCAGGAATCAGCGGCGTGGTCTGATGAACAGGTTCGTTCTCAATGGCCGCCATAACGCGTGCTGAGATATCGAAATGGAGAACCTCGCTGGTATCACCGCGTAGAGTGTCGCGGATAAGATGATAGCTCTCCCAGGTCTGTTGCATTTCGGGAGAATGAGACAACTCATCGAGCAGCTCATTATCCAGCGTTTCACCATCCATTAAAGCGGAAAGTTTTTCTTTCTGCATGCCTAATACCTTTTCCAGTATCCCGCTATCGTCAACGCCTGATAAGCGGTTGAACTTTATTATCAATGGCTTCTCGCGCACGGAAAATTCGTGAACGAACCGTGCCGACCGGACAATCCATGATGGCAGCTATCTCTTCATAGCTTAGGCCATCCAGCTCCCGTAACGTAATTGCCATGCGTAAATCTTCCGGGAGCGACTCGATCGTGCGAAAAACGATTTGTTTCAGTTCTTCTGACAACATTAAGTTCTCAGGGTTCGAAATTTCTTTCAGCGCGCCGCCACTTTCGAAGTTTTCTGCATCGATAGCATCAACATCACTTGAAGGCGGACGACGGCCCTGAGCAACCAAATAATTCTTAGCCGTATTGACTGCAATACGATACAGCCAGGTATAAAAAGCACTATCCCCCCGGAATGAATCCAGCGCGCGATAGGCCTTAATAAAAGACTCTTGTACCACATCAGGAACATCGCCTGACGGTACATAGCGGGAAACCAGACTCGCTACCTTATGCTGGTAGCGCACCACCAGTAGGTTAAAAGCTTTCTGATCTCCCTTCTGGACCCGTTCAACCAGGACCTGGTCCGTTAACTGCTCGCTCATCCGAGGTAATGTCTCCCCAAACCAAATTCCACGCGTTATCGAAACGCCACTCTAACAACATTGCACTTTGAGCAAGCACCGAATTAGAGTGTCTGTTCTTCAATAAGTTCCGTAACGCCTTTGTTTTTGTTCATCGCGCCGCAGACCGTTCATTTTCTCTCATTATAAGTCTGTTCACGATACGCACCCGCTTTCTGACAAGAATCATCAACTTTATCGTCAGAAGAGTAACGCAACACAGGCTTTATTTCACCACAAAATCTGAAGCTAACGATCTGCTTCGCAAAATATTTCCGGTCGTTTAGCGCAGATTTGCCTTCCGACCTTACGTTTAGTCATTGCAACAGACATCAAAAAAAACGTGCGATATCTCGCATCACAATGCTATTCTCCCTGCACCATGTTTAGTAAATTAAACAAACATCATGAACACGACGCCTGAACTTCATTGTGATGTACTGATCATCGGTAGCGGTGCTGCCGGCCTTTCCCTTGCGCTACGCCTGGCGGAACATCATAACGTAATCGTGCTAAGTAAAGGGCCGATGAGCGAAGGTTCCACCTTCTATGCACAAGGCGGGATTGCCGCCGTGTTTGATGAAACGGACAGCATTGCCTCGCATGTAGAAGACACCCTGGTTGCCGGCGCCGGTATCGTGGATAAGCATGCCGCAGAGTTTGTCGCCAGCAATGCCCGCCACTGCGTGCAATGGCTTATCGACCAGGGCGTGCTGTTTGATACGCAGGTTCAGGCTAATGGTGAAGAGAGCTATCACCTTACCCGTGAAGGCGGGCACAGCCACCGCCGTATTCTGCACGCTGCTGATGCAACCGGAAAAGCGGTTGAAACCACGCTGGTCAGCAAAGCCCTCAGCCATCCTAATATCAGGGTGCTGGAGCGCAGCAACGCCGTCGACCTGATTATTTCCGATAAGATCGGCCTGCCCGGTACGCGCCGTGTTGTCGGTGCATGGGTATGGAATCGTAATAAAGAAAAAGTGGAAACCTGCCAGGCAAAAGCCGTTGTGCTGGCGACGGGCGGCGCCTCTAAGGTTTACCAGTACACGACTAACCCAGATATCGCCTCCGGAGACGGTATCGCCATGGCCTGGCGCGCCGGCTGCCGCGTGGCGAATCTGGAGTTTAATCAATTCCATCCTACCGCCCTGTTCCACCCGCAGGCGCGAAACTTCCTGCTGACGGAAGCGTTACGCGGCGAAGGGGCGTATCTGAAGCGTCCGGATGGTTCCAGGTTTATGCCGGACTTCGACCCCAGAGGTGAGCTGGCACCGCGGGATATTGTGGCCCGCGCCATTGACCATGAGATGAAGCAGCTTGGCGTGGACTGTATGTATCTGGACATTAGCCACCAACCGGCAGACTTTATTCGCCAGCACTTCCCAATGATTTACGAAAAGCTTCTGGGTCTGGGTATCGATCTAACCCGCGATCCGGTGCCGATTGTGCCTGCCGCCCACTATACCTGTGGCGGGGTGATGGTTGACGCTCACGGCCGTACCGACGTGGATGGTTTGTATGCGATCGGCGAGGTCAGCTACACCGGCCTGCATGGGGCGAATCGCATGGCCTCCAACTCGCTGCTGGAGTGTCTGGTGTTCGGGTGGTCGGCTGCGGAAGATATTACAAAACGCATATCCTATGCACGTCCGTCCCCACGCCTGCCGGCCTGGGATGAAAGCCGGGTAGAGAACCCGGACGAACGGGTGGTTATCCAGCATAACTGGCACGAGCTGCGGCTTTTCATGTGGGATTATGTCGGCATTGTACGCACAACGAAGCGTCTGGAGCGCGCGTTACGCCGTATCATGATGTTGCAGCAGGAAATTGATGAATATTACGCCAATTTCCGCGTTTCCAATAATCTGCTGGAGCTGCGCAACCTGGTACAGGTAGCCGAGCTGATTGTGCGCTGTGCGATGATGCGCAAAGAGAGTCGAGGGCTGCATTATACGCTGGACTATCCCGACACGCTGGAGGTTTCCGGCCCGTCGGTATTGTCTCCGCAGGCTCACATAAACAGATAAAAGGCCTGGGTCAGGGCAGTGTAATCTTCGGAATAACGCTGGTCTGGCCCACGAATGACCATCCTGTCGATAAAGCACTCCCCTTCTTTGGGCGAGAGCGCCAACAACACGCGGTGCGGTAAGCGCCCTTCCGTATCCGAAATATCGGTACGAAGACGCAAATTCCAGCCGATCTCCCGTGCGATCTCAATGAAGGTATTGCCGGTGCTTTCAGGCAAGACCACGCAGAAAAAACCCTCTTCCGAGATGAGATCCGCTGAACTGGTCAGTAGCGCCTTGTGATCGAGCGAGCCGGTGTAGCGTGCCTGCTCGCGTTCCGGCGTTCCACATTCCACGCCAGGCGTATAATACGGTGGATTGCTGACAATCAAATCATAACGCGCCGTCTGCTCGGGTGCCCAGGTCAGCACATCGGCACATTCCACCCTGATGCGTTCTGCCCACGGAGAGACGGCTGCGTTTTCACTTGCCTGCCGGGACGCCTGAGGATCAAGCTCAACGGCGTCGATCGTGACGTGTTCTTCCGTTCGCTGCGCCAGCATCAGCGCCTGTAGTCCGCTGCCCGTACCAATATCCAGAATGCGTTTTACACCAGCGACAGGCGCCCATGCACCCAGTAAAATACCGTCTGTACCGACTTTCATCGCACAACGATCGTGCGCCACAAAAAACTGTTTAAACGTAAAACCATCGCGGCGCAACTGCGCTTTGAGTTGAGACATGTCAGTGCAACCTTCTGAGTGAAACGGGAGTAGCATAGGGGAAAGCGAAGTGGTCGAAAAGCGATATCCATACAAACAGATGAAGATTACAGCCGTAACGTCTATAATCAGCGCCCCACACAGAGGTAGAACATGACTGTAACGACTTTTTCCGAACTTGAACTCGATGAAAGCCTGCTCAATGCACTTGAGAGCAAAGGCTTTACACGCCCGACCGCCATTCAGGCCGCGGCCATTCCGCCTGCGCTTGAGGGCCGCGATGTGCTCGGTTCTGCGCCAACCGGCACGGGGAAGACAGCAGCCTACTTGCTGCCTGTGTTGCAGCATTTGCTCGACTTTCCGCGTAAAAAATCAGGCCCGCCGCGCATTTTGATCCTGACCCCGACCCGTGAACTGGCGATGCAGGTTGCCGAACACGCGCGTGAGCTGGCGGCGAATACCCATCTGGATATCGCGACCATCACTGGCGGCGTAGCGTATATGAACCACGCCGAAGTATTCAGCGAAAACCAGGATATCGTTGTCGCGACGACGGGCCGTCTGCTGCAATACATAAAAGAAGAGAACTTCGACTGCCGCGCGGTGGAAACGCTGATTCTCGATGAAGCTGACCGCATGCTTGACATGGGCTTTGCCCAGGATATCGAACACATCGCAGGTGAAACGCGCTGGCGTAACCAGACCATGCTGTTCTCAGCAACCCTTGAAGGGGATGCCATTAAAGATTTCGCCGAACGTCTGCTGGAAGATCCGGTAGAAGTATCCGCTACGCCATCGACGCGTGAGCGGAAGAAGATCCACCAGTGGTACTACCGCGCAGATAACCTTGAGCATAAGGTTGAGTTGTTGAAACACCTGCTGAAGCAGGAAGAGGCAACCCGTACCATCGTCTTCGTACGCAAACGCGAGCGCGTGCATGAGCTGGCAGAAATGCTGCGCAACGCCGGCATCAACAACTGCTATCTTGAAGGTGAAATGGCGCAGGTTAAGCGTACCGAAGGCATCAAGCGCCTGACCGATGGTCGCGTGAATGTGCTGGTTGCCACCGACGTTGCCGCCCGCGGGATCGACATCCCGGACGTGAGCCACGTAATCAACTTTGATATGCCGCGCAGCGGTGATACTTACCTGCACCGTATTGGTCGTACCGGCCGTGCGGGTCGCAAAGGTATTGCTATCTCTCTGGTAGAAGCGCACGACCATTTGCTGCTACAGAAAATTGGCCGCTACGTTGATGAGCCGCTGAAAGCTCGCGTGATTGACGGACTTCGTCCGACCACACGTGCGCCAAGTGAAAAAATGACGGGTAAACCGTCCAAGAAAGCGCTCGCGAAACGTGCTGAGAGAAAAGAGAAAGAAAAAGAGAAGCCGCGCGTTAAACAGCGCCACCGCGATACTAAAAATATTGGTAAGCGCCGTAAGCCAAGCTCTGCTGTGCCAGAGACGAAAACGGAAGAGTAAAAAAAAGCCGGGAATCTCCCGGCTTTTTTATTTCACCCCCGAAGCTGAAACCTTACAGGCTTTCAGTAAAGGTACGCGCGATAACGTCACGCTGCTGTTCCGGGGTCAGAGAGTTGAAACGCACCGCATAGCCAGACACTCGGATGGTCAGCTGCGGGTATTTTTCCGGATGCTCAACGGCATCCATCAGCGTTTCGCGACGCAGGACGTTAACGTTCAGGTGCTGACCACCTTCCACACGTACTTCTGGCTGCACTTGCATTGGAATTTCACGGTATTCAATTTCGCCCAGTTTGCTCACCGGAACGATTTCGTCTTCCGCAAAACCTGCTTTCGCTACTACACAGCGCGCTTCGTTTTTCTCGCTGTCCAGCAGCCAGAAAGAGTTCAGCAGATCGTCATTTGCAGCTTTAGTAATCTGGATACCTGTAATCATGTGTTGCCTCCCTTAGGCTACATTAACTGATGCTGGCCTTTTGCGGCCAATTGGTAAAACCATTGTTTGTTGTGTGTATATATAACATTCAGACCCACGTGATTTATTGATTTAAATCAACAAAACCACCAACCACACAAAGAGTGTGGTCTGTGTTTTTTGTTTTAGATCAATTTTGAGACTTACCAATTCGGCCCGCCGTGTAAATTTTCCAACATAAATTGAGACACTTAGCCTGCTTTGCTGCGAGTAATTTTGCTCATTGGGGTTTAGCAGGTAAGCTAGACACAGAATGAGATTCGCAGGAGAGCGAGATGACAACACCTTTAACCTGGCATGACGTGCTGGCAGAAGAGAAGCAGCAGCCCTATTTTATTAACACCCTCAGTACCGTTGCGGCTGAACGGCAGGCCGGCCAGACAATTTATCCGCCTCAGAAAGATGTGTTTAACGCCTTCCGCTACACCGAACTGAGTGATGTAAAGGTGGTTATACTCGGGCAGGATCCGTACCATGGTCCCGGGCAGGCTCACGGACTGGCATTTTCCGTGCGTCCGGGCGTGGCCATTCCCCCTTCTCTGCTGAATATGTATAAAGAGCTGGAAGGAACGATTCAGGGTTTCACCCGCCCTAATCACGGCTATCTGGAAAGCTGGGCGCGCCAGGGCGTGCTGTTGCTGAACACCGTGTTGACGGTTCGTGCAGGCCAGGCGCACTCCCACGCCAGCTTGGGCTGGGAAACCTTTACCGATAAGGTCATCAGCCTGATCAATGAGCATCGTGAAGGCGTCGTGTTTTTACTCTGGGGTTCGCATGCCCAAAAGAAAGGGGCGATTATCGATCGTCAGCGTCATCACGTGCTGAAGGCACCGCACCCGTCGCCGCTGTCTGCACACCGCGGTTTCTTTGGCAGTAATCATTTTGTTCTGACAAATGAGTGGCTGGAAAAGCACGGCGAAAAGCCAATTGACTGGATGCCTGTGTTACCGGCAGAGAGCGAGTAGGGTTTGAATGTGCCGGGTCAGGCCCGGCACATAAAAGGCTTATGCCTTGTTCTGACGCCACCATTCCGCCAGCAGTACGCCGGTCGCAACGGATACGTTCAGGCTTTCAACGTTGCCTGTACCGTCGATAGAGACGCTCAGGTCAGCGCTGGAGAGGGCCGCATCAGACAGACCATCGCGCTCCTGGCCTAACACCAGCACCATTTTGCGCGGCAACGTCGCTTTGAACAGCGGCGTAGCGGCACGGCTTGAGGTAGTGACAATGGTGTAGCCCGCTTTACGGAACTGCTCAAGGGCTTCCAGCACGCTGTCACCGGTGATCGGCTGAACGTGCTCTGCACCACCTTCCGCGGTACGGATTGCCGCACCGGATTCCAGCAGCGCGGCATCCTGCAACAACACGCCTTTCACGCCAAAGTGCGCGCAGCTACGCATCATAGCGCCCAGGTTATGCGGGTTACCCACATCTTCCAGCGCCAGCACGCAGTCATCGGCATCCGCCTGGCTGACCCACTGCTGCACGGTAGTGCCGTTACGTTTTTTGATCAGGAAGCAGACGCCGCCGTGGTGTTCAGTCCCGGACGCTTTTGTCAGCTCGGCATCGTCAACCACGTGGTAGGCTTTGCGGTTCGCCGCCATCCAGCGCAGCGCTTCTTTAAAGCGCGGAGTCACGCTCTGGATAAACCATGCACGAACGATACACTCCGGGCGGCTCTGGAACAGGGCCTGACAGGCATTCTCGCCGTAGACACGGGTCTCTTCCGCACGCTGACGTCGCAGCACTTCCGGATCGATAAAGCTTTTTCCGCTGATACCGCCGTGATCGGCTTTTTCAGCCACCTCTTCACCCGGTGCACGAGAAACGGTACGCCATGGCGATCCACCGTCGCGGACAAAATCATCGCGCTTGCGATCGTCACGCTTACGGTCATCACGTTTGCGGTCATCGCCGCGGTTATTTCTGTCATCGCGGGCGGGGCGACGGCCACCGTCTGCACGAGAAGACGCCGGACGCCCGCCACCTTTTCCGGTACGCGGATTTTGGGTGCGTTTATCAGAGTCATCATCACTGCGGACATACATCACTTTGACCTTGCCGCTTTTGTTTTTCATTTCGTCGTTCATGCTTTTCTCCACCAGCGCTGCGCGAAGCGCGCAGATTACCCGATGTGCAAGCTCATAGCCATAATTTCGTACAAAAGCCTGTGACTATTGTTCCCATTGAATAAAACGCGTTGTCGTTTCATACAGGCTCACTGATAATATGTAACATATCAGAAACATTATCGGCGTTCTGCCGTTGTTCCACGGCTCTATCAGAGGTTAGTTATGAATACCGTATGTGCCAACTGTCAGGCTCTAAACCGCATTCCGGACGATCGGATGGATGACGGTGCGAAATGCGGGCGTTGTGGCCACGAATTATTTGATGGCGATGTCATTAACGCGACGGGTGCTACGCTGGACAAACTCCTCAAGGACGAT
The DNA here is from genome assembly GCF_011078175.1 of Enterobacter cloacae. Classification (GTDB taxonomy): domain Bacteria; phylum Pseudomonadota; class Gammaproteobacteria; order Enterobacterales; family Enterobacteriaceae; genus Enterobacter; species Enterobacter cloacae_Q. Next base: position 405,154 of record NZ_JAALCJ010000005.1, read on the forward strand.
CTGCCTGTTGTGGTCGATTTTTGGGCACCGTGGTGCGGTCCCTGCCGTAACTTTGCGCCCATCTTCGAAGACGTGGCTGAAGAGCGCAGCGGGAAAATGCGTTTTGTTAAAGTGAATACCGAAGCGGAACGTGAACTCAGCGCCCGTTTTCGCATTCGCAGCATTCCAACCATTATGATTTTCAAAAACGGTGAAGTGATCGACATGCTCAATGGTGCAGTACCGAAGGCACCTTTCGACAGTTGGTTAAACGAATCCCTGTAACATTCGCGGGGCATATCTTGTGCCCCGTTCTCTCCTCTGCGAAAATGGGGTTTTTCCTGCCTTTTCGCCCATGACTGATAACGCTGTACTTCAATTACGCGCCGAGCGCCTTGCGCGCGCCACCCGTCCTTTTCTGGCCCGAGGCAATCGTATTCGCCGCTGCCAGCGCTGCCTTCTACCGCTGAAGGTGTGCCTGTGCGAAACGCTTGCGCCGAGCGAGGCGAAAAGCCGCTTTTGTCTGGTCATGTTCGATACCGAACCGATGAAGCCCAGCAACACGGGGCGTTTGATCGCCGATATTCTGCCCAACACCGCAGCGTTTCAGTGGTCGCGCACTGAGCCACCTCAGGCTCTGCTCGACCTGGTGGCAAGCCCGGACTATCAGCCCATGGTCGTTTTCCCGGCATCATATGCAGGCAAACAACGTCAGGTGCTTACGGCGCCACCATCCGGTAAGCCGCCGCTGTTTATTATGCTCGACGGCACCTGGACCGAAGCGAGAAAGATGTTCCGCAAAAGCCCTTATCTTGATGCGCTGCCGGTGATTTCCGTCGATCTGTCGCGCGTTTCGGCCTATCGCTTACGTGAAGCACATGCCGACGGTCAATACTGCACCGCTGAAGTTGCCATTGCGCTACTGGATCTGGCGGGCGATACCCAGGCGGCCGGCGCGCTGGGCTCCCACTTCTCCTGCTTCCGCGAACGTTATCTTGCGGGAAAAACCGTTCATAAGGGTAGCGTCACAGCAACAGAGACAGAAAGCGTTTAAAATCATCAGGTCGCTTGCATTCACGGGAGGCCTGCATGAGCCAGAGAGGGTTAGAAGCGCTACTCCGTCCGAAATCCATTGCCGTTATTGGCGCCTCGATGAAACCGGACCGCGCAGGGTATCTAATGATGCGTAACCTGCTGGCTGGCGGGTTTAACGGCCCGGTCATGCCCGTTACGCCCGCTTATAAGGCGGTACAGGGGGTACTGGCGTGGCCAGATGTGCAGAGCCTGCCTTTCGTTCCCGATCTCGCCGTGCTCTGTACACATGCGAAACGAAACCTCGAACTGCTTGAGTCGCTCGGTCAGAAAGGCTGTAAAACCTGCATTATTCTTTCCTCGCCTCCTGAACAGCAGCCCGAACTGCTGGCCTGCGCCAGCCGCTACCAGATGCGCATTCTTGGTCCAAACAGCCTCGGCCTGCTTGCGCCCTGGCAAGGGCTAAATGCCAGTTTCTCACCGGTTCCAATCCGTAAAGGCAAACTGGCCTTCATTTCACAGTCGGCTGCGGTATCCAATACCATCCTCGACTGGGCGCAGCAGCGTGAGATGGGTTTTTCCTATTTCATCGCCCTCGGCGACAGCCTGGACATTGACGTCGATGAGCTGCTGGATTTCCTGGCGCGCGACAGTAAAACCAGCGCTATCCTGCTCTACCTTGAACACCTGAGCGACGCCCGTCGTTTTGTGTCGGCGTCGCGTAGCGCATCGCGTAATAAACCGATTCTGGTCATCAAAAGCGGGCGCAGCCCCGCGGCTCAGCGCCTGCTACATTCCCGTTCCGGGATGGATCCCGCATGGGATGCAGCGATCCAGCGCGCCGGTTTACTGCGGGTGCAGGATACGCACGAGCTTTTTTCCGCCGTCGAAACGTTAAGCCACATGCGCCCCCTGCGCGGTGAAAAGCTGATGATTGTCAGCAACGGTGCCGCTCCCGCCGCACTGGCGCTGGACGAACTCTGGCTACGCAATGGCAAGCTGGCAACGCTGGGTGAAGAGACGCTCCAGCGCCTGCGGGACGCGTTACCAGGAAGCGTTGTTCCCGATAATCCTCTCGATCTACGCGATGATGCCAGCAGCGATCGTTACATAAAGGCGATCAGGATTTTGCTGGATAGCCAGGACTTTGATGCACTGATGATTATCCATTCACCCAGCGCGGTTGCGCCAGGCAGCGAAAGTGCGCGTGCGCTGATTGAGGCTGTCCGAAACCATCCGCGAGGCAAATACGTCACCTTACTAACCAACTGGTGCGGCGAGTTCTCCTCGCAGGAGGCACGGCGTCTGTTTAGTGAAGCCGGGTTGCCAACCTACCGTACCCCGGAGGGCACCATTACCGCTTTTATGCATATGGTTGAATACCGCCGTAACCAGAAGCAGCTGCGTGAAACGCCTGCCCTGCCGGGCAATCTCACCGCAAACTCGGTGGACATGCACAGGCTATTGCAGCAGGCCATCGAAGAGGGCGCCACTACTCTTGATACTCATGAAGTGCAACCCATTCTTGGCAGCTATGGGATGCAAACCCTGCCCACCTGGATTGCCGGCGACAGCGCTGAGGCGGTACATATCGCTGAGCAGATTGGCTACCCGGTGGCGCTTAAGCTGCGCTCTCCCGATATTCCGCACAAATCGGATGTTCAGGGCGTCATGCTGTATCTGCGCACCGCGACAGAAGTACAACAGGCCGCGGATGCCATTATCGATCGCGTTAAATTGACGTGGCCACAGGCCAGAATCCACGGCCTGCTGGTGCAGAGCATGGCTAACCGTGCGGGCGCGCAGGAGCTGCGCGTGGTTGTCGAACACGATCCGGTTTTTGGTCCGCTCATTATGCTGGGTGAAGGCGGCATTGAATGGCGACCAGAAGAACAGGCGGTTGTCGCGCTTCCCCCTCTGAACATGAACCTGGCGCGTTATTTAATTATTCAGGCCATTAAAAGCAAAAAAATCCGCGGGAGAAGCGCTCTCAGGCCGCTTGATATCGCTGGGTTAAGCCAGTTCCTGGTGAAGGTCTCCAACCTCATTGTTGACTGCGCGGAGATCCAGCGCCTGGATATCCACCCCCTTCTTGCCTCCGGAAATGAATTTACCGCGCTGGACGTGACGCTGGATATTGCGCCGTTTATCGGCGATCGGGAAAGCCGTCTCGCCATTCGTCCTTATCCTCTTCATCTGGAAGAGTGGGTGGAGATGAAAAATGGGGAACGAGCGCTGTTTCGCCCTATCCTGCCTGAAGACGAGCCGCTGCTGCGGGCGTTTATCTCGCAGGTAACGAAGGAAGATTTGTACTATCGCTATTTCAGCGAAATCAATGAATTTACTCACGACGATTTAGCCAATATGACCCAGATCGACTACGATCGAGAAATGGCGATTGTGGCAGTCCGCCGTTCCGGAGCGGGAGAGGAGATTCTCGGCGTGACGCGTGCCATTTCCGACCCGGATAACGTGGATGCGGAGTTTGCCGTACTGGTGCGTTCCGATCTTAAAGGTTTGGGGTTGGGCAGACGGCTGCTCGAAAAACTCATTGGTTATACGCGCGATCATGGATTGTCACGCCTGAATGGCATTACTATGCCAAACAATCGGGGTATGGTGACCCTGGCGCGGAAGCTCGGTTTTGACGTTGATATCCAGCTGGATGAAGGCATTGTCTCTCTGTCCCTCAGCCTGATTTCGACGGATAAACAAGAGTAAGCTGCTGGAAATGTTACCCACTTTTCGCGGCACTGGGGTATCATTGTCCGCTTATGTTGTTTGCCTGGTACAGACAACCCTTCAATGAACAGAGAAGAAACGCACTGTGATGTTGTCAAAATTTAAGCGTAATAAACATCAACAACACCTTGCTCAACTACCGAAGATTTCTCAGTCAGTTGATGATGTAGAGTTCTTTTATGCTCCCGCTCATTTCCGGGAGACGCTTCTTGAAAAGATTGCCAGCGCTACGCGACGTATTTGCATTGTGGCGCTCTATCTTGAACAAGATGAAGGTGGGCGTGCGATCCTTAACGCGCTCTATGAAGCGAAACGTCAGCGTCCGGAACTGGATGTTCGCGTGCTGGTTGACTGGCACCGTGCTCAGCGTGGCCGTATTGGTGCGGTTGCCTCGAATACCAATGCTGACTGGTATTGCCGCACGGCCCAGGAAAATCCGGGTCTTGATATCCCGGTATACGGCGTACCTGTAAATACCCGTGAAGCGCTTGGCGTTCTTCATTTTAAAGGATTTATCATTGATGACAGCGTCCTTTATAGCGGCGCCAGCCTGAATGATGTTTATCTCCATCAGCTCGATAAATACCGTTACGATCGCTACCATCTGATCCGCAATCCGCAGATGGCCGACATCATGTTTAACTGGGTTGATAAAAATCTGGTGCATGGCCGGGGTGTTCACCGTCTTGACGATCCTCATCGTCCAAAAAGTCCGGAAATTAAAAACGATGTTCGCTCCTTCCGCCAGGAATTGCGCGATGCGGTTTATCGTTTCCAGGGTGATGCGAATAATGAAGAGCTGTCCGTTACGCCTTTGGTTGGCCTGGGGAAATCGAGCCTCCTGAACAAGACTATCTTCCATTTGATGCCGTGCGCAGAACATAAGCTCACCATCTGCACCCCGTACTTCAACCTTCCCGCCGTTCTGGTGCGTAATATCATTCAGCTGCTGCGTGATGGTAAAAAGGTGGAAATCATTGTCGGGGATAAAACGGCAAACGACTTTTTCATTCCGGAAGATCAGCCTTTCAAGATCATCGGCGCACTGCCTTATCTCTATGAGATTAACCTGCGCCGCTTCCTGAGCCGTTTACAGTACTATGTGAACACGGACCAGCTGGTGGTGCGTCTCTGGAAAGATGAAGACAACAGTTATCACCTCAAAGGGATGTGGGTGGATGAAGAGTGGATGCTGCTGACCGGTAATAACCTGAACCCACGCGCCTGGCGCCTGGATTTAGAAAACGCCATACTTATTCACGATCCTCAACATGCGTTAGCCGCGAAACGCGATCGTGAGCTGGAGCTTATACGCACCCACACTACCGTTGTGCGTCATTATCGCGATCTGCAAAGCATCGCTGATTATCCGGTAAAAGTCAGGAAGCTGATACGCCGTCTACGTCGGATCCGTATCGATCGACTCATCAGCCGTATTCTGTAATACACAGGCCCTGTCATCGACGGGGCTTTTTTATGGAGTCTGTTAATGCGTACGCCTTTCCTGATAATCCCTCTTTTCCTGACCGGTTGCAGCCATATGGCAAATGATAACTGGTCGGGTCAGGATAAAGCTCAACACTTTCTGGCATCTGCAATGTTGTCCGCTGCGGGTAATGAATATGCGATGCACCAGGGGTATAGCCGGGATCGAAGCGCCACAATGGGCCTGATGTTCTCCATCAGCCTGGGGGCATCAAAAGAGCTTTGGGATAGCCGCCCCTCAGGAAGCGGCTGGAGCTGGAAGGATTTTGCCTGGGACGTAGCCGGCGCAACAACCGGCTACGCCGTCTGGCAGATGGCGCATTATTAAAGGCGGATACCTTTTCCTTTTCGATGCAGCATCAGCGAGACAATAAACGCCAGCGCTCCCATTACGGTGACATACCAGAAGAAGGTCGTTTCACTGCCCCATGACTTAAGGGATAGTGCGACATACTCAGCCGAACCGCCGAACAGGGCGTTTGCGACCGCATAAGAAAGGCCTACGCCCAGCGCCCTCACCTGTGCGGGAAACATTTCCGCTTTCAAAATGCCGCTGATTGCCGTGTAAAAACTGATAATAATAAGTGCCACCATAATCAAAGCGAAAGCGGCATACGGAGAGGTTGTATGCTGTAGCGCCGTCAAAAGCGGAACGGTACCCAGGGTGAGCGTGCCGCCAAAGATCAGCATGGAGGTGCGGCGACCTATTTTGTCCGACAGCGCGCCAACAATCGGCTGGATGAGCATAAAGACCAGTAACGCTACCGTCATGACAACGCTCGCAACGTTGGCATGCATGCCCGTGGTGTTGACCAGATATTTTTGCATATAGGTGGTGAAGGTATAGAAGCTTAGCGAGCCTGCGGCGGTAAAGCCTAATACCATCAAAAAGGCTTTGCGGTTTCGCCACAGCCCTTTCATCGAACCGGCTTCTTTCAGCGCTCTGACCTCCTGCTGGGAGGTTTCATCAAGCTGACGGCGTAACCACAGGGCAACAACCGCCAGGGCAGCGCCCATAGCAAACGGGATGCGCCAGCCCCAGGCGCGCAAATCTTCATCGCTAAGGATTTGTTGCAGGATCACCACAACCAGTAACGCCAGCAACTGTCCGCCAATGAGCGTCACATACTGGAATGATGCATAGAAACCTTTTCGGCCTTCAACCGCTACTTCGCTCATGTATGTCGCACTGGTGCCGTATTCGCCACCGACTGACAGCCCCTGGAAAAGACGTGCCAGCAGCAACAACGCGGGTGCCCATGTTCCGATACTGTCATATCCGGGCAGGCAGGCAATCACCAGCGAGCCGACGCACATCATACATACGGAGATGAGCATGGATGTTTTGCGCCCTTTCCTGTCCGCGATCCTGCCGAACAACCATCCGCCAATAGGACGCATCAGGAACCCGGCGGCAAAAACGCCTGCGGTTTGCAAAAGCTGGGTTGTGGTGTTCCCTGACGGGAAAAAGATATGCGCAAAGTAGAGTGAACAGAATGAATAGACGTAAAAATCAAACCACTCTACAAGGTTCCCCGATGAAGCTCCTACGATTGCCCAAACCCGGCGGCGAGTATCCTTGCCTGCTAAATTGGTATTATCCGTATCTGCACTGGCTACGGTTTCTGTCATTTTAAAATCCTCTGGCTCACATTTCGGGCCATTGCCCACAAACAGTAAAACCGGATTTAAAACGAATCGTTAGGTAAATAAAATGTTTCAAATATGTTTCATTGAATTTTGTGAACTCGATCAGGTATCGAATTATTAGCGGACGTAGTAATTATCCCCACGCTTGCTGGTGCGCCTTTTTTCGCTGCAAATAATCATCATCGGCACGAATTTTATCCCACCACGTTTTAAATACCGCAGCGGCTTCTGCTTTTACTGGATCGTGATCGAGGGGTTTGACCTGGCGTTGCTCGTCATACTTTTTACCGCCTTTATGATTTGCATATCGGCGGGCACGTGTGTAGCCCATCTGTATGAATTTACGCGCCATATCCATGCCTACAAAATCGTTTTTCCTGCGGTATTCTTCAAAGAGGGCGTAAATCTCTTCTGCCGAACGCGCTGCGACTTCAGCATTTTTATAACGCCAGTGCGGCAGGATTTCGCTTTTATAAGGCTCAACCATTAATACTCCCTGCTCACCCCGGCCAACCTGATACCGTTCGGGATGTTCACGAAAATTAATATTGGCAAAATCTTGTTGATAATCAAAGGGACGAGTCAAAGCGGCACCATTGCTAAAATTGTTTTAACAATTGTAGGCCGTATGAGTCGAAGCTGCCATCCGGCATGTTTTCCGCATTCAAAGCAAAAAACCCCGCACCTTTCGGTACGGGGTTCTTCTTAATTGATGCCTGGCAGTTCCCTACTCTCACATGGGGAGACCCCACACTACCATCGGCGCTACGGCGTTTCACTTCTGAGTTCGGCATGGGGTCAGGTGGGACCACCGCGCTAAAGCCGCCAG
>NZ_JAALCJ010000006.1 GCF_011078175.1 Enterobacter cloacae
GAAATTTACGATCGATCTCGGTACGCCACTCACCAACGGGGAACAGATCACCGCCACCGCCACCGATCCGTCCGGCAATACCAGCCAGGGCGGTCAGGTTACGGCACCGGATCTCACCGCGCCGGATGCTCCCGCCAATCTGGCGGTCTCGCCTGACGGCAAAACCGTGACCGGGACGGCTGAGCCGGGCAGCACCGTTACCCTGAAGGATGCCGACGGCAACACCATCGGAACGGGCAAGGCGGGCAGCGACGGGAAATTCACGATCGATCTCGGTACGCCACTCACCAATGGGGAACAGATCACCGCCACCGCCACCGATCCGGCCGGCAATACCAGCCAGGGCGGTCAGATCACGGCACCGGATCTCACCGCGCCGGATGCCCCCGCCAATCTGGCGGTCTCGCCTGACGGCAAAACCGTAACCGGGACGGCTGAGCCGGGCAGCACCGTTACCCTGAAGGATGCCGACGGCAACACCATCGGAACGGGCAAGACGGGCAGCGACGGGAAATTCACGATCGATCTCGGTACGCCACTCACCAACGGGGAACAGATCACCGCCACCGCCACCGATCCGTCCGGCAATACCAGCCAGGGCGGTCAGGTCACGGCACCGGATCTCACCGCGCCGGATGCCCCCGCGATTGTCACCGTCAATGACAACGTGGGCACCGAAACAGGCCCACTGAGCAACGGCCAACGCACGGACGATGCCCGTCCGACGTTCAGCGGCATCAGTGAAGCTGGCACCGTCATTACCTTCTATGACAACGGGAAACCGATTGGCACCGCCACAGCCGATGCCACCGGCAAATGGAGCTTTACCCCGTCGACCAACCTGTCTGAAGGCAATCACGCCATTACTACCACCGCGACCGATGCCGCAGGCAATATCAGTCCGGCGTCCGCGGCGGTGTCCTTCGTGGTCGATACCGTCGCGCCTGGCGCGCCAGCGATCGTCAGCATCACCGATGATGTTGCGCCTGGCACCGGCACGCTCGGGAGTGGAAGCAGCACCAACGATCCGCGGCCACAGCTCACCGGCACGGCGGAAGCGGGATCGACGGTCACGATCTATGATAATGGCATTGCCATTGGCACAGCGGTTGTGGGCAGTAACGGTAGCTGGAGCTTTACACCGTCGGTGAACCTGAGCGAAGGCAGCCACCAGCTTACCGTGCGCGCCACCGACGTCGCCGGTAACACCGGCCCGGCCTCGCCGGTCTTTACCGTAACGGTAGATGTCACCGCGCCGCAAACGCCTTCAGGATTCATCATTAACGACGATACGGGCGGACTGAAAGGGCCGATCGGTGCCGGACAGTTTACCGATGCCTCAGAGCCGCGCCTGACGGGCAGAGGCGAACCGGGCAGCACGATCACGGTTTACGATAACGGCATTGTTATCGGCACTACCACCGTTCTGCCGAACGGCACCTGGAGCATCACGCCGACAGCTCCGCTGGCAGAAGGCGCACACTCTATTACCCTGCGGGAAACCGATGCGGCGGGCAACCAGAGCGGCCTGTCTCAGCCGATCAACTTTACCGTTGATCTTACTCCGCCGGCGATGCCGGTTGCGACGCTCAATTCCACAGGCACCCAGATCGTCGGTACCGCCGAACCGGGCAGTAACATTGTCATCACCAACAATGCCGGGCTGCAAATCGGCACAGCCACTGCCGACAGCAATGGCAACTATGTCGCCAACCTGAACCCTGCGCAAATCAATGGCGAGATCATCTCCGTGGTCGCCTCCGATGCCGCAGGCAACCAGAGTTCACCGGCGCTGGTTAACGCAGCGGATATCACCCCGCCTGCCGTACCGGGCAACCTGGTGGTGGCGGACGACGGGGCAAGCGTCAGCGGTACCGCCGAGCCAAATAGCACGATTATCATTAAAGCGCCGGACGGTACGATCATCGGCCAGGCCACCGCCGGTCCGGACGGCACCTTTACCATACCGATTTCGCCAGCCCAGACCAACGGCGAAGCCCTTGAAGTGACAGCCACCGACGGCAGCGGCAACACCAGTCCGTCTGGCTTTGCCGACGCGCCAGACAGTACGCCCCCGCTGGCACCGGAGAATGTGGTGATCTCTGCCGACGGTACGACGGTAACCGGCACTGCCGAGCCGGGCAGCACCGTCACCATCCGCGAAAATGGCGTGAAGGTCGGGGAAGCGGTCGCCGACGATCAGGGTAACTTCAGCGTTGACCTGATCCCGCCGAAAGCCAACGGCGAAGCCCTGACCGCCGATGCCACTGATACCGCCGGAAACACCGGACCAACAGCGCCGTTTGACGCACCGGACATCACCGCGGCACAAACCCCGGTCATCACGGGCGTAGTGGATGATGCGCCTGGCGTCACCGGGCCAGTCAGCCAGAACGGTCTTACCAACGACAGCACGCCAACCATCAACGGAACGGGCGAGCCAGGCACCACCATCACCCTCTACAGCGGTACTACCGAAATTGGCACCGCCGTCGTGTCGGCAAACGGCCAGTGGTCCATCACGCTGGAAACCGCGCTACCGGACGGCGGGCACGTGCTGACGGCGACGGCGGTTGATGCCAACAATAACCTCAGCGGGACATCCAACCCCTGGAGCATCACGGTGGATACCGCCGCGCCGGGCGCACCGGCCATTACGCAGGTCATTGATGACGTGCCTGGCCGCACGGGTGCGCTCGACTCCAATGAAACGACCAACGACACGCTCCCGACGCTGAACGGTACCGGCGAGCCGGGCTCCACCGTGACGATCCGCCTTGACGGACAGGATATTGGTACTGCCGTTGTAAACAGCGGTGGCGCATGGACCTTCACGCCCACCACCCCACTGGTGAACGGGCAGCATACGTTCACCGTCGTCGCGAGTGATGCAGCCGGTAACGCCAGCGCACCATCAGCTGGCTTTACCTTTATCGTCGATACCACCCCGCCCCCCGCGGCCACCCTTGACACTGTCTCCGATAACATTGGCCCTGTGCAGCTTCCGCTAAACAGCGGAGACACCACTGACGACACGCTGCCGCAGTTGCAGGGAACCGCACCGGAAGGCACCACCATCACTATCTATGACGGAACCACCCTGCTCGGCACGGCCGTGCTGGACGGTAACGGCGGCTGGAGCTTTACGCCAACCACGCCGCTGACGGAAGGCCCGCATTCACTGACGGTCCACGCGACGGACGATGCCGGTAACACCACTATCTCACCGCCGTTTGAACTGACGATCGACACGACCGCGCCTGCAACGCCGGATATTCCTGAGATCACCGTCAACCCGGACGGCGGCACGCCGGGGACAGCCCTGAACCCTGGGGAGACCACCCGGGATACCACGCCAACCCTGAGCGGCTCGGGCACGCCGGGGGATATCGTGAACATTTACGATGGCGCTACTAAAATTGGTGAAGCCGAGATCGATGGCGACGGTAACTGGAGCTGGACGCCAGATGATCCACTCCCTGACGGCACCTACGATCTCTCCCTGACGGTCACTAACCAGGACAGCGCCGGGAACGAAAGCGCGCCGTCCACGCCGGTGACCATTACCATTGATACCGACGCGCCTGCCCAACCGGGAACGCCGACGGTAACGGACAGCGTAAGCCAGATCACCGGCCCTGTGCTGGATGGTGAATCCACAAACGATCCGCGTCCGGTCCTGAGTGGCACCGGTACGCCGAATGACGTCATCACCCTCTATGACCAGGTGGGTACAGGCGAGCCGCAGGCCGTGGGCAGCGTTACGGTGGACGGTAACGGTAACTGGAGCTGGCGTCCTGAGAACAACATTGGCGAAGGGACGCACCTATACACGGCGACCGCCACCGATGAAGCCGGCAACGAATCTGTGCCATCCACGGGGATTTCGATAACGGTCGACACCCTCGCCCCTGATACCCCGGTTATCGGTGCCGTTGGTGGCGTGCAGAATGGCGAGTCCACCAACAACTCTACACCAGGCGTCGGCGGAACTGGCACAACCGGCGAGACGGTGATCATCTACAACAACGGCGTGGTAGTGGGTAGCGTTGAGGTCGTCAACGGTGAATGGTCCTTCACCCTGCCGACGCAAACCGACGGCCCACTGAACATCACCGTCGCGGCGGTGGACGAGGCCGGGAACGTTAGCCCGGTAAGCCCGGTCTTTACGGTGGAAGTTGATACGCAGGCACCAACCGTACCTCAAATTGACGCCGTCTCTGACAGCCAGCTGACCAACAGCGTGCTTTACACCCGCGACGGTACGCCAACCCTCACCGGGATTGGCGAGCCGGGTTCGAGCGTAACCGTTTCTGTTGATGGCGTCGCCTCGCCGGTGGTCGTGGAGGTTCAGCCGAACGGGACATGGTCCTGGACAGCCGACCCTGCGCTCACCGAGGGGCCGCATACCTTCTCGGTTACCGCGAGTGACGCGGCGGGGAATACCTCCGCCAGCTCCGGCGATCTCAGCGTGACGGTGGATACCCTGCCGCCTGCAACGCCAACCAATATCGACATCGCCGCGGAGGGCACCCCGCTGACCGGTACGGCAGATGACGGAACCACCGTGACGGTTCGCGATGCCAGCGGCAATGTCATCGGGACCGGGGTCGCGACGGGAGGCACCTTCTCCATTGCCCTCTCCCCGGCCCAGTTGGATGCCGCGACGCTGACGCTGATCGCCACTGACCCCGCAGGCAATGCCAGCCCGTCAACCACCTTTGACGTGCCGGACTCTCCGCTCGAGCTGCCTGCGGTACCGGTAATTACGGCGATCAACGATGACGCCGATCCCGTCACTGGCGATGTGAAAGATAAAACCACCAATGACGTCACGCCTACCCTTACCGGCACCGCCGATCCGGGCAGCGTGATCGCCATTTATCAGGATGGGGTGCTGGTTCCGCTGACGAACGTTGTTGCGGATGATAACGGCAACTGGAGCTACACGCCGCTGCTGCCGCTGACGGAAGGGCCACACACCTTCGCCGTGACCGCCACGAATATCGCCACCGGCGAGACCAGCGGGCAGTCGCCGATCGCGACCGTCACCGTCGACCTCACCGCCCCGACAGCGCCAGCCATCGGTGCGGTGACCGATGACGTGGGCCCGGTCATTGGCCCAATCGCAGACGGTCAGAGCACTAACGACAACCGTCCTACCCTGACCGGGACAGGCACGGCCGGGGACACCATTACGGTGTACAATAACGGCGATCCGCTGGGCACCGTTGTTGTCGGTCCGACAGGCACCTGGAGCTACACGCCGCCTGCGCTGGACGACGGCAGCCACACCCTGACGGTGACCGCCACCGACCCGGCAGGCAATGAGAGCACCCCGTCGGCCGGGATCACCATTGTGGTCGATACCGTCTCTACCACGCCGGTGATTACCAGCGTGACGGACAACGCAGGCAATGCTGCAACGCCTGTCCCAAGCGGCGATCCAACCAACGACACCACGCCAACCCTGACCGGTACCGCCGAGCCGAACAGCGTCGTCGCCATTTTTGATGGCGCCACGCAGATTGGTAGCGTGGCAGCAGACGGCACCGGCGCCTGGACATTTACCCCTGAAACCGCCCTCGGCGAAGGGACGCATGACTTTACCGTCAGAGCGACCGATCCGCTGGGTAACGTCAGCCAGCCGTCCGGCGTCTGGAGCGTCAATATCGATCTGACTGCGCCACAGGTGCCGACGATCGATACGGTCAGCGACAACGCTCCGGGAGGGATCACCGGCCCGCTTACCGCCGGGCAGGTCACCAATGACACCACGCCAACCCTGAGCGGCACCGGCCAGGCGGGCACCACCATTCACGTGCTGAATAACGGCGTGGAGATTGGTACTACCACGGTCGACGGCAGCGGTAACTGGACCTTTACGCCGGATCCGATCCTGACGGACGGGATCTATAACCTGCGCGTCAACGCCAGCGATGACGTTGGAAACGTTTCCGCCAACTCGCCAGTATTCGCCTTTACGGTGGATACCGCTGGCCCTGCGGCCCCGGTAGTGACTACGGTGATAGACGATGTGGGCCCGGGAACGGGAACCATTGCCAGCAACGGCGCCACGAACGATACCCGTCCAACCTTCAACGGTACGGGGGAAGTGGGCGCAACGGTACACGTTATTGTCGATGATGTGGAAATTGGCACGGCAGTCGTCAACGCCCAGGGTAACTGGACCTTCACGCCGACCACTGCGCTGGGTGAAGGGCCGCATACCATTACCTTCAACGCCACCGATGCCGCAGGCAATACCGGGGACACCTCACCACCGTTCAACCTGACGGTGGATACGTCGGTGCCCGTTGCGCCGATCTTTACGCCAGCCACCGATAATGTGGGTACCGTACTTGGCCCGGTCGCCTCGGGACAAAGCACAGACGACACCACGCCTACGCTGAACGGCACCGCGGCAGCCAACGCGACCATCACCATCTATGAGAATGGTCGGCAGGTAGGCACCGCCGTGGCTGATGCCAACGGCGTATGGAGCTTCACCACCGGCACGCTGGCAAACGGCAGCCACACCTGGACCGCCACGGCAACCGACGCCGCGGGCAACGTCAGCCCTGCTTCACCGGGCTTCACGCTGGTTGTGGATACAACTGTGCCTGCCGCGCCGGTTATCACCCAAGCGATTGACGATGTTGGCACCATCACCGGGGCGATTGGCTCCGGCCAGACCACCAACGATCCTCTCCCGCGTCTGGTGGGGACCAGCGAGCCGCTGGCCACCGTGAATATCTACGAGGGCACTACGCTGGTGGGCACCGGAACCGCCGATGCCAACGGCAACTGGACCATCGATATCACCGTTCCGCTGGGCACCGGACCGCACACCTTTACCGCAGAAGCAACCGATCAGGCGGGCAACACCAGCGCGCCGTCCGGCGACTTCAGCCTGACCATTGATACCACGCCGCCAGCGCTGCCGGTGCTGACCAGCATCACCGACGACGTCGGTAATGCTGCGACGCCTGTCGCCGACGGCGGATTAACCAATGATGCCCGACCAACGCTCACCGGTACGGCAGAGGCTGGCGCGACGGTAACCATCTTTGATAATGGCGTACAGATTGGCACCGTTGTGGCTACCGGCGGCGCGTGGAGCTTTACGCCGTCCACGCCGCTGGCTGACGGATCGCATAATCTGACCTTCTCCGCTACCGACGCCGTGGGTAACGCCAGCGCGCAGACCGGCGGTTACACCATCAACGTGGATGCCACCGCCCCTGTCGCACCGGCAATCACCTCGATTGTGGATGATGTGGGGACCGTCACCGGCCCAGTCACCGGTACCAACCCAACCAACGACACGCGCCCGACCTTAAACGGCACGGCGGAAGCCAATGCCACCGTACGTATTTACGACGGCACGACGCTGGTGGGAACCGTCACTGCCGATGCCAACGGCAACTGGACGCTGCCGCAAACCAGCACCACGCTGACGGAAGGCCCGCATAACTTCACCGCCACCGCCACCGACGCCGCGGGCAATACCAGCGCGCCATCGCCAATTATCACCATCAACGTGGACCTGACGCCGCCGCCAGCCCCAACCGGGCTGGCGGTGATCACCAACGGAACGCAGGTTACCGGTACGGCGGAAGCGGGAAGTACCGTCACCATCACCTCAAGCACCGGAACCGTTCTTGGAACGGCCGTTGCGGATGGCAGTGGAAACTTCAGCGCCACCCTCACCCCTCCACAGACGGGCGGAGAGTCACTGATTGTCTTTGCTACCGATAAGGCCGGTAATGCGGGTATCACCACTTCCGTTATTGCCCCGATCACGACGATCCCGAACGCGCCGGTTATCACCACCATCGACGATAACGTTGGGACGGTGACGGGTAACCTGACCAACGGGAAAACCACCGATGACACCACGCCAACCCTGACCGGCACGGCGCAGCCAAACGCGACCATCACCCTGTATAACAACGGGGTGTCGATGGGCACGGTCACCGCGAATGCCAGCGGCAACTGGAGCTTCACCACGCCGGTGCTAAGCGAAGGGCCGCATGCCTTCACCGCCACGGCGAGCAACGGCTCGGGCACCAGCCCGATTTCCACGTCGACCACCGTCATCGTGGATCTCACTGCGCCAACGGCTCCTGCCGGGACCTTCAACGCAGACGGCAGCGTACTGACCGGTAGCGCCGAAGCGGGCAGTACCGTTACCATCCGTCTGGTGGACAACTCAACGGTCACCGCCACGGCAGACAGCAACGGATCCTGGAGCTACACCTTCCTCAATAAACAGACGGAGGGTCAGACGCTGCAAATCACTGCCACCGATGCGGCAGGCAACGTCTCGTTGCCGGGTTCAGCCCTTGCGCCGGTGGTGCCGCTCTCTGCCAGCACCAACGTTGAAGAGCTGGCGCTAACGACCACCGCAACGGTGACCAACTCGCAGTACAGCGACTATGGTTTCCTGCTGGTGGGTGCGGTGGGTAACGTGCTGACCCTGCTCGGCGACGACGCCGCGCAGGTGGGCTTCACCGTCGGCAGCGGCGGCAGTGCAGATATTGTCGTGAACGCCAACGCCACGGGTGCCGTACTTTCACTGCTCAATACCCTTGAGCTTGTGGTACAACGCTTTGACGCCGCCAATAATACGTGGACCACCGTGGTCGATACCGGACAGCCGCAGTTCGCTGACCTGCTGACCCTCGGCGCGACGGGGGTGTCGCTGAACCTGACCGGTCTGGCGGATGGTCAGTATCGCGTCCTGAGCTACAACACGAACCTGCTGGCAACCGGCTCTTACACCAGCCTCGATGTGGCGGTTAGAGAGACCAGCGCAGGCACCGTGTCCGGCGAAACCAACGTGGTCGGAAACGTCATCACCGACGTGGATCCTACCGCAGGCAGCGACAATGCCCCGGCGGGCACCACCGTCACCGCGGTCACTAACGCCCAGGGCACCACCACCAGCGTCACGGCTGACGGCACGGTGATTCAGGGGCAGTACGGCACGCTGACCATCAACCTGGACGGCAGCTATACCTATAACCTGACCAACACCAGCGCCGCCGTCATTGGCCGCACGGAGAGCTTCACCTACACCATCACCCACAACGGCACCAGCGCCTCGGCAAATCTGGTCCTGTCGCTGGGCGAAGGCACCAGCAGCAGCGGTATTGTGGCCGTTGACGATACCGCCTCGCTGACCTTCGATACTACCGTGGAGGCGATCAACAACGGCACCTCGTCGCAGGGCGGCTTTACCCTGGTGGGGATCAACCTTGGCAATACGCTGGGGCTGAACCTCCTTGACGATCTGGCCAACCCGATCATCTATAACGTGGAAGAAGGTACCACCCGCACCATGACCGTTCAGGCGTCCGTAGGCGGCGTGGCGCTGGCCTCGGTATTCGACCTCTACATCTATAAATTCAACAATGCGACGCAGACCTTCGAGCAGATGCGCGTTGAACCAGGCTGGCTGCGCGCGCCGCTGCTGGGGGGCACCTCGCCGCAGCTGACGCTGAATCTGCCTGCCGGCGAGTACCTGTTCCTGCTCAATACGGCGGCGGGGATCACCGCGCTGACGGCCTACACGCTGAACGTCTTGCAGGATCACGTCTACAGCGTGGCAAGCGTGAGCGAGAGCACCACCGGGGATGTGCTGTCAGATGATATTGCGCCAGCGGGCACCGTGGTTTCAGACGTTAACGGCGTGGCGGTGAACAGCAGCGGCCTGACGGAGATCGCCGGTGAGTACGGTACGCTGCGGATCAACGCAGCCGGGGAGTACACCTACACCCTGGACAGCGGGGTCGGCGCGGACCATATCAGCACGCCGGATACCTTCGTCTACACCATCACCGCGCCTGACGGCTCGAAAGACACGGCATCGCTGAACATCACCCCAACCGCACGGCCAATGGATGCGGTAAACGATGTCAGCACCGCGATGGACGTAACGTCGGTTCACCATACGGCCGCCTATTCCGATACGACGGTCGGGTCGGCGAGCTGGAACGCCGCGCTGCTTGCCTCAACCCAGGGCAGCGGGAGCGGGACCTTCGTGGTGGATCCTAATACCGCGCTGCATAACGTGGTTCTGTCGTTTAACGTCGCCTCGCTGCTGACGCTTACCGGGTTAACGGTGGACTGGACGCTGTCCAACGGCGCAACTACCGTCAGAACCGGCTCGTTTAACGGTGGGTTACTGCTGGGCGGCACGGCGACCATCAACCTGACGGGTCTCGATCTGGAGGCGGGAACCTATACGCTGAGCTATACCGGCAGAATGGGGCCATTGGGGGTAGGAAATATCACCATCACCCCAAGCGTGACCGGCACCAGCTACTCGCTGTCGCAATTCGACGCGACGGGGACCCACACCGTTGACGGCAATATCTTCGACGGCACCAACTCCGCAGGGGCGATGGACCAGCTCCACTCGGTTGATACCCGCGTGAGCATTACCGGCTACGACGGCGTTACCACCACGCTCGATCCGTACTCCGGCAGCACGGTGTCAAACATCACGGGCCACTACGGGACGCTGGCGATTGCCGCTGACGGCAGTTACACCTATACCCTCAACCCGGGGATCTCGCTCTCTACCATTACCAGCAAGGAGGTCTTTAACTACACCCTGACCGATGCCAACGGTGTGAAAGATACCGCGTCGCTGACCATTGACATGGCGCCGAAATTTGTCAGTTCGGAGCATAACGACGTGATTAGCGGCACGGCCTACGGCGACACGCTGATTTATCAGGTGTTGAACAATACGGCGGGTAACGCCACCGCAGGTAACAGTACGGGCGACCACTGGACGAACTTCTCTCTGGCACAGGGAGACAAGATCGACATTGGCGATCTGTTGGTGGGGTGGAACGGTAGCGCGTCGACGCTGGGGAACTATGTCTCTGTTTCACAAAGCGGTAACAATACTGTGATCTCCATCGACCGTGACGGCACGGGAGCCGCCTACACTAAATCTACGCTCGTTACGCTGGACAATGTTCAGACCACCTACGACGAGCTTGTAAACCAGCAACACATCATTACCTGATAGCACCTGCAAGAAATGACCCGGGCGCGGACAGCGCCCGGGCATAAACAAAAAAGCAGTACTTTTTTATTAGGGACAAGACATGGGAAAGAAGATGCCTTACTGGTGGCTTTCGTGCTGCCTGATATCTGTGCCCGCTATCGCGGCAAACCCTGCGGCGATGATTAATACCGGACAATTACGCGAAACGCAGGAACTCCCCTCGTTAAACGGTCGCGTGGCGCCCGTTGCCGGCAAGGCTGCCCCCGGCACGCTTCAGCTGGCTGAAGCCGTTAACCGCGCCGTGACCTGGCACCCGGCCATCAGTGAAGCCGTCGGCAAACTCTATCAGCAGAGTGAAAACGTGGACGTCGCCAAATCGAAATATTACCCACAAATCAACGCTGGCATGGATAACGGCTATACCCACGACGGCGACGATAACGGCTTTACCCCCTCGCTGGTACTTTCCCTTTCGCAGATGCTCTATGACTTTGGCAAAGTCGCCAGCCAGGTGCGCGCTGAAAACGCGGGCGTCGCCCAGCAGCAGGCCAACGTGCTGGTAAGCATCGACACCATCGCCCACGATACCGCCATCGCCATGGTACAGGTGCAAACCTGGCAGCAGATGGTCGAGACGGCCAAAGAACAGCTGGATGCCCTGACCTCCATCGGCTCGCTGACGAAACAACGTAATGATGAAGGCGCCACGTCGCTCTCTGACGTGGTGCAGACCGACGCCCGTATCGAAGGGGCGCGCGCGCAGCTGATGCAGTATCAGGCCAGCCTCGACAGCTCGCGCGCTACGCTGATGAGCCTGCTGGGCTGGGACAGCCTGAACGCGGTCAGCAATGACTTTCCGCAAAGCCTGGCCCGCAGCTGCGACATCGCCGAGCCGGACGATCGTCTGGTGCCCTCGGTGTTAGCCGCCTGGGCGCAGGCCAACGTCGCGCAGGCTAACCTTGACTACGCCAACGCGCAAATGACCCCGACCGTCTCGCTGGAGCCGGAGGTTCGCCACTATCTGAACGACCGCTACGCCGGCAACGAAACGCGGGACCGCACCCAGTACTCCGCGTGGGTAAAGGTGCAGATGCCGCTCTATCAGGGCGGCGGCCTCACCGCCCGGCGTAACGCCGCCGGACACGCGGTGGAATCCGCCCAGTCCACCATTCAGCGCACCCGTCTTGAGGTGCGGCAAAAGCTGCTGGAGGCGCGCAGCCAGGTGATGAGCCTGATGAGCACGCTTCAGATCCAGGGCCGTCAGGAAGCGCTCAGCGCCCGCACCCGCGAACTGTATCAGCAGCAGTATCTCGATCTCGGTTCCCGCCCGCTGCTCGACGTCCTTAACGCCGAGCAGGAGGTATATCAGGCGCGCTTTACCCAGCAGCAAACCGCCGGACAGCTGCATCAGCTTCAGCTGAATTGCCTCTACCAAACCGGGCGCCTGCGTCACGCGTTCGATCTTGAAAACCGCACCATCCAGACCGTGGAGATCCAGCCATGAAGCAACGCGATATCCCGCAGGGTGAAAACATGACGGATGAGGCGCTGGAGCAGTGGGCGCAGGCGTTTGGCTACGTGGCGACGCGCTATCGCGTTGCCTGCTCGCCAGGCTCGCTCGTCGCGGGCGCGCCGTGGCTGAAAGGCAAACCGATGGTGCCCGCGCTTACCCAGCTCGCCCGTGAAGCCGGGCTGACTTTCCAGCTGCTGACGGCCGATCAGCAGTCCATCAACAGCTGGCGTCTGCCGGTGGTGGTGGAGCTGAACGACGGCAAAATCGGCGTCATCGACAATTTCGACGGTGAGGATACGCTGGAGGTCAGCTTTTTCGACGACAACACGCACACCAACCGCCTGTCGATGAACGCGATGCTGCCCGCCATCCGCCACGTCATTGCCCTGCGTCCGCTGGCGGCGCTGAAGGACAGCCGCGTGGATGCCTATATCTCAAAATATCGCCCGGACTGGCTCTACCGGCTGGTGATGCGCGACCTGCGCCCTTACAGCTGGGTCATGTTGGCCGCGCTGTTTATCAACGTGCTCTCCCTTTCCGGCATCGTCTTTTCCATGCAGGTGTATGACCGGGTGATCCCCGCTCAGTCCTATCCGACGCTCTACGTGCTGACCATTGGGGTGCTGATCGCCACGCTGTTTGGCTTTGTGCTGCGCGTGGCGCGCGGACACATTATGGATCTGCTGGGTAAACGCTCGGATCTGCGCGTCTCGGATCGGGTATTTGGCCACGCGCTGCGGCTGCGCCACAGCGCCATTCCGCGATCCACCGGCAGCTTTATCTCCCAGCTGCGCGAGCTGGAGCAGATCCGCGAGATGGTCACCTCCTCTACCATTTCCACCATCGTCGATCTGCCGTTCTTTATCCTGTTTGTGATTGTGCTGGCGATCATCGCCCCGCAGCTGGCGTGGATCGCTCCGGTGGCGGCAGTGATCATGGTTCTGCCTGGCCTGCTGCTGCAAAAAAAGCTGGCGGAACTGGCGAAGCAGTCGGCGCATGAATCCACCCTGCGCAACGCGGTGCTGGTGGAGAGCGTGCAGGGGCTGGAGGACATTAAGCTGATGCAGGCGGAGAACCGCTTTTTGCAGCAGTGGAACAGCTATATCCAGATCACCGCCGAATCCGGCCTGCGCACCCGCGAGCTGACCCAGAACCTGATCAGCTGGGGGATGACGATTCAGAGCCTGGTCTACGCCGGGGTGATCGTGGTGGGCGCACCGATGGTGATCGACGGCACCTTAACTACCGGTTCAGTGGTGGCCGCCTCGATGCTTGCCTCCCGAATGATCGCCCCAATGGCGACGCTGTGCGGCGTGCTGGCCCGCTGGCAGCAGGTTAAGGCGGCCAAAGAGGGGCTGGACAGTATTATGCAGCTGCCGACCGAGAATCAGCGCGAAGAGACGCCGATCCGCCAGGACGTGCTGCGCGGACATTACCTGTTCGAGCAGGCCCAGTTCCGCTATCACCCGGAAGATCCGCGCATGGCGCTGCGCATTAACCGTCTGGAGATCAAAGCGGGCGAGAAAGTGGCGATCCTCGGGCGCAACGGCGCGGGCAAGTCAACCCTGTTGCAGGCGATGGCGGGCGGGATGGATCTGGCGGGCGGTGAGCTACGGCTCGATAACCTCAGCCTGCCGCATCTGGACGTGGCTGACGTGCGGCGAAACGTCGGCTTTATGACCCAGAACGCCCGGCTGTTTTACGGCACCCTGCGCGAGAACATCACGCTCGGCATGCCGCGCGCCACCGATGAAGAGATCGTCGAGGTGCTGGAGATGTGCGGCGCGGCCAGCTTCGTGCAGAAGCTGCCGAAGGGGCTGGATTACCCGATTATGGAGAACGGCGTCGGGCTTTCCGGCGGGCAGCGGCAGTCTATTCTGCTGGCCCGGATGCTGCTGCGCGACCCGAATATCGTGCTGATGGACGAACCGACCGCTTCCCTTGATGAGCATACCGAGCGCGAATTTATTCAACGTCTCGGGGCGTGGCTTGGCAACCGCACGCTGGTGGTTGCTACCCACCGCGTGCCGGTGCTGGAGCTGGTGGAGCGCGTGGTGGTGCTTAAAGATGGCATGCTGGTCATGGACGCGCCAAAAGCCCAGGCGCTGAACAACAGCCGTATGCAGCAACAGCAGCAGGCAACCGGACGGGAGTGGAAAAATGAAAATCAGTCAGCGTGACGTTGCCGCAGTAGAAGATCTGGATAACGCCCTCGACTCCGAAAGCGGTTATACCGGCGCCCGGCGCATTGTGTTCTTTTCCCTGTTGATGTTTGTGGTGCTCGGCATCTGGGCGTGGTTCGGAGTGCTGGACGAAGTCTCAACCGGAACCGGGAAAGTAATCCCCAGCTCGCGCGAGCAGGTGTTGCAGTCGCTGGATGGGGGGATCCTCACCGAGCTAAACGTGCACGAAGGGGATCAGGTGCAGGCCGGACAGGTGCTGGCGCGGCTTGATCCTACCCGCTCGGAATCCAACGTCGGCGAAAGCGCGGCGCGTTACCGCGCGTCGCTGGCCTCCAGCGCGCGTCTGTATGCCGAGGTGAACGATCTGCCGCTCAAATTCCCGCCGTCACTGGCGAAATGGACCGACCTGACCGCCGCTGAAACGCGGCTCTACAACTCGCGCCGCGCCCAGCTGGAGGATACCCAGCGGGAGTTACGCGCCGCATTAGATCTCGCGAACAAAGAGCTGGCGATCACCCAGAGGCTGGTGAAAACCGGGGCTGCCAGCCACGTGGAAGTGCTGCGCCTGCAACGGCAGAAAAGCGACCTGGAGCTGAAGCTCACCGACGTACGTTCCCAGTATTACGTGCAGGCCCGTGAAGCGCTGTCGAAGGCCAACGCCGAGGTGGATATGGTGTCAGCGATCCTGAAAGGCCGCGAGGATTCCGTTACCCGTCTGACGGTGAAGTCTCCGGTGCGCGGGATCGTGAAAAACATCAAAGTGACGACGATTGGCGGTGTGATCCCGCCCAACGGCGAGCTGATGGAAATTGTGCCGGTGGACGATCATCTGCTGATTGAAACCCGCCTCTCGCCGCGGGATATCGCCTTTATCCATCCTAATCAGGAGGCGCTGGTGAAAATCACTGCCTACGATTACGCGATTTACGGTGGGCTGCACGGGGTGGTGGAGACCATTTCGCCGGACACCATTCAGGACGAAGCGAAGCCGGAGGTGTTCTATTACCGGGTGTTTATCCGCACCAGCCAGGATTATCTGGTGAATAAGGCGGGCAGGCACTTCTCAATTGTGCCGGGAATGATTGCGACGGTGGATATTAAGACCGGAGAGAAAACGGTGCTGGATTACCTGATCAAACCGTTTAACCGGGCGAAGGAGGCGCTGAGGGAGCGATAGTCAAACGCCGGGTGGCGGCTGCGCCTTACCCGGCCTACATTCTCGCAGGCCCGCGCAAGCGCAGCGCCGCCGGGCATTAATCCGCACGCAAGACGTGGAATCCGCCTCGAAGAATTAACCTTTAGTCATGAATCACACTTCCCTTCAGCCATGACCAGGGTAATATGGCTCGCAGACAAAACGCACTTGCGCACAGTGCAGGAGTGCATTACTATCCACTCAGCTTCAAGGACTGGAGCTTACCAGCATTATGATTAATCATTTTCGGGATCAATGGCTTGAGGATTTTTTTCTCTACGGGAGATCGAGCAATGTTATTCCTTTGAATCTGGAAACAGCGCTTGCAAGAAAGCTCGACATCCTCAATGCGGCCATGTCGCACCTGGATTTACGATCGCCACCGGGCAATATGTATGAAGCATTGCGTCCTCCGTTGAAGGGATATTCCTCTATCCGGGTAAACAGACACTACAGGCTTGTATTTCGCTGGTCAGAGGGAAAAGCAGACGATCTCTATCTCTCTCCACACAAGTACACGCAACACAAGTGAGGCATCACCTATGACACTTCAACAGGCACTCCGCAAACCCACCACGCCGGGCGAGGTGTTGCAGTATGAGTATCTCGAACCGCTCAATCTGAAAATCAACGATCTGGCAGAGATGCTAAATGTACACCGCAATACCGTAAGCGCGTTGGTCAATAACAATCGCAAACTTACTGCCGATATGGCGATCAAACTGGCAAAAGCCCTTAATACCACTATTGAATTTTGGCTGAACTTACAGCTAAACGTTGATATCTGGGAAGCGCAATCTAACTCCCGCACGCAGGAGGAGTTAAGCCGGATAAAAACCGTTGCGGAAGTCATGGCGAAGCGAAAATCCGGCAAGCCAGACGTTACCCCGCACGGGAACAGCGCATAACGGCATCTGCCATTATGCGCATCCTGTTACAGGGAAATTTTGAGGCGTCGTACCGCCTCTTTAAGCTGCTCATCCGTTGGGGTCACGAATGACATACGCAGCGTGGTCTGGTCCGGTTCGTTGCAGTAGAAAAACTCACCCGGTACAAACACCACGCCGTTGCTCAACGTTTTTTCCAGCCAGCGGGTGGTGTTCATGCCGTTGTTCATTTTCGCCCACAGGAACATGCCGCCCTTCGGCTTGTGGAACGACATCACATCGCCCAGTTCGGCCTCCAGCTCAGTTGCGAACGTCTGGTATTTCTGGCGATAGGCTTCGCGGATCATCTTAATCTGCCCTGCCAGACGGCCGGTTTTCAGATACTCGTACGTCATCAGCTGCGACAGCGTGCTGGTATGCAGATCGGTGGTTTGCTTGAGGTTCACCACCGCGCGCTTCAGCCACTCGGGGACCAGCACCCAGCCCACGCGGGTTCCCGGCGCGAGGATTTTAGAGAAGGTGGAGGTATACACCACGTTCTCTTCATTGCCGATATCTTTGGCATGGGCAATCAGCGGACGGAAAACGTCGTCGGTGTAGTTAATTTCGCTGTACGGGTCGTCTTCGATAATCACGAAATCATAGCGCTTCGAGAGTTCCACCAGCTGTTTACGGCGCGCTTCGGAAAGCGTCACGCCGCCGGGGTTACCAAAGGTTGGCACGATATAAACCGCTTTGATGGCTTTTGTTGCCACCAGCGCTTCAAGTTCATCGACCTTCATGCCGTCGCCGTCGGTGCCGACGGATTCAAAATTCGCCTGCGCCAGACCAAAGACCTGCAACGCGGCGAGGTAGGTTGGACGCTCGACAACGACCGTATCGCCCGGGTTAATTAATGCCCGCGCCAGCACGTCGAGAGACTGTTGTGAACCGGACGTCACCACCACATCATCAGCTTTACAGGCGATGCCGCGCCCCTCACAGATGCGTTGGATCGCTTCGCGCAGCCCCGGCACGCCTTCCGTCAGGCCGTACTGGAACGCTTCGCCGAAATGCTGCGATAAGACGGCATCGGCGGCAATTTTAAGCCCTTCGTGATCGAACAGCTCGGGATTAGGAATACCCCCGCCCAGCGAAATCACGCCTGCCATTTTGCTATGTTTTAATAATTCACGAATGGCAGAGGATTGCAGACCCTGCGCGCTGCTGGCGAGTTTGTTTGCAGACATTTTTTGCTTACCTTCTTTTTTTATATTGTGCCCAATCTTAGCAGAATATGAGCAATAAATTCCGTTAGCTTAGGAAGCGGACGCAAATCCTGACGCCACAACAAATGCACCGGTCTGGGTGCGGGGGTGAACGGCTCCAGCACCCGTATCAGCCTGCCGCTCGCCAGCTCTTCCGCCACCAGCACTTCCGGTTGCAGCAGGAGTCCCGCCCCGGCTCGCGCCGCCATGCGTAAGCCGTAGCCGTCATTGCATCGTAAGACGGCATCACGCTTCCAGCGCACCTCCCCTTCCACGCCCGGCAGCCGCCACTCGTTAC
Organism: Enterobacter cloacae; assembly: GCF_011078175.1. Taxonomy (GTDB): domain Bacteria; phylum Pseudomonadota; class Gammaproteobacteria; order Enterobacterales; family Enterobacteriaceae; genus Enterobacter; species Enterobacter cloacae_Q. The sequence goes on from NZ_JAALCJ010000006.1 coordinate 18,353, forward strand.
GCGCGGTCCATACCGTGTGCGACAGGCACAGATGATCCACCAGATCGGCAGGCGACTGCGGCGTGCCGTATCGCGCCAGATAATCCGGCGCGGCGCAGATCACCATGTTGTAGGGGCACAGGTATTTCGCCACCAGATCCTCATGACGGATCTCACCGATGCGTATGGCCAGATCGACCCCTTCCTCTACCAGATCCACCATTCGGTTGGTGAGATCCAGTTCGATGCGCACTTCCGGGTAACGCTGCAAAAACGTGGCCGTCAGAGGCGCGATAACGCAGCCGCCAAACGAGGTGGGCGCCGTCACGCGCAGAGTGCCGGCGGGCGTGGCGCGCAGACGTTCAACCGCGTTTTCAGCAATCGAAACCTGCTCCAGCACGCGCCTGGCCTCTTCGAAATAAACGCGTCCGGCATCCGTCAGGCTCTGGCGACGGGTATTGCGCTCCAGCAGCCGCGTGCCGAGCTGCGATTCCAGCAGCGCGATATACTTCCCGACCATCACCGCCGACATCTCCAGCCGGGCAGCCGCGCCGGTAAAGCTGCCGCTTTCCACAACCGCAATGAACGTCTCCATGCCGCGAAGCTTATCCATATTCCGAACCTCTGGTTAGTAATCCTTTAACGTTAGCCCAGTTTATCTGACTTTTTATTTATTAAAGAATGAAGGCTCACAACATAAGGAGTCGGCTATGAAAATCGTCATTATTGGTGCCAGCGGTACGGTCGGTCGTGCAGTCACAGAAGAGCTGAGTCGTCGCCACGAGGTGATCCGCGTGGGTCGCACGCAGGGCGACCATCAGGTGGATATCACCTCACAGGCGAGCGTCCAGGCACTGTTTGAAAAAATCGGCCCGGTGGATGCAATCGTCTCCGCCAGCGGTGGGCTGCACTTCGGCCCGCTCGCGACCATGAAGGACAGCGACTTTAACCAGGGCTTGCAGGATAAGCTGCTGGGGCAGGTGCGCCTGGCGCTGACCGGACAGCACTACCTGAATGAAGGCGGCTCGATTACGCTGATAAGCGGCATTGTGGCGCACGAGCCTATTGCGCAGGGGGTGAATGCCACCACGGTCAATGCCGCGCTGGAAGGGTTTGTCCGCGCGGCAGCGTGTGAACTGCCGCGCGGGATCCGCATCAACCTGATCAGCCCAACGGTGCTGACGGAATCCGCCGAAGCGTATGACGGGTTCTTCCCTGGCTTTGAAAGCGTTCCCGCCGCGACCGTGGCGCAGGCCTACCGCCGCAGCGTGGAAGGGGTGCAGAGCGGGCGGGTGTTTAAGGTAGGTTACTGAGCCTTACGGGCGGCGATCAGCACCCGCATCGGGCGCTGTGCTTCTTCGGCCAGCGCGGGCCAGGCCTCAAGCAGGCCTCGCCCGTTGACAACGTATCCGTCTGATAAATCAGAGCCTGCGCCGGATTTTCTCCACCATGGCGGTGGTCGAAATCCCGTAGCGGTCGTGCAGGGTGGGCAGCGCGCCTGCGTCAAGGAATGCGTCCGGCAGTGCGACGGTATCGAATTCCACGTTCACGCGGTTGCGCATTAATAGCGACGCGACGGTTTCACACAGCCCGCCCACGCTGCTGTGGTTTTCCGCCACAATCACCAGCCGTCCCGGCTTCGCGGCCTGCGCCAGGATCGTCTTTTCGTCAAGCGGCTTAATGGTGGGCGAGTGCAGCACCGCCACGCTGATGTTATCTTTACGCAGTTGTTTCGCCGCCTCCAGCGCACGCATGGTCATCAGCCCTGAGGCGATAATCAGAACGTCGCTCCCCTCCTCCAGCAGCGCGGCTTTGCCAATCCTGAACCGGTAGTCGTACTGGTCCAGCACCACCGGCACCTTGCCGCGCAGCAGGCGCATATAGACCGGGCCATCGTGCGCAGCCATCGCCGGTACCGCCTGTTCGGTGTCTATCGCATCACAGGGATCGATAATCGTCATCCCCGGAATACCGCGCATAATGGCAATATCTTCCGTTGCCTGGTGGCTCGGCCCGTAGCCGGTGGTAAGCCCCGGCAGCGCCGCGCAGATCTTCACGTTGAGATGCTCCTCAGCAATCACCTGATGGATAAAATCGTAGGCGCGGCGGGTAGCGAAGACGGCATAGGTAGTGGCGAAAGGAATAAAGCCCTCTTTTGCCATGCCGCCCGCGGCCCCCATCAACAGCTGCTCCGCCATGCCCATCTGGAAGAAACGTTCCGGGTACGCCTGGGCAAAGATATGCAGATCGGTGTACTTCGACAGATCCGCCGTCATGCCGACAACCTCCGGACGCTGTTCCGCCAGCTTAACCAGCGCGTGGCCGAACGGTGCGGCGCGCGTCGCCTGGCCCTCTTCCGCGATAGAGGCAATCATGGCCGACGTGGTTAAACGCGGTTTTTTCTCCGTGGTCTGGCTCATTACAGCACTCCTTCAGGTTTGTTCGCGTCCAGCACAGCGAGCGCCTTTTGCCACTCGTCAGCATCCACGCGAATAAAATGGTTCTTGTCACGCTGTTCGAGGAACGGCACGCCCTTGCCCATCAGCGTGTCGCACAAAATCACGCGCGGCTGGTTTTCCGGATAGCGTTTGGCGTTATCAAACGCCGTCACCACCGCAGAAACATCGTTGCCGTTTACGCGCTGCACGTACCAGCCGAAGGAGGTCCATTTATCCTCCAGCGGCTCAAAGCCGAGGATCGTGTGCGAATTACCGTCCGCCTGCTGGCGGTTAATATCCACCAGCACGATCAGGTTCGACAGCCCATGGTGCGCAGCCGACATCGCCGCCTCCCAGGTTGAACCTTCATCCAGTTCGCCGTCCGACATTGAGTTGACAACCCACGCCGTGCTCTGCTTGCGCTTCAGCCCCAGCGCCATGCCGACCCCAATGCTTAAACCCTGCCCCAGCGAACCGCCGGAGATCTCCATGCCCGGCGTGTAGGTTGCCATGCCGGACATCGGCAGGCGGCTGTCGTCCGCACCGTAGGTCTCCAGCTCCTCCTCAGGAACGATCCCCGCTTCAATCAGCGCCGCATAGCAGGCAATGGCGTAATGGCCGTGGGAGAGCAGAAAACGGTCGCGCGCTTCCCACTCCGGCTCGCCCGGTTTGAGGTTCATCCCGTGGGCAAACGCGGTGGCCAGCACGTCGGCATAGCCCAGCGCCTGCCCGATGTAGCCCTGCCCCTGCACTTCACCCATTCGCAGGGCGTAGCGGCGAATGCGCCAGGCCGCCGCGGCAACCTGTTGAACTGTGGTATCCGTCATCTTCGGGCTCCTTAATGGATCAGCATGCCACCGTTCACGTCGAGCGTGATACCGGTGGAGTAAGACGAAAGATCGCTGCCGAGGAACAGCGCGGCGCGGGCAATATCCTGCGCGTCGCCAAGGCGATTAAGCGGAATGCCTGCCAGGATGGAGGTTTTCATCTCATCGCTCAGCTTGCCGGCGGTGATGTCCGTCTGGATAAGGCCCGGCGTGATGCAGTTCACCCGCACGTTATCCGGCCCCAGCTCGCGGGCCATCGCTTTCGCCAGGCCCAGCACGCCCGCTTTTGCGGCGCTGTAGTGGGGGCCGCCAAAGATGCCGCCGCCGCGCTGGGCGGACACCGAAGAAATGCAGACGATGCTGCCCGACTTCTGCGCGCGCATAGTGGGGATCACCGCCTGGGACATCAGCAACGTGCCGCGCAGGCTCACGTCCAGCACCGCATCGTAGTTCTCGCGTTTAATCTCCATTAGCCTGATCGGCTGCGTAATGCCGGCGTTATTCACCAGAATATCGATGCGCCCGTATAGTCCGAGCACCTGCTCGATAGCAGCATTCACCTGTAGTTCATTGCTGACGTTCGCTGCAAGACCCAGATGATCCTCGCCCAGGCTCGCCGCCGCGGCCCGGCTGGATTCGGCATCTAAATCGATAATCACCACCTTCGCGCCCTGCTCAGCGTATAATTTGGCCGTGGCGAAGCCCAAACCACGTACGGAAGCCGCGCCAGTAATAACGGCGACTTTATCTTTCAGTAGCATATATTTACTCCATTCTTACAAGAGGAATTTTATTATTTCGGCTCTTCCAGCAGCATAATCATCATTAAGCCAATAGCCGCGCAAATACCGAAATAAATAAACACAGAATTAAAGCTGCCGGTTTTATCCAGCAGATAGCCTGCCAGCATGGGGGAAACAAATCCGCCAAGATTACCGCCGCTATTAATAATGGAGGCGGCAATGGGGTAGGTTTTACTGTCTGCAACCGCCATGCCGTAGGCGGTAAATGCAGGCCAGCCGATATTCAGACAGAGGCCGACAAAAAACAGCCCCAGGCAAACCGCAACGGTACTTTGCGGAATATTGAGCATAATGAGCATCATCAACACGGTGCTGATAGCGGTAAACATCATGGTCGGTTTGCGCCGGCGGCCGAGCAGCCTGTCGGAAACGTAGCCGCCGAAAATTGCACCGATAAATCCACCGATACACGGCATGCTGGCGACCAGCCCCATGCTCATAAACGTAAAGCCTTTCTCTTTCACCAGATAGAGCGGGATCCACGTCAACAGGCCGTAAAGCACGCTCACCATCATGAAATAGGCCAGACAGTCACCGAGAATATTCTTCGAGGTGAACAGACCTTTCACCGTGCTGACCGGGGCTAAATCCCGCACGCGGATCAGTCGGTCAAGGCGCGCAAATCGCGGTGAAATGACGATATTTTCCCGTCTGGCGTCCGGCGTCTCCTGACCGGCAGAAATGGTTTCCAGCTCGGCTCTGGAGACGAATGCGCTCTCGGACGGTTTTGTGCGCACCAGCAGGTACCACAGAACAGCAATGACCAGCCCGGGGATCGCAAAGGAGAAGAAGACCCAGCGCCAGCCCCAGGTCATGGCGATCCACACCGCCAGCGGCGGCACGAGGATCGGCGCAAACATGGTGGCGGCAATGTAGACGCCGGTGGCCGTGGCTTTCTCCTTTGGCGGAAACCAGTTATTGATGGTGGAGGCCAGCCCGACGGGGCATGGCCCCTCCGTTAACCCCAGCCCCAGGCGGATAAACTTCAGACCCAAAACGGAGGTCGCAGTGCCCATCAGCCAGGTAAATGCGGAGAAGCCGAATATCGACAGCGCCACCATGCCGCGTATGCCTTTTCTTGCGATAAAAAAGCCCGCCGGAATTTGGCTCAGGGCGTATCCCAAAAAAAACATGCTGGCTATCGCACCGGCTTCGAAATTATTGATATGAAATTCGTCAATGATAAACGGAAGTACCGCGCCAATATTTGTTCTGTCGGCATAGTTAATGGCATACACAATAAAAATTAATGCCAGCACAACGAAACGGTAATAGGTTTTTTTCGTCTTTATGTAGGGGACAGCTTGTTCTATACGAGACATAACTTACCTCATTATTCGAACACCGTGAGTCGTTTTTTATTTTGCGTTCAACCTCAATATATCGGCTCATAAATGAAACACCATGCAATAAAGCTCATTTATTGCTGAGATAAATTTGATTCGCGATGGAGTTCAAAAAAATAACATCGGGATAAAATTGCCCCCACGTAATCTCAATGGTATGTTTTTTATCAATAAACCCGAAAGGAGTAAGCTATGTCCGCGCAGGATCGCCAGACGTTATCGCTGCCCTCGCTCAGGAATTTGCAGGCGTTTATCGCCGTTGCTAACGCCTTAAGCATCCATCAGGCGGCAGAGCAGCTTAACGTGACCGCCTCCGCGGTGAGTCATCAGATCGCGTCGCTGGAATCGTGGATGGGCAAAAAACTCTTCATCCGCAGCGGTAAGGGCGTTCAACTTACCCCGACGGGAGAGAAGTATCTGCGGGAAGTTTCAGCGGCGATGAGCGCTATCGGGCGGGCCACCGATCAGATTATCAAAGAGAAAGAGAATGCCGTCCTTCGCGTGCACTCCTCGCCCACCTTCGGCCTGTCATGGCTGTTGCGCCGTCTGGGCAAGTTTCGCGCCGAATATCCCGATATCACCATCAATCTCACCTGCTCGTATGAAAACCTGCAATTCGCCAGAGACAATATTGATATTGATATCCGCCACGGCATCCCGGACTGGGATGCTTACCGGGTAATGACTATTAAAAATGACACGCTGATAGTATTGGCCTCGCCATCCTATCTGGAAAAACACCCCATCAGCACGCCAGCCGATCTGCTGCAACAGTCGCTCATATCTTCAACCAGCACTCTGGTGAACTGGGAAAAATGGTTTGCCTGGCACAATATCGACAGGCCCTGGCTTAACTTCAGCCTCAGTTTCGATCGCTCCTATATGAGCTTTGAAGCGGCGCGCATGGGGCTGGGGTTTATTCTGGAGAGCAAAATGATGGCGACCGATCACCTGAAGGAGGGGTCGCTGGTGCAGGTACTGCCGGATGAGATGGGGATCGCCATTAACGCGCACCATCTGGTGATGCCGCATATGAACGAGCGCACCTGGAAGATCCAGCAGTTTGTCGATTGGATTGACAGAGAGCTGCGATTGTCGGGATATCACCTGTAGCACCGTGCGGCGGCGATTGAGCCGCCCTGGCACCTTCACAGGTCATGTCCTTACAGAGTAGCAAGGAACATAACGTGAACGGAATGACCACTTCAGCCGTATGTTCCTCCTCACCCCAGCCCTCTCCCTCAAGGGAGAGGGGGGGTGTCCGTGCAGGTATTATTTTGTGGGGTTCCCTCAGCCCACCGTACCCCAGACGAGGTTGCCCTTGTGGAAGGTCGCGGTACGCGGAGAGATGCGCGCCACGGCCTCGGCGGAACAGGAGGCGTCCACCAGCACAAAGCTGGCGTCGTCCTGCGCTTTCGGCCACACGCGTTCACCTTTATCGTTCAGCGGCAGCACATCGCCGGTGGCGATGCCGAGCGAGCGCGACAGCGTCTGCTCGTTCGGGCGAATGTACAGCTGCGCGTAAAGATTGGCTTTTTCCAGCATGTCTCCGAGACCGTACGGAGACCAGTGGTCGATCACGCTGTCGGTCCCCGTCATCACAAATACGCCCTTTTCACGGAGTAGCTTCAGCGGCATATGCAGGGTGCCAATCGGCACGGTGGAGGCAATCGTCACCTGCTGCGCCGCCATGCGGGTGGCGATCTCATCCACCTGCTGTTCGTTGAGTGTCGCCAGCGCGAAGGCGTGGCTGATGGTCAGCTTGCCCTTCAGCGCCGGGGTTTTCTCCACGGTTTCCACCATGTAATTTACCGCCGCTACGCCCGCCGGGCTGGTTTCGTGCAGGTGAATGTCCACCCCTTTGTCGTAATCCAGCGCAATCTGGAACATCGTGTCGAGGGATTTTTCCATTGCACCGTCAACGTTGGTCGGGTCCAGCCCGCCTACGTAGTGCGCGCCAGCCTGCATCGCCTCGCGCATCAGCTTTTCAGAACCAGACAGCAGCAGGCCGTGCTGCGGGAAGGCAACGATTTCGCAGTCAAAACCAGGCTTACGGCGCGCCAGTACCGCCTGCAAATTTTCCAGGTTTTTCAGGCCGGAAACCGGCTCAATATTGCAGTGGCTGCGGGCGATGGTGGAGCCTTTCGACTGAATCAGGTCGATCAGCTTTTCTGCGCGTTCTTGCGTGTAAGGTTGTAATTCCGGCAACAGCTTTTGCTCAAGGCGGATCATATCCTGAATGGTGGTGCCCGCCGGGCGGTTCAGGGAGCGCCACGGGCCGCCGTAAAAGGTTTTATCCAGATGGATGTGCATGTCGCGCATCGCCGGGAGCATCAGCTTTTTGCCCGCATCGAAATGCGGCAGGGTCGCATCGGCGTGGCTGTTGTTGTCGCGCAGGGCGACGATTTTCCCGTCTTTGATTTCCAGCGTTTTCAGCTCGGTGCGGGTACTTGTCGCCACGCTGCCGTCGAAGTTAAACCCGGCTTCGAGCAGCACGTTGTCGAGATAGTAATGCTTTGCGGTGATGTTCATCGGTTTACCCGTCTCGCAGGTTGCCTTTGCAGAGTCGGCAGCATACGCGACGGAGCCGGTGGCGCCAAACAGCGCGCAGGCGGTAACCATTTTGCCGCTCTGGCTGATAAACTCGCGGCGGCTTTTATTTTCACTCATCTTATCTTCCTTCATTAACAATGTGGGTACCGGTTTCACCGCGCAGCGCCGCGGGCAGGCACTCCGGCGAGGTGACGATCACGCGTCTGCCGCCATGGCGTAAAAATTCCAGCGAAGCGACGATTTTTGGCAACATGCTGCCCGCCGGGAAGTGGCCTTCATCCATGTAGCGCGTCATCTGCGCCACGTTGACGGTGTCCAGCGCCTGCTGGTCTGGCTTGCCGAAGTTCACGCACACTTTCTCCACGCCGGTGGTGATCGCCAGCACGTCGGCGCGGATCTCGCGCGCCAGCAGCGCGGTAGAGAGATCTTTATCTATCACCGCGTCCACGCTCTGGTAATCGCCCTGTTCGCTGCGCACCACAGGAATGCCTCCGCCTCCCGCGCCGATCACCACAAACCCTTTCTGCGTCAGCGCCTTGATGGCGTCCGCCTCAACGATGCGCAGCGGCTGCGGTGAGGCCACCACGCGGCGATAGCCCCGGCCTGAATCCTCGACAAAATGCCAGTCCGGGTGCGCAAGGTGCAGTTCGTCGCGCTGCGCCTCGCTGAAGAACGCGCCGATGGGTTTCGTCGGGTGCGTAAAGGCAGGATCGTTTTTATCCACCTCTACCTGGGTGACGACCGTGACCGCTTTCTGCTCACTGCGCGCCGCCAGGCGGTTATTGAGCGCCTGCTGGATCAGGTAGCCGATCCCGCCCTGGGTATCCGCCACGCAGTTTGCCAGCGGGGTCAGCGGCAGCCCTTCCCGCTCGTGGGCGATTTCGGCGCGGCGCAGATCCAGCCCCACCTGCGGGCCGTTGCCGTGAGTGAGGACGATGTCATAATCGGAGGCCAGCATTTCGAGCACCGACTCAGCCACCGCTTTCACCGCCTGCGCCTGATGTTCAATCGACTGGCTGGCGTTGTCTTTGATAATGCTGTTGCCGCCGATGGCGACGACCATAAGCTCTTTCATTTTGTTTCCTTTAGAAGGTGCGTTCTGGTGCCCTCACCCCGGCCCTCTCCCACAGGGAGAGGGGGATTAACAGAGATATCCAGCACATGCTTCACCACAAACATGCCGCCCATCATCAGGTAGGCCGTGACGAACATCAGGGAACTGCCCTCGGCAAAGCCCACCACCGGGGCGTGGATCACGCCAAACAGCGCCAGCAGCGCGCCTCCTGCGGCGGCGACGGCCCCGCGCAGCGGTTTGTTGATGATGGCGAAGATGGCGATACAGCCCCAGAGCATGCTGGCGAGCGGCGCGCCGTTGCCGAGGTGCATCAGCCCCTCGTAGTAGATCCCCTTGCTGTGCAGCACGTCGGTGCCGATTTTCGCCGCGCTGGTTCCCGCCGCGCTCATCACGCTGTTCATCATGGTCAGCGCCCAGTTGGCGATCCACGGGAACAGGCAGATGAAGATGACGGGCACTTCCACTTTGGGGGTTTCCCTCACCACCTGGTTGGCGGTGACGACGCCGATGAACACCAGAATCGGCACGATGGCGGTCATCGGAATGATGGCGAGCATAAAGGCCCCCAGCCCGAACAGCGGCACGATGAACATGGTCACGCCGGAGGCCAGCGTATAGCCGATGCTGGCGCCCATCGCTTTCCAGCCGGGGTGGCCGACGTAGACCGTGACCGGGAACGGGTTGCCCATCAGGCAGCCCAGCATCGACGCCATACCGTTCGCCAGCATCACCTTACGGGTCGGGTACTCATCCCCCGCTGCGTGGGCGCTTTCGATGTTCTCCAGGTCAAAGATGTAGTTCGCCAGCCCCAGCGGTACGGCGGACGCCAGATACGGCAGCGCGTGTGGGAGCCCCTGCATAAAGCTGTCCACGTGCACTTCCGGCGGGTTAAAGCCGAAGGAGGACATAGACGCTTTAATTGCCTCCGGGCTTTGCAGGCCAGAAATCCACGCCAGAGCCGTACCGGCAATCAGCAGCAGCAGGCCGGTGGGGATACGGGCGAAAATCGGCTTTTTACCGAACCAGTTGATAAAAATCAGCAGCAGGACGATGAACGACACGGTGGGCGCTTCGAACGCCTGCAACATCGGGTTCATCGCCAGCAATAGCAGACCAAGACCGGACAGACACGACAGCAGCACGGTACGCGGGATCATCTTGCGAATGGTTTCCCCCAGGAAGGATCCACCTGCGAGGATCATCGCTTCCACAAAGCACCACACCAGGCCAATCTTAATCGCAAAGTCCGCATCGCCGGTTTGCTGGTAAACCGGCATTAAGACCAGGAAGGTGACGGTAAAAATCGACGGCGCGCTCGGGCCGGACGGCAGCGCGGTGACGTCCGTTCGTCCGGTGGCGCGCGCCATTTGCAGGCCAAACCACGTATAGCAAAGACTCGCCACCAGCACCGCCAGCCCGAAGGCTGGCGCAATACGTCCATAAACAATCTCCTTCGGGATGCCGACGACAAAAATGAGCAACCCCATCATGGTCAGCAAATTGGTCAGGTTGTTAGTCATCAACCCGAAATATGCCGCCCAGTCACCTCTTTTCCACTCCAGTTTCATGTTTTTCATGGATGCATACCTTATAGAACGTAGCGATCGCGGAAGGTCAACAGCGCCTTTTCAAAACAGCTAAACGGCGGGTGAACGATGCCCGCCCCAATCATGCCGATACCGGCGTCCTTGTGGGCAATAGCGGTATTGATGACCGGCAGAATGCCGCTGCCCGCGACCTTCGTGATGTCGATGGCGGTCGGGATGCCCATAAACGACAGCAGCGGAATGGTGACGTTCGGGTTTTCGCCGAGGGTGATTTCGCGCATCTGGCGGGAGAAGTCGACGGCTTCCTCCACCGTGCCGCCCACCAGCGCCACGATTGCCGGGGCCGTCGCCATCGCAAAGCCGCCGATCCCGTAGGTTTCGGTAATCGCGCTGTCGCCGATATCCAGCCCGGAGTCTTCCGGCTTATAGCCCGCGAACATCGGGCCGATCACCTGCTGCGCCGGGCCGGTGAACCATTGCCCCGGCAGGCCGGAAACGCGCAGGCCGAACTCGTAGCCGTTGCGCGCCATGGTGGTGACCACGGTGCTGTACTCAATGCCGTGGGCGGCATCCAGCGCGGCCTTACACATCGCCATCCACGTCGGACCGGAGAAGTAGTCGCTGCTGGCAACAAACTCGAACACTTCACGCTGCTGCGCCACCGGATAGCCCGCCTGGATCAGCCCCGGCGTCAGCGCCTGGATGAGCAGCGTGGTGCCCGCGTTGTTGCGGTTGTGGCACTCGTCGCCCATGTGCAGCGCCTGGGCCAGCATCAGGCGCAGGTCGATTTCGCCGATGATTTTCATGGCGTCACGCAGCATCGGGCCGAGCACGTCGCGCATCCAGTTCAGGCGCTCGATCACGCTCTGGTCGTTGGCGCCCATGCGCAGGATCTTTGCCATCTGCTCGCTGAGGTTGGTGAACGCGCGGTTGCCGTAGGTTTTGTTCTCCACGATGTGCATAAACATCGACGCGGAGGTGACGCCTGCCATGGAACCCACGCAGTCGTGCTCGTGGCACGGCGAGAAGGTGATGTCGCCTGAAGCCGCCAGCCTTGCGGCGTCCTCCAGATCCGTCGCCAGCCCTTCAAATACCAGCGCCCCGGTGACCGCCCCTTTCATCGCCCCGCACATGTTTTCCCAGGTAACAGGCGGACCGGCATGCAGAATGGTCGTGCGGGTCATGCCCGGCACCACGTTGATGGCCTGGTCATAGCCCACCAGCACCGGATGGGACTGAATAATCCGCTCAAGGGCAATTTTGTTCGCGGCGGCAATTTTCTCCGCCAGCGGTTTTTCCGCCAGCCGATCCAGCGCGTCCACCACCTGCATATTGCCCTGCCCCGGCGGCGTCCAGTCGAGCTGGGTCACGGAAACGTGCTGTTTTTTGAGATCGTCGCTGAACATCGCAATCCCGACGTTAATCACGTTCAGCGGCTGGTTGAATAAGGTCGTCATTATGCTCTCTCCCCTTTGCAGACAAATTCGCGTGCCAGTAATCCGGTATTGGTACTGCTGCTGGCCCAGATGACGCCTGCGTCGGTCAGCAGCTGGCACTGCTGCGCCAGCGACTGCGGATCCTGTTCGGTGCCGAGCACGTAGCCGAGAATTTCCAGCGGACGGTTGTCGGCTTTCGCGATCGCCTGTGCCTCTTTGATCGCCTCGATCATTACCCCCACCGGATCGTCGTGCGCGCCAAAGCCAAGCACGAAATCCATCACAATCACCCCCACCTGCGGATCGCGCGCCTCCTGTAGCAGGCGGCTGATGCGGTTGGTCGGGTCGATCATCGGGTGGGGTTTGCCGTTGGTGAAATCGTCATCGCCAAAGTCGAGGAAGGTATGGGCCTGGCTGACGTTGATGTCTTTCAGGCGCCTGGCCGGATCGGGCTGGATGTTGCTGTAAACATCGTCAAACTTCTCCAGCGCGGCAAACATCGCTTCGTCGCACAGGGTGCCGCCGCAGAACAGGCCGCGAATGTACTTCTGTTGCGGCGTCAGGCGGGCGCGCACTTCTTCAATCAATGGCCAGTTGAGCGGGTGCAAGTCGAGGGACTCTTTTTTGACGCCGGTAAGCAGCACCGCTTTCAGGGCCGCCTCTTTGGTGCCACGAGCAAACTGCAAGCCGTCTTCATCGGCTGGCGGTTCGTTACGGCCCAGGAAGCACACAACTACAGGCTTGCGGCAGGCGCGGGCGCGGGTGAGTACTTTTTCAGCCACCGCGGGCGCGGGTGGCTTGGAGATGAGGGCAATCACCTGAGTGCTTTCATCGGCCTCCAGCATGTCGATGGCGTCGAGCATCATCAGGCCGCCGATCTTCTCGCTGAGATCGCGTCCGCCGGTGCCGATCAGCTGCGACACGCCGCCGCCGAATTCGTGAATGCGCACGCTCAGTTCCTGGCTGCCGGTGCCGGAGGCGCCTACGATGCCAATCGCCCCGCGACGCACCGCGTTGGCGAAGCACAGCCCCGCGCCGTTGATAATGGCGGTACCGCAGTCCGGCCCCATCATCAGTAACCCTTTCTGGTGCGCCAGCTGCTTCAGCGCCAGCTCGTCGTCGAGCGACACATTATCGGAAAACAGCATCACGTTGAGATTGTTTTCCAGCGCCTGGCGCGCTTCCCGGGCGGCGAAGGTGCCGTTGACGGAAATCACCGCCAGGTTGCTGTCCGGACGATGGGTTTTGGCGCTGGCAATCGTCGCGTAACGTGCTTCATGGGAGCCGCTGCTCGCTTTGCGGGTAAATAAGGCTTCTATTTCCGCCAGCGTTTCATCGTTCGCCGCATCGCCTTTAATCACGATCATCAGGTCGCCATTTTTGGCTTCCGCTAATTCCGGCGTGAGCAGCCCGAGATTTTTCAGAACGCCTTTATTCATTTCCGTCGCCATCGCCACAAACGCCTGCTCGACGCCCGGCAATTTATTGGCTTTGGTGGAAACCGACATTAAGGAAACCGAATCGAAATACGTATTCTTTTTTATGACGATTTTGGTTGGCATTATTTTCACCTGTTTAAGATAAAAGGGGGCCGCCGTCGTGCTAAATGCACGTCGGTAACAATGCGTTTTTTGATTTACGGCCAGCCAGGGGAGGCTGGCCGAATGCGCTATGCGCCTGCCGCCAGCAGCAGGTCTGCGATCGCGCTGAAGCCTTTTTCCCGCGCCAGCTCGAGCGGGGTTTTGCCGTATTTATCGGTCATGTGCGGGTTCGCGCCGTGCTCCAGCAGCAGCTTCACAATTTCCTGCTGCTTTGCGCCACCGTCGTTTAATACGATGGCTTCCAGCAGCGGCGTCCAGCCGACAAAATTGGTGTGGTTGACGTTGATGTCGGTTTTTTCCAGCAGCTCGCGCACGATCTCAACGTGCCCTTTTTCACTGGCAGGGGTAATGCCCACGCCACCAAAACGCGTCAGACGGTCGAGATCCGGATCCGCCGGAAGAACAATGCGCAGCAGGGTTAAATCATTGGTCAGGCAGCTAATCAGGAAGGGGTTAAAGCAGGTCTGGTCCTGTTTATCAATATCCGCCCCGGCGGCAATTAAAAACTCCACACAGGCGTAATGCTTTTTCAGGCTGGCAATAATAATGGCGGTTCTTTTCTGGCGGTTGGTCGCGTTAATATCCACGCCTTTCTCCAGGCAGGCTTTTAGCGCGTCGATATTGTCCTCTTCTGCCGCCAGCAGAAATTCTGTAACCAGTGCAGTTGCAGACATATTCAGACTCCCTATGTTTCACTTCTGATGAGCTGAGAATAGCAACAGCCTGTTCATAAAAGAATCCGCTTAAAAATGATTCATCGACACGCAATTCATTGTTGAGTTAAATTCAACGGTCCGGCAGAAACGTGCGTCTGTGCAACCTTTTTCTTATGTTTTACCGCTTTTACGCGCTTCAGGCTGCATTATCCTTATGGCTGAAAAAGCCTTACACAGCGCGACTCTACGTAAAAATACAGAACTGTGACCGACATCAACTATGATGTAACGGCGGTGTTAAAATATGTTCAAAACTGATGGTCACCAGGAGCCATAATATGAATTCCATCTTTACCGAAGAGAATTTGCTGGCCTTCACCACCGCGGCACGTTTTGGCAGTTTCAGCAAAGCGGCTGCCGAGCTGGGCGTAACCACCTCTGCCATCAGTTACACCATCAAACGCATGGAGACCGGCCTGGACGTGGTGCTGTTTGTACGCAACACGCGCAGCATTGAGCTGACCGAATCCGGTTTTTATTTTTATCGTAAAGCGGCCGACCTGCTGAATGACTTTCATGCCATCAAGCGCGGGATTGATACCATTTCTCAGGGCATTGAGACGCGGGTGCGCATCTGCATAAATCAGCTTTTGTATACGCCACGCCATACCGCGCGTTTGCTCCAGGTGCTGAAAAAACAGTTTCCCACCTGTCAGATCACGGTGACGACCGAGGTGTATAACGGCGTCTGGGATTCCATTATTAATAATCAGGCCAACATCGCCATTGGCGCGCCGGATACGCTGCTGGACGGCGGCGGCATTGATTACACCGAGATAGGCGCGATCCGCTGGGTATTTGCCATCGCGCCCACGCATCCGCTGGCGTTCGCCCCGGAGCCCATTTCCGAAAGCCAGCTGCGTTTGTATCCCAATATCATGGTCGAGGACACTGCACATACCATCAACAAGAAGGTGGGCTGGCTGCTTCACGGCCAGGAGGCGATTCTGGTGCCGGACTTCAACACTAAATGCCAGTGTCAGATCCTGGGGGAGGGTATTGGATTTTTACCGGAATACATGACGCGTGAGGCGGTGGAGGACGGGCTGCTGGTAACGCGGCGGATCAATAATCCACGTCAGGATTCGCGCATGCTGCTCGCCACGCAGCATGCGGCGACCGGTCAGGTCACGCGCTGGATCAAACAACAGTTTGGCCCCGAAGGCGTGCTGACCCGGATCTACAGTGATTTACTGTGGCGTACCTAGCGCTTCGTCTGAACCCAAAACGCGTGGATAAGACCGGGGAAGTAGCCCAGGATAGTCAGAAGGATATTCAGGATAAACGCCCAGCCCAGCCCCTTGCCAAGCAGCACGCCCAGCGGCGGGAGAATAATCGTAAAAACAACGCGCCAAAAACCCATAAAAAACTCCGTGCAAGCTAACCAATTGAAAATTATAAAAGACACTTCTCTAAGCGTAGCCAGTTTACGGGTAACTGCCATTCGTCTCTCGCGCTTTTACCTGCCTTTACCCTCTTTACACTGGCTTAAACCCGGCCTTAAATGCTCTACTGTTCTGAAATTGACCGTAAGGAAACACAATGTCTCTTCCGCTTATTTCTCCGCAGCAGGCAAACGCGCTGATTGCTGAAGGCGCCAAACTTATCGATATTCGCGACACCGACGAGTATGCCCGCGAGCATATTCCGGCGGCGCACTCCATTCCGCTGGATTCGTTACCCGGCGGGCTTAACGCAGCGCCGGGAGAAACGGTGATTTTCCACTGTCAGTCCGGCGCACGAACCGCAAACAATGATGCTCGTCTTGCCCGGGCAGCATCCCCTGCGAACGCCTTTGTGGTTGAGGGAGGCATTCAGGGCTGGAAGCAGGCCGGGCTGCTGACCGTTGAAGATCGTTCGCAGCCGCTTCCGCTCATGCGTCAGGTGCAGATTGCCGCCGGGCTGCTGATCCTCTGCGGTGTGGTGCTCGGTTACAGCGTCTCCAGCGGCTTTTTTCTGCTGAGCGGTTTTGTGGGCGCCGGGCTGTTGTTTGCCGGTGTCACGGGATTTTGCGGTATGGCACGACTGCTGAAGGTGATGCCGTGGAACCGTCATACCCCATAAGCAGTACCTGACAGATTAGACTGTACCCCGTTCCGGACGTGGGCTATGGTGAAGATCGTTAAAACGATGAGGAGGTACTATGTTTTCTGTCGGCGATTATGTCCAACCGCGTCAGGGCGGTCCGAAACTGAAAGTGCTCGAAGTGGATGGTGAAAACATTGTGGCTGTACAGGCCAGCAATGAGCAGGGCGAGAAATACCACCTGAAAGCGGCAGACGTGGTGCTGTACTCCGAAGAGGGTGACTTTGGCGTCTGCTAAAGCAATAATCGGGCGGAATATACCGCCCGAATAATCATCAGATCAGGAAATCGTCCAGCGATTTACCGTTTGCCAGTGCGGTCGCAATTGGCTTTGGCGTACGCCCCTGGCCGGTCCACGTTTTCTCTTCACCATTCGCGTCAATAAAACGATACTTCGCCGCACGCGCTTTACGTTTTTTCGTCGGCTGCCCCGCCTGCGCCAGGTCACTGCCTAACAGATCGCTCGGAGAAATACCGTCAGCTTTCATCAGTTCCAGCAGAGCATTAATTTTATCCTGCTGTTCTGCGCGTTGACGCTCTAATTCAGCCTGCTCGCTGCGTTTTTCTTCAGTGACAATCCGGAATTTTTCCAGCACTTCTTCCAGAACGTCCATGGATAATTCACGCGCCAGCGCCCGGAGGGTGCGAATATTATTAAGATTCTGTAACGTTAAAGCCATAATAATGAAAAACCTTTCTTCGTGTGTATAACATAAATCAGGCAACAGAATAATTGATTTTGGTTCTGATATCTACCCACCCTGCCATTTTGACATTATTGTAATTGTTTTAGAATATCCCGTTAATATAACCCCTAAATATATGTCTGTTTTAATGCGTAATATACCGCCCTCGACCCGACCAAAAGCCCCTGTTTAAAACAGTTCAAAAAACCGCCTCCAAACTCCCGTAGAACAGATGTTTCACGCGCGTACCGATAAACTAATCCATTGATTTATTTTAACAAAACAGGGACGAGGGGAGAAAATAACGAAGCGCGCAAAAAACGCACAACTTTAGAGAATTTTATGGCTAAAGTGCTTTCAAATAAAAATTAATCACTACTTGTTAGTTAAAAGCCAGAGATATACGCTATACACTCAAAACAAACCAACCTAAAGCACTAAAGGCCGCAGGTAAAATGCCACTTTTCTGTTCTGTTCGAGGAGTTCAGACATGTTCTCACCGCAGTCTCGCCTGCGCCATGCGGTAGCGGATACGTTCGCGATGGTCGTTTACTGTTCCGTCGTGAATATGCTGATTGAAATTTTCCTGTCGGGAATGTCCTTTGAGCAATCCCTCTCGTCGCGCCTGGTAGCCATTCCGGTGAATATCATGATTGCCTGGCCGTACGGCCTGTATCGCGATGCAGTGATGCGTTTAGCCCGGCGTATTAGCCCGGCGGGTTGGGCAAAAAACCTGGCGGACGTGCTGGCTTACGTGACGTTCCAGTCCCCGGTGTACGTGGTTATTTTGCTGACGGTGGGCGCAGACTGGCATCAAATCGCCGCCGCGGTAAGTTCAAATATTGTGGTATCCATGCTGATGGGTGCGGTGTACGGTTACTTTCTTGACTACTGCCGCCGCCTGTTTAAAGTCAGCCCTTATAGCCAGGCAAAAGCGTAAGGTAAGGCGACTGGCCTCTGCCAGTCGCTGAGTTATTGTACGTCTCCGAACAGTCCTTTCAGGAAACGCTCCAGCGCCATACGCGAGCTGAAGCCGTGCGGAATACCATAATGTTCATGCCTCTCGCCGCCTAAATAGAGCGGAAATTGCTGATAATGATCGCAGGTTTTAATTTCCGAGGCGGGCTCAGCAAATGACAGGCTTCTGTCTTTGAGTGTCGGGTGAATAATGAGAGCCGTACGCCCCATTCTTGCTTCACGGTTGACGTAAACATAATTCTCACCACGGCGATATCCGTACGCTTTTGATGTTACCTCATCCATGGTGAACCCTTCTTTTTCAAGAACGCGCGCCACCTCATCGGGTCGTAAATACATATCTTTTCCTCATTATCATTCCTGCCCGGCAACCTTACAGTATTCAGCATTAGCAGGGCTTTCAGAATATTCCATAAACTGCCTGATAAGCCGTGACTCGCTTCAGATATTACTTTTCTGGACTAAACTAAACGGGAACACAAATTATGGAGGATCGTATGTTTAACAGACCGAACCGAAACGATATTAATGACGACACGCAGGATATTCGTAACGATGTCAGCCAATTAGCGGACACGCTGGAAGCCGTATTGAAATCCTGGGGCTCTGACGCGAAGGACGAAGCAGATGCCGCGAAACGTAAGGCTCAGTCTCTGCTGCGTGAAACGCGGGCAAGAATGAATGGCCGCTCACGTACCACTCAGGCGGCCTGCGATATGGCCAGCTGCGCCACCACCTTCGTACGTGAAAAACCGCTTTGTACGCTGGGAACGGTCGCGGCGGTCGGGATTTTTGTCGGTGCCCTGCTTAGTCTGCGTAAGTAAGCGCGCGTTCTTAGCCCCGGTAGCCTCAGGCGCCGGGGCTTTTCTTTGCCTGATAGCCTGAAAAAACCGCACAGCCCGCCCTGCCCCGCCAGGCTCATCATTGGGGCCTTATCAACCTGAATTTCCCATATCTTGTGTGGTTGAAACTTATCCCAACTACATCTAGTATTCCCTTTAGCAAGACAGACACAACATGACGCGTTTACTCGCGCCGTCCTCTCATTCTAAATGGAAATACGAATCATGAGCATTATTATTTACACTCGTAACGATTGTGTTCAGTGCCACGCCACGAAACGGGCGATGGAGAGCCGCGGCGTGGCATTTGAAATGGTCAATATTGATCAGGTGCCCGACGCGGCAGACATCCTCCGCGCGCAGGGTTTCCGTCAGCTGCCGGTGGTGGTTGCCGGTGAGACCAGCTGGTCGGGCTTTCGCCCGGATATGATCAATCGTCTTGCCGCGCAGGGCGTCAGTGCATGAGCACGCTGGTCTATTTTTCCAGCAGCTCGGAAAACACGCTTCGGTTTATGGAGCGTCTCGGGCTGCCCGCGATACGCATTCCGCTGAACGATCGGGAGCGTATTCAGGTAGACGAACCTTACATTCTGGTGGTGCCAAGCTATGGCGGTGGCGGCACGGCGGGGGCGGTGCCTCGTCAGGCGATCCGCTTTCTGAACGACCCCCATAACCGCCAGCTGATTCGCGGCGTGATCGCGTCAGGCAATCGCAACTTTGGCGAGGCCTTTGCCCGCGCCGGGGATGTCATCTCTCAAAAATGCGGCGTGCCGTATCTCTATCGTTTTGAACTGATGGGGACACAGCAGGACGTAGAGAACGTGCGTAAAGGAGTGAACGAATTTTGGCTACGACAACCGCAGAACGCGTGATTCAGGCGACGCCGGATTACCACGCATTAAACGCCATGCTAAACCTCTATGACCGGGAGGGGCGCATTCAGTTTGGCAAAGATCGCGAGGCGGTGGAGGCTTTTTTCGCCGCCCACGTCCGTCCAAACAGCGTCGTTTTTGGCAGCCAGCAGGAACGTCTCGACTGGCTGGTTAAAGAGGGCTATTACGAGGAGCGCGTGTTGACCCGCTACGACCGCGCCTTCGTGGTGACGCTTTTCGAGCGCGCGCATGCCAGCGGTTTTCGTTTCCAGACCTTCCTCGGCGCGTGGAAGTACTACACCAGCTACACCCTGAAAACCTTTGACGGCAAACGCTATTTAGAAAGCTTTGAAGATCGGGTGGTGATGGTGGCGCTGACGCTGGCGCAGGGCGATGAAGTGCTGGCCGAAAGACTCACCCAGGAGATCCTCTCCGGCCGCTTCCAGCCCGCCACGCCAACGTTCCTTAACTGCGGCAAAGCCCAGCGCGGCGAGCTGGTCTCCTGCTTCCTGCTGCGTATTGAAGACAATATGGAGTCGATTGGCCGTGCGGTGAATTCGGCGCTACAGCTTTCCAAACGCGGCGGTGGCGTGGCGTTTCTTCTGTCGAACCTGCGGGAAGCGGGCGCGCCGATTAAGCGCATCGAAAACCAGTCCTCCGGCGTTATACCGGTGATGAAGATGCTGGAAGATGCCTTCTCATACGCCAACCAGCTTGGCGCACGTCAGGGCGCGGGCGCGGTTTATCTGCACGCGCACCACCCGGACATTCTGCGTTTTCTGGATACCAAACGTGAAAACGCCGACGAAAAGATCCGCATCAAAACCCTGTCGCTCGGCGTGGTGATCCCGGATATCACGTTTAAGCTGGCTAAAGAGAATGCCGACATGGCGCTCTTCTCGCCGTATGACGTTGAGCGTATTTACGGTAAAGCCTTTGGCGAGGTGGCAATAAGCGAGCTGTACGACGAGCTGGTGGCCGACGATCGCATTCGCAAAAAAACCATCAACGCCCGCGATTTCTTCCAGACGCTGGCTGAAATTCAGTTTGAGTCCGGCTATCCGTACATCATGTACGAGGATACGGTGAACCGCGCCAACCCGATTGCCGGGCGCATCAACATGAGCAATCTGTGCTCGGAGATTTTGCAGGTCAACAGCGCGTCCAGCTACGACGAGAATCTGGACTATGCGGACGTGGGCAAGGATATCTCCTGTAACCTCGGGTCGCTGAATATTGCCCACACCATGGATTCGCCCGATTTTGGCCGCACGGTGGAGACTGCCATTCGCGGGCTGACGGCGGTATCGGACATGAGCCATATCCGCAGCGTGCCGTCCATTGAGGCGGGCAACGCGGCGTCGCACGCCATCGGCCTTGGGCAGATGAACCTGCACGGCTATCTGGCGCGGGAAGGCATCGCCTACGGCAGCCCGGAGGGACTGGATTTCACGAATCTCTATTTCTACACCATCGCCTGGCATGCGCTGCATACCTCGATGAGGCTGGCGCGCGAGCGCAACCAGCGGTTCGCAGGCTTTGAGCGATCGCGCTACGCCAGCGGAGAGTATTTCAGCCAGTATCTGGAAGGCGACTGGCAGCCGAAAACCGAAAAAGTACGCGCGCTGTTCGAGCGTGCCGGCATCACCCTGCCGACGCGCGAGATGTGGCAGCAGCTGCGTGACGATGTGATGCGCTACGGCATTTATAACCAGAACCTTCAGGCGGTGCCGCCGACGGGCTCCATTTCTTATATCAATCACGCCACGTCGAGCATCCACCCGATCGTGTCGAAGATTGAAATCCGTAAGGAAGGCAAAACCGGGCGCGTCTACTACCCCGCCCCGTTTATGACCAACGAGAATCTGGCTCTGTACCAGGACGCCTATGAGATCGGGCCGGAGAAGATCATTGATACCTACGCCGAGGCGACGAAACATGTGGATCAGGGGCTATCGCTGACGCTCTTCTTCCCGGATACCGCCACTACGCGGGATATCAATAAAGCGCAGATCTACGCCTGGAAGAAAGGCATCAAAACGCTGTACTACATTCGCCTGCGCCAGCTTGCGCTGGAAGGCACCGAAATTGAAGGCTGCGTGTCCTGCGCGCTGTAAGGAGAAAGGATGAAACTGTCACGCGTAAGCGCCGTTAACTGGAACAAGATTCAGGATGATAAAGACCTGGAGGTCTGGAACCGTCTGACCAGCAACTTCTGGCTGCCGGAAAAAGTGCCGCTCTCCAACGATATTCCGGCCTGGCAAACCCTGAGCCATGCCGAGCAGCAGCTGACAATTCGCGTCTTTACCGGCCTGACGCTGCTGGACACCATTCAGAACACCGTCGGCGCGCCCGCGCTGATGGCTGACGCGCTGACGCCGCATGAAGAGGCGGTGATGTCGAACATCAGCTTTATGGAGGCAGTGCACGCCCGCTCTTACAGCTCGATTTTCTCCACCCTGTGCCAGACCAGAGACGTGGACGCCGCCTACGCCTGGAGCGAAGAGAGCGCGTCATTGCAGCGCAAGGCAGATCTGGTGCTGGAATATTATCGGGCCGACGAACCGCTGAAGAAGAAGATCGCCAGCGTATTCCTGGAATCGTTCCTCTTCTATTCCGGCTTCTGGCTGCCCATGTACTGGTCGAGCCGGGGCAAGCTCACTAACACCGCCGATTTGATTCGCCTCATCATCCGGGATGAAGCGGTACACGGGTATTACATCGGCTATAAATATCAGAAAGGGCTGGAGAAACTCGGCGCGGAAAAACGCGAGGAACTCAAAGGTTTTGCCCTCGATTTGCTGATGGATCTGTATGACAACGAGCTGAGCTATACCGAGGAACTGTACGCCGGAACGGGCTGGGAAGAGGATGTAAAAGCCTTCCTCTGCTACAACGCCAACAAAGCGCTGATGAACCTGGGCTACGAAGCGTTATTCCCACCAGACATGGCGGAGGTGAACCCGGCGATCCTCGCGGCGCTGTCGCCCAACGCTGATGAAAACCACGACTTCTTTTCCGGGTCCGGCTCGTCGTACGTAATGGGTAAAGCGGTGGAGACGCAAGACGAGGACTGGGATTTTTAATGAATGAATTAACGTTCATTAATTAACTCTGCATTTCATTATTTCCAGCCAAATATTCCACCAGGTACTACACTGTAATTTCCCCGTCATATTCGCCTGAATCACACCGATTCAGGCGAAATTTCCCCATGCAGCAGCAAAAAATTGAGAAAAATTCAAACCGCCCTCAGCCCTTTATTCATGGGAAATTCAGCCGTTTCGCTTGCGGCAAAATTCCAGCCTCAGACCGGACCAGGGTTGTCTCAGATTCTGAGTATGTTAGGGTAATGCCAGTTAACTATTTACCATGGTAATCATATCGACATAAACAAATAACAGGACACTCTCTATTGCATGGCAATTAAATTAGAAGTGAAAAATCTTTATAAAGTATTTGGCGAGCACCCGCAGCGTGCTTTCAAATATATTGAGAAAGGCCTTTCGAAAGAGCAAATTCTGGAAAAAACCGGGCTATCGCTTGGCGTTAAAGACGCCAGTCTGGCCATTGAAGAAGGCGAGATTTTTGTCATCATGGGATTATCCGGTTCGGGTAAATCCACTATGGTTCGCCTTCTCAATCGCCTGATTGAACCCACCCGCGGACAGGTGCTGATTGACGGCGTTGATATCGCCAGAATATCAGACGCAGAACTCCGCGAGGTGCGCAGAAAGAAAATTGCGATGGTATTTCAGTCATTTGCGCTGATGCCACATATGACGGTACTCGATAATACCGCTTTTGGCATGGAATTAGCCGGCACGCCAGCACAGGAGCGTCAGGAAAAAGCGCTTGATGCACTGCGCCAGGTCGGGCTGGAAAATTATGCGCATGCGTATCCGGATGAACTCTCCGGCGGTATGCGTCAGCGTGTGGGATTAGCGCGCGCATTAGCGATTAATCCGGACATTTTATTAATGGACGAAGCCTTCTCTGCGCTCGATCCCTTAATTCGCACCGAGATGCAGGATGAGCTGGTAAAATTACAGGCCAAACATCAGCGCACCATTGTTTTTATTTCTCACGATCTGGATGAAGCCATGCGTATTGGTGACCGTATCGCCATTATGCAAAATGGTGAAGTGGTGCAGGTCGGCACACCGGATGAAATTCTCAATAATCCGGCGAATGATTATGTGCGCACCTTCTTCCGCGGCGTGGATATTAGCCACGTATTCAGTGCGAAGGATATTGCCCGTCGAACACCAAACGGCATTATTCGAAAAACGCCAGGTTTTGGCCCGCGCTCCGCGCTGAAGCTGTTGCAGGACGAAGACCGTGAATACGGTTATCTGGTTGAACGCGGCAATAAATTTGTCGGCGTTGTCTCCATCGACTCCCTGAAAACCGCCCTGAGCGAAAACCAGGGAATCGATGCGGCGTTGATTGACGCTCCGCTTGCCGTGGACGCCGAAACGCCGCTCAGCGAGTTGCTCTCTCACGTGGGTCAGGCGCCGTGCGCGGTGCCGGTCGTCGGTGAAGAACAACAGTACGTTGGCATCATCTCAAAACGGATGCTGCTACAGGCTTTAGATCGCGAGGGGACAAACAATGGCTGATCAATCAAACCCATGGGGCACCACTGAAGCAGCGGACAGCGCGGCGCAATCTGCCGATGCGTGGGGGTCCACGCCAGCGCCTGCCGATGGCGGCGGCTCGGCAGACTGGCTCAACAGCGCACCCGCGCCTGCCCCAGAGCATTTCAATATTATGGATCCGTTCCACAAAACGCTGATCCCGCTGGATAGCTGGGTAACGGAGGGGATCGACTGGGTCGTTACCCACTTCCGCCCGGTGTTCCAGGGGATCCGCATCCCGGTGGATTACATCCTGAACGGCTTCCAGCAGCTGATGCTGGGCATGCCCGCGCCGGTGGCGATTATTCTGTTCTCGCTGATCGCATGGCAGTTTGGCAGCGCGGGTATGGGGATCGCCACGCTCATCTCCCTGATTGCCATCGGCGCGATTGGCGCGTGGTCTCAGGCGATGATCACCCTGGCGCTGGTGCTGACCGCCCTGCTGTTCTGCGTGGTGATCGGCCTGCCGATGGGGATCTGGCTGGCGCGCAGCCCCCGGGCCGCGAAGATTATCCGCCCGCTGCTGGATGCGATGCAGACCACGCCAGCGTTCGTTTACCTGGTGCCTATCGTGATGCTGTTCGGCATCGGTAACGTACCGGGGGTGGTCGTGACCATTATCTTCGCCCTGCCGCCAATTATTCGCCTGACCATTCTGGGCATTAACCAGGTGCCTGCGGATCTGATAGAGGCATCGCGCTCGTTCGGCGCCAGCCCGCGTCAGATGCTGTTTAAGGTTCAGCTTCCGCTCGCGATGCCGACCATTATGGCAGGCGTTAACCAGACGCTGATGCTGGCGCTGTCGATGGTGGTGATCGCCTCGATGATTGCCGTTGGCGGGTTAGGTCAGATGGTACTGCGCGGCATTGGCCGTCTCGATATGGGGCTGGCGACCGTCGGCGGCGTCGGGATTGTGATCCTTGCCATTATTCTTGACCGCCTGACCCAGGCTGTCGGTCGTGATTCACGCAGTCGCGGCAACCGTCGCTGGTATACCACCGGCCCTGTCGGGTTACTCACCCGCCCATTTACAAAATAAGGAACAACGATGCGACATAACGTACTTTTTGCCACAGCGTTTGCGACCCTTGTCTCCACCAGCGCTGTTGCCGCTGACCTGCCGGGCAAAGGCATTACCGTACAGCCGGTACAGAGCACTATTTCGGAAGAGTCCTTCCAGACCCAGATTGTCAGCCGTGCGCTGGAGAAACTGGGCTATACGGTGAATACCGCCAGCGAAGTGGATTACAACGTGGGCTATACCTCCATTGCCTCCGGCGATGCCACCTTTACCGCCGTGAACTGGCAACCGCTGCACGACGACATGTATGCCGCCGCAGGCGGTGACAAGAAATTCTACCGCGAAGGCACCTTCGTGACCGGCGCTGCGCAGGGATATCTGATCGACAAGAAAACCGCCGATAAGTATCACATCACCAATATTGAACAGCTGAAAGATCCGAAGATCGCAAAACTGTTTGATACTAACGGTGACGGTAAAGCCGACATGATGGGCTGCTCGCCGGGCTGGGGCTGTGAAGCGGTGATTAACCACCAGAACAACGCCTTCGATCTGGCGAAGACCGTCGACGTGAGCCACGGCAATTACTCTGCGATGATGGCCGACACCATCGCCCGCTTTAAAGAAGGCAAGCCGGTGATCTACTACACCTGGACACCGTACTGGGTGAGCGACGTGCTGAAGCCGGGTAAAGACGTGGTGTGGTTGCAGGTGCCCTTCTCCTCCCTGCCAGGCGAGCAGAAAGATATCGACACCAAGCTGCCAAACGGCATGAACTATGGCTTCCCGGTGAACACCATGCATATCGTGGCGAACAAAGCCTGGGCCGAGAAAAACCCGGCGGCGGCGAAGCTGTTCTCGGTGATGAAACTGCCGCTGGCAGACATTAACGCGCAGAACGCGATGATGCACGCGGGTAAATCATCCGAAGCAGATATCAAAGGCCACGTGGATGGCTGGATCAAAGCCCACCAGCAGCAGTTCGACGGCTGGGTGAAAGAGGCGCTTGAGGCGCAGAAGTAAAGTACTTTCCCCTCACCCCAGCCCTCTCCCTAAGGGAGAGGGTGTAATCGTTCCCTCTCCCTTAGGGAGAGGGTTAGGGTGAGGGGCCTAAACCGCACAAACACACACATAACAATTCCCCAACATTCTCCATCATTGGTTATTATGTTTCCGGAAAAAATAATCACTTAACTCACGATTCCTGAAACTAATGACAAAAACAGCTCAAGGGCTTAGCCCCGCACTCATCCTTTTAATGTCCGTGGCAACGGGTCTGGCCGTCGCCAGCAACTATTACGCACAACCACTGCTCGACACCATCGCACGCGCCTTCAATCTTTCAGCCAGCTCCGCCGGCTTTATTGTCACCGCCGCACAGCTCGGCTATGCGGCTGGGCTGCTGTTTCTGGTGCCATTAGGCGATATGTTTGAGCGCCGGATGCTTATCGTCTCCATGACGCTGCTGGCGGCCGGCGGGATGTTGATCACTGCCAGCAGCCAGTCGTTAACGATGATGATTATTGGCACCGCGCTGACGGGGCTGTTCTCGGTGGTGGCGCAGATTCTAGTTCCCCTCGCTGCGACGCTGGCTTCCCCGGAAAAACGCGGCAAAGTGGTCGGGACCATCATGAGCGGCCTGCTGCTGGGCATCCTGCTGGCGCGAACCGTTGCCGGACTGCTGGCGAGCCTCGGCGGATGGCGTACCGTTTACTGGGTGGCGAGCGTGCTGATGGTTATCATGGCGCTGGCCCTGTGGCGCGGCCTGCCGAAGGTGAAGCAGGAAAATCACCTGAACTATCCGCAGCTCCTCGCCTCCGTTTTCAGTCTCTTCACGCGGGATAAACTCCTGCGCACGCGCGCCATTCTGGGGTGTCTCACCTTCGCCAACTTCAGCATCTTATGGACGTCGATGGCGTTTCTGCTTGCCGCACCGCCGTTTAATTACTCAGAAGGGGTGATTGGCCTGTTCGGGCTGGCAGGCGCGGCTGGCGCACTGGGCGCGCGCCCGGCCGGAGGGCTGGCCGACAAAGGTAAATCTCATATGACCACCTCTGCCGGGCTGGTTTTACTCCTGCTCTCCTGGGCGGCCATCTGGTACGGACACGTCTCCGTGCTGGCGCTGATTGTCGGTATTCTGGTGCTTGACCTCACCGTGCAGGGCGTGCACATCACCAACCAGACCGTGATTTACCGCGTGAAGCCGGATGCCCGTAACCGTCTGACGGCCGGGTACATGACCAGCTACTTTATCGGCGGCGCGGCGGGCTCGCTAATCTCAGCATCCGCATGGCAGCATGCGGGCTGGACGGGCGTGTGCGCCATCGGTGCCATCGTCGCGGCGATAAATCTGCTGGTATGGTGGCGCGGCTATCACCGTCAGGACGCAATTCACTAAGTTTTACATTGCTTTGGCCCCCTGGGGTGTAAAGGGGGCCTGCATCTGTTAAGGTAACGGTAATCATTTATCCCAGAAATTTTACTGTGGGTGACATATTTACTACCGGCATGAATAGTTCAGACCCCTGTCCTCACATCCCCTCTTTCGCGGGTACACACCCCACGCTCTCTGTGCTTACCGGGTCACGGATTTACCCGGCGCTTTCTGATGGTGACATACGTTTGGCGGATATAACCGCACAAATAATTCATTTACATTATTTGTCACTATCGTTACTATATCGGCTGTAATTAATGAGGTTATGCCCAAAATGGATAGTTCGTTTACGCCCATTGAACAAATGCTTAAGTTCCGCGCCAGTCGTCATGAGGACTTCCCCTATCAGGAAATCCTGCTGACCCGCCTGTGCATGCACATGCAGGGTAAGCTGCTGGAAAATCGTAACAAGATGCTGAAAGCGCAAGGGATTAACGAGACGTTGTTTATGGCGTTGATTACGCTGGAGTCTCAGGAAAATCACAGCATTCAGCCGTCTGAACTGAGCTGCGCGCTGGGCTCTTCCCGTACCAATGCGACCCGTATTGCAGATGAGCTGGAAAAGCGCGGCTGGATCGAACGCCGTGAAAGCGATAACGATCGCCGCTGCCTGCATCTGCAACTGACCGAGAAAGGTCACGAATTCCTGCGCGAAGTGCTGCCACCGCAGCACAACTGCCTGCACCAGCTCTGGTCTGCCCTCAGCACCGCCGAGCGCGACCAGCTTGAGCACATTACTCGCAAGCTGCTCACCCGTCTGGACCAGATGGATGAAGATGGCGTCATCCTTGAGGCGCTGCGCTAACGCGACGATCCGCTCAACATTCCAGATTGCTAAAAGAAAAACTGACAGGCCAGCACGTGAAACTGCTGGCCTTTCTGACAACAGGTCGGCTCAGCCGATGTGAAAATAAAAAGATCGTGGAGAACAACAATGAGCGCAAATGCGGAGAACACCCCCCCGCAGCAACCGGTCAACAAAAAGGGCAAACGTAAGAGCGCCCTTATTCTGCTGACCTTGCTCTTTATTATTATTGCCGTGGCATATGGGATCTATTGGTTTTTAGTCTTGCGTCATGTTGAAGAGACAGACGATGCATACGTGGCAGGGAATCAGGTTCAAATCATGGCCCAGGTGTCAGGCAGCGTGACGAAAGTCTGGGCTGATAACACCGACTTTGTGAAAAAAGGCGACGTGCTGGTCACGCTCGACCCGACCGACGCCCAACAGGCGTTTGAAAAAGCACAGACGGCGCTAGCCTCCAGCGTTCGCCAGACCCGCCAGCTGATGATCAACAGCAAGCAGCTTCAGGCCAATATCGACGTGCAGAAAACGGCCCTGGCGCAGGCGCAGAGCGACCTCAATCGTCGTGTTCCTCTCGGCACCGCCAACCTGATTGGTCGTGAAGAGTTGCAGCACGCCCGCGACGCGGTGGCCAGCGCACAGGCGCAGCTGGACGTGGCGATCCAACAGTACAACGCCAACCAGGCGATGGTGTTGGGCACCTCTCTGGAAAACCAGCCAGCGGTGAAACAGGCGGCGACCGAAGTGCGTAACGCATGGCTTGCCCTGCAACGTACCAAAATCGTCAGCCCGATGACCGGCTACGTTTCCCGTCGTTCCGTACAGCCAGGGGCGCAGATTAGCACTACCACGCCGCTGATGGCGGTCGTTCCGGCGAACAATCTGTGGGTTGACGCCAACTTCAAAGAGACCCAGCTGGCGCATATGCGTATCGGCCAGACCGCGACCGTGGTCAGCGATATTTACGGCGATGACGTCAAGTACACCGGGAAAGTGGTCGGTCTGGACATGGGGACCGGCAGCGCGTTCAGCCTGCTGCCTGCGCAGAACGCCACCGGCAACTGGATCAAAGTGGTACAGCGCTTGCCTGTGCGTATCGAGCTGGATCCGAAGCAGCTGGCGGACCATCCGCTGCGAATTGGCCTTTCCACGCTGGTGACGGTCGATACCGCCAACCGCGACGGTCAGATCCTCGCAAGCCAGGTGCGCAGTACGCCAGCTTATGAAAGTAACGCCCGTGAAATTAGCCTCGATCCGGTCAATAAGCTGATCGATGACATCGTGAAGGCAAACGCCGGTTAAGCCGAAGGTGAGCGTTATGCAACAGCAAAAGCCGCAAAAACCGCTGGAGGGGGCGCAGCTGGTCATTATGACCATTGCGCTGTCGCTGGCGACATTCATGCAGGTGCTGGACTCCACCATCGCAAACGTGGCGATCCCTACGATCGCCGGGAACCTTGGCTCATCGCTAAGTCAGGGGACCTGGGTCATTACCTCGTTCGGGGTGGCGAACGCCATCTCCATTCCCATCACCGGCTGGCTGGCGAAGCGCGTCGGTGAAGTGAAGCTGTTCCTCTGGTCGACGATCCTGTTCGTGCTGGCCTCCTGGGCCTGCGGCATGTCCAGCAGCCTGACGATGCTGATTTTCTTCCGCGTCATCCAGGGGATTGTCGCCGGGCCGTTGATTCCGCTGTCGCAGAGTTTGCTGCTGAACAACTATCCCCCCGCCAAGCGCTCCATCGCGCTCGCGCTGTGGTCGATGACGGTGATCGTCGCTCCGATTTGCGGACCCATCCTCGGCGGCTATATCAGCGATAACTATCACTGGGGCTGGATCTTCTTCATCAACGTGCCCATCGGTGCGCTGGTGGTGCTGATGACGCTACAGTCTCTGCGCGGTCGCGAAACGCGGACCGAACAGCGGCGGATCGACGGCATCGGACTGGCGCTGCTGGTTGTCGGCATCGGCAGCCTGCAAATCATGCTCGACCGCGGCAAAGAGCTGGACTGGTTCGCCTCTACGGAAATCATCGTGCTGACGGTGGTGGCCGTGGTTGCCATCAGCTTCCTGATTGTCTGGGAGCTGACGGACGATAATCCGATAGTCGACCTCTCGCTATTTAAATCGCGAAACTTCACCATCGGCTGCCTGTGTATCAGCCTCGCCTACATGCTCTACTTCGGCGCGATTGTTCTGCTGCCGCAGCTGTTGCAGGAGGTGTACGGCTATACCGCAACCTGGGC
Organism: Enterobacter cloacae; assembly: GCF_011078175.1. Lineage (GTDB taxonomy): Bacteria > Pseudomonadota > Gammaproteobacteria > Enterobacterales > Enterobacteriaceae > Enterobacter > Enterobacter cloacae_Q. The sequence continues at coordinate 49,284 of NZ_JAALCJ010000006.1, forward strand.
GGGGCTGGCCTCCGCGCCGGTGGGGTTAATTCCGGTTCTGCTGTCGCCGATTATTGGCCGTTTCGCCCATAAGCTCGACATGCGCAGGCTGGTGACGTTCAGCTTCATCATGTACGCCGTGTGCTTCTACTGGCGCGCGTATACGTTCGAACCGGGAATGGACTTTGGCGCCTCCGCGTGGCCGCAGTTTATTCAGGGCTTCGCCGTGGCGTGCTTCTTTATGCCGCTGACCACCATTACGCTTTCCGGCTTGCCGCCTGAGCGGATGGCGGCGGCATCGAGCCTGTCGAACTTTACCCGTACGCTGGCGGGCTCCATCGGGACGTCAATCACCACTACGCTGTGGACCAACCGGGAATCAATGCATCATGCCCAGCTAACCGAAGCGGTGAACCCGTTCAACCCTAACGCTCAGCAGATGTATAGCCAGCTGGAGGGGATGGGGATGACGGAGCAGCAGGCGTCCGGCTGGCTTGCCCAGCAAATCACCAACCAGGGGCTGATTATCTCGGCAAACGAGATTTTCTGGATATCGGCGGGGATCTTTATCGTCCTGCTGGGGCTGGTGTGGTTTGCCAAACCACCGTTTGGGGCCGGTAGCGGGGGCGGTGGGGCGCACTAGATCTGTGCACGGGTTGCCCGGTAAGGCGTAGCCGCCACCGGGCAACAATCGCCACCCTTGTCCGAAACGCGACAGCAATTGTCAGTTCCGATAAAGCAGCGCACCTGAAATCGATTCACGATAGTGAAAAGACAACAGGAGCGCACCATGCTGAACACACCCGCCGATAAATACCAGCCTTACCCCACCCTTTCGTTGCCCGACCGCCGCTGGCCGGAGCAGATTATCACCCGCGCCCCGCGCTGGCTCTCGACAGACTTACGCGACGGTAACCAGGCGCTGGCCGAGCCGATGGACAGCGCGCGCAAGCTGCAATTCTGGGATCTGCTGCTGAACTGCGGGTTTAAAGAAATAGAAGTCGCCTTCCCGTCCGCCTCGCAGACGGACTTTAATTTTGTGCGTCAGCTGATTGAGGAGAATCGCGTCCCGGATGACGTCACCATTCAGGTATTAACGCAGGCGAGGGAGGATCTCATCCATCGCACCTTCGAATCACTTCGCGGCGCGAAGCAGGCCACCGTTCACCTGTATAACGCTACCGCCCCGCTGTTCCGCCGTCTGGTATTCGGCATGGAGAAAGCGCAAATCGTCGCGCTGGCGACGCGCGCGACGCGCCTGATTCGTCAGCGGTGTGAAGAGAACCCTGACACCCGCTGGCAGTACGAGTACTCCCCGGAAACCTTCTGCTTTACCGAACCGGAGTTCGCGCTGGAGATTTGTGAAGCCGTGGCGGAGATCTGGCAGCCGTGCGACGAACGGCCTATGGTGATCAACTTACCTGCCACCGTCGAAGTGAGCACGCCGAACGTCTATGCCGATCAGATCGAGTATTTCTGCCGCCACTTCAGCCGTCGCAGCGACGTCTGCATCAGCGTGCATCCGCATAACGACCGCGGTACCGGCGTCGCCAGCGCGGAGCTGGCCGTCATGGCGGGCGCAGACCGCGTGGAGGGCTGCCTGTTTGGTAACGGTGAGCGTACGGGCAACGTCTGCCTGGTAACGCTGGCAATGAACCTCTACAGCCAGGGCATTAGCCCGAATCTGGATTTCAGCGATATGAATCGGGTGGTTGAAACGGTAGAGATCTGCAATCAGCTGCCCGTCCATCCACGCCATCCGTGGGCCGGTCGGCTGGCCTACACCGCCTTCTCCGGCTCGCACCAGGATGCCATCAAGAAAGGTTTCGATGCCCGTAAGCCTGGCGAACGCTGGGAGATGCCCTACCTGCCCGTCGACCCGCAGGATATTGGCTGTACCTATGAAGCGGTGATCCGCGTGAACAGCCAGTCAGGAAAAAGCGGAAGCGCCTGGCTTATTGAGCAAAACCACGGCCTGAAATTGCCTCGCGCCCTGCAACAGGATTTTAGCCAGCACGTGCAGCAGGAAACGGATAACCATGGAAAAGAGATGACGCAGAATGCGCTCTGGCAGCTGTTCCGCGCCCGCTACGGCCTGGTGGCTAGCCCGGCGTTTGCGCTGCAATCGTACCGCAGCGACAGCCAGCATGACGGCCAGCTGCGGCTGACGGCAAGCGTCGCCATGCAAGGGGGCACTCGCCAGCTGGAGGGCCAGGGAAACGGTCTGCTCTCCGCCGCCGCGCACGGCTTAAGCCGCTGGATCAACGCGCCGTTTGTGATTAAGGATTATCACGAGCATACGTTAGGCGAACGCAGCGACAGCCGCTCGGTGGCCTATATCCGCTGCCTGTTCCAGGACGGGACCAGCCGCTGGGGCGTGGGCATTGACAGCGACGTGGCGCGCGCGTCGATTCAGGCGCTTTTTAACGCGGTCAGTTGTTCTTAAAATATTCGCTGGGCGTGACGCCCATTACCCGGCGAAACATTGCCGTAAAGGCGCTGTGGCTGTCATAACCCAGATCCAGCGCCACGCGTAATACCGGCTGGCCCTGTGCCAGCCGCACTAAGGCCTCCAGCAGTCGCGCCCTTCTCACCCATTCGCCGTAGCTCAGGCCTGTCTGCTGCTGGAAATGGCGGTTCAGCGTGCGTTCGCTCATTCCCATAATGCCCGCGGCCTGCGCGCTGCTCCAGCTTTCTTCCGGGATCTCGCGAATCTGCCGACAAAGATGGCGCAGCGCTTCGCTTTCCGGCTCGGGCAGGTGAAACGGCAGTACCTGCATAAGGCGAATTTCATCGAGGATCAGCTCATAGACACGTTCATCGCGGCTTCCGGGTGCGTAAGATGCAGGAAGCGTAAGGGATGTGAGGATCAACTCGCGCAGCAGAGGAGAGATCTGCACTATCTGGCAGGTCGCCGGGAGATCGGCGCGCGCCAGCGGATCGATAAACAGCGTGCGGGCAGCAACGCTGCCAGTCATGCGCAGGGCGTGCTGCGTACCCGCAGGTAGCCAGACGCCGCGACCGGGTGGCACCACCCAGCAGCCGGATGCGGTATCCACCCGCACGACACCGGTAAGGATGTGCAGAAGCTGCGCGCAGTCGTGCTGATGCCACGGCTCGCTGTCGCCATGAACATAATCATGCGAAAACGGCACAAGCGGGCGATGGGTAAAGGAGAAGGTGGTGGTTATCGTCATCAGGATCGTAGGCCCGGTCAGCGAAGCGCCACCGGGCATCCACAGGCACGGTACTAAATGTGCAGTTCCTGAAGTTTTTCTTTTGGCAGGGCCAGCTCGTCGTTGCTGTTTACGCGAACATCACGCTCGATGATGTGACGTGCGATGTCCTGCGCTTCTTCCAGAGAGTGCATCTGGTAAGTGCCGCACTGGTAAACGTTCAGCTCTGGGATCTGATTCTGCTCTTTCACCTTCAGCACGTCTTCCATGGCCGCTTTCCACGCGTCTGCAACGCGTTTCTCTTCCGGCTGACCGATCAGGCTCATGTAGAAACCGGTACGGCAACCCATCGGGGAGATATCGATGATCTCAACGCCGTTGCCGTTCAGGTGGTCGCGCATGAATCCGGCGAACAGGTGTTCCAGCGTGTGAATACCTTTCTCTGGCATCACTTCTTTGTTCGGCACGCAGAAGCGCAGGTCGAAAACGGTGATCGTGTCGCCGTGCGGCGTGTTCATGGTCTTCGCCACGCGGACTGCTGGTGCTTCCATACGGGTATGGTCGACAGTAAAGCTATCTAATAACGGCATACGTCACCTCCGATAGTGATTTTTTTAAAAATAAACTGAACTCTTCTAAAGAATGCGCGTCTGAATATATGAAAGACGCGCATTTGTTATCATCATCCCTGAATTCAGAGATGTATATTTTGGCCACAGCGATGTGGCCTTTTTCTTTTGGTTCAGGCCTGCTTTGCCAGAAACGCCTCAAACGACTCCGTATCCGCCGCTTCGACCTCTTTCTGACGCGCAACGGACGCATCCCGTTCTGCTTCAAAGTCCGCTTCGCTCAGGATCTCTAATGGTTCCTGTATCAGCATCTCACGGTACGCTGCTGAAAGTGAACGCCCTGTGCCACCGATTCCCTGCTCAATCATAGAACGCAGAATACGAGCTGAGAATGTCAGTTCCGGGTTATCAAAGCTTTCAACCAGTTCATCGCAGACCTTCTGGTAAGCTTCGCCGCCGTAGACGCTATCCAGCGTCTGGGCAACGCGCTTCAGATCGTGGAACAGATCTTTCCCCACTTTAGCCAGCGGGAACTGGGCCGTTTCACAGCCAATACCTAACGTCAGGCCCGGCTTGCGCCCTTCCAGAATCACGCGATTCCAGTTGGTACGGGTACAGAGCAGTTCGTCGGAGCTCATTTCCGGCGCATCCGCCAGTACGCACCAGACCATAAACAGGTCGAGGAAGCGAACCTGCTGCTCATCAACGCCAATCGGTGAGAACGGGTTGATATCCAGCGAACGCACTTCAATATATTCGATCCCGCCGCGCTGTAGCGCATCCGACGGCGTTTCACCGCTGCGCGTCACGCGCTTCGGACGAATCGGTGCATACAGTTCATTTTCAATCTGCAACACGTTGCTGTTAATTTGCAGGCGTTTACCGTCTTTTTCGAGGCCGATTTTTTCGTACTCTTCCGACGGGGTCTTTATCGCCCGCTTCAAGCCTGCCACATACTCATGCAGATCGTTAAACGTAATTCCAAGATTGCTTTGCGATTTATTGGTATAGCCAAGGTCGCTCAGGCGCAGGGAGGTCGCGTACGGCAGGTAATACATGCCACACTCGGTCTTCTCGAACGGCAGCGTGGTCGGTTTCCCTTGCAGGAAAGATGAACAGATGGCCGGCGACGCGCCGAACAGATACGGAATTACCCAGCCAAAACGGTAGTAATTGCGGATCAGGCGGAAGTAGCCCGCGGAGATTGCTTCTTTATCCGTTTCACCGCATTTCGCCTGCCAGAACGCCATCGGCAAAGAGAAATTGTAGTGCACACCCGAGATCGTCTGCATCAATGCGCCGTAGCGATTTTTCAGGCCTTCGCGGTACAGCGTTTTCAGCCGACCGATATTCGAGGTACCGTACTGCGCCAGCTCGATATCCTGCCCCTGCTCGATATAGCACGGCATGCTGAGCGGCCACATACGCTCATCGCCGAGGTTACGGGCGGTGAAGCGATGCACATCGCGCATGATCGTCAGCATATGATCAATATCACCGTCTACTGGCGTGATGAACTCCAGCAGCGCTTCGGCGAAATCGGTTGTGATCCATTTATGTGTCAGCGCCGAGCCTAACGTCTTCGGGTGCCCCGTTGTCGCTAAGCTACCATCCGCATTTACGCGCAGCGTTTCGCGTTCAAGCCCACGCTGAATCCCCTTCAGTGCCTGAGGGTGATTTTCCAGCCAGGCCAACGCCTGTGATACGTCCGGGATCAATTTGACCTCCCGCCTGTCAAAAAATTGTCACTCAGCATAATTGTAATGGTTGACGATTGAAGGTCGCGAATTCATTCCACCAATTAGTGCCACCACGTCATACCCTGTAGTGTTACCCATGCCAGTAAAACATAGCGTAACGCCTTGCCAAGGCACAAAAAAAAGAGCACCGGTCCCCAGGAGATGCGCATCCATCCCGCCAGCAGACACAGTAAATCGCCTATTACAGGCATCCAGCTTAATAACAGCGTGGCAGCGCCATAGCGTTTTAGCCAGCCCACTGCCTTTTCCTGCCAGCGAGATTTTTCGCGTAGCGGAAAGAAACGTCCAAGAATAACGTTAGTCAGCCCTCCAAGGCTATTACCCATTGTTGCTATTAAGACCAGCAACCAGGGCTGACTCACGCCGGACAACAGCATCGCCACCAGCACCACTTCCGAATTCCCCGGTAAGAGGGTGGAGCTTAAAAAACTGCTGGCGAATAATGAAGTGAGTGACAGCGCGTCACTCACAGTAAGCGAACGTCCACCGCTGCCATTCCGGCATCACGCGCGGCCTGAATGCCAAAATCAGCATCTTCAAACACCACGCATTTTGCAGGTGGAACACCCATTAATTCTGCACAGAGCAGGAAGGTATCCGGTGCGGGTTTGTGATGTTTAACATGATCGGCAGCAACGACGGCAGAAAAATAGTGGCGCAGGCCAAGGTGGTTGAGTAGCGCTTCAGCAATCGCGCTCTCGCTGCCCGTACCGACAGACATAGGACGACGCCCGTGCCACGCTTTGACGACGTCAATGAGTGGTAAAGGCTGCACGGTGTCTAATAGTATGGCTTTTACCGCGTCGGTTTTTTCACGCGCGAGCTGATGCGGGTCGAGATCGGCCTGATTCAGCTCAATCACGGCCTGTGCGATACGCCAGGTGGGCGATCCGTTGAGGGCAATCATCGCCTGCAAATCGAAACGCATGCCGTAACGGTCCAGGACGTCGGTCCAGGCCTGACGATGCGTGGGTTCGGTATCCAGGAGGGTGCCGTCCATGTCGAAGATCAAACCGTCATACTGTGCGTACATCGTGCTCTCGCTAAACGATTAACAAAGCATTACTTTATCGTAAAAGGGGATTTTTGTCGCTGACAGAGAGTGTGATTGCTGACGGAACGTCGAAGGAATAAACAAAGAAGGAGAAGATGGTGCATCCGGGAGGATTACTCGGCTGCGCCTCGCCCTTCGGGCCGTTGCTAAAGCAACGTTATCCTCCCTGGTGCTTGCAATTGACTCGCAGACCTTGAAACAACAGCATCGCTGTTATCTCGGAGAATATGGTGCATCCGGGAGGATTCGAACCTCCGACCGCTCGGTTCGTAGCCGAGTACTCTATCCAGCTGAGCTACGGATGCATCGGGATTTACTACTGTACTGCTTAATATTCATATCACTTCGAAAGCAATATGAAGTAATAAGATGGTGCATCCGGGAGGATTACTCGGCTGCGCCTCGCCCTTCGGGCCGTTGCTAAAGCAACGTTATCCTCCCTGGTGCTTGCGATTAACTCGCAGACCTTGAAACAACAGCATCGCTGTTATCTCGGAGAATATGGTGCATCCGGGAGGATTCGAACCTCCGACCGCTCGGTTCGTAGCCGAGTACTCTATCCAGCTGAGCTACGGATGCATCGGGATTTACTACTGTACTGCTCGATATTCATATCACTTCGAAAGCAATATGAAGTAATAAGATGGTGCATCCGGGAGGATTCGAACCTCCGACCGCTCGGTTCGTAGCCGAGTACTCTATCCAGCTGAGCTACGGATGCAAAATGGCGGTGAGGCGGGGATTCGAACCCCGGATGCAGCTTTTGACCGCATACTCCCTTAGCAGGGGAGCGCCTTCAGCCTCTCGGCCACCTCACCACACAACGCCTCTTTCAAGTGCTTCGAGCAACTCGTTAAGAGCTTCTCGTCGCTGCGTGGCGCATATATTACTTTCTGGGACTTATAAGTCAAACAATTTTCCACATGCTTTTTTCGTTTGCACAATTCGCACTCAATTCGCATGTAAAAGCTGCAAAGAGAGTGTTTTATAAGCGGATTTTGCAGGCATCTTCACAGAAATCAATTGAGAGAAGCACGTCATTCACATGAGATAAGATGATGAGAGTGGTCAAAAACGAAGCGTTTGAAATAGAGCGGTAACTTTATGCAGGAAAAATAGCAGGAGGGTTGCGTCTCGCCCGACAGCGAGACGCGACAATATTAGTAACTGGACTGCTGGGATTTTTCAGCCTGGATACGCTGGTAGATCTCTTCACGGTGGACAGATACTTCTTTAGGAGCGTTAACACCAATACGTACCTGGTTACCCTTTACCCCTAAAACTGTCACGGTGACCTCATCCCCAATCATGAGGGTCTCACCAACTCGACGAGTCAGAATCAGCATTCTTTGCTCCTTGAAAGATTAAAAGAGTCGGGTCTCTTGTATCCCGGCATTATCCATCATATAACGCCAAAAAGTAAGCGATGACAAACACGTAATGTGTAAGCAGTCACGGCATCACATTCTGTTAAACGTAAGTTTAGCCGATATACACAAACTCAACCTGACTTTATCGTTATCGATAGCGCAGTGAACAAGACGCCATAACGTTACCGCTATGGCGTCTGCTTGTGCTTTGTAGTTATTACAGTTTCGCGCTTACCCAGCTTTCAACGCTGGCTAATGCCGCGGGAAGTGCCGCCGCATCCGTACCACCGGCTTGCGCCATGTCCGGACGACCGCCACCTTTGCCACCCACCTGCTGGGCGACCATGCCAATCAGTTCCCCTGCTTTGACACGATCCGTCACATCCTTAGAGACGCCCGCAATCAGAGAAACCTTACCCTCTGCGACCGTTGCCAGCACGATAACCGTTGAACCAAGCTGGTTCTTCAGATCGTCGACCATCGTACGCAGCATCTTAGGCTCAACGCCCGCCAGATCGCTGACCAGCAGTTTAACGCCCTTAATGTCTACCGCTTTGCTGGAGAGGTTTGCGCTCTCCTGCGCAGCAGCCTGTTCTTTCAGCTGCTGGAGTTCTTTTTCCAGCTGACGGGTACGATCCAGCGCAACACGCACTTTCTCGCCCAGGTTCTGGCTATCGCCTTTCAGCAGCTGCGCGATTTCGTGCAGCTGGTCGCTCTGCGCATGCAGGCTGGCGATTGCGCCTTCTCCGGTCACCGCCTCAATACGACGCACGCCTGCCGCCGTACCGGATTCGGAAACGATGCGGAACAAGCCGATGTCACCGGTGCGGGATGCATGAGTACCGCCACACAGTTCGGTAGAGAAATCGCCCATGCTCAGCACGCGAACGCGGTCGTCGTATTTCTCGCCAAACAGCGCCATCGCACCTTTCTTCTTCGCGTCCTCGAGATCCATAACGTGGGTTTCGATCGGCAGGTTACGGCGGATCTGGGCATTCACCAGGTCTTCCACCGCACGGATTTCAGACGGTTTCATCGCTTCAAAGTGCGAGAAGTCGAAACGCAGCACTTTGTCGTTAACCAGAGAACCTTTCTGTGCAACGTGAGTCCCCAGCACGTCGCGCAGGGCAGCATGCATGAGGTGAGTTGCAGAGTGGTTCAGACGAATGCGCGCACGGCGTGCTTCATCAACATTAGCCTCCACGCCCTCGCCCACGTTCAGCGAACCGGAAACCAGTTTGCCCTGGTGACCAATCGCCTGACCGAATTTCTGGGTGTCGCTTACGCTGAAGCTGAAACCATTGCCTTTCAGTTCGCCTTTATCGCCAACCTGGCCGCCGGATTCCGCATAGAACGGCGTTTTGTCCAGAATGACAACCGCATCCTGACCTGCACTGATGCTGTCTACGGCTTTACCGTCAACAAACAGGGCGGTCACTTTGCCGGTCAGTTCCAGTGCGTCGTAGCCTTTAAATTCAGACGCGCTATCAACGCGGATCATCGCGTTGTAGTCTGCCCCGAAACCGCTGGATTCACGCGCACGACGACGCTGTTCTTCCATCGCGGCTTCAAAGCCCGCTTCGTCAACTTTGATGTTGCGCTCACGGCAAACGTCCGCCGTCAGGTCAACCGGGAAGCCGTAGGTGTCGTACAGGCGGAAAGCGGTTTCGCCATCCAGCGTGTCGCCCTTAAGCTTCGCCAGCTCGTCGTCCAGCAGCGCCAGACCGCGCTCCAGCGTACGAGCAAACTGCTCTTCTTCAGTTTTCAGAACCTGCTCAACCTGCGCCTGCTGGCGCTTCAGCTCGTCGCCGGCAGAACCCATCACGCCAATCAGCGGCCCAACAAGCTTATAGAAGAAGGTGTCCTTCGCGCCCAGCATGTTGCCATGGCGGATCGCACGACGAATGATACGACGCAGCACGTAGCCACGGTTTTCATTCGACGGGATAACGCCATCGGCAATCAGGAACGCACAGGAACGAATATGGTCTGCGATAACGCGCAGTGATTTGTTGCTCAGATCGGTTGCGCCCGTTACCTCAGCAACGGCTTTGATCAGGGTACTGAACAGGTCAATCTCATAGTTGGAGTTAACGTGTTGCAGAACGGCCGCGATACGCTCAAGGCCCATACCGGTATCTACGGACGGTTTTGGCAGCGGCTCCATGGTGCCGTCGGCCTGACGGTTGAACTGCATGAAGACGATGTTCCAGATCTCAATGTAGCGATCGCCATCTTCTTCCGCGCTTCCCGGAGGGCCGCCCCAGATATGGTCGCCGTGATCGTAGAAGATCTCGGTGCACGGACCGCACGGCCCGGTGTCGCCCATCTGCCAGAAGTTATCAGACGCGTAAGGTGCGCCTTTGTTGTCACCGATACGGATGATACGTTCGCGAGGGATACCCACTTCTTTTTCCCAGATGTCGAACGCTTCGTCATCGGTTTCGTACACGGTCACCCACAGACGTTCTTTCGGCAGATTGAACCAATTTTCACCGGTCAGCAGTTCCCACGCGTACTGAATGGCATCGTGTTTGAAATAGTCGCCGAAGCTGAAGTTACCCAGCATTTCGAAGAAGGTGTGGTGGCGCGCGGTGTAACCGACGTTTTCCAGATCGTTGTGTTTACCGCCCGCACGCACGCAACGCTGTGAGGTTGTGGCGCGGGAATAATTACGCTTGTCGAGACCAAGGAACACGTCCTTGAACTGGTTCATCCCGGCGTTGGTAAACAGCAGAGTCGGGTCATTGTTCGGTACCAGGGAGCTGCTGGCAACAACCTGGTGTCCCTTACTATGGAAAAAATCGAGAAACGCCTGACGGATCTCAGCGGTGCTCTTGCTCATAATTATCCTGAAATCAAGCTAACGAAATGTCGCAGCAGATCTGTATCTGTAAACAGTTGGACGGACCAGCTACTGGAAAAAGTGGGAATAAGATAAGTTTTCTTTAGTGGGAAGTAAAATCCCGCATGCGTTCAATCGGTAAAATTACGCCAGATATCCTGAATATCTTCCATCAGGAAGCCGCGGTAGAGCAAAAAGCGCTGGATTTTGACTTTTTCTGAAAATTCACGCGGCAGCGGCTCACCGTATTTTCGTACCGCCTGCTCACGCGCCAGTTCGCACCAGTCGATTTCACTTTCGCGCATGGCTTTTTCAATCGATTCACGGGCTACGCCCTTCTGGTTCAGCTCCTGACGGATACGCGCTGGTCCATAGCCTTTACGACCACGGCTGGCGAGAAAGCGAGCGGCAAAACGTCCGTCATCCAGATAGTGATGCTCATAGCACCAGGCAACCACACGGTCATAATCTTCCGCGGTAGCATCAATGTCTTCCGGACCGTTTTTGCTCATAACGGGCGCTGACAGTTTCCGCCGCAGCTCCTGTTCGCTATGGTCACGCACGGCAAGAATACGCACGGCCCGATCCAGCAAGCGTGAGTAGGCGGGTCGGCGTGATGTCGGTTCACTCATAAAAAAACCTTCGATTCAGAAATGCAAAAAGGGCCGCATCAGCAGCCCTTCATTTTTATCCGAGAGGATTAAAAGTCTTCGTTGGTTTCTTCAGCATCCGCGCCGTCGACCACGAAATCAGGTTTAGAGTCCTGGTTGTTCAGCAGGAGTTCACGCACCTTCTTCTCAATCTCTTTCGCCGCCGCCGGGTTCTCTTTCAGCCAGGAGATAGCATTCGCTTTACCCTGACCAATCTTGTCACCGTTGTAGCTGTACCATGCGCCCGCTTTTTCAATCAGCTTCTCTTTCACGCCCAGGTCAACCAGCTCGCCGAGGAAGTTGATACCTTCGCCGTAAAGGATCTGGAACTCAGCCTGTTTGAATGGTGCTGCGATTTTGTTCTTCACCACCTTCACGCGGGTTTCGCTACCGACCACGTTATCCCCCTCTTTCACCGCGCCGATACGGCGGATATCCAGACGGACAGAAGCGTAGAATTTCAGAGCGTTACCGCCGGTGGTGGTTTCCGGGTTACCGAACATTACACCAATTTTCATACGGATCTGGTTGATGAAGATCAGCAGCGTGTTGGACTGTTTCAGGTTACCCGCCAGCTTACGCATCGCCTGGCTCATCATACGTGCCGCGAGGCCCATGTGAGAGTCACCGATTTCACCTTCGATTTCCGCTTTAGGCGTCAGCGCCGCAACGGAGTCGACGATGATCACGTCAACCGCACCTGAGCGCGCCAGCGCGTCACAAATTTCCAGTGCCTGCTCGCCGGTGTCCGGCTGGGAGCACAGCAGGTTGTCGATATCAACGCCCAGTTTACGGGCATAGACCGGGTCCAGCGCGTGCTCGGCATCGATAAACGCACAGGTTTTACCTTCGCGCTGTGCCGCCGCAACAACCTGCAACGTCAGGGTGGTTTTACCCGAAGATTCCGGACCGTAGATTTCTACGATACGGCCCATCGGCAAACCGCCAGCACCCAGTGCGATATCAAGAGAAAGCGAACCAGTGGAGATAGTTTCCACATCCATGGAACGGTCTTCACCCAGGCGCATGATGGAGCCTTTACCGAATTGCTTTTCGATCTGACCCAGTGCTGCCGCCAACGCTTTCTGTTTGTTTTCGTCGATAGCCATTATTACTCCTGTCATGCCGGGAGAAGCAACTGCGCTTCACCATGGACTTCTGTTCTGTTGAGGCAATTATACTGTATAGTCATACAGTATCAAGTATTTTGTAGAAATTGTTGCCAGAGCGTGTTTAACGCGTATTCCGTTGCCTGACGACGCACGCTTTCGCGATCGCCGCTGAAGCATTCCCGGCGGGTGATCCCTTCACCTTTTGAGGTGGCAAAGCCAAACCAGACGGTGCCGACAGGCTTCACGTCGCTGCCGCCGTCCGGCCCCGCGATACCGCTGATGGAGATAGCGTAATCTGCGCGCGCCTCTTTCAGCGCGCCAATCGCCATCTCGATCACCACCGGCTCGCTGACCGCGCCATGCAGCTCAAGCGTGGCTTCACGCACGCCAATCATCTGCGCTTTAGCCTCGTTACTGTAGGTCACAAAGCCGCGTTCAAACCAGGCGGAACTGCCCGCAATATCGGTAATTGCTTTCGCCACCCAGCCGCCGGTGCAGGATTCTGCGGTCGTGAGAGTCGCGCCGCGCTGTTTCAACGCCAGCCCTACTACTTCGCTTAGCTGCATCAATTCATGGTCAGTCATTCTCGCTCCAGGCCTTAGTAAAACATGCAGCACAAGATAGCACTTTCTCATCAAATATGGGGATGCGCGTCGGGTTTTACGAGGGGGCTTCAGAAAAAAGCCGATGCGGGCGCACCGGCCAGAGAGACGCTTATTTCATGCTGTTAGCGAGGGTGTCCACATTGTGGCGAAACGCCTTGACGTAGGTGTCCGCCACGCCGCCCTTCGCGGACAGCGCTTCCGGGTAGAGTTCACCGCCCGGCTGGGCGCCCGTGGCGGTGGCAATCTGCTTCACCAGGCGCGGATCGAGCTGGTTTTCCATAAACCAGGTTTTCACGCCGTCAGCTTTAATCTGATTGATGATTTCGGCTACCTGCGCCGCACTGGCTTCGCTCTCAGACGACAGCCCCTGCGGCGCTATAAACGTCACGCCGTAGGCGCGGCTGAAATAGCCGAAGGCATCGTGGCTGGTCAACACTTTGCGCTTCGCCTGTGGGATGTCGCTGAAACGCTTTTTAGCCCAACCGTCAAGCTGAGAGAGCTGCGCAATATAGGGTTGACTGGAAGCCTCAAGCGCAGCTTTATCTTCAGGATCGGCTTTCACCAGCCCTGAGAGAATATTTTGCGCATACAGTGCGCCGTTCGCCGCGCTGTTCCACGCGTGCGGATCGGTCACGGTTTTACCGTCCTCTTCCAGCGTGTGCGTTTTCACGCCGTCCGAAGCAACCACCAGCTGGCCTTTGAATCCGGAGGCTTTCACCAGACGGTCGAGCCAGCCCTCCAGCCCCAGTCCATTGACCACCACCACGTCAGCTTTGCTCAGCGCCGCGCTGTCTTTAGGCGAGGGTTCGAAGGTATGGGGATCACCGTCTGGCCCCACCAGCGTTGTCACCTTCACGCGGTCGCCGCCGACCTGCTGCGTAATGTCCCCCAGGATGGAAAAGCTGGTCACCACATTGAGCGTTTTCGCCATTACCCCGTGCGTCATCATGCCGAGCGCTAGCGCCACGGCTAATCCTGTACGTTTCATCGTTTCCCCTTGCGTTAAATAAGCGCTCGCAGACTATCCGCCAGCCTGCTGCGCGTGCCAAATAAAACTGAAATAAAGAACAATGCGCTGGCGGTCAGCACAATGGAGGGTCCGGCGGGCAGACTCACTGCCCAGGAAAGGCTTAAGCCCAGCCACGCGCAAAAAATACCGCTGATACCCGCCACCAAAAGCAACCCTGGCAGCGTGCGCACCCAGCAGCGTGCCGCCACGGCGGGTAACATCATCAGCCCGACGGCCATCAACGTGCCGAGCACCTGAAAACCGGCTACCAGGTTGAGCACCAGCAGCGCCAGAAACAGACCGTGTAACATCCCGGGCAGCCAGCGCGCGTTCACCTGCAACCACGCGGTATCAAACGCTTCGCTGACCAGCCCCCGATAAAAAATCGCCAGCGTGAGGAGCGTGAACATGCAAACGCCCGTCACGAACAGGGCTGACGCGCTATCCACGGCAAGAATGGAGCCAAACAGAAGATGAAGCAGATCGACATTTGAACCGCGCAGCGACACCAGCGTGACGCCCAGCGCCAGCGAGCCAAGATAGAATCCGGCAAAGCTGGCGTCTTCTTTAAGCGGCGTGCGGCGGCTGACCAGCCCGGCCACCAGCGCCACGGCGATCCCGGCAATAAACCCGCCGACAGTCATTGCCAGCAGCGACATCCCGCTGAGCAGATAGCCCACCGCGACACCCGGTAAAATGGCGTGAGAAAGGGCGTCCCCCATCAGGCTCATCCGACGCAGCTGAAGAAATACGCCCAGCGCAGTGGTGCTGACGGAGAGCGCCAGGCAAACCACCAGCGCGCGCCGCATAAAGCCGTACTCAATAAACGGCTGGAAGAAGAGATGCCAGATCATGCCACCCTCACCCGCTCGGTTTTCCAGTGCGGCATATCAGCGTCCAGCCGCAACGTTTGTGGGAAGTGGCGCGAGACGCGTTCGCTGTCGTGCAGTACCGCCAGCAGGGTCTGCCCCTGCATATACATCTCCAGCATCAGATCCATCAGCACGTTGCAGGTCGCTTCATCGACGCCGGTGAAAGGCTCATCCAGCATCACCAGCGGCGCCTGCTGCACCAAAACGCGGGCAAACAGCATGCGCTGAAACTGGCCGCCGGAAAGTTCATCAATGGTGGAGAACGCCATGGACTCCAGCCCCACGCGCTCCAGCGCGCCGGCAATGCGCATGCGGGTATCCCGACGAAAACCGGCAAACAACGAGATTGCTGGCCAGCAGCCCATGCTCACTACGTCCTGCACGGTCAGAGGAAATTGCGCCTCCAGCGCGTGACGCTGCGCCAGCCAGCCCACCACCGGACGTCTTCCCTGCCAGCGAAAGGTACCGCTGACGGGCGGAATAAAGCCGGCGAGCGTTTTCAGCAGCGTGGATTTGCCGCAGCCGTTGGCCCCGACGATGGCGGTCATGCTCCCGCGTTCAATCACGCCGGACAGCGCGCGCGTTACGGGCTGGCGATCGTACCCTGCCACCAGGTCATTCATCACGATCATGACAACGCCACCGCCCAGCGCACGGCCAGGCAGAGAAACAGAATGAGCACCAGCGCCAGCAGCAGCCGAACCGGGGATGAGAGAGAAAACAGGGACATGGATATCTCAATTCAAATTAATGTTATAACATAACAATAATGAAAGACAATTAAGATGTAAACGGCGGGAGTGAAATGGGAGTGTGGCGAAATGTTTCTGCGGGAAACAGGTGCGGGCGGGTGCCCTCACCCCAGCCCAGCCCTCTCCCACAGGGAGAGGGAAGAATAAGGGGACTTACTGGCTAAACGGTGACGCTGCTGGTACACGCGCCTGAGAGACCGCCAGCCCCAGCTGCCATACCGCCATCGCATAGTGCGTGCTGTGGTTGTAGCGGGTAATGGTGTAGAAGTTTGGCAGCCCGAACCAGTACTGATAACCGGTCCCGACATCCAGACGCAGCAGGCTCACCTGGTCAACATTACCCAGCGGCTGCGACGGCGTTAAGCCTGCCGCTGCCAGCTGCGCCACGCTGTATTTGGTTTTAAATCCGTTTTCCAGACCAAACGCCTCGCCGTTCGCCTGCACCGCCACCTGGCCGCCCGGCGTCCAGCCGTGCGCTTTGAAGTAGTTCGCCACGCTGCCAATGGCATCTTCGGGATCCCACAGGTTGATGTGGCCATCCCCGTTAAAATCTACCGCATACTGCTTATAGGAGGATGGCATAAACTGGCCGTAGCCCATCGCACCGGCGAACGACCCTTTCAGATCTAACGGATCGTCCTGTTCGTCTCGCGCCATCAGCAGGAAAGTTTCCAGTTCGGAAGAGAAATAGTCGGCGCGGCGCGGGTAGTTAAAGGAAAGCGTCGCCAGCGCATCAAGGATGCGGGTTTTGCCCATCACGCGCCCCCAGCGTGTTTCCACGCCGATAATCCCGACAATGATTTCAGGCGGAACACCATAGACCTGCCACGCGCGGTTCAGGGCGTCTTCATACTGATTCCAGAACGCCACGCCGTTTTGCACGTTGTCCGGGGTAATAAACTGTTTGCGGTAGCGCAGCCACGCGCCGTTTGGCCCGGTCGGCACCTGGGCCGTCGGCGCCTGCCTGTCCATCAGGCGCAGCACGTAGTCCAGACGCTTCGCCTGAGACAAAATGGCATGCAGCTGCTGGCGGTCAAAACCGTGTTTGCTCACCATTTTATCGATGAACTGTTCGGCCGCAGGGTTGTTCGCGAAGTCACCGCCCATCTGCATCATATTGTGCTGCGGCTCTAGCAGGAACCCGCCGGAAGGCGCGCCCGCCGTTTGCTGAACGGCTTCAGTCTTGGGTTTGCTACTACAGGCGGACAGGAGAATAAGCGCAGGTAACAGCGCTGCATAACGACGCTTGAACATGTGGCATCCATTTAACGAGTTCGGTTAAGAACCCAGTATGGTAAAGCATCCGCAACACCTCAAGGAAGCGGTTATGTGGCCATAAGCAAAATCTTTATCATTGACCACGGTCGGCGCAGGGAGAATGCATTATGATGAGCGCCCCTTCTGTTGGAGCGGGGGATCGGAACGATCGTAACCGGAGAGAAAAATGAGTGATTTTCTGTTAAACGCAGGCCGTCAGACCCTTCTGCTGGAGCTACAGGAAGCCAGCCACCTGCCGGAGCGTCTGGGTGAGGATTTTGTTCGTGCAGCCAACACCATTATCCACTGTGAGGGCAAAGTGATTGTGGCGGGTATCGGTAAATCCGGTCATATCGGCAAGAAGATTGCCGCGACGCTTGCCAGCACTGGCACCCCGGCATTCTTCGTTCATCCTGCCGAAGCGCTGCATGGCGATCTGGGGATGATCGAAAGCCGCGACGTGATGCTGTTTATCTCCTACTCCGGTTCAGCCAAAGAGCTGGATCTCATCATCCCTCGCCTGCAAGAAAAATCGGTAGCCCTGTTAGCAATGACCGGAAAGTCCCGCTCGCCGCTGGCGCTGGCCGCGAAAGCAACGCTGGACATTTCCGTTGAGCGTGAAGCCTGCCCGATGCACCTCGCACCGACTTCCAGCACCGTCAACACGCTGATGATGGGCGACGCCCTGGCGATGGCGGTGATGCAGGCGCGCGGCTTTAGTGAGGAAGATTTTGCCCGCTCCCATCCTGCGGGCGCGCTTGGGGCACGTCTGCTTAACAAGGTTCACCACCTGATGC
Organism: Enterobacter cloacae; assembly: GCF_011078175.1. Lineage (GTDB taxonomy): Bacteria > Pseudomonadota > Gammaproteobacteria > Enterobacterales > Enterobacteriaceae > Enterobacter > Enterobacter cloacae_Q. The sequence continues at coordinate 67,091 of NZ_JAALCJ010000006.1, forward strand.
GTACGGACGATGCCATTCCTCAGGTCAAACTCGACACCAGCGTGATGGACGCCATGCTGGAGTTGAGCCGCACCGGGCTGGGGCTGGTGGCGGTATGCGATAACGACCACCAGGTGAAGGGCGTCTTCACCGACGGCGACCTGCGCCGCTGGCTGGTGGGCAGCGGCAAGCTGGAGGCGAGGGTATCCGAAGCAATGACCAAAGGCGGGCTGACGCTGAATGCCGACAGCCGCGCCATAGAAGCCAAAGAGGTGCTGATGAAGCGCAAAATCACCGCCGCGCCAGTGGTGGACGAGCATGGCAGGCTGTGCGGCGCGATCAACCTGCAAGACTTCTACCAGGCGGGAATTATTTAACCCTTCAGCCCCAGACGTTTCGCCAGCCTGTGGAGGTTGGCAACGTCCATCTCCAGCGCCCGCGCGCACGCCGCCCAGCTGCGGTTATTCTGCTCCAGCGCGCGGGTAATCATCTGGCGCTGAAACGCATCCGTCGCCTCGCGCAGGTTTTCGGTCACGCTCTCAGGTATCACCGGCTTCGCGGACGGCGTCGTTTCCTCATGCAGCGCGAAATGGCGCGCATGAATAACCACTTCATCCCCCGTACGCGTTGCCCGCGCCAGCACCACCGCACGGTGGATCGCATGTTCCAGTTCACGCACGTTACCTGGCCAGCCGTAGCTCAGCAGGTGCGTCCTCGCGCCAGGGCTTAGCACCACGCGGGAAAGCCCCATTTTGAGCCGACACTGTTCGCAGAAAAAGCCCGCCAGCAGCACCACGTCATCGCCCCGCTCGCGCAGCGGCGGCACCGTGAGCGGGAACACGCTCAGCCGGTGGAACAAATCGGCACGGAAATGGCCCGCCAGCACTTCTTCGCGCAGATCGCGGTTCGTCGCCGCCAGCACGCGCACATCCACGCGTAAGCTGCGATCGTCCCCCACGCGTTGAATATCGCCATACTGCAACACCCGTAGCAGTTTGGCCTGGAGCGAAAGGGAAAGCTCGCCAATTTCATCAAGGAACAGCGTGCCGTTATCGGCCATTTCAAATTTGCCGCTGCGGTTGCTGATCGCCCCGGTAAACGCCCCTTTGACGTGTCCGAACAGCTCACTTTCCGCCACGCTTTCCGGCAACGCCGCGCAGTTGAGGTACACCAGCGGGTTCACCGCACGAGGCGAGGCTTCATGGATCGCTTTCGCCACCAGTTCTTTACCGGTGCCGGTTTCACCGAAGATCAGCACGTTCAAATCAGACGCGGCGACAATCTCAATCTCTTTTTTGAGCTGTTCCATGCCCGGCGAAAGGCCGATCATCTGGGTGTGCGCCACCGGCTCAAACACCGTCGGGCTACCGGGAAGGATGTTCTGGCTCTCAAGCTGTTCTATCAGCAGCGCGTTGTTCAGCGCCCCGGCCGCCAGCGCAGCAATTAACCGTAGCTCTTCGTCGCTAAAGGTGTCGAACTGATCCGGCGACATGCCATCAAGGGTTAATGCGCCAATCAGGTTCTGCCCGGCAAATAACGGCAGGCCAATACAGGCGTGCACCTTCAGGCTCTCCTGCCCGGGGATCAGGCCGTCGTACGGGTCGGGCAGATCGCTGTCCGCCGGGAAACGCACCACGTCCCCCGCGCGGGCGATGGTTTCCAGACGCGGGTGGCCCTCCAGCGTAAAGCGCCGTCCTAGTACGTCCTTCGCCAGCCCGTCGATGGCCAGCGGAATAAACTGCCGCCCTTCGTAACGCAGCAGCGCCGACGCATCGCAATCCAGCACGTGGCGCAACGTGGAGATCAGCCGTTGGAAGCGGTCCTGATGACCAATACCGGTTTGCAGTTCTATGGCGATCTTCGCCAGCACGTCTACGGAAAAGCTCATCTTTGCCTCACTGTCATTTTGACTATGCATAGTGTCATATTGACAATTTTTAAGATAGTCAAAATGACTACCCATTGTGGATAATGAAAATATAATTCCATTATTTTCAATAATTTAAAAAGTTGGCACGCAACTTGATATATGCAAACCATCTTATTTGAAAACGCTGTATTACGTTGAGGTTGCTATGTCTATTCTGGTTAAAAATAACATTCATTGGGTTGGTCAACGTGACTGGGAAGTGCGCGATTTCCACGGGACGGAATATAAAACGCTGCGCGGCAGCAGCTATAACAGCTATCTTATCCGCGAAGGTAAAAACGTTCTGATCGATACCGTCGATCACAAATTCAGCCGCGAGTTCGTGCAGAACCTGCGCAGCGAAATCGATCTGAACGACATCGACTACATCATTATCAATCATGCGGAAGAGGATCACGCCGGAGCACTGACCGAGCTGATGTCTTACATTCCGGATACCCCGATCTACTGCACCACCAACGCCATTGACTCCATCAACGGCCACCACCACCATCCGGAGTGGAACTTCCACACCGTGAAAACCGGCGACACGCTGGATATCGGCAACGGCAAACAGCTAATCTTCGTGGAAACCCCAATGCTGCACTGGCCGGACAGCATGATGACCTACATGACCGGTGACGCGGTGCTGTTCAGCAACGACGCCTTCGGCCAGCACTACTGTGACGAACGCCTGTTCAATGACGAAGTGGATCAGACCGAGCTGTTCGAACAGTGCCAGCGCTACTACGCTAACATTCTCACCCCGTTCAGCCGTCTGGTGACGCCAAAAATCACCGAGATCCTCGGCTTCAACCTGCCGGTGGATATGATTGCCACCTCCCACGGCGTGGTATGGCGTGAAAATCCTACCCAGATCGTCGAGCTGTACCTGAAGTGGGCGGCGGATTATCAGGAAGACCGCATCACCATCTTCTACGACACCATGTCCAACAACACCCGCATGATGGCAGACGCCATTGCCCAGGGCATCAACGAAGTGGACCCGAACGTGGCGGTGAAAATCTTCAACGTGGCGCGCAGTGATAAGAATGAGGTATTGACCAACGTCTTCCGCTCTAAAGGCGTGCTGGTGGGGACCTCCACCATGAATAACGTGATGATGCCGAAAATTGCTGGTCTGGTGGAAGAGATGACCGGCCTGCGCTTCCGTAACAAACGCGCCAGCGCCTTTGGTTCACACGGCTGGAGCGGCGGCGCGGTAGACCGTCTCTCCACCCGTTTACAGGATGCCGGTTTTGAGATGTCCCTGAGCCTGAAGGCGAAATGGCGTCCGGATCTCGACGCGCTGGAAATCTGTCGCCAGCACGGTCGCGACATCGCCCGCCAGTGGGCGCTTGCGCCGCTGCCGGAGACCGCACCCGCCGCGGCTGTTGCGACTGAGTCCGTCGAAGAAGCCGCCCCTGCCGCTGCCGATCTCGGCCCGTGCATGCAGTGCAGCGTCTGCCAGTGGATTTACGATCCTGAACTGGGCGAGCCGTTGCAGGATGTCGCACCGGGCACGCCGTGGAGCGAGGTGCCGGACAATTTCCTCTGCCCGGAATGTTCCCTCGGGAAAGACGTCTTTGATGAACTGGCAACGGAGGCAAAATGAGCCACGGCATCGTCATTATCGGCTCGGGCTTTGCCGCCCGCCAGCTGGTGAAAAATATTCGCAAACAGGATGCTAACGTGCCGTTGACGGTGATCGCCGCCGACAGCATGGACGAGTACAACAAGCCTGATTTAAGCCACGTCATTAGCCAGAATCAGCGCGCCGACGATCTCACCCGCCAGACGGCGGGGGAGTTCGCAGAACAGTTTAACCTGCATCTGTTTCCGTACACCTGGATCACCGATATCGACGCCGACGCCCGCGTGGTGAAAGCGAAAGATAAAACCTGGCAGTACGACAAGCTGGTGCTGGCGACAGGGGCATCGGCGTTTGTGCCGCCGGTTGAGGGCCGCGAGCTGATGGTCACGCTCAACAGCCAGCAGGAGTATCAGGCCAGCGAGACCCTGTTACGCGACGCCACGCGAGTGATGATTGTCGGCGGCGGGCTGATTGGCACCGAGCTGGCGATGGACTTCTGCCGGGCGGGAAAATCCGTCACCCTGGTTGACCACGCGGCCAGCATTCTGTCAGCGCTGATGCCGGCAGAAGTTAGCAGTCGCTTACAGCATCGTCTGACCGACATGGGCGTGCATCTGCTGCTGAAATCGCAGTTGCAGAGCCTGAGTAAAACCGAAACCGGCATTTGTGCGACGCTCGACCGCAACCGCAGCGTGGAAGTGGATGTGGTTATTGCGGCGACGGGGTTGCGCCCGGAAACCGCGCTGGCGCACCGCGCGGGCGCAGAGATCAATCGCGGCGTGAAGGTGGACAGCTACCTGCAAACCACACGGCCGGACATTTATGCCCTGGGCGACTGCGCGGAAATTAACGGTCAGGTGCTGCCGTTCCTGCAACCGATTCAGTTAAGCGCCATGTTCCTGGCGAAAAACCTGCTCGGCGGCAACGCGCCGGTGAAATTACCCGCCATGCTGGTGAAGGTAAAAACGCCGGAACTACCGCTGCATCTCGCAGGTGAAACGCAGCGTCAGGATCTGGACTGGGAGATTGCCCTTTCGCCTCAGGGCATGGTGGCGCGCGGCACCGATACTGCCGGTCAGATGCGCGCCTTTGTGGTCAGCGAAGACAGAATGAAGGAGGCCTTCGCGCTGCTGAAATCGTTACCTGCTTAACCCTCGTCATGCCGGGTGGCGCTCCGCTTACCCGGCCTAAAGTACTGCCACGCTTACTTAACCTTTGGATCCTGTTGTCCACCGCCCCGATGTCCCGGGGCTTTTTTTTATGGCTACCCTTTCAGCGTCAGGACCGCACCACCAGCGCGTCATAGCCCCGCCAGCGGTAATTCGCCATCGAGATCAGCCAGCAGGCGACAAACAGCCCGACCACCACAAACCCGGCGTCGCCCAGGTTATCATTCACCGCGCCAATCAGATCCCACACGCCGCCGCTGAGGGCGAACTTATCCATCAGCAGACCCAGCGCTTCCAGCCCGCCGATAAACAGCGCCACCACCACCGAGGTGCCGGTGATGGTCATATTGTAGTACAGCTTGCGCTGCGGCTTGTTAAACGCCCAGCCGTAGGCACCCACCATCAGCAGGTTATCGAGCGTATCCACCAGCGCCATGCCGCTGGCGAAGAGCGCCGGGAAGATCATGATCGACCACACAGACATCCCGCTGGAGGCGCTGGCGGCGGAGATCCCCAGCACGCCAATTTCGGTGGCCGTGTCAAAGCCGAGGCCAAACAGGAAGCCCACCAGATACATCTGCCAGCTCCTGTTGACGAGGCGGAAGGTTTTGCCGAACAGCCAGTTCATGGCGCCACCCTGTGCAGGCAACGTGATGTCGCCCTGCACGGACCTGCCGTTTTTTAGCGCCTGAAAACTGCGCCAGACGCCGCGGAGGATCACCATATTCACCAGCGCCATCGCCAGCAGGAAGGTGGCGGAGACGGCGGTGCCAATCAGGCTGCCGGTTTCGTGGAACCATTCCATGTTTTTTTGAAACGCCGTGGCGGTAGCGGCGATAGCAATGGAGGCCAGCACAACGATGGTAGAGTGTCCGAGGGAAAACCATGCGCCCACGCCGGACGGGCGCTTGCCCTGCTGCATCATCTTACGCGTCACGGTATCAATCGCGGCAATGTGGTCGGCGTCCACCGCATGACGCAGACCGTAACACCATGCCAGCAGGCTGGCGGCCATCAGCGCCGTGCTGCCGCTAAAGGTGTGCCATGCCAGCCCCCATGCCAGCAGGTTCGCCATCACCAGAGCCAGCAGCAGGCCCGCTGCACGAGGTTCATTGCGTAAAAGTCGTAACATTTTAAATCCTTTGTGAACATGATCGGGCGGCAGCAACCACCGCCTGCCCGAAGGAGATCGCTCCGTCGCCTGCGGGCAGGCGCGAAGGGAAAAGAAGCGTAAAATCAGAAAGGTAATGACGAAGGCGCGCGCGCAGCAGGCGGTTGTGAAGGACTCCGCCGCTGAAGCACACCGTAGAGAGCGACAATCGGCGAGCATGCGTTGCCGCCAGTTCACTCAGCCCTTTTGCCAGCGCATCGTGAAAGGCCCAGGCGCGCTCGTCAGGTTCCGCCCGCCAGGCAAGCCACTGTTGCCAGAACAGCGCAAGGTTATCCCCCTGTAGCGTCACCGGATGATCGACGCCCGGGCAGCGTTCGGCCAGCGCCTCCAGCCGGCACGCGGCTTCGCCCTCATAGCGTTGCGTTTCAATGCCCAGCGCACAGGCCACGGCGTCAAACAGACGACCACAGGACGACGCCCGCGGCGCATTGATACCGCGTGCCACTGCCGCTGCCAGCAGCGGCCAGTTTTGACGCTGTACCGCCTCTGTTTCCGGGTACTGTTGCCAGTCAGGTACGAACGCCAGACAGTGGGCGAGCAAATTGCGCCACGGCTGTTTTGCCGCCAGATCGCCTCCCGGCAGCGCAACGGCTGGCAGACCGCCCAGCCGTTCGCAGTCGCGATAGTTCACCCGCAGACACTCACCGCCCCACAGCACGCCGTTCTCGCCCATGCCGATCCCGTCCAGCGTCAGGGCAATAACATCCCCGCCATCGAGCGGCCAGCCGTTTTCCGCCAGACACGCTGCCGCATGCGCATGATGATGCAGAACGGTCTCAACGGGCAGCGCCTGCGCCTGAGCCCACTGTCGGGTGTGATAGCCCGGATGAGCATCACACACCACGCGCTCAGGCTGAAGGGCGTAGATATCCTGCATCGTCGAGAGTGCGCTGCGCCACTGTGCCTCTACGCCCTCGTCGCTCAGATCGCCAAAATGCTGGCTCAGCACGGCCTGGTTTCCACGCACCAGGCAGAAGGTGTTTTTCATCTCCGCGCCGGTGCACAGCATGGGAGGGATATCACGGAATCCGGCGGGTAGTGTGAGGGCATCCGGCACAAAACCGCGCGCGCGACGCAGGATGGCGCCATCCCGATCCATCACCGAATCATCCATCCGTTGCAGGATGTCGCGGTTGTGCAGCAGGAAGCCATCAGCGATGTCACTGAGTTCTTCCAGCGCCTGCGGGTTGGTGATGGCGGGCGGTCTGCCGCTGAGGTTCCCGGAAGTCATCACCAGCGGACGCCGGCACGCCATCATCAGCAAATGCTGGACCGGGTTCGCGGGTAACATCACGCCGACCGTATTTAGCCCCGGCGCAATCTCCTCAGGAAATGCATGAAGGCAGCCTTTTGGCGTCAGCACAATCGGCGCAGCGGGTGAACGTAACAGCGTCTGGATGGCCTCCGGCAGATCGTCCGCATGCGGGATCATCACCGCCAGCGGCTTGGTCGGGCGCTGCTTGCGTGTCCGCAATGTCAAAATCGCCTGCGGGTTAAGCGCATCGCAGACCAGGTGAAATCCCCCCAGCCCCTTGACCGCTACAATCCCGCCGTTTTTCAGCCTCTCCACCGCCGCACTTAACGCTGATTCACGGGTGGCAACCGTGTCTCCAGCTCGCCACTCCAGCCGTGGCCCACAGTCCGGGCAGGCCACCGGCTGGGCGTGAAAACGCCGGTCAGCGGGATTGCGGTATTCCGTTTCGCACGGCGGACAGAGCGGGAACGGCGCCATTGAGGTGGCCGGTCGGTCATACGGCATGGCGCGGATAATGGTGAAACGCGGCCCACAGTGGGTACAGTTGATAAAGGGGTAGCGGTAGCGACGTTCACGGGGATCGCACATTTCCGCCAGGCACGCGGGACAGGTGGCGGCATCCGGGACGATTTGCGTGTCCATCGCCCCGCTCACGCTGTGGCGGATGGCAAACTCATTCGGCAGCGTCGTCCAGCTGAACGGCTGCGTTTCAATGCGATCGATACGCGCCAGCGGTGGGCAATCCTGGCGCAGTCTCGCGGCAAAGTCTCCCCCACTGCCCGCGAGACGCACCAGGACACCCTCTCCGTCATTGCACACATCGCCCGCCAGCCCCAGCAGGTGCGCAAGCTGCCAGACGAAGGGACGAAATCCCACCCCCTGCACCTTGCCGCGCACCCGGAGCTGTACGCCGTTAACGCGCATTGCAGCTTAAAACAGCAGCGATGACGAGGTGTCGAACGCCGCGCGGCGGCGTTTTTCGGCACTCATCTTTTCGAGCTTGTCGCGATCGACGCAGACCAGCGCATGCGTCGGACAGGCTTCCATACATGCCGGACCGGCGTCGCGGTGATAGCAGAGGTCACATTTATTGGCTTCAGCTTTTTCCGCGCGTACGCTCAGCCCGATACCGCTGTTACGCACCACAGGGCGAACGACCACCTCCATCGCACCATACGGACACGCTACCACGCAGGTTTTACACCCGATGCAGCGCTCCTGCATCACGTGCACAAAACCTTTCTCGCGTTTAATCGCGCCGTTCGGACAGACGTTGGCGCACGGCGCGTCTTCGCACTGGCGACAGATAGCGGCGGTAGAAATATTCACGCCTTTAATGACGTGGATGCGCGGCAGGAAGGTATCGGGGGTGAGAGAGGCGCAGTCCTGCTCCGCCTGATGGGAAACCACGCACGCCACTTCACAAGTTCGGCAGCCAATGCATTTGCTGGCATCGGCCATAATAAAACGGTTCATCTGCTTCTCCGGCATAACTGTTATGCGCGAAGTTATTCATAAACCGTGCCAATATTTAATACATTGATTTTATAGGGAAATGGAAAAGAGAAGGATCTGTCATCGTCATTAGTGACGATGACAGATGTCGACGTCAGCGATGCGGGCCGTCAATGACGGAGTCGCGCAGGATTAGCTCGCCGGAGAAGGTTTGCTGAGGCTTAAACTCACCGCCGTCGAGCATGAAAATCAGACGGCTGATGGTCTCCTGGATCATCTCCGTTACCGGAATACGCACGCTGGAGAGGGACGGGACAATGTAGGGCGCGATCGCCACGTCGTCGAAGCCGATGATGGATACCGCGCCCGGAGCGGCGACGCCGCTCTCGTGCAACTGCTTGATGGCACCAATCGCCATATCGTCGTTACTCGCTACCAGCGCGGTAAACGGTTCGCCGCGGGCAAGCAGTTGAGTGACCGCCGCCGCGCCGCTGGCCGGGTTCCACTTCCCTTCGGCGATCAGTTCGTCACGCAGGGCAATACCGTGCTGCGCCAGCGCATCTTTGTAACCGGACAGTCGCTCAACGCCGGTCGGAGAATCCAGCGAACCGGTGATAAACGCAATCTCCCGGTGCCCTTTCGCAATCAGCTGCGCCACCGCGTCCTGACACGACGCTTTATGATCGGACCAGACGCAGTGACTGCTGTTTTTCCGCAAACGGCGGTTGAGCACCATAATCGGCTGCTCGCATTTCTCAATAATTTCGTCCAGCTCTTCCACGCTCAGAAAACGTGGATAGATGATCACCGCGTCGCAGCGCATATCCAGCAGGTACTGGATCGCCTCGCGCTCCTCTTCGGCACTGTGTTTACCATCAGCAAGGATCAGCTGACGCCCCTTCTCTTCCGTCATCCGCGCGGCGTTAAACAGCAGCTCGCTAAAGTAGACCCCGTGGTACAGGGTGTTCGTCACCACCAGCCCCAGGGTCTGGGTGCGTTTAGTCGCCAGGTTTCGCGCCAGCAGATTGGGGCGATACCCGCTCTCTTCGATGGCCCGAAACACCCGGTCTTTGGTCTCCTGACTGACGTAACCGTTCCCCGACAGCACCCGGGAGACCGTCGCTTTCGACACGCCTGCCCGCTTCGCCACTTCCAGCATCGTGGTCATATTGTTATTCCATTCAAAACCGATGAGCCGCAGTGTACTTCACCGCAGAAAAATTGTCGCAGCGGCGTTATCACGCTTTTGGTACTCCTACGCGATCTGCATCACGAAACGAAAAAATGTACGCAAAGCGATCTTGTTTCATCAGTAGAAACTCATAATGATTATGTGAAACCGGTTTCCTACACTTCTCACAACGATAACAGGATCACATCCGATGGCAAAAAATTACGCTGCGCTGGCGACCGACGTCGTTAGCGCGCTGGGCGGCAAAGAGAACATCGTCGCCGTCACCCACTGCATGACGCGCCTGCGCTTCGTTCTGAAAGACGAAAGCCTCACCGACGCTGCACGTCTGAAAAGCATCAGCGGCGTGCTCGGCGTGGTGCGCAACGACAACCAGTGCCAGGTTATCATCGGCAACACCGTCTCCCAGGCGTACCGTGAAGTGGTAAGCCTGCTTCCCGCTAACCTGCAACCTGCCGTACCGGAAGGTCCCCAGAAGCTCACGCTGCGCCGGATTGGCGCCGGGATCCTCGACGCGCTGATCGGCACCATGTCTCCGCTGATCCCGGCGATCATCGGCGGGTCGATGGTCAAGCTGCTGGCGATGATCCTTGAGATGACCGGCGTGCTGGGCAAAGGCGACCCGACGCTGACGATCCTGACCGTTATCGGCGACGGCGCGTTCTTCTTCCTGCCGCTGATGGTCGCGGCGTCCGCGGCGGTGAAGTTCAAAACCAACATGTCGCTGGCTATCGCCATCGCGGGGGTACTGGTACACCCGAGCTTTATTGAGCTGATGGCGAAAGCGGCGCAGGGCGAGCATGTAGAATTTGCTTTAATTCCGGTCACGGCGGTGAAATACACCTACACCGTTATCCCCGCCCTGGTGATGACCTGGTGCCTGTCGTATATCGAACGCTGGGTGGATCGCATCACCCCGGCGGTGACCAAAAACTTCCTGAAGCCGATGCTGATCGTGCTGATTGCCGCCCCGCTCGCCATTGTGCTGATAGGTCCGCTCGGGATCTGGATTGGCAGCGCCATCTCCGCGTTGGTCTACACCATCCACGGCTATCTGGGCTGGCTCTCCGTCGCCATTATGGGCGCGCTGTGGCCGCTGCTGGTGATGACCGGCATGCACCGCGTGTTTACCCCAACCATCATCCAGACCATTGCCGAAACGGGCAAAGAAGGGATGGTTATGCCCTCGGAAATCGGCGCCAATCTGTCGCTCGGCGGCTCATCGCTGGCGGTGGCGTGGAAAACGAAAAACCCGGAGCTGCGCCAGACGGCGCTGGCCGCGGCGGCCTCCGCCATCATGGCGGGGATCTCTGAACCGGCCCTGTACGGCGTGGCGGTACGCCTGAAGCGTCCGTTGATTGCGAGCCTGATCAGCGGCTTTATCTGCGGTGCGGTGGCCGGCATGGCAGGCCTTGCCAGCCACTCGATGGCGGCGCCGGGGCTGTTCACCAGCGTGCAGTTCTTCGATCCGGCCAACCCGATGACCATCGTCTGGGTGTTTGGCGTGATGGGGCTGGCGGTGGTGCTGTCATTTGTACTGACCCTGCTGTTAGGGTTTGAGGATATCCCGGTAGAAGACGAAGCCGAAAAAGCGCGCGCCCTACAAACCGCACCGGTACAGAACAAAGCAGCAGAAGCATAAACTGAAAGCGAGGTAAGAATGTCTGTTTTTCCACAAGGATTTTTATGGGGCGGCGCGCTTGCCGCCAACCAGAGTGAAGGGGCTTACCGTGAAGGCGGCAAAGGACTGACGACGGTCGATATGATCCCCCACGGCGCAAACCGTCTGGCGGTAAAAGTCGGCAAGGAAAAACGGTTTTCGTTGCGGGACGACGAATTCTACCCGAGCCACGAGGCGATTGATTTTTACCATCGCTACAAAGAAGACATCGCCCTGATGGCGGAGATGGGCTTTACGGTGTTCCGCACCTCGATTGCCTGGAGCCGCCTCTACCCGAACGGCGACGAACCGCTGCCGAATCAGGAAGGCATTGCCTTCTACCGCGCGGTGTTCGAGGAGTGCAAAAAATACAACATCGAGCCGCTTGTCACCCTCTGCCACTTCGACGTGCCGATGCACCTGGTGACGGAGTACGGCTCCTGGCGCAACCGTAAGATGGTGGATTTCTTCGCCCGCTACGCCCGCACCTGCTTCGAGGCGTTTAACGGGCTGGTAAAATACTGGCTTACTTTTAACGAAATCAACATCATGCTGCACAGCCCGTTTTCCGGTGCAGGGCTGGTGTTTGAGGATGGCGAAAACGAAGACCAGGTGAAATACCAGGCCGCGCACCACGAGCTGGTGGCGAGCGCGCTGGCGACCAAAATTGCCCACGAGGTGAACCCGGAAAACCAGGTGGGCTGCATGCTGGCGGGCGGTAACTTCTATCCGTACTCCTGCAAACCGGAAGACGTGTGGATGGCGCTGGAGAAAGACCGCGAGAACCTGTTCTTTATCGACGTGCAGGCACGCGGCCGCTATCCGGCCTACTCTGCACGCGTGTTCCGTGAGAAAGGCGTGGTCATTGTCAAAGACCCCGGCGATGACGAGCTGCTGAAAAACACCGTCGATTTTGTCTCGTTCAGCTATTACGCCTCGCGCTGCGCGTCGGCGGATATGAACGCGGGCAACACCAGCGCGGCAAACATCGTGAAGTCCCTGCGTAATCCGCACATTCAGGTGAGCGAATGGGGCTGGGGCATTGACCCGCTCGGCCTGCGCATCACCATGAACATGATGTACGACCGTTACCAGAAGCCGCTGTTCCTGGTAGAAAACGGCCTGGGTGCGAAAGATGTCATTGATGAAAACGGTGAGATTAACGACGACTACCGCATCAGCTATCTGCGCGAGCATATCCGCGCGATGGGCGATGCGATTGAGGACGGCGTGCCGCTGATGGGCTACACCACCTGGGGCTGTATCGACCTGGTTTCAGCGTCTACCGGTGAAATGAGCAAACGCTACGGGTTCGTATACGTTGATCGCGACGATGCGGGGAACGGCACGCTGGATCGCAAGCGCAAGAAATCATTCTGGTGGTATAAGAAGGTGATTGCGAGTAATGGAGGGGATCTGGCGTAGCCTGTTACCCTCACCCCGGCCCTTTATTTCCCCTAAAGCCGCCGCTTACATAGCTTATCATGCAAGCGGCTAACGAAGCGCAGGACGGGTCGGGGTGCGCATCTATCCGTCTGGGCGTAAAACATTCGTCTATCGCCATTTCGTAGGGAAAATAGCAAAATTTCAGACGCCAGTTGAATACCCGGCAATGACTGTCAGCAGCGCGCTTGAGAAGTTCGAAAGCCTTTGTCATGTTCAGATGTGATCAGAGTTACTAAAAAAAGCGGTACGCTTGCAGATCTGTTTGAGACCCACAAGACCGATTTTACTGCTTCTGGTAAACGCACATACCACCATTGTAAAACTCTGCGCGTCACAATCCCAGGGAGCAGTCTTCTGCCGGAAACAAAATTTGCGAAAAAAATCACTTCATATGATGCTTGGGCTGTTCTCAATTACGTTTATCAACACACACGCGAGGAAAATCTGGAAGCGCTTTTGAAATGTGAAAGTAATCTGAAAGAAATAATGAACAGCAATTAATTAAACACTACATTCACCAGCTTAATCATTTAAAGCCACCTATATTATTTAGATAATATGAAGGTGGCTTTTTTACTATTTACAAGAATTGAGAGCGTGATCACTTTCAACAAAGCAAAACGTATAAGATGATCAACGTATCAAATCACAGGAAAACATTATGTATTACAGTGAAGATATTATTAAAAAAATTGGAACCGACAAAGAATTAGCCGTGAGATTAGATAAGGCTATGGCTGGTGTGAAAGATGGATTTGTCGAATATGTAAATAATCTCGGTGATGGTGCAACGAGAGCACTTTATTACACTTCTTGCTTTACAGAAAATTATAAAGATGTTTGTAAACGGCTTGCAAATGAAGATAAGCGTTTTTTACTAGGTTTGTATGAACTTATTAAGCATAGAAATATAATTTTCAGGTTGATATTAATATATGTTCAGACGTTACTTAAGAATAAAAATGAAAGTGAAAGAAACATTATTCTTAGACAAGTTGTGCCACCTACAACACACTATTCAGTTATACAAGTCTCAAAATTAGCATTAATTTACGGAGTTGTTAAGTACATATGTTACGGCAATGCAATGAATGCAGGTATAAGAAGTGTGATTATGAAAAAAGTAGCTGGGCGAACTACAACGGGACTATTTGCACTTAGCACATATGGGATTGTTCAAAATGCTGCCATGAGTGCAGATAATCTAGAACATTTCCTCCCACAGTTTTATCATGCATTGTATATCGAAAATCTGGAAATGATGTATTTCTTAATAGAGCCAATGGTTATGAAAGCAGGTTATTTGAATATAAGCACAGCTTCAAATAGTGATGTAATAGATGCTTTAAAAAAAATGGCTGGTCGATGAAAAAATTATTAAAAGAAATATTTAGGCTTATTTTTGAGGATTTCAAGCAACAGCTGAAAGGATTTTATACGGTAGTTGCTATAATTTTATTATCACTTATTCCTGTAAAAACCATAAATGACCCAATAGTCGCAATGAGAGTAGTTGGGTTAATTGTTGTAGTTGTTTTGTATTTTTCGATGTTTTATGAAAGGAAAAAATAACATGTCTATACCAGCACATATTTGGCTTACAGATGAAAATAATTCACCTTTAATTGGTGAATGTTTAATGCCGACACGATTGGGCTCAACTGAGCTTAAATCGTTCAATCATTCTGTATGGATCCCCACAGATCATAATACAGGGAAGCTTACGGGAACGCGCCTTCATGTCCCTATCACATTTGAAAAAGAAATTGATCGCATCACTCCATATTTATTCAGAGGGGTATGCACTGGCAGAACATTCAAAGAAGCTGTAATAAAAATGTACAGGATTAATGAAGCAGGAATAGAGATAGAATATTTTAACATAACTCTGGAAAATGTAAAAATAACAAGAATCTCTCCCGTATTATTTCCTCTGGGAGTGGCAAGCAAACATATGGAGGAAGTTGAAATTCGTTATGAGTCAATCGAATGGAAATATTGTGATGGGAACATAATGTTTAAAGATACCTGGAATGAAAGAGCAGTAGCATAAAAAAGGGACGCTAATGTGTCCCTTTTTTGATTGTCATCCCTAAACCCGTTCCCTCTCCACGGGAAGAGGTGATGGGTTTGGTAGGACGGGTAAGGCGAAGTCGCCACCCGGCACTGCTCAGAGCGGAGAAAAACCCCCGTCCCCAACCCACCCTTCAAGCCGTGAATAAACCACGTCCACCGCCTCTTTTACCGGCGGCGTCATCGGATAATAAAACCCAACAATATCCGGCTGAATCCCCAAAAACAGCACCTCGCCCACGTCATCCTTGATCTGATCCACGAGGTAATTCAGCGGCATATTGTGGGTCGTCATCATAAACATCTCGGCAATGTCGTCCGGGTCAATCAGGCGGAGCTCGCCGGGGTTGAGCCCCATATCGGTAGCATCGACAATTAATAGCCTGTCAGGGCGCAGTTCGCGAATGGCGACCACGTCATTTTCCGGCGAGCTACCACCGTCAATCACTATCCAGCCGCCCGGCGGGTTTGCCGCGCATAGCTCTGCCAACAGCGGGCCCGCGCCGTCGTCGCCCATCATGCTGTTGCCGACACACAGTAAAACGTCAGTCACGTAATCTCCTTACCATCAGGTAGATGGCGCTCTCCTGATGAATATCGTGCAGCATGCCGAGCAGCGTTTTGCTCCACGCCTGCTGCCCCGGGGTTTGTACGCTCAGCGCAGCGTCAAAGGCATTAGCGAGCATCGTGATATGGTTGGCGTCGATAACGATCTCACCGTACTTCGGCACGCCCTCCATTTTGCGCCGCGCCGTGCTGCCCTCTTCAAGCGTGGCGATCCACGCCAGGTACTCGGGCCACGGGCAGCTTAGCGCCGTTTCAAGGCAGTCGATTACCCCGAGGTGGTGCCCAATCGCCAGACTGTAATAGACCACCTGCTGCGCCGCATCCGGCGTGGCGTCGTTCTCATCAATAAACTTACGGCTCAGCTGGCTGAACACCACCGTTTCACTCATCGGATACGCGCCTCGTCCACAATACTGTTCAGGTTCGCCACGATCTCATTGAGACGCGGATCGTTTTCCGCTTCCAGCCAGCGTGCCACCTGATGGTCGCCCTGACTCAGCAGGCGCAGATAATCATCGGCAATCTGACGTCCGTAGCGGTAGCCTGCCAGCCTGCGCGCCGTGCGGTCGACCTTCACCCGCAGGGGCTGCACCATGTCCGGGTGCAGAATGGCCGCAGGCTGGTTGTCGATCTCACCCGGCTCGCGGGCGTGAATCTTCTGCTCCAGCAGCCCGAGCGCCATCGCGAAGCCGTACAGCGTGGCGGCGGGCGTCGGCGGGCAGCCCGGGATGTAAACGTCTACCGGCACGATTTTGTCGGTACCGCCCCAGACGCAGTAAAGATCGTGGAAGATGCCGCCGCTGTTGCCGCAGGCGCCGTAGGAGATGCAGATTTTTGGATCCGGCGCAGACTGCCAGGCGCGCAGCGCAGGCGAGCGCATCGCGCGGGTGACCGCGCCGGTGAACAGAAGAATATCCGCGTGGCGCGGGGACGGCACCACTTTGATGCCGAAGCGTTCGGCGTCAAACAGCGGCGACAGGGTGGCGAAGATTTCGATCTCGCAGCCGTTGCAGCCACCGCAGTCCACGCGATAGACGTAGGCCGAGCGTTTGATTTTTTTCAACAGCGATGCCTTCATGCTGGCGATGGACTCCTCCACCGTCAGCGGCACCGGAATGCCGTTAGCGTCACGCGGGCCGAGTAAGTTTTCCATCAGCTGGCCTCTCTCATATGGCGGGTTAAATCGATGCGGTCAGACGGCAGCAGGCATTTCTGACGCTTGCACTCCGGGCAGGTTTCGAAGCTTTCACGGTGATGCTCCGCGCGGACGTCGCCGTTGTGCTTCAGCAGCGCGATGACGTAGTCGATCTCTTTTTGCACGGCGAACGGACGCTTGCAGACGCGGCAGTTGCACAGCGCAAAGCGCGATTGCTGGAGGAAGTCCTCTTTTTTCCACACCGCCAGCTCGTACTCCTGAGACAGGCGAATGGCGACCGTCGGGCAGACCTCCTCGCAGCGCCCGCAAAAGATGCAGCGCCCGAGGTTAAACTGCCAGGCCAGCTCGCCGGTTTTCAGGTCCGTTTCCACCGTTAAGGCATTCGACGGGCAGGCGTTGACGCAGGCCGCGCAGCCGATGCACTGCTGCGGGTTATGCTCCGGCTTGCCGCGAAAATTTTTATCCACCGGGATCGGCTCCAGCGGATAACTGCTGGTCTGTACGCCGGTTTTGATCGCTTTTTTGATAAAGGTAAACATGTTTGCTCCTGCTTTCGTGCGGCTCCGCTTCCCTTTCCCTGTGGTAGAGGGCCAGGGTGAGGGCATCAGACCGCACTACATCAACTATTTCAGCGGCGAGTTCTTACGCTCGATGCTGTAGCGCTCAAGCTCTTTGTACGGCACCACCTGGCTTTTCTTCTTGCGCACGTCCACGACGGTCATGCGGTCGGTGCAGGAGTAGCACGGGTCAAGGCTGCCGATGATCAGCGGCGCGTCAGAGACGGTGTTACCGCGCAGCATGTAGCGCAGGGTTGGCCAGTTGGCGTAGGTCGCCGCGCGGCAGCGCCAGCGGTAGAGCTTCTGGTTGTCGCCGGTCATGCTCCAGTGGATATCGTCCCCGCGCGGTGCTTCGGCAAAGCCGAGGGCAAAGCGGTTTGGAATGTAGGTAAAGCCTTCCACCATCAGCGGGCCGCCTGGCAGGTTGTCCAGACCGAAGTCGATCATGTTCAGCGCGGTGAACACCTCGTTGATGCGCACCTTCAGGCGCGAGATGACGTCGCAGCCCTGCTCGCTGTGCACGGTCATCGGCAGCAGGCCATAGCCGACGAACGGGTGATCGGCGCGGGTGTCGCGGGCGTGGCCGCTGGCGCGTACCATCGGGCCGACGTTGCTGAAGTCACGGGCAATTTCCGGGTCAAGACGGCCGATGCCGACGGTGCGCTGCTCAATGTTGGGCGTGCTGAGCAGCATGTCTACCAGCTCCTGCACGTCGCGGCGCATCTGCTGCGCCAGCTGGCGGGTCTGGATCATGTCGTCTTTCAGCAGGTCGCGGCGGATCCCGCCGATCAGGTTCAGCCCATAGGTTTTACGCGCCCCGGTGAGGATCTCCGCCATCTTCATTGATGCTTCGCGCACGCGGAAGAACTGCATAAACCCGGAGTCAAAGCCGACGAAGTGACAGGCCAGGCCGAGGTTCAGCAGGTGTGAGTGCAGACGCTCCACCTCCAGCAGAATGGCGCGGATCATCTGCGCGCGTTCCGGCACCACGATCCCCATGCCGTTCTCTACCGAGGTGGTGTAGGCGGTGCTGTGGGCGAAGCCGCAGATGCCGCACACGCGGTCAGAGAGGAACGTGACTTCGTTGTAGCCCATGCGGGTCTCCGCCAGCTTCTCCATGCCGCGGTGGACGTAGAACAGGCGGTAGTCGGCGTCGATGATGTTTTCACCGTCAACGAACAGGCGGAAGTGGCCCGGTTCGTCGGAGGTAACGTGCAGCGGGCCAATCGGCACCACGTTATTCTTTTTGCTGCCCAGCTCGTTGATGAACTCGTAGGTTTCGCTGTCGGTGGTCGGGGCCGGGCGCTGGCGGTAGTCCATGCTGTCCTTGCGCAGCGGGTAGAGTTCATCCGGCCAGTCGTCCGGCAGCACCAGACGACGCTCGTCCGGCAGGCCGACCGGCACCAGGCCGTACATGTCGCGCACCTCGCGCTCACCCCATACGGCGGCAGGAACGCGCGGCGTTACGGACGGGTATTCCGGCTTGTTCGGGTCGACCTCGACGCGCACGGTAAGCCAGCACTTCTCGCCCTGCTCCATCGACATCACGTAGTACACCGCATAATTGCCGCACAGCTGGCGCTCGTCGTTACCGAACAGCACCGACAGCCAGCCGCCCTGCTGGTAGTAGAGAAACTCCACCACTTCCGGCAGAGAGTTCACCTTAATGGTGACGGTGATCTGGTCTTTGGTTTGCCAGGACTCCTCCAGCACCACGCCCGGGAAAGCCTGATGCAACGCGGCGAGATACTGCTGACCTTTCTTTTCTTCAGACATAAACACTCTCTTTAATCACGCCACCAGCAAGGAGACGAACGCTAAAAATGCAAAACCAAAACCGGCCCAGGTAATGCGTGACGTTTCGACAAAACGCAGGCGCGCCATGCTGTTTTCAAACAGAGCAATCACCAGCACGCCGATAAGCAGCTTGAGCACAGCCACCACCACGGCCAGCAGCAGTCCGCCCGCAGAGAAGTGCGTCATCTGCCCCCACGGGAAGAAAACGCCGACGAACATCTGCAACACCACCAGCTGCTTGAGGCTGATGCCCCACTTCAGCACCGCAAAGCCGTAGCCGCTGTACTCGGTAAGTGGTCCCTCCTGTAATTCCTGCTCCGCTTCCGCGAGATCGAACGGCAGCTTGCCCATCTCGATAAACGTAGCGAACGCGCAGGCGCAGAGCGCCAGCACCAGCGGGAGCGAACGTGAAACCGGCCAGTGGTAAACGGTGTCGGTGATGAAACTGATGTGGGTCGAGCCTGCAACCTGCGCGGCCACCCACAGCCCCAGCAGCAGAATCGGCTCAACCAGCACGCCGAGCATCGCCTCGCGGCTGGCCCCAATGCCGGTAAACGGGCTGCCGGTGTCGAGACCCGCAATCGCAAAGAAGAAACGCGCGATGGCGAAGAGGTAGATCAACGTAATCAGATCGCCAAGCACGGGCAGGGGTGAGCCCACCGTGACGACGGGCAGCGCGGTGGCGATGGTCAGCATCACGCCGACCATCACGAACGGCGTCAGGCGGAACGCCCAGCCTGCGGCATCCGGCGCGACGCTCTGACGGGAGAGTAGCTTGAAGAGATCGCGGTACTCCTGGAGCACGCCAGGCCCGCGACGATTGTGCAGCCGGGCGCGCGCCACGCGCGTAATGCCCGACAGCAGCGGCGCGGCGGCGAACAACACCAGCGCCTGAAGAATTGCCAGTAACAGACTCATGTCAGGCTCCTCGTGAAATGACAATCACCACCAGCACCGCCAGCTCGATCAGCGCCAGACGGCGGAACAGCACGGGCACGGCGGCCCCCTGCCAGCCCGGCACCCAGCCCACCGGGTTCAGCCAGTGGCGCAGCTTCAGCACGGCGGCAAAGTTCTCCTTCACCGGCATGGCGAAACCGTGGGCGGTGATGACCATCGACTGCTCGTGTTCGTAGCCGCAGGCCCACGCCGCGCCGCGCGAGCGGGAGGCGAGACGGTCGCGTCTGAAGAACAGCATCAGTACGAACGGCAGGAGCGGCGCGGCAATCAGCAGCAGCGCCATCATCGGCTGGGAAACGACGGTATGCGCCGTAACCAGCGGCAGCGGAATGGCGTGGCCCAGCAGCGGCAGCAGCCACGGCGCGGCAACCCCGCCCGCGATACAGCACAGCGCCAGCGCGACCACGCTGGTGGCCATCAGTGCCGGGGCGCAGCAGGCGTTTTCCGCTTCGCGGGTGCGCGGCGCGCCCAGGAAGGTGACGCCGTAAACCTTCGCCATACACATCACCGCCAGTGCCCCGGTAATTGCCAGACCCACCGCCAGCAGCGGGCCGAGTAAACGCCCGATAAACGCCTCGCTCTGGCCGAGCGCGAAGAAGGACTGATAGATAACCCACTCCCCGGCAAAGCCGTTCAGCGGCGGCAGCGCGGCCATCGCCATCAGCCCGACCAGCATCGCCAGCGAAATGACGGGCATTTTTTTGCTAATCCCGCCGAGCTTTTCAATATCGCGGTGCCCGGTGCGGAACCAGACGCTGCCCGCGCCGAGGAACAGGGTGCTTTTAAACAGGCTGTGGTTGATAAGGTGATACAGGCCGCCAATAAACCCGGCGGCAATCAGCGTCGGCTGGCTGAGCGCCAGCCCGGTGACGCCCGCGCCGATGCCGAGCAAGATAATCCCGATGTTCTCCAGGGTGTGGTACGCCAGCAGACGCTGGATGTTGTGCTCCATCAGTGCGTACAGCCCGCCGACAAATGCGGTGATCATCCCCGCAATCAGCAGCGCTACGCCCCACCACAGCGGCGGCTGACCGCCCGTCAGGGTTATCGTCAGGATGCCGAACAGACCGACCTTCATCACCACGGTGGAGAACAGCGCAGCGGCCGGGGCTGAGGCATTGGCATGCGCCTGCGGCACCCAGCCGTGCAGTGGGATAATCCCGGACAGCAGGCCAAAACCGGCTACGCCCAACAGCCAGACGTCATTGCCCAGCATTTGTCCGTTAAGCGCGGCAAAATCAAGGGTGCCGAAACGCTGCCACACCAGCCAGCAGGCCAGCGCCAGCAGCAGCGTGCCGAGACGTCCGAGCGCAAACCACAGCTTGCCGGAGGCGCTGCATCCGGTCAGGAACATGCCGCACAGGGCCATGATTTCAGCCATCACCACCAGCGCGCCGAGGTTGCTGGCGACAACGGTACAGACCGCGGCGGCCATCAACAGGTTAACCAGCAGGCCGTTGGCTTTGGTGTGCTGATGGCGGTGCCAGTCGATATTAAACAGGCTGATAAACAGCCCGCACAGGCCAAAGGTTATCAGCCAGATGGCGTTCAGCGGCGTAAGCTCAACGGCGTGGTGTATTAGCGGGATAAGGGTGTCGACGGATTGGCCGTCGATCAGGACAACGCCGCCCGCCGCCAGCGTCATCAGGCTGCCGACCGCCCCGCCGATACCGGCGATCGCGCCGCTCAGCGTTTTATGGAAGGAGAGGAGCAGCGCAAGGACAGCGGCGGCGGCAAACCAGGCCACGCCGCTGGTCATCATCACTATCGCGTTCATTTCGCCCCCTCGTTAAGCGCCCGCAGTAGCGAAAGATCGCCGACGTCGGTATTGATGGTTAGCTCGCGCTTGCGTTTGCTGGTGCGAGCGATGTCGCGGATGTTGACCAGGACCAGCGCCCGGGTCGGGCAGGTCCGCACGCAGGCCGGACCCTGCTCATCGAAGCTGCACAGGTCGCACTTCACCGCAACGGCGCGAATGCCCGGCACCCAGTCCAGCAGCGTGCTCACGCGTGCCGGAGCCGGTGGCGCAGGCGGCGCTTTTGGGGTATTGGCATTCGCCGGAATATGCAGCGGACGGCTGCCGGAAAACTCAATGGCACCGAACGGACAGGCTATGCCGCACAGCTTGCAGCTCACGCACAGGCTTTCGTTCAGCTGTACCGCGCCGTCAACGCGCGTGATGGCATTGACAGGACAAACGCCCGCGCACGGGGCGTCTTCACAGTGGTGACAGAGCTGCGGAGCAGACTCTTTCTCATTACGCATGACGCGCAGACGCGGCATCGACTGTAGCCCGTGCAGGCGGTGCGTTTCCGAGCACGCCGCCTCACAGGTCCGACAGCCAATACAGACCGTCGAGTCAGCAATTACAAAACGGTTCACCGGGTCATCCTCTGGTGATGGTCATTTTTGACGAAAAAAACTGTCTTATCGACACTTCTCGACACTCGCTTTTCACGCTACGTTCGCGGAGGATTTTCCGTCGATCAGCTGTTTCAGGTTGATCGGCCGATCGTGCTCAACGGCGGCGTAGAGGCCGTTATAAACCGGCGCGATTTTCTCCAGATAGTGCTCCAGCACCTGCTGGCGATCGCGGTTGCTGACGTGACCGTCCACCATGCCGTCGGCCATCAGTTGAGCTTTCGCAATACGCTGTTTTTCACCTTCTTTTGTCTCAACGTAATACTCAATGGTGTGGCTGTTGAAGCTCTCCGCCAGGGTGACAAAAATCGTGAAGTGACCAAACAACACAAAGCGCATGTCCCCCTGCGCCGCGCAGCTCATGGCATGGTGCAGGCGGGCTTTTGACAGGGTGATCCCCTGAGTCAGAGTGTTGCAGTAAAGGTGCCACTGATCCTGAAGCTGCTGATGACGTTGCGCGATGTAATCCGCTTTTTCGCTAATTTCCCAAATAGTCATAAAAGGTATCCGGTTAATGGAGTTAGCGGCTGTTAAGCAGATTTCGTGCCAGTTTTTAATTCATTGATTTAGATGACTTTTAAAGAGATGTGTACTGTCACCGCCGCGGTGTCGACGTGTCATTTCGACAGCGTTGACATCGTCACGCCGTAACGCAAATCAAGCTGGCACTGTTATTGCATTGAAGGGGCAATTCATTAAGGAGGCGTCATGCACGAAATCACCCTCTGCCAGCGGGCACTGGAACTTATCGAACAGCAGGCAGTGCAAAACCACGCGAAACGCGTCACCGGCGTCTGGCTGAAGGTCGGAGCGTTTTCCTGCGTCGAGACCCGCGCCCTCACCTTCTGTTTTGAGCTGGTGTGCCGCGGCACGCTGGCGGAAGGCTGCGAGCTGCATATCGACGAGCAGCAGGCAGAGTGCTGGTGCGGGCAGTGTCAGGAGTACGTCACGCTGCTGTCATCGAAGGTGCAGCGCTGTCCGCAGTGCCAAAGCAGCGGGCTGCGCATCGTGGCGGATGACGGTATGCAGATCCAACGCCTCGAAATCGAGAAGGAGTAAAGTATGTGTAGTACCTGCGGTTGCGCTGAAGGCAACCTGTATATAGAAGGGGATGAACATCGTCCCCACTCCGCGTTTCGCTCCGCGCCCTTTTCCCCTGCCCCGCGTCCCGCGGCGGCACTGACCGGCATCACTTTTGCGCCGCAGCGTTCCGACGCGGGCGACCTGCATTACGGCCACGGCGAAGCGGGTACGCACGCGCCGGGCATCAGCCAGCGCCAGATGCTGGAGGTGGAGATCAACGTGCTGGACAAAAATAACCAGCTCGCCGCCCGCAATCGCGCCCGCTTTGCCGCGCGCGAACAGCTGGTGTTGAACCTGGTCTCCAGCCCCGGCTCCGGCAAAACCACGCTGCTAACCGAAACCCTTAAGCGTCTAAACGAACAGGTCTCCTGCGCCGTTATCGAAGGCGACCAGCAAACGGTAAACGACGCCGCGCGCATCCGCGAAACCGGTACGCCGGCCATTCAGGTCAACACCGGGAAAGGATGCCACCTGGACGCGCAGATGATTGCCGACGCCGTCCCGCGCCTGCCGCTGGCGAATAACGGCATCCTGTTTATTGAAAACGTCGGCAACCTGGTCTGCCCGGCAAGCTTCGACCTCGGCGAGCGGCATAAAGTGGCGGTGCTCTCCGTGACCGAAGGGGAAGACAAGCCGCTGAAATATCCGCATATGTTTGCCGCCGCCTCCCTCATGCTGCTGAACAAGGTCGACCTCCTGCCGTACCTGAATTTCGACGTGGATAAGTGCCTTGCATATGCCCGGGAAGTGAACCCGGACATTGGGATCCTGCTGATTTCCGCCACGCGCGGCGACGGGATGGACGCCTGGCTTAACTGGCTGGAGAACGAACGATGTGCATAGGCGTCCCCGGACAAATTCATTCCATCGACGGCAATCAGGCCAAAGTGGAGGTCTGCGGCATCCTGCGCGATGTCGATCTGACGCTGGTGGGCAGCCATGATAAGCGCGGCGCACCGCGTCTCGGCCAGTGGGTGCTGGTCCACGTGGGTTTTGCCATGAGCGTGATTAATGAGGAAGAGGCCCGCGACACGCTGGACGCGCTACAGAATATGTTCGACGTCGAGCCGGACGTGGGCGCCCTGCTGTATGGAGAGGAACGATAACACATGCGTTACGTTGATGAATATCGCGCGCCTGAGCAGGTGTTGCAGCTTATCGATCGCCTGAAAACCCGCGCGTCCCTGCTGGACTACACGAAAGAAAAACCGCTGCGGATCATGGAGGTGTGCGGCGGACACACCCACGCTATCTTTAAATTTGGCCTCGACCAGCTGCTGCCGGAGAACATTGAGTTTATCCACGGCCCCGGCTGCCCGGTGTGCGTGCTGCCGATGGGGCGCATCGACAGCTGTCTCGACATCGCCAGCCGCCCCGGTGTGATTTTTTGCACCTTTGGCGACGCCATGCGCGTGCCGGGAAAAAATGGCTCGCTGCTCCAGGCGAAGGCGCGCGGCGCGGACGTGCGGATCGTCTACTCACCGATGGATGCCCTGACGCTGGCGATAGCCAATCCTGAGCGTAAGGTCGTTTTTTTCGGGCTGGGTTTTGAAACCACCATGCCCGCCACCGCTATTACCCTCCAGCAGGCGAAAGCCCGCAACGTCACTAACTTTTACTTTTTCTGCCAGCACATCACGCTTATTCCCACGCTGCGCAGCCTGCTTGAAGCGCCGGATAACGGTATCGACGCGTTTCTGGCGCCGGGTCACGTCAGCATGGTGATCGGCACAGAAGCCTACGGTTTTATCGCTGAACAGTACAATCGTCCGTTAGTGGTGGCTGGTTTCGAGCCACTTGATCTACTGCAAGGCGTGGCCATGCTGGTTGAGCAGAAAATAGCGGCCCTGAGTGCGGTGGAAAATCAGTATCGCCGCGTGGTGCCCGACGCAGGTAACAGACGGGCGCAGCAGGCAATAGCCGACGTGTTTAGCGTCGAAGGCGACAGCGAGTGGCGCGGACTTGGGCTGATTGCCGAATCCGGCGTACACCTGACGCCCGCGTATCGCGCCTTCGACGCCGAAGCGCATTTCCGACCGCAGCCGCAGCAGGTGTGCGACGATCCCCGCGCCCGCTGTGGCGACGTACTCACCGGCAAGTGCAAACCTCATCACTGCCCGTTATTTGGCAACGCCTGTAACCCGCAAACCGCGTTTGGCGCGCTGATGGTCTCTTCCGAAGGGGCATGCGCCGCGTGGTATCACTATCGCAACCAGGAGTGTGAAGCATGAACACGGTGGAAATGGCGCACGGAAGCGGTGGACAGGCAATGCAGCAGCTGATTAACCAGCTGTTTATGGAAGCCTTTAACAACCCCTGGCTCGCCGAGCAGGAAGATCAGGCGCGCATCGCGCTCTCAACCCTCACCGCACACGGTGACAGGCTGGCGTTCTCCACCGACAGCTATGTGATTGACCCGCTGTTCTTCCCGGGCGGCGATATCGGCAAGCTCGCCGTCTGCGGCACGGCAAACGACGTGGCCGTCAGCGGCGCAATCCCCCGCTACCTCTCCTGCGGGTTTATCCTCGAAGAAGGGTTACCAATGGAAACGCTCACGGCGGTGGTCAACAGCATGGCGCACGCTGCCCGCGAGGCGGGGATCGCTATCGTCACCGGGGATACCAAGGTGGTGCAGCGCGGCGCGGCGGATAAGCTTTTCATTAACACCGCCGGAATGGGGGCGATACCTGCCGACATTCACTGGGGCGCACAGCAGCTTTGCGCAGGAGACGTGCTGATTGTCAGCGGCACGCTGGGCTGCCACGGGGCAACCATCCTGAACCTGCGTGAAGGCCTGGGGCTGGATGGCGAACTGCGCAGTGACTGCGCGGTACTCACGCCGCTGATCCAGACGCTGCGCGACATGCCGGGCGTAAAAGCCCTGCGCGACGCCACGCGAGGCGGCGTGAATGCCGTGGTACACGAATTTGCCGCAAGCAGCGGCTACGGGATTGAGCTGACCGAGCGCGGCCTGCCCGTTAAGCCCGCCGTACGCGGGCTGTGCGAGCTATTAGGGCTAGACCCGCTTAACTTTGCCAACGAAGGCAAGCTGGTGATCGGCGTGGAACGCGCGGCGGCGGAAGCCGTACTTGCTGAGCTGCGCGCGCATCCTCTAGGGGAAGACGCGGCCATCATCGGCGACGTGGTTGAGCGCAAAGGGGTGCGCCTGACCGGGCTTTACGGCGTGAAGCGCACGCTGGATCTGCCGCACGCTGAACCGTTACCCCGAATTTGCTAGACCGCGCCAAAAGCGGTCAGTGCTGAATGTCTCTTTTTGCCAGTTTCTATTGGAAAGCAACAATGCCGTATACACCGATGAGCGATCTTGGACAGCAGGGCCTGTTTGACATCACGCGCACACTTTTACAACAGCCCGATCTCGGCGCGCTGAGCGATGCTCTGACGCGGCTGGTCAGGCAATCAGCGCTGGCGGACAGCGCCGCCATTGTGCTCTGGCATAGCGCAACCCACCGCGCGAGCTATTTCTCAACGCGTGATAACGGCAAAATCGTCGAATATGAAGATGAAACGTTTCTGGCCCACGGTCCGGTGCGGCGTATTCTCTCCCGCCCGGAAGCGCTGCACTGCAATTTTGACCAGTTTCGTCAGGCCTGGCCGAAGCTGGCAGAATGCAACATTTACCACCCGTTCGGCCACTACAGCATGCTGCCGCTGGCGGTGGAAGGGCAAATTTTTGGCGGCTGCGAGTTTATCCGGGATACCGACCAGCCCTGGAGCGAGGCGGAGTACGAACGCCTGCACACCTTTACCCAGATTGTGGCCGTTGTCGCAGAGCAGATCCAAAGCCGCGTCACCAATAACGTGGATTACGACCTGCTGAGCCGCGAGCGCGATAACTTCCGCATTCTGGTTGCCATCACCAACGCCGTGCTCTCCCGCCTGGACATGGACGAGCTGGTCAGCGAAGTGTCAAAAGAGATCCACCACTATTTCAAAATCGATGCCATCAGCATTGCGCTACGCGGCAACCGGAAAGGCAAGCTGAACATCTACTCCACCCACTATCTTGATGAAGCTAACCCGGCCCACGAGCAGAGCGAAGTGGACGAAGCCGGAACGCTGTCCGAGCGGGTATTTAAAAGCAAAGAGATCCTGCTGCTCAATCTCAATGAACAGGATCCGGTAGCCCCCTACGAGCGGATGCTGTTCAACACCTGGGGCAATAAGATCCAGACCCTCTGCCTGCTGCCGCTGATGTCCGGCAACACCATGCTCGGCGTGCTCAAACTGGCGCAGTGCGATGAAGCCGTCTTTACCACCGCCAACCTGAAGCTGCTGCGCCAGATCGCCGAGCGTATCTCCATTGCGTTGGATAACGCCCTCGCCTATCAGGAGATACACCGCCTGAAAGAGCGGCTGGTGGACGAAAACCTGGCGCTGACCGAACAGCTCAACAACGTGGACAGCGAGTTTGGCGAAATCATCGGGCGCAGCGATGCCATGTACAGCGTTCTCAAGCAGGTGGAAATGGTGGCGCAGAGCGACAGCACGGTGCTGATCCTGGGTGAAACCGGTACAGGAAAGGAGCTCATTGCCCGGGCGATCCACAACCTGAGCAACCGCAACAGCCGGCGGATGGTGAAGATGAACTGCGCGGCGATGCCTGCGGGGTTACTGGAAAGCGACCTGTTCGGCCACGAGCGCGGCGCCTTTACCGGCGCCAGCAGCCAGCGTCTGGGCCGTTTTGAACTGGCGGATAAAAGCTCATTATTCCTCGACGAAGTGGGCGATATGCCGCTGGAGCTTCAGCCCAAGCTGCTGCGCGTTTTGCAGGAGCAGGAATTTGAGCGCCTCGGCAGCAACAAGCTGATCCAGACCGACGTGCGTCTGATTGCCGCCACCAACCGCGATCTGAAAAAAATGGTCGCCGACCGCGAGTTTCGCAGCGATCTTTACTATCGCCTGAACGTCTTCCCGATCTGCCTGCCGCCGCTGCGCGAGCGCCCGGAAGATATTCCGCTGCTGGTGAAAGCCTTTACCGCGAAAATTGCACGCCGGATGGGACGGAATATCGACAGTATTCCTGCCGACACGCTACGCATTCTCTCGGCGATGGAGTGGCCGGGGAACGTACGCGAGCTGGAAAACGTCATTGAGCGCGCGGTCCTGCTGACGCGCGGGAACGTGCTCCAGCTCTCCCTGCCAGAGGTTGCGCTCACTGAAACGACCGTGGCCGCAACCGAGCTTGCGAAAGAGGGAGAAGATGAATATCAGCTCATAATGCGAGTGCTGAAGGAGACCAACGGCGTGGTCGCCGGACCGAAAGGCGCAGCGCAACGCCTGGGGCTGAAGCGTACCACCCTGCTCTCGCGCATGAAGCGTCTGGGAATCGATAAAGAGAGCCTGCTTTAACCCATTCTTCCGGCGCCGTATAGGGCGCCGCCTTTCATCACGCTGGTTAATTGTCCCACGTTGACACAATATATTTTCCTCTGTATAAAATTCCGCCTTAATAATGCGTTTCATTTGCATCAAAATAATTTTAATGAAGGGTAGCGTTTAATGAAAAAGGTTCTCTGCGCGTTAGGCCTGGCCGTTGTATCAATGAGCACCGCTCTGGCTACCACGTATCCGCTCACGATAGAAAACTGCGGGTATAAAGAGACATTTACCAAAGCGCCGGAACGCGTTGTGGCCCTGGGTCAGAATACCGTCGAGATCCTGCTTCTGCTGGGTCTGGAAGATAAGGTGAAAGCCAGCGCCTTCTGGCCGACCAAAGTATTGCCGCAGCTGGCTGAGCAGAATGCAAAAATCAAAACTCTGACCGTCGAAATTCCGACGCTTGAATCCATCCTTGCGCAAAACCCTGATTTTGTTCCTGCACAGCTGCCGCTGCTGCTCGGGCCGGAAAGTAAGGTCGCAAAACGCGAAGACCTGGCCACCGTTGGCGTAAACAGCTATTTATCCCCGGGGATGTGCGCCACTAAAAAAGCCGCAGGGGACATGTACGGCAGCCGTCAGACGCTGTGGGACATGACCTACCTTTATAAAGAGATTGAAGATTTCGCGAAGATTTTCAACGTGGAAGCGCGCGGCCAGGCCGTTATCGCTGATTTCAAAAAACGTGAAGCCGACCTGCGTCAGGAATTTGGCAAAAACAAACAAGACCTCTCCTTTGTTTTCTGGTTCTCAAGCTCCTCGCCTTCGGCTGATGCCTATGTAGGCGGCAAAAACAGCGCCTCCGGCTTTATTGCTAACGTGCTGGGCGGCCATAATGCCATTACTTCAGAGACCGAATGGCCGACCGTGGGTTGGGAAAGCATTATTGCCGCTAATCCGGACGTGATTGTGGTTTCCAGCCTGGATCGTAACCGCTGGGCATTGGACAACGCGGAAGAAAAAATCAAATTCCTGAAAAGCGATCCCGCTGTCAGCCAGCTTGATGCTGTCAAAAAAGGCCATATCGTCGTGATGGACGGCCAGGCTATGAACCCGACGATTCGCACACTTTACGGTGCCGAGCAGGTCGGTGAACAGCTCAGAAAACTGGGACTGAACTGATGACGGCAGCCGTACTTCAGGCCCGACAGGGCCTGTTTCTGACCACCTCTGTTCTGCTTGCCGTCGTTCTGCTGTTTCTGGTGATTGGCCTTGGCGTGAGCGTCGGTGAGCTGTCGATTCCGCTTTCAAACGTCTTTTACGCAATTGGCAATAAGCTGGGGCTGAGCGACGTTCCGCTTAACCGTATCTATGAAAGTGTCATCTGGGACTTTCGTCTCAGCCGCGCGCTGGTGGCGGCCTGCTGCGGAGCCGGTTTAGCCATCTGCGGGGCCGTGCTGCAAAGCCTGCTGAAGAACGCGCTGGCGGAACCTTACGTGCTCGGCGTGTCGGCGGGTGCCTCAACCGGAGCGGTGTCGGTCGTCGTATTGGGGATTGGCACCGGCGCGGTGTCACTCTCTGCCGGCGCCTTTGCCGGTGCTTTTGCAGCGTTTGCCTTCGTCGCCTTCCTGACCAACGGTGCGCGCGGCGGCAATGAACGCACGATCCTGGCGGGCGTGGCGGCCTCCCAGTTGTTTAACGCCATTACCGCCTATACCATCAGCACCTCTGCCAGCGCACAACAGGCACGCGACGTAATGTTCTGGCTGCTTGGCAGCTTTAGCGGCGTACGCTGGCCTGAATTCCAGCTGGCGCTGGTAGTGGTGCTGACGGGGCTGGCCATCTGTCTTTATTATTCCCGCGCGCTGGACGCCTTTACCTTTGGTGATGATGCCGCCGCCTCGTTGGGCATTGCCGTGCCCTGGGTGCGCCTTGCCTTGTTCACCACCACCGCTCTGATCACCGCGACCATCGTCAGTATGGCGGGGTCTATTGGTTTTGTCGGGCTGGTCGTTCCACACATCATGCGTTTCCTGTTTGGACCGCTGCACCGCACGCTGCTGATAGCCAGTGCGCTGGCAGGGGCGATCCTGATGGTGCTGGCCGACATTGCCTCGCGGATGCTGATTGCCCCGCAAAGCCTGCCGGTTGGCGTCGTTACCGCACTGGTGGGCGTACCTTTCTTCGCCGTGATCATCTACCGCTCAAGGAATAAGTGATGAGCATCTGCGCCGACAAAATTACCTGGAAGGTAGGCAAAAAAGTCATCGTTAATAACGTGTCGCTAAAGGTGGCGCGGGGCGAAACGGTGGGTCTGCTTGGCCCTAATGGCTGCGGTAAATCTTCGCTGTTGCGCATTCTGGCGGGCCTGCGTCGCCCGGATGCCGGGTGCGTGACGCTGGATGGAAAGAACATTGCCCGCATTGCCAAAAAGCAGCTGGCGCGCCGCGTGGCGTTTGTTGAACAGCACGGAATGACCGACGCCAATATGCGCGTGCGCGACGTGGTCAAACTGGGGCGTATTCCGCACCATTCTCCCTTCTCGAACTGGAGCGCGCAGGATGACGAAACCGTCACCGCCGCCCTGCAACGCGTGGATATGCTGGATCGCAGCGAACAGGGCTGGCTGAGCTTATCCGGCGGCGAGCGTCAGCGGGTACATATCGCCCGCGCGCTGGCGCAAACGCCCACCGAGATCCTGCTGGATGAACCAACCAACCATCTGGACATTCATCATCAAATGCAACTGATGCACCTCATCAGTGAGCTGCCGGTGACCAGCATCGTCGCTATTCACGATCTTAACCACGCGTCCATGTTCTGCGACTCGCTGATTGTGATGCAGCAAGGGCAGATTGTGGCGACAGGAACGCCGCAGGAAATCTTATCCGAGGAGTTACTCTGGGACGTCTTCAGAGTGAAAACCAGAATCGAGACCTCGCCGTATCACGGCAAAAAGCATATCCATTTTATCGTATAGGGATGCGTTAAAAAGATGCCTCTTCGCACTGCCGCCACCCTCTGGCCGCCCGTTCTGCTGGGCAGCCAGTTTGTGTTTAATATCGGCTTTTACGCGGTCGTTCCCTTCCTGGCGATCTTTCTACGTGACGATATGCTGCTCTCCGGTGGACTGATTGGGCTGGTGCTGGGGCTGCGCACCTTTTCCCAGCAGGGGATGTTTATTGTCGGCGGCGCGCTTTCAGACCGGTATGGTGCGAAGAGCGTGATCCTCAGCGGCTGCATTGTCCGTGTGGCGGGTTATCTGCTGCTGGCCTTCGGCCAGTCTCTGTGGCCCATCATTCTGGGGGCCTGTCTGACGGGCGTCGGCGGCGCGCTGTTCTCGCCGTCGATAGAAGCCCTGCTGGCCAAAGCGGGAACGCAAAGCGAGGCGAAGGGTAAACGCAGCCGCGCCGAGTGGTTTGCGCTGTTTGCGGTGTGCGGTGAACTCGGCGCCGTGCTTGGCCCGGTGATGGGTGCCCTGCTGACGGGTCTGGGTTTCCGCCAGGTTGCGCTTGCTGGTGCAGGTATATTTATCGTTGCGCTGGTGGTGCTCTTTTTCTGCCTGCCCGCGGCGCATCACAGCACGAAGCCGCTGAAAATTCTGCCCTGGTGGACGACCTTTCGTCAGCCGCGTTTCGTCGCCTTTATCATTGCCTACAGCTCCTGGCTGTTAAGCTATAACCAGCTTTATCTGGCGCTGCCGGTGGAGATCCAGCGCGCCGGGGGGAATGAAAAAGATCTGGGACCGCTGTTTATGCTGGCCTCGGTGCTGATCATCATACTGCAATTGCCCCTCGCCCGCTTCGCCCGAAAAGTTGGCGCGGTGAGGATTTTACCGGTAGGTTTTTTGCTGCTCTCCGCCGCGTTTGCCAGCGTGGCGCTCTTTGCCGCGACAGAGCCGCCGGAAGGCTGGCTGCGCCTGCTGCCGTCAGCAAGCCTTGTTACGCTTTTAACGCTCGGACAGATGCTGCTGGTACCGTCGGCAAAAGATTTGATCCCACTTTTTGCCGAGGAGTCGACGCTAGGGGCGCACTATGGCGCGCTTTCAACCGCTGGCGGCGTTGCTGTCCTGGCGGGGAATTTAGCGTTAGGCGGCCTGCTGGACAAGGCGCTGGTGCCCGCAACGCAAGCCATTTACCCCTGGCTGTTGCTGGCAGTGTTTCCGCTGTGCAGCGCCGTCGCCCTGAGCGTGATTTGTCGCCCTCTGCGGCGCTGAGTCGATTATTTTTTGGGCCGATACTTTTCCGGTAATTGCGGAACCGGACGGCGATCGTCGATCAGATGACGGATGGTCAGAATCGGATGACGCCATAACATACGTGGACCCGCCCAGCGCATCACCTGCTTCATCTCTTCCCGTCGGGCGGGCTGATAACAGTGCACCGGGCACTGTTTGCAGGCAGGTTTTTCCTCACCAAACACGCATTTATCCAGCCGCTTATCGGCATAAGCCTTGAGCGCCGCATAGTGCCCCTCTTCTTTTATGGCTTGCGGACACCTGTTTTCGTACAGGGCGATCATTCTGGCGATCGTCTTTTTTTCTCGTGAAATACGTTTACCGGACATAACGCCGCCCTCAACAATAAAGTGCATTTATAATACCCTTTTATCTGCACATTTTCAGTCATTGCATTCCGTTTTCTGAAGCGTCCTTCCAGAATTACCCCGCCCCCCGCCGCGCTTTACTGGTATTTTATACAGGCATAAATAACCACCTTTGACCGCATTCACCGGAGCGCTTATGCAAGAAATCGCGATCGCCAAACCCTATCGTCACTTGAAAGTGGGTTACTTCAGAAAACGTCATGAAGACCGTAAAACGAAAATACCAAAACGGTACAGCGTACACGCAGCGCTGAGCCTTAAAGGCGACTGGCTTGAACAAGCGGGATTTACCACCAACTCGCAGGTTCGGGTAGGCGTCGAACACGGGAAAATCATCATTGAACTCATGGCGGAAGATGCCTCGTAAAGTCGTGACTTTTTTCTGCGCCGCACCTTTTTTTCATGCGACAATAGAAGGAACAATCGGCCATTGAGCCGCTCAAAGCGTAATATTTTCAAAGAAATGGATATCATAACTCCATGAGCACAATCGACAATTTCGACGCACATACGCCGATGATGCAGCAGTACCTGAAGCTGAAGGCACAGCATCCGGAAATTCTCCTGTTTTACCGTATGGGCGATTTTTACGAGCTTTTTTATGACGATGCGAAACGTGCGTCTCAGCTGCTCGACATTTCACTGACGAAACGTGGCGCGTCGGCAGGCGAGCCCATTCCGATGGCGGGTATCCCGCATCACGCGGTTGAAAACTATCTGGCGAAGCTGGTGAACCAGGGCGAATCTGTCGCTATCTGCGAACAAATTGGCGACCCGGCCACGTCGAAAGGCCCCGTTGAGCGCAAGGTCGTGCGCATCGTGACGCCGGGAACCATCAGCGATGAGGCTCTGCTTCAGGAGCGTCAGGATAACCTGCTGGCGGCGATCTGGCAGGACGGTAAAGGGTTTGGCTACGCCACGCTGGATATTAGCTCCGGTCGTTTTCGCCTGAGCGAACCGGCTGACCGTGAAACCATGGCGGCTGAGCTACAGAGAACCAATCCCGCAGAACTGCTCTATGCAGAGGATTTCGCCGAGATGGCGCTGATTGAAGGTCGCCGCGGCCTGCGTCGCCGTCCACTCTGGGAGTTCGAAATTGATACCGCGCGCCAGCAGCTTAACCTGCAATTTGGCACGCGCGATTTGATTGGCTTTGGTGTGGAAAATGCACCGCGCGGGCTGTGTGCCGCAGGCTGTCTCTTGCAGTACGTTAAGGATACGCAGCGTACCGCCCTGCCGCATATCCGTTCAATTACCATGGAGCGTCAGCAGGACAGCATCATCATGGATGCCGCCACGCGCCGCAATCTGGAGATCACTCAGAACCTCGCTGGCGGGATTGAAAACACGCTGGCGTCGGTTCTCGACAGCACGGTTACTCCCATGGGCAGCCGTATGCTCAAACGCTGGTTGCATATGCCGATCCGCAATACCGACACGCTAATCGGCCGCCAGCAAACCATTGCTGCCTTACAGGATCGTTACACCGAATTACAGCCGGTGCTGCGTCAGGTGGGTGACCTTGAGCGTATCCTTGCGCGCCTGGCACTGCGTACCGCGCGTCCACGCGATCTCGCCCGTATGCGTCACGCTTTCCAGCAGTTGCCGGAACTGCGCGCTCAGCTGGGAGAGATCGACAGCGCGCCGGTACAGAAACTGCGCGAAACCATGGGGGAATTTACCGAGCTTCGCGAACTGCTGGAACGCGCCATCATTGATGCGCCGCCTGTTCTTGTGCGAGATGGCGGGGTCATTGCGCCGGGTTACAACGAAGAGCTGGACGAATGGCGTGCGCTGGCCGATGGCGCGACGGATTATCTGGATAAGCTGGAAATCCGCGAGCGTGAACGTCTGGGGCTCGACACCCTGAAAGTCGGCTACAACGCGGTACACGGGTACTATATCCAGATCAGCCGTGGGCAGAGCCACCTGGCACCTATTCACTACGTTCGCCGCCAGACGCTGAAAAATGCCGAGCGCTACATTATTCCCGAGCTGAAAGAGTACGAAGACAAAGTGCTCACGTCGAAAGGTAAAGCGCTGGCGCTGGAGAAACAGCTGTATGACGAGCTGTTCGACATCCTGATGCCGCACCTGGCCGATCTGCAACTGAGCGCCGCTGCGCTGGCCGAGCTGGATGTCCTGGTAAACCTGGCCGAGCGCGCCGATACGCTGAACTACACCTGTCCAGCCTTTACTGACAAACCCGGCATTCGCATTACCGAAGGCCGCCATCCGGTGGTTGAGCAGGTGCTGAACGAGCCCTTTATTGCCAACCCGTTAAACCTGTCACCGCAGCGAAGAATGCTGATCATTACCGGCCCCAATATGGGCGGTAAAAGTACCTATATGCGCCAGACAGCCCTTATCGCGCTGCTCGCCTACATCGGCAGCTACGTTCCGGCGCAGAAGGTCGAGATTGGCCCCATCGACCGTATCTTCACCCGTGTGGGTGCGGCGGACGATCTGGCGAGCGGTCGCTCTACCTTTATGGTCGAGATGACCGAAACCGCCAACATTCTGCATAACGCGACAGAGAACAGTCTGGTGTTGATGGACGAAGTCGGGCGCGGAACATCAACCTACGATGGTCTGTCGCTGGCCTGGGCGTGTGCGGAAAGCCTGGCGAATAAAATCAAGGCGCTGACGCTGTTCGCAACTCACTATTTCGAACTGACACAGCTTCCAGAGAAAATGGAAGGCGTGGCTAACGTCCACCTTGATGCGCTTGAGCACGGCGACACCATCGCCTTTATGCACACGGTGCAGGACGGCGCGGCAAGCAAGAGTTATGGCCTGGCCGTTGCCGCGCTGGCGGGCGTGCCGAAAGAGGTGATTAAGCGCGCGCGTCAGAAATTGCGTGAGCTGGAAAGTTTGTCACCGAATGCGGCAGCCACGCAGATAGATGGTACGCAGATGTCGCTGCTGGCGGTTCCGGAAGAGACCTCTCCGGCCATGGAAGCGCTGGAAAATCTCGACCCGGATTCCCTGACGCCGCGACAGGCGCTGGAGTGGATTTATCGGTTGAAGAGTCTGGTTTAGTTCTCTGCGGTCTTTTTTGCCGGGTGACGGCTTCGCCTTACCCGGCCTACAAAACCCGTAGGCCCGGTAAGCGTAGCGCCACCGGGCAAAGGACCGCACAATATTATCGCCCGGTAAGCGCAGCCGCCACCGGGCTTTTTTTACAGCAGCGGCGGGATCGTCGGCACCTGCGGCGCCTCATCAATATCCTTCTGCGTCATGCGGAACGCTTCCGGATAATGCTCGCGGCTGATTCGGCGCAGCGGTTCGGTATCGCGCCAGGTATACAGACAGTGCTGACACTGGTATACCGTCCAGACACCTTTCACCGGTGATGTTGCCATCACTTCAATATGTTCATCGGCACAACGTGGACAAATCATTTTTTCCTCCTTATTGACGTGCCGCCAGCATCGCGGTCAGTTTTTCGGCCCAGGCTTTGGTTTCAGGGAGATCCTGTACCGGCTGGCTGTAGTGACCACGGTTGTCCGGGGCAACAGGGGTGGTGGCATCAATGATCAGCTTGTCAGTGATCCCCGCCGGGCTGGAGCCAGGGTCAAGCTCGAGCACAGACATATTCGGTAGCTGCACCAGATCGCCTGCCGGATTGACCTTTGATGACAGCGCCCACATCACCTGCGGCAGGTTAAACGGATCGACATCTTCATCCACCATAATCACCATCTTCACGTAACCCAGACCGTGTGGCGTGGTCATGGCGCGGAGCCCGACCGCACGGGCAAAACCGCCGTAACGCTTTTTAGTGGAGATAATCGCCAGCAGACCGTGGGTGTACATGGCGTTTACCGCCTGCACTTCCGGGAATTCCGCCTTCAGCTGCTGATAGAGCGGTACGCAGGTGGCGGGCCCCATCAGATAATCAATCTCGGTCCACGGCATGCCCAGGTAGAGAGATTCGAAAATCGGTTTAGTGCGGTAAGAAACTTTGTCGATACGCACAACCGTCATGTTGCGCCCGCCGGAGTAGTGCCCGGTAAACTCGCCGAACGGCCCTTCAATTTCACGTTTCCGGCCTTCAATCACCCCTTCGAGGATCACTTCCGACCCCCACGGCACATCGAAACCGGTCAGCGGAGCCGTCGCAATCGGATACGGGCTTTCACGTAGCGCACCGGCCATCTCATACTCGGATTGATCGTATTTCAGCGGCGTGGCGCCCATCAGGGTGATGATCGGATCGTTACCCAGCGTAATGGCAATTGGCAGGTCTTTGCCGCGCTCTTCTGCCTTATGCAGATGCAACGCAATATCGTGCATCGGCACCGGTTGCAGGCCG
This sequence comes from Enterobacter cloacae, assembly GCF_011078175.1. Lineage (GTDB taxonomy): Bacteria > Pseudomonadota > Gammaproteobacteria > Enterobacterales > Enterobacteriaceae > Enterobacter > Enterobacter cloacae_Q. The sequence continues at coordinate 104,795 of NZ_JAALCJ010000006.1, forward strand.
AGCTTACGCTTGCCCTTCACTTCCATACGATAGATCCCGACGTTCTGCTTGCCGAAGTGAGCGGGGTCGAGCGGATCGCGGGAGACAACGCATGCTTTATCGAGATAAAAGCCCCCGTCACCGTCGTTCAGGCGGAACAGCGGCAGAATGTCGAACAGGTTAATGTCTTCCCCGTCCACCGTGTTCTGCGCCCAGGCCGGGTTTGCACGACGCTCTGGCGCGACGGGAAATTTGTCCCAGCGACGAATAAACTCGTCGATCTGTTTTTTCACCGGGGTATTCGCCGGCAGCCCCATCGAAATAGCGTGGTTTTGCCACGAGCCGATAGTGTTCATCACCACACGGGCATCGGTGAAACCGCGAATATTATCGAACCACAGCGCAGGCGCGCCATCGCCAATGCGCCCGGTAGCGTTGGCGGCCGCCGCTAAATCCGGCTCAGCGTTTACCTCTTCCTCAATTTTCAGCAGCTGCCCTTGCTCATCGAGCGCCTGCAAGAAGCTTCTCAAATCATCAAATGCCATCTTTATTCTCCTGTGAAAAATGTTTCGCTGCCTGCAAACCTTCCCAGCGTCGGGCTTTTTTATGCTCCAGACCGAACTGGTCGAGAACGCGGGTCACGATATGATGGGTAATGTCATCGGCGGTTTGCGGGTGGTTGTAGTACGCAGGCATAGGCGGCACCATCGCCACGCCCATGCGGGAAAGGGCAAGCATGTTCTCGAGATGGATGGTACTGAGCGGCGTCTCACGGGGAACCAGCACCAGCTTGCGTCCCTCTTTCAGCACCACGTCTGCGGCACGCCCTACCAGCCCTTCGGCGTAGCCCGCGCGGATACCCGCCAGCGTTTTCATGCTGCACGGGATGACGATCATGCCATCGGTGCGAAACGAGCCGGAGGAGATGGTGGCAGCCTGATCGGCCGGGCTATGGACGACATCCGCCAGGGCAGCAACGTCATGCGCAGTGAAGGGCGTTTCCAGCTCAATCGTGGTTTTTGCCCACTTCGACATCACCAGATGCGTTTCCACCTCCGGCATTTCCCGCAGCGCCTGCAACAACGCCACGCCTAATGGCGCACCCGTTGCGCCCGTCATTCCCACAATCAATCTCATTCAGCACCTCAATTAGTTTGTTCGTATACGAACATATTAATTAAACTACGCCTTGATTCTGCTGCTGACAAGATCGTTCGCATACGATCACACTAATCGCTAAAAAACTCTCGCGTTAAAATTCAGCCCGAGAGCGGCTATCATAGAGGGAGTATTTTTTCGTCGGAGTGTTCATGGAGTTAAGACAAGAAGCTTTCCACTTGCTACGTCAGCTTTTTCAACAGCATACCGCCCAATGGCAGCACGCTTTGCCAGGACTGACCAAGCCACAATATGCGGTGATGCGGTCAATTGCTGAAAATCCTGGCATTGAGCAGGTTGCCCTGACTGAAGTCGCGGTGAGCACCAAAGCGACGCTGGCAGAAATGCTGAGCCGCATGGAAGCACGCGGCCTGGTCAGGCGCGAGCACGATCCGGCGGACAAGCGCCGTCGGTTTGTCTTTCTGACGGCCGAAGGTGAGGCCCTGCTTAAGAGCAGTAAACCGATTGGAAATGAGGTGGATGAAGCGTTTTTGGGGCGCCTTAACGGCGCGGAACGAGAGCAATTTTCGGCGCTCATCAAAAAGATGATGCGAGATTAATTAACCCTGGCGCGCATAAAATCAATAAATGTTCGCACTTTTGCGGGCACATGCCGGGCATCGGGATAAACGGCATAGATGCCCTGCTGTGCAAACGTGTAGGTCGGTAAAAGCGAGACCAGCTCCCCTGCATCCAGTGCGTTTCGCACCAGCCACTCCGGCAGCAGCGCCACCCCACATCCGGCAAGGGCGAAAGCCATTAGCGCCTGGGCGCTATCCGCATACAGGCGCGGCGCTTTCTTGATCTCAAAGGAAACCGGATGACGCTCAACGCCTTTCACCTGCCAGCGCAGCGGCGACGTTAAACGCTCGTGAATGATCCAGTCCGCTTCCGCCAGCTGCTCCAGCGAGTCAACCGGATGATTTGCCAGCCAGCCTGGCGTTGCCACGGGCAGGATCGTGAAGGTGGTCATCAAGGCGGCGTGGTAGCGTGAATCTGCAAGCGTGCCCAACCGGATAGCGACATCGAAGCGCTCCGCGATAAGATCGGCATGTAAAGAGGACGAGACATGCCGCACGCGAAGATCCGGGTGCAGCTGACTAAATTCAGCCAGCAAAGGCACCACTACCTGCGAGCCATACTCGGGCGTGGTGGTGATCCGCAGCTCTCCCGTCAGCCCGGCGTGGTTGGCGCGAACGTCATCCTGCAATCGCGCTGCGTCCCGTAACAGCATCACGCTTCGTTGATGAAAGAGCTTCCCCGCCTCGGTCAGCGTCAGGCGACGGGTGGTTCGCAGCAACAGGGTGACGCCCAGCTCCTCTTCAAGCTGGCGAATATGAAAACTGACCACCGCTTTTGTGAGCCCCATCGCCTCCGCCGCGGCGGTGAAACTGCCGGTGTCCGCTACGGCGATAAACATCGCCGTTCGCTGTAAATTAAGCATCGCTTGCCTGGTTGACTGTCAAAAGAATGTTGACAGTATATCGCGCTTTGTCGCGTTTATCCGTAACGTGCGGGCCGATACGATACGCCACCTCACCGGAGGAACTACCATGACGTATCGCAGCAAAATCGCCGTCGTCTTTCTGCTCGGCTTTTTCCTTGATTTGATAAACATGTTTATTGCCAGCGTCGCCTTTCCGGCGATGGCTCGCGCTTTCGATACCACACCTTCCGCGCTTGCCTGGGTAAGTAACGGATATATTGCCGGGCTGACGTTAATCATCCCTTTCAGCAGTATCCTGACGCGCCGCGTCGGGCCGAAGCGCGTTATCCTGCTCTCACTGCTTCTCTTTAGCGCGGCCTCCGTTGCGGCGGCTCTCTCATCTTCGCTGGAAAGTCTGATTGCCTGGCGAGTCGTACAGGGCGCCGGAGGAGGGCTACTGATCCCGGTTGGTCAGGCGCTGACCTGGCAACAGTTTAAGCCTCACGAGCGGGCCAGACTCTCCTCGGCGGTGATGCTGGTCGCACTGCTTGCCCCCGCCTGCTCACCTGCTGTGGGCGGTATGCTGGTTCAGACATTCAGCTGGCGCTGGATATTTTTTGCCACCCTGCCCGTCGCCATTGTCACCTTTGCTTTGGCCTGCGCGTGGCTTAAAACAGAAGCGTCACCAATAAACACCACCAGAATAGTCAACCTGTCTTTGCTGACGGACCCGCTGTTACGCTTATCCATGCTTATCTATTTGTGCGTACCCGGCATCTTTATTGGCGTGAACGTAACGGGCATGTATTACCTCCAGAGCGAGGTAAACATGACGCCCGCAGCAACGGGTACGCTTATGCTGCCGTGGTCTGTGGCATCGTTTTTGGCTATCACCGCGACAGGACGCTATTTCAACCGTATCGGCCCCCGGCCGCTGGCGATCGTCGGTTGTCTTTTGCAGGCGACGGGCATTCTGCTTTTAATTAACGTCGGCCCGGCAATGCTGTTACCTGCCGTTGCGTTTGCATTGATGGGTGCGGGGGGAAGCCTTTGCAGCAGTACGGCTCAGAGCAGCGCGTTTTTGACGATGCGACCGCAAGATATGCCTGATGCCAGTGCGCTGTGGAATCTGAATCGTCAGTTGAGCTTTTTCGTGGGCGCCTTGCTGCTGACGCAGGTGCTGAGCGTCATGCAGGCTTATCTCGCGCCACTGGCTGCCTGGCACGGGATGTTTATTTTTGCCGCAGTCATCACGCTACTGCCCGTACTGTACGTCTACCGTATTAACAACACCCAGTTGCTTACGCAACTGCAACAGGAGCAACCATGACGCCTTTCGAACACGAGATCCTCGACATCCACGTCGCCCTTGAAAACTGGTTAGGTGCAGGCGAAGGCGATCGAGACGCCCTTCTCGCCCGTTTCCGTCCGGATTTTCTGATGGTACCACCGAGTGGCAACCCTTTAGATCATCACGCGCTTGTCCAATTTTTATATGCGCAGCGGGGAACCCGACCCGGGCTCAGGATCGGCATTGATGCGTTAACGACGCTCCAGACATGGGACAACGGCGCGGTGCTTCATTACCGGGAGACGCAAACCCGGCCAGGCCAGCCCGTCAACGTGCGCTGGTCAACCGCGGTGCTTAATCAGGAAGGGGATAACATCACCTGGCGTTTGCTGCACGAAACGGCGCAGCCGTAAGGCATAAAAAAGGCCCGTCTCACGACGGGCCTTTTCTGACGAATGGTTGCTTACTCGCGGAACAGCGCTTCGATATTCAGACCTTGCCCTTGCAGGATTTCACGCAGGCGGCGTAGCCCTTCAACCTGAATCTGACGAACACGTTCACGGGTCAGGCCAATCTCACGGCCGACATCTTCCAGTGTCGCAGCTTCATACCCCAGTAAACCGAAACGACGTGCCAGCACTTCACGCTGTTTGGCGTTCAGTTCGAACAGCCATTTGACGATGCTCTGTTTCATGTCATCGTCCTGCGTGGTGTCTTCCGGGCCGTTGTCTTTTTCATCGGCCAGGATGTCCAGCAGCGCTTTTTCGGAGTCGCCACCCAGCGGGGTGTCAACCGAGGTAATGCGCTCGTTGAGACGCAGCATACGGCTTACGTCATCAACCGGTTTGTCGAGTTGCTCTGCAATCTCTTCCGCACTTGGCTCGTGGTCCAGTTTATGGGACAACTCGCGCGCGGTACGCAGATAAACATTCAACTCTTTGACGATGTGGATCGGCAGTCGAATCGTACGGGTCTGGTTCATAATAGCCCGTTCGATGGTCTGACGAATCCACCAGGTCGCGTAGGTTGAGAAACGGAACCCGCGTTCCGGGTCAAACTTCTCAACTGCGCGGATGAGACCTAAGTTGCCCTCTTCAATCAGATCCAGCAGAGCCAGACCACGATTGCCGTAACGGCGGGCAATTTTCACGACCAGTCGCAGGTTACTTTCGATCATGCGACGACGCGAGGCAACATCACCACGCAAAGCACGACGTGCAAAATAGACTTCTTCTTCGGCCGTTAGCAGTGGGGAGTAACCAATCTCCCCAAGGTAAAGCTGAGTCGCGTCCAGCACACGCTGTGTGGCACCCTGCGATAACAGCTCTTCTTCAGCCAAATCGTTATCACTGGGTTCCTCTTCTACTAAGGCTTTTTCGTCAAAAGCCTCTGCTCCGTTCTCATCAAATTCCGCGTCTTCATTTAAATCATGAACTTTCAGCGTATTCTGACTCATAAGGTGGCTCCTACCCGTGATCCCTGGACGAGACACCCTGGCTGGCATGCCCCGTCAATTTATCGCTGCGGTAAATATTGCAGCGGGTTTACGGATTTCCCCTTGTAACGAATTTCAAAATGCAAGCGTGTAGAACTGGTTCCGGTGCTACCCATGGTAGCGATTTTTTGCCCCGCCTTAACTTCTTGTTGTTCCCGGACCAGCATAGTGTCGTTATGGGCGTAGGCACTCAGGTAATCATCATTATGTTTGATGATAATAAGATTACCGTAACCGCGCAGTGCGTTACCGGCATAGACAACGCGTCCGTCTGCGGTCGCGATGATTGCCTGTCCTTTACTGCCTGCGATATCGATCCCTTTGTTACCCCCCTCAGAGGTGGCAAAGTTCTCGATAATCTTGCCGTCAGTTGGCCAGCGCCAGGTGGTGATTGACGAGCTGGCATTCTGACTGCTTGCAGTCGGTACAGTAGAGCTAACCACAGGTGCCGTAGTCGGTGCTGTGACAACAGTCGCAGTACCTTTATTATTCGGCAACATTTTGTTAGCACTCTGATCACCTGAATCCTCAGAATACGTAATTACAGGTTGTGAAGCAACCACCGTGGTGGTTTTTTGTGCAGGGGTAACGCTGTTATTTTGCGCGGTTACGTCGGCCGCTGAAACGGTGTTGCCTGGCGTAAGCGGTGTCCCCGTCGCGTTGCCAACCTGAAGCGTTTGCCCGACTTCCAGAGCATACGGGGCCTGGACGTTGTTTCGCTGTGCCAGATCGCGGAAATCGTTCCCGGTGATCCAGGCAATATAGAACAGCGTATCGCCGCGCTTCACGGTATAGGTGCTGCCGCCGGTATAGCTACCTTTCGGAATGTTCCCATACTTACGGTTATACACTATGCGGCCATTTTCGGTCTGAACAGGCTGATCCACTGGCTGAATCTGCGAAGGCTGCGTAACTGGACGCTGGACCGGCTGGATCTGCGGAGTTTGCTGCGCCGCTGAGGTGCCCATTTTAGGCGGAGGGGTGATCAACATTCCGCTGGACGTGTTACCCGAGCCGCTGGTTCCATTAACGGAACTGACGGGTGCAGGCGCGTTATTCGAACTAGTACAGCCTGCCAGCCAGAGCGAAACCAGTGATAATGCCGCAACACGGCTGATGGTGAATTTTGGGCTTCCCGCGCTCATTTATCCCCCAGGAAAGTGTTAACTACCAGTGACTTAAAAAATAACCGTGATGGCACGAACTATCGCGCCACACCATACGCTGAATTTGCCTTAATAACCCTGGAAAAATCCGAGTCTCAGGCCAGCTCGCCCTTAACCAGGGGCACAAAGCGTACGGCTTCCACGATATCGATAATAAACTCGCCGCCGCGACGACGAACGCGCTTTAAAAACTGATGCTCATCCCCGACGGGCAAAACAAGAATGCCCCCCTCATCCAGCTGCGAGAGAAGGGCTGCGGGGATTTCAGGTGGCGCTGCCGTGACAATGATGGCATCAAACGGGGCGCGAGCCTGCCAACCCTGCCATCCATCGCCGTGTCGTGTCGATACATTATGTAAATCAAGCTGTTTCAGGCGACGACGCGCCTGCCACTGCAAGCCTTTAATCCGTTCCACGGAACAGACATGGTGCACAAGGTGGGCCAGGATCGCGGTTTGATACCCTGAACCGGTGCCAATTTCCAGTACGCGGGAGTCTGGTGTTAACTCCAGAAGCTCCGTCATACGCGCCACCATGTAGGGCTGCGAAATCGTCTGACCCTGCCCGATAGGCAGCGCCACGTTTTCCCATGCTTTGTGTTCAAACGCCTCGTCTACAAATTTCTCACGCGGAACTCGAGCAAGCGCCTCAAGCACGTGCTCGTCGCGAATACCCTGTGCGCGAAGTTGTTCCAGAAGAGTTTGTACACGTTTGCTTACCATTGCGCGTTCACTCCGACCCGATCTAACCAGTCCGACACCACATCATGCGCGCTATAAGCGGTTAAATCTACGTGCAACGGCGTAACGGAAACGTAACCTTCATCCACCGCAGCGAAGTCGGTGTCTGGCCCGGCATCGCATTTATCTCCCGGCGGACCGATCCAGTACAGGGTATTGCCGCGCGGATCCTGCTGGGGAATAACCTGATCGGCCGGATGGCGACTGCCGCAGCGCGTCACGCGGATCCCTTTGATCTCGTCCAGCGGGAGATCCGGCACGTTGATGTTGAGGATACGCCCGGTGCGCAGCGGCTCGCGGCCAAGCGCACGGAGAATGGAGCAGGTCACCGCGGCGGCAGTTTCATAGTGAGTATGACCGTTTAACGAGACCGCCAGCGCCGGGAACCCCAGGTGACGTCCTTCCATCGCTGCGGCCACGGTTCCGGAGTAGATCACATCATCGCCCAGATTTGGCCCGGCATTAATGCCGGAGACCACAACATCCGGACGCGGGCGCATCAGCGCATTCACGCCCAGAAACACGCAGTCGGTCGGCGTCCCCATCTGTACGGCAATATCGCCATTCTCAAAGGTAAAGGTGCGAAGTGAAGACTCCAGCGTCAATGAGTTAGACGCGCCACTGCGGTTACGATCGGGAGCCACGACCTGCACATCCGCAAACTCACGGAGGTGTTTCGCCAGCGTCTGAATACCAGGCGCATGGATCCCGTCATCGTTACTCAGCAATATTCGCATAATCACCCGACGTGTTGATAAGTTCCCTGACAACACTGGTGGCAAAGCTACCTGCCGGCAGCCAGAAGCGTAACTCGATGGTTACGTCATCCCACCAGTTCCAGCTCAGCTGTTGCGGGTAGAGGAGCATCGCACGACGTGCCGCCTCGACCTTTTCCCGCACCAGCAAGGATTGTAATTCTGGCGCATCCGCCACCGCTGACTGCTCTGCGGCAAGCGCCTCGCCCTGGGTTCCCCAGTCGCCTGAGCCCGGCAAGGCGGCGGTAATCATCAGCGCTTTAGCGTCCACACGCGACTGGGCATCGGCCATCTCTTCGGCCGTTGCCACAAACCAGCTTCCGCGTCCCGCTAATTGTAGCGCATCGCCGACAACAACTTGATTCGCGTCCGGTTTTTTCAGCCGTTCGCTTACCATCTGATTAAACAACGCACTGCGGGCCGCCGACAACCAAAAACTGCGTTTATTCCGATCGCGCACCGGTGCATCGCTTTGCGCCCAGCGCAGCGCACCCAGCAGGTTACTGCCACCGATCCCAAAGCGCTGTGCGCCAAAGTAGTTCGGTACGCCGCGTTCACCGATAGCGTTCAGACGTTTTTCAACGTCTTCGCGGTTGGTCACTTCACGCAGCACCAGCGTGAAATAGTTGCCTTTCAACGCTCCCGGGCGCAATTTGCGCTTGTGGCGGGCATACTCCAGTACCTTACAGCCCTCGAGCTCAAATTTGCTTAAATCGGGCATGGCGTTGCCGGGCACGCGGGCGCAAAGCCACTGTTCGGTCACGGCATGTTTATCTTTTTGACCGGCAAAGCTCACTTCGCGGGCGTGAATTTTGAGGAATTTTGCCAGCGCGTCCGCCACGAAGCGGGTGTTGCAGCCGTTTTTCAGAATGCGCACCAGGATATGCTCGCCTTCGCCGTCCGGCTCAAAACCCAGATCTTCCACTACCACGAAATCTTCAGGGTTGGCTTTCAGCAGACCCTTGCCCTGCGGTTTACCGTGCAGATACGTCAGGTTGTCGAAATCCGTCATTTGGCCGCCTTTACCAGCAGCGCCACGGCCTCACAGGCAATGCCTTCGCCACGGCCGGTAAAGCCCAGCTTCTCCGTGGTGGTCGCTTTGACGTTGACGTCGTCCATATGGCAGCCCAGATCTTCAGCGATAAACACGCGCATCTGGGGGATGTGCGGCAGCATCTTCGGTGCCTGAGCTATGATCGTCACATCAACGTTGCCGAGGGTGTAGCCTTTGGCCTGAATGCGACGCCAGGCTTCGCGCAGCAGTTCGCGACTGTCCGCGCCCTTAAAAGCAGCATCGGTGTCCGGGAACAGTTTTCCGATGTCGCCCAGCGCGGCGGCACCCAGCAGCGCATCGGTCAGCGCATGCAGCGCCACGTCGCCATCAGAATGCGCCAGCAGACCTTTTTCGAAAGGAATACGCACGCCGCCAATGATAATTGGGCCTTCTCCGCCAAAGGCGTGTACATCAAAACCGTGTCCAATACGCATTATGCCTTCTCCTGAGGGGTCGTACGGGTAAGATAAAATTCCGCGAGCTGTAAGTCTTCCGGGCGCGTTACTTTTATATTATCAGCGCGCCCTTCAACAAGCGTTGGGTGGAAACCGCAATACTCCAGCGCCGAGGCTTCGTCCGTAATGGTCGCACCTTCTTTAAGCGCACGCGTTAAGCAGTCGTGGAGTAATTCGCGGGGAAAAAATTGTGGCGTCAGCGCGTGCCATAGATCGACGCGCTCAACGGTGTGCGCAATCGCCGGTTTACCCGGTTCGGCACGCTTCATGGTGTCACGCACCGGGGCGGCCAGAATGCCGCCCACTTTACTGGTTTCACTCAGCGCCAGCAGACGCGACAAATCGTCGTGATGCAGACAGGGACGCGCGGCATCGTGCACCAGCACCCACTGCGCGTTTCCGGCAGCCTGAAGGCCCGCCAGTACAGAGTCGGCCCGCTCTGCGCCGCCGTCAACAACGGTAATCTGGGGATGATTCGCCAGCGGGAGCTGCGCAAAACGCGCATCGCCGGGGCTGATGGCAATAACAACGCGTTTCACCCGGGCATGTGCCAGCAGCGCCGCCACGGCATGCTCGAGGATCGTTTTATCGCCAATTGAGAGATACTGCTTAGGACATTCTGTCTGCATGCGCCGGCCAAAACCTGCGGCCGGCACCACGGCACAGACGTCCGAAAAAGTTGCTGCCATGTCGTAATCCTGGGCCTGATTATCGATTGTTTTGTGCGGAGCCCTGATTGCGTTTAGACGCATCCGGAACCAGACGGTAAAACGTTTCGCCCGGCTTAGTCATACTGAGTTCATTGCGTGCGCGCTCCTCAATCGCCTCCTGGCCGCCATTGAGGTCATCAATTTCAGCAAAAAGTTGATCGTTACGCGCTTTAAGTTTGGCGTTTGTCGCCTGCTGTGCCGCGACGTCATCGCTCACCCGGCTATAGTCGTGCAGTCCGTTTTTGCCGAACCACAGCGAATATTGCAGCCAGACCAGCAAAGCCAGCAACAGCAGCGTTAGTTTACCCATCCTGCCCCCTGAAAAAACGGCATCATCATCCCATAACTTTCCGCTGGACTCTACTGCGGGGTTTTAATTATGCCGTAAGTTAGCCCATCAGCCATAAAAACAGCAGGCCAAAGATGACCACAACGGTGGCAATAGTGATGAGGGTACTATACAGGAGCTTGCCGTTAAAAAGGGAGTGCAGCGCAACGCCCACAACCACCGCAACGGGCATCAGCGCGAGGAAGAAAGGCCAGGTATAGAGGAAGAAAAAGAGGGTGTTACCACCGTAGATCAAAAACGGGATACCCAGCGCCAGTAACCACGACACGAAGCCGACAATCGCCCCAGGGAAGGACCAGGTCGTTTCGTCGTCGGTCGTTAACGGTTCCGACCCGGTGGTAATCATGTAGTTTTCACTGTTGCGCATAGCTAATCCTGTGACCGTGACTCATCGCTCGGGAAGACAGCTCCCGAACGATACCGTCTCAGGATCTGATAATATCGTCCCGTCTGAGCAGGTCTAATAATTGGCTTACTAAATTTGTTACCAATTGTTGACCTTCCAGATGAATCTCAGGGGATTCAGGCGCTTCGTAAACCGAGTCAATGCCGGTGAAGTTTCGCAGCTCTCCCGCGCGGGCTTTTTTATACAGCCCTTTCGGATCGCGCGCTTCGCAGATTGCCAGTGGCGTATCCACAAACACTTCGATAAAGCGATTCTGCCCCACGCGCTCGCGCACCATCTGGCGCTCGGCGCGGTGCGGGGAGATAAACGCCGTCAGCACCACCAGCCCGGCATCCGCCATCAGGCTGGCGACTTCTCCCACACGACGAATGTTCTCCTTCCGGTCGTCGTCGCTGAACCCCAAATCGCTGCACAGACCGTGACGCACGTTGTCGCCGTCCAGCAGGTAGGTGCTCACCCCCTGCTGATGCAGCGCCTCTTCCAGCGCGCCTGCCACCGTGGATTTACCGGAGCCAGACAGCCCGGTAAACCACAGCACAACCCCACGGTGACTGTGGAGCTGTTCGCGCTGGGCGACGGTGACCGGATGAGGATGCCAGACGACGTTCTCATCATGGGCCGCCATCACTTGCCTCCCAGCAGATCGCGTGCGCCCCAGTGCGGGAAGTGCTTACGCACCAGCGCGTTCAGCTCCAGTTCGAACGCGCTGAATTCAGAAGTCACGGTCGCCAGCTCGTTTGGCTCACGCACCATGCCGGCACCGACGGTGACGTTAGTCAGGCGGTCGATGAAGATCAGCCCGCCCGTCACCGGATTCTGCTGATACGGATCCAGCACCAGCGGCTCGTCGAAGGTCAGATCCACCAGACCGATGCCGTTCAGCGGCAGCTCGCTCACGTCACGGTGGGTCAGGTTATTGATGTCCACCTGGAACTGAATGCCGTCCACGCGGGCGCGGGTTTTCTTGCCGGCGATTTTAATGTCATAGCTCTGGCCTGCGGTCAGCGGCTGTTCCGCCATCCACACGACATCCACGGATGCGCCCTGCACCGCCGCCAGCGTTTCCTGCGCGTCGACCAGCAGGTCGCCGCGGCTGATATCAATTTCGTCTTTCAATACCAGGGTTACCGCTTCACCTGCCCCGGCTTCGTCCAGATCGCCATCGAAGGTCACGATACGGGCAATGGCCGATTCCACACCGGACGGCAGCACCTTCACGCGCTGGCCCACCTTCACCAGGCCGGACGCAATGGTGCCCGAGAAACCGCGGAAATCAAGGTTCGGACGGTTCACATACTGCACCGGGAAGCGCATCGGCTGGGAGTCGACTACGCGCTGAATTTCAACGGTTTCCAGCACTTCCAGCAGCGTTGGGCCGCTGTACCACGGCATATTCGCGCTCTGAGAGGCAACGTTATCCCCTTCCAGCGCCGAGAGCGGTACGAAGCGAATATCCAGGTTGCCCGGCAGCTGTTCAGCAAAGGTCAGGTAGCTCTGGCGGATCTCGTCGAATCGCGCTTCGCTGTAGTCCACCAGATCCATTTTGTTCACCGCTACCACCAGGTGTTTGATCCCCAGCAGCGTAGAGATAAAGCTGTGACGACGAGTCTGATCCAGCACGCCTTTACGGGCGTCGATCAGCAGGATCGCCAGGTCACAGGTGGACGCGCCGGTCGCCATGTTACGGGTGTACTGCTCGTGCCCCGGGGTGTCGGCGATAATAAATTTGCGTTTCTCGGTGGAGAAGTAGCGATAGGCAACATCAATGGTGATGCCCTGCTCGCGCTCCGCCTGCAAGCCATCCACCAGCAGCGCCAGGTCGAGTTTTTCGCCCTGGGTGCCGTGGCGTTTACTGTCATTGTGCAGGGAAGAGAGCTGATCTTCGTAGATCTGGCGCGTGTCGTGCAGCAGACGCCCTATCAGCGTGCTTTTCCCGTCATCGACGCTGCCGCAGGTCAGGAAACGCAGCAGGCTTTTGTACTGTTGGGCGTGCAGATAAGCTTCTACGCCGCCTTCATCGGCAATTTGTTGGGCAATAGTCGTATTCATGGCGGCTCCTTAGAAATACCCCTGACGTTTCTTCAGCTCCATGGAGCCTGCCTGGTCGCGGTCAATCACGCGGCCCTGTCGCTCGCTGGTGGTCGACACCAGCATCTCCTCAATGATCTCGGGCAGCGTCTGCGCGCTGGATTCCACCGCGCCGGTCAACGGCCAGCAGCCGAGAGTACGGAAACGGACCATCTGTTTTTTGATCACTTCGCCCGGCTGTAAATCAATGCGATCGTCGTCGATCATCATCAGCATGCCGTCGCGCTCCAGCACCGGGCGCTCGGCCGCCAGATACAGCGGAACGATCTCAATATTTTCCAGGTAGATGTACTGCCAGATATCCAGTTCGGTCCAGTTGGAGAGCGGGAAGACGCGAATGCTTTCGCCCTTGTTGATCTGGCCGTTGTAGTTGTGCCACAGCTCCGGGCGCTGGTTTTTCGGATCCCAGCGGTGGAAGCGGTCGCGGAAAGAGTAGATACGCTCTTTGGCGCGGGACTTCTCTTCGTCGCGACGCGCGCCGCCGAAGGCCGCATCAAAGCCGTATTTGTTCAGCGCCTGCTTCAGCCCTTCGGTTTTCATGATGTCGGTGTGCTTGGCGCTGCCGTGCACGAACGGGTTAATGCCCATCGCCACCCCTTCCGGGTTTTTATGCACCAGCAGCTCGCAGCCGTAGGCTTTTGCGGTACGGTCGCGGAATTCGTACATCTCGCGGAATTTCCAGCCGGTATCCACGTGCAGCAGCGGGAACGGCAGCGTACCCGGATAAAACGCTTTACGCGCCAGGTGCAGCATGACGCTGGAATCTTTACCGATGGAGTACATCATCACCGGGTTAGAAAACTCGGCGGCCACTTCGCGGATAATATGGATACTTTCCGCTTCGAGCTGCCGCAGGTGAGTAAGTCGTTTTTGGTCCATAACCGTTCCTTAAGCCAAATTTACGACAGAAGAACCAAAGCCTTCTGTATCGGTTGTGTGCTGAAACCAGGCGAGCGTGCTGTGCAGCTGTACCACTTCCCCCACCACGATCAGGGCGGGCATTGGAGCGTCTTTCGCCAGGTCTGCGAGTTCTTGTAATGTGCCGATTGCGACGTGCTGATCGACACGCGTGCCGCGAGAAATCACGGCAACGGGCGTCGTTGCCTCGCGACCGTGCTGAATAAGCTGTTCGCTGATGTCTGCGGCTTTCATCGTGCCCATGTATATCGCCAGCGTTTGCCGGCTCTGGGCGAGATGTGACCAGTCAAACGGCGTGCTGTCCGCCTTGTAGTGACCCGTTACAAACGTGACGCTCTGCGCATAGTCGCGATGGGTCAGCGGAATGCCGGCGTAGGCCGTTACTGCTGACGCCGCCGTAATGCCAGGTACGACCTGGAACGGAATGCCCGCTTCGGCTGCCGCCAGCAGCTCTTCGCCACCGCGACCGAAGATAAACGGATCGCCCCCCTTCAGGCGCACCACGGTTTTGCCCGCTTTCGCGGCGTCAATCAGCATCTGGTTGGTATCGTGCTGCGGCACAGAGTGCTCGCCCGCCCGTTTGCCGACGCAGATCTGTTCTGCATCGCGGCGGATCAACTCGCGCACGCCGTCAGTGACCAGGTGGTCGTAGAACACCACGTCCGCATCCTGAAGAACCTGGAGGCCACGCAGCGTGAGCAGCCCGGCATCGCCCGGCCCGGCGCCCACCAGAATGATCTCCCCGCCCGTACTGCCGGGGTTATCCAGTTCGTCTTCGAGGATTTGTTGCGCCGCCGTCTCGTTACCGGCCTGCATCAGGCTGGCAAAGCGGCCGCGAAACACACGCTCCCAGAAGCGACGGCGTTCCGTCACGCTGGTCAGGCGTGTTTTCAGATGGTTGCGCCAGTAGCTGGCTTTCTCCGCCATGCGCCCGAGGCTGGTCGGCAGCAGCGCTTCGATTTTTTCTCTCAGCACGCGCGCCAGCACCGGGGCGGTGCCGCCGGAGGAGATCGCCACCAGCAGCGGCGAGCGGTCGACAATCGACGGGAAGATAAATGAACACAACGGCTGGTCGTCTACCACGTTCACCAGACGGTGACGGACCTGGGCTGCGTCGGAGATGCGGCGGTTGAGCGCCCGATCTTCGGTTGCCGCTATCACCAGCACCACGCTGTCGATCTGAGACGCTTCAAAATCTGCCTCTGCGACAACCTGTACCTGCGCCCCGGCGCGTTGCAGGAACGCGATTTTGCGATCGGCAATTTCACCTGTCCCGACAACCAGTACCGGTCGGTCTTTTAAGGCGGCAAAAAGGGGGAGATAGTCCACAGGCAACAACTCGCTAACAACCAGGAATAAAGGGACTATAGGGGGCGGCTTAGACCGAATGAAATTACGAATTGGAATGAGTAGTTACTCAATGGAATAACGCCGTGGAAAAGCAAATATCAAAAAGTGCTTAACACGCGAAATTTCGGGCATTTAAGAGCAATTCAAATTGTGTCTACCCGGTCACAGTTTCATACTATGCAGGTTAAAATTTTGCTCTGTTTTTAAGGACTCCCTATGTTTTCCGCAATGCGCCACCGATTCGTTGCCCTGGCGCTCGGCGTTTGCTTTATCCTTCCGGCTCAGGCAAAAAATCAATCTTACGGCGAAATAGCCAGCACGCAGGCGCGGCATATTGCTACGGTCTTTCCGGGCCGCATGACCGGAACCCCAGCCGAGATGCTCTCGGCAGACTATATTCGTCAGCAGTTTGCAGACATGGGCTATAAAAGTGACATTCGCGCTTTCCATAGCCGCTACATCTATACCTCCCGTAATAAAACGCAGAACTGGCATAACATAACCGGCAGCACGGTTATTGCAGCGCACGAAGGCAAGGCGGCTCAGCAAATTATGATTATGGCGCACCTTGATACCTACACGCCGTTGAGCGACGCCGACGTCGATAATAACCTCGGCGGGCTGACGCTTCAGGGGCTGGATGACAATGCCGCGGGGCTGGGCGTGATGCTTGAGCTGGCCGAACGCCTGAAGAATATTCCGACGAAATACAGCATTCGCTTTGTCGCGACCAGCGGCGAAGAAGAAGGAAAACTCGGCGCTGAGAATCTCCTTAAACGCATGAGCGCTGAGGAGAAGAAAAATACGTTGCTGGTGGTTAACCTCGATAATCTGATCGTGGGGGATAAGCTCTATTTTAATAGCGGACAGAGCACGCCGAGCAGCGTACGTAAACTCACCCGCGACCGGGCGCTGGCGCTTGCCCGCGCGCATGGCGTCTATGCCGCGACAAATCCGGGCGGTAATCCGGAGTATCCTAAAGGCACAGGCTGCTGTAATGACGGTGAAGTGTTTGATAAGGCGGGCATCCCGGTGCTTTACGTCGAAGCGACGAACTGGGCGCTGGGCAAAAAAGATGGCTATCAGCAGCGCAGCAAATCGAAAGCCTTCCCGGACGGGACCAGCTGGCATGATGTGCGGCTGGATAATCAGCAACACATTGATAAAGCGCTACCGCAGCGAATTGAGCACCGCAGCAGGGATGTTGTGAAAGTGATGCTGCCGTTGGTGAAGGAGCTGGCGAAAGCGGGGAAAGGCTGAGTTTTTTAAGTATAGCGTGGCCTGATGCCCTCCCCACCCCTCTCCCACAGGGAGAGGGGGGTTCAGGAATCACCCTTCGTGCAACCCGCACTCGCGCTTCAGCCCAAAAAATCGCGTCTCTTCTTCCGCCATTCCCGGTTCCCATTTACGCGTGGTATGGGTGTCGCCTACCGACAGGTAGCCCTGATCCCACAGCGGATGGTACTTCAGCCCGTGCTTTTGCAGATACTGGTACACCGTACGGTTATCCCAGTCGATGATCGGCAGCACTTTGAACACGCCGCGCTGCACCGCCAGCACCGGAAGCGTGGCGCGACTGCCAGACTGCTCACGGCGCAGCCCTGCAAACCACGTCTGCGCGTTAAGCTCTTTCAGCGCCCGGTTCATCGGCTCGACTTTGTTGATCGCATTGTATTTCTCAATGCCCTCAACGCCCTGCTCCCACAGCTTGCCGTAGCGCGCCTCCTGCCAGGCCGCGCTTTCCGTCGCGCGGTAGACTTTCAGGTTCAGCCTGAGCTTATCCGTCAGCTCGTCAATAAACTGGTAGGTTTCCGGGAACAGATAGCCCGTATCGGTGAGGATCACCGGAATATCCGGACGGATCTGATTCACCAGATGCAGACTGACCGCCGCCTGAATACCAAAGCTCGACGACAGCACATAGTCTCCCGGCAGGTTTTCCAGCGCCCACGCCACGCGCCCTTCGGCGTCCAGCTTTTCCAGTTGGGCATTGGTTTCTGCGAGTGCCAGAATGCGTTCGACTTTTGGCAATGCGTTGAGCGCGTTTAGATCGAGTACGGACATAAATACCTCTCGTGGTTACTCCCAGAAATCCCTTGCGGGATCGAGCACCGGGCGAATGATGCCCGCACGTACTGTAAAGTCGCCGAAGCCTTCATCCGCTTCGCGCTCTTTCGCCCAGCGACCGATAAGCACGTCGAGGGAATCGAGAATTTCCGGTTCGGTGATGTTCTCGCGGAACATACGCGGAATACGCGTCCCGATACGGTTACCGCCCAGGTGCAGGTTATAGCGACCCGGCGCTTTCCCTACCAGACCGAGTTCGGCCAGCATCGCGCGACCGCAGCCGTTCGGACAGCCCGTCACGCGCATAACAATATGCTCGTCCGGAATCCCGTGTTTTTCCAGAATCGCTTCCACTTTATCCGTGAAGGACGGCAGGAAACGCTCGGCTTCGGCCATCGCCAGCGGGCAGGTCGGGAACGACACGCAGGCCATTGAGTTTTCGCGCTGCGGCTTCACCGCATTCATCAACCCGTGCTCGCGGGCCAGCTCTTCAATTCTCGCCTTATCGCTTTCCGGCACGCTGGCGACGATCAGGTTCTGGTTGGCGGTAATACGGAACTCGCCTTTGTGGATCTTTGCGATTTCCAGCAGGCCGGTTTTCAGCGGACGGCCCGGATAATCCAGTATGCGGCCGTTTTCGATAAACAGCGTCAGGTGCCATTTATTGTCGATGCCTTTCACCCAGCCGATCCGATCGCCGCGACCGGTGAACTCGTAAGGACGGATTGGCTCAAACTTGATACCCGCGCGACGCTCCACTTCTTCTTTGAACGTCTCTATGCCCACGCGCTCCAGAGTATATTTGGTTTTCGCATTTTTACGGTCTGTACGATTACCCCAGTCGCGCTGGGTCGTGACCACGGCTTCCGCTACGGCCAGCGTGTGTTCCAGCGGCAGGAAGCCGAACTCGCTCGCGGTGCGGGCGTAGGTTTTCTTGTTACCGTGCTCGATAGACAAACCGCCGCCCACCAGCAGGTTAAAGCCCACCAGCTTGCCGTTTTCGGCAATCGCCACGAAGTTCATGTCGTTGGCGTGCAGATCGATATCGTTCTGCGGCGGGATCACCACCGTGGTCTTGAACTTACGCGGCAGATAGGTCTGACCGAGGATCGGCTCTTCGTCGGTGGTGGCGACTTTCTCCTGATCGAGCCAAATCTCCGCATAGGCGCGGGTGCGCGGCAGCAGATGCTCGGAGATCTTTTTCGCCCACTCATACGCTTCCGCGTGCAGCTCGGACTCGTACGGGTTTGAGGTGCATAGCACGTTACGGTTCATGTCGTTGGCCGTCGCCAGCGCGTCCAGCCCGACGGAGTGCAGCATCTGGTGAACCGGCTTGACGTTCTTCTTCAGAATGCCGTGGAACTGGAAGGTCTGACGGTTAGTCAGACGAATGCTGCCGTAAATCGTGTTGTCATGGGCAAACTTGTCGATCGCCTGCCACTGTTTGGTGGTGATAATGCCACCCGGCAGACGGCAGCGCAGCAGCATGGCATGACGTGGCTCCAGCTTCTGTTCGGCACGCTCGGCGCGAATATCGCGGTCGTCCTGCTGATACATACCGTGGAAACGGATCAGCAGGAAGTTGTCACCTTTAAAACCGCCGGTCAGGCCGTCATTTAAATCTTCGGCAATAGTCCCGCGCAGGTAGTTGCTCTCTACCTTCATGCGCTCGGCATCAGACAGTTTGCCTTCGACCACCAGTGGGCCAGGGTGTTTTTCGCTCATTAGTAGACATCTCGCTGATAACGGCGCTCTACGCGCAGCTCACTTAAAAATTCATCCGCCGCTTCGGCATCCATACCGCCGAATTCGGCAATCACTTCCAGCAGAGCCTGCTCAACGTCTTTCGCCATGCGATTGGCGTCGCCGCAGACATAAATGTGGGCACCGTCATTGATCCAGCGCCACAGCTCTGCGCCCTGTTCGCGCAGTTTGTCTTGTACATATACTTTTTCTTTCTGATCGCGAGACCAGGCCAGATCGATGCGGGTCAGCACGCCCTCTTTGACGTAGCGCTGCCACTCAACCTGGTAGAGGAAATCTTCGGTGAAGTGCGGGTTTCCGAAGAACAGCCAGTTTTTACCCGGCGCGTCGTCTGCCGCGCGCTGCTGCATAAAGGCGCGGAATGGCGCGATGCCGGTACCTGGGCCAATCATAATCACTGGTGTTTCCGGGTTCGCTGGCAGGCGGAAGTTGTCGTTATGTTCGATAAAGACGCGCACCTCGCCCTCTTCTTCCACGCGATCGGCCAGGAAACTCGACGCCCCGCCCGCCCGCCCGCGGCCTTCGATGTCGTAGCGCACCACGCCGACGGTGATGTGGACTTCGCTTTCCACTTCAGCCTGTGAGGAGGCGATGGAGTAAAGGCGCGGCGTCAGCGGACGCAGCAGGCCGATCAGCGCGTCGGCATCCAGCTGTGCCGGGGAGAAACGCACCATATCGACAATCGGCGTCGTCGCGGCGTAATGCTGTAACTTCGCCTTGTCCCCCACCAGCGGCAGGAGGGACTCGCTGCGCGTTAAGGTCGCGTAGTTTTCAACGATGTTAGCGGTGTTCACCGTCAGTTCGAAATGCCACTGGAGCGCTTCAGAGAGCGGCAGCGTTTTGCCTTCCACCTGAACAGGCTCCGTGCCTTTCAGCCAGAGCAGCTCAACCAGCTCTTGAACCAGCGCCGGATCGTTCTGATACCAGACGCCCAGCGCATCGCCAGGCTGGTAACGCAGACCGGAGTCGCCAAGATCGATTTCGATATGGCGCACGTCTTTTTCCGAATCACGGCCCGTGATTTTCTGGTTTACCGACAGGCTCGCCGTCAGCGGCGCCTCTTTCGTGTAAGGGCTGGTGTGGATTTCATTGACGGTGCCCGCTGCGGTAACGGCAGCCTGCGCGGGCGTCTCTTTCGGGACGCGGGCCTTCAGCACCTCAACGATGCGCGCCCGCCATTCGGCGGCGGCGGCCTGATATTCGACATCAGCATCTACGCGGTCCAGCAGGCGCTCTGCGCCCAGCTCCGCCAGCTTGCTGTCGAAATCTTTACCAGACTGGCAGAAAAATTCATAGGACGTGTCACCGAGGCCGAAGACGGCAAAGGCGGTGCCCTCCAGCTTTGGCGCTTTTTTGGAGAACAGGAACTTATGCAGCGCGACGGCTTCTTCCGCAGGCTCACCTTCTCCCTGCGTTGACGCCACCACCACCAGCATTTTTTCTGACGCGATCTGTTTGAATTTATAATCCCCGGCGTTGACCAGGTTGACGTTCAACTTTGCGGCGATCAGGTCATCACGCAATGCTTCGGCCACACGCCGGGCATTACCCGTTTGCGAAGCGGAGATAAGCGTAATGGCTGGAATTTCAACGGCAGTTGGTGATACGCCAGCCACAGCCCCCGGCTGCTGGTTCAGCATTCCCCAGAAATAGCCGGAGACCCAGGCAAGCTGGGTGGGTGAAAAATCGGAAGTCGCGGCCTGTAGGCGCGCCAGTTGCTCCGGGTTAAGGGGAAGCAAATTTGAAGGTGGGGCCTGTGTTGTCATGCGTCGTTATGTTCCAGTAGCAAAGCGGACTTTAAGCGAATAAATCCAAACTGAAGATAAGGTTAACGGCGGCGATAATAACAATTAAAGAAGGGATGGAAATAATAAATAACCAAATGGACTAACCTGTTTTAGTTATCGTTCTTAACGATAAAAACGATTAAATAACCATTTGAAATTAAACAATAAAACCTAATAAATACCATGAATACGAGGCGGTGACCGTTGAGAGCCGTTTTAGTTAATGCTAAAAATTGTGCTTTCCGGTACTATGCGGCGGTTTTTTCCGCATTCCTGAGAGCTATGATGTCCACCACACTGTTTAAAGATTTCACCTTCGAAGCCGCACACCACCTTCCACACGTACCTGCCGGGCATAAATGTGGCCGCCTGCACGGACACTCGTTTATGGTGCGTCTTGAAATCACCGGTGAAGTCGATCCCCATACGGGCTGGATCATGGACTTTGCCGAACTGAAGGCCGCGTTTAAGCCGACCTACGATCGTCTCGATCACTACTATCTGAATGATATTCCGGGCCTTGAAAACCCGACCAGCGAAGTGCTGGCGAAATGGATCTGGGATCAGATGAAACCGCTTGTGCCGCTGTTGAGCGCGGTGATGATCAAAGAGACCTGTACGGCAGGCTGCGTCTACCGCGGAGAGTGATGCTTGCCGGGTGGCGGTTTCGCCTTACCCGGCCTGTTAAAGCCTCTAATCGTAGGCCCGGGAAGCGCGAGCGCCACCGGGCTTTTTTCTAGGCAATGTTCAGATATTTGTGCGTTTGCATCGACAGGCGCCAGTTGCGGGCGATACAGGTTTCAATGCACAGACGGGTCGCATCGTCTTTCTGGCTGATAGGCTGTAGGGCAATAACGCGCTGCTTTTCGTCCGTCAGCGTCACCAGCAGTTCGTCCAGCGCTTCGATGTCACGCACGCGCCCCACCGGATGTTTGATCTCATCAGCACGCTCAAGCGCCTGCGACAGCACGTCATAACCGCCGCGCATATTCACTTTTGGTGAAACCGTTACCCATGTTGAATGAGAGCAGCGCACTTCATGGGTGCCGCTGGTTTCGATCTGACAGCTATAGCCATTCTTTTCGAGCAGTTCGGTGAGCGGCATCAGATCGTGAATGCAGGGTTCCCCGCCGGTGATCACCACGTGCCGCGCCGTCCAGCCCTGACGACCAATAATGGCGAGCAGATCTTCCGCACTGCCCGCGCCCCATTTATCGCTCTCTTTGGTTTTCGCCAGTATACTGAACAGTGACACTTCCCGATCTGCGAGCTTATCCCACGTATGTTTGGTATCACACCAGGCGCAGCCAACCGGGCATCCCTGTAGACGAATAAAGATAGCGGGAACGCCGGTAAAGTAACCCTCGCCTTGCAGGGTCTGGAACATCTCGTTAATCGGGTACTGCATAGTCAACTCTGTTAAGGGGATAAACGATAAGTATCGCAGATCCCCGTCAGATGATCATGCTCCATCGGTGCTTTGCGCGCCAATTGCCGTCATAAACCGTTCCGTAATTTGCTGCGGTCGGGTTATCGCCCCGCCGACGACAACCGTATGCGCCCCCAGCGCCAGACACCTGGCTGCGCGTTCAGGCGTATCCACGTTACCTTCGGCAATTACGGGGATCGTGACGGCGGACAGCACCTCTTTCAAAAACGCGCAGTCATTTTGCGGTAGCGAATGGCCCGCGGTCTCCGCCGTATAACCGTAAAGGGTGGTTCCGACGCAATCAAACCCCAGCCTTTGCGCGGTCACGGCCTCCTGCACGGTGGCAATATCCGCCATCAGCAGCAGCGAAGGGTAACGGGCGCGGATCTGCGCGATCAGCATATTCAGCGATCCGCCACCAGGCCGTTTCCGGGCGGTTGCATCCAGCGCAACGATGTCCGGGGCGACCGCCATCAGCTCATCCACTTCTTTGAGCGTCGCGGTGATGAACACCTCGCTGTCCGGATAGTCTCGTTTGATGATGCCGATTACCGGCAGTGAGATCAGACCTTTGATAGCGTCGATATCCACCACGCTATTGGCGCGGATCGCCGCAGCACCGCCCTGGGCCGCCGCCAGCGCCATTCGCGACATAATAAACGGGCTGTGCAGCGGTTCGTTTTCCAGCGCCTGGCAGGAGACGACCAGTTTTCCTTTCAGCGTATCCAGTACAGTTTTCATTACGATAAGATCTCTTCTACTTCGTTTTTGATAATGGTGACGTGCGGGCCATAGATGACCTGGACACCGTTGCCGCGGACGATAACGCCGCGCGCGCCGGTCGCTTTCAGTGCAGATTCATTGACTTTGCTACCGTCTTTCACCGTGACGCGAAGGCGCGTGGCGCAGCAGTCAACGTCATCCAGATTGTCTTTTCCTCCCAACCCGGCGATCACCGCCGCGGCGCGCTCGCTTTGCAGCAGGGTAGCCTCGTCAGCTACCGCCTCCTTTTCACGGCCCGGCGTAGCAAAATCAAAACGTTTAATCAGATAGCGGAAAGTACAGTAGTAAAGGAAGAACCACGGTACGCCCACCAGCGGGACGAACATCCAGTTAGTTTTCGCTTCCCCCTGCAAAATGCCGAACAGCACGAAATCAATAAACCCGCCGGAGAAAGTTTGTCCGATGGTGATGTGCAGAATGTGTGCGAGCATGAACGCCAGCCCGTCAAACAGCGCATGAATGACGTACAGCACCGGGGCAATAAACAGGAATGAGAACTCGACAGGCTCAGTAATGCCGGTCAGGAAAGAGGTTAACGCCGCGGAAAGCAGCAGTCCGGCAACGCGCTTCTTGTTCTCCGGCCTGGCCGTGTGGTACATCGCAAGACAGGCGCCCAGAAGACCAAACATCATTGTTATAAAGCGCCCGGACATGAAGCGCGACGTGCCCTCATAGAAGTGCTGCGTGTTCGGGTCGGCGAGCTGGGCGAAGAAGATCCGCTGCGTGCCCTCGACCAGGTGCCCGTTGACAATTTCACTGCCGCCAAGCGCGGTGGTCCAGAATGGAAGATAAAAGATGTGGTGCAAGCCAAACGGGCCAAGCATGCGCAGGATGAAGCCGTACAGCAAAGTCCCCAGATAGCCGGTGGCATCCACCAGCCCGCCGAGGCCAAAGATCAGCTTCTGAAAATGCGGCCAGACCACGGTCATCAGCGCGCCGACGAGTATTGCCGCCAGCGAGCTGATAATGGGTACAAAGCGCGAGCCGCCAAAGAAGCCCAGAAATTGCGGAAGCGCGATTTTATTAAACCGATGATGCAGTGCGCAGGTCACCAGCCCAATAACTACCCCACCAAACACGCCCGTTTCAAGCGTTTGAATACCCAGCGTCATGCCCTGTCCTGCGGCACCCGGGTTCTCATGCGCCAGTTTTCCGGTCAGGATCAGCAGCGCATTGATAGTGGCATTCATCACCAGATAAGCGAGCAACGCCGCCAGCCCTGCCGTGCCTTTATCATTTTTCGCCAGCCCAACGGCGACCCCAACAGCGAACAGTACCGACAGGTTTGCAAACACAATCGAGCCTGCACTGCTCATGATGGTAAAGATGGCCTGTAGCCAGCCAACGTCTAAAAATGGATACGCGGTAAGCGTATTCGGATTCGATAGCGCCCCGCCGATCCCCAGCAACAGACCGGCTGCGGGCAGTATCGCGATGGGTAACATAAAGGATTTGCCAAAGCGCTGCGCTTTTTCAAACCATCCGCCGGAAGACGCTCCGCTGAACATTTGCATCATTTTTTATCCCTCTGGTTAATGATGAAAATTTTTACCACATATATTTTTAATTGTGAAAATTATCACCAAAAACCAGGACGCCGATCATACTTTTTCAAAATGACTGGCATCTCTGCCCCGCTTTCCGCCACACTAGTCGGCAGAGAAACGCATTAAGGATCTAGTATGTCGGACCATGAAAACCTGCTGCTGAAGCTACGCCAGGAGGCTTCCGGGTACAGCCCAACGCAACAAAAACTGGGGGAGTTTGTTTTAAACGATCCTGCCAGGGTGCTCTACCTGACGATCACCGAGCTGGCGCGTGAAAGCAGCACCAGCGAGGCCAGCGTCACACGCCTTTGCCGCACGCTGGGCTGTAAGGGATACAACGAATTTAAAATGGCGCTTGCGCTGGATATTCAGCAGGGTTTGCCGGAGCGTCAGGAAGGAGATGCAATAGATAACGTGGTGGATGAGTCTGTCCAGGCGCTGCAAGATACCGCAAAACTCCTCGACCGGGCCCAGCTTGAACAGGCGACACTGGCCCTTCATCAGGCGCAGTCAGTGCAAATTTACGGGGTGGCGGCCAGCGCGATCCTGGGAGAGTATTTGCATTACAAGCTGCTGCGACTCGGCAAACCTGCACAGCTGTTTAGCGATATGCATCGCGCCGCCATGAATGCGACGACGCTCTCGAAAGAGACACTGGTGGTCGCCATCTCAAGTTCTGGCTCTACACGGGATCTGCTTCACGTGGTGAAACTCGCCCGCAAGCGCGGCGTTAAGGTCCTGGCGCTCAGCAATACGCCCCGCAGCCCGCTGGCCTCCCTGAGCGATTTACAGCTGGTTGCAGCCAAGCCCGAAGGACCGCTGAGCGCGGGTGCGCTCAATGCTAAAGTTGGCGTGATGCTGCTGGTTGAACTGCTAACCACTTCTCTTATCGCATTAGACAGCCATTACGGTGACGTCAGCCAGCAAACGGCAAGCGCCACGTTGCCGCTTCTGCTTTAGAGAACAAAAAACCCGCCGAAGCGGGTTTTTTCATAAGAACGAAGGTTCCGGCTTATGCCTGGCCTTTGATCTCTTTACGGCCGTTGTAAGGTGCTTTTTCGCCCAGCGCTTCTTCGATACGAATCAGCTGGTTGTATTTAGCAACACGGTCAGAACGGCTCATAGAACCGGTTTTGATCTGGCCAGCAGCGGTACCCACAGCCAGGTCAGCAATGGTAGCGTCTTCAGTTTCGCCAGAACGGTGAGAGATAACCGCGGTGTAGCCAGCGTCTTTCGCCATTTTGATCGCAGCCAGCGTTTCGGTCAGAGAACCGATCTGGTTGAATTTGATCAGGATGGAGTTAACGATGCCTTTCTCGATGCCTTCTTTCAGGATCTTGGTGTTGGTTACGAACAGATCGTCACCAACCAGCTGGATTTTGTCGCCCAGTACTTTGGTCTGGTATGCGAAACCATCCCAGTCAGACTCGTCCAGACCGTCTTCGATAGAAACGATTGGGTACTGTTTGGTCAGGTCTTCCAGGAAGTGAGTGAACTCTTCGGAGGTGAACGCTTTGTTGCCTTCGCCAGCCAGAACGTATTTACCGTCTTTGTAGAATTCAGATGCTGCGCAGTCCATCGCCAGGGTGATGTCTTTGCCCAGCTCGTAGCCTGCTGCTTTAACCGCTTCAGCGATAACAGCCAGTGCTTCTGCGTTAGAACCCAGGTTTGGCGCGTAGCCACCTTCGTCACCAACAGCGGTGTTCATACCTTTAGCTTTCAGAACTTTAGCCAGGTTGTGGAACACCTCAGAACCCATACGAACCGCTTCTTTCAGGGTTTTCGCGCCAACTGGCTGAATCATGAATTCCTGAATATCAACGTTGTTGTCTGCGTGCTCACCACCGTTGATGATGTTCATCATTGGTACAGGCATGGAGTATTTGCCCGGGGTACCGTTCAGCTCAGCGATGTGCTCGAACAGTGGCATACCTTTAGCAGCCGCTGCTGCTTTGGCGTTCGCCAGGGAAACCGCCAGGATTGCGTTCGCACCGAAGTTAGATTTGTTTTCAGTACCGTCCAGATCGATCATGATCTTGTCGATGCCAGCCTGATCTTTAGCATCTTTGCCAACGATAGCCTGAGCAATAGGACCGTTAACAGCGCCAACCGCTTTCAGTACGCCTTTGCCCATGAAACGGGATTTGTCGCCATCACGCAGTTCCAGCGCTTCACGGGAACCCGTAGAAGCACCTGATGGAGCCGCTGCCATACCGACGAAACCACCTTCCAGATGAACTTCAGCTTCAACGGTCGGGTTACCACGGGAGTCGATGATTTCACGACCGATGACTTTAACGATTTTGGACATTAGATTTTCCTCAGTACAAGTTAAACTAAAACTCCAGACAAACAACGCGTACCAAAGGTACGCGTTGCCGTTCTAACTTTTTTTACTTCGCCTGACGCTTCTGGTACTCGCTGGCGGCTTTCACGAAGCCTGCAAACAGCGGATGTCCGTCACGCGGCGTTGAAGTAAATTCCGGGTGGAACTGGCAGGCCACGAACCACGGATGGTTAGGCACTTCGATGATCTCGACTAACTGATCGTCCCCGGAGCGGCCCGCAACGCGCAGACCCGCAGCTTCAATTTGTTTCAACAACATGTTGTTGACTTCATAGCGGTGACGATGGCGTTCGGTAATGACCGGCTCGCCATAAAGCTTACGAACCACGCTATCGTCGGACAGCTGGCAGGCCTGTGCGCCAAGACGCATGGTGCCACCCAGATCGCTCTTCTCGGTACGGACTTCGACGTTACCGTCTTCGTCGCGCCATTCCGTAATCAGCGCCACGACAGGGTACTTACAGTCTGGCACAAATTCCGTAGAGTTCGCGTTTTCCATTCCCGCTACGTTGCGCGCAAATTCAATCAGCGCAACCTGCATACCCAGGCAGATACCGAGGTATGGAATATTGTTTTCACGCGCATAGCGTGCAGTGGCGATCTTGCCTTCAACACCACGGTAGCCGAAACCGCCAGGGATGAGAATCGCATCCAGATCTTTGAGAATTTCGACACCGCGCGTTTCAACATCCTGCGAATCAATCAGCTTGATGTTGACGGAGACGCGATTCTTCAGACCACCGTGTTTCAGCGCTTCGATAACTGACTTATAGGCATCCGGCAGTTCAATGTACTTGCCGACCATACCGATAGTCACTTCGCCACCCGGATTGGCTTCTTCGTAAATCACCTGTTCCCATTCAGACAGGTTAGCTTCCGGACAGTTCAAGCTGAATCGTTTACAAATATAATCGTCCAGACCCTGAGATTTCAACAGGCCCGGAATTTTATAAATGGAATCGACATCTTTCATTGAAATAACGGCTTTTTCAGGCACGTTACAGAACAATGCAATTTTTGCGCGTTCGTTCGCTGGAATCGCGCGATCGGAACGGCAAACCAGGATGTCAGGCTGAATACCGATGGAGAGCAGCTCTTTAACAGAGTGCTGAGTCGGTTTGGTTTTCACTTCACCCGCTGCCGCCATATAAGGCACCAGCGTCAGGTGCATGAACAGCGCGTGTTCACGACCAATATCTACCGCCAGCTGACGAATCGCTTCGAGGAACGGCAGGGATTCGATATCACCTACGGTACCGCCGATTTCAACCAGCACAACGTCATGCCCTTCGCCACCGGCAAGGACGCGCTCTTTGATGGCGTTAGTGATGTGTGGGATAACCTGCACGGTTGCGCCCAGGTAGTCACCACGGCGCTCTTTACGCAGAACGTCAGAGTAGATACGGCCAGTCGTAAAGTTGTTACGACGGGTCATTTTAGTACGGATGAAACGCTCGTAGTGGCCAAGATCCAGATCGGTTTCAGCGCCGTCTTCAGTAACGAACACTTCCCCGTGTTGGGTTGGGCTCATGGTGCCAGGATCGACGTTGATGTACGGATCCAGTTTCATCATGGTCACATTGAGGCCACGGGCTTCAAGAATGGCTGCGAGGGAGGCTGCGGCAATGCCTTTACCCAGAGAGGATACGACCCCGCCGGTCACAAAAATATAGTTCGTTGTCATGCTGAACCTGAGAAGTTAGGGTGAAACGATGGAATAACCAGGACGGGAAAGTAGTATACCCGAACACGACGAGCGCCACAAACTTTCATTCTCCGTCTCCACTCCAGGCCATGACAAACATAAGGAGTGAGAAAATAGCCCCTTTTGGGTAAATGTTTTTGACGCAAATCAAGCGCTTGTCATTTAAAAAATCACACAAATTGCGCTTGATCGCAAAATCTCGTTAGAGATCATGTTCCTGGCGTTTTACTTCCTGCCAGACTTCCTCCATCGCGTCGAGGTCAATCCCGCTCATTTCCAGGCCGCGCGAGGCCACAATCCGCTCAACTTCGCGAAAGCGTCGTTCGAATTTAATGTTCGCTTTTTGCAGCGCGGTTTCCGCTTTTACACCGAGGTGGCGCGAAAGGTTGACGGTCGCAAACAGCAGATCGCCCATCTCCTCTTCCAGCTTTGCGTCATCCACCACCGCCTGCTGCGCTTCATGCATCACTTCGTCGATCTCTTCGTGCACTTTTTCCAGCACCGGGCCGAGAGAGGTCCAGTCAAACCCTACCGCCGAGCAGCGCTTTTGAATTTTGTGCGCGCGCATCAGCGCGGGAAGGTTCAGGGGGATATCGTCCAGCGCCGAGTGCTGGGATTTTTCGGCGCGTTCGGCGCTTTTGATCTGCTCCCAGCGAGCCAGTACTTCGGTGCTGTTGCCTGCGGTGGCATCGCCAAAGATATGCGGATGACGACGCTCCAGCTTGTCACTGATAGCGGCGCAGATATCGTCAAAGTTAAAGCGCCCCTCTTCCTGCGCCATCTGCGCGTAGAACACCACCTGGAACAGCAGGTCGCCCAGCTCACCGCGCAGGTCGTCGAAATCTTCGCGCGAAATCGCGTCCAGCACTTCGTAGGTCTCTTCCAGCGTGTAAGGCGCAATGGTGGCGAAAGTCTGCTCTTTGTCCCACGGACAGCCGTTTTCCGGATCGCGCAGGCGTTTCATGATGCCGAGCAGGCGGTCGATTTGAGTCATAGTTCTGTCCTGATGTCAAAATGCCGGGTGGCGGCGTTGCCTTACCCGGCCTACAGATGAGGATGTTTAGCCGCCGTGCAGACGACGCGCGTCAATCACATCCGGCACCTGGTTTAGTTTGCCGAGTACGCGGCCCAGCACCTGAAGGTTATAGATTTCGATAGTCATATCGATGGTGGCAAGCTGCTCGCGGGTATCGCTGCGGCTGGCAACGCCCAGCACGTTGACCTTCTCGTTGGCGAGAATGGTGGTGATGTCGCGCAGCAGGCCGCTGCGGTCGTTGGCAGTGACGCGTACCACCAGCGAGTAACCCGCCGAGTAGCTCTCCCCCCAGACGGCGTCCACGATACGTTCTGGCGCATGCGATTGCAGCTCTGCAAGCTGATCGCAGTCGGAGCGGTGAATCGAAATCCCGCGCCCCTGGGTGATAAAGCCGACAATATCGTCTCCCGGGATCGGCTGGCAGCAGCGGGCAATATGGTGCATGAGGTTACCCACGCCTTCAACCACCACGCGGCCATTGTCCTTGCTGCGCTGCTGCGGAGCGTAGGTTTTCTGCTGGAGCTGTTTCAGCGCGGCCGCATCCTGCTCTGCCGCGCTTGGCTTGTTGAACTGCGCTTGCAGGAAATTCACCATCTGGTTCAGGCGGATATCGCCGCCGCCAATCGCCGCTAACAGTTCGTCGAGCTCGTTGAAGTTGTAGCGAGGCAGCAGGAATTTCTCCGCCTCTTTCAGGCTTATCCCAATATGCTCCAGCTCGTCGTCAAGTATCTGGCGACCGGCAAGGATATTCTTGTCACGATCCTGCTTGCGGAACCAGGCGTGGATTTTAGAGCGCCCACGGCTGGTGGTAACGTAACCGAGGTTCGGATTCAGCCAGTCGCGGCTTGGGTTTGGCTGCTTCTGGGTGATGATTTCAATCTGATCGCCCATCTGGAGCTGGTAGGTAAACGGTACGATACGTCCGCCGATCTTCGCCCCGATGCAACGGTGCCCCACATCGCTGTGGATGTGGTAGGCGAAATCGAGCGGCGTGGAGCCTGCCGGCAAATCAACAACATCCCCTTTCGGGGTAAAGACGTAGACGCGATCGTCGAAGACCTGACTGCGCACTTCGTCGAGCATTTCGCCGGAGTCGGCCATCTCTTCCTGCCACGCAATCAGCTTACGCAGCCAGGCGATACGATCCTCGTGACCCGAGCGCCCGCCTCCGGAGGTGCCTTCTTTGTATTTCCAGTGCGCCGCCACGCCCAGCTCGGCGTCTTCGTGCATCTGTTTGGTACGGATCTGAATTTCCACCGTTTTGCCGCCAGGGCCGAGCACCACGGTATGAATAGACTGATAGCCGTTTGGTTTGGGGTTGGCGACGTAGTCATCGAACTCATCCGGCAGATGGCGGAAGTGAGTATGCACTATCCCCAGCGCGGCATAGCAGTCCTGGAGACGCTCCGCCACGATACGCACCGCGCGCACGTCAAACAGTTCGTCAAAGGCGAGGTGTTTCTTCTGCATTTTGCGCCAGATGCTGTAGATGTGCTTCGGACGCCCGTAGACCTCGGCGCGCACATTCTCCTCTTTCATCGACTGGCGCAGCCCGCTGACAAATTCCTCGATATAGTGCTCGCGGTCAATGCGGCGTTCGTGCAGCAGTTTTGCAATGCGTTTGTATTCCGCCGGATGCAGGTAGCGGAAGCAGTAATCTTCCAGCTCCCACTTTAGTTGCCCGATACCCAGACGGTTCGCCAGCGGCGCATAGATATTCGTACACTCTTTGGCGGCCAGGACGCGCTCGTCTTCCGGCGCATCCTTTACTTCGCGCAGATGGGCAACCCGTTCGGCCAGCTTGATAACCACGCAGCGGAAATCATCTACCATTGCCAGCAGCATGCGACGAACGTTATCCACCTGCTCGGAAGAGACAGAGTCCGTTTGCGCGGCTTTAAGCTGACGAATGGCGGCCATGTCACGCACGCCGTGGATGAGTGCCACGACGGACTGGCCGACGCTTTCACGCAGCACGTCTTCCGTCACCACATCAGCGTCCGCCAGTGGGAACAGCAGTGCGGCCTGTAGCGTTTCGATGTCCATGTTCAGCATGGAGAGAATTTCAACCATCTCCACGCCGCGCCACAACAGCAGTTCAGCGTCCGGATGCCCCTGCGTTGTGCGTAAACAATAGGCCCAGGTTTCGGTTAAGCGTTCACACGACTGCTGGCTGGAAATCCCCAGACTTGCGATCCATTTTTGAGGGTCAAACTCACCAGCTTTATTTAAATGTGCACTTCTTACCGCAACCATCGTCCTCTCCTTTAGGGACAAGGGCCTGTCGAAGTCGACAAGCCAAACTCATTAGATGTGCTCGAACAACACCATCGATTCCAGATGTCCAGTGTGCGGGAACATGTCCAGCATTGCCAGACGCCGAATCTGGTAACCCCCGCTCAATAATGCTTCGCAGTCACGGGCAAGCGTCGCCGGATTACAGGAAACATAGACCACGCGTTCAGGCGCGAGTTTAATTATATGCGGCATCACGCCCGGCGCACCTGCGCGCGCCGGATCGAGCAGGATCTTATCAAAGCCCTGCTTAGCCCACGGTTGCTGAGTAACATCATCTTCGAGATTTTGAAGAAAGAATGTCACATTTTGCAAGCCGTTCTGTTGGGCGTTCTCCCGACCTTTTACGACCAGCGCCTCAACGCCTTCCACCCCGACCACGCTTGCTGCTTTACGGGCCAGCGGCAGGGTAAAGTTCCCCATACCGCAGAACAAATCGAGCACCCGATCGGAGGGTTGTACGTCAAGCCACGCCAGCGCGTTCGCCACCATCTGCTGGTTCACGCCGTCGTTAACCTGGATGAAATCCCGCGGGCTGAACGTTAAGCGTAGTCCGTCTGACGTATACCAGGGCGCTTCACCGGTGACCTGCTCAAGTATCTCGCTTTGCGGCGCGAGGAAAAGCGCCAGCTCATGAGAATGCGAAAAGCGTTCCAGTTTTTCGCGATCCGCCTTTGACAGCGGTGCGGTGTGGCGCAGCACCATCAGCGGGCCACTGTTGGCCAGCACCAGTTCGACATGGCCGAGCGAACGCACTCCTTCCAGCGATGCAAGACAGTGGTGCACGCCCGGGAGCAACGCCTCAAGATGGGGCACCAAAACAGGGCACTGCGTGATGGAGACGATATCGCTGGCGCCGGCTTTGCGAAAACCCATCTCCAGCCGCCCGGTTTTTGGCTGGTAGCTGAGGCTCAGGCGAGCGCGGCGACGGTAGCCCCAGGGCCGATCGGCAATGATGTCATTAACGTCGTGTCCGACCAGGCGAGCCAGCGCGCTGCTTTTACTTTTTTGCTGTAATTCTGTGCTGGCATGCTGTTGCTGACAGCCCCCACAGACGCCAAAATGGGGACAGCGAGGCGTCACGCGCGCCGGGCTATCATTAAGACGGCGCTTGACCTGGCCGCGCGCATACTGACGTTTGTCTTCCGTCAGCGTAATATCTGCGCGTTCTCCTGGCAGCAAACCTGTGATAAACAGTGTCTTACCCTTGTGACGCGCCACCCCCTGTCCAAAAGGATCGAGGTCCGTGGCTTCAACAGTTATGATCTGACGCGTCGTCACGCGTCGTTTTGCAGAGTAGAATTGCGCCATCGCCGAGATTGTTCTCAAATAAACATAATTAGCCTGATTGTCCCATAACGGAACTCCATGACCAACTACAGCCTGCGCGCGCGCATGATGATTTTGATCCTCGCACCTACCGTTCTCATCGGTTTGCTGCTGAGCATTTTCTTTGTGGTGCATCGCTATAACGATTTGCAGAGACAGCTTGAAGACGCCGGGGCCAGCATCATCGAACCGCTGGCTGTCTCCAGCGAGTACGGCATGAACCTGCAAAATCGTGAATCCATTGGTCAGTTAATTAGCGTGCTGCACCGCCGTCATTCAGAGATCGTGCGCGCCATTTCCGTTTACGATGAACATAACCGCCTTTTCGTTACCTCGAATTTCCATCTGGATCCGACGTCGCTGAAAATTCCGGAAGGTACCCCCTTCCCGCGTCATCTTACGGTGCTACGGCGCGGCGATATCATGATCCTACGCACGCCGATTATCTCCGAAAGCTATTCACCCGATGAATCCGCCCAGTCCGATGCGAAGTCCAGCAATAATATGCTGGGATATGTGGCGCTGGAGCTGGATCTCAAGTCGGTGCGACTTCAGCAGTACAAAGAAATTTTCATATCCGGCGTGATGATGCTGTTCTGTATTGGCATTGCGCTGATCTTCGGCTGGCGACTGATGCGCGACGTCACGGGGCCTATCCGCAACATGGTGAATACCGTTGACCGGATCCGCCGGGGTCAGCTCGACAGCCGCGTGGAAGGCTTTATGCTCGGCGAGCTGGATATGCTAAAAAACGGCATCAACTCAATGGCGATGTCGCTGGCGGCTTATCACGAAGAGATGCAGCACAACGTTGACCAGGCCACCTCTGACCTGCGCGAAACGCTGGAACAGATGGAGATCCAGAACGTGGAGCTGGATCTGGCGAAAAAACGCGCTCAGGAGGCAGCGCGTATTAAGTCGGAGTTCCTGGCGAACATGTCGCACGAGCTGCGAACGCCGCTGAACGGGGTGATTGGCTTCACCCGCCTGACGCTCAAAAGCGAGCTGAACCCGACCCAGCGTGACCACCTGCATACCATCGAACGATCGGCTAACAACCTGCTGACCATTATCAACGACGTGCTGGACTTCTCGAAGCTGGAAGCGGGCAAGCTGATTCTGGAGAGTATCCCCTTCCCGCTGCGCAGCACGCTGGATGACGTGGTCACGCTTCTTGCCCACTCATCGCATGATAAGGGTCTGGAACTGACGCTCAATATTAAAAATGATGTGCCGGACAACGTCATTGGCGACCCGCTACGCCTGCAACAGGTCATTACCAATCTGGTGGGCAACGCGATTAAGTTCACCGAAAGCGGCAACATCGACATTCTGGTCGAAAAAAGGTCACTCAGTAATAATAAAGTCCAGATTGAAGTTCAGATCCGGGATACCGGCATCGGTATTCCGGAGCGCGATCAGACGCGTCTTTTCCAGGCGTTCCGCCAGGCCGATGCGAGCATTTCCCGTCGTCACGGCGGAACGGGCCTGGGGCTGGTGATCACCCAAAAGCTGGTGAAAGAGATGGGAGGCGATATCTCCTTCCACAGCCAGCCTAACCGGGG
This sequence comes from Enterobacter cloacae, assembly GCF_011078175.1. GTDB lineage: Bacteria > Pseudomonadota > Gammaproteobacteria > Enterobacterales > Enterobacteriaceae > Enterobacter > Enterobacter cloacae_Q. The sequence goes on from NZ_JAALCJ010000006.1 coordinate 139,789, forward strand.
CTCAACCTTCTGGTTCCATATCAATCTTGATCTTAACCCGAACGTGCAGACTGACGGTCCGGTCACCGGCTGCCTGAAAGGGATGCGTCTGGCCTACGTGGAACCGAACGCTGCGGCGGCGCAGTGTACACTGGATATATTAAGCAGCACGCCGCTGGAGGTCATCTACAGCCCGACCTTCTCCGCGCTGGCGAACGATCATTACGATATCCTCTTGTTGGGTATTCCGGTAACGTTTACCGGAGAACTGACCATGCAGCAGGAACGCCTGGCGAAAGCGGCCTCAATGACGGACTACCTGCTGCTGGCGCTGCCGTGCCACGCCCAAATCAACGCCGAAGAGCTGAAAAACGACGGGGCGGCGGCGTGCCTGCTGAAACCCCTCACGGCCACACGACTGTTACCTGCGTTGACCGAGTATTGTCGTCTGACGCATCAGTCCCTGCCGCTGGAGAATGACGAACATAAGCTGCCGATGACGGTGATGGCCGTGGACGACAACCCGGCGAACCTGAAGCTGATTGGCGTGCTGCTTGAGGATCAGGTTCAGCACGTTGAGCTGTGTACCAGCGGCGCCGAAGCCGTGGAACAAGCCAAACAGATGCAGTTCGACCTGATCCTGATGGATATTCAGATGCCAGGCATGGATGGCATCCGCGCCTGCGAGTTGATTCGTCAGCTTCCGCACCAGCAGCAGACGCCGGTGATTGCCGTGACGGCGCACGCGATGGCGGGTCAAAAAGAGAAATTGCTGGGTGCGGGCATGAACGATTATCTGGCGAAACCGATCGACGAAGAGAAGCTGCGCAGCCTGCTGCTGCGCTACAAGCCGGGGCACATTGGCGGGACATACACCATTACAGCTGAATCGCCGGAAATCAGCGTTAACCAGAATGCCACGTTTGACTGGCAACTGGCGCTGCGGCAGGCGGCGGGCAAACCCGATCTGGCCCGCGATATGCTGCAAATGCTGGTGGACTTCCTGCCTGAGATTCGTAACAAGGTTGAAGAACAGCTGGTAGGTGAAAACCCTGAAGGACTGCTGGAAGCCATTCATAAACTGCACGGCAGCTGCGGCTACAGCGGCGTACCGCGGTTGAAAAATCTCTGCCAGCTGCTTGAACAGCAGCTCCGCGCGGGTACGCCAGAATCCGATCTCGAACCGGAGTTCCTGGAGCTGCTGGACGAGATGGACAACGTGACGCGGGAAGCAATGAAGGTGTTGGGGAGCTAAGACAAAAGCCCGGTGGTGCTTCGCATACCGGGCCAACGATTACGGGTGCAGCCTGATACCCTCACTCCCACGGGGAGAGGGTCCCCGGTAATTTGAAAGCAAAAGCGATAACGTTGCCTTCAGAATAGCTAAGGGCTTTTAGCGATGCCTCGGTCCGGCTATAAATCGCTGAGGCGTTTGCCTTCCGGCCGGGGCGAGGCGCAGGGATGCGCCGAGAGGGCGGGCTTTACAGGGATGTTACCTCCGCCCGTCCCCAATAAGCCGGAAGGAATAAGCCGAAGGCACCGCGAAGCGGCGATTTTCCGCCGGAAGCCCGGGTCGCCAGGGTGGTGGCGACTGAGTCACCCTGGCACGTTCACTGGTCATGTCGTGACAGAGTAGCAGGGAACATAAAGTGAACGGGATGACCACCAGAGCCGTATGCTCCCCCTCACCCCAGCCCTCTCCCTCAAGGGAGAGGGGGCCGTCCGTGCAGGCATTATTTTGTGGGGATCCCTCAGCCCACGGGGAGAAGGAGAACTACATTCCCTGTCCCACCTTCAGCACCGCCGCAATATTCCTTGCGGCCATCTGCACATTCTGTTGCGCATTTTCCAGCGCATCCTCCAGCGAGCAGATGGTGTAAATCACACTGAATACGGCGTCCAGTCCGTGCTCATGCACTACGCCAACATCCGCCGTCAGGCTGCCGGCAATGCCGATAACCGGCTTGTTATAGCGTTTCGCTACTCTCGCCACGCCAACGGGCACTTTGCCGTGGATCGTTTGGCTGTCGATACGCCCTTCGCCTGTGATAACCAGATCGGCATCCGCGACCTGTTCTTCAAGATGCAGGGCATCGGTGACAATCTCAATCCCCTGACGGAGCTGTGCGCCGCAAAATGCATACAGCGCTGCCCCCATTCCGCCAGCCGCACCGCCGCCCGCCAGGTTTAAGACGTCAATATCCAGATCCCGGGCGATAATTTTTGCGTAATGCGCAAGCGCGTTGTCCAGCGTCCTGACCATTTCCGGCGTCGCCCCTTTCTGCGGACCAAATACCGAAGAAGCGCCAGTTTCGCCGATCAGGGGGTTGGTTACATCGCAGGCCACTTCAATTCGACAGTCTGCCAGCCGCTTATCCAGCCCGCTAAGATCGATATGCGCAAGGCTTGCCAGTTCGCCGCCGCCCGGCCCAACGGGCTGCGCTTTCGCATCCAGCAGTTTTACGCCCAGCGCCTGCACCATGCCTGCGCCACCGTCATTGGTCGCGCTGCCTCCAATGCCAATAATGATATGCTTAACGCCCGCATCCAGCGCATGACGGATCAGTTCCCCGGTTCCCCAAGAGGTGGTGATTAACGGGTTACGCTTTGCGGGAGCAACAAGCTCCAGACCGCTCGCTGCCGCCATCTCGATAAACGCGCTTTTCCCGTCTCCGGATAACCCGAAAAATCCTTCCACGCGTTCACCCAAAGGCCCGGTAACGGGAACATGGACAAGACGCCCATGCGTGGCTGCCACCATCGCTTCCACCGTCCCTTCGCCACCATCGGCAACCGGTAATTTGACATAGTCCGCTGACGGGAAAATGTCGCGAAAACCGACCTCTATCGCTGTCGCCACCTCCAGCGCGCTCAAGCTTTCCTTATACGAGTCCGGAGCGATAACAATTTTCATAAGCCATCCTTACGCATGTTAGTTACGTTAAGCATACACCACGTAAGGGACCGCCTATGGGAGCGGTCCCAATGCGCTTATCGTACCATGCACGGACGTTTATTGTCGAATGTCCACTCTGGGATCAGGTATTGCATCGCCAGCGCGTCATCACGCGCGCCCAGGCCGTGTTTTTGGTACAGCTCGTGCGCTTTCATGACCTGATCCATATCCAGCTCAACGCCCAGACCCGGCGTGGCGGGAACCTGCACCATACCTCCCTTGATCTCAAACGGCCGTTTGGTCAGGCGCTGGTTGCCCTCCTGCCAGATCCAGTGGGTGTCGATGGCGGTAATGTTGCCCGGCGCAGCGGCCGCCACGTGGGTGAACATCGCCAGCGAGATATCGAAGTGGTTGTTGGAGTGCGAGCCCCAGGTCAGGCCAAACTCGTGGCACATCTGCGCCACGCGAACCGAGCCCTGCATCGTCCAGAAGTGCGGATCTGCCAGCGGAATATCCACCGATTGCAGCGAGAGCGTGTGCCCCATCTGGCGCCAGTCGGTCGCGATCATGTTCGTAGCGGTCGGCAGGCCGGTGGCACGACGGAACTCCGCCATCACTTCCCGGCCGGAGAAGCCCTGCTCTGCGCCGCACGGATCTTCTGCGTAGGCAAGCACGCCTTTGAGCTGCTTACCGATTTTTATCGCCTCATCAAGCGACCAGGCACCGTTCGGATCCAGCGTGACGCGCGCCTGGGGGAAGCGCTTCGCCAGCGCGGCGATCGCCTCTGCTTCTTCTTCACCCGCCAGCACGCCGCCCTTTAGCTTAAAGTCATTAAAGCCGTATTTTTCATACGCGGCTTCCGCCAGGCGCACCACCGCGTCCGGGTTCATCGCTTCCTCATGGCGTACACGATACCAGTCGCATTTTTCGTCCGGCTGGCTCTGGTACGGCAGCGGGGTGAGTTTGCGATTGCCGATAAAGAACAGGTAGCCAAGCATTTCCACTTCGCTGCGCTGTTGGCCGTCTCCCAGCAGGGAAGCGACATTGACGCCCAAATGCTGGCCTAACAGATCCAGCATCGCGGCTTCAATGCCCGTGACCACGTGGATAGTGGTACGCAGGTCAAACGTTTGCAGACCACGGCCACTCGCATCACGATCGGCAAAAGTAGTACGCACGCTCGTCAGCACATTTTTGTACTCGCCCAGCGTTTTCCCCACCACCAGCGGAATGGCATCCTCCAGCGTTTTACGGATCTTCTCCCCGCCCGGGATTTCACCAACACCGGTATGCCCTGAGTTGTCCTTGATTACCACGATATTACGGGTGAAAAACGGCGCATGGGCGCCACTCAGGTTCATCAACATGCTGTCATGTCCCGCGACGGGAATGATTTGCATGGAGGTGACGACAGGGGTAGAAAATGTGCTCATTGTTCGATCCTTTTATCAGTGACGTCCAAATACAGGGCGCTTACGGTCAAATGTCCAGCCGGGGATAAGGTACTGCATCGGACCTGCGTCATTGCGCGCGCCGCCCGGCAGTTTTTTATACGCTTCATGCGCCTTGTGGATCTGATCCCAGTCAAGCTCCACGCCCAGCCCCGGCGCATCCGGTACGGCAATTTTGCCGTTTTTGATTTCAAGTGGATTTTTGGTCAGGCGCGCTTCGCCTTCCTGCCAGATCCAGTGCGTATCGATAGCGGTCGGGTTGCCCGGCGCCGCCGCGCCAACGTGGGTAAACATCGCCAGCGAAATGTCAAAATGGTTATTGGAGTGACAGCCCCAGGTGAGCCCCCAGTCATCGCACAGCTGCGCTACGCGCACCGCCCCGGAAAGGGTCCAGAAGTGCGGGTCCGCCAGCGGAATATCCACCGCATTCAGCATTACCGCATGGCCCATTTCGCGCCAGTTGGTGGCAATCATGTTGGTCGCAACTGGCAGCCCGGTAGCGCGGCGGAATTCGGCCATCACCTCGCGCCCAGAAAAACCCTGTTCGGCGCCGCACGGGTCTTCCGCGTAGGTCAACACGTCGCCCAGCCCTTTGCAAAGCGTAATAGCTTCATCCAGCAGCCACGCGCCGTTCGGATCGACGGTGATGCGTGCCTCCGGGAAGCGTTTTTTCAACGCGCGCACGCTGTCAATCTCCTGCTCGCCCGGCAGAACGCCGCCTTTCAGCTTGAAGTCTCTAAAGCCGTAGCGATCCTGCGCCGCCTCTGCCAGGCGTACCACCGCCTCGCCAGAGAGTGCTTCCTGATGACGCAGGTGATACCACTCGTGGCTGCCCGGCGAGCGTTCCAGATACGGCAGATCGGTTTTAGTCCTGTCGCCAACGTAGAACAGATAACCCAGTACCGTTACCGCCTCACGCTGTTTGCCTGGCCCCAGCAGTTCGCAGACCGGCACGCTCAGTGCCTTACCGAGTAAATCGAGAAGAGCGGCCTCCAGCGCCGCCACTGCGTTAACGCGCAGTTCAAACGTCCAGGCGCCTTTACCGAAGGTATCAAAATCTGCCGACTGATTGCCCTTATGCACCCGCTGAACCACCTTATTCAGACGAGCCACTTCCTGCCCAACCACCTGCGGGATTGCATCGACCAGCGTCTGGTATATCACCTCTCCGCCAGGCGCTTCCCCAACACCGGTATTCCCTGCGCTGTCGGTCAGCACCACGATATTGCGGGTGAACCAGGCGTTATGCGCGCCACCAATGTTGAGCAGCATACTGTCCTGCCCCGCCACCGGGATGACCTTCATCTCTGTCACGATCGGGCTTGATTGCGTTGTCATCATCCGCGCTCTCCAACAGGTTTCAGTTCGATTCGTTTGATGTCACCCACCAGCACCAGGTAACTGAGTACCGCCACCAGCGCATGGACGCCGACATAAATTAGCGCACCATTGAAGGAGCCGGTGGTGCCGACGATGTAACCGATAGCGATTGGGGTGACAATCCCGGAAATGTTGCCAAACATGTTGAACAGACCGCCGCTCAGGCCGCTGATCTCTTTCGGCGCGGTATCCGCCATCACGGCCCAGCCCAGCGCGCCAATGCCTTTACCAAAGAAAGCCATCGCCATAAAGCCGATAACCATCCACTCCGCATTGACGTAGTTACAGAACACCATGGTCATGGAGAGCAGCATGCCGAGCACGATTGGCGTTTTACGCGCGATATTCAGCGAACCGGTACGACGCATCAGCCAGTCGGAGATGACCCCGCCAAGCACCCCGCCCACGAAGCCGCAGATGGCCGGCACGGAGGCGACAAACCCCGCCTTCAGAATCGACATCCCACGCGCCTGCACCAGGTAAACCGGGAACCAGGTGATGAAGAAGTAGGTTAAAGCGTTAATGCAGTACTGGCCGAGATAGATACCAATCATCATACGCGTGCCCACGAGCTGTTTGATCTGCGCCCATTTCTGGCTGAACGGGACTTTTGCTTTATGGGTTTTCTGATCCATGTTGATCAGCGCTCCACCTTCAGCAATGTAGTCCAGCTCTTTTTTGTTCACGCCCGGATGCTGGTTTGGTTCGTGGATCACTTTCAGCCAGATGAAGCTGATGACTATGCCCAGCCCGCCCATGAAGAAGAAGACGTGTGACCAGCCCACCTCGTGCGTCAGCCAGCCCATGATTGGCGCGAAAATAACCGTCGCGAAGTATTGCGCCGAGTTAAAGATCGCTACCGCCGTCCCCCTCTCCTGCGCCGGGAACCAGGCGGCCACAATGCGGCTGTTGCCAGGGAAGGATGGCGCTTCCGCTAAGCCCACCAGGAAGCGGAGGGTAAAGAGCGCAATGATAATCCCGAAGCCGCTGAAGATGTCCACGAAGCCCTGTAACAGGGTAAACATTGACCAGATAAAAATGGACCAGAAATAGACACGTTTTGAACCGAAGCGGTCCAGCAGCCAGCCGCCAGGGATTTGGCCGATTACATAGGCCCATGAAAATGCGGAGAAAACATAACCCATACCCACCGGATCAAGTCCGATATCTTTTGCCATCTCAGAGCCGGCAATGGATAACGTGGCACGGTCGCCGTAGTTGAAAGAGGTGACGATAAACAGCATCACCACTATCCAGTAGCGGGCGTTGGTGCGCTTCTCAGCGCTGCTCGCCGCGTGGCTTAATGTACTCATTGTTGCACTCCTGAAACATAGCTTTCGCCTGGTTCATTCTGTACAGCACCTGTAGGGTAATCAGAATGAGAGATTTGTGTTTGGTTTTGGTACGGCCCGAAGCCGTTTTATAGTGACGGGAAAAGTATATGAAGGAGTGACCGGTTCTCTCACCGTGCAGGAACACAACATTGACGGGCGTGGGGAACGTGGTTTGGGGCATAAGCCCAAAGTGGTGGAAGATACTTCACGGAATTGAGGATAGGGTGCGGCTTCGTTGCCGGGCGGCGGCTTCGCCTTACCCGGCCTGAAAGACCCGTAGGCCCGCGCAAGCGAAGCGCCGCCGGGCAGAATGTTATTTGAGAAGTGTGGCCCAGTTCTCCACCCACGGGTTCGACTCGCTTTCTGGCTCAGGATGTTCACCCGCATCAATCAGCAACATCTCTCCGACGCGCTGAGCGCGCTGTTCCTGCAACAGCGCGTCGAACTGCTTACCGCCGCCGCAGTAATTGGCATAAGCGCTATCGCCGAGGGCAATGATGCCATAGTGAACATCTGGCTGATAGCCAAGCTGGTCTTTAATGGCCTGGAAAAGCGGGACGATGCTGTCCGGGAGATCGCCCTGCCCGGTAGTGGAGGTCACCACCAGGATGTATTTATCTTTATACTTTTCCCAGTCCGCCAGCTCAGGATCTTCATAAACCGTTGCTTTATGGCCCTGGTTTACGAGGATTGCTTCCGCTTCCTCCGCCACCAGCAGCGAGTTGCCGTACATCGTGCCGACAAAAATGCCTACTTCAGCCATGCTTTGCTCCCGTCATTATTGCGTTTGCTGTTCATCCTGAACGTTGCCTGCGGCAAACTCAACCCTTTCATTTTCGGGGAGTTGTCCCAGCCAGCCAAACTGTGACAGCGCCTGCATCCAAACCTCATCCAGCCCCGCGCGAATAACCAGCGGCTCGCCGGTAAACGGGTGCGTCAGGGTTAGCTCGCTGGCGTGCAGCATCAGCCGGTTGCAGCCAAAATGTTCTGCCGCGCTGCGGTTCTGGCGCAAATCGCCATGCTTACTGTCGCCGATAATCGGGTGTCGCAGGTGCGCAAGGTGGCGGCGAAGCTGGTGCTTGCGCCCGGTTTTGGGCAAAAGCTCAACCAGACTGTATCGTGTGGTCGGAAATTTGCTGGTCGCCACCGGCATTTCCGTGGTCGCCATACCGCGATAGTCGGTTACAGCAGGCTGCGGGCCTTTATCTTCGCGGGCAAATTTATCGGCAATTTTATCCAGTTCCTCCACCAGGGGATAATCAAGCGTGGCGGCGTCCGTCAGCCAGCCACGCGCAATAGCGTGATAGCGTTTCTGGATCTGGTGCTGTTCAAACTGCTGCGCCAGCAGGCGCCCGGCCTCACTGGAAAGCCCCATCAGCAGAACGCCAGAGGTGGGCCTATCCAGACGGTGGGCGGTAAAGACGTGCTGACCGATTTGATCGCGCACGGTCTGCATGACCACCACTTTCTCATCGCGATCGAGCCAGCTCCGGTGCACCAGCCAGCCGGACGGTTTATTCACCGCCACTAACCACTCATCCTGATAAAGGATCTCAAGCGTCATACATCGTCACCGGCGAAAAGCGCATCCAGCTTTTCCAGCTCTACCAGCATCATTGCGCGCGCCGGGTGGGTTGTTTCCAGCGCCATTTCGTAATAGGGGGAGACGGCAAAAGACGCGGGCAACGCGTGGCCACCCTCCAGCAGCGCGTGCATACGCGGAATTAATACCCACTGGAGCCACTCAAACGGGGCCAGCGTATCCAGACAAAACGGTTGGGTGCTGGCGAACGCTTCTGGCTGCGGCGCATTATCCTGCCACAGCTGATGCTGGCGCATAAGGGCTTCGATGGCGTGCAACTGCGCACGAACGCTATCGTGATGCGACATATATACCTCAACTGAAAAACGGAATGGCGCGAAGCATAGCATTGCGGAAGACAGAAATAAAAAAAGGGAGCACTGTAAAAACAGTGCTCCCGGTTCGTTTCGCAGCATTCCAGCTACAATACGTGCTCCCTGCTCGTCCGTGACAACTTTTCCTGATGCCCGAAGGCCTGGTCATCCTTTTACCTTTTGCTTCCTGCTCACATCATCCTGATGTGTAGGTTTCATCCTGAAACGTCCTGGCCATCCTGACCCACCGACCATCCCGATCGGCTCTCGTTCTCCTTCCTGGAGGTGTCCCTTACGCATCCTGCGTGATCCACTTTGCTTCATCCTGAAGCCTTCCTGCGGCGTCATCCTGACGTGTTCCTGGTAAGAAACGTCATCATCCTGATGTTCGTTTCTCGTGTCGGCATCCTGTCGACACAGATAGAATCCGCTATTCTGCTTCGTCTTACAACCCACCTTGTGAGCAATGTCAGCCAGGCGAAACGGGAGAACACTTGCCAGAAGGCCACTAACTCTTTGAAAGAAAAGTTAATATTAATCTGAAATTCCTAAGACAATGCTAATTGTTTCGGCGATGTCTCACAGAGCGTGTAAGAGATCTCTCACACGCTCAGTAGCATAATGGATTACAGAAGTGGCTCAAGTCGGGTAAGGAAATCCGCAAGTGAAGGCGCGAGAACATCGCGATTGCGGGTGCCGAGCGTTTCTTTAATGACCTCGCCAGACAGGTTGCAGACAGATATAACGTCCAGTTCACTGTCGAGCGTCGCAATAAAGAGAGTCGGAGAAAGCTTAAGACGTTTTTGCGTGACCAGGTGACCGATAAGGTTTTCCTGAACGCGTTGAAGATCGTCTTCGCTCCAGGTTTGCAGCAGCGTCAGCGGCTGTCGTGCAAAACATGCCGTCATATCTCCGGCAAACTGCGTGGTATAAAATGCATGAAGCGCAGGTTGTATCACAATGTCCATTGCGCGTTCAACCGCATTTACATTCTGCTCGCCCGTGAACGGTTTCGGTTGCCAGATAACGTAATCATCCTGCGAAGCGAGTATGCACGGTGACGGCACGCCATATAAATCAGTACTTTGCGGCCAAGTCCCCCGCTTTTCATGCCAGGCATCGCAATAGCGGGTCGTGAAGGACGTCAGGGCATTTGCAGTTTCGATATCCACCGATTTCTCTCTTCTTGTAAGACAGGATAAACTCAGCCCATAAGTGTACCTGTAAAGTGGCTATGAAACATGTCTTACGAAAATCATCAGGCGTTAACGGGCTTAACGCTGGGTAAATCGACCGATTACCGCGACACCTACGATGCAAGCCTGCTGCAAGGCGTGCCGCGCAGTCTGAACCGCGATCCGCTCGGGCTGCACGCTGACGCGCTGCCGTTTGTCGGCGGCGACATCTGGACGCTGTACGAACTCTCCTGGCTGAATGCGCGCGGTCTGCCGCAGGTGGCCGTGGGCCATGTCGAGCTGGATTTCGCCAGCGTAAACCTGGTCGAATCCAAGAGCTTTAAGCTCTATCTCAACAGTTTTAACCAGACCAAATTTAACAGCTGGGACGAGGTACAACAGACGCTTGAACGTGATTTAAGCGCGTGCGCGCAGGGGAACGTAACCGTCTCGTTATACCGTCTGCATGAGCTGGAAGGGCAGCCTATCGCCCATTTCCACGGCACCTGCATCGACGATCAGGACATTGAGGTGGAAAGCTATGAATTTAGCACCGACTACCTGGAAAACGCGGCGGGCGGTAAAGTGGTTAACGAGACGCTGGTCAGCCATCTGCTGAAATCCAACTGCCTTATCACCCATCAGCCGGACTGGGGCTCGGTACAGATCCAGTACCGCGGCCCGCAGATTGATCGTGAAAAGCTGCTGCGTTACCTGGTGTCATTCCGGCATCACAACGAATTCCACGAACAATGCGTGGAGCGCATCTTCAACGACATCCAGCGTTTCTGCCAGCCCGAAACGCTGAGCGTTTACGCCCGCTATACCCGTCGCGGCGGCCTGGATATCAACCCGTGGCGCACCAATACCGATTTTGTGCCCGCCACCGGACGGCTGGTGCGCCAGTAAGATAAATTTTTTCACAATATGCGGGCGGTATTCCGCCCGAAGTGTTGTGAAACGTCATAAGCCAGGGCTATTGTAATCAACAGGGAAAGACGATAATCGTCCCGTAAGGAGCTCACTTGATTACACATATTAGCCCGCTTGGCTCTATGGATATGTTGTCGCAGCTGGAAGTGGACATGCTTAAACGCACTGCCAGTAGCGACCTTTATCAACTGTTTCGTAACTGTTCACTTGCCGTACTGAACTCCGGAAGCCTGACCGACAACAGTAAAGAGCTGCTGTCCCGCTTCGAAAGTTTTGATATCAACGTGCTGCGCCGCGAGCGCGGGGTGAAGCTGGAAGTGATCAACCCGCCGGAAGAGGCGTTTGTCGACGGGCGTATTATTCGCTCACTTCAGGCTAACCTGTTTGCCGTGCTGCGCGACATCCTGTTTGTTAACGGCCAGATCAGCAACGCCGGTCGTTTCCAGCATCTTGACCTGGAAAGCTCCGTTCATATCACCAACCTGGTTTTCTCCATTCTGCGTAACGCCCGTGCCCTGCACGTGGGTGAAGCACCGAACATGGTCGTCTGCTGGGGTGGTCACTCCATTAACGAAACCGAATACCTGTATGCCCGCCGCGTGGGGACGCAGCTCGGCCTGCGCGAACTGAATATCTGTACCGGTTGCGGTCCTGGTGCGATGGAAGCGCCAATGAAAGGCGCGGCAGTAGGACACGCGCAGCAACGCTATAAAGAAGGCCGTTTTATCGGCATGACCGAGCCGTCGATCATCGCCGCTGAGCCGCCTAACCCGCTGGTTAACGAACTGATTATTATGCCGGATATCGAAAAACGTCTTGAGGCGTTTGTCCGTATCGCGCACGGCATCATCATCTTCCCGGGCGGCGTAGGTACGGCTGAAGAGCTGCTTTACCTGCTGGGGATCCTGATGAACCCGGCCAACAAAGATCAGGTTCTGCCGCTGATCCTGACCGGCCCGAAAGAGAGCGCCGACTACTTCCGCGTACTGGACGAGTTTATCGTGCATACGCTGGGCGAAGACGCGCGCCGTCACTACCGCATTATCATTGACGATGCCGCAGAAGTGGCTCGTCAGATGAAAAAAGCGATGCCGCTGGTGAAAGAGAATCGTCGTGATACCGGGGATGCCTACAGCTTTAACTGGTCTATCCGTATCGCACCGGATCTCCAGATCCCCTTCGAGCCGTCGCATGAGAACATGGCGAACCTCAAACTCTATCCGGATCAGCCGGTGGAGGTGCTGGCTGCCGACCTGCGTCGCGCCTTCTCAGGCATCGTGGCGGGGAACGTGAAAGAGGTAGGGATCCGTGCGATTGAAGCGTTCGGGCCATATAAGATCCACGGTGACCCGGAGATGATGCGCCGCATGGATGACATGTTGCAGGGCTTTGTCGCTCAACACCGCATGAAGCTTCCAGGCTCTGCCTATATTCCGTGTTACGAAATCATCAAGTAAAGCGACATTTCTCTCCTCTTAAGCCGGATCGTCATCCGGCTTTTTATTAGCGATGCAATTCATAGCGATCTTCAATGTTATTAACAAATCTGCCGCCCGCGCAAACGATTACCTCGTTTTTGAAAGCGTAAATAATCAGGCTTAAGCCAAATTATCCGTCAGAAAATACTAAAATCCCATTTCTTTACAGCGAAAGACACCTATCTCACGGATTCACCTTTTCGAAAACATGTCGTTAATGGTAGCCTTCGCGCCCGTAAATTCTCTTTGATGTTTTTTTAACAGATAAATGGTCTAAAGATACCCACATCATAAGTGGATTATTGCATTTGGGATCGCGATCACTGATAGATTCATAACTAGAATGTATCTTTCCGCCCGCCAATAGTTACGGGCAAAAATTATTAAAAAACCGTCACTGAACGAATTTCATATTACCGTCAGGCACTTTTTCATCGGATTTGACTAACAACCTGACAATTTGCTTCCTCCAGGAGATACAGATGGAAACCACTCAAACCAGCACCGTTGCTTCGATTGAATCCCGAAGCGGTTGGCGCAAAACGGATACCATGTGGATGCTTGGCCTGTACGGCACAGCAATCGGCGCTGGTGTACTGTTCCTTCCTATCAACGCAGGTGTCGGCGGCCTGATCCCGCTGATCATCATGGCAATCATCGCCTTCCCGATGACCTTCTTTGCACACCGCGGTCTGACCCGCTTCGTGCTGTCCGGTAAAAACCCGGGCGAGGACATCACTGAAGTCGTTGAAGAACACTTTGGCGTCGGCGCAGGTAAGCTGATAACCCTGCTCTACTTCTTTGCGATTTACCCGATTCTGCTGGTTTATAGCGTTGCTATCACCAACACCGTTGAAAGCTTCATGATGCATCAGCTTCAGATGACCCCGCCGCCGCGTGCGATTCTGTCACTGATCCTGATCGTCGGTATGATGACCATCGTGCGCTTCGGCGAGCAGATGATTGTGAAAGCGATGAGCGTGCTGGTGTTCCCGTTTGTGGCGGCTCTGATGTTGCTGGCTCTGTACCTGATCCCACAGTGGAACGGCGCTGCGCTGGAAACCCTGTCTCTGAGCAGCGCATCCACGACCGGCAACGGCCTGCTGCTGACCCTGTGGCTGGCGATCCCGGTAATGGTGTTCTCCTTCAACCACTCGCCAATCATCTCTTCCTTCGCAGTAGCGAAGCGTGAAGAGTACGGTAATGGCGCAGAGAAGAAGTGCTCCAGCATCCTGGCTCGCGCGCACATCATGATGGTACTGACCGTAATGTTCTTCGTATTCAGCTGCGTGCTGAGCCTCTCCCCGGCGGATCTGGCGGCGGCGAAAGAGCAGAACATCTCTATTCTGTCTTACCTGGCAAACCACTTTAACGCACCGCTGATTGCGTGGATGGCGCCGATCATCGCAATTATCGCCATCACCAAATCCTTCCTGGGCCACTACCTGGGCGCACGTGAAGGCTTCAACGGCATGGTGATTAAATCTCTGCGTGGTAAAGGCAAGACCATTGAAATCAACCGTCTGAATAAAATCACCGCGCTGTTCATGCTGGTGACCACCTGGGCGGTAGCCACCCTGAACCCAAGCATTCTGGGCATGATTGAAACCCTGGGCGGCCCGATTATCGCGATGATCCTGTTCCTGATGCCGATGTACGCGATTCAGAAAGTGCCTGCGATGCGTAAATACAGCGGCCATATCAGCAACGTGTTCGTTGTTGTGATGGGTCTGATTGCCATCTCCGCTATTTTCTACTCGCTGTTCAGCTAATACCTCCTGCGCCGTCTGCGGACGGCGCACTTCTCCCCTCTGACTGAAGCAATGGACGCATCATGATTAGCGTATTCGATATCTTCAAAATCGGTATTGGTCCTTCCAGCTCTCACACCGTCGGACCAATGAAAGCCGGTAAACAATTCACGGATGACTTGATTGCACGCGGCATTTTGCACGACATCACCCGCGTGGTTGTCGATGTATATGGTTCCCTTTCCCTGACCGGTAAAGGCCACCATACTGATATTGCCATTATCATGGGGCTGGCGGGTAATCTGCCGGATACCGTTGATATTGATGCAATACCTGGCTTTATCCAGGACGTGAACACCCACGGTCGTTTGCTTCTGGCGAACGGCGAGCATGAGATTGAATTCCCGGTTGATCACTGCATGAATTTCCATGCGGATAACCTGTCGCTGCACGAGAATGGCATGCGCATTACCGCGCTGGCCGGCGACAAAGCGGTTTACAGCCAGACGTATTACTCCATCGGCGGCGGGTTTATCGTCGACGAGGATCATTTTGGTCAAAGCACTAATTCTGCCGTTGACGTGCCGTACCCGTACAAAAACGCGGCCGACTTACAGCGTCACTGCCAGGAGACAGGGCTTTCTCTCTCCGGCCTGATGATGAAAAACGAGCTGGCCCTGCACAGCAAAGAGGAGCTGGAACAGCACTTCACTAACGTCTGGGAAGTGATGCGCAGCGGCATTGAGCGCGGGATCACCACCGAAGGGGTCCTGCCGGGTAAACTGCGTGTTCCGCGTCGTGCGGCTGCGTTACGCCGCATGCTGGTCAGCACCGACAAAACCACCACCGACCCGATGGCCGTTGTCGATTGGATCAACATGTTCGCGCTGGCGGTGAACGAAGAGAACGCCGCGGGAGGCCGCGTCGTCACTGCACCAACCAACGGGGCGTGCGGCATTGTTCCGGCGGTCCTGGCGTATTACGACAAGTTTATCCGCGAAGTGAACGCAAACTCCCTCGCGCGCTACCTGCTGGTCGCGAGTGCGATTGGCTCACTGTACAAGATGAACGCCTCAATTTCCGGCGCGGAAGTAGGCTGTCAGGGTGAAGTGGGCGTAGCCTGCTCTATGGCCGCGGCGGGTCTGGCCGAGCTGCTGGGCGCAAGCCCTGCGCAGGTTTGTATCGCGGCGGAAATCGGCATGGAACATAACCTGGGGCTGACCTGCGATCCGGTCGGCGGACAGGTCCAGGTGCCATGCATCGAGCGTAACGCCATCGCCTCTGTGAAAGCGGTGAACGCGGCCCGTATGGCGCTGCGTCGTACCAGCGAACCGCGCGTCTGCCTCGACAAGGTTATCGAAACCATGTACGAAACCGGTAAAGATATGAACGCCAAATACCGCGAAACCTCCCGCGGCGGCCTGGCGATGAAGATCGTTACCTGCGATTAAGCCTCTCAGGAAGCCTCGTTTTGCGAGGCTTCTTCCCGTTTTCCTCACCATTCATAGTTTCATGCTGCGCTCAGTGTTACCCTTCACCCATTAGACAGAAGGGAGATTATCTGTGGCCGTTCATTTGCTTATCGTCGATGCACTTAACCTGATTCGCCGTATTCATGCGGTACAGGGCACCCCCTGCAAGGACACCTGTTTACACGCGCTGGAGCAGCTCATTCGCCATAGCGAACCCACCCATGCTGTTGCCGTATTCGACGATGAAGCACGCAATACCGGCTGGCGGCACCAGCGCCTGCCGGACTACAAAGCCGGACGTGCGCCGATGCCGGACGATCTGCACGCAGAAATGCCCGTGATTCGCGCGGCCTTTGAACAGCGCGGCGTTCCGTGCTGGGGCGCCCACGGTAATGAGGCTGACGATTTAGCCGCAACGCTGGCGGTTAAGGTCGCGAGCGCCGGGCATCAGGCGACTATCGTTTCAACCGACAAAGGCTACTGCCAGCTGCTCTCTCCAACGATCCGCATCCGGGACTACTTTCAAAAACGCTGGCTGGACGCGCCATTCATTGCCGGCGAGTTTGGCGTATCGCCTGAGCAACTGCCGGATTACTGGGGGCTGGCGGGGATCGGCAGCGCTAAAGTGCCGGGCGTCGCCGGTATTGGACCCAAAAGCGCCGCACAGCTGCTGACAGAGTTTAAGAGTCTGGAAGGAATCTACGCCATGCTTGATGAAGTGCCGGAAAAATGGCGCAATAAGCTGGAGGCGCATAAAGAAATGGCGTTTATCTGCCGGGAGGTGGCGACGCTACAGACTGATTTACAGCTGGACGGGAATTTACAGCAGTTAAGGTTAGAACGTTAAAACAACTACACGATTTTGTAGGCCCGGTAAGCGCAGCGCCACCGGGCGTTACAAACGTTATCGCTCGTCGCGACGTCCACCCACGGCCGCCCACCAGCGACGGATATGTACCGTGACTTCTTCGCGGTCGTGATAAAGCTGACGCGCCTGGATTTCCGCGTTAATCCCGTGTTCGTCCAGCTGCTGCTGAATATAAGCCAGGTTCTGCGACACCTCTTCGTAGCGCTTTTTCATCGGCAGCTTGAGGTTGAAAATCGTCTCACGACACCAGCCGTTCACCAGCCAGGAGGCCATCAGGGCCGCGACTTTCGCCGGTTTTTCTACCATGTCGCACACCATCCAGGAGATGTTGTTGCGGTTAGGCCGATAGCGGAAGCCGTCCTCACGCAGCCAGGTGACCTGCCCGGTATCCATCAGGCTTTGCGCCATCGGGCCGTTATCCACAGACGAAACCCACATGTTGCGTTTCACCAGCTGATAGGTCCAGCCGCCCGGGCATGCGCCAAGGTCGACGGCATACATGCCGTTTGCCAGACGTTCGTCCCACTCATCCGCCGGGATAAACACGTGGAACGCCTCTTCCAGCTTCAGGGTTGAACGGCTCGGCGCGTCTGCCGGGAAGCGCAGACGCGGGATCCCCATAAAGAACGGCGAGTTATTGGTGGTATACGAGTAGCCGGCGTAGCAACATCCTGGCGCAATAAAGAAGATATGCACAACCGGACGCTTTGCCGTTTCGTAGTTAGTCAGCACCCCCGCATCACGCAGCGCCGCGCGCAGCGGCACGGTAAACTTACGGCAGAACTTCATCAGCTCTTTGCTTTCGTTGGTGTCGGCCACTTCCACGCGTAAATCGCCGCCCTTCTCCACCACGCCCTGCAACAGGCCAACAATCGGCGTAATGCGATCTTCCGGCGGAAGATCTTTCAGCAGTTCGCCCGCGACAAACATCTGGCGCGCGAAAATCAATGAGCTGAACGGCAGTTCGCGCGCCAGCTTGTCGGCATCATCAGGCTGATAACATTCAAATACCACATAGCCCGCGTTCTCTTTGACGCGAGCGAATCCGAAGACTTCACGCTTCGCCGCTTTATCGGTGATTTCCGCGGCGCACTCTTTCTCAAACCCCGGGCGACAATATAAAACAACCTTATTCATGAACAACGCCCTTGCGTTTCAGACGGATAGCTCCGATAAACATTAAAACCCAACCCGCCAGGAAGCTGACGCCGCCGACAGGTGTAACAAACGCCCACAGGCGTAAATGCGACAGCGCCAGACAGTAGAGGCTGCCGCTGAACAGTACGGTACCCAGCGCCAGAAAGACGCTGCTCCAGTAAAACCAGATGCTGATGCGGCGCTGCATCGCCACCGCCAGCCCAAAAATTGCCAGCGTGTGGAACGCCTGATATTCAAGGCCGGTCTGGATCCAGCCCATCTCCACAACGCCCAAAGACTTGCTTAAGACATGCGCGCCAAACGCGCCCAGAGCTACAAAAATAAAGCCACTCACCGCGGCGAAAATCAGCATGAATCGGCTGGTCATGTTTAAGTCCTGAATTGATGCGTGCCCGGCACACAAACGTTATTGTTCATACCTGAAGCGGAATTTTTCTTGCTCGCTTGCCGCTTTTGCCAGTATCCACTGCCGGAAAGCAGCTATTTTACCCAGTTCTGCCTGACTGTCATGACAAACCAGATAAAATGCATTCTTGCTGACCAGTACATCGTTAAATGGGCAAACCAGACGGCCTGCCTCAATTTCGGACTGCGCCATCACGTTGTTTGCCAACGCCACGCCCTGCCCGTGAATGGCAGCCTGTAGCACCATCGCGCTGTGGCTAAAAATGGGCCCCTGCTGCACGTTAATATGATTAAGACCTAACTGGCGGGTATACGTTTGCCAGTCGCGACGCGAGGCATCGTGTAAAAGCGTATGTTGCGCGAGATCGGCGGGCGTCTTAAGCGCTTTATCCCCCGTCAGCAGCAGCGGTGAACAGACCGGCAAGAGATATTCTGCGTATAATTTTTCCACACGCAAGCCCGGCCAATTACCACGGCCGTAAAAAATCGCCACGTCCACATCATCTGCAAGCTTGTCTTCCTGACGGTCCACGGCCTGGATTCGGACATCGATTCCCGGATAAGTTGAGTTAAAGCTTGAGAGTCGCGGCACCAGCCACTGAATGGCAAAACTGGGCAATAAACTGACAGTCAGGGCACCTTTTGCACTTCGGGCCTGAAGTTTGCGAGTGGCTTCCGTCAGCTGGGAAAAAATCTCTTTAATATCCTGAAAATAGCTCTGCCCCTCTTCGGTCAACAGCAATGAACGGTTGCGTCGACGAAACAGCTTAAGCCCCAGAAAATCCTCCAGAGACTTGATTTGATGACTTACTGCGGCCTGTGTCACAAAAAGCTCATCGGCTGCGCGAGTGAAGCTGAGGTGGCGTGCTGCTGCATCAAAAACACGTAATGCATTTAGGGGTGGCAATCGCTTGGACATGGTTATCTGGCTTAGATGTTAACGAGATTTAACATATAGGAAACAACGTTTAACCTATTAGTTTTTTTTATCTGAGCCATTATAATTTGTCCGTTGAGGAACTACCAGCAAATACCTATAGTGGCGGCACTTCCTGAGCCGGAACGAAAAGCTTTTTTTGGAATGCGTGTTCTGAAGGGCTTTTGGCTTACGGTTGTGATGTTGTGTTGTTGTGTTTGCAATTGGTCTGCGATTCAGACCACGGTAGCAACGCTACCAATTTTTCACTTCCTGTACATTTACCCTGTCTGTCCATAGTGATTAATGTAGCACCGCCAACTTGCGGTGCTTTTTTTTCGCTTATCTAACTGTTAATGCTCGATTTCCTTCATCTCTTTCACGTCACTGCGGTTGATCTGCTGTTTGTTCCCGTTAGCATCTTTGTATGAAATCATCCCGGTATCATTATCGGTTGTCGGTTTCCCTTCAGAGACGATAGATCGACCATCGTTAGTATGCATTACGTAGTTGTTACCAGAACAGGCGCTCAGGGCAAAGGTCAACGCACAGGCAGAAATGATTGCAGCTGTCTTTTTCATGATTATCTCCTTTAGCAATTAATGCTATTCAAACCTCGATTTATAACAGGCTAAAACATCCGCCTAACACTATTTAGCATAACCTGCTTTTTCAGACTCGCCAGGATAAGCAGACAAATCTGATAGATATCAACTTCCTTGCCCTGTCGATGAATTTGCGCGACGATCGGAGAATCGAGATGAGGAATTCCATGAACGCTTTCAGCCCTGCGCAGTTTCGCGCACAGTTTCCGGCGCTGGCCGATGCCGGCATTTACCTTGATAGCGCCGCCACGGCCCTTAAGCCGCAGGCGGTGATAGAGGCAACCCGCCAGTTTTACAGCCTGAGCGCCGGGAACGTGCACCGCAGCCAGTATGCCGACGCGCAGCGCTTAACGGCGCAATACGAAGCCGCACGTGATCAGGTCGCGCGCCTGATCAATGCTGACAGCGGTAAGAATATCGTCTGGACGCGGGGCACCACCGAGGCCATTAACATGGTGGCGCAATGTTACGCGCGTCCGCTGTTGCAGCCCGGGGATGAGATCATCGTCAGCGAGGCGGAACACCACGCCAACCTGGTGCCCTGGCTGATGGTGGCCGAACAAACCGGGGCACGGGTTGTAAAGCTCCCGTTGGGTACAGACTTCCTGCCTGACGTGGCGCGTCTGCCTGAGCTGATTACGCCGCGCAGCCGTATTCTGGCGCTGGGGCAGATGTCCAACGTCACCGGCGGCTGTCCGGATCTGGCGCGTGCCATTGAGATTGCCCATGCCAGCGGCGTGGTGGTGATGGTCGACGGTGCGCAGGGGGTGGTGCATTTTCCGGCTGACGTTCAGGCGCTGGATATCGACTTCTATGCCTTCTCAGGACACAAATTGTACGGGCCAACCGGTATCGGCGCGCTGTACGGCAAACCTGACCTGCTGGCCCGGATGACGCCGTGGCTCGGCGGGGGCAAGATGATTACCGAAGTCACCTTCGATGGTTTTAAAACGCAGGATGTGCCTTACCGCCTGGAAGCCGGTACGCCAAACGTGGCCGGGGTTATCGGTCTGAGCGCGGCGCTCGAATGGCTGGCAGAAACGGATGTGGTTCAGGCTGAAAGCTGGAGCCGGGGTCTGGCGACGCTGGCGGAAGAAGAGCTTAAAAAACGCCCGGGGTTTCGCTCGTTCCGCGTACAGGACTCCAGCCTGCTCGCCTTTGACTTCGCGGGCGTACACCATAGCGACATGGTGACGCTGCTTGCCGGGTACGGCATTGCCCTGCGTGCCGGACAGCACTGCGCCCAGCCGCTGCTGGCAGCCATGGGCGTGAGCGGCACCCTGCGCGCCTCGTTTGCCCCGTACAATTCAAAAAGTGACGTCGACGCGCTGGTTTCCGCCATCGACCGCGCCCTGGAATTACTGGTGGATTAATGACAAGTTCAGCCTTAGCCGGGCACCCGTTCGGCACCGTTATCACTGAAGAGACGTTGAAACAGACCTTCGCCCCGCTCACGCAGTGGGAGGATAAATACCGTCAGCTGATCCTGCTGGGTAAACAGCTGCCCACGCTGTCAGACGAGCTGAAATCACAGGCGGAGGAGATCGCCGGCTGCGAGAACCGCGTCTGGCTTGGGTTTAGCGTATCCGGTGAGAAACTGCATTTCTTCGGCGACAGCGAGGGACGCATTGTTCGCGGTCTGCTGGCGGTGCTGTTGACCGCAATCGAAGGGAAAAGCGCCGCAGAGCTGCTGGCGCATTCTCCGCTGGCGCTGTTTGATGAGCTGGGACTTCGCGCGCAGCTTAGCGCCTCGCGCGGACAGGGACTGATCGCGCTCAACGACGCGGTGCTGAATGCCGCCCGTCAGGCTCAGGCCTGACGTTCCGCCTTCGCCATCATCTTCTTCAGGGCGTGAGAGACCGCCACAAAGCCGAAGGAGGCGGTCACCATGGTGGCCGCTCCAAACCCTGATGCACAATCCATCCGCTTTGGCCCTTCCGCTGTGCTTTTCATTGCACAGACCGAACCATCCGCCTGCGGATAAACCAGCGCTTCTGTCGAGAACACACAGTCCACGCCCAGCTTGCCTTTGCTGTTTTTCACCACGTTGAAGTCGCTTTTTAAGCGCTCGCGCAGCTTAGCGGCCAGCGGATCCTGAATGGTTTTCGCCAGGTCCGCCACCTGGATCTGCGTCGGATCAATTTGTCCACCCGCGCCGCCTGTTGTCACCAGCGGTACCTTGTAACGACGACAATAAGCGATCAGCGCCGCTTTTGGCCGCACGCTGTCGATGGCGTCAATCACATAGCTGTAGCCTTTGCTCATGTACTCCGCGACGTTATCTGCCGTCACAAAGTCGTCGATTACCGTCACCCTACACTCCGGGTTGATGAGACGAATACGCTCCGCCATCACCTCAGACTTAGCCAGACCGACGTTATCACGCAGGGCGTGGATCTGACGGTTAGTGTTAGTAACGCAAACGTCATCCATATCAATCAACGTAATTGCGCCAATGCCGGTTCTCGCCAGCGCTTCTGCTGCCCACGAACCCACACCACCAATGCCCACCACGCAGACATGCGCATCCGCGAACAGTTGCAGGGCTTTTTCACCATATAACCGTGCCGTGCCGCCGAAACGCTGGCGCCAGGCATCGCTGATTACCACAGACATAAAACCTCAGATGTAAAAAGGGTGAGGTATTCCTCACCCTGAACCGTAATCCTTATTGCCCTCAGAATACCACAATCAGCCGCTGAATACGTTTCCGGTACCCGGCGCTGTCTTCAGCACCCACACGCGTCCGTAGTGGTTATACCAGCCTGCACGGTGACCGGCATCCGGGCCGATGCCCTGATAAATGTCGAAGTGCTGGCCTTTGATCGCCCCCCCCACATCCAGCGCCACCATCAGGCGCAATTCATACTTGCCGTTGAATTTGCCGTTGTTGTCGAGGAGAGGGACTTCCGCCAGCAGCGTGGTACCCGCCGGGATAATCGAACGATCCGATGCCACAGAAGCGCGGCCAATCAGCGGTACGGCACTAGCCCCTTTCACTGGCGCAAAGTTTTGCGGTTTGAAGAAGACAAACGATGGGTTCTGCTCAAGCAGCTCTCGCACTTCCGCTTCGCTGTGTTTTTCGCCCCACTCGCGGATCGCCTGCATTGACATATCTTCTCGTTTCACTTCACCACGGTCGATGAGCACTTTACCGATACTGCGATAGGCATGACCATTTTTCCCCGCATAGCTAAAGAAGTTCAACGGCGAGCCGTCGCCAAAATCAATATAACCGCTGCCCTGCACGTCCATAATGAAGTTGTCCATCAGCGAGTTGCTGTAGGCCAGAACATAATTTTCGCTAAGCGCACCGGCGTAGATCTCGGCGCGAGACGGCAAACGACCGCGTTTCGGCGGCATACGGTAAATAGGATACTGGAACTCGCCCTGGCGCGTGTGTCGCGCCTGGACAACCGGGGTGTAGTAACCGGTAAACTGGACGTTACCGTAGTTATCCGCCCCCTCCATCTGCCAGGCATCGATACCAAACTGGCGCATATTACGGGTATCACCGCCTGCACGCAGCCAGTCCTGGACGGCGCTATAGACGTTGTTCTGCGAACTGTATAAACGCGGGGAAGCAGTGCGGATCTGGTAGACCTGCTCGGAGAAATCTCCGGCATTGATCGGAGCGCCCACGGCGTCTGGCTGGTTAACTAAAGAGAAAGGCTGGGATAACTTCCCGTCTTTATACTGTTGACCGCGATCGGTCGGTTTGGAAGAACAGGCCGCAAGAATTGCTACCATTGCGCCCGTCATCAGATACTTCGCCCAACGTCCTTTCATTATATCTCGTCTTTTAGTTGCCCAATTCCGCGTGATGAAGATAACAAACCCACCGTGTTAATGAAATGCAATCGCCTTCCCTTTGGCAAATTCTGCACAAAAAATAGCCCAAAGTGGCTTTTACCGTTCATTTTGCATACAAAATAATGAATTATGTGAAAAAGGGGTTGCATCACAAACCTATCCGAGTATAGTGCGCTTCCACGGACGCGGGGTGGAGCAGCCTGGTAGCTCGTCGGGCTCATAACCCGAAGGTCGTCGGTTCAAATCCGGCCCCCGCAACCAATTAAAATTTGATGAAGTATCTTCTACGACTGTAGAAAGACGGACGCGGGGTGGAGCAGCCTGGTAGCTCGTCGGGCTCATAACCCGAAGGTCGTCGGTTCAAATCCGGCCCCCGCAACCAATCAAATTTGAAGAAGTAAGTTTCTACAAGTGTAGAAAGACGGACGCGGGGTGGAGCAGCCTGGTAGCTCGTCGGGCTCATAACCCGAAGGTCGTCGGTTCAAATCCGGCCCCCGCAACCAACACTTCTTAAAACAATAAACACCCTGAAGGGTGTTTTTTTGTATCTGGCGTTTGTGAAAACGCCGGGCATGATACCCGGCTTAATGCCCTATCCCCGCCGCGCCAGCGTTTCCCCGTCTGAGAAGTAGGCCCGGATCCCCGCCAGAATTGATTCCGCCACTTCCTGCTGGAATTTAGCCGTCTTGAGCTTACGTTCCTCTTCAACGTTACTGATAAACGCGGTTTCGACCAGAATGGACGGAATATCCGGCGCTTTCAGTACCGCAAATCCGGCCTGCTCGACGCTGTTTTTGTGCAGCTTATTGACCCGACCCAGCTTCCCCAGCACCGCTTTACCAAATTTCAGGCTGTCGGTAATGGTTAGCGACTGCACCATATCGAACATCGTATGGTCGACGTAACGGTCGCCGCTTTTGCTCACGCCACCGATTAAATCCGAGGCGTTCTGCGTGTCCGCCAGATATCTCGCTGCGGTACTGGTCGCCCCCTTCGTTGACAGGGCAAACACTGATGACCCGCTCGGCTGGCGGCTGGTGAAGGCATCTGCGTGAATAGAAACAAACAGATCCGCGCGCTGCTTCTGTGCTTTTGCCACGCGGACCTTCAGCGGGATAAAGACATCTTCGTTGCGCGTCATGTAGGCGCGCATATTGCCCTCTTTGTCGATCAACGCCTTCAGACGACGGGCAATTTGCAGCACCACATCTTTTTCGCGGGTGCGATATTTCCCGACGGCGCCGGAATCTTCTCCGCCATGGCCAGGATCGAGCATTATTACAATCGGGCGATCGCGCCCGGCTTTGCCCGGCTTTGGACCGCTTTGCGCTGGCGTAACCTGGCTGTCGAGATCGCCTTTGTTGTAATCCTCAAGTAATGCCAGGAGCGGATCCTGAATATCCGTTGCATTCGCCGGATAGAGATCCATCACCAGACGCTCCTTAAAGGCGGCAACAGGCGCAAGGGCAAAGAGCTGTGGTTTCACGTTCTGCTTTAGCTCAAACACCATGCGCACGGTTTGCGGATCGAACTGCCCGACGCGCGCTGATTTGATAAACGGATCGTCGCCCCGGATCTGAGCCGCCATGCCTTTAAGCACGGAATTGAGGTTTACTCCTTCAAGATCAACCACCACACGTTCAGGATTGCTGAGGGCAAATTGCTTGTATTTCAGCACGCGGTTGGACTCGACCGTCACGCGCGTATAGGTCGACGACGGCCAGACGCGCACCGCGACTACCTGGCTTGTGGCGGCAAGACCCACCTGGCTGACGCTAAGCAACCACATCGCCCCGGCCCCTTTTAACAGGCGGCGGCGGCTTATTGCTGAATTGGATCCCGACATGCTTCTCCCGAGCAAGAAATCTGATTAATGAACAAAACGCCCAAATTGACCGAAAACTTTAACGAATGACGCATAAACTGTCATCTATAAAAGGGTAAACAATCATACGTTAACGCACGGATTACTTATTATTTTCTGTGGGTCGCAGAAAATTTAGGCTTGCACACGTGACCATAATCGAATAAAAATACACAAATTACGAATAAACATTCATTAAGGGTTGTGTCATGGTTAAGGAACGCAGAACCGAACTGGTCCAGGGATTCCGCCATTCTGTTCCCTATATCAACACCCATCGGGGAAAAACGTTTGTCATCATGCTTGGCGGCGAAGCCATTGAGCATGAAAACTTTTCCAGCATCGTCAATGATATCGGCCTGCTGCACAGCCTCGGCATCCGTCTGGTGGTGGTATATGGCGCGCGTCCGCAAATCGAAGCCAACCTGGCCGCCCATCACCATGAGCCGATCTACCACAAACATACCCGCGTGACGGATGCGAAAACCCTCGAACTCGTCAAACAGGCGGCGGGTCTGTTACAGCTCGATATCACCGCCCGCCTGTCGATGAGCCTGAATAATACGCCGTTGCAGGGCGCGCACATCAACGTGGTAAGCGGCAACTTTATCATCGCTCAGCCACTCGGCGTGGACGATGGCGTGGATTACTGCCACAGCGGCCGCATCCGGCGTATAGATGAAGAAGCCATTCACCGACAGTTAGACAATGGCGCAATCGTCCTGATGGGACCCGTTGCCGTCTCCGTAACGGGTGAAAGTTTTAATCTGACCTCAGAAGAGATTGCCACCCAGCTGGCCATCAAGCTGAAAGCGGAAAAAATGATCGGCTTTTGCTCCTCACAGGGCGTCGTTAACGATGAGGGCGTGATTGTGCCAGAACTTTTTCCGAATGAAGCCCAGGCGCGCGTGGAAGCGCTGGAAGCACAAGGCGATTACTATTCCGGTACCGTGCGTTTTCTGCGCGGCGCCGTTAAAGCGTGCCGCAGCGGGGTGCGCCGCAGTCACCTGATCAGCTATCAGGAGGACGGCGCGCTGTTGCAGGAGCTGTTCTCCCGTGACGGGATCGGTACGCAGATCGTGATGGAGAGCGCCGAGCAGATCCGCCGTGCCACCATCAACGATATCGGCGGCATTCTGGAGCTGATCCGTCCGCTGGAACAACAGGGCATTCTGGTTCGCCGCTCCCGCGAGCAGCTGGAGATGGAGATCGACAAGTTCACCATTATTCAACGCGATAACCTGACGATTGCCTGTGCGGCGCTTTATCCGTTCCCGGAAGAGCAGATTGGCGAAATGGCATGCGTCGCCGTGCACCCAGATTACCGTAGCTCCTCGCGGGGGGAACTGCTGCTTGAACGCGTGGCGGCACAGGCGCGCCAGATGGGTTTGAGCAAGCTCTTCGTGCTCACCACGCGCAGCATTCACTGGTTCCAGGAGCGCGGCTTCACGCCGGTGGATATTGATTCCCTGCCGGAAAGTAAGAAAGAGATGTACAACTACCAGCGCCGCTCGAAGGTGTTAATGGCGGACCTGGGATAACAGTCACCCTCTCCTGACGGAGAGGGCGTTCACTCAGACAGATTCAAATATCGCGCTTAATCCGCTTCTGCGCTCGGTGCGGGTGGCAATCGCCTGGCTCAACACGCGCTCATCCGCATACAGCGACAAACGCTGGCGCGCACGGGTAATGGCAGTGTAGACCAGCTCGCGGGTCACAACCGGTGAAAGCTGGGTCGGCAGGATCAGCGCCGCATGGTTGAACTCGGAGCCCTGAGATTTATGTACCGTCATCGCCCATGCCGTTTCATGCTCTGGCAGGCGGCTGGGCTGGACGGACTTCACGCTACCGTCCGGCAGCTGGAACCAGACGCGCAGACCGTTACCGCGATCGAGCGCAATGCCGATGTCCCCGTTGAACAGCCCCAGCGCGCTGTCGTTGCGGGAGATCATCACAGGTCGGCCTTCATACCATCGTGAATGCGGTGGACGGTTAATTTTGCGTTTCTGCACCAGCAGCTGCTCCAGCCTGTCGTTCAGGCCCGTTACGCCAAACGGCCCTTCCCGCAATGCGCACAGAAGCTGATATTCGCCAAATGCGGCGATGACCTGCCCGGGTTGACTGCGCTGCTGCACGCAGTTCAGAAAACGCTGGTATCCCTGAAGAGCCGCTTCAAGCATAGCCTGATACTCTTCCCCGCTTTGCAGCGATTTCTTTTCAATGTCAGTGAAGGAACCGTCAAACACCGTGCGCGTGGCGTGCCTGTCGCCACGGTTGACCGCCGCAGCCAGCTGGCCGATGCCGGAGTCGCTACCGAAACGGTAGCTTTTTTGCAGCAGGCACAGGCTGTCACGCAGTGCGCCCGCGATCGGCGTGTGATCGGGTTCAAGCGAGCAACCGGTCAGACGGGCGAGCTCCTCCGCCCGCGCGGCGGTATAACCGTAACTGGCGTAGGTACAGATATCTCCCAGCACCGCCCCGGCTTCTACAGAGGCGAGCTGGTCGCGATCGCCCAGGAAAACCACGCGCGCATGGGGTGGTAGCGCATCGATCAGGCGCGACATCATGGTCAGGTCGATCATGGAGGCTTCATCCACCACCAGCACGTCCAGATGCAGCGGATTGCCCGCATGGTAGCGCAGCCGCTGGCTACCCGGCTGCGCGCCGAGCAGACGGTGCAGGGTACTTGCTTCACCCGGGAAAAGCGCAAGCTGCTCCTGAGTGAGTGGCAGCTGTTGCATTGCGCCGCCCAATGACTCGGTCAGACGCGCCGCAGCCTTTCCGGTGGGCGCCGCCAGACGAATACGGCATCGCTGCTCTCCTGAAAGCTGTATCAGGGCTGCCAGCAGCTTTGCGACGGTCGTTGTTTTCCCGGTCCCCGGGCCGCCGGATATCACGGAGATCCGCCGCGTCAGGGCGACAGCTGCCGCCACTTTCTGCCAGTCTGTGGCTTCACCAGAGTCAAACAGCCCGTCCAGCGTCTGGCGAAGCTGCGCCTCGTCGCAGGGAAGCGGCGCATTGGTCTCACTAAAGAAACGCGCTACCGTCAGTTCGTTTCGCCACAGGCGGTTCAGGTATAAGCGCTCCCCCGTCAGGATCAGCGGTGCCTGGTTTTCTCCCGGCCCGACGGCTGACGATTCGCGCAAAATCTTCTGCCAGTCCACCGCATCACCCAGCAGAGCAAAGCAAGACTGGATTACGGGCGGCATATTCCCGTCAACCACCAGACGCGAGAGCGGCAGACACACATGGCCCTCTCCAGCGTCTTTACTTAAAAGGGCTGCTGCAAGCATCACGGCGGGCTGGTCAGCGGCAATCATCATGGCAAACTGTACGTCCAGCTGACGCAGCACACGTTGCTCTACTGCATCCAGCAATAAGTCCTGCATCGTCATGCCATCTCCTCCGTATTTGCAGCAAACAGGTTATCCATTTTATCGATCAATTCCGCATCCGGACGAGTGCTGAAGATACCACTGCGCGGATCGGCAGCGTCGACCCCGCGCAGGAACAGGTAGATGACGCCGCCAAAATGGTCGTCGTAACGGTAGTCCGCAATACGGTGGCGCAGATAGCGGTGCAGCGCCAGGGTATAGAGCTGATACTGGAGATCGTAGCGATGCATCTGCATGGCGGCCGCCATCGCCTGCCGGGTATAGGCTTCGCTGTTCTCGCCCAGCCAGTTCGATTTGTAATCCAGCAGGTAGTACCGTCCTTCGTGGCGGAAGACCAGGTCGATAAACCCTTTCAGCATGCCCTGCACCTGACGGAAGTTCAGCGGGGGGCAACCGGCTGACAGCGGATCGTACTGACGGATAAGCGCATCGAGCGCGTCGGCCTTAAGCGGGCCTGCGACAGGCAGATAAAACTCCATCTCCACCTGCTTATTTTTGGCCGTTAACTGGCGAAGAGAGAAGCCCTGCGGCGTCAGCGGCGCCTGCAAAATGGCGTTGATCCAGTCAGTGAGAACGGGCTGCCAGTGCGCGTCATAGCCTCCGCTCTGCAACATCTTCAGCACCCACTCCTCACTGACAGGTTGGGTGAAATCAAGCTCTTCAAAAAGGCTGTGCAAAAAGGTGCCCGGCGACGCGCCGCGTGGGAACTGATGCGGAGTTAACATCGGTTCAACCGGAACATCGCCCACACCTGCGGCATCCACGTCCAGCTTCGGCATGAGATCCTGCGCAATACTTTGCCCGTGCTGTTGCAGGCCAGAATAGCTGGTGACGCGCCAGTCATCGGCAAGCACCCGTGTGATCTGGCGCGCGTTAAGATCGGTCGTGGGCTCTTGCGCCATTTCCCAGCGGCTGTTGTCTGGCAGAGAGGGGATATGCAGGGCAATATCGTCACCGCAAAGCGACTCAATACAGAGGCGCAACCCCGCCGCATCTTTCGGCTCACCACGCTGAATAAGCCGCCCTAACGCGCTTAAATGGAAATCGCTCTCCCCTGTTTTCTCCCCGCGACGGCGGAAAACCGGCGCGACGCCCAGGCTGCAATGCCAGACAGAACGGGTCAGCGCCACGTAAAGCAAGCGCAAATCCTCCGCCAGACGCTCCGCTTCCGCCAGCTCAACGCTGGTTTCCGCCTTGCTGAGATCGAGTACCGCATCGAAAGTCTCGCGGTCATGATAATAGGCCTGATCCTGAACGCGGTAGTTGGCGATAAAGGGCAGCCAGACCAGCGGATACTCGAGACCTTTCGATTTGTGAATGGTGACGATTTGCACCAGATGCTTATCGCTCTCAAGACGCATCTGCTGGCTTGAGGCGTTACTGTTTGGATCCGCGATTTGCTGCGCCAGCCAGCGCACGAGGGCATGTTCACTTTCAAGCTGGGTGCCGGCTTCCTGCAACAGTTCGCTGATGTGTAAAATATCGGTAAGACGCCTTTCACCGCCGGATGACGCCAGCATATTTTCGGCAATCTGACGCCGCGTCATCAGTTCGCGAAGCATCGCCATGACGCCGCGTTTTTGCCAGCGTTCACGGTAATGGACAAACTCTTCCACCACCGCATCCCATGCGTTTTCGTCATGGTTGAGCTCATCAATATCGCGCGCGTTCAACCCCAGCATAGAGCTGGCCAGCGCGCTTCGAAGCGTATTTTCGCGCTCCGGCGCCAGTACCGCCTGAAGTAGCCAGAGCATTTCCTGGGCTTCCAGCGTGTCAAACACGCTGTCGCGGTTAGAGAGATACACTGACGGAATATCCAGCAACGTTAGCGCATCGCGGATTAGCGCAGCTTCCTGACGACTGCGCACCAGCACGGTTATATCAGAGGCTTTAACAGGATTCGCCTGTTCCCCCTTCCACAGCAGCGCCTCGCCGCGCGCGCCTGCGCTCAGCCAGTCACGGATTTGCGCGGCGCAGTGCTGGGCCATCGCCGCCTGATAGTCGGCAACCCCATAGCCTTCCCCTTCCAGCAGCCAGAAGGTCATGGCGGGTTGCACCGCGCCACTGACGTCGAAGCGCAGGGATGCGTTTTTTGGGGCGGATTTCACCGGCAGGAAAGGGATTTCATTGAACATGAACGCCGTCTCCATACGGCTGAACAGCGCATTGACGCTCTCAACCATCCCCGGAGCGGAACGCCAGTTAGTGTCTAACGTGTAATGCGCGACAACCTCACTACGGGCTTTCATATAGGTGAAGATATCTGCCCCGCGGAAGGCGTAAATCGCCTGTTTAGGGTCGCCAATCAACAACAGGGCAGTATCGGGCTGCTGTCGCCAGATGCGGCGAAAAATGCGGTACTGCTGAGGGTCGGTGTCCTGAAATTCGTCAATCATCGCCACCGGAAAACGGGTACGGATCGCGCTGGCGAGCGCGTCACCATTCTCGCTGGACAGCGCCTCGTCCAGGCGGCTCAGCATGTCATCAAACCCCAGCTCGCCCCGGCGACGTTTTTCGCGCGCTACGGCCTGGCGGATCTCCGTCATGGCGCGGGAGATCATCAAGTCATTGAGCGTTAATGGCTCAGCAAGCAGCGCTTCAATCGCCACAAACAGGGGGTGCTCAGGCACAATACCGTCGGCTTTGGTTCGCTCGGTCAAAAAGCGCTGCGAAAATTTTTCCAGTGCGTCCGGAAGCTGGTAGCCCCGCGTCTCCTCCTGGGCCCAGGCGCTGATCTTTTCGATCCACTTCCCCTGGTTCCCCCGGTTGAACTTGCGTCTGTCGATGCCAGAGTTTTCGATGATCGCATCAATTTCACCAACCGACTCATTCCACTTCTGCTTGAGAGCAGCAATTTTGGCAACGATCTTTTCATGGCGCGAGGCCAGCGTTTCATCGGCAGGCGGCGGAGATTTAATGACTGGCGCTTCGCCTTGCAGGTAACGGTCGATGGCGCGAAGAAGCTCTTCCGGACCTTTCCATAGAGCGTGAACCGCTTCAGCAATGTCGCGCTGCAACGGATAACAGTGACGACGCCAGAAATCCGCACAGGCCTGATAGCGAAGCTCGGATTCATCTTCAATAAGCTGCTGCTCAAAGAGCATGCCGGATTCAAACGCATTCAGGCTCAGCATGCGCTGACAAAAACCGTGAATGGTGAAAACGGACGCTTCATCCATTTGCCGCTCGGCCAGCAGCAGCCAGTGCGCAGCCTGTTGCTTATCCGCAATTTCGTCCAGCAGGCTGGCGTAGAGGGGGTTATCCGTCGTCTGTCGCAGACAGGCGATGCGCAGCTCATGAATGTTGCTGCGAATACGACCACGCAGCTCGGCAGTGGCCGCTTCGGTGAAGGTTACCACCAGCAGCTCTTCCACGCTTAACGGGCGCGAAAAAGCGGCATTGCCGCCGAGCCCCAACAGCAGGCGCAGATAAAGCGCGGCGATGGTATAGGTTTTTCCCGTTCCCGCTGAGGCTTCAATCAGTCGCTCACCCTGTAGAGGTAAACTTAGGGGATCAAGCGGCTCAGCGGTATGGGTCATTCTTTCTTACTCCAGGGCATAGTTTGTTGCAGCGCGCTGACGCTCTTCCAGACGGTCCACTCTTTTGATTTTACGTAGTCCGTTTTCCCGTTCTGGCTGCCAGAAACCTGAGACAGGATGGCCATACCCTGCGGTTTTACCACCGCCTGATGGAAGAAATCGGCAACCTTCTGTGGCGTCAGCTGTTTTATTTCGGCCACTATTTTATCACGCGAATCAAATTTCATATTACCGCGATCAAAATCTTTGCTCAGCTGCGAGGTCTCTTCACCCAGCGTCTGCGGCGGCAGCATTACCTGGGCGATAACCGCCTGCTGGATCTGGGCAAACTCTTCCGGCTTCATCGCGCGCAGTTTTGCTTCCGCCTGCGGGAAGAACGCCTGATAACGTTGCCACAGGTAAGCGGGTTGCTTGTCGCTGCTTTGCAGAAGGAAGCCCAGCCCCCACTGACGGCCCACATTCATGGAGAAGGCGAACACCGCATAGCCCAGCTGCTCTTCGGTGCGCAACTGGTTGTAGAACCACGGCTGAATAATTTGACCGAGTACCGCACTCTGGGCAGAGCTGGTAAATTCGTCATAACCGACAGGGACAAACACCGCAGCAAGCGCGGAATCCGTGCTGCTCCCCGTTTTTTCGAAGATCACGTTCTGCTTTTTCTCTACCAGCACATCCTGGTTGCGGCACCACTCATCGCCTTTTGAACCCAGTTGCGTACGCACGTTTTGCGCCAGCGTTTTAGCCTGATCTTCGCTCATATTCCCCACAACCAGGAACTCCGGACGGGTATTGATTTTCAGCGCATCACGGTAAGCCAGCACCTCTTTTAAGGTGATTGAGGGCAGTAACGCACGGCGATCTTCGCGCTGGAAGTACGGAATTTGCGACAGCATTTGCGCTGGCATAATCGCCTGATCGTAGGCTTTACCTTTCTCGGCAGAATCCATCATCTGCGCATACCAGGACTTAGCCTGCTCGAGCTGTTCTTCCGTAGGCGTATAGCTGAAATAACCGTCCAGCAGCGCCTGCAACAGCTGCGGCAAACGCTGGGTATAGCCGTTGGCATTCACCATCAGGCCGTTATTGGCGTTGGTAGAGAAGCTGATGCCGCCAACGGCAGCCTGGTTGCTGAGCTGATCGAGGGCAATACCGGCCAGATAATCGTTCAGTGCAAAAAGCACCTGGTTTCTGGCGCTGTCCATTGCTTTGGGGTTACGCAGCACCACGCTGACATCGGCTTTTGGCTCGTCGGCGAAATAGCGGCTTGGGGTATAGACCACGCGCAGCGTTGGCTCATCAACAATCAGCTCCGGATGCGGATACGCCTTTGCGGGTTTGATCAGGGAGAAATCGTCCGGGATGTAGGGGTTAAGCTCCGGTAACTTCAGCGTAATCTCCCCCGCCTTTTTCTGCCAGCCCGCGAAGGTCTGTTCGCTGATTTTTTCAACCTGATACGGGGCATCAACGAAGTACGCCGTTTTGTTATGCGGTTCATTCGGACTGATATACCAGACGCGGGCATTCTGCGGAGTCATCATCGCCAGACGCGCTTTGAGCGCTCCGGCGTCATACTGGTCGGCAATATTGACCGCATCCAGCGTATGTTCCACCGGCACGCGGATCATAGTATCTGCCAGCCACTCAACGTAGTCCATGTCACGCGTGATAGAGGGATAGCGAAAATCGAGATCCAGCACGTGCGCCAGCTCGTCAAAGTAGCGTTTATCGACGCCTTTGTCGCGCAGCAGAGAGAGGTAACTGAAAATGGCCGCAACGACGTCGTCACGATGAGCAAGCCCTTTATCGGTCAGCGTCGCGGAGATGGCCAGCACGCCGCTATTACCGTTTACGACCGGATCGGAGTCAGCGCGAATTCCTTCAACCAGCCCCTGCTTTTGCAGCCAGTCGGAGAGTGTGCCCGGGCTGCGGTTGCCAATAAGATAGGTCACCAGCTCGTCGGTTTTGCTGCAGAACTGTGCCGTATTGTTATCAATACGGAATTCAACGCGTAACACCTTGCGCGGCAGTGCCGGAACATAGTGAATAACAATGCCTTTTTGCGCGTCCGTAACAACCGGCACGTTAATCTGCGGCAGTTCGATATTTTTATTTGGCACCCTGCCATAGGTCTGCGCCGCCATGTTTGCCAGCGTCGGCAACGGTTTGTTGCTGTAAATAACCGCTTTCATCAGATTGGCGGAATAGTATTTTTCACGAAACGCATGCAGCGCATCGAGCACCGGGCTACCCGGCTTGTCGCTCAGCGTTTCAAGGTTGCCGCCTGAGAAGCGCGAACCCGGGTGCGCCGGATTAATGGTTTCAGCGCTAACCTGCGCCATGCGCATACCGTCTCGCGTGCGCGCCATCGTCAGTTCGGCGTTCACGGCATTGCGTTCACGGTCAGCGTATTTTTTATCCAGCAGCGGTGCGGCGATGGCATCCGCCAGACGGTCCACCGCCCCGTCAAGCGCATCATTTTCCACTTCCAGGTAAAACGCGGTGCGATACGGCGCAGTACTGGCGTTGTGGCTGCCGCCATGCATTTTCAGAAATTCGGACAGGCTGTCAGGCTGTGGGTATTTTTTAGAGCCCATCAGCGTCATGTGTTCAAGGTAGTGCGCCAGCCCCGGATGGGCGTCAGGATCTTCCAGCGAACCGACCGGCACAACCAGTGCGGAGAGAGATTTGACCGCCTGAGGATCGGAAACCAGCAGCACGGTCATCCCGTTATCAAGACGAATCGCCTGATACTGACGGGTGTCCTTATCGCTCTTACGGATTGTTTCCTGGACTGGTTGCCAACCGGAATCGGCCTGAGTGACGGGAGCCCAAAGGGCGATAAACAAAACAAACGCTTTGAACAAGGTGCTGCCTGGCATTACGACCTCTTTATCACGGCTACATCATTAACAACGTGCGTGCTGGACACGCCAGCATCTCTTTCTTTGGGTACATCAGTCCGTGATAAGAGGTGCATCATAAATGAACACCTCGTACTGCGCAATTTTTATACAGCACTCAGGACTGATTAAATTTGAACAACGGTAGCAGGTAGCGTTGCGCCTCCTGGGTGATAATGTCGAAATATTCTGGCTCCAGCGTTCTCCATAAACGTTGATACCACACATCGTCACCTTCGCCACGTACCATCATGTTCCCTTCGTAGGCCTGTAAAAACTTGCTGCGCGCTTTCTGGAGCGAAGCCTCATCCGTTAACATGGCATCATTCTGCGCGTCGTAACAGGCTTTTATCCATGCCCCCCCACTTTCAGGCAGCAAAAGCAGAGGTTTGTTCATGCCCTGACGGTAACCTTCAATATAAAGCGACAGATACGTCAACGCCTGCTCAGGCTCCATCGACGGGAAGCGCCATTCGCCGTCCTTACGTACAAACAACCGGCTTTCACCTTCGTGACCACTCGCACTGTAGACAAGATGTTCGAGCCAGAGTTGCAGGCCATGTGAAACGCTGAGCAAGGATGGGCGCCAGCGCAGCAGCCCGTCAGACTGCACGTGCGTGAGCCAGCCGCTGAGGTGCATACCGTTACAATCGAGATCGATTTCAATGCTGCTCGCCGGCTGCCGACACGCGATAACGCGGTCAGCTAGCGCTCGCATCTCCTCGCACTGGGCATCCCAGACGATTTCGCCGAATGCACCATACGGAAGTAATCCCGACGCTCTGTAACGTCGGAACAGTTTACTGGCGTCTTCTTCATCAACCAGCGCATTCAGAAGCTGGGAATTAAGCTTAAAACGCTCCAGCCCATCAAGAATAAACGGTTCCGCATCGGGGATTTCGCTCTCTTCCGAGCGAAAATTCACCTGCAAGCGTTGCTGGAAAAACGCCCGAACCGGGTGTGCCCAAAAGCGCTGTAGCTGCTCAAACGTGAGGGTATCTATGGCGCGCGGTTCGAGCGTCTGAATAAAATCGGTTTGTGGCGTCCCCGCTTTCTTCGCGGCGGGAAGCCACTCGCGGGCATAGCTTTGCAGTTCATCAGGAACGTAATTGACAGGATCAAACGGCATACGGCTATGGTGACAGGTGATGTGCGCTTTCACCCGACGTTCGCTTTCATCGCAGTTGCAGGCTTCGTCGCCTGGCAGATAATGGCTCTGTCCAATATAGTCCACCAGCTCCTGCACCAGTACAGACGGGAAACGCTCGCTGTTATCCTGAATAGAGCGACCGATATAGCTGATATACAGCCTGTTTTGCGCAGACATCAGCGCCTCAAGGAAGAGGTAACGGTCATCATCGCGGCGGCTGCGGTCACCCCGCTTCGGTTGTGCGCTCATGAGATCAAAACCCAGGGGTGGCAGCGCACGCGGATAAATACCGTCGTTCATGCCAAGCAGACAGACCACTTTGAACGGGATTGAACGCATTGGCATCAGGGTACAAATATTCACCGGCCCTGCCAGGAAGCGCTGGCTGATGCGCTCCTGATCGAGGCGTTGCGTCAGCTCATCACGCAGAAGCGAAAGGGGAACCGCCTCGTGATAGTGCGAATTAACCCCCTCATCGACGATGGCCTGCCACTGCTTCTCGATAAGCGCCATGGCGGCTTCAGTTTCGCTGTCCGGCAGGAAGAAATCATTCAGCATTTCACGACAAACTGGCAGCCACTCTTCGAGCGGGCGGGGCTGCATCAACGCACGGCGCCAGCGGTTGAGCTGCATCAGCAGCGAGGCTAAGTGACCAACCAGTTCCGCGATCAACCCACTGGACTCATCGTACGGCAGTACGTCATTCCATTCGCCGTGGATGCTCTCCATCGCATACCCCAGCAGCATACGCGTCAGGCCAAACTGCCAGGTATGCTGCCCGGTCGCTGGCAGTTCGAACTCCTGGACGTTATCATCGTCGATACCCCAGCGGACACCGGATTCGTTGACCCACTGGCGCAGATAGCGCAACCCCTCTTCGTTAATGTTGAAACGTGCGGCCAGAACAGGCACATCCAGCAATGCCAGCACATCCTCAGAGATAAACCGGCTATCAGGCAGCGAAAGCAGGCTGATAAAGGCCTGTAGCGCAGGGTGTGACTGACGAGCGCGACGGTCAGAAATTGCGTAGGGAAGATAGCGGTCGCCCGTTGCGCTGCCAAATACCGCCTGAATAAATGGGCTGTAGCTGTCGATATCCGCCACCATCACCACGATATCGCGCGGTGTCAGGGTTGGGTCGTCCTGTAACATGGCCAGCAGACGGTCATGCAGAATTTCAACTTCACGCTGTGGGCTATGGCAAACGTGGATCGCGACACTGCGATCGTCAGGATCCAGTTTTCGCTTCTTATCGCTTCGCGCAAACTCCTCGGCGGTGATCCCGGCAACGGCACGGTTTTCTAAATCCAGTATATCGAGCTGAATATTGTGCAGCAGGCTATCCGGCGTAATATCCGCAAACGCATCCACATCCCCTTCTCCCGAAGAGGTGATATCTGAAAGCAGATAAATATAGTCGCGTCCGAGCTTGCCCCACGAGGCAAGCAGCGGGTTCGGCAGGTTCTGAATCCCCTCCTCATCAAAAAGCTGCGCCGCATTTTCACTGTCTTTAAACAGCGGCACGGCACGTTCTTCAAAGAGACGTTTTCTCTGGCGGGTGACCAGCCGTGATAGCCAGCGCGGATCCTGAATATCCCCCCAATAGTGCCGACACGGGTTGGTAAAGAGGATATGGATATCAGTGTGCTTACCGAGCGCTTTTAGCGCGTTCAGGTAGACAGGCGGCAGTGCGGAGATACCGCAAATGAATACGCGTGACGGCAAACGGGCTGGCCGTTCTGCGCTGTTCTCAAGTATCGAGATAAAGCGATCGTACAAGTTAGCACGGTGCCACTTAGGCTGACCGAGGTTCCCGGTATGCTCGACCAGCGCTTTCCAGAGCGGCGCCTGCCAGATTTGCGCTTCCGGTAACCCATCAACTAATTCTCCCGCTTCCCAGCGAATCAACCATTCTGCCCGGTAAACCAGATATTGGTCGTAGAGATCGGCGGTACGTGAGGCCAGCTGAAAAAGTTTACGCTTGTCGGTGTCGTCATTCAGGTAGTGGCGGAGCATGGCGAACTCATCATGCGCCAGCATGTCCGGCAGCAGCGTCATCAGTTTCCAGGCCATGCTTTGTTTGTTGAAAGCGCTCTGCTCAGGGATATCCGGCAGAACGCGAACAAACATCTCCCAGATAAAGCTCGCGGGCAGCGGAAAATCAATGTTCGCCGCAATGCCAAATTTCTGCGAAAGGGACATTTGCAGCCACTGCGCCATACCGGTGCTCTGCACCAGCACCATTTCTGGCTCAAACGGATCGTCAAGACGCTCTTGCTCAACGATATACTCCATCAGTGCTTCCAGCACATCCAGACGATTTGAGTGGTAAACCCTTAGCATAAACGCTCCCGACTACCGGCTAACCGGGCAATGCAGACGCGTCAACGCACCCTGCCGCCCCATAGGAGAAATAAGTGTGACCGTGATGCTGACACATCCGGACTGTGTTGTCTGCCCCCGACTGACCTGCCAGCCCGGCGGGAGCGTTAATGTTGAGATCTGCGACTGATTCCACGCATGATGCCATAGCTGACGATACTGGCTAAGTGCCGCGTACCGGACTGCCAGCGCGCGATGATAGCCGGATAACGCCGTCACAACCACAACCAGTAACATCATTGCCAGCAAAACCTCAACCACGCTAAATCCTTTTTGTCTGCTCAGGGTAACTGACATAGCGCACTTTCCTTAAGGGGGCAGAAATCACTCCAGCCGTGGGCGGAAAAGCGTATCTGCCCTTCCGCGATGTCCCCGCCTCGCCATAGCAACAGATCGTCATTTCCGGCAATAAGCAAAACACGCTCCCCTAACAGCCTTACACAGACCCGCAAACGTTGTGTCTGTTTACACTGAACCTCTGGCTGTAAAGCCCATTCCTGAACGCGTCCCCACTCCAGTGCAGATTGCACGGCAGCCTGCTGGCGAACAGACAAACTCTCGCCACTCACCAGCGTGCTAAAGGTTTGCAACTGCTTATTTAATCCGGTGAGGATCAGCGTGCCGAGCACCAGTAACAGCAGAACCAGCGCCAGCGATGACATGCCCCGCTGACGATTCACAGATTAAACCCCGTTACGACGTGGCGGGCCGAAAAGGGTGTGGCCACCCCACCTTTGCGGCGGGCGCGCAGCTCGATACTGATGATCGGCGCAAAGCCAGCACGATCGGTTTTAGTGACCATAAACTGCTCTATCAGGACCCGATCCGGGTCGGTGAGCTTATCCCATCCCTTACCGTCACAGGATGTGGCGCCCCGCAGCGTTTCAAGCGATCCGGACTCAAGCCGGAATCCCGTACTGTCATTTTCTGACGCGGTAGTGTCCCACTGGCCGTTGCTGTTCGCATCCCAATGCACAATCGCACATCGTCCTTGCCTGCCGATGATCATCCCCTGCCCCTGCCCCTGGCACTGCCCTGCACAGTATCCTGCTCGCTGAAACTGTTTACCGATTGCGAACAGACGTTGCCAGACCTCATCCTCCAGCTCCTGTTGCCCGGATTGCAGTAAAACACCCCGCTGTAACCCCGGTAAAAAACGTGACGTGCTGAGTAACAGAATGCTGCTTATCGTCATCGCAATCAGCACTTCCAGCAGTGAAAACCCTTTTCGATTTACTGGCATGCACCTTCTCCTGCGGCATTGCACAGCCTGATACGTCCGCCATTTGAGACAACAACCCACCACGCACCAGCGTGGCTCTGCACGCGGATATGCCCGGCCCACGCGGTATCCCTTAAGCCGTAAAATCCCAGCGCTGGTGTTATGTCGCTTATCGTGACCCCAGGCCACATCGGCTTCATTACGAACGGTCCGCCGCTGTCACAACCGTTAACCGCTGAACTGGCCAGACAGTTCTTTTCACCGTCGTTATACAGCGCGATCCTGTGCTCGCTGTTGTGACGGTTGGCGTCATTGCGCAAAAACACCAGGTAATCCCGCACCTGGCAGGCGGTTTGCCAAAGCCGCTGCCGCTGCTGCCAGCTGTCCCAGCCATAGAGCCCTGTGGCGCTGAGGATCACTGTCAGCGAAACGGCGATAAGGGTTTCGATAAGCGTAAAGCCTTGTTCGTTTTTCATGGCGGGAGTGTGGCGGAATAGCAAAAACGGTGCGAGCGTCAAACCAGAACTTTACGAGCCGCTTTCAGGAGATTTTCACCCGTTGCAACGCGTTGCATCATCTCTGGAAACAGGCTCGAAAAACAAAACGGGCGTGAAAAAAAACCGGCGCTAAAGAGCACCGGTTGTGTCAGGATTTGCCGTATCAGATGGCGACAGGAGCTTTAATGCCGGGATGCGGGTCGTAACCCTCAATCTCGAAATCATCAAAACGGTAATCGAAGATCGATTCCGGTTTACGTTTGATCACCAGCTTCGGCAATGCACGCGGTTCGCGCGTCAGCTGGAGATGCGTCTGTTCCATATGATTACTGTAGAGGTGGGTATCACCGCCCGTCCAGACAAAATCACCTACGTCAAGATCGCACTGCTGCGCCATCATGTGCACCAACAGCGCGTAGCTGGCAATGTTAAACGGCAGGCCGAGGAATACGTCACAGGAACGTTGATAGAGCTGGCAGGAAAGCTTGCCGTCCGCCACGTAGAACTGGAAAAACGCATGGCAAGGCGCCAGCGCCATTTTATCCAGCTCACCCACGTTCCAGGCAGAAACAATGATACGGCGCGAGTCCGGGTCATTTTTCAGCTGGTTCATGACGGTCGTGATCTGGTCGATATGGCGGCCGTCCGGGGTAGGCCACGCGCGCCATTGCTTACCGTATACCGGACCCAGGTCGCCGTTCTCATCTGCCCACTCGTCCCAGATGGAGACATTGTTTTCATGCAGATAAGCAACGTTGGTATCGCCTTGCAGGAACCAGAGCAGTTCATGAATGATCGAGCGCAGATGGCAGCGCTTCGTTGTCACCAGAGGAAAGCCTTCTTGCAGATTGAAGCGCATCTGGTGGCCAAAAATGGAGAGCGTACCGGTGCCGGTGCGGTCGTTTTTCGGCGTGCCCTCGTCGAGCACTTTTTTCATCAATTCAAGATACTGTTTCATGATTCCTCAGGAAAGTTGTTGCTGTGGACGACGACGATACGCCCAAATCATCATAATGGCACCCGCGACAATCATCGGGATGGAGAGGATCTGCCCCATGCTGATGTACTGTACCCATTCGCCGGTAAACTGCGCATCCGGCTGGCGGAAGAACTCGACGATGATACGGAATGCGCCATAGCCAATCAGGAACAGACCAGAGACAGCCCCCATTGGGCGCGGTTTGCGGATATACAGATTCAGGATGATAAACAGCACCACGCCTTCCAGCGCCAGTTCGTAAAGCTGAGACATGTGGCGCGGCAGAACGCCGTAGGTATCGAAAACAGACTGCCACTCAGGATGCGAAGGCAGCAGCGCGATATCCTCCGCGCGGGAGCCCGGGAACAGCATGGTAAACGGCACGCTCGGATCGACACGCCCCCACAGTTCACCGTTGATGAAGTTGCCCAGACGCCCTGCGCCCAGCCCAAACGGGATTAACGGCGCAATAAAGTCAGCCACCTGGAAGAAGTTACGTTTGGTGCGTTTAGCAAAGATCACCATGACCAGGATCACACCAATCAGCCCGCCGTGGAAGGACATGCCGCCGTCCCAGACGCGGAACAGATAGAGCGGATCGTTCAGGAATACCGGGAAGTTGTAGAACAGGACATAGCCGATGCGGCCGCCCAGGAACACGCC
This sequence comes from Enterobacter cloacae, assembly GCF_011078175.1. Taxonomy (GTDB): domain Bacteria; phylum Pseudomonadota; class Gammaproteobacteria; order Enterobacterales; family Enterobacteriaceae; genus Enterobacter; species Enterobacter cloacae_Q. Next base: position 181,890 of record NZ_JAALCJ010000006.1, read on the forward strand.
GAGGAAGCCGGCATAAAGCAGGTTTTCCACTTCGTTCTTTGTCCAGCCGCTGCCTGGACGACTGGCGCGACGGCCAGCAAGCCACATGGCAAAGACGAAGCCCACGAGGTACATCAGACCGTACCAGTGCAGCGCTACAGGCCCTATTGAGAAAATGACCGGATCGAATTCCGGAAAATGCAGATAACCACTGTTCATCTGTCACCACAAGATGTTGTTATTCCGCTGAAAGTGGACAGCGGGTGAATTGCATTCCCGCCGTTGGCAGGTGCTCCAAAGTTGCGAATCATAGCATAAGGCAGGCGCGGAGGATGCGCCTGAGATGTAAAAGATGTGTATAGGGTTTTATGCGCGCGGTTCCCCCTCACCCTGGCCCTCTCCCCAAAGGGGCGAGAGGAATGTTAGCTGCTCGCATTAATTTGTGGGGATCCCTCAGCCGTGTGGGAGAGGGGAAAAGGCTTTAGCGACCACCGCGGATCAGGCCGCCCATACCGCGTCGTTCCATAAATGCCGCCACCTGGTGACGAACCTCGGCCGCCAGCTGCGCGTCAAGGCTGCGTTCAGCCAGCTCGCGGGCATCATTGACGTCAATATGACGCAACAAATACTTCACGCGCGCTACGGCGCGGCCGTTCATCGACAGATGGCGATACCCCAGACCAATCAGGATCGCGACGCACATAGAGTCTCCGGCCATTTCACCGCACAGGCGTAGATCGATACCGTACTGTTCAGCCTCACGGGCGATCATCGCCAGGGCACGAAGCATCGCCGGATGCAGGCTGTCGTAGATGCTGGCAACGCGCGTATTGTTGCGATCTACTGCCAGAATGTATTGCGTTAAGTCGTTGGTGCCAACGGAGATAAAATCAACGCGGGTCGCCAGCTGCGGCAACATAAAGACCATCGAAGGCACTTCAAGCATTACGCCGATACGGGGTTTTGGGATGGCATAGCCGATCATCTCTTCCACTTCGCGTCCTGCACGTTCTATCAACCGCCGCGCTTCGTCGATCTCGTCAATACTGGTGACCATCGGCAGCAAAATGCTGAGATTCCCCGTGGCCGCGTTGGCACGCAGCATGGCACGAACCTGGATAAGGAAGATTTCCGGCTGATCGAGGGTTATGCGGATCCCACGCCAGCCGAGGCAGGGGTTCTCTTCACTGATGGGCATATAGGGCAGTTGCTTATCCGCGCCGACGTCCAGGGTACGTAACGTTACGGGTTTGTCGTTAAACATCTGCAACATGCCCTGATACTGCGCAACCTGCTCCTCTTCTGAAGGGAAGCCGCTTTGCAGCATGAACGGTATTTCAGTGCGGTAGAGACCAATACCATCAATGCGGCTGCCGAGCTTCTCCTCGTGTTCGGGGCTTAAGCCCGCGTTGAGCATTACCTTCACCCGCTCACCGCTTTTCAATTGCGCGGGCAGGTTGACGTCGTCTTCCGCCAGTTTACTTAATTCATTCTCTTCGCTGATAAGACGCTGGTACTCCTGAAGGAGAATCGGTTCAGGATCCACCAGCAACTCACCGCGATATCCATCCACCACCAGCGTGCGGCGATGCAGTACGGAGGGCTGAATATCCGCCCCCATCACGGTCGGAATGCCGAGCGCACGCACCATAATGGCGGCATGGGAGTTAGCAGCGCCATCGCGCACCACTACGCCCGCCAGCCTGTCCTGCGGTAATTCCGCCAGCGTCGTCGCCGAGAGCTCATCGGCCACCAGCACAAACCGGTTCGGCCAGGCATTCGCTCCCTGAATAGTATCATCGAGGTGGAACAGCAGACGTTGCCCAAGCGCGCGTAAATCGCCGGCTCGCTCTTTTAAATAACCGTCAGTCAATACCGCAAACTGCTCGGCAAATTTTTCTATGACCTTTTTAACCGCCCACTCTGCCACCGAACCTTTATCGACCTCGGCAAATAACTCACGACGCAAACGCGCATCGGAAAGCAGGTGTGAGTAGAGGTCGAAAATAGCCGCCGTCTCTTTTTGCGCGCCAGCGGCAAAGCGTTTGCTGTAGCGACGAAATTCATTCGCCGCTTCTTCCAGCGCAGCGGTAAGCCGTTCGCGCTCAAGCGCTTCATCCAGCGTAGAAGCTTCGTAGACCTGCTCCATCAGCGGGAGCGTGGCATCCATCCAGCCTTCGGCAATCGCGACGCCCGGCGAGGCCGGAAGCGCGCGGATGCGGGTATGACGATACTGCCCAAAAAGGGCTGCCAGCTGAGACTGGGAGAGGATCGCAGCCATCTGCGTTGCCAGCGTGACGAGGAAAGACTCCTCGCTTTCGTCGTACTGTCGCAACTCTCGCTGCTGGACAACAAGCACGCCAAGCAGTTGACGGCGCTGAATAATCGGCACGCCAAGGAAAGCGCGGAAACGCTCCTCTTTAACGGAAGGGATATATTTGAAGCTGGGGTGTTTTTGCGCATCGGCAAGGTTGATGGGCTCCGCCAGTCGCCCGACCAGGCCAACAATACCCTCATCAAACGCGAGCGTGACGGTGCGTCCCCGTGGTTTTTTTAATCCGCGGGTTGCCATCAGGTAGTAGCAACGTCGGTCATGGTCGGCCAGATAGACCGAACAGACCTCGGTTTCCATCGCAAGACAGATGTCCGTCACCAGAATATTCAGCGCCTCGTTGAGGCGAGGCGCGCTGGCAACCTTTTCAACTATTTCTCGCAAGCGGGTGAGCATGATTTGCGTAACTTAACCTCTTTTACGTCGCCAGGCAGGTGCGCTCTGTGGCTTCGGAGGTGTCTCCTGAAGCTGCATCACAACACTTGCGAACTCTTTCATCACCCTACGGTATACATCGCGCTTGAATGACACGACCTGACGAACCGGATACCAGTAACTTACCCAGCGCCAGCCATCAAATTCTGGCGTGCTGCTGGTTTGCATATTGATATCTGAATCGTTGCCCACCAACTGCAAAAGAAACCACTTCTGTTTCTGGCCGATACAAACCGGCTTTGTGTCCCAACGCACCAAACGTTTCGGTAACTTGTAACGCAACCAGTTGCGGGTCGAAGCCATGATGCGAACATCTTTGCGGCTTAAACCAACCTCTTCAAACAGCTCCCGGTACATCGCTTGTTCTGGGGACTCTCCGGGATTGATCCCGCCTTGCGGGAACTGCCAGGAGTGCTGACCATATCGCCGGGCCCACATCACCTGGCCCTGACGATTACAAATTACTATTCCAACGTTTGGGCGGTAGCCATCGTCATCAATCACCGGACTACCCCAAACTAAATCTGATATATGAACGATTGTTTCACACTACAGGGAGGCGGTAAACCACTCTCTTACAGGCCTGCAACCGTATAACATTTGAATAACTCACAATTTTGTGAAGAGTTATAAACAGATGAAGGCGACAGAGACCATTTTTATTCACCTTTTCTGTGGATATAGTTGTGAAGAAGTACGGAATTACCGATGAACAACCTTGTAGCCCGACGAGCTGCAAATTTACCCCGACCAGAATAAAAGATTTAAATTCATATACTTATATTGAAATTAAGGGTATCCCGGGCGATAAACGTGACGATCGTCACACCAAAGATCCTCCTGCTGATGAAAGATCGAACAGCGTCGGTTTTATCCACAGTTTGTGCCAATAAGTTAGGCACAATTTGTGTGAAAATTCGATTTTCATCGCACGTCAAGGCTGTAAATTGAAACAGTAGTGGCAGTTATTCCCAGTTATCCCATTTTTCTGTGGATAACATGGTGTAAGATCCTGTTTATTGTCAGTGACCAGAATTGCACAACCTGTTTTTTAGGCGCCGCGCGACGGATGACATTCTAAAAAAGATGATATAAATCACCCACATGGAATAGGTACGCAGAAAAAGGTAAACTCTGTCCACAAGGGATAAAATATCAGCTCATTTTTTAACCAGAAGGTTGTTTGCATGCATTCTCTCGCCCCACTGCTCTCTCCTCCCGTCAGTGAAGCCCAGTTGCTCCAGCAGGCACAACGTCTGGCAGGCTATTCACTGGGCGAGCTGGCCGTGATGGCGGGGTTGATGATACCTAACGATCTAAAGCGTGATAAGGGCTGGATCGGCGTGTTGCTGGAACGCTGGCTGGGCGCAAGCGCGGGCAGTAAACCAGAGCAAGATTTTGCGGCGCTGGGGGTGGAACTGAAGACGATCCCCATCGACAGCCAGGGGCGGCCGCTGGAAACCACCTTTGTCTGCGTTGCGCCGCTCACGGGTAACAGCGGAGTGACCTGGGAAACCAGTTACGTCAGGCATAAGCTGAAGCGAGTGTTGTGGGTACCCGTTGAGGGCGACAGGCAGATCCCGCTGGCAGCGCGTCGCGTTGGCGCCCCGCTGCTCTGGAGCCCGAATGAAGAAGAAGAGAGACAGCTCTCTCAGGACTGGGAAGAGTTAATGGATATGATTGTGCTGGGACAGGTTGAGCGGATCACCGCCAGGCATGGCGAAGTGCTGCAACTTCGTCCCAAAGCCGCCAACAGCAAAGCGCTCACTGAAGCAGTAGGCGCGCACGGGGAACCGATCCTGACGCTGCCGCGCGGTTTCTATCTCAAAAAGAATTTCACCGGGGCGCTGCTGGCACGCCACTTCCTGTTGAAAACATAGTTTTTTACCAATTTTGAGCTGCCGCTAACATAATCTCCTCCTTTTTAAGATTTCCCCCCTTTCACCTGTCGTAATATCAGGTTATTACTACACTATGATTTGATACGAGCCAGGTGAGGATGAGAACGATGAAAAAATGGGCAGTAATTATCTCAGCAGTCGGTTTAGCGTTTGCGGTATCGGGTTGTAGCAGCGACTATGTCATGTCAACGAAAGATGGTCGTATGATCCTGACCGATGGCAAACCCGAAGTCGACGACGATACCGGTCTGGTGAGTTACCGCGATCGCGAAGGCAATCAAATGCAGATTAATCGCGACGAAGTCTCCCAGATCATCGAGCGTTAAACAGATAAAGGTCAGTAGCTTGCTGGCCTTTTTGATTTTTTCCTTCCCCTTTTGTCTTCCCTCTGCCATGTTTATATTCCTTTGTCGGGAGGTTCCTGACGCGGTCTGTATGTCTAAAAAAGGAAAGCGGCTATGCATTATCACCGTATCCCCCACAGCGCTCTGGAGATCAGCCAACTGGGGTTGGGCACTATGACATTTGGTGAACAAAACAGCGAAGCCGATGCCCATGCACAACTCGATTACGCCGTCAGTCAGGGCATCAACCTGATTGACGTGGCGGAGATGTACCCTGTTCCTCCACGCCCGGAAACACAAGGTCTTACCGAAACGTATGTCGGCAACTGGCTGGCGAAACGCGGCAATCGCGAAAAGCTGGTTATCGCCTCCAAGGTTAGCGGCCCCTCCCGTAATAACGATGCCGGGATCCGCCCTAACCAGATCCTCGATCGAAAGAATATCCGTGCCGCGCTGGATGCCAGCCTCAAGCGCCTGCAAACCGACTATCTCGATCTTTATCAGGTGCACTGGCCGCAGCGTCAGACGAACTGCTTCGGTAAGCTTGGCTACACCTGGAACGAGAGTGCTCCGGCCGTTAGCCTGCTGGAAACGCTGGAAGCGCTTACGGAGTGCCAGCGCGCGGGTAAGATCCGCTACATCGGCGTCTCCAACGAGACGGCGTTTGGCGTGATGCGCTATCTGCATCTGGCCGATAAACACGACCTGCCGCGCATCGTGACCATTCAGAACCCGTACAGCCTGCTTAACCGCAGTTATGAAGTGGGTCTGGCGGAAGTGACGCAGTACGAAGAGGTGGAGCTGCTCGCCTACTCTTGCCTGGGCTTCGGTACTCTGACGGGCAAATACCTGAACGGCGCGAAACCGGCTGGCGCGCGTAACACGCTTTTCAGCCGCTTCACCCGCTATAGCGGTGAGCAGACGCAAAAAGCCGTTGCGGCCTATGTGGATATCGCGAAGCGTCACGGACTCGATCCGGCGCAAATGGCGCTGGCCTTCGTGCGTCGCCAGCCATTTGTGGCAAGTACCCTGCTCGGCGCAACGACGATGGATCAGTTGAAAACGAATATTGAGAGTTTCCATCTGAACCTGAGTGAAGAAGTATTAGCGGAGATTGAAGCGGTGCATCAGGTTTATACCTACCCGGCACCGTAAAAAAGCAAAACGGCAACGCACGTTGCCGTTTTTAGAGTTTTCACCCTCTCTCTTTGGGAGGGGGCCGGGGTGAGGGCATCAGGCCGCACAATTCAACGACGACGCTGCCAGACCCACAGCCCGGTAATCGCCAGCGCAAACAGCGCGCCGAATCCCACACCGATTGCCACAACCGGCGCACCTGCTTTTACCGCCAGCGAGTAAATCCCCAGCATCAGTAACATCGCCATGTTTTCGCCAAGGTTTTGCACCGCAATGGCGTTGCCCGCCCCAACGGTCTGCTTGCCGTGCTCCTGCAACAGCGCGTTAAGCGGCACCACAAAGAAACCGCCTAACATGCCGATCAGTAACAGCAGGGCATAGGCAGGCAATATGCCATGTTGCAGGGAGAAGAACAGAACGCCGACGCCGATCAGGATCCCCGCAGGCATACAGCGTGCGACGGTTTCAAGCGTCACCAGTTTTGCCGCGGCCCCTGCCCCGACAACAATCCCAACGGCAACCATGGCATTAAGATAAGTCGGTGTAGCGTTGTCAGTTATACCCAGCGCCACCGGCACCCACAGCACCAGCAGGAAACGCAGCGTAACGCCGGCCCCCCAGAACATGCTGGTGCCCATCAGCGAGAAGCGGGTTTCACCGTGACGCCACAGTACGCGGCAGGCATTGAAGAAGCTGCCGGTCATGGGCCCGACACGCCAGGATTGCCCTGGACGCGCCACGGCCAGTTTGGGTATAAACAGGTTGGCGATCACCGCGCCACCGTACATCAGGGCGCAGATGCCAAGCGCGGCGAGCACATGCCAGTCTGCCAGTACGCCTCCCGCCACCGAGCCCAGCAGAATAGCCGCAATGGTGGAGGACTCCATCAGGCCGTTGGCCTTGACCAGCTTATCGCCAGTAGTCAGTTCCCCCAGAATGCCGTACTTCGCCGGGGAGTAGGCAGCCGCGCCAATGCCTACCAGCGTGTAGCCGACAAACGGGTTGATACCCAGGCAGATACTTGCCGCCCCCAGAAGCTTAAGGCTGTTGGCAAACATCATGACCCGGCCTTTTGGGAAGCTGTCGGCCACCTGCCCGACAAATGGCGCAAATACAATGTAAGCACCCACAAACACCATCTGTAGGATCGGCTGACTCCAGTCAGGATAAAACTCAGCCTTAAGCAACGCCAGCGTGGCAAACAGCAACGCGTTATCGCCGAACGCGGAAAGAAACTGGGCGGCAATGACCGCCATCATGCCTTTCGACCAGATTGAAGTGTTAGTGTGCACTGACTCACGCATTTTGCTGTTCCGCCTCTTCAACCATGCCCTTCAGGGCCACGAAATCGGGTTTACCGCTGCCCAGCACCGGTAACTGTTTGAGGTAACGAATATCGCGGGGGACCGCCAGCTCGGGAATACCGTGTTCGCGTGCATACCTGAGCAGCGCATCACGCTTCAGTTCACCGTCGGTGGTAAAGAGCACCAGCGCCTCGCCTTTACTGGCATCACTCTTCACCACGGTTGCATGCATTTTCTCCGCCGAGACTGCGGTCGCCAGCGTCTCGACCATTTCGAGAGAGACCATTTCCCCGGCGATCTTGGCGAAGCGTTTTGCACGTCCCTGGATCTGCACGAAGCCCTGATCGTCGAAGCGCACGATATCACCCGTGTCGTACCAGCCCGTTTCAACCTCGCCATTGACGTTCTCGGCCGTCGGCGCCTCAAGTACGCCCGGGTTTTCAACACGCAGATAGCCGTTCATGACGTTCGGCCCTTTCAGCTGAAGTCGTCCGCCATCTTCAATGCCCGGCACCGCCAACAGACGCGCATCCAGCCCTGGCAGAATGCGGCCAACCGTTCCCGGTTTTGCCGCCATCGGAACGTTGATGGAGACCACCGGGGCGCACTCCGTCACGCCATAGCCTTCGAGAATGCGCAGGCCAAACTTGTCCTGCCAGATCTGGCGCGTGCTTTCCTGTAGTTTTTCCGCCCCCGCCACCACGTAGCGTACGCGGAAGAAATCATACGGGTTGGCGAAGCGCGCGTAGTTACCGAGGAAGGTGGACGTCCCGAACAGTACGGTACAGTTACGGTCATAAACCAGTTCCGGCACAATGCGGTAGTGCAGCGGGCTTGGATAGAGGAACACTTCGGCACCGGTCAGCAGCGGCGTAAAGAGACCCACAGTCAGACCAAATGAGTGGAACAGCGGCAGCGCCGACATAAAGCGATCGTTGGCGGTAAAATCGGCGATAGTTTTAATCTGCTCAACGTTCGCCAGAATGCTTTTGTGGCTGTGAACCACACCTTTCGGGTTGCCTTCAGAGCCAGAGGTAAAGAGGATAATGGCATCATCCTCCGGCTGCTGCTTAACCTGCGCCAGACGCGGCATCAGCAGGTGCGCGAAAATCCACAGCTTGTCTGCGGCCGTAACGTCTGCTTTCAGATCTTCCAGGAACACCCAGCGCACCTGGGTCAGCTGTTCCGGCAGATGCCACAGCTTGCCTTTTTCCAGGAACTGACGGGAGGTAAAGACGGTGTTGATTTGTGCTGCGGTAATGGCGCTGGAGAGCCCTTTCACGCCCGCCGTGTAGTTCATCATCGCCGGAATGCGGCCCCGGGAGACGGCACCAAAGATCACCGCCGCGCTAATCCCCGCGTTCGGCAGCATCAGGCCAATCTTTTCGCCCTGTTTGCTGTACTTCTCCAGGATGCGCCCGACAAACAGCGTTTTGGTTAACAGCTTACGGTAGGTATCCGGCGTAAAGTTGATGTCTTCGATGCAGTTTTTCTTCGCACCGTAGCGATACTGGGCCGACAGCAACGATTCATACAGCGTTTCGCGCGGGCGAACGGCCATCCGCGCTTCCATCATAATCTGGTGCAGCATTTCTCCGGCGATCTTACGGCGGTCACGCGCGCGCGGCGCCTCGGGCATCGGCAGCGACGTCGGCGGTAGAATATGCAGCGTGATTTTCGGGAACAGGCGCTGCTTCACCAGTCCTTTCAGGCGGCTGAAAAAGGTCAGCTCAGCCCCGTCGATGCGTAGCGGCACGACGGTGGCCTGAGACTTCGCCGCGACAAAACCGGCTCCGTCATAAATTTTCATGAGGGAGCCCGTCACTGAAATCCGCCCTTCCGGGAAGATAACCACCGGACGCCCCTGCTCAACCAGACGCACCAGATGTTTAATCATCATCGGTTTGGTTGGGTCGAGCGGCACAAAATCAATCAGCGGCTTCAGCCAGCGCATGTACCATTTTTCACTGATGGAGCTGTACACCGCGAAGACGGGCCGCACAGGCAAAAACAGCGCCAGCAATACGCCATCAATAAAAGAGACGTGATTCGGTGTGATAAGAACGCGCTCGCCATAGAGTGCCTGCGTATTGCCAGTGACGCGGATGCGAAACAGGACACGAAACAGTGTGCGGAAGAACCCAAAAAGCATTTCAACTCCCTTTGCCAGCCAGTGTGAAAGGTATAAATGGTGGCAGATTACACGAGAAGTAGTGAGGGAGCGATAGCAAAAACAGAGGCAAAAAAAAACCTGCGCATCCGCGCAGGTTGGTGCAAGAGATAAGTACGAAAACGTACCAGGAATTCTCACCAATCAATACCTCTGGGATCTTGATTGTGGCCTCCGGCACCGGGCTTCGCCAGCGGGAAAACGCAAGGGAATGAGCCGAAGTGCAACCAGGTGTGAATATTCTCTGTTACTGTTACAGGTTGAACTTACAGGCAAAAAAAAACCTGCGTAAAACGCAGGTTGGTGTAAATCGTGTTAATCAACCGAAGTTGATTCCACCTATCAATACCTCTGGGATCTCGACTCTAGCAATTCATGACGTATCGCTGCTAACGGACAATCGCAACAGCCTGAGGCAAAGTGTAACTAAAGGTTCGGATTGACATTATTCAGACATGACTGGCCGTGTAACGATTACACCGCGAGGGATGTTCTGCATCACGTTTGCAGAGGACGCTCACCCGCTCCCCTTGAATGCACGCCACTTTTCCGCAACACTAGTTAGTGTGTAAACGCTTACCCCTAAAAGAAGGTATTGAATGGCGACAATTAAGGATGTGGCTCGTCTGGCGGGTGTTTCCGTCGCGACCGTCTCCCGCGTAATCAACAACTCCCCTAAAGCCAGTGATGCATCGCGCCAGGCCGTGCAGGACGCCATGGAAAACCTCAATTATCACCCAAACGCCAACGCGCGTGCCCTTGCCCAGCAGTCGACAGAAACCATCGGGCTGGTGGTCGGGGATGTATCCGATCCGTTTTTCGGCGCGATGGTCAAAGCCGTAGAACAAGTCTCTTATCACACCGGTAATTTCCTGCTAATTGGTAATGGCTACCACAATGAACAGAAAGAGCGCCAGGCCATTGAGCAACTGATTCGTCATCGCTGTGCGGCGCTGGTGGTCCATGCCAAAATGATCCCCGATGCCGAGCTTATCCATCTGATGAAACAGATGCCGGGGATGGTGATTATCAACCGTATTATTCCCGGCTTTGAAACCCGCTGCGTGGCGCTCGACAACCGTTACGGCGCATGGCTCGCAACCCGTCATCTCATCCAGCAGGGTCATACCCGAATTGGTTATCTGTGCTCCAACCACCCGATTTCCGATGCGGAAGATCGCCTTCAGGGCTATTACGACGCGCTGCGTGAAGCCGGTCTGCCGTGCAACGATCGTCTTGTGGCGTACGGTGAACCAGATGAGAGTGGCGGCGAGCAGGCGATGACGGAGCTGCTGGGGCGCGGACGAAATTTCACCGCCGTGGCCAGCTATAACGACTCCATGGCCGCAGGCGCAATGGGCGTGTTAAATGATAATGGAATTGACGTTCCAGCCGAAATTTCGCTTATTGGCTTTGATGATGTGCTGGTGTCGCGCTACGTGCGCCCTCGCCTGACCACCGTGCGCTACCCGATTGTGACCATGGCAACGCAGGCGGCAGAACTGGCCTTAGCGCTGGCGGAGCATCGCCCACCACCGGAAATTACTCACCTGTTCAGCCCAACCTTAGTGCGCCGTCACTCGGTAGTATCGCCCGCAGAAACCGCAAGCGAATAGCGATAGAGATGGACGGTTTTATCCGGGTATTCCAGCGCGTCGCCGATGTAGCCCCAGCCGTAACGTTCGTAGAAGTCGCGGCAGGCAGACCAGAGGTGAAGCTCGTGATATCCGGCACGTCGCGCATAACCGATAACATGATCCTGAAGCTTTCCCGCCAGCCCGTGTCCCCGGGCGGCTTCATCGACATACAGAGCAGCCAGCCATGGGTGGAGATCCTGCCGGGAGATTAAATCGCAACGCCACAACCCAACGGTGCCCAGCAGCTGGTCATTCTCAACGGCAATAAAGGTGAGCGGTAACTCATCCGGCGTCAGGCTGTGCTCGACAATACTCTGAAAAAAGGCACGCGGCACGCCTTCACCAAACGCGTTCCAGATCCAGTCGATCACCCGCTGTGTAAACTGCGGCGCAGCGTGAAGCGGCAGAATATTCATACCAGTTTCCCCTGGAACAGGGGGACCGACTCGAAGAGATAGCCGTCAAAATCCGGCGCGTCTTCGTCTGACAGCTCAAGCAGGCTCTTTTTGACGTTTTCAAGATGCTGGAACATCGCCTGCCATGCACCCATCACGTCGCGGCGGCGGAGCGCAGCGAGAATGGTTTGCCTGTCGCCGAGCCATTTCAGACGCCAGGCGCGGCTGGCGATGTGGCCGTTGAACTGCTGCCACAGCGGGCTGCTGTCCATATGATGCCAGACGCTCTCAACGGTCGCCAGCAGCATCTGATTTTGTGTGGCCCCCGCCAGCACCAGATGGAACATTTTGTTGTTGTCCTGGCTGCGGTCGTCAGCGGCAATCGCCCGTTGCTCCTGCTCGATGATACGGCGCAGGTTATCGATATCTGCCCGTGTCGCCATTTTTGCGGCAAAGGCTGCAATGTTGCTTTCAAGCAGCTGACGCGCCTGGAGAATTTCAAAAGGGCCCACGTCACTGTTCAGAAACCGCTCTTCCTCGTTTTCATGCTCCTCCGGAATGCGCATCACGTAAACACCCGAACCCTGGCGGATATCCACCGTCCCCTGTAGCTCAAGCATCAGCAGCGCCTCACGCACAATAGTGCGGCTCACGCCATACGTCTCAGCGATGTTGCGCTCCGGCGGCAGACGCGATCCCACGGGATAATGTCCCTGGATAATCTGCGCCCGTAAATCCTCGCCAATCTCCTGGTACTGTTTTTTTTCCGGCAGGATGACAGCCTTATCCACGTTTTCACCTGTGTTTGTCAGTTAATGCGCGGGCCGGACGTCCTCCCGGCCAGTTTGTGCGCTATTTTACCAGAAGGCTTACTTCCATTCATCGTCAACCCTGAGCGTCAGCACACGCTCATCGCGCAGCTGGCGGAACCAGAACGCTGATTTCTTTGCCCGCCGTGCGCGTTGATTTTCAAGGTCGATCTCAATCAACCCGTAGCGGTTTTTAAACGCGTTCATCGGGGAGACGTTGTCGGTGAAGGCCCACAGCATATAGCCGTGGCAGTTAGCCCCCGCCTCCCGCGCCAGCAGCGTGTAATAAAGATGTTCGCTGATAAACGCGATGCGGTACGCGTCATCGATAATGCCGTCGCGATTGCGAAACTGCGCTTCGTTCTCCACGCCCATCCCGCTTTCCGCCACAAACCAGTCAATGTTGCGATAGTCGTTTTTAATCCGCATCGCCATGTCGTAAACAATGCGCGGAAAGATCTCCCAGCCGCGGGAGGTGTTCATCCGACGTCCTGGCAGCTCAAACGGCTCGTAGTAGTATGCCGGATGGAACGGCGTCTCCGGGTGCCATGCGCGGGATGGCGCTTTGACCCGATGCGGGTAATAGAGGTTAATACCCAGTTCGTCGACGGTGTTGTCGGCAATCAGCGCCAGCTCGTCAGCCGTGTAGTCCCACTGCACCTGATGCTGCGCCAGCAGGGTAAAAAGCGCCTGCGGATAATGCCCATGCACCAGCGGGTCGAGAAAGACGCGGTTGTAGAACAGATCGTACATCTCTGCCGCCCGCACGTCATGCGGCGCACGCGAGCGCGGATAGGTCACTTCCGGGTTCAGAATACAGCCCACCGAGCCGTCATACCCTTTCTCACGAAACAGTTTCACCACTTTCGCCGTCGCCAGCACCTTATGGTGGTTCCACTGCATCCAGGTGCTGGTGTTCTGCTCATAGGGCCAGCGCAGCGCGTCGAGATAGACGCGCGTCTGGACCACAATCGGCTCGTTGAAGGTAAACCAGCGAGTCACTTTGCCGTGAAAACGCTCAAATACCTTTTCCGCATAGTGAACGAACAACTCGACAACGTGCTTCGACGCCCAGCCGCCGTAGGTCTCCAGCAGCACGCCCGGCAATTCGTAGTGTTCCAGGCAGATCATCGGCTCAATGCCCTGACGGTGCATTTCATCGAACAGCGCGTCGTAATACGCGGCGTACTCTTCATCTACGGTGGCGTTTTCATAGTCGGTCAAAAAGCGCGACCAGTTGATCGAGGTGCGATAATGCGTCAGTCCCGCCTGCTTCATCAGCGCCACGTCTTCGCGGAAGCGATTGATAAAGTCGGTTGCCACCGCCGGGCCATAGCCGTTATGCCAGACGTGACGATCGTTCTTGTACCAAAGATCTATCCACGAATCCTGCCCAGGCTTTTTGCCACTCCAGCCCTCGGTCTGCCAGGCCGATGCCGCCGCGCCCAGCATAAAATCCTGCGGTATGGCTATCTGTTTTGTGCTCATCGTATCCTCATGCGTTATCGGTGGCTTGTTGCAGCGCGGCCTGCTCTGCACGGCGTGAGGCAATTTTCACAAACGGCAGATAGATAATCACCGCGGTCACGATGCAGATAAACTGGGTGATCACCGCCCCCATGGAGCCCGCGGTTGACAGCCAGGCGTTGATCAGCGGCGGCGTGGTCCAGGGCACCATCACCACGGCTTTTCCGGCAAATCCGGTCACGGTGGCGAAGTAGCCTATGGAGCCCGTCACCAGCGGCGTGATGATGAACGGGATAGCCAGGATCGGGTTGAGCATGATGGGCATCCCGAAGATCACCGGCTCGTTAATGTTAAAAATACCCGGGCCGATGGAGAGCTTGGCGATCTCCTTCATTTCTTTACGTTTGGTGGCAATCATGACGGCTATCAGCAGGCCGATGGTCAGGCCGGAGCCGCCGATGCTCATATAGACGTCCCAGAACGGCATGGTGATGATGTTTGGCACCTCTTTGCCCTGCTCGAACGCGCTCATGTTAACGGTGATTGCTCCCAGCAGCAGCGGCTCGCGGATCGGCTTGATCATCTGGTTGCCATGAATACCAATCACCCAGAACAGCTGGGCAACAAACATCAGCAGCAGGATCCCCGGCAGGCTTTGCACCACGCGCTCCAGCGGCTGTTGCACCACCTGGTAAACCGCGTCGTAAAGATACATCCCGGTTACCTGATGAAACACGAAGCCAAAGGTGGCGATAGCGGTAGTGGTGATAATGGCCGGGATCAGTGCAGAGAATGACGCGGCGACGTTCGGCGGCACCGTGTCCGGCATCCTGATCTTCAGCCCCTTGCGGTTTTCCAGCCAGCAGTAGATCTCCACCGACAGGATAGCGATAAACATGCCGAGGAACAGGCTGCGGGTATCAGAAAACTGGCGCAACAGCACGTCTTTCACCACGTGCATCTCGCCATCCACCAGCATTTCCACCGTGGTCGGCGTAACGCAGATAAAGCAGATCACCGCCAGCAGGCCGGGAAACAGGGACTTAATACCGTTAATACGCCCCAGCTCAATGCCGATTAAAAACACCGCGCCGATGTTGAGAAAGTTCAGCGTGGCATAGTTGAGCGCGCTGGTGATCGGCTTTAACGCCGCAAGAAACGACAGCGACTGAAAGCTCGCCAGGCCGTTTTTCGGATCCAGCACCATATTGGAGATCAGTACCGAGAACGCCCCCACGATGATGACCGGCATTAAGGTAATAAACGCAGACTTGATCGCCTGGATATAGCGGTAGCTGTTGAAGGTGGTGGCAAAACTGCCCAGAGCGTCGATCAGTTTTTCCTGTAATGCCATAGGGTAATACCTCAGTAAAAGGGCTTTTATTGAATAAGATGGACAGCCGGATACTATTGGTATGCCAAAAATAGCGTCCACAGGCGCTTTGTTCTGTGATTAAGCTCTCAATGAGGTAAGAGGTATTCCAGATTGCGATTTATCACCATTTTGGCATGCCAATGACAGGCATTTATCCCGCTGGCGAGGATCGTTACCCAAAAGCGTGATCGTTATGGGGTTTTGCCCTTCCCACGTCGCTTATGCGCCGAATGGTCTGTGTTAAACTGCAAACCATTAAGTGGAAACAGGAATTTCGAATGGCAACAATGCTGGATGTCTCACTGCGTGCGGGCGTGTCGAAGGCCACCGTTTCGCGCGTGCTGAACGGCACAGGTCAGGTTAAAGAGAGCACGCGTCAGCAGGTATTTCGCGCGATGGAGGAGCTGGGCTATCGTCCGAACTTTCTTGCGCGTTCGCTGGCTAACCAGACCAGCAACAGCATTGGTCTGGTCGTCTCGACATTCGACGGTTTTTATTTTGGTCGTTTGCTACAGCAGGCGTCACGGCAGACCGAAACGCACGGTAAACAACTGATTGTTACCGACGGTCACGATGCTCCTGAACAGGAAGAACAGGCGGTGCAGATGCTCGCCGACCGCAAATGCGACGCCATCGTACTGTACACGCGTTTTATGAGCGAAAAGACGATCCTGAAGCTGATCGACAGCGTGCAGACGCCGCTGGTGATCATTAACCGTGAAGTGAGCCAGGCGGCGGATCGCTGCGTGTTCTTTGAACAGCAGGACGCGGCCTTCAAAGCGGTGGATTACCTCATAAGCCAGGGCCATCGGGAGATCGCCTGTATCACCGTCCCGATCCACACGCCAACGGGTAAAGCGCGACTGATGGGCTACCGTAAAGCGCTGGAGAAACATGGGATTCGTCTCGACGAGCGGCGGATTAAATACGGCGATGCAGGCATGACGGGAGGTTACGAGCGGTGCAAGGAGCTGATAGCGGAAAAGACACCGTTCAGCGCCCTGTTTGCCTGCAACGATGATATGGCCCTGGGCGCCTCCAAAGCATTACACCAGGCCGGGCTGAAGATCCCGCAGGATATTTCGCTGTTTGGTTTTGACGATGCCCCCAGCGCAAAGTGGCTGGAGCCTGCCCTGTCGTCGGTGTATCTGCCGATCGACAACATGATCGTCACGGCGATCGACCAGGCGATCCGGCTGGCAAAAAACCAGCCGGTTGAAGCAATCCCGCCGTTCACCGGCACGCTGGTGTTACGCGATTCGGTGACAACAGGGCCCTGGTTTAATCAGACCTGCTCTAACGCCAGCAGCTCCTGAATGGTCTGGCGACGGCGAATCAGCCGCGCCACGCCGTTATCAAACAGCACTTCCGGCAGCAGCGGGCGGCTATTGTAGTTAGAAGACATAGACGCCCCGTACGCACCGGTATCATGCAGCACCAGATAATCTCCCGGTTTTACCTCTGGCAGCGAACGGGTTTCGACTTTCCCGCCTTCCTGCTGAGTAAAGACGTCCCCGGATTCACACAGCGGGCCGGCAACAACGGTCTCGATGCGCGGGGCGTTGACCAGATCGCGGCCATCGGCGGCAAGCGCGGTGATGTGATGATAGCTGCCGTACATGGACGGGCGCATCAGGTCGTTGAAGCCAGCATCAATCAGCACAAAGTGACGGCGGCCCATCTCCTTCACGCTCCGCACCTGCGCCACCAGCACGCCGGCTTCGGCGACCAGGAAACGACCCGGTTCAATCTCCAGCTTCACCGCATGGCCCAGATGGGCAGCGATGCTGTCACGCGCGGCGCTCCACAGGCCGTAATAGTGATCCGTGTCGATCGCCTCCTCTCCTTCGCGGTAAGGGATCGAAAGCCCTCCCCCGGCGGAGATCGCCTCCAGATCCTGACCAAAATCGATAACCTGACGCACCATGGCGCCACAGACCTGCTCAAGATGGCCGTAATCCACGCCGGACCCGATATGCATGTGAATGCCCACCAGCTTGAGGTTGTAGCGTTGTAAAACCTCAAGTGCCGCAGGCATATCGGCATACCAGATCCCGTGCTTGCTGTTTTCGCCCCCGGTGTTGGTTTTTTGACTGTGGCCGTGACCAAAGCCCGGGTTGATGCGCAGCCAGACGCGATGGCCAGGGGAAACCTGCCCAAGCTGCTCCAGCATATCCACCGAACCGGCATTGACCGGGATTTGCAGCTCGTGCACGCGCGCCAGCGTGGCATCGTCTATCAGGTCAGCGGTGAAGACGATCGCGTCGCTGTCAGCTTTCGGATCAAACCCTGCC
This sequence comes from Enterobacter cloacae, assembly GCF_011078175.1. Classification (GTDB taxonomy): domain Bacteria; phylum Pseudomonadota; class Gammaproteobacteria; order Enterobacterales; family Enterobacteriaceae; genus Enterobacter; species Enterobacter cloacae_Q. The sequence goes on from NZ_JAALCJ010000006.1 coordinate 199,469, forward strand.
GCCAGCGCGCGTTCGATTTCACCCAGCGATACGGAGTCAACCTTCACGCCCTGCTCGCGCATCAGGCGCAGAATATGAATATTGGAGCAGGCCTTCTGCGCAAAACGCACCACGTCAAACTGATGCAGCGCGGCGATCTTCTCGCGGACAATCTGAGCATCGTAGACCCACACCGGGCAGCCGAATTCGGCAGGCAGGCGCAGCAGGTTATCGGCGTTCAAATCGGTCTCGGTCTGGTTGAGCGGGCGTGGCATGGTCTTCTCCGGAAATCTGTTTTTTATCATTACGCCATAGCCTGAAGAGAATAAAAAATATCGTTTTATCGTGAGTCTATGCAAAAATGATATGGACCACGCTCAGCCATCAGGTGCCCTATGCCCGCCGTTAACCTACGCCATATCGAGATTTTTCATGCGGTGATGACCACCGGCAATCTCACTGAAGCCGCGCACATGCTGCACACTTCGCAGCCGACGGTCAGCCGGGAGCTGGCACGCTTTGAGAAAGTGCTGGGGCTGAAGCTGTTTGAACGCACGCGCGGCAGGCTGCATCCGACGGTACAGGGTCTACGTCTGTTTGAGGAGGTTCAGCGCTCCTGGTACGGGCTGGACAGGATAGTGAGCGCGGCGGAAAGCCTGAGGCAGTTTCGCCAGGGCGAGCTGTCCATCGTCTGCCTGCCGGTCTTTTCCCAGTCATTCCTGCCGGTGCTGCTACAGCCTTTTCTGGCTCGCTATCCGGAGGTCAGTCTGACCATCGTGCCGCAGGAGTCGCCTCTGCTGGAGGAGTGGCTTTCGGCCCAGCGCCACGATCTGGGTCTGACCGAAACTCTCGTCACGCCAGCGGGAACGGAACGCACGGAGCTGCTGTCGCTGGATGAGGTCTGCGTGCTGCCTGCCAGCCATCCGCTTGCCCACAAAGCGGTGCTGACTCCGGTGGATTTCCACGATGAGAACTATATCAGCCTGTCGCAGACCGACAGCTACCGGCAGCTTCTGGATGGACTGTTTGCGGAACATCAGGTGAAGCGGCGGATGGTGGTGGAGACGCACAGTGCGGCATCAATCTGTGCGATGGTGCGTGCGGGCGTGGGTATTTCGGTGGTGAACCCGCTCACGGCCATGGACTACGCCAGCAGCGGCGTGGTCCTGCGCCGTTTTAGCGTTTCCGTTCCGTTTACCGTGAGCCTGATCCGCCCCCTGCACCGGCCTGCCTCAGCGCTGGTTGATGCGTTTAGTGAACACCTGAATGCGCACGCGCGTCAGGTAGCGCTTCGCTTACCTGACCTGCTAACACCCTTATGACAGCATAAACTCCACCGCATCCGCAGCATGGATGGCGGCGGTATCGAAAACCGGTAACGGGCTTTGGTCTGCCGGCACCAGCAGGCCAATTTCGGTACAGCCGAAAATCACCCCTTCCGCCCCCTGCTGCGCCAGTTTTTCAATCACACTGACGTACCAGGCGCGCGAAGTTTCGCTGAAGGTGCCCAGGCACAGTTCATCAAAAATAATCTGGTTAATGCGCGCCCGATCGGCCTCATCGGGGATCAAACTTTCAATCCCGAACTGGCTGCTCAGCCGCCCGCGGTAAAAATCCTGCTCCATGGTGTAGCGCGTCCCCAGCAGCGCCACGCGCTTCATGCTGGTGGCACGTACCGCACGCCCGGTGGCATCCGCAATATGTAAAAACGGCAGCGAACAGCGGTCTTCAATGTGCGACGCCACCTTATGCATGGTATTGGTACACAGCAGAATACCCTGCGCGCCCGCGCGCTCCAGCCCAAGCGCGGCGTCCGCCAGCATCTGCCCGGCTTTGTCCCACTCCCCGCTCGACTGGCAGGCTTCTATTTCTTGGAAATCCACGCTGTGCAGCAGCAGGCTGGCCGAATGCAGACCGCCCAGACGCTGTTTGACGCCTTCATTAATCAGGCGGTAGTACGGGATCGTTGATTCCCAGCTCATGCCCCCTAACAGACCGATCGTTTTCATTGTTCCTCCTGTGCGTTTCACCCAGTGAAGCAAACTTGTGATCGCCTTTCCAGTTATTTGGCCGGATGTTTCCTTTTCTCTGCGGGTAAGATAGGTTAAATGAAACATTGTTTCATTACATAACGGGGCGACAATATGTTTATTTTCCATAAAGAGACCACGCTTGAGGATCTGGGCAACGGCGTGACGCGTCGTATTCTGGCGCACGACGGCAGGATGATGGCGGTGGAAGTGAATTTCGAGGAAGGCGCAATTGGCCCGATGCATAACCACCCGCATGAGCAGCTCACCTACGTTCTTTCGGGGGAATTTGAGTTCACCATTGGCGAGGAGAAGCATGTGGTGACGGCGGGCGACACCCTCTATAAAGAGCCAAACGTGATGCACGGCTGCGTTTGCCTGAAACCCGGTACCCTGCTGGATACCTTTACGCCGATACGCAAAGATTTCCTGAAATAAAAAAAGGCGCTCATCAGAGCGCCTTCATTTGATCTTATTCCGTAACCGGTTCAGGAAGTTGTTCCGGCAGCGGGCTGCGGGTGCTCATTGCCTCGCGCAGCAGCACGCTGCCGCAGGCAAACAGTCCACCCAGAATACACGCCAGCAGCACGATCAGGGCTTTGCCCGGGCCATCTTTTTTCACCGGCATAGAAGGAGAGAGCTGGTATTTGAACGGCTCCAGGCTCACATCTTCGAAGGAGAGTTTTTGCAGCTGGGCCAGATAGTATTCGCGGTTCTGGAAATCGGCGTTCAGCTCAGAAACGTCCTTCAGATTTTTTTCAATTTGCAATTTCTGCGCAATCCCGTCCGCGCCGAGCGCAACGGAGTAATCCGGATCGTCTTTCACCGCCTGTCCATTGCTGTAAACCGGCTTTTTGATCCCTGCCGCGTTCGCCACTTCCAGCGAGTAGTTCAGGCGTTGCAGGTTGGTATTATGGATATTGGTCAGACGAACCCGATCCAGCTCCAGCTGCTGCTGTACCGTTTTGGTTCTCAGAATCAGCTGATCGCGAATGTTCTGCATGGTCTCCTGCTCGACGATGCGGGAGATGTACTGAATGTAACCATTCAACACTTTCTGCGCGTCCTCTGCCGTTGGGGCAGTGAAGCTTAACGTCCAGGAGAGATACGGTGCTTTATCAGCATCTTTTTCCTGAGTGTTATCAATGGCCTTCATCTTTTCGGCAATCGTGACCACCGCGCGGTGCAGCTCCAGCGGGTCAACCTCGGCGCCATCGAGCTGAGCCATCACGTAAGGTGAGCTCTTCATGTACTCTTCAAGCAGGGACTGGGACTGAAACTTTTTGATAAACAGATTAAACACATCCGCCCGTGTAATTTTCACGTCGACGTCAAGCACCTGTAGCGCCACCATCATCTGGCGCAGCGAACTCCACTGCGTCTGTTCCGCTGGCGTAATGACCGCTTTACTGGTCCATTTTTGCGGAATCAGAAAGGCGATTGCCAGGCCGACCAGTGCAAAGGCAAACACAATGGTGATGATGCGTTTTTTTGCTGCCAGCAGGACGTCCAGCAGACCCAGAAAATCTATTTCTTTAGCGCTGACCGCCGGAGGAGCATAGTGAGGAAAGTTGAGATCCGTATGTTTTTTGAAATCCATCGCTGACATAACTGTTCTTCTTTTAAGGATGCAGTGAAATTCTGCCTGACTGGTTCCGGTGTGACGAATCATACAAGAATGTAAGAATTATCTGAATGGCGAATTGATACATCTTCAGACCAGCTATCAGATCTGGTAGTTAGCCACGCTGCGCGACTATTGTTATTCCCACTACCCATTCTGCTGCGTGACCTCTTACTTATGGCCTGCGTCGAACGCCCATAAAAAGTCAAAAATGCCACCTCCCTCACTATATTGAAACAGCGTTTCGACGCTGATCACATTTCCACCATTAAGCGAATGACGCAGAAATAAATCGCAATAATATAAAATAAAACGATGTTTTAGTATCCAAGAACACCGGTTCAGCTCTTTTGAAACCCAAAGCACCCACAGCAGGAAGAAAGACAAAAAAAGTATTAATAAACAAGCATATATTTAACCACTGCCGGACGTCGCACCCTGAATTTCCGCTCTCAAGCCGCGCATTGCAGGCCTGGGAAAATGTAACAAAGCAGATTTCGTATTAAACCATTGATTGCCAGGTAGGTATGTATGAATGAAAACAAGCTGCTGGGGCTCGCATGGATATCACCCTACATCATCGGGCTGATACTCTTTACGGCATTCCCCTTCGTCTCATCGTTTTTCCTTAGCTTTACGGATTACGATTTGATGAGTCCGCCGGTGTTTAACGGCATCGAAAACTATCGCTACATGTTTACCGAAGACACGCTCTTCTGGAAATCGATGGGCGTGACCTTTGCCTATGTATTTCTAACCATCCCGTTAAAGCTCGCCTTTGCATTAGGAATTGCCTTTGTCCTGAACTTTAAATTACGCGGTATCGGTTTTTTCCGTACTGCCTACTATATTCCGTCGATCCTCGGCAGTTCCGTCGCCATTGCCGTACTGTGGCGCGCCTTATTTGCAATCGATGGCCTGCTGAACAGCTTTATCGGCGTATTTGGTTTTGACCCGGTGAACTGGCTGGGTGAACCGTCGCTGGCGCTGATGTCCGTTACCCTGCTGCGCGTCTGGCAGTTCGGTTCCGCGATGGTCATCTTCCTGGCCGCGCTGCAAAACGTACCGCAGTCCCAGTATGAAGCGGCGATGATCGATGGCGCATCGAAATGGCAAATGTTCATGAAGGTAACCGTACCGCTGATTACGCCGGTGATCTTCTTCAACTTCATCATGCAGACCACCCAGGCTTTCCAGGAATTTACCGGGCCATACGTGATTACCGGCGGCGGGCCAACCTATTCGACCTACCTGTTCTCGCTCTACATCTACGACACCGCGTTTAAGTATTTTGATATGGGTTATGGCGCGGCGCTGGCGTGGATCCTGTTCCTGGTGGTGGCCGTCTTCGCCGGTATCGCCTTTAAGTCGTCGAAATATTGGGTGTTCTACTCCGCCGATAAAGGAGGCAAAAATGGCTGATATCCAACAATTCTCCACGGCACGCAGCGTCGCCGAGCGCGAAGTGGCCCGCACGCTGCGCCGGGAAAAAATCAACGCCACCGTTCGCTATGTGATCCTGCTGTTTGTCGGCCTGCTGATGCTTTACCCGCTGGTGTGGATGTTCTCGGCGTCGTTCAAACCGAACCACGAGATCTTCACCACCCTGAGCCTGTGGCCTGCCCACGCCACCTGGGATGGTTTCGTAAACGGCTGGAAAACCGGCACCGAATACAACTTCGGCCATTACATGCTGAACACCTTCAAGTATGTGATCCCGAAAGTGATCCTGACCATTATCTCCTCCACCATCGTGGCGTACGGCTTTGCCCGCTTCGAGATCCCGTGGAAAAAGTTCTGGTTCGCCACGCTCATCACCACCATGCTGCTGCCAAGCACCGTGCTGCTGATCCCGCAGTACCTGATGTTCCGTGAAATGGGCATGCTCAACAGCTACATGCCGCTGTACCTGCCGCTGGCCTTTGCCACGCAAGGGTTCTTCGTCTTCATGCTGATCCAGTTCCTGCGCGGCGTCCCGCGTGACATGGAAGAGGCCGCGCAAATCGACGGCTGTAACTCCATTCAGGTGCTGTGGTACGTGGTCGTGCCGATCCTGAAACCGGCCATTATCTCCGTCGCCCTGTTCCAGTTTATGTGGTCTATGAACGACTTTATCGGGCCGCTGATTTACGTATACAGCGTGGATAAATACCCCATCGCACTGGCGCTGAAAATGTCCATCGACGTCACCGAAGGGGCGCCGTGGAACGAAATTCTGGCAATGGCGAGCATCTCCATTCTGCCATCCATCATTGTCTTCTTCCTGGCACAGCGCTACTTCGTACAGGGCGTCACCAGCAGCGGAATTAAAGGTTAAGAGGGAAATACCATGGCTGAAGTTATTTTCAACAAGCTGGAAAAGGTCTACTCCAACGGTTTTAAAGCGGTACACGCTATCGATCTTAAAATCGCCGAAGGGGAATTCATGGTGATCGTCGGCCCATCCGGCTGCGCTAAATCCACTACCCTGCGCATGCTGGCGGGGCTGGAAACCATCAGCGGCGGCGAGGTGCGCATTGGGAACAAGATCGTGAACAACCTCGCGCCAAAAGAGCGCGGAATTGCAATGGTATTCCAGAACTACGCCCTTTATCCGCACATGACGGTACGCGAGAATCTGGCCTTTGGCCTCAAGCTGAGCAAGCTGCCGAAAGATCAGATTGAGTCTCAGGTGAATGAAGCCGCCAAAATTCTTGAGCTGGAGGAATTGCTCGACCGCCTGCCGCGCCAGCTTTCCGGCGGCCAGGCGCAGCGCGTGGCGGTAGGCCGTGCGATTGTGAAAAAGCCGGATGTGTTCCTGTTCGATGAGCCGCTTTCAAACCTCGACGCCAAACTGCGCGCCTCAATGCGTATCCGTATTTCTGACCTGCACAAGCAATTGAAGAAGTCCGGAAAACCGGCGACCACCGTTTACGTGACCCACGACCAGACCGAAGCGATGACCATGGGCGACCGCATCTGCGTGATGAAGCTCGGTCACATCATGCAGGTGGATACGCCGGACAATCTCTACCACAAGCCGAAGAACATGTTCGTGGCGGGCTTTATCGGCGCACCGGAGATGAATATTCGCAAAAGCGTGCTGGTCGAAAAAGCGGGCCAGCTGCACATCGCCATTGGCGATGAAACCATGCCGCTGAACGCGGAGAAGCAGGAGAAAGTCGCGGCCTACGCGGGTCAGGAGATTTTCTACGGCGTGCGCCCGGAATTTGTGTCGCTCTCTGATGAGCCCTTCCCGAACGGCGGCTGTCGCGGGGAGATGGTGCGCGTTGAGAACATGGGCCACGAATTCTTCGTGTACCTGAAGGTTGCAGACTACGAACTGACCGCCCGAATCCCGTCCGATGAAGCTAAGCCAATGATTGATAAGGGGCTTCATCGTCAGGTGTATTTCACGTTTGAGATGAACAAGTGTCATATTTTTGACGCAAAAACTGAACAGAACCTCTCTCTCTGATGGAGTGATAAAAATGAAAAAAGTGCTTTTAAGCGCAGCAATCTCAGCGACCCTGGGTCTTACCGCTTTGCCATCGATGGCGCAGAATGTGGATTTACGGATGTCCTGGTGGGGCGGCAACGGCCGTCACCAGGTCACCCTGAAAGCGCTGGAAGAGTTTCATAAGCAGAACCCGGACATCAACGTGAAAGCGGAATACACCGGCTGGGACGGTCACCTCTCCCGTCTGACCACCCAGATTGCGGGCGGCACCGAGCCGGACGTGATGCAGACGAACTGGAACTGGCTGCCTATCTTCTCCAAAACCGGTGATGGCTTCTACGATCTGAATAAGATGAAGAACGTAATCGACTTAACCCAGTTCGATCCCAAAGAGCTGCAAACGACCACCGTGGACGGCAAGCTGAACGGCATTCCGATTTCGGTGACGGCGCGCGTGTTCTACTTCAATGACGAGACCTGGAAAAAAGCGGGTATTGCCTACCCGAAAACCTGGGACGAGCTGATGGCGGCCGGTAAAACCTTCGAGAGCAAGCTCGGCAAGCAGTATTACCCGGTCATCCTGGAGCACCAGGATACGCTGGCGCTGCTGAACTCGTACATGATCCAGAAGTACAACATTCCTGCCGTGGACGAGAAAACCAGGAAGTTCAGCTACACGAAAGAACAGTGGGTGGAGTTCTTCCAGACCTATAAAAAGCTGATCGACAGCCACGTTATGCCGGACACCAAATATTATGCCTCCTTCGGTAAGAGCAACATGTATGAGATGAAGCCGTGGATCCAGGGCGAATGGGGCGGCACCTACATGTGGAACTCCACCATCAACAAATATTCCGACAACCTGAAGCCACCGGCGAAACTGGAGCTGGGCAGCTACCCAATGCTGCCGGGCGCCACCGATGCGGGCCTGTTCTTCAAACCGGCGCAAATGCTGTCGATTGGAAAGACGACCAAACACCCGGAAGCGGCAGCGAAGCTGATTAACTTCCTGCTCAACAGCAAAGAAGGGGTTGATACGCTGGGTCTTGAGCGCGGCGTGCCGCTGAGTAAAGTGGCGGTGCAGTATCTGACCGAAGACGGCACCATTAAAGAGGACGATCCTTCCGTGGCGGGCCTGCGCCTGGCGCAGTCGCTGCCGGCGAAGCTTACCGTCTCACCGTACTTTGACGACCCACAGATTGTGGCGCAGTTCGGTACCTCATTGCAGTATATCGACTACGGTCAGAAAACCGTGGAAGAGACCGCCGCTGACTTCCAGCGTCAGGCGGAGCGTATTTTGAGACGTGCGATGCGGTAAACACAAAGCCGGGTGGCGGCTACGCCTTACCCGGCTTTAAAATCACACGCCAATGTCGCGTAGTTTCTCCCCTCTCATCAGCTTGCGTTCAATATGCTCCAGGGTCACGCCTTTGGTTTCCGGGATCAGCCAGAATGTCACGCCGATAAACGCCACGTTCAGCACCGTATAGAGCCAGAAGGTGCCTGCCGCGCCAATCGCATCCAGCAGCGTCAGGAAGGTCGCGCCAATGATCATATTCGACACCCAGTTGGTGGTGGTGGAACAGGTGATACCAAAGTCGCGGCATTTCAGCGGCTGAATTTCAGAGCACAGGATCCACACCACCGGTGCGGCGCTCATCGCGTAACCGGCGATGCACATCATGGTCATGCCGACTGAGAGCCAGGAGAGGCCGCTTGACGCCGTGCCGTTATCGAACTGCATCAGGCAGTAGCCGAGTATTAAGGTGCCGAGCGCCATCACGCTAAAGCCAATTTTCAGGGCCGGTTTACGTCCGGCCTTATCCACGGTGAACACCGCGATAAAGGTGGCGAACATAAAGGTCAGCCCCACCACCAGCGTGGCGATCATCTGCTGTTCGGTAGTGGTAAAACCGGCCATTTTAAAGATGCGTGGGGCGTAATACATGATGATGTTCATCCCCGTAAACTGCTGCATTGCCTGTAACAGCATGCCGAGAAACACCGCGCGGCGCACGTTGCGGTTCGCCTTAAACAGCGACCAGCCGCCCTGCTTCAGCTTCAGGCTTTCGCGGATTTCGTTCAGCTCTTCACGCGCTTTTTCAGACGTGTCGCGCAGCATGCGCAGCACCTCTTCCGCCTCCACGTGACGCCCTTTTTGCGCCAGCCAGCGCGGGCTGTTCGGCAGGAAAATGACTAACACAATCAGCAGCACCGCAGGCAGCGCCAGCACGCCAAGCATTGCCCGCCAGTTGCCGCTGTAGCTGAAGTACGTATCCGACAGGAACGCCAGCACGATACCGAGCGTCACCATCAGCTGGTACATGCTGATCATCTTCCCGCGCACGTTTTCACTCGCCATTTCAGAGAGATAAAGCGGCGCGGTATAGGACGCGATACCCACCGCCACGCCCAGCAGCACGCGGGACAGCAGCAACACTTCAACGTTGGTGGCAAACGCCGAACCCAGAGAGCCAGCAACAAACAAAATCGCCCCGACCATCAGGCTGTATTTGCGCCCGAGACGGAACGACAGCCAGCCGTTGAAGAGCGCACCGATGGCCGCGCCCAGCATCATGCTGCTCACCACCCACTCTTGCAGGCGGTTACTTAACGTAAAGTGGTCGGTAATAAAGGGCAGTGCGCCCGCGATAACGCCGATATCCAGACCAAACAGTAAACCGGCTACGGCGGCCGCAACAGAAACAAACTGGTTCATACGTCGGGTATCGCGCAGCGCAGCGGGCATAAGGGTAGAGTCATTTACAGATGTCATAGTTTCCTGCCTCAACAGCGAAATTCGTTAAGTGAAATTACGAGATACCGGAAGAAAGTGTCAGGCCGGAACTGGTGAAGATATGGATTTTTTCGCTACGACATATCGTTCTGTGATGGACATTACAATTTCAAATTAGGGTGGTTTAACCTTATTTTTTATTAATTAGTTAATATTTAAGCAATAAATGTGTGATACCCGTCATTCATTCCTTTTTAGTATGGATTTTTCATCTTTAAGGATATGGATAAAGGCAATTTTGGCGCAAAAAAAACCTCCACCCGAGGGCAGAGGTTCTGTAATGGGGCTGACTTAACGTGCCAGCCAGCCGCCGTCCACGGCAACGGTGTAACCGTTAATGTAATCTGACGCCGGAGACGCCAGGAACACAACCGGCCCCATCAGATCGCTCGGCAGACCCCAGCGCCCCGCTGGAATACGCTCCAGGATTGCCGCGCTGCGCTCTTCATCCGCACGCAGCTGCTGGGTATTGTTGGTGGCCATGTAGCCCGGCGCAATCGCGTTGACGTTGATGTTGTGCTGCGCCCACTCGTTCGCCAGCAGACGGGTCACGCCCATCACGGCGCTCTTCGATGCGGTGTAGGACGGCACGCGGATGCCGCCCTGGAAAGAGAGCATGGAGGCAATATTAATGATCTTGCCGCCTTTCCCCTGGGCGATGAAGTGCTTCGCCGCCGCCTGAGACATGAAGAACACACTCTTGATGTTCAGGTTCATCACGTCGTCCCAGTCCGTTTCGCTGAAGTTAATCGCGTCTTCACGACGGATCAGGCCTGCGTTGTTGACCAGAATATCAATATGCCCGAACTCCGCCACCGCGCGATCCAGAAGTTCAGGGATCGCATCGATTTTGCGCAGGTCCGCGGTCAGGCTCAGGAAACGGCGGCCCAGCGCGGTGACGCGCTCAATGGTTTCCGTTGGCTCAACAATGTTAATCCCGACGATATCACAGCCCGCTTCCGCCAGACCTAACGCCATACCCTGCCCCAGTCCGGTGTCACAACCGGAAACCACAGCCACTTTACCTTGCAGAGAAAATGCATCCAGAATCATGTTTGTTCCTTACTCGTTCAGCGCCTGTCACCAACAGGCAGATTTATGCTTAACTGCCTGCGACTAGCGCAGATCCTTAACAGCGACGTGGTCCATGTCATCGAAGACCTGGTTTTCACCGACCATCCCCCAGATGAAGGTATAGGCTTTCGTTCCCACGCCAGAGTGAATAGACCAGCTCGGGGAAATGACCGCCTGCTCGTTGTGCATGACGATATGGCGCGTCTCCTGCGGCTGACCCATCATGTGGAACACGCAGGCATCTTCATCCATGTTGAAATAGAAGTAGACTTCCATGCGGCGCTCGTGGGTATGGCAAGGCATGGTGTTCCACAGGTTGCCCGGCGCAAGCTCGGTCAACCCCATGCTGAGCTGGCAGGTTTCCAGCACATCCGGAACGAAGTATTTGTTGATGGTGCGACGGTTGCTGGTGAGGTTATCGCCAAGGGTCACCGGGGCAACGTCCGCTGGCGTGACTTTTTTGGTTGGGTAAGTCGTATGAGCCGGGGCGCAGTTGTAGTAAAACTTCGCCGGTTTGCTGGCATCAATGCTGGCGAAAACCACTTCTTTCGCACCTTTGCCGACGTACAGCGCGTCGCGGTGACCAATTTCGTAGCACTGGCCATCGACGGTAATGGTGCCCGGCCCGCCAATGTTAATCACGCCCAGTTCACGGCGTTCGAGGAAGTAGCTCACGCCCAGCTGTTTGCCCACTTCACCGCCCACGGAGACGGTTTTCGCCACCGGCATAATCCCGCCCACAATAATGCGGTCAATATGGCTGTAGACCATGGTGTACTTGTCGGCTTCGAACACTTGCTCAACTAAAAACTCACCGCGCAGCCCCTGAGTATCCAGCGTTTTAGCGTGCGCACTGTGGATGCTTTGTCTGACGTCCACGTAAACCTCCAGAATTGATCGTGCCCGAAGGCAAAGATAAATAACGAAACAATGTTCCGTTTTCGTGATGAACACATATTATCCCCTGACCAAGGGGTTTTCAATTACATTTAAAACAACGTTTCATTTTTTCTGCGTGTTTATGCCAGAAATGGTGTTTCGATCACGATAAATCTTTAAGACATTCAATCTGGTTAAGGAAACTGAGAAATTGCGCTGTCAGTCACACATAATGAAACATCGTTTTGATAATTTAACACCCAGTTTTCAACCTACTTTACGCGTTTAAAGGAGTGCATTATGGCTAAAGGTATGCGGGTCAAGCTGAACTACGAGGTCAGCCGCGATCCGGATACAGGCGTGGAAGTCACCCGCCTGACCCCACCGGAAGTAACCTGTCATCGCAACTACTTTTACCAGAAGTGCTTCTTTAACGATGGCAGCCACCTGCTGTTCGCCGGGGAGTTCGACGGTCACTGGAACTATTACCTGTTGGATCTGAAAAACGCCGAAGCGGTACAGTTGACCGAAGGCGCGGGCGATAACACCTTTGGCGGGTTCCTCTCTCCGGACGATAAATCCCTCTACTATGTGAAGAACGATCGTACCCTGCTGGAGGTGGATTTACAGACGCTGGCAGAGCGCGAAGTGTACCGCGTCCCGGAAGAGTGGGTCGGCTACGGCACCTGGGTCGCGAACAGCGACTGCAATAAACTGGTAGGTATTGAGATTGCCAGACGTGACTGGACGCCACTCAACGACTGGAAAATTTTCCACGACTTCTTCCACAAAGGGCCGCACTGCCGCCTGCTGCGCGTGGATCTGAGATCGGGTGAAAGCACCACCATTCATGACGAGAAGATCTGGCTGGGCCATCCGATTTATCGCCCGTTCGATGACAATACCGTGGCCTTCTGTCATGAAGGGCCGCACGATCTGGTCGACGCCCGCATGTGGCTGGTCAACGAAGACGGCAGCAACGTACGAAAAGTGAAAACACATGCGGAAGGTGAAAGCTGTACACATGAATTTTGGGTGCCGGACGGGTCCGCGCTTATCTACGTCTCTTACCTGAAGGGTCAGCAAGGGCGCACCATCTCCCGCTTCAACCCGGACACCGGCGTGAATGAAGCGGTAATGAATATGCCCGCCTGTTCGCATCTGATGAGCAACGTTGACGGCACTCTGCTGGTTGGCGACGGTTCCGGCACGCCTGTCGATGTGAAAGACACCGGCGGCTACACCATTGATAACGATCCTTATCTGTATGCCTTTGACGTGGCGAAGAAAGCCTATTTCCGTATCGCCCGTCACGACACGTCATGGGCTACGGTGGCGAACAGCCGTCAGGTAACCCACCCGCATCCGTCCTTTACGCCGGACGAGAAAGCGGTGCTGTACAGTTCCGATAAAGACGGCAAACCGGCCCTCTATATCGCGAAACTCCCCGAGCAACCTGAAATGTTGCATGCCTGACTTGAGTTAGTGTTTCTGTAACTGGCCTTGCCCTCCGATTCGGAGGGCTTTTTTTTGAGTGATTACGCGACATACGAAACGACGAAGTGGAGTAAAGGTGTAGACCGGGTAAGCGTTAGCGCCACCCGGCGGTTTTAGCGAAGAAGATGGATTATCAGAAGGAGTACGCCACGCCTAAACGGAAACGGGTCTGGCGTTCGTCCGTGTCTTTAACCCCCACGTTGCCCACCTCAACATACGGCGCCCAGTTTTTATCCCATTTGTAGGCCAGCTTGGCGTTATATTCGTTGGAATAATCTTTATTGTTATTTCGGGCCACGCCTTCAGAACTTTTTGCGTAAACATAGTTTAGCTCGGTACGCCAGTCGCCTAATACCCAACCCACCCACGCATCGCCACGGTTAACTTTATCATCGTCCTTATTTGAGCTTGACGGGTAGCGGGTATATTCGTAACGGTAACGCGCGGCTACATAGAAGCCATTATCGAAGCTATATTGCACATGCAGATTCGGTTTATAAATGGTGCGGCTGTCTGTGCTTTCAATCGTAAATGCTGGCGTCAGGGCGATATTGTCTGTCGCTTTCCAGCGCCAGCTAATCTGATCTTCGTGACCGTTGCCTACCACATCCGCGAAGGGCTGATCTGCCTTGTCCCCGCCTGATTTCCACTTCGCCTCGACTGAAAAACCGAAGCCATTATCAAAGCGATGCGAGACGGCAACACGGTCAGCATTCGAGCCGCTGTCGATATATTCATGACGTAGATCGACAGTGACGGCACTAGCCGTAAAAGAGGCACTAATAAGGGAAGCAAGGAGCAGAGATTTCTTAAACATGAAAAAATCCTCAATTAAAATAACGTTTCGTTTTTATGAAATTAGAGTTTATTTTTTATGCACCGTTATTTTAGTGACAAAGATCGAAATTATTTGTTTCATTTTTTTTGGCAAAGATCGACGTGAACCTCATCAACAAAAGGAACGTTTTAACCGTAAATTCCAGGCGTCAGATCACATTAAACGCTTCGCAAGGAGAATAATTAACCGTGTAATAATTATTGCGTGCCTAAGAAAGAACGCAGAAGTGTTAAAAAAGGATTCTGCGGAAACAAAAAAACCTCCCGTGGGAGGTTTTCCGTGCGCAGAGGGGGAAATTACCGTTCGATAGCCAGGGCCACCCCCTGCCCTCCGCCAATGCAGAGCGTTGCGATCCCTTTTCGGGCGTTACGCTTTTTCATTTCGTGGACGAGCGACACCAGAATACGGCAGCCGGAGGCGCCAATGGGATGGCCCAGCGCGATCGCACCGCCGTTGACGTTGACCCGCAGCGGATCCCATTCCAGCATTTTCCCGACCGAGATCGCCTGTGCAGCAAAGGCTTCGTTGACCTCAATCAGATCTACATCGTTCAGCTCCCAGCCCGCCCGCTCCAGGCAGCGGCGCGTGGCATAGACCGGGGCGATCCCCATTAACGCGGGATCAACGCCCACGCTGGCAAACGCTTTGATGCGCGCCAGCACCGGCAGCGCCAGCTCCTGGGCTTTGCTTTCACTCATCATCATCACCGCCGCCGCACCGTCGTTAATGGATGAGGCATTGCCTGCCGTTACGGAACCGAGCGTTTCAAAGGCCGGATCGAGTTTTGCCAGCCCTTCTGCGCTGGCATCGGTACGCGGCTGCTCGTCGGTATCGACGATGAGCACTTCGCCGTTCTGGCGCGGGGTCGTAACCGGGACAATTTCATCGCGAAAACGCCCGGCGTCGATCGCTGCACGCGCTTTTTGCTGTGAGCTGAGGGCATACGCATCCTGAAGCTCGCGGCTGATACCGTATTCCCGCGCCAGGTTTTCCGCCGTTACGCCCATATGGTAGTCGTTGAAGGCGTCCCACAGCCCGTCGTGAACCAGGCTGTCAAGCAGCTGGCTGTTCCCGAGCTGCGCGCCGGTCCGGCTGTCGGTCAGAACATGCGGCGCGCGGCTCATATTCTCCTGCCCGCCGGCAATGACCACGTCCGCTTCACCGCACTGGATGGCCTGCGTCGCAAGATGGAGCGCTTTCAAACCTGAACCACAGACGTCGTTGATGGTAATCGCCGAAACGGTATTAGGCAGTCCGCCCTTCAGCGCCGCCTGGCGCGCAGGGTTTTGTCCCGCGCCAGCGGTCAGCACCTGGCCGAGGATCACCTCATCAATTTCATGTGCGGCAATCCCGCTGCGTTCCACCAGCGCTCTGACCACCACGCTGCCGAGATCAACCGCAGAGTGACGCGCAAGCGCTCCCTGAAAACAGCCGATAGCCGTACGTAACGCACCCACTATAACGACATCTTTCATCACGACCTCTGTGCAAAATGACACGACGATAGTAGAGGATTGTTATCAACAATTGACGCAAATGTTTAAAATTAGTGAGTCTAGTCACAGGATTATCGTGCGTCCTGCAAGTACTGGCGCAGCCAGCTTCCGGCGACGCCGGGCGGAGATCGTTTGTTCCACACCAGATCGATAGCAATCGACCTCGGCCAGCCCGGCACGTTCAGCTGCACCAGCGATTTCGACGCGGCAAATTCCTCGACCAGCGCACAGGGTAACGCGCACCAGCCAAAGCCCTGTACCGCCATACTCAGCAGTAACAGGTAATTCGGCGCAGACCAGACCGGCCCGCGCGCAAGTGGCGCTTCCCGTTCAAGATAGGTACTCAGCCGCAGCTCGCGCCAGCCATGCAGCTCGTCCGCCTGCGTCTCATGTTGCCCTGCCAGAGGATGTCCGGCAGACACATAAATGGCCATCCGCGTCTGCATAGGCAGGCGGGTCGCGCCAATATCGGTCGGGTAGCTGTCGCGCGCTTCCGTCAGGCCAATTTGCGCCCGCTCCTTTTGCAGCAGATCGATCACGTCCTCCTCTTCCCCAATCAGGCACTCGAATTCCGTGTGCGGAAATCGCTGGTCGAACTGGCTCATCATCTCTTCCAGTACGGCCGGGTTAAGCGTATCGGAGAGGACAAAAGTAAAACGCGCCTCCGTTTGCGCCGTTAAGGAGACGGCCAGTTCGTCCAGGCGCGCGCTGGCGGCGAGGATCGACTGGACATAGCCCAGCACCTGTTCCCCCTGGGCGGTTAATACCGGATGACGCGCCGAACGGTCGAACAGCTCAAACCCAAGGTCAGCTTCGAGGTTGGCGATGGAGGTGCTGATGGTGGACTGACTTTTGCGCAGCCGTCTTGCCGCAGCTGAAAACGAACCTGCGGCGACCGTTTCAACAAACGCGGTCAGTGCTTCGGGAGAATAACGCATGATGTATCTACTTTATCGATGGGTACCATCTTTTATATATCACCTTAAACGATAAGAATAGGCCGCATCAACGCCCATACTGGCGTCTCTAATGAGGTAAATATGCAACATCAGGATGCACTCCAACGTAAATTGCCGGAGCGGATCTTCCATGCCGTCTGTTTTGAAGGCATTGCCACGGCGATCCTCGCCCCGACGGCCGCGTGGCTAATGCAGCGCCCGGTGGTTGAAATGGGGGGTCTCACCATCATTCTGGCGACCACGGCAATGCTCTGGAACATTATCTATAACTTTGGCTTCGACCGTTTCTGGCCCGTTCAGCGGGTGAAGCGCACGGCAAAAGTGCGCGCCCTGCATGCGCTGGGTTTTGAATGCGGCTTTATTGTGATTGGCGTAACCCTCGTTGCCGCCGTGCTGGGCGTGACGCTGCTCCAGGCCTTCACGCTGGAGATTGGTTTCTTCCTGTTCTTCCTGCCGTACACCATGCTCTACAACTGGGCGTACGACACCCTGCGGGAGAAAATCATCAAGCGCCGCCAGCAACGACGCGCCCTGGCAAGCGAATAACCTTCCGGCCGGAGACCTGCTCCGGCCCCCCCTGCGAAGCAACGGCGACCTCAACGCATAATTATGGTAAATTGCACTCCTTTTTGTTCGTTTTATAGTTGATACGTTGCTCTAATGTCGAAAATTTGGTCAAAAGAAGAGACTCTCTGGAGTTTCGCCCTCTACGGCACTGCCGTGGGCGCAGGAACCCTGTTCTTGCCCATTCAGCTCGGCTCTGCTGGCGCGATTGTCCTGCTGATCACCGCCCTTGTGGCGTATCCCTTAACCTACTGGCCGCATAAAGCGCTGGCGCAATTTATTCTGTCGTCAAAGACGAAAGGCAACGAAGGGATCACCGGTGCCGTTTCCCATTACTACGGCAAAAAGATCGGCAACTTGATCACCACGCTCTATTTTGTGGCCTTCTTTGTGGTGGTTCTGATTTACGCGGTGGCGATAACCAACTCACTCACTGAACAGCTGGCGAAACGGATGACGGTGGATACCGGCGTGCGGATGCTGGTGAGCCTGGGTGTGGTGCTGGTTCTGAATCTGATCTTCCTGATGGGGCGACACATTACTATTAAGGTGATGGGTTTCCTTGTCTTTCCGCTGATCGCCTATTTCCTGTTTGTCTCGCTGTATCTGACGGGCAGCTGGCAGCCGTCGCTGCTGACCAGCCAGATGGCCTTCGACCAGCATACGCTGCACCAGGTGTGGATTTCGATCCCGGTGATGGTTTTTGCTTTTAGCCATACTCCGATCATCTCGACCTTCGCCGTGGATCGTCGCGAGAAATACGGTGAAGAGGCGATGGGTAAATGCAAAAAAATTATGAAAGTGGCGTACCTGATCATCTGCCTCAGCGTGCTGTTCTTTGTGTTCAGCTGCCTGCTTTCGATTCCACCGTCCTATATCGTGGCGGCAAAAGAGGAAGGGGTGACGATCCTGTCCGCGCTGTCGATGATGCCTTCCTCCCCGGCCTGGCTGGGCATTTCCGGCATTATTGTGGCGATTATTGCGATGTCGAAATCGTTCCTCGGCACCTATTTTGGCGTGATTGAAGGGGCAACGGAAATTGTGAAATCGTCGCTGAATCAGGTGGGCGTGAAGAAAAGCCGCGCCTTTAACCGTGCGGTTTCTATTCTCGGCGTGTCGCTGATTACCTTTGCGGTCTGCTGCATCAACCCGAACGCCATCTCAATGATTTACGCTATCAGCGGTCCGCTTATCGCCATGATCCTGTTCATCATGCCGACGCTGTCGACGTACCTGATCCCGTCGTTAAAACCGTACCGCTCCATCGGTAACTTGCTGACGCTGATTGTGGGTGTGCTGTGTGTGTCGGTGATGTTTGTGGGTTGAGTATGTCGTTTTTCCGTTCACCTTACGATTGGTTGTTAATCTTACACCTGAACCTGTGAACGGGATAAGGGGGCCACCGCGGCCCCCTTCACACGTTCACCGCAGCGGGCGTTTCAGATAGCAAAGATGCTGTAGCGAACGGAACAATTCTATGGCCCTGCCAAAGAAGGCTTTATCAGAAAGTCACGCCCGAATATCGTCATACTCCCGCGTATTATCAAACTCATGCTTCGCAAACGGACACAGCGGGATAATTTTACGGCTCTCCCCGCGCATCTTCTCCACCACTTTTGCCACCAGCTGCTTACCCACACCCTGCCCTTTCAGGCTTGGATCCACATCGGTGTGCTCGATGATGCTCAGATGCTCGCCGGTCGGGACAAAGACGATCTCCGCGACCTGATTGCCTTCGGCATCGTTGACGTAAAACTTGTTATGGCCTTCAAGAATTTCCATGGTTCCTCGCTTATTTTTGGCGGTACTTCAGCGCACCGCTCGGGCAGGTATCAATTACGCGCACAACCGTTTCTGCATCCACTTCATCCGGTGCGATCCACGGTTTACGCTTCAGGTCGAATAGCGCCGCGCTGCCGCGCACGCAGTTGCCCGAGTGTTTGCAGATCCCAGTGTTAAAGTAGACATCAATCTTCTCACCGGTATAGGCCCGGTATCCTGCATCCAGTAACTCCCGATCCATGACATTGCCTCTCTAATTATTGTGGTGACAAAAGAAGCATACCCTCAGCCGATCCGCCTGACCACGTCAAAAACGAGGGTTGGCCACACTCTTTTCAACACGTTATTTCGCCAGACACTTAAGATTACTCCGAATACAGAGGAAACCGTTGCGAGGATATATTTTTGCGCTGTGTCAACTCTTGTAATAATTCACGCCACGTTCACATTAGGATTATTAGCCAGGCGAAATCCCAACATCCAGATTTATTTCTCCCTAAGCGGTGGATTTACCTTCCATTTTTAAACTTCGTAACGAAGCGGTATTTTCTGAACGCCTGCAAAATTTCCGCAAAACAACCCAGACAAGAAATTTGACTCTTCTCACATAACGACTAATGTTAATTTCTGAACGACAACTGATACGAATTACTTATCGTATCACCTGACATAAACGCAACATGAGGGTTGATATATGGCAGAGCAACATCGTGGTGGTTCCGGTAATTTCGCTGAAGACCGTGAAAAGGCATCAGAAGCTGGACGTAAAGGCGGCCAGCACAGCGGCGGTAATTTCAAAAACGATCCGCAACGCGCATCTGAAGCGGGTAAGAAAGGGGGACAGAACAGTCACGGCGGAGGCCGTAAATCTGATAACTCCTGATCTTACATAAAGCTCTTATAAATATACCGAGAGCATGCTGCGGGCCCGTCGGCTCGCAGTACCTTCCCTTTATTTCACTGGAGCGAAAATATGAATATGAAAACTGTCGAAGATGTATTTATTCACCTGTTATCCGACACCTACAGCGCTGAGAAGCAGCTCACCCGCGCGCTAAGCAAATTAGCTCGCGCCGCATCCAGCGAGAAGCTGAGTGCCGCGTTCACGGCCCACCTCGAAGAGACGCAGGGACAGATTGAACGTATCGATCAGATTATTGAGCAGGAATCCGGCCTCAAACTGAAGCGTATGAAATGCGTTGCGATGGAAGGCTTAATTGAAGAAGCTAACGAAGTTATTGAGAGCACTGAGAAAAACGAAGTGCGTGACGCTGCATTAATTGCGGCAGCTCAAAAAGTCGAACACTACGAAATTGCCAGTTACGGCACTCTGGCCACCCTGGCTGAACAATTAGGCTATAAAAAAGCCGTTAAACTTCTTGCCGAAACGCTGGAAGAAGAAAAAGAAACCGATCTCAAATTAACCGATCTGGCTGTCGGTAATATTAATCAAAAAGCCCAGAAAGGATAAATAATAATTTGATGAGCATCAGCACCAAAAATTAACCAGAAAATAAATCACAGGAGTTAATTATGAATCATGTAGAACACTACCATGATTGGCTACGCGATGCCCATGCGATGGAAAAGCAAGCCGAATCCATGCTGGAATCAATGGCCAGCCGCATTGATAACTACCCCGACTTACGTGCACGAATTGAACAACACGTTAATGAAACTAAACACCAAATAACCGTGCTGGAAGAAATTCTCGACCGCAATGATATTTCCCGTTCGGTCATAAAAGATTCCATGAGCAAAATGGCGGCGCTCGGCCAGTCCATTGGCGGCATGTTCCCTTCCGATGAAATTGTTAAAGGCTCCATCAGCGGCTACGTTTTCGAGCAGTTTGAAATTGCCTGCTACACCTCTCTGCTGGCTGCGGCCAAACAAGCGGGCGATACCGCCTCCATTCCTGCCATTGAGTCCATTCTGGAAGAAGAGCGCCAGATGGCTGACTGGCTGATTCAACATATTCCGCAGACGACGGAACAGTTCCTGCTGCGCTCCGACGCGGACGGCGTTGAAGCGAAAAAATAACGAAAGAGGGAGACTGTATGTTTCGACACGTAAAACAGCTGCAATATACGGTACGCGTAGCCGAACCGAATCCGGGCCTGGCCAATCTTCTGCTTGAGCAGTTTGGCGGGCCACAGGGCGAACTTGCCGCGGCATGTCGTTACTTTACGCAAGGACTGAGCGACGACGATCCCGGTCGTAAAGATATGCTGATGGATATCGCGACCGAGGAGTTAAGTCACCTGGAAATTATCGGTACCCTGGTGGGTATGCTGAATAAGGGTGCGAAAGGTGAACTGGCAGAAGGCGTTGAGAATGAAGCGGAGCTGTACCGGTCCATGACCGAGAATGGCAACGACAGTCATATCACCTCCCTGCTCTACGGCGGCGGTACGCCGTTGACTAACTCCGCAGGCGTACCCTGGACAGCAGCATACGTGGATACCATTGGCGAACCCACCGCGGATCTGCGCTCTAACATAGCGGCCGAGGCGCGCGCCAAAATTATCTACGAACGGCTTATTAACGTAACGGACGATCCGGGTGTTAAAGATGCGCTGGCGTTTTTAATGACGCGTGAGGCAGCGCACCAGCTCTCGTTTGAGAAGGCGCTCCAGTCGATCCGTAACAATTTCCCACCGGGTAAATTGCCGCCAATCGAAGAGTACACCAACAAGTACTACAATATGTCTGAGGGAGGAGAAGTACGCGGTAGCTGGAATAGCGATAAGCATTTCGACTATGTGGAATCCCCTCAGCCAGCGGTCGATGGCGGTGACGGCGGCGCAAGCGTAACGCTCACTACAGAGCAGGAAACGCTGATCAAAGCGATGTGCGCACGCACGAAATCCGATCCCCATGCCGATCCGCTTACCGGTGCCGAGCTGGGCGCAGGTAAGAAAAAACCGTAACCGGCTTTGCCAGGCAGCCTGAGGCTGTCTGGCAATGCCTTGTGCGCTATCAGTTCCAGAGGTACGGAGCATGTTCGAGCTTGATGCGTTTCATCTGGCCAGGATACAGTTCGCCTTTACCGTCTCTTTTCATATTCTCTTCCCGGCGATCACTATCGGGCTTGCGAGCTACCTGGTGGTTCTCGAGGGCATGTGGCTTCGCACAAAAAATGACGTCTGGCGCTCGCTGTACCATTTCTGGCTGAAAATTTTTGCCGTCAACTTTGGTATGGGCGTGGTTTCCGGGCTGGTGATGGCTTACCAGTTTGGGACTAACTGGAGCGGTTTTTCCCAGTTTGCAGGCAGCATCACTGGCCCTCTGCTCACCTATGAAGTTTTAACCGCCTTCTTCCTTGAAGCCGGTTTCTTAGGCGTGATGTTGTTCGGCTGGAACAAGGTCGGCCCCGGGCTGCACTTCTTTGCCACCTGCATGGTGGCGCTGGGCACGCTGATGTCCACCTTCTGGATCCTCGCCTCCAACAGCTGGATGCACACCCCGCAGGGCTTTAGTATTCAGAACGGCCAGGTCATTCCCGAAGACTGGCTTGCCATCATCTTTAACCCCTCTTTCCCTTACCGCCTGATCCATATGTCCATCGCCGCCTTCCTGTGCAGCGCCTTATTTGTGGGCGCGTCCGGGGCATGGCATCTGCTGCGTGGTAACGATACGCCCGCTATTCGCACCATGTTTTCCATGGCCATGTGGATGGCGCTGCTGGTCGCGCCCATTCAGGCCGTCGTCGGGGATATGCACGGTCTGAATACGCTTGAGCACCAGCCAGCCAAAATCGCCGCGATTGAAGGCCACTGGGAAAACCCGCCCGGCGAGGCTACACCGCTGCTGCTGTTTGGCGTACCGGATATGGAAGAGGAGCGCACCAAATACGGACTTGAAATTCCCGCGCTCGGCAGCCTGATCCTGACGCATAGCCTGGATAAACAGGTTCCGGCGCTGAAAGATTTCCCGAAAGAAGATCGGCCCAACTCGCTCATCGTCTTCTGGTCCTTCCGCATAATGGTCGGCATGGGGCTGCTGATGATTACGCTTGGCGTACTGAGCGTCTGGCTGCGCTATCGCCGCCGACTCTATCACTCGCGGCCATTCCACTGGTTTGCGCTCTGCATGGGACCAGCCGGACTGCTCGCGCTGCTCGCCGGGTGGGTTACCACCGAAGTGGGCCGCCAGCCGTGGGTCGTTTACGGCTATCTGCGCACGATAGATGCAGTGTCTCTGCACAGCACGTTGCAGATGAGCATCAGCCTGCTGGCCTTTATCGTGGTCTACTGTTCGGTCTTTGGCGTGGGTTATGTGTATCTCGCCCGGTTGATTAAGAAAGGGCCGCAGCCTGTCGGCACGCTAACGTCTAATACATCGGGCACCCCTGCCCGTCCGCTGTCCGCCGCCGAGTCCGTTCCGGAAGAGGAGAAGATCTGATGGGCGTCGATATCCCGGTCATCTGGTTTGCCATTATTGTCTTCGCCACGCTGATGTACATCATCATGGACGGTTTTGATCTCGGTATCGGCATGCTGTTCAGCTTTGTGGGGGATGCCAAAGAGCGCGACGTGATGGTGAACAGCGTCGCCCCGGTCTGGGACGGAAATGAAACCTGGCTGGTGCTCGGTGGTGCAGGCTTGTTCGGCGCGTTCCCGCTGGCCTATGCGGTAATTATCGATGCCCTGACCATCCCGCTGACGGCCATGCTGATCGGGCTTATTTTCCGCGGCGTGGCGTTTGAGTTTCGCTTCAAGGCAACCCCTTCACACCGCAAATTCTGGGACTACGCCTTTGCTGGCGGCTCGCTGCTCGCAACCTTCAGCCAGGGGATCGTGGTCGGCGCGATGATTAACGGCTTTGACGTGGAAGAGCGTCGCTTTGTGGGCTCTTCGCTGGACTGGCTCACCCCGTTTAACCTGTTCTGCGGGCTGGGCTTAATTGTCGCCTATACCCTGCTGGCCACTACCTGGCTGATCATGAAAAGCGAAGGCGCGCTGCAACAACGGATGCGTGAGCTGACTCGCCACGTGCTGCTGGCACTCATCGCCGTCATTGCGGTGGTGAGTATATGGACCCCACTCGGCTGGAAGTTTGTCGCCGAGCGCTGGTTTACTCTGCCTAACTTCTTCTGGTTTTTGCCGGTTCCGGTTCTGGTCGCGGTTTTCAGCCTGTGGATCTGGCGGCTGACGCGTAATCCCGACAGCCATGCCCGTCCGTTCCTGTTGACGCTGGGCCTGATCTTCCTCGGCTTTAGCGGGCTGGGCATCAGCCTGTGGCCACACATAATTCCGCCACGCATCACCCTATGGGAAGCCGCCGCGCCGCCTGCCAGCCAGCTGTTTATGCTGATCGGCACGCTGTTAATCATCCCGGTGATTCTGGTTTACACCGCCTGGAGCTACTACGTCTTCCGGGGCAAAGTGTCTGATACCGAAGGTTATCATTAAGGATTGCTATGGCAGGCTGGCATACACGCGCCATTATTTACCAGATTGATACCGCCCTGTTTTACGATCTTAACGGCGATGGCTGTGGCGACATCGCCGGAATCACCGCGAAGCTTCGCTATATCCGCCGGATGGGCGCGACGGTTATCTGGATCACCCCGTTTTACCTCACACCTTTTCTCGATGAAGGCTATGACGTGAGCGACCATTTGCAGGTCGATCCCCGCTTCGGCAAGCTCAACGATATCATCGCCTTTATTGAACAGGCGCGGGAGCTGGGGATGCAGGTCATTATTGAGCTACTGATCCAGCATACCTCGGATGCGCATCCCTGGTTTCAACAGGCCCGCCGCAACCCGCAATCACCCTACCGGGACTATTACCTGTGGTCCGACACGGACGATGACGATACGCCGCCGATGTTCCCCGGCGTGGAGAAGAGCATCTGGACATGGGACGACGAGGCGGGGCAATACTATCGGCATATGTTTTATCACCACGAGCCGGATCTCAATCTCGCCTCCCCTGCGGTGCTGAAGGAGGTTGAGAACATCATCATTTTCTGGCTAAAGCTCGGGGTGTCGGGCTTTCGCCTGGATGCGGCATCGCATCTGACAAAACAGGCCGGGCGTGGAGATGAAAAACGCGGGCTGTGGATCCTGGAGCATCTGCGCCGTCTTATCGGGCAGCGTAATCCGGACGCGATCCTGCTCGGCGAAGTCGACGTGGAGGTCGAGGCCTACAAAAATTATTTTGGTCAGAATGACCGGCTCAACCTGGTGCTGAATTTCTGGCTCAATAAGTACTTTTACGTCAGCCTGGCAGAGAAGAGCGCAAGGCCGCTGCGCAACGCGGTGAAGAAGATGATTGTGCCGCCGGACTCCTGCTGTTTCGCCAACTGGCTGCGCAATCATGATGAGCTGGATCTGGAAGGGATAGGAAAAAAAGCGAAGCAAACCGTGATTGATGCCTTTGCCCCTGACGAAGAGATGAGTGTGTATCAGCGAGGGATCCGCCGCCGACTGGCGCCGATGCTTAATGGCGATCGAAAGCGGCTGGCCTTTTGCCATGCAGTCTTGTTTTCGCTGCCGGGCGTACCGGTCATGCGCTACGGGGATGAGATTGGCATGGGGGATGATTTGGAACTGGAGGAGCGTTACGCCGTACGCACCCCGATGCAGTGGGCCGGATCGCAAGGAGGCGGTTTCTCAGATGCCGACCCGGAAACTTTTGTCGCCCCGATGATTGACCGCGGCCCCTACCGCTATCAAAAAATCAACGTGGCGGATTCGCTGCTGCACCGCAACTCACTCCTGCACTGCATTATCGATATCGCCAATACGCGCTCGGAGTTCCCTGAGATCGGCGTCGCGCCGTTTCGTCTTATTAATATCGACAGCGATGCGGTACTGGGGATCTATTACGAAACCGACACGCGCAGCATTCTGACCTTTGTTAACTTCAGCGATAAGCCCGTTAATTTTACCGCCAGAGGGATCCGGCATGCGACCTGGACCGCCTGCCTGGCGGACAAACGCTACGACGACGCGCTGGTGTGCGGCAAAACCGTCGCGCTTAACCTCAGCGGCTATGGCTACCGCTGGTTCTGGACCGATCGTACCGCACTGCGCTGATTATCGTTTCCGCGAGAGCAGCAGACGGGCCACGATCGCGCCCGTGACGGCAAGGGAGCCGAGCAGCACTTTTCCCGGCATGCCGGAGGTGACGCTGGTAGCGCGCTCTTTTGCTTCGTCGGTGAAGTGCCCGTGGATTTTATGCAGGTCGTTAACCGGCCGATCAAGATAGTCCTGACGGTCATCCGCATTTAACGTATCGGTCATCTGCCCTTCCCAGGCCTTTTTAACCATCAACCGATCCAGAAAGCCGGGGAAAAGGAACTGCCCGACAATCGACTGGACGGTGCTGCTGCCCACCCACAGTTCCCGCACCGGTTTCTGCGCCACCTTAAAAATGGCGCTGGCGGCCACTTCCGGCTGAAAGACAGGGGGAATCGGGCGCATCGCCCAGGCAAATTTATTCCTCGCCCACTCGAACTGCGGCGTGTTGAGACCCGGCATCTGTACCATTGCGATCTGCACCCGGCTGTTTTCGTGCATCAGCTCGGTGCGCACGGCATCGGTAAATCCGCGGATCGCGGCTTTCGCCCCGCAGTAGGCTGACTGCAAGGGAATGGAGCGATAGGCCAGCGCGGAACCAACCTGAATAATCGTTCCGCGATCGCGTGGGGTCATTAACTCCAGCGCGGCGCGGGTGCCGTTAACATAGCCAAGATAGGTCACCTCGGTGACACGGCGAAACTCCTCAGGGGACATGGTGCGAAACGGCGCCAGCATCCCGCCCATGGCATTATTCACCCACACATCGATGGCCCCAAGCCGGTATTCAATCTCGTTAGCAGCATCGGTCACCGCCATGCTGTCCGCCACGTCGGCCTGAACGGCACAGGCGTTGATCCCGAAACGGCGTAACTCCTCTTCTGTGGAGCGCAGGCTCTGCTCATCGCGGGCAATGATGCCCACATTGTAGCCCGCTTTGGCAAAATGCAGCGCCGTGGCTTTCCCCACGCCCGCCGTACCGCCGGTAATAACGATGACTGCCATAGCTTTTCCCCTTGTTTCAGACGTTATCCCGGCCGGAGAGTATTTCGATCAGTTCAGACAGCGAATAACGCACCGCTTTATCCACCACATCCTGACATTCACCGGAAAACAGCACGGTGCGGGTTTCCGTCTTTCCGCGAATATCCCAGCCGAAGCAGACCGTACCGGCTGCCGTGCCATCGTCGCCGCCTTCCGGCCCGGCATAGCCGCTGATGGCAACACCGATATCCGCCTCCGCGATGTCGCGAATTTTAGCGGCCATCTCGGTCACCGTTTGTTCACTGACGGCGGTGAAGCGCTCTATGGTTTCGTGCCGCACGCCGAGGATCCTCTCCTTCGCCGCATCGCTGAACACCACCATGCCAACGTCATAAAACTCCGCCGTGTTCTCTTCGGCACAAAGCGCAACCGCGAGATTGCCGCCGGTACAGGACTCTGCGGTGGTTAACCGCAAACCTCTGTCCGTAAGCTGAGTGGCGAGCTTTTTCGTCAGTTCGCTGATGGTGGTGTTGCTGTCATGAATAAGATTGCTCATAACGTGCCCCCCTTAATTTTCGTCAGGAATAATAGAAATATGACCATTACGCTCAAGAATAGCGTATTTAATCTCCTTCAATTCTGTAATACCGTGATTCTGGCGGGCTGATACCAATATATCATCACAGGATACATCGACTTTTTTTAGCTTATCATCAAGGGGAACACCGTTCTCCACTAATATCACCGGCGTGCCATCAAGAATATTCTCGACGGTAGAAAAATATTTTTTCAGCAGACCAAAAATTATATCCACCACCACCAGCGTTGTTATTGTAATCATCGCACCGGTGACGGAAAAATCTTCGCCAAGCAGCGCCTGCTGTGTCGCCTCACTGATAATTAAGAGCAAAATAAGGTCAAAGCTGGTCATTTGCAGCAGGGCGCGCCGCCCGGCGACTTTAAACACGATGACCAGGAACAGGTAAATTGCCAGGGCACGAAACACCATGTCCATATTTGACTCCTAAGGGTAAATAAACTGCCAGAAACGGATATCTGGCGCGTTGTTTACGCGGATGCTGTTTGTCCACTTCCCTGCTTTTGACGGCGTAATGAATAACAAAACGGTAAATTTATCGGTACGTTTTAAACGATCGTAGACGAGAAAGAGGGTATTCCCCCGGCTGTACATGCTGTCAGGCTGTGGCCAGACGCTGCCTGGCTCATACGCATCGCGGGTTTCGCTGTTAAAACTGAGAATATATTTACCCTCAGACGTCACCGGAAACGTCAGCGCCATCCGCGATTCAGTCTGGCGGCGCCCGAACCGCTCATAGTTCACTGTCAGAGAGTTTGCTGAGTTTGGTTTTTCCGCGTCACTCACCACGCCGCTGGAAAACAGTCCGGCAGTCGCCGCCACGATAATAGCTAACAGCACAATAAAACCCACCTGGCGAAATGCGTACTCAAACGTCAGTAAACGATGACTCTCTTTAATCCCAGGCACTTTTTCATTTTTTGGTTGCATGGCCTTCGTCACCGTTTCGCTTAATTGTCGAAATTTATGATTTTTCAGCGCAAATGCTTTTAAGACTTATCACATTTGCCACATAAAGGAATAGCAACAATACTTAATAAGTCAAGACATCCAAAATGAAGGATATCAGATGAAATTATCAGTGATTTCAGCCTTGTTAATATTAATTATCCCTTCCGCATGGGCAGATAATAACGGCGGGTTACAAAAGGGTGACGCGCCGCCACCGCCGCATGCGCTGGAGAGCGGTTATCGTGGTACCGATGATGCGCGCATTATGACCATTACTCAGGCGAAAGAGATGCATGATGGCGCCTCTATTTCACTGCGCGGCAATCTTATTGATGGCAATGGCGATAAATACGTATTCCAGGATAAAACCGGGAAAATCGACGTTATTATCCCGAAAGCCGTATTTGATGACAGAACCGTGGAACCTGACAACATGATCAGTATTAGCGGCTCGCTTGATAAAAAATCATCCCCACCCGTAGTGCGGGTCAGCCACTTGCAAAAATAATTCAGCGAAGCGTTAACGCTGTACCTATCCATCAAATCTCACCCCTAACAAGGAGTTAGCTATGAGTGATAATGAACAACGTACGAACGCTTATCCAACGCCCCCTTTTCCGGAGCAGCCTCAGACGCCACCGGGCCTGGCCTCTGAGATGGAACCCGTACCCGACCACGGCGAGAAGAGCTACAAAGGGCATGGTCGTCTTGCCGGTAAGAAGGCGCTAATTACCGGAGGCGATTCCGGCATCGGACGCGCGGTAGCCATTGCCTATGCCCGCGAAGGGGCAGATGTCGCGATTAACTATTTGCCGGAAGAGGAAGACGATGCAGCGGAAGTGATCGCCCTGATTAAAGCGGAAGGACGGAATGCCGTCGCGCTTCCGGGCGATGTGCGGGACGAAACGTTTTGTCAGAACCTGGTAGAGCAGGCCGTCGGGAAACTGGGCGGGCTGGATATCCTGGTGAATAACGCAGGCCGCCAGCAGTACCGTGAGTCGCTGGAAGAACTGACCACCGAAGATTTTGACGCGACCTTTAAAACTAACGTTTATGCGCCATTCTGGATCACAAAAGCGGCGTTGCGCCACATGAAAGCCCCCGCTTCCATCATTAACACCTCATCGGTACAGGCTGTTAAACCGAGCGCCGTACTGCTTGACTATGCGCAGACCAAAGCCTGTCTTGCGGTATTTACCAAAGCGCTGGCGAAACAGCTGGGGCCGAAAGGGATACGCGTGAATGCGGTGGCGCCTGGACCATACTGGACCGTGCTTCAGCCCAGCGGTGGTCAGCCACAGGAAAAAGTAAAACATTTTGGCGAAAGTACCCCTCTGGGACGTCCGGGACAGCCCGTAGAGATCGCACCGCTGTATGTCACCCTGGCCTCGGATGAATGTTCATACACCTCCGGGCAGGTATGGTGTTCAGACGGCGGCGACGGCGTCATCTAACGAGAAGGCTGCGAAAGCAGCCTTTTTTACGTTTAAGGGATAATGACAGTAAATCAGAAACAGCACGATATTTTCCATAGGCACATATACCCGCCCGCTTGATTCTCCAGTTTCATCATTTGGTCGATAATATAGCGCCAGATATCACGCAGGCTTTTCTTAATAGCTGAGCCCTGCGGTGACGGAACTCATGTCGCTGCTCTCACCGAGCTCGTTAGCATTGCCCACGTTGCTTGCCCACTGATTCCCCAGGCGACCCGCCCAGTTTTTATTGAAGGCGTATCCAGTACCCAGGGCAGCAAGCGGGCGCAAAGGAGGAGTCGTGTTTACACGGGGTTCCGGGAAATAAAAATGTGCCGACGGATATAACAGGAGAAAATGTAGGAGTAAAAAAGAGGGTTTAATTTTAAGTTATGGGCGGTTCAGCCCCTCTTACAATCTTTCACTTCAGCAACGATGACAACGCTACTCCTCACAGGGATCCCCCTTATCCTCTCGCATGGATTCAATAAACTCCCGTTGCTCCTGTGTGAGTTCAAGCTCATCAAGCAAGCGATCCAGCTTTTCTTCAGGTGATTCCTTTTGCTTCTTTCTCTTCCCGGTAGCCATACTCACCCTTGAATTATTAGGATTAATCTCAGGGTATCCAGGGTACAGGAAATGTGCAACTTAGCGTGTTACGCCATGGGTGATTCGTTGTTTTGCAGAAGAATGCTAAAGGCATGGAAAATCACTTTATACGCATAAAAATTCAGTGCTAGCATGGTGGTTCTTAATTTTTTTCCGGAGATCGCTATGCTGGACATAACTCATTTTGGGCTTTTTGCCCTGTCTGTATTTCTCCTTTCCGTTACACCTGGGCCTGATATAGCCAACGTGGTAGGTCAAAGCGTAGTTAATGGAAGACGAGCGGGAATTATCTCTGCCGCTGGGGTTGCGTTAGGTAGTTGCACACATGCAATTGCAAGCGCTGTAGGATTAACCGCGTTGATAACAGCGTCGCCAATGATGTTCACCATCATTAAGTACCTCGGTGCGGCTTATCTGCTGTATCTCGGTAGTAAGATGATTTGGGAAACGCTGATAACGCAAACCACGAATCACAGCGAAGCTGAAGGCGTTAAGGCAAAAACGACGCTGACGAGTCTAATGACTAAAGGTTTCATAACTACCTTAACCAACCCGAAGGTACTGTTGTTCTTCATCTCCTTTTTCCCTCAATTCGTTGCGCCTGGAAGTGAGCACCAGACAGCATCTTTTCTGTTCCTGGGAATGACCTACGCATTGATCGCTTTTATGACTGATGTAACGTTCGCCATACTTGCGGGTAGTGCCGCTGGAACCGTTTCGCAAAACAGAAGGTTGCAGAAAATACTGAACAGAATTGTTGGTGTAACATTCATTGGATTAGGGCTCAGACTGGCGTTTACACGCCGTTAAGAAAAAGGGGGCGTTCTGCCCCTTATTCCTGGGGATATAAAAAATCAGCAGTGACTAAATGCGATTCTGATTTACCAGGCTGGACGTCATACGTGAAGTTATACCGCTCTCCCGGGGTAAACTTAAATCCGAACACAGGAAGACACTCACCCTTTGGTACATAAACAGGCTTGTCATCAAAAATCTTGTGAAGAGAGTCGCTACTATCGCTGTTGATTTGAATAGCAGTGATCCGTTCCTGCGGCTCCAGTGGTGACACCACACAAACTTGATTATCTTTGATAAATACCGTTGTAGATTCACGATCTACCATTCGATCACCAGGCCCAGGGCATCCCGTCAAGAGGAATACAACACTCAGCAGCTTAATGTTTTTCATGTTTAACGCCCCTTTCCTGTTACGATTTTCAGGTAAAGCGAAGGGACATCCTGTAACAAATCCCCCCCTGGATTGTCAGACGGATCACACCTTATCCAGGTACTCGTGTACCGTAAGGAGCGAGTGTGAAGCGCTGGCAGAGCCTGCATGTCGTGTGCAGGTACGTGTTACCACTCGTCACCTGTTTACGCAGCCACAAGGCCGCACATCCAACTTAAAATGCATATGATCAGTCTGTCGATGACATAACGATGCCTGGGCAGGCTTTTACTTCACGTTTTGCTATTGCGGTGTGAGGATGCAACTGTCGCCATCATATCTCACCATGTAACTTAGCGTGACAGTTACCAAGGGCGGATCACGATGGTAGAACCCATAGGCGACTAAAATAGGTAACTATTTAAGTTGCTGATAGAGAAGGCTTTCAAGGCTTCTCCACAAGGGGAGAGATCTGGAGCGGGCGAAGGGAATCGAACCCTCGTATAGAGCTTGGGAAGCTCTCGTTCTACCATTGAACTACGCCCGCTTTGAGGTGCGTAAGGCATTATAGACCTTACGCCTCTTCATACAAGCCTTTCCCCCACTAAGTGGCGATTAAATAATCACTTAGCACTTTGGCTTACTACCCTGCGCCGGAAGATAGCGCTGCGGATCGATGGCCGTGGCCTTATAGCGGATCTGGAAGTGCAGCTTCACCGTATCCGTCCCGGTACTGCCCATGGTCGCAATCTTCTGCCCCGCCTTCACGTTCTGGCCGTTATTGACCAGCATCGTGTCGTTATGCGCATACGCCGTAATGTAATCCTCACCATGCTTAATCATGATCAGGTTACCGTACCCACGAAGCTGATTACCGACATAGACCACCTTCCCGGCCCCTGATGCGTAAACCGGTGTGCCGCGTGCGGCAGCGATATCAATACCTTTATTGCCGCCTTCCGAGAGCGAGTACGGCGCAACCACTTTTCCGCTTGCAGGCCAGATCCAGCATCGCTGACCGACCGGCGGCCAGGATGATTTAGGCACCTGGTAGGATGGCGTGACTTTGGCCGTTTTACGCGTAGAGGACTTTTTCCCTGAGGAGGAACCGCTGTTAACCTTGAGCTTCTGCCCTATCTCAATAGTATACGGTGGAGAGATATTATTCAGGCGCGCCAGCTCCTTTACGCTGGTTCCCGTGACGCGGGATATGCGGTAGAGCGTATCCCCGCGCTTAACGGTATAGACTGCACCAGAATAACTGCCCATATCCGAAGATTTACTCCCCGAGCATCCCACTATAAGTAGCGTCAGCGTCAGGCAGAAAACGGCAATGATTGGGTTTCTCGTCGGGCTTCCTGCAAACAAAACAGCTCCTCGGTCAGCGTGAATGGCGCATTATGATAGCAGCCCAAACTGATGCGGGTCATGCCCTTTTCCGCTCTGGGGGTCAAACCGTACGGATAAGAATGCAGTATAATAATTCTGCTGATGGTGCTGAACCATTATGCATTTTGGCACTGGAGCATCAATGAGTACTCAAGAACACGTTATTTTGGTAAATGACCAGGGAAAGGTGATTGGCACTCAGGAGAAGTATGCCGCGCACACGTCACATACCCCGCTACACCTGGCCTTCTCTTCATGGCTGTTTAACGCTCACGGAGAATGTCTAATTACCCGGCGCGCCTTAAGTAAAAAAGCCTGGCCCGGCGTATGGACCAACTCCGTTTGTGGACATCCACAGGCCGACGAAGCGACAGAGCAGGCGATTATCCGCCGCTGCCGCTTTGAAGTTGGCGCTGAAATCACGGACATCACCCCCATTGCCCCGGCGTTCCGCTACCGTGAAGCAGACCCGTCAGGGATCGTTGAAAACGAAATCTGCCCGGTCTATGCCGCTCGCGTAACGAATATCCTCACAATCAATAGCGAAGAAGTGATGGAGTATCAGTGGGTGGAGCTGGACGCGCTATTCCGCGCGCTGGACGCCACGCCATGGGCTTTCAGTCCGTGGATGGTGCAGGAAGCGAACACCGCGCGCGAGAAACTCAGCGCCTTCGCAGCGCAATAAAAAAGCCCCGGCGATAAACGCACGGGGCTTTTTTTACGTCTTAACGGCTTATTTCACCGGACGCATCGCCGGGAACAGGATCACGTCGCGGATGGTATGGCTGTTGGTGAACAGCATCACCATACGGTCGATACCAATACCCAGGCCCGCCGTCGGCGGCAGACCGTGTTCCAGTGCGGTCACGTAGTCTTCGTCGAAGAACATCGCTTCGTCGTCGCCTGCCGCTTTCGCGTTAACCTGATCCTGGAAGCGCTGCGCCTGATCTTCTGCATCGTTCAGCTCGCTAAAGCCATTACCAATTTCGCGACCACCGATGAAGAATTCGAAGCGGTCAGTGATTTCCGGGTTCTGGTCATTACGACGGGCCAGCGGAGACACTTCCGCCGGGTATTCGGTGATAAAGGTCGGCTGAATCAGATGCGCTTCGGCCACTTCTTCGAAGATCTCGGTCACGATACGGCCCAGACCCCAGCTCTTCTCAACTTTAATACCGATGCTTTCCGCGATCGCTTTCGCAGAGTCGAAGCTGTCCAGATCCGCCATGTTGGTTTCCGGACGGTATTTCTTGATCGCTTCACGCATGGTCAGTTTTTCGAACGGCTTGCCGAAGTCGAACACTTCTTCACCGTAAGGGACCTGGGTGGTGCCCAGAATGTCCTGCGCCAGGGTACGGAACAGGGATTCGGTCAGCTCGATCAGATCTTTGTAATCTGCATACGCCATATAGAGTTCCATCATGGTGAACTCTGGGTTATGACGTACGGAGATACCTTCGTTACGGAAGTTACGGTTGATCTCAAACACGCGGTCAAAACCACCGACTACCAGACGCTTCAGGTACAGTTCCGGCGCGATACGCAGGTACATGTCCAGGTCCAGGGCGTTGTGATGGGTGATGAACGGACGGGCAGAGGCACCGCCTGGGATCACCTGCATCATCGGGGTTTCCACTTCCATAAAGTCGCGATTAACCATGAACTGGCGAATACCGGCCATGATCTGGGAGCGAATTTTGAAGGTCTTACGGGATTCATCGTTAGAGATGAGATCCAGATAGCGCTGACGATAACGCGCTTCCTGATCCTGCAAACCGTGGAACTTGTCCGGCAGCGGGCGCAGGGCTTTGGTCAGCAGACGCAGCTCGGTGCAATGGATAGACAGTTCACCGGTTTTGGTTTTGAACAACTTACCTTTTGCGCCCAGGATATCGCCCAGGTCCCACTTCTTGAACTGCTCGTTGTAGATGCCTTCCGGCAGGTCGTCACGAGAGACGTACAGCTGAATGCGGCCGCCAACGTCCTGTAAGGTCACGAAGGACGCTTTACCCATGATACGACGGGTCATCATGCGACCCGCCACGGACACTTCAACGTTCAGCGCTTCCAGCTCTTCGTTCTCTTTACCGTCGAAGTCTGCGTGCAGTTGGTCTGAGGTGTGGTCACGACGAAAATCGTTCGGGAACGGCACGCCCTGCTCACGCAGCGCTGCCAGCTTCTCGCGGCGGGTTTTCAATTCGTTGTTAAGATCGACGACCGCGTCAGCGCCCTGTGCTTGTTGTTCAGACATGTTGGTTCCTCATAACCCTGCTTTCAAACTTGCTTCGATAAATTGGTCCAGGCTGCCGTCCAGCACCGCCTGCGTGTTGCGGGTTTCAACCCCGGTACGCAGGTCTTTGATGCGGGAGTCATCAAGGACGTAAGAACGGATCTGGCTGCCCCAGCCGATGTCGGATTTGTTGTCTTCCATCGCCTGCTTCTCAGCATTTTTCTTCTGCATCTCCAGCTCATAAAGCTTCGCTTTCATCTGCTTCATGGCCTGGTCTTTGTTCTTATGCTGGGAACGGTCGTTCTGGCACTGGGTTACCAGCCCGGTCGGAATGTGGGTAATACGCACCGCCGATTCCGTACGGTTAACGTGCTGACCACCCGCACCGGAGGCGCGATAAACGTCGATACGCAGGTCCGCCGGGTTGATGTCGATATCGATATCTTCATCCACTTCCGGGTAGACAAATGCGGAGCTAAAGGAGGTGTGACGACGACCGCCGGAGTCAAACGGGCTCTTACGCACCAGGCGGTGAACGCCGGTTTCAGTACGCAGCCAGCCGTAGGCGTAATCGCCAATAATCTTGATGGTGACGGATTTGATGCCCGCCACTTCACCTTCGGATTCTTCGATAATCTCGGTTTTGAAACCGCGCGCTTCCGCCCAGCGCAGGTACATGCGCATCAGCATGCTGGCCCAGTCCTGCGCTTCGGTACCGCCAGAACCTGCCTGAATATCGAGATAGCAGTCAGCGCTATCGTATTCGCCGGAGAACATGCGACGGAATTCCAGCTGCGCCAGCTTCTCTTCCAGCACGTCGAGTTCTGCCACGGCTTCGTTAAAGGTCTCTTCGTCGTCGGCTTCGACGGCCAGCTCCAGTAGCCCGGAAACATCTTCCAGACCCTGCGCCATTTGATCCAGCGTATCTACGATGGCTTCGAGGGAGGAACGCTCTTTACCCAGCGCCTGAGCGCGTTCAGGTTCGTTCCAGACGTCCGGCTGTTCCAGCTCGGCGTTTACTTCTTCGAGACGCTCTTTCTTGGCATCGTAGTCAAAGATACCCCCTAAGAACGTCAGAGCGCTCCGTGAGGTCCTGAATGCGGTTTTTTACCGGATTAATTTCAAACATGGCCTGTTTTCTTTTATGAGCTTGTCAAAATGCGGTGATAAGAGCGGGATTGTACCGAATCCACGCCCTTTTTTATAGAGATTACTGACGCTAAATTGGCCAGATATTGTCGATGATGATCTGAAGGGAGCTGTTACCGCGAAACTCGTTAATATCCAGCTTATAGGCCAGTTCAACCTCGCGCACGCCGTTGTCCGGCCAGATGGAGGTATCAACGTTAAAGGCGATGCCGTCTAGCAGCGGCCCGCCGCCGACCGGTTCCACCATCACTTTGAGATGGCGCTCGCCCACGATGCGCTGTTGCAACAAACGAAAACGTCCGTCAAAAAGCGGCTCCGGGAACATCTGCCCCCACGGGCCCGCATCGCGCAGCATCTGCGCCACCTCCATGGTCATTTCAGCCGGGGAAAGTTCGCCATCTGAAACCACTTCTCCCTGCAACAGAGAAGGATCGATCCACTTAGTGACCAGTTCGCCAAACAGACGCTGAAACACATCAAACTTCGCCTCTTCCAGCGACAAGCCCGCCGCCATCGCGTGGCCGCCGAACTTGATCATCAGGTTCGGATGAAGCGTGTCGAGACGCTCCAGCGCATCGCGCATATGCAGCCCCTGAATCGAACGACCGGAGCCTTTCAGCGTGCCGTCTCCGGCGGGCGCAAAGGCAATTACCGGACGGTGGAAACGCTCTTTGATGCGAGACGCCAGAATACCCACCACGCCCTGGTGCCATTCGGGGTGATACATCGCCAGCCCGCCCGGCAGCGTTTCGCCGCTGCGCTCCAGCTTTTCGCACAGGGTCAGCGCTTCGGCCTGCATGCCCTGCTCAATCTCTTTACGGGTCTGGTTGAGTGCGTCCAACTCACTGGCCAGCACGCGCGCTTCGCCAATGTTGTCGCACAGCAGCAGCGCAACGCCAACCGACATATCGTCCAGCCGCCCCGCCGCATTCAGGCGCGGGCCGAGGGCAAAACCCAGGTCGCTTGCCGCGAGCTTCAGCGGATCGCGGTTGGCAATTTCCAGCAGCGCTTTAATCCCCGGACGGCATTTACCTGCCCGAATGCGGCTTAAGCCCTGCCAGGTGAGAATACGGTTATTGGTATCGAGCGGCACTACGTCCGCCACGGTTCCCAGCGCGACCAGATCGAGATACTCTGCGAGGTTCGGCACGGCAATTCCGCGCGACTCAAACCAGCCCTTATCACGCAGCAACGTGCGTAACGCCAGCATCAGATAAAAGGCCACTCCTACGCCAGCCAGCGATTTCGACGGGAAATCGCAGTCGCGCAGGTTCGGGTTAATGATGGCTTCGGCGGCAGGCAGGGTCTCACCTGGCAGGTGGTGATCGGTGACCAGGACCGGGATCCCCAGCGCATGGGCATGATCGACGCCTGCATGAGAAGAGATCCCGTTATCCACCGTCATGATCATCTGTGCGCCGCGGGCGTGGGCCTGATCGACCACTTCCGGGCTGAGGCCGTAGCCGTCTTCGAACCGGTTCGGCACCAGGTAAGCCACGTTATCACAGCCCAGCGCACGCAGGCTGAGCACGCTCAGCGCGGTACTGGTTGCGCCGTCAGCATCGAAATCGCCCACCACCACAATCCGCGTCCCGTCACGGAACGCGTCGTAAAGCATTTCAGTCGCTTTTTCGATGCCACTCAGCGCTTGCCAGGGCAGCATTCCTTTGACGCTGCGCTCAAGATCGCTTGCCGTACGCACGCCACGGCTGGCATACAGCCGCTTCAACAGTAGCGGAAGCGTGTCTGGTAAATCAGCGGTTTCACCCGCATCGCGGCGGCGCAGTTTTATCGGGGCTTTCACGCGAATTATTTACCACCCATCTGTTTCTGATGCTCGTCGAGGAACGCTTTCATCTCTTTTGGACCCTGATAGCCTGGCACCACATAGCCGTTGCTCAGCACAATGGCTGGCGTACCGCTCACGCCAAACTGTACGCCCAGCGCGTAGTGATTAGCGATGTCAATATCGCAGGACGCAGGCTTCACGCCTTTGCCGTTCATCGCGTCATCAAAGGCCTTATTACGGTCCTTCGCACACCAGATTGCTTTCATATCTTGCTCAGGCTGGCTCTGCACACCGGCGCGAGGGAACGCCAGGTAACGCACGGTAATGCCCAGCGCGTTGTAGTCTTTCATTTCTTCATGCAGCTTGTGGCAATAGCCGCAGGTGATGTCGGTGAAGACGGTAATGACGTGTTTTTCCTGCGCCGCTTTGTAAACAATCATCTCTTTTTCGAGCGCGTTCAGGTTTTTCATCAGCAGCTGGTTAGTAACGTTGATCGGCTGCGTACCGCTCACGTCGTACATGGGCCCCTGAATAATATGCTTGCCGTCTTCGGTCACGTAGAGCACACCGCTGTTGGTTAAGACGGTTTTCATGCCAGCCACCGGTGCTGGCTGGATCTCACTGCTGGCGACACCGAGTTTCGTCAGAGACTGTTTAATGGCGGCGTCGTCCGCATGGGCAAAACCGGAAACCGAAGCTGCCAGCAGGGTGAGCAGCGCTAAAGACTTTTTCATAGTTGATCCTGTAACAATTCGTCGGCACTCACGCGCGAGGGTGGTGCTGTTGGTGTAGCTGCCGCAGGCGCTCCGTCGCGACATGGGTGTAAATCTGCGTCGTTGAAAGATCGCTGTGTCCCAGCAGCATCTGGACCACGCGTAAATCAGCGCCGTGGTTTAACAGATGCGTCGCGAAGGCATGACGCAAAACGTGCGGCGACAGCTTCTCACTGTCAATACCCGCCAGTGTGGCGTAATGTTTAATACGATGCCAGAACGTTTGTCGCGTCATCTGCTGCGCGCGCTGGCTCGGGAACAAGACATCTATGGAGACGCCGTTCAGCAACCACGGACGCCCGTGTTCCAGATACGTCTCCAGCCAGTAGACCGCCTCTTCACCCAGCGGCACCAGCCGTTCTTTGTTCCCTTTACCGATGACGCGCACCACGCCCTGACGCAGGCTGATGTCGCTCATCGTCAGGCCAACCAGCTCGGAAACGCGCAAGCCTGTGGCATACAATAGTTCAAGCATGGCTTTATCGCGTAACTCCAGCGGAAGGTCAACTGCGGGCGACTGTAATAATCTCTCAACTTGTGCTTCGCTGAGATCTTTCGGCAACCGCTGTGGCAGTTTAGGCGATGCCAGCAGTGCGCTGGGGTCATCCGCGCGGATCTTCTCGCGGTACAGATGCTGGAACAGGCGGCGCATGGCGCTCAGCAGACGCGCGGAGCTGGTGGCTTTGTACCCCCCTTCCATCCGCTCAGCCAGTAACCCTTGCAGGTCATCGCTTTGCGCGCTTTCAAGCGTAAGCCCCCGGTGCGCCAGCCACTCTACCAGCAGCGTGAGATCCCGACGATAGGCGCTAAGCGTGTTTTCAGCGAGGTTTTTCTCCAGCCACAGCGCGTCGAGAAACTGTTCGATGAGTGCAAGATCCTTTTCCACATCTGCCCCTTTGGTTCTGCAATCTGGCCATTATGCCTGATTGCCATCGGTTTCTGGTACACTACGCGCAAAGTCATAGCAAGAATTGAGATAGTTACGCGATGAATATTGGTCTGTTCTATGGTTCCAGCACCTGCTATACCGAAATGGCGGCGGAGAAAATTCGCGACATCATTGGTCCGGAACTGGTGACGTTGCATAACCTGAAAGATGACGCGGTAGCGCTGATGGAGCAGTACGACGTGTTGATCCTCGGCATCCCAACCTGGGACTTCGGTGAAATACAGGAAGACTGGGAAGCCATCTGGGATCGGCTCGATTCGGTCAATTTTGACGGCAAAATCATTGCGATGTACGGCATGGGCGATCAGCTGGGCTACGGGGAGTGGTTCCTTGACGCGCTCGGCATGCTGCACGACAAACTGGCGCCAAAGGGTGCGACGTTTATCGGCTACTGGCCAACAGAAGGCTATGAGTTCACCAGCCAAAAACCGATTATCGCCGACGGTCAGCTGTTTGTCGGGCTCGCGCTGGATGAAACCAACCAGTACGATCTCAGCGACGAGCGCCTGCAAGCCTGGTGCGAGCAGATTCTGGGTGAGATGGCCGAGCAGTTCAGCTGATTTACTCCTGCGTCGGCTGTTGCACAATCAACCGGCGCAGATCTCGCCACTCCGCGGGATCCATACTGTCTGCGGCCAGCCACAGGTGCTGGCGTCGGTCATCCTCGAGCTGGCGCAGCCGTAGCATCATCCCGCTGTTAAGCATCCACGGCGTCCCTATCATCTCCCACTCTTTTCCCTGCCAGCGCAGGCGAGAATCCATCAGCAGCTTAATTTCACCCTGACGGGCGTTGATTCGACGCTGGCTGCGCACGCTGTCAAACACTACAAACGACAGCAATAGCAACCACAGGGGGGTATAGCTAAGCGGCCACGGCACCAATAACACCATTGCCGCGACCAGACCGTGGAGTAGTAAGGACATCCACTGTGAGCGCCACGAGACGCGAAGATCAGATTGCCACAGGACCACGTTCCTGATTCCGTGTTTGAATTAATTGCACCATCCGTTGCAACTCGGTGTCGGCGGGCTTGCCGTGATTCATCAGCCAGTTGAATAAATCCGGATCGTCAGACTCTAGCAGACGGACAAACAGGCGCTTATCGTCATCGCTTAAGCTGTCGTACTCGTACTCGAAGAAAGGCATGATGGAGATATCAAGCTCACGCATGCCGCGACGGCACGCCCAGTGAATACGGGCCTTGTTGTTAATATCCATGTTCTGTTTCCTGCTTTACGTTTGGCACAATCGGCATCCCGTTCGGTATTCATTATTGCTCTCGGGGACACCTGCTAGTGTAACGTGTTTTTGACCGTTTCTTTACTGGAATATTGCGAACCTCGAGCAAGCTTCAAGAATAATCCTTATAAAGACAGCGGATTACACTATTTTGCGTAGCGCTACGCATAACCGCGTAATGGCACGAATGGCCTGCTGAAAGCGCTTGCATTGAATACAGTCTCTTTTACCATTAGGTATTATCAAAGCGTTAAGCAATTCAGGACATCACTATGGCATTTACACCATTTTCTCCTCGCCAGCCCGCCGCCTCTGCGCGTCTGCCGCTGACGCTGATTACTCTTGATGACTGGGCACTGGCCACACTGACCGGTGCAGACAGTGAAAAATATCTGCAAGGCCAGGTCACGGCGGACGTGGCGCAGTTGACCGAGCACCAGCATCTGCTGGCCGCGCATTGCGATCCAAAAGGCAAAATGTGGAGCAACCTGCGTCTGTTCCGCCGTCAGGACGGATTCGCCTTTATTGAGCGCCGCAGCCTGCGTGACGCCCAGCTTAAAGAGCTGAAAAAATACGCGGTCTTTTCTAAAGTCACCATCGCCCCGGACGATGAACACGTTCTGCTGGGAGTCGCGGGTTTCCAGGCGCGTGCAGCGTTGAAAAACCTGTTTGCCGAGCTACCGGATGCTGAAAAACAGCTGGTCAGCGAGGGAGCGACCTCCATTCTGTGGTTCGAACACCCTGCGGAGCGCTTCCTTCTGGTAACCGACGAAGCAACGGCGGAACGCGTCACCGACGCCCTGCGCGGTGAAGCACAGCTCAATAACAGCCAGCAGTGGCTGGCGCTGAACATCGAGGCGGGCCTGCCGGTCATTGACGCGGCAAACAGCGCGCAGTTTATCCCGCAGGCGACAAACATCCAGGCGCTGGGTGGTATCAGCTTTAAGAAGGGCTGCTACACCGGTCAGGAAATGGTGGCGCGTGCGAAATTCCGCGGCGCGAACAAACGCGCCCTGTGGACGCTGGCAGGTCACGCCAGCCACGTGCCGGAAGCGGGTGAAGATCTTGAAATGAAAATGGGCGAAAACTGGCGCCGTACCGGCACCGTGTTAGCCGCCGTCCAGCTCGATGATGGACGCCTGCTGGTGCAGGTTGTCATGAATAATGATATGGAGCCCGACAGCGTGTTCCGCGTGAGGGATGATGCAAACACGCTCAGCATTGAGCCGCTGCCGTATTCACTGGAAGAGTAATGCTGTATCGCCCGGTGGCCCTGCGCTTA
The DNA here is from genome assembly GCF_011078175.1 of Enterobacter cloacae. Taxonomy (GTDB): domain Bacteria; phylum Pseudomonadota; class Gammaproteobacteria; order Enterobacterales; family Enterobacteriaceae; genus Enterobacter; species Enterobacter cloacae_Q. The sequence goes on from NZ_JAALCJ010000006.1 coordinate 242,043, forward strand.
CCGGGCATACGGTTTTAATATTCTCCCTCTCCCTGTGGGAAAGGGTCGGGGGCAGCAGTCCGCACCTTACAAAAAACTACACCTGCCCCACATACAGATAAATTGCCAGGAAGTGACACACGCTGCCGCCCAGCACAAAGCCGTGCCAGATGGCATGGTTGTACGGAATACGCTTGCAGACGTAGAAAATCACGCCCAGCGAGTAAACCACTCCGCCCACCGCCAGAAGCGTTACGCCGCCTACCGCCAGCTTAATGGCTAACTGATACACCACAATCAGCGACAGCCAGCCCATTGTCAGATAGGTGACCAGCGACAGCACTTTAAACCGGTGCGCAATGGTCAGCTTAAACAGGATCCCCAGTAGTGCCAGGCTCCAGATCACAATCATCAGGCCACGCGACAGCGGAGAGTTGAGCCCCACCAGCAAAAACGGCGTATAGGTACCTGCAATAAGAAGATAGATAGCGCAGTGGTCAAATTTCTTGAGCCATATCTTCGCCCGTTGATGCGGAATCGCGTGATACAGCGTTGAGGCCAGGAAAAGCAGGATCATACTCCCGCCATACAGGCTGTAGCTGGTAATGGCCATCGCGCTGGCGTTGGTATCCACCGCCTGTACCAGCAATAACACTAAGCCGACAATCCCAAAAACCAGGCCAATGCCGTGGCTTATACTGTTGGCTACTTCCTCAGCCAGCGAATATCCCTGTGCGATTAATGGTCTGCTCACCATACTTAACTCCGGGAAAACAAAAGATGATTATTCATCGCCAGTCTATGCTAACTGAGAATGATTCCAGTGAACACCTGTTAGCTAAAATAAATCCATAATCAAGATTTATCCTTATAAATCAATACAATGTAAAAACAACCCGCCGCACAGGTGTAAATAATTTCATTAACACCCGAGTAATCAAGGAGATAAAACCGTCTCCCGCCCCTCGTCATCATGGTATGCTTCAGGAATAGTGTCCGACAGCGAGTTTAGCCATTGTGAGTATGTTCAGCCATTCCGCCATTGCCAGCCTCAACAATCTGGAAATGATGGTCTATAACTATGTCATTAAGAACCGCGATAAAGTGATGTACATGACCATCCGCGAGCTGGCGGATGCGGCTGGGGTCTCTACTACCACTATCCTGCGCTTCTGCCGCAAGCTTAACTGCGATGGCTACTCGGAATTTCGGGTGCGCTTTAAGCTCTACCTGGAGCAGAACGAGCCGCAGCAGGCGAATTTTGGTGCCAGTGAAATTATCAGCTTTTTTAAAAGCGTAAATAACGAAGAGTTTGATGCGCTATTAGATAACGCCGTCGATATTATCTTATCCTCTGAACGAATTATTTTTGTCGGTGCGGGCACGTCCGGATCGCTGGCAAAATATGGCGCACGTTTCTTTTCAAATATAGGAAAATTCAGCAACCATATCGACGATCCTTATTTTCCGGTCACTAACGACATGGCTAAAAATGCGCTGGCTATTGTTCTCTCCGTCTCTGGCGAAACCGAGGAGATCCTGCGCTTCGCCAGCCAGTTCAGCCTGCACCACTGCAAGGTGCTCTCCGTCACCAGCCACGAACATTCGCGTCTCGCGAAACTGGCGGACTTTAACCTCTCCTGGCATGTCCCGCAAACGCGCATTGGCGGCGTTTACGATATCACCACGCAAATTCCCGTCATCTATATTCTGGAATCATTAGGCCGGAAACTGGCGAAGAAATTAACAGAATAAAACATCCTGTTTTTTTGATGTGACAAATTACACTTTCCACAAAATGTTATATCGTGACATTTAATTCCGCTTTGCTAGACTCGAAATCAATAAGTCCTGAATTGAGAATAGCGAAGATGAAAAAACTCACCTTACCGAAAGATTTTTTATGGGGCGGCGCGGTGGCGGCGCACCAGGTTGAAGGCGGCTGGAACAAAGGCGGCAAAGGGCCAAGCATCTGCGACGTGCTCACCGGCGGCGCACACGGCGTTCCGCGTGAAATCACGCAGGAAGTGATTGAAGGCAAATATTATCCGAACCACGAAGCCGTCGATTTTTATGGCCATTACAAAGAAGACATCAGGCTGTTTGCCGAGATGGGCTTCAAATGTTTCCGTACCTCCATCGCCTGGACGCGCATCTTCCCGAAAGGGGACGAGACTCAGCCAAACGAAGAGGGGCTGAAGTTTTACGACGACATGTTCGATGAACTGCTGAAGTACAACATCGAGCCGGTGATCACCCTCTCCCACTTTGAAATGCCGCTGCACCTCGTTCAGGAATACGGCGGATGGACCAACCGTAAAGTGGTCGATTTCTTTGTGCGCTTCTCAGAAGTGGTATTTGAGCGCTACAAAAATAAGGTCAAATACTGGATGACCTTCAACGAAATCAACAACCAGCGCAACTGGCGTGCGCCTCTGTTCGGCTACTGCTGCTCTGGTGTGGTCTATACCGAGCACGACAACCCGGAAGAGACCATGTACCAGGTGCTGCATCACCAGTTCGTGGCCAGCGCGCTGGCGGTGAAAGCCGCACGCCGAATTAACCCGGAGATGAAAGTCGGCTGCATGCTGGCGATGGTGGCGCTCTATCCGTACTCCTGCAAGCCAGAAGATGTCATGTTCGCTCAGGAATCCATGCGCGAGCGCTACGTCTTTACCGACGTACAGCTGCGCGGCTACTACCCGTCTTACGTGCTGAACGAGTGGGAACGCCGTGGCTTCTCCATCAACATGGAAGCAGGCGACGAGCAGATCCTGCGTGAAGGCACCTGCGATTACTTAGGTTTCAGCTACTACATGACCAACGCGGTCAAAGCAGAAGGCGGCACCGGCGACGCCATTTCCGGCTTCGAGGGCAGCGTGCCAAACCCACACGTCAAGGCGTCCGACTGGGGCTGGCAGATTGATCCGGTAGGCCTGCGCTATTCGCTGTGTGAACTGTACGAACGTTATCAGAAGCCGCTGTTTATCGTGGAAAATGGTTTCGGCGCCTACGACACCGTGGAAGAGGACGGCAGCATCAACGATGACTATCGCATCGACTACCTGCGCGCCCACGTGGAAGAGATGATGAAGGCGGTGACCTGGGACGGCGTGGATCTGATGGGCTACACCCCGTGGGGCTGCATCGATTGCGTCTCCTTCACCACCGGCCAGTACAGCAAGCGCTACGGCTTTATCTACGTCAACAAGCACGACGACGGCACCGGTGACATGTCCCGCTCCCGTAAGAAGAGCTTTGAGTGGTATAAAACCGTCATTGCCAGTAACGGCGAAACGCTATAATCGCTCGCCCTCTCTTCAAGCGGAGAGGGCAAACCGCTTATCTTCCAGACACTTCTTTACAGCTTTTGCGTTGCCAAAATATGTTCGCCCGATAATATAGGCGTCCTGAATATTTGAGGCGAACATGATTAAGCGACAACGCAACGCTATCCTGCTTGTAGCCCTGGCCTGCCTGGTGGTACTGATATGTACCGCCCAGCGGATGGCCGGGATGCATGCGCTTGTCATGAACGTCACCGCCACGAGCCAGTCTGTCCAGCAGGGGCAGGAGAGTGCCGACGCACCGGTAACCCCGTGTGAGCTTAGCGCCAAGTCGCTGATGTCGGTCCCGCCTGTTTTGTTTGAAGGCGCCCTGATTGCCGTCACCCTGCTGCTGGCGTTACTGGCAGCCAGTCCGCCGCGCCGCGAACGGCAGTGGCCTCCCCGCGTTATCTCCCCGCCCCGGTTACGGGTACATCTACGATTATGCGTCTTCCGTGAATGAGCCTTCGCCTGTCACTTCAGGTTAATTCATCATTTACGGAGAAAATTTATGTTTACTGTATTCAGGCGACTGCTGGTCTGCCTGCTTTGGCTATGGCTGCCCTTAAGCCAGGCTGCCGACAGCGGCTGGCTGCGCGCCGCCGATAATCAACACGCCAGCGTCAGGCTGCGTGCGCAACCCGAAAGCACTGGCGAAACCCGCCTGCTGCTGGACGTCGCCCTGCAAAAAGGCTGGAAAACCTACTGGCGTTCGCCGGGCGAAGGGGGCGTCGCCCCCACGATTAAATGGCATCAGCCCGTCGAGGCGATCTGGCGCTGGCCTGTGCCGCAGCGTTTCGACGTCGCGGGTATCACCACGCAGGGCTATCACGGCGATGTCAGCTTTCCCATCACTCTGCGGGGCGACGTCCCGAAGATCCTGAGCGGCGTGCTGACGCTCTCCACCTGTAGCAACGTCTGTATTCTTACTGACTACCCGTTTTCGCTGAACATGACCGCATCCGCTGGCGCCGGTTTTGATTACGATTTCAGTCGGGCCATGGGCACCCTTCCGCTCAGCGACGGGTTAACCTCAGCGCTTAACGCCACCTATGCCCCCGGCAAGCTGACCGTCACGGCGCAGCGTGACGCTGGCTGGCAGGCGCCGTCCCTGTTTATCGACGGCATGGACGATGTTGATTTTGGCAAGCCGATCCTCGCCGTGCGCGGTGAGTCGCTGGTCGCAACCGTACCCGTGACGGACAGCTGGGGCGAGGCCGCGCCCAACCTCAGCGGCAAAACCCTGTCGCTGGTTCTGACCGATAGCGGGCAGGCGCAGGAGTCCAGCCTGAGCATTAAGCCAGGGAACGCCGCGCCGGCGCTCTCGTTAGGCTGGGTGCTGATGATGGCGCTGGCTGGCGGTCTGATCCTTAACGTCATGCCCTGCGTACTGCCCGTGCTGGCCATGAAGCTCGGTACGCTGATGCAGACTGAGCAACAGGCACGGGGTCAGGTACGCCGACAGTTTCTTGCGTCGGTCGCCGGGATCGTCATCTCGTTCCTCGCGCTGGCGCTGATGATGACGGTATTACGTTTAGGCAATCAGGCGCTCGGCTGGGGGATCCAGTTCCAGAACCCGTGGTTTATTGGTGCGATGGCGCTGGTAATGGTGCTTTTCAGCGCCAGCCTGCTGGGGTTGTTTGAAATCCGTCTCCCTTCCGGCGCCAGCACCTTCCTCGCCACGCGCGGCGGCAACGGGCTTGCGGGTCATTTCTGGCAAGGCGCGTTTGCCACGCTGCTGGCGACCCCCTGCACCGCGCCGTTCCTGGGTACGGCGGTCTCGGTCGCGCTGGCGGCGCCGCTTCCCCTGCTCTGGGGGATTTTCCTGGCGATGGGTATTGGCATGAGCCTGCCATGGCTGCTGGTGGCGGCCTGGCCGGGGCTGGCCCAGCGGTTGCCGCGTCCGGGACGCTGGATGAACGTCGTACGCGTAGTGCTGGGGATGATGATGCTCGGCTCATCGCTGTGGCTGCTGAGCCTGCTGATGGTGCACATTGGCAGCCTGCCCGTCATCACGCTGGGCGTGCTCCTGATCCTTGTGCTACTGCTGATCACCGCCTGGCGCTACCGCTGGCAAACGGCACTGCGCGCGGGAGCATTAGCTGTAGTGGTGGCCGGGGCGGTCGCGTTTGTCTCCGGCTCCGGCGGCGAGAGTTCCCGCCGCGATCGTATTGACTGGCAGCCGCTCAGCGAGCAGGCCATTGCCCGCGCGCTGGCGGAGAACAAACGGGTGTTCGTCGACGTGACCGCCGACTGGTGCGTGACCTGTAAAGCCAATAAATACAACGTGCTGCTGCGCGAGGACGTGCAGGATGTGCTCTCCGCCCCGGACGTGGTCGCTCTGCGCGGCGACTGGAGCCGCCCCTCCGATACCATCAGCCAGTTCTTAACCACGCGCGGCAGCGCCGCCGTGCCGTTTAACCAGATCTACGGACCGGGACTACCGCAGGGCCACGTGCTGCCTGCGCTGTTAAGCCGCGAAGCGGTGCTGAGCACCCTGTCCGATGCGAAAGGAAAATAACATGAAAGCCTTAGTTGCCTTACTTCTGCTGTCGTTATCAACGTTCGGTTTCGCCGCACCGTCAGATGACGCTTCCAACGACCAGCTGGCAAAACTGCTGTTTAACGACCCCAACAGCCCGCGAACCGGCGCGACATCGCCGAAGCTTACCATCGTCTCCTTCACGGACTATAACTGCCCTTACTGCAAGCAGTTCGACCCGATGCTGGAGAAAATCGTGCAGGAAAATCCCGACGTGCAGCTCATCGTCAAACTGCTGCCGTTCAAGGGCCAAAGCTCGGTAAATGCCGCAAAAGCGGCGCTCTCAACGTGGCAGCAGGCGCCGGATAAATTCTGGGCGCTGCACCAACGGCTGATGATGAAAAAGGGCTATCACGATGACGCCAGCATCGCGGCCGCGAAGGTAAAGACCGGAACGGACGGCATTAAAACGGATGATAAAACCATGGACAGCCTAAAGATGAACCTCATCCTGGCGCAGGTGCTGAATATTCAGGGTACCCCGGCGACCATTATCGGCGACCAGATGGTGGCGGGCGCAATTCCGTATGACGACCTGGAGGGGCTGGTCAAAGAACAGCTGGCAAATGCCCGTGGCAAGTAAGCTGCCGCGCCTGCTGCGCGAGCTGGGCGTGTGGCTGCTGATTGGCGTAGCCGTGAGCCTGGCGGTGGACTATTTCCGCCAGCCCGCGCTACCGCAGAATTTCTCCGCGACGCGTCTGCACACCCTCGACGGCGAGACCGTGGATCTTGCTGCCATGAGCGAGGATCGTCCGCTGCTGGTTTACGTCTGGGCAACATGGTGCGGCGTCTGTCGCTACACCACGCCCTCGGTGGCGGCGCTTGCCGCGGACGGGGGTAATGTGATGTCGGTTGCGCTGCGATCCGGCGATAACGCGACGCTCGAAACGTGGCTAAGGAAGAAGAAGGCGACGATGCCCACGATCAACGACGCCAGCGGAGAACTGGCGCGTCAGTGGGACGTTCAGGTGACGCCAACGCTGGTGGTGATCTCACACGGTGAAGTGAAGTCGATCACCACCGGCTGGACCAGCGGCTGGGGAATGCGCCTGCGGCTGTGGCTGGCGTCGTAGCGTTACTTCCCGCCAGCCAGCTCCAGGAAGCTACCGGTGACATAGGAGGCTTTGTCGCTCAGCAGCCAGGCAATGGCCTGGGCGACCTCCTCCGGCTGACCGCCACGCTGCATCGGCAACACCGACTTGACCCGATCCACACGTCCCGGCTCGCCGCCGGAGGCGTGAATATCGGTATAAATCAAACCTGGCCGCACGCAGTTAACGCGGATGCCCTGCGCCGCCACCTCCAGCGCAAGGCCGGTTGTCAGGGAATCCACCGCCCCTTTGGAGGCGGCATAATCCACATATTCCCCCGGCGCGCCCAGCCGTGAGGCCGCCGAGGAGACATTCACAATCGCGCCGCCCTTGCCGCCGTGTTTATGCGACATGCGCTTCACCGCCTCACGACAGCAGAGAAAATAGCCGGTGACGTTGGTAGCCAGCACGCGGTTAATACGTTCAGCGGAGAGATTTTCAATGGTGGATTGTTCAAACAAAATCCCGGCGTTATTTACCAGCGCGGTGAGCGGCTCGCCTTCGCGATCGATGCTGTCGAACATCGCCATCACCTGCGCTTCATCGCTGATGTCCGCGCGCACGGCAAAGGATTTACCGCCCGCGTCCACGATCTGATTAATGACGTCCGTCGCGGCTTTGATGTTGTGATGAAAATTCACCGCAACGGTGTAGCCTTCGCTTGCCAGCTGTAGCGCGGTGGCTTTCCCAATACCCCGGCTGGCGCCGGTGACCAGAGCAATTGCCATTCTTTTCTCCCAATAAAAAAGCCGGGTGGCGGCTTCGCCTTACCCGGCCTACGTTACTACAGGAACAACGTTACTGGTATTCGCTCATCGGCACGCAGGAGCAGAACAGGTTACGGTCGCCGTAAACATCATCAAGACGTTTCACAGTTGGCCAGTATTTGTTTGCCACGCCTGCCGGGAAGACAGCCAGCTCGCGGGTATAACCGTGGTTCCACTCTGCCACCAGCTCGTTCTGGGTATGCGGCGCGTTAACCAGTGGGTTATCTTCCAGCGTCCACTCCCCGCCTTTCACGCGGTCGATTTCGCTGCGGATCGCCAGCATCGCGTCGATAAAGCGGTCCAGCTCCACCTTGCTTTCAGACTCGGTCGGCTCAACCATCAGCGTTCCCGCTACCGGGAAGGACATGGTTGGTGCATGGAAACCGTAGTCGATCAGGCGCTTGGCAATATCCAGCTCGCTGATGCCCGTCTCTTCTTTCAGAGGACGAATATCGAGAATGCATTCGTGCGCTACACGACCGTCGCGGCCGGTGTAGAGCACCGGATAGGCATCCTTAAGACGCGTTGCGATGTAGTTAGCGTTGAGGATCGCCACCTGGCTGGCCTGCTTCAGCCCTTCCGCGCCCATCATGCGGATGTACATCCAGCTGATTGGCAGGATAGAGGCGCTGCCGAACGGTGCCGCAGATACCGCGCCCTGACGGGTCAGCATGCCTTCAATCTGCACCACGCTGTGGCCCGGCACAAACGGCGCCAGGTGCGCTTTCACGCCGATTGGGCCCATACCCGGGCCGCCACCGCCGTGCGGAATGCAGAACGTTTTATGCAGGTTCAGGTGCGACACGTCCGCGCCGATAAAGCCCGGTGAGGTGATGCCCACCTGAGCGTTCATGTTCGCGCCGTCGAGGTAAACCTGACCGCCGAACTGATGCACCACCTCACACACTTCACGAATAGTTTCTTCGTACACCCCGTGAGTGGACGGGTAGGTCACCATGATGCAGGAGAGTTTATCGCCCGCCTGCTCGGCTTTGGCGCGCAGGTCGGCCAAATCGATGTTGCCGTTTTTGTCACACGCCACAACTACCACTTCCATTCCAGCCATCTGAGCAGAAGCCGGGTTGGTACCGTGGGCAGAGCTTGGGATCAGACAGATATCACGGTGGCCTTCGTTGCGGCTTTCGTGATAGTGACGGATCGCCAGCAGACCGGCGTATTCACCCTGCGCACCGGAGTTCGGCTGCATGCAGAGCGCGTCGTACCCGGTCAGCTTCACCAGCCAGTCGGAGAGCTGGTTAATCATCATGTGATAGCCTTCCGCCTGCTCAGCCGGGCAGAACGGATGCAGCTCGGAGAATTCAGGCCAGGTAATTGGGATCATCTCAGCCGCGGCGTTCAGCTTCATGGTGCAAGAGCCCAGCGGGATCATCGCCTGGTTCAGCGCCAGATCTTTGCGCTCCAGAGAGTGCATATAGCGCATCATCTCGGTTTCGCTGTGGTAGCGGTTGAATACCGGGTGAGTCAGGATCGCGTCATCGCGCAGCATACTTTCCTGAATCGAGCGGCTGTCGAGCGCAACCTCTTTGTCGAGCGTATCAACGTCCAGACCGTGTGCGTCACCCAGTAATACGTTGAACAGGTTCAGGATATCGTCACGGGTGGTGCTTTCGTCTAACGTAATGCCGACCGCATTATGGATGTCGCTACGCAGGTTAATTTGCGCAGCCTCGGCGCACGCCAGCACGTCGGCTTTGTCTGCCACCTCAACGCACAGGGTGTCGAAGTAGTGCTCATGACGCTGCCTGAGGCCTTTCCGTTGCAGACCGCAGGCCAGGATATCGGCCAGACGGTGGATGCGGCTGGCAATGCGCTTCAGGCCAGCCGGACCGTGGAACACCGCGTACAGGCTGGCAATGTTAGCCAGCAGTACCTGCGAGGTACAAATGTTCGAGTTCGCTTTCTCGCGGCGGATATGCTGCTCGCGGGTCTGCATCGCCATGCGCAGCGCGGTGTTACCGGCGGCATCTTTCGATACGCCGATAATACGGCCTGGCATGGAACGTTTAAATTCATCTTTCGCGCCAAAGAACGCCGCGTGCGGGCCACCGTAGCCCATCGGCACGCCGAAGCGCTGGGCCGAGCCGAAGACAATGTCCGCGCCCTGTTTACCTGGCGCCGTCAGCAGCACCAGCGCCATAAAATCAGCGGCGACGCTAACAATAACCTTACGGGATTTCAGCTCGGCGATCAGTGCGCTGTAGTCGTGCACTTCTCCGGTGGTGCCTACCTGCTGCAACAGCACGCCGAAGACGTCCTGGTGATCCAGCACCTTATCAGCGTCGTCGACAATCACCTCAAAGCCGAAGGTTTCCGCACGGGTGCGCACCACGTCCAGCGTCTGCGGATGCACGTCCGCCGCGACAAAGAAGCGGTTAGCGTTTTTCAGCTTGCTCACGCGCTTCGCCATCGCCATCGCTTCGGCGGCGGCGGTGGCTTCATCCAGCAGAGAGGCGGAAGCAATGTCCATACCGGTCAGATCCAGCGTCACCTGCTGGAAGTTCAGCAGCGCTTCCAGTCGGCCCTGGGAAACTTCTGGCTGATAAGGGGTATAAGCGGTGTACCAGCCCGGGTTTTCCAGCATGTTGCGCAGGATCACCGGCGGTAACTGCACGTTGGTGTAGCCCATGCCAATGTAAGACTTATAGCGCTTGTTGAGGCCAGCAATGGCCTTCAGCTCCGCCAGTGCGGCGAATTCCGTGGTGGACTCGCCTACCTGCGGCGCCGTGGCAAGCTGGATGTCTTTTGGCACGATCTGGCCGATCAGTGCGTTTAATGAATCCGCGCCAACCGTTTTCAGCATCTCCTGCTGTTGCTGAGCATCCGGCCCAATGTGACGTTCAATGAAGGCGCCACGGTTTTCAAGCTGGCTTAAAGTCTGTGTCATGAGCGATGGTTCCTGAAACGTGCAGTGAATTTAAGTTCCCTCCCCTCCGGGAGAGGGTTAGGGTGAGGGGAAAATGGGTACCCTCACCCCGGCCCTCTCCCAAAGGGAGAGGGAGAAAAACGGTTATTCGTCTTCCAGTAATGCTTCGTACGCGGTGGCATCCAGCAGCGCGGCAACCTGCGCTTCGTCGCTGGCTTTGATCTTGAAGATCCAGCCACCTTCATAAGGCTCGCTGTTCACCAGTTCCGGGGAGTCGCTGAGCGCGTCGTTCACGGCAACAATTTCACCGCTCACCGGGGCGTAGATGTCAGAGGCCGCTTTCACGGATTCCGCCACCGCACAGTCGTCGCCTGCGCTCACGGTTGCGCCCACTTCCGGCAGATCAACAAACACCATGTCGCCCAGCAGCTCCTGCGCGTGCTCGGTGATCCCTACGGTGTAAGTGCCGTCCGCCTCTTTGCGCAGCCACTCGTGTTCTTTGCTGTATTTCAGTTCTGCTGGCACATTGCTCATAAAATTTCTCCTGATAAAAAGAGTTAGGCGACCGGCTTACCGGCGCGAACAAAAATCGGTTTGGTCACGTTGACCGGCATTTCACGGTTGCGGATCTGCACCACCGCCGTTTCGCCAATGCCCGCCGGCACGCGTGCCAGGGCAATACTGTAGCCGAGCGTCGGGGAGAACGTTCCGCTGGTGATCACGCCTTCGCGATGATTGCCGTCGGCATCGGTGAAGCGCACCGGCAGCTCGCCGCGCAGAACGCCTTTTTCCTTCATCACCAGTCCAACCAGCTGTTCAGTGCCCTTCTCACGCTGCATCTCCAGCGCTTCACGGCCTATAAAATCACGGTCAGCGGGTTCCCACGCGATGGTCCAGCCCATGTTGGCCGCCAGCGGAGAGACGCCTTCGTCCATCTCCTGACCGTAGAGGTTCATCCCCGCTTCCAGACGCAGCGTATCGCGCGCGCCCAGGCCCGCAGGCTTCACGCCCGCCTCCACCAGCGCACGCCAGAAATCAGCGGCCTTTTCGTTTGGCATCGCAATTTCATAGCCCGCTTCGCCGGTATAGCCGGTCGTGGCAATAAACAGATCGCCCGCCTGCACGCCGAAGAACGGCTTCATGCCCTCGGTGGCTCTGCGCTGCTCGTCGCTGAACAGAGACGCGGCTTTCGCCTGGGCGTTTGGCCCCTGCACGGCAATCAGCGACAGATCGTCACGGACGGTGATGTCGATGGCATAAGGTTCGGCGTGTTGGGTGATCCAGGAGAGGTCTTTTTCGCGGGTGGCGGAGTTTACAACGAGGCGGAAGAAATCTTCGGTGAAGTAGTAGACGATGAGGTCATCAATCACGCCACCCGAGGCGTTCAGCATACCGGTATAGAGCGCTTTCCCCGGTGTCTTCAGCTTCGCGACGTCGTTTGCCAGCAGATAACGTAAAAACTCCCGGGTGCGGCTACCGCGCAGATCGACAATCGTCATGTGAGACACGTCGAACATACCGGCATCGGTGCGCACCGCGTGGTGCTCATCAATCTGCGAGCCGTAGTGCAGCGGCATCATCCAGCCGTGGAAGTCCACCATGCGGGCGCCGCATAACACGTGCTGTTCGTACAAAGGAGTCTGTTGAGCCATCTTTTCCTCGTTGAAAAATTCACCGTGAAACCCGGTGTCGGCCTCGCGAGCGGGGGCCGACGCAAACGTTCTCTTTTACCTGAACTTACCACCGAAATCGGCGGTTAACCATAAGTTAAAACGGGTCATCACATTAGCTTATGACCAAAAAACGCTGAAAAGCCTACAGAGTTATTCACTGGAAAAATGCGATTAACCCCGCACAAAGTTAACAATGATCTAACAGGATTTAGCAGATGGTGATATTTCATGCGGAAAAACGGGCCGATTTTCCGTCACATAAAAATCATGACATTAGATTATCTAATGCGAAAAATGACGTGAAATTAGAATATTTCAAACGAGGGACTTTTCCCGGCACAGAGGCCGGGAAAAGAAAGTGTGACGGGGGTCTATTTTATTTCAGCCAGTCCGGCAGGTCGTTAAGACCCATCGCCTGACGCAGGAGTTGAGGTTTGACGCCAGGAAGGGTATCGGCGAGCTTGAGCCCAATATCACGCAGCAGTTTTTTCGCCGGATTTGCCCCGGCAAACAGCTCGCGGAAGCCCTGCATGCCTGCAAGCATCATCGCCGCACTGTGCTTGCGGCTGCGCTCGTAGCGACGCAGATACAAATGCTGACCAATGTCTTTGCCTTCACGATGCAGACGACGCAGTTCTTCAACCAGCTCCGCCGCGTCCATAAAACCGAGGTTCACCCCCTGACCGGCCAGCGGATGAATAGTATGTGCCGCATCGCCCACCAGCGCCAGACGGTGCGCCGCAAACTGACGCGCGTAGCGACCGGTTAACGGAAACGTCTGGCGTTCGCTTTCCAGTGAGCATAATCCCAGACGGTTATCAAACGCTACGCATAGCGACTGATTGAAGGCGTCCGGCGTCGCCTCCTGCATCTGCTGCGCTTTCTCCGGCTCTAAGGACCAGACGATGGAGCAAAGATGCGGATCGGCAAGCGGCAGGAAGGCCAGAATACCGTCGTTGTGGAAAATCTGACGCGCCACGCCGCCGTGCGGCTCTTCGGTGCGGATCGTGGCCACCAACGCGTGATGGCGGTAATCCCAGAAGGTCAGCGGAATATCCGCTTTGTTACGCAGCCAGGAATTGGCGCCGTCGGCCCCCACCACCAGACGCGCGGTCAGCATGTCGCCGCTCTCAAGGGTGATAAACGCGTCGTTTTCCCCCCACGCCACCTGCTGAAGCTTCGCGGGGGCAATCAGCGTGACGTCGCTACACTGCTGCGCTTTGCGCCACAGCGCGTGGTGGATCACCGCGTTTTCAACGATGTGTCCGAGGTGACTGTAGCCCATGCTTTCATCGTCAAACGCAATATGGCCAAAGCTGTCTTTGTCCCACACTTCCATCCCGTGATAGCAGCTGGCACGCTGCGCCACGATTTCAGACCAGACGCCAAGGTGCGTCAGTAGCTTTTCGCTGGCGGCATTGATCGCCGAGACGCGCAGTTCCGGCGGTGCATCCTGCGCCACAGGCTCCGGCGCTTTTTGCTCAAGCACGGCCACGCGCAGACCACTGCCCTGTAAACCACAGGCCAGCGCCAGTCCTACCATTCCGCCGCCTACAATGGCGACATCAACATTTTGCACGGTGATAACTCCTTAACGCGCGACCCAACCCAGGGTCCGCTGCGCCAGCACGTCACGTGCCGGAATGAACAGTTCCATCGCCATCAGCCCAAGGTTGCGGCCCGCAACCAGCGGTGCCCAGCGATTGGCAAACAGGTGGACTAAACCGTCGGTGACGCCAATGGTCGCCGCTTTGTCCGCCTGGCGTCGTTTCTGGTAATGGCACAGCACTGAATATGCACCACAATCCTGCTGCTCGCTCCACGTCTGCGCCAGAAGCTCAGCCAGGCTCATCACGTCGCGCAGGCCAAGGTTAAAGCCTTGTCCGGCGATGGGGTGCAGCGTCTGCGCGGCGTTGCCGACCAGGGCGACGCGGTGGGAGACCGTCTGCGATGCGGTCGTCAGCGCGAGCGGATAGGCCACGCGTTTTCCGGCGTGGGTGATACGCCCAAGCCGCCAGCCGAAGGCCTTTTGCAGCTCGGAACAAAAACGTTCGTCGGACCAGGAGAGAACCTCATCGGCTCGATCCTGCGCATGGCACCACACCAGCGAGCAGCGCCCGTTCGACATCGGCAGCATGGCCAGCGGGCCGTGCTCGGTGAAGCGCTCAAATGCCCTGCCGTTATGCGCGCCAGCCGTAGAGACGTTGGCGATGACCGCCGCCTGACCATAGGGTTCAGAGCGCCATTCAACGCCGCACTGCGTGGCGATCGCCGAGCGTGAACCATCTGCCGCCACCAGCAGTTGCCCCTCCAGCGTGGTGCCGTTGTCCAGCGTCACGCTGACGGCCTCATCACGGCGGCTAAAGCTGCCGACCCGCGCCGGGCAGTGCAGCGTGACGCCAGGCGCATCCTGTAACAGACGGAACAGCCGCAGCCCCACGTCATGCAGCTCAACAACCTGCCCCAGCGCCTCGATCCGGTAATCGTGGGCATCCAGCGTCACAAACCCGGCGTGCCCGCGATCGCTGACGTGAACGGTACCAATGGCCGTCGCGCAATCTGCTATCGCCTGCCAGATCCCAATACGCGCAAGCTGCTGACAGGTTCCCTGCGCAAGCGCGATGGCGCGCGCGTCGAAACCGGGATGATCGGCCGCCTGTGGCGCGACCGCCTCAACCAGATGCACCGGAAGCTGGCCCTGAGTTAACTGCGAAATAGCCAGCGCCAGAGTAGCGCCGGTCATGCCTCCGCCAACGATGATTACGCTCATCCGCGTGCCGCCGCCATCAGCGCCTCGATGTCGTCGGCTTTTTTCACCACGGTCGCGGTCAGGTTTTCGTTACCGGTTTCGGTAATGACGATGTCATCTTCAATACGAATGCCGATCCCGCGGTACTGTTCGGGCACGTCGGCATCCGGCGCGATGTACAGTCCCGGTTCGACGGTCAGCACCATGCCCGGTTCCAGCACGCGCGAACGCTCCGCGCCGTATGCACCCACGTCATGCACATCCAGCCCCAGCCAGTGGCTCAGGCCGTGCATAAAGTAAGGGCGATGGGCGTTTTCAGCAATCAGCGTGTCCACCTCGCCTTTCAGAATGCCAAGCTTCACCAGCCCGGTAATCATGATGCGCACGACCTCGCCCGTGACGTCCTGAATGGAGATTCCCGGGCGGAACAGCGTCAGCGCGGTCTCCAGAGACTCAAGTACGATGTCATAGATTTCTCGCTGAGCAGGCGTGAACTTGCCGTTCACCGGAAAGGTGCGGGTGATGTCGCCCGCGTAACCCTGATATTCACAGCCAGCGTCAATCAGCACCAAATCGCCATCGCGCAGTTCACTTTCGTTTTCGGTGTAGTGCAGGATACAGCCGTTTTCTCCGCCGCCCACGATAGTGTTATAGGACGGGAAGCGCGCGCCGTGACGGTTAAATTCGTGGTGGATTTCCCCTTCAAGCTGGTACTCGAACATGCCGGGACGACACTTTTCCATTGCGCGGGTATGCGCCAGGGCACTGATTTCGCCCGCACGGCGCAGCACGTTGAGTTCTTCTTCAGACTTGAACAGGCGCATCTCATGCACCACCGGACGCCAGTCCGTGAGCGTTGCGGGCGCAGTCAGGTTCTGGCGCGAACCTTTACGCAGCTTGTCCAGCGCGGTGAAAACAATCTCATCCGCATACGCATATTCGCCCTGCGCGTGGTAGAGCACGTCCAGGCCGTTCAGCAGCTGATAAAGCTGCTGGTTGATTTCACTGAAGGCCAGCGCACGGTCAACGCCCAGCTTTTCCGGTGCAGCCTCTTGTCCTAAGCGGCGGCCAAACCAGATTTCAGCCGTCAGATCGCGCACGCGGTTGAAAATCACGCTGTGGTTATGGGTGTCATTGCTTTTAATCAGCACCAGTACCGCTTCCGGCTCGTTAAACCCGGTGAAGTACCAGAAATCACTGTTCTGGCGATAGGGATATTCGCTGTCGGCGCTGCGCGTCACTTCCGGCGCGGCAAAAATCAGGGCAGCGCTTCCCGGCTGCATTTTTGCCAACAGAGCCTGACGGCGGCGAGAATACTCTTGACTGGAGATAACCATGACACCCTCCTGTGCGTTATTTTTCTTAATGTAATGTAGGCTTACGAACTTCCGGCGCGGTCGGTTGCGAGCGCGTAAAGTGGTCGTGGCACAGCAGCGCCGCCACGCGCACGTACTCGATGATCTCTTCGAGAGACATCTCCAGCTCTTCCTGATCTTCGTCTTCATCGTAGCCGAGCTGGGCAATGTTACGCAGATCGTCGATCGCTTCACCCGCTTCGCCGGTCACTTTATCAAGCTTAGGCTGAGTAACGCCCAGGCCAAGCAGATAGTGGTTTACCCAACCCGCGAGCGCATCGGCGCGATCGAAGACGCTGACATCGTCGCCTTCAGGCAGATAAAGCTGAAAAAGAAAGCCATCGTCTTCCAGGGAATCGCTGGTTGCGGCGTGCATTTTACGCAGCGCTTCCGCCAGTTCGTGGCCAAACGCCAGCCCTTCGTTGGTGAGGTCGTGGATCAGCGGCTGCCATGAGCTGTCGCTGTTTCCGCCGCACAGTATGCCACCGATCAGACCGTGCATTTCGGCAGGGGTTAAACCGACTCCCTGCTGGTTCAGTAACTGGTTTAAATCCTTGTAACCAGGCATTTCGTTCTGTATAGACATACGCATTCGTCATCAAAGGGAGGATATTCATGATATGCTACCACTTTGGACCCTGGTGACACCAGAAAAGGGCTTGTATCTTCACATCAGGGTAGCTATAGTGTCGCCCCTTCGCAGCCCCCGGGGCAGTAAGCGAAGGTAGCGCAGTCAATCAGCAGGAAGGTGGCATGTCTGCACAACCCGTCGATCTCCAGATTTTTGGCCGTTCACTGCGAGTGAATTGTCCACCTGAACAAAGGGATGCTTTGAATCAGGCTGCGGACGATTTGAATCAGCGGTTGCAAGATCTTAAAGAACGCACTAGAGTCACAAATACTGAGCAGCTGGTTTTCATCGCCGCGTTGAACATCAGCTATGAACTGACTCAGGAAAAAGCGAAGACCCGCGACTACGCGGCTAGCATGGAGCAGCGCATTAAAATGCTCCAGCAGACCATTGAACAGGCATTGCTTGATCAAGGTCGCAATCCCGAAAGACCGGGACCAAAGTTTGAATAACACTTCGCAGTTGACTATGGTAGAGTAACTGTGAAGACAAAATTTCTCTGAGATGTTCGCAAGCGGGCCAGTCCCCTGAGCCGATATTTCATACCACAAGAATGTGGCGCTCCATGGTTGGTGAGCATGCTCGGTTCGTCCGAGAAGCCTTAAAACTATGACGACACATTCACCTTGAACCAAGGGTTCAAGGGTTACAGCCTGCGGCGGCATCTCGGAGATTCCCTCTCTCTTCTTCTACCGACTACCATGACTCAATTCCCTGAAGTTTCTGCTTCACGCCATGACATCCGTCAGCTTATTCGCCAGCGTCGTCGCGCCTTAAGCGCCGGGCAACAGGCACAGTTTGCCCAACAGGCCGCCGCCCGCATGATGGCGTATCCCCCTGTCGTGATGGCGCACACCGTTGCACTGTTTTTGTCATTTGACGGCGAGCTGGATACCCAGCCGCTGATAGACCAGCTCTGGCGCGCCGGGAAGAAAGTTTATCTGCCGGTACTTCATCCGTTTAGCAAAGGCAATCTCCTGTTTCTTCACTACCATCCGCACAGCGAGCTGGTGGTAAATCGTCTGAAAATTACCGAGCCGAAGCTCGACGTTCGCGACGTGCTCCCGCTTTCACAGCTGGACGTACTGGTTACGCCGCTGGTGGCGTTTGATGAACAGGGCCAGCGTTTAGGAATGGGCGGCGGTTTTTACGACCGGACGCTGCAAAACTGGCAGCAGTACGGGTTGCAGCCGGTGGGTTACGCGCATGATTGTCAGGGCGTGGAGGCGTTGCCCGTGGAGAAATGGGATGTGCCGTTGCCGGCGGTAGTGACGCCATCGACGTTGTGGGAGTGGTGAAACAGGCGTGCAGCCTGATGCCCTCATCCCACCCCTCTCCACAGGGAGAGGGTGAAAATATAAAAAACGGTAACTATCGTTACCGTTTTGCATTTACCTCGCAGCATCAGTACAACAGACGCGCGCGAATCGTCCCCGGAATGGTCTTCATGCTCTGTAGCGCTTTTTCGGCAACATCTTCATCTGCTTCGATATCAATGACCACGTAACCCATCTGCGAGTTGGTTTGCAGATACTGGGCAGCAATGTTGACGCTCTGCTCGGCAAAGATTTGGTTGATAGCCGTCAGCACGCCCGGACGGTTTTCGTGAATGTGCAGCAGACGACGTCCACCGTGTAGCGGCAGAGACACCTCCGGGAAGTTCACCGCCGAGAGCGTGGAACCGTTGTCGGAGTATTTGCTCAGCTTACCCGCCACTTCCAGGCCGATATTTTCCTGCGCTTCCTGGGTTGAACCGCCGATGTGCGGCGTCAGGATCACGTTGTCGAACTCGCACAGCGGAGAGTTAAACGGATCGCTGTTGGTGGCAGGCTCCGTCGGGAATACGTCGATGGCCGCCCCCGCCAGATGCTTACGCTTCAGAGCATCGCACAGCGCGGGGATGTCAACCACAGTACCGCGCGCGGCGTTGATCAGCAGTGAGCCCGGCTTCATCAGTGCCAGCTCTTCCGCACCCATCATATTTTTGGTGGACGCATTTTCCGGTACGTGCAGGCTTACCACGTCGCTCATGTTCAGCAGGTCAGAGAGATGTTGCACCTGCGTCGCATTCCCCAACGGCAGCTTGCTTTCGATATCGTAAAAGTAAACATGCATCCCCAGAGATTCTGCCAGAATCCCCAACTGAGTACCGATGTGGCCATAGCCGATGATACCCAGTTTTTTACCGCGCGCTTCGTATGAGCCCGCAGCCAGTTTATTCCATACGCCGCGGTGCGCTTTAGCGTTTGCCTCCGGGATACCGCGCAGCAGCAGCAGTAATTCGCCAATCACCAGCTCCGCCACGGAACGGGTGTTGGAGAAGGGGGCGTTGAACACCGGGATACCGCGTTTGGCGGCAGCATTCAGATCAACCTGGTTGGTACCGATGCAGAAACAGCCAATGGCAACCAGCTTTTCCGCCGCGGCAATAACGTCTTCGGTCAGTTGGGTACGGGATCGCAGGCCAATGAAATGGGCATCACGGATGGACGCTTTCAGCTCTTCGGTATCGAGCGCGCCTTTGTGAAATTCGATGTTGGTGTAACCCGCCGCGCGAAGGCTATCGATTGCTTTCTGATGCACGCCCTCGACCAGCAGGAATTTAATCTTGTCTTTCTCCAGTGATACCTTTGCCATTTACCCGACCCTGTTTTTTATCTGAACTGATGTTGTGCTGGATTGAAATCCGCTCTAGCCAACATATCAAAAAAAACTATTGCAGCAATATGAACGTTTGCGTCGGCACTCTGAAGAAAAGTCATACAGAGCAAAATGGCAGAGCAAAATGCTAAGGAAATTTATAAACGTGGCAGGATCGGCAAAAGAGGTGGAAAAACGTGACACAAGTCACCGAATTTAGCTTTTCAAAAATTTTTTAGCGGGGGGAGCGCTCCCCCCGTCAGATCATTTTACGATGGTTTTCACGCCGTCAGCGGTGCCAATCAGCGCCACATCCGCGCCACGGTTGGCAAATAACCCTACGGTAACGACGCCTGGAATGCCGTTGATCGCATTTTCCAGCGCAATGGCATCGAGGATCTCAAGGCCGTGAACGTCGAGGATCACGTTGCCGTTATCGGTCACCACACCCTGACGATATTCCGGACGACCGCCCAGCTTGACCAGCTGACGGGCAACTGCGCTGCGCGCCATCGGGATCACTTCGACCGGCAGCGGGAAATTCCCCAGAATGTCGACCTGCTTGGAGGCGTCCGCGATGCAGATAAACTTATCCGCCACGGAAGCGATGATTTTTTCGCGGGTCAGCGCCGCGCCGCCGCCTTTGATCATCTGCATATGGCCGTTGATTTCATCCGCGCCATCAACGTAAATCCCCAGACGATCCACTTCGTTAAGATCGAAAACGGTAATGCCGAGGCTTTTCAGCTTTTCCGTGGAAGCATCAGAGCTGGAAACCGCGCCCTCGATCTGCCCCTTCATCGTGCCCAGCGCATCGATAAAGTGTGCCGCCGTCGACCCCGTACCAACACCGACAATGGTACCCGGCTGTACGTACTGGAGAGCGGCCCATCCTACTGCTTTTTTCAGTTCATCCTGCGTCATGATCGTTTTGCCTGTGGTGTGAAAACTCAGGGCGCATTATAGAACACGTCGAATGGATTTCGTCTGCCACAAAGGGAAAATTGTGTCATAGTGCAGATTAAGCAAAATTAAGGAGTCAGCCAGAGCAATGAAACGTCCGGACTACAGAACACTACAGGCACTTGATGCAGTTATTCGTGAACGCGGTTTTGAGCGCGCGGCGCAAAAGCTGTGCATCACCCAGTCCGCCGTATCACAGCGTATCAAACAGCTTGAAAACATGTTCGGGCAGCCGCTGCTGGTGCGTACCGTGCCGCCTCGCCCAACGGAGCAAGGGCAAAAGCTCCTCGCCCTGCTGCGCCAGGTTGAACTGCTGGAAGACGAATGGCTGGGGGACGAACAAACGGGCTCCACGCCGCTGTTGCTCTCTCTGGCGGTCAACGCCGACAGTCTGGCAACCTGGTTACTGCCAGCCCTTGCGCCGGTATTAGCTGACTCCCCTATCCGGCTGAACCTCCAGGTGGAAGATGAAACCCGTACCCAGGAACGCCTGCGTCGCGGTGAAGTGGTTGGGGCAGTCAGTATTCAGCCACAGGCGCTGCCAAGCTGCCTGGTGGATCAGCTGGGCGCGCTGGATTACCTGTTTGTCGGTTCAAAAGCCTTTGCCGAGCGCTACTTCCCGAACGGCGTGACCCGTGCCGCGCTGCTGAAAGCCCCTGCCGTCGCGTTCGACCATCTGGACGATATGCATCAGGCCTTCCTGCAACAAAACTTCGATCTGCCGCCGGGCAGCGTACCGTGTCATATCGTTAACTCGTCCGAAGCCTTTGTGCAGCTCGCACGTCAGGGAACGACCTGCTGCATGATCCCGCATTTGCAGATTGAGAAAGAGTTAAAAAGCGGTGAGCTGATTGATTTAACCCCGGGGTTGTATCAGCGCCGTATGCTGTACTGGCACCGTTTTGCGCCGGAAAGCCGCATGATGCGCAACGTCACCGACGCGCTGCTGGCGTTTGGGCACAAGGTATTGAGGCAGGATTAATCGCTTAAATTCCCTCTCCCTGTGGGAGAGGGTTAGGGTGAGGGCAAATTACTGCGCCTTAGCCGCCTCAGTTTGCTGAGTTTGAGTTGGCTCCAGCTGGAACACCACATCAACCTGATCGTCGAACTGAATGGTCGGCTGCTCGTAAGTTTCCTGAGCAGAAACCGGGGCCGCGTCAGCCTTCATCATCCGCACCATCGGGCTTGGCTGATAGTTAGAGACGTGGTAACGCACGCTGTAAACCGGGCCGAGCTTGCTCTTGAAGCCGGACGCCAGCTGCTGCGCCTGATGAATGGCATCATCAATCGCCGCTTTACGCGCTTCGTCTTTATATTTCTCCGGTTGCGCAACGCCCAGCGAGACGGAACGAATTTCGTTCAGCCCTGCCTTCAGCGCACCGTCCAGCAATCCGTTGAGCTTATCAAGCTGGCGCACGGTCACTTCCACAGTACGCACGGCGCGATAGCCTTTCAGGATACTTTTGCCGTTCTGGTAGTCGTAATCCGGTTGGGTACGCAGGTTCGCAGAGCTGATGTCTTTTTTCGCGACACCGTTCTGTTCCAGGAAAGAGAGGTATTGCGCAACACGATCGTCTGCCTGTTTCTTGGCGGAAGCAGCATCTTTCGCCGCCACGTTCACTTCAATTGCCAGGGTTGCAACATCCGGTACCGCATCCACACTTGCAGTGCCTGAAGTGACAATGTGCGGGCCGTTTGGCAGTTCATTCGCCTGCACCGACACCGCACCAAAACTTACTAATGCCGCCAGGGCCATCACTTTAAACTTCACTGTCATTCCTCCATGTTGCGAAGAGTGCCCAACAACAGGGCTCATGCCAGCAAGCTTAGCGGGTCTTGTTCATATGTCCATAAGACAACGCTTAGTTGAACAAACCCTGTACATGATAAATGCCCTCTTTCGCTAACTGAAAGGCAATAAACCACATCACCAGCCCAACCAGCGTATTGATGATGCGCTGCGCTTTGGCGGTACGCAGTCGTGGCGCCAGCCACGCCGCCAGGATCGCAAGGCCAAAGAACCAGAGGAAGGAGGCGCTGACCGTGCCGAGCGCAAACCAGCGTTTAGGCTCAACGTCAAGCTGTCCACCCAGGCTGCCGAGCACCACGAACGTATCAAGATAAACGTGCGGGTTAAGCCACGTCACAGCGAGCATGGTGAC
Organism: Enterobacter cloacae; assembly: GCF_011078175.1. Classification (GTDB taxonomy): domain Bacteria; phylum Pseudomonadota; class Gammaproteobacteria; order Enterobacterales; family Enterobacteriaceae; genus Enterobacter; species Enterobacter cloacae_Q. The sequence continues at coordinate 264,805 of NZ_JAALCJ010000006.1, forward strand.
AATAATCTTCCAGCGTCCCTGCTTCATCACGTCGGCGCTCGCCAGCTCAAGATTGCTGCTCATGGCCGTTTTCAGGGCGCCAAACCCGTACCACAGCAGAAACGCTACGCCGCCCCAGGTAACCAGCGCCAGCAGCCACGGCGACTGCATCAACAGCGCGCTGCCGCCAAAAATCCCGGCGCAAATCAGCAGCAGATCGCTCACCGCGCACAGCAGGGCAATCATCAGGTGGTACTGGCGGCGAATGCCCTGGTTCATCACGAACGCATTTTGTGGACCAAGGGGGAGGATCATAGCCGTGCCTAACGCAAGCCCTTGAAAATAATAAGATAACATGACGTAATTCTCGAAGAGTTGTCCTGGAGGCAGACTATACTGCGGGAATGTCATTAGAGGAAATGGATAATATTAATCGGGGATTAGTGAGACTAATAACAAAAAAGCCCGGTGGCGCTATCGCTTACCGGGCTTACTGGTGAAGTTACTCTGCTTCTTTGACGTTTTTGACGTTTACGTCCATCTGCGGGTACGGGAAGCTGATGCCGTTGGCATCGAAGTCACGCTTGATGCGCTCCAGCACGTCCCAGTAAACGTTTTGCAGATCGCTGCTTTTGCTCCAGATGCGTACCACAAAATTAATGGATGACGCGCCCAGCTCGTTCAGACGAACGGTCTGCTCGCGGTCCTTCAGAATGCGGTCGTCAGAATCAATGATGTTAGCGATCAGCGATTTCACCTGGTCGATATCGGAATCGTACGCCACGCTGATAATCAGCTCGTTACGACGCACCGGCTCGCGGGAGAAGTTGATGATATTGCCCGCAATGATTTTCCCGTTCGGCACCACCACAATACGACCATCGACGGTACGCAGGGTGGTAGAGAAAATCTGTACCTGTAACACGGTACCGGCGATCCCCCCTAAATCCACGTATTCACCGGAACGGAATGGACGGAAGGTCACCAGCAGAACGCCCGCCGCCAGGTTTGAAAGCGAACCCTGCAATGCAAGACCAATGGCCAGACCGGCAGCACCGAGCACAGCGATAACGGATGCCGTCTGCACGCCTACACGCCCCAGCGCCGCAATCAGCGTAAAGGCGATGATGCCGTAACGCACCAGCGCGGAGAGGAAGTCGGCGACCGTGGCGTCAATGTGTCGTGCGACCATCACCCGGTTGACAGCATTCGATACAATACGCGCCACGATCATCCCGACAATGATGATGGCAATAGCGGCAACAATATTCACGGCGTAGCTCAGCAACAGTGCCTGGTTGCGCACCAGCCAGTTACCCGCATTGTTGATGCTGTCTACAACATCAAGTTGTTCCATTTATTCTTCCTTTTGCTAAACCAAATACAAAAATCCATCCCTTAAGGGGACAGGCAGGTCAGTAAAGGGTAAACAAAAAGAGCGGTTAATGCCAAACAGATCACAAAATCAGGTCTTGCAGGATATTGAAAAAACATAAAAAAGGCCCGCATTTGCGGGCCTTCTGATGTGCTTTCAGCAGCACAAATTACAGAACATCGATCGCGTTCAGTTCTTTGAATGCCTGCTCCAGACGAGTCACCATGGACGTCTGTGCAGCGCGCAGCCATACGCGTGGATCGTAGTATTTCTTGTTCGGCTGGTCTTCGCCTTTCGGGTTGCCCAGCTGGCCTTGCAGGTAAGCTTCGTTCGCTTTGTAGTACTGAAGGATACCGTCCCAGGTTGCCCACTGGGTGTCGGTATCGATGTTCATTTTCACTACGCCGTAGCTGACGGAGTCTTTGATTTCCTGAGCAGAAGAACCGGAACCGCCGTGGAAGACGAAGTTCAGGCTGTTGTGCGGCAGGTTGTGTTTTTTGGACACGTATTCCTGAGAATCACGCAGGATGGTCGGGGTCAGAACCACGTTACCTGGTTTGTATACGCCGTGTACGTTACCGAAGGACGCTGCGATGGTGAAGCGTGGGCTGATTTTGCTCAGCTCGGTGTAAGCGTAATCAACGTCTTCTGGCTGAGTGTACAGTGCAGAAGCGTCCATGTGGCTGTTGTCCACACCGTCTTCTTCACCGCCGGTGCAACCCAGTTCGATTTCCAGGGTCATGCCCATTTTGGACATACGCGCCAGGTACTTAGAGCAGATCTCGATGTTTTCTTCCAGAGACTCTTCGGACAGGTCGATCATGTGAGAAGAGAACAGTGGCTTACCGGTTGCTGCGAAGTGTTTTTCACCCGCGTCCAGCAGACCGTCGATCCATGGCAGCAGTTTTTTCGCGCAGTGGTCAGTGTGCAGGATAACCGGAACACCGTAGTGCTCAGCCATCTGGTGAACGTGATGTGCGCCAGAGATAGCACCCAGGATAGCAGCGCCCTGAGGAATGTCAGTTTTCACGCCTTTACCGGCGATGAACGCAGCGCCGCCGTTAGAGAACTGAACGATAACCGGTGCTTTAACTTTTGCAGCGGTTTCCAGTACGGCGTTGATGGAGTCGGTACCTACGCAGTTAACTGCTGGCAGAGCGAAGTTGTTTTCTTTAGCTACCTGGAACACTTTCTGTACGTCATCACCAGTGATAACGCCAGGTTTTACGAAATCAAAAATTTTAGACATGTTGCTTAGTCCTGTATCTTCGGCCGTTAGAAAAGGTGCGAGCTCTGATAAGCGCGCTGAAAATTGGGCAGGTTTCCCTGCCCCTGAATGGCTTACTGCTTAGCGCGCTCTTCGAGCATTGCTACTGCTGGCAGGACTTTACCTTCCACGAATTCGAGGAATGCGCCGCCACCAGTGGAGATGTAGGAGATTTTGTCAGCGATACCGAACAGATCGATTGCTGCCAGGGTGTCACCACCGCCTGCGATAGAGAACGCTTCGCTGTCTGCGATAGCGTTAGCCACGATTTCAGTCCCTTTGCGGAAGTTCGGGAATTCGAACACGCCGACAGGACCGTTCCACAGGATAGTTTTTGCGTTTTTCAGGATTTCAGCCAGTTTCTGTGCAGAAACATCGCCCAGGTCCAGGATCTGCTCTTCATCTTTGATGTCGTTAACAGATTTCAGGGTTGCGGTAGCGGTTTCGGAGAACTCGGTTGCCACGCGAACGTCAGTTGGAACCGGGATGTCACAGGTACCCAGCAGACGTTTGGCTTCGTCAACCAGATCCGCTTCGTACAGGGATTTACCGACGTTGTGGCCTTGCGCAGCAACGAAGGTGTTCGCGATACCACCGCCAACAATCAGCTGGTCAGCGATTTTGGACAGGGAATCCAGTACGGTCAGTTTGGTAGACACTTTAGAGCCGCCCACGATAGCGACCATTGGACGAGCAGGTTCTTTCAGCGCTTTGCCCAGCGCTTCCAGTTCATCAGCCAGCAGAGGACCTGCACAGGCGACGTCTGCGAATTTACCGATACCGTGCGTAGATGCCTGAGCACGGTGCGCCGTACCAAAGGCATCCATTACGAATACGTCGCACAGCGCAGCGTATTTTTTGGACAGAGTTTCGTCGTCTTTCTTTTCGCCTTTGTTAAAGCGAACGTTTTCCAGAACAACCAGCTCACCTTCGGCAACTTCCACGCCGTCCAGGTAATCTTTCACCAGGCGAACCGGGCTGGACAGTTTGTCTTTCAGGTAATTAACAACCGGCAGCAGAGAGAACTCTTCGTTGTACTCGCCTTCAGTTGGACGGCCCAGGTGGGAGGTGACCATCACTTTAGCGCCCTGCTTCAGAGCCAGTTCAATGGTTGGCAGAGATGCACGGATGCGCGCGTCGCTGGTCACTTTGCCATCTTTAACCGGTACGTTCAGATCGGCACGGATGAAAACGCGTTTACCTGCCAGATCCAGATCGGTCATCTTAATTACAGACATGGTGAATCCTCTCGTTGATTCTTAAAGTTTTGCAAGCGCAAGGTGCGCTCTACCTGAAACCTTTTGCGGCCATGGCTAACGTGGTGTCGAGCATTCGGTTAGCAAAGCCCCATTCGTTATCACACCAGACCAGCGTCTTGATGAGGTGTGCACCACTCACTCGCGTCTGCGTGCCATCCACGATGGCGCTGTGCGGGTCGTGGTTAAAATCTACTGAGACCAACGGTAATTCCGTATAGTCAACTATACCATGAAATGCTCCCAGTGCCGCTTTTTGCAGCAACAGGTTGACTTCACAGGCTTTTACCGGTTTTTTCACCGTCACGCTAAGATCGATTGCGGTGACGTTTATCGTCGGCACGCGCACGGCAATCGCTTCGAAACGGTCGTTAAACTGCGGGAAAATACGGGTAATGCCAGCAGCCAGTTTCGTATCCACCGGAATGATAGACTGGCTCGCCGCGCGAGTGCGTCGTAAATCCGGATGATAGGCGTCGATAACCTGCTGATCGTGCATGGCGGAGTGAATCGTCGTCACGGTGCCGGATTCAATGCCATACGCATCGTCTAACAGTTTAATGACCGGAATAATGCAGTTGGTGGTGCAGGAGGCGTTGGAGACAATGCGGTGTTCAGCTTGCAGCTCGTGCTGGTTGACGCCAAACACGACGGTGGCGTCGAGGTCATTACTGCCTGGATGTGAGAACAAGACTTTTTTCGCACCAGCATTCAGATGCGCTTCGCCATGTTCGCGGTTACCGTACACGCCGGTACAATCCAATACCACATCCACACCCAGTTCGCGCCAGGGCAGCCCTGCAATACTGTTCTCGTGTAGTACGCGGATAGCATCGTCACCGATAAATAGCTGTTCCCTTTCCTGGCGAACGTCCCAGGCAAAGCGACCGTGGCTGGTGTCATACTTCAACAAATGCGCCATACCCGCAGCATCCGCCAGTTCATTGATTGCCACCACGGTGATTTCCGCACGACGCCCGGATTCATATAAAGCACGAACCACGTTGCGCCCGATGCGACCGAAGCCATTAATCGCTACGCGTACGGTCATAGATCTCCTGCAAAGCTATCCCTGAGTTTGAGGTCGCTGAAAGAGTAATCCAGCGACGCCCGAAGGGGAATCCTTGCTGTCACAAACTGCGATTGATTGGTCAATTGTCGAACATTTAATCGACTGAAACGCTTCAGCAAGAATAAGCGAATCGGGGAATAAAAGGAATCTTTGTCCAGATGTATAAGCGAGCTATATGACTTGCGTCACATTTTCGGTGGAATAATGCCGGCGAGGTAAAAGCAAAACGGTAACCCAAAGGTTACCGTTTTTAGTGTTTGCACCTTCTCCCCGTGGGAGAGGGTTGGGGTGAGGGCATCCGCCCACACCGTACAAGCAGTTACAGCAGTTCTTTCGCCTTAGCGACAACGTTCTCAACGGTGAAGCCGAACTCTTCAAACAGCTGTTCCGCTGGAGCAGACTCACCGAAAGTGGTCATACCGACGATAGCACCGTTCAGGCCAACGTATTTGAACCAGTAGTCAGCGATACCCGCTTCCACTGCCACGCGAGCGGAGACCGCTTTAGGCAGTACAGATTCGCGGTACGCGGCATCCTGCTTATCGAACGCATCGGTAGACGGCATGGAGACCACGCGCGCCTTCACGCCTTCGGCAGTCAGTTTTTCCCATGCTGCTACAGCCAGTTCAACTTCAGAACCGGTCGCGATGAAGATCAGCTCAGGCTGGCCTGCGCAATCTTTCAGCACATAACCACCGCGCGCGATGTTCGCCAGCTGCTCTGGAGTACGCTCCTGCTGTGCCAGGTTCTGACGAGAGAGGATCAGCGCGGTTGGACCGTCCTGACGCTCAACGCCATATTTCCACGCCACCGCAGATTCAACCTGGTCACATGGACGCCATGTGCTCATGTTCGGGGTCACACGCAGGGAAGCCACCTGCTCTACCGGCTGGTGAGTTGGACCATCTTCGCCCAGACCGATGGAGTCGTGGGTGTAGACCATCACCTGACGCTGTTTCATCAGCGCAGCCATACGCACGGCGTTACGTGCATACTCTACGAACATCAGGAAGGTAGAGGTGTACGGCAGGAAACCACCGTGCAGAGCGATACCGTTGGCAATCGCGGTCATACCGAATTCACGTACACCGTAATGGATGTAGTTACCGGCAGTATCTTCATTGATTGGCTTAGAGCCAGACCACAGGGTCAGGTTAGATGGCGCCAGGTCAGCGGAGCCGCCGAGGAATTCTGGAAGCAGAGGACCAAACGCTTCGATCGCATTCTGAGATGCTTTACGGCTGGCGATCTTAGATGGGTTCGCCTGCAACTGCGCGATGAACGCGTTCGCTTTCGCGTCGAAGTCAGACGGCATGTCACCTTTCATACGACGGGTGAATTCAGCCGCTTCCTGTGGGAAGGCTTTCGCGTAAGCCGCGAACTTCTCGTTCCAGGCCGCTTCTTTCGCCTGGCCCACTTCTTTTGCATCCCACTGAGCATAGATTTCAGACGGGATTTCGAAGGCAGGATGTTTCCAGCCCAGTGCTTCACGGGTCAGTGCGATTTCCGCGTCGCCCAGTGGAGCGCCGTGTGAGTCGTGAGTACCCGCTTTGTTCGGGGAACCGAAGCCGATGATGGTTTTGCACATCAGCAGGGACGGTTTATCGGTCACGGCGCGCGCTTCTTCTACTGCACGTTTAATCGAGTCAGCATCGTGGCCATCAACGCCGCGCACAACGTGCCAGCCGTAGGCTTCGAAACGTGCGGCGGTGTCGTCAGTGAACCAGCCTTCAACGTGACCGTCGATGGAGATGCCGTTGTCGTCATAGAACGCAACCAGTTTACCCAGCTTCAGGGTACCTGCCAGGGAGCACACTTCGTGAGAAATGCCTTCCATCATGCAGCCGTCGCCCATGAAGGCGTAGGTGAAGTGGTCAACGATGTCGTGGCCAGGACGGTTAAACTGCGCCGCCAGGGTCTTCTCTGCAATCGCCATACCTACAGCGTTAGCGATGCCCTGACCCAGCGGACCGGTGGTGGTTTCAACGCCAGCGGTGTAGCCCACTTCCGGGTGACCTGGAGTTTTGGAGTGCAGTTGACGGAAGTTTTTCAGCTCTTCAATTGGCAGATCGTAGCCGGTGAGGTGCAGCAGGCTGTAGATCAGCATAGAGCCGTGGCCGTTAGACAGTACGAAACGGTCGCGGTCTGCCCATGCAGGGTTCTGAGGGTTGTGGTTAAGGAAATCACGCCACAGGACTTCGGCGATATCAGCCATACCCATAGGGGCACCCGGGTGGCCGGATTTGGCTTTCTGTACTGCGTCCATGCTCAGCGCACGAATAGCATTAGCAAGCTCTTTACGTGAGGACATTTTAACTCCAGATCGGACTGTTAAAGGCCATGCCCTTGACGACAGCGCGTTTTGGGCTACGCCGGAAAAAAGTGCCAACAATGTAACCCAAGCCGCAGGGCATGTACATGGACCATTCTTTTGCAGCTTAAGAAATCTCTGGATCATGCTCGCATGTTGCGCAATCTGCTCGCTCGCCGCGGTAGATATTCCTTATACTTAGCCCGACACCGGCTTCGTTGACGGTGCATTTTTCGGATTTAATTCAGTTTAACGAGTACGGAAGCAACATCATGAAAATGCGTGCAATCGGGCTGGCTGTGGGGACAACGCTCCTGCTAAGCGGCTGTCAGAATATGGATTCTAACGGCCTGATGACCTCAGGCGCAGAAGCTTTTCAGGCCTACTCACTGAGCGATGCGCAGGTCAAAGCGCTGAGCGACGAGGCCTGTAAGGATATGGATGGAAAAGCTACGCTTGCCCCGGCAAACAGCACCTACACGCAGCGTCTGAACAAGATTGCTTCCGCGCTGGGGGACAACATTAACGGTCAGCCGGTGAACTACAAGGTGTACATGGCGAAAGACGTCAACGCCTTTGCGATGGCGAACGGCTGTATCCGCGTTTACAGCGGCCTGATGGACATGATGACCGACAACGAAGTGGAAGCGGTGATCGGCCATGAAATGGGTCACGTTGCTCTGGGCCACGTGAAGAAAGGGATGCAGGTTGCGCTGGGCACCAATGCCGTGCGCGCCGCGGCAGCCTCAGCGGGCGGCATTGTCGGCAGCCTGTCCCAGTCGCAGCTTGGCGATGTGGGCGAGAAACTGGTGAACTCCCAGTTCTCCCAGCGTCAGGAGTCGGAAGCGGATGACTACTCTTACGATCTGTTGCGCAAACGCGGCATCAATCCATCGGGGTTAGCCACCAGCTTCGAAAAACTGGCGAAGCTGGAAGAAGGTCGTCAAAGCTCTATGTTTGACGATCACCCGGCCTCCGTTGAACGTGCGCAGCATATCCGAGACCGCATGGCGGCAGACGGAATTAAATAGCTGAACTCCGGCCCGGTGCGCGCTGCGCTACCGGGCAACAAGGCTCAATCAGTACAGCGTTTTCTGTGGCGGCCCGGCAAACTTAAGGGCGCCAATCTGCCCCATCCGCACCTCCACTACCGACGGCCCCGGCATGGCCAGCGCCTCTGTCATGACTGCATCAAAATCCTCGGCCCGTTCAACGCTCCAGGCCTGTAGGCCAATCGCCTGCGCCAGCAGGGTAAAGTCCGGCGTATGCAGCGCGTTAAAATACTGCCGTCCGCCAAAATATTTATCCTGAATGCCGCGCATTACGCCGTAACCCCCGTCGTTCATGATGAGCAGCGTCACGTTGGCTTTCTCCTGCGCCAGCGTCGCCAGCTCGCCTAAATTGAGGCTCAGGCCGCCGTCGCCCACCAGTCCTACCACCTTGCGCTGCGGGTTGGCAATCGCGGTGCCGATGGCCATCGGCAGTCCCATACCAATCGCCCCGGCGAGAGAGTGTATGTTCAACAGCGGACCGTTAGCCCTGAACAGGCGGCTACCCCACAGGCTGCCGGACACGGTTATATCACGCACCAGCAGGCCATCTTTCGGCAGGGCTTTTTCTATGGCGTCGTTAAGCTTCGCATAGACGCCGCACTGCTCGCGCAAACCCTGTTCAGCTTGCCCAACCGCCTGCTGCACCTGCGCGTCCCACTGGGCGTTGCCCCATTCCCGGCCCTGGGCTTTTTCAGCCAGCGCGCCAAGCAACGCGGAACAATCGGCTATTAACGTGTTATCCATCAGGTAGTTACGGCTTGCTGCCGCGGGGTCGATATCGATCTGCACGCGCGGAGACGGGAGTTCCAGCGTCCAGGATCGGGTTTCGTTGCTGCGCAGGCGTGAACCGGCCACCAGCGTAAAATCACACTGCGCAATCAGCGCTTCCACCGACGGCGAATTGTGGAACGCGCGCAGGCTGGCGCGATGGTCGTCCGGCAGCACGCCGCGTGCGTGGGTGCTGGAAATCACGGTGATGCCCGCTTCAGCCAGCGTTTTCACCGCGTCAGCGCTACCCAGCGCCCCGCCCCCCAGCCACAGCAGCGGCTGCTTAGCCTGTTTGAGCTGCGCCCACAGCGCGTCAACCATTCCGGTATCCACGGCTGGAGCCGATACCGGTTTGATCGGAGCGGTTACCAGTGACAGCGGAATTTTGGCGCCCTGAATATCAATCGGGATTTCAACCGAGACCGGCCCGCACGGCGGGGTCTGCGCGTCCTGGATGGCTTTATGCAGAATGGCTATCGCCTGATTCGCATTGCTGATCCGGTACGCCCGTTTTGAACTGGCCTTCAGAAAGGTCAGCTGGTCGCGAGTCTCATGGATAAACCCGGTGTCGGCGTCCAGCCAGGCTTTTTCTACCTGCCCGGTTAAATGCAGCAGCGGCGAGCAGGCGTTCATCGCTTCTACCAGCGCGCCTACCGCATTACCCGCACCCGCGCCGGTGCTGGTCAGCGCCACGCCGAGGCCGGAAAAACGTCCGTGGGCGTCGGCCATGGTCACGGATCCCGCTTCGCCGCGCGCGGGCACGAAGCGAATGTTGCCGCGCTGCCCGACCGCATCCGCGATCGGCAGGTTGTGAATAGAGATGACGCCGTAGATGGCCTCAACCTGATACTGCTCCAGCGTTCTGGCGATGGCGTCGCCGACGGTTATCATTTCGCTCATTGCTCACCCTTTCTCAGTCGCACCAGTGGTTGACGCTGTTACCCGTCGCCAGATAAATGCTCTTTTGCTGCATCCAGGCTTTTAACCCCTGAATGCCCTTCTCGCGGCCCAGACCGCTCTCTTTAAAGCCCCCGAACGGGGTTGAAATCGCAAAGACTTTATAGGTGTTGATCCACACCGTGCCCGCCTCCAGCTGTTCGCTCAGGCGCAGCGCGCGTCCGGTATCGCGCGTCCAGATCCCCGCCGCCAGGCCGTACACCGAATCGTTGGCCTCGCGGATCAACGCCGCTTCATCGCGAAACGGCATCGCCACCAGTACCGGGCCGAAGATCTCCTCCTGGCATGCGCGGGCGCCGTTGCTCAGCCCTTCAATGATGGTTGGCTGGAAGAAACTGCCGTTTGCCAGAGCGGGATCGGCGGGGTTCTCGCCGCCGCACAGCACGTGGCCCCCTTCACGCTTCGCCAGTTCGACGTACTCGATCACGCTCTGACGATGTTTCTCGTTGATTAGCGGTCCTACATGAACGCCGTCGTTAAACGGGTGTCCTACGCGCAGACCGCGAGTTAATTCCAGCAGCCGCGACATCAGCGGCGCGTAAATACTCTCGTGTATGAACAGCCGTGAACCGGCGATGCACGCCTGCCCCGCCGAGCTGAAAATGCCGTAGCAGATGCCGCGCGCGGCCTGCTCGATGTCTGCGTCTTCCAGCACGATGGTCGGGGATTTTCCGCCCAGCTCCAGCGAGGCCGGGATCAGCTTTTCCGCCGCCACGTGTGCAAGATGGCGGCCCGTAGTGGTGCCACCGGTAAAGGAGATTTTGCGCACCTTAGGGTGACGCGCCAGCGCATCGCCAATCACCGAGCCTTTACCCGGCAGCACGCTCAGCAGCCCGGCGGGCAGCCCGGCCTGTTCAAAAATACGCGCCAGCTCAAGCGCCATCAGCGGTGTGGCTTCAGCGGGTTTCAATATCACCGCATTTCCGGCGGCAATCGCCGGAGCAACCTTTTGCATTTCGCTGGCAATCGGCGAGTTCCACGGCGTAATGGCGGCCACCACGCCGAGCGGTTCATAGCGGCTCAGGGTCAGCAGATCCGGCTGGCGTGGCGTCGGGAGCTCCCCTTCCAGCAGCTCGCAGGCGGCGGCAAAGTAGCGCGCCGTCCCTGCCGCACTCATCACCAGCCCGCGCGCTTCCGCGAGCGGCTTGCCGTTATCGCGGCTCTGCATCTTCGCCAGTTCGTCGACGCGGGATTCAATCAGATCGGCCACCTTGTGCAGGATCGTCGCGCGCATGTGCGGCAGGCTGTTACGCCATGCGGGATCGCGCCAGGCGCGCTCTCCGGCGTCTACCGCCTCCTCCAGGTCATCCAGGCTGGCGGCGTTCAGCGTCGCGTTAATCGATCCATCTGCCGGGAAGTGGCTCTGCATCGGGTTGCCACCGCCGTGTCGCCACAGGCCGCCGATAAAAATCTTCAGATCGTCCATCGTCACTCCTCAGCTCAGGGCCAGCTCGCGGCAGGCGCGTACCGCGCTCAGTGCTGCAAGGGTGGAGGTTTTAGGGTTAGACGCCAGCGGCAGCCCGCTCAGCTCAAGATGGAACTCGCCGAACAGTCCTTCGACGTGCAGCGTGTGGGTGTTGCGTCTGGTGGCCGGGTCGACCATCAGCTGCACGCGCGTCTCGTCCATCCCGACGCCACCGAGCGCCACCGTCGCCGCCACGTTGGCGTTCGCGGGGAACAGACGCGCCGCCTCGCGGGCGCTGCCTTCAAAGAAAATGCTCGCCTCAGACACCGCGTTAAGGTCGATTAGCTGCTCAGCATAACTGCCGCGCCAGCTGGCCGGGCTTTTGCGCGACTGATAGGTCACGCGTTCCAGCCCGCCCTCTTTCGCCGCCGCCAGCCCGTCGATACCGGCAACCGCGCCGGAGAGCAGCGTCAGCTTGCCGCCAGCACTGAGCAGACGCTGCTCCAGCGCGCTGTCCGCCAGCGCGCCGGTGGAGATCACCGCCAGATGCCAGCCGCGACGCAGAATGTCCTCGCCGTACTGCGCCACCGCCTGCTGGCTGGCGCACTCCAGCACGAGGTCAGGCGCTTCTGCGCAGTCCACCGGCGAGACCAGCGCCGCCACCACACCACCGAACTGCGCGCGAATAGCCTCGTGGTGAGCCTCGCGCGCTACGATCCAGCCGATGCTGACGCCAGCAGGCAGGCGCTCAATTACCGCCTGCGCCATCGCGCCAAAGCCAATTAACATGATTTTTTTCATGATGTGTCCTTACAGATGGCGGCAGAAGCCGCCGGAAACGTCCAGCGCCGCACCGGTGGTAAACGAGGCCAGCGGCGAGGCGAGGAACAGCAGCGCCTGCGCGGGCTCCTGCGGCTTGCCGAGACGCGCCATCGGGATGCCGCGCTTGCGCGCGATATCCGCCGTCCACTCCGGCCAGCTCTGACTTTTGTCCGTCCGGCTCTCAAAGCGGCGCTGCCACTGCCCGGATTCCACCATGCCGAGCAAAATGGAGTTCACGCGGATACCTTTGCCCACCAGCTCTTTTGAGAGCGTCAGCGTCATATTCAGCAGCGCGGCACGGGCGGCAGAAGTGGCGATCATGTGCTCCTCCGGCTGTAGCGCCAGCAGGGAGTTCACGCAGGTAATGGAGGCGATGTCGGACCGCTCCAGCAGAGGCTGAAACGCCTGCACCGGGTTAATTACCCCGAACAGTTTGAGTTCAGCTTCGTGCAGCCACGCCTCGCGCGGGGTGTCCTGGAAGTGCGCCACGTAGCCCTGTCCGGCGTTGTTGATCAGCATATCCGCCGCGCCAAAACGCGCCTGCACCGCATCCGCGAAGGCCTGCACTTCGTCGGCGTTCAGCACGTCGCAGCGATAAGCGAAAATCTCCCCATGGGGGTAGTCGTTTTGCAGCGCAGCGCGCGCGCTGGCGAGCCGGTCCGGATCGCGGCCACAGAAAGCCACTTTTGCCCCCTCGCCCAGCAGCAGGCGCAGCGTTTCAAAGCCAATGCCGGACGATCCGCCGGTGACTACCGCTACGCGTCCGTCAATGTGTGCATTCATCGCCTACCTCCTGGTGAATACGTAATAGCTGTTGATTAAAAAACGCCGCGTTATCGAGATAGCTGGCGTGCCCGGCCTGGGGAATGGCGGTAAACGGCATGCCGTAGCGCAGCGCCAGCCCCTGCACCAGTTCCGGCTGGGTGATGGCATCCTGCTCGCCGCACCAGACCTCAAACGTGCCGGAGTAGCGTTTAAGCCAGCCGTGAATGTCGTCATGTGCCAGCATCCACGCGGCAGCGAGATAGCCTTCCGGGCGCAGCGCCCGCATGCCCGCCGCGACGGTGGCGATATCTTCCGCGCGCGCGCCGGGGCGCAGCAGCTTCGCGGCGCGGGTCTGGGCGAGGATTTCGCCGCCCAGCGCCATCTGCTGCTCGCGGTTGCGCCAGACCTGCTCCCGCTGCTCCGGCGCGGCCTGCCCGTAACCCTGCGCGGCGTCGGCCAGCACCAGATGAATGACGCGATCCGGGAATTTCGCGGCAAAGGCGCTGACCACCAGTGCCCCCAGGGAATGTCCCACCAGCACCGTCTGCCAGACACCGGCGCGATCCAGCATTGCCGCCAGCGCGTCGGCGTAATCTCCCGAATTTGCCCGCTCAACGGCCAGCATCGGGCTTGCGCCATAACCGGGCATGTCCCACGCCAGCACGCGAAAACCCTTCAGCGCCATCTGCTTATGCCAGGAGGCGGCACCCGAGCTGATCCCATGCAGCAGCATCAGTGGAATACCGCTTCCCTGTTCACGAAAACCCGTCATCATGCCCCCCTAGTTCCGCTTCACTTTGGAAAGCGGATGATCGGCGGGATAGGTCGGGATTTCCGGCTTGTTGGTTCCCAGCATCACGCACATCAGCGCCTCTTCTTCCCCATGGTTAAACAGGCCGCGATAGATACCCGCCGGGACGGAGATCAGGTCACGCTCGCGCAGCACGGTTTCGGTATAGTGTTCACCGTCCTGGATCATCAGCGTGATCTGGCCTTTCAGCATGAAGAACACCTCTTCCACGTCGTCGTGCAGGTGCAGCGGCCCTTCGCACTTCGACGGCAGCACCATGGTGGAGAAGGTGAAATGGTCTGCCTGCACGGTGTTGGTGTCGTTCGCCACGCCCGTTGCGCCGGTGCCGATGTAGCGCATCTGCGCCCGGCGGTATTTCGGATCAAAATCGGCCTGGAACTTCAGCGCGTTCCAGTCGTATTTACGGCCTTCAAAGCGCGCGATGCGCGACTCGACCCACTCTTCCATCGTCAGGTGCTCAGGTTTGATGCCTGATTTATGGGTTACGGTTGAATCAGTCATGACACTCTCCTCAGTAACGTCTCAGCAGCGGCAGTAACAGGACGCAGCCCACCGCCGCCATCACCGCCAGAAAAATCAGCCCGGAATCCATGCTGTGGGTGAAGGCGATAAGCGCCCCCATCACCGCCGGCGACAGCGCGCCCGCAAAGTTTCCCAGCCCGTTGAATATGCCGCCCGCCGTCGCGCTCACTCGTGGATGGGTGGCCTTCGCCAGCAGGGCGAAAATGTTGGGTGCGCCAGTGCCCAACATAAAGGTGCTGAAGCTCATCGCCGCGATGATGGCCAGCGGTGTATCAAGGTGCATGACCGCCGCCAGCCCGACGGCCGCGCCCGCCATCGAGATAAAGCAGGCTGCCGCACGCTTATCGACCCGGTCAGAGAGCCACGCGCCAATCACTTCCCCCGCCAGCATGGCGATGAACGGCATCGACGACAGCCAGCCCGCGTGCTCCAGATGGATACCTTTGCCCTTGATGAGGTAACCAGGCAGCCAGCCGTTGATGCCCCACAGGTAGGTCAGGAAGGCGATGTTAAAGATGCAGATGATCCAGAAGTGCGGGCTGACGAACAGCTCGCGCCGTGCGGCACGCCGCTCATCCTGAGACGCCTGCGTGGTGCCAGGCTTCGCCTCCAGGCGGATCCCACGCAGACCAACGCGCACGAAAATCAACACCGGTACGGTAAGCATCGCCATCACAAAGAAGGTGCTCTGCCAGCCAAAGGTGTTCAGCAGCCAGAGGGAGAGCGGGAAACCAATCGCCGCGCCCACCGGCGTGCCGAGCAGCCACAGCATGGTGGCGCGCGCCTGCAAATGCTGCGGAAAGTTGTGACGCACAATGGCGAAGGCCAGCGGGAACAGCGGCCCTTCCGCCACGCCCAGCAGGATGCGCAGGACGATCATCAACGTGTAGTTATGGGTAAAGCCCATCGCCACCATCAGCACGCACCACACCGCCATCATCCCGGTGAGCAGGCGCAGCGGCGCGATTTTGTCGCCTAAACCGCTTAAAAACACCGATGAGAAGCCATAGCTCAGCAGGAAGGCGCTCATCAAAATGCCGAGGCGCGTGGTGTCGAAATCGATCCCCATCGCCTGCTGGAAATGGGTATCCGAAAAGAGCGCCGCGATGCTGATTTTGTCGAAAAACGCCAGCAGCACGCAGGCCAGCAGCGACAGCGGGATGGCCCAGCGCACCGCTTTTTCGGGCGTGCGGGCCCCCTCACCGCTCGCCTCAACCGGCGCGGTGTTCGTCTCTAGTGTGGTCATCTCTCCCCCTACGGGTGCGGGTTAGCTATCGCAATGACATCAGTGAAAAAGTCGGGTCAGCGAGCGGTACGTCCGATAAATCCCGCCCTGCCGCCATCCAGCGCTTCGCCAGCTTGACGGTGCGCGCATCGTTAAACGCCACCAGCTGCGTCAGTCGCCCGCTGTCATCCAGCGAGAAGAAGAGCGAATCTTCACGCACTATCGTGCTGCTGCCCGGCTGCGGAATGCCGAGGATCTGAATATTGTGCTGGTATTGATCCGACCACAGCCACGGGGCATCGTCGTAGCCTGGCGCATCCGGATTTAGCATCGCTTTCGCCGTCGCCACCGCCTGATTCTGGGCAAATGCCCACGACTGAATGCACAAGCCGTAGTGGTGATGCTGCGCCACATCGCCAGCCGCAAAGATGAACGGATCCGAGGTGCGTCCCTGAGCATCCACCACGATCCCGCGCCCGGTATGAAGCCCCGCATCGCGCGCCAGTTCCAGATTGAGATCAACGCCGATCCCCACCACCACCGCATCAAAGGTTTCGCGCTGGCCATCACAGTGAATAACCGGCAGGCCATTGTCGTCCTCCAGCTCCAGCGCGCCGCAGCCGGTACGGATATCCACCCCTTGTTCGCGATGGATGGCCGCTAAGCGTTGCGATACCTCTCCACTCACCGAACGCATGCACAGCGCGGGCTGCTGCTCGAACAGCGTGACCGCCACGTCGTTTTTGCGCGCGGAAGCGGCAATCTCAAGGCCGATCCAGCCGCCGCCCACAATCGCCAGGGTTTGACTCTCTGCCAGACGTCCCTTCAGACGCTGCGCGTCCTGCCAGTGGCGCAGGGTATAGACCTGCGGATGCGCCGCCCACGCCTCGCCCGGCAGACGCGCCCGCCCTCCGGTGGCAATCAAAAGAATGTTGTAACTAAGATGCGTACCGTTGCTTAAACGCACCGTTTTTGCCTCGCGGTCGATCTGCTCCGCACGCAGTGGGCGGTACCAGGTCAGATCCAGCGCCTGCTGTGCCGCTTCGGAAAACAGCCGCGGGAGCGCAGCGTCAGGCTCCAGCAGAGACGCCTTCGACAGCGGCGGCCGTTCGTAGAAATCCCACGCTTCTTCCGCCACCACGCAAATCTCGCCGTCGAAACCCTCATCGCGCAGGGTTTTAGCTGCCCAGCCGCCCGCCTGACCGCCGCCGATAATGACAATGCGCGACGTCATACCGCCTCCGGCTTTTTCTGCTGGCGGCGCGTGTCGTGGTCAATCCCACCTTCCACCGCCCATTCGGTGAAGGAGACCAGCGAATGCTCCAGCTCGCGCGGCTGCCAGTTTTCCGTCAGGTAATCATCGTTGGTGTAATACTCAAACGCGCCGCCAGTCGGGCTGTTGACGTACCAGAAATAGGCCGACGACACCGGATGACGGCCCGGCCCGATAAAGGTGCTCCAGTCATGTTTATTCATCGCGATACCGCCGCCGATCACCTCGTGGATGTCGCGCACGGTGAAGGCCACGTGGTTGAGGCCGCGCTTGCGGTTCGGCAGTTGCAGCAGGAACAGGTTGTGATGGCCGCCGCGTACGCCGCAGCGCAGGAACACGGCGCGGTTGATGTAGCGGTCCGAGACCTGGAAGCCAAGCACCTCGCGGTAGAATTTCTCCACTGCCGCCAGCTCCTCAACGAAAAACACCACGTGCCCGACGTTGATCGGCTGGGCGCGATCGTAGACCGGGCTTGGCGTGTCGATGCGGCGAGCGTCTCCCCACTGGTTAATCGGCTCGACGTTCAGCTCCACGTCGCTCTGCTGGCTGACCTACACGCGCAGCGTCATGCCGTTCGGGTCCAGGCACTCCAGCGCATCGCCCACTTCACGAAAGCCTGGCTGTTGCGCCAGCTTCGGGCGCAGCGCGTCCAGATCAGACTGTCTGGCAACCGCCCAGGTCATGCGGCGCAGGGTGTTGCCCGCTTCAAACGCGGGCGGCAGGTCGGGGCTGTCGATCGGGTTAAGCTCCACGCGCGCGCCGCTCAGGGTGGTGAAACGCTGGCCGCTGGCATCGCCCGTCAGGCCAAAATCACGCATAAATTTGGCGCAGTGGGTCAGGTCTTCCACGCCAGATTCCAGCTTTTCAATTCCGGTTACACTCATCGTTCGTTGCCTCATCTGGCCCAAATTGGGCGTAAAACATGCCCGACGCACTGAAGCGCCTGACGTTAACTCACTGATTTAACTGGCCTGTGACAGGTACCCTAAGAAGCCAGAAATTTTATCCGCCGCGAGGCGAACCTCGTTCTGGAGCCGCTCGCGGTCGGTCTGCGGGATCTCCTCCGACGGCACCAGAATGCTGACCACCGCCGCCACGCGGCCGCTTCGGTCATACACCGGATAAACGATGGAAGAGATGCCGTGGCGGAAGAAAGACTCGCCAATCACATATCCCCGGGCTTTGTCCTGCTGCACCATCTGCCACAGGGCTTCACGGTCGTGAAGCTGCCCCGGCGCGTTGCCCGGCAGGCGCTCGTGCGGGAACAGCTGTTCGAAATCGGCGCGGGAAATATCGGTCAATAGCATGCGGCCCAGCGAGGTGCAGTGCACCGGCAGACGGGTACCAATACTGACCTGGTTGATGCGCGACCCGGCGGCGCTGACGCGGGCGATGTAGATAATGTCGCGCCCGTCGCGGATCGCCAGGTGGCTGCTGCACTGGCTCACGTCGCGCAATTGCTCGATCACCGGCTGGCCGACCTGCGCCACGTCCAGCGAGGCGATGTACTCAAAGCCCAGCCGCAGCACGTTCATGCCCAGCGAGAAGGTATTGGTGCGCGCGTTGCGCTCCAGAAAGCCCATATACTCCAGCGTCTGCACCACGCGGTAGGCGGTGGCCTTCGGCATATCCACCAGCCGGTGCAGTTCGGCAAAGGTCAGATCGCGATGCTGCTCGCCAAAGGCCAACAGCAGCTGTAAACCGCGCTCCAGCCCCGGCACCAGATACTTCACTTCCTGATCGTTTGCCATCATCGCCCTACCTTAGTTAAAGACAAAACCGCCGTTGACCGGGATCAACTGCCCGGTGATAAACCGCGACAGATCGCTTAACAGCCAGACCACGCTGCCGGTGATATCTTCCGGCTGCTGCGCGCCCGTTAACGCGCGGCCATTTTCGTAGAGCTGATGGCGTTCTGCGGGCACATATTCGGTTGCCTCGACGCGGGTCAGGCCCGGCGCGATAGCGTTGATTCGGATGCGTTTTTCCCCCAGCTCGCGCGCCATCGAGCGGGTCATCGCAATTACCGCCCCCTTACTGGCCACGTAGGCCATCAGGCGCGGCGCGCCCCACAGCGCGGTGTCGGACGCCACGTTCACAATCCCCGCCCCCTCGCGCAGCAGCGGCACCGCGGCGCGCGTCACCAGCCAGGTGCCTTTGACGTTGACGCTCATCACCCGATCCCAGAGATCCGGATCGTAATCGAGCATGTGTTTGCCGCCCACGCCCGT
This sequence comes from Enterobacter cloacae, assembly GCF_011078175.1. GTDB lineage: Bacteria > Pseudomonadota > Gammaproteobacteria > Enterobacterales > Enterobacteriaceae > Enterobacter > Enterobacter cloacae_Q. The sequence continues at coordinate 283,896 of NZ_JAALCJ010000006.1, forward strand.
CGCCATCGCGGCGTTGTTCACCAGGCCGTCAATCTGCCCCTGCTCGCCAATGGCGCTGAACACCAGGTCGATGGACTGCGGATCGGCCAGATCGATAACGTGCGATTCGATCGCATAGCCCTGCTCGCGCAGCCGGTGGGCGCTCTCGGCCAGCTCGCCTTTGAGGATGTCGCACATCACCACCGCCGCGCCCTGCTCCGCGCAGGCCTGGGCAAAGTGGTAGCCCAGCCCGCGCGCGGCGCCGGTCACCACGATGCGCTTTCCGCTCAGCAGCCCGTTCATCAGGCGGCTCCCTGCTGTGCTTCACGCATCGCCAGCTGTTCTTTCGCGGCCTTTTGCATCATGCGGCGCAGGCGCGAGAGGCCAACGTCGTGCTGATACAGGTATTCATGATCGCGGGCGTTTGGCGCCAGGCTTTCCAGCACCACGCGGTCCTGCTCCAGCACTTCCCAGTGCAGTTTTTCCAGCCGGTTGCGGTACATGAAGCGCCACATATCGCGCTGCCAGCCCTGTACGCGGCGGATGCGCCAGAAGAAGACGCGGCAATTGTCGTTATCTTCCGGCACCACCATGCCGACGATAAAGAAGTGGCCGCCCGGTCCGAAACGCTTCTTATAGGGAATGGAGAGACGCATCCAGCAGGTGCCGCTGTTGCCCAGCTCCACCCAGTCGAAGTTGACGCCGCTCTGCCCTTTTTTCTCGAAGATGAAGCCGGTTTTGGTCGGCTGGAGCACCATGTCGGCCTTGCGATCCCCTTCCGCCATCGAGTGCGACGACGAATGCAGATAGGTGCCGTGCATCGGGTCCATGACGTTTTCCAGCGCGTACTGGTAATTGCATTTCCACGCGGCGGTGCAGAGGAAGTTGCTGAAGTTTTCCGTGTCGGCGAGTTCATCCGGGAAGGTCAGTTCGTCCGGCTGCTGGTCCGCGGTAACGCCAAACCAGAGGAAGATGGCGCCGTGCGCCTCCTGCACGTTATAGCTGCGCACGCACTGCTGGCCGACCAGCGGGCATTTATCCACGGCCGGCACGTCTTTCACCTCGCCGTTGCCCGCCACCTCTACGCCGTGATACCAGCAGGCGATGCGGTCCCCAAGGTTCCAGCCCATAGACAGGCGCGCGCCGCGGTGCGGACAGCGGTCCTCCAGCGCCTGCACCTGGCCGTCTTTGTTGCGCCAGACCACAATCTGCTCGCCCAGGCGGGTGATGCCCACCGGCGCAGACTGCACTTCCCAGCTCGCCAGCACCGGATACCAGAGGCCGCGCAGACCTTTATCGAGATAGTGTTGTACGGTAGTCGTCATCGCGTTGCCCTCAGTAGCCGTTAACCTGTAAGAATGCCTGGAAGCTGGCCTCGCTCCACGGCTCGCCCTGCTGGTCGTGCATGCGCACCGCGTTCAGCCCGTTCACCAGCTCCGGCAAGGTTTCAATGCCCTGCTCGAAGAGATCTTCCAGCGTCGCGATCAGGTTCATCTCCCAGTTTTCCGGCTCGCGGCTGCGGGTCTGCCAGATCAGGTTCTGGTAATCACCCGGCTTATGGATCGCACCGTTACCGCCCTCTGCCGGTGGGGCAAACTGACGGCTTTCCGGCAGCGCCGGGTTGTAGTTGAGAGTGTCGCTCATGCCACGGTCTCCTCGACAAAGGTAATCTGAATCTGGTTTTCAAAAACCCGAACCGGGTAGCGGTTAAGGTTGCGCCCCCCGGGTCCGTGGAGGCACTGGCCGGTTTTGACGTCGAACACCGCCTCGTGGAGCGGACACTCCACCTTGCCGTCCTCCACGAAGCCCTGGCTCAGCAGGGCATAGGCGTGTGGGCATACGTCCTCCAGCGCGTAATATTCACCGTCGATCAGGTAAACGCCGATCTCTTTCCCGTCGACGTTGCCGCTAAAAGGGAAATCTTCCTGTACTTGTTCTGCGTCACATACGCCTATCCAGCTCATCACGATCCTCCAGGCTTTTGTTTCATATATGAAACTCTGTTTCTTATTTAATACGGTCAATATAAAAGCGATGAAAGTTTCGTCAAGCGCGAATGTGACGAATTTGTTAATCAGCGAGTAATTAATTAACTAAGTGTGCAAAGGATCACGAAAAAATGCAGCGATATGAAATTTTCATTATTGCAGCGTGAGAAATACGTTTTTTTAATGCCCTCTTATTTTGAATAAAAGATATTGACTTCCTTTCTTTTTACTCTTTAAAAATAAATGAGCGTCACCTGTTTCGCGTTTCACCTGTGAAACTCGTTTTAAATTTATTTTTAATAAACAAAGAGTTTCATAGGTGAACCATTTTAGCTCCGTGACAATCACATTGATGAAAATATAAGTTACAAAAAACGTAAGGCGGACATGATGACGGCAAAATGGCAAGGCACGATTGCGCTTTTATTACTCATTATTATTTCGTACGTCGATCGGGTAAATATCTCGGTAATGATTTTAAACCCGGAATTTGCCGAACATTTTCAGTTAAATGAAAACAGAATGTTACAGGGTCTGCTCATGACCTGCTTTCTCCTGGGTTATGGCTTTTCTGCTTTATTATTAACGCCGGTTATTGAAAGCAAACTTCATTATCGGCAGGGATTATTAAGCAGCATTGCGATTTGGGCCGCGGTCTGCGCGGTTTCGCCTTTGCTCGGCTCGCTGACGGGAATGCTCATCGCCCGCGTGGTTCTGGGGATCGCGGAGGGACCGCTTTTTTCACTGAAAACGCGCTTTATCAGCGATAACTTTAGCGCGCAAGAGATCGGCAAACCCAATGCCGTGACCGCGCTGGGCGTCTCGCTCGGTCTGGCCGTGGGCTTTCCGCTGGTGACCTGGCTGATGGCACATCTGGGCTGGGCCGGATCGTTTTATGCACTGGCGGCAATCAACCTTCTCCTCGGCGGCGGCTTAATCTGGCGTTTTCTGCCCGCGCCGCGCAAGCTCCCGACCGCGAAAAAGCCGGGGTTTGTCCACACCTTCACGCTGGCCTGGCAGACGCCGCTGCTGGGCTGGATCATGGTGGTTGAAATCGCCACCCTGAGCTATCTCTGGGGAAGTAGCGCCTGGCTACCCGCGTGGCTGCGTGACGAGCACCACTTCTCGCTGCATGCCACGGGCTGGCTTGCGGCGATCCCCTTCCTGCTCAGCCTGGGGTCAAAGTTTCTGGGTGGCGTGCTGCTCGACAAAATGCGTCCGGAACAGGCACCGGTGCTGTTTGTGGTGGGCGGGGCGATGACGGCGCTGTCCGTGGTCGCGCTGATGCTCAGCCATCAGCCTGCCTGGCTGGCGCTGTTTATGCTTTCGGCTAACGTCTTCTGGGGGCTTCAGGGGGCGGCTATTCCGGCGGTGATCCAGCATCACGCCGCGCGGGAAGCGGTGGGCAGCGCTTACGGCATAATCAATGGGATCGGCAATATCTGCGCGGCGTTTATTCCGCTGCTGATGGGGATGGTGATGAGATCGGTGGGGTCGGTCAGTTCAGGCTTTTCGGTGCTGGTCGTCTCGCAGGTTGTCACCCTGCTTGCCGGGGGAATGTTGCTGCTGCGCATGCGGCGCGCAGCAGCAATCAGCGCGTAAGGCTTATTCGCCTTTTTTCGCCGCCTGGATGTAGAGCATTTCTAGTGCCAGGGTCGCCGCGGCCAGCGCGGTGATCTCGGACTGGTCATAGGCCGGAGCCACTTCCACCACGTCCATCCCGACGATGTTCAGATCCTTCAGGCCACGCACCAGCTTGATGGCGCGGTCTGACGTCAGGCCGCCAATCACCGGCGTACCGGTACCCGGTGCAAATGCCGGATCCAGACAGTCGATATCAAAGGTCAGGTACACAGGCATATCGCCGACGATCTGCTTAACCTGAGCCAGGATATCGTCCACGCCGCGATCGTTCACCTGGCCTGCGTCCAGCACGGTGAAGCCGTTATCTTTGTCGAACTCGGTACGGATGCCGATCTGCACGGAGTGATTCGGGTCGATCAGACCTTCGTTTGGCGCAGTGTAAAACATGGTGCCGTGGTCGAATTCACAGCCGTTCGCGTAGGTGTCAGTATGCGCATCGAAGTGCACCAGCGCCATTTTGCCGAAGTGCTTCGCGTGGGCGCGCAGCAGCGGCAGTGTGACGAAGTGGTCGCCGCCGAAGGAGAGCATGCGTTTACCAGCCGCCAGCAGCTTCTCGGCGTGCGCCTGCAATTTTTCGCTCATCTCACGCGCGTCGCCAAAGGCGTACACCAGATCGCCGCAGTCCACCACGTTCAGGCGCTCGCGCATGTCGAAGTTCCACGGGAAGCGGTTGTGCTCCCAGGCCAGGTTAGTGGAAACCTGACGGATCGCCGCCGGACCATGACGTCCACCCGCGCGACCGGACGTTGCCATGTCGAACGGTACGCCGGTGATCACCCACTCAGCGTCGCTGTCGTACGGCTGGAAGTTCATCGGAAGGCGTAAAAAACCAAACGCGTTAGATACCAGAGAGTTATCGTACTGATGACCTAAAGTGCTCATGTCCTGACCTCTTATAAAGTCGATACATTAAAAACAGATGAAAAAAAATCCCCTCCGCGTCGTTAAACCCGACGAGGAAGGGATTGATTCGTAAATCGCATATTGGGGCGAATTATCGCCGTTAATTCATACGGGTTCAAGTGAGTATAGGGCATTGTGCGGTCTGATGCCCTCACCCCAACCCTCTCCCACAGAGAGAGGGCGTTTTACCTACTCGTCTTCCAGATAGGTGTACCCGTACAGACCTGCTTCAAACTCTTCCAGGAACTGCTGCTGCAAGGCATCGTCCAGACCGGTATTTTTCACCTGATCGCGGAACTGGGTGAGCAGTTTTTTCGGATCCAGCTGAACGTATTCGAGCATGTCCGCCACGGTGTCCCCTTCGTCGGACAGCTCAACCTCCACGCTGCCGTCAGGGAAGACAAACACGTCAACCGCTTCGGTATCGCCGAATAGGTTGTGCATATTGCCGAGGATCTCCTGATACGCCCCCACCATAAAGAAGCCCAGCATTGGCGGATTCTCCGGATCGTACTCCGGCATCGGCATGGTTGTGGCAATACCGTCACCGTCGACATAGTGATCAATCGCGCCATCGGAGTCACAGGTGATGTCCAGCAGCACCGCGCGACGCTCCGGAGCGTGGTTCAGCCCTTCCAGCGGCAGAACCGGGAACAGCTGGTCTATACCCCAGGCATCCGGCATCGACTGGAACAGGGAGAAGTTGACGTACATTTTGTCCGCCATACGCTCCTGCAACTCGTCGATAATTGGACGGTGCGCGCGGTTGCTCGGGTCGAGCTGTTTCTGCACTTCGTGGCACATATTCAGATAGAGCTGCTCGGCCCACGCGCGCTCTTGCAGGCTAAAGGTGCCCGAAGAATAGCCGACGTGAATATCGTGCAGGTCCATCTGGCTGTCGTGTAGCCATTCGCGCAGGGAACGACGCGTGCCCGGCTCGTGCATCTCCTGCCAGGTTTCCCACATGCTTTGCAGAGAACGCGGGGCATCGTCTGCCGGAGGTGTGGCTTCGGTGATTTCGCTACGCTCAACGCCGATGATGTTAGAGACCAGCACCGTATGGTGCGCGGTAACCGCGCGGCCGGATTCGGTGATCACCGTCGGATGCGGCAGGCCGTGCTCTTCGCAGGCATCGCCAATCGCCCAGATGATGTTGTTAGCGTATTCGTTCAGGCCGTAGTTTACCGAGCAGTCAGACTGCGAGCGGGTCCCTTCGTAGTCCACGCCCAGGCCGCCGCCCACGTCAAAGCACTGAATATTCACGCCGAGCTTATGCAGCTCAACGTAGAAACGTGCCGATTCACGCACGCCGGTGGCGATGTCGCGGATATTGGCCATCTGCGAGCCGAGGTGGAAGTGCAGCAGCTGAATGCTGTCCAGACGACCGCGCTCGCGCAGAATTTCCACCAGCTGTAGCACCTGGTTCGCCGCGAGGCCGAACTTGGATTTTTCACCGCCGGAAGACTGCCACTTACCGGATCCCTGCGAGGCCAGACGCGCACGCACGCCAAGGCGAGGGATCACGTTCAGACGCTCGGCCTCTTCCAGCACAATCGCGATTTCGGTCATCTTCTCGATCACCAGATAGACCTTGTGGCCCATCTTCTCGCCAATTAGCGCCAGACGAATATATTCACGGTCTTTATAGCCGTTACAGACGATCACCGACCGGGTCATGCCCGCGTGGGCCAGGACAGCCATCAACTCCGCTTTAGAGCCTGCTTCCAGGCCCAACGGTTCGCCGGAGTGGATCAGGGACTCAATCACGCGGCGGTGCTGGTTTACCTTGATCGGATAAACGAGGAAATAGTCGCCGTTATAACCATACGATTCGCGCGCACGTTTGAACGCGGCGTTAATAGAACGCAGGCGATGTTGCAGGATCTGCGGGAAGCAGAACAGTGCAGGCAAGCGCTGGCCCTGCGCTTCACGGGCTTTCACCAGTTTAGCGAGATCCACGCGCGCTTCCGGGACGTCCGGATCCGGGCAGACACTGATGTGACCCAGCTCGTTGACGTCGTAGTAGTTATTGCCCCACCAGGCAATATTGTAAGTGCGCAGCATCTTGCTGGCTTCCTGGGAGCTCATCGCAACCTCCTGCATAGAACGTAGTACACCCTGTTCGCCTGCTGACGAAGGCGAAAGCGAAGACATGTCGTCAGACATAGCGAACCTCAACTCTTTGTATTAAGTGTAAAACAGTTGACTACTATCGCAGCGTTATACGGCGATAACAACCCATTAACGGCTCCATTTCCCAGCAGAGTATGCTGAAATCCAGACCGTGCGACCGGTTTCTTATTCATATCATTGTAAAACACGTATCCGAACTCTGTATGACAAGGTTCGGCGAAACCACGAGAAAACTCCTGTATTAACAAGAGCGCCCTTGTTCAGTTTTCACAAAGCGTGACCGGCTCTGGAATCCTGAGAAGCACCGAGATGGGTATAACATCGGCAGGTGTTTAGACCGGAAGTGCGGGTGGGAATCAAATGCGCGCCAGAACGGCTGCGCTGAATGAGCGGAAAACGATGGTTCATTATCTCGTATCACCTCCACGGCCGCCTCTGCTGAAACGGACCACAAGCCAAAGCTAAAAGTTCACTGCTTAACCCGGCTGGAAGTGGCGACACGATGTGTTCATCGAGCGCTTATTTTATATGAGCCGCGCGCCGCGTTTTATACCGAGAAGGTCGCTAAAAAGCAAAACAAAAATGCGGAGGTTGCCAGCGCCGTCAGGAAAAATGTCCAGCCGTGTTTTCAACGCAGTGAGAGGTGAGTCAAAAAAAACTGGAAATCGGGTGAAGAAGTGACCTAAAATAGACGTCCAGATGTTAATCCATCCATACTGATTAACACTCAGACTGCCAGTGTCAAAATTCTGTAGGTCTTGGTAGAATTATCTCCTTTGGCTAATCCACACAGCAGCTTGAGCTAACCAAATTCCTCTTAGGTGAAATAAAACATGGCAAAACACCTGTTTACGTCCGAGTCCGTATCAGAAGGACATCCTGATAAAATTGCTGACCAAATCTCCGATGCGGTGCTGGATGCGATCCTCGCGCAGGATCCAAAAGCGCGCGTAGCGTGTGAAACCTATGTCAAAACCGGCATGGTTCTGGTTGGCGGTGAGATCACCACCAGCGCATGGGTTGATATCGAAGAGATCACCCGTAACACGGTGCGTGAGATCGGCTATGTACATTCTGATATGGGCTTTGATGCCAACTCCTGCGCCGTACTGAGCGCGATTGGCAAACAGTCTCCGGACATCAACCAGGGCGTTGACCGTGCCGATCCGCTGGAACAGGGCGCGGGCGACCAGGGCCTGATGTTCGGTTACGCAACCAACGAAACCGACGTGCTGATGCCTGCCCCGGTGACCTACGCACACCGTCTGGTGCAGCGTCAGGCTGAAGTGCGTAAAAACGGCACCCTGCCGTGGCTGCGCCCGGATGCGAAAAGCCAGGTGACCTTCCAGTATGACGATGGGAAAATCGTCGGTATCGATGCCGTGGTTCTTTCCACGCAGCATGCTGAAGAGATTGACCAGAAATCCCTGCAAGAAGCGGTGATGGAAGAGATCATCAAGCCGGTTCTGCCAACTGAATGGCTGAGCTCTGCGACCAAATTCTTCATCAACCCAACCGGACGCTTTGTTATCGGCGGCCCAATGGGTGACTGCGGTCTGACCGGTCGTAAAATCATCGTTGATACCTACGGCGGCATGGCGCGTCACGGCGGCGGTGCATTCTCCGGTAAAGATCCGTCTAAAGTTGACCGCTCTGCGGCGTACGCGGCACGTTATGTGGCGAAAAACATCGTTGCTGCCGGTCTGGCTGATCGCTGTGAGATTCAGGTTTCCTACGCTATCGGCGTGGCTGAGCCAACCTCCATCATGGTGGAAACCTTCGGTACTGAAAAAGTGCCTTCAGAACAGTTAACCCTGCTGGTGCGCGAGTTCTTCGACCTGCGTCCATACGGTCTGATTCAGATGCTGGATCTGCTGCACCCAATCTACCAGGAAACCGCGGCGTACGGTCACTTTGGTCGCGAACATTTCCCATGGGAAAAAACCGACAAAGCCGCTCTGCTGCGTGAGGCTGCCGGTCTGAAATAATCGACTGCCAGCAGCTTAAACAGGCCAGCCTTTGTGCTGGCCTTTTTTTATGTCGGGTGGCGGCCAGGCCTTACCCGACCTACGGGTAGTGAGTTTTATAGGCCGGATAAGGCATAGCCGCCACCCGGCAATATTTGGAACCGCTTACACCTGACTCTCTGTACCCCGCTTTCAGAATATTCTCTTTGCATGATCGCATTTCTTCTGCTGTTACATTCCCTTTCAGTTAAGTCTGAAATGTATTCAAACGCGATGCACATCAATTAATTTGCCTCTATATTTTCAAAGCTTTAATTATTTTTACGGTTACAGGTTAGTGTAACCGATTACACCATTGTGATTTGACTCACATATTTTTATGAGTCGCTCGCCTACCCTTTATATCGTAAAAACTGATAACTCAACTGGAGGGCATAATGCCTGACAATAATAAACAGGGGCGTACGTCCAATAAGGCAATGACGTTCTTCGTCTGCTTCCTCGCCGCTCTGGCAGGATTACTCTTTGGCCTGGATATTGGCGTAATTGCCGGTGCATTACCGTTCATTACCGATGAGTTCCAGATTAGCGCACACACTCAGGAATGGGTGGTGAGTTCCATGATGTTCGGTGCCGCCGTCGGCGCGGTCGGCAGCGGCTGGCTCTCCTTCAAGCTCGGGCGTAAAAAGAGTCTGATGATCGGCGCGATCCTGTTCGTTGCCGGCTCGCTGTTCTCTGCCGCTGCGCCTAACGTCGAAGTGCTGATCCTCTCTCGTGTGCTGCTCGGTCTGGCAGTGGGCGTGGCGTCTTATACTGCCCCGCTGTACCTGTCCGAAATCGCCCCGGAAAAAATCCGCGGCAGCATGATTTCCATGTATCAGCTGATGATCACCATCGGTATTCTGGGGGCGTATCTCTCCGATACTGCATTCAGCTACAGCGGCGCATGGCGCTGGATGCTCGGTGTGATCATCATTCCTGCCGTCCTGCTGCTGATTGGTGTCTTCTTCCTGCCGGACAGCCCGCGCTGGTTTGCCGCAAAACGCCGCTTCCATGATGCCGAACGCGTTCTCTTACGCCTGCGTGATACCAGCGCCGAAGCCAAAAACGAGCTGGAAGAGATCCGCGAAAGCCTGAAGGTCAAACAGTCCGGCTGGGCGCTGTTTAAAGAGAACAGCAACTTCCGCCGCGCGGTGTTCCTCGGCGTGCTGTTACAGATCATGCAACAGTTCACCGGGATGAACGTCATCATGTATTACGCGCCGAAAATCTTCGAACTGGCGGGCTACACCAACACCACCGAGCAGATGTGGGGCACCGTGATCGTCGGCCTGACCAACGTGCTGGCGACCTTTATCGCTATCGGTCTGGTAGACCGCTGGGGACGTAAGCCAACCCTGACGCTGGGCTTCCTGGTGATGGCCGTCGGGATGGGCGTACTGGGTACCATGATGCACATGGGCATTCACTCCTCAACGGCACAGTACTTCGCCGTGGCGATGCTGCTGATGTTTATCATTGGGTTTGCGATGAGCGCCGGTCCGCTGATTTGGGTGCTGTGCTCAGAGATCCAGCCGCTGAAAGGGCGTGACTTCGGCATCACCTGCTCTACTGCTACCAACTGGATTGCCAACATGATCGTCGGCGCGACGTTCCTGACCATGCTCAACACCCTGGGTAACGCCAATACCTTCTGGGTCTACGCCGGTCTGAACCTGTTCTTTATTGTTCTTACTCTCTGGCTGGTTCCTGAAACTAAACACGTTTCACTGGAACACATTGAACGTAACCTGATGAAAGGTCGTCCACTGCGCGAAATCGGCGCACACGACTGATCCTCTTGCGGGAGGCGCCTCTTGCGCCTCCCCGCTTCCCGCTTTATGCTCTGCCCCTATGAAAGCTCCCCGTCTCCCCATCGCCATTCAGCTAGCCGTCATGCGCCGCCTGCGGGAAAAACTCGCCCAGGCCAACCTCAAGCTCGGCCGCAATTATCCTGAACCGAAGCTGGTCTATCAGCAGCGTGGCACCGCGGCTGGCACCGCCTGGCTGGAAGCCTACGAGATCCGCCTGAATCCGGTACTGATGATGGAAAATCAGCAGGCGTTTATCGAAGAAGTGGTACCGCACGAGCTGGCCCACCTTCTGGTGTGGAAACACTTTGGCCGCGTGGCGCCGCACGGCAAAGAGTGGAAGTGGATGATGGAGGCGGTGCTCGATGTTCCGGCACGCCGAACCCATCAGTTCGAGCTGGAATCGGTGCGCCGCAATACGTTTCCCTACCGCTGCCAGTGCCAGCAGCACCAGCTTACCGTCCGCCGCCACAACCGCGTGATGCGGGGCGAGGCCACCTACCGCTGCGTAAAATGCGGCGAACCGCTGATTGCGGAATAATCAGCTGAACATTCAGGAACTTTCCTGATCTGACTGATTGCATACGGGAACAACATTCGTTACGTTGCGGGCTCGTTTTGACACGGAGTGTAAGATGTCCCGTAATGTTTCTCTCGCGGTCGCTTTTCTGGCGACAGCGCTTTCCGGCCATGCTCTGGCCGACGGTATTCACAGTTTTTCTCAGGCAAAAACCGCAGGCGTAAAGATTAACGCCGACGTGCCGGGCGATTTCTACTGTGGCTGTAAAATTAACTGGCAAGGTAAAAAAGGGCTCGTGGACCTGGAGTCCTGCGGCTATAAGGTGCGCAAGAACGAGAACCGCGCCAGCCGAATCGAATGGGAGCATGTTGTTCCGGCCTGGCAGTTTGGCCACCAGCGCCAGTGCTGGCAGGAGGGTGGGCGTAAGAATTGCGCCAAAGATCCTGTCTACCGCCAGATGGAAAGCGATATGCACAACCTTCAACCCGCCGTGGGTGAAGTCAATGGCGATCGCGGTAACTTCATGTATAGTCAATGGAACGGTGGCGAAGGCCAGTACGGTCAGTGCGCCATGAAGGTCGATTTCAAAGAAAAAGTCGCCGAACCGCCCGCCCGCGCGCGTGGCAGCATCGCTCGAACCTACTTCTATATGCGCGACCGGTACAATCTCAACCTTTCCCGCCAGCAGACGCAGCTCTTCAATGCCTGGGATAAACTCTACCCGGTGACGGACTGGGAATGCCAGCGCGACGAACGCATCGCTAAAGTCCAGGGGAATCACAACCCATACGTCCAGCGGGCTTGCCAGGCACAAAAGAGCTAACCTACACTACGGCAATTCGCTTATATCGCATGACACATGGAATTTCGGACTATGCGCATCCCTCGCATCTATCACCCTGAACTGATTACCCCGGGCGGCGAAATCGCCCTGTCTGATGATGCTGCAAACCACGTAGGCCGCGTGCTGCGCATGGGCGCAGGCCAGGCGATTCAGCTTTTTGACGGTTCTAATCAGGTTTTCGACGCTGAAATTACGCGCGCTGACAAGAAAAGCGTGCACGTGAAGGTGCTACGTAGTGAAGTGGACGACAGGGAATCACCGCTGCACATTCACCTGGGACAGGTGATGTCGCGTGGGGAAAAGATGGAGTTCACCATTCAGAAATCGATTGAACTGGGTGTAAGCCTCATTACGCCACTTTTTTCTGAGCGCTGTGGCGTTAAACTGGATGCGGAACGTCTGAACAAAAAGATCCAGCAGTGGCAAAAAATTGCCATCGCAGCCTGCGAACAGAGCGGTCGCAACCGTATCCCGGAGATCCGCCCGGCGATGGATCTGGAGGACTGGTGTGCAGAAGAAGAACGCGGGCTTAAGCTCAATCTTCATCCGCGCGCCAGCGCCAGCATCAATACGCTACCGCTGCCCGTTGAGCGTGTACGCCTGCTGATTGGTCCGGAAGGCGGCCTGTCGGCTGACGAAATTGCCATGACGGCGCGTTACCAGTTTACTGATATTCTGTTGGGACCTCGCGTTCTGCGCACTGAGACAACGGCACTCACCGCCATTACCGCGCTACAGGTGCGATTTGGCGATCTGGGTTGAAGCAAAGCCTGACCCATAACCGGAGAAGAAGATGATTAAGCTCGGCATCGTGATGGACCCCATCGCAAACATTAACATCAAAAAAGATTCCAGTTTCGCTATGCTGCTGGAAGCTCAGCGTCGCGGCTATGAACTCCACTATATGGAGATGAACGATCTTTACCTGATTAACGGTGAAGCCCGCGCCCGCACCCGCATCGTTAACGTCGAGCAGAACTACGACAAATGGTACGAATTCGGCACCGAGCAGGACATTGCCCTGGCCGACCTCAACGTGATCCTGATGCGTAAAGATCCGCCGTTCGATACCGAATACATTTACTCCACCTATATCCTTGAGCGTGCCGAAGAGAAAGGGACGCTGATCGTCAATAAGCCGCAGAGCCTGCGCGACTGCAACGAGAAGCTGTACACCGCCTGGTTCTCAGACCTGACGCCTGAAACGATGGTGACCCGCAGCAAAGCTCAGCTGAAGGAATTCTGGCAAAAACACGGCGATATCATCATGAAGCCGCTGGACGGCATGGGCGGCGCGTCTATTTTCCGCGTGAAGGAAGGCGACCCGAACATTGGCGTAATTGCCGAAACGCTGACCGAGCTGGGCACCCGCTACTGCATGGCGCAGAACTACCTGCCGGCCATTAAAGACGGCGACAAGCGTGTGCTGGTGGTAGACGGCGAGCCGGTGCCTTACTGCCTGGCGCGTATCCCACAGGGCGGTGAAACCCGCGGTAACCTGGCGGCCGGTGGCCGTGGCGAGCCGCGTCCATTAAGCGAAAGCGACTGGGAAATTGCCCGCCGCGTCGGCCCTACGCTGAAAGCCAAAGGCCTGATCTTCGTCGGCCTTGATATCATCGGCGATCGTCTGACCGAAGTGAACGTCACCAGCCCGACCTGCATTCGTGAAATTGAAGCGGAATTCCCGATCTCGATCACCGGAATGCTGATGGACGCTATCGAAAAACGTTTACAGAAATAACCTGTGACAGCGCCTGTGTTTATCCCCATACTGGGCGCTGTCGCTTTTTAAACCAGGAAACAGTACCTCTGACAATGAATTTACAGCATCACTTTCTTATTGCCATGCCTGCTCTCCAGGACCCGATTTTCCGCCGCTCCGTGGTGTATATTTGCGAATACAACGAAGACGGCGCGATGGGGATTATCATCAATAAGCCGCTGGAGAACCTCCAGGTGGAAGGGATTCTGGACAAGCTGAAAATCCCTGCTGAAGCGCGACTGCCGGAAATCCGCCTCGATAAACCAGTGATGCTCGGCGGCCCGCTTGCAGAAGATCGTGGCTTTATCCTGCATACCCCGCCGGTTTTCTCGTCCAGCATTCGTATCTCCGATAACACCGTCGTCACCACCTCTCGCGACGTACTTGAAACGCTGGGCACTGCAAACCAGCCATCTGAGGTGCTGGTTGCGCTCGGCTACGCCTCCTGGGAAAAAGGGCAGCTGGAACAAGAAATTCTGGACAACGCCTGGCTGACAGCCCCTGCGGATATGAATATCCTCTTTAAAACCCCTATCGCCGATCGCTGGCGTGACGCGGCAAAACTGATTGGCATTGATATTCTGACCATGCCTGGCGTTGCGGGGCACGCGTAATGAGCGGCACCCTTCTCGCCTTCGACTTCGGCACCAAAAGCATCGGCGTCGCCGTTGGTCAACGAATCACCGGCACCGCACGCCCGCTCACGGCGCTGAAAGCTAGCGACGGCACGCCGGACTGGAACCTTATTGAGCGCTTGCTTAAAGAGTGGCAGCCGGACGACGTGATTGTCGGCCTGCCGCTGAACATGGACGGCACCGAACAACCGCTTACCGCCCGCGCACGCAAGTTCGCGAACAAAATCCATGGCCGCTTTGGCGTCTCCGTTAAGCTTCACGATGAACGTTTGAGCACCGTTGAGGCGCGCGCTGGTCTGTTCGAGCACGGCGGATTCCGGGCGCTTAACAAAGGCAGCGTGGATTCAGCTTCAGCCGTCATTATCCTCGAAAGCTATTTCGAACAGGGTTACTGAGCGCCGGGGCCTACAGCCGCCCCTGCGCCCGTCGCTCCGCCAGACTCTGCTCAAAGTTCTGCATCCCCGCCTGCTGTCCAGTTTGAATAATGCCCGGCAGTTGCCAGGTTTTGCCTTCGCGGATCAGGTTTGCCGCAGCCGTCGTATTGACCAGTAGCTCATACAACGCCACGCGCCCGCCCTGGACATCCTGAAGCAGTTTTTGCGCCAGCACCGCACGCAGGCTTCCCGCCAGCTGATTACGCACCGGATCTTTCTCCTGCGCCGGGAAGGTATCGACCAGGCGCTCAATCGCCTGCGCCGCACCACGCGTGTGCAGCGTGGCTAAGACCAGATGGCCGGTTTCCGCCGCCGTCAGCGCCAGGCGTATTGTCTCGCTGTCGCGGAGCTCACCAAGCAGAATCACATCCGGATCTTCACGCAATGCACTTCGCAGGGCCTCGGCAAAAGACGGGCTGTGTTGGCCTATCTCCCGCTGCTGGATCAGGCAACGCTCGCTCTGGTACATAAACTCTACCGGATCTTCCAGGGTCAGAATATGCCCGTCCGTGTGGTGATTGAGAAAATCGACCATCGCGGCCAGGGTGGTCGATTTCCCGCTGCCGGTGGCGCCGGTGACCAGAATCAGGCCATTGTCATTGGACAAAAGCTCCGGGATCGCTCGCGGCACGCCTAACGCAGAGAGCTGCGGGCACGTCAGCGGCAACAGGCGCAGCGCGATCGAAACGCCGTGCATATGCTTAAACGCACTGCCGCGCAGCCGCTGACGGTCTGCGAGGGTAACGGCAAAATCCACCTGCCCGTTTGCCCACCATGCGCCCTGCTGTTCATCGTTGAGCCACGCTTTTAATAATGCCCCCACATCCGGGGGCGGAAACGGCGCAGATTCAAGCCGGCCTGACCTGCGCCAGCGCGGCGGCGAATCACTGCACAGGTGTAGATCGGAGACGTTATGCTTTACACTAAGGGCCACAATTTCTTCCACATCCATAGACTACTCCTCGGAAAATGAACGACATTGCGCATAACCTGGCACAGGTCCGGGACAAAATCTCAGCCGCGGCAACGCGTTGCGGCCGTGCTTCAGAAGAAATTACATTGCTTGCAGTCAGCAAAACCAAGCCTGCGAGCGCCATCGCAGAAGCGATCGCCGCCGGTCATCGCGCCTTTGGCGAAAACTATGTGCAGGAAGGCGTGGATAAGATCCGTGCATTCCAGGAACGGGGAAATACTGATCTGCAATGGCACTTTATTGGTCCGCTACAGTCGAACAAAAGCCGGCTGGTCGCAGAGCATTTCGACTGGTGCCACACCCTCGATCGCCTGCGCATCGCTACCCGTCTGAGCGACCAGCGCCCGGCGGAGATGCCTGCGCTTAACGTGCTGATTCAAATCAACATCAGTGATGAAAACAGCAAGTCCGGCATTACGCTTAGCGAACTGGACCAGCTGGCAGCTGACGTTGCAGCGCTGCCGCGCTTAACCCTGCGCGGGCTGATGGCCATTCCGGCGCCAGAGTCAAGTTATGAAAGGCAGTTTGCCGTGGCACAGCAAATGGCTGTAGCATTTGAGGCGCTTAAAGCGCGCTATGACACGGTAGACACGCTTTCTCTGGGCATGTCGGACGATATGGAAGCCGCCATCGCGGCAGGCAGTACCATGGTGCGCATCGGCACGGCAATTTTCGGTGCGCGCGATTACACCCAATAATAAGGAAACCTGAGGAACGCCATGAAGACGTTGACTTTCCTGCTTTCAACGGTCATTGAACTGTATACGATGGCGCTGCTGTTGCGCGTCTGGATGCAGTGGGCCCGTTGTGATTTTTACAATCCATTCTCACAATTTATCGTGAAAATCACGCAGCCCGTTGTGGGGCCGCTTCGCCGCGTCATTCCGGCAATGGGGCCCATTGACAGTTCATCTCTGCTGATGGCGTTTATTCTGAGCGTTATCAAAGCGATCGTGCTGTTTATGGTCATCACTTTCCAGCCGATTATCTGGATTTCAGCCGTTTTGATCCTGCTTAAAACCGTCGGCTCGCTGATCTTCTGGGTCCTGCTGGTGATGGCGATCATGAGCTGGGTAAGCCGGGGCCGTAGCCCGGTGGAGTACGCGTTGATTCAGCTGACTGAACCGCTGCTGCGTCCGATTCGTAGTCTGCTGCCCGCAATGGGCGGAATCGACTTCTCCCCGATGCTTCTCGTTCTGCTGCTTTACGTGCTTAACATGGGTATCGCGGAACTGTTACAGGCGACGGGTAATATGCTGCTGCCGGGGCTGTGGATGGCGTTATGAGTGCAGTTAGCCCCTGCGCCGACGGGCTGGTTTTACGGCTGTACATTCAGCCGAAAGCCAGCCGCGACAGTATTGTTGGGCTGCATGGCGACGAGCTAAAAGTCGCCATCACCGCCCCGCCCGTTGACGGCCAGGCGAATGCGCATCTGACCAAATATCTGGCTAAACAGTTTCGCGTCGCTAAAAGCCAGGTCATCATTGAGAAAGGTGAACTCGGCCGACATAAACAGGTAAAAATCCTTAATCCGCAATCTATCCCGACGGAAGTCGCGGCTCTGACAGAACAGGACTAAACCATGCAGAAAGTTGTTCTCGCCACCGGTAACGCCGGTAAAGTGCGCGAGCTGGCCTCGCTATTAAATGATTTTGGGCTGGACGTAGTGGCCCAGACCGACCTTGGCGTGGATTCCGCCGAAGAGACGGGGCTGACGTTTATCGAAAATGCCATACTGAAAGCGCGTCATGCCGCGCAGATTACGGGGCTGCCCGCTATTGCCGACGACTCCGGTCTGGCCGTGGATTTTCTGGGCGGTGCGCCGGGGATTTATTCCGCCCGCTATTCCGGGGCGGACGCCACCGACCAGCAGAATCTGGAAAAGCTGCTTGTTGCCCTGAAAGACGTGCCTGACGAACAGCGTACCGCGCAGTTCCACTGCGTGCTGGTCTACATGCGTCACGCGGAAGATCCCACGCCGATTGTCTGTCACGGCAGCTGGCCGGGCGTGATCACCCGTGAAGCGGCGGGCAACGGCGGCTTTGGCTACGATCCGATTTTCTTTGTCCCGACCGAGGGCAAAACCGCAGCGGAACTGACCCGCGAAGAGAAAAGCGCGATTTCCCACCGTGGACGCGCCCTGAAACTGTTACTGGAAGCACTGCGTAATGGCTAATTTGCCGCCTCTGAGTCTTTATATTCATATCCCATGGTGCGTGCAGAAATGCCCGTACTGCGATTTCAACTCGCACGCGCTGAAAGGTGAAGTGCCGCACGATGACTACGTTGCGCATCTGCTGGCTGACCTGGACGCCGATGTACCTTACGCACAGGGACGTGAAGTGAAGACCATTTTCATTGGTGGCGGTACGCCGAGCCTGCTGTCAGGCCCGGCGATGCAAACGCTGCTGGACGGCGTGCGTGCGCGCCTGAACCTGGCGGCGGATGCTGAAATTACGATGGAAGCCAACCCCGGTACCGTTGAAGCCGACCGTTTTGTCGAGTATCAGCGTGCAGGCGTGAACCGTATTTCCATCGGCGTGCAGAGCTTTAGCGAGCCAAAGCTGAAGCGCCTGGGGCGCATTCACGGCCCGGAAGAGGCAAAGCGCGCGGCGAAGCTGGCAACGGGGCTTGGGCTGCGCAGTTTTAACCTCGACCTGATGCACGGCCTGCCGGATCAGTCGCTGGAAGAAGCGCTGGACGATTTGCGTCAGGCGATTGAGCTGAATCCGCCGCACCTGTCGTGGTATCAGCTGACCATAGAGCCGAACACCCTGTTTGGGTCCCGTCCTCCGGTGCTGCCGGACGACGACGCGCTGTGGGATATTTTCGAACAGGGCCACCAGCTTTTGACCGCGGCGGGGTATCAGCAATACGAAACGTCGGCGTATGCGAAGCAGGGCTATCAGTGTCAGCACAATCTGAACTACTGGCGTTTTGGTGATTATCTGGGGATTGGCTGCGGCGCTCACGGCAAGGTGACCTTCCCGGACGGGCGCATTCTGCGTACCGCCAAAACGCGTCATCCGCGCGGGTATATGGAAGGCCGCTACCTGGAGCGTCAGCACGACGTCGAGGCGGAGGATAAACCGTTTGAGTTCTTTATGAACCGTTTCCGTCTGCTGGAAGCCGCACCGCGCGCGGAGTTTGCGCTCTACACCGGGTTATCGGAGTCGGTGATTCGTCCGCAGATTGACGAGGCGCTGGCGAAGGGGTATCTGACCGAGTGTGATGAGTCCTGGCAGATCACCGAGCACGGCAAACTGTTCCTGAACTCCCTTCTTGAGCTGTTCCTCGCTGAAAATCCTGAAGGCTGATTCAGGATTTTACATCCCGTTCTGCTGGTTGAGGGAAAGGCTGGCAGAGTGTGGGGATGGAAAAATCAAAACAACTCCGCAAACAAATGACACCCGAAGAATTACGCCTCTGGTATTTGCTCAGAGATCGTCGTTTCTTCGGGAATAAGTTTCGTCGTCAGATGCCGGTTGGGCCGTATATCGTGGATTTTGCCTGCTTTAAGGCGAAGCTGATTATTGAGCTGGACGGTGGGCAGCATCAGAACAAAGAGAAGTATGATTCTCACCGTACCGAGTTTTTGAATGCGAACGGCTGGGAAGTCGTGCGGTTCTGGAATAATGAATTCAGGACTAATGAGGAGCAGGTGTTGATGGCTATTTTGCAACGATTGCAATGCCAGATGCCCTCACCCTAACCCTCTCCCACGGGAGAGGGAACGATTACACCCTCTCCCATGGGGAGAGGGCCAGGGTGAGGGGCCCAGCGCGCAGAGACGTTACTTCAACGTCCCCACCAGCGCCTTCCGGCTATCTTCCAGCGACACCACGCGTTTACACACGTCTTTGCCGAACTGCTGGAAATCGGCTTCCTGATTCTTCCACTCGTTCTGAATCGAGGTTTGCAGGCCGCCCAGGCTTCCCAGCACGCCCTGCAACGGATTACCGCCGCCTTTCAGCACCGCTTTGGCGCCCATCTCGTTGATGCTGTCCTGGAGAATGCCGCCCATTGCCTGGTTCACCAGCTGCTGACCGTCGGCACGCACCTGATCGATCGCCTTATAGTGGAACGTCAGGCCATCAGAGCGCGTCTCGATAATACGGTTCATCTGCTCTTTCAGCTGTTTATCCAGCTTCGTCAGGCGGGTGCGCATATTGCTGCTCTCCCCCACCTCTTTGGTGATGATTTTATCCAGCGCCACGCGGCTTTTCTCGACACGGGTCAGCGCGCCGTTGTTGATCCAGGGCAGCGCGGTACGCAACTCGGCCTGATAGTCCATCGCCTGCTCGCGCTGGGCAGCCGTCAGGTTTTGTGGTTTGCCGTTAAAGGTCACGTTGCCATCCGGCGTAATCACCAGATTGCCATTCTCGCCTTTAACCTGCACGGTTTGCGGACTCAGCACCACGTCATCACGCGGGGTAACGCTACATTTATACTCCGCATGAGCGGTGGATCCGATTGCCAGTAAAGCAACAGCCAGCAACGTTTTGCGCATCTTTAACACTCCCTCAGACAAAATGGGCCAGCTAATGCTGGCCCTTGACTGCTTTATTAGTCCCACCAAACGTCGAAAAGTTCGCTGACGCGGACATCTTCCAGTTTGTGGTCTTCAAGCCATTTGCGTACCAGCGCCTGATGTTCTTCGGTGCATTTCCCCACTTCCTGGGTGCAAATCAGACCTTCCCACGCCAGATAGCCGCTACCGTCGAAGGCCAGCTTGTTTGGCTCGATCACCTCGTTGATGAACGCATCAACGTCCTGATCGATCTGTTCTACACTGGTGCCTTCCGGGAAACGCCAGGCAACGGAGAAACCCACTTCCTGGAATTCGTCGATGTGCATCTTTTTACGCAGACGACGGCTACGATTCTTTGCCATTATTTCACCCTCTCGAACATTAAGTCCCATACGCCGTGACCAAGACGATGGCCACGCTGTTCAAATTTTGTCACCGGACGTGAATCCGGACGCGGTACGTAGTCGTTGCTTTCAGACTGGTTTTTATACCCGTCCAGCGACGACATCACTTCCAGCATATGTTCCGCATAAGGTTGCCAGTCGGTCGCCATGTGGAAGACGCCGCCCAGCTTAAGCTTACTTTTTACCAGCTCGGCAAACGGTGCCTGAACGATACGGCGTTTATTATGACGCGCTTTGTGCCACGGGTCAGGGAAAAAGAGCTGAACCATGTTCAAAGAATTGTCAGGAATCATTTTATGCAGCACTTCCACCGCGTCATGACACATGACGCGCAGGTTCTCAACGCCTTCTTCATGGGCCGTTGCCAGGCACGCGCCGACGCCCGGTGAGTGTACTTCAATACCGAGGAAATTCTGCTCCGGGCGAGCCTTCGCCATGGTCACCAGCGAGGTGCCCATACCAAAGCCGATCTCCAGGGTCACTGGCGCATCGCGACCGAACAGGTCGGTAAAGTCGAGCGGCTGCTCGCTGAACTCAACGCCCATCACCGGCCAGTAGTTGTCCAGCGCGTGTTGCTGCCCTTTTGTCAGGCGGCCCTGACGACGGACAAAGCTGCGAATACGGCGCAGCGGGCGACCGTTTTCATCAAATTCCGGTGAAATGACGTCGTTTTTCATAAAAGAGTTGTCTGCTTGTGAGAATGTTCGGGAAACGGGCATTATCCAAAGTTAAGGCGTCTATGCAAGCATGGGAAAGATCCGGTTTACAGCAGATTGACGCTGTGCTGCAATCTGCGTCCCTGATTATGCGAATCGATGACCATGCAAGCCTCTCAATTTTCAGCCCAGGTGCTGGACTGGTACGACAAATACGGGCGTAAAACCCTGCCCTGGCAAATTGAAAAAACGCCTTACAAAGTATGGCTCTCTGAAGTGATGTTGCAACAAACGCAGGTCGCGACGGTCATTCCTTACTTCGAGCGTTTTATGGCGCGCTTCCCGACAATCACCGATCTGGCAAACGCCCCGCTGGACGAGGTACTTCACCTGTGGACAGGCCTCGGCTATTACGCCCGCGCGCGCAACCTGCACAAAGCCGCACAGCAGGTCGCCACCCGCCACAACGGTAAATTCCCGGAGACCTTTGACGAGGTGGCGGACTTGCCCGGCGTCGGGCGTTCAACCGCAGGCGCAATCCTCTCCCTCTCTTTAGGCAAACATTTCCCTATTCTCGACGGCAACGTCAAGCGCGTGCTCGCACGCTGCTACGCGGTAGATGGCTGGCCGGGAAAGAAAGAGGTTGAGAAACGCCTGTGGGAGATCAGTGAAGCGGTCACTCCGGCGAAGGGGGTAGAGCGTTTTAACCAGGCGATGATGGATCTGGGCGCGATGGTCTGCACTCGTTCAAAACCAAAGTGCGAACTCTGCCCGGTAAACAACCTCTGCGTGGCCTATGCAAACCACACCTGGGCGCAGTATCCGGGGAAAAAACCGAAGCAGACGCTGCCTGAACGCACCGGGTTCATGCTGCTGATGCAGCATGGCGACGAGGTATTTCTCGCCCAACGCCCGCCGAGTGGCCTGTGGGGTGGTCTATACTGCTTCCCACAGTTTGAGGATGAAGCCTCACTTCGGGCATGGCTTGAACAGCGCGGCATTGCGGCCGATACCCTGACGCAACTCAACGCGTTCCGTCATACCTTCAGCCATTTCCATCTGGATATTGTGCCGATGTGGCTTCCCGTGTCCTCACTCACGTCGTGCATGGATGAAGGCACCGCTCTCTGGTATAACTTAGCGCAACCGCCATCAGTCGGGCTGGCGGCTCCCGTGGAGCGCCTGTTACAGCAATTACGTGTCGGTGCAATGGTTTAGCATCGCCAAGACAAAGAGGAATGAGTATGGCCAGAACCATTTTTTGTACTTTCCTACAGCGCGACGCTGAAGGCCAGGATTTCCAGCTCTACCCGGGCGACCTGGGTAAGCGCATTTACAACGAGATCTCCAAAGAAGCCTGGGGACAGTGGCAGAAAAAACAGACCATGCTGATCAACGAGAAAAAGCTCAGCATGATGAACCCGGAACACCGCAAACTGCTGGAGCAGGAGATGGTGAACTTCCTGTTCGAAGGTAAAGACGTCCACATCGAAGGCTATACGCCACCGGAAAAATAATACTCTGCGGCTGCTGCCCGGCGGCGCTGCGCTTGTACGGGCCTACGGTTTTGTAGGCCGGGTAAGCGCAGTGCCGCCCTGCAACAGCAACCCCAAAGCAAACACAACACGCACTCCCGGAATGATGAAAAAACTTTTAGCGCTAGCCCTTGTTGCGCCGTTGCTTGTGTCTTGTTCTTCCAAAAAAGGCGATGAATACAACGAAGCCTGGGTCAAGGACACCAACGGTTTTGACATTTTGATGGGGCAGTTTGCCCACAACATCGAGAACATATGGGGATTTAACGAAGTTCTTATTGCCGGACCGAAGGACTACGTTAAATACACCGACGCCTATCAGACCCGTAGCCACATCAACTTCGATGACGGCACGATTACGGTTGAAACCATCGCGGGGACTGAACCTGCGGCGCATTTACGTCAGGCAATCATCAAAACCCTGCTAATGGGTGACGATCCGGGGTCTATCGACCTCTACTCTGATGCCGATGACATCACCATCTCCAAAGAGCCATTCCTCTATGGCCAGGTCGTTGACCAGACCGGTCAGCCGATTCGCTGGGAAGGCCGCGCCACGAAATTTGCCGACTATTTGCTGCAAACGCGCCTGAAAAGCCGCACCAACGGCCTGAAAGTGATCTATAGCGTCACCATCAACCTGGTGCCGAACCACCTCGACAAGCGTGCGCATAAGTATCTGGGCATGGTGCGGCAGGCATCGCGCAAGTATGGCGTGGATGAGTCGCTGATCCTGGCGATTATGCAGACCGAGTCCTCGTTCAACCCCTACGCGGTAAGCCGTTCCGACGCGCTGGGGCTGATGCAGGTTGTACAGCACAGCGCCGGTAAAGACGTGTTCCGCGCGCAGGGGAAATCCGGCACGCCGAGCCGCAGCTACCTGTTCGATCCACAAAGCAACATTGATACTGGCACGGCCTACCTGGCGATGCTGAACAATGTCTATCTCGGCGGGATTGATAACCCAACCTCACGTCGCTATGCGGTGATCACCGCCTATAATGGCGGCGCGGGCAGCGTGCTGCGCGTCTTCTCGAACGACAAGGTGCAGGCCGCGACTATTATTAACAGCATGGCGCCGGGGGATGTGTACGCTACCCTCACCACCCGCCACCCGTCTGCGGAATCCCGCCGCTATCTGTATAAGGTGAATACGGCACAGAAGAACTACCGTCGCCGCTAAAACCGACATCCCCTCACCCTACCCTCTCCCACAGGGAGAGGGTGTTCAAGTGCCCTCTCCCCGTGGGAGAGGGCCAGGGTGAGGGCATCAGACCGCACCCATCTCATCCCATCCATACGAAAATGCTATTTGCATCACAATCCAGACTGCAAATTAATGTGGATTGCATTTTTTTGCGGGAGGTAACAAAACATATTGTTGCCAGCTGATAAAATTGCATCAAATAACAACCCTGAATGTTCCTATAACAACATATCTCCCGCTCACTTGTGAGGAAAGTAACATGAACCTTAAGCTGCAGCTTAAAATCTTGTCGTTTCTGCAGTTCTGCCTGTGGGGTAGCTGGCTGACTACACTCGGCTCCTATATGTTTGTGACGCTGAAGTTCGATGGTGCGTCTATCGGTGCCGTCTACAGCTCGCTGGGTATTGCGGCTGTTTTCATGCCAACGCTGCTGGGCATCGTGGCGGATAAATGGCTAAGCGCGAAATGGCTGTATATGCTTTGCCATCTGGTGGGTGCGGGGACGCTGTTTATGGCGGCCGAGGTGACCACGCCGGGGGCGATGTTTATGGTGATTCTCCTTAACTCGCTGGCGTACATGCCAACGCTTGGGTTGATCAACACCATCTCCTACTACCGCCTGAAATCTGCCGGTCTGGATATCGTCACCGACTTCCCGCCAATCCGTATCTGGGGCACCATCGGCTTTATCATGGCGATGTGGGGCGTGAGCTTCGCGGGCTTCGAGCTGAGCCACATGCAGCTGTATATTGGGGCAGCGCTCTCCGTGCTGCTGGCGCTGTTCACCCTGACGCTGCCCACCATTCCGGTTTCAAACCAGCAGAAAAACCAGAGCTGGAGCACCATGCTCGGTCTGGACGCCTTCGCGCTGTTCAAAAACAAACGCATGGCGATCTTCTTCATCTTCTCCATGCTGCTGGGCGCGGAACTGCAAATCACCAACATGTTCGGGAACACTTTCCTGCACAGCTTCGATAACGATCCGCTGTTTGCCGGAAGTTTTATCGTTGAACACGCGTCGGTGATGATGTCCATCTCGCAGATCTCCGAGACGCTGTTCATCCTGACCATCCCGTTCTTCCTGAGCCGCTACGGCATCAAGAACGTCATGCTGATCAGTATCGCGGCATGGATGTTGCGCTTTGGCCTGTTCGCCTACGGCGACCCGAGCGCGTTCGGCACCGTGCTGCTGGTGCTGTCGATGATTGTTTACGGCTGCGCCTTCGACTTCTTCAACATCTCCGGTTCCGTGTTCGTGGAAAAAGAAGTGAAGCCTGAAATCCGCGCCAGCGCACAAGGCATGTTCCTGATGATGACCAACGGCTTCGGCTGTATTCTTGGCGGCGTGGTGAGCGGGAAAGTGGTTGAAATGTACACCACCAACGGCATCACCAACTGGCAGCCGGTGTGGCTGATCTTCGCGGCGTACTCGCTGGTGCTGTTCTTCGCGTTCATCGCGCTGTTCAAGTACAAGCACGTTCGTGAACCGCACGGCGCGCAGCCGATTGCGCATTGATCTTTGATGTGTTGTGCCCGGTGGCGGCTTCGCCTTGCCGGGCCTACAAAAGCACAGAAAAAAGGCCGGGTGGCGCTAACGCTTACCCGGCCTACGTTCAGACATTCAATACGTATCCATACAGCCGCTTAATCCCATCCGCATCTTTCTCGCTGTAAACGCCCTGCAACTCTGGGGAGAAACCCGGCAGCATATTAATGCCCTCTTCCAGCGCCAGGAAATAGCGCTGTACTGCTCCGCCCCAGACTTCCCCCGGCACCACGCACAGTACGCCCGGCGGGTATGGCAGCGCACCTTCGGCGGCAATGCGCCCTTCGGCGTCACGAATGCGTACCAGTTCCACGTTACCGCGAATATACTCCTGGTTTGCATCCTGCGGGTTCATCATCACGGCGGGCAGGCTCTCCTGGCGGAACATCGCCTTCTGCAAGTCCTTCACGTTAAAACTGACATAGAGATCATGCATCTCCTGGCACAGCTGACGGATCGTGTAGTCGCGGTAACGCACCGGATATTTCTGATAGATGGTCGGCAGCACGTCCGCGAGCGACGTGTCGTCTTCAATATGCTGTTCAAACTGCCCCAGCATTGCTACCAGTTGCGCCAGCTTCTCGCTGCTTTCGGCGGGTGTCAGCAGGAACAGGATGGAGTTGAGATCGCACTTCTCCGGCACAATGCCGTTTTCGCGCAGGTAGTGGGCGAGAATGGTCGCCGGAATGCCGAAATCGGTATAGTGCCCTGTTTCAGCATCAATGCCCGGCGTGGTCAGCAGCAGCTTGCACGGATCGACGAAATACTGCTCGCGGGCATAGCCTTCAAAACCGTGCCATTTTGCACCTGGTTCAAAGCTAAAGAAGCGACGCTCGCTGGCAATGACCTGCGTAGGGTGATCCTGCCATGGACGCCCCGCCACCACCGGTGGGATAAACGGTTTAATCATATTACAGTTGGCGATAATGGCCTTGCGCGCTTCAATGCCAAGCTCGACACACTCCGCCCACAGCCTGCGTCCGCTCTCGCCCTCGTGGATCTTGGCGTTCACATCCAGCGCCGCAAACAGCGGGTAAAACGGGCTGGTGGAGGCATGCAGCATGAACGCATTGTTCAGCCGCTTGTGCGGGCAGAAACGCGTCTGACCGCGAATATGGTTATCCTTTTTATGGATCTGCGACGTTTGCGAGAACCCGGCCTGCTGCTTATGGACCGACTGGGTCACGAAAATACCCGGATCGTTCTCGTTCAGTTCCAGCAAAAGCGGCGACGTTTCCGCCATCATCGGGATAAATTGCTCGTAGCCGACCCAGGCGGAGTCAAACAGGATGTAGTCGCAAAGGTGACCGATCTTGTCGATCACCTGGCGGGCGTTGTAGATCGTACCGTCGTAGGTGCCGAGCTGGATGATCGCCAGGCGGAACGGGCGCGCCTCGGCGGCTTTCTGCGGCGCGACGTCACGGATCAGTTCCCGCAGCCAGGCCTCATCAAAGCAGTGTTCATCAATCCCGCCGATAAAACCAAACGGATTACGGGCTGCCTCAAGATAGACAGGCGTTGCCCCGGCCTGGATCAGCGCCCCATGATGGTTGGACTTATGGTTGTTGCGGTCGAACAGTACCAGGTCGCCGCGGGTCAGCAGCGCATTGGTCACCACTTTATTGGCCGCCGACGTGCCGTTCAGCACGAAGTAGGTTTTATCCGCGTTGAACACTTTCGCCGCGAACTTTTGCGCGTGCTTGGCAGAACCTTCGTGGATCAGCAAATCACCGAGCTTCACGTCGGCATTGCACATATCGGCACGAAACACGTTTTCACCGAAGAAGTCGTAAAACTGCCGTCCCGCCGGGTGTTTTTTGAAAAAGGCACCGTGCTGGTGTCCAGGACAGGCAAAGGTGCTGTTTCCCATCGCCACATACTGGCTCAGGGTGTCAAAAAAGGGTGGCAGCAGGTTCTCTTCATACCGGCAGGCGGCAGATTCCAGTTCCAGCAATTCCTGTGCTTTACCCGAGATGATCGCCGTGACACCCTCTGGCACCTCTCCTGGCTCTGTTGAGAACATAAATACCGGTAACTGAAAGCCCGTCCGCTTCAGCAACGCGAGAATGCCGCTGTAGCTTTCAACAACCGTAATGACGACTGCCGCCACATCGGTGAAGTCGGTGTTATCCAGCATAACCTTTTCGCGATGCGTAGAAACTTTAGATACCAGCTCACGGCTGACGGCAATTTTCATGGTTTTCATAAGCGCAAATACCCTCACCGAACGGTGAGACAGGAAGGAGAAAATTCGCGCAATCATGTCACCTTTTATTTTAAGGTGCAAGAAGGAATCAGTATGCGTTACGCCTCCCAAAGCTAAGCGTAATCAGGGACGGACGTGTCATAATCATGCAATGCCAGTGCTTAAATAACAGGAGTTAAACGTGGTAATTGGACCCTTTATCAATGCGGGAGCCGTATTGCTGGGCGGTGTACTTGGGGCAGTATTAAGTCAGCGCTTGCCGGAGCGTATTCGCGTCTCCATGCCCTCTATTTTTGGCCTGGCGTCGTTAGGGATTGGTATCCTTTTAGTGGTGAAATGCGCCAACCTGCCGGTGATGGTACTGGCGACCCTGCTCGGCGCGCTGATCGGCGAGTTCTGCTACCTTGAAAAAGGCATAAACAGCGCAGTAGGTAAAGCCAAAAACCTGATTACCCGACCGGGGAAGGCGAAGCACGTCATGCACGAATCGTTTATTCAGAACTACGTCGCGATCGTTATTCTGTTCTGCGCCAGCGGCACAGGGATATTCGGTTCGATGCAGGAAGGGATGACCGGCGATCCCAGCATATTGATTGCGAAAGCGTTTCTGGATTTCTTTACTGCCACCATTTTTGCCACTACCCTCGGCATCGCCGTCGCCGCGATTTGTGTGCCGATGCTGCTTATTCAGCTGGCGCTGGCCACCTGCGCCACGCTGATCCTGCCGCTGACAACGCCAGCGATGATGGCAGACTTTACCGCCGTCGGCGGCCTGCTGCTGCTGGCGACAGGGCTGCGCATCTGTGGCATTAAGATGTTTGCAGTGGTGAACATGCTCCCTGCCCTGCTGCTCGCGATGCCGCTTTCCGCGCTCTGGACGCATTTTTTCGCTTAAGTTTGCGACGAAATGGTGAGAGAGTGTGCAGTCTGCACCGAAAGCAACAAATTTCGTTGACGTCGGAGGGAGGATCGGGTTTAATGCGCCCCGTTGCCCGGATAGCTCAGTCGGTAGAGCAGGGGATTGAAAATCCCCGTGTCCTTGGTTCGATTCCGAGTCCGGGCACCAATATTGAGAAAACCCGCCCTTAAGGCGGGTTTTTACTTTATAGGCGTTTAACCCCTACCTCTCGCCCCCTAACCGTCTTATCGCGCAATATGAATACGGTTCTTAATATCCTTGAGAAATAGCGTGATGGTAAATGTCATCATGACCAATAGCGACCATGCCCCCCACTTCCCCACATGCACCGTTGCCCAAGCGCCGATCTGATTGGGGTACTGCCAGACGCCAAACAGCGTTCCAAGGTTCTCGGCCAGCCAGATAAAGAAGCCGATCAGAACAAAGGCCAACAGTAAGGGCATTTTGTAAGCGCGACGGTAAGGCGTAAATATCACCGTTGAACGCCCGTACATGCCCAGTGCAACGGCGACAATGTACCAGCGATAGTCGCCAATAAAGTGATGTGTGAAAAAATTCGCGTATAGCGCCAGGGCCAGGGTTGTCGCCATAAGGAGTGGAGGATGGTGGCGTATTTTTAAATCAAACAGACGCCAGCACTGTATAATATAGCTGCCTACCGCCGCATACATAAATCCACTAAACAGCGGCACGCCGCCAATTTTACTCCATCCGGCTTCAGGGTAGTGCCAGGAGCCAATTGCCGACGACGTTTTAAAGAGTTCAAGGCCGAAACCCAGAACATGAAACAATGTTATTGCCTTAAGTTCATCACAACTTTCCAGTTTTGTCAGAACCATGAGGGCCTGGATAGCCACAGCAATCAGCAGCAAAACATCATAGCGGGCAATCCCGTATAAACCGGTTCGCGGGATACAGAAGATGGCGATAAAAAACAGACCTGCAAAAAAACAGGCGCGCAGTTCCTTTATACCAAACCACAAAAACTCGATAACAAAGCGCGACACGCCGGTACGGTTCATCGGCGGCGGGCCCATCAAAAACTGATCAATACGGTTTAACACTGAAACTCCATTTCTCATTCCTAAACCGAAGGGAGTGCAGGCTCGCCCGCCCCTCCCTGCGTACACTACTTATCCTTCACCACAATCAGCGGTTCAATATCGCTCTCTTTCTTCACCACCAGCGACTCATCCCCGCGCAGACAGGTTCCGCCATAGTTCCCGCCCACGGTAAAGGTGCAGACCTGAATGTACCTGCCGTCAACCTTCGGCAGGCACCATAGCTGCTGGTAGATATTTTTGCGGTCAACAAACTTGCCGCTGGACTGGTCCAGCAGTTCCTCCCGAGCGCCGATCAGATCGATATTGCTCCCGCAGCGTCCGGCGATCGGTTTAACGGCATAACCGGTCCGTTTGAGCAGATCGTTGACCTCAAAATCGGTATCCAACAGGTAACGGTGGTTCGGGAACAGCTGCCACAGCACCGGCAGGATCGCCTTGTTACCTGGGATCACCGTCCACAGCGGTTCAAAGACCAGTACTTCCGGGCGCAGCAGGACGTCTATCAGGCGCACTTCGCCTTGCGGGTGACCGGTACGGATGGGCACGGCGGCGTACTCGGTTTCGCTCACCTCGCGGATCTGCTCAATCGCCGTTTCCCACGCCCAGGTTTTCCATACGCAGTTGACGTGACGGCCTTCATCATCAATCAGTTGCCCGGCGGCATCCCAGCTCAGCGCCCCCAGTCCGTGCAGAATTTTGGTTTCAAACCCGGCCTGGATCAGCGAGCGCTGAATAAAGAGCGCGTGATAATCCTCTTCGACATCGTTGTCCTGCATGATATGGACGAACGGCCGCGCGTGGCTGTGCTTCCATGCCCCGGTCAGCTCCTCCAGCAGCCCTTCCGCCGGATTATGGCCAGTGCCGCGATAGCCATTTTTCACCCACTCTTCAAGAATTAGCCCACCCTCGGTATGGCAGGAGGCGGAATCCGCGTTGTACTCGTAAACCTTAATGCCGCGCTCATCCATGCAGAAATCCATACGACCGGTAATCATATGATGACGACGCCACTGCCAGGAGAGGCGCAGACGTGGCCAGAGGATTTTCGGGATGTCGAAAAGCGCGAGTAAGTTGTCGTCTTTCAGCACCTTGTCGGTAGCGTGGAGGTACATCAGGTGCAGTTCGTTGGTGGCTTTGATCAGCTCCTGCTCGGCACTTTCGGTAATGGTGAAGTACTGGCAGGGATCGTTGTTGATAACGTGGCCGTTGGCGCGAATGTACGCCTGTTGCAGGGCGTCGTTTTCATTGAGCCATTTTCCGTCGAACTGACGGTTGTTTTTCAACCGTGCGCCGCTGATTTTCAGCAGTTCACCGTCGATCCCCGGCTGAGGAATACTGTGTTCGATCTCCTCCGTCTGGATCATCCAGCCGAGGATCTCGGTATCGTTGAACGTGTCATGAAGCGTATAGCAACCGTCCTTCACGCTCAGACGCAGCTCGCGCGTCCACTGCTGCCCCATCGGCAGCGGTGAGTGAATAACGTTCTGCTCGGCAATACGCACTCTGTCATCCAGCAGTTGGGTAATGACGGCGACGTGGCCGGTCTCATGGAACTCACCGCCCTTTTGCCAGATGAGCAGCGCACCGGCCTGCGGCGGGCGTTTTGAGCCATTGGCAAAGGCCTGTAGCGGCAAAATATTGTCGTTTACCACTTCGCGCAAAAAACGCAGGGAGAAGATCTCCCACGCCATCCCGACGTCGGTAAAAACAAACCCGTGATTGAGAAACAGGAAACGGCGCGCAAACTCAACGCACTGCCATTTATGGCCCATGTATTCGTTGCCGATATAGCTGCGGAATTCCGCGTCTTCCGGGTAGCGACGCGGATCGAGACTGTCGTAATTTGAAGAGTAAATCGCCACGCCACCCGGCGCATAGCCTAATAACGTCCCGAAGGGTGCGTCACTGCTTAATGTTCCTTTACGCATGTGTCCAACCTAAAACAGGCAGGCGGCAATTTTTTTGTGGGGTTGTCGTCGTCTGCACGTTGTAATTAACTGACAGAGGTGGCGTTATCATACACCCGCCCTGCCCATTACGCTCGCATCGTTAAACGGTTCCTGCATCTCCTGCTACACTGCCTCAACACAACACCAAAAAGGCAGGCCAACATGTCAGATAACACCTATCAGCCACCGAAAGTGTGGGAATGGAAACAGAACAACGGCGGCGCGTTCGCCAATATCAACCGTCCCGTCTCGGGCGCTACGCACGAGAAAGAGCTACCTGTGGGCGCGCACCCGCTCCAGCTGTACTCTCTCGGCACGCCGAATGGACAGAAAGTTACCATCATGCTGGAAGAGCTGCTGGCGCTGGGCGTGACGGGCGCGGAATACGACGCATGGTTAATCCGCATTGGTGAGGGCGATCAGTTCTCCAGCGGTTTTGTCGACGTGAACCCGAACTCGAAGATCCCGGCGCTGCGTGACCACTCCACCACCCCGCCGACGCGCGTATTTGAATCCGGCAATATCCTGCTCTATCTGGCCGAGAAATTTGGTCACTTCCTGCCAAAAGATCCGGCAGGACGAACGGAAACTCTGAACTGGCTGTTCTGGTTACAGGGCGCGGCCCCGTTCCTCGGCGGCGGTTTTGGCCACTTCTATAACTACGCGCCGGTGAAGATTGAGTACGCTATCGATCGGTTTACCATGGAAGCAAAACGCCTGTTCGACGTGCTGGACAAACAGCTGGCGCGCGGTCGTTACGTAGCGGGTGAAGAATATACCATTGCGGATATGGCGGTCTGGCCATGGTTTGGCTGCGTGGCGCTGGGCAGCGTGTATAACGCCGCCGAGTTCCTGGATGCCGGGAAGTACACCAACGTGCAGCGCTGGGCAAAAGATGTGGCGAATCGTCCGGCCGTTAAACGCGGGCGCATTGTTAACCGTACCAACGGCGAGCTGAACGAGCAGTTGCATGAGCGCCATTCAGCGAGCGACTTCGATACCCAGACGGAAGATAAACGTCAGGCCTGATCAATGACCGGGCGGTTCGCCGCCCTTCTTCCGCGATGAGAACAATGAGTCAGCACGCGTGCGCAAGGAGCCTCGTATGTCAGACCAGACGCTAAAAGCGACCCGACAGCAGAGCCTGATCGCCCTGCTGAGTAAAAGCGACTGGCTGACCACCGATGTGCTGGCTGAAAAGCTCTCCGTCAGCAAAGAGACGATCCGCCGGGATCTAAAGTCGTTACAACAGCAGGGGAAGCTTCTGCGCCAGCACGGGCGCGCGCGTCTGATTCACCCGGACAGCCGCGACAGCGGTGAACCCTTTGGCGCACGCCTGAAAAGTCATTATGCCGACAAAGCCGATATTGCCCGACACGCGCTGGGCTGGATCAGCGAAGGGATGACCATCGCCCTCGACGCCAGCTCAACCTGCTTTCATCTGGCGCGCCAGTTACCGAACATCGACCTCACCGTATTTACCAATAGCCTGCCAATTTGCCACGAGATGGCAAAGCGCGAGCGGATCACGCTGATCTGCTCCGGCGGAACGCTTGAGCGTAAGTATCGCTGCTATGTTAATCCGGCGCTGGTGGCGCAGCTAAAAGGGCTGGAGATCGATCTGTTCATCTTCTCGTGCGAAGGGGTCGATGAGCATGGCGTCCTCTGGGATCCGTCCGGGCACAACGCGGGCTTTAAGGCGCTGCTGTTGAACCGTGCCAGCCAGTCGCTGCTGCTGATCGACAAAAGTAAATTCATGCGGGCAAGTGAAGTGAAAATTGGTCAGCTGTCGCAGGTGACACAGATTATTCAGAGCGATAAACGTCAGGCCGCCAGAGACGGCCTGACACGATGAGATTACGCGGTGAGACGGAATTTCTGCACTGAGCGCTGGAGTTCTTCGGTCTGCCGTTCAAGTGCTGCGGCTGCGGCGGAAACCTGCTCCACCAGCGAGGCGTTCTGCTGGGTCACGCCATCCATCTGCGTGATGGCAACGCCTACCTGAGAAATACCTTTGCTTTGCTCCTCTGACGCAGTGGCGATCTGCTTCATAATGACGGTCACCTCCGTCACGTCGCGCAGGATCGCTTCCATCGTAGTGCCGGTATCGTTCACCAGCTGCGCCCCCTGCTCCACGCGGGCAACGGAATCCGCAATCAGCCCTTCGATCTCTTTTGCCGCATTCGCGCTGCGGCTTGCCAGATTACGCACCTCACCCGCCACGACCGCAAAGCCACGCCCCTGCTCCCCGGCCCGGGCCGCTTCCACCGCGGCGTTAAGCGCCAGAATATTGGTCTGGAAGGCGATGCTGTTGATAACGTTAGTGATTTCAGCGATTTTTTTCGAGCTGTCCGAAATGCCGCTCATGGTTGTCACGACCTCTTCCACCAGCGATCCGCCGCGGCTGGCCGTACTGGAGGCGACATCCGCAAGCTGGCTGGCCTGGCGCGCGCTTTCGGCGTTCAGCTTCACCGTTGCGGTAAGCTGCTCCATGCTGGCCGCGGTCTCTTCCAGCGCGGCGGCCTGCTCTTCGGTACGCGAGGAGAGATCGTTATTCCCGCTGGAGATCTCCGTTGCCCCGCGCCAGATATTCTCGCTGCCGGAACGAATTGTGCTGACCGCCTCCCGCAGGCTGTCCTGCATGGCGCTTAGCAGCGGCACCAGTTGCCCCACGCAGTTGCGGCCAAAGGATTCAATCGGCTGGCTGAGATCGCCCTGCGCAATCTGGCGGAACTGCTGACGGATACGATCCAGCGGTTTTACCAGTATCGCCACCAGGTAGCGGTCGGTGAACAGCAGGATCAGCAGGCCCACGATCGTGGCGGTGATAATCACCGTCCGGGTCATGCTGGTGAGGCCATCGACCACTACGCGTGTGCTGTCGAGCGCCTTCGCCGCGGTGTTGTTGAAGTGCTCAGCCGCTGACCCGAATGCTCGACTAAGCGGCGGCGTGACGTTGTTGGCATGCTGACGATAACCTTCGAGCGTCGCCTGCTTCGCCTGCGCCATCTGCGGCGTAACGCCCCGATCGAGCAGTGCCTGCCAGGCAGAAATCACCTGCGCAGACACTTTTTCATCCATCGGGCCCGGGGAGATAGCTTTCATCTCCGCCAGCTTTTTACTCATGTTATCCAGCGCCTGCTGAGCAGGAGCCAGGTCCGGCGTACCGCCCGCCGCTTTAACTTCCATCGCCCGGCTCAGGCGGGTGACGAAACGGAAATACTGATCGTTGCCCTGGCTCAGCACCGTCATTTGCCGGACCAGCTGACGGTCAACATCATTACCATCAGAAACACGAGACAGAGACCAGGTGCTGTAAAGCCCCACGCCTGCCCACATGACACAAAAGATCCCCAGTATCGTCAGCATGACGAAACGGATGGTGAAATTACGAAGCATCTTCATTGAGTATTCCTTGCCGTGAGGGTGAATTCGCCCAGAGGCGAGTACTACCCTCGTTATCGGCAGATACCGTAGAAAATATACTTTTTTGTTAGCGAGTCGGCATAGAATGAAAACGTTGTTTCGAAAATTCATCGACAAGAAAGGAGACATCATGTCCTGGCACCCTTACACCGGCCGATACGAAAACATGCAATACCGATACTGCGGCAAAAGTGGCCTGCGCTTACCGGCACTGTCGCTGGGCCTGTGGCACAGTTTCGGTCACGTTCAGGCGCTCGATTCCCAGCGCGCGCTGCTGCGTAAGGCCTTCGATCTCGGCATTACCCATTTTGACCTTGCCAATAACTACGGCCCCCCTCCGGGCAGCGCTGAAGAGAATTTTGGCCGCCTGCTGCGGGAGGATTTTGCCGGGTATCGCGACGAGCTGATCATCTCCACCAAAGCGGGCTACGACATGTGGCCAGGGCCGTATGGTTCAGGCGGTTCACGTAAATACCTGCTCGCCAGCCTCGACCAGAGCCTGAAACGCATGGGCGTAGAGTATGTGGATATTTTCTACTCCCACCGCGTGGACGAAAACACGCCGATGGAAGAGACCGCCGCCGCGCTGGCCCACGCGGTGCAGAGCGGAAAAGCGCTGTACGTCGGTATTTCGTCCTACTCCACGGAACGCACGGCGGTAATGGCCGAATTGCTGCGCGAGTGGAAGATCCCGCTTTTGATCCACCAGCCGTCTTACAACCTCCTTAACCGCTGGGTCGACAAGAGCGGCCTGCTGGACGCGCTGGAGAAAAACGGAACGGGCTGTATCGCCTTTACCCCGCTGGCGCAGGGCCTGCTGACCGGGAAATACCTGAACGGTGTTCCGGACGGTTCACGTATGCAGCGCGAAGGGAAAAAAGTGCGCGGCCTGACGGAGAAAATGCTGACGGAAGCCAACCTGAGCAGCCTTCGTCTGCTGAACGAGATGGCGCACGCGCGCGGGCAGACGATGGCGCAGATGGCGCTAAGCTGGCTGTTGAAAGATGAGCGTGTAACGTCGGTGCTGATTGGCGCGAGCCGCCCGGAGCAGCTGGAGGAGAACGTTCAGGCGCTGAATAACCTGCGCTTTAGCGAAGACGAACTGACGCGGATTGACCAGCACGTGGCGGATGGGGAACTGAATTTGTGGCAGGCATCGTCGGATAAATAAATAGTGCGGCCTGCTGCCCTCACCCCGGCCCTCTCCCACAGGGAGAGGGAGATTGATATTCCCTCTCCCTGTGGGAGTGGGTTAGGGTGAGGGGCATGGTGAATTTATTTCTTACTGATCTTATCCAGATACCCCATCACAAACGCCGACAGCACAAACGTCAGGTGGATAATCACATACCACATCAGCTTATTATCCGGGACGTTTTTCGCGTCCATAAAGACGCGTAACAGGTGAATAGACGAAATTGCCACAATCGACGCCGCGACTTTATTCTTCAGCGATGAGGCGTCCATTTTCCCCAGCCAGTTGAGCTTTTCTTTGTGCTCGGCGATATCAAGCTGAGAGACGAAGTTCTCATAACCGGAGAACATCACCATCACCAGTAATCCTCCCACCAGCGTCATATCCACCAGCGACAGCAGAACCAGGATCAAATCGGCTTCTGCCACGGAGAAAATGTTTGGCAATACGTGGAAAATCTCCTGGAAGAACTTGATCGTCAGGGCGACCAACGCCAGGGAGAGACCGAAATAGACGGGTGCGAGCAGCCAGCGAGAGGCATACATTGCGTTTTCAAAGAAGCGTTCCATAAAATCCTGTCTGCAAACGAAACCAGCGCTCAGTATATCTCAACTATACCTCGTTGGGATCCACATCCGGGCGCGCATACTCCGGCCAGACCAGCGCGACCAGCTCCGGGTAGGCTTCCAGGCTAAACTCGCGAAAACACTGGCGTAGATTTAATACGTCTAAATCGGAGTACGACACCTTCTCGCCATTCAGACAGCGCTTTTTGATATTGTCATAATATTTATAGACCGCCGAATTAAGGTCGCTACAACGACGCTGCGCGTCAAACAGGCCGGGCGTATCATTAATTTCGGCCATTTTCATCCGCTTAATTGTCGCATGAAGGAAATCGATATATTCGTGGTTCACTCGCCAGTACCAGACCGGCGTCACGGCATTCATCAATACGGAGAAATGATCTTCTCCCTCCTCTTTGGACATCAATTCAGGCTGTAGCGGTTCACTGGCGTCTTTCGACACTTTTGTTTTATTAAACTCTTGCATCAATAAAAGCACGCCAGCGGTCAGTAAAAGTAACGTTATGACCGTGAAGAAAATGCTGTTCATGGGTAGGCTCCATTTTTTTTGATTTTAAAATTGCCTCATGATATTGTCAACGAATCTCACCCTTTTTCCAACCACACCCTTTTGAAATTAAAGGAAATTAAAATGCTGCCCGACAATCTTGTCCCGGCAAAGTACCACATTACGCCTGTGGAACAGCCTTCGACGGAAGCAGATAAAGAGGCGAATTTCACTCAAGGGAAAAGAAAACTCTCGGACTATGAAGCCGACATATTAATCGGTGTTTCGCGCACCGGCAAATCTCGTAATATGGTGCTGGAAGAGCACGATCGCCATTTAAAAGAGCGCTTATTTCGTGCCATCAAGATTGAAGCCCTGGTACATTTGCTCAATGATTTACAGGCCGAAGGGGAAATAGATACCCAGACGTTAAGTCAAATAATGTCCGAAAAAACACAGAAAATAAATGAAGCGGGCGATGAAATTTGGCTTAATTTAATTACCCGTGAAAAAAACAATCCCATTTTTTATAACCTGGGGGAAGATTAACGTGAATGATGATAGCGGTAATAACGTTTATTTGACTTTAGATGATAAGAAAAGCGATGAATTTATCTTAAAGCAGAATCTCGACGCTCTCAAAAAGATAAAAAATGACGAGATGACGCGAATTACGCAGGATTTGGTTTCGATTCCGGCCACGCTGGTACGCCTGAAATGGCAGAACCGTCGTGAAATTTATGCCTTGCAGGCCAAAGAAGAGATTTACGGCGCGGTGATGAACGCCATTATTGAACAGCGCCCTGAGCTTAAAGAGAAGATCCTCGGGCGACTGGAGGCGAACTATCAGTACCTGCTGGCACGCGAGACGGCCACCCTGCGCCTGATCCGGAAACTCTCGGAAGGCAACTACCGTACCTCAAATGTGACCTGTGTAGCGCTGGATGAAGAGGCGCCGACGGCGCCTTCAGTATGAGTCAACAATGATTGTTGCGGAATGCAGGCCGGGGCAGGCGACGCCGCCACCCGGCAGGGAAGGCTGCAAAAGCCTTCGTTTTACTTCGCGGCCGCTTTCTCTTCGCCGACCAGACCAATCTTCAGGTATCCCGCCTGATGCAGCGTGTCCATTACCTTCATCATGGTTTCATAATCGACAGTTTTATCCGCGCGGAAGAAGACGGTGGTGTCTTTCTTGCCGCCGGTCAGCTGATCCAGCGCCGGAATAACCGAGGCATCCGTCACCGGGTCGTTGCCCAGGAACATGGACTTATCGGCCTTCACGGACAGGTAGATAGGCTTTTCCGGACGCGGCTGCGGCTGGCTGGAGGACGCAGGCAGATTCACCTTCACGTCCACCGTCGCCAGCGGCGCGGCAACCATAAAGATAATCAGCAGAACCAGCATAACGTCGATAAACGGCGTCACGTTGATCTCATGCATTTCACCGTTATCGTCCAGATTTTCATTAAGACGCATTGCCATACAATCAACCTACGCGCAGTTTGGACGCCGCATGAACCGGTTTAACGGCGCTGGCGTTCAGGTCCAGATCGCGGCTTTGCAGCAGCAGAACCTGCGCGGCAACGTCACCCAGTGTGGCTTTATAACTGCCAATCATGCGCGCGAAGATGTTATAGATAACAACCGCCGGAATAGCGGCAACCAGACCGATAGCCGTGGCCAGCAGCGCTTCTGCGATACCCGGCGCGACGACCGCAAGGTTAGTGGTCTGCGTCTGGGCGATACCGATAAAGCTGTTCATGATGCCCCAGACGGTACCGAACAGGCCGACGAACGGGGAGATAGCGCCGATAGTCGCCAGGTAGCCGTTACCGCGGCCCATATGACGACCTACGGCCGCAACGCGACGCTCAAGACGGAAGCCGGTACGCTCTTTAATGCCTTCGTTATCTTCGCTGCCTGCGGAGAGTTCCAGCTCGTTCTGCGCTTCGTTCACCAACAGGGTAGTCAGGCTTTTCGCATGGAAGGATGAGGTGATATCAGAAGCCTGATCCAGAGAGCGGGCTTCCGCCAGCTGCTTCTGCTCACGCTTGAGGCGGCGTTTTTGTGAAAGAAGTTCGGCGCTCTTGCTGAAGAAGATAGCCCAGGTGATCACGGACGCCAGAATCAGGCCGATCATCACAATCTTAACGACGATGTCAGCATGTTGATACATGCCCCAAACGGAGAGATCCGTCTGCATCAAATTATTACCCACTCTGTATCTCCAGGACGCAAATCACAAAATCTGAACGTAATAATATCAAAACGTCGTCGAATTGATAGTAGTTCTCATTAGTATTTACATAGTGCCGTAATTTTCGCTCACTTTCCTTGCGCTTACGCAGTAAAAATTTCTTATGCGAATTTTTGATAATATTTTCTGCTTATTCGATAAGCATCCGGATGCACATTCTGACAATCGTGGTAGTCTGGACGTCCAGACGTATAAAAATAGGGTTAGCGAACATGACTAAAAAACAGCTTGAGACCACGCTGGTGCAGGCAGGACGCAGTAAGAAATACACTCAGGGTTCGGTCAATAGCGTGATCCAGCGCGCCTCTTCGCTGGTATTTGATACCGTTGAGGATAAAAAAATCGCCACCCGTAATCGCGCGAAGGGCGGCCTGTTTTACGGTCGTCGCGGCACGTTAACCCATTTCTCGTTGCAGGAAGCCATGTGCGAACTGGAGGGCGGTGCGGGCTGCGCGCTGTTCCCGTGCGGCGCGGCGGCGGTCGCTAATACCATTCTGGCGTTTGTAGAACAGGGTGACCATGTCCTGATGACCAATACCGCCTACGAACCAAGCCAGGATTTCTGCACCAAAATACTCAGCAAGCTCGGCGTAACCACCAGCTGGTTCGATCCGCTGATTGGGGCCGACATTGCCGGGCTTATTCAGCCCAACACGCGCGTTGTGTTCCTGGAATCTCCCGGCTCCATCACCATGGAAGTGCATGATGTCCCGGCCATCGTGAAGGCGGTGCGCAGCATAGCGCCGGAAGCGATCATCATGATCGACAACACCTGGGCGGCAGGTGTGCTGTTTAAAGCCCTGGAATTTGATATTGATATCTCCATTCAGGCGGCGACCAAATACCTGATTGGCCATTCCGACGGCATGATCGGTACGGCGGTGTCTAACGCCCGCTGCTGGGATCAATTGCGTGAAAATGCCTACCTGATGGGCCAGATGGTGGATGCTGATACCGCCTACATGACCAGCCGCGGGATCCGTACGCTCGGCGTGCGGCTGCGTCAGCATCACGAAAGTAGCCTGCAAATTGCACATTGGCTGGCGCGTCATCCGCAGGTGGAGCGCGTTAATCATCCGGCGCTGCCGGGCAGCAAGGGCCACGAATACTGGCAACGTGACTTTACGGGCAGCAGCGGGTTGTTCTCATTTGTTCTTAAAAAGCGCCTGACTGACGCCGAGCTGGCAAGCTATCTGGATAACTTTACCCTCTTCAGCATGGCCTACTCATGGGGTGGGTTCGAATCTCTGATCCTGCCCAATCAGCCGGAGCAGATTGCGGCCCTGCGCCCGGGCGGCGAGGTGGACTTCGAGGGGACCTTAATCCGCCTGCATATCGGGCTGGAAAATGCGGACGATTTAATTGCGGATTTATCGGCAGGATTTGAGCGCATCGTGTAAAGTGCAGGCTGACATGTACTCTCCGGACATTATTCTGAACACCGCAAGCAGAAAAGTCTGTATAAGATGCGCCTGCGATCAACCCCGACAGGCAGAATTGGGAGTACAATAGCGTTATATCTGCTGTTCCACAGGAAAGTCCATGGCTGTTATTCAAAATATCATCACGGCGCTCTGGCAACACGATTTTGCCGCGCTGGCGGACCCGCATGTCGTCGGGATTGTCTATTTCGTGATG
Organism: Enterobacter cloacae; assembly: GCF_011078175.1. Classification (GTDB taxonomy): domain Bacteria; phylum Pseudomonadota; class Gammaproteobacteria; order Enterobacterales; family Enterobacteriaceae; genus Enterobacter; species Enterobacter cloacae_Q. The sequence goes on from NZ_JAALCJ010000006.1 coordinate 325,135, forward strand.
TTCGCGACGCTGTTTCTGGAAAATGGATTACTGCCAGCCTCATTTTTACCCGGTGACAGCCTGCTCCTGCTCGCAGGGGCGTTAATCGGCAAGGGTGTGATGGACTTCGCACCGACAATGGTGATCCTCACCTCTGCGGCCAGTCTCGGCTGTTGGCTGAGCTACCTGCAAGGGCGCTGGCTTGGAAATACCCGCGTGGTGAAAGGCTGGCTGGCGCAGCTGCCGCATAAATACCATCAGCGCGCGACCTGCATGTTTGACCGTCACGGCCTGCTGGCGTTACTGGCCGGGCGTTTTCTGGCGTTTGTTCGCACCCTGTTGCCTACCATGGCGGGTATTTCAGGCCTCTCTAACCGCCGCTTCCAGTTCTTCAACTGGCTGAGCGCCCTGCTCTGGGTCGGCGTGGTCACCACGCTCGGTTACGCGCTGAACATGATCCCCTTTGTTAAGCGCCATGAAGATCAGGTGATGACATTCCTGATGATCCTGCCGATTTTCCTGCTGGTTGCCGGACTGGTGGGTACCATTGCGGTGGTGATTAAGAAAAAGTATTGCAGCGCATAAACATAAGCCGGGTGGTGCTACCGCTTACCCGGCCTCCGTTTCCCCTCAGGCTCCCTGCATGGTTCTGATACGTGACGCATCTTCCCCCGGCGTGACGCCGAAGTATCGCTTAAACTCCCGACTAAACTGCGAGGCGCTTTCATACCCGACCCGCATCGCCGCGGCGCTGGCCTTCATGCCATCGTGGATCATCAGCATCCGCGCCTTATGCAGACGGTAAGTTTTAAGATACTGCAACGGCGACGTGCTGGTGACGGATTTAAAGTTATGGTGAAACGCCGAGACGCTCATATTGGCTTCCGCCGCCAGCTGGTCAACGCTGAGGTTTTCCGTGTACTGGCTCTCGATGCGCTTCAGCACGCGGCTAATCAGGCTGAAGTGCGTTTGTCGACTTACCAGCGCCAGCAGCGCCCCGCCGCCCGGCCCCAGCAGCACGTGATAAAGAATTTCACGGATAATCTGCTTGCCGAGAATACGGGCATCCAGCGGCCTTTCCATCACGTCTAACAGGCGCTCAATCGCGCAGAGGATTTCCTCCGATAAGGTCGCGGAGTTGATACCGCTTGCCGCCATCGAAGGCCGGAAAAGTTCGTCCTCTCCGATCTCCATCAGCAGCTCTTGCAACTGGAGGATATCGACGTTGACGCGGATCCCTGCCAGCGGTATCTCCTCTGTCGCGAAGGTTTCACATTCGAAGGGTAAAGGTACTGTCAGAAGCAGATATTCATTGGTGTCGTAACGGAACACACGCTCGTTGATATAGCCAATCTTATGGCCGGAAAAGAGAAAAACGATGCCAGGCTGATACATTACCGGGGTGCGTGTCCCGGGCTGGGTACCGTAGAGCAATCGAATATCCGGCAACAGATCGGCCGTATTATTTCCATTATCTATCAGTCTTTTAATCTGCGACGTTAGCTGGTGGCAGATGGCATCACGGTTCATTTTCAGTTACTCCGGGTACGGTTTCCGACGCTAGCAGTGTGCGCATTTTCTTACCATTTCTCCAGCGCGTTGTAGGAATGGGCAAGACATCGGCAGAAATGTGCATTGAGAGGACAGCGCCTGCCCGCCACAATGTGCAGCATCAGGTTGCCTTCTGCGCCACCACAATTTTTTACCCACTACAGGGAACACGCCATGAACAACTTTAATCTTCATACCCCGACCCGCATTCTGTTTGGTAAAAACGCTATTGCTGACCTGCGTGCGCAAATCCCGACGGGCGCCCGCGTCCTGATTACCTACGGCGGCGGCAGCGTAAAAAAAACCGGCGTACTGGATCAGGTTTACAGTGCTCTGGAAGGTCTGGACGTACGTGAGTTCGGCGGTATCGAGCCTAACCCGTCTTATGAAACGCTGATGAATGCGGTAAAAATCGCCCGCGACGAGCAGATCACCTTCCTGCTGGCGGTGGGCGGCGGTTCCGTGCTGGACGGCACCAAATTCATCGCGGCGGCGGCGCGTTACGCTGACGGCATCGACCCGTGGCATATTCTGGAAACGGGCGGCAGCGACATCAGCAGTGCGATCCCGATGGGCTCCGTGCTGACGCTGCCGGCCACCGGCTCTGAGTCCAACAAAGGCGCGGTTATCTCCCGTAAAACCACCGGTGACAAGCAGGCCTTTATGAACGAACACGTTCAGCCCGTGTTCGCGATCCTCGATCCGGTTTACACCTATACCCTGCCTGCGCGCCAGGTGGCGAACGGCGTGGTCGACGCCTTTGTTCACACCGTTGAGCAATACGTCACTTACCCGGTGAATGCCAAAATTCAGGATCGTTTCGCGGAAGGCATTCTGCTGACGCTGATTGAAGAAGGTCCGAAAGCGCTGAAAGAGCCTGAAAACTACGACGTGCGTGCCAACGTGATGTGGGCCGCCACCCAGGCGCTGAACGGCATGATCGGTGCTGGCGTGCCGCAGGACTGGGCTACCCACATGCTCGGCCACGAGCTGACGGCGATGCACGGCCTGGATCACGCCCAGACGCTGGCGGTGGTTCTGCCTGCGCTGTGGAACGAAAAACGTGACGCTAAACGCGCCAAACTCCTCCAGTACGCCGAACGCGTGTGGAACATTACCGACGGTTCCGACGATGCGCGTATTGATGCCGCGATTGAAGCCACCCGTCAATTCTTTGAAAGCCTGGGCGTGCCAACGCGTCTCTCTGGCTACGGCCTGGACGGCAGCTCCATCCCTGCCCTGCTGGCGAAACTGGAAGCACACGGCATGACGCAGATCGGCGAGCACGGCGACATCACTCTGGACGCCAGCCGTCGTATTTACGAAGCGGCACGCTAAGCGTTTTTAGGATCCTGACTTTCGTTTTTTGACATTTCGTCCAGACTTAATGCACATCACATCGTCGGAGGTTCCCTCCGGCGATGAGCACCTGAAGGAGGAAAAATGGCAAACCAAACCGTAATCAAGCTACAGGACGGCAACGTGATGCCCCAGCTGGGGCTAGGTGTATGGAAAGCCGGTAACGACGAGGTCGTCTCCGCCATTCATAAAGCCCTGGAAGTCGGCTATCGGTCCATCGATACCGCTGCCGCCTATAAAAACGAGGACGGCGTGGGAAAGGCACTTGCCAGCGCCGGCGTTCCCCGGGATGAGTTATTCATCACCACCAAGCTGTGGAACGACGATCAAAAGCGTCCCCGCGAAGCGTTGCAGGAGAGCCTGGAGAAACTCCAGCTCGATTTTGTCGATCTTTATCTGATGCACTGGCCGGTTCCGGCTATCGACCATTACGTTGATGCCTGGAAAGGGATGATTGAGCTGCAAAAAGAGGGGCTGATAAAAAGCATCGGCGTCTGTAATTTCCAGGTTCATCACCTGCAACGCCTGATTGATGAAACGGGCGTCGCGCCGGTGATTAACCAGATTGAGCTTCACCCGCTCATGCAGCAGCGCCAGCTTCATTCATGGAACGCCACGCACAAGATCCAGACCGAATCCTGGAGCCCGCTGGCCCAGGGCGGCGAAGGGGTGTTTGACCAGAAAATCATCCGTGAACTGGCGGATAAGTACGGTAAAACCCCGGCGCAGATCGTCATTCGCTGGCATCTGGATAGCGGTCTGGTGGTGATCCCGAAATCGGTCACGCCATCGCGTATCGCCGAGAACTTCGACGTCTGGGATTTCCGCCTGGATAAAGACGAGCTGGGTGAAATTGCGAAGCTGGATCAGGGCAAGCGGCTTGGGCCAGACCCGGATCAGTTTGGCGGGTAATCCCCTCACCCTGCCCTCTCCCCGTAGGGGAGAGGGTTAGACCTGTAGGCCCGGTAAGCGCAGCGCCACCGGGCATTGTTACAGGTTTAACCGGTCTTACGTTTTACGTTCTTCTTCGTTCCCGCACCACCGTTCGAACGCTGATGCACAATCGGCGTGTGCTTGGTCAGCGCCGGGCGCGTGTTGCGGTTCTGGCGGCGCGCTTCGCGCATCTCTTCCAGCGTTGGCGCAGGCACCAGGCAATCACGACGCGAGCCAATCAGGTGCTTTTTCCCCATATCTTCCAGCGCCTGACGGATCAGCGGCCAGTTTTTCGGATCGTGATAGCGCAGCAGCGCTTTGTGCAGACGGCGCTGTTTATCCCCTTTCGGCACCACCACGTCTTCGCTCTTATAACCAATCTTACTCAGCGGGTTTTTGCCGGTGTAATACATGGTTGTCGAGTTGGCGAGCGGCGACGGGTAGAAGTTCTGCACCTGATCCAGACGGAATCGACGCTGCTTCAGCCACAGCGCCAGGTTCACCATGTCTTCATCACGGGTTCCGGGGTGTGCGGAGATGAAATAGGGGATCAGATACTGCTCTTTCCCCGCCTGTTTTGAGAAGGTGTCAAACAGCTGTTTAAAGCGATCGTAGCTGCCCATGCCCGGCTTCATCATTTTGGACAGCGGGCCTTCCTCGGTGTGCTCCGGGGCGATCTTCAGATAACCGCCAACGTGGTGCGTCGCCAGCTCTTTGATGTAGCGCGGATCTTCCACCGCAATGTCGTAACGCACGCCGGAGGCTATCAGGATCTTCTTGATGCCTTTCAGGTCACGGGCGCGACGGTAGAGGTTGATCGTCGGCTCGTGGTTGGTGTCCATGTGCTCGCAAATGCTCGGATAGACGCAGGAGAGACGACGACAGGTCTGCTCCGCACGCGGTGATTTACAGCGCAGCATATACATGTTGGCCGTCGGGCCACCCAGATCGGAAATCACGCCGGTAAAGCCCGGCACTGTGTCGCGAATCGCTTCGATCTCGTTAACAATCGACTCTTCGGAACGGCTCTGAATAATACGGCCTTCATGTTCGGTGATCGAACAGAAGGAGCACCCACCGAAGCAGCCGCGCATGATATTGACTGAGAAACGGATCATCTCGTACGCCGGAATGCGGCTATTGCCATATGACGGATGCGGTACGCGCTTGTACGGCAGGGCAAAGACACTGTCCATCTCTTCGGTAGAGAGCGGGATCGCTGGCGGGTTTACCCAGATATAGCGTTCACCGTGCTTTTGCATGAGCGCTCGCGCGCAGCCGGGGTTGGTTTCATGGTGCAAAATGCGCGACGCGTGGGCGTAGAGCACTTTATCGCTTTTTACTTTTTCATAGGACGGTAGCAGCACATAGGTTTTTTCCCACGGCTTCGGACGCGGCGGCTGCACCACCACGGCCCTGGCTTCCGCTTTCTTCGGCTCAACCGGTTTGTTATCCGCGCACGGTAGATCGTCACCGTACGGATGCGGAATAGGGTCGATTTTGCCCGGCATATCGATAATGCGGGAATCCACCCCGCTCCAGCCCGGCAGCGCCTCTTTCACCATGATTGCAGTGTTGCGCACGTCGCGGATCTCATTGACCGGTTCGCCCTGGGCCAGTCGATGTGCCACTTCCACCAGAGGGCGCTCGCCATTGCCGAAGATCAGCATGTCGGCTTTCGAATCTACCAGCACCGAACGGCGCACGGTGTCAGACCAGTAATCGTAGTGCGCGGTACGGCGCAGGCTCGCCTCGATGCCGCCCAGGATCACCGGCACGTCTTTCCATGCTTCTTTGCATCGCTGGGTGTAGACGAGGGTCGCGCGATCGGGACGTTTACCTGCCACGTTGTCGGCCGTGTAGGCGTCGTCATGGCGCAGTTTACGGTCGGCGGTATAACGGTTGATCATCGAGTCCATGTTGCCCGCGGTCACGCCGAAGAACAGGTTAGGCTTGCCCAGACGCATAAAGTCGTCTTTGCTGTTCCAGTCAGGCTGGGAGATGATCCCCACGCGGAAGCCCTGGGCTTCAAGCATACGGCCACAGATCGCCATGCCAAAGCTCGGGTGATCGACATACGCATCGCCCGTTACGAGAATGATATCGCAGCTGTCCCAGCCCAGTTGATCCATCTCTTCCCGGGACATCGGCAGGAACGGCGCCGGCCCAAAGCAGGCTGCCCAGTACTGGGGCCAGGAGAAGAGGTCACGATCCGGCTGGATCAGGGAAATAGCGCTCATAATGCTTCCGAAGAAAAAATAGACAAAAGGAGCGGGATTATACGCTGGTTTATCGGGGGAAATGAAGGGGTATTGTGCGGGCTGTTGCCCTCACCCCAACCCTCTCCCACAGGGAGAGGGAGAAAGCGTTTTACGGCGCCGGATTCACCAGCATCTGCCCTACCGATCCCCTGTCCATCATCTCCAGCGTCTGGCTGTGGAAAAGGAACGGGAAGTGCGGCCAGGAAGGCTGGCCGTAGTAGACGAGCAGTTCAACCTGGCCATCCACCCAGACGGTATCTTTCCAGCCCCTGTCTTCCGGGAACGGCATCGCCCCGTTAACGTTGCGGATCAGGAATGACACCCCTTCAATATGGAACGACTGCGGCATCTCCGAGCGGACGATCCAGCGCTCCCAGGTTCCCTGCTGGGCGGTGATATCAATGCGGTTAACGTCCCACAGCGCGCCGTTGATGCCCGGATCGTCGCCCAGGCTGATATCGCGGCTGCGCACTGCCGGTCCGGTCACAATCTCCTGCGGCAGCAGGCGCATCGGCAGGCTGTCGGTCACCAGCGGCAACAGGCCGGTCGGGCGCAGCGTCAGCACCAGCGTGGAGACCAGAACACTCGACGGTTCAAAAAAGCCGCGAATGCGGTCAACAATGCTTGCCGCTTCGCCACAAGTCACGGACACCTCATCTCCGTTGGTCATATCCACGAGGATTTCACGACGTTCACCCGGCGCCAGCGCCAGCTGTTTCACCGACACCGGTGCAGGTAATAACCCCTGATCGCCTGAAATCACGTGCAGCGCGCGGCCGTCGCTCATCTGCAACTGGTAGCGGCGCGAGTTTGAAGCATTCAGCAGACGCAGGCGCACCCAGCCACGAGACACTTCGACATACGGGCTTTGCGCGCCGTTAACCAGCAGCGTATCGCCCACAAAGCCACCGCTGCCTGGCTCGCTGTACTCCGGTGTACCAAAGTTATCCAGGCGCTTGTCCTGAATAATGATCGGGAAATCATCAACCCCGTAGTGATTCGGAATCGGTAGCGTTTTGCTGACCTCATCTTCAATCAGCCACATCCCGGCCAGGCCGTTATAGACCTGCTGAGCGGTACGGTTAGGGGTGTTGGCGTGATACCACAATGTTGCCGCGCTCTGACGAATCGGGAGGACGGGTGCCCAGTCGGCATTCGGCGACATCATGCGTGCCGCACCGCCAATCAGCGGACCCGGCACCTGCAAACCACTGACGGTCATCGCGACATTTTCCGTTGTACGGTTACTGTAAATGAGCTTAACGTCATCGCCATTCCACACGCGAATGGTCGGACCAAGGTAACGTCCGTTAATGCCCCATACCTGCGCGCGCGTTCCCTGGGTAAAGGACCAGTGGCTACGCTGAAGCGTGAGGAATAGCGGCTGTCCGCGACGGGATTCAATCAACGGCGGAATAGGCAGCGGCTGTTGCTGCCCGGCGGCGCTGGCTGTCCGCGGCATCGCACCCGCACAAAGGGCGATACCCGAAGCCTGAATAAACTGACGCCGACTGAGTGACATATAAGCTCCATCTGAAACGACTAACAACGCGGGAATTCGTTTTCCCTTAAACGACACCGGGTTAAATCTTACCGGCGGCTTCTCGCTCTGCAACTTCTTTATCGAGCTGCGCAATATGCTGAGCCATGAGCTCGCGGCAGTGTGTGGCCAGCTCGCGCACCTGGTCTTTACCGTATTTAGAGGTATCCACCGGCGGCAGCATTTCGACAATCACCAGTCCGTTATTGAAACGATTAAGATTAATCTTATTCGATGTATTGGAAACGCACACGGGAATAATTGGAACGCCCGCCGCAATTGCAGCATGAAACGCACCGGTCTTGAATGGCAGCAGGCCACGACCACGGCTGCGCGTCCCCTCCGGGAACATCCAGATTGAGATCCGGCGCTTTTTAAACTGATCCACCACTTCCGCAATGGTGCCATGCGCTTTGGCGCGGTTGTTACGGTCAATCAGCAAATTACCGGTGAGCCAGTACAGCTGGCCGAAAAACGGGATCCACAGCAGGCTCTTTTTACCCACGGTTACGGTCGGCGGAAGAACAATATTTGAGGCCGTCACCATATCGTAGTTGTTCTGATGGTTAGCGATATAGATGGCGTTACCGAAATTCTCCGCCCCTTCTGGCAGACGCTTTTCAACCTTCAGGCCAAACAGCGGCGCAAGACGACCAAACATGTGACCAAACGTCGCAACATGTTTTGGGTTACGCGGGCTGAACAGGCAATAAATCGATCCGAAAATACAGACCAGAATGCAGTAAATAACGGTAAGAATGAGACGAACAATGTATAGCATAGCGACCTCTGAAGCCCTGACAGCTGACAATTATACTTCACCTGTGGCCAGGTAAGGACTTTATTACGAGCGCGTATTGTTAATCGCAACGCACGAATTAACAACGTTTTTACGGGAAATTTTATGGTAATTCCCCCTCCGAAAAGAGGGGGGATAAAACAGGTTACTCTTCGCTATCGTCGGCTTTGTTGCGCATCGGCGAATCAATCTCCACGCGGTCGATTCGCTGGAGGCCGCGCATCAGTGAGCCACGACGTCCACGCTCGCCCACCACCTTCTGCAACTCTTCCGGACGCAGTTTGATCTTACGCTTGCCGACATGAATGGTCAGGGTGCTCTGCGGCGGCAGCAGGAAGAGATGCGCGAGGCTATCTTCGCCTTTTGCCGCTTCCGCTGACGGGATACTGACGATCTTATTGCCCTTCCCTTTCGACAGCTCCGGCAGATCGCTGACCGGGAACATCAGCATACGTCCGGCAGCGGTGATCGCCAGCAGCATGTCGCTTTCGTTCTCAATGATCAGCGGCGGCATGACGCGTGCGTTATCCGGCAGGCTGATCAGCGCTTTACCGGCACGGTTACGTGACACCAGATCGTTAAAGGTACAGATAAAGCCGTAACCCGCATCCGATGCCATAAGCAGTTTTTGATCGTCCGCTTCCATCAGCATATGGTCAACCGTGGCGCCTGGCGGCAGCGTCAGCTTACCGGTCAGCGGCTCGCCCTGGCCGCGCGCAGACGGCAGCGTGATCGGATCAATGGCGTAGCTGCGGCCCGTGGAGTCGATAAATGCTACCGGCTGGTTGCTCTTGCCCTTCACCGCCGCCTTGAAGCTATCACCGGATTTGTAACTCAGGCCCGGCGCGTCAATATCGTGGCCTTTGGCGCTACGTACCCAGCCGCTCTGGGAAAGCACGATAGTCACCGGCTCGGACGGCAGCATGTCGTGCTCGTTCATCGCCTTCGCTTCTTCGCGCTCGTGCAGTGGAGATCGACGGTCATCGCCAAAGGCGTCGGCATCGGCCTGCAACTCTTTCTTCAGAAGGGTGTTCATCTTGCGCTCGGAGGCCAGGATCGCCTGAAGCTGGTCGCGCTCTTTTTCCAGCTCGTTCTGTTCACCACGGATCTTCATCTCTTCCAGTCTGGCGAGATGGCGCAGTTTCAGTTCGAGGATCGCTTCGGCCTGGGTCTCGCTGATGCCAAAGCGCGACATCAGGGCGGGCTTAGGTTCGTCCTCGGTACGAATGATCTCGATCACTTCATCAATGTTGAGGAACGCCACCAGTAAACCTTCGAGGATATGCAGGCGCTTAAGCACTTTTTCCAGGCGATGGTTCAGACGACGGCGCACCGTATCGCGGCGGAAGGCCAGCCATTCGGTGAGGATCTCCAGCAGGTTTTTCACCGCCGGACGACCGTCCAGACCAATCATATTCAGATTGATGCGGTAGCTCTTTTCCAGATCGGTGGTGGCGAACAGGTGGTTCATCACCTGCTCCATGTCCACGCGATTAGAGCGCGGCACAATCACCAGACGGGTCGGGTTTTCGTGGTCCGATTCGTCGCGCAGGTCGTCCACCATCGGCAGCTTTTTATTGCGCATCTGGGAGGCGATCTGCTCCAGCACTTTGGCGCCGGACACCTGGTGCGGCAGCGCGGTGATCACCACGGCCCCATCTTCTTTGGTCCATACCGCGCGCATGCGTACGGAGCCGCGGCCGTTCTGGTAGATTTTGCGGATTTCCGCACGCGAGGTGATGATTTCGGCTTCGGTCGGGTAGTCCGGCCCTTGCACGATATCCAGCAGATCGTCCAGCGAGGTTTTCGGCTGCTCAATCAGGGTGATGGCGGCTTTTGCCACTTCACGCAGGTTGTGCGGCGGAATGTCCGTCGCCATGCCCACGGCGATCCCGGTCGTGCCGTTCAGCAGGATGTTCGGCAGACGCGCAGGCAGCATTTTCGGCTCCTGCAACGTACCGTCGAAGTTTGGCACCCAGTCGACGGTCCCCTGACCCAGTTCGCCCAGCAGCACTTCGGCATATTTAGACAGACGGGATTCGGTATAACGCATTGCCGCGAAGGATTTCGGATCGTCCGGCGCCCCCCAGTTCCCCTGGCCATCCACCAGCGGATAGCGATAAGAGAACGGCTGGGCCATCAGCACCATCGCTTCATAGCAGGCGCTGTCGCCGTGCGGATGGTATTTACCCAGCACGTCACCGACGGTACGGGCGGATTTCTTGAACTTGGCGGTGGCATTCAACCCCAGTTCGGACATCGCATACACGATGCGGCGCTGAACGGGCTTCAGGCCATCCCCGATAAACGGCAACGCCCTGTCCATGATGACGTACATGGAGTAGTTCAGGTAGGCGTTTTCCGTGAATTCATGTAGCGCGAGGCGCTCTGCCATATCGCTCATTACGTGTGATTCCTCAACTCAGAAACCGATGGGTTTCAGGCAATATTGCCGCAGATACTACCCTATCTGGCGAGTTGAGTCACAAAGAAAAAGGGCCGCATAAGCGGCCCTTTCCGGGTTATTTGTTCAGCTTGATAACCTGCTTCACGTCGATTTCAAACTCGTTCCAGTCTTTATCGACTTTACCCTGGATTTCCAACTTATCCTGCGGGGTCGCGGTGACGCCGTTCCAGCGCTTGTGGTCGATTTCGACAACGACCGTACCGGTCTCATCGCGGAAGGTGTAGCGGTCATCGGACAGGCGCTCGGTAATGTTTCCGCGCAGCTTCACCCAGCTGTCGTCTTTCATCTCTTTAACCTTCACCGCGGTGGTGAGGTTGGCGTTATTATCTACAAAGCCACCCTGCTGGGTTTGCAGATGAGGTTCGTCGGCAGATGGGCCGTGAAAGCCACCCTGCGCAGCAAAAACGGGTGCAGTAGTCATCATCATGATGGCAGCAAGTGCAGCGAATTTTTTCATCTTAATCTCTCCCTTTAATGTGGTTTCGCAGTCCATTAAACAGGGTAATCCTTAACAACTTCTTAAGGGAAAAATTTATTTATTTTTGCTGTACAGCAGGCGTTTGCAGAAGGTTTACTGACGGCATCAAGGAGGAAATATGCGCATTTTACTGGTAGAAGACGACAAGCTCATTGGCGATGGCCTCAAAGCGGGCTTAAGCAAAATGGGTTTTAGCGTAGACTGGTTTACCGACGGGAAAACCGGGCAGGCGGCCCTTTACACCGCGCCGTATGATGCCGTAGTGCTTGACCTGACGCTGCCGGAAATCGACGGGCTTGAGATCCTGCGCGCCTGGCGCGAAAGCGGAAAGAGCGAACCGGTGCTGATCCTGACCGCGCGGGATGCGCTAAATCAGCGCGTCGAAGGGTTACGCCTGGGGGCGGATGATTATCTGTGCAAGCCGTTCGCGCTGATTGAAGTGGCGGCCCGCCTCGACGCGCTGGTGCGCCGCAGCCACGGGCAAGCGCGCAGCGAGCTGCGTCACGGCAAGGTCACGCTCGATCCGGCAAGCCGTGTCGCCACGCTGGAGGGCGAAACGCTGGTGCTCAAACCCAAAGAGTTCGCCCTGCTGGAACTGCTGATGCGCAACGCGGGCCGCGTGCTGCCGCGCAAGGTCATCGAAGAGAAACTCTACAACTGGGACGATGACGTCTCCAGCAACGCCGTCGAAGTCCACGTTCATCATTTACGCCGCAAGCTCGGCAGCGAATTTATCCGCACCGTTCACGGCATCGGTTATACCCTGGATGACGCATGAAACTGACCCAACGCCTGAGCCTGAAGCTGCGCCTGACGCTCCTCTTTTTGCTGCTGTCCCTGGCGGCCTGGTTTGCCGCAAGCGTGGTGGCCTGGCACCAGACGACCGACAAGCTCGATAAGCTGTTCGATACCCAGCAGATGCTGTTTGCCAAACGGCTGCTGACGATGGACGTGGACGAACTCCGCGCCCCGGAACGCATGCGCGAGGTGCCCAAAAAAGCCAAACACGGCCATCTTGACGACGATGCGCTGGCCTTCGCGATCTTTACCGCCGACGGCAGTATGGTGCTTAACGACGGTGAAAACGGGCGCGACATACCTTACCTTTACCGCCGGGACGGGTTTGATGACGGTCGGTTACAGGATGACAGCGACGAATGGCGTTTCCTGTGGCTGACTTCTCCGGACGGGAAATACCGCGTGGTGGTTGGCCAGGAGTGGGAGTACCGACAGGATATGGCGCTGGACGTGGTCAGCTCGCAGCTGATGCCGTGGCTGGTGGCGCTGCCCGTCATGCTTTTGTTGCTGATTGTTCTGCTGAGCCGGGAACTGAAACCGCTGAAAAATCTGGCGCGGACCCTGCGCTCGCGCTCGCCGGATGCGACCGACACGTTGCCCACCCACGGCGTGCCGACGGAGGTTCGCCCGCTGCTTGATGCGCTTAACCATCTTTTCGCCCGTACGCAGGAGATGATGGCCCGCGAGCGCCGCTTCACCTCGGATGCCGCCCATGAGTTGCGCAGCCCGCTGGCCGCGCTGAAGGTGCAAACCGACGTGGCGCAGCTTTCCTTTGACGATCCCGGGGCGCAGTCTAAAGCGCTGGGGCAGCTGCATGCGGGCATCGACCGCGCCTCCCGGCTGGTGGACCAGCTTCTCACCCTGTCGCGCCTGGATTCACTGGATAATCTTGATGACGTCGAACCCGTGATGATGGCCGATTTGCTGCAATCCGCGGTGCTGGATATCTGGCATCCGGCGCAGCAGGCGGGCATTGATATTCGGCTCAACATCAACGCGCCCGAGGTGATGCGTCACGGACAGCCGCTACTGCTGAGCCTTCTGGCGCGTAACCTGCTGGACAACGCCGTTCGTTACAGCCCGCGCGGCAGCGTGGTGGACGTGACGCTGAATACCCAACGCTTTACGGTGCGCGACAACGGCCCAGGCATTTCATCCGATGCGCTGGCGCGTCTCGGCGAGCGCTTTTATCGTCCACCGGGCCAGGACGCCACCGGCAGCGGTCTGGGGTTGTCTATCGTCAAGCGTATCGCGGCGTTACACGAGATGCGCGTTTCGCTGGGCAATGCGCCGGAAGGGGGCTTTGAGGTGACCGTCAGCTGGTAGCCATTATTGCGCTGAGCGCAAAAGACTTTGCACATTTTGCTTATTTTTCCGCTCCGTCCTCGCGCGTAGAATACCCGGCATACTCTCAGCATCGAGGACAAATAATGAGCAATATTCTGATTATCAACGGCGCGAAAGAATTTGCGCACTCTAAAGGCCAGCTCAATGACACCCTGACCGAGGTCGCGGATGGTTTCCTGCGCGACGCCGGACATGATGTTAAGGTCGTGCGCGCGGACAGCGATTACGACGTGAAGGCCGAAGTGCAGAACTTCCTGTGGGCCGACGTGGTTATCTGGCAGATGCCGGGCTGGTGGATGGGCGCACCGTGGACCGTGAAAAAATACATGGACGATGTGTTTACCGAAGGTCACGGTTCGCTGTATGCCAGCGACGGCCGCACCCGCTCAGACGCGTCTAAAAAATACGGTTCCGGCGGCCTGATTCAGGGCAAGAAATACATGCTCTCCCTGACCTGGAATGCCCCGCTTGAAGCGTTCACTGAGCAAGATCAGTTCTTCGAAGGCGTGGGCGTAGACGGCGCGTATCTGCCGTTCCACAAGGCGAATCAGTTCCTGGGTATGGAGCCGCTGCCGACCTTTATCGTCAACGACGTAATTAAAATGCCGGACGTCCCGCGCTATATCGCAGAATATCGCAAGCATCTCGCGGAAATTTTTGCTTAACTGGTAGCCTGGAATTAGAAGGAGTTAATTATGCTTACCGTTATTGCTGAAATCCGTACGCGTCCTGGCCAACATCACCGCCAGGCGGTACTGGATGAGTTCGCGAAGATCATCCCCACCGTACTGAAAGAAGAAGGCTGCCACGGCTACGCGCCGATGGTGGACGCCGCCACCAGCGCAAGCTTCCAGGCGACCGCGCCAGACTCAATCATCATGGTTGAGCAGTGGGAAACCGTCGCACACCTTGAAGCGCATTTGCAGACTGCGCATATGAAAGCGTGGAGCGACGCGGTGAAAGGGGACGTTCTGGAAACCCACATCCGTATTCTGGAACAAGGGGTTTAAGTTTCCCCTCACCCCAACCCTCTCCCCAAGGGAGAGGGAGAACAGCGCCAGGCCCGGTAAGCGTTAACGTCACCGGGCTTTTTTTATCACCTTAACACTCAACTGCTATGCTTATTCTGACTTCATGTTTAACAGGAGGATGGAATGGGACTTTTTAACTTCGTAAAAGAAGCAGGCGAAAAGCTGTGGGATAACCTGACCGATCATAAGGGTCAGAGCGATAAAATCACCGAGCACCTCAAGAAACTCAACATTCCCGGTTCCGATAAGGTTCAGGTTAACGTCACCGATGGCAAGGCCAGCGTAACGGGCGACGGGCTAACGCAGGAGCAGAAAGAAAAAATCCAGGTCGCCGTCGGCAACATCGCTGGCGTCAGCGAAGTGGAAAACAATATCACCGCGACAGACGCTAAAGATGAAGCCACCTACTATACGGTGAAATCCGGCGATACCCTGAGCGCCATCTCTAAAACCGTGTACGGCGATGCCAACCAGTACAACAAGATTTTTGAGGCTAACCGCCCAATGCTCTCCAGCCCGGATAAAATCTATCCCGGCCAGACGCTGCGTATTCCTAAGGCATAACGTCTGAGGCTATTGGTTCACGTCGCGCAGAGGAACAGCATGAAAATCGCTTGTCTTGGCTGGGGCTCGTTAATCTGGAAAAGCGGCGCGCTACCGGTAGCCGGTGAGTGGCAAACCGACGGGCCATCACTGCCCGTCGAGTTCTGCCGCGTCAGCGATGGCGGCGAACTGGCGACCGCCATCTGCATGAACGCGCCCGCCCTGCCTGTGCTTTGGGTATGGCTGAATGCGACTTCGCTGAGCGTGGCCACTCAGGCCCTGCGCGAGCGGGAGGCCATTCCTGACGATCGTTGCGATGGTATCGGCTCGCTGCTGATAGCCGGACGCAACATGGGAGCGATCTCGACATGGGCGAGGGAGAGAGGAATTGAGGCGCTCATCTGGACCGGGCTTCCGCCGAGAAGCGCGTCGCAGGAAGGCAGGGTTCCTGCCGTGGACGAGGCCATCGCTTATCTCGACAGCCTCAGCGGACAGACCCGCAGCCATGCGCGGGACTATATTTGCCGCGTGCCTGCCCAGCTTGATACGCCCTACCGGCGCGCCATTAAAGAGGTGCTTGGGTGGTGATACCGCTGCCCGTTACCAGTACAGTTTCCAGCTCTGCGTAAAACGCACCAGCGCCTCAACGTAGAAATAATCGCCCCAGCTCGCGCACTCATCCACGCCTTTATTGCTCGCCAGGTGATACACCGAGTGCTTAAGCAGCCCGTTGCCCTTCTCTTCTTTGCCCATCAGATAGTGCTTTGTCAGGGAGGACATAATCCCTTTCGCCCATTCGAGGTAACGTTCGCGATCCGGATCTGTGACCGGCAGATGTTTCACCAGCTCCAGCAGCCCGCACACCGCGATTGCCGCCGAGGAAGAATCACGCAGTGCGTCGGTACCCACCAGCGCCAGATCCCAGTGGCACACGTAGTCTTCCGGCAGGCGATTGAGGAAGTAGTTCGCCAGCCGTTTCGACAGGGCAATCATCGTTTCATCGCCGGTATAGATATAGCTCAGCAGGAAGCCGTAAATCCCCCACGCCTGCCCGCGCGACCAGCAGGAGTCGTCGGCATATCCCTGCTGGGTGTTGCCGTAGCGCGGCGCGCCGGTTACCACATCCATATAGTAGGTGTGGAAGGTGGAGGCATCGTCACGAATGAGGTACGTCGCGGCCTGCATGACGTGCGCTTTTGCGGCGTCGGCAAAGCGCGGATCGCCCGTCTGCTCCGTTGCCCAGTAGAGCAGCGGCAGGTTCATGTTGCAGTCGATGATCATCCGCCCGGCCTGCTCCGGATCGGAGAGATCGCCCCACGCCTGGATGATTTTCGCCTTCTCGTGGAAGCGTTCCAGCAGGGCTTCCGCCGCCAGCAGCGAGAAGCCGCGCGCCTCGCGGTTTCCGGTCAGCCGCCACGCGGCTACGCAGGAGAGCGTGTAGAGGAAGCCTAAATCGTGGGTGTTGGTGTCATTGCGCCCGGCGATGCGCAGGCCAAACGAGCGCACGTGTTTTTCCGCCATTACGCGGAATTTTTCCTCGCCGCTCATCTCCCACGCCAGCCACAGCTGCCCGGTCCAGAAGCTGGTGGTCCACTCCACGTTGTCAGTCAGCGGATAAAAACCGTTCCGGCAGGTTTCCGCCGGGAATTTGTCGCCGAACTCCGTTAAATGACGGCTAATCAGGTCGAGAACGTGGCCGCGCGCCGAATTCAGTTCATCGCTGAATGCGCGGGAGTCAACGGGCGCAGCGATAACAGGCAGACGTTCTTCTTTGATACGACTTAACATATTTCGGTTCCTTCTTTGACGGCGTAAATTATCGTGTTGACGTTTCTGCTACGTTCAGCGCCCGAGACCCGCGCCATTTGCTCTGGCAGGCGGATAACGTAAAAGCTGAAATAAGGGTAAAGGTCAGCGCCGTTGCGCCCATGATGATATAGGTGTGCTCAAAGCCAATACGGTCATACATATAGCCGGCAGGGGAAGAGACCACCACGTTGCCCACGTAGAGCATCGCCTGGTAGCCGAGTAAATACATGGTGGCATTGACGCGCTTGTCGAAATGCTCGGCGATATATTTAAATACCGACACCAGCAGGAGACAAATTTCCAGACCGTACAGCGGCTTAAGCACTGAAATTAACAGGTGTGAATCACACATGCCGGAAATAATCAGACGCGCCCCGACCACCAGCCCGACAATTAACAGACCGCGCTTGGCGCCAATAACGTTCACAAACAGCGGGACCACCATATACATGACAAATTCCATGCCCGACTGTACGGTTCCGAGATAGCCGAATACGGCGTTGCCCTCATGAATATCATCGAAGAAGGTGACGAAATAGCGCGAGAACTGCTGCTCGGCGATAAACATCATCCATGCCACGCCCGCCACGTACAGGCAGAAGGCCCAGAATTTGCGGTTACGCAGCAGCGCGTAAACGTCTGACGGGGCGATTTTCTCTTTCGTCAGCACCTCGCCTGCGTGTTCGGAGTTAGTGTTCACTTTCAGGCTCAGCAGGACAATCAGCATCACCACCGACGCCACGCTGCCGAGAATAAAGTTATACGCCGGTGAGAGGTTGAACAGCAGGCCGGAGAAAGAGGACGCCACCGCCCAGCCGAGCGATCCCCACATACGTATCTGCCCGAACTCCATGCCGTTTAAGCGGCTAAAGCGGTCAGAATACGATTCACACGCCGCCACGCCCGCGTACCAGGCAAAGCTTAAATAGAGCGCACCGATAATAATCCCCAGCAGGGTATTAGACATTAACAGCGGCTGGTAAACATAAATAAAGAATGGCGCCATCAGGGCCGACATGATCACCACAAAATAGAGCAGATATTTGCTCATGCCGATCTTATCGAGAATATAGCCGTAGATCGGCTTGAGAATAACGGAATCTATGGTCACTCCCGTTTTTGCAACACCGATTTTGACGACAAGTTGGCTTGCTTGAATCTATCCGGCGTCTGAATGGGATTTTATTCCCGC
>NZ_JAALCJ010000007.1 GCF_011078175.1 Enterobacter cloacae
CTGCGCAGCACCGGTGATCATGTTTTTAACATAGTCGGCGTGGCCCGGGCAGTCTACGTGTGCGTAGTGGCGAGTCGGGGTGTCATACTCAACGTGAGAGGTGTTGATGGTGATACCACGAGCTTTTTCTTCTGGTGCATTATCGATCTGGTCGAAAGCACGAGCAGCACCGCCGTAGGTTTTAGCCAGTACGGTAGTGATTGCAGCGGTCAGCGTTGTTTTACCATGGTCAACGTGGCCGATAGTACCGACGTTAACGTGCGGTTTTGTACGTTCAAACTTTTCTTTAGACATCGATTGTCCCTCTAAGACACGGATAAATCGGTGATATCACCACATCAACCAGGCGAAAATGCCTGAACTGTTGAATACATTTACATTGAAACAGAGAGAAATGGGAGGGAGAAGTGAAGTGGTGCTGATACCCAGAGTCGAACTGGGGACCTCACCCTTACCAAGGGTGCGCTCTACCAACTGAGCCATATCAGCACGTATTGGAGCGGGCAGCGGGAATCGAACCCGCATCATCAGCTTGGAAGGCTGAGGTAATAGCCATTATACGATGCCCGCATCCTGAAACTCGGCTACCCAGTTCTTTCTGTAACAAAAAAAGAGATTTCTCTCTTTTCTGTTCGAGCTGGTCAATTTTTCCAACCAGCTCTGGCGGCGTTGACGCTGCCAGAAAGTGGTGGTGGGGGAAGGATTCGAACCTTCGAAGTCTGTGACGGCAGATTTACAGTCTGCTCCCTTTGGCCGCTCGGGAACCCCACCGGACTTGATGGTGCCGACTACCGGAATCGAACTGGTGACCTACTGATTACAAGTCAGTTGCTCTACCTACTGAGCTAAGTCGGCATCAAGTAGCGCGCATTCTATGGAGACCTGCGCAGTCATGCAACTAAAAAATTGCATAAAACGTTCTTTCGCTCACATTTTATTCGAAACCAGGGGTAACCGCTGTAAATTCATCCGCTCGCGGTTAAAAATTCAACACGAACATCCGATTTCGGCACGCTATAGCGCCAGGCAATGCCTGCCCGGTTAAGCATCGCTTCCCATATTTTTTCTTATTATTCCTCTCATCTGGTGTTAACCTCCTGCCCATTGTCCAAAATTAACTATGTGATGAGCCCGCACCTGCCGTTTCGTGATGGTTCACAGAAGCATGCTTATGAGCAAAAAAGAGCAAACGTTAATGACGCCCTATCTTCAGTTTAACCGTAGCCAGTGGGCAGCCCTGCGTGACTCCGTCCCTATGACGCTGACGGAAGGTGAAATCGCAAGGCTAAAAGGGATAAACGAAGATCTCTCCCTGGAAGAGGTGGCAGAAATCTATCTCCCCCTCTCTCGCTTGCTTAACTTCTATATTAGCTCCAACTTGCGTCGTCAGGCCGTTCTGGAACAGTTCCTCGGCACGAACGGTCAACGTATTCCTTATATCATCAGTATTGCGGGCAGCGTGGCAGTGGGTAAAAGTACTACCGCGCGCGTGCTACAGGCGCTGCTGAGCCGCTGGCCGGAACACCGCAGCGTGGAGTTGATCACCACCGACGGCTTCCTGCATCCCAACGAGGTGTTAAAAGAACGCGGCCTGATGAAGAAGAAGGGCTTCCCGCTCTCTTATGATATGCACCGCCTGGTGAAGTTTGTCTCTGATTTAAAATCGGGCGTGCCTAACGTCACCGCACCGGTTTACTCGCATCTGATTTACGACCGTATCCCGGATGGCGACAAAACGGTTGTGCAGCCCGACATCCTGATTCTGGAAGGCTTAAACGTTCTGCAAAGCGGGATGGATTATCCTCACGATCCGCATCACGTGTTTGTCTCTGACTTCGTCGATTTCTCAATTTATGTCGATGCACCGGAAGATCTGCTGCAACGCTGGTATATCAACCGCTTCCTGAAGTTCCGCGAAGGCGCGTTCACCGACCCGGATTCCTACTTCCACAACTACGCCCAGCTCTCTGAAGAAGAGGCTATCAGCGTGGCGACCGGGCTGTGGAATGAGATCAACTACGTCAACCTCAAAGAGAACATCCTGCCGACGCGCGAACGTGCAAGCCTGATCCTCACCAAGAGTGAGAAACACGCCGTTGACCAGATTCGTTTGCGGAAGTAGACCTCAGACGTAAAAAAACCGGCTTATCGCCGGTTTTTTTCTTTATGCATGCGGCTTTTCGCCGTTTTCATCCTGATCGACCGCGAAGCAGGCCACCAGCTGTCCGTCATAATCCTTCAGCTGTGGCTGCAACTGCGTGCACGGGCCGAAGCGGCGACGGCAGCGGGCGTTGAACGCGCAGCCCGGCGGCGGGTTCAGCGGGCTCGGCAGCTCGCCGGTCAGCTTGATACGCTCACGTCGGTCATCCGGCTTCAGTCTTGGCGTTGCAGACAGCAGCGCCTGCGTATACGGATGACGCGGGTTAGTAAAGATCTGATCTTTCGTCCCCTTCTCCACGCAGCGTCCCAGATACATCACCATCACCTCATCGGCAATGTGCTCAACCACGGACAAGTCATGGGAGATGAAGACGTACGACAGTCCCAGATCCTGCTGTAAATCCATCATCAGGTTAAGCACCTGCGCGCGAACGGACACGTCAAGCGCTGAGACCGGCTCATCGGCAATCACCACGTCCGGGTCAAGCATCAGCCCACGAGCGATGGCAATACGCTGACGCTGACCGCCAGAGAACATATGCGGGTAGCGATCGTAATGCTCGGTTTTAAGCCCCACCTTCGCCATCATCGCCAGCGCTTTTTCACGACGCTGCTCTTTGCTCAGATTGCTGTTAATCAGCAGCGGCTCTTCCAGAATCTGCCCCACTTTTTTACGCGGGTTTAAAGAACCGTACGGGTTCTGGAACACAATCTGGATTTTCTGGCGACGCAGCTTCTGCGCCTGCGGATCGTGCTTGAGCAGATCCTGGCCCTGATAGTAAAGCTCGCCGCCGGTTGGCGTTTCGATCATCGTCAGCAGACGGCCCAGCGTGGATTTTCCACAGCCCGACTCCCCGACGACCGCCAGCGTTTTACCGCGTTCAAGGCTAAAGGAGACGCCGTCCAGCGCTTTCACCAGGCGCTCAGGGGCAAAGATCCCCTTCTTCACCGGGTAATGTTTTTTCAGGTCGATAGCCTGCAACAGCGGCTGTTGCGTGGTGGCCTGGTGCGTACTCATAGTGTTGGCCTCCCGGCATCATCGAGTGGGTAGTGGCATTTTGACTGCCGACCATCGGCCAGCAGATTCAGCTCTGGCTCCTCGGCTCGGCATTTATCCGTGGCATACGGGCAGCGCGGATTCAGCAGGCAGCCCTGCGGACGGTCATATTTACCCGGAACCACGCCCGGCAGCGACGCCAGACGCGCTTTGTCCTGAGCAAACTCCGGCAGCGCGCGCAGCAGTGCCTGCGTATACGGATGACGTGGCGCGCGGAAGATATCGTGCGAACTTCCGGTCTCCACCACCTGACCCGCGTACATCACGATGATTTTGTGTGCCGCTTCCGCCACCAGCGCCAGGTCGTGCGTAATCAGCACCAGCGCCATATTCTCTTTCTGCTGCAACTCCAGCAGCAGCTCGATGATTTGCGCCTGGATGGTCACGTCCAGCGCGGTTGTTGGTTCATCCGCAATCAGCAATTTTGGCCGACAGGCAATCGCCATGGCGATCATCACGCGCTGGCTCATCCCGCCGGAGAGCTGATGCGGGTAAACGTCCAGACGCGATGCCGGATCGGGAATACCCACCTGCGTCAGCAGATCGATCGCACGCTGACGACGGGTTTTCTTGTTGCCGCCCTGATGCACCTTAATCGCTTCCATAATCTGGAAACCTACGGTGTAGCACGGGTTCAGGCTGGTCATGGGGTCCTGGAAGATCATCGCCACTTCCGCGCCCACCAGCTGGCGGCGCTGTTTTTCGGAAATGCGCTTCAGATCCTGACCGTTGAACTCCAGATTTTCCGCCATCACGCGGCCGGGGTAGTCAATCAGCCCCATAATCGCCAGCGAACTCACAGACTTACCGGAGCCCGACTCTCCTACAATCCCAACCACTTCGCCCTGATTAACGCTATAGCTAATACGGTCCACGGCGCGAAACGGTGTGCCTTCGTCGCCAAAGTGCACGGATAATTTATCTACATTTAATAACGCCATCTCGTGCCTCTTACTGCTTCAGTTTGGGATCAAGTGCATCACGCAGACCATCACCCATCAGGTTAAATGCCAGCACCGTCAGCAGAATCGCCAGACCCGGGAAGGTGACGACCCACCAGGCGCTTTGCGCGAACTGCAACACGTCGGAGAGCATGGTGCCCCACTCCGGTGTTGGCGGCTGCGCACCCATGCCAAGGAAGCCAAGAGCGGCCATATCAAGAATGGCGTTAGAGAAACCGAGCGACGCCTGGACAATCAGCGGCGCAAGACAGTTTGGGAAGATATTGATAAACATCTGGCGCATCGCACCGGCACCCGCCACGCGGGAGGCGGTAACGTAATCGCGGTTAACCTCCACCAGCACCGCCGCACGGGTCAGACGCACATAGTGCGGTAGCGCAACAAACGTCAGCGCCAGCGCGGCGTTACCAATCGACGGGCCAAAGATCGCCACCAGCACCAGCGCCAGCAGCAGGCTTGGCAATGCCAGCATAATGTCGACGACGCGCATGATGATGTTATCAACGATGCCGCCGAAATAGCCCGCCACCAGGCCGAGTACGATCCCCATGATCAGCGACAGTACGACAACGAGGCAGCCAACCAGCAGCGACAGGCGTGCGCCGTACATCAGGCGCGACAGCACATCGCGGCCCACGTCGTCGGTGCCCAGCAGGTGCGCCAGGCTTCCACCGTCCTGCCATGCAGGAGGTGCCAGCAGCGCATCGCGGAACTGATCCGCCGGGTTATACGGCGCAAGGAAGTTCGCAAACACCGCAATCAGGATCATGATGGAAACATACACCAGCCCGACGACCGCGCCTTTGTTGCGCTTGAAGTAGTGCCAGAACTCCTGCATCGGCGTCATTGGCACCGGTGCGGTGACCACTTTATTTTGAGTAACTTGTGACATGATGGCCCCTTACTTCTTATGACGAATACGCGGGTTCACCACGCCGTACAGCAAATCGACCAGCAGGTTGACGAGGATAATCATCGTCGCGACCAGCAGTACACCACCCTGCACAACCGGATAGTCACGGCGTTGCAGCGCATCAATCAACCAGCGTCCAAGACCCGGCCAGGAGAAGATGGTTTCGGTCAGAATCGCCCCCGCCAGCAACGTCCCCACCTGCAAACCGATAACGGTCACTACCGGCAGCATGGCGTTGCGCAGGGCATGAATGATGATGACGCGCATACGGGTCAGGCCTTTGGCGCGGGCAGTACGAATATAATCTTCGCCCAGCACTTCCAGCATGGAAGAACGGGTCATACGCACGATCACCGCCAGAGGGATGGTGCCCAGCACCATGGCAGGCAGGATCATGTGCGCAACCGCATCAATGAAGTTGCCCTCTTCGCCCCAGATCGCCGTATCAATCAGCATAAAGCCGGTTAACGGGTTGGTGTCGTCCAGGAAGACCATATCGCTGACGCGACCGGAGACCGGCGTCAGGTTCCACTGCACCGAGACCAGCATGATCAGCATCATGCCCCACCAAAAGATAGGCATGGAGTAACCGGTCAGCGCCAGGCCAACGGCGGTGTGGTCGAAAATAGAGCCACGCTTAACGGCAGCCAGTACGCCAACGGGAATACCCACCGCGGTCGCGAAGATCATGGCGCAAATACCGAGTTCCAGCGTCGCTTTAAAACGCGGTACGAACTCGTCCCACACCGGAAGACGGCTTTTCAGTGAAATCCCTAAATCGCCGTGTAACACCCCCCAGATATAGTGGAGGTACTGCTGCCACATCGGCTTATCAAGGCCGAGTTCAGCCAGCAGTTGCGCATGACGTTCAGGGGAGATACCACGCTCGCCCGCCATAATCATTACCGGGTCACCCGGGATCATATGGACGAAGGCAAAAGTGAGAAGGGTGATACCGATAAACGTCGGGATAACCAGTCCCAGACGTCGGAGGATGAACTGCAACATAACCCGGATTCTCTCTGATGACGCACGCCCTGTGGCGTGACGTCTGTATTGCTCACAAATGTAAATTCCCTCTCCCTTCGGGAGAGGGTTAGGGTGAGGGGATGCATGCACGCCCCTCACCCCTGCCCTCTCCCAGAGAGAGAGAGGGAGAACACCCTACTTATTATTCAACAGACACGTTTTCGAAGTGGTGTTTGCCCAGTGGATCAACCACGTAGCCTTTCACTTCTTTACGCACTGGCTCGTACACGGTGGAGTGAGCAACAATCAGCGCCGGAGCCTGATCGTGCATGACAACCTGAGCTTGCTTGTACAGTTCGATACGTTTGTTGTGATCGTCGGTCGCACGCGCCGGTTGGATCAGGTCTTCAAACGGCTTGTAGCACCAGCGAGAATAGTTGGAACCATCTTTCGCTGCCGCGCAGCTGAACAGGGTCGCGAAGAAGTTGTCCGGATCCCCGTTGTCACCGGTCCAACCCATCATGACCGCCTGATGTTCACCCGCTTTGGCGCGCTTCAGGTACTCGCCCCACTCGTAGGTCACAATCTTGGCCTGTACGCCAATCTTCGCCCAGTCAGCCTGGACCATTTCCGCCATACGACGGGCGTTCGGGTTGTAAGGACGCTGTACCGGCATCGCCCACAGCTCAACGGTGAAGCCTTTGTCCTGACCGGCTTCTTTCAGCAGCGCTTTCGCTTTCTCAGGATCGTAGGTGTAGTCCTTGATGTCGTCGTTATAGCCCCACATGGTTGGTGGGATCAGGTTCTTGGCCGCAACGCCTGCGCCCTGGTAAACGGCTTTGATGATCGCTTCTTTGTTCACCGCGTAGGTCAGCGCCTGACGCACTTTCACGTCATCGAACGGTTTCTTCTCGGTGTTGAAGGAGAGATAACCTACGTTCAGACCTGCCTGTTCCAGCAGATTGATATTTTTGTCCTGCTTCATGCGAGCAATGTCAGCCGGGTTTGGATACGGCATCACCTGACATTCGTTTTTCTGCAATTTTGCGTAACGCACGGAGGCGTCAGGCGTGATGGAGAAGACCAGGCGGTCGATCTGCGGCTTGGTACCCCAGTAGCCCGGGAAGGCTTTATACAGAATACGGGAATCTTTCTGGTACTGAAGCAGCTGGAACGGGCCGGTACCGATTGGGTTCAGGTCCACTTTTTCCGGCGTGCCGGCTTTCAGCATATTGTCCGCGTACTCTTTAGAGAGAATAGAGGCGAAGTCCATTGCCAGGTCAGCCAGGAATGGCGCTTCCGGACGCGTCAGCACAAACTGAACGGTTTTATCGTCCACTTTTTTCACTTCAGCGATCAGGTCTGGCAGCCCCATCCCTTCGAAGTATTCATAGCTGCCGCCAGACACTTTATGGTACGGGTTCTGGGCATTTTTCTGACGGTCGAAGGAGAACACAACGTCGTCGGCGTTAAAGTCGCGCGTAGGTTTAAATTCTTTGCTGTCCTGCCACTTCACGCCCTGGCGCAGGTGGAAGGTATAGGTTTTACCGTCTTCGCTGACATCCCACTTCTCAGCCAGGCCAGGAATCACTTCCGTGGTGCCGGTTTTAAATTCAACCAGACGGTTATAGATCGGTACAGAGCTTGCGTCGTAAGTGGTACCAGAGGTAAAGAGCTGTGGGTTAAAGCCTTCCGGAGAGCCTTCAGAACAGTAAACCAGGGTTTTTGCCTGTACGCTTGCTGCGACGGTCATGGCCACCAGGCTCAGACCAAGCTTCAGCATCCCTGACTTCTTCAAGGAAATACTCATTATTGTGCTCCAATGTGATGTTTTGCTTTGTTGTGTTACGCCGCCTGACCTTTATTTATTTTTTACCCGGTCCGGTCGGAGATGCCCGAAGGCGTTAAAAGGGATAGAGAATCCTTTCAGAAGAGCGTTTGAGTTGCAGCGCAGATCCTCCCTGAAATGCCCCTCGTGCCCTACAATCTGTCAACAGAATGTGAAAACGTCAATACAGGTGGCGGGGATTTACGTGGAGTGTGAGAAACCGCAAACAAAGATTAAAAAAACCCTGAACGTTAGTTTTCAGCAGAGAAATTTATGCTACTCGCCATGACGCAGCACAATTATCTTCATATTTCGCAACACTCAGTGATTAAGTTTTATTCAGAATGGGTAAATTTTCTTACAGAATGGTGATTATCTGAGCACTAAATACCGCGAACGTTAAAACGCACAGCGAAAAATGCTGAGGTAATCCATAAGCAACGCGAAAAAAGATCACACTATATATAAAAAAATACAATGGATTATGTCACAAAACCGCAAGCAGGCAGGGGGAAGCAGGGCTAAGGGGTATTTTGAGGACTCGTGCGGGGTAACGCGTTAATGCAAAAAGGGCTAACCTTGCGGTTAGCCCTTTTTAGAATGTGGTCGGCGAGAGAGGATTCGAACCTCCGACCCACTGGTCCCAAACCAGTTGCGCTACCAAGCTGCGCTACTCGCCGAATGCGGAGCGCATCTTACTGCTGAGGTGCGCCCCCGTCAATCCCTTATTTTCAAAAAGCCATTCAACTGGCGATATTCTCGCCAGACCAGCTACTGCGCGGCTTTTGTGGTGTTATCAGGGAGTTTACACCAGTTGTTATTTTCGTTAATCCCACCGTTCGGTGAGGTATAGCCGAGACAGCCCATAATGGTGTCGTACAGCTCAACGTGACGGCGCGGTACCTTGATCTCTGCCTGCTGCTTCAGATGGGCAAACATTTTGGCTTTGTCCGGGTTTTCCAGGTACTTATCCGACATCCACATGATCATCGGCACGCGGAACTGTTCTGGCGGAGCCAGCTTACGCGGCGTACCGTGTAAATGCTCTTTCTCGTTGATGGACTCGCCGTGGTCGGCCGCGTAGATCACAATCGCCTTCTTATCGCGAAGCTGGTCGATCACCCGGCTGAGGAAGGTATCCACATACAGAATCGAGTTATCATAGGCATTGACCAGCTCCTGCTTGCTACAGTTCTTGTTAATGCCGACGCACTCAGGCGTCCATTTGGCGAAATCGCGCGTATAACGCTGATAGTAGCTGTAGTGTGACCCTTTGGTATGCAGAACAATAAGGTGCTTACCCTGCGGATGGTTTTTCAGCGACTGTTCCATCTCAGAGAGCAGCAGCATGTCATCAACGTTCTTTCCGCGGTTACGCGGCTCGGCGCCAATCTGCTCGCGGTAGGCGATGTTATCCGCCATGGTGTTGGTGTAAAACCACATCTCACTTTGCATGGCGAACAGATCGGAGGTAAATCCAAGCTGCTTCAGAACAGCAAACACGTTTTGCTCTTTGAGAGTGCGCTGAGGATTATCACTCGCACCGCCCTCACGCACAAACATACAGCGCAACGAGAGCTTCGTGGCGGTATCGCAGGAGTAGCCGCGGTAAGCCACCAGATTTTTTTCCTGCGCCAGCTTCGGGGTGGTATCGCGGTCATAACCGAGAAGACCCATATGATCCCAGCGCGTCGTTTCGCCGATAACAAAGACCACGTAAGTATCATCCAGTCCGTCAGCCGGAGCCTGGTAGGTGAACTTTTTGGTTGGGTTAATCAGCGATTTTACATCGCTGGACTCGTCCGCCTGTGCCCAGGCATAAAGTCCTAACGCGGACAGCCAGTTAGAGGGCAGATACGAGTTAGCCACCACGCCGCCGTAGCTTGGCATATCCACACCCGTCGCTTTTTCGATGCGTTTTTGCTGTTTTTCCATCAGGCGAATCGGCGCCCACACCAGCAGACCCGCCAGGAGAACGACGGCGACGTTGCGAATGCGCTGCCCGCGAGTGCGCAGCTGGCGTAACAGGGTATAGCGGCAGGTATTACTCCAGATAAAGAAGAGCGGAACCAGGCAGGTCAGGATCGTCCAGATGATGAACCCTTGTCCCACCACCTCTTTCGAGAGGTCAATATCCGTGGTCATCACCGAAGCCACAATACCGTAGCCAATGACCACGTTCATGAACGTCATGTAATAACTGGCGGCGGCGGAGATAATCACCACCAGCGAGGCCAGAATTTGCCATGTGCGGCGGCCAAAGAGAGAAAGCAGGCGTAACAGGAAGAAAGTGGCCAGTACAGAACCAAACACTTCAATCGCGGCGAAAATCCCATTTCTTACGGTGAGGTTTTCAAAATAACCTTCCACTCTTCTGAACAGCACCGCGCCATTCAGAAACAAACCGATATAGACAGCCAGCATCAGACATAATCTTTGCTGGGTAAGAGATCTAATATATTTCATGCAAACAACCCTGGGGGAAGGGGTATAAAGACCCGCCGAATCTCGTTGAGAAAGCAGACAGAGTAAGTAGGTGCAAGAGAAACCGTTATCAGAAACGTCTACAAGCGCGATAAGTAGACCACAGCGAGGACGAAAAGTGGCAGCAGAGAATGTGATCGTTGAAGATTTTTACAAAATAACAAGTCCGGAAGTGAAATTGCGATAAAAAAAAGAGGCCCTGCGGCCCCTTTTACAGAATCATGCATGTGCTTCTTTATATACCTCGCGCTGCGGCTGACGAATCGTGGTGGACAGCGCCAGAGAAATAATCAACAGGGCAAATATCACGCAGAAGGTCACATAGAAGCCGCCGAACAGCGAGGCAATCAGCGACCCGCAAATACTGCCAATACCGAAGCCGAGATAAATCACGCCGTAGTTTTTCGCCAGGTTGTTCAGGCCAAAGAACTCGCTCACCAGTGACGGGAAGACGGTAATGGTGCCGCCAAAGTTAAACGCTACGCAGGCAATTGCCGCAAAGAATGTCGCCTCGTTGAGCGGAGCGAACAGCAGCGCCGCCATCCCTACCAGCGAAATGACCTGCCCCAGCGTAATCACGCGGATCCGGGCAATTTTGTCAGACAGAATACCCAGTACCAGACGACCCGAAAGGTTAGCGATGGAAATGACTGTTACCGCGTTCGCCGCCGTCGCCGCGTCCAGCTTTACCATGCCCTGCGCAATATCCTTCGCCACACCGATGACATACAGCCCGCTCATGCAGGCCGTCAGGAACATCACCGCCAGCATCCAGTACTGCGGTTTACGCATGGACTGTGCGAGGGTGAAATCATTCTCCACTACGCCGTTTACGGTTTTTACTTCCTGCTGCGGGGCATCTTTCATCAGCGTTGCGCCGAAGAGGATCATCACCAGCACAATCACGCCCCAGATCATAAAGGTTTTCTCAAGCCCCACCGAGGCCAGCAGATGCGCATCGATGAATTTGAACCCGAGGCTGCCCAGGCCATACGAACCAATGGCAAACGCAGAGATAAGTCCTTTACGCTCCGGGAACCACTTCACGCAGTTAGACAGCGTCAGCAGGTAACCCGCGCCGTCCGCCAGTCCCACCAGCACTCCGGCGCTCAGCCACAGCATCATCAGATTGTTAGAATGTGCCGTCAGAAAGAAGCCCACGCCCAGCAGGATCCCGGAGGCCATGGTCACACGCTTCACGCCGAAACGCTCCTGAAGTTTGCCCGCCACGGAAGAGGAAATTGCCAGCCCAAGACTCAGCAAGCCAAAGGAGAACGCCACCTGGCTTATCGGCGCGCCGATCTTATCAGACAGGGCGCTGTTGAACAGGCTCCAGGTATAGACCGAGCCCAGTGCAAACTGGGTAACGATGGTGCCAAATAGCGTAAGCCAGCGCGTGCGGTTATAAGTTGATGTATTCATGGCAGTGTCCTGCAAGATAAATTAAGGAAATTCGCTGAGGACACGATAAACAAAACCCTAAAACGCCAGGGGTAAAACGGCATGAAATGCAGGAGAAACGGAATGAAATGCCTGGAAGCAGGAATGAATGACCTTGCCGGAAAAGAAAAAGCTTAAAAGTGAGTGAGCACTATCGCTACAGGCTTCGCCGTTATTGTATTAAATCTGTTACCGCAACGTTTAAAAAAGTAACAATCCTAAAATTTGGCGCTTAATCCCAGGGTGTACAAATACTCTTCCTCCGACTGCTGGTTATAGCTTATCTTCGCCCAGGGGTGTAACTCACCATACTGCGTATCGACACGCCACCCCAACGAGTTCACGTTGGCATGCCAGAGGGGATCGGTAAGCGACTGCGTGGAGGTGGTATCACCAAACGCATTCACTGGTGCGGGGGGCGTGCCATCCGTGCGCCACGCCATTACGGGTCCGGTGGTGAAATGTCCTGCTATGGAAAAATTCCAGCCAACGCTCAGAACGGTTTCCGCATCCGAACCGGAGGAATCGCTCAGGGCAAACCCCGCACTATTCTGCGAGCGGTTTATACGCTCCGCGAGAATATCTTCATATCGAGGTTGGTGATCGGCGTCCCAGGTATAGCGTTCCGTCGTATTATTTTGTGCATCTGAAACGATATATTCCTGTTGCCACGCAAAAGCGGTGTTACAAAGAAGCAGGCAGGCTGATGCACCCACCAGGCCAGAAGCAGCATGGCGACCACTGATTTTTGAAAACATCATAAAAGCGACTCCAGAAAGAGCCGAATTCGGCAATATATGTCATTGTTCGAAGAGGTATTAGGGCATATAGCCCTGTATTAACTATTGTCTCTTTAACAGGCACGTCAAGCCGGGCAGATTGAAATTTTTGCGTTACCGTATCAGGAAGGGGGATAACCTATGCAACGTTGCGGCTGGGTAAGCCAGGATCAGCTTTATATCGATTATCACGACAAGGAATGGGGCGTACCGGAAACCGACGGTAAAAAACTGTTTGAAATGATTTGCCTTGAAGGCCAGCAGGCCGGACTGTCGTGGATCACCGTTCTGAAAAAGCGTGAAAACTACCGCAAAGCCTTCCACCATTTCGATCCTGTAGCGGTTGCCGCCATGACCGATGAAGATGTGGAAAGACTGGTTCTGGATACCGGTATTATTCGCCATCGCGGTAAAATTCAGGCCATTATGGGTAACGCGCGTGCTTATCTGGCGATGGAGCAAAACGGCGAACCCTTCTCAGCATTTGTCTGGTCGTTTGTGGATAACGAACCGAAGGTAACACAGGCCGCCACGCTTGCAGATATCCCAACCTCGACTCCCGCCTCAGATGCCCTGTCGAAAGCGCTGAAAAAACGCGGTTTTAAGTTTGTTGGCACCACCATCTGTTACTCCTTTATGCAGGCCTGCGGGCTGGTCAATGATCACATTACAGGCTGCTTCTGCCATCCGGAGGGCCACCATGATCCGCAAATGGCAAAGTGAGAACACCGCTCCGCTTTTGAGTCTGTGGCTGGAAAGCACCACCGAGGCGCATCCGTTTATCGACGCAAGTTACTGGCAAAGGAATGAAGCGGTAGTGCGGGATGATTACCTTCCTGCCGCCCAGACTTGGGTATGGGAGGAAAACGGTACCCTGTGCGGTTTTATCAGCGTTATGCAGTTCCAGTTCGTGGGGGCATTGTTTGTTGCCCCGACACACATCGGAAAGGGGATCGGGCGTGCGCTGCTGAACCACGTTCAGCAGCACTACCCGTATTTAACCCTGGAGGTGTACCAGAAAAACGTGCGGGCGGTGAATTTCTATCATGCTCAGGGTTTTCGCATTGAAGACAGCGCCTGGCAGGACGATACCCAACACCCGACGTGGATCATGAGCTGGCAGGCGGATCAAACGCCGTCAGCGTAAGCGCCGGCCCTTCATATTTCTCCACCCATGCCAGCGCCGTATTCCCCGCGCAGCCATTCCCCAGCTTCGAGCTGGGGAGATCTTTAGTCAGTACGTTTACGGCGCCGTTCTTACAAATACCGCCCTCGCCCAGCGCCAGATCAGGCCATGCGCCCTGATGAATGCAGAAAACGCCAGGGCGGATCCCGTCACTCACCACGGCGCCTGCCAGCACCTGTCCGCGGGCGTTCCAGACCCGGACGAGATCGCCGTGGTTAATCCCCCGCGCTTTTGCGTCATCGCTGTTCAGCGCAATCGGCTCACGATCGGCCACCGCATACTGCTCGCGCAGAGCCGAATAGTTTAGCTGGCTGTGCAGACGATGGGCAGGGTGGGCAGACAGCAGCTGAAGCTGCCCCGGCTGCGCATTGCCATGCCATTCATCCGGCTCCAGCCATGCCGGATGCGGTGGACAGTCCGCGTAGCCATAGCTGGCGATACGTTCGCTATAGATCACAATCTTTCCGCTTTCTGTTTTTAACGGGTAATTCTCCGGATCGCGACGAAAATCAGCGAAGCGTACAAACCGCGCGTTCTGCTCGCTTTCGGGCATTTCGAAGAGTTGGTTTGCTTCCCAGAATTCAGCAAATGGCGGCAACGTCACGCCCTGTGCAGCCCCGCGCTGGCTGGCAATCTGGTAAAATGTTTCCAGCCATTGCAGATCCGTTTTACCCTCGGTGAAACGCTCGCGCCCGCCCGCTTCCCACATTTCACTCAGGTCGGCAAAAACGTCAAAATCATCCCGCGCTTCATCCCGGGGAGCCACGACGCGCTGCATCGGCACCATATGCTGATTGCTGTAATCTCCGGTCATCGTGAGATCGTTACGCTCGAACGAGGTCGTGGCGGGCAACACGATGTCGGCATGTTTGGCTGACGCGGTCCAGAAGCACTCCGAGATCACCACCAGCTCCGGTTTTTGCCAGGCACGGATCAGGCGGTTGGTATCCTGGTGATGGGTGAAGTTGGCTCCACCCGCCCACCAGACAAACTTAATATCCGGGAAATGGCGATCCTGACCGTTGTGCTGATAAAACCCGCCTGGGTTCTCCAGCGCTTCAACAATTCGTGCCACAGGAATTTTATCCACTGCGTCCACGCCACCCTGCACCGAGCCCTGCATGGAAGCCAGTACCGCCGCTTTACGCGTCGGATTGCCGCCGTTAGCAAAGTGATAGGAAAGGCCAAAACCGCCGCCGGGGGTGCCAATCTGCCCGAGCATCGCGGCGAGCGTCACCAGCATCCAGTGCTTCTGCTCGCCAAACTGCTGGCGCTGCATTCCCCAGCCTGACATGAGCATCGTGACATGGCTATGGAATAACGCCGCCAGTTCGCGGATTTTAGCAGCATCAACGCCGCAAATCTCCGCAGCCCACTCTGCGGTTTTGGCGATACCGTCGGTTTGACCCGTCAGGTAGTCGGCAAATTTGTCGAAGCCCGTAGTGCAGCGAGCCAGAAATTCCGTATCGTGCCAGCCGTTCTCCACCAGGGTGTGGGCGATACCCAGCATCATCGCCACGTCGGTACCCATATGCGGCGCGATCCACTCGGCGCTGTCGCCGAAGAAATCCAGCGTTTCAGAACGCATCGGATCGATACAGATGATGCGCTTGCCGCTTTTGCGCAGCGCATCAAAGTAGGAAACGCCCTGCTC
The DNA here is from genome assembly GCF_011078175.1 of Enterobacter cloacae. GTDB lineage: Bacteria > Pseudomonadota > Gammaproteobacteria > Enterobacterales > Enterobacteriaceae > Enterobacter > Enterobacter cloacae_Q. Next base: position 15,433 of record NZ_JAALCJ010000007.1, read on the forward strand.
GTCGGATGCATTCCAGGCAATTTTCAGGGTATTGAGCGGATTGGCGCTCCAGAGCACCACCACCTCCGCATGCTCCAGCACCAGCGGCCAGCTTGTCTGCTGCTGATAAACCTCATTGCCGCCCACGACGTAAGGCATGATCGCCTGCGCCGCGCCGGTCGAGTAATCACCCAGATGGCCGGTATAGCCCCCGGCCAGGCTCATATAGCGTTGCAGTAGGGTTGCGGCCTTATGCAGCACGCCGTTCGAGCGCCAGCCATAGGAGCCGGCAAAAATGGACGACGGGCCATAGCTGTCGCGAATGCGTTTATGCTGCGTATGGATCAGTGCCAGCGCGTCATCCCAGCTCACGCGGACGAACTCATCCTGCCCGCGAATGCCCTGCGGTTTATCCGGCGACGCCAGAAAGCCTTTACGCACCATTGGCCAGCGTACACGGGTTTTGCTGTGTACCTGATCGCGAACCACGGTCTGTAAAGAGTTGAGATGGCGCGAAGGCAAAGCCCCGCGAGACGACAGCACTCTATCGCCATCGGTTTCGACCAGCATCGGCCCCCAGTGGGCGGCGGTCAGAATGGTTTTTGTTGAGGTGCTCAAAGCGTGCGCTCCTGGTTGCGTGCAGGTGTTACGGCCTTTCATTGGGGCAGTTTATTGTTTGTGACAAATTTCAGAGTTATCTATGGAATTTTCTCCGTATCCGGACGTCATAATCCACTGCCACGCCCGTCGTGGCAAAGAATAAAAAGGATTAAGGAAATAAGATGAAAAAACGCGTACTCGTTATTGCCGCTCTGGTGAGCGGTGCACTGGCTGTTTCAGGCTGCACAACCAACCCTTACACCGGCGAACGCGAAGCGGGTAAATCCGGCATTGGCGCGGGTATTGGTTCTCTGGTTGGCGCAGGTGTTGGCGCCCTCTCCTCCTCCAAGAAAGATCGCGGCAAAGGCGCGCTGATTGGCGCAGCGGCAGGGGCAGCCCTGGGCGGCGGCGTGGGTTATTACATGGATGTGCAGGAAGCGAAACTGCGTGACAAAATGAAAGGTACGGGCGTGAGCGTGACGCGCAGCGGTGACAACATCATCCTGAACATGCCAAACAACGTGACCTTTGACAGCAGCAGCGCGACGCTGAAACCAGCAGGCGCGAATACCCTGACCGGCGTAGCCGCGGTGCTGAAAGAGTACAACAAAACTGCTGTGAACGTGATTGGCTACACCGACAGCACCGGCAGCCACGATTTGAACATGCGTCTGTCACAGCAGCGCGCTGATTCCGTAGCCAGCTCGCTGATCGTCCAGGGCGTAGAAGCGAACCGCATCCGCACCAGCGGGATGGGTCCGGCTAACCCGATCGCGAGCAACAGCACGGCGGAAGGTAAAGCGCAGAACCGTCGCGTAGAGATCACTTTGAGTCCAATTCAGTAGGTAAAAGTAAAACGGCAACGCTCGTTGCCGTTTTTAGTGGTTGCACCCTCTCCCTCGGGAGAGGGTTGGGGTGAGGGCACCAGACCGCACCCCAGGTAAGCGCAGCGCCACCGGGCAAATTACTTGATTCGTCCGATTTTCCCGCTAAGGTACTCTCACTACCTTCAGGGAAATCAGCGATGAGAAAACCAACCCGGGCCACCATCAGCGACGTGGCGAAAGCCGCCAAAACCGGTAAAACCAGCATTTCACGCTACCTCAATGGCGAGAAACACCTGCTATCCGATGCGCTGCTCACAAGAATCGAACAGGCCATTGCCGATCTTGACTACCGTCCCAGCCTGATGGCGCGCGGCCTCAAGCGAGGTCGTACCCGTTTGATTGGCCTGATCATCGCCGATATCACCAACCCTTACTCCGTCAATGTTCTCAGTGGCATTGAAGCGGCGTGCCGTGAGAAAGGCTTTACCCCGCTGGTCTGTAACACCAATAACGAGGTTGACCAAGAGCTGCACTACCTCGATCTGCTGCGCAGCTATCAGGTGGAAGGGATCGTGGTGAATGCCGTCGGGATGCGCGAAGAGGGGCTAAATCGCCTGCAACAATCGTCTCTGCCGATGGTGCTTATTGACCGCAAAATCCCGGAATTTGCCTGCGATGTGGTCGGACTGGATAACACCCAGGCGGCCACCACCGCCACCGAGCACCTGATTGAGCAGGGTTTCGAAGCCATTCTGTTCCTGAGCGAACCGCTGGGCATGGTTAACACCCGCCGCGACCGCCTGGCTGCATTTCGCGCCACGCTGGCGCGATATCCCGGCGCGATCGCAGAGAATGCCGAAATCCCCCTGCATGAAGCCGGACAGCTGGATAATACTCTGCGCCAGTTCCACACCCGCCATCGGGGTATGCGAAAAGCGGTGATCTCCGCCAACGGGGCGCTGACGCTTCAGGTTGCCCGCTCGCTTAAACGCATTGGCCTGCACTGGGGCAGCGATATCGGCTTACTTGGTTTTGATGAACTGGAGTGGGCAGAACTTGCAGGCGTAGGCATTACCACCCTCAAACAACCTACCTGGCAGATCGGCTATGCCGCCGTTGAACAAGTGGTTCGCCGAATAGAAGGCACCCGCGACGCCGTACGAGAGCAGGTTTTTTCCGGCGAGCTTATAGTTCGCGGCTCTACCGCCCGTTAATTTCCCCTTCGTGACAGCGATCATAAATTCGATATCCCGATCTTTCCTTTGGAACCGGTTCCATCTAGCGTAATACTATCGATTACGCGTTGGAGTCAGGAAATGAGCAGGAAAATAATGGTGGTCACCGCCGCGTATGGCGCGGATCGGGTGCGACAGGCAGGCGGTCAAAGGGCGATGCTTCCCGTTATTGCCGGCGCAGGGGCTGATGGCGTTGAAATCCGCCGCGAGCTCTTCAGCAACGACGAGTTAATGGCCCTGCCTGCGCTGGGCGAATCCATTGAACTGCTGGGTTTACTGGCGTGCTATTCCGCCCCGGCCCCACTGTTTATGCCCGACGGAACCCTCAACCCGGATCTCCCACGCTACCTTAGCGAAGCCAGCGCCCTGAATGCGCTGTGGCTTAAAGTCTCGCTGGGTCATTTCAGCGACAAACAGCCGCTTGAAGCCTTGCGCGCGCTGCTGGATGAAAGCGGCATGACGCTGGTGGTGGAAAACGACCAGACCGACTGCGGGCAGCTCGCGCCGATGCAGCGCTTCAAAGCCGCCTGCCGGGTAATGGCGCTGCCGGTCACGCTGACGTTCGATATGGGCAACTGGCTGTGGGTTGGCGACTCCCCGGAAGAAGCTGCACGTCAGCTGGCTCCCGCCGTGAGCTATATTCATGTGAAGGCCGCAGTCCCGCATAAGGCGCAGTTCCGCGCCATCGCGCCGGATCAGGCCGATTCTCGCTGGCGGGATCTGCTTAATCAACTCCCTGTCGATGCGCCACGTGGTATCGAATTTCCGCTCGAAGGGTCGGACTTAACCGCCGTCACCCGCCATTACGTCAACCTGCTGCGCGAGGAGTAAATCATGCACAAGACGCTGGACGTTATCACCATCGGCGAGGCCATGGCGATGTTTGTCGCCACCGAAACGGGCGAGCTGAGCGCGGTGGAACACTTTATCAAGCGCGTGGCTGGCGCTGAGCTGAATGTCGCTACCGGCCTTGCGCGGCTGGGGCTGAATGTCGGCTGGGTAAGCCGCGTAGGCAATGACAGCTTTGGTCATTTCGTTCTCGACTCGCTGAAAAAAGAGGGGATTGATGCCGCAGGCGTCACGCTCGACGGACGCTTCCCGACGGGCTTCCAGTTAAAATCTAAAGTTGAAAATGGAACCGATCCCATCGTGGAGTATTTCCGCAAAGGCTCAGCGGCAAGCCATCTCTCCGTGGATGATTATCACGCCGCGTATTTCTCCTCCGCGCGCCACCTGCACCTGAGCGGCGTGGCGGCGGCGCTCTCGGCCAGCTCGTGCGATTTACTGGATCACGCGGCTTCGGCAATGAAAGCGCAGGGCAAAACGATCTCTTTCGATCCTAACCTGCGCCCGGTGCTGTGGAAAAGCGAAGCGGAGATGGCTGAGAAACTCAACCGACTGGCGTTTCAGGCGGACTGGGTTCTGCCTGGCATAAAAGAGGGAATGATCCTTACTGGCGAAAGCACGCCCGAAGGCATTGCTGATTTTTACCTCAACAGAGGGGTAAAAGCCGTGGTGCTGAAAACCGGTGCCGACGGCGCATGGTTCAAAACTGCCGACGGTGAGCAAGGCGCTGTCGCTGCGGTAAAAGTCGACAACGTGGTCGATACCGTGGGCGCGGGTGATGGGTTTGCGGTCGGGGTCATTAGCGCCCTGCTGGAGGGCAAACCGCTGCCGCAGGCCGTGGCGCGAGGCAACAAAATTGGTTCGCTGGCGATTCAGGTGCAGGGCGACAGCGAAGGATTACCAACACGAGCAGAGCTCGGCGTTTAAATTCCTTCTCCCCATGGGAGAGGGCCAGGGTGAGGGCAGCAATCCGCACCAGATAATTAAGCCACCGTGTACCCTACAGACAACGGCGGTAACAACCTCAACAACAGAGGCAAGCCTATGAACAGTTCGACCAATGCAGTAAAACGCTGGTGGTACATCATGCCAATCGTGTTTATCACGTACAGCCTGGCGTACCTGGATCGTGCCAACTTCAGTTTTGCATCCGCCGCCGGGATCAACGATGACCTCGGGATCACCAAAGGAGTCTCATCCCTGCTGGGCGCCCTTTTCTTCCTGGGTTATTTCTTCTTCCAGATCCCCGGCGCGATTTATGCTGAACGCCGCAGCGTGCGAAAACTCATTTTCATCTGCCTGATCTTATGGGGTGCCTGTGCATCGCTCACTGGGGTGGTGAATAACATTCCTGCTCTGGCGGCCATTCGCTTTATTCTCGGTGTGGTTGAAGCCGCAGTCATGCCAGCAATGCTGATTTACATCAGCAACTGGTTCACAAAATCTGAGCGTTCACGTGCTAATACTTTCCTGATACTCGGTAACCCGGTCACCGTGCTGTGGATGTCGGTGGTTTCCGGCTATCTGATCCAGTCCTTCGGCTGGCGCGAGATGTTCATCATCGAAGGGGTCCCCGCAATTATCTGGGCCTTCTGCTGGTGGGTGCTGGTGAAAGATAAGCCAGCCCAGGCAAAATGGCTTTCTGAAGACGAAAAAGCCGCACTCCAGGCGCAGCTGGATAAAGAGCAACAAGGTCTGAAAGCGGTGCGTAACTACGGCGAAGCCTTCCGCTCCCGGAATGTCATCCTGCTGTGCGCACAGTATTTTACCTGGAGTATTGGCGTGTATGGCTTCGTGCTGTGGCTGCCGTCGATTATTCGCAGCGGCGGTGAAAACCTTGGCATGGTGGAGGTAGGCTGGCTGTCATCTGTGCCTTACCTGGCGGCGACCATCGCGATGATTATCGTCTCCTGGGCATCGGACAAGCTGCAAAACCGTAAGCTGTTCGTCTGGCCACTGCTGCTGATCGCTGCTTTTGCCTTCATTGGCTCCTGGGCCGTGGGCGCGAACCACTTCTGGGCTTCCTATACGCTGCTGGTGATTGCGGGTGCGGCGATGTATGCCCCGTATGGTCCGTTCTTTGCCATCATCCCGGAAATGCTGCCGCGTAACGTCGCAGGGGGCGCGATGGCGCTGATTAACAGTATGGGTGCGCTGGGCTCGTTCTTTGGCTCGTGGTTTGTGGGCTATCTAAACGGCGCCACCGGCAGCCCGTCGGCCTCTTACATCTTTATGGGGGTGGCGCTTTTTGCCTCGGTATGGCTTACTCTGATCGTTAAGCCTGCTAATAATCAACAGCTACCCGTCGGCGCACGCCACGCCTGAATCCTTTTAAAATCAACGGAGATTTGCATGAAGCCGTCCGTCATTTTATACAAAGCACTGCCTGATGATTTGCAAAAACGCCTCGAGGAACACTTTACCGTTACCCGGGTGAAGAACCTGAGCCCGGACACCGTGGCACAGCACGCCGACGCGTTTGCCAGCGCCGAGGGCCTGCTGGGTTCAAGCGAAAAGGTGGATGCGGCGCTGCTGGAGAAAATGCCGAGGCTTCGTGCAACCTCGACCGTTTCTGTGGGATACGACAATTTCGACGTGGATGCACTTAACGCGCGCAACATCCTGCTGATGCACACGCCACATGCCCTGACGGAGACCGTCGCCGACACGCTAATGGCGCTGGTGCTCAGCACCGCCCGTCGCGTGGTGGAAGTGGCCGAGCGCGTGAAAGCGGGCGAGTGGACGAAAAGCATTGGCCCGGACTGGTTCGGCGTGGACGTACACGGCAAAACGCTGGGTATCGTAGGTATGGGGCGTATCGGGCTGGCTCTGGCACAGCGCGCGCATTTTGGCTTCAACATGCCGATCCTGTACAACGCACGCCGTCACCATAGTGAAGCTGAAGAACGTTTTAACGCCCGCTATTGTGACCTTGATACGCTATTGCAGGAAGCCGACTTTGTCTGCCTGATCCTGCCGCTGACGGATGAAACGCGTCATCTTATCGGAAAAGCGGCGTTTGAAAAGATGAAGAAATCGGCCATTTTCATCAACGCGGGTCGCGGCCCGGTGGTAGATGAGAAGGCGCTGATTGAGGCACTACAAAACGGTGAGATACACGCCGCCGGTCTGGACGTGTTTGAACAGGAGCCACTGCCAGTGGATTCTCCGCTGCTGACCATGCCGAACGTCGTCGCTCTGCCCCACATCGGCTCTGCGACTCACGAAACACGCTACAACATGGCGGCAACTGCCGTGGATAACCTGATTGCCGCACTCGGCGGTAAAGTGGATAAGAACTGCGTTAACCCACAGATACAACAGTAGAAACGAAAAAACCCGCCAGAAGGCGGGTTTTTGAAATTTGTGCTACTGGGTTGGAAGCTTACAGGCTTACAACGTTACCAGCTGCTGGGCCTTTAGCGCCGCTTTCGATGGTGAAGGAAACTTTCTGACCTTCATCCAGAGATTTGTAGCCATCGTTCTGGATAGCAGAGAAGTGTACGAACACGTCTTTAGAGCCATCGTCAGGAGTGATGAAGCCGAAACCTTTATCAGCGTTGAACCATTTTACCAGACCAGTCATTTTAGCAGACATAGAAATTACCTTATTAACAAATATATTGTGCCTTCCGGCTTGATGGATTGCGTTACAGATTTTTAAGCGATGAAGGAAGGGTCACTACGAAGGGTATCTATGGATAACAATCTGGACTGCTTTACTAAACTGCTTTAGGTCTGTGTAACAAACCGACGAACATAGTTATACCGATGTGGTAGATGAATGACAAGCGTTATTTTCATCAAGCATAAAAAAACCCCGCCGAAGCGGGGGTTTTTCTTATTCCGTAGCAGCGACCGCTGCGCTCCAGGCCTGGCTAAAGGCCTGATGCTGGGATGCGAGCGGCCCGATCAGCGCGTTGTACTGGCTCGCCTGCTGGGAGGTCGGGAACTGGATACCGTTAGAGACAAAGCTCACCTGCGTACCTTGTTCACTAATAAAGTCACCCACCTGAACCAGCTGCTGAGTAAAGACCTGCGCCGCCGGGATCAGCGGTTGCAAGGCGTTTGACGGCTTGGTCACGACTTTCTCATACACCTGGTCATAGACCGGTTTGAGATCCTCGCCCTGCTTCAACGCGGAACGCGACGCATCAGCCTGCATTTTGGCATTTTGCAGCTGCTGGCTCAGTACCCCAAGCGCACCATTTGACTGGCGCAGCGGTTCACGCTGGGTCAGATAATCCTGAGGAACGCGGATGGCATTCACGCTATCCACGACCGGGCGAATACCGGAATCCATCGCCTGGCTTACCTGCTGTGAATAGCCATACAGAATGGCGTAATCCGACACGAATGGACCAAACTGTTTTTTCTGATCCGCAGTCAGCGTTGGTAAACGCTCGCCGCTGCGCATCACTGTATTCTGTAGAAAATCGATAAACGCTTTGCGCTGATCGCCTTCTTTATCGAAACACCCACTCAGGCTAACCACCATCAATAACGCCGCAATAGGCGCAAACCAGCGAGAGCAGGACTTTCCTGTCGCCATTTTATTACTCCTTTCACCCAAAAAAGCGCACATCGGCACACGCGTGCCCAACGCTGACAAGGATAGTCCAGGTCAGCCTTGCAAGATAGAGTTTTCATGCAAAACGGGTATTCCCGTTTTTGTACTGACTATTTACAAAAAAATACCTGTTCATTCCTACATATGACTAATCAGGTAATTAGCATAACTATCCATATAGCTGAAACGGGTAAAGCGATCGTTATCGCACAATTAATCACAGCCGTGACGATCCTATGTTTGGTTTAGGGACTATTCTTAACATGCTCTCTGATGTTCATGATCCCGATGTGTGATTTATGAGGAGTTCTCAATGGAATTAAAAGATCCTGAGTTTGAGCTGCTGAGCAGCCTGGAACAGATTATTTTTAAAGATGTACCGCCGACGATTACCCTGAATCAAAAGTCCAATCCTTTTAGTGAATTTGAGCGTTTACGTAAAGGGTCGGGCCTGAAAACAGATGAATTTGCAAGAGCGATGGGTGTCAGCGTAGCGATGGTGCTGGAGTGGGAGTCAAAACGTGAAAAGCCCACCCCAGCCGAGCTAAAGCTGATGCGCCTGATCCAGGCAAACCCTGATCTTCGCAAGCAGTTAGCCTGATAAAGTTTGTTTGCCCCCGCCCTTGCGGGGGCTTGTGTTTACAGGCTTTCACAGCGCCATCCCGACTCTTCCCATATCAATTCATGCGTCAGCTTTAGCCCTGCCAGAAAGGCTTCATCGTGCGACACCACCAACAGCGCGCCGGGGAAATCGGCTAAAGCCGTTTCAATGGCCTGAACGGAGGCCAGATCAAGATGGTTGGTCGGCTCATCCAGAAGCAACAGCTGCGTTGCCGCTTCACGCCACAATACACAGGCCAACGCGGCCTTCAGCCGCTCCCCACCACTCAGTTCGGCCAGAGGAAGTGTCACTTTCTCCGCGCCCAGCTGAAGCTGCGCTAAACGGGTGCGCAGCGCCCCCTCTTCGAGCGGCGTATTGCCGAGGCTAAGGTGAGTTATCACCGACTGCGACAGATCCAGCCGGGAAAGATGCTGATCGAGATAAGCACACCTGACGGAGACCTTACAGGTTCCCGTGACAGGGGCGGTTTCGCCCAACATCACTTTCAGCAGCGTGGATTTTCCACAGCCGTTCGGCCCGCGTAGCGCCACGCGCATCGGGCCATCCATTCGCCAGTTTATCGGGGAGACAGGCACGTGCGGAAGCACCAGTTCTTCCAGCACCAGCACCTGTTTTCCTTCCGGGATTTCACTGCCCGGCAGGGTAAACATCACCGCGTTATCCTCTTCAACCCGCTCGCGTGCCTGGTTAACCGCAGCGTTCAGAGCATGATTTTGATCGCTATGCTGTTTTTTCCAGGAACCAATACGTTCTTTCGCCGCCCCTTTGTATTTGACCCGTTCAAACGAGGCGATGTTAAGGCTGTCGACCGTGCGAAGCGTTTTGGCTGAACGCCGCAGGCTGTCGTCATGCTCTTTATGCATACGGGCACGGGTACGCTTGCGCTCGGTGGCAGCATGCTCCAGCGCGGCGCGGGCAGCCAGTTGCTCAGCCTCACGCTGGGTTCGATAGTCAGCATAATTCCCACCGTAGCTGCGCAAGCCCAACGCGCTCAGTTCAAGGATACGCGGTACCTGGGCCAGCAACTCACGGTCGTGAGAGGCCACCAGCACCCCGCCCTGATACCGGGAAAGCTGCTCGTAGAACCACATGCGGCCTTGCCTGTCGAGGTGGTTGGTCGGTTCGTCCAGCAGCAGGTAATCAGCATCTGCGGTGAATGCGCCGCACAGCAAGGCACGAATGCGCTCGCCGCCGCTCAGCTCTGCCGCGGGTTTATTCGGGTCAAAAGGTGGAAGCGAGGCCGCGATAAACGCCTGGCTCAGCCGTTCAGCCAGATCCCAGTGGCCGTCGAGCGTGTCGAGATCGTCGGGTTCATAATGACCGCTGTCGATGCGCGTGCGCGCTGCAAAAATCGCGTCGTAGCCAAGCAGTACGGCAAGAGTCGTATCCGCAGAAATATCCTGCTGCTGCGCCACGTAGACGTGTGTTCCAAAGCGCTCAATGTGACCGCTGGCGGGTTCATCAACCCCTGCCAGCAGCCGCAGCAGGCGTGTTTTACCGCTGCCGTTGCGGCCAACCAGCGCGCACACTGACGCATCCAGGGAGAGATTTAGTGGACCGAAAAGGTTATCGCCCGTCGCAAACTGACAGGTGACCTGATGCAAAATAAAAGAGGGGGACTGCGCAAAATGAGCCATAAGCACTCCTGAATGAAATCAAAACATCCCCTGCCGACGCGGTGCGTTGAGCAAGGATCGAAATTCATCAGTCGTGTTTGTTCATTTTTGGGGGGTGCTCCTGAGGGCGAAAGTTAACGGGAACAAGGATAACGGCAGTGCACCGCCCATTTCAAGGTTAAATTTTCACCAGCGCTCGTGCCAGAGCGAAAAAAACCCGCCGAAGCGGGTCTCTCAATCAGATAAACGCAAACGCATCGCCAAACAGACGATCTTCCCGCGCGTCACGCTCGTTGCAGAACAGGTCGCGAGCAATTTTCGCCATTTCAAAGCGTCCAGCGATGTAGATATCGTGCCCGGCCAGCGTCCCGTGATCCTGCAATACCGCGGTCAGCACCGTACCGCTGCGCCCGCGCCAGCCCTCTTCCGGCTGCTCGACAACCGGCTCAATGCGCAGGTTTGGATGATTTACGCTCAGCGCTTCCAGCTCAGAAAGATCGTAAAGGTGCTTCTCTTCACGGCCACCCCAGTAGATGGTGATATCGCGATTTGGGTTGCGCGCCAGCGCGGTCAGCAAAATAGAGCGGACATAAGAGAAGCCCGTGCCACCGGCAATCAGGATCAGCGGACGGTCTTCGTCTTCACGCAGCCAGGCTTCGCCATGAGGAATATCGACCACGATTTCACGCTCTTTCAGGATGCGGTCCATCACGGCCATCGCGTACAGGTTAAGCTCAGACGCACCAATATGCAGCTCAATAAATTCCTGCTCTGCTGGCGTTGAGGCCATAGAGAAAGGACGCTTATCACGCTCGTCCATCACGACCATCAGGTACTGACCGGCACGGAATGAGAATGCCGCTTCAGGAACCAAACGGACGCGATATACGGTGTCGGTAATAGCATCTACCGACGTCACTTTACAGCTTAAGGTTGTCATTCGCTCTCTCTGTCGGGAAGTCTATAGGGCTAAACGGTCTTATTCTGCCTTACCGTTATTCATTATGGCCAGCTCGTCCCAGATCGCGTCAATTCGCGCGGTCACGGCAGGATCTTTTTCGATCGGGCGACCCCATTCGCGGTCGGTTTCGCCAGGCCATTTGTTCGTGGCATCCAGTCCCATTTTTGAGCCAAGGCCGGAAACCGGCGAGGCAAAGTCCAGATAATCAATCGGCGTGTTTTCCACTAACACCGTATCACGCGCCGGATCCATACGCGTGGTGATGGCCCAGATGACGTCATTCCAGTCGCGGGCATTGACGTCATCATCGCAGACAATTACAAACTTGGTATACATAAACTGGCGCAGGAAAGACCATACGCCCATCATCACGCGTTTAGCGTGACCGGCATACTGCTTCTTAATGGTCACCACCGCCAGGCGATACGAACACCCTTCCGGCGGCAGATAAAAATCAACAATTTCCGGGAACTGCTTTTGCAGGATCGGCACAAACACTTCGTTAAGCGCCACGCCCAGCACCGCCGGTTCATCCGGTGGACGACCGGTGTAGGTGGAGTGATAAATGGCATCTTCACGCTGGGTAATGTGCGTGACGGTGAACACCGGGAAGTTGTCCACTTCGTTGTAATAACCGGTGTGGTCGCCGTACGGCCCTTCGGGTGCCAGCTCGCCCTGTTCAATATAACCTTCCAGCACGATCTCGGCACTGGCCGGTACTTCCAGGTCATTGGAGATGCACTTCACCACTTCGGTTTTGGTACCGCGCAGCAGCCCTGCAAACGCATATTCAGACAGCGTATCCGGAACGGGCGTCACCGCGCCCAGAATCGTTGCCGGATCGGCACCCAGCGCGACGGATACCGGGAAGCGTTCGCCCGGATGGGCCGCGCACCACTCCTGGAAATCCAGCGCGCCGCCGCGGTGGGACAACCAGCGCATTATGAGCTTGTTCTTGCCAATCAGCTGCTGACGATAAATGCCGAGGTTTTGACGCTCTTTATGCGGCCCACGCGTCACGGTGAGGCCCCAGGTGATCAGCGGTGCGGCATCTTCAGGCCAGCACTGCATGATCGGAATTTTGGTCAGATCAACCGCATCGCCTTCCAGCACTTTTTGCTGGCACGGCGCTCCGCGCAGGCGTTTGGTGGGCATATTCAACACCTGTTTAAACTGCGGCAGCTTGTCGAACAGGTCGCGGAACCCTTTTGGCGGCTCCGGCTCTTTCAGAAAGGCCAGCAGTTTGCCCACTTCACGCAGCGCCGTGACGTCTTCCTGCCCCATGCCCATCGCCACGCGGCGAGGTGTGCCAAACAGGTTGCACAGCACCGGCATGGCGTAGCCTTTTGGGTTTTCAAACAGCAACGCCGGGCCGCCCGCGCGCAGGGTGCGGTCAGCGATTTCTGTCATTTCCAGATACGGATCAACAGGAAGCGTAATGCGTTTGAGTTCGCCCTGCTTTTCCAGCAGCGCCAGGAAGTCGCGTAGATCGTGGTATTTCATGCAGTTAATCATGGCCTCTCTGTAAGCGCTTCATTATACGGCGTAAGACCGCGTGATGCTGTAATTTTGTTAAATTAGCGTGAACTTCCACGACTTACTCTCTTTTTCGCCATTATAATCACCTTAGCGATCCCGCCAGGGTTTTGGTATGCTTGCGCCCCGAACATTGGGAAGAGTGATTATGCAGGCCTGGTATTTACTGTATTGCAAACGCGGGCAACTTCAGCGCGCGCAGGAACATCTTGAACGTCAGTCTGTTAACTGCCTGACACCCGTGATCACGCTTGAAAAAATGCAGCGTGGAAGACGCACGACCGTCTGTGAGCCTCTGTTCCCGAATTACCTGTTCGTCGAGTTCGACCCCGAAGTGATCCACACCACAACGATCAGCGCCACGCGCGGCGTCAGCCATTTTGTGCGTTTTGGCGCCCACCCGGCAAGAGTACCGTCATCGGTTATCCATCAGCTTTCTGTTTATCAGCAGCCTGAAGATATTACCGATCCGGAAACCCCTTATGCTGGCGACAGCGTGGTGATCACCGAAGGAGCCTTTGAAGGGTTACAGGCCATCTTCTCTGAGCCGGACGGTGAAGCGCGCTCCATGCTGCTGCTCAACTTGTTGAATAAAGAGGTGTTGCAGAGCGTTAAAAACACCGATTTCCGCAAAGTTTAGAACTGCACGCCGAACAGACGACGCACGTTATCATCGGTTTGCGCTGCCAGCCACTGCGCATCTTCTCCGCGCCAGTGCGCCACGCGTTCAGCAATATGCCCCAGATAGGCCGGTTCATTACGTCGTGATGGCGGTTTGGGCTGCATATCCCGGGGCAACAGATACGGCGCATCCGTTTCCAGCAGCAAACGATCGGCCGGGATAACAGGTAACAGCTCACGCAGCTCCAGCCCACGACGCTCATCGCAGACCCAGCCCGTGATACCCAAATACAGCCCGCGGTTCAGGCAATCCAGCGCTTCCTGACGGGAGCCCGTAAAGCAGTGCAACACCGCGCCCGGCAGTTTCTCCAGCCAGGGTTCCAGTAGCGCCATAAAACGTTCATGCGCATCGCGACAGTGCATAAACACCGGCATCTCCAGCTCTGCTGCCAGCGCGAGCTGGGCGGTAAACGCCTTTTCCTGCTCTTCAGGCGTCGAGAAGTTCCGGTTGAAATCAAGTCCGCATTCGCCAATGGCAACCACTTCTGGCGTTTGTGCCAGACGATGAAGCGCCTCAACGCTTTCATGCGTCCACTGGCTGCTGTCATGAGGATGCACGCCTGCGGTGGACCAGCAGTGTGGATAGCGTTGTGCCAGCTGCTGTGCCTGCGCGCTTTCGTGCAGATTCGTTCCCGTCAGTAACAGCCCGCTCACGCCGGCCGTAAAGGCGCGCGCCACCACCTCATCGCGGTCTTGCGCAAACTGGGCGCTGGTCAGGTTAAGCCCGATATCAAACATACGTATCCCCATATGACAACCGCCCTGACGGGCGGTTGGTTTTATTCTTTAGTGGTCTCTTCAGACGGCTCGTCTTCTTCGTCCCGGGTACGCCCCTTTCCCACGTAGAAACGAGCAAAGAATACGCCGACTTCAAACAGGCAGTACATGGGTATCGCCAGTAAGGTTTGCGAGAAGACGTCCGGTGGCGTTAACAGCATACCCACGACAAATGCCCCCACCAGGATATAGGGGCGCTTCTTACGCAGATCGTCAGGCGTGGTCACGCCGACCCAGCAGAGCAGGACAATCGCTACGGGCACCTCAAAGGCGACACCAAAGGCCATGAACAGCGCCATGACAAAGCTGAGGTAGCTGGCGATATCCGTCGATACCTGTACCCCTTCTGGCGCGGTATGCGTCAGGAAGCCAAAGGCCAGCGGGAAGACAACGAAATAGGCAAACGCCATGCCGATATAAAACAGCAACGAACTGGACACCAGCAGAGGAATAACCAGCTTGCGTTCATGCTTGTACAGGGCGGGCGCCACAAATGCCCAGACCTGATACAAAATGACCGGCGCAGAGGCAATCAACGACACCCAGAAGGTCAGCTTAATAGGTGTAAAGAATGGCGAGGCAACGTCCGTCGCAATCATCGTCGCGCCCAGCGGCATCTGTTTAATCAGCGGCGCAGAAACCACCTGATAGATATCGTTGGCAAAATAGACCAGACATAAAAAAATGAGGAAAACCGCAATGATGCAGTTTAACAGGCGCTTACGCAGCTCAATGAGGTGTGTAATGAGCGGTTGAGTATCATCTACTGCCATGTTTACGCTTTATCACTCGACGAGGGGGATGATTCGGAAACGGGCGCGGCGGGTTTTACCTCAGCCGTTTTGACCACGGGCTCTTCCGGCGACAGTTGCTTTTTCACTTCGGGCTCCTGCGGCGTTTGCTCTGGCGAAGCAGCCTGATGCTCTGCGCTGGAAGGCGTCACACCTTCACGCTGCTCTTCGCTGCCTTTTACCACCGGATTATGGATGGTGTTTGCTTCATCGCTCGCTTTCTCAGGATCGTTAATGCTGTAAGAGCGCTTCATGGATTCAGCCGCTTCGCGCAGCTCGTCCATTGAGGCCTTCAGTTCCGGCGTCAGGTTGTCCATGCTCGCCTTTTCAACCTTTTTCAGGCTGTCCTGAAATTCCTGAAGCTTCAGCTCCTGCGCCAGCTCGTTCTGCACGGTCGTTGCCAGCGAGCGAAGCGCTCGCACCCAGCCCACGACGGTTTTCACCGCAACGGGTAAACGCTGCGGCCCCAACACAATCAGACCAATCACAAAGACCAGCAGTAACTCACCAAAACCAATGTCGAACACGAATTACACCTGCTCTTTATCGTGACGTTTAGCCTCTTCCTTTTTGGCTTCGTCCTGCTTATCGGCGATAGATTTAGCGGTAAAATCAGCATCCTGACTGGTTTTTTCCTGCTTATTCTCATCATCGCTCATGGCTTTCTTGAAGCCTTTGATTGACGCGCCCAGGTCGGAACCAATCGATCCGAGTTTTTTCGTGCCAAACAGCAGCACAACGATGACGGCAATGATCACTAACTGCCAGATACTGATACCACCCATGCGTGTTCCCCAGTGATAGATGATTAATTAGTCAGATCGCATTATACGTATGCAATCCCTCGATAGCGACGCTAATTCAGCGCGTTTTTCGCCAGCCAGCAAGCCAGACAACCACACCGGCAGCCATAATCCAGGCTGGCATCATTTCCCAGTCCGGACGATTGATCAACAGCAACGTGCCGCTTATCAGCAGCGTCGCGCCAATTCCGAAGAGATAGCGGGACTGCCCCTGACGCACGCGACTGGATTGAAGCTCGTGCGCGATTTTATCCATGCTGTGCTGAAGGTTCTTGCTCTGACGCAAACTGTCGTAAACCAGTTCAGGAATTTCAGGCATTTTTTCAATCCAGAACGGGCCTTTCTCTTTAAGCGAGCGAATCAGCGCAGGAATACCGACCTGATCCTTAATCCAGGATTCGAGGAACGGTTTCGCCGTTTTCCACAAGTCTAACTGAGGATAGAGCTGGCGGCCTACGCCCTCAACGTAAAGTAATGTTTTCTGGAGTAAAACTAACTGTGGCTGCACTTCCATATTGAAACGGCGTGCGGTGTTGAACAGGTTGAGCAGAACATGTCCGAACGAGATCTCCGAGAGCGGCTTTTCAAAAATCGGCTCACAGACGGTGCGGATCGCAAATTCAAACTCTTCCACGTTGGTATCTGGTGGAACCCAGCCTGAATCCACGTGCAGCTCGGCCACCTTACGGTAGTCGCGGTTGAAGAACGCGATAAAGTTCTCGGCGAGATAACGTTTATCTTCTTTATTCAGCGAACCGACAATTCCGCAGTCGATGCCGATGTATTTCGGATCTTCCGGGTGCTCATAGCTGACGAAAATATTGCCAGGGTGCATATCCGCATGGAAGAAGCTGTCGCGGAAAACCTGTGTGAAGAAGACCTGCACGCCGCGCTCGGCCAGCAGCTTCATGTTGGTGCCCTGTTTTTCCAGCGCCACCACGTCCGAAACCGGAATACCATAGATACGTTCCATCACCATCATGTTCTGACTGCAATAGTCAGAATAGACTTCAGGAACATATAGCATCGGGCTGTCTTCAAAGTTCCGACGCAGCTGAATGGCGTTCGCCGATTCGCGCAACAGGTTAAGTTCGTCAATCAGCGTTTTTTCATACTCCCGCACCACTTCCAGCGGACGCAGACGGCGGCCATCCGGCAACAGGCGCGGCACCCAGCGAGCCAGACGATAGATCAGCTTCATGTCGGCTCTGATAACAGGCAAGATATCCGGGCGAATCACTTTAATGACCACCTCTTTGCCATTCTCTTTCAGGCGCGCGGTGTGAACCTGCGCAATAGAGGCAGAGGCCAGAGGCTGAATGTCGAAATCATCAAACCAGGTCTCGATGGGGATATTGCCCATCGCTTCTTCGATTTGTTTTTTTGCTCTCTCGCCATCAAACGGAGCGACGCGATCCTGCAACAGCGCGAGCTGATCGGCAATCTGCGGCGGGAAAAGATCGCGACGTGTTGAGAGCATCTGCCCAAACTTGATCCAGACCGGGCCCAGCTCCTGCAACGCAAGACGCAGGCGTGCACCCAGCTCCTGATCCTTATGGCGATTCGGCATCCAGAATAGCGTGCGCCGCCAAAGCCGAAGCGGCAGGGTGATACGCATTCTGGGAATAAGCTCGTCGAGCCCGTAGCTCAAAAAGGTGCGAACGATAAAATAGAGGCGCCGAATTTCACCTGGCGTCATTTGCCCTCCAGTTTTTCCAGCCGTTTGGTTAACGCATCAACTGCGCGCTCAACTGCCGCGGTCTCTTCTGCAAACCAGGCGGCTTCTAAAGGCCCCGGCGCCATACGCCACTCTTCGGTCAGCACCTCGGCAGCATAGCGCTGTTGACGGAGCAGACCTTTACGCAGGAAAGCGGAACCCGTGCGCAGCGTTTTGCTTATCCCTTCAGCCGCGATGTCGCCGATAAACGGCGCCAGCAGTTCCGCCGGGTCAAATTCAGCCTGATCGCTGAGTGCAACGAAATTCTGGACCACCTGAATATCGCCTTCGACCTCCAGTTCACCGCTGCGAATAAGCGCCGTCATCTGCTGACGGTCACGCAGTTTTGGCAAAACGCTCATATGCGTAATTACCGAGCAGTCCGCCTCGCCTTCCCACTCCCCCAGAACGTCAAGCTGGCGTTCGCTGAAAACCAGCACAAGCGGCGTCGAGAACTCTTTTAAAACGATGCGCAGTACCTTTCCGTTAAGCCGCTGACGTGCGGTTTTCAACGCCGGAGCGCGATACAGAAAGGCATTCAGTACATTCTCGATGCCTGCGGTGACTAAGGGTTTAATGGGCACGGGAAACCTCCACTCAGAACTTGTAACCACGATGCAGCGCGACGACACCCGCCGTCATATTGAAGTATTCCACGTTCTCAAACTCCGCATCCTGCATCATCGCTTTCAACGTGTCCTGATCCGGGTGCATACGGATGGATTCCGCCAGATAACGGTAACTTTCTGCATCGTTCGCTACCAGCTCGCCAATGCGCGGCAGGACGTGGAAGGAATAAGCATCGTAAGCTTTACTCAGCGGGTCGATAATCGGTTTAGAAAACTCGAGCACCAGCAGACGTCCGCCCGGCTTCAGCACGCGGTACATAGAGCGCAACGCTTTATCTTTATCGGTCACGTTACGCAGACCGAAAGAGATGGTAATGCAGTCGAACGTATTGTCCGGGAACGGCAGCGCTTCGGCGTTCGCCTGAACATATTCAACATTTCCTACTACGCCGATATTACGCAGTTTTTCGCGTCCCATTTTCAGCATGGAGTCGTTAATATCCGCCAGCACCACACGTCCGTTTTCGCCAACCAGACGGGAGAATTTTGCGGTAAGATCGCCTGTTCCTCCGGCTAAATCCAGCACCGTTTGTCCACGGCGCACACCGCTGCAATCAATGGTGAAGCGTTTCCACAAGCGATGAATGCCGAATGACATTAAATCATTCATCACATCGTACTTCGCCGCCACGGAATGAAATACGTGGGCCACCATGTCAGCTTTCTGCGCTTTGGCGACAGTCTGAAAGCCAAAGTGCGTTGTGTCTTGTGAATCGTCAACCATCTCAGAGCCTGCTAATCAGTCAAATGTTCGAGAAGTGTAACAGATTGGGCGCATTTGCCCTACGTTTCAACTACCGTGAAAGAAATGCGCCGGCTGGGCGTCGGGCGTTAAATTCGCTGCTAAATCGTTGTCTTCATTGCGGGTCTTTTGTTCAGCGTCGCCTTCGCGAAGACGAAACTCTTCATCCTGAGCGGTAGCCTGCTCCACCAGTTCCGGATTAATCTCGCGTTTCACTTCCACCCCCAGGCTGCGAAACGCCTCCGCCTGCGCCAGCAAATTACCGCGCCCGGAGGAGAGTTTTTTCATCGCCTGGCGGTAGTTATCCTGCGCGCGATCCAGGCTTTGCCCCACCGAGGACATATCGTCCACGAACAGCCGCATTTTGTCGTACAGCTTGCTGGCGCGATCGGCAATTTGCTGCGCGTTACGGCTTTGGTGCTCATAGCGCCATAGGTTGGCAATGGTCCGTAACGCCACCAGCAGCGTGGTGGGACTGACCAGCATAATGTTATTTTTCAACGCTTCGGTGATCAGTTCGGGTTGTCTGTCGAGCGCCAGCAGGAAGGCAGGCTCGACCGGAATGAACATCAGCACATAATCCAGCGATCGCAGCCCCGGCAGTTGCTGATAATCTTTTCTGCCCAACAGACGGATATGGTTACGCACGGAGGCGATGTGCTCCTGCAACGCGGTTTCGCGGGTGTAGTCATCGTCTGCGTTGAAGTAGCGCTCATAGGCCACCAGCGTCATTTTGGCGTCGATGACCACATCTTTGCCCTGCGGCAGACGAACAATGACATCCGGCTGCATTCGCGAGCGCGCATCGCTCTCAATGCTGACCTGCGTTTCGTATTCGTATCCTTCGCGCAGACCAGAAGCCTCCAGCACGCGCGTCATGACCACTTCGCCCCAGTTTCCCTGCGCTTTGTTATCACCTTTCAGTGCGCGCGTCAGGTTAACCGCCTCCTGCGCCATCTGGGCATTCAGCTGCTGGAGGTTACGAATTTCATGCGCCAGCGTGTGGCGCTCGCGGGCCTCCTGACCAAAGCTGTCCTGTACCTGACGGCGAAAACCATCGAGCTGTTCGCGCAACGGCGTCAGCAGGCTGTTCAGGCTCTGGCGGTTCTGTTCGTCAACGCGGCGGTTGCTGTGCTCAAAAATGCGATTGGCGAGATTCTCAAACTGCTCGCTAAGGCGCTGCTCGCTGTTGATCATCTGGCGGATTTTGTCTTCCGCATGCAGTTGGGTGGATTCAAGGCGGGTGGTTACTTCACGGAGATCGGCCTCGAGCGAGGTATTGATATCACGCAGGTTGCGCAGCTCGTTATTAAGCAGTTCGCACTCGTCGCGCCAGTGGTCATTCAGCGCAAGCTGTTGTTTCGTCGCGCTGAGTTCGGCAACGATCTCTTCGCGCTCTGCCAGCTGTTCGGCTTTCTGCTGGGCATGCTGGTAGCTGGAAATCAGCCAGCCAATCGCAACGCCCGCCAGCGCAATCACCGAATAAATCAGGATTGAGATATCCACAATGCCCCCTGCATCAACGTATTACCCGCACAAAATAGAATTGTGCTGTATAAACGTCCAGTTTGAAAGGGTTTTCCTGCGAAGCGCTACGCAAAAAATAAAGGCCGAACGCGTCGGCCTTTAATTTGGGAAGGGAGAATTAGATCAGACGACGAGCCGCTTCCACCACGATTTTCACCGCATGGCTTTCGGTCTGCTTCATGGTTTCGGCGTTCGGGATCTCCTGCTGGGTACGGTTGACGATAACGCCCGCCACCATACCGGCACGCAGCCCCTGGCTTGCGCACATGGTCAGCAGCGTTGCAGATTCCATTTCGTAGTTCATGACGCCCATGGACTGCCACTCTTCCATTGAACCTTTGAAGCGGCTCACTACGCGGCCGGAGAAGGTGTCGTAACGCTCCTGCCCTGGGTAGAAGGTGTCAGAGGAAGCGGTTACGCCCACGTGGGTAGTTGCGCCCACGGATTTCGCGGCCTCAACCAGCGCGGTGGTGCATTCGAAGTCGGCTACCGCCGGGAACTCCATCGGTGCAAAGTGCAGGCTTGCCCCGTCCAGACGCACGGATGCGGTGGTAACCAGTACGTCACCCACATTGATGTGCGGCTGAATGGCGCCCGTGGTGCCGATACGCAGGAAAGTACGAATGCCCAGCTGCGCCAGCTCTTCAACGGCGATTGAGGTAGACGGACCACCGATACCGGTAGAGCACACAATCACCGCCTTGCCATCCAGCTCTGCGCGCCAGGTGGTAAATTCACGATGGGCCGCCAGCTTGACCGGCTTATCCATCAGCGCGGCGATCTTTTCCACACGCTCCGGATCGCCAGGGACGATAGCGAGCGTAGCCCCTTGTAAATCGTTTTTAGTGAGGCCGAGATGAAAAACATCAGACTTAGACATAGGTGACTCCTCTGTGGGTCGGTTAGTCAGAAGAAGTAAAACGGTACTTTACAGAAGCGGTAAGCATAATTTCGTGACATACCTCACCATGAATGAAAATGATTGCATTGTATTTCCATAAAAAAGTGATTCACATCACATTAACAAGTTATATCGCCAGGTGCTGCACAAAAGATAGACCGTTTAAGGCACTGTGGGTTGTTAACCTGGTGTCTATATTTACCTTTGCGCTAACTCATTGGTACGGAGAATGCCATGACTGAAAAAACCGGATTTGCACCTGCTGCGGCTCCGCATGCTTCAACCATCGTCTCAACCTCAGAAGAGGCCATTACCGCAGGCGAGACCTCCATTCCCTCTCAGGGGGAAAATATGCCTGCCTATCACGCGCGACCAAAGATGGCAGACGGCCCGCTGCCCATCGTGATTGTGGTTCAGGAGATTTTCGGCGTTCACGAACATATTCGCGATATCTGCCGCCGCCTGGCGCAGGAAGGCTATCTGGCCGTTGCGCCAGAACTCTATTTTCGTCAGGGCGATCCAAATGACTTCAGCGATATCCCGACGCTGTTCAGCAATCTGGTCAGCAAAGTCCCGGACGCGCAAGTACTGGCCGATCTCGACCACGTTGCCAGCTGGGCGGCGCGTAACGGCGGCGATCCGCACCGTCTGATGGTGACCGGCTTCTGCTGGGGCGGACGCATTAGCTGGCTGTATGCTGCGCATAACCCGCAGCTCAAGGCCGCTGTCGCCTGGTACGGTAAATTGGTGGGCGAAAAAACACTAAACTCACCGAAGCAGCCTGTTGATATCGCCACGGATTTAAATGCGCCCGTGTTAGGACTTTATGGCGGACAGGACACCGGCATTCCGCTGGATACCGTCGAGACTATGCGCCACGCGCTGCGGGCCGCCAATGCCAAAGCGGAGATCGTGGTATATCCGGACGCCGGACATGCGTTTAACGCGGATTACCGTCCGAGCTACCACGCGGAATCGGCGAAAGATGGCTGGCAGAGGATGCTGGCGTGGTTTAGCCAGTACGGCGGGAAGAAGTGAATGCTTTGCAGCCCCGGCAAGAGGCGGGGCTGCGTCAGGCCTTAATTCAGGCCAAGATGTTTCCACAGATCGTCCATCGGCAGCGTGGCCAGCGCGATACACTCATCCGCCGCGCCATACCAGATATGCAGCGTGTCATTACGCACCAGCGCCCCGCAGGTAAAGACGACGTTACCGAAAAAGCCTTCACGTTCATAGGGCGCACTCGGCTCCAGCAGTGGTACGGAAGATTTGGCGATGAGGGTGAGTGGGTCATTAAGATCCAGAAGCAGAGCGCCCAGGCAGTAACGCTGGCTTTCGTCCACGCCGTGATAAATTTCCAGCCAGCCGCGCGCAGTCTTGATCAGCGGTGCGCCGCCGCCCGACTTCAGCGCATCCCATTCGTCTCCCGAGCGCCCCAGCAGATGCCGGTGGTTTCCCCAGTGCAACATATCGGGTGATTCGCAGATCCAGATTTCCGGGTGGCCAAAATGGCAGGGCGCGGGCCGTGTAAGCGCCCGGAACGATCCGCCAACCTTCTCCGGGAAAAAACAAACGTCGCGATTATCAGGGCAGAAAATCAGCCCTTTCTTCTCGACGGAGACAAAATCAACGGTGGTCGCCAGCGCGGTGGAGATACCCAACGATGACACGGCGGAGTAGTTGATGTACCAGACATCTTCAATCAGGGTAATGCGCGCATCTTCGCAGCCAAATTCCTCATAGCGGCTGTCGGCGGTAATAAACGGCTGTTCATCGATGGTGAAATTTATACCGTCCTGGCTTCGCGCCAGGCGCAGGTGGGACATTGACGTCAGCCAGACCTGAGCCGGGTCGCTTTTCAGCACAATGGTACGCGGGTCGCTAAAATCATAGCGCGGGTCGTTGCGGTCGAACGTTTTTGTCGCCGGCTGCCAGCCGCCAGATTGCTGTACCAGTAGCGGCACGACGATCTTCTGTGGGTCATCATTTATCACGCTCTCGGCGACCCGAAGCAGCAGGATAATCTCTCCGTGATATTCCGTTACCCCGGCGTTAAAGACGCACTCCACTTTCCGTCCTGGCAGAGAAGGCACCACGTCGCGCGGGGCGATCAACGGATTATTACCGTGTCTCTTCATATACACTCCTTTTTATCAGAATTTGATTTTTGTCCAGCTGCGGCGCGTTTTGCCCGTACAGGACATCCCCTTCAATAGCCCACAAGGGGTTTTGTACCGGCTGGCCAAAATTCACGGCCACCCAGACCTGCTCCCGCGGCGTCGTTCGGGTAAACCAGACGCACGCCTTATGGCGTGTCAGTGGGCTGCACTCTCCATGCTGTAGCGCCCCGATGGCGGCCCGAAGCGCAATAAAGGTCTGGTACTGACGCCACAACGATCCGGGCGTCGATATCTGCTGTTCGGCATTGAGGAAGGGATAGTCCTGACTGACGGGCATCCACGGCATGCGGATGGAAAAACCTGCAAACGGGGCGTCGCGCCAGAGGAAAGGGGCGCGGGACCCATCCCGGGAATGTTCAATGGCCTGCGCCAGCGCGTCGGCGGCACTGCATCCCTGCCGTATTGCCGTGTCGTAGTAGGTTTTTCCCTGAATATCATAAATCTGATCGACCGTTTGAGGCACATAGTCAGGCATACCCAACTCCTCGCCCTGAAAAATAAACGGCACGCCGCGCACGGTTAGCTGTAGCGCCAGGACTGCCAACGCCCGGGCGGTGTCGTGCGGGCCTTCACCGAAGCGGTTAATCATGCGTGGCATATCGTGACTGGAAAAAAACAGCGTCGGCAGGCCAGAATGCAGCGCCAGCGTGGCGTTGATCTCGTCGCACAGGCGTGCCGCATCGAAGGTTTTCTGGCTGCCAATATTGAAGTTAAAAACCACGTCCATCAGCGACGGAGCCTGATAACGCGCCAGGATTTCCCTCTCCTCGCTGCCAATTTCGCCGATCAGGAAAACATCGCGTTGCTGCCTGGCATGCTGACACAGGCGTTGCAGCGTGCCGATAAGCCCCGGCTGGTTCACGTCATGTTCATGCTGTTGTACTCCCGCTTTCTCCGGGTTATCAGGCCCGATGCCACGAGTGCTGAGGAAGTTAATCACGTCGAAGCGGAAGCCATCGACCCCCAGCGCCTGCCAGAAATCAATCACCTGAAACATTTCCTGTTCAACCGCGGGGTTCGCCCAGTTTAAATCCACCTGCTCTGGCGCGAATTTATGGTAGTAAAACTCGCCAGTGTCCGGTTCCGGGCTCCAGGCGCTGCCGGAAAAAAAGGACTCCCAGTTGTTAGGGTGCGCGCTGAAAAGAAAATAGTCCCGATAGCGGCTTGCGGGATTATTCCAGGCATCCTGAAACCACGGATGCTGCGAAGAGACATGATTCAGCACCAGGTCGATAATGACGCGGATCCCCTTTTCATGGCAGCGATGAACGACATCGCGAAAATCGTCCAGAGTGCCGAACCGTGGATCGACGGCACAGTAATCGCTGATGTCATACCCGTTATCCACCAGAGGAGAGGGATAAAACGGCGTGATCCAGATAGCACCGATACCTAACGCGCTCAGGTAATCCACTTTTGAGAGCAGGCCGGGGAAATCACCCAGCCCGTCGCCGTTGCCATCGCAAAACGAGGGCAGATAAATTTGGTAGCAGGTGCAGGCCTGCCACCAGGATTGTTTATTCACCGTACGTTCCTTATTTCAGTGATAACGACATGCCCTGAAGGAAATATTTCCGGAACAGGATGAACAGCACGATGACCGGCAGCATTTGCACCACGGCACCCGCCATCACCGGCCCCAGATAAACGCCGTAGGATTTACTGAAGGTGGCCAGCAGCACCGAAAACGGCATTTTGTCGGCATCGCGCATGACAATCAGCGGCCAGAGGAAGTTGTCCCACGAGCTTGAGAAGGTAAATAACGCAACGATCGCCAGAATAGACTTGTTCAGCGGCATCATGACGTGGCGCAGAATGGCCCACAGGCTGGCATGATCCAGACGCGCGGCGTACAGGTAATCGTTGGGCGTGCCCTTGAAGCTCTGAGATACCATAAAGATCCCCCAGGCGCTCATCGCATAAGGCAGGATCATGGCACTGTAGCGGTTGATCAGCCCCAGCTCACGCATCAGCACAAACTGCGGAATGATGAACATAAACACCGGGAAAACCATCTGCACAATCAACAGATTACGGAAAGCGTTTTTGCCCCTGAATTCCGTTTTTGCCAGCGCATAGCCCACCAGCATGGAGGTGACAGTCACGCTCGCGGTCACGGTGACAGAAACGAAAAGCGAGTTAAACAGCGTGCGCAGAAAGGGTTTATCTGCCCGGTTGCTGTTATCGAATAGGAAGGTGTAATTTTCGAGCGTCAGCGTGCCCGAAAAGAGATCCGTGGTGTAAATCTGCACCGTGGGCTTCAGGGATGACACCACCATCCAGACGAACGGATAGAGCCAGCTTAGCGCCAGAATAAACATTAGCGCATGAATTAGCAGGCTCAGGGGCGTGAGTTTTTTCATTCATACAATCTCAATGTGCTTTTCGAATAACCGACGAAATAGCCAAATCATCAGGAAACTACAGGCAGCGACAATAATCGACATGGCAGCAGCCCAGGTGGGTTTCATATTTTGAAACGCGGCTTCGTACATCACCACCATGGGGCTGGTGGTACTGTTCAGTGGCCCGCCGCCAGTAATTAAATACGGCTCTGTAAAAATACTGAACGCCACCGTAATAGCCAGCACCATAACCATCACAATTTGCGGATTCATCATCGGTAACGTTATTGCCCACCCTTTTTGAAAACGCCCGGTTTTATCGAGAATGGCCGCACTGTAAATATCGGCCGGAATAGCCTGCATGCCGGAATAGAGAATTAATCCGTAATAGCCGACAAACTTCCAGGTCACGATAAGCGCAATAGAGAGCATTGCGCAGTCAGGGTTGGTAAACCACGGCACGGAAATCCCAAACCATGAAGACAATATTCGGTTAATCGGGCCATACTCATTAAACAGGCGCGAAAAGACAATCGAGTACGCCACCCCTGACGAGATATTTGCCAGTAAAAAACTTAAGGCAATAAACCCCCGACCATAGTGGATTCTGCGTAACCCGGCGGCAAAAAGCAGAGCAGTAATAAACACGATCGGGATATACCACATTAAAAAGCGGCAGATGTTCCACATGGATGTCCAGAATAACGTATCGTTCAGTACGCCAATAATATTCTGCAACCCGGTAAATTGCGGTACGCCGATAAACTGCCAGCGAGTCACGCTAAGCACAACCAGCCAGGCAAGAGGATAAAACCAAAACAGCAGCGAATAGCCGATCCAGGTGGAGGCCAGCAGGCCTCCGGTTCGGGATTCATATCCAGCCATCATGCCCCCTACTGGCCCGCGAGGGCGCTGATTTCCTGCTGAGATTGCTTCAGCGCGTCGGCAGGCGTACTGGTTTTGAATATCACGCGCTCAATCATTTGCGTCATGCTGCGCTGGACTTCTGTCGTCTGGTTTGTTGCAGCAGGAGGAAGCGCAACGTTCACCCAGGAGGCAATCTGTTTCTCAAGGGGATTTTGTTTGAAGTAACTGACAAAGATCGGATTACTCATCAAATCCGCGCGCGCGGGCGGCATCCCCGTCAGCTCAAGCCACAGCCGGTCATGCTCCGGGTTACTGAAGACCCACTGCATAAACTGCCAGGCCTGCTCCTTGCGCTTGCTGGAACTGAAGATCGCCAGACCTTTACTGTCGCCGAACGTATACGGGTGTTCAATGCCCGTCTCGGTCAGCATCGGGCCAATCTGAATCGTTTTTAAAATGTCCGGATACTGTTTGCGATATCGAGCTAAATCCCACGGCCCGCGCGCAGAGGCGATAACCTGCCCCGTGGCGAGGGGATCCTCGGCGGAAGTGAAGTCGTAGCTGCTCCACTTATTGTTAAACACGTTTGCCATGAAGGTCAGTACAGCCTCGCCAGCCGGCGTAGTCAGCGCAGGCTTTTTGTCGACAAGATACGGCTTGCCCTGGCTCTGAGCGTAAAACAGCGGAATGAAGTCGAACCAGCGCTCCCACCAGTTTTTACCTGCCGTAAGCTGTATCACGTAGCCCTGATTATCCGCCGCACGGCGCTTCGCCAGCGTGTAAAGCTCGTCGTAGCGAACCGGCACCCGATCAAAACCGTATCGCTTCAGTAAATCGCCGCGCCACCACCAGACAATTGGGTTGATATATACCGGCAACACCGTTTGTTTGCCGTTTAATTCCCAGGCTGACAGCAGAGAAGTCATTTGTCGTTTCTGAATCGTTTCCTGAAAACCCGGCATTTTGGATAAATCTTCTATCTGCCCGACATCCGCAAGCTGGCTGGCAAAACCAATAAATATATTGGTTGAAATATCCGGCTCAGTACCTGATGCCAGCGCGTTCATTATCGCTTCTTCTGAACTGTTAGCGGCAGGAATAGCGGTGAATTCAACAGGCATATGGGAAGGGTCTTTATTCCATTCCGCAACTATTTTACTCCAGAATGCTTCTTCATTGACGGTAGGTGTAACCCACATTTTAATTGTTTCACGCGCTCCGGATTGTGCCTCTTTTTTATCGTCAGGCCCGCAACCGGTAAGAAACAAGAGGAGTATTACCGATACTATTAATTTCGCTGCTTCTGCAACTCTCACGTTATATCTCCCTGATATCGATAAGTGTTAATCGCTCACTGCTGCACTCTGTGAATGGTGCGTAAGCTAACACCCCTTTTTTATGTTTAACGTTAAACAAATCACAAAACTATTTATAGTTAACGATAAACTCAGCCGCTATTGTTTATTTAATTACGCCCCATAAATAACTTACGTGAATATTAAATGCCAAAATCATTTAGCAAAATAAAGAATAAAAAGGTAACGGTTAAATCGCTGGCAGCAGAGATGGGTATTTCACATACTACGGTATCAAACGCGTGGAATAATCCCGAAAAGCTGTCTGCTGAATTACGTGAAAGGATACTTGGGCGCGCCCATCAGGTGGGATTTCAGGGGCCGGATAAACTCGCCCGGGCATTACGCACCGGAAAATCCGGCGCGATCGGCGTCATCTTTAACGATGCCATGAGTTATGTCTTTATCGATCCGCATGACGTCAGCCTGATGCGCGGCGTCGCGACCCGCTGCGAAGATCGTAATATTAATCTGGTGCTGATCCCGCTTCAAAAGGGGCCGTCATCGCTCACCACCCTGGTGGACGGGTATATTCTCAACGCCACGCATAACAGCGCCGCCATTATTCAGCAGACATTGGCCCGCAATCTGCCCGTAGTGACGCTCGATTTTCAGCTTCCGCAGTTCAGCAGCGTGTCGGTGGATAACACGCGCGCCATGCGTGATATCACCCACTACCTGATCCAAAAAGGTCATCGCCATTTCGGCATTATTGCCTTCCCTTCCCACCCGAACGCGCGCGGCATACGTCCTCTGACGCACCCAGTGACGGGGGATAACCAACTCATGCTTACCCGCGTGAATGCCTGCTACGACGCGTTTCAACAGCACGGTATTGCGCTCGGCGACTGCTGGCTGTGTGAAACCCATCACGATGAGCCGCATGGCGAAAGGGCAGCGGAAGCATTGCTGACGATACACCCTGAGATCACGGCGCTGATCTGCTTATCCGATCGTTTTGCCATCGGTGCGGTGAATTATTGCCGGCGGCAGCGTCTTGCTATACCCGGCCGGGTCGCCATTACCGGGTTCGACAATACTGCCCGGCAGCTCGACGGGCCCGGGCTTACGACCGTAGCGCAGAACGCCGAACGTAAAGGTGAAATTGCGGTTGATCTACTTCTGAACAATGGCCCTGTCACCCACGTTGTGCTGGAACACCAGCTTATCGAGCGTGATACGGCATGAGATAACCCTGCTTAAAATAAGAGTGAACTATGGATGAACTGACGTGTTTTAAAACTTATGACATTCGTGGCGTCGTTGACGACAATCTCACCCGAGACATTGCGCGTCGCATCGGGCGGGCGTATGCCGCCTGGCTGCATCCCCGGCGCGTGGTGGTAGGGGCTGATGTCCGCCTCAGCTCGGAGGCGCTAAAAACGGCCCTGATCGACGGGCTTACCGCAGGCGGCGTCGATGTCATCGACCTGGGCATGACCGGTACGGAAGAAGTCTATTTCGCCACCCGGGAATTGCGGGCAGACGGAGGGATCCAGGTAACGGCAAGCCACAATCCCGCGAATTACAACGGCTTTAAGCTGGTCGGTCTGGAGGCGCGTCCAATCAGTAATGACAACGGCCTGCTGGAGATCAAAGCGCTGGCGGAGCAAAACCACTTTCCACCCTGCGTGCGCCGTGGAGGCGTTTTTCCCTTCGACAATCGACCGACCTGGGTGAACTGTCTGCTGCGATTTCTCACTACGCCCCTAAAACGCACGTTACGCCTGGTGGTCAACGCCGGGCACGGCACCGCCGGTCCGGCGCTGGATGCCCTGGATGAGGGCCTGACGCGTGCGGGCGTACCGGTCGAGTTTATCCGTATTCATCACCAGCCAGATGGCCGCTTTCCCGCAGGCGTACCTAACCCCATGCTGGCGGAAAACCGACAAAGCACCCGTCTGGCCGTCATCGAACATCACGCGGATGCTGGCATCGCCTGGGACGGAGATTTCGATCGCTGTTTTTTCTTCGACGAGCGCGGAGATTACGTTGAAAACTATTATCTGGTGGGACTGTTTGCCGAACATTTTCTGCAACGCTATCCCGGCAGCCGCGTCATTCTGGACCCCCGCTTAATCTGGAACACGCTCGACGTGGTTGCACGCTGCGGCGGTAGTGCAATCGTCAGTAAAACCGGGCATGCCTTTATCAAAGCCCGGATGCGCAGGGAAGACGCCATTTACGGCGGCGAGATGAGTGGCCATCACTATTTTCGCGATTTTAATTACTGCGATAGCGGCATGATCCCCCTGATCCTGATGCTCCAGATCCTGGGCGCAACCGCGCTGCCGCTCTCTCAATGGCTGCGCCACGCGCAGGCCCGCTATCCGGTGTCTGGCGAGATCAACCTGACGGTCAACGATCCGGCTGCCCTCCTCCAGGACGTCGCCACGCACTATACCTCCGCCGCAGCCCGCCGCGACGATTGTGACGGCCTGAGCCTGGCCTTCGCAGACTGGCGTTTTAACCTGCGCGCCTCCAATACCGAGCCGCTGGTTCGCCTTAACGTTGAAACGCGGGGAGATGCCGCCCTGCTTGTCCATAAGACCCATGAAGTGCTGATGCTGATTTCTGCCCTGCAAGCGGCTAAGGAGACATTATGAGCTCTCTGTCATTACGACATATTCATAAAAAGTATGATAAAAACGTCATCGTGGCGGATCTGTCGCTGGAGATAGCATCAGGGGAATTTATCGTTCTCGTTGGCCCCTCCGGATGTGGGAAATCGACGCTGCTGCGCATGATTGCGGGGTTAGAGGCGCCAGACAGCGGCATGCTGATGATGGGGGATGAGGATGTCACCCACCTGGCGGCGGGCAAGCGGAGCCTGTCGATGGTTTTCCAGTCCTACGCCCTCTATCCGCATATGACCGTGCGGGAGAACCTCGCCTTTGGCTTGCGCAATATCCGCACCCCGGAGGCTGACATTGCGCAGCGCATCAACCATGCCGCCACCATGCTCAGGCTGGATGAGTTGCTCGACAGGCTTCCGCAACAGCTATCCGGCGGCCAGCGCCAGCGCGTGGCGATAGGTCGTTCTATTGTCCAGCAGCCCGCGCTATTTCTCTTTGACGAACCGCTCTCCAATCTGGACGCCGCGCTGCGGGTTGAAATGCGCCAGGAGATCCAGCAGCTCCACAATACCCTGAGAAACACCATGATTTACGTCACGCACGATCAGGTCGAAGCGATGACGCTGGCGGACCGTATCGTAGTGATGTGTAAAGGCACTATCGAGCAGACGGGGACGCCGCTTGAACTGTACAATACCCCGGCGAACCGTTTCGTGGCCGAATTTATCGGTACGCCAAAAATTAATATGCTACCCGCTATCTGGCAGCAGGGCGCATTGCATATCGATCCTGATACCGTTTTTCCGCTTTCGCGTCAGCCCGCAGGCATTCAGGAGGGGGAGGCGGTGTTTGTCGCGATCCGCCCTGAACACCTGCGTTATCAGCAGCCGGGGGATTTTAGCCTGAGCGGAAAAACGCGGCTATGCGAACTACAAGGGGATTCGACCCTGGTGTGGCTGGACGTGGCGGGGCACGCCGTGTGTCTGAAATCCTTCCAGCAGCTGAGTCTGCCCGCGCAACAGCGCATTACGCTGACCGTGCAGGAGGCTCATCTGCATATCTTTGATGCGGCAGGCAAGCGGATGGCCTTGTCGGAAAATGCCGCCTGATGGCGATGCCAGGCGGCAAGAAACGCGTGAACTTATCCTTGTCGCAAGTTCTGTGCCGCCTGCACCATGTTCGCCAGCGCCGCGCGGGTTTCAGGCCAGCCGCGGGTTTTCAGGCCGCAGTCCGGGTTCACCCACAGGCGCTCTGCCGGAATGCGCTGAGCGGCTTTTTTCAGCAGCGCTTCAATCCACTCCACGCTCGGCACGTTCGGGGAGTGAATGTCGTACACCCCCGGCCCGATTTCGTTCGGGTAGTCGAACTCTTCGAACGACTCAAGCAGTTCCATGTCTGAACGCGAGGTCTCGATTGTGATCACGTCGGCATCCAGCGCGGCAATGGAGTCCATGATGTCGTTAAATTCGCAGTAACACATGTGGGTATGGATCTGCGTATCGTCCTTCGCGACGGCCGCGTTGAGGCGGAACGCCTCCACGCCCCACTGTAGATACGCATCCCAGTCGCTGCGGCGCAGCGGCAACCCTTCGCGCAGCGCCGGTTCGTCAATCTGGATGATGCCAATGCCAGCGGCTTCCAAATCCGCCACCTCATCACGCAGCGCCAGCGCGATCTGTTTGGCGATGGTTTCGCGGGATACGTCTTCACGCGGGAACGACCAGCACAGAATGGTCACAGGCCCCGTCAGCATACCTTTTACCGGCTTGTCGGTCAGAGACTGGGCGTACTTCGCCCACTCCACCGTGATCGGTTCCGGGCGGCTGACGTCACCGATCACTACCGGCGGCTTCACGCAGCGCGAGCCGTAGCTTTGCACCCAGCCATTCTGGGTAAAGACGAAGCCGTCCAGATGTTCACCGAAGTATTCCACCATGTCGTTACGCTCGGCCTCGCCGTGCACCAGCACGTCCAGACCTAAACGCTCCTGCTCGATAATCGCCTGCTTGATGTGTTCCGCAATGCCGGTGCGGTAGTGGTTCGCATCCAGGTTGCCCTTTTTGAAGTCCAGACGCAGGCCGCGGATCTCAGTCGTTTGCGGGAAAGAGCCGATCGTCGTGGTTGGCCATGCTGGCAGGTTGAAGCGGGTGCGCTGGGCTTCGGCACGGACTTCATACGGACTCTGGCGCTGGCTGTCCTGCGCGGTGATGGCCGCCAGACGTTTTTCCACTGCCGGGTTATGCACGCGTGCCGAATGACGGCGCGCCTGAATCGGGGCGCTCCATTCGGTAATCGCCGCCGTGTCACCGCTGTTCAGCGCGTCGCGCAGCAGCGCCAGCTCTTCACATTTTTGCAGGGCGAAGGCAAACCAGCTTTTCACTTCGGGGTCGAGGCGGGTCTCCACGCTCAGATCGATCGGGCTGTGCAGCAGCGAGCACGAGGATGCCACCCACAGCTCACGTTTGCTGACGATATCCTTGATTTGCGCATATTTCTCGGTCAGATCGGCACGCCAGACGTTACGACCGTTTACCAGACCGGCAGAAAGCAACCACTCCGCGGGCAGACGCTTATGCAATTCCGCCACGTCGTCTTTGCCGTGAACCAGGTCAACGTGCAGGCCCTGAACCGGCAGCGCGGCAATCGTGCTCAGGTTTGGCGTCACGCCCTCGAAATAGGTGGTCAGCAGCAGCTTCACCTGGCCCGTGAGCGCGTTATACGCCGGTTTAAAGGCATCCAGCCACGCCTGCGGCAGCTCAAGCACCAGCGCCGGTTCATCGATTTGCACCCACTGAATACCGCGTTTGCCCAGCTCAATCAGCACTTGCTTATAAACCGGCAGAATATCCTTCAGCAGGCTGAGGCGGTCAAACGGCTCGCCTTTGACTTTACCCAGCCACAGGTAGGTGACCGGCCCCAGCAGCACCGGTTTCACCTGGTGGCCCAGCGCCAGTGCTTCGTCTACTTCATCCAGAAGCTGGGTCCAGGTCAGCCTGAACTGCTGGCCCTTAACGAACTCCGGCACCATATAGTGATAGTTGGTGTTAAACCACTTGGTCATTTCCGCCGCTGCCGCTGGCTCACCCGTTGGCGCGCGGCCACGGCCGATGCGGAAAAGGGTGTCGATATCCACCGATCCATCGTTGTTCTGATGACGAGCCGGCACGTTGCCCAGCAGCAGGCTGGTCGTCAGAACATGGTCGTACCAGGCGAAATCGCCCACCGGCAGCAGGTCAATGCCCGCCTGCTTTTGCTGATCCCAGTGACGGGCGCGCAGCTCACGTCCCACGGCCAGCAGTTCTTCACGGGTAGCGTTACCCGCCCAGTAGCTTTCTTGCGCTTTTTTCAGCTCGCGACGCAGGCCAACGCGAGGGAAACCGAGAGTGTGATTGCGGATTGTCATGGTATGCCCCTTGTGAATTTTTACGTTTTAGACGTCCAGATGTTTACACTTCCATAATGTAAAGGTACTGTATATTCCTCAAGCGCAAAATGTTCATGGCGAAGTGAAGGACTTTCATGATCGAGATAAAACACCTGAAAACGCTACAAGCGTTGCGGAACTGCGGATCGCTCGCAGCGGCGGCGGCCACGCTGCACCAGACCCAGTCTGCCCTTTCTCACCAGTTCAGCGATCTGGAACAACGCCTCGGATTTCGT
The DNA here is from genome assembly GCF_011078175.1 of Enterobacter cloacae. GTDB lineage: Bacteria > Pseudomonadota > Gammaproteobacteria > Enterobacterales > Enterobacteriaceae > Enterobacter > Enterobacter cloacae_Q. The sequence continues at coordinate 49,776 of NZ_JAALCJ010000007.1, forward strand.
CTTTTTGTGCGTAAGAGCCAACCTCTGCGCTTTACGCCGCAGGGTGAAATTTTGCTTCAGCTGGCGAATCAGGTCCTGCCGCAGATCGCCAGCGCGCTACAGTCCTGTAACGAGCCGCAGCAGACAAAACTGCGCATCGCCATTGAGTGCCACAGCTGCATTCAATGGCTAACCCCTGCGCTTGAGAACTTCCGCCAGAAGTGGCCGCAGGTGGAGATGGATTTTAAATCCGGCGTCACGTTCGACCCGCAGCCGTCGCTGCAACAGGGTGAGCTGGACCTGGTGATGACCTCCGACATTCTGCCGCGCAGCGGCCTGCACTATTCGCCGATGTTTGATTTTGAAGTGCGCCTGGTGCTGGCGCCGGATCATCCGCTGGCGGCTAAAACGCGCATCACGCCGGAAGACCTGGCAACGGAGACGCTGCTGATTTATCCGGTTCAGCGCAGTCGCCTGGATATCTGGCGTCACTTTCTGCAACCGGCGGGCATTAGCCCACAGCTGAAAAGCGTGGATAATACCCTGCTGTTGATTCAGATGGTGGCCGCCAACATGGGCATCGCGGCGCTGCCGCACTGGGTGGTGGAGAGTTTTGAACGCCAGGGTCTGGTGGTGACCAAAACCCTGGGTGAAGGACTGTGGAGCCGTCTGTACGCTGCCGTGCGCGATGGCGAGCAGCGTCAGCCGGTGACAGAAGCGTTTATTCGCTCAGCGCGGAACCACGCGTGCGACCATCTTCCGTTTGTGCGGAGCGCGGAGCGACCCAGCGGCGATGGACCCACAGTGAAGCCAGGATCACCGTACCCCCAATAAGGAAGCTCGGCCAGTGCGGCTGCTGCTGCCAGATGGCGAGGTTAACCAGTAGCCCCGCCGGGACATGCACGTTGTTCATGATCCCGAGCGTTCCGGCGTCGACCTGCGTCGCGCCATAGTTCCACATGAAGTACCCCAGCCCGGACGCCACCACGCCAAGCCAGACCAGAACGCCCCACTGCACCGACGTGGTCGGCAGCTTTTGCGGGTTACCGAGCAGAAACCACGCCGATACCGCGATAATCGCCGCGCCCATATAGAACCACGCAAACGCATTATGCTGCGGCATTGGGCGGGTTTCCATCAGGCGTTTGTAGCCCACCATGCCGATGGCGAAACTAATGTTGGCAAGCTGGACGAACATCAATCCGGTCCAGAAGTGTTCGCTTACCTTGTCATAGCGAATAATCGCCGCACCAATGACTGCCAGCGCAGCGCTCAGCAGGTATCCCCAGCGCAAACGGCGCCTGCTGAGCAAGTCATAAATCAGCGTGATGTAGAGCGGCGTCAGCACGGTAAAGAGCAGAAATTCCGAGACGGACAGGTAGACGTAAGCCCGGAAGCTGAACAGATACATGATGCCGAGCTGCATCGCGCCTACCAGCATGTATAGCACAATCGTTTTCAGCGATTGACCACGCGTACGCAGAAACGGCAGGAACACCAGCGCCGCCAGCCCTACGCGCATCAGTACCGAAAAGTAGCTGTCGACCGATCCAGCAAGGTACTCGCCAATCAGGCTAAAGGAGAAGGCCCACAGGATAGTGGTGATAATGAGTAGCGCCACAATGCTTGTCTCTCAGAAAGAAGGACAGGCATTGTAGCGGACTCTTCAGTTGACATCTGAACAATAAACAACCTAATGAAGATTATTCAAGGAACAGTTTGCGCAGATACTTAGGTACCGCGTTGTCAGCGTTGGAACCAATCACTTCCAGTTCCGGGTGCAGATCTTTCAGACGCTGATGCGCGTTTTGCATGATGCAGCCTTTACCCGCCATGGAGAGCATCTCGGCGTCGTTCATGCCGTCGCCAAAGGCGATACAGTCTTTCAGATCAAAGCCCAGCCGTTTTGCTACCGCTTCCAGCGCATGGCCTTTGGAGACGCCCCCCGCCATCACTTCCAGACAGGTCAGCGTAGAGAAGCTCACGTTCACGCGATCGCCCCAGCGGGCGTTGATCGCCTGCTCCAGCGGTAGCAGCGCTTCGTGGCTTTCGCAGGTAAAGAACACCTTGCTGATCCCTTCGGGATCCAACAAACCCGGCTCATACAGGGAGTAGTTGAAGACAGCTTCCTTGAAGAAACGCATTTCGTCCGGGCGATGACGGTTCATAAACCACTCGTCGTCGCGGTAAACGTTAGTGACGATCTCCGGGTTGTTATGCACAATGCCAAACAAATCGGTGGCGATGTCGCGATCGAGATTGTGGGTAAAAATCAGGTTGCCATCCGTGTCGTGAACGCGCGCACCGTTGGAGGTGATCATGTACGACTTGATCTCCAGATTATCGCGGATCTGCCCCACGTCCACGTGGTGGCGGCCGGTAGCAAACACAAAGTTCACGCCACGGGCAGTCAGGAGTTTTAAGGTCTCTTTCGCGTAAGGCGACAGGGTGTGATCGGGGGAAAGCAGCGTGCCATCTAAATCAGATGCAACAACCTGGTACATAGGGATTTCAACCTCTGGTGGAAAACAATAATCAGTTATGCCTGTTGAAAAATTCAACAATGGCGTTGAGCGCGACTGAGCGCATAGCGTCCTTTTCAAAAAGGATCTCATGGTACGCACCGTTGATGACAAGCGGTTTACCTCCTTCACAGGGATGGCCCGCAGCGGCGCGAAGTTCACAATAGCGGTCATGCATGCGGTTATCCACCACACGCTCTTCTTCCGCCTGGATCAGGAGCGTCGGCGTGTCATCATCGCCTACGCCCGCCAGTACCTGCTCACCGGCATGAATACCTTCCCGCACCCAGTGCCAGGTGGGGCCGCCGACGCGCAGACGCGGTTCATCGGCATAAAAACGCAGGTTGCGGCGATAACGCTGCCGGCTGTGGGTTAACACGTTGATGGCAAACGGCAACGCCCGCCAGCGACCTGTGCCGATGGCATAGCCTTCTCGAATGCGCTGATGGCCCTCAGCCCAGTCGAGCAGATGGCGCACCATCCAGTCAGGAAAACGTATCACAATGCCGTACATCGGCGCGGTCAGCGCAATGGCGTCGCACTGGTGCTTATGGCGCTGCAAAAACAACGTCGAGATCGCGCCCCCCATGGAGTGGGCAAGGATATACCGCTTACGCCAGGGTCCGGGCTGCACTTCCTGCTGCCAAAACGCGGCCAGATCGTCGACGTAATCGCTGAAGTTATCCACGTGACCGCGATGGGTATCCGGCAACATCCGGCCAGAAAGCCCCTGCCCGCGATGGTCGATAATTAACACATCAAAGCCCAGATGGAACAGGTCATACGCCAGCTCAGCATATTTTATATAGCTTTCGATGCGCCCGGGGCAGACCACAATCACCCGGTCATTTTTTTCATCACGGAAACGAACGAAGCGTACCGGGATTTCCCCGACGCCCATAAACTCATCTTCCTCACGCTGGCGCCAGAAGTCGGTCAGCGGCCCCATGGAGAAAGCAGCAAATGCGTTTTCTCGTGTTTCCCAGTCCTTTTTCTGCTGAAACATTGGGTTTCCACCCCCCGTAATTCAGGGAATATCGTTTTTTTCGTCACCGGTCACAAAATGACTCAACAATAGCGTATTGTGGCATAAAAACAGACGATCCGGGAGTTTCAAATGACCTTCGAGTGGTGGTTCGCTTACCTGCTGACATCCATCATCCTCAGCCTTTCGCCTGGTTCGGGAGCTATTAACACCATGACCACCTCCATTAACCACGGCTATCGCGGCGCAGCGGCGTCAATCGCCGGTTTACAGACCGGGCTTGGCATTCATATTGTGCTGGTGGGGATTGGTCTGGGCACGCTGTTCTCCCGTTCGGTGCTGGCCTTTGAGGTGCTGAAATGGGCCGGTGCGGCGTATCTTATCTGGCTGGGTATTCAGCAGTGGCGCGCCGCAGGCTCGATTGACCTGCATACGCTCTCCCGGACGCAAACGCGCGGCCACCTGTTTAAGCGCGCGGTGTTCGTTAACCTGACCAACCCGAAAAGCATTGTGTTCCTCGCCGCCCTGTTCCCCCAGTTTATCGTGCCGCATCAGCCACAGGTGATGCAGTACGCGGTGCTCGGCGCGACCACCATTATTGTCGATATCATTGTGATGATTGGTTACGCGACGCTGGCGCAGCGAATTGCGGCGTGGATCAAAGGGCCTAAGCAGATGAAGGCCCTGAATAAAATCTTTGGTTCGCTGTTTATGCTGGTTGGCGCGCTGCTTGCGTCAGCGCGTCATGCCTAGCGAGAAATGATGAGATGAATGCCGAAGCCAGCGAACAACGCGCCGGCAAAGCCGTCGATCCATTTCGCGATGCGCTGGTAGCCGCGACGCATCGCCGGTAAGGCAAACAGGCTTGCCACAACGGTAAACCAGGCGAATGTCTCAACGACGATCAGCAGGAAGATCCCCCAGCGCGCACCTGCGCCGACGCTATCGCCCACAAACAGCGAGAACACGGAGCCGAAATAGATAATCGCTTTCGGGTTCGCCAGGTTGGTCAGCAGCCCTTTCACAAAGCTGCGACCGCCCGTTGCCAGCTCAACCTTTGGCTCTTCCGCCTTTTTCTCTTCTTTTTTCAGCGCCCCGCGCAGCATCTGATAGCCCATCCAGCACAGGTACAAACCGCCGCCGACCATGATGATGTTATGCAGCCACGCCATTTTCGCCAGGATCAGGTTCAGACCGAGCAGCGCAACCGCCGCCCAGACCATGACGCCCATGGTAATACCGAGAACGCCCATCATCGCCTCTTTGCGGGAGCGACTAACGGCCGTTTGTGACACGAAGAAAAAATCAGGGCCAGGGCTCATCAGCGCAACGATGTGCACTAATGCCACGGTGAGAAATAGCATTAACATAATTAACTCGCGGGGAAATAATGTAGTGAGTCACCATCCTGGCACTTTTTTGCCCGGCTGACTACTCCTCGTCATCACCATCGGCGTGAGAGCGAATAAGCGCCATAAACTCTTTACCAAAGCGCTCCAGCTTGCGCGTGCCGACGCCGTTGACGCTGAGCATCTCGCTGGCGCTAAGCGGCATTTGCTCGGCCATCTCGATCAGCGTCGCGTCGTTGAACACCACGTACGGCGGGATGTTCTCTTCATCCGCAATGGCTTTACGCAGCTTGCGCAGCTTGGCGAACAGCTTGCGATCGTAGTTACCGCCGTAGGATTTTTGCATTACGCGCGGCTTCAGGGCGACGACGCGCGGAACGGCGAGCTTCAGCTCAACCTCACCACGCAGGACGGGTCGCGCCGCCTCGGTAAGCTGAAGCGCAGAGTGTTGAGCAATATTTTGCGTGGCAAAGCCGAGATGGATCAGCTGGCGGATGATACTCACCCAGTGCTCGTGGCTCTGGTCTTTCCCGATGCCATAAACCGGCAGCTTGTCGTGACCCATATCGCGGATACGCTGGTTGTTAGCCCCGCGCAGCACTTCGACGACGTAGCCCATCCCAAAGCGCTGATTGACGCGATAGATTGTTGAGAGCGCTTTACGCGCGTCCATCAGGCCGTCGTACTGCTTCGGCGGGTCAAGGCAGATATCACAGTTGCCGCACGGCTCCTGCCGCCCTTCACCAAAGTAGTTGAGCAGCACCAGGCGACGGCACGTTTGCGCTTCGGCGAAGGCACCCATGGCGTTGAGCTTGTGGCGCTCAATGTCCTGCAACTGCCCCTGCGGTTTCTCTTCCAGGCAGCGGCGCAGCCACGCCATATCCGCCGGATCGTAAAACAGCATCGCTTCCGCAGGCAGGCCATCACGCCCTGCACGGCCGGTTTCCTGATAGTAGGATTCGATATTGCGCGGGATGTCGAAATGCACCACAAAGCGGACGTTGGGTTTGTTGATCCCCATTCCGAACGCCACCGTTGCGACCACGATTTGCAGGTCATCGCGCTGAAATTTCTCCTGCACGTCGGCGCGGAGAGAGTTATCCAGCCCGGCGTGATAGGCGGCGGCGCTAAAGCCGCGGTTTTGAAGACGCGCGGCGGTGTCTTCCACCTTCGCGCGGCTGTTGCAGTAGATGATGCCGGACTTTCCGCGCTGCTCCTGCACGTAGCGTAAGAGCTGATCCAGCGGCTTGAACTTTTCCATCAGCATATAGCGGATGTTCGGGCGATCGAAGCTGCTGACCTGAATATACGGGTCGTTCAGCCCCAGCAGGCGAACGATGTCCAGACGCGTGGTGTCGTCCGCCGTGGCGGTAAGTGCCATAAACGGCAACTCGGGAAAGCGCTGACGAAGCTGGCCAAGAGCGGCATATTCCGGACGGAAATCGTGCCCCCACTGGGAGATACAGTGCGCTTCATCCACCGCCAGCAGAACCGGATTCCAGTGCGCCAGGTGATCGAGGAAGTTATCCAGCATCAGACGCTCGGGGGCGATATACAGCAGGCGGATCTGCCCGGTGCGGCACCCGGCCATCACCGCTTGCTGCTGCTCGCGGGACTGCGTCGAGTTCAAACAGGCCGCCGCCACGCCGTTGGCAAGCAGCTGGTCGACCTGGTCTTTCATCAACGAAATAAGGGGTGATACCACGACCGTCAGGCCGTTAAGCACCAGCGCGGGCACCTGATAACAGAGGGATTTCCCGCCGCCGGTCGGCATGACCACCAGGCAATCGCGGCCTTCCAGCACGGTTTCAATGATGGTTTCCTGGCCGGGGCGGAACTGCTGGTAGCCAAAGGTTTCATGCAAAACCTGTTTAGCCAGCGACTCCTGATTCAATACTTCCGCCTGCGCCACGTTAACCCCATATGCCAGAAATGAAACAGGCGCTATTTTCAGCGCCTGAGAGAGAAACTTCAACGTTTAACGCAAAAACATTCGAGCAGCTTAGAAAATATCGTTCAGCATAACGCCCACACCCACGCGGGTCTGGTTAAAGTTATAGTCGATCAGCGATTCGCCATACCCGCTATACACCTGAGTATAGAGACGAACGTGTTTCGTCACCGGGTAGCTCAGGCCCAGCTCTGCGCCGCCGTAGCCGGTATTCCAGTTGTACTGGCCTTTGGCGCTCAGCACCGCGTCACCCAGCTGATAGCCCACTTTAAGCTGATAGTAGCCCATGTATTTGGTGATATCCGGGTTGTCATCGGTGCTGCCCACCACGTACCACGGCTTCACTTCCACCATGAAATTGCCATTCTGCGCCATCAGACGCGTATAGACGCGGTTCCAGCTGCGTGAGGTGGGGTCGGAACGACCGTTGGAATCGTGGTTATAGCCCACCTCCACGTCTCGCAGCGTCCAGCCAGCAAACTCATAATCGGTGGCGAAGCCGAGGAACAGCTGCGGTTCATAGTTGGTTTCGCGAAACGGTGAAGATTCTCCGCTGTTGGAGAGCTGCCACCATGACTTCTGCGTGTAAGACGCGCCAAGTACCGAGTTCGGCCCCAGGATGCCGCGCCAGAACGGGAAGGCGAGGCTGAGCTGGAACTTCACCTCATCCTTACGCGCATTATCAGACCAGTTATAGGAGCTTATCGCCTCTTTGTTGAGATCGCTGGTCTGGGTGTAAATCACGTAGTTTGTGTCATACGGGTACAACGTGAACGGATTGTCATGCTCCTGAAGCATATTGGCGATGATGCTGCCCTTAACGGCAGGTTTATCATGCACCTCTTTGATCGTCGCTTCCTGCGCATATGCTGTGAGGGGCAGCGCAACCGCCGCCAGTAACCAACCCAGATACGTCCGCATCGGTGGTGTTCTCCTGAAATGGTGACATTTAATGAATAGTTTTGTCCGGGCATTCTACAGACTTCTGCGATAACTTCCGCTTCCTCGTTTCTTAAAGTGGCATTCCTTTATCCTGAAGCATAAAATCAACATTTTGTTAACAACAAGGATGCCACGTCAGATGTCAGCCACACTCACCGCCGAAGAAACCTTAAAGCTCGTGGGCGAGATTTTTGTGTACCACATGCCGTTCAACCGTGCACTGGGTCTTGAGCTGGAGCGATACGAAAAAGACTTCGCTCAGCTGAGTTTCAAGAATCAGCCAATGATGGTCGGTAACTGGGCGCAAAGCATTTTGCACGGCGGGGTAATTGCCTCCGCGCTGGACGTGGCGGCCGGTCTGGTGTGCGTGGGCAGTACGCTGACGCGCCACGACACCATCAACGAAGATGAGTTACGCCAGCGCCTGTCGCGCATGGGCACCATCGATTTACGCGTCGACTACCTGCGCCCGGGACGAGGAAACCGCTTTACCTGCACCAGCAGCCTGCTGCGCGCCGGGAATAAAGTGGCCGTCGCCCGCGTTGAGCTGCATAACGAGGAGCAGGTTTATATCGCCAGCGCAACCGCCACTTATATGGTGGGTTGAGACGGCAAATTCGGGTAAAATTACTTCACTTTTTTGTAACGGATTTTCCCGATGGATGCTAAACAGACGCGGCAGGGCGTTTTACTCGCCCTTGCCGCTTATTTTATTTGGGGTATCGCACCGGCGTACTTCAAGCTTATCGCCTATGTCCCGGCGGACGAGATCCTCACTCACCGCGTCATCTGGTCGTTTTTCTTCATGATTGCGCTGATGAGCATCAGCCGTCAGTGGTCAGGCGTCAAAACGCTGCTGAAAACCCCGAAGAAGGTCTTCCTGCTCGCCCTCTCTGCGGTGCTGATTGGCGGAAACTGGCTGTTGTTTATCTGGGCGGTGAATAACCATCACATGCTCGAAGCCAGCCTGGGCTACTTTATTAACCCGCTGGTCAATATTTTGCTGGGAATGATTTTCCTCGGCGAGCGCTTTCGCAGGATGCAGTGGGTGGCGGTGATTCTGGCCTTCTGCGGCGTGCTGGTACAGCTGTGGACCTTCGGCTCACTGCCGGTTATCGCCCTCGGCCTGGCGTTCAGCTTTGCGTTTTACGGTCTGGTGCGTAAGAAAATCGCCGTGGAAGCGCAGACCGGAATGCTGTTTGAAACCCTGTGGCTGCTGCCGGTTGCTGCGATCTACCTGTTTGGCATTGCCGACAGCGCTACCAGCCACATGGGCAGCAACCCATGGTCGCTGAACCTGATGCTGATGGCCGCGGGCGTGGTGACGACGATCCCCCTGCTGTGCTTCACCGGCGCGGCAACGCGTCTGCGTCTCTCCACGCTGGGCTTCTTCCAGTACATTGGCCCGACGCTGATGTTCCTGCTGGCGGTGGTGTTTTACGGTGAGGTGCCGGGTGCGGATAAGATGGTGACCTTCGCCTTTATCTGGGTGGCACTGGCCATCTTTGTTGCGGATGCGATTTATACCCAGCGCAGGGCGCGCAAAGGGCTGTGATGTTGCCCTCACCCTAACCCTCTCCCACAGGGGAGAGGGTTCCCCAGTAATTTGAAAGCAAAAGCGATAACGTTGCCTCAGAATAACTGAGGGCTTTCAGCGATGCCTCGGTCCGGCTGTAAATCGCTGAGGCGTTTCCTGTAGGCCGGGGCGAGGCGCAGGGATGCGCCGAGAGGGCGGGCTTTACAGGGATGTTACCTCCGCCCGTCCCCGATAAGCCGGAAGGAATAAGCCGAAGGCACCGCGAAGCGGCGATTTTCCGCCGGAAGCCCGGGTCGCCAGGGTGGTGGCGACTGAGCCACCCTGGCACGTTCACCGGTCATGTCGTGACAGAGTAGCAAGGAACATAAAGTGAACGGAATGACCACCAGAGCCGTATGTTCCCCCTCACCCCAGCCCTCTCCCTCAAGGGAGAGGGGGCCGTCTGTGCAGGCATTATTTTGTGGGGAACCCTCTCCCACAGGGAGAGGGAATTCGATCGTAGGGCGGGTAAGCGCAGCGCCACCCGCCAGATTTTTACAGCCAGTTCCGGCGTTTAAAATACAGATACGGCGCCAGCCCGGCGAGGATCATAAAGATAATCGCCCCCGGGTAGCCAAAGCTCCACTTCAGCTCCGGCATAAACTCGAAGTTCATCCCGTAGCTCGACGCTACCAGCGTCGGCGGCAGGAACACCACGGATACCACCGAGAAGATCTTGATAATGCGGTTCTGCTCGATGTTGATAAAGCCCATCGCCGCCTGCATCAGGAAGTTAACCTTCTGGAACAGGGATTCGTTGTGCGGCAGCAGGGATTCGATATCGCGTAAGATCTCACGCGCCTGCTCCAGCTGACCGCCCGGCAGACGCGCCTTGCGCACCAGGAAGTTCAGCGCGCGCTGGGTATCCATCAGACACAAACGCACCTTCCAGCCGATATCTTCCAGCTCAGCCAGCGTGGACAACGCTTCGTCGTACTCATCGCCCTGATGGCCTTCCATGATCACGCGGCTCAGCTTTTCCAGGTCGCTGTAGATGTTTTCGATTTCATCCGCCAGCTGTTCGATTTTGGTTTCGAACAGATCCAGCAGCAGCTCATAGGCGTTGCCGTCCATCATCGCCTGGCTGCGGGCGCGCATACGGTAGAGACGAAACGCAGGCAGTTCGCGCTCGCGCAGGGTGAACAGGCGGCCATCACGGATGGTAAACGCCACGGTGGAGTTCCCCGCGTGGTCTTCGGCATCTTCGAAAAAGAAGAAGGAGTGAATGTGCAGGCCGTCTTCGTCTTCAAAAAAACGGGCGGATGCTTCGATGTCTTCCAGTTCCGGGCGCGTCGCCAGGCTTTGCCCCAGTTCAGATTGTACGCGAAGGCGCTCATCGTCGTCCGGCTCGACCAGATCCACCCATACGGCATCAATGAGGGGCTGTGACTCTTCGGCTTCAAGCCGAGTCAGTCGGTTATTTTCGAGTTGAAATGCGCTCAACATGACCGGGACTCCCAATGCAAAAAATATCGGACAGTTCGGTGGGCACACAGAAACAAATTGGGTTTCAGACCATTAAACAGCCTGACTCAGCGCGACGGGAATGATGCAGTCGCTGACAACCACTAAGGCCATCAGCAAGAGGAGATAGCCTTAGGAGTTGTTCCTGGATGACAGGGAATTGAGCCAGTATCTACTGGGTGTGTCCAAGGCGAATGTCCTCTTAGCGTAATCGTGCGCGCATGTTACGCCAGCAGTAACAGTGGCGTCAACACGCAACGGAACGCTGAAGGGCATTAATTGACCTTCAACGTATAAGGCTAGCAGATTATTACAAAATAGTGATATTTTTCTGAAAGTTACACACTTTCCAGCTTGGCATAGGCTGCCACCAGCCATTTGATCCCCTGCCCCTGGAACGCCACCTGCAAACGGCTGTGCTCGCCGCTGCCTTCCAGGTTGACGATGGTGCCTTCGCCAAACTTCGAGTGGCGCACGCGCTGGCCCAGCTTGTAACCGGTGTCGGTTTCAGAGATCGGCGAGCCCATACGCTGATGGCTGACCGGACGGCTGATGCTGGCGCGCAGGCGCACTTCTTCCACGCACTCCTCCGGCAGCTCGCCGATAAAGCGCGACGGACGGTGATATACCTCTTTTCCGTACAGGCGGCGGGTTTCCGCGTAGGTCAGGGTCAGCTTCTGCATCGCACGCGTCACGCCTACGTAAGCCAGACGACGCTCCTCTTCCAGACGCCCGCCTTCATCCAGCGACATCTGGCTCGGGAACATCCCTTCTTCCATCCCGACGATAAATACCTGCGGGAACTCCAGCCCTTTTGCGGAGTGCAGCGTCATCAGCTGAACCGCATCCTGCCAGGTATCGGCCTGCCCTTCACCTGCCTCCAGCGCGGCGTGAGAGAGGAATGCCTGCAACGGCATCAGGTCTTCGTCTTCTTCGTTGTAGCTGAACTGGCGCGTTGCCGTCACCAGTTCCTCTAAGTTCTCAATACGGGTCTGGCCCTTCTCGCCTTTTTCCTGCTCGTACATGGTGCGCAGGCCGGAATCTTTGATTACCCGGTCGGTCTGGACGTGCAGCGGCATGTCGGCCGTTTCCTGCGCCAGCGCGTCGATTAACTCCAGGAAGCGCTGCAATGCGCTGGCGGCACGCCCGGCGAGGGCTTTTTCCTGTAACAGCTCGCGGCACGCCTGCCACAACGTGAGCTGACGATCGCGCGAGGCCTGACGCACCACGTCCAGCGTACGATCGCCGATGCCGCGCGTCGGCGTGTTCACCACGCGCTCAAACGCCGCGTCGTCGTTACGGTTGGCAATCAGGCGCAGATACGAGAGCGCATCTTTGATCTCCTGACGCTCGAAGAAGCGCATACCGCCATAAATGCGGTACGGCATGCTCACCTGCAACAGCGCCTCTTCCAGCACGCGCGACTGGGCGTTGCTGCGATAGAGAATCGCACACTGCTCCAGCGCGCCGCCGTTCTCCTGCCAGGTTTTAATGCGATTCACCACGAAGCGCGCTTCGTCGAGTTCGTTAAACGCACAGTAGATAGAGATCGGTTCGCCGTCGATGCCGTCGGTCCACAGCTTTTTACCCAGACGCCCGTTGTTGTTCTCAATCAGGGCGTTGGCCGCGCTCAGAATGTTGCTGGTTGAGCGGTAGTTCTGCTCCAGACGGATGGTTTGCGCGCCGGGGAAATCGTTGAGGAAGCGCTGGATGTTCTCCACCTGCGCGCCGCGCCAGCCGTAGATAGACTGGTCGTCATCGCCGACGATCATCACCTTGCCGGTATCCCCGGCCAGCAGGCGGATCCACGCGTACTGGATATTGTTGGTATCCTGGAATTCGTCCACCAGGATGTTGGTGAAGCGTTCACGGTAGTGTTGAAGGATATGCGGTTTGTTCAGCCACAGCTCGTGGGCGCGCAGCAGCAGCTCGGCGAAATCCACCAGACCGGCGCGATCGCACGCTTCCTGATAGGCCTTGTAGACGTTCTGCCAGGTCTGCTCGACCGGATTACCGAAGCTCTGGATATGATGCGGGCGCAGCCCTTCGTCTTTCTGACCGTTGATATACCACATCGCCTGACGCGGCGGCCACTGCTTCTCATCAAGGTTCATCGCCTTGATCAGGCGTTTCAGCAGGCGAAGCTGATCTTCGCTGTCAAGGATCTGGAAGTCCTGCGGCAGGTTAGCGTCCATATGGTGCGCGCGCAGCAGACGGTGCGCCAGGCCGTGGAAGGTGCCAACCCACATGCCGCCCTGGCTGGTGCCCATCAGCTGTGCGATACGGTGGCGCATCTCTGCCGCCGCCTTGTTGGTGAACGTCACGGCCATAATTGAGTACGGCGAGCAGTTCTCCACGCTCTGTAGCCAGGCGATGCGGTGAACCAGCACGCGCGTCTTACCACTGCCCGCTCCAGCCAGTACCAGCAGGTTTGTACGCGAGGCGGCAACCGCGTCACGCTGTTTATCATTAAGGCTGTCGAGCAGGTAAGAAACGTCCATTGGCACCGTCACGTCATGTCGGGCAGGCAAATGTTTCCATTCGCCAAAACCCTGTTAATTTATACAGAACAATTGATGATTATATCAGCGTCGTGAGGGATGCCAACCGTGAAATTTCCACGTGCGGCAGAAGACGGCTGTCCGGGGTAATCATCAGATCGGCGTTTTCCGGCTTGACCCAGCAGGCCTGCATGCCGCAGCGGATCGCCCCGGCGACGTCCGTGGTCAGGTCATCGCCCACGTGCAGGATCTCACCGAGCGGCAAATCCAGTTTTTCCGCTGCCAGATGATACATATCGTTGAACGGCTTCGAGCGTCCGTGCGGACCCGCGCGCAACACGAACTGAAAATAGTTCCCCAGACCAAACAGTTCAGGCTGAGCGTTGCCGTTGGTGATGGCCACCAGCGGCCACTTTTCGGCGAGCTTCGCCAGCGTGTCGTGAGTCTCCTGCGGTACGTCGATCCGGCTGCGCCATTTGGCGAAGTTTTCCATGGCCGCTTCAGCTCCGGTGGCCGCATCCTGCGGGCTTAGGCCAGCATTAAGCATCGCCTGCTCAACCGCACGGCGGCGCCATTCGGTCACGTCATGATAAATGTCCGGCTCGGTTTCCCGCAGGGACTGACGCAGCGTCTGGAAGTCTTTATTCTGCATCGTCTTTAGCGCAGGATGGTAGTTCTGCACAAACGCCAGCGACTCCTGCTCGGTACGCAGGATCACTGGGCGGTTGTCATAAAGGGTGTCATCAAGGTCAAACGTCAGGGCTGAGATCTGACCAAGTGGGCGGTAAAAACGCATTATTTCCCCCGTTTGGCGCGTGGATGCGCCGCGTCGTACACCGAGGCAAGGTGTTGGAAGTCTAAGTGGGTATAGATTTGGGTGGTCGACAAATTGGCGTGACCAAGCAGCTCCTGTACGCCGCGCAGGTCGCCGCTTGATTCCAGCATGTGCGTCGCAAAGGAGTGGCGCAGCTTGTGCGGATGAACGTGGCTGTTCAGCCCCTGCTTAATGCCCCACTCCGCAAAGCGCTTCTGCACGTTGCGCGCCGAGATCCGCTTGCCAAGCTTCGACAGAAACAGCGCCTCTTCGTCGGTGCTAAACAGCCCGCGAAGATCCAGCCAGTGCTCAATCCAGGAGACCGCGTTGCGGCCAATCGGCAGGCGGCGCTCTTTGCTGCCTTTGCCCATCACCCACACTTCTCCTGTTTCCAGGTCGAGATGCTTTACGTCGAGATTGACCAGTTCAGACAGACGCAACCCGGCACCGTACATCACTTCCAGCATCGCGCGGTCGCGCACGGCGAGCGGATCGTTGAGATCGATATCCAGCAGGCGGTTTACGTCGTCGACGTCGATATTTTTCGGCAGATGACGCGGGGCTTTCGGCGTGGCGATACCTTTTGCCGGGTTGGCTTTCAGGTTACCCTGGCTGACCAGCCAGTCGAAAAAACTGCGCAGGGCAGAAAGCCGGAGCGCCAGGCTCGCCGGGCTAAGATTTTTTTTACGGCTACGCACGACGAACCCGCGTACCGTGGCAGCGTCACAGTGTTGCCAGCTTTTCAGGCCGATTTCATCGGCGATCTGCATGATGGCCTCAAGCTGACGCTGATAGTTGAGCAGCGTGATGGGGCTGAGCTGGCGTTCTACGCCCAGATAGCGCAGAAAGCGGTTGACGTCAGTGGCGAGCAGTCCGTCCGTCATACGCGCTCAATCCAGCGCTCCAGCAGCTCAGGCAGCATCAGGGCGATCTCCTGCAACAGTTGCGTGCCCTGCCCTTGTTCGTAATGATGCACGTCGCGGCTGGTAAATAATATCACCCCCAGGTCACCCTCGCGCCCCATCAGCGACATTGCCACCGAGCCGATCGCTTTGGCTTCCGGCAGCACCACCAGGAGTTCTGGCCCGTTAAGCGGCCCCAGATAGTGGTGCTCATGGCCCAGACGCTGAATGCGCAGCGGCTCAAACGCCTGACGGCTGAGCGCCAGATGGGTAAAACCGGACGGTGCGCCAATGCGCCAGCGGTCAGGGAACAGACGGATCGTTGCCCCCGCCAGTCCTAGCTCGCGCGCCCAGCGGTGGAAGCGGTTGAGAAACTCTTCGAGACTGTGTGCGGAAGCCAGACGCGCCTGGAGGTGCAGTAGACGGTAGAACAAGCTTTCGTTATTGCTGGCCTGCTCCATCAGCAGCGTCATGTTCTCTTCGAGCTGATTGATGTGGTTGCGCGAGCGCGCCATGTGCCATTCAACCAGCGACACGGTCTCACGAACCGGATGCGGCACGCGCATCCGTTCGACGACGCGTGCATTGCGAATAAAAAACTCAGGATTGTGCAGCAGGTAATCCACAACAGCGCTGTCGTCCAGCTCCGTTACGGCTTCCCGCAGTTCTTCCCCTGGTTGCTTCATAGATGGATAAACCCGTCATAAACATGTGTCGCC
Organism: Enterobacter cloacae; assembly: GCF_011078175.1. Taxonomy (GTDB): domain Bacteria; phylum Pseudomonadota; class Gammaproteobacteria; order Enterobacterales; family Enterobacteriaceae; genus Enterobacter; species Enterobacter cloacae_Q. The sequence continues at coordinate 65,480 of NZ_JAALCJ010000007.1, forward strand.
GGGCCAGTCATGTACAGTGGATGACCCGCTCCTTTCCAGGCGATATCAAGACGTCCGCCTGGTAATTCCACGCGAACCTCTTCTGCCAGTAGCCCCTGCGAAATGCCGACGGCCACCGCCGCGCAGGCACCGCTTCCACAGGCCTGGGTTTCGCCCGCGCCGCGCTCGTAAACCCGCAGGCGAATGTGTTCACGCTTCACCACCTGCATAAAGCCGATGTTCGCCCGCTCCGGGAAGCGCTCGTGGCTTTCCAGCACCGGGCCGAGTGTTTCAACCGCCGCGGTTTGCACATCATCCACCTGAATCACGCAGTGCGGGTTACCCATCGAGACGACGCCGCACAATACTGTCTGCTCGGCGGCACGCATAATATAGGTCTTTTCCGCTTTGTTGGCGCGAAACGGCACGGCAGAGGGTTCGAAGTTCGGCTCGCCCATGTTCACGCGCACCAGTTCGTCGTCGGTGACGCTGAGCACCATCCGGCCATTGGCGGTGCTGACGCGGATATCGCGCTTGTTGGTCAGCCCTTTCAGCCGAACAAAGCGGGCAAAACAGCGCGCGCCGTTGCCGCACTGGGAAACTTCGCTGCCGTCGGCGTTAAAAATGCGATAGTGAAAGTCCAGGTCAGGATCGTAAGGCGGCTCCACCACCAGCAGCTGGTCAAACCCCACGCCCACGTGTCGATCCGCCAGTCGACGGATCAGCTCCGGGGAGAAAAAGACATTCTGCGTTACCGCGTCGACGACCATAAAGTCGTTGCCAAGGCCATGCATTTTAGAGAACTGCATCATTTGCTCCATTGCGCGGGTACAGAACGTAATTGTCAGAGATTGACCTGAGTCGGGCCGCCGTTATTGCCGCGATCGTTGGTATCCGGCGTAGATGACTCGATACCACTTTGCACCGGTTTTGTCGGCGGTGGTGCGCTTTTATCCTCTGGCGGGAAGTACAGTGGTCCCTTCAGCCCACAGCCGGTCAGGCTAAACAGAGTGACAAGAACGGCAAGCGTTCGAAAGACGTTTTTCATGTAGAGGTTGCCCGTAAGTTCAAATCTGTTTCTATCATCGCAGGAGAAGACACAAAAGCAAGAGTTTGCCGCTTTCCTGCAACGGGAATTATTTAGCGTTATACTGCCGCCATCACGAAAAACAGGAATAAAACCATGAACGACAGTGAATTTCATCGCCTTGCCGATACCCTGTGGATGACCATCGAAGAGCGTATCGACGACTGGGACGGCGACAGCGATATCGATTGTGAAATCAACGGCGGGATACTGACCTTAAGCTTCGAAAACGGCAGTAAGATTATTATTAACCGCCAGGAGCCGCTTCACCAGGTCTGGCTGGCGGCGAAACAGGGCGGTTATCACTTTGATCTGAAAGGTGACGAGTGGGTCTGCGATCGCAGCGGCGAAACGTTCTGGGATCTGCTGGAGCAGGCGGCAACGGCGCAGGCGGGTGAGACCGTCAGTTTCAGGTAGTTTTGTTGCCGGGTGGCGCTGCGCTTACCCGGCCTACGGGTTCGGGCTGTTGTAGGCCCGGTAAGGCGTAGCCGCCACCGGGCTCACGAAATCAGGAGAAATACTGCTGCAACAGCGGCGCAGTATCCTGGTTAGCAGGCGCCGCAGGGGTAATTGCCTGCGTACGGAACGGGATCACCTGCGCTCGCCCATCCACGTTCACAATCTGGTAGAACTGCGGCAGGTTGAAGTTAATAAAGCTTGAGCCGTAGGTAAAGCGATCGTGCGAGGATGAATAGAAGCGGCTGACGTCACGCACCAGCTCCTCTTTGCTGCCTTCACAATGGTGATAGACCTCGGCGCGGTTGGTCTCATCCAGAATGTAGATGTTAAACCCGGCGTTATCGCCCGACTCTTCGAAGAAGAATTGAATAATCCCTTCACTCGCAAAGCCATCCACCACCTGCGGCAGTTTGACGTGGTTGGTTTCCACCTGAACGGACAGGCCATGCAGTTTGTTGTGTGAAATCGCGCCGTAGAATTCAATGGCGTTTTCCAGCTTCTGTACCGACACGTTCAGGCGCTCAAAGAACAGCCCCCAGGTCTGGCCGGAGACGCGCAGCGCTTTAAAGCGCCCGGTTTCCTGACGGGTACTGGAGAGACGCAGTTCGATGCACTCGGAGACCAGCTGCTGCACGCGGGTACGAATCAGGCCGCGCAGGTGCTGGCTGTAGCAGAACACCTCCACGCTGTCCGGTGGCGCAGCGTCCTGGTGCATCTTGCCGAGGATCGTTTTCAGCGCCTCGATCATCGCCTGCTCGCCGTTAAAGTGCAGGGTACGCACCTCGTTCCACGAGTTGCGGTACAGCAGATCCACGCTGCCCACCAGGCAGTTTTGCTGCTCGCCGAAACTAAAGACGTCCAGCTTACGGAAGTCAAAATGGACCACCTGATTGCGGAAGGCCGCCGTCGGATCGTATTCCAGGTTGACGATGATCGCCAGATGGCGAATCTCACACGGGCTGTAGAGCGCTTTTGGCGTCGGCGCAGGCAGACGCAGCGGGAAGTGGTGCGAAACATCCGCTACCATCTCCTGCAATTTGGCTAAATCGACCACCTCGTTGCCTTTGATAAATAACCGGGTGCGTGAGGTGAGAAGGCCGTTAAACCAGGCCCAGGCCACCAGCTTGTTCAGATAGCGGTTATATTCCAGCGGCTGATGGCTGATGATTGAGTCCATGCTTGGCGCACGGTTATACAGATACCACCCGGTACGGTTCGCGCGTCCCGGCGGTACATAGATAAAGGTCAGATTCGGTTCAGACAGGTCAGGTGAAATCTGTGGGTTAACCAGCGTAACCTTGCCCGGCAATGCTTCAAAGGCGGCGTACAGCTTACGGGTCAGCACCCCGATGTCCTGTGGGCTGGCAGAAACGCTGAGGTTGTTACGACGCGCAAAGCGGATCAGATTACGGTAGCTCTGCATCATCGCATCAAGCAGTTCGTTGTGCGCCTCACGCACCTGATCGATCTTCCAGTTGGCGCGGTTGTCGAGCATGGCGAGACGTTCTTCGTCCCATCCCCACTCTTTGACTAACTGGCTGACCACTTCACGACGCCAGCCCACGCAGGCGCGTTCGCGGCTCAGTTTTTCACAGACTTTGAGATAGAAACATCGACGCACCAGGTCAAGACGCGTGGCGTCCTCAATGGCTGTCAGGTATTCGGTAACGCGTTCCAGCATCATGCAGTAGGCATCAAGCCCGTAGGAGACGATCTCCCCGTCATGCAGACGCTGTTTAATATCTTTTGCCAGCAGGCGCGGCGTGGGGTATTCCCAGGAGTAGGCTTCCAGCAGCAGGGTTTTCAGCACCGCTTTGTACGGGGAATCAATGCTCTTGTACAGCTGCCAGAGGCTTGCGCCAAAGTACTCTTCGGCGGACAGGGAGCTCAGGCCGCCCAGATCCAGCCACTCGTTTGGCGTCAGAACGCCCTGCGAGTAAAGCGACATGACGTAGTCGTCATAATTCTCTTCTTCATCGCACGGCACCATATTCCACAGAATACGCTTCCCGGCCAGGCGAACGGCAGTTCGGTAAAACTCATCCAGCAACAGAATGTGCTGAGTCGAGCCACAGTCTTCACCACCCAGACTGCCGCTTTCGTTATGGCGGAAACGGTTTTCATCAATCAGGAAGAAACTCACTTCCACGCCAAGCGATGCCGCCCAGCTCTCCAGCAGGCTGCATTTACGCTGCAACAGCTGGCGTTCTTCATTATCGAGCCAGGACTGATGGCAGACCCAGATATCCAGGTCAGAAGAACAGCTCTGCCCAACCGATGAGGTGCTCCCCATCGAGTAAACCCCGGTAATCGGCAGCTCGCCTTTAGGCGAGACCTGCGGCGGCATACCACGGTAGAGCTCAAGTTCAGTCAGGTAATGCTGTTGGGTTTCATCAGGCGTGAAGAGGCAAATGCCCTGGGGAACGTTACCATCGAGGTAACCCGGCATTAGCGGATGGTGATAGTGCAACAATGTCGGCAGTAGACTGTATACCTGCTGGAAAGCAGGGCCCATGGCAGCAAGCGCGCGATCGACACGCAATTGATTAATGGCATCCAGTCTCTGTTTCAGAGTCTCAATATAGAGGTACAAGACGTATCGCCTGATGTTTCCGGGTGTCGCACGCCAGTCAGAATACAAAAAAGCAGCGGACCCGCAGTATTTCAAAAAATAACCGTTACCCTTTTTCGCCTTTTGCTTTTCTGGTGGTACAGACGAAAAAATGGTCTAAAACGTGATCAATTTAACACCTTGCCGGTTGACCGTAAAGAAAGATGCGCTACATACAAGTGTAGCACCGTTCTGAACGTGTAAATTCCTGAATACGGCGATGGCTGACGAGTACGCCGCCCTGTCCCTCCCACTCTTCATCAACCGTAAAACTGCCATCCGAGTGTCAACAATGTTAGGATGGTCAGCGATTGATAATGACGGTAACAAGCATGTTAGACAATGTTTTGAGAATTGCCACACGCCAAAGTCCTCTTGCGCTCTGGCAGGCACATTATGTTAAGCAGCGCCTGGAAGCCTGCCACACCGGCTTACGCGTTGAGCTGGTGCCCATGGTCACGCGTGGCGATGTCATTCTTGATACGCCGCTGGCTAAAGTGGGCGGGAAAGGTCTGTTTGTCAAAGAGCTGGAACTGGCATTGCTTGAGAACCGCGCCGATATCGCCGTGCATTCGATGAAGGATGTGCCTGTTGAGTTCCCGGAAGGGCTGGGGCTGGTGACCATTTGCGAGCGCGAGGATCCGCGCGATGCGTTTGTCTCTAATCGCTATGACTCGCTCGATGCGTTGCCGGCAGGCAGCGTGGTCGGCACGTCCAGTTTACGCCGCCAGTGTCAACTGGCTGAACGTCGCCCGGATCTGGTGATTCGTTCGCTGCGCGGGAACGTCGGTACACGCCTTGGCAAGTTGGATAATGGTGATTACGATGCCATTATTCTTGCGGTTGCGGGCCTGAAACGGCTTGGGCTGGAAGAACGCATTCGCGTGGCATTGCCGCCGGAGCAGTCGCTGCCCGCCGTCGGTCAGGGTGCCGTCGGCATTGAGTGTCGTCTGGATGATGCGCGCACCCAGGCACTGCTCGCGCCGCTGAATCATGACGATACCGCCATTCGCGTAAAAGCCGAGCGCGCGATGAATACTCGCCTCGAAGGAGGCTGTCAGGTGCCAATTGGCAGCTATGCTGAATTAACGGGCGATGAGCTGTGGCTGCGCGCGCTGGTTGGCGCGCCGGACGGCTCGAAGATGGTGCGTGGTGAACGTCGCGGCAAGCCGCAAGATGCCGAGGCGCTTGGCGTATCGCTGGCGGAAGAGCTGCTGAATAACGGCGCGCGTGAAATTCTGGCTGAGGTCTATAACGGAGAGCCCCCTGCATGAGCATACTTGTCACCCGCCCTTCTCCCGCAGGAGAGCAGTTAGTGAGCCGTCTGCGCGCACTGGGGCAGGTGGCCTGGAGTTTTCCACTGATTGAATTCTCCCCCGGCCGCGAGCTGCATACGCTCGCTGACCAGATGCGTGTCTTGCAGGAAGGCGATCTGCTCTTTGCGCTGTCGCAGCATGCCGTGGAGTTTGCCCATGCGCAGCTGCAACAACACGGCGTTAACTGGCCTCACGCCCCCCGCTATTTCGCCATCGGGCGCACCACTGCGCTGGCCTTACATACCGCGAGCGGAATCGATGTTCGTTACCCGTTAGATCGGGAAATCAGCGAAGTCTTGCTACAATTACCTGAATTACAAACCATTGCCGGAAAGCGTGCGCTCATTTTGCGCGGCAACGGTGGCCGCGAACTGCTGGGCGAAACGCTGCGGGAACGCGGCGCTGACGTGACGTTTGTGGAGTGCTATCAGCGCTGTGCGAAACACTACGATGGCGCGGAAGAGGCAATGCGCTGGCACGCGCGCGGCATTAATACGCTGGTGGTCACCAGCGGTGAAATGTTACAACAGCTTTGGTCGCTGATACCGCTCTGGTATCGCGAAAACTGGTTACTCCGCTGTCGGCTTCTGGTCGTCAGCGAGCGTCTGGCGAACCACGCCCGGGAACTGGGCTGGCAGGATATTAGGATCGCTGATAACGCCGACAACGATGCGCTGCTGCGCGCATTACAATAACTCTCAAATGGGAAGCCATAATGACGGAACACGATAAATCCTCCGCCGTGGTTGAAGAGACCAGGGAGACTGTAGACACCACGTCACAGCCAGAGACGACAGACAAAACCGTTGAGAAGAAAAACGGCAGCAACAAAACCAGCCTCACGCTGAGCGTGATTGCCATCGCGATTGCGCTGGCCGCAGGCGTGGGCCTTTACGGACTGGTGAAGAAACAAGGCACCAACCAGACGGCCACCAGCGACGCATTGGTTAACCAAATCACAGCCCTACAGAAAGCGCAGGAGACGCAAAAAGCTGAGCTGGAAGGCGTGATTAAACAGCAGGCCGCCGCCCTCGCCGACGCGAACAGCAAACGTGAAGAGTTGATCAAACAGCTGAGCGAAGTGCAGGAGAAAGTCGCCACGATTTCGGGGACCGATGCTAAAACCTGGCTGCTCTCACAGGCCGATTTTCTGGTGAAACTGGCCGGGCGCAAGCTCTGGAGCGACCAGGATGTCACCACCGCGGCCGCACTGCTTAAAAGCGCCGACGCAAGTCTGGCTGACATGAACGATCCTAGCCTGATCAATGCACGTCGCGCTATTACGGAAGATATCGCCAGCCTGTCTGCGGTTTCTCAGGTCGATTACGACGGTATCATCCTTAAAGTGAATCAGCTCTCCAACCAGATTGATAACCTTCAGCTGGCCGATAACAACGACGATGACTCCCCGATGGATTCCGACGGCACCGAGTTGTCCAGCTCTCTGAGCGAATGGCGTATCAACCTGCAAAAGAGCTGGCAGAACTTTATGGACAGCTTCATTACCATCCGCCGCCGCGATGAAACTGCCGTGCCCCTGCTGGCACCTAACCAGGACGTCTATCTGCGTGAAAATATTCGTTCCCGCCTGCTGGTGGCTGCTCAGGCCGTACCGCGTCACCAGGAAGAGACCTACAAACAGGCGCTGGATAACGTTTCAACCTGGGTACGTGCTTACTACGATACCAATGATGCAACCACGACCGCGTTCCTTGAAGATATCGACAAGCTGAGCCAGCAAAACATCACCATGAACGTGCCGGACAAACTGGAAAGCCAGCCGATTCTGGAGAAAATCATGCAGACGCGCGTGCGTAACCTGCTGGCCCAGCCGGGCGTTCCGGCAGAGCGTCCGGCTGAAGCACCTGCCGCCGCGCCGGCGCCTGAAAGCGCGCCGCAAGGAGAGTAATGATGCTAAAAGTCTTCTTACTCTTCATCCTGCTGATCGCCGGGATTGTACTGGGGCCGATGCTCGCAGGTCACCAGGGTTATGTATTGATCCAGACCGATAACTACAACATCGAAACCAGCGTGACAGGGCTGGTGATTATCCTGATCCTGGGTGTGGTCGTCCTGCTGTCCGTGGAATGGATGCTACGTCGTATTTTCCGTACCGGCGTACACACGCGCGGCTGGTTCGTTGGCCGTAAGCGCCGTCGCGCCCGTAAACAGACCGAACAGGCGTTGCTGAAGCTGGCCGAAGGCGACTATCAGCAGGTTGAAAAGCTGATGTCGAAAAATGCCGACCATGCAGAACAGCCGGTTGTTAACTATCTGCTGGCCGCCGAGGCGGCGCAACAGCGAGGCGATGAGGCACGTGCCAATCAGCATCTTGAACGCGCGTCTGAGCTCTCAACAAAAGATCCGATTCCGGTTGAGATCACCCGCGTTCGTCTGCAACTGGCACGGAATGAAAACCATGCGGCACGCAACGGCGTTGACCGTCTGCTGGAAATTACCCCTCGACATCCGGAAGTGCTGCGTCTTGCTGAGCAGGCATACATTCGGACCGGTGCCTGGGGCTCGCTGCTGGACATTATCCCTTCCATGGCGAAAGCCGACGTGGGCGATGATGAACATCGTGATGAACTTCAGCGTCTGGCCTGGATTGGCCTGATGGATCAGGCTCGCGCCGATCTTGGCAGCGACGGTCTGAAAACCTGGTGGAAAAACCAGAGCCGCAAAACGCGCCAGCAGGTTCCCCTTCAGGTGGCGATGGCAGAACATCTGATTGAATGTGACGACCATGACACCGCGCAGGAGATCCTCCTCGACGGTCTCAAGCGGCAGTATGATGACCGTCTGGTGATGGTGATCCCACGTCTGAAAACCAATAATCCAGAACAAATTGAAAAAGCACTGCGACAGCAGATCAAAACCGTCGGCGACCGTCCGCTGCTGTGGAGTACGCTGGGCCAGTCTCTGATGAAACACGGCGAGTGGCAGGAGGCGAGTCTCGCTTTCCGCGCAGCGCTGAAGCAACGCCCGGATGCATTTGATTACGCATGGCTTGCTGATTCGCTGGACAAGCAGCACAAGCCGGAAGAGGCCGCCGCCATGCGCCGTGATGGGCTTCTGCTGACGCTACACAATAACGGAACGCAGCCGTAATTATCCAGGAGGCCAGATGGCCTCCTTTTTTTATTTCATTTCACCTGCTACATTCTTTTAACGCTTAACTGCAAACGAACCCGCCAATGTAACGATGTCTTTTCATTAACCTTTTTTGCACACGTGCTTGCCCGCGTGGACTTAACCGTTTCTGAAAGGATATCGTCATGAACTCGCTTTTATATGCGCTTTTCGAAGCGCTGCGGTGCCATCGCTGGCTCCGCCTGCTGGCCTGCGCCTTTATCTTTAGCTCCCTGGGTAATGGCTTAACTCAGGTTGTTGTTTTCGGCTTACTGTTACAGTGGTCAGCCCCGTCAGCGCTGTTAACCCTCGCCTTTCTTTTTGCCACGGTGCCCGGTTTTATCGGCAGCCGGATGGGAGAAAAGCTATGCCAGCGGTTTTCACCTCTCTATCTACTGATGCTGACCGAATGGCTGGGCTTGCTCGCCCTGCTCTTCCCCCTGTCAGGTGCACATTACCACAGCATACCGGCGCTGCTTGCGGTGCAATCCACAGAAGCATTGCTAAGCGGGATGAGCTGGCCTGCGTTAACGCTGTTGTTTAAACGTGGACTGCATGAGGCAGAACTGCCTGCGGCAACGTGTCTGGAAAATGTGATTTTTGCCTCCCAGGTTTTGTCAGGAACCGGGCTGGGTGTGGTGTTGTTCCAGCGCATCCCGGTCTTCGCATTACTGGTCATCGACGCCGCCAGTTTTATGGGATCGCTGGTCATGCTGTTTCTCGCTGTACGCCAGTATGTAGCACGTCCTGCACCGTTGCCTGTCGGGGATCCTCAACCTGTGGCATTGCGCTGGCAAACCCTGACCCTTCGGCAAAAACGCAGTTTGCTGATTTTGCCTGCCCTTGCCGCCGTAGGCTCCCCTGCAATGGCGTTGCTGCCAGCACTGGCGCAGCAGATCAACCCCGGGAATGCAGCCGGGCTTGCGCTGCCCTTGCTATTTGCCAGAAGCCTGGGGCAGCTTTGTGGCCCCTTGTTGCTCAGAAAAGAGTGTCTGACGCGCTTTGCAGCAAGAACGCCTTTGCTACTTAGCTGTCTTGCCCTTTTTCTGGCAGCCTATGGGGTGCTCCCGTTTTTATCCGCATGGGTGGGGCTTGCGCTGGGGATGATCTTTATCGCGCATCTGGCGTCGAATATCGTTTTTGCGGCGGGTACATTTGGGGTGCTGAGTCATTTTGAGGCTATTCAGATATCCGCTGCCAGCGGTAAGGCCTGGCGCTGGCAGACGTTGAGCGCCTCCCTCTTTACGGGCCTCGCCGCAATGATGGCGACGAAAATGGGAGCGGCTCAGACGCTATACGCTGTCTCTGCTCTCGCTCTGCTGTTAGTTGCGCTGGTCCTGGCCCGTTATCGTGAATAAGGCATAAAAAAACGCCTGCTATAAAAGCAGGCGTTAAAACAGGTCTGTAAGACAACATATTTGGTGCTTCACTCAACGTTATGTCCATGGTGTTTGATGAGGCCGAAGCGACATCTGTCAGTGGACGATAAGCACCGTAAACGGCTCTGCGTCATTCCTGAGTTTATGAGGCCTTAAGGCGAACATAAGAGATGGAATGAGCATCTACACGCATATTATTGCATGTAATGTGCCAGGTTTACACGCAGAAATTTTACATCGCGCAACATTTTAAGATAAAAGGAAATTATGCTGTTAAGAACCGCCTTAAGCCATACAACATCGCGCTAAAGGCGGCAATCTGTCGTCACCAGGAGACAGGTTAAGCGGTAAAATAATAAATTCTTTAATATTAACGGGTTATATGTCGCTGAATCGCGACAATAATGTTGGATGTTGTCGGGGAATGGCTACAGGATAAAAAAACGCAGAAAACAAAAAACCCCGCCGAAGCGGGGTTCAAAATTGGTCGGCGAGAGAGGATTCGAACCTCCGACCCACTGGTCCCAAACCAGTTGCGCTACCAAGCTGCGCTACTCGCCGATGTACTGCTTTTTTGAATTTTTAGTTCAACTCATTAAAAGTCGTGGTGCGAGGGGGGGGACTTGAACCCCCACGTCCGTAAGAACACTAACACCTGAAGCTAGCGCGTCTACCAATTCCGCCACCTTCGCAATTCACAACTCTTTCAATAATGGGGTGGCTAATGGGATTCGAACCCACGACAACTGGAATCACAATCCAGGGCTCTACCAACTGAGCTATAGCCACCACTGTATTCTTTCACGCGGTTCTGACTACTTCTCAGACCACCGCAGCTCTAGCGCCGGGACTAAAATGGCGCGCCCGACAGGATTCGAACCTGAGACCTCTGCCTCCGGAGGGCAGCGCTCTATCCAGCTGAGCTACGGGCGCTTAGCGCCGTTGCGGGGCTGGATATTACGTACCTCCGTCCCCGCTGTCTAGTGCTTTTTTGAAAAAAATGCGCGTTTGGTTATGGTTTGCACATTTTGCCGCTTATTCCTCCACTTTATGGGCGGAGCCACGGCGACCCAGTCCAAAAATTTTATATGCAGCTGTGACGGCAGCCAGGAAGATCATCCCGACAAACAGCGACATGCGGGTATCTTCATTAAAGTACATTCCAATTAATACGCAAATCAGGAACGCCATCGTCAAATAGTTCGCATAGGGGAACAGAATGGAGCGGAACGGATGGCTGGCGATCGCTTTTTTGTGCGCCTGCCGGAAACGTAGCTGGCTAATCAAAATCACAAACCACGGTACCATCCCCGGCAGCACGCTGGCGCTATAGACATAAACAAACACGCGCTGCGGATTCGGGATAATGTAGTTCAGGCATGAGCCAACCAGCAGAATGGCAATTGACACCGCCACACCCGCCACCGGAACACCCACGCGGGAGACTTTTCCCATCACCGCCGGTAGCTGTTTATTTTGCGCGAGGGCGTATAGCATGCGTCCGCAGCTGTACATCCCACTGTTACAGCCGGAAAGCGCTGCCGTCAGCACCACAAAGTTGATAATAGCGGCAGCCGCCGTGATGCCAATCTTTGCGAAGGTTAAGACAAATGGACTGCCGGTGGTGCCGATCTCGTTCCATGGGAAAATGGTCACGATAACGAAGATCGCGCCCACATAGAAAATCAGGATACGCCACAACACTTTACCTACCGCGCTACGCAGCGTGACCTGCGGGTTTTTCGCCTCACCGGCGGTAATGCCGATCAGCTCAACGCCCTGATAGGAGGCGACAACGATACAGAGCGCCGTCAGGAAACCTTTCCAGCCGCCGGCAAAGAAGCCGCCGTGCCCGGTCAGGTTATCGAAACCCATCGCGTGGCCGCCGTTACCGAAACCAAAGAAGATGACACCCAGACCCACAACAATCATCACGATAATGGTGGTGACTTTGATCATCGCAAACCAGAACTCGATTTCGCCATAAAGACGAACAGCGGCAAGGTTCGCCAGCGCCACCAGTCCTACTGCGATAAGCGCGGGTATCCACTGAGCCATATCAGGGAACCAAAACTGCACGTAGACCCCGATGGCGGTGATCTCCGAAATCCCCACGGCCATCCACATAAACCAGTACGACCAGGCCGTGAGATAGCCAAAGAACGGGCTCATATAACGGTGGGCGTAAACGGCGAAAGAGCCCGTTACTGGCTCCAGAAACAGCATTTCGCCCATAGATCGCATGATGAAGAAGACGAACAGCCCGGCAATAATATACGCCAGCAGAACGGAAGGCCCCGCCCATTTCAGCGTGCTTGCCGAGCCCATAAACAGACCAACGCCGATAGTCCCGCCCAGCGCGATCAACTCAATATGTCGAGCTTCCAGACCACGCTGAAGCTCCGGTTTTTTCTCTGCCATAATTCCTCGGTTGTGTTTGCTGTGTCCCGACTTGTTGCCGGGTATTGTTTTGAGGGGTACTGAAATACGGAGCGAATGGTTTCTTAAATTCTGGCAAATGGCAAACAATGCATTAAAAAAATGAATGCATTGCACATAAAGTCAGCAGTTTTGCAGGGGCGTTGCAGCGCGAACCGCAGATCACGCTGCGTATTGATTACATTTTTCCGGTGTAGTGCCAGGCGAGGTAGCGCAGCAGACGAATCTGTCGTTTGATACGTGTCGGTTGAGAGAGCAGGCGGTACAACCACTCCAGCCCCAGGTTTTGCCAGACTTTTGGCGCACGCTTAACATGGCCGGTAAAGACGTCGTAGGTGCCGCCCACGCCCATATAGAGCGCATCCGGGCTGATCAGACGGCAGTCCCGCATCAGAATTTCCTGGCGCGGCGACCCCATAGCGACAGTGACAATTTTCGCCCCGCTGTCGCGCACGCGTGCATATAAACCCTGGCGATCTTCTGGCCTGAAATAGCCATCCTGACTGCCCACAATGTTAACATTCCACTGGCTACGCAGCTTTTGTTCGGTCTGGGCAAGCACCTCTGGCTTACCGCCAATCAGAAATACCGGCGTGCCTTCAGCGCCTGCGCGTTCCATTAGCCGCTCCCAAAGGTCAGCTCCCGCCACGCGGGACACATTAGCGTCAGGAAACTTTTTACGAATTGAACGCACCACGCTGATACCGTCTGCGTATTTAAACTCCGCGGCCTCAATCAGGCTTTTCACTTCCGCATTATCTTCAACCGCCAGCATTTTTTCTGCGTTGATGGCCACCAGCGTGCCCGATTTCATCTGCCCGTCCGCGAACAGAAAATCCAGCGCGTGTTGCATGTCGCGCCAGCCTATAAGCTGTAGCCCACGCAGCGCATAACGCGGGGCTGAAGTTGTATTCGTCATGATGATCCCTACTCAGACTTGCGACAGCGATGTGCTGCCCTGTGGCTCACGTCTGTGCACAAGCCCTGCACTGTCAAACAACCAGTACAGCAGTTTTGCCAGCAGCAGACAGAGACCGAAAACGACCATAAAGAACACCACGCGTGAGACGAACGAATCCAGCCCCTCGCGTGCCAGAACGATCATATTGAAAATGGCACCGAAACAGAAACTGTGCAAAACAGCGGCTTTATAGCGATTGGTCTCTTCGTTACCCAGCGTGTACAGCCAGTCGAACCATTTTATTATCAGCCCGACCGCGATCGCGCCAGGCAGGATAAACCACGTTCCGCCCATCACCACCAGTGAGCCAATCAGCGTTGGGGAGATCGCCAGACCCGAATGGTTGTTCAACACTTCCCAGGTAAAGTAGTTCGCCGTGTTCAGGACGATATCGGGCCGGTCAGGCCACAGCCACGTCGGTATAAAGACATAGAAATCACGAATAATCGGCGCCAGCCCCTGGAATTCAATCTTGTCGTAGTTTTGCAGCAGTAATGCCAGGTTTTCCCACGGCGAGAAGGTATCGCGCGTCAGATACAGGAAGGTATAAAACGCTTCGTCACCGGCCACGTTCAGACCGTAGCGCTTCAGGGCCAGCCAGAACATCCCCACGATGCCCAAGACCCCTGCCGCTGCCAGCATCCACAGAGAGATCCAGCCGCGAATAATGCCGATAAACAGGAAAATCGCGAAGGCGATAATGATATTGGCGCGCGTCCCCCCGACGATCATGTAGGTCAAAATGCCAAATGCGACGGTGCTAACCAGGAAGAACAGCCAGGCTTTACTATCCTGACGCAGGAAAAAGACCACCAGCATCGCCGGAATGAAGAAATAGAAGAAACGTTTGAGCGCGACGCCGGAAACTTCGGCGGAGAAAATCTGGCTATAGGACTGCAACTTAAACAGTAAAAAGCCGTTATGCATAAAGAAAATCGCTACGCTGACGAGAGCGATGGTCATCAGCATCACCCACGTCAGATGGGTTTCTACCCGGTTCATGGTAAACAGCGGACGACGGGGTGCAGTGTCTTTAGCCGCGCGCAGGCGCGTTTTATAGGTGACGTAATACACCGCGTAGAAGCAGGTCGCAGAAAGCAGCGCCTGCAACAAGATTTCCGGCGGAGCGACGCCAACATCAAAGCGGAACACGAGAATGCTGGTCAGCGGGAAGCCAAAGAAAAAGGTCAGCAAAAACAGCAACGAGAAGAAGACGTTGAAGTTAAAACGTACGCGCCGGAACTCAAACCAGGTGAGCGTGGCGATAAACAGCGTGCTCAGCAGCCAGACCACCAGCAAGCCGCTAAATTGCAACAGGCTCATGCGTTGTCTCCTGAAGCAATACGCAGCGCGCGGTGCCACGGCGTGAGGTAGTTCGGACTGAAAAAGTCGATGCTATTTTTATCCACCAGCGTGAGCTGACGCTGTGCTTCCCGTACCACCTCAATATTAAGCGTGTCAGAGGTAAATAGCACCGGAATATGCTGCTCAGCCATGTCCTGCCAGAATGGGTTTTCGCGGTTGAGCACGCATGGTACTCCCGCCTGAATCAGCAGACACAGCGTTCCAATCCCCTGCTGACGGGCAAAGATGAAATAGCCCAAATCGCATTTTCGCAGCAGCGCAAGATAGTCGCTAAATTCCAGCTTATCGCTGAGTATGTGCAGGTTTTCCGCGCTGAACAGCGCAAGCCCTTGCTGGCGAACCTCGTCGATGTAGGCATCGTTATTGGCGGGATAGCCCATCGGCACCACCACGTTGACCGTGTCGCCAAACTGCTGATGCACCGCCCGCAGCGCCGCGGCATGCTCGTTACTGCGATCGCCGGAATTTCCCACCAGGATGGTCAGCTTGCCCTCACGAACCGCGTCATTCGCCATCGTGTTCAGCGTCGGATCCATACGAGTTGGGAAATAGAGCAGCTCCCCGCGAACCGTAGGATGCTGTTTAGCAAAATAGGTGAGATCGCCGCGGGTGGCGAACACGCAGCCTACGCGCGCCTGCGCCAGACGACGCAGCGGATAGAAAAGACGAAACTTCCATCCATGGGAAACTTCATAGAGATCGGCTCCCCAGATATGCCAGCTGAACTGGGAAGGTTTGATCCCACCGCTTAACAGCGCCAGCCACAGGCCGGTATTGAACTGTCCATGGAAGAAGAAACGCTGGCTTCGGTCCGCTTTGGCTTTAGCAACCACAGCCTTCGTCAGCGCCGCTTTGTCTGGCCAGAAGGAGATGTGCAATGCCGGACACGCCGCGCTCAGGCCGTTATCGCTTCCAACGACCATAAACTCACGTGCATCGGGCGTACCGGATGCCAGCTCATCGTTGAAAAACCGCAGAACGGTCTGGTTATGATGCGGGATATCCGATCCCAGTATGTGTATCAGTGCAGTCATGCGCGTTTACGCCAAAGTAAAAATACGCCGCAACAGGCAGCGAAATAAACGATATAAGTTGCCATATAGGCCTGAGCCGCCCCCAACGCACCGTGGGTAGGGATCAGCCAATGAGAAAATGCCGTCAGCAGCGCAAACTGGCTCATCTCCGCCAGGATATACAACCGCAGCGATGCCTTCGCAATCACCAGATAGCCGAAAACGTATGCCCCCACTTTCAGCACATCGCCGACCAGTTGCCAGGCAAACAGATCGCGCATGGCGGTAAACTTCGACGAAAACAGCAGCCAGATGGCGACATCACGCAGTAACCAGACGGTAAAGCTGGCAACCGCAACCGCCGGCAACACAAAACGCAGGGAGCGAAAAATCTCGCGGGTAATCTCCTGCCTGGACGTCAGGCGCGATAAGGTTGGCAGCAAATAGACGCTAAAGGAAGCCGTAATAAATTGGAGGTAAGCATCTGAAATGCTGCTCACTCCCTGCCAAATCCCCACCTCATCCCAGCTGTAATGCGCTGCCAGCAGGTTTCGCATCATCACGTAGGCTACCGGGATGGTGACGGACGTAATGAGCGCCATCAGCGTAAATTTCGCGAGCTGGCCCGCCAGCATCTTGTCCCACTGCGGTTTAAGATAACTCAGCGGAACATCGCCCCTGCGGATCATCATAAACGCCGCCGGAATGACAACGAGCGCAGGCACCAGCGCCAGCCCCAGCAGCGCGCCTTCATAGCCGCCGAGACGATAGCAAAAGTAATAGGCGATAACGCCGATAACGCTGCCGAAGATCAGCGCCAGCGCATTTCCCGCCGCATCGCGGAAGCCTTTCATTAACGCCAGAAGCAGGTTCGCCCAGGCGATCCCCATCTGGACGAGCGCCACAAGGCGCACCAGCCCCTGATAGTGCGTATGTCCGAACAGTCCCTGGCTAATCGGTGCCGCCGCCAGCAAAAAGACGACGGCCAGCAACGTAGAGAAGCCCAGCACCATAGCAGAAGAAGTCCCCACCACCGTGCGGAGCTTTTCGGCATCGTCATGATGCTGCGCGACGTATTTGGTCACGCCATTGAATATCCCGGCTCCCGCCAGCACGCCAAGCACCGTGACCAGCTGGCGGAAATTCCCTGCCAGCCCAACGCCTGACGGCCCAAATGAAACGGCCAGCAGCTTGACGACCAGTAACCCGGCGCCAATTTTTACAAGCGTGGACGCTGCCGTCCACACCGACGCTTTTGCCAGAGACATATCAGGCGAAATAACTCAGAAGCGAATTGATCACCGTACGCTGGTTCACCGGCGCGAGGTTGTAGAACAGGGGCAGGCGAAGCAGACGTTCGCTCTCTTTGGTGGTGTAGCGGTCTTCACCGGCAAACATCCCGAAGGCTTCGCCAGCCGGGCTGGAGTGCAGCGGAATATAGTGAAATACAGCCATAATTTCCGCCTCTTTCAACCAGGCGATCAGCTTGCTGCGATCGTCGTTATCGCGCAGTTTGATGTAGAACATATGGGCATTGTGGACACAATCAGCCGGAATGGTCGGCAGTTCAATACGTCCTGCTTTTCCCAGCGGTTCCAGCGCGTCGTAATAGGTTTGCCACAGGGAGAGGCGTTGCAGATTGATTCGCTCTGCCGCTTCCAGCTGCGCCCAGAGATATGCGGCCTGCAAATCCGCCATCAGATAGCTTGAACCGATATCGCGCCAGGTGTACTTATCCACCTGACCGCGGAAGAACTGGCTGCGGTTGGTCCCTTTCTCACGGATCACTTCCGCACGCTCCACCAGGGCACGATCGTTAATCAGCGTCGCGCCGCCTTCGCCGCCAGCGGTGTAGTTTTTAGTTTCGTGGAAGCTAAAGCAGCCGATATGACCGATGGAGCCCAGCGCGCGTCCTTTGTAGGTGGACATCACGCCCTGCGCGGCGTCTTCCACCACAAACAGGTTGTGCTTTTTCGCGATGGCCATGATGGTGTCCATTTCACAGGCCACGCCCGCGTAATGCACCGGAACAATCACCCGCGTTTTGTCGGTGATCGCTGCTTCAATCAACGTTTCGTCGATGTTCATAGTATCCGGACGAATATCCACAAACACGATTTTCGCTCCGCGCAGGACAAACGCATTCGCCGTAGAGACGAAGGTGTAGCTTGGCATGATCACTTCATCGCCGGGCTGGATATCCAGCAGCAGCGCCGCCATCTCAAGCGATGCGGTACAGGACGGTGTCAGCAGCACCTTGGCACTGTGAAAACGTTGCTCTATCCACTGCTGGCAGCGACGGGTAAAGCCACCATCGCCACAGAGTTTGCCACTGCCCATAGCAGACTGCATGTAATCAAGTTCGGAGCCCACGACGGGAGGCGCGTTAAATGGAATCATCTTGTCACCTGTATAACCAGTAGGCGGTGGCGTCGATGCTGGCACCACTCGCAATATAACGTTTAAGCGCGGCGGTGTTACCCATCTGGGTCGCTACCCGCAGCGTCGATACTTTTTGTTGCTCCGCCCAGTGCAGCGCCGCGTGCATGAGTTTCTCGCCCATGCCGCGCCCGGCTAACAAACCGATGCGCGCCTCGTGCTCATTGAGCCTGCGAAGCGAAACAAAACCCTGAATCTGCCCCCCGGCAGTACGGAACACCAGGCATACGTGGTCAAACGTGCCTTTAACCGCGTTCTCTATCCACTGGGCATAAAAGCGACCGCTGTCATCGGGTGCATACCACGGCGTCCGGAAACGGCTTTGAGCGAAGGCCAGCGCCGCCATCTTGCGCAGCGCGGGAATATCCTGCTCTGATGCACTTTCCACACCCGGTGAGGCGTGCCGGCTTACGGTAATGGAGAGATCAACTTCCCCCTCAACCAGCCGGAATCCGTGCTGCTGAAGCGCGTCCAGCAGATCGGCGCGGTCCGCCGGGATCTTAGCCTGTATACGCTGCCAGGCGCTGAAGTCTGCTTCCTGCAACGCCGGAGCATTGTCGCGCAGACGCACTATGGCTGAGGGACGCGCAAAGAATGCGCTTTCCCACTCAAGGGACTCCAGTACGCCGTTGAGGTTACTCAACGCCACACGCCTTTAGTATCAACCACATACTGCTGGCGCACGGCATCGCCGGAGACCGCTTTAAACGCATTGTGATCGACCAGCAGCACCAGCACATCCGCCGTGGCCAGCGCATCATCCAGTGCGGTAAGGGTGCAGTGACCGGCAAGTTTTGTCGGCAACGTATGAATATTCGGCTCAACCACCAGCGTTTCACCGCTGTGCCAGGCCGCGATCATTTCGGCAATTTCCATCGCCGGGCTTTCGCGCAGATCGTCAATATTCGGTTTGAAGGCCAGACCAAAGCAGGCGATTTTCAGCTCACTGGCGCGTTTACCGCTGGCGGCCAGGCAATCCGCAACCGTCGCTTTGACCTGGTTGATAACCCAATGCGGTTTGTGGTCGTTCACTTCACGCGCGGTGCGAATCAGGCGTGCCTGTTCCGGGTTTTGCGCCACGATAAACCACGGATCGACCGCGATACAGTGCCCACCTACGCCTGGCCCCGGCTGAAGAATATTCACGCGCGGATGGCGGTTGGCCAGGCGGATCAGTTCCCAGACGTTAATCCCCTGATCGGCACAAATCAGTGACAGTTCATTCGCAAACGCGATGTTAACGTCACGGAAACTGTTTTCCGTCAATTTACACATCTCGGCGGTACGGGAGTGAGTGACCACGCATTCGCCTTCCAGGAAGATTTTATACAATTCGCTGGCGCGCGCGGAGCAGACTGGGGTCATGCCGCCAATCACGCGGTCATTTTTAATCAGCTCTACCATCACCTGGCCTGGCAGCACGCGCTCAGGGCAGTAGGCGATATTGATATCAGCCTGGTCGCCTGCCTGCTGCGGGAAGCTAAGATCGGGGCGGGCCTCGGCCAGCCACTGAGCCATCTGCTCGGTTGCCCCAACAGGTGAAGTAGACTCAAGGATAACCAGCGCCCCTTTCTTCAGCACAGGTGCAATGGATTTTGCCGCCGCCTCGACATAAACCATGTCAGGCTCATGATCGCCTTTAAAAGGAGTTGGTACCGCAATCAGGTACGCATCGGCTTCTACCGGCGTGGTGCTGGCGCGCAGGAAGCCACCGTCCACCGCTTTTTTCACCACGCGATCGAGATCGGGCTCTACGATATGAATTTCGCCACGGTTGATGGTTTCCACCGCGTGCGCGTTGATATCTACGCCAACAACCTGTTTTTGACGAGAGGCAAAGGCCGCCGCAGTAGGCAGCCCGATATAGCCAAGACCCACGACAGAGATGGTAGTAAAACTCATAGCGTTACCCGATTGTGTTTAAGTGCGTGCAAAATACGACCACAAGCCTGCCCGTCACCGTACGGGTTATGGGCCCGGCTCATCGCCTGATATTCTTCATCGTCATGCAGTAAGCGCGTGACCTCTTCGACAATACGACGCGGATCCGTTCCCACCAGACGTACGGTACCGGCAGTGACCGCTTCCGGACGCTCGGTGGTTTCTCGCATCACCAGTACCGGCTTACCGAGGGAAGGCGCCTCTTCCTGGATGCCGCCAGAATCGGTCAGGATCAGCCAGGCGTGGTTCATCAGCCATACAAATGGCAGATAGTCCTGCGGCTCGATCAGGAGCACGTTTTCCACGTGGCCGAGGATACGGTTGACCGGTTCGCTGACGTTCGGGTTGAGGTGCACCGGATAGACAATCTGCACATCCTCGTTCTGCGCGGCGATTTCAGCCAGCGCGTGGCAGATTTGCTCAAAGCCACGGCCAAAGCTTTCGCGGCGGTGGCCCGTCACCAGAATCGTTTTCTTGCCGTTGTTCAGGAACGGATAGCGCGCAGCAAGTTCTGCCTGAAGCTCGCTGTTAGCCAGCACGCGGTCACGCACCCAAATCAGCGCATCAATGACCGTATTGCCGGTGACGAAGATCTTGCTGTCGCTGATATTTTCGCGCAGCAGGTTTTGGCGTGAGTTCTCGGTTGGCGCAAAATGGTACATCGCCAGGTGACCGGTGAGCGTACGGTTGGCCTCTTCCGGCCACGGGGAATAGAGATTGCCGGTACGCAGACCCGCTTCAATATGACCAACGGGGATACGCTGATAAAACGCGGCCAGGCTGGTTGCCACGGTGGTGGTGGTGTCGCCGTGCACCAGTACCACATCCGGCTTGAACGATTCCAGAATAGGCTTTAATTCTTGCAGAATACGGCAGGTGATTTCCGTCAGTCCCTGTCCCGGTTTCATTATATTGAGATCGTAATCCGGGACGATAGAAAAGAGGGTTAAGACCTGATCGAGCATCTCACGGTGCTGGGCAGTCACGCACACTTTTGCTTCAATATCAGGATCTCCGGCCAGCGCATGAACCAGAGGTGCCATCTTGATGGCCTCCGGCCTGGTGCCAAATACGGTTAGTACTTTCACATCGATTCTCTTCGATTAGACGATGAAGGCCATAGCCTTCATCGTAGACGGCGTTCTTAGTTTGTGCGGCGACGCAATAACGCTACGCCAGCGCCAGTCAGTGCGCCCACAATCCCCCACATGATCATCAGGAAGGCGCGACGCGGACTATCGCGTTTTACAGGCTCTTCAGGCGTTCTTAAATAACGATAGGTCTGAAAACGCGGGTCCAGCGTTGGACCGACGTTGAGCGTATTGAGCATGGCGCGGTTTTGATCGTAATCAAGGTCATAGTCAGGGCCAACGGCCTGGAGATTTTCCAGACGAGCCTGAAGCATTGGGCGACCAAGAAGGAACATTTCTGAATCCGGGAGTTCGTCAGCCGGAACATCTGTTTCGCTACGGGAAATATTGTGCTGTTCCGCAATCTTGAGCGCCTGCTCAAGATTATGCACGCGACGGGCGAAGATGGCCTTAGCGACCTCTTCCTGACGTTTGACCTGCGCTTTCATCTGGATAGTGCGCGCAGCCCAGGCACCTTTCAGCTCGTCATTCAAATGACTGGCCGCGCGCTGGCTGGCAAAAGCCACATACTGACGCAACAGGTTATTGGCGTCCGGCGCCGTTTCCGCAATCAGCTTCACGCTGTCGCTAACGTTACGCAGCATATCGCCAGGCATAAACTGAATGTTATTAATCAAGTCATCCAGAAGCGCGGCATCCGCTTTGCTGTTACCGACCATGCGCTGCTTGTAGTAGTCCGTCTGGGACCAGAAATCGCGACGTGTATCCCACGACGCCAGCTGCATCACAAACTCTTTGTAGGATTCATCCATCACCGAGGCCTGATCCGGGGTCGCCAGATTGGCCTTGATATCAAGATTACGCAGGAATTGCTGCTGGGAGTAGTAGCCTCCAAGCATATTCACCGTTGGTCGGTCTGTGATCGCCGTGGCGCTCCACTCTTGTTTTGCAAAGAAGGTGTAAGCAAGCGCTAACAGCGCGAACCCCAGGGCAATTCCCACAATCCACAGTTTGCCCTGCCATAACACGCGAAACAAACCACGAATATCCAGCTCGTTCTCAGTGCCCACTGATTTCGCTCCCGCCAACGGTTGAGTCATCATAGTCCCGGTTTTACTTAGTTAATGTTGTGTTTTTGCCACTGTTCCGACGCATCCTGCGTTTTAAGCGTTTAATAAAACGCGCGACTTTCCATGCACGCTTGATGCAGTAACCGTACATGAAAAATGCTAGCAAGAATAATACCAACATTACCCATTCAGGAATGAAATGTGCGTATTCCGCGGCAACGCCAATCGCAGCCAGAATAGCGGCCGCAAGCGTAATCAGCACAAATGCCTGACGAGACGTGAAGCCGGCGCGCATAATCAGGTGATGAATATGCTGCCGATCGGGAGAGAACGGGCTCATCCCTTTACGCAGACGGCGGTACATAATAGCGACCATGTCCATCAGCGGGATGGCGATAATCCAGAGAGCCGTTACCGGGCTTATAGGGTGAGTTTTACCCTGCGTGGTCTCCAGCAGAACCCAGATAACCGTAAAGCCAATCAGAGTACTGCCCGCATCGCCCATAAAGACTTTATAGCGACGCCCTAAGACACCCAGGTTCAGGCAGATGTAAGGCAGGATGGCGGCAATCATGGCAAAGCACCACATTGACAGACTGTACTGGCCATCAAACCATAAAATGATGCCGATCGCGCCGAACGAAACAGAGGACAGCCCACCGAGCAGACCGTCTATACCGTCAACCATGTTAAAGGCGTTGATAGCCGCCCACACGGCAAACAGCGTCAGGAAGAAGCCGAATGGCCCAAGCACCAGCTCCCAGGGACCAAATACATATCCCAGGCTTCTGAGATAGAGGCCGCCAACCACCATCATAATGATGCCAATGGCCGCCTGTACCGTCGCGCGGAACTTCACGCTGATATCAAAACGATCATCAAGGGCGCCGACCAGTACCAGCACACCGGCACACGCCAGGTAGAGCGCGGCATGGGGGATATAGTAATCCGCGATCCCGAATGTGAAACAGATGCCTGCGTATACCGAAATACCGCCCACCAGCGGAATAAGCCCCTGATGACGTTTACGGAAATTCGGTTTGTCCACTAACCCAATTCTTTTTGCTACCTTGCGCGCAATGAACAAAAAACAGGTTGTGAATAAAAAAATACTGATCAGCTCAGTTACTGCAGTGAGTAGATTCACAATGGATTGCTCTCAACAAATGTTAGTCCCGGAAGTATAACCATGAAGCCCCCTGCCTCAGAAGAATTAAAGACGGCTTCTCACAACTCCCTTTGTATGTTTTTCAATCAATTATTGCTTTGACTGTGCAAACCTTCTTATTGTCGCACCGACAGGTCAAAAATGGGAGTGTGTGGTAATAGCGTATAGTCCATAAATAAAAAACGCCACGTAAAAACGTGGCGTTGATTCGGATTATTTGCGTTACGAGCGTTTCATCATATCGAAGAAATCGTCGTTCGTTTTGGTCATCGCAAGTTTGTTAATGAGGAATTCCATTGCGTCGATTTCACCCATTGGATGGATGATTTTGCGCAGGATCCACATTTTCTGAAGCTCTTCCTGAGTGGTAAGCAGCTCTTCTTTACGGGTACCGGAACGATTGTAGTCGATCGCCGGGAAGACGCGTTTTTCTGCGATCTTACGAGAAAGGTGCAGTTCCATGTTGCCTGTACCTTTAAACTCTTCGTAGATAACTTCGTCCATTTTGGAGCCGGTATCGATCAGCGCCGTCGCGATAATGGTCAGGCTACCGCCCTCTTCCACGTTACGCGCCGCACCGAAGAAACGCTTCGGACGATGCAGGGCGTTGGCATCCACACCACCGGTCAGTACTTTACCGGAAGCTGGCACCACGGTGTTGTAGGCACGCGCCAGACGGGTAATGGAGTCGAGCAGGATGATCACGTCTTTCTTGTGCTCAACCAGGCGTTTCGCCTTCTCGATAACCATTTCCGCAACCTGAACGTGGCGAGAAGCAGGCTCGTCGAAGGTAGACGCAACCACTTCCCCTTTCACCAGACGCTGCATCTCGGTCACTTCTTCCGGACGTTCGTCAATCAGCAGCACCATCAGCACACAGTCTGGATGGTTGTAAGCAATGCTCTGCGCAATGTTTTGCAGCAGCATGGTTTTACCCGCTTTTGGCGGCGCCACGATCAGGCCACGCTGACCACGACCAATTGGCGATGCCAGGTCCAGCACGCGAGCGGTTAAGTCTTCAGTAGACCCGTTACCACGCTCCATGCGCAGGCGAGAGTTCGCGTGCAGCGGCGTTAAGTTCTCGAACAGGATCTTATTGCGGGAGTTTTCCGGTTTGTCGTAGTTAACTTCGTTAACCTTCAACAGCGCAAAGTAGCGTTCACCCTCTTTTGGAGGACGAATCTTACCTGAAATGGTGTCACCAGTGCGGAGGTTGAAACGGCGGATTTGGCTAGGGGATACGTAGATGTCGTCAGGGCCGGCGAGGTAGGAGCTGTCTGCGGAGCGGAGGAAACCAAATCCGTCTTGCAGTATCTCCAGCACACCGTCGCCAAAGATATCTTCGCCACTCTTAGCGTGCTGCTTCAGGATGGCGAAAATGATGTCCTGCTTGCGCATACGAGCCTGGTTTTCCAGTCCCATATTTTCGCCGAGAGTGATCAGCTCAGAAACCGGCGTATTCTTTAATTCGGTAAGATTCATAATGGTGTGGGTTCTTAAACTCGGGGTGATTCTCGAACTTAATGTTGTGAATGGTATGGCAGGGTCATCCATGCCTGTTTAGCGGCCATCACCTCATGTCTGTTCGCTGTCTGGTCACAGGGAAAGAACGCAGAACTGAAACGACAAGACGGATTGAGTGACAAGCCCGGAATCTAGCAACTTCACGCACTGTTTAAGTTAACAACGGGAAGTATCGGGTAAAACAAGATTCAAACAACAAGATATGTTTAAAACGTAGTCATAGCTAACTTAGCACGACTAAAGCCGGGCGTCCAGATCTCGCCATTAATTAGGCGCTCTGGACGCTCAGCTGAGAAACCTTACGCCAGGTTAGCGTCCAGGAACTCTTTCAGTTGACCTTTGGACAGTGCGCCCACTTTGGTCGCCGCCACGTCACCGTTCTTGAACAGCAGCAGGGTCGGGATGCCACGGATACCGTATTTTGGCGCGGTGCCCGGGTTCTGGTCGATGTTCAGCTTGGCAACGGTCAGTTTGCCCTGATATTCGTCAGCGATTTCATCCAGAATCGGAGCGATCATTTTGCAAGGACCACACCATTCAGCCCAGAAATCAACGAGGATCAGCCCGTCAGCTTTAAGTACGTCCGTGTCAAAACTGTCGTCAGTCAGGTGAATAATTTTATCGCTCATATATAACTCCACAGGAATAAGCCTGGTATGTTGGTTTTGTCTCCACCAACGACGTGTTGATGTCGCATTAACCAACTAAAGGTTGACTTTATTTCACCGGATACGCTTTCGTAAAGCAATAGTAAGCTGATATTCTACCACACTATGAGCAAAACACATTTAACAGAACAGAAGTTTTCCGACTTCGCCCTGCACCCAAAGGTGATCGAAGCCCTTGAAACTAAAGGGTTTCATAACTGCACGCCCATTCAGGCTCTCGCCCTGCCGCTGACGCTGGCCGGCCGCGATGTTGCAGGGCAGGCGCAAACCGGTACTGGCAAAACGATGGCGTTTTTAACGTCAACGTTTCATTATTTACTTTCTCATCCAGCGATTGCAGACCGCAAAGTTAACCAGCCGCGCGCGCTAATTATGGCCCCGACGCGAGAACTGGCGGTACAGATCCACGCAGACGCTGAGCCCCTGGCGCAGGCCACCGGCCTGAAACTTGGACTGGCCTATGGCGGCGACGGCTACGATAAACAGCTGAAAGTGCTGGAAAGCGGCGTGGATATCCTGATTGGGACCACCGGCCGTCTTATCGATTACGCCAAACAGAACCATATCAACCTCGGCGCAATCCAGGTTGTCGTGCTGGATGAAGCAGACCGCATGTACGATCTGGGCTTCATTAAAGACATCCGCTGGCTGTTCCGCCGCATGCCTGCGGCAAACCAGCGTCTGAACATGCTGTTCTCCGCAACGCTTTCTTATCGCGTTCGCGAACTGGCGTTCGAACAGATGAACAACGCCGAATATGTGGAAGTGGAACCGGAGCAGAAAACCGGGCACCGCATTAAAGAAGAGCTCTTCTATCCTTCAAATGAAGAGAAAATGCGCCTGCTGCAAACGCTGATCGAAGAAGAGTGGCCGGATCGCGCGATCATCTTCGCGAATACCAAACACCGCTGTGAAGATATCTGGGGTCACCTGGCCGCAGATGGTCACCGTGTGGGCCTGCTGACCGGCGACGTGGCGCAGAAAAAACGCCTGCGCATTCTCGACGAATTTACTCGTGGCGACCTCGATATTCTGGTCGCGACCGACGTGGCGGCCCGTGGCCTGCACATTCCAGCCGTGACGCACGTCTTTAACTATGACCTGCCAGATGATTGTGAAGACTATGTACACCGTATCGGTCGTACCGGTCGTGCCGGCGCAAGCGGTCACTCCATTAGCCTTGCGTGTGAAGAGTATGCCTTGAACCTTCCGGCCATTGAGACCTACATCGGTCACTCTATTCCTCAGAGCAAATACAATCCGGACGCGCTGTTAAGCGAGCTGCCGCCACCTAAGCGCCTTACCCGTCCACGCTCCGGCAATGGTCCGCGTCGTTCCGGCGGTGCACCGCGTAATCGTCGTCGTTCAGGTTAAGAAAATATGCTCAGCTCCACCTCGCTTTATGCGGCAATTGATCTCGGTTCGAATAGTTTTCATATGCTGGTTGTGCGCGAGGTGGCGGGAAGCATACAAACGCTGACACGCATTAAGCGCAAGGTCCGCCTCGCGGCGGGCCTGAGCAGCGATAATCACCTCTCCCCTGAAGCCATGGAACGTGGCTGGCAGTGTCTGCGTCTGTTTGCAGAACGTTTGCAGGATATCCCGCTCAGTCAAATTCGCGTTGTTGCCACGGCGACCCTTCGTCTGGCGGTAAACGCTGGCGATTTCATTGCCAAAGCACAGGAAATTCTGGGCTGTACGGTGCAGGTCATCAGCGGTGAAGAAGAAGCGCGACTGATTTATCAGGGTGTTGCGCACACGACCGGTGGCGACGATCGCCGTCTGGTGGTAGACATTGGTGGTGCCAGTACAGAGCTGGTCACGGGCACAGGCGCACAGGCGACGTCCCTCTTCAGCCTGTCGATGGGCTGCGTGACCTGGCTGGAACGCTATTTTACCGATCGAAACCTCGCCAAAGAGAATTTTGACGAGGCGGAAAACGCGGCGCGTGAGGTTCTGCGCCCGGTTATGGACGAACTGCGCTATCACGGCTGGAAAGTGTGCGTCGGCGCATCCGGAACCGTTCAGGCGTTACAGGAAATCATGATGGCACAGGGGATGGACGAGCGGATCACGCTTGCCAAACTCCAGCAGCTTAAACAGCGCGCCATCCAGTGTGGTCGTCTGGAAGAGCTTGAAATAGAAGGCCTGACGCTCGAACGTGCGCTGGTTTTCCCAAGTGGACTCGCCATTTTAATCGCCATTTTTACTGAACTGAATATCCAGTGTATGACCCTCGCAGGCGGTGCGCTGCGTGAAGGTCTGGTCTACGGAATGCTGCACCAGTCGGTCGATCAGGACATTCGTAGCCGTACGCTGCGTAACGTTCAGCGCCGCTTTATTGTTGATACCGACCAGGCGCACAGAGTGAGTCAACTGGCGTCACTGTTTGCCGATCAGGTCAAAAAAAGCTGGGATATTGAGCCGTTAAGCCGCGATCTGTTGCTAAGCGCCTGTGCGCTACATGAAATTGGTCTCAGCGTGGAGTACAAGCAGGCACCGCTGCACGCAGCCTGGCTGGTACGTAATCTCGATTTGCCGGGCTATACGCCCGCGCAGAAGAAGCTGCTGGCTACCCTGTTGCTGAACCAGACCAACGCCGTCGATCTCTCTTCGCTTCATCAGCAGAACGCTGTGCCGCCGCGCGTGGCGGAGCATCTGTGCCGTCTGCTTCGGCTGGCGATCCTGTTTGCCAGCCGGCGACGTGATGATTTGCTGCCAGCCATTACGCTGGCGGCAGACAACGAGAAACTGACGCTGACGCTGCCGGATAACTGGCTTGAGGATCATCCGCTTGGAGCGGAATTGATTGAGCAGGAGTACCAGTGGCAGAGCTATGTGCACTGGGCGCTTGAGGTGAAGTGACCCTTTAAAGCGTGCCGGGAGGCAGCTTCGCCTTACCCGGCCTGCAAACAAATAGTTATCCCTTCGCTTTGGCTTTTGCCAGCATCGCGCGAATGTTTGCCACGTTTGCCTGACCTTTATGCATACGCTCTTCAGCGGTAATGGCTTTACGCTCCTGCTCCCAGATTAGATCGTCCTGTGGCAACTCCAGCAGAAAACGGCTCGGCTCCGGGCGCACCAGCTCACCATACTGGCGTCGCTCTTTGCACAGCGTAAACGTCAGCTCTTTCTGCGCACGGGTGATCCCCACGTAGGCCAGACGGCGTTCTTCGTCGACGTTATCTTCATCAATGCTGCTCTGGTGCGGCAATAGGCCCTCTTCCATCCCCACCAGATAGACATATGGGAACTCCAGACCTTTCGAGGCATGTAACGTCATCAGCTGAACCTGATCGGCCTCTTCTTCGCTTTCGCCGCGCTCCATCATATCGCGTAGCGTGAAGCGGGTGACCACCTGCGTCAGGGTCATGGGCTCGTCAATCTCAGAACCTTCAAGCATTTCGGTCATCCAGCTGAAAAGCTGGTTAACGTTTTTCATGCGCATCTCTGCCGCTTTCGGGCTGGCAGAGGTTTCATACAGCCATGATTCATAATCAATGCCGTGGATCAGATCGCGTACTGCCGCCACAGGCTCGCGCTCAGCCAGACGCTGCACCTCACTCAGCCAGTGGGTAAAGCGGGTTAAGGCGTCATAGCCGCGCCCGGTCAGAGTCTGGTTCAGCCCCATATCGAAGCTGGCGCTGAACAGGCTTTTATTGCGGGTCATCGCCCATTCGCCCAGCTTTTGCAGCGTCGCAGAGCCAATCTCGCGTTTCGGTGTATTCACGATGCGCAGGAAAGCGCTGTCGTCATCCGGATTGGTCAGCACGCGCAGATAGGCCAGCAGATCCTTAATTTCCGGACGCGAAAAGAACGACGTACCGCCGGAAATTTTGTAGGGAATACGGTTCTGCATGAGCATCTTTTCAAAGACGCGCGACTGGTGATTACCGCGATAAAGGATCGCGTAATCCTTGTATTCGGTTTTGTTGACGAAGTGATGGGCAATCAGCTCACCCGTTACGCGCTCTGCTTCGTGCTCTTCGTTGTTGGCGCTGAGTACTTTCAGCTCGGTACCGTAACCCAGTTCAGAGAACAGACGCTTCTCAAAAACGTGCGGGTTATTGGCAATCAAAATGTTCGCTGCCTTCAGGATGCGCCCGGAAGAACGATAGTTCTGCTCCAGTTTAATCACCTGCAACGCCGGGAAGTCTTTGCTCAGCAGCACCAGGTTTTGCGGACGTGCGCCGCGCCAGGAGTAAATGGACTGATCGTCATCGCCAACGACGGTAAAGCGCGCACGCTGCCCGACCAGCAGCTTTACCAGCTCATACTGGCTGGTGTTGGTATCCTGGTATTCATCCACCAGCAGGTAGCGAATTTTGTTCTGCCAGCGCTCGCGCACCTCTTCATTCCGCTGAAGCAGCAGCGTCGGCAGCAGGATCAGGTCGTCGAAATCCAGTACGTTGCAGGCTTTCATGTGCGCATCGTACAGACCGTAGCAGTGGGCAAAGATACGATCGCGCTCGCCTTTGGCACTCGCCGCTGCCTGGGCCGGCGTCATGAGATCGTTTTTCCAGTTCGAGATCGTCGAGATCAGCTGTTGCAACAGCACTTTGTCATCTTCGATCAGCCCTTCCGTCAGCTCTTTAAGCAACGCCACCTGGTCGGTGTCATCGAAGAGCGAAAAGTTGGACTTCATGCCCAGCGCCGCGTATTCACGCTTAATGATATCCAGGCCCAGCGTGTGGAAAGTGGAGATCATCAGCCCGCGCGCCTCTTTACGGCCCAGGGTCTGGCCGACGCGCTCTTTCATCTCACGCGCCGCTTTGTTGGTAAAGGTGACTGCCGCGATATGGCGCGCCTGGTAGCCACAACCCCGAATGAGGTGGGCAATTTTGTTGGTGATCACGCGTGTTTTACCGGATCCCGCTCCCGCCAGCACCAGGCAGGGTCCGGTGACGAATTCGACAGCTTGTTGTTGTCCGGGGTTTAAACGCATAAATGATCGCTCAATGAAAGTCGGGAGAGGAGGAAAAACGCGTGGTAGTATACCGATCGTAAACTAGTCGACTCAAGGCACGATCATGGCAAAAACAGCAGCAGCACTGCATATCCTTGTTAAAGAAGAGAAACTGGCACTGGATCTGCTCGAACAAATTAAAAATGGCGCCGACTTCGGCAAACTGGCGAAGAAACACTCGATTTGCCCGTCAGGCAAACGCGGCGGTGACTTAGGCGAGTTCCGCCAGGGCCAGATGGTCCCGGCGTTTGATAAAGTGGTTTTCTCCTGCCCGGTGCTGGAGCCAACCGGCCCACTGCATACGCAGTTCGGCTACCACATTATCAAAGTGTTATACCGCAACTAATCAAAAGCCCGGTGCATTGACTCACCGGGCTTTTTTATTTAAATGGGTCTGCGTTCAGATGCCGTCGCCGAATTCGAAGGTGTGGTGAATACCGTTGAAATGCTGATCCATATCCATCGACGGTTTATCGCTGTCTGGCTTACCGACGATGCGCGCCGGGACGCCAGCAGCGGTGGTGTGCGGCGGTACAGGCTGGAGGACAACCGACCCCGCGCCAATCTTCGCGCCACGCCCAACTTCGATATTGCCAAGGATTTTGGCACCCGCGCCAATCATGACCCCTTCGCGAATTTTCGGATGGCGATCGCCGCTGGTTTTACCGGTACCGCCCAGCGTAACGGATTGCAGGATCGACACATCATCTTCGATCACCGCCGTCTCACCGACGACAATGCCAGTGGCATGATCGAGCATGATCCCGCGGCCAATTTTCGCCGCCGGGTGAATATCGACCTGGAAGGACACGGAAACCTGGTTTTGCAGGAAGATGGCCAGCGCGCGGCGTCCCTCATTCCATAACCAGTGACCGATGCGGTACGCCTGTAAAGCGTGGAAACCTTTAAGATACAGCAGCGGCGTAGAGTATTTATCCACCGCCGGGTCACGGGTGCGCACTGCCTGAATATCGCAGGCGGCAGAAGCAATCATTTCCGGATCGGCGGCGTAGGCCTCTTCCACCACCTCGCGAATGGCGATAGCAGGCATGATAGGGGAAGCCAGTTTATTGGCGAGCATATAGCTCAGGGCGCTGCCGAGATTTTCGTGCTTGAGTAGCGTCGCGTGATAGAAACTGGCCAGCATAGGCTCACAGTCGGCCAAAGCTCGGGCTTCGGCTTTAATATTATTCCAGACGATATCCAGTTCTTCACACGGCATTGCTTGCTCCAGACGATAGTTAATGACCAGCCAGTTCTGCGCTGGCTGGGTCATTCAGGTGACGATACTTCCCGGCTAATTGCTGCTGCGCTCGTCCTTGCGCGCACGACCTAATAAGGTCAATGCTGCCTCGCGCGCATTTTTTCCGCAATACAATACCTGATAAATTTCCTCGGTTATTGGCATTTCGACACCGAAACGATGCGCCAATTCGCGAACTTCTTTGGTATTGCGATAGCCTTCAACCACCTGACCAATCTTCTCCTGCGCGCTTTTTACATCGCTACCCTGTCCGAGCATCATGCCAAAGCGGCGGTTACGCGACTGGTTGTCGGTACAGGTAAGCACCAGATCGCCCAGCCCAGCCATTCCCATAAAGGTGGCCGGATCGGCGCCCAGCGCTTCGCCCAGGCGGGACATTTCAGTCAGGCCCCTGGTGATCAACGCTGTACGCGCATTCGCTCCAAAACCGATGCCATCAGACATCCCGGCCCCGATGGCAATGACATTCTTCACTGCACCGCCCAGCTGTACGCCGATAAAATCAGGATTGCTGTACACACGGAAGCTTTTGCCGCAGTGCAGCAGTTGCTGAAGATCGTCGGAAAATGCCTGGTCAGTGGACGCCAGCGAGATCGCCGTCGGCAAACCCGCAGCCAGCTCTTTGGCAAAGGTCGGCCCGGAGATCACCGCCAGCGGGATCTCCGTTCCCAGCGCTTCGCGGGCAACGTCCTGCAACAGACGTCCTGTTTCCGCTTCCAGTCCCTTCGTCGCCCACACAATACGCGCATCCGCACGCATCAGCGGCTTAATCTGACGCAAAACTTCGCCAAACACATGGCTCGGCACCACAATCAGAATATTGCGGCTGGCCGCCAGCGCGGTCGCGAGGTCGCTTTCCAGATAGAGAGAATCAGGGAACGGAACGTCCGGGAGAAACGCCACGTTGCAGCGGTCGTGTTGCAACGTCGCGATATGTTTTGGATCGTGGCCCCACAGGACCACGTCGTGACCATTTCTTGCCAGCGTGATGGCAAGAGCGGTGCCGTAAGAGCCGGCACCGATCACAGTCATTGACGCATTAACAGTGCTCATCAGGCATCCTGATGTTGTTCGGCACCTTCGCCAGCCTGCTGCTGTAAATAGTTCATGAACAGCGCATCAAAGTTGACTGGCGCAAGGTTCAGTTGCGGGAATGTACCGCGAGAAACCAGGCTGGTGATGCATTCACGCGCATACGGGAACAGGATGTTCGGGCAGTATGCACCCAGGCAATGCGCCATCTGGTTGCCTTCGATGCCGCCGATGGAGAAGATACCGCCCTGCTGTACTTCGCACAGGAATGCAGTTTCTTCGCCCAGAGAGGCGGTCACGGTGACACGCAGTACGACTTCATACACGTCATCCGCCAGCTGGGTGGATGCGGTATCCAGATCAAGTTTAACCTCTGGCTGCCAGTCTTTCTGGAAAACATGCGGCGCGTTTGGCGCTTCGAAAGAGACATCCTTGGTGTAGATGCGCTGGATCTGGAAAGTCATTTCGGTGTTGTTTTGTTCTGACATGGAAAAACCCTTTTTAATTGTCCTAAAGTCTCTAGCTCAGCAGCGGATCGAGTCCACCGCGGGCGTCGAGCGCATACAAGTCATCACAGCCGCCAATGTGCTGCGCATCAATAAAAATCTGTGGAACCGTTGTGCGACCACTGCGTTGGATCATCTCTTCGCGTTTAATCGCGTCACCATCGATAGGCAGTTCCTTGAACGTTACGCCTTTGCTGGACAGCAGCGCTTTCGCTCGGTGGCAGAACGGACACGTTGCTTTGGTGTAGATCTCAATATTGGCCATCACTTAACTCCTTATTTGCCGCGCACTAAAGGAAGATTCTCCCCGCTCCAGCCGGAGATGCCTTCTTTCAGCACCGTTACGTTTTCAAAGCCTGCTTTATGCAGTGCGTTGGCAGATTCCTGCGCCTGCATGCCAGTGCCGTCAACAACGATAATCGGCTGGGCTTTATGCTTCTCCAGCTCACCAATGTTGTTCGCTTTGATTTCCGCTGGCAGCAGGTTGATAGCACCTGCAATGTGGCCCTTGCGGAAATCGTCGCGCTGACGCAGATCAACCACAACGGCGTCCTCTTTGTTGATCAGACGTGTCGCTTCACCGCGGGTGATCACCTTAATTTTAGACGTCAGTCCCTTAAATGTGGTGAACAGTACAGCGACCAGCAGGCCAATCCACGCGATGCTCAGAACCGGGTGGCGGCTAACGAATTGCATAATTTCTTGCATGGGGGGTAACAACTCCCGACTAAGTGATTAAAAAAACCAGGACAGGAGTATACCTGTGCGCTGTGGCAAATACAGCCAGCGACATAAAGCTAATCTATTTTCTGCGGCATGCCACGAAAAAAAAGCCTCAAAATGGCCCGAGAACGGCCTTGCCTCCACGCTTTCTTTGATCTTCTGCGGCTATTTTATCGATTCAGCTGTAGTAAAATTACGCAAATTTTTTGTCTCTTGAGCATGAGGTTGTCGCAATGTCGGTTTCTAAAAAACCTATGGTACTGGTGATTCTTGATGGCTATGGCTATCGCGAAGATCAACAGGATAACGCCATTTTCAACGCCAAAACCCCGGTGATGGACGCGCTTTGGGCAAAACGTCCCCACACTCTGATTGATGCGTCTGGCCTGGAAGTGGGTCTGCCGGATCGTCAGATGGGCAACTCTGAAGTGGGTCACGTAAACCTGGGCGCGGGCCGTATCGTTTATCAGGACCTGACGCGCCTGGACGTTGAAATCAAAGAACGTACATTCTTTGCCAACCCAACGCTCACCGAGGCCGTTGATAAAGCCGTTGCCGCAGGCAAGGCCGTTCACATTATGGGCCTGCTCTCTGCGGGCGGCGTTCACAGCCACGAAGATCACATCATGGCGATGGTAGAACTGGCCGCCGAGCGTGGTGCAGAAAAAATCTATCTGCACGCCTTCCTGGATGGTCGCGATACGCCGCCACGCAGCGCAAAAGGTTCTCTGGAAGCGTTTGAAGATAAATTTGCCGCACTGGGCAAAGGCCGCGTGGCGTCCATCATTGGCCGTTATTATGCCATGGACCGCGACAACCGCTGGGACCGCGTTGAGCAAGCCTATGATCTGCTGACCCTGGCAAAAGGCGAGTTCCAGTTCGCGACTGCCGTTGAAGCTCTGGAAGCGGCTTATGCCCGTGATGAAAACGATGAATTCGTGAAAGCGACCGTGATTCG
This sequence comes from Enterobacter cloacae, assembly GCF_011078175.1. GTDB lineage: Bacteria > Pseudomonadota > Gammaproteobacteria > Enterobacterales > Enterobacteriaceae > Enterobacter > Enterobacter cloacae_Q. The sequence goes on from NZ_JAALCJ010000007.1 coordinate 100,571, forward strand.
CGCAGAAGGCCAGGCCGATGCTGCCATGGAAGATGGCGATGCGCTGATCTTCATGAACTTCCGTGCTGACCGCGCGCGCGAAATCACCCGCGCCTTCGTTAACAGCGATTTCGACGGTTTCGCCCGTAAGAAAGTGGCGAAGATCGATTTCATCCAGTTGACAGAATATGCAGCGGATATCAAAGCCCCATGCGCTTATCCACCCGCTTCCCTGGAAAATACTTTCGGCGAATGGATGGCGAAAAATGATAAGACCCAGCTGCGCATCTCCGAAACTGAAAAGTATGCGCACGTGACCTTCTTCTTTAACGGTGGCGTAGAAGATCCGTTTAAAGGCGAAGACCGTATCCTGATTAACTCACCGAAAGTCGCCACTTACGATCTCCAGCCAGAAATGAGCTCTGCGGAGCTGACCGAAAAACTGGTGGCCGCGATCGAAAGCGGTAAATATGACACCATCATCTGTAACTATCCAAATGGCGACATGGTGGGTCACACCGGCGTGATGGAAGCAGCCGTTAAAGCGGTTGAAGCGCTGGACCACTGCGTAGATCGGGTTGCGAAAGCCGTTGAATCCGTGGGAGGCCAGCTGCTGATCACCGCCGACCACGGTAACGCAGAACAGATGCGTGACCCGGCAACCGGTCAGGCGCATACCGCTCATACCAACCTGCCTGTTCCACTGATTTATGTGGGTGATAAATCAGTGAAAGCAGTAGAAGGCGGCAAGCTTTCCGACATCGCGCCAACCATGTTGTCGCTAATGGGTATGGAAATCCCTGAAGAGATGACTGGCAAGCCGCTGTTCATCGTGGAATAATCGCTCCCCATGAGGGGAAAGGCGATTTTTTCAATCACATGGGTCGTGAAACCGCTTCGGTTATCAGTCAGACCTCTGCTTTGCGCCAGCGCACTCAGCGCTGGCGTATTGCTGTGCGCCGCATCCGCCCATGCAGATGACCGCGATCAGCTTAAATCCATTCAGGCCGATATCGCCGCCAAAGAGCGTGCGGTACGTCAACAGCAACAGCAGCGCGCCACCCTGCTAGCCCAGCTTAAAAAGCAGGAAGAGGCTATCTCCGCCGCCGCGCGTAAGCTGCGTGAAACCCAAAACACCCTTGCCCAGCTCAATAAGCAAATCGATGAAATGAACGCGTCGATTGCGAAACTGGAGCGTCAGCGCGACGCGCAGGAGCGCAACCTCGCGGCACAGCTTGATGCTGCTTTCCGCCAGGGTGAACACACCGGCCTTCAGCTAATCCTCAGCGGTGAAGAGAGCCAGCGTGGCCAGCGTTTGCAAGCCTATTTTGGCTATCTTAACCAGGCCCGTCAGGAGACCATTGCGCAGCTGAAGCAGACGCGCGAAGAAGTCACCACGCAAAAAGCTGCGCTGGAAGAGAAGCAGAGCCAGCAGCAAACGTTGCTCTACGATCAGCAGGCGCAGCAGGAAAAGCTTGAGCAGGCGCGCAATGAGCGTAAGAAGACGCTCGCCGGGCTGGAGTCCTCCATCCAGGCAGGACAAAGCCAGCTGAGCGAAATGCGCGCCAACGAATCCAGACTACGTAACAGTATTGCCCGGGCGGAAGCCGCGGCCAAAGCGCGCGCCGAAAAAGAAGCGCGCGAAGCGCAGGCGGTGCGTAATAAGCAGCAGGAAGCCTCCCGGAAAGGCACCACCTACAAACCGACTGAAAATGAACGTTCCCTGATGTCGCGAACCGGCGGCCTCGGTTCCCCACGCGGTCAGGCATACTGGCCCGTTCGCGGTACGATCCTGCATCGCTATGGCGAACAGTTGCAGGGTGAGCTACGTTGGAAGGGGATCGTGATCGGTGCGTCTGAAGGTAGCGAAGTGAAAGCCATCGCCGATGGCCGCGTGATCCTGGCCGACTGGCTACAGGGTTATGGGCTCGTGGTGGTGGTTGAACACGGTAAAGGCGACATGAGTCTTTACGGTTACAACCAGAGCGCGCTGGTCAGCGTCGGCACTCAGGTGCGCGCGGGTCAACCCATTGCCCTTGTGGGCAGCAGTGGCGGTCAGGGCCGCCCGTCACTCTATTTCGAAATTCGTCGTCAGGGTCAGGCGGTCAATCCACAGCCGTGGTTGGGAAGATAAGTTTTGCTTCAATTTCGTCGAAGAGTTTTTTCCGTGGTCAGCGCACTGGCGCTGGCTGCGCCGGTTTATGCAGGCAAACTCGCCATTGTGATTGATGATTTCGGTTATCGACCACACTATGAAAATCAGGTGCTGGCGATGCCGTCAGCCATCTCTGTTGCCGTCCTGCCTAATGCACCTCACGCGCATGAAATGGCGACCAAAGCTCACAATAGCGGCCATCAGGTGCTCATCCATCTGCCGATGGCCCCCCTCAGCAAGCAGCCTCTGGAAAAAGATACCCTGCGCCCGGACATGAGCAGCGACGAGATCGATCGCATTATTCGCGATGCGTATAATAAAGTGCCGTATGCTGTGGGCCTGAATAACCATATGGGCAGCGCGATGACCTCCAGCCTGTACGGTATGCTGAAGGTGATGCAGGCGCTGGAGCGTTACAATCTCTATTTCCTCGACAGCATGACCATTGGCAACAGCCAGGCGATGCGTGCCGCTCAGGGTACGGGGGTGAAGGTCATCAAGCGCAAAGTATTCCTGGACGACGTCCAGAACGAAGCGGATATCCGCGTACAGTTCAACCGTGCGGTACAGCTGGCGCGCCGTAACGGTTCGGCAATTGCCATCGGGCACCCGCATCCGTCTACCGTTCGCGTTTTGCAGCAAATGTTGCCGGGCTTACCCGCCGATATCACGCTGGTGCGCCCGAGCGATCTGCTCAACGAACCTCAGGTGGATACCTCTCGTCCGGGTAGTGCGCAACCGCCCGCAACGCAGCCGCGTAACCCGTTCCGCGGCGTGAAGAACTGCACGCTGAAACAGCCGCCTGAACCGGTGCATGCCACCCGCTTCTTCACGGTAATCGGCGAAAGCGTAAGCCAGAGTACGCTGGTGCAATACTTCCAGCACCAGTGGCAGGGCTGGGGAAAAAAATCAGCAGCGAGCCAATCCCAGTGACAGGCGATTAAGGTAGAAAGATGCCGCAACGACACAAAATTCTTCTCCTCGATACCGGTAAAGAGTGGGGAGGAGGCACCAACAGCATGCTCGAACTTCTGAAGCGTATTAACCGAGAGAAGTTTGATATTACCTGTTGTTTTTATAGTGACTATAGCCGGGCGGAGGGACAAACCATCGGTCAGGTGTTGAACAGCATTGGCATCCCCTTAATTGTCATTCCTCAGCGTAAACAGCCCGCATGGGCGAAGATTGCCAAAGAGCTAGGCCGCAGCCTGCTGTTTTTCTCGCGCAGCGCCCGGAAGGCGTTTACCCGACATATTGATACGCTGTGGCGCATTCGCCCCAACGTCAGCAAGATCGAAACCATTTTTAGAGACGGTGGTTTCGATACGCTGTACATGAACAACCAGCCGGGCTCTAACGAAGAGGGTTACCTGGCGGGCGCAAACCTGCATGCGCGGATTATTCAGCACTGTCGGATTGAACCAGTGCTAACCCCGCCGCTGGTGAAGCTGGTGAATGACCATGCCACAAAAATCATCGCCGTCTCGCACGGCGTTGAGCGCGTGTTACTTCAGCATGGCGTCCGGCCAGCGCTGTGTACCACGGTCAACAATGCCATCGACATCCATCAGCCTTTGCCCGACCGACGCGCCATGCGCCAGCGCCTGAACATTGATGATGAAACGTTTGTATTCGGCAGCATTGGCTCATTGATCCCTCGCAAAGCCAACCATCACACGCTGGAAGCGCTGGCCCAGTTCAACCAGAAGCATCCTCAGGCAAAATGGAAGATGGTGCTGGTCGGTGAAGGGGGTGAGCGCGGCGCGCTGGCGGCACAGGCTGATGCGCTGGGTATTGCAGAACACGTGATTTTTACCGGTTTCCAGAATACGCCGTTTGACTATCTTGCCACCTTCGACGCGTTTATTCTGGCCTCGCAGAGCGAAGGCTTGCCCCGCGTCGTGCTGGAAGCGATGCTGCTGAACATCCCCGTCATCGGCTCAAAGGTGACCGGCACGGCTGAGTTGATCGATCATGGGACGACCGGGCTGCTATTCCCCTGGAGCGATGTGTCGCAACTTGCTCAACATCTGGATAATATCTGGCAGGATCCTGCTCTGCGTGCCCGGCTCGCCGCGGCTGCGCATCAGAATGTCTGCAACGTGTATGCCATTGAAAGCTATGTTAACGGTGTCGAGGCCGTTCTTGGCGCGCAATAACCAAACGAGAAGAACATGTTTAAATTCCTGAATGCTCGCTACCGCCACATTACCGGGCGTCATAACATTCCTTACGCTTCCCTTCCGGTCACGCGCGATCTCGTTGCGGTTGATTCCATTGTGATCCCTTGTACGGGCGCGGATTTCGTCGAAGAAGCGTTATTGTCCGCGACCTTTGCTGAGCGTTACGCCACCGACGTCAGCGAGATTGTGATTGTCAGCGATCAGCCTGAATCCGCTTTCGGAAAGCTGCCGCCGAAAACCCGCGTAGTGACCCTCGACCTGCCAAAACGTGAAGAAGGTTATCGCTACAAGCAGATCTACCTCAGTCGTCTGGTGAAGCTTAACGCTCCGCTTCAGGCGCGCGGTGAAGGGGTTTTGATGATCGATTCCGATCTCAATCTGCTGAAGATGCCAGAGATCAACATGGCCGAAATGCACATCTACTCCAGCTTCCGCCAGGGCAAAATGATTGCCAAGCTGGACGGCGCGCCAGCGGAGAAAGTACCGGCCTATTACAAAGAGACGGTGCGTCCGTATCTGGTTGATCATGTTAACGGTGCATTTCTTGCAGCCACTAAAAAGACCTGGCGCCGAATCTGCCCGCTGTGGCTCACGCTGTTCCAGGATACCTGGGAGCTCATGGATGACACGCAGCCGCCGACCGATCAGCTGCCGCTCGCTGCGCTGCTGGACATGCTGGATTTAAAAACGGTTAACCTGGGCGACTGGATGAACTGGCCGGTGTCCAAGAAGATTGGCGGACAGGAAGCCGTTGTGCCGAAAGAGGTGATTGGTGCGCACGGTGGTTTCCCGCTCTCAGAATGGCAAAAGTATCTCGAATCACCTGACAACAAACTGTTGTTCAAGGGGCAGGACTATACCCGCAAGGTGCGCTACCTGACGGACGAAGAGAAAAAGAATCAGTAAAAAAAGGGGCCGCTGGCCCCTTTTTGATTACTTATCCCAGCTCAGGATCACTTTCCCTGACTGGCCAGAACGCATCGCGTCGAAGCCCTGCTGGAACTCATCGATGGAGAAACGGTGAGTGATAATCGGGGACAGATCCAGGCCGGACTGGATCAGCGCTGCCATCTTGTACCAGGTTTCGAACATCTCACGGCCATAGATGCCCTTGATGAACAGCCCCTTGAAGATGACTTTGTTCCAGTCGATGGACATATCTGACGGCGGAATGCCCAGCATCGCGATACGGCCACCGTGGTTCATGGTGTCGAGCATGGTGCGGAACGCCGGTGGCGCGCCGGACATCTCCAGACCCACGTCAAAGCCTTCGGTCATACCCAGCTCTTCCATCACGTCGGTCAGGCTCTCTTTGGAGACATCCACCGCGCGGGTAACGCCCATTTTGCGCGCCAGCGACAGGCGGTATTCGTTCACGTCGGTGATCACAACGTTGCGCGCGCCCACGTGCTTCGCCACGGCTGCCGCCATAATGCCGATAGGGCCTGCGCCGGAGACCAGCACGTCTTCACCCACCAGGTCGAAGGAGAGCGCGGTGTGTACCGCGTTGCCGAACGGGTCGAAGATAGAGGCCAGATCGTCAGAGATATTGTCCGGGATTTTGAACGCGTTAAACGCCGGGATCACCAGGTATTCCGCGAAGCAGCCCGGACGGTTCACGCCCACGCCGACGGTGTTGCGGCACAGGTGCGTGCGCCCACCGCGGCAGTTGCGGCAGTGGCCGCAGGTAATATGGCCTTCGCCGGAAACGCGATCGCCAATCTTGAAGCCTTTAACTTCCTGACCAATGCCAACCACTTCACCCACATACTCGTGACCGACAACCATCGGTACCGGAATGGTTTTCTGCGACCACTGGTCCCAGTTGTAGATGTGAACGTCAGTACCGCAGATGGCGGTTTTACGAATTTTGATCAGCAGATCGTTATGACCGACTTCCGGCTCCGGCACGTCGGTCATCCAAATCCCTTCTTCCGCTTTCAGTTTGGATAACGCTTTCATCACACGTCCTCAGGCAATGACGCCCAGCTGTTTGCCAATGCGGGTAAAGGCTTCCACCGCACGTTCAATTTGTTCAGGCGAATGCGCCGCAGACATCTGGGTGCGGATACGCGCCTGACCTTTTGGTACTACCGGGAAGAAGAACCCGGTCACGTAAATCCCTTCTTTCTGAAGCTCACGAGCAAATTTCTGCGCGACAACCGCGTCGCCCAGCATCACAGGGATAATGGCGTGATCGGCACCGGCCAGGGTAAACCCTGCGGCACTCATTTTTTCACGGAACAGGCGGGCGTTAGACCACAAGCGGTCGCGCAGCTCGGCGCCGGATTCCACCATCTCCAGCACCTTGATGGAGGCGGCTACAATCGCCGGTGCCAGGGAGTTGGAGAACAGATACGGGCGGGAACGCTGTCGCAGCCACTCCACCACCTCTTTACGCGCGGCGGTATAACCACCGGACGCGCCGCCGAGCGCTTTGCCCAGCGTACCGGTGATGATGTCCACGCGGCCCATTACGTCGCAGTATTCGTGGGAGCCACGACCGTTTTCGCCGACAAAACCGACCGCGTGAGAGTCATCCACCATCACCAGCGCGTCGTATTTATCCGCCAGGTCACAGACGCCCTTCAGGTTGGCGATCACGCCGTCCATGGAGAACACGCCGTCGGTGGCAATCAGCACGTGGCGAGCACCGGCTTCACGGGCCTCTTTCAGGCGTGCTTCCAGCTCGACCATATCGTTGTTGGCATAACGGAAGCGCTTCGCTTTACACAGGCGCACGCCGTCAATAATGGAAGCGTGGTTCAGGGCGTCGGAGATAATCGCATCTTCTGCGCCGAGCAGGGTCTCAAACAAACCGCCGTTGGCGTCGAAGCAGGAGGAATAGAGAATCGCGTCTTCCATTCCGAGGAAGCTCGCCAGCTTCTGCTCGAGCTGCTTGTGGCTGTCCTGGGTGCCGCAGATAAAGCGCACGGAGGCCATGCCGAAACCGTGGGTATCCATGCCGCTTTTTGCAGCGGCAATCAGCTCGGGGTGATTCGCCAGACCTAAGTAGTTGTTCGCACAAAAGTTGATCACATGGCTGCCGTCGGCAACGGTGATGTCCGCCTGCTGGGCAGACGTGATAATACGCTCTTCTTTGAACAACCCTTCCGCACGTGCGGTGTCGAGGTCGCTGTTTAACTGTTTGTAAAAATCACCACGCATTGCAATTCTCCAGACTCGGCAAATTTTGGCACATATTACCCAAACCTATAGTTCATGACGAGATGACGCAGTATCTCTTCTCGTTTTTGCAGCATAAATCACGTGTAACCCTGCTGCATATCGGTGAATGGCTGAAGGGTCGCCATACTAATGATATGATATGAATATTAGCGTCCGGGATTGTCCCCGGTCTCCACACTTCAAAGGTTACAGTTATGATCATCGTTACCGGCGGCGCGGGCTTTATCGGCAGCAACATTATCAAGGCCCTCAATGACAAAGGCATCACCGACATCCTGGTGGTGGACAACCTGAAAGACGGCACCAAGTTCGTTAACCTGGTGGATCTGAATATTGCCGACTACATGGATAAAGAAGACTTTCTTATCCAGATTATGGCGGGTGAAGAGTTCGGCGAGATCGAGGCCATCTTCCACGAAGGTGCGTGTTCTTCCACCACCGAGTGGGACGGCAAGTACATGATGGACAACAACTATCAGTACTCCAAAGAGATCCTGCACTACTGTCTGGAGCGTGAAATCCCGTTCCTGTACGCCTCTTCTGCGGCAACCTATGGTGGCCGCACCTCTGATTTCATCGAATCCCGCGAGTACGAGCAGCCGCTGAACGTCTATGGCTACTCCAAATTCCTGTTTGATGAGTACGTGCGTCAGATCCTGCCAGAAGCGAATTCCCAGATTGTCGGCTTCCGCTACTTCAACGTCTACGGGCCGCGCGAAGGCCACAAAGGCAGCATGGCGAGCGTGGCGTTCCACCTGAATACCCAGCTGAATAACGGCGAAAGCCCGAAACTGTTTGAAGGCAGCGACGGGTTTAAACGTGACTTCGTCTACGTAGGCGACGTGGCGGCCGTGAACCTGTGGTTCCTGGAAAATGGCGTGTCCGGCATTTTCAACCTGGGCACAGGCCGCGCGGAATCCTTCCAGGCGGTGGCAGACGCGACGCTGGCGTATCATAAGAAAGGCAGCATCGAGTACATTCCGTTCCCGGATAAGCTGAAAGGCCGCTACCAGGCATTCACTCAGGCGGATCTGACTAACCTGCGCGCCGCAGGCTATGACAAGCCGTTCAAGACCGTTGCCGAAGGCGTAACGGAATATATGGCCTGGCTGAACCGCGACGCGTAAGGCAAGTAACCGATGAGAATACTGGTGATCGGCCCGTCATGGGTGGGCGACATGATGATGTCGCAAAGTCTCTATCGCACGCTCAAGGCGCGTTATCCCCAGGCGATAATCGACGTGATGGCACCCGCATGGTGCCGTCCGCTGTTATCGCGCATGCCGGAAGTGAACGAGGCGATCCCGATGCCGCTTGGCCACGGAGCGCTGGAAATCGGCGAGCGCCGCAAACTCGGCCATAGCTTGCGCGAGAAGCGCTATGACCGCGCGTACGTGCTGCCTAACTCCTTCAAATCCGCCCTCGTGCCCTTCTTTGCGGGCATCCCGCACCGTACCGGCTGGCGCGGTGAGATGCGCTACGGCCTGCTGAACGACGCGCGGGTGCTGGATAAAGAGGCCTGGCCACTTATGGTGGAGCGCTACGTGGCGCTGGCCTACGACAAAGGCGTGATGCGCAGCGCGAAAGACCTGCCGCAGCCACTGCTGTGGCCGCAGCTTCAGGTCAGCGACGGGGAGAAATCCCACACCTGCAACACATTTGGCATTTCGTCTGAACGCCCGATGATTGGTTTTTGTCCTGGCGCGGAGTTTGGCCCGGCCAAACGCTGGCCGCACTATCACTATGCAGAGCTGGCGAAACAGCTTATCGACGAAGGCTATCAAATTGTGCTGTTTGGCTCGGCGAAAGACCACGAGGCGGGCAACGAAATTCTCGCCGCACTGAGCAACGAACAGCAGGCATGGTGTCGCAACCTGGCCGGGGAAACGCAGCTCGAACAGGCGGTTATCCTTATTGCTGCCTGTAAAGCCGTGGTGACGAACGACTCCGGTTTAATGCACGTCGCCGCCGCGCTGGATCGTCCCCTGGTTGCGCTGTATGGCCCAAGCAGCCCTGACTTTACGCCGCCGCTGTCGCACAAGGCGCGCGTGATCCGTTTAATCACCGGATACCACAAGGTGCGCAAAGGTGATGTCGCAGAAGGCTATCATCAGAGCCTGATCGACATCACGCCGCAGCGCGTCCTTGAAGAACTCAACGCACTGCTGTTGAGCGAAGAAGGATAACGGATGCGGGTATTGATCGTTAAAACCTCCTCAATGGGTGATGTTCTGCATACGCTGCCGTCGCTGACGGACGCCATGCGGGCCATTCCCGGCATCCGTTTTGACTGGGTGGTGGAAGAAGGCTTCGCGCAGATCCCCACCTGGCATGAAGCGGTTGATCGCGTGATCCCGGTGGCCATTCGCCGCTGGCGCAAAGCGTGGTTTTCTGAGCCGATTAAAGCCGAACGCAAAGCCTTCCGCGAGGCGGTGCAGGCACAGCGTTATGATGCGATTATAGACGCCCAGGGGCTGGTGAAAAGCGCCGCGCTGGTCACGCGTCTGGCGCACGGCGTAAAGCACGGCATGGACTGGCAAACCGCCCGCGAACCGCTGGCGAGCCTGTTCTATAACCGTCGACACCATATTGCGAAGCAACAGCACGCCGTGGAGCGCACCCGCGAGCTGTTCGCGAAAAGCCTGGGCTATGCAAAACCTGAAGCCCAGGGTGACTACGCTATTGCACAGCATTTTTTGCGCGAGACGGAGGAGCATGCCGAGCCGTATCTGGTGTTCCTGCATGCCACAACGCGCGACGATAAGCACTGGCCGGAAACGCACTGGAGAAGACTGATTGAACTAATGCAACCTTGCGGTATCCATATTAAACTCCCGTGGGGCGCAGAACATGAGCGGCAGCGTGCGGAACGCCTGGCAGCAGGCTTTTCCCATGTCGAGGTGTTACCCAAACTCACGCTGGCGCAAGTCGCCGCACAGCTGGCGGGCGCGAACGCCGTCGTTTCTGTGGATACAGGGTTAAGTCATTTAACCGCCGCACTGGATCGGCCTAATATCACGATTTTCGGCCCGACCGATCCGGGATTGATCGGGGGTTACGGTAAAAACCAGCATCAGATGGTCAGCCCTACGCAACAAACGAAGGATATTAGCGCAGATGCTATTTTTTCATTTTTACAGGGCAGCCATCGGCTTTCCAACAGGGATATTTAACCCATGAGTTATGTATTTCTGCTGATTTTACTCTTTCCGGTGAAACTCATCCGGAAGCTGTTTCGAAAGGACACGGGCAAGAACCTTGTCATTCAGACAGCCAAAATCGGTGACTTTATTAATGCGACGCCTCTTCTGGCCTGGCTGCAAAAAAGCGATGTGTTGATCAGTCGCAGCGTTGGCGCGCTGGCGAAGCATGATGAGACTATTGAGCAGATCTATTTTATTGAGCAGCATAAGCGCAACCTGTGGCGTAAACTGTGCTTCGCGTGCAGGATCATGAACCGCTACGACAACGTTTATCTGCTACAGCCCAATAGCGTCAACCTCTTTTTTGCCGCCGTCTGCAATGCCAAAAACAAACAATTTTTAAGCATTTACACGCGCAGGTGGTATCACGGGATTTTCTATCTCGCGGCCGACGGTACCGTTGAGCATGGCAAAAAAACGCTTTCGGTGACGAACTACCTGAAACTGGCCGACCGCTCGCTCACGTGGCAAGACTCTCCCAAGCACGCCACAAAGCCACTCTTCAAGCCGACGACCTGGCCGGCCATTCTTGATAAACCTGACGTTGTCCGCATCGGCATCAGTATTGCGGCGGGCAATAAAGCCAAAACCGTCCCTCCGGTTATCTGGAAGCGGATTGTTGATCAACTCGCTGATTTACCCTGCGAGTTTTATGTCTTCGGCGCGCCAAACGAACAGTCCTGGATGGACGATATCACCCGTCTTTACGGTGAAATCCCTAATTTTATTAATCTTATTGGCAAAATTTCGCTGGAAGAGGTTCCCTGGGCGATTTCTAAGATGGACTGCTATATCGCGTCTGACTCGGGGAATGTCTACATCGCAGACGCCGTCGGCGTGCCGGTGGTCCTGCTGTTTGGACCGTGTTGTCACTACGAACAGCGTCCGCTTGGCAATGTAATGCTGATCGGGAATGACGACAATATTTGTTCTTATGTGTTTGAAACGCGCTATTACTTCCCGCAAGAACGGGAAGCACTTTTCTCTGTCACTGACTCCGCTTTACACGATCTTCAGCAGTTTATCCGTACATTACCAAAAGCCCGCTTACTGGCTAGCGCTACCGACGCTCAAGGAAACTAATTTTTATGGCTTTTTTAAGCGTCATTATTGCTGCGCATAACGCTGAAGCTACGCTGCACGCCACGCTTTCGAGCCTGCTGGCAGCAACCGATCAAGACACGGAAATTATTATTTTTAATGACAGTTCTGAGGATGCCACGCAGGCAATAATTGAAGAGTGGTTGCCTAAATTTCCTCAGGTCATAACTCGTACTGTGAACTTTCGTAACGTCGGTCGGGTACGGAACAGTGCTGTCGCACTGGCATCGGGTGAGTATATTACGATGCTCGATAGTGACGATTGCTTAAAGCCAGGCAGCCTCAGGGATGCAATGACCTTCCTGAAAGCACAACGTCCGGATATGTTACTGACACGTTTGCTTGAGATCCGCGATCCCAGGAAAATAACTTCAGACTGGCAGGGATTTAACCCTGTGCCCTTGACACAGAGTGAAGCAGTCGCGCGTTTCTTACGCCATAAAGACTTTCAGGCACATCTCATTGGCCAGTTTATTCATCGCAGCCTGTACGAGAATAACCCTATTCCTCCGATGTCATGTTATGAGGATTTCGCCGTATTCCCCAGAATGCTGATGCAATCGAGCAAAATAGTCTATCAACGCCAGGGACATTATTATTACATCAAGCGTCGCGACAGCTTGTCGAGCAGTCTGGACGCCAGTAAAATCTCGACGCTTGTCGAATGCACGTTACAGATGGAAAGCACGTTTCCGTCCAGCTACAAGCATCTCGTCAATTGCCACTGGTTTGATATCTACCGCAATCATCGCTCCTGTCTTACAGACCAACAATTGCAACTCGTGAAACAACGCGTAAAGGCCATGTATACATTGTCTTTTTTCCTGTCAACCGATGTACGTTTTAGCTACAAAAAAAGGGTTATTGAGGCGTTATGGAAAAAATAAAACCACGGCTATATCAACTGACGATCGCTTTGAGCCTCATCTCTTTGATGCTGGCATTAGTCAGTTCAGGGAAGCAAAGAGAGTTTTTCTATATTGCTATTTACGTCAGTATTATTGGCCTGGCTTTCGAATATAAAAAAATCACTCTGCGACCTTTTACTATAGCGCTGCCCATTCTGCTGATTGGATTACTTAACCTCGGCTGGTACTTAACCTATGAGTATCATAACGAGGGCCTCAACCTTTACAGTGACTACCTCGGTGCCAGCAAAAAGTTAATTTTAGCGAGCATCCTGATTTTCTATATAGATCGCTTTAAGTTTTACATCGACAAAGACACCTTCAAAAAACTTTTCTTTTTCGCAACGGCCTTAGGGTTTGTGCTCGCTACTGGATATGGCTTGTGGCAGGCCTCGCAAGGTATGACTCGCGTTGAGATGGCAATTAACCGTGCCACCGTTTCAGCCTATGTTTATTCTGTCCTGTCACTGGCTTTCGTATACAGTCTTTACCTTCAGCGGAAGGTGAAGCTGTATGTTGTCGCGGGTTTCACTGTATTAATCTCTTACTTCGTCATACTGTTGACGGGTACCCGTGCAGCGATGGGTTTATATCTGCTTCTGGCGATTGTGCTCACGCTGTATCATTTCAGAAGAATTCATCTTAAATCAGCCCTCATCTTTTTATGCATTGTTGCAGGCGTTGTAATCGTTAGCTACAAGCCATTGATTTCGCCGAAAATAAAACAAACCCAACGTGAGGTTGAACGTTATCAACAAGGCTATGACCGCACGTCACTTGGCGCACGTTTTTCGATGTGGACTGTCGGGATCGAGAATGGTCTTGCGCATCCGTTAGGGCAATCGCTGGAACAGCGTGAAGCCTGGACGCGACACTATATTAAAGACGGACATCCCCACCTTAGCAGCGCGCTGGAATACATCAAAGTCCACCTGCATAATGAATTTATTGAGAAATACTCTTTGCAGGGGATCCCCGGCGTGGTGGTAATGCTCTTTTTCTTCATTTCGATGATTGTGTATGCCCTACGAAACAGAAACGCACTGCTGCTGACGTCGATGCTTCTGTTGCTTTTGTATGGACTGACGGATGTCATACTGCTCAGTTCAGAAGCTTTAATCTTCTTTATGATTTTGTTTGCGTTAAGTACACCTTTCTCACAAACAAAGCAGCAATAACAAATATGCCCGCCTGGCGGGCATAACTATTTTTTGTACTGGTAAAACTCCGCCAACGTCATCCCCACGGTCTTATCGGCTAACCAGGTAAAGAGCTGTTCCAGATCCTGATATAGCCCCTCAATCGCTGCCTCGTCTTTAAAAGTAGGGCTCCCGCCTGGCATGAATTCTGACGAGTGAAGCATGAACTCCACGTAGTCATTTCCCTGAGACAGGCACTGCTGCGCCACCTTAATCATCTCCGGCGCATTGCCTCCTGACGGGCGTAACCAGTTAACTGACGGAGAACGGTATTTACCGCGCAGACGATCATAACCTTGCTTCAGGGAATTCAGCCATGCCGGGTGTTTATACTGGATGCTCATCGGCACTTCGAGTAACGGGCTGTTTCCCGGCCGGGAAATGTCGTCTACGTCCAAAAAGTAGGCGCGTTCGGGAAAATGCTGATAATTCGTTCCGCCATTACCCTGCGGAGCGCCTTTTGCATTGCGCCAGTTCACGCGCGGCGTAACGGAACAATCTACCTGATAACCCAGCTCAATCAGCAATTGGGCGTAACGGCTGTCGAATGCCCAGCGCCCGGCGCGGTGGCTGAGCATTTTTGTCTGGAAAGTCTCTTCCAGTAAGCGGGTCATAAAGAGCACTTTCTCACGCATGACCTCGTCTGAGAACTCAATCAGATAAGGCTGCCAGCGCCAGTCATCACCGGTAAGATCGTGCTCCGGAGGGCTGTTCCAGGCATGGAGATGCATTCCCACCTCACCCTGGCCGCGGGCGATTACCTCTTTAGCGAACTCAATAAATACCGGTTCGACGGCCATCTCGTAGTTCGTCAACCAGACGGGCTTAAAGCCGAAACGTTCACAAAGCGCCTGGAACCGCGCCAGATAGCGCGCGTTTTCCGTTTTGATCACCCGGTGGTTCTGCCAGAGATTATCCCCTTCGGTATCGATCGTGATGATAAACGCTGGTTTTTTCATAATGAGTCCGCAAGACAAAATAGTTAGCGCTATGTTACGCACGCCCGAAAGCCTGAGTAAACCCTTCCAGGGAAATTCCTGACATTATGGAGAAAGAGTGCAAGTCGTTATCAGGTCTATTAGAATTGCCAATAGTACAACGCCGATAAGATGATGATGAATAACTTACCCGACACGCCTGATTTGCGCATTTTACTGATCAAACTTCGCCATCATGGTGACATGTTACTCACCACCCCCGTCATCAATTCATTACGCCAGAAATGGCCTGAAGCCCAAATCGATGTGCTTCTCTATGAAGAGACGCGAGACATGCTCGCCGCGCATCCGGCAATCGGGACGATCTATGGTATCGATCGTAAATGGAAGCAGTTGGGGACGCTGAAGCACCTGCAAAAAGAGTGGCAGTTGCTTCGTGCTTTACGCGCTCAGCATTATCATCTGGTGATCAATCTTGCCGATCAGTGGCGCAGCGCGATTGTTACCCGCTTCACCGGCGCACCGGTTCGGCTCGGGTTCGCTTTTAACAAGCGCAATAATCTCTTCTGGCGTTTTTGCCATAATGAACGTGTCTCTGTCACCCGTCATCAGTCGCTGCACACCGTTGAACAGAATCTCTCCATACTTTCAGCGCTGCCGGTAATGGCCAACCCTACCGTGACCATGGCTTACAGCGCGGATGACTGGCATCACGCTCACCAAAAGCTGACGCAAAAGGGCGTGGGAGAACGCTACATCGTGATTCAACCCACTTCACGCTGGTTCTTTAAGTGCTGGGACGAAGGCAAAATGGCGCAAACTATCGCCGCGTTGCAGCAGGACGGCCATACCATCGTCCTTACGGCGGGACCGGATAAAAAAGAGCTGGCGATGATTGACCGCATTCTTGCCGCCTCCCCGCAGACGGGTGTTGTATCGCTGGCAGGACAGTTAACCCTGCGCCAGCTGGCCTCGCTAATCGATCACGCGATCCTGTTCATCGGCGTTGACTCCGTCCCCATGCACATGGCCGCCGCCCTTCAGACGCCCTGCGTGGCGCTGTTTGGCCCGTCAAAATTGACGTTCTGGTCGCCATGGCAGGTTAACGGCGAGGTCGTCTGGGCAGGTAACTACGGCCCGCTTCCCAACCCTGACGCCATTGATACAAAAACGACGGAACGTTATCTCGACGCCATCCCCGTTGATGCTGTCGTCTCCGCCGCAAGGAGATACCTGCAATGAAGCTTCATCGTCTGGCCATTGTGCGCCAAAAATATCGTCCGGATGGAGGAGCAGAACGTTTTGTCTCCAGGGCCCTTACCGCGCTGAGCAATCAAAATCTTGAGCTCAACGTCATCACCCGCGAGTGGCAGGGCGAAAAGCAGGACGACTGGCATATTCATATTTGCGATCCACGAAAGTGGGGGCGTATCAGCCGTGAGCGCGGCTTTGCACACGCCGCGCGCGCGCTGTGGCAGCAACAGCAGTTTGATATTGTCCAGAGCCACGAACGTATTCCGGGCTGCGATATTTACCGCGCCGGGGACGGTGTACATCGACGCTGGCTGCTACAGCGTACGCGTATTCTTCCCGCCTGGCGCGCGAAGCTGCTTATGCACGATCGCTATCACCGCTACGTGATGAACGCAGAACGTGAAATGTACCAGGCACCCGAGTTGAAAGCCGTTATCTGTAATGCGGAGATGATCAAGCGCGAAATCGTCGAAGACTTTGATATTGACGCAAAAAAGATACATGTGATTTATAATTCAATAGATTCCAGCCGCTTCGTTCCGGCAGAAGAGAGACAGCGCGCTGTACTACGTCAGCAATTTGGCTTACCCGCTGATGCCGTCATTTTCTGCTTCGTGGGTTCAGGATTTGAACGCAAGGGGCTGGCAAGCGCTATTCGGGCTATAGCAGGAACCTCGGCGTGGCTGGTTGTGGTCGGTCAGGATAAAGCGGAAAGCCGTTATCGCGACCTCGCCCGTTCATTAGGCTGTGAGGGGCAAATCCGTTTCCTGGGGATGCAAAAAGAGACGCTGCCATTTTATCAGCTTTCTGATGGTTTACTGCTGCCGACGCTGTATGATCCTTTCCCTAACGTCATACTTGAAGCAATGGCCTGTGGATTGCCCGTCATTACGTCAGAGAGTTGCGGTGGTTCAGAATTTATTGAGCAAGGTCAGAACGGGTTTTACTGTGATGCACTTGATATCCACACATTGAAGGAGGCCGTGATGTCCATCCCTTCACTGGAAAAAAATAACACTATGGGGCTTGCGGCGCGTGAACGCGTCAGAGAAGCAACCCCTGAAAAACTATCAAGTCAGCTTATTTCGCTTTATCAAAAATTACTGGATTAATAATGCGCATCCTAATGATTATTGATGGTTTACCCGGTGGGGGAGCCGAAAAAACGGTTCTCACCCTCTCCAGCGGACTGACAGAACTGGGGCATCAGGTCACCCTTTTCTCCTTACGGAAGGTGTGCGACTACGCCATTCCGGAAGGCATCGATTTTCAGATTGTGCAGGATACCTGTAAAAAACCCTGGCGGAAGGTGACCGAGATCCCGCGTCGCGCCCGTTTGCTGGATCGCGCCATCAAGCAGGCAGAACGCAGCGGTAAATTTGACGTCGTCTTCTCGCATCTGCATAAAACCGACCGTATCGTGGCGCACAGCCGCGTGCTGGATCGGGATAAGGTCTGGTTCTGCGTACACGGGATGTTCTCCTTCTCCTATTTACGTCATCGCACAGGGCTTTCTCGCTGGTTTAAGCATTATAAAATTCGTCATACCTATGAAAACCGCAACGTGGTGGCGGTATCCGGCGCCGTGCTGCACGATCTCGCTGAAGTACTTGCTATCCCCCTGCGGCGCAAGGCGGTTATCCATAACCCCTTTGATATTCCAGAAATTCAGCGCCTGGCGGAAGCGCCTTTTGAGATGCAGGGGCAGGATTACATCATCCACGTTGGCCGTTTTCATGAACACAAACGTCACGACCGGCTGCTGCGGGCATTCGCGCTGAGCAAGATCGATGCATCACTGGTGTTGATGGGCAAAGGTTCTGACGCGAAAATAGACCAGCTCAAACAGCTTGCCGCTAAGCTGGGAATTGAAAACAAGATCGTCTTCCGCCCGTTCGAAACCAATCCCTACCCATGGATCAAAGGGGCACGGCTTTTAGTGTTAAGTTCTGACTGCGAAGGTTTTGGTAATGTACTGGTAGAGTCCATTATCTGTCAGACCCCACCGGTGAGTACAAACTGCCCTGGCGGCCCGGCTGAGATCCTTACTGGCCCCCTGGCGCGTGGTCTGACCGCGTTAACCGACGAATCCCTGGCGAAAACACTGGCAGAACTGTATGCCTCTCCGCCGGTTGTTGATCGTGAAACGATCGCATCGTTCGGTATCAACGCCATTTGCCAGCAATACATTGCTTTGGTCGACAACCAAAAATAATCAGGTTTCATATGCAAAATTCAGCGCCTTTATTAAGCGTGGTGGTTGCCGTTTATAACGGTGAAGCTTTTCTCGATCAGTTCTTTACCTGCCTTATAAATCAACATATCGACAGTATGGAAGTCATCATCGTGAATGACGGCTCCACCGATCGTTCTATGCAGATTGTCGAAAAATGGCGCGCAAAGCTGCCACAGATGCAGGTTATTGAACAACCTAATCAGGGCGTGTCCATCGCGCGTAATACCGGCCTGGCCGTTGCGACCGGTCAATATCTCTCTTTCCCGGATATTGATGATGTCTTCAAACCCGGCATGTATCAGCGTCTGCTGGATATGGCCGTCACGCAGAACCTGGATGTCGCCACCTGCAATGGCAACTACGTCTGGGAAAATAACAAAAAACCGTCTCGCCCTATCTTCCCTGAAGATAAGCTCGCCTCAACGGGCGTCATGAATGGCGCAGCATGGTTAAAAAAGGCGCTGGATTCACGTAAGTTCCTGCATGTGACCTGGCTGAATATCTATCGTCACGAATTTATTCGTCAGCACGGCTTCCGTTTCGAGCCAGGCCTGCGCCATCAGGATATCCCGTGGACTACCGAGGTGCTGCTTGCCGCGGAACGCGTTCAGTACACCAGCGAACGCTTTTACGACTACTACATACACTCCGCCTCGGTATCGCACACCCCGGATAATGACGACACGCTAATTCGCTCCGCGCGTCATTACATGAAGATCCTGAAGATGCTTGATGCCATTAACCAGCGTTACCCGGATAAAGTGAAAAATATCCCTGCATGCCACTGGCAAATCGCCAAAGAGGGCCTGGGAATTATTCATACCTTCGACAACATGAAGGATGAGGCGAAGAAATCAATGATAATCAAAGAGTTCTTCGACACCGGGATCTGGACGCTCATCTGGAAAAGTGCCAAAAGCCCGCGTTTGCGCTGGCGCCTGGGCCGACGCTACTTCCGTTTAAAACGGTATCTGGCATAAGAGATAGCTTTAGCACGCTTAAATGCTTAGAATTTCCCGGCCGAAACTAAAAAAACGGATAATCGCTTGGAATTGTTGTATACCGCCCTGCTCTACATCATTCAGCCACTGGTGTGGCTGCGACTGTTGCTTCGTAGCCGTAAAGCGCCTGCGTACCGTAAACGCTGGGCCGAACGCTATGGCTACTGCCGCAATAAAGTGGCGCCGGACGGTATTCTGCTGCATTCCGTGTCAGTCGGGGAAACGCTGGCCGCCATTCCACTGGTACGTGCCTTGCGCCACCGTTATCCGTCACTGCCCATCACCGTCACCACGATGACGCCAACCGGCTCAGAGCGCGTGATGTCTGCCTTCGGTAAAGACGTGCATCACGTCTACCTGCCGTACGATCTCCCTTGCGCCATGAACCGTTTCCTGAATACCGTGCGCCCTAAACTGGTGATCGTCATGGAAACCGAACTGTGGCCGAATATGATTTCCGCCCTCCATGCCCGTAAAATTCCTTTGGTTATTGCCAATGCGCGTCTGTCAGAACGCTCGGCGAAAGGGTACGGCAAGCTGGGTAAATTTATGCATCGCCTGCTCAGCAAAATCACGCTGATCGCCGCGCAGAACGAAGAAGATGCCGCGCGCTTTATCGCCCTTGGCCTGAAGCGCAACCAGCTTGCGGTCACGGGTAGCCTGAAGTTCGATATTTCCGTCACCCCTGAACTCGCCGCCCGGGCGGTAACGCTGCGTCGTCAGTGGGCGCCGCGTCGCCAGGTATGGATTGCTACCAGCACACATGACGGCGAAGAAGCCATTATTCTTCAGGCCCATCGCCAGCTGCTGGAAAAATTCCCTGATTTACTGCTGATTCTGGTTCCTCGCCATCCGGAGCGTTTTAAGGATGCCCGCGAGATGGTGCAAAAAGGCGGTTTCAGCTTCACCCTGCGCAGCAGCGGCGAAATCCCCTCTGGCAGCACGCAGGTGGTGATTGGCGATACGATGGGCGAACTGATGCTGCTGTACGGTATTGCAGACCTCGCCTTTGTTGGCGGCAGCCTGGTGGAGCGCGGTGGTCATAACCCGCTGGAGCCGGCAGCCCACGCCATTCCCGTGTTGATGGGGCCACACACCTTTAACTTCAAAGACATCTGCGCGAAATTGCAGCAGGCCGATGGTTTAATTACCGTGACCGACGCGGATTCGGTGGTCAAAGAGGTTTCTACCCTTCTGACTGACGAAGATTACCGTCTGTGGTACGGTCGTCACGCCGTTGAAGTCCTGCATCAGAACCAGGGCGCACTGACCCGTCTGCTGCAACTTCTGCAACCTTACCTGCCGCAGCGGAGCCACTAATGTCAACGCGTCTGTCGGTCGTGATGATCGCCAAAAACGCCGCCGACCTGCTTCCGGATTGCCTGGCCTCTGTTGCCTGGGCTGACGAAATCGTTATTCTCGACTCCGGAAGTACGGACAACACGGTGGACGTTGCCCGTGCAGCCGGTGCAAAAGTCTTTACCAACACCGACTGGCAGGGCTACGGTATTCAGCGCCAGCGTGCGCAGGGTTACGCCACGGGTGATTACGTGCTGATGCTCGACACCGACGAGCGCGTCACCCCGGAACTTCGACAGGCCATTCAAACGGTACTTGCCGCGCCGCAGTCCGGCGCGGTTTACAGCATCGCGCGTCGTAACTATTTCCTGGGCCGCTTTATGCGCCACAGCGGCTGGTATCCCGACCGCGTGATGCGCCTCTATGCGCGCGAGCGTTATCAGTACAACGACAACCTGGTCCATGAGTCGCTGGCCTGCGATAACGCTCAGGTCATCCCCCTGGCGGGCGATCTGCTTCACCTGACCTGCCGCGATTTCGCCAGCTTCCAGCGTAAACAGCTCAACTATGCCACCGCATGGGCGCAGGAACGCCACCAGCGCGGCAAGAAGGCCACGCTGACCGGCATCTTCACCCACACGCTGGGCGCGTTTCTGAAAACGCTGCTGCTGCGCGGCGGCGTGCTGGACGGCAAACAGGGCTGGTTACTGGCCGTAGTGAATGCACAGTATACTTTCAACAAATACACCGAGCTGTGGGCGCTGAACCGCGGCTACTCAGAGAAAACGTGAGCCATGAGCACAAAAGCGATTTATCCGGGTACCTTCGATCCAATCACTAACGGTCATCTTGATATCATCACCCGTGCGGCGTGTATGTTTGACA
Organism: Enterobacter cloacae; assembly: GCF_011078175.1. Taxonomy (GTDB): domain Bacteria; phylum Pseudomonadota; class Gammaproteobacteria; order Enterobacterales; family Enterobacteriaceae; genus Enterobacter; species Enterobacter cloacae_Q. Next base: position 122,101 of record NZ_JAALCJ010000007.1, read on the forward strand.
AGGTGATTCTGGCCATCGCCGCCAGCCCGAGCAAAAAGCCGATGTTCGACCTGAACGAACGCGTGCAGCTGGCCACCGATGCGATTTTGCATCTGTCGAATGTTGAAGTCGTCGGGTTCAGCGATTTGATGGCAAACTTTGCCCGTGCTCAGCAGGCCAATATCCTGATCCGCGGTCTTCGCGCGGTAGCAGACTTCGAATACGAGATGCAGCTGGCGCACATGAATCGCCATCTGATGCCGGAGCTGGAGAGCGTATTCCTGATGCCCTCCAAGGAGTGGTCTTTCATCTCGTCTTCGCTGGTGAAAGAGGTGGCGCGTCATCACGGGGACGTTACCCACTTCCTGCCGGTTAACGTCCACCAGGCGTTGATGGAAAAGCTAAAGTAACCTTACTTCTGGCACTGACGGCAGTAGAACGTGGCTCGCTGGGCGTGCTTCGTGGCAATAATCGGCGTCCCGCAGGTCCTGCATGGCTCACCCTTACGGCCATAAACCTGCAACTCCTGCGCAAAATAGCCCGGCTTCCCGTCGCTTTGCAGGAAATCCTTCAGCGTCGTCCCGCCCTGCTCAATTGAGCGCAGCAGTACCGCTTTAATCACTCTGACCAGCAGCTCGCACTCCTGCGCCGACAGCGAGGAGGCCAGCCGATCGGGATGGATCCCGGCGGCAAACAGCGATTCGCTGGCATAGATATTTCCCACGCCCACCACCAGCTTATTATCCATCAGCCAGGGCTTAATCGGGGTTTTCTTCTTTGCACACTTCTCTTTGAGATAATCCGCGTTAAACGCCTCAGAGAGCGGCTCAGGTCCGAGATGCGCCAGCACGTTGTGCCCTTCCAGCTCTTTAGTCCACAGCCATGCGCCAAAGCGACGCGGGTCAGTGTAACGCAGCACTTTGCCGTTACTCATCACCAGATCAACGTGGTCGTGCTTTTCCGCAGGCAATTCTTCGGTGAGGATGCGCAGACTGCCCGACATGCCCAGATGGATGATGATCCAGCCGTCAGGCAGCTCCAGCAGCAGGTATTTCGCGCGGCGCTGCACGCTCAGGACGGGTTTATCGCTTAACGCGTGGATCTCATCGGAAACCGGCCAGCGCAGACGCCCGTTGCGAACGACAGCATGAAGAATAGTCGCGCCGACCAGATGCGGCTCAATACCGCGGCGGCTGGTCTCTACCTCAGGTAATTCAGGCATGGTTCCTCCGTTGAGATGCAGAATGCAAAAAACCCCGCAGATGCGGGGTTTTTCAATACAAGGAGACTAAAATTATTTGATTTTAGCTTCTTTGTACAGTACGTGCTGGCGTACAACTGGATCGAATTTTTTCAGTTCCAGTTTTTCCGGCTTAGTACGTTTGTTCTTCGTGGTGGTGTAGAAGTGACCTGTACCAGCAGAAGAAACCAGCTTGATTTTCTCGCGAATACCTTTAGCCATGATTTATTTCCTCTTTAAGTACTTAGTACTTTTCGCCACGGGCACGCAGTTCGGACAGAACTGTATCGATGCCTTTCTTATCGATTACACGCATACCTTTAGCAGATACGCGCAGGGTGACAAAACGCTTCTCGCTCTCAACCCAGAAACGGTGAGAGTGCAGGTTCGGCAGGAAACGGCGTTTAGTCGCGTTCAGTGCGTGGGAACGGTTGTTACCGGTCACCGGACGCTTGCCAGTAACTTGGCAGACTCGGGACATGTCTATTCTCCAAAAATCAAATTAGCTCGAGCTTCGTATGGGGTATCGGCGCCTCGTCAGGCTTTACAGCCCGGTCATCGCATAGTTCTATTGAACTCTCGATTGCCAGGCCCAAATGCCAAACCCGAGATTCTCAAAGGTGGCGTAGTATACGCTGACTCGGCGGTGTGCTCAAGTCCCGAACAGACAAAGATCCCGATGGATCGCGAGAAAAGGCCTAAATCCAGCCACGTTCGGCAAAAGAAATGTACTCTCCGCGGCCAATTATCAGATGGTCCAGCACACGAATGTCCATGAATTGACAGCATTTGATAATACGTTCGGTAATTGCTTTGTCAGCTCTGCTTGGTTCTGCACAGCCAGAAGGATGATTATGCGCGAGGATCACGCCAGCTGCATTCACTTTTATCGCTTCCCGCACAATTTCACGCGGATGCACCTCAACGTGGCTCAATGTTCCCGAAAAAAGACGGGTATGTTTCAGTACCCGGTTTTTGTTGTCGAGAAAGATCACCATAAAGATCTCCCGCTCTAGATCGGAGAGCTGGCTTTGAAGAAATTCGCGCGTCATTTCAGGGGTGAGGATCGGGTCTTCTTCCTCCATGCGCACGTTATAAAATCGCCGGGCCAGCTCCGCAATGCCCCGCAACTGGGCATATTTTGCCACGCCAATACCCTCAACGTGCGTAAACTCCTCCAGCTCGGCGGTCAGCAAACCATACAATGAACCGAAATGGTTTATCAGCTCCTTCGCCAGCGTAAATACCGTTTTCCCCGGCGTGCCTGTGCGTAAAAAGAGCGCCAGCAGCTCGTCGTCTTTTAACAACGTAACGCCATGGCGCAGCAATTTTTCACGCGGTAACAGCAGTTCAGTCTCTTCCATGCCCGGCCTCCTTCTGTTTGCCATTATGCTGCCACAGGCAATTTCGGGGCTCGACGCTGGCGTTTCGTTCTTGCGTAACGCCTCGCAAAGTGAATAAAGGACATCATCACCCCGTTTTAGGGATTGTGATAAAATGCCCGCTCTCTGGTGAAACCCAACAGGAAAGAATCATGATGAGCCTGGCCGGTAAAAAAATCGTTCTTGGCGTCAGCGGCGGTATTGCTGCCTATAAAACGCCAGACCTGGTGCGCCGTTTGCGCGAGCGCGGGGCCGACGTAAGGGTCGCGATCACCGAAGGCGGCAAAGCCTTTATCACCCCACTGAGCCTGCAAGCCGTCTCGGGATACCCGGTATCCGACAGCCTTCTCGACCCGGCGGCCGAAGCCGCAATGGGCCACATTGAGCTGGGGAAATGGGCCGATCTGGTCATCCTTGCCCCCGCCACGGCAGATTTAATTGCCCGCGTGGCGGCCGGTATGGCGAACGATCTGGTTACGACCATTTGCCTCGCCACGCCTGCCCCCGTCGCGGTTGTGCCCGCCATGAACCAGCAGATGTACCGCAACGCCGCCACCCAGCATAATCTGGACACGCTGGCCTCGCGCGGCCTGCTGATTTGGGGACCGGACAGCGGCAGCCAGGCCTGCGGCGACGTGGGGCCGGGTCGTATGCTTGACCCATTAACGATTGTTGATATGGCCGCCGCCCATTTCTCGCCTGTCAACGATCTGCAACATCTCAACATCATGATTACCGCCGGCCCCACGCGCGAGCCGCTGGATCCGGTGCGTTACATTACTAACCACAGTTCCGGCAAAATGGGCTTTGCGATTGCTGCCGCGGCAGCCAAACGCGGCGCGAACGTCACGCTGGTGAGTGGCCCGGTGTCACTTACCACACCTGCGTTTGTGCAGCGTATTGATGTGACTACCGCGCTGGAGATGGAAGCCGCCGTACAGGCGCATGCTCAACAGCAGCATATTTTTATCGGCTGTGCGGCCGTCGCTGATTACCGTGCTGAAACCATTGCTGACGCTAAAATTAAAAAGCAAGGTGATGAATTAACAATAAAAATGGTGAAGAACCCGGATATCGTTGCCGGTGTCGCCGCATTGAAAACTCATCGTCCTTACGTTGTTGGGTTTGCCGCAGAAACGAATAATGTGGAAGAATATGCCCGGCAAAAACGTACCCGCAAAAACCTCGATTTGATTTGCGCGAACGACGTATCGCTGTCCACGCAAGGATTTAACAGCGACAGCAACGCATTGCATCTTTTCTGGCAGGATGGAGATAAAGTCTTACCGCTTGAGCGCAAAGAACTCCTGGGCCAACAATTACTGGACGAGATCGTTACCCGTTATGATGAAAAAAATCGACGTTAAGATTCTGGACCCGCGCGTTGGCGAGCAATTTCCGCTACCAACGTATGCCACCTCCGGCTCTGCCGGTCTTGACCTGCGCGCCTGTCTCGACGACGCCGTAGAACTGGCGCCGGGTGCAACGACCCTGATCCCGACCGGACTGGCGATTCACATTGCTGACCCGTCACTGGCCGCGGTGATCCTGCCGCGCTCTGGCCTGGGCCATAAGCATGGCGTCGTACTGGGTAACCTGGTCGGCCTGATCGACTCTGACTATCAGGGTCAGCTAATGGTATCCGTCTGGAACCGTGGCCAGGACAGCTTCACCATTGAACCGGGCGAGCGTATCGCGCAGATGGTGTTTGTACCCGTGGTGCAGGCAGAATTTAACCTGGTGGCAGATTTCAACGCTACCGACCGTGGCGAAGGCGGCTTCGGCCATTCCGGGCGCAAATAACCGCCCGACAAACACGCATCTCACAGCGCCATAATGCAATAACAAACCGCAAACGTCAGTTTGCGGGTCGCTGTGTGGATGCCAGCCTGACGAGTGCTTATTTTCAGGGGTATTTTGTAACATGGCAGAAAAACAAACCGCGAAAAGGAATCGTCGCGAAGAAATACTTCAATCTCTGGCTCTGATGCTTGAATCCAGCGACGGCAGTCAACGCATCACCACCGCAAAACTGGCTGCCTCTGTGGGCGTGTCAGAGGCGGCGCTGTATCGTCATTTCCCGAGCAAAACCCGGATGTTCGACAGCCTGATCGAGTTTATTGAAGACAGCCTGATTACGCGCATCAATCTGATTCTAAAGGATGAAAAAGACACCAGCGCGCGTCTGCGTTTGATTGTGCTGCTGATTCTGGGTTTTGGCGAACGTAACCCGGGTCTGACCCGTATTCTGACCGGCCACGCGCTGATGTTTGAACAGGATCGTCTGCAAGGCCGTATAAACCAACTTTTTGAGCGTATCGAAGCCCAGCTGCGTCAGGTTCTGCGCGAGAAGAAAATGCGGGAAGGCGAGGGATATGAGACGGATGAGACCCTGCTGGCAAGTCAGATCCTGGCATTTTGCGAAGGGATGCTCTCCCGGTTTGTCCGCAGCGAATTTAAATATCGACCAACGGACGATTTTGACGCCCGCTGGCCGCTCGTCGCCGCTCAGTTGCAGTGACGCCGGTGCCGGATGACGGCTTCGTCTTATCCGGCCTACAGGTTGTGTAGGCCAGGTAAGCGTGGCGCCATCGGGCGATTCAACTACACGCCAAACTCTTCGCGATACGCCTGCACCGCAGCCAGATGATCCGCCATCTCAGGCTTCTCTTCCAGATACGCAATCAGGTCTTTCAGCGTGATAATCGATGTGACTTTGCAGCCATAATCACGTTCCACTTCCTGAATAGCAGAGATGTCGCCGCGCCCCCGCTCCTGACGATCAAGCGAAATCAGCACACCCGCAAGCGTCGCGCCGTTAGCCTGGATAATTTCCATCGATTCACGGATCGCGGTACCTGCGGTGATCACGTCATCCACCAGCATCACGCGGCCCTGCAACGCACTGCCGACCAGATTGCCGCCTTCACCGTGGGTTTTGGCCTCTTTACGGTTAAAGCAGTACGGCACGTCGCGGTCATGGTGCTCCGCCAGCGCCACCGCCGTGGTAGTTGCAATCGGAATGCCTTTGTACGCAGGGCCAAACAGCAGGTCGAAATCAATCCCGGAATCCACCAGCGCTTCGGCATAGAAGCGGCCTAACAGTGCCAGGTCACGCCCGGTATTAAACAGTCCGGCGTTGAAGAAATACGGGCTTTTACGCCCGGATTTCAGCGTGAATTCGCCAAACTTAAGTACCTGCTTGTTAAGCGCAAACTCAATAAACTGGCGCTGATACGATTTCATGGATTTGCTCCTTTGTTTTTTCTGTCTTACAGGCAAAAAAAAGGCGACTCATTGGTCGCCTTAAAATCAATTTTCTAACGCCGCTTTCTGCGTCGCTACAATAGATTCGATACCCCCTCGGGCTAACGCCAGCAAGGTGAGCAGTTCGTCGTGGGTGAATGGCTCGCCTTCTGCCGTACCCTGCACTTCAATGATGCGACCATCTTCAGTCATCACCACGTTCATGTCGGTTTCTGCGGCAGAATCTTCAACGTATTCCAGATCGCAAAGGGCTTCGCCATTAACAATACCAACGGAAACAGCGGCAACCATTCCTTTCATTGGGTTAGCTTTCAGCTTACCGGCGGCAACCAGCTTATTCAGCGCATCAGCCAGCGCCACACAGGCGCCGGTAATAGAGGCTGTACGCGTGCCACCATCGGCCTGGATCACGTCGCAGTCCAGCGTGATAGTGAACTCACCCAGCGTTTTAAGGTCAACCGCCGCGCGCAGCGCACGTGCGATCAGGCGCTGGATCTCCATTGTACGGCCGCCCTGCTTACCTTTTGCCGCTTCACGGGCATTACGGCTATGAGTCGCACGCGGCAACATACCGTATTCGGCGGTGATCCAACCCTGGCCCTGACCTTTCAGGAAGCGAGGCACGCCCTCTTCGATGGAAGCGGTGCAAAGCACTTTGGTGTCACCAAACTCAACCAGCACGGAGCCTTCAGCGTGTTTTGTATAGTTACGGGTCAGGGTGACGGGACGCACCTGATTGGCGCTACGACCTGATGGACGCATGATGGATTCTCCGGCTTGAAACGAATGTGGCTGCGCATTATACGGATAAAGGACGCTTATTCCTATCCTGAGAAGCCCCCGAAAGCTATAATCCCCCCATCTCTCCTTTAAAAACGGGAATGTCTATGATCCGCAGTATGACCGCCTACGCCCGGCGTGAAATCAAGGGTAGCTGGGGTAGTGCTACCTGGGAAATGCGCTCGGTAAACCAGCGCTATCTGGAAACGTATTTCCGTATGCCAGAACAGTTCCGCAGTCTGGAGCCTGTGGTGCGTGAGCGTATCCGTACGCGTCTGACCCGCGGCAAAGTGGAATGTAATTTACGTTTTGAACCCGATGCCAGTGCACAGGGCGAACTGATCCTTAACGAAAAGCTGGCAAAACAGCTCGTTAATGCGGCGAACTGGGTCAAAATGCAGAGTGATGAAGGCGAAATCAACCCGGTCGATATTCTGCGCTGGCCTGGCGTGATGGCTGCCGGAGAGCAGGATCTGGACGCGATTACCGCCGAAATCCTGGCTGCACTCGACGGCACGCTGGATGACTTTATCGTTGCCCGTGAAACCGAAGGACAGGCGCTGAAAGCGATGATCGAGCAGCGTCTTGAAGGTGTGAGCGTCGAAGTCGCTAAAGTTCGCGCTCATATGCCAGAAGTGCTGCAATGGCAGCGTGAACGCCTTGTCGCCAAACTGGAAGAAGCGGAAGTCCAGCTGGAAAACAACCGTCTGGAGCAAGAGCTGGTGCTGATGGCGCAGCGTGTGGACGTGGCTGAAGAGCTGGATCGTCTGGAAGCGCATGTTAAAGAGACCTACAACATTCTGAAGAAGAAAGAAGCGGTAGGCCGCCGTCTCGACTTTATGATGCAGGAGTTCAACCGCGAATCAAACACGCTGGCTTCTAAGTCGATTAATGCTGAAGTGACCAACTCAGCGATCGAGCTCAAAGTACTGATTGAGCAGATGCGCGAGCAGATTCAGAACATTGAGTAATCGCTTTTAGGTGGTTTCGGTTGAAGCCACCTATTAGTATTTCTAATCTTAATTTTCACGCATTCTCTACTATCTCTCCATATTATCAAGCACAAGCAGCGTGAACTGATTAAATTTAATAGGTGAAGCTTCATCGCCTTAGAAAATCTCAATCGTGAGCTTGCTCACAAAACGCTAACCTTCCCGCGTTCAGACCGGAGGGTATATGCTGCTTCACATTCTTTATCTCATTGGTATTACCGCAGAAGCCATGACCGGCGCACTTGCAGCCGGGCGACGCCGCATGGACACCTTCGGCGTGATCATTATTGCCACCGCGACCGCGCTGGGTGGCGGATCGGTGCGCGATATCCTGCTTGGTCATTATCCTCTCGGCTGGGTTAAACACCCTGAGTATGTGATTATCGTGGCAACAGCAGCCGTGTTAACCACCATTGTGGCACCCGTAATGCCCCATCTGCGCCGCCTGTTTCTGGTGCTGGATGCGCTGGGGCTGATTGTCTTTTCTATCATCGGCGCACAAATCGCGCTCGATATGGGTGAAGGGCCGGTTATCGCCACCATTGCCGCCGTGGTCACGGGAGTGTTCGGCGGCGTACTGCGCGATATGTTTTGCAAGCGCATTCCCCTGGTCTTCCAAAAAGAGCTGTATGCTGGCATCTCTTTCGCCGCAACGGTACTCTACATCGCTCTGCAACACTATGTTTCGAACCATGATGTGGTGGTGATCTCCACGCTGCTGTTTGGCTTTACGGCCCGCATGCTGGCGCTGCGTCTGAAGCTCGGTCTGCCCGTATTTCACTATAAGCACAGCGCTCACTAATCTCAGAACCCCTTGATGTGCTGCTGAGCAAGCCACCTGACCAGCCCATCAATCTCAGGCGCGTGTATCCAGCTAACGATCTGCCGCGCCTTCTCTTCCCCCGTTCCCGGCAAGGCCAGCCATGCCTTTACGTTACGTTCGCGTATTTGTTGCCATGACATATCCCCCAAAGCCTTCAGCGAGGCTTGTGACAATGGTACACCCAACGCCATAATCCAGCGGATAAAAGGTTGCTCACGCACCTGATTAAAGCGATGCCAGAGTGCCAGGCCACGCGCAGGAGAAAACCCCGGCGTAGACTGGAGCTGCGCTTGCGTTAGTAGCAGCCATGAGAAGAGATGTTCAAAATGATGCGCTTGCCAGAGTGTCCGCCAGCCTGACTCGCCTAATCCTTCAATGTTGAATACCTGTTTAGAACTAAGCCACGTCAACCGGGCAAAGAACTGCTCCATACACTCTGGTGAAGCATAAAAACAGCTCAGGGTGTGATAACGCGAAGAAGGTGGTTCTGGTTTTTGTCTGTCCGTTCCTCGCCAGATAACTTTATCAAACCGTGGGATGCCCTGCCCGGCAAGGCTTACCTGGATCTGATCGCTTTTGGCAATATCTAGCCTCTGCCAGCGTCCAACCGACCCCAGGCTCACCCGCTGTACCTGCTTATCATCCAGTTGCACCGGCTCCAGCGCCGCCACGACGGAAATTTTCCCCGTACGCCCAACTGAAAAATGAATATCCCTGACCTCAGTAATCTGCGCAACTGGTGGATATTTCCACGCCATCACCCAGTGGCCTTCACCAGGCAGCCAGCGCTCCCCTGAAGGAGACTCCGCGGACCGAACCACAATGCCATCTGTGGCAAAAGGTAATGCTGTGTTTTGCCAGGCCAAACGCTGTTTTTCAACTTCATCAACCGTTTGTACGGGCAGTGTATAGCGCGCCGTCAGGGAAAATCCTGCGCCGGACAGTGCAGAAAGCATACTTTCCATCTCTTTCGGCCCATCCGGCCAGGCCCAGATAAATATACCTGTCTGGTTCAGAAGCGCACTGTCGTTCTGCCGCATCATCGCGCCGGCCACTTTAGCGCGGGCATTCATACCGCCCATCTGCCGCTGAACGTGATTCTCTCGCATCCAGAAAAGCTCCCCATGCAGGACGCTGTTTGCCAGCGCACCGGATACCGTTTTAGGCACTGACGGAATTAAACGCACGCGAGCGGTCCACTCCTCACCTTTTAACCCGTTACCGCGACTGATAGCCTGAGCGAGCTTTCCGTTGCGATACACCAGCGTCACCGCTACACCGTCGACTTTTGGCTGCATCCAGAGATTTTTCCGGCCACGCATCCACTGACCCAGCACTTCTTTGTTGGCTGCCTTACGCACCCCCGTATGGGCAACAGGGTGTTTTACGCTTCCCGTTAGCGCAGGTAAGGCGTTCTCTGCGAGATCGTGACCAAAACAGCGCTGCCACTGGGATAAGCGTCCGTTGAGTTGGTCGTATACCTCGTCGTTGACCTCGCTAACGCCCTGCTTCCAGTAGGCTTCATCCCAGCGTTTGATCTGCGCGCTTAAAGACGCAATCTCTTTCCCGGCTTTTGCTTGTGACCACACCGGACACACCGCCGCCCCATAACCACACCACAGCAGCATTAACCCGCTTATCCATCGCCACATCGCTACCCCTCCTTTGCAATGCCTGAGGTATAACCTGGCGTGAGAAACATGGCTAATAGCAACTTCCCATCATGCGAGACGCTATCCAGCATTCATTTTTATTGCTGCAAACCGCAGATAAAACCTGAAAACGGTACGCAAAATTCAATCATCCACGGGAAAAAGTGTGACAAAGACTACGTCACACAGCGGCGACGTGTATAATAAGCCCGTATGTAGGACTTCTTCGCTAACACATACAAAAGACTCTCATGGCTCAAGGCACGCTTTATATTGTTTCTGCCCCTAGTGGCGCGGGTAAATCCAGCCTCATTCAGGCACTGTTAAAAACCCAACCGTTGTACGACACGCAGGTATCTGTTTCTCACACCACGCGTCAGCCGCGCCCGGGTGAAGTACACGGCGAACACTATTTCTTTGTGGATCACGACGAATTCCGAGCGATGATTGGCAGAGATGCGTTTCTTGAACACGCGGAAGTATTTGGTAACTACTACGGTACCTCGCGTGAAACTATTGAGCAGGTTCTGGCGACCGGCGTGAACGTGTTCCTGGATATCGACTGGCAGGGCGCGCAGCAAATTCGTAAGAAAATGCCGGAGTCACGCAGTATCTTTATTTTACCGCCATCGAAAGATGAACTGGATCGCCGCCTGCGTGGTCGCGGCCAGGACAGCGAAGACGTGATCGCGAAGCGTATGGCACAGGCTGTTGCAGAAATGAGCCATTACGCGGAATATGATTACCTTATTGTGAATGATGATTTTGATGCCGCGCTGAGCGATCTCAAAACTATCCTTCGTGCAGAACGTCTGCGTATGAGCCGCCAGAAGCAGCGACATGACGCATTAATCACCAAACTGTTGGCAGACTGAACCCACTTTCAGTATCATGCCCAGTCATTTCTTCACCTGTGGAGCATTTTAAGTATGGCACGCGTAACTGTTCAGGACGCTGTAGAGAAAATTGGTAACCGTTTTGACCTGGTGCTGGTCGCCGCGCGTCGCGCTCGTCAGATGCAGGTAGGCGGTAAAGATCCGCTGGTACCGGAAGAAAACGATAAAACCACCGTTATTGCACTTCGCGAAATCGAAGAAGGTCTGATCAACAATCAGATCCTCGACGTGCGTGAGCGCCAGGAGCAGCAAGAGCAGGAAGCCGCTGAATTACAAGCTGTTACCGCTATTGCTGAAGGTCGTCGTTAATTAAACCTGCGGGTCGCCCTTGTATCTGTTTGAAAGCCTGAATCAACTGATTCAAACCTACCTGCCTGAAGACCAGATTAAGCGTCTTCAGCAGGCGTATCTCGTTGCACGTGACGCTCACGAGGGCCAGACACGTTCAAGCGGTGAACCCTACATCACGCACCCGGTAGCGGTGGCCTGTATTCTGGCCGAGATGAAACTCGACTACGAAACGCTGATGGCCGCCCTGCTGCATGACGTGATCGAAGATACCCCTGCCACCTACCAGGACATGGAACAGCTGTTTGGCAAAAGCGTTGCCGAGCTGGTGGAAGGGGTCTCTAAGCTTGATAAGCTGAAATTCCGCGACAAGAAAGAGGCGCAGGCCGAAAACTTTCGCAAGATGATCATGGCGATGGTGCAGGATATCCGCGTCATTCTCATCAAACTTGCTGACCGCACCCACAACATGCGCACGCTGGGCTCACTTCGCCCGGATAAGCGTCGCCGCATCGCCCGTGAAACCCTCGAAATCTACAGTCCGCTGGCGCACCGTTTAGGTATTCATCACATTAAAACCGAGCTGGAAGAGCTGGGTTTTGAGGCGTTGTACCCAAACCGCTACCGTGTGATTAAAGAGGTGGTAAAAGCCGCTCGTGGTAACCGTAAAGAGATGATTCAAAAAATCCTCTCTGAAATCGAAGGGCGTTTGCAGGAAGCCGGTATTCCGTGCCGCGTGAGCGGTCGTGAAAAGCATTTGTACTCTATTTACTGCAAAATGGTGCTCAAAGAGCAGCGTTTTCACTCGATCATGGATATTTATGCGTTCCGCGTCATCGTCCATGACTCCGACACCTGCTACCGCGTACTGGGGCAGATGCACAGCCTGTACAAGCCACGTCCGGGGCGCGTCAAAGATTACATTGCCATTCCAAAAGCGAACGGATACCAGTCTTTGCACACCTCCATGATTGGTCCGCACGGCGTCCCTGTTGAGGTGCAAATTCGTACCGAAGATATGGATCAAATGGCGGAGATGGGTGTCGCAGCGCACTGGGCATATAAAGAGCACGGTGGCGAAAGCAGCACTACCGCGCAAATTCGTGCTCAGCGCTGGATGCAGAGCCTGCTGGAACTGCAACAGAGTGCAGGTAGCTCGTTTGAATTTATCGAGAGCGTTAAATCCGATCTCTTCCCGGATGAGATTTACGTTTTCACGCCGGAAGGGCGCATTGTCGAACTGCCTGCGGGCGCGACGCCGGTCGACTTCGCTTACGCCGTGCATACCGATATCGGCCATGCCTGCGTGGGTGCCCGCGTCGACAGGCAGCCTTATCCGCTGTCTCAGCCGCTCTTCAGCGGGCAGACGGTGGAGATCATTACCGCGCCGGGTGCACGCCCTAACGCCGCCTGGCTGAACTTTGTTGTAAGCTCAAAAGCGCGTGCAAAAATCCGCCAGTTGCTGAAAAACCTCAAACGCGATGATTCCGTCAGCCTGGGGCGCCGTCTGCTGAATCACGCGCTGGGTGGCAGTCGCAAACTGGCCGAGATCCCGCCAGAGAATATTCAGCACGAGCTGGAGCGTATGAAGCTCGCCTCGCTGGATGATCTACTGGCAGAGATTGGCCTCGGCAACGCGATGAGCGTGGTCGTGGCGAAGAATCTGCAACAAGGCGAAACGACAGCCGTTCCTGCCACCACGCAAAATCATGGTCACCTGCCGATTAAAGGTGCTGACGGGGTGCTCATCACCTTCGCCAAATGCTGCCGTCCTATCCCAGGCGACCCGATTATTGCGCACGTCAGCCCAGGTAAAGGGCTGGTGATCCATCACGAATCCTGCCGTAACATCCGTGGCTATCAGAAAGAGCCTGAGAAGTTCATGGCGGTCGAGTGGGATAAAGAGACGGCGCAGGAATTTATCACTGAAATCAAGGTGGATATGTTCAACCACCAGGGTGCACTGGCGAACCTGACGGCAGCGATTAACACGGCCTCGTCCAACATTCAAAGCCTGAATACGGAAGAAAAAGATGGCCGCGTTTACAGCGCCTTTATTCGTCTGACCGCCCGTGACCGCGTGCATCTGGCTAATATTATGCGCAAGATCCGCGTGATGCCGGATGTCATTAAAGTCACCCGTAATCGAAATTAGCATCATGAATTCAAAACGTTACGAGCGAATCTGCGAAATGCTCGCCAGGCGTCAGCCTGATCTGACAGTCTGCATGGAGCAGGTCCATAAACCTCATAACGTCTCTGCTATTGTCCGCACCGCAGATGCCGTCGGCGTGCATGAAGTCCACGCCGTCTGGCCCGGAGCACGTATGCGTACCATGGCCTCCACCGCCGCAGGTAGCAACAGTTGGGTATCCGTAAAAACTCACCAGACCATTGGTGAAGCGGTCTCGCACCTGAAAGGGCGCGGTATGCAGATTCTGGCAACCCACCTCTCAGATAAAGCCGTGGATTTCCGTGAGATAGACTATACCCGTCCAACCTGCATTTTGATGGGACAAGAAAAAACGGGGATCACTCAGGAAGCACTGGATCTGGCGGATCAGGACATCATCATCCCGATGATCGGCATGGTCCAGTCACTGAACGTGTCGGTCGCTTCTGCGCTGATCCTGTATGAAGCACAGCGCCAGCGTCAGAACGCCGGAATGTACGCGCGCAGCAACAGCATGCTGCCGGAGGAGGAACAGCAGCGCCTGCTGTTTGAAGGTGGCTATCCGGTGCTTGCTCGCGTTGCGAAGCAGAAGAAATTGCCTTACCCCCACGTCAACGCGCAGGGCGAAATTGAAGCCGATGCCGAGTGGTGGTCCACCATGCAGTACGCAGGGTAAACCATGAAAGGCCGCCTGCTGGACGCCATACCGCTCAACGGCCTGACGGGCGTGGGCGCGGCTCAAAGCAATAAACTGGCGAAGATTGGCCTGCACACCGTGCAGGATCTCCTGCTCCACCTCCCCCTGCGCTACGAAGACCGCACCCAGCTTTATAAGATTGGCGATCTGCTGCCCGCTATTTACGCCACCGTTGAAGGAGAAGTGCTGAACTGCAACATCACCTTTGGCGGACGCAGGATGATGACCTGCCAGATCAGCGACGGGACAGGCATTCTCACCATGCGCTTTTTCAACTTCAATGCGGCAATGAAAAACAGCCTTGCTACCGGACGACGCGTACTCGCGTACGGCGAAGCCAAACGGGGCAAATACGGTGCGGAGATGATCCATCCTGAATACCGCGTCCAGGGCGATCTTAGCTCACCTGAACTACAGGAGACGCTCACGCCGGTTTATCCAACCACTGAAGGCATTAAGCAGGCTACGCTGCGCAAGCTCACCGACCAGGCGCTGGAGCTGCTCGACACCTGTGCCATTAACGAGCTGCTGCCACCGGAGCTGGCGCAGGGCATGATGAGCCTGCCGGAGGCGTTGCGCACCCTGCACCGTCCACCGCCAACGCTTCAGCTTGTTGATTTAGAAAACGGTAAACATCCCGCCCAACGGCGTCTTATCCTTGAGGAATTACTGGCTCATAACCTGAGCATGCTGGCACTGCGCGCCGGTGCGCAGCGTTTCCACGCGCAGCCATTAAGCCAGCGTGATGAGCTCAAAGATAAGCTGCTGGCCTCACTGCCATTTAAACCCACCGGCGCCCAGGCGCGGGTAACAGCTGAGATCGAACGTGATATGGCGCTGGATGTGCCAATGATGCGCCTGGTGCAGGGCGACGTGGGTTCCGGAAAAACGCTGGTCGCCGCGCTGGCTGCTTTGCGTGCCATCGCCCACGGCAAGCAGGTGGCGCTGATGGCGCCGACGGAACTGCTGGCCGAGCAGCACGCCAACAATTTCCGTAACTGGTTCGCCCCGCTGGGAATAGAAGTAGGCTGGCTGGCCGGGAAGCAGAAGGGCAAAGCACGCCTTGCGCAGCAGGAAGCCATTGCCAGCGGGCAGGTGCAGATGATTGTCGGCACGCACGCCATTTTCCAGGAACAGGTGCAGTTTAACGGCCTGGCGCTGGTCATTATCGACGAACAGCACCGCTTTGGTGTTCATCAACGTCTGGCGCTATGGGAGAAAGGTCTGCAACAGGGCTTTCACCCGCATCAGCTGATCATGACCGCCACGCCTATCCCGCGCACCCTGGCGATGACGGCTTATGCCGATCTGGATACCTCCACCATCGACGAGCTGCCGCCAGGCCGTACGCCGGTGACTACGGTCGCCATTCCGGACACGCGCCGCAGCGACATTATTGACCGCGTACGCAACGCCTGCACCCAGGAAGGGCGTCAGGCATACTGGGTCTGTACCCTGATTGAAGAGTCAGAGTTGCTGGAAGCGCAGGCTGCCGAAGCTACGTGGGAAGAGTTAAAACTCGCCCTGCCGGAGCTGAACGTCGGTCTGGTTCACGGACGCATGAAGCCTGCCGAGAAGCAGGCGGTGATGCAGTTGTTCAAACAGGGCGAGCTGCATTTACTCGTTGCGACCACGGTCATCGAAGTGGGCGTGGACGTGCCGAACTCCAGCCTGATGATTATCGAAAACCCGGAGCGTCTCGGCCTGGCGCAGCTCCACCAGCTGCGAGGCCGCGTGGGCCGTGGCGCGATCGCCTCTCACTGCGTGCTGCTCTACAAAGCTCCGCTGTCGAAAACCGCGCAGATGCGTTTGCAGGTATTACGCGACAGCAATGACGGCTTCGTGATTGCGCAAAAAGATCTGGAGATCCGCGGTCCGGGCGAACTGCTGGGCACGCGTCAGACGGGTAACGCCGAATTTAAGGTGGCAGATTTGCTGCGCGATCAGGCCATGATCCCCGAAGTACAACGCCTTGCGCGTCATATTCATGAACGCTACCCCGAACAGGCGGCAGCGTTAATTGAACGCTGGATGCCGGAAACCGAGCGCTATTCCAACGCCTGACGGTCAGCCAAATATCGGCAGCATCAGGTAGAGCTTTATGACCAGCGCGTTGACGATATCAATGAAGAATGCGCCCACCATCGGCACCACCAAAAACGCCATGTGCGACGGGCCGAACCGTTCGGTGATCGCCTGCATATTAGCGATAGCCGTTGGGGTTGCCCCCAGACCAAACCCACAGTGCCCGGCCGCCAGCACCGCTGCATCGTAGTTTTTCCCCATCATGCGCCAGGTCACGAACATGGCGTACAGCGCCATAAACAGCGTCTGCACCGCCAGAATCGCCACCATCGGCAGCGCCAGCGAGGCCAGTTCCCACAGCTTGAGGCTCATCAGCGCCATCGCCAGAAACAGCGACAGACAGACGTTACCGAGCACCGATACCGCCCGCTCAAACACGCGGTAGAAGCCCATCAGCGCCAGACCGTTGCTCAGAATGACCCCGATAAACAGCACGCAGACAAAGGTCGGCAGTTCAAACGCTGTACCCGCCAGCCATTGCGCAACCACTTTGCCCACGGTCAGGCAGATAGCAATCATCGCTATGGTTTCAATCAGTACCAGCGAAGTGATGCTGCGTCCAACATCCGGTTTTTCGAATGCCGTCGGCACCATTTCATCGTCTGGTCTGCCATTCGGCGTGGTGGAGTGTTTAACCAAATAACGGGCCACCGGGCCGCCAATCAGACCGCCGAGCACCAGGCCAAAGGTCGCGCAGGCCATCGCCACTTCCGTTGCGTTTTCAAAGCCATAGCGTTCGATAAACAGCTTGCTCCACGCCGCGCCCGTTCCGTGGCCGCCTGACAGGGTAATCGACCCCGCCAGCAGACCCATCAGCGGATCCAGCCCCAGCAGCGACGCCATACCGATACCGATGGCGTTTTGCATCAGCAGCAGGCCCACCACGACAATCAGAAACACGCCCAGCACCTTGCCGCCCGAACGCAGGCTGGCGAGGTTGGCGTTCAGGCCGATTGTGGCGAAGAAGGCCAGCATCAATGGGTCTTTAAGGGACATATCAAAATCGATTTCCCAGCCCATGCTTTTTTTCAGTACCAGCAGGGCCAGTGCCACCAGCAATCCACCGGCAACAGGTTCAGGAATGGTGTACTTTTTCAGAAAGGAAACACTGTGTACCAGCTTGCGACCAAGCAGAAGAACCAGCGTTGCGGCAACAAGGGTCGATAACGTATCGAGATGAATCATAGAGGCTCCTGTTATGCGCGTGTTCCATACACACGCGGCGTTATCCTGGGCCGGGTGATGCTCGTCATGAGCCCCGGCGCGAAAAGTGTAATTTTTTTTCCCTGGTCGTTGTAGAAAACCTGCTCACACCGGCAGATTTTCTCTCTTTTTTTTGCTGGCAATCGTTTGCTTTTACCAGGTGGTCAGATAAAATGCCCGCTTTTCCACCATGGAATTGCCGCCGATGTCCGTTAACACCATAGAGCCGCCTGATGCGCAACCGATTGCGCAGAAGCAAAATAGCGAACTGATTTACCGCCTTGAAGACCGCCCGCCGCTACCGCAGACGCTTTTCGCGGCCTGCCAGCATCTTCTGGCGATGTTTGTCGCGGTGATCACCCCGGCGCTGCTGATCTGCCAGGCGCTCGGCTTACCGGCACAGGATACGCAACACATTATCAGTATGTCTCTGTTCGCTTCCGGCGTGGCCTCCATCATTCAGATTAAAGCGTGGGGTCCGGTGGGTTCGGGTTTGCTGTCGATTCAGGGCACCAGCTTTAACTTTGTGGCGCCGCTGATCATGGGCGGTACGGCACTGAAAACCGGCGGCGCAGATGTCCCGACGATGATGGCTGCGCTTTTCGGCACCCTGATGCTGGCAAGCTGCACAGAGATGATCATCTCCCGCGTTCTGCATCTGGCGCGCCGCGTGATCACCCCGCTGGTCTCCGGCGTGGTGGTGATGATTATCGGCCTGTCGCTGATCCAGGTGGGTCTGACCTCTATCGGTGGCGGCTACGCGGCAATGAGCGACCATACCTTCGGCGCGCCGAAAAACCTGCTGCTGGCAGGCGTCGTGCTGGCGATCATTATTCTGCTTAACCGCCAGCGTAACCCGTACCTGCGCGTGGCCTCACTGGTGATCGCCATGGCGGCCGGTTATCTTCTGGCATGGGCGCTGGGTATGCTGCCGGAAAACACCGCGCCGTCCAACAGCGCGTTGATTACCGTGCCAACGCCGCTCTACTACGGCCTGGGCATTGACTGGAGCCTGCTGCTGCCGCTGATGCTGGTCTTTATGATCACCTCGCTGGAAACCATTGGCGATATCACCGCCACTTCCGACGTGTCCGAGCAGCCGGTCTCCGGCCCGCTGTATATGAAGCGTCTGAAGGGCGGCGTGCTGGCGAATGGACTGAACTCGTTTGTCTCGGCGGTGTTCAACACCTTCCCGAACTCCTGCTTCGGCCAGAACAACGGCGTGATCCAGCTGACCGGCGTCGCCAGCCGCTACGTGGGCTTCGTGGTGGCGCTGATGTTGGTAGTTCTCGGCCTGTTCCCGGCGGTGAGCGGCTTTGTGCAGCACATTCCTGAGCCGGTACTGGGCGGCGCAACGCTGGTGATGTTCGGAACCATCGCGGCCTCCGGGGTGCGCATCGTCTCCCGCGAGCCACTGAACCGCCGCGCAATCATGATTATTGCGCTGTCGCTGGCCGTGGGCCTGGGTGTTTCTCAGCAGCCGTTGATCCTGCAATTTGCCCCGGACTGGGTGAAAAACCTGCTATCATCCGGCATCGCCGCGGGCGGTATTACCGCTATCGTGCTGAACCTCATTTTCCCGCCTGAAAAGAACTGATCCCCACACGGCAGGCTGTCAATGCCTGCCGTGACATCTCTTTACACCATTCCCGCCTTGAGCATTGCGCATAAATCGTGCATAACACCCTTATGTGCGTTTCGCGGGAAGGAAGACCATGAAATTTATTGGAAAGCTGCTTATCTATCTTCTGGTAGCCCTGCTTATTGTAGTGCTCGCCTTTTATTTTCTGCTCCAGACCCGCTGGGGCGCATCGCAGGTCAGCAGCTGGATCACGGTGAATACCGATTACGAGCTTAACTTTGACCTGATGGATCATCGGTTTTCATCCCCTTCTCACATCCTTCTGGAAAATGTCACCTTCGGACGAGATGGCAAGCCGGCCACGCTGGTTGCTAAAAAAGTGGATATTGGCTTAAGCAGCCGCCAGATCACCGATCCGCTGCATATGGACGCCATCACTCTGTTCGATGGCACGCTGAATTTATCATCGCAGACGGCGCCGCTGCCGTTCCAGGCCGACCGTCTGCAACTGAATAACATGGCCTTTAACAGCCCGAACACGGCGTGGGATCTGAGTGCGCAAAAGGTTACCGGCGGCGTTAGCCCATGGCAGCCCGAGGCGGGGAACGTGCTCGGGAAAAATGCGCAAATCCAGATGAGCGCAGGCTCGCTCACGCTCAATGGCATACCGGCTAACAATGTGCTGATTCAGGGGCAACTCAACGGCAAAGAGGTGGTGCTGAACACCATCGGTGCCGATATGGCGCGCGGTTCGCTTACGGGTTCGGCCCTGCGTAATGCCGACGGTGGCTGGGTAATCGACACCCTGCGGCTGAATGAGATCCGCCTGCAAAGCGACAAATCACTGCTGAATTTCTTCGCCCCTCTCTCCACGCTGCCTTCATTACAGATTGGGCGGCTGGAAGTGACCGATGCCCGTTTACAGGGGCCTGACTGGGCAGTAACCGACCTTGACCTTAGCCTGCGTAACCTGACCCTGAGTAAAGGTGACTGGCAAAGCCAGGAGGGACGGTTATCCATGAACGCCAGCGAGTTTATCTACGGCTCGCTGCATCTGTTTGACCCCATCCTGAACGCAGAATTCTCCCCGCAGGGCATTGCGCTGCGCCAGTTTACCTCGCGCTGGGAAGGCGGCATGGTGCGCACCTCCGGTAACTGGCTGCGCGAGGGTCAGGCGCTGGTGCTGGACGACGTTGCCATTGCCGGGCTGGAATATACGCTTCCGGAAAACTGGAAAACGCTGTGGATGGATCCGCTCCCGGCATGGCTGAACAGCGTGACGCTGAAAAAATTCGGCCTGAGCCGCAACCTGGTCATCGACATCGATCCTGCTTTCCCGTGGCAGGTTACTTCCCTTGACGGCTACGGCGCTAATCTGCGGCTGGCGCAGGATCACAAGTGGGGCGTGTGGGGCGGTAACGCAACCCTCAACGGGGCGGCAGCAACCTTTAACCGCGTCGACGTGCGTCGCCCGTCGCTGGCGCTGAATGCCAACGCCGCCACGGTGAACATTACCGACCTGAGCGCCTTTAC
This sequence comes from Enterobacter cloacae, assembly GCF_011078175.1. Classification (GTDB taxonomy): domain Bacteria; phylum Pseudomonadota; class Gammaproteobacteria; order Enterobacterales; family Enterobacteriaceae; genus Enterobacter; species Enterobacter cloacae_Q. The sequence goes on from NZ_JAALCJ010000007.1 coordinate 142,673, forward strand.
CGAAAAAGGTATATTGGAAGCGACGGCGACGGTTTCGCAGTTGCCGCAGCGGCAAACCACCGTGAGCCTGAACGGGCGCGGCGTGCCGCTCAACGTCTTGCAGCAGTGGGGCTGGCCAGCGCTACCGGTGACGGGCGATGGCAATATTCAGCTCACCGCCAGCGGCAGCGTGCAGGCCAATGCGCCGCTGAAGCCGACGGTGAACGGCAAGCTGAGCGCGGTGAATATGGATAAACAGCAGGTAGAGCAGACGATGACGGGTGGCATTGTTTCAACACCCGTGCAATAAACAAGCCGGGTGGCAGTTTTATCCCCTCTCCCTGTGGGAGAGGGTAAGGGTGAGGGCATCAGACCGCATAATTACCGTAGGCCCGGTAAGGCGCAGCCGCCACCGGGCATTTTTTCAGCTCAGAGGTGAACAACCACCTCATTCCCCTCGGCTTTCACCACCACGCCCCACTCGCTTCCCGCATGTGAACCGCCTTTCACGCCGCCCACCTTCTGCACGTTGCGCAAGCAAACCGACCAGTTTCGTGCCTCACCCGCGCCGGTCAGGGTCACGATGTCGCCTTCTCGTGACGCTTTCAGCGTAAACGCCACCGCGCCGTCCGCCGCAGGCACTTCGCTCACCGCCGTTGCGCCATCCTCCAGGTTAAACAGCTGGAAAGCGGTCCCCTCATTCCACGCATAGTCCGGCTTCTGGTTATTGTTGCCCAGCGCCAGCAGGGTGTTATCGCGCACATACACCGGAAGGCTCAGGAAATCGTGCTGCTGCTTATGCCAGCGGCTGCCCTGAATTTCGTCGTTATGCCACAGGTGCGTCCAGCGCCCTTCCGGCAGCCAGAACTGCACGTCGCCCGCCTCGGAGAACACCGGCGCGACCATCACCGCATCTCCCAGCATGTACTGGCGGTCGAGATAATCGCACGCCGGATCGTCCGGGAACTCCAGCATCATCGCCCGCAGCATCGGCGTGCCGCACTCGCGCGCCAGCGCCGCCTGACGGTACAGATACGGCATCATCCGGCACTTCAGCTGCGTAAAGTGGCGCACCACGTCGCAGGACTCGTCATCGTACGCCCACGGCACGCGGTAGGATTTACTGCCGTGCAGGCGGCTGTGGCTGGATAAAAGCCCGAACGCGCACCAGCGTTTGTAGACGTGCGCCGGGGCGGTGTTTTCGAATCCGCCGATATCGTGGCTCCAGAACCCGAAGCCGGACAGACCAATCGACAGCCCGCCGCGCAGGCTTTCGGCCATTGATTCATAGTTGGCGTAGCAGTCGCCGCCCCAGTGCACCGGGAACTGCTGCGCGCCCACGGACGCGGAGCGGGCAAACAGCACCGCCTCTTGCTCGCCGACGGTCTCTTTCAGCACGTTCCACACCAGTTCGTTGTAGATATAGGCGTAGTGGTTATGCATTTTCTGCGGATCGGATCCGTCGAACCACTGCACGTCCGTTGGGATGCGCTCGCCAAAATCGGTTTTAAAGCAGTCGACGCCGATATCCACCAGGCCTTTCAGCTTGTCGGCATACCACCGGCACGCTTCCGGGTTAGTGAGGTCATAAATTGCCAGCCCCGGTTGCCACTTATCCCACTGCCACAGGGAGCCGTCCGGGCGCTTGAGCAGGTACCCCTTCTCTTTCAGTTCGCGAAATACCGGCGACTTCTGGCCGATGTACGGGTTAATCCACACGCAGACCTTCAGCCCTTTCTCCTTCAGGCGGCGGATCATCCCTTCCGGGTCCGGGAAGGTCACCGGGTCCCACTCGAAGTCGCACCACTGGAAGGCCTTCATCCAGAAGCAGTCGAAGTGGAAGACGTGCAGCGGCAGGTCGCGTTTGGCCATGCCGTCGATAAAGCTGTTGACCGTGGCTTCGTCGTAGTTAGTGGTGAACGATGTGGTCAGCCACAGGCCGAACGACCACGCGGGCGGCAGCGCCGGACGTCCCGTGAACCGCGTATAGCGGTTGAGCACCTCTTTCGGCGTCGGGCCGTCGATCACAAAGTACTCCAGATACTCCCCTTCGACGCTGAACTGCACTTTGGAGACTTTCTCCGAGCCGACTTCGAACGAGACGTTTTCCGGGTGATTGACCAGCACACCGTAGCCGCGGTTGGTCAGGTAGAACGGGATATTTTTGTAGGACTGCTCGGTGCTGGTGCCGCCGTCGCGGTTCCAGGTTTCGACCGTCTGGCCGTTGCGCACCAGGGCGGTGAAGCGCTCGCCCAGACCGTAGACCGTTTCGCCCACGCCGAGGTCGAGCCGTTCAAACAGGTAGTTGCGATCGGTGTTGGTATCCTGCACGTAGCCGTTATTTTTCAGCTGGCTACCGGTAATGCGCTGGCCGTTGCGCAGAAAATCCAGCGCCCAGAACTCGCCTTTGGTCACGCGCACGCTGACGCTACCGCTTTTTAGCTCGGCAAATTCCGCGTTGTTTTCAATCTCGACCTTCACGTCTTTCAGCACGTTCAGCGGGTAATGTGGGCCGTTGTTCAGAGCGCCCTGGAAGTGCTCGATGCGCACCCCGACAATCCCCTCCTGCGGGGCAAACAGGCGCACCGTGAACATGAGCGTGTCGAGCTGCCAGGTGCGCTCACGCACGTCACGCGGTGCCACGTAGACCACCAGGTCATTGCCCTGCTGCTCCACGTCGAACACCTGAACCGGATACGTCACGTTCAGACCCGGTTGAATAAGCCAGTTTCCATCACTGATTTTCATGCTTTCGTCCTCTTAGTTCTGCAATTCTTTGCTGACCGGCAGGTTTTCAAACTCCTGCTGATTGCGGCGCGCGCCCTGCGCCAGCTCGCCCAGGATTTTGGTCAGGAAGGGGGTTTTCAGCGTGTAGTAGCGTTTGGCGATAATGGCGCTCAGCACGTAGCAGACCGCCGGGGCCAGGGTAAACAGGCCGATAATGATGCTGATGGTCGCGCTGTTCTGGGTTTTGGCTGCCGCGTCGTAGCCGCCGCCTGCCAGCATCCAGCCGATCATCGCCCCGCCCAGCGCCAGGCCAAGCTTCAGTACGAACAGCGTGCCGGCAAAGCTGATCCCGGTCAGACGCTTGCCGTTGGTCCATTCGCCGTAGTCGACGGTATCGGACATCATCACCCACTGGATAGGCGTCACCAGCTGGTGCAGCACGCCGATGACGAAGATAAAGGCGAACATCACCACGGTGGCATGCATCGGCACGAAGAACATCGCCACGCTCACCACCGCCAGCGCTGCGTTGGTCCACCAGAAGATGCTGACCTTACACTTCCAGTCGGTGAGCGGTTTCGCCAGCGCAGAGCCGATCAGGTTGCCGACGCAGTAGGTGGTGAGGAACGCGACGAACACCTCCGGCGAGCCCATGATCCAGGTGCAGTAGTACATCATCGCCCCGCCGCGCACGCAGACGGCGAGGATGTTGAGGATGGTCAGCACGCCGACGATGCGCCACTGGTCGTTTTGCCAGATGTCGCGCAGGTCTTCCCGCATGGAGGTGGTGCTCGGCGGCACCTGGATGCGCTCTTTGGTGGTGAAGAAGCAGAACGCCAGCATCAGGAACGCGACCACCGACAGCACGGCGATCCCGCCCTGAAAGCCGAACGCTTTGTCGTCGCCGCCAATCAGGTTCACCAGCGGCATCATCAGCACCGTGGAGAGCATGCCGCCCGCCGTCGCCAGCACGAAGCGCCAGGATTGCAGGGAGATACGCTGCGTCGGATCGTTGGTAATTACGCCGCCCAATGCGCAGTACGGGATGTTAACCACGGTGTAGAGCAAGGTCAGCAGCGTATAGGTGATGGCGGCATAGACCATTTTGCCGTTGGGGCTGAGGTCCGGCGTGGTGTAGGCCAGCACGCAGACGATGCCGAACGGGATAGCGCCGGACAAAATCCACGGACGGAACTTGCCCCAGCGGCTGCGGGTGCGGTCGGCAATCAGCCCCATGCATGGGTCGGAGATTGCGTCCAGCGCGCGGGCCAGCAGGAACATGGTGCCGACAAACCCGGCGGGAATGCCGAAAATATCGGTGTAGAAAAACATCATGTAAAGCATGACGTTATCAAAAATGATGTGGCTGGCGGCGTCTCCCATGCCGTAGCCAATCTTCTCTTTTACTGACAATACTTCGCTCATCTTTTTTTCATCCTTCACGCTGTAGGGGGCGCTGAGACCGGTTGCATTGGTTTTAAACCATTGTTTCAAAGGCGGGTATTGCGTTTTCTGGTTAGCAGATTACGTTTCTTGTTTTTTGTGATCGCGGTAAATGTTGGCAGCACGAAAGGCTAACATGAGGATTTTCTTAAGAATTAACTGAAACAGGGGGGTACAGGTCAAAAGAGAGGTGAAAAAAGTGTGTCGGGGTATGTGGTAAATGCCTGAAAGTAGCTATAATGCGCCCCGCCTCCATGTAGCAATGCAGGCGCGGAAGATCGTCATCTCCGGTGAGGTGGCTGGACTTCAAATCCAGTTGGGGACGCCAGCGTTCCCGGGCAGGTTCGACTCCTGTGATCTTCCGCCAAAAATTACCTTTATTTCACCATAATTCTCGTTATCACCAGTTCACCATTAGGTTGAATGTCAAAAGGCTTTGATCTGCTATATTCACTATAGATACAGGTCACATTATCGAAAAACAAACCGGCCAAAGTTGATGATACTAAATGGGGCTTAGGACCAAATTGAATAATGGAAATATTATATTCATTTTTTAAAGGCTGAATTACCTGACATAAGTTCTCAAAAGTAATTGATAAACTAGAAATTGGAAGTCTAAGTAAATTACGACCTTCAGATAGTTGGTGTTCAATAAAATCCTTATTGATTGATTCAGCTTGAGATTGATAATCTGGTAAAGAACCCGGTGATGCAATTACGCCAAAACTCAAATCTGGCTCAAGTAAATTAAAAAAACTTTGCGGGCCAATTTTATCAAACCCCAGCATAAATATAGCGCATTTTTTCTTTTTAGTGATTGAAGAACCTTCGCAACCAGGTAGTACTTTAACATCACCCAGTTCAAAATTTAAAAAGTCATCGTTTTTAGGGTATTCTGCCGAAGAGTAGACCAAATCTATTATTATTTTTTTAGAGTAGACTTTTAAGCAATAGTTTAATATGGCCGCATACCAGTTTCTAGACATGGAACTATAGTCAACCAATATCAAAATTTCTTTTTTATCGATTTTTAATAGTTTATCGTTTAAAACTGAATAAACTTCATGGATATGCGAATGCTCAAGATTCACAAGCGATAGCTTTGCTCCCCATTTTTTTTGTAGGTTATCAAAACTTTGCAACCTGCTTTTATTCTGAGCACTCTCGTTAAATGAAAGCACAACTAAATCATCTATATTTGTTGTATCAAGTAATTTTGAAACATAAACACATCTTGGTTCATAACCTAAACCTAAGAAAGCAATGTCGTAACGCGTATCAAGCATTTCAGCCCTTGATAAATCTTGCAGTCTAATCTTCGTCATTAAATAACTCCATTTGATCTTCTGCGCTCAATGTAGCGTTAGAATTAAAAATATTATGTAATTGGATAGAGCGTCCTACACGTGGAAACAAATTAAAATTAGGTGCAAGGCAGTTAGCTAAGACAAATCTTCCCTCTTTCGAGGGGAAAAGTGATTTTGTATTTCTATCTTTCTTCACATAAGGATAAAGTAACCCTAAGTCAACAGCAGTTTTAATACAACTCCATTGATCTTCATGAATAGTATTATCAATACTGAACGATTGAGGTGTATTGCTCCCTAGTTTCTCAACTAAACTTTTTTCCTTAAAGTAACCACCTATTTTATTAATAAAATCAAAAGCTTTAATGCCATCTTTCTCGAACTTAATAACCTCTAACTCTCTATAGGAATAACTTTTTATTCTCTCGCTTTGACTAGCATCGGGAATTTTTTTTGACTGATCCTTCAGGTTACCCAACAAATGATTGAATAATCTAAAGAGACGTCTCGGATTCCCATCTGAACAACGTGAAACGATAGCAACGCCAGAATATAAAGTTGAGGATGAATTCCCCAACTTATTATTATATTCTTCACGTAGAAGAAGAAGTCCTCGCAACTTACGAATAATAGCATCATCAAATTTATTAATATCATTAAGAAATAATGTATTCGCTCGATTTATAGTATCCGCGTTACAGTGTTTCTCAATTAGTTTCATGACGTAAGTATTTTCCGCTATGTCAGGTGTTGATTGCGTTAACACTGATTTCCCAACCAACTGTTCAAGCGTTATATCGTTTTTATGATGATACTTTAACCTATTAACAAATAGCTTTTCAGCAAACTCTTGTATAATTTTGTCTGAGTTTTGCTGATTAAGGTGTGATGTACCTAACTTGTCTATATATACATACTCTAGATCATGCCCGATATTAATATTTGCAGCAACATCGGTATCAAGAGTATGATGTCTATAAGGCATAGTGGTAATCTTAAAGACTAGATCACTAGCAGAACGCATGAATGTATTAAGAGTTTGATGATGATTCCTTGTAAGAAACTCTGCCTCATCAATACAAACAATCCATCTATTACTTTCTTGAAGAGACAATTTTCTCTTTATTATTCTAGAAGCAAATTCAAAAGGTTTGAATAATGTAGTATGAAATGCCTCACCTATTCTAATTTCTTCATCAGATAGGGTGACTCCCATTGCTTCCTTGTTAAAGGCTAAATTCTTTTTGAACTCAACGCGCTCCAACTCATTTCTAATATCATTTAAATTATTTAATTTCAAGTTATCATTTGAAAACCAAACATCTGAAATATCTAAACAAATTTTTCTTTCAACAAAAAGTTGCTCAATCTCATCCTCAATGTAGCAGTCGATACAACTTCTAATTGTATCAAGAAGATTTGCGCATAGAGATAGGTTTAAACTCCAAATGAAGTATTCTTCTTTTTTTGATTCATAGTTATTTAATGAATTGACCCATTCCACTCTTAGTGGGACATAGGTAGCAATAAAATTTCTAGACTCAATTAGGTCTTTTGCCTTTGGATAAAACTCACCTAACTTACTCAAATTTTCATGCGCAAGCATTTTAACTAAAGCAGTTTTTCCTGACCCTCTCGATCCAAGAATAACTTGATTCTGGCTGGTAAATAGCGCTTCAAATGATTCTGTCCAAATAAATTCTTTGGCAAGTTGATTAGTATTTAAACCTCTTGCATTTGAATTTTCAAATAAAGAACTTAATTCACTTAGATTCATATTAATCCTCCGCCCATAATAAAACGAAGCTGTCATCTTTACTAGGCATCACTTCATACTTTAATTCATATGAAAGATCATCTACTGCATGAGATAATAATTGTTTATTACAATACTTTAACTTAGGTTCTATTTTAATTAAATCTTGCCATTTTGCATAATTCTTGTGCTCTTTGCACTGGTTAATAATATTTCTCAGCTTACTTTTTAACTGATTTCTTGAAACCATGTAACCGTAATATTCCTCATGACTTATACGGTCTCTATCATAAAGTGATCGTGTCCATTTATGATTTGTAAAATAAGACCAAGAAATAACCTTTCCTCTAGAAAAGTTATTATCCGGACAAAAATCATGATGTTCAATTAGATGAAAGAAATTCGCTACCCCATTGTGCCAGTCTTTTAATTGAGCAGCAAAACTTCCAGCACTTAGTATGTTGACAAAAAAACCATCAGAATCCATTTGAAAATTATACCTTGGAATATGCTTATGACCATGAACTATGAAATCGAACTCATTTTTTCCGGCAAAACGCATAAAATCTTCCGCATTTTTCATTTGGCTAAGGTCAGGGGCGGGGAAAGTAGTATCTGTATAGTTTTTGGGATGATGATGCGTAAGAAGAATTTTAAATTTACGCTTACCTGTACCTTTTAATTCATCTAGTTTTGATTGTAAGGATGCTAAGCATTTTAAATCAACCTCCCCAAACTTTACTGCTTTATCATAACTATCCAACGCTGAAGAGTTCACTCCTACTACAATCAAATCTTCATGTTCCCAAATAGTAGAATACGGGTCAGAATAATATGAAGAGAATTTTGTATTTTTTAATAAAGAAGAAAAAAAGTCATTATTTCTAATATTATTATATTTTTCTAGTATGATTTTATCTTTATTTGAAAATCTTTTACTTGCTGCTTTCTCTTGATCCCAGTTTCCATCGTGATTACCAGGAACAAAGAATATATTTCTTTCGTCTATTTTCAATATATTCTTAATATCGTTAATTCTTTCTGCAGCAATCTCAAACTCATATGACTCAGCTCGATTGGTGATGTCACCAGCAATTAATAGATGAGTCGCAGTAATGTTTTCAAATTTAACTAAATCGTGAAACTCTTCAATAAAATTCTCTGTAATTGCTGATGCTCCACTTACTTCAGTACAGAAATCTCTTGCTCTTGCTGTAGTACCAACATGTAGGTCACTAATTACCAGTATTTTCATAATTCATTCTTCTTCATAAATTATACTGTCTAAGATTTTTAGCATACCGAATTAGAAACTAGCCCTTAGGTTGTTTACCTCGTCTCATTAACTCATTTCTCGCCAGTTCCTTCAACCAGCTGGCAAGGCTTACACCTTCCTCAGCAGCCACAGCATCCAGCTGCTCCTTCAATGCCGGATCAATTCGCATCTTAAACTGCGGAGACTGCCCGCCGCCTTTTGGTTTTTTTTCGCGCGATATGATTGACATGAGGCCACCTATCTATCTATTATAACACTTATAGGAGGCCACCTAAACCTCCTGTATTTGCAACGCCCCGATGTGCGGGAACACAACCGGAGCGTCTAACCTCACCAACTATCAAGGAGTTGATTATGGCTGATTCGCATTCTACCCCAGACACCGACCAATCCGGAACCGAGCGTTCGTTAATTGTGGGATATCGCCCGAATGTTTTCGACAAATCCACGCCCAATATCATTCTGTCTGGCAAGTGGCTGCGTGCCGCAGGCTTTGAAACCGGACAGCAGATCACGGTCAAAGTGATGAAAGGGTGCATCGTTCTGGTGGCGTATAACGAGCAGGAGCAGCGGTTGCAGGATGATTATAAGCGGACGAAGGCGAAGCTCAGTGAGATAGAGAAAGCCCTTGCCGCGATTCAAATTCAGCATCCTGGAAAGCGCCTCGCAAAATCAAATACAAACCACCTGGCTTAGCGGCGGTTTCTGGCGTTAATCGTTAAAAAGACGGAGCCGACATGGTTGATAAAAACGTAATCTAATTTCCGGCAGGTGAATTTGTTATGTTGCCAGGGAGGACGGTAAGGTTCGCATCACATGTCGATTTGAACATGAAACGCTCTGGCTGTCGCAAGCAGCCATTGCGGCTCTATAGCAAGTCTCTCCTCAAGCCATTACTGAGCATATTAAAGCCGTTTGCGAAGAAGGTAAGCCTGAATAAAAACAACATGTAAGGCTTACTTACAAGTTCAGCAAGAAAGTGGCTGGTAAATGGAAAAAAGAATCTAGAGTAGCCATAGTCATGCAGCCAACCTACTTTACTGGCCAGCACGACTCGAAAAAAACACTGGAAGACGCCTCGCAATTTCTCACCAATACAATCATTTAGATGCCCCGTATTTGTCATACTTCTGCCATTCGCTACCTGGTTGCCAATGACAGCCATTGCATTTATTAACTACAGCTTATATCCTGTATATAAGCTACAGCTTATCATGGAAGAGAGCATGTGGACGGTACTGTTCGGAAAGGTGTTTGAGCTATGGTTGCTTGAACAGGAAGAAGGGTTACAGGAAAAGGTACTGGCAGACATGCTAAATCTACAAAACTATGGACCTCGTCTTCCTCGTCCCTATGCCGATACTGTAAAAGGCTCGCAATATAACAATATGAAAGAGTTACGTATTCAATATGCTGGCCGTCCGATTCGTGCTTTATTCGCATTTGACCCCGAACGTCAGGCGATTGTGCTTTGCGCAGGCAACAAGAGTAACGACAAGGCATTTTATGAAAAACTCATTCGCATTGCAGATGATGAATTTACCCGGCATCTGACAAGCCTGGAGACAGCCAAGTGAAAACCCTAAATGAACTAATTGCATCACGCTCACCGGAAAGCCAACAACGAATTAAAGAAATGGCAGAGGAAATGATCCTTGAAACGGGTCTGCAACTTTTACGTGAAGAGCTCAGGCTTTCGCAAAAAAATGTTGCCGAGCTAATGGGGGTGAGCCAGCCCGCAGTAACACAAATAGAGCAACGTGGAAATGAACTAAAAATTGCCACGCTTAAGCGCTACATTGAGGCAATGGGTGGGAAACTTTGTATTGACGTTGAACTTCCAACAGGAAAACGCGTTGCGTTTCATATCTAACAAGTGTGATTCCTGCGTTAAGTAAATATTTACTTAGCCAACCGCATATGCAGCAACGGAAACGCATTTCCCTGCCCGTCAAGTTCCGGGCGCCCGACCTGCTCAAATCCCATATGCCGATAAAACGCGACGCCCTGCGGATTCTGCTCATTCACATCCACCTCGTTCGCGCCGAACTCCGCGATGGCGTGTTTAAGCAGCAGTTTCCCGACGCCCTTCCCGCGACTCGCATCGTCAACAAACAGCATTTCAATGCGGTTTTCATCGACGCCTAAAAAGCCGTGAATAACGCCTGCGTCATCGCGGGCAATGATAACCTTGAGGTTGGGCAGATACGCGTTGAGCAATAGCGGACGCAGCGCCGCAATATCGCTTTCCTGTAAAAAGTGGTGGGTGGCGCGAACGGAGGATTCCCAGATCGCGACCAGGCGTTCGAATTGGGAGGGGTGTGCGGTTTCGATTTTCATGGGGGGATCATGTCTGGAAAACCTCATTCATTCAAGTCACTCTGTGCGCCTTGCTCCCCCCTCACCCTAACCCTCTCCCTCAGGGAGAGGGAACCGACCGTGCTAGCTTTAATTTCCACCACCGCATACACGCCGCCTGGGTTTTGGCCCAGCCGAGCGCCAGGTGTGTTTATCCAGCAGCGCGGCAAGCGCCGGGCGGTTGCGAAAGGCCTGTTCGGAATAGCGGTTCTGCGGGACGAGCGCGGGCTCAGCTTTCAGCGCCCGATCGAGCGCAGCGATTTCACGGGCAGCATCGTCTTTCATCGGCCACTGGTCGCTGACGTCGGGAAAGGACGCACTGAAAATCGTCATGTTTTTCGGTGCGTCACCGCGAAAAGGCTGCCAGCTCATGTCGTCTTCCCTCCGTTGGGCTTTTGACGGAAGTCTATCCAGGCAAGTCCGTAATACCCTACGAAGAAAGCACGATCTTTACTGCTTCACCCACACCAGCTGGTCAACCCGGAAGCCCAGACTGCGCGCGGTGTTCAGGTAATCCTGCTTCACCGCATCCGGAATCGTCGGCGTGCGTGACAAAATCCACAGGTAATCGCGGTTCGGGCCGCTGACCAGCGCGTACTGGTACTTATCGTCCAGCTTGATTACGTTATATCCGCCGTAGAACGGACCGAAGAACGACACCTTCAGCGCGGCCGTGGTCGGCTCGCCGGTGAAGTACGCTTTCCCCTCGCTCTCATTCCACTTGTTTTTCACCGGATCGTAACCCCGGTTCAGCACGCTGATACCTCCGTCGCTGCGCTTGCCGTAGGTGGCGGTCACCTGCTCCAGACCGCGTTCAAAGCGGTTTTCCAGGCGCGCGACTTCGTACCATTTGCCGAGATAGCGGCTGGCGTCGAAGTGGGTAATAGGCTGCACGCCTTTCGGCGGCGTAGGGGATTTACAGGCAACCAGGGTCAACGCAATGGCAACGCCGGTCACAACAGGCCATAGCTTCATGAGAATTCCTTTCATTTGCACGGTTGGATGTTAAGTGTAGCGCATCGTTTCGGCGCTTCATCCCGTTCGGGAAAATTCGTAGTATATTGAGAGTATTCCTCCACTCTGGACACGGACATGGCTTACTCCATCGGCGAATTCGCCAGACTCAGCGGCATTACCGCCACGACCCTGCGGGCGTGGCAGCGTCGCTACGGTTTACTCAAGCCACAGCGCACGGAAGGCGGTCACCGCCAGTACAGCGATGAGGACGTCCAGCAGGCGTTGAAAATCCTCGACTGGGTCAAAAAAGGCGTCCCAATCGGCCAGGTCAAACCGCTGCTGGAACGCCCGACGCTGGGGCGGACCAACAACTGGCAAACCCTGCAACAGAACATGCTACAGCGCCTTCAGGACGGCAAAGTCGAGTCCTTACGCCAGATGATTTACGACGCCGGACGCGAGTACCCGAGGCCGGAGCTGGTCGCGAACGTGCTGCGCCCCCTGCGCAGCCAGATATCGGCCAACGTTGCCGCCGCCATGACGCTGCGTGAGATCCTCGACGGCATCCTCATCGCCTACACCTCGTTTTGCCTTGAGGGCGATAAAAAAGCGCCGGGCGATAATATCCTTATCAGCGGCTGGTATCTGAACGACCCGTGTGAGATCTGGCTTGAAGCCCTCACGCGCACCGGCCAGGGACACCGCATCAACATCCTGCCGGTTCCCCCTGCCGCGCTGGCCCCGGAAATTTTCCCGGACCGCAAATGGCTGTTGGTCACCAGCAGTAAACTTACCGCGGCACGGAAAAAGCAGGTTGCGCAGTGGCAGCAGCAGGTTTCCCTTGAGGTGATTATCCTCTGATTATTTTCTGCTGTGGCAATCTTCACGAAAAGTTGAATATTTTTTCGCGCAGCGAGTGCTAACGTTTTCCTGTCACCGACAACTCAACAGGAAAACACGATGAAAAAGACACTCCCTCTGATGATGCTGGCTTCTATGGCTTTCGCTCCTGCCGCGTTCAGCGCCCCGGCAGGCACCCTGAGCGTCCACGTTCTGGACCAGCAAACCGGTATGCCGCCAGCGGATGTGACCGTCACGCTGGAGAAGCAGGAGCAGGATAAATGGATCCAGATTGCCAGCGGTAAAACCGATCACGACGGGCGCATCAAATCGCTCTATCCGCAGGATAAGGATATGGCGCCTGGCGTGTATAAAGTGACCTTCAAAACCGCAGACTATTTCCACGGCAAAAAGCTGCAATCCTTCTTCCCGGAAGTGCCGGTGCTGTTCACCGTCTCCCGTACCAATGAAAAATTGCACATCCCGCTTCTGCTCAGCCAGTACGGTTACTCGACCTACAAGGGCAGCTAATTGCCTTTGATTTTAAAGATGATTCAAAAATAATTCTGCTAATACTTGGACAAATACTCATTGTTGTGTAACTTTTAGATATGCGATCTGGAGGTGCACACCATGACAACAAAACCTGTGCTGGGTATTAGCGGATGTTTGACCGGATCCGCCGTACGCTTTGACGGCGGACATAAGCGTATGGGCTTCGTCATGGATGAGCTGGCCCAGTGGGTGAATTTCCGCCCCGTCTGCCCGGAAATGGCGATAGGCCTGCCGACGCCTCGTCCGGCACTGCGTCTGATCGTGACGGACCGCGGTGAAACGCAGATGCGCTTCAGCCACGCGCCCCATGAAGACGTTACGCAGAAAATGGCGGACTTTACGGCAGATTTTTTGCCGAAAATCGGCGATCTCGCCGGATTCATCGTCTGCGCTAAATCCCCAAGCTGCGGCATGGAGCGCGTGCGGCTGTATGATGAAAACGGCAACCGGGGCCGCAAGGAGGGGGTCGGGCTGTTCACCGCCGCTCTCCTTGAAACCTGGCCGTGGCTGCCCGTGGAAGAGGATGGACGCCTGCACGACCCGGTGCTGCGGGAGAACTTTGTCGAGCGCGTTTTTGCGCTGCATGAGCTGAACACAATCCGCGCCAACGGCCTGACCCGCCGCGCGCTGCTGGACTTTCACAGCCGCTACAAGCTTCAGCTGCTGGCGCACCATCAGGCGGGCTACCGCGAAATCGGCCCGTTCGTTGCCTCGCTGCACGAGTGGGAAGACCTGGACGCCTTCTTCGTGGCGTACCGGGAAAAGCTGATGACCATTCTGAAAAAACCGGCTTCGCGGAAGAATCACACCAACGTGCTGATGCATATTCAGGGGTATTTCCGTAACCAGCTGAACACCCGCCAGCGCGGCGAGCTGCGCGACGTGATCCTGCACTATCGCAACGGGCAGTTGCCTATTCTCGCCCCAATCACGCTGCTGAAGCACTACCTGGCCGAATACCCCGACCGGTATCTGATGACGCAAAACTACTTTGATCCCTATCCTGATGATTTGGGTCTGCGTCTGGCAGTCAAGTGATCACAAAAATGCGAAGGCCCCATTGACCCGTAGAGGCCCAAAGCAGTACCCCGTTTAGACGACATCCTCACTGTCGTCTCTTTTTTGCATTTAACCTCAAAGACTGTGATTATATACAGGCTTATTCTGCAAAAAGGGGCCTGCCCGTGATCAACACCCTGCACATTCAAAACTACCGCTCCATCCGCGAGATGTCGCTGGAGCTGGAGCAGCTCAACATCGTCTTCGGGCCGAACGGCTCCGGGAAATCCAATATTTACAAGGCGATCCACCTGATGCACAGCGCCGCGCAGGGGCAGTTTTCCCAGGCACTGGCGAACGAGGGCGGCATTCTGAAGGTGTTCTGGGCAGGCAAAACCCGCAGCGACCAGCTGCGGCGGATGAACCTCGCTGTGGAAACCGAGACCTATGAATATGAGCTTCAGGTCGGGTTCGTGGAGAGGCTGCCCTACCCCTCGCAGTTTCAGCTCGATCCGGTGATCAAAGAGGAATCCATCTGGCTGAGCGGACAGCACCGTCGCCCTTCATCGCAGCTGATGAAGCGTAAGAACCAGGCAGTGTTTCTGAACAACGTGCATCACGAGAAGGTGACCCACAGCGGCACGCTGTACGAAAACGAATCGGTGTTCGGACAGCTCGGCGAACCGCATCTCTACCCGGAAGTATCGCAGATGCGCGAGTCCCTGCGTAACTGGCGCTTTTATCATGAGTTTTCAGTCTCATCCGGCTCGGCGATGCGCGCTCCGCAGGTCGGTTTCCGCTCCCCGGTGCTGGCCAGCGACGGTGCCAACCTGGCGGCCGCGTTTCAGACCATTGTGGAGATTGGCGACGAGCTGCTGCTGATGCGCATTCTCGACCAGGCCTTCCCCGGCTGCGTGTTTTACAGCGACAACGCCGGCGGACGTTTTCGCATGATGATGCAGCGCGAGGGCCTGAGCAGGCCGCTGGAACCGGCGGAGTTTTCCGACGGCACCCTGCGCTTTCTGTGCCTGGCGGTGGCGCTGTTAAGCCCGCGCCCACCGGCGTTTATCGCGTTGAACGAACCGGAAAACAGCCTGCATCCGCAGATGCTGCCCGCGCTGGCGAGCTTAATCGCCGAAGCCAGCCGCTACTCGCAGATCTGGCTCACCAGCCACTCGCCGGAGCTGGCGACGTTGATTGAGAAGCAGCGATCGTTTTCGCTGTATCAGCTGTCGATGGCGGAGGGGGAGACGAGGGTGGAGAGGCTGGGGTAGGCCAATCAATCATACCCAACTTACCGGAGTGGAGCTTCCACGCTAGCTATGCAGACGAAACGTCTTTCGCCACTCCGCAGGACTTACCCCAAAACGCGCCTTAAACTGCTGCCTCCAGGTCACGGCGGAATGATATCCCACCAGCTCCGCCACGCTCTCAACGGGCATACTTCCGGCTTCAAGTAAGATCTGGCTGCGCCGCAAGCGTTCAGCGGTAAGCCAGTCGGCAACGCTCATCCCCGTGGCCTTAACAAAATGACGGGTCAGCGTGCGGCGGCTCATCGAAACGACTTCCGCCAGCGAGTCCAGAGTATGCGGTTCGCTGATGTGCTTCTGTAGATAGTCGATCAGAGAGTTAATGCGTCCGTCACGGGTATCTTTCGGTACCGGCTGAGCAATGAACTGTGCCTGTCCGCCCTCGCGGTGGGGCGGAACAATCATTCGCCGGGCAATCTGGTTCGCGACCACGCTGCCAAAACGCTGGCGAATGATATACAAACAGCAGTCCAGCGCGGCGGCAGTACCGGCAGAGGTGATAATGTTGCCGTCTTCGACGTACAGGGCATTGATATCCAGCTGGACGTTCGGGAAGAGCGACTGAAACGGACGTTCAAACTCCCAGTGGGTCGCCGCACGTTTGCCATCGAGGATCCCCGCATAGGCCAGCACAAACGCCCCCAGACACAGCCCGACGATTTCCGCGCCGTTGTCTCTCGCCTGTACGAGGCTGTCGAGCAGCGCCTGGGGTGGGCGTTCAAGGACGTGCTGCCAGTAGGGCACGACAACAATATCGGCCTGCCCGAGGACAGAATAATCCTGCGTGGCGTTGAGTGCGAAACCGTCTTTTGAGGTCAGCAGGCCGGGCTTTTCGGCGCAGATCGTCACATTAAAGCGCTTTTCGCCGGAGACGGAATCGCCAAACAGAATGCAGGGAACGGAGTAGTGGAACGGGCTGAACCCGTCTACTGCAACTATCGCGACGTTGATTAGCGACATCTGTTCCCCCTTTCCCTTTAATAGACTCAGAATATAACGGTTTCACCATCCTCAGGAATACTGACCGCATCACTCACCTGGTTGGCCTCAACATACTCACGCAGCGCGCTGCGGGTCAGCAGGCAGTGGTTGATGGCTTCCATATGGCTCGCCACAATTTTGGCCTGCGGCAGCAGGAAATGGACGTTGAGCACATCTTCCTGGCCCATAATGATGGGCCCAAAACCCATGACGTGGGCATATCCGGCATTAAGTACCACCACGTCCGGCTGATGTTTTTGCAGATCGGCCGCCACCTCATCACGCCAGATAGTATCTCCTGCAAGATAGAGCGTCTTCTCATCGGGATGACGCAGCACCACGCCACAGGCCTCGCCTAGCCGCTCCGCCAGTTCCGGCACGGCGTAAGCGCGATCGGTACCGTGCTGACCGCCATGTGTTTTCGCAATCTGAATATCGCCGAAGGTGGTCGCGTCGGTCATGACCGTCAGGTTGCTAAACCCCTGGCTGCGCAGCAGCGCGGCGTCACGATCGTTTTGCACGTAGATCGGTTTATCTTTGGCGATCAGCTCTGCCGCGGTGCGATCCCAGTGATCGTCATGGGTATGGGTGACGATCACCGCGTCGGCGTTCAGCAGCGTGCTGACGTCAACGGGAAGCTCAACCATGGGGTTGCGACGCTCAGCGTGCGCCGTGCCGGGAAAACCCGGATATGCGCCTTTCGGGGCCAGCATCGGGTCGATTAAAAGACGTTTTCCGGCGTAGGTAATCAGCAGGGTGGCATTTCGAATTTGAGTGATGTTCATGGGCTATCCTCCGGTTGGTGTGATAAGGAGGATAGCCCGACGTCGCAGGCCACGCTGTGGTCTAAAGGGCGATTACCGATGGAATCGGGCCAATTTAAACCCCGCGTTTTCAGGCAGATCGTTTACCAGCCCGGCACCGCTCCGCCGTTAAAGATCGTCTCAGCCGCTTTCGCCACTTCCGGTGACTGATACGACTGGATAAACTCCTTCACGTTCTCCGCGTCTTTGTTGTCTTCGCGCGTCACCACAATGTTCACGTACGGCGAATTTTTATCTTCAATAAAGACGCTGTCATGCACCGGCGACAGCCCGGTTTGCTGAAGATAGGTGGTGCTGATGATGGCGACATCCACTTTAGGATCGTCCAGCACGCGCGGCAGCTGCGCCCCTTCCAGCTCCATGATGTTCAGATGCTTAGGGTTAGCGGTAATATCCAGCGCCGTCGGCAGCAGGCCGGTGTCTGGCTTCAGGGTAATAAGCTTCTCCTTTTGCAGCAGCAACAGCGCGCGGCCAAGGTTAGTCGGGTCGTTTGGAATGGCGATGGTCGCCCCGTTTTTCAGGTCCGAAACGGATTTGATTTTGCGTGAATAACCGGCCATCGGGAACACGAAAGTGTTCGCCACGGCAACCAGCTTGTAGCCATGCGCCTTGTTATCTTCTGCGAGGAACGGGCGGTGCTGGAAAACGTTGGCATCCAGCTCTCCCTGGTTGGTGGCATCGTTAGGCAACAGCGAGCCGCTGAAGCCCACCAGCTCCACGTCCAGGCCAAATTTCTCTTTCGCCACTTTTTTAGCGACTTCCGCCACGTCCTGCTCGGCGCCGTTGATGACGCCCACTTTAATGTGTTTGGCATCGCTGCCACTTTGATCGCACCCTGCCAGCAGCAGGCCAGCGAGAACCAGCGCACCTAATCGACGTTTCACGAGACAGTTCCTTTTGCTGAATGTTGTAGTGACTATATCGACAACGAGGCGGTGAAATAAAAAACGAAAAAGAATCAATAAGAAGGATAAGTTATATGCGGGTATCGCCGGGTGGCGCTGCGCCACCGGGCATCAGGCCTACGACGTTGTCGTCCAGTCCTCGACGGCAAGCTCCTGCACCATTCTGAACGCGCGATCGTTAGTCACAATCGTTGTTCCCCGACTGAGCGCATGTGCAGCAATCAGCTGATCGAGATCGCCCATGACTTTTCCTTTCTTCTCCATTGCGGCGCGGAGTTCGCCGTATGTTGCGGCGCGGAGTTCGCCGTATGTTGCGGCGGCGTCACTGTCCCAGTCGCAAATCGTGATGGTATTGAGGAACGCCAGGATTGTTTCTTTCAATCTACTGCTTTTCTTCTTGTCAGCACCATACAGTAATTCCGCTTCGGTAATGCTCGAGATACAAACTTCACCCGGAGCCATACACGTCATTCTGCTTACAACTTCCGGGTGTCGTTTAAACAAGTGACTCACAATATTTGTATCCAGCATATGCCTCATGAACATGCTCCATCCAGAGGGTCTCTTGTTGTAACACTCTGATTGCGTTCCTCCTTGCTCAAAAACGTATCTGGTACGTCCGTATCTGCCAGCATACGGAGAAAATTATCCCAGCTCTTAGCCTGAACAGTTTTTGCCGTCAAAACGACATTCCCCTCATCATCACGCCGGATATAAACGCTTTCCGTATCAAACGCGAATTCAGCAGGCAGCATCACGGCCTGATTTCGCCCCTTTTTGAATAATTTTGCTGTCCGTTCCATCGTCTTCTCCATGCTTTCTGTGACCAGGCCAAAGCATGCGCCAGGGCCTGAAAAGAAGACAAGCAACACGCTTCAAATTAGGAAAGCGACTCGCAATAATTAGCTGAATCCATAATCACCGCAGCGGCATTAAAGCGCTTTCGTCAGGTAGTGTCGTTGCATACCTGGGTATGGATAATCCTGCAAAGACATCTTTAGCTGGTAGCCCTGTTTTTCATAGAACGGGCGCGCCTGGAAGCTGGCGGTATCCACCAGCGCGTGCTTACAGCCTTTACGTCTGGCTTCATTTTCCGCCGTGTTGATAAGCTGGCTGCCTACGCCGCTGCCCCGTACGGTGTCGCTCACCCAGAGATAGTCGATATTCAGCCAGTCGCCTTTACGCACGCCAATTAAGCCGCCCAGCATGACGCCCTTTTCGTCTCGTACGTAAACGCCTATGTCGCCGCTAAAGTTCGTCAAATCGAGGAACCGTCCGTTATAGGCTCTCAGCCCCACGAGTAGCTCTTCTTTTTCCTGCGGCGTAACGGCGTCGGTAATGCTCAAGTGCATATTTTCTCTCCTTGTTTTCTGTGCCGTTTCACTATCGCATACCGGTGGTCTGGAGAAAATTCATACTTTCGACTGGCGTCGCTACACTGAATGTAACGATATATTTCAAGGGAAGCGTGTGACGTCTAAAGGGGGTTTTGATGAAAGCTGCGCACCTGGTCTGCCTGCTGGTTTGTCTGCTCTT
Organism: Enterobacter cloacae; assembly: GCF_011078175.1. Classification (GTDB taxonomy): domain Bacteria; phylum Pseudomonadota; class Gammaproteobacteria; order Enterobacterales; family Enterobacteriaceae; genus Enterobacter; species Enterobacter cloacae_Q. The sequence goes on from NZ_JAALCJ010000007.1 coordinate 162,429, forward strand.
CGCCGCGTTTGTCCACGCTCAGGAAAAGGACGACGCCGCGAAAGAGGCGCAAACAAAGCAGCAGATCCTGAACGATATTAAGAAAACCTGTACGCCACAAAAAAAGCAGAGCGATAAGGCCTGGCAGACGATGATTTTATCCTCCGAGGCCAACCAGTTGCTGATTAAAAACGCCATCACCGCCGTGAAGCGTGACAACCTGAACGCCTACTGGGACGCGGTGAGTCAGGTGGATTGTATGGAGGATTACTGAGGGTTGATCGCCGGGTAGCGCTGCGTTTACCCGGCCTAAAAACATAGCTACCGCTTACGCACATCCGGAATAATCAAATCCCCGCGCAGAACGTACGATCCGAGCATCTGCGTTTTCTCCGTCAGCCAGGTGACGATGCGCGCCGCCATGGCGTCCATGGAATACTCAATGGCCGGGATCACCGGTATACCCGGCAGATGCAGCGAACCGCCCAGGCTGAAGACCATGATGTCTTCCGGTATCGATTTATTAAACGCCTGAAGCTGCGGGATCACCCGCTGGGCTTCCTGCTCGTCCGCCACCAGCAGCGCGTTAAAGTTAAGCGTGGACGCGTTATTGAGTAATTCCTGAAGCGCAACGGATGATGACGTTGCGTCCATAAACACGAGGTTGCGATTAAAGGGCAGGAAGTTTTTCTCCAGCGCATGTTTATAACCTAGCAGTACCTGATCGGCAAAGCCGCTGCCGTGCGGGTGGATCAGCGCTATCTGGCGTCGTCCCTGGCTGGTGAGGTAGTTACAGGCCGTTTCAGCCGCAAAAGCGTGATCGAACTGAATGCTGTTAGCGTTATCGGCTTCCATACAGTCGACCAGAATGACGTTGTCCATGTCCACGTCCAGCGGGAAACGCGCGCCAATCACCAGAATGTCATCACATAAGCCACAGGAGAGTTCTTCAAGGGCATTCATCACTTCTGTTTTCGTGTGTGCAAAGCGCAGCAACAGATGTTTTTGATGCTGGCTGAGGTGTTTTTCCAGCGCGTACAGGTAACCGGTAGTCTGGTTAATGTTCTCCTGCGCGCAAATCACCCCAATGCAGCCCGTCGACTGGCTGAGCAGCGACTGGGCAATCACGTTGGGACGATAGTTCAACTCATCCACCGCTTTCAGAACAGCCTGACGGCTGGCTTCTTTAACGCCACGCGACCCGCTCAACACCCGTGATACCGTGGCTTTGGACACCCCGGCCAGACGTGATACATCGTTGATTGTAGACATCTCTCTCCCCTGTCAGACGCAACTGGCGTCTGTAATTTCCATCACCGCTACGGCTCACATTATAGCCAAAACGGAGTATATCCGTTTCCGTTTTTCATGGAAACCGATTTTCCGTTTCTATTCATTTTGATGTCAAAACAGCCAAATTATGTGACCCACATCCAGTTAATTAGCCTCATAAGCAAGTGATATTGATGGTTGTCACACTTCTGTCTTTTATGAATGGAAACCGGTTTCCGTATAATGTCCAATCATCCTCGCAATAACTTTTTACATTTTGAGGATGGTTGTCGATGTTCAAGATTATGCTGTGCTGCTCTGCCGGGATGTCCACCAGCCTGCTGGTCAGCAAAATGATCGATGTTGCAAAAGAACGGGGCTTGCCCGTGAAGATTGATGCGTATGGCGTATCCGAATTTGATACCCAGTTTCCGCACTATCAGGTGGTACTTCTCGGACCGCAAGTGAAATACATGTTAAAGACGCTCTCAGAAAAGGCAGCGACGCAAGGCATTCCGGTGCAACCCATCGACATGATGGACTACGGCATGCAGCGTGGCGATAAAGTACTGGACTATGCTCTGTCGCTCATCGAAGCGGCACACTAATAAGGTGTTCACATGAGTTCGTTATATCAATCTATGGTCGCGGTGATTGAGCAGTCAATTACCCCGCTGGCCGCGAAGCTCGGTCAGCAAAAGTATGTGATTGCCATCCGCGACGGTTTTACCGCCGCGCTGCCGTTTATGATCATCGGCTCGTTTATGCTGGTGTTTATCTTCCCGCCGTTCTCGGCGGATACCACCAACAGCTTCGCCCGCGGCTGGCTGGATTTCTCCGAGACCTACCGCGAACAGCTGATGCTGCCGTTTAACCTCAGCATGGGCGTGATGACCTTCTTCATCTCGGTGGGAATTGGGGCGAGCCTGGGACGTCAGTTTAACCTCGACCCGGTGATGTCCGGCCTGCTGGCCTTTATGGCCTTCCTGCTGGTCGCCGCGCCCTATGCAGACGGTAAAATCTCCACCCAGTATCTCTCCGGCCAGGGCATTTTTACCGCGCTGATCACCGCCATCTACTCCACCCGCGTCTATGCGTGGCTGAAGCAGAACAACGTCACGATCCGCCTGCCGAAAGAAGTGCCGACCGGCGTGGCGCGTTCGTTTGAGATCCTGATCCCGGTGATGGTGGTGATCGGTACCCTGCACCCGCTGAACCTGTTCATCGAAGCGCAAACCGGGATGATTATCCCGCAGGCGATCATGCACCTGCTGGAGCCGCTGGTGTCCGCGTCTGACTCCCTGCCCGCCATTCTGCTCTCCGTGCTGCTGTGCCAGATCTTCTGGTTCGCCGGTATCCACGGCTCGCTGATTGTCACCGGCATCATGAACCCGTTCTGGATGGCGAATCTCTCCGCAAACCAGGCGGCGCTGGCGGCGGGCGCGGCACTGCCGCACGTTTATCTGCAAGGCTTCTGGGATCACTATCTGCTGATTGGCGGCGTGGGTTCGACCCTGCCGCTGGCGTTCCTGCTGCTGCGCAGCCGCGTCACGCACCTGCGCACCATCGGCAAAATGGGCGTCGTGCCCAGCTTCTTTAACATCAACGAACCGATTCTGTTCGGCGCGCCGATCATCATGAACCCAATGCTGTTTATCCCGTTCGTGTTTGTTCCGCTGGTCAACGCCTGTCTGGCGTACGGCGCAACCAAACTCGGCTGGCTGGCCCAGGTGGTCTCGTTAACCCCGTGGACCACCCCGGCACCGATTGGCGCCTCGTGGGCGGCAAACTGGGCGCTCAGCCCGGTGGTGATGTGCCTGGTCTGCATGGTGATGTCCGCGCTGATGTACCTGCCGTTCCTGCGCGCCTATGAGCGTACGCTCATCAAAAACGAAGAGCAGAAAGCGCAGGCTGCAACCGTGGGCGCCGCTGAAGCCGCAAGCAATTAAGTCAAAGAGGAAAGGTCATGAAATACGCATTTCCCGATAACTTCTGGTGGGGCAGCGCAAGCTCCGCTCTCCAGACGGAAGGGACACGAGAGGGTGAAACCACGTGGGATTACTGGTTTGCCCGCGAGCCGAACCGTTTCCACAACGGCGTGGGACCGCAGCATACCTCCACGTTCTATCAGCACTGGAAAACGGATATTCAGCTGTTAAAGCAGCTGAACCACAACAGCTTTCGTACCTCGATTAGCTGGGCGCGCCTGATCCCTGACGGTATCGGTGAAGTGAACCCGGACGCGGTCAATTTTTACAATCAGGTCATTGATGAGCTGAATGAACAGGGCATCACGCCGTTTATTACCCTGTTCCATTTCGACATGCCGATGGCGATGCAGGAGATTGGCGGCTGGGAAAACCGTGACGTGGTAGACGCATACGCCCGCTATGCGCAGATATGCTTCGAGCTGTTCGGCGATCGCGTGCTGCACTGGTTTACCTTCAACGAGCCGATTGTGCCGGTGGAAGGCGGGTATCTGTACGACTTCCACTACCCGAACGTGGTGGATTTTCGTCGGGCAACCACCGTGGCGTATCACACCGTGCTGGCCCACGCGAAGGCGGTTCAGGCCTACCGCGCCGGGCATTACGCGGGGGAGATCGGCATCGTGCTCAACCTGACGCCGTCCTATCCGCGCTCGCAAAACCCGGCGGACGTGAAGGCGGCGCACATTGCGGATCTGATGTTTAACCGCAGCTTCCTCGACCCGGTACTGCGCGGCGAATACCCGGCGGACCTGGTGGCGCTGCTGAAGGCGTACGATCAGCTGCCTGCCTGTAAGCCGGAAGATAGCGCCCTGATCGCCGAGGGAAAAATCGACCTGCTCGGCGTGAACTACTATCAGCCGCGCCGCGTGAAGTGTCGCGACAGCGCGGTGAACGCGCAGGCCCCGTTTATGCCGGAGTGGTTCTTTGATAACTACGAAATGCCGGGCCGCAAAATGAACCCGTACCGCGGCTGGGAAATCTACGCGCCGGGTATTTACGATATTCTGGTTAACCTGCGTGATAATTACGGCAACCCGCGCTGCTTTATTTCGGAAAACGGCATGGGCGTCGAAAATGAACAGCGCTTTATTGAAAACGGCCAGATTAACGATCGGTACCGCATCGAGTTTATTTCTGAGCATTTAACGTGGCTGCATAAAGGGATTAGCGAGGGCTGCAATTGCCTTGGCTACCATATGTGGACGTTTATTGATAACTGGTCATGGTGTAATGCGTATAAAAACCGCTACGGGTTTATTCAGCTCGATATAGAGACGCAGCGGCGCACCATTAAGAAAAGCGGAGAGTGGTTTGCCGCCACCGCCTTAAATAATAGTTTTGAAAAAGAGTAATGATGATGATCGAATTAGAAGAAGCCGTAATGGAAATTATCGTCAACGCCGGACAATCGCGCAGCCTGTGCTTTGAAGCGCTGCACGCCGCGCGTCAGGGCAACCTTGACGAAGCCAAAAGCCTGCTGCGCGAAGCCGACGGCTACGCGCGCCAGGCTCACAAGATGCAGACCAAACTGATTGAGCAGGATGCCGGCGAAGGCCGCCAGCCGATGACCTTAATTATGGTGCACGCGCAGGATCATTTAATGAATTCCTTATTAGCGCGTGAATTATCCGAAGAAATTATTCATTTATATCAGAGATAGTCTATGGCGAAATAATTAATGTAATACCTGTGTACCCTAAATAAAGATCCACTTGTTCTGATGATAGCGACATACTCTGTCAGATCGGAGCGGGATGGTTATTGTCTGAATAAAATTAAACTATATTGAGATAACCATGAATACGATAAAAAAACTTCCATTAACCATGGCGGTTATCGCCGCGCTTTGCCCAATTTCCGTACTCGCACAAGAATTTACCCAGGAGCAAATCGACGCCATTGTGGCGAAAGCGGTGGATAAAGCCCTGGCCGAGCGTCAGGCCAAAATGGATGCGGCGGTCGCGAAAAAAGCGGACGTGGTGACCGAGCCGCAAAGCGCGGCGCAATCCCCGGATATGGCGATCCCGTTTGGGGTGAAATTTACCGGCTACGCCCGCTACGGCGCGCACTTCCAGGCTGCCGATCAGAAATACGTGGCGGTGGACGGTTCCTACAACGGCGCCTCAGCGATTGGCCGTCTGGGTAACGAGGGCAACGGCGGGGAATTCCAGCTTTCTAAAGCCTTCAAGGGTGATAACGGCGCCATCTGGGACATCAACGTGATGATCGACCACTGGGGCGACGAAGTTAACCTGAAAAAAGCCTACGCGGGCGTGACCAACATTATGGCCTCCAACCCGAACGCTTACTTCTGGGCGGGTCGTGACTTCCACCAGCGTCCGCAGCAGGGCATCAACGATTACTTCTGGATGAACCACGACGGCCAGGGCGCCGGGGTGAAGAACTTCGACATTGGCGGCGTGCAGTTTGACGTCGCTGCCGTGGCGGCGGTGGAATCCTGTAGCCCGGAAGTGATGGAAGACGAAGCCAACCCGTCGCGCATCACCTGTACCGGCGGTTCCGGCACGGGCGACAAAGGCAACTACGCCGCGACCTCAAAAATCCACGGCATGAAGCTCGGCCCGATCGACCTGGAGCTGTACGCCAACTACGGTTTTGACTCCAAAGCGGTTGAGAGCGACGAGCGCCTGAACGCGTGGCAGGGCGGCGTGGTGCTGAGCCACACCAACGACAGCGGCGTGAACAAGGTGATTGCCCGTTACTCCGATAACGCGGACAACAGCGTGTTCAACAAAACCGAGGATCTGACCACGGTTTACGCCAGCTTCGAAGGGCTGTACAAATTCACCCAGGCCACGCAGGTGGAGTACATCCTTGCCTTCCACGACTACGACAACAGCCGTGATAAGACCGACAACCGTAAGAACTACAACGCCATCGTGCGTCCAATGCACTGGTGGAACGACGTTCACTCTACCTGGCTCGAAGCGGGCTGGCAGCACGTGGATTATGACAACGGCGGCGATAACAAGGGCTGGAAGCTGACTCTGTCGCAGAACATGTCTATCGCTATGGGACCGGAGTTCCGTCCAATGCTGCGCTTCTACGTCACCGGCGGCAAAGTGGATAACGAACGCACCGCGCGCGTGAACAACACCAAAGACGAAACGCTCGACGACTTCAACGTCGGCGCGATGTGGGAGGCGTGGTTCTAAGCAAGGTAGAAGCAAAACGGCAACGCGAGTTGCCGTTTTTAGTGTTTTCTCCCTCTCCCCATGGGAGAGGGCCGGGGTGAGGGCATCAGGCCGCACGATCATGCTATGCTGTGGGCTCATTAACGACAACACAACAGGGGAGAACATGGGTTCCACACGCAAAGGGATGCTGAACGTCCTGATCGCCGCCGTTTTATGGGGCAGTTCCGGGGTTTGCGCGCAGTACATCATGGAGAAAAGCCACATTTCTTCGCCTTACCTGACCATGGTTCGTCTGCTGTTTACCGGCGTGATCCTGCTAACGCTCTCCTTCGTTCACGGCGACAAGATTTTCTCGATCATCAAAAACCGCAAAGACGCCATCAGCCTGCTGTTTTTCTCGCTGGTTGGCGCGCTCACCGTGCAGCTCACCTTCCTGCTGACGATTGAAAAATCCAACGCCGCTACGGCTACCGTGCTCCAGTTTCTGTCGCCGACCATCATTGTCGCGTGGTTTGCGCTGGCGCGGAAAACGCGTCCCGGAGTGTTTGTCCTGTCGGCGATTTGTACGTCGTTGATCGGTACCTTCCTGCTGGTCACCCACGGCGATCCCACCTCGCTTTCCATTTCCCCCGCCGCGCTGTTCTTCGGTATCGCCTCGGCGTTTGCCGCCGCGTTTTACACCACCTATCCGTCGACGCTGATCGCCCGCTACGGTACGCTGCCCATTGTCGGGTGGAGTATGTTGATTGCAGGATTGGTGTTAACGCCGTTCTACGCCGGACGCGGCACCACCTTCGCGATCGACAGCGGCCTGCTGCTGGCGTTTTTCTACCTGGTGGTGATTGGCACCGCGCTGACGTTCAGCCTGTACCTGAAAGGCGCACAGATGATCGGCGGGCCGAAAGCAAGCATTCTGAGCTGTGCCGAGCCGCTGAGCAGCGCGCTGCTGTCGGTGGTTCTGCTGGGCGTGGCATTCACCCTGCCGGACTGGCTGGGGACGCTGCTGATTGTTTCGTCGGTGGTGTTGATTTCGATGGATTCACGAAGAAGGGTTAAGGCATCGGCGTAGCCGGAACACCCCCTCACCCCGGCCCTCTCCCCAAAGGGGCGAGGGGGAAAAGACAGCACCGGGCAGTCCCCTCTCCCCTGTGGGGAGAGGGTTAGGGTGAGGGGTAAATTGACTACTTCGCTTTAACCTTCCCTGCCACCAGCAGCGCCGTCAGCAGCATCAGCGTACCGGAGATCACCAGCGGTGACGTCAGCCCCAGATGGTCCAGCGCAACGCCGCCCACCGCCGCGCCGCAGGTGTTTGCCAGCTGGATCACGGCCACCTGAATCGACCCGGCTTTCTCCGCCTGATCGGCCAGTGAGCGGGTGATCCACGTTGACCAGCCTACCGGCACCAGCGCAAAGGCAAAGCCCCAGATAATCGCAATCGCCGAGGCGACCCATTTGTCGCTGCCCCACAGCACCAGCACCGTGGCGCTCACCGCCAGTACCAGCGGCGCGCCAGCAAGCGCCACCTTCAGGGAACGTTTCAGGAACTGGGACGACAGCGACGTGCCGACAAAGCTGGCAATACCGAAGCTCAACAGCACCAGCGTCAGGCCATCCACGTCAAAGCCCGCCATGGTCATATACACCGGGCGGATATAGGTAAAGAAGGCAAACTGTCCGGCGAAGGACATGAAGATCGCAGTCATTCCCGCGAGCACGCCGGGGCGCTTCAGCAGCGCGAACATGTTCTGTTTATGGTGGGCCGCTTCACCCGGCAGGGACGGCAGCGCCTTCCACACCCAGATAATACACAGTACGCCCATCACCGCCGCCGCGTTAAAGACGTTACGCCAGCCGATGATCCCGCCGAGGAAACTGCCCAGCGGCGCGGCGATCACCAGCGCGATGGAGACCGCGCCGAAGATAACGGACAGCGCTTTTGGCACGGTACGCGCGGGCACCAGGCGCATGGTCAGCGAGGCGGACATCGCCCAGAAGCCGCCGAGTCCCAGCCCCAGACAGGCACGACCGAGCAGCAGCAGGGTAAAGCTTTCCGCGAAGGAAACCAGCAGGCAGGAGAGCGTCAGCAGGACGCTGAAAAGAATAACCACTTTGCGACGATCGATGGTGCCGATCGCCTGGGTGATAAACAGGCTGGCAAACATCGCCACAAAGGCGGTCACGGTGACGGACTGCCCTGCCACACCCTCGGAAATACCCAGATCCTGCGCCATCGGCGTCAGCAGGCTGACCGGCAGAAACTCGACGGTAATCAGGCAGGCGACGCAAAACGCCACGGAGAAAACCGCCGACCAGTTGGGGCGTGAAACCTCTTTGGCCTGCGGTGTGGTCGTGGGCTGAGTATGTTCTGTCATGGCATCACCTGAAGATAAAAACGTGCGGAAAAGTCGCGCAGTTTATCATCAAAAGTGTGACGAATTTAACGTTTCGACAACTTTTGTATTTTTAGTGCAGGTAAAACACGCCCTCTTCCGGCAGGAAGAGCTGGTTATAGCGTAGCTGAAAGGCATTAAGCTCCTGCGGGTCGGGCTCCATCTCGCGCATAAAGCCGAGCGCCAGACGAATTTGCGCATCGGTGATCGGCGCGGCCAGGCGGGCTTTACGCAGCAGACGGTGCCAGGTGTGCAGGTTCTCTTCACTGCCGTCGACGATGCAGACCTGCCAGATGAGCAGCACCTGAGCGGCATTTTGCAGATGCGCCTCGTCGGGGCGCTCAAGGTAACGGATAAACTCATTGCCCGGCGTTTTACCGAACTGGTCGATCATCGACTCGAGCGACACCGGGGTGATCCCCAGCCGCTCGCTTAATCGTTTGATGGCGCGGCGGGAATCTGAAGTCAGGACACGAAATCCCACCACAAACACCACGGCAAGCGTTGCCAGCATTATCCAGACCATGCGTTCTCCTTAGACTAGCCGCTCATCATAGCGGGAAACGCACGGCGTCGACAGCGGGCAAAACGCTATTAGTGCCGTGAAAAGAGGTGGAAAATCATTCTGAAAGCGGATCGCCGCGCTGAAGCCCTTTCAGCAGCGCCTCGTGGAAGCGTGCGGGGTCCTGCATCTGCGGCGCGTGGCCCATGTCGTTAAACTCGACCAGCGTCGCGCGCGGGATGCGCTTCGCCGTCTCTTTCCCAAGCACCGCATAGTTGCCGAGCGTCTTGCGGATCTCCGGCGGGGCGAGATCTTTCCCGATGGCGGTGTTGTCCTTCGTGCCGATCATCAATAATACCGGCATCTTAAGCTCGCTAAATTCATAGACAACCGGCTGGGTATAAATCATGTCGTAGAGCAGCGCCGAGTTCCACGCCACGCGCGCTTTGCCCGGCCCGTTGTTCAGCCCGGCAAGCATGGTGACCCAGCGTTCGTATTCCGGCTTCCACTCCCCGGCATAATAGGTGTTTTTCTCGTACTGACGAATGCCGTCGGCGCTGACTTTTAGCTCGCGTTGGTACCACTGGTCAACCGTGATATGCGGCACGCCGCGCGCTTTCCAGTCTTCCAGACCTATCGGATTGACCATCACCAGCTGCTCCACCTGCTGCGGCCACATTAGCGCGTAGCGCGTCGCCAGCATGCCGCCGGTAGAATGTCCGATAACCGTCACGCGATCGACGCCAAGCGATGCGAGCAGCGCGTGGGTGTTATCCGCCAGCTGCTGGAAGGTGTACTGATAATGCTCCGGCTTGGTGGATTTACAGAAACCAATCTGGTCGGGTGCGATCACGCGATACCCGCTGGCCGATAGCGCGCGGATAGTGCCGTCCCAGGTGCCGGCGCAGAAATTTTTGCCGTGCATCAGTACTGCGGTGCGGCCGTTGGGCTTTTCCGGCTTAACGTCGAGGTAAGCCATCTCCAGAGACTGGTTCTGCGAAGTGAAGGTAAAGTGTTTTACCGGCCAGCCGTAGTCAAAACCTTCCAGCTTTTCGCCGTAGGAAGGGGTATCCGCGGCCATTGCGGGGGACGCCAGCGCCATCAGCAGCGCCAGGCAGGACAATCGTCGGGTCAACATGCAAGCTCTCCGTTAGCAAAAGGAACTAGGGCTGCACGAAAGGCGGCAGCAAAAACACTGTAGAGCATGGAGAGGAGCGGGTGTGTAAAGCGGGGTAAAGGTAGGACGCGCAAATAAAAAAAAGCCCGGCATCACACACCGGGCAAAGAAGTTACCTGCACACTCAGGCCGCTTTTAATTTCTGCGCACGATTCTCACGGCGAATCTTACGTTCTTCCAGCACCGCCACCATTGCCATCAGGACGATACAGCCAATTGCTGCCGCATCCAGCGCCGCAAAGGTACCCGCCCAGCCGGTGAGGCCGAAAATCGGCGTGCCGTCGGCAATCATTCCCAGACCCAGCTTGGCGAAGCTGTCGCCGATCAGGTAAGCGAAGGTGCCTTTAATCCCATCGGCTGCGCCGATCGCTTTTTTCGGTACAAACCCGACCGCCGCCACGCCAATCAGCAGCTGCGGGCCAAATACCAGGAAGCCGAGCGCGAACAGTGACGCCAGGTAAACGTACTGGTTGCTGGCATGCTGGTACACGCCCAGCGTGGCGATAATCAGCGCCAGCGCGACGCAGGCCACCAGCGCGCGACGACCGTTGGCGAGATCCGAGAGCCAGCCCCACAGCAGCGTGCCGACCAGCGCGCCCACTTCAAACAGGGTAAAGCCCTGAATGGCGACCTCTTTAGAAAGCTTCAGCTCCTGGAAGGCATACACCGTCGACCACTGGTCGATGCCGATACGCACCACGTACAGGAAGATGTTGGAGAAGCAGAGCAGCCAGATCACTTTGTTTTTCAATACGTACTCAACAAAGATCTGCCATTTGGTCATCTCGTTTTCTTCAGTCTCTTTGTCCTCTTCGCTGATCTCCTCGCCGAAGAGCTCTTCGGCTTTGCCAAGGCCGTAAGATTCCGGGGAGTCGCTGCCGAAGCGCAGACCGATAAAGCCGACAATCAGGGCGATGATCGACGGGAAGATAAACATGCCGATCACGTGGCCATCGAACAGATAGTTCGCGCCGAACAGCGCCACGCCTGCTGCACCCGCCCCGCCGAGGTTGTGGGAGATGTTCCACATGCCGAGGTATGAACCGCGCTTACGGCGCGGGGTCCATTTGGTGATGGTGGAGTAACTGCACGACCCGCCGGTACTCTGGAAGAAACCGCTCAGGGCATAGAAAGCGATCATCAGGAACAAGCTCACAGAGCCTGCACCCATGCTGGCGCTAAAGCCGAGCATACAGATGGCGGAGAGGATCAGCATAAACGGCAGGAACTGCTTGGTGTTTTTGCCGTCCGCGTAGTAGGAAACGACCGTCTTGCCCACGCCGTAGGTAATAGAGAAGCCCAGGCCAATCATCCCCAGCTGCGTCATGCTCAGCCCGTAGGTCGAGATCATGTCGTTCTGCGCAATGTTAAAGTTTTTGCGGATCAGGTACATGGTCAGGTAGCCGATAAAGACCACCAGATAGGACTGCATGAACGGTTTGAACCACATCTTGCGCCGCACGTCGAGCGGCAGATCCAGGGTCGGCTTGCGCACCTGATTGAGGAAGGCCAGCATGGTTGGTTTACTCCTGAGCTGATTTTTGCAGCATTGTAAAAATCAGCCGGGAGAGATGCCTGAGACAGCGTCCAGGTAAAACCGGGAAAATTTCTTAGTTTTGCGCCACTCAGGGTGAAAAGGTGAGGCGCATCACATCACGCTGGCTTCACGCGGAGCCTGCGCATGCAAAAACGGCAGCAGCAGCAGCGCGGAGATCCCCGCAGCGATGGCGATCGCCGCGAAGAAACCGCTCCAGTGCCAGATGTCGATCACCCGCGCCAGCGGCCAGCCGGAGAGCGATGCGCCAAGATAGGCAAACAGCCCGACAAACCCCGTCGCCGCACCCGCCGCCTCTTTGTGCGAACACTCCGCCGCGGCCATGCCGATCAGCATCTGCGGGCCAAACACGAAGAAGCCGATGGTGAAGAAGCAGGCCGCCTGCATCACGTAGCTGGCGAACGGCATCAGCCACAGCGAACCGACGGAGAGCAATATCCCGGCAGCGAAAATCAGGTTCATCGGGCCGCGGTTGCCGTTAAACAGCTTATCCGAGCCCCAGCCCGCCACCAGCGCACCGATAAATCCGCCCAGTTCGAACATCGTCACCGCCGAGTTGGCGGTGACCAGATCCACCCCGAGCTTCTCTGACATGTACAGATTGCCCCAGTCGTTAATGGCTGCGCGCACCACATATACCAGCACGTAGCAGAGCGACAGCAGCCAGATGTAAGGGTTTTTCAGCACGTATTTGGTGAGAATTTCTTTGCGGGTCAGCCCCGCGCCTTCCTGCTGCTGGGCAATCTCCATCTCGTCGCGCCGCCAGTCGCCCACCGCAGGCAGGCCAACGGTTTGCGGCCTGTCGCGCAGACGCCAGCAGAGGAACAGTCCGGCGACAATTGCGAGGCCACCGGCAATCATCATCCCCGCGCGCCAGCCATAGTGCAGCGCCGCGGCACCCACCACCATCGGGATCAGCGCCCCGCCGACGTTATGCGCGGTGTTCCAGACGGCCCACCAGCCGCCGCGCTCGTTGCGCGAATACCAGGCAGTGAGCAGGCGGGCGCAGACCGGCGCGCCCCAGCCCTGGAAAAAGGCGTTCAGCGCCCACAGCAGGGCAAAAGCCCACAGCGAGGTGGAAAAGCCAAACAGAATATTCACCACGCCGGTGGCAATCAGCCCAACGCCCATAAAATAGCGCGCGTTGGAGCGATCGCTGACGATGCCGGAGAAGAACTTCGACAGGCCGTAGGTGATGTAAAACAGCGTCGCCAGCAGGCCGATATCGGTGCGCGTCATCACGCCGCTGGCGAGAATTTCCGGCGCGGCGGCGTTGAAGCTTTTGCGGGTAAAGTAGAACAGCGCGTAGCCGAGCCAGATGGTCATCAGGATATGGCGACGCCAGTAACGGTAGCGGGCATCGATTTCCGCTTTGTTGCTTAGCGGGGCGGCGCTGGCGGGGGTTTTAAACATGGTGCGTCCTTAACGGCAAACTGACGCTGACGCGCGTCCCGTGGGTGCAGGAGATCGTCAGCGTGCCGCCCAGCGCCTTTACGCGCTCGCGCATGCCCGCCAGGCCAAACCCCTGCTGGCCGGAGCCCGGCGGCAGGCCGCAGCCGTCGTCTTCAATCACCAGCATCAGGCGCTCGTCCTGCTGCCAGCCCTGGATCGTCACCGCGCTGGCGCTGGCGTGTTTGACGATGTTGTTCAGCCCTTCCTGGCAGACGCGGAACAGCGTCACGCGCTGGCCTTCGCTCAGCGCAGGTTCGTTAATGCGCCAGTCGAGATGGCTGACAATGCCACGGCTTTCCAGCTCCATCTCGCGCATCAGGGAGCGTATCGCCTGTTCAAGCGACAGGTCGTCAAGCTGACGCGGGCGCAGTCGCCCTAACAGGCGACGAACGGAATCATAGACCCCCAGCGAAAGCTGTTCGATATGCGCCCCGCCCTGCTTCACGCCCGCGTTTTCCGCTGCCAGACGCTGAACAATGCCCGCCTGAGTGCGGATAGCGGTGATGGTCTGGCCGATATCGTCGTGCAGCTCACGCGCCACCTCCTGCCGCACGCTCTCTTCCGTCTCCAGCAGACGCTCCGCCAGACGGCGGTTGCGCGCCAGTTCGGCTTGCAGAGACTGGTTGAGCTCGCGCAGGCGCTGTATACCCGCGCCGAGCAGCAGCCCGGTCAGGCTTTGAGCCAGCAGGGAAAGCAGCAGGTCCACCGGATGATCGTGCCAGGTCTGGCTGGCAATCAGCGCGATGGCGTTCATCAGCGTGGCGATCAATGCGCCCTGCCAGCCGTAGTGCCAGGCAAGGGCGATGATCGGCAGCGCCAGACAAAACGGCGTGAAGCGTGAAAGCTCTGCGGGCAGGCCGAGCTGGAGCCACAGGCTCACCACAAACAGCAGCAGATACCAGATGAGGTGCCGGGCGCGCCAGTTCACCGGTTGGGAAACCAGCGCCGGGCCGAGCGGCTGCCAGACGGTGCTTGTAAGGTAATGCCAGAAAACCAGGCAGGTCGGGGCCAGCGTCAGGCCGCCGGTGAGCGTCAGCAGCAGGGCGTTGAGCCCCTCCTTTTCACCCACCCACGGCAGGGACTGCAACAGCGCGGCGGCAATCAGCGCCGCTCCCTGACGCAGCAGCGTGCGCCAGTCGCGCTGGTGACGGTAGCGGGAAATCAGGGCGACCGGGATAAGCGTGAGTACGCTTCCGGTCATCAATAAAGGCAGATGCGTCAGCGCCACTTCCTGCGCCAGCCAGATCAGCATCAGCCACTCTGCGCCCAGCAGTACCGGCCAGTAGCCGCGCGGGCATTGCAGCATCAGCCCCAGCCGCAGGCCAAAGGGAAACAGCAGCACCGCCAGCTCCGGACGTTCCACCAGATGCAGGCTGATACTCCACAGGCAGAACCACGCGGCGGAGAAGATAAAAAAGCTGGCGACGACAGCGATCAGCCGCGAAAACAGGGAGTTCATTGCCAGCCGTCAAACATACGGCGCGCCAGCTCGACATCGTTACTGACGTTGAGCTTTTCCATCAGGTTGGCGCGATGAACGTGAACGGTCTTTGGCGACAGCCCCAGCTCTACGGCAATCTCTTTCACGGACATGCCCTGGGCAAGTTTCTCTGCCACCTGGCGCTCGCGTTTGGTGAGCGGATCCTGACGTCCGGCCGCCAGCTTGATGGCGATATCCGGCGTTAAATAGCAGCCGCCGGTGGAGACGGTGCGCACGGCGGCGATCAGTTCGTCCGGGCTACAGCGTTTTGAGAGGAACCCGCGCGCGCCAGCGTTGAGCGCCTGCTCGACCAGCGCCGGGCTGTCGTGGACCGAGAGCATGATCGTCGCCATCCCTTTCGGCAGCTGGCTTAACAGCTCCAGACCGGAGAGATCCGGCATCGAGATATCGCAGATACAGACCTGCACTCCGCGCCCCGGCAGGCCCACCAGCGCTTCACGACCGGAGCCAAACTCGGCCACGACCTGAAAATCGGGTTCGAGGTTGAGAAGCTGGGCAAAGCCGGAGCGGACGATAAGGTGGTCGTCGATAAGCGCGATGGTGGTCATGGTTTGATCCTGCGGTCTAAAAACGCCGGATGGCGCTGCGCTTATCCGGCCTACAAGAGCGAAAGACGCTTACCTTAAGCGATCTACTCGAAAAACACCGCAATTTTGTTAAACATGGTGGGATCGGACTGGTTGCGCGCCACTTTGGTGACATCTTCCAGCTTGTCGATCTGCGCCATCATCTGCTCCAGACGCTGGTCATCGTTGACCAGTAGCCAGATGCGGCTGTGCTCGCTGCCCTGAATCGGCAGACAGAGAATGCCTTCCACGTTAAACGCCCGGCGGGCAAACAGCCCGCAGACGTGGGTCATGACGCCAGGATGGTTGCGGACGGTGAGTTCCAGAATGACGTTTTCATGTTGTTTCTGCATGGTTTATTCCCCCACCATCTCAGTATTTGCCGCACCCGGCGGCACCATCGGATACACTTTTTGTTCAGGGTCGATACGCACGTGGATCAACGCCGGGCCCGGACGCGAAATCGCGTCCTGCAACGCCGCATGGGCATCCTCTTCGGCGTTCAGATCGCAGGTATGCAGGCCAAAACCGGCGGCAATCTGCATAAAGTTAATCATCCCCGGATAGGTCGCCGCAAACACGCCCTGCTTGTAGAACAGACTCTGCTGCTGGTGTACCAGACCCAGCGCCTCGTTGTTCATCAGAATGATTTTAACGTCTAACTGGTTTTCGGCCGCGGTGGCCATCTCCTGAATATTCATCATCAGGCTGCCGTCACCGGAGAAGCAGATTACTTTGCGGTCAGGATTCGCCAGCGCTGCGCCCACGGCTGCGGGCAGGCCGAAGCCCATGGTGCCGAGGCCGCCGGAGGTCAGCCACTGGCGAGGACGATTCAGCGGATACGCCTGGGAGGTCCACATCTGATGCTGGCCGACGTCGGTGGTGATAATCGCACTGTCGTCCACGCAGGCGGCAACGGCGTTGATAAGACCATAGTGGCTCAGCGGGTCGCCTTCGGTTGGGATGGCGCCAGGGAACTCGCGTTGCAGATCGGTTACCAGCTGACGCCAGTCGGCGCGGTCGGCTGCGTCCGTCTGCGGGATCAGCTGCGCGAGCACTTCAGCCACGTCGCCCTGAATCGCCACGTGTGGTTGCTTGATTTTACCCAGCTCGGCGCGGTCAATATCTACGTGGATGATTTTGGCGTTCGGGCAGAACTGCTCCGTTTTGCCAATCGCCCGGTCATCAAAACGAGCGCCCATCACAATCAGCAAATCCGCCTCTTGCAGGATGTAGTTGGTACTGCGCGCGCCGTGCATGCCCAGCATCCCTAAAGACAATGGGTGCGCTTTGGGCAGCATGCCCAGCGCCATCAGCGTCATAGTGGTGGGCAGGCTGGCTTTTTCTGCGAACTGACGAATTTCATCCGCGGCGTTAATTGCCCCGCCGCCCAGATAGAGTACCGGGCGTTTCGCCGCGTTAATCATGGCGGCGGCGTTGCGCACGCTCTCAGCGCTGAATTCCGGCGCGGGGGCACGGTCGCCCGGTTCGGGCAGGACATCGATCTCGATCTCTGCGGTCTGGACATCCTTAGGAATGTCTATCCACACCGGGCCTGGACGGCCAGACTGCGCAATGCGAAACGCATCGCTGATCACCTGAGGAAGCTCGCTGATATCGCGAACTAAATAGTTATGTTTGGTGATGGGGATAGAGATGCCGTAGGTATCCACTTCCTGGAACGCATCGGTACCGATCATCGAAGACGGCACCTGGCCGGTAATGCAGATCAGCGGAATGGAGTCGAGGCGCGCGTCGGCGATGGCGGTCACCAGATTAGTGGCGCCCGGCCCGCTACAGGCCATACAGACCGCCGGTTTGCCCTGGGTTCGCGCCATGCCCTGCGCGATAAAGCCCGCGCCCTGCTCGTGGCGCGCCAGCACGTGGCGGATCTGTGTGCTTTGGCTTAACGCATCATACAGCGGCAGCACGGTTCCACCCGGGATGCCCGCAACCGTGGTGATGCCCTGCCGTTCCAGCAAATGAACGATCAGCTGCGCGCCTGTAAAACGCGTCTTTGTGGATGTTGTGCCCGAACTTGCCATGCTCCAGTCCTTTTCTTCTGGGCCGACTTTCCGGGGAAGGCTCTTAAACGAAAAACCCCGCCCGGTTTGCGCCGGCGGGGTTTTGGATTCGTGTGTTGATCCAGTCCCTACGGCGCATTGCCGACGACCACCACCACACGCACGACGACCACTGCGGCAGGTTGCGCAGTTTTTAGTAGGGTCGACGTGAAGATGGATGAAGTCATTGGGGACCTGTGTTTGGATTCATTGAATGAATTTATACAAACACAGGTTTTCGGATGTGACAATGGAAATATTTTCATCTGCGCAAAAATGCGTCAGGGATCACGTTTCTTTTGTTGGGTAGCTTCACTCAAAAAGTCGGTTTTTACTCACTCAATGAACAGCGCAGGTGATACCCCAAATCTGGCCGCCAGCTTTTTAATATGGTTCAGAGTAAGCTGTCTCTGACCATTCAGAACTCGTGAAACCATCGATTTACTGCCAATTTCATCCTGAAAATCCGAAATGGTCAGTTTGTACTGATCCATAAGGGTTCTTAATACCGCAATCCCCACCGGAACTGATTCCATCTCCTGACGTAAGGTGACAATCTCGGGTCGGTTCGCTTCATAGCGACTTATTCTTGCACATACGATATCAAGCAAAGGACTACCGGGTTCATTCATGAGCAGATACTCAACCAGCTCAAGTGCATTCTGGTAATCTTTCTCGTTCGGATGTTCACCCAGTAAAGGCACAGCCGCGACAAGGGCATGCGTTGCTTTTAATGCATCAGCGACGATCATCATTTCTTCCCCTTAGTGCGTTGTTTCTCCGTGAAACGGTCATATTCCTTATGAGTAAAAACATGGCGCACATAGAACTTTTGGCTTTCAAAGAATATGAGAGCCACTACTCTGAGATTGTTATTTGCAATATCAATCACATAATGCTTATCCAGATACTTAAAGTTATCCAGCGTCGGAAACAATTTTTTCAGCGCAGCAGGTGTCGGGCAATGGATCTTTTCGATAGTGCGACCTAAAAACAGGAGCTCTTCCTTGTGCTGCGGAAACTGTATTACCGCATCATAAATTGCCTTCATAGAGATTAAATGCAAAGTGCATGCCTGCTGCGTCCGTTGCCATTATGGCAACAATATCATGCATTGCCAATGTGTCAACAAACCTCGTTGTGCCGTCTAACGTCTGAAAACAAAAAACCCCGCCGTAGCGAGGTTTTTATCAGGGTTTTGCGGTTGGTTGCCGCAGAACACACTGTGTTACGTCAACGCGAAAAGTATACGCGATCGAAGATGAACGCGCAATTCCGGCACGGATTTTGACGTTTTTGAGTATGGATCGCCTTCCAAATTTTGTCCATAAAATACTGTTCATGCATACAGTATTTATCTATACTGAGGGTGTTCGCAGTGAGCGAGGGGGCCGCAGTTTACCGGCGCAACGAAGTCCTGGCTGAAACGGGTGGTGCCGTCAGTGCCTTAACCCCTGAAGTGAGCACACTGTGTTACGTCAATCCAGGTGCTGGCCACAGGCGGCGGAAAGGTACGCCAGCATCGTGCTCCTTTTAACCAAAAGGAGACGCGTATGAGCGTCGTGGATATGGTCATACTTATCCTCAAACTCATTGTTGCTCTATTGCAACTGCTTGATGCTGTCCTGAAATACGTTAGGTGATTCAGGTTCAAGTCGCACCTGAGAGGGGCGGGCAACCGCCCCTCTTTAATAACGAGGGAATGCTATGTCGCGTCTGTTAATTGAGCCTGTCACGCCCGATGAACCCGGGTATATCGCCCTGAAGGCGGAGAGTATCGCGTTGAATTTCAATATGCTGCGCAGGCTGGAAGAGAACTGGCAGCGGGGTGAAAACCGCTTTAACGCGCCGGGCGAAAAACTGCTGGGGGCGTTTCTTAACGGCAGGCTGGTGGGCGTCTGCGGCCTCAACCGCGATCCGTTCAGCCAGCAGCCGCGCGCCGGACGTATTCGTCATCTCTACGTCAGCGAAAAGTGCCGTGGGCAGGGCATTGGTAAACAGCTTTTGACCGTGGTGATGGCGGATGCCAGCATCTGGTTTGATTTTCTCAATACTCATGCGCCCGAAACCGCGTACGGATTTTATCATCGGGCGGGCTTCAGCCTGGTGTCAGACGAGCCCCGGGTAACGCACCGCCTTTTTTGCGCAGTGTAAGCGGCTGGCAGCATCGACGGGTGAATGTTACAGTTTGATGACATTTCGCCAACCGATACGCCATGACCATCACCGTTTTCTGCATTTTACTGTTCGCCGCACTGCTGCATGCCAGCTGGAACGCCATCGTTAAAGCCGGAACGGATAAGCTCTACTCGGCGATAGGCGTTAGCGGTTCAGCCGCACTTATTGCCCTGATTTTACTGCCCTTCTCTCCCCAGCCGACTGCCGCAAGCTGGCCATATTTGTTCGTCTCCTGTGCGTTACAGGTGGTGTATACGGTACTGGTGGCAAAAACCTATCAGGTCTCCGACATGAGCCAGACCTACCCCCTTATGCGCGGCACCGCCCCGCTGCTGGTGGCGCTGATCAGCGTCCTGGCGCTCGGCGATCGTCTCTCCTGGCTCGCCTGGTCCGGCATCGGGGTGATCTGCCTGTCGATTCTGGCGATGGCGATGAACGGGCGCATGCAGTCACGAAAAGGGATCTGGCTGGCGCTGCTGAACGCCTGTTTTATCGCCGGGTATACGCTGGTGGACGGCACCGGGGTGCGGCTCTCAGACACCGCGCTGGGCTACACGCTGTGGACCTTCTTTATGAACGGTTTTTGCCTGCTGAGCTGGGCGATGGTGGCGCGGCGTCGCGAAGCGTCCAGCTACCTGCGCCTGCACTGGAAAAAAGGGCTGCTCGGCGGCGTCGGGACGATGGGATCTTACGGTCTGGCGCTCTGGGCGATGACCCAGGCGCCGCTGGCAGTGGTCGCCGCACTGCGTGAAACCTCTATTCTGTTCGGGGCGTTAATCGCATTTGTGCTTTTAAAAGAGAAGGTTGCCGGCCTGCGCATCGCGGCGGCACTGGGTATTGCTGCCGGTGCGGTCCTGCTACGCCTGGCGTAATTCACTGGCAACATTAGTTGCCGATATTGTTTACAAATCCTGCCTTCACGTCTTCTGTCATTCATCACAGTAATGCTTAAATTGTCATCTCTCTGTGGTAGATTCCTCGCGCATTTACGGGAATGCGTAGTCACTTATTCTTTATTTATCTCTTTTGGCAAAAGTATTCAGCGACATGAAAAAACAACGGAACGTGAACTTATTGTTGATGCTGGTGTTACTGGTGGCCGTCGGGCAGATGGCGCAAACCATCTACATACCGGCGATAGCCGATATGGCAAAAGATCTGAGCGTCCGCGAAGGTGCGGTACAGAGCGTGATGGCTGCCTACCTGCTGACCTATGGCGTTTCACAGCTGGTTTATGGCCCCCTGTCCGATCGCGTCGGGCGTCGTCCGGTCATACTGGTAGGCATGAGCATTTTCATGGTGGCGACGGTGATTGCCATTACCACGCATAGCCTGACCGTCCTGATTGCCGCCAGCGCCCTCCAGGGTGTGGGCACCGGCGTCGGCGGGGTCATGGCGCGTACCCTGCCGCGTGATATGTACCAGGGCACACAGCTTCGCCACGCCAACAGTCTGTTAAATATGGGTATTCTGGTCAGTCCGCTGCTGGCCCCGCTGATTGGCGGCCTGCTGGACACCGTCTGGTCCTGGCGCGCCTGCTACGCCTTCCTGCTGGTGCTGTGCATCATTGTCACCTTCAGCATGGCGCGCTGGATGCCGGAAACCCGCCCAAAAGACGCGCCGCGCACGAAGCTCATCGCCAGCTACAAAACGCTGTTTGGTAATGGGGCGTTTACCTGTTATCTGTTGATGCTGATCGGCGGCCTGGCGGGCATTGCGGTGTTTGAAGCCTGTTCCGGCGTGCTGCTGGGCGCAGGCCTTGGCCTGAGCAGCATGGTGGTGAGTATTCTGTTTATTCTGCCGATCCCGGCGGCGTTCTTCGGCGCATGGTTCGCCGGACGTCCGAACAAACGCTTCTCCACGCTGATGTGGCAGTCGGTGATCAGCTGTCTGCTGGCGGGGCTGATGATGTGGATCCCGGGGCTGTTTGACGTGATGTCGGTCTGGACGTTGCTCATCCCGGCAGCGCTGTTCTTCTTTGGCGCGGGCATGCTGTTTCCCCTCGCCACCAGCGGCGCGATGGAGCCGTTCCCGTTCCTCGCAGGCACGGCAGGCGCGCTGGTGGGCGGTTTGCAAAACATCGGTTCCGGCGCGCTGGCCTGGCTTTCGGCTATGATGCCGCAGACCGGGCAGGCGAGTTTGGGCCTGCTGATGACGCTAATGGGGCTGCTGATTTTGCTGTGCTGGCTGCCGCTGGCGTCGCGTGTCCCGCATCACGAACAGCCTGTCTAACCGCATGATGGCCCGGTTTCTCGCCGGGCTTTTCACATCCGGGCGCAATCATCGCCTGCAATAGCCGTTCTGGCGCAGGCCGCCACGCCCCCTCTTCCCCGTCATAAAACTGGAAATCCGCGTTAAGCGCATACGGAATTTTCGCCTTTTGCAGCTCGCAGGCCATAAAGGTGGCGAAGGCCATTTGCGAAGCGGTTGGCGTGAGGTGGTTTGACTCCCCCACGCCCCAGCCCCCAACCCAGCTGACGTGCCCGGTTTTTTGTTGCCAGTGCAGCGCGGCGTTGATTCGGTTACGGATAGCCGCTTTTTCAGCCGCGGTTCCGGACGTCCACGGGTATTTGCCGTTCGTTTTCAGCGGACCCCAGGGGAAAATATGCCACTCCGCCAGCAGGTAATTCTGGCTGTGCGCGGGCAGCTTCAGGCTGGATAAATCCTCCGGCGCAGCGCGCAGACGAGGGGCGATAAAAATCATGCGGCTGGCATCAATGGCATGAATGTCCTTGATCGCTTTCTCATACACCCGGTTGAGCGAAGTAACGTTGTGGTTAAGCTTGTCCGCCGGTTCGTAGATCAGGTCAAAGCCCAGCAACGGCGAGCGCTGACCAAAATAGTGCGCCACGGCAATCCACCAGTTGATCACCTCTTTTTCGGTATCCGCTTTCGGGTCGTTTTTATATTCATCGGCCTGATAAGCGATGATGGGAATGACGCCGTATTGCTCGCAGGCCTCCACCAGCTTACGCAGGTGAATCAGTCGCGCTTCCGTCGGTTCGCCCGCCACCCGAATACGGACATGACGTATGCCTTTCACCTGGAAATCACGGACCACCAGCGGATCGAATTCGCGGATACCGCGCTCGGTGCGGGCCCAGTCTACATCCATTCCGACACCCAGCATCTGCGCATAACGGGCAGCCGTCAGCGGCGGTTCAGAGGCAATGGTCCAGCCGGAAGAGATCAGTAACGCGGTAGCTATGAGAGGCTTCAACACGGTTTACCCTGGATAAATCAAAAGCATTACCTGTATTTAGCACGCTTTTTCACATTTGGCGTAGCGCGAAAGCGTAATAATTCTTCAGCCCGCCAGCGCTCTTAGCCAGCCGATAAAGGCGTCAATTTTCGGCCACTGACGGCCGGGAAGCGTTGAGACGTAATAATGCTGATGGCACCTGAGGGTTTTGCCATCAAAAGGGGTAATCAACTCCCCCCGTTCGAGTCGTTTTTGCACCAGCCGCTTTCTCCCCATCGCCACCCCCACGTTATTAATGGCCGCGATAATGGCTAAATCAGAACGATCGAAGCCAATACCTGATGATGACGGCATATCCACCGCGAAATGCTGCGCCCAGCTCAGCCACTCGTCCGTACCGGAATCATTGCTCCAGGCCTGACGGTCGTGCAGTAGCGTGCAGTGGCTGAGGTTATGGGGGTTTTTCAGCAGTTCATGCTCACGGGCATACGCCGGCGAGCAGACGGGCAAAATCTCTTCGTCCATCAAAAAGTGGTGAGAAAGGTGGTTTGGCGGCGTATCGTCGAAATAGAGCGCAAGATCGATGCCGGTTCGCTGCATGTTAACGTACTCATTGCCGGTCAGAATGGTGAGTGAAATCGACGGGTAGCGGCGGGTAAAATCCCCCAGCATCGGCACCAGCCAGCACTGGGCGATCGACGGCCGGGAGTACACCGTTAGCGTACCGGACAGCGCCTGGTTTTTGATATCCAGAATCTCCTGATTCAGGGTATCGAGGGACGATTTCAGCGTCCAGTAAACCCGCTTCCCTTCCTGCGTCAGCTCGACTTTGCGGTGTGAGCGGACAAACAGCTGAATGCCCAGCTCCTCTTCCAGCAGGTTGATGCGGTGGCTCACCGCGCTGGGGCTGAGCGACAGCTCCGCCGCCGCCAGAGCGAAAGACTCATGCCGGGCCGCCACTTCAAAGGTGTACATTTTCGACAGCTGCCAGCCGTTTAACAGCCGGTTTCTTGCTTCATTCGCATCGGTCATCACAATTCTCGCGCGTTATATCTGCGCTCAGCATACCGCTCAAGCATGAATTTATGTGAACCAACGGCAAAATAAGTGCGCTTTTTAGAGTTCAGTCACTCAATTGATCCAATCTGGCTCATCTGAACGCCAATTTATATCGTTTGTCAGCCCATGCCGTTTTTTCGTCCAATACCCCCAGATGACATAAGGGTGAGGTGAGATATGGGATCTCAGGTCTGGGTTGTGGCAACGCTGCTGGTCAGCATTGTGTTGATTGTTTTAACCATCGTTAAGCTGAAGTTTCACCCGTTCCTCGCGCTGCTGCTGGCGAGCTTTTTCGTCGGCGCGATGATGGGGATGAGCCCGCTGAATATGGTGAATGCCATTGAGAGCGGGATTGGCGGTACGCTGGGCTTTCTGGCAGCGGTGATTGGTCTTGGCACTATTCTCGGCAAAATGATGGAAGTCTCCGGCGCGGCTGAGCGCATCGGAATTACGTTGCAGCGCTGCCGCTGGCTGTCGGCGGACGTGATTATGGTCCTGGTCGGCCTTATCTGCGGCATTACGCTGTTTGTGGAAGTGGGCGTGGTACTGCTGATCCCGCTGGCGTTTTCCATCGCCAAAAAGACCAACACGTCGCTGCTCAGGCTGGCCATTCCGCTCTGTACCGCGCTGATGGCGGTCCACTGCGTGGTGCCTCCGCATCCGGCCGCGCTGTTTGTGACCAATAAATTAGGGGCAGACGTCGGGGCGGTGATCGTCTACGGTCTGATGGTGGGCCTGATGGCGTCTCTGGTAGGTGGCCCGCTGTTCCTGAAGCTGCTCGGCGATCGTCTGCCCTTTAAGCCGGTTCCGGCGGAATTTTCGGACCTCAAGGTGCGGGAAGAGCACACTCTGCCGTCGCTGGGCGCCACGCTGTTCACCGTGCTGCTGCCGATTGCCCTGATGCTGGTGAAAACCATTGCCGAGCTGAACATGGCAAAAGAAGGCTCGCTGTATACCCTGCTGGAGTTTATCGGCAACCCCATCACCGCGATGTTTATCGCCGTATTTGTCGCCTACTACCTGCTGGGGATCCGCCAGCATATGGGCATGGGCGCAATGCTGACCCATACGGAGCACGGCTTCGGTTCAATCGCCAACATTTTGCTGATTATCGGTGCGGGCGGCGCGTTTAATGCCATCCTCAAAACCAGCGGACTGGCGGACTCACTGGCACATATTCTCTCGAACCTGCACATGCATCCTGTCCTGCTCGCCTGGCTGGTGGCGCTGGTGCTGCATGCCGCCGTAGGCTCCGCCACGGTCGCGATGATGGGGGCCACGGCGATAGTCGCGCCGATGCTGCCGCTCTACCCGAACGTAAGCCCGGAGATCATCACTATTGCCATCGGTTCCGGCGCCATTGGCTGCACGATCGTGACAGATTCACTCTTCTGGCTGGTGAAGCAGTACTGTGGCGCGACCCTGAATGAGACCTTCAAATACTATACGACGGCGACGTTTATCGCCTCGGTGCTTGCACTTGGCGGCACATTCCTGCTTTCTTTCATTATCTGAGCGCGAAGAGACGTATTATGGAAAACGCAACTATCACTACTTTAACCGCACAGTTTCCTCTGGTTGAGGATCTGATTGCCCTGAAAGAAACCACCTGGCTCAACCCGCGCGCCACCACGCTGGCGGAAGGGTTGCCGTATGTCGGGCTGACCAAAGCCGACGTGGACGACGCGCACGCTCGCCTGAAACGCTTCGCGCCGTATCTGGCGAAAGCCTTCCCGGAAACGGCGGCAACGGGCGGGATTATCGAATCCGAACTGGTCGCCATTCCGTCGATGCAGGCACGGCTGGAGAAAGAATCTGCTCAGTCAATTCCCGGTACGCTGCTGCTGAAAAAAGACAGTCATCTGCCGATCTCCGGCTCAATTAAAGCCCGCGGCGGCATCTATGAGGTGCTGGCCCATGCGGAAAAACTGGCGCTGGAAGCCGGGTTGCTGAGCATCGACGACGACTACAGCATTCTTCTGGAGCCGCGCTTTAAAGCTTTCTTCAGCCAGTACAGCATCGCGGTGGGCTCAACCGGCAACCTGGGGATGTCCATTGGCATGATGAGCGCACGCATCGGCTTTAAGGTCACGGTGCATATGTCAGCCGACGCCCGCGAGTGGAAGAAAGCCAAACTGCGCAGCCACGGCGTGATCGTCGTGGAATATGAGCAGGATTACGGCGTGGCGGTGGAGCAGGGACGCAAAGCGGCGGAAAGCGATCCGAACTGTTTCTTTATTGACGATGAAAACTCCCGCACGCTGTTCCTGGGCTATGCGGTTGCAGGTGAACGCCTGAAAGCGCAGTTTGCCGCGCAGGGGCGCGTGGTGGATGCCGATCATCCCCTTAATGTCTATCTGCCGTGCGGCGTCGGCGGCGGGCCTGGCGGCGTGGCGTTTGGCCTGAAGCTGGCCTTTGGCGATAGCGTGCACTGCTACTTCGCGGAGCCAACGCACTCGCCGTGCATGCTGCTGGGTGTCTACACCGGACTGCACGATGAAATCGCTGTACAGGATCTGGGTATCGACAACGTAACGGCAGCAGACGGTCTGGCGGTAGGTCGCGCGTCCGGCTTCGTGGGCCGCGCGATGGAGCGTCTGCTTAACGGGTTCTATACCCTTTCCGACCAAAGCATGTACGACATGCTCGGCTGGCTGGCGCAGGAGGAAGGGATTCGCCTGGAGCCGTCGGCGCTGGCGGGGATGGCCGGGCCGCTGCGCGTGAAGGCGAATGCCAACACCACGCACCTGGTCTGGGCGACCGGCGGCGGCATGGTGCCGGAAGACGAGATGGCGAAGTATTTAGCAAAAGGCCGTTAATCACAGGCCCGGTAAGGCATAGCCGACACCGGGCCTAAAGGCTTACAATTTGCTGAATATGGGTTACCGCAAACAACAGAGACAGCGACAGCACAGCGAGCGCGATCAGGAACTTATCCCGCACCGCCTTCGGCTGCACGAAGTCATTCTGCACCACGTCCATCAGGTTACGGCTGCGGGTGTAGCGCCATAAAATGATGGCTACCAGCGCCAGCACAACAATGGAGATCCAGAATGGCGCCCCCGTGCGGTGCCAGTTGTGCTTAATGGCAAGAGCGATCAGCGCGCCATACCCCAGCAGCGTGCGCAGCCAGGCCAGCGAGGTTCGCTCCGGCTGAAGCCCGGGGTCCGCTTCCCGCCGCGCTTTGCGGCTATCCGGCATAGAACACCAGTAACATCACTATGCCCGCAACCATCAGCAAAATCGTACTGATGATGAGCAAACCGCGCGTGTAGGGGAGATCCTGCTTCAGACGCATGGCCTTTTCATTTTTCAACCAGCGCAGATAGCCGTAGATCGCCAGCACGCCGGCAATCAGGCACAGCAGCAGAGCCAGCACTTCGCGAATCAGCGGGGTGGCAAAATCGGGAGCGAGCTGATCCAGGCCGACGCCTGCGGCCAGAAAGCCCAGCGCGGTACGGATCCACGCTAAGAACGTGCGTTCATTAGCCAGTGAGAAGCGGTAGTCCGGCGCTTCACCGAGGCGGGAAATGTTCATGAAGGTTCCTTGTCGTACAGCATGCAGGCTTCAGCATAGCGTAATTCAGCCAGGACAAGGAGACCGGCATCAGGCAATGCCGGTCAGAAAGATTAGTGCAGCGCTGGCCAGTAATCCTTATTAGCTTCAATAAGATCGTCCAGAATCGCTTTCGCCACCGTTGCGCTCGGTACGGTTTTCGACAGGGTAATCGCCTGCCAGAGTTTCTGATACGAGCGCTGCTCCCAGGCGTCCACCACCAGTTTTTCTACCGCCACCTGCTGGCTCATGAGCCCTTTCTGGAAGTGCGGAATATCACCTACGGTCAGCGGCTCCGGTCCGTTGTGGCCGACCAGACAAGGGATTTCGACCATCGCGTCGGCGTCAAAGTTATGGATAGCCCCATTGTTAGGCACAATCAGCAGCATGCGTTCCTGGGTATTGAAGGCGATCGCGGTCGCCAGATCGACGATGTACGACGCATGTTCGTCGATTTCCAGTTCACCGGCAGAGGAATGACCGGCTTCGATAATCGCCCGGCATGAACTGAATACATGCTTCTCACGGTGATCCATCACTTCATTGGCGCGGGTACGCTCCGGGTTGGAATGGGCGACCACATAGTCCGGGAACAGGTAATACTTCAGGTAGGTGTTCGGCATCGTGTCCGGATCCAGCGCCTGTACATCTTTGGCCTTGGCGAAGGTATCGTTCCAGCTCGCTTCAGTATGCGCATCTTCCGAAGGCGGAACATAACCGTTTTTCGCCACGTATTCGCGCAGTTTCGGCATCAGATCGTTGCCGTTCAGATCTTCAATCGACGTCCACCAGCCGAAGTGGTTCAGACCGTAATAGCGCACGCGCATCTCTTTGCGGTCTTTCAGGCCGACAATTTGCGCCATACGCCCTTCAATGCCGATCGGCATGTCGCAGATGTTGAGAATTTTCGCGTTCGGACGCAGGCGGCGCGTGGCTTCTGCGACAATCGCCGCCGGGTTGGAGTAGTTCAGCATCCACGCATTCGGGGAGTACTGCTCCATATAGTCTACCAGTTCAAGCACGCCGCCAATGGAGCGCATGCCGTAGGAGATGCCGCCCGGCCCGCACGTTTCCTGGCCCAGCACGCCGTGGCGCAGCGGGATTTTTTCATCTTTTTCACGCATGGGGTATTTGCCAACGCGAATATGCGCCATCACGAAATCCACATCGGTAAACGCCGCTTTCGGATCGGTGGTGTAACTAAATTCAATCTCTGGCGCCTGCTCCCTGAGGATGATTTTGCACGCCTCGGCGATGACCTCCTGACGTGCTCCGTCATTGTCATAGAACTTCAGCGCACGCAGCGGGAAACGGTCACGGTTGGCTAACAGCATCAGGACGATACCAGGCGTGAATGTACTGCCGCCGCCTGCAATAACAACTGAGAATTTTTTCATGATATAGCCTCTGTCAGAGTGGTTTGTTCGTTTGTTAAAGGGGTTTTCATCAGCGATTCCAGCTGGTCGCGCACCTGAGGAACGTGCAGACCGACAATCACCTGAATGCCGTTGCCGCGCCGCACCACACCGTGTGCGCCCAGGGCTTTGAAGACGTCGTCGCTTTGGGTTTTTGTCATATCCATCAGGGCGATACGCAAGCGGGTGGCGCAGTTATTGATACTTTCGATATTTGCTGCACCGCCGAGCGCCTGTAAGAATCCGGCAGCCTGTCCGACCTGCTGGCTGGCTGGCGCCGGGGCGGTGGTTTGCCCGCGTGCGGCCTTATAGTCGGCCTTGTTGTAGAGTTTTATTTCGCTCTCTTCCCGGCCCGGCGTTTTCAGATTCAGACGTACGATTAGCGTCCTGAAGACCACGAAGTAGATCCCGGTGAAGCAGAGGCCGATGCCAATCTGGGTGAATACCGTCGACGCGTGATGATGGAACATCGGGATCCAGTTTTGCGGCAGGAACTGGTCCAGCAGACCGCCCCCCATATTCCCCACCACCCCGAAGGTATACATCACCGTCGCCATCGTTGCGGCCAGCACGGCGTGGATGGCAAACAGCAACGGCGAGATAAACAGGAAGGTGAACTCCAGCGGTTCGGTAATGCCCACCAGCACGGCGGTAAGCGTGGCCGGGATCAGCAAGCCTGCCACTTTGACGCGGTTCTCCGGCGAGGCGGTATACCAGATAGCCAGCGCAATACCGACTGAGCCAAACACCTTAGCGTTGCCGTGCAGCGCAAATCCGCCCTCCGGGAACAGCGTTTTCAGCGGCACAGTGCTCTGGCTGAATTCCTGAAGGTGCTGTGCCCAGTAGACCTGAATGCCGCCTTCTACCGCAGCCGGGCCGAAGATAAACGGACCGTAGACAAAGTGGTGTAATCCGGTTGGGATCAGAATGCGTTCCAGGAAGGTATAAACCCATACGCCCAGCGCGCCAGCGGTACGTAGAAAGGCCTGCAACGACTCAATGCCCATCTGTACTTTCGGCCACCCCAGCAGCGTCAGCCAGGCGCAGGGGATCATGACGAAGAACGCGAGGATAACGACAAACGAGGTGCCCTGAAAAATCCCCAGAAAGACCGGCAACGGCTTGTCGAAAAATCGGTTGTGGAGGGCGGTGACGAGCCCGGAAATGATAATTGCCCCGATGATGCTGGTATCAAGCGTTTTGATTCCGGCAATCATCGCCAGCCCGCTGCCGGCAGTGGGTTCAGCAGAGAAGTCGACGCCAAAGAAGTGACCCCAGGTCATCCCCATCGCATTGATAAAATAGTTCCAGGTCAGGAAGCTAATCAGCACCGCCAGACAGGCGCGGCCCTGCGCCTGCTTTGCCAGGCCAATCGGTAAGCCGACGGCAAAAATCAGCGGCATGTTACGGAACACCGCCCAGCCGCCCTCTTCGATGATGTGAACAATTTGCGCGAACAGATTATCAGGCGCGGTTAAGGCCTCGCCGACAAACAGCGGGTTGCGAAGCATGATGGCGATCCCAACCACGATCCCGGCAAAGGGAAACAGCAAAACCGGGGTGAACATGGCGCCGCCAAAACGTTGTATTTGACTGAGCATTTTTAAATCCTCATGAAACAACCTGTAGGGGATAGAGGCCTTTATGGTTTTTTACTGGCCTGAGGTGAGCATAAGAACTTACTGATGCGGGAACATGGCGTGCCGCTGCGATTCGTGATCGCTTTCATGGTTTTAATTTGAACAATCAGGTCTACTTTTTAAACTAAACATGGACAAGTTAAGACGTATTCCACGCCATGATGTGCGCAGAGAGGTCTACTGGTGATCTACAAATCAATTGCCGATCGGCTACGGCTGCGGCTGAATTCCTCGGACTACAACATCGGCAGTCCGTTACCCGGAGAAAAAGTGCTGGCAAAGGAATTTGGCGTAGCCCGGATGACCATCCGCAAGGCGCTGGATCTGCTGGTAAGCTGGGGGCTGGTTGAACGTCGACACGGCAGCGGGACGTTCGTGGCGCGCAAAGACGTTCATCATGAAACGACTAACCTGACCGGGCTGGTGGAGGTATTGCGCCAGCAGGGGAAAGAAGTGCAGAGCAAGGTGTTGCAGTTTGAAGTGATGCCCGCGCCGCCCGCCATCGCCAGCCAGCTGCGGATTCAGGTTGATGAGCGGATCTATTTTTCAAGGCGGGTGCGTTACGTGGACGGGAAGCCGCTGATGCTGGAGGACAGCTTTATGCCGGTGAAGCTGTTCCGCAATCTTTCCCTGGCGCATCTGGAAGGGTCAAAGTTTGATTACATCGAGAAGGAGTGTGGGATCACCATCAGCGGCAACTACGAGAGCCTGACGCCGGTGCTGGCAGATAAACAGCTGGCCGGCTACATGAACCTGCCGGAACAGACGCCGCTGCTGCGCATCACCTCCCTTTCCTACAGCGACAGCGGCGAGTTCCTCAATTATTCCGTGATGTTCCGAAATACCAGCGATTACCAGGTGGACTACCATTTGCGGCGTATCCACCCGGAAGACGTATTAGCCCATCCCCCAGAACAGCACCGCCAGTAGCTGCGGTGTGATGATGCGCAGAAACATCACCAGCGGATAAACCGTGGCGTAGGACAACGCCGCCGCACCGCTGGTAGCGTGCAGGTTGTTGGCGAACGCCAGCGCGGGCGGGTCGGTCATCGAACCGGCCAGCATGCCGCACAGCGTGAGATAGTTCATTTTAGCGAACATACGCGCCAGTATCCCGACCGTTATCAGCGGAATGGCGGTAATAAATATGCCGTATCCTACCCAGCTCATCCCTTCGCCGTTTATCAGGGTATCGACAAAATCGCCGCCGGATTTCAGCCCCACGACCGCCAGAAACAGCACGATGCCCAACTCTCGCAGCGCCAGGTTAGCGCTCGGGGGCATAAACCAGTAGAGCTTACCGACAGAGCCGATACGCCCGAGGATCAGCGCCATAATGAGCGGCCCGCCTGCCAGACCCAGCTTCAGTGCTACCGGGAAGCCGGGCACGTACAGGGGGATGGAGCCAAGCATGACGCCAAGCCCGATGCCGATAAAAACCGGCAGCATCTGCACCTGCTGGAGTTTTTGCTGGGCGTTGCCCACCATGTCCGCTACGGCATCAATGGATGAAGGACGCCCGACGAGGTTGAGAATATCACCGAATTGCAGGCTGGCATCCTGGCTGGCCACCAGCTCGACGCCGGCGCGGTTAAGCCGGGAGATCACCACGTCATAACGTTCTTTAACCTGCAAGTCGCGTATTTTCTTGCCCAATACCTTCTCATTGGTCACCACCACACGCTCCACGCGCATGTCTGTTCCACGGGTTGAAAGCGAAGTATCCACCTCCTGACCAATCACCAGCCGGGCATTGTTTAAATCCGCCGGTTGCCCTACCAGATGCAGGAGATCGCCGTGTTGAATAAGTGTGTCGGGTGAAGGCACCATCAGCGTGTCATCACGTTTCAGACGGGAACAGATGATGGTCGCGCTGTTCAGAATGGGAACATCCTGAATCGCCATATTGTGCAGGTTAGGGTTCTCGACGCGAATATTGATAGTTTTAATTCGCGCATGGCCGTTGGTTAATGTGCTTTCATGCTCTTTCGCCTCGCGCTCGACGTTAATGCGGAACAGCACGCGCACCAGCCACATTGAGAGCAAAATACCGCAAATGCCAAACGGATAGGCCATGGCGTAGCTCATTCCCATCTGATCGACAACACCAGCAGGGATACCCAGGTCGCGCAGAATTTGCTGGCCCGCCCCGAGCGCGGGCGTATTCGTGACGGCTCCGGAGAAGATGCCCAACACGACGGGCAGCGGAATAGCGAAGAGTTTATGCAGAATGGCGGTCACCAGCCCACCCATTACGACGATGCCGAGGGCAAAGAGATTCAGGCGTAAACCTGAGACGCGCAGGGAAGCGAAGAAGCCCGGCCCAACCTGAATACCAATGGTATACACAAAGAGGATCAGGCCGAACTCCTGGATGAAATGCAGCATATCAGCGCTGAGCACCCACCCAAGCTGATCGGCAAAGTGGCCGACAAAGATCCCGCCGAACAATACCCCGCCTATGCCAAACCCGACGCCGCGGATTTTGATATTACCCAGCCATAGCCCCACTACCGCGACAAGAGCCAACACGCTAACGGTTAACGCGATATCACTCATGATCCACATCCTGTGTATAACCCTGGTTATGCTATGGATTCTCTCAGAGCTGGCTGCGGTTGTATGGGCGATGGCGCACAAAAAAGCCGAAGGTAAAAGCAAAACGGTCACCCGAAGGTGACCGTTTTTAGTGTTTGCACCCTCTCCCTGTGGGGAGAGGGGCGGGGTGAGGGCACCAGCCCGCACACGATTCGTTTTGTAGGCCGGGTAAGGCGTAGCCGCCACCCGGCAAAAACGTGTATTAGCTGTTCAACGCCGGGCGTTCGCTAATGGCGATGCGCTGAGGCGCAATGGCTTCCGGCACGTTACGGGTGAGATCAATGTTCAGTAGCCCGTTAGTAAACGTCGCACCGGATACTTCCATATGGTCTGCAAGGGTAAAGCTCAGGCTAAATGGCTGAGTGACAAGCCCCTGATGCAACCATTTGGTTTCGGTGTCTGGTTTTTCCGGCGACCCTTTCACGGTCAGGCGCGTACCCTCAAGCTGGATATCGAGGTCTTCCTGCCGGAACCCGGCCAGCGCAAGCGTGATGCGGTAGTGGTTATCATCGCTTTTTTCGATGTTGTACGGCGGAAACGTCTGCTGTTCGGTTGCGCTTTGCAGGGCGTTAGCCAGTTTGTCAAAACCGATCCACTGACGCAGCAGGGGGGAAAAATCATAGTTACGCATACTAAATCTCCTTCTGAGAAGCGAGTTCGGCACAGTTTAATTTTGTGCGCAGTTGTTCCTGCAAATCCTGATGGATTCGCATATGCTCCCGTTACGGCAAGCAAGTCTGTGTGGGCCGCTCATGCGACCCGCGTAATTAGTTAATTTCGATACGGCGCGGTTTTTTCTCTTCGGGAATCACGCGTTCCAGTTCGATAAACAGCAGGCCGTTAACCAGGTTCGCGCCCTTAACGTGAATGTTCTCAGCTAACTGGAACTTGCGTTCAAAGTTACGCTCGGCGATGCCCTGGTAAAGGTAGGTACGTTCTTTCTGCTCGGCCGTATGGGAACCTTTCACCACCAGCAGGTTGTCCTGCGCGGTGATCTCCAGTTCGTTTTCTGCAAAACCAGCAACAGCAATCGCGATGCGATAGTGGTTTTCGTCAACCAGCTCGACATTGTAGGGAGGGTAGCCGTTGCTCTGGCTTTGGTTATTTTCTAAATGGTTAAACAGGCGGTCAAAACCAATTGCAGAACGGTATAGCGGAGAAAGATCGAAGTTACGCATAAATAAGACTCCTGAAATCAGCGAGGAATTATTGCCTTCCACCATGGACAGGCCTTTGTGCCCCCCGAACACCCATCAGGCGAGTTCGTTATCGGGTCACATTCTTAAAATGGGTCTGGAACCGGGCTTTTCAAGCCTATTTATATGAGATTTTTTTGCACTTTGCTGGTTGTCGCATAGACTCTGGGACAACAGCACAAAGGGTTAAATTGCGATGACTGCCACAGTGCGGGATTAACGAGCTATCCATTTTGGATAAGGCTCGCTATAACCCTGAGTTGTAGGTCGATGCAGTGCCATTAACGATGACTGAGTGATGATGAAAAATGTTCTGATAAAGCTGACGACGTTCAGCGGGGTTGTTTTACTTTGCGGGTGTTCGAGCGTGATGTCTCACACCGGCGGTAAAGAAGGAACATATCCGGGGACGCGTGCCAGCGCGGCGATGATCTCCGATGACGATACCAACTGGGGCACCAAATCCCTGGTTATCCTGGATATGCCGTTTACGGCAGTCGCGGATACGCTTCTGCTGCCGTGGGATATGTTCCGCACCGACAGCTCAGTGCGCTCGCGCGTTGAGAAAAGCGAGCAGGAAAATCTGGCGACCAATTCTGTTATCCCGCCCGCAGCGATGGCTCCACGCTAATTCTGTGCGGTTTCCGTTAGCCACAGCTGGCGGAAACCGTCCTTCTCTTCCATCCATGCAATAAAACGACCGTCCGGGGAAAAAACCACAGCGTCAGCAGACGGCGGATTGCCGTGATCGGACGTCAAAAACATTACGTCCCCGGTCTGCGCATCGCAGCAGGCAATGCGGCCTGCCAGCACAAATCCCAGGCTGTTTCCGGAAGGATGCCAGTTAAACGCCGACTGAATATCACGCTCAGTGTGGGTTAACTGACGCGGCTCGCCGCCCTCAGGGGAGATAAGCCACAGCTGCACGACGCCGTTATCGTCTCGCATTAAAAACGCAATCTGCGTCCCCTGCGGATTACTGCGCACCCAGTGGCGCGGTACGTTCACCAGCCCCGGATATGCCTTCTGATGGGTGAAGGTGAGGCGTCGTTGCATAACGCCCACAGGCGGCGCGGGCATGGTATCAGGCGTCCCCTGCAACGGCGCATCCCCCGCCCGTTTCCAGCCCTGCTCGTCGTTGGGGAGATCGACAATAAACAGTTCGGGCACTTTCTCGCCTTTCGCAGACAGGGTATCGCCGATAAACGCCAGCCTGTCGTTGCCCACCCAGCCCTCTTCATAGGCGCGGTTGATCTCATCGCTGCCCGGTTTCGGGTTCGGCGTTGTCCGGCTTACCAGTACGCTCCAGAAGGCGCCAGCATATTCACGTGGATGGTTCCCTTGTGGGTTCACCGGACCAAAAGGCGTCGCCACCCCGACGTTACGCAAATCCAGCTTCGGATCGCGCGCGTGCAGCACATGGTCGTTATAGGTAAAGCTGACGAACTGCCCGTTCGGACTAAAAACGTGGACGTGGCTGCCGCCACGCAGCGCGCCTGCCGTGTAAGGTGCGGTGATATCCATCGCATCAAGATTGTTCACCTGACCATTGTGCGCAATCACCCCCTGACGATGGTGAAAATCATACTGCCAGTCTGCATCCGGGTGTTTGGGGCCGTGGATAAAAACATATTTGTCCTGCGTCGGATGAACGGTCACGACGCCGACATGCGCACCGTCAGCGGCACGGTAGATTACCTCCACCTCGCCTGTACTGACGTTCACCCGCTCGATGGTTTCACCGGTAAATGACGCGCCGGACGGGCGCACATCATAGACGAGCCACTGGCTGTCCGGCGTCCAGGCGTTGATGTTGGTGAGCTGATGGTTGCGTGAAGCGAAGGTGATTTGTTTCATGAAAATACCCTGATGCGCGGTTATCGCATCAGGGTAAAACATCGGAAGGGATTAGCCTACTCGTTTCACGTCGCCGACCAGCAGGATGTAGGAGAGCGCACCGATCAGCGCCACGACAGAGATATACACCAGAGCTGGTCCAAAGCCGTAGTCCTGCGCCAGGTAACCGATGACCAACGGCACGGTGATCCCGCCCAGGCCGCCAACGAAGTTAAACACGCCGCCGGTCAGGCCGATCAGACGCATCGGTGCCAGAGACGACACCAGCGACCAGGTAATGGAGGCAAAACCGTTTCCGAAGAACGCTACTGCCATCAGAGTCATGATCCACACCGGATCGTTGGTGTAGTTCGCCCCCATGATGCAGGTAGAGATCAGCAGCCCGCAGATAATTGGCGTTTTACGCGCAACGCCCAGCGAGAAGCCTTTTTTCACCAGCTTGTCCGCCAGCCAGCCCGAGAGCAGCACGCCGAAAAACGCCGCCAGGAACGGTACGGTGGTCATAAAGCCTGCCTTCAGCGCGGTAATACCCTTCTCCTGCGTCAGGTAGTTCGGAAACCAGGTGAGGAAAAACCACAGCGTGGAGGTTACCGCGAACTGTCCCAGATATACGCCAACCAGCTTCCGGTGGAAAACCAGCTTCCAGTCCGCTCTGGTCAACGGCTGGCGCGCCTCTTTTTTCACTGGCGCATCGCCGTCCACCAGGCCACCGCCGTCGCGGATGTAGTCCAGTTCGGCTTTGGAAATGCTTTTGGTCAGACGCGGCGGTTGATACACCTTAAACCAAATTAACGACCAGATAATGCCGATCCCGCCGGTGACGATAAACACCCAGTGCCAGCTCAGCAGCTCCTGGATCCAGATTAACAGCGGCGTCAGAAACGCCAGGCCAACAAATTGCCCGGAGGTGTAGAAGCCGACGGCAGAAGCGCGTTCGTGTTCAGGGAACCAGCTGGTCACCATGCGGTTGTTGGTCGGGAACGCCGGCGCTTCAAACACCCCGGTGATGGCGCGCAGGCCAATCAGCGACATCAGCCCGGTGGCGAACCCCTGGAACAGCGTCGCCACAGACCAGCCTAAAATGGCGATAAAGTAGGTCAGACGCGACCCCACGCGGTCAAGGAACCAGCCGCCGGGGATCTGGCAGAGCGTATAAAGCCAGGCAAACGCCGAGAAGACGTAGCCCATTTCCGTTTTGGTGATGCCAAACTCTTCCTGAATATGGGCCGATGCCACGGCAAGGTTGGCGCGGTCGACATAGCAAATGACCACGGTAATAAAGATCATGATCAGCGTCAGGTAACGACGACGCCCGGTTTTTGCAGCAGTAACTGGAATATCCATCGCAATCTGTCTCCAGATTTTGGGCATAGCGAAGCCGCTCACCATGCCCTGTAATTTACAGAGGGTGTATTTGTTTTTTTTAATTACAAACGTAAACGGAATGCGCTAAATAATTCGTGCTGGGGGAAGGCGGCAAGTTTTCGCATCCCCGGGAGCATACAAAAGTATGTGACGGGGGTAAGAAAACGCTGCCAACGCATCACCAGCGCGAAGTATGACGCGCATTTACCACTCGGCTACGGAACCGTCTTCATGACGCCACAGTGGGTTACGCCAGTCCGGCGCACTTTTACTCAACTCAATGACTTTGGCTTCGTCGATCTCCACGCCAAGGCCCGGCTTCGTTAACGGTTTAAAGAAACCGCCCTCCATGCAGAAGTCTTCTTTGTTTTTTACAAAATCGAGCAGCTCCGCGCCCTTGTTATAGTGAATGCCCATGCTTTGTTCCTGGAACACCGCATTACGGGAGACGAAGTCGACGTGCAGGCAGGCCGCCAGCGCAATCGGCCCAAGCGGACAGTGCGGCGCCAGCGCCACATCGTAGGCTTCTGCCATTCCGGCAATTTTGTAGCATTCGGTGATGCCACCTGCGTGGGAGAGGTCCGGTTGCAGGATCGCAATGCCGCCCGCTTCCAGCACGCGTTTAAACTCGAAGCGCGAGAACATGCGTTCACCCGCCGCGATGGGAATGTGCGTCTGTTCAGCCAGCTTCGGATAGTATTCCGCCTGCTCGGCCAGCACCGGCTCTTCGATAAACAGCGGGCGATACGGTTCCAGCTCTTTGATCAGCACTTTGGCCATTGGCGCGCTGACGCGGCCGTGGAAATCCAGGCCAAACTCAATCTCGTTGCCGAAAGCCTCGCGGATTTGCGCCACGGTGTTCACCGCCCGGTCTACCGCGCGCGAGTTGTCGATAACGCCCATCTCTTCGCAACCGTTGAGTTTGAAGGTGTCAAAACCGATGTTGCGCAGCTGTGTAATGCCGTCGATCACTTCCGCAGGACGGTCGCCACCGACCCAGCTGTAGGCTTTGATCTTGTCGCGCACCAGGCCGCCCATTAATTGCCAGACCGGGGCATTCAGCACTTTACCTTTGATATCCCACAGCGCCTGGTCAATACCGGCGATGGCGCTCATCAGGATCGGACCGCCCCGGTAAAATCCCGCCCGGTACATGACCTGCCACAGGTCGTTGATGCGCGCCGGATCCTGACCAATCAGGTATTCGCCCAGCTCGTGAACCGCGGCTTCAACGGTTCGCGCTCGGCCTTCAATCACCGGCTCGCCCCAGCCAACCACGCCTTCATCGGTTTCGATTTTCAGGAACATCCAGCGCGGGGGTAAACGGTACGTGGTGAGTTTGGTTATTTTCATTTCACTGCCTCTCGGTACGCTTTCACAAATGCTGCCGCCTGCTGTGCGGTACGCTTTACGGACTGCCCGGCACGATAGAGATCGCTGCCCAGCCCCGCGCCCACACAGCCCGCTTTTATCCACTGCTCCAGGTTTTCCGGCGTGACGCCGCCCACGGCAAAGACCGGCACGCTGGCGGGTAAGACCGCTTTCAGCGCTTTGATGTAATCCGGACCAAAGGCCGACGACGGGAAAATTTTGAGCGACTGCGCGCCCGCGTCGAGGGCAGTAAACGCTTCTGTGGCCGTCGCGCATCCCGGACAGACGGTCATGCCGTATTCCACCGCCCGGCGGATCACCTCAGGGTTGATATTGGGTGTGACGATAAGCTTGCAGCCCATCTTCGCCAGTTTATCCACTTGCTCCGGCTGTAATACGGTGCCTGCGCCAATCAGCGCGTTATCACCGAACGCCTCCACCACGGCCGGAATACTTTTTTCCCATTCCGGTGAGTTGAGGGGGATTTCCACCGCGTCGAACCCGGCGTCGATCACCGCGCCAACGTGCGCTAACGCCTCATCGGGGGTAATACCGCGCAAAATTGCGATAAGGGGGAGATCAGTTTGCCACTGCATGAGCGATGCTCCTTATGCCTGCCTGAAATGCCGTGTCGCCTTCCACCGCAGCAACATCCCGTCCGATAGCGTGGAACGCCTGGCGGTAACGAGACATCAGCGATGAACCCGCGACGAGCGTGATGGCCTGCTGCCCGACGAACGCGTCGCTCAGGGTGGCGACTTCTGCGCCAATCAGCAGGCCGGACAGAAATTCGCTGACCTGTTCGCGCGGAAGACTTCCCAGCACGTGCGAGGCGCGAACCTCAAAAAGTTGCGGCAAAACGGCAGGGGAGTCGATCCCGCGCTCAAGCCCGGCGGCAAACGCTTCCGGCGAAGGGATCTGCTCCGGCAAACCGGTCCCCACCAGCGAATGCTTAAGCAGCAAGTGGTGCAGTTCGCCGGTCATCACGGTGCGGAAATCATGAATTTGCTCAGCATCCGTTTGGACCCATTTACAGTGCGTCCCGGGCATGACGTAGACAGAAGAAGGGGAAAGGGTGCGCGCCCCGAGCAGCTGCGTCTCTTCGCCGCGCATCACGTTATGGTTATCGTCGCGAGAGACGCATAAACCGGGAATAATCCAGACATTGTCGCCAACGGTCGTTAACTTCTCACCCACGGCGGCGAAATGCACCGGAACTGGCAGGTAAGGTGCGACCTTCCAGCCCGCGTTACTGCCGACCATTCCGGCCATCACCACTGGCGTAGTACCGTCGCGCCAGTTTTGTGTCACTTCTGCTAACACCGCTGCGGGGGATTTACCGTTCAGGCGCGTCACACCTGCTTCTGATTGCCTGCTTTCCAGGCAGTGCTCACCGTGGTAGAGCCAGGCGCGCAGATTGGTCGATCCCCAGTCGATTGCGATGTAGCGTGATGTCATGTGATTTCCTTCAACCTTCGTGTCGAGCTGGCGATCATGGTCAACGCCGCCTGCTCTGCCGCATCGCCGTCCTGATGCCGTATCGCATCGAACAGCGCTTTATGTTCCTGAAGCGTTTTCGGCATGTTGGCCTCATCGCCCATCCAGGTACGTTCAAATACTGCTCGCTGTAGCGAGCTGATCGCCACGCTAAGCTGCTGTAAAACCGGGTTATGCACCGACTGCAATACCGCTTCGTGGTAACGAATGTCCGCTTCGTTGAACGCCTCCCGGTTCTGGTTATTGGCGATCATGTCGTTTAAAGCCGACTCAATCTGTGCCAGGTCACCTGACGTTGCGCGCTCAGCCGCCCAGCGGGCGATGGCCGGTTCCACCAGATTTCGGACTTCGCTCATCGCGCCGATAAGCCGTGGGTCGTAGTCGTTTTCCAGCACCCATTGCAGAACATCGGTATCGAGGTAGTTCCACTGGTTACGCGGCGCCACAAACGCGCCGCGATAGCGCTTCATTTCAATCAGCCGCTTCGCCATCAGCGAGCGGAACACTTCCCGGATGATGTTGCGCGAGGTTTCAAACTCCTCGCACAGTTCCGCCTCTGCTGGCAACGGCGAACCGGGAACGTATTTGCCACCCACAATCTGAGTGCCCAGCGTAATGACAATGCGATCGGTTTTATTGAGTGTCATGGGGAGTCCTTGAGCTCTGTAAGTCCATCACTACTTTACCGCGACCGCTGAATTTCGCCTCACTTTTGCAGTACAAACGTGAGTCCTTTCGCCTTTGCCTTGACTGCAATGTAGTACAATTAATTCATGTTGTACTACAATCAAGATCACAAAAAGAACAATTCGATAAATTCAGGGCCAAAAAAAGCCCCGGTTGATAACCGAGGCTAATGTTTTCCAGCGACTGCTAGGACAAAACGAATTTCTCGATAGCCCAGGCAACGCCGTCTTCCAGGTTGGATTTCGTGACGAAATTCGCCACCTCTTTCACCGAGGGGATCGCGTTATCCATCGCCACGCCCATGCCTGCATACTCGATCATTGCGATATCATTTTCCTGGTCGCCCAGCGCCATGATCTCTTCAGGCTTGATGCCCAGCGCATCGGCAAGCGATTTGACGCCCGTGCCTTTATTGACGCGTTTATCGAGGATTTCAAGGAAGTACGGCGCACTTTTCAGCACGGTGTATTTCTCTTTTACCTCAGCCGGAATGCGCGATATGGCTTTGTCGAGAACCGCAGGTTCATCAATCATCATCACTTTCAGGAACTGCGTCGCAGGATCCATTTTCTCCGCTTCGCAGAACACCAGTGGAATGGTTGCAACGTAGGACTCGTGCACCGTGTAGTAGCTGATATCGCGGTTGGCGGTGTAAAGCGTGTTGCGATCGAGCGCGTGGAAATGAGAGCCCACTTCACGGGACAGTTTTTCCAGGAACAGATAGTCGTCGTAGCTCAGCGCCGTTTGCGCAACCGTGCTGCCATCCGCGGCTTTCTGCACCAGCGCGCCGTTATAGGTGATGCAGTAATCGCCAGGCTGGTTCATGTGCAGCTCTTTCAGGTAGCTGTGCACGCCCGCATACGGACGCCCCGTGGTCAGTACCACATTCACGCCCTTTGCGCGTGCCGCAGCGATCGCGTTTTTAACGGCTGGAGAGATAGTGT
The DNA here is from genome assembly GCF_011078175.1 of Enterobacter cloacae. GTDB lineage: Bacteria > Pseudomonadota > Gammaproteobacteria > Enterobacterales > Enterobacteriaceae > Enterobacter > Enterobacter cloacae_Q. Next base: position 204,600 of record NZ_JAALCJ010000007.1, read on the forward strand.
GGTCTGGCAGCAGCAGCGTGCCGTCCATATCGATTGCAATGAGTTTAATGGCCATGAGGTCCCCGGGATAAATGAGTGCTACCTCATGCTAACGCGATTCCACTCAAAAAACACGGTAAGAAAGGAGGATGGGTCGGGAGAGGAAATTCCTCTTTTGCGGCCAAAGAATTTCCCCTCACCCCGGCTCTCTCCCCATAGGGCGAGGGAGAAAAGGCGGTACCGTACGTACCCTCTCCCCTTTGGGAAGAGGGTTAGGGTGAGGGGGATAGAGCTTAGATATCGATGTTCGCCGCTTTCAGAGCGTTCTCTTCGATGAAGGCGCGGCGTGGTTCAACTGCATCGCCCATCAGGGTCGTGAACAGCTGATCCGCTGCGATTGCGTCTTTAACAGTAACGCGCAGCATGCGACGACTTTCCGGATCCATGGTGGTTTCCCACAGCTGATCCGGGTTCATTTCGCCCAGCCCCTTATAACGCTGAATAGAGAGACCACGACGGGACTCTTTCACCAGCCACTCCAGCGCCTGTTCGAAGCTGGCTACCGGCTGACGACGTTCGCCACGTTCAATGAATGCATCGTCTTCGATCAGACCGCGCAGCTTCTCGCCGAGGGTGCAGATACGACGGTATTCCGGACCGGTGACAAATTCGTGCTCCAGCGGGTAGTCGGTATCGACGCCGTGGGTACGCACGCGGACGATCGGCTCGAACTGCTGCTCAGCGTTCTGCTGAACGTCAAACTTCCACTGGCTGCCGTGTTGCTCTTTCTCGTTCAGCTCGCTCACCAGGGTGTTCACCCAGCGGGTGACGGTCTGCTCGTTACTCAAATCGGCTTCGGTCAGGGTCGGCTGATAAATCAGCTCTTTCAGCAGCGCTTTCGGATAGCGACGCTCCATACGGCCAATCATTTTCTGCGTGGCGTTGAACTCGGAGACCAGACGTTCCAGCGGCTCACCGGCCAGCGCAGGCGCGCTTGAGTTAGCGTGCAGGGTCGCACCATCAAGGGCGATCGCGATTTGGTACTGGTCCATCGCGTCGTCATCTTTAATGTACTGTTCCTGCTTGCCTTTCTTCACTTTATACAGCGGCGGCTGCGCAATGTAGACGTGGCCGCGTTCAACAATTTCCGGCATCTGACGATAGAAGAAGGTCAACAGCAGCGTACGAATGTGCGAGCCGTCGACGTCCGCATCGGTCATGATGATGATGCTGTGATAGCGCAGTTTATCCGGGTTGTACTCGTCGCGACCGATACCGCAGCCGAGTGCGGTGATGAGCGTTGCCACTTCCTGAGAAGAGAGCATTTTGTCGAAGCGCGCCTTCTCAACGTTGAGGATTTTACCCTTCAACGGCAGGATCGCCTGGTTCTTACGGTTACGGCCCTGCTTCGCAGAACCGCCCGCGGAGTCCCCTTCCACAAGGTACAGTTCGGACAGCGCCGGGTCGCGTTCCTGGCAGTCAGCCAGCTTGCCCGGCAGGCCTGCCAGATCCAGTGCGCCTTTACGGCGGGTCATTTCACGCGCTTTACGCGCCGCTTCACGGGCACGCGCCGCATCAATAATTTTACCCACCACGATTTTCGCGTCGGACGGGTTTTCCAGCAGATATTCGCTCAGCAGTTCATTCATCTGCTGCTCAACGGCTGATTTCACCTCAGAGGAGACCAGCTTGTCTTTGGTCTGTGAGGAGAACTTCGGATCCGGCACCTTCACGGAGACCACGGCAATCAGACCTTCACGCGCATCGTCGCCGGTGGCGCTGACTTTCGCTTTTTTGCTGTAGCCTTCTTTGTCCATGTAGGCGTTCAGGGTACGGGTCATCGCCGCGCGGAAGCCCGCAAGGTGAGTACCGCCGTCGCGCTGTGGAATGTTGTTGGTGAAGCAGTAGATGTTTTCCTGGAAACCGTCGTTCCACTGCAAGGCCACTTCCACGCCGATACCGTCTTTTTCAGTAGAGAAGTAGAAGATATTCGGGTGAATTGGCGTTTTGTTTTTGTTCAGATACTCAACGAACGCCTTGATACCGCCTTCGTAGTGGAAGTGGTCTTCTTTGTTGTCGCGTTTGTCGCGTAGACGAATCGACACGCCGGAGTTCAGGAACGACAGTTCACGCAGGCGTTTCGCCAGGATGTCGTATTCGAATTCGGTGACGTTGGTGAAGGTTTCAAGGCTCGGCCAGAAACGCACCATAGTCCCGGTTTTCTCGGTATCCCCCGTGACGGCCAGCGGTGCTTCAGGCACGCCGTGCTGATAGATCTGGCGATGAATTTTGCCTTCGCGCTGGATCACCAGCTCCAGCTTCTGCGACAGGGCGTTTACTACGGATACGCCAACGCCGTGCAGACCGCCGGACACTTTATAGGAGTTATCATCGAACTTACCGCCTGCGTGCAGAACGGTCATGATCACTTCCGCAGCCGAGACGCCCTCTTCCGGGTGGATACCGGTTGGGATACCACGGCCATCATCGGTAACGGAGACGGAGTTGTCCGCATGAATGGTGACCACGATGTCTTTACAGTGACCCGCGAGCGCTTCGTCGATAGCGTTATCTACCACCTCGAATACCATGTGGTGCAGACCGGTGCCGTCATCCGTGTCGCCGATATACATACCCGGGCGCTTACGCACCGCATCCAGCCCTTTCAGGACTTTGATACTGGAGGAGTCATAAGAATTCGACATCAACGTTTCTCGCTCATTTCAACTTGGGTTAATCCGTTATTTTACCCTTTTCCACGGTAAACATCTTCGAATTTTCGTCCGACATGTCTATAACGTGTTCAGCGCTAATGGCGCTGACGAAAACCTGCGACTGCGTGGCTTTTAAGCGGCTGGCAAGCAGTCCGCGCCGCGAGTCGTCAAGTTCCGAGGCAAAATCATCTATCAGGTACAGGCAGCGTCGCCCGCTCTCGCGAGTCAGGAACTCCCCCTGTGCCAGGCGCAGCGCGCACATAAGGAGCTTGAGCTGCCCGCGCGAGAGCGTGTCTTCTACCGGCGCACCGTCGGCACGAATGCGGAAATCCGCCTTGTGCGGACCGTGCGCGGTGTAGGTCAACATGCGATCGCGTTCGAAGCTTCTCTCTAGCACCTCGGCATAATCCGTCTCTTTTTCCCAGCCGCGCTGGAAAGAGAAGGTGAGAGAGAACTCGGGTAAAAACTGTTTGCAGGTATCGGCCATGTCTTCGGCGATACCAGCGCTGTATTCGGCACGCCAGCGGCTGATTTGTTCCGCAAGAGGGATTAACTCCATGTCCCACGGACGCAGCTGGGCGTAACGGGTGACCTGGCGCAACGCGGCGTTACGCTGCTTGAGCAGACGCTTCAGGTTGCTCCAGGCGTTAAAGAAACCGGCTTCATTGTGAAAGCATCCCCAGTCGAGGAATGCTCTTCTGTATTTGGGGCCGCCGTTGAGTAAAGTAAACCCCTCGGGCGTAATCAGCTGCATCGGCATGAGCAGCGCCAGCTCCGCCACTTTGTGCCCGTCGGTGCCGTCGATGCGCACCTTGCTGTCGCCCTGCTTGTCTTTGGTCAGGCCGATGGCGGTTTCCCGCTCTGCGCCCTGCAATCGCCCATGCAAAACAAAGGACTCCTGCTCATGGCGAATGACGCGGCCTATCTGCAAACTGCGAAACGCCCGACCGTGGCCGAGCGTATAAATGGCTTCCAGCACGCTGGTTTTGCCGCTGCCGTTTGCGCCAACCAGGAAGTTAAAGCCGGGGGATAAAGCGAGATCCGCGCTTTCGATATTGCGAAAGTCGCGGATCAACAGACGGGTGAGCGACATTACAGTCTCATTGGCATGACAACATAAGCCGCACTTTGGCTGGCCGCATCTTCAATCTGTACGCTCGAAACGGAGTCAGTCAGCAGGATGCGAACGTTCTCGCATTTCAGTGCATTCAGCACATCCAGCACATAGCTGACGTTGAAGCCGATTTCCATCTCAGCCCCGGCGTAGGTGACGTCCAGAATCTCTTCTGCCTCTTCCTGCTCCGGGTTGTTGGCGGTGATTTTGATTTGGTTTTCACTCACGTACAGACGTACGCCGCGGAATTTCTCGTTGGAGAGAATAGCGGCACGCGCAAATGCCTGCTTGAGGATGTCGCAACCCGCCTCCAGCGTTTTGTCCGGGTTCTTCGGCAATACGCGGCGATAATCCGGGAAACGACCGTCAACCAGCTTCGATGTGAAGACAAAATCGCCCACATGTGCGCGAATGTTATTGCTGCCGATCTGCACGCGCAGCGGCGCGTCGCCACCGTCGAGCATACGCATCAGCTCAATCACGCCTTTACGCGGTACGATCACCGAATGGTTTGGCAGCGAGTCGCCAATCGGCATGGAACAGACCGCCAGACGGTGACCGTCGGTAGCCACGGTACGCAGCTCCTCACCTTCGGTTTCGAACAGCATGCCGTTTAAGTAGTAACGAACGTCCTGATGCGCCATGGAGAACTGCGTGGCCTCAATCAGACGCTTCATCGTCGCCTGCGGCAGGGTAAATTCAACTTCGCTCTGCCAGTCATCCAGGTTCGGGAAGTCCGCAGCGGGCAGCGTGGAGAGGGAGAAACGGCTGCGGCCAGAGCGCACCAGCATGCGGTCGCCCTCCAGCTGCACGGCGATTTCAGCGCCTTCAGGCAGCCCACGGCAAATATCAAAGAATTTACGTGCCGGAACCGTGGTCGCGCCTGCGTCGTGCGGCTGAGTCAGCGTAACGCGCGCGATCATTTCCATTTCCAGATCTGTGCCGGTCAGCGACAGCGTACCGTCCGCGACCTGAAGCAGCAGGTTTCCAAGAATAGGCAGCGTAGGGCGGCCGCCTAATGGGCCACTCACCTGTTGCAGCGGTTTTAATAAATGTTCACGTTCAACGGTAAATTTCATAGCGTCACGATGATAATGTTCTGATTAAATTGGAAAAATCTTCTTTTATGTCGTGGCTTTCTTCGCGTAGCTGCTCGATCTTGCGACAAGCGTGCAGCACGGTCGTATGGTCACGGCCACCAAACGCATCACCGATTTCCGGCAGGCTATGGTTGGTTAGCTCTTTTGCCAGCGCCATCGCCATCTGACGCGGACGCGCCACCGAGCGGGAACGACGTTTAGACAGTAAATCTGCCACTTTGATCTTGTAGTACTCAGCCACGGTCTTCTGAATATTGTCGATAGTGACCAGTTTTTCCTGCAAAGCCAATAAATCGCGCAGCGCTTCACGCACAAAATCGATGGTGATCGCACGACCGGTGAAGTTGGCGTTGGCGATAACGCGGTTCAGCGCCCCTTCCAGTTCACGCACGTTGGAACGCAGGCGCTTGGCAATGAAGAACGCCACTTCACCCGGCAGGCGAATGTCGTTCTCATCGGCTTTTTTCATCAGGATCGCGACGCGGGTTTCCAGCTCCGGCGGCTCGATCGCCACGGTCAGGCCCCAGCCGAAGCGGGATTTAAGACGATCTTCAACGCCGTTGATCTCTTTGGGATAACGATCCGAGGTCAAAATGATCTGCTGATTGCCTTCCAGCAGGGCGTTAAAGGTATGGAAAAACTCTTCCTGCGATCGTTCTTTATTGGCAAAGAACTGAATGTCATCGATCAGCAGCGCATCAACGGAACGGTAGTAGCGTTTAAACTCTTCGATCGCGTTGTTTTGCAGGGCTTTTACCATGTCCTGAACGAAGCGTTCGGAGTGCATATACACCACTTTGGCATTGGGCTTACGCGCCATAATGCCGTTACCCACCGCGTGCAGCAGGTGCGTTTTACCGAGACCCGTGCCGCCATACAGGAACAGCGGGTTGTAAGCGCCACCAGGGTTATCGGCAACCTGGCGAGCCGCCGCGCGCGCCAGCTGGTTCGATTTACCTTCAACGAAGTTATCGAACGTGTGCTTCACGTTAACGTTAGAGCGGTAGGTGGGCTCAGCGGGGGCCGGAACGTTATCCCAGCCCTGACGAGCCGGTGCAACGCGAGGCGCAGGCGCGGGCGCCGCCTGTGCAGGGGCCGCCACATTGACAACTTCACGAACGGTTTGGGTAACCGGCTTTGTGCCCACTTCAAAACGCAGCTGCGGGGCATCTGACCCGCAGAAATCGTTCAGCAATCCATTGATATTATTAAGGTATTTATCCCTTACCCAATCGAGCACGAAACGGTTTGGCGCATACAAAGCCAGCGTGTTATCGCTCAGTTCCGCCTGCAACGGGCGGATCCACATACTGAATTCTGTGGCTGGTAACTCATCCTGCAATCGGGCAAGACACTGCTGCCAAAGCGAAAGTGACACGGCGGACTCCACTCGAACAATAAAAGAAAGCTATTGAATATTCATGATTGTTGGCGCACATCGACATGACCCCATCAGGGTGATGTGCGAACCGCTATCTGCGGTTATACACGCTATCGCTGATACAACCTGAACGATGTTGTGTTTATGTCCGACCAGGATCGCTGGATCCCGATCGGGACCGCGGATCATAGCCTAAACTGAGCCAGAGATCTTCTGTTTCTCACAGATTCTTCCCGATTTATCCACAGGAAGATCCGGAATCGGGTAAGTGTAAACGATCCTGACGCGAGTGCCTCGCGATTTAGCCCGCATATTGGAAAATTTAATGAGCACAGACAATTTTGGGTTTAAATGATCTAACGAAGATCCTGGACGATCCTTGCGCTTTGTTGGTGAGCCCGTATAATCCTCGCCCCGGCGCGTGATGCTCATCTTCCTGCGTCGTCCGTTGCTCATTTTCCACGCGAAATCGTGCGGAAATACGCAGGGATTTAAGGAAAGAGAATTGACTCCGGAGTGTACAATTATTACAATCCGGCCTCTTTAATCACCCACGCTGAGGCGTTAGTCGTTCGAAACTCGTTCGGGTATACGCAAAAGTCAGTGAATTTATTCAAGTTTAGGTAGAAATCGCCATGAAACGCACTTTTCAACCGTCTGTACTGAAGCGCAACCGTTCTCACGGCTTCCGTGCTCGTATGGCTACTAAAAATGGTCGTCAGGTTCTGGCACGTCGTCGTGCTAAAGGCCGCGCTCGTCTGACCGTTTCCAAGTAATAAAGCTAACCCCTGAGTGGTTAAGCTCGCATTTCCCAGGGAGTTACGTTTGTTAACTCCCACTCATTTCACTTTCGTCTTCCAGCAGCCATTACGGGCTGGCACGCCGCAAATCACCATCCTCGGCCGCCAAAATTCGCTGGGGCATCCCCGCATCGGTCTCACAGTCGCCAAGAAAAACGTTAAGCGTGCGCATGAACGCAACCGGATTAAACGTCTGACGCGTGAAAGCTTCCGTTTACGTCAACACGAACTGCCTTCAATGGATTTCGTGGTGGTGGCTAAAAAAGGGGTTGCCGACCTCGATAACCGTGCTCTCTCGGAAGCGTTGGAAAAATTATGGCGCCGCCACTGTCGCCTGGCTCGCGGGTCCTGATAGCCCTCATTCGGGTCTATCAACGCCTGATTAGTCCGCTACTCGGGCCACACTGCCGTTTCACGCCAACATGCTCAAGCTACGGAATTGAGGCATTGCGCAGGTTTGGAGTGATAAAAGGCAGTTGGTTGACGGTGAAACGCGTATTAAAATGCCACCCTTTACACCCAGGTGGAGACGACCCCGTCCCTCCAGGACCTTTTGATACCAGAGAACACTAACGATGGATTCGCAACGCAATCTTCTTATCATCGCTTTGTTGTTCGTGTCTTTCATGATCTGGCAGGCATGGGAGCAGGATAAAAATCCTCAACCCCAGCAGCAGACCACGCAGACCACGACCACCGCAGCGGGTAGCGCCGCCGACCAGGGCGTACCGGCCAGTGGCCAGGGGAAACAGATTACGGTTAAGACCGATGTGCTTGAGCTGACTATCAACACCCGTGGTGGTGATGTTGAGCAGGCGCTGCTGTTGACCTACCCGAAAGAGCTGAAGTCTAACGAACCGTTCCAGTTACTGGAAACCACGCCAGAGTTTATCTACCAGGCGCAGAGCGGCCTGACCGGTCGTGATGGCCCGGATAACCCGGCTAACGGTGCGCGTCCACTGTATAACGTCGAGAACGACACGTTTGTGCTGGCTGATGGTCAGAACGAACTCGTTATCCCGATGACCTACACCGACGCGGCAGGCAACACCTTCACCAAAACCTTCACCCTGAAACGCGGTGAGTATGCGGTGAACGTGGGCTACAGCGTACAGAACGCCGGTGCGAAACCGCTGGAAATCTCTACCTTTGGTCAGCTGAAGCAGTCCATCAACCTGCCGTCACACCGTGACACCGGAAGCAGCAACTTTGCGCTGCATACCTTCCGTGGCGCGGCATACTCCACGCCAGATACCAAGTACGAGAAATACAAATTCGACACCATTGCCGATAACGAAAACCTGAACGTCAGCTCTAAAGGCGGTTGGGTCGCAATGCTGCAACAGTATTTCGCGACGGCGTGGGTACCGAATAACGACGGTACGAACAACTTCTACACCGCGAACCTCGGCAACGGTATTGCAGCCATCGGCTACAAATCTCAGCCGGTTCTGGTGCAGCCGGGTCAAACCGGTAAACTGGCAAGCACCCTGTGGGTCGGCCCGGAAATCCAGGACAAAATGGCTGCCGTTGCGCCGCACCTGGATCTGACCGTTGATTACGGTTGGTTGTGGTTCATCTCTCAGCCGCTGTTTAAGCTGCTGAAGTTCATCCACAGCTTCCTGGGTAACTGGGGCTTCTCCATCATCGTTATCACCTTTATCGTTCGTGGCATCATGTACCCGCTGACGAAAGCGCAGTACACCTCCATGGCGAAGATGCGTATGCTACAGCCGAAGATTCAGGCTATGCGTGAGCGTCTGGGCGACGATAAACAGCGTCAGAGTCAGGAGATGATGGCCCTGTATAAAGCAGAGAAAGTGAACCCACTGGGTGGTTGCTTCCCGCTGCTGATTCAGATGCCAATCTTCCTTGCGCTGTACTACATGCTGATGGGTTCCGTTGAGCTGCGCCACGCGCCGTTCGCCCTGTGGATCCATGACCTGTCCGCACAGGACCCGTACTACATCCTGCCGATCCTGATGGGCGTGACGATGTTCTTCATTCAGAAGATGTCTCCGACCACCGTGACCGACCCGATGCAGCAGAAGATCATGACCTTTATGCCGGTCATCTTCACCGTGTTCTTCCTGTGGTTCCCGTCAGGTCTGGTGCTGTACTATATCGTCAGCAACCTGGTGACCATCATCCAGCAGCAGCTGATTTACCGCGGTCTGGAAAAACGTGGCCTGCATAGCCGCGAAAAGAAAAAGTCCTGATCCGTTAAGTTAACGCTAAAATAAGGGCGGTCGATTGACCGCCTTTTTTATTTGTATTGAACGAGAGCAATCATGAGCCATAACGACACTATCGTCGCCCAGGCAACCCCACCGGGACGCGGTGGTGTAGGCATTCTGCGTATCTCCGGCCTGAAGGCGCGCGAGGTGGCCGAAGCGGTGCTGGGTAAACTGCCGAAGCCGCGCTACGCTGATTATCTACCGTTTAAGGATGCCGACGGCACGCCGCTGGACCAGGGCATCGCGCTGTGGTTCCCCGGCCCAAACTCCTTTACCGGCGAAGACGTGCTGGAGCTTCAGGGTCACGGCGGCCCGGTGATCCTCGACCTGCTGTTAAAACGTATTCTGACCCTGCCCGGCCTGCGCATTGCGAAGCCGGGCGAGTTCTCCGAGCGTGCCTTCCTGAACGATAAGCTCGACCTGGCGCAGGCCGAGGCGATTGCTGACCTGATCGACGCCAGTTCTGAACAGGCAGCCCGCTCCGCGCTGAACTCATTGCAGGGTGCATTTTCCGCACGCGTGAATCACCTTGTGGAAGCACTTACTCACCTGCGGATCTATGTTGAAGCAGCTATCGACTTCCCTGACGAGGAGATCGATTTCCTCTCCGACGGTAAAATCGAAGCCCAGCTCAACCAGGTGATGAGCGACCTCGACGCGGTACGCGCCGAAGCGCGCCAGGGCAGCCTGCTGCGTGAAGGGATGAAGGTGGTGATTGCTGGTCGCCCTAATGCGGGGAAATCGAGCCTGCTGAACGCCCTGGCGGGCCGTGAAGCGGCGATCGTGACCGACATAGCCGGTACTACCCGCGACGTCCTGCGCGAGCATATCCACATCGACGGGATGCCGCTGCACATCATCGACACCGCTGGCCTGCGCGATGCGAGCGATGAAGTTGAGCGTATCGGTATCGAACGCGCCTGGCAGGAAATCGAGCAGGCCGACCGCGTGCTGTTTATGGTGGACGGCACCACGACCGACGCCGTTGACCCGGCTGAAATCTGGCCAGACTTTATCGCCCGTCTCCCGGCTAAACTGCCGATCACCGTGGTCCGCAACAAGGCAGACGTTACCGGCGAAACGCTGGGCATCAGTGATGTGAATGGTCACTCACTTATTCGCCTGTCGGCCCGTACTGGTGAAGGCGTGGAAGACCTGCGTAACCATCTCAAACAGAGCATGGGCTTTGACACCAGCATGGAGGGGGGCTTCCTGGCACGCCGTCGTCACTTGCAGGCCCTGGAAGAGGCGGCTCGCCACCTTGAACAGGGTAAAGCCCAGCTGATAGGCGCATGGGCCGGTGAACTGCTGGCGGAAGAGCTGCGTCTGGCGCAGCAGAACCTGAGTGAGATCACCGGGGAGTTTACGTCGGATGACTTGCTGGGGAGGATTTTCTCGAGCTTCTGTATCGGCAAGTAATTCCCGCTCATATAAGGTGATTTCCTTCCAGGAAATCACCATTGTCCAAATGGCAACTCGCTTAATCGTTCCATGCCCCCTATCCTGCATGCCTGCATCCATGGGGGATTTATGGCTCGTTTTCTGTTTTGTAGTTTTGCGCTGGTTCTGTTGTATCCGTCCGGAATAGATATGTATCTGGTGGGATTACCGCATATTGCCCGCGATCTGGGTGCCAGCGAGGCGCAGCTTCACATCGCGTTTTCGGCCTACCTCGCGGGGATGGCATCGTCGATGGTATTTGCCGGGAAAATCGCGGATAAAGCCGGACGTCAGCCTGTCGCCATTACAGGTGCGATTGTCTTCGCGCTGGCATCGATACTGTGTTCCGTCGCCCAGGAAAGCACCCTGTTCCTGACTGGACGATTTATTCAGGGCATTGGCGCGGGCGGCTGTTACGTGGTGGCGTTTGCCATTCTGCGCGATACCTTAAGCGCCCAGCGTCGCGCCAAAGTGCTGTCGATGATGAACGGCATTACCTGCATCATCCCGGTGCTGGCTCCCGTCGTGGGCTACCTGATCATGCTGAAATTCCCGTGGCAAAGCCTGTTCTGGACCATGGCAGCCATGGGCGCGCTGGTATTTGTCCTGTCGATTGCCGTGCTGAAAGAGACCCACCCGGGTTCGCAGAACATTGTCCATACCGCAAGCATTCACCCGGCCGAGAAGCTCATCAACCGATTTTTCCTGAGTCGCCTGACTATCACTACGCTCAGCGTGGCGGTGATCCTCACCTATGTAAACGTTTCCCCAGTGTTACTAATGGAGACCATGGGCTTCGATCGCGGTGAGTATTCTACGGTGATGGCGCTAACCGCGATGGTCAGCATGGCAGTTTCATTCTCGACGCCCTTTGCGCTCAATCTTTTCCGCCAGCGCACGCTAATGCTCACCTCACAGGTGCTGTTTCTCGCCGCAGGCCTGATTCTGGCAATCGCTACCTCACACGCTGTGATGCTGGTGGGCATAACCCTGATTTGCGCCGGATTCTCCGTTGGCTTTGGTGTGGCGATGAGTCAGGCGCTTGGCCCGTTCTCGCTACGGGCAGGCGTGGCAAGCTCGGTACTGGGCATTGCGCAGGTCTGCGGTTCGTCGTTGTGGATTTGGCTGGCGGCGGTGATCGGCCTGAACGCGCTGAATATGCTGATCGGGGTTCTGATTGGCTGTAGCATACTCTGCATTACCTTACTTATGGTCATCCAGCCCGCAGCGCACTATGAAGAAGCCCATCAGCAATCTCGATCTTAATCTTTTACTTTGCCTGCAACTGTTGTTGCAGGAGCGCAGCGTCACCAAAGCCGCGAAGCGGATGAACGTGACGCCTTCCGCAGTAAGTAAATCACTGGCGAAGCTGCGCGACTGGTTCGACGATCCGCTGTTTGTGAAAACGCCCTTAGGGCTATTGCCCACGCCGCTGACGGTGAGCCTGGAACAGGATTTGGCCGACTGGATGCAGATTGGCAACCAGATCCTCGATAAATTCCACCATAGTTCTCCTGGCGGGCTCAAGTTTGTACTCGCCGCCGAAACGCCGCTGATGCTGATCCGCTTTAATGACCTACTGGAACAGGTGAACCAGCGCTATCCGCAGGCGACGGTGAAGCTGCGCCAATGGGATTACGATTCGCTGGACGCCATTACGCGCGGGGAAGTGGATGTTGGCTTCACCGGTCGCGAAACGCACCCACGCTCGCGGGAACTGCTGAAGCTGATGCCGTGGTTTATCGACTATGAAATCCTTTTTAGCGACCGTCCGTGCGTCTATCTGCGCGAGGATCATCCCGCGCTCCAGGAAGCGTGGGATCTGGAGACGTTTCTGCGCTACCCGCATATCAGCATCTTCTGGGAACGCAGTGACACCTGGGCGCTCGACGAGGTGCTAAGAGAGATGGGACGGGAGCGTAATATCGCCATGAGTTTGCCCGGATTTGAACAGTCGATGTTTATGGCGGCCCAGCCAGATCACAACTACATTGCCACTGCGCCGCACTACTGCCATCACTACAATCAACTTCACCAGCGTAATCTGGTCTGTCTTCCCATTCCCATCGATGAGGCGCAGGCAGAAAAGCTCACCGTACCCTTCACGCTGATCTGGCATAAACGGAACAGCCATAATCCGAAAATCCTCTGGCTACGCGAGACGATCAAAGCGCTGTATACCGCGCCAGGGCAGGTTTTTGCCTAAGATAATGTAAAGTTCGGTCCTCAGGCTTCTCTTATTTCCATTTACTGATTAAAACAAAAGCTGAGTTAAGCGATAATCATGTAACCGTTTAACCGATTACGACCATTATCAAGGAGCGAAAAATGGCTACGCACTTTGCACGAGGAACACTAACGGAAGGGCATCTCGTATCGGCCAGAATTTCTACAGCCTGCCACAGTGAGGCGCTCAAGCTACCTGAACACCGCAGGACGCGGTTTTTAGCCTCCAGAGCGCTCCTCGCAGAACTGCTTTTTATGCTGTACGGCACCAGCGAATTACCGGACATACTCACCCAGCCAGAAGGTCGCCCGGTTTTTGCGGACCCGGCACTCCCCCATTTTTCCATTGCGTATACCGGAAACATTGTTGGCGTCGCGCTGACGACTGAAGGTGATTGCGGCCTGGATATGGAGCTGCAACGCGTCACGCGCAGCTTCCATGGTGCTAACGCGCTCGATGAATACCCGCTCTCCAGCAATGAAAAGCTGTGGATACGTAACCAGAACGACCCCGTTGAAGCCAGAGCGCAGCTCATCACCCTTCGCCAGAGCATCCGCAAACTGAGCGGCGCGGCGTCAGACGATGCCAGTCTGTTGCAATTGCTCCCCGGCTCCGGTCGCCTGCGTGCCACAAAAGCCTCGCTGGTAGAGGCGCTCAGCGATGCTGAGGATGTACTGATCTGGTCTGTTGCGGTGAGCCCTGCCATCGAACGGCTGAAAATCTGGGAATTTGACAGTACTCGCGGTTGGCGTAGTCTTCCGGATGTACCAGAGCGCGCCAACGAGCCCGCCGCCCGCCTGATGCGATTAACCAGTTTACCGGCAGAAAAAGCATCCACCCATAGCTGATCCGTCCAGGATCATCATGATGAAACAGGAGTAATCATGTCTGATACGTTGAAAGTTGTTACGTTACTGGGAAGCCTGCGCAAAGGTTCTTTTAACGGGATGGTTGCCCGTACGCTGCCGCAGCTGGCGCCTGCGGGAATGGAAATCAGTGCCCTGCCGTCCATTGGCGACATCCCGCTTTATGATGCTGACGTTCAGCAAGAAGAAGGGTTCCCGCAGAGCGTGGAAGCGATAGCCGAGCAGATCCGTCAGGCTGACGGGGTGGTGATTGTGACGCCTGAGTATAACTACTCGGTGCCGGGTGGACTGAAGAACGCCATTGACTGGTTATCCCGTTTACCGGAGCAGCCGCTGTCAGGCAAGCCGGTGCTGATCCAGACCAGCTCAATGGGCGCCATCGGCGGCGCGCGCTGCCAGTATCACCTGCGTCAGATCCTGGTGTTCCTGGATGCGATGGTGATGAACAAGCCGGAATTTATGGGCGGTGTGATTCAGAATAAAGTCGACCCGCAGACGGGTGAAGTGGTGGATCAGAGTACGCGTGACCATCTCTCTGGTCAGCTGACGGCATTTGGGGATTATATTAAGCGGGTGAAGGCGTAAGCCCTCACCCTAACCCTCTCCCACGAGGAGAGGGAGCAAACACCAGGGCCCTTTTCTTCGAAAAGGGCTTGCTGTTTATTTGGCATCAATAAACACAATCTTCAGCACAAACAGCAGCGCCACAATAATCACGCACGGGCTGAGTTCGCGGAAGCGGCCTGTACCGATCTTCATCACACAGTAAGAGATAAAGCCCAGCGCGATACCTTCGGTGATCGAGAAGCTGAACGGCATCATCACCGCGGTAATAAATGCCGGAACGGCTTCCGTCAGATCTTCCCACTTCACGCGCGCCAGGCTTGAGGTCATCAGCACGCCGACGTAAATCAGCGCGCCGGCTGCCGCGTATGGTGGCACCATCCCCGCCAGCGGAGAGAGGAAGATCACCAGCAGGAACAGCAGACCTACGACTACCGCAGTCAGGCCGGTACGGCCGCCTACGGAGACGCCGGAAGAGGATTCAATGTAAGCGGTAACAGACGAGGTGCCGATGAAAGAGCCGGCGACGGAGGAGATGCTATCCACATACAGCGCCTGCTTCATGCGCGGGAATTTGCCTTTTTCATCCGCCAGACCCGCTTTATCGGTCACGCCGATCAGCGTACCGGATGAGTCAAACAGGTTGACCAGCATGAAGGAAAAAATCACCCCCGCCAGGCCCAGATTCAGCGAGCCAGCCAGATCGACGTGACCGATAACGGTAGAGACGCTCGGTGGTGCAGAGACGATACCACTGTAATGCACGTCGCCCAGCATCCAGCCCAGCAGCGTGGTCACGATGATAGAGACCAGCACCGCAGCATGGATGTTGCGCGACGCCAGGATCGCGATGATAAAGAAGCCCAGCACGCCCAGCAGCACGCTGTGAGAGGTCAGGTTACCAATGCTCACCAGGGTTTCCGGGTTCGCCACGATCACACCGGCATTTTTCAGCCCCATCATGCCGATAAACAGACCGATACCGCTGGTGATACCCACGCGCAGGCTCACCGGGATGTTCGCAATCATCCAGTAGCGCACGCGGAAGATGGTCAGCAGGAGCAGGCCAACCGCACCCCAGAAAATAGCGCCCATCCCAACCTGCCACGGCAGGCCCATCGCCTGAACCACCACGAACGCAAAGAACGCGTTCAGACCCATCGCCGGGGCCAGCGCCACGGGCAGATTAGCGAAAACGCCCATCAGGATGCTGCCAAGGGCGGCGATCAGACAGGTGGTAACAAAGACGGCGCTGGTATCCATGCCAGCCACGCCCAGAATTTGCGGGTTAACAAAAACGATATAGACCATCGTCAGGAAGGTAGTAAAACCGGCGATCACTTCGGTGCGTGCCGTTGTGCCGTGCTCGCGCAGTTTGAACACGCGCTCAAGCAGCCCCTGACCAGATGTCTGGGTAGTGTGTTGTTGACTCATCATCAATTTCCGAACAAGGAGGGAAAATTCGTCGCTATCCTATACCAAAATGCGACAATAGTGGCGGTTACGGGATACTTTTTTCATTGATTTTGCTTATACGGCAACGATTGCGTCCCGGTGAACTGCCGTACGAAAACGTTAAACTTGTTAAAAGGGAAAGGCATGTCCGGAATTGAAGCGGTATTTTTCGACTGTGACGGTACGCTGGTCGACAGTGAGGTCATTTGTTCCCGCGCGTATGTTGCCATGTTCCAGGAATTTGGCATTACGCTCGATCTCGACGAGGTGTTCAAACGCTTTAAAGGCGTGAAATTGTACGAGATCATCGACATCATTAACGAAGAGCACGGGGTGGATCTGGCAAAAGCGGATCTGGAACCGGTGTACCGCGCCGAGGTCGCACGCCTTTTCGACGCCGAGCTGGAGGCTATCGTCGGCGCTAACGCGCTGCTGGAGGCGATGACGGTGCCGATCTGCGTGGTCTCTAACGGCCCGGTCAGCAAAATGCAGCACTCGCTCGGCAAACTGGGCATGTTGCATCACTTCCCGGAAAAACTGTACAGCGGCTACGATATCCAGCGCTGGAAGCCCGATCCGGCGCTGATGTTCCATGCGGCGAAAGCGATGAATGTGAACGTGGAGAATTGCATTCTGGTGGATGACTCGTCCGCGGGTGCGCAGTCGGGCATTGACGCCGGGATGGAGGTGTTTTACTTCTGTGCCGACCCACATAACAAGCCGATCGATCATCCAAAAGTGACGACCTTTACCGATCTGGCGCAGTTGCCAGAGCTGTGGAAGGCGCGTGGGTGGGATATTACTCGCTGAGTTTTCCCCTCACCCCGGCCCTCTCCCAAAGGGAGAGGGAGAAAAACCGCATTGTCCCCTCTCTCACAGGGAGAGGGAGAAAACCGCATTGTCCCCTCTCCTTTTGGGAGAGGGTTAGGGTGAGGGTAAAAATCACTCTTTCGGATCTTTCCCGGCCAGCAGCTTGTCCAGCTCGTCGCCGCCCACGTGCCGGAAATCCTGCCCTTTCACGAAGTAGAAAATGTATTCGCAAATGTTCTGGCAGCGATCGCCGATACGCTCGATGGAGCGCGCGCAGAACAAGGCGGTCAGCACGCTTGGAATGGTGCGGGAGTCTTCCATCATGTAGGTCATCAGCTGACGCACGATGCCTTCATACTCCTGGTCGACTTTCTTGTCTTCCCGGTAGATACGTACCGCTTCGTCCAGATCCATGCGCGCGAAAGCGTCCAGCACGTCGTGCAGCATCTGCACGGTGTGACGACCGAGAGACTCCAGGCTCACCAGCAGCGGCTGGTGCTGCTGGGAGAATTTCTCCAGCGCGGTGCGGCAGATTTTATCCGCCACGTCCCCTATACGCTCCAGCTCGGCGATGGTTTTGATGATCGCCATCACCAGACGCAGGTCGCTCGCCGTCGGCTGACGCTTCGCAATGATACGCACGCAGGCTTCGTCGATAGCGACTTCCATCATATTGACGTTGTGGTCGCCTTCAATAACGCGCTTCGCCAGCTCGCTGTCCTGGTTGTGCATCGCCGTGATCGCATCAGAAAGCTGCTGCTCGACCATGCCGCCCATGGTCATCACCTGGGTGCGAATGCTTTCCAGCTCTGCGTTAAACTGGCCGGAAATGTGTTTATTAAGATTGAGGTTGTCCATGGTTTCTCCACATGCACTAAGGCAAATCAACCGTAGCGGCCAGTAATGTAATCTTCGGTTTGTTTCTTCGCCGGACGGGTAAACAGCGCGTCCGTATCGCTGAACTCAATCAACTCGCCCAGGTACATAAACGCCGTGTGGTCAGAACAACGTGCAGCCTGCTGCATATTGTGGGTCACGATCACCACGGTGTAATCCTGCTTCAGCTCGGTGATCAGCTCTTCAATACGGCCGGTTGAGATCGGGTCCAGGGCTGAACACGGCTCATCCAGCAGCAACACTTCCGGGCGAATGGCGATACCGCGCGCAATGCACAGACGCTGCTGCTGACCACCGGAGAGAGAATATCCGCTCTGGTGTAATTTATCTTTGGTTTCGTTCCATAATGCGGCCTTGGTCAACGCCCACTGCACGCGCTCGTCCATATCCGCACGGGAGAGCTTCTCAAACAGGCGCACGCCAAAGGCGATGTTGTCATAAATCGACATCGGGAACGGCGTGGGTTTCTGGAACACCATACCCACTTTCGCTCGCAGCAGGGCGATATCCTGGGTATTGGTCAGAATGTTGTCACCGTCCAGCAGAATTTCACCTTCTGCACGCTGCTCAGGATAGAGCGAATACATTTTGTTAAAGGTGCGCAGCAGCGTGGATTTGCCACAGCCAGACGGACCGATGAATGCCGTCACCTGGTTCTTCGCGATATCCAGGTTGATATTCTTCAGGGCATGGAATTTGCCGTAGTAGAAGTTCAAATCACGAACCTGAATCTTACCCGGGGCAGTATCAACCATACTCATTGACTCATTTCCTCATTCGGCGCCGCGAGCTGCCGCGCCGTAAAAAATTAACCGTGTTTCTTCTTCGCGAAAATGACGCGCGCCAGAATGTTCAGCAACAGTACGCAAAGGGTGATGATCAGCACCCCGGCCCAGGCCAGCTGCTGCCATTCCGCGAATGGGCTCATTGCAAATTTAAAGATCGTCACCGGCAGGTTGGCGATCGGCTGCATCATATCCGTGCTCCAGAACTGGTTGGAGAGAGCGGTAAACAGCAGCGGTGCGGTCTCACCGGCGATACGGGCGATAGCCAGCAGGATACCGGTCATGATCCCCGAGACGGACGCTTTCAGAGTGATCGCCGAAATCATCTTCCATTTTGGCGTACCCAGCGCGTAAGCCGCTTCACGCAGGCTGTCCGGTACCAGTTTCAGCATGTTTTCAGTGGTACGGATAACGATAGGCACCTGCAACAGCGCCAGCGCAATCACACCCGCCCAGCCGGAGAAGTGTTCCATTTGCGCCACCACGATGGTGTAAACAAACAGACCCACAACAATCGACGGGGCAGACAGCAGAATGTCGTTAATAAAGCGGATAACTTCAGCGATCCAGGACTTGCGGCCATATTCTGCCAGATAGATCCCCGCCATGATGCCCAGCGGCGTACCGAAAACGGTCGCCCACAGGATCAGCAGGCCGCTGCCCGCCAGGGCGTTTGCCAGCCCCCCACCCGCCGTGTTCGGCGGCGGCGTCATCTCGGTGAACAGCGCCAGGGACATTCCATCAATACCCCGGGTGATGGTGGACATCAGGATCCAGATCAGCCAGAACAGCCCGAACGCCATCGTCGCCATGGAAAGCGTCAGCGCAATGCGGTTTTTAATCCGGCGCTTTGACTGCATTTTGCGACGGGATTCCGCAAGCTGAGCGGTGTTTTGCATATCGAGAGTCGCCATTAGCGTGCCCCCTCGTTTTTAGCCAGACGCATAATCATCAGCTTGGAGATAGCCAGTACGATAAAGGTGATAACAAACAGAATCAGGCCCAGTTCCATCAGTGCCGCGACGTGCAGCCCGGATTCCGCTTCGGCAAATTCGTTCGCCAGCGCAGAGGTAATACTGTTACCCGGCATATAAAGTGAGGCGCTGTCGAGCTGGTAGGTGTTGCCGATGATAAAGGTGACCGCCATGGTTTCACCGAGCGCGCGGCCTAAGCCCAGCATAATGCCGCCAATCACCCCATTTTTGGTGAACGGAAGGACGATGCGCCAGATGACTTCCCAGGTGGTGCAGCCGATGCCGTAGGCCGACTCTTTCATCATCACCGGGGTTTGTTCGAATACATCGCGCATAACCGCCGCAATGTACGGAATAATCATGATGGCAAGGATCACGCCTGCCGCCAGAATACCGATACCGAATGCCGGGCCGGAGAACAGCGCCCCCACAAACGGAATGGCAGAGAGAACGTTACCGACCGGCTCCTGGAAGTACGTTGCAAACAGCGGCGCAAAGATAAACAGGCCCCACATGCCGTAAACGATACTTGGGATGGCGGCCAGCAGTTCAATGGCGATACCCAGCGGGCGTCGCAGCCAGCCTGGTGCCAGCTCTGTCAGGAACAGGGCAATCCCGAAACTCACCGGAACCGCAATCAGCAGGGCGATAAAAGAGGTCACCAGCGTGCCGTAAATCGGCACCAGCGCACCGTAGATATCGTTCGGCGCATCCCACTCTTTCGTCCACAGGAAGGCGAAACCAAATTTTTGAATGCTCGGCCAGGAGGAGAAAATCAGGGACACGATAATGCCGCCCAGCAGCAATAGCACAATCAGCGCAGCCAGTTTCACCAGCACGCTGAAAATCATGTCGCCTTTTTTACCCGGAGGGTTAAATGCAGGCTTGGTTGCAGCCATAAATTACTCTTCTTTATGAGACGTCTTACGAATATGCCCGGTGGCGCTGGCGCTTACCGGGCCTACAGGATGAACCGTAGGGCGGGATCGCTGCGCGCCTCCCGCCATCTTCGTCAATAATATCCTGTTAGTACAGCGCTTTACCGCTGCTGTCTTTCACGTTGGTTTTCCATGCAGCACGGATCTGCTCAACCACGCTGTCCGGCAGGCTGGCGTAATCCAGGTCATTCGCCTGTTTGCCGCCGTTTTTGTATGCCCAGTCGAAGAACTTCAGCACTTCAGCACCCTGCTCAGGCTTCTTCTGTTCTTTGTGGACCAGAATGAAGGTGGTAGACGTGATAGGCCATGCATCGTCGCCTTTCTGGTTAGTCAGATCCTGAGCGAAGGATTTGCTCCAGTCAGCGCCTTTGGCGGCGTTGGCGAAGTTCTCTTCGGTCGGGCTAACCGGTTTACCATCGGCAGAAACCAGCCTGGTGTACGCCAGGTTGTTCTGCTTAGCGTAAGCGTATTCTACGTAGCCGATAGAGCCAGGCAGACGCTGTACGAAGGCGGCGATACCGTCGTTACCTTTACCGCCCAGACCGGTTGGCCAGTTAACGGTAGAGCCGGAACCGACTTTAGATTTCCACTCTTCGTTCACTTTAGCCAGGTAGCTGGTGAAGACGAAGGAGGTACCGGAACCATCAGCACGACGAACCACAGCGATGTTCTGCGAAGGCAGTTTTACGCCCGGGTTCAGTTTGGTGATGGCTTCGTCATCCCATTTTTTGATTTTACCCAGGTAGATATCACCCAGGGTTTTACCGTCCAGCACCAGCTCGCCTGATTTCAGGCCAGGAATGTTAACGGCCAGCACAACGCCGCCAATCACTGTCGGAAACTGGAACAGGCCTTCCTGATTCAGTTTCTCATCAGACAGCGGAGCGTCGGATGCGCCGAAATCAACGGTATTCGCGGTAATTTGTTTTACGCCACCGGAGGAGCCGATACCCTGATAGTTAACCTTGTTGCCGGTTTCTTTCTGGTAGGTATCTGCCCATTTGGCATACACCGGCGCAGGAAAGGTTGCACCAGCGCCAGTCAGGCTTGCTGCTGCGAAAGCAGAGAAAGCGCTCAGAGATAAGGTCGCGGCGACAACAGTTGCGACAGTGGTACGCATAACTTTCATAATGTCTCCTGCAAGGATTTCGTAAATCATTGTTTAAGTGGCTACGATGAGCAAAATAGGACAAACAGGTGACAGATAAATGTACGAAATATGACAGTTTTATGACAATGAAAATCAATACGCTAACCTTATGATTATTAGCATTATTAATTCATTAGATGGTCATAATTTTGTCATTATTTTTTGCACCAGGGCGGGTACGGTAGGGGAATTATGACAACAGCTGTCATAAACAGCCGTTGTCTTGTTAATGGCCGATCTCAATCGTCAGCGTGGCGGTTGCGCTGAAAGGGCCGGGTTTAGGCCTGACTCCGGTCGCACTGGCCGGCGCGCCAGAAAAAGTCATGCGGCCCGTTGTCTCTCCCATAATATCAGGTACTTTTGTGGTTTCGGTGATCAGCGCGCCACCGTTCCCGCTCACCTCCCGGTTCTGTTTATCATAAACCCTGACGGCAACATCGGGATTGTCCGTGCCGATCAGCGCCTCATCCGATCCCGTAGCCGCATGCAGCGACGTTTCTAACGTGTCGTAAAACATCATGTTCGTGCATTTAATGTTCACCGTTCGGGTGATTTTACGTGAGGCGATCGCCTCGCCTTTCCTGGTGGGAAATTCCGATGCGAGGATGCCCTTAAAATCGAAAACGATCGGTTGCCCCTCATCTATTTCACATGACTGAGGTACCGTTACCGAGCCCTGGATAATCACATCGGAGATAACTTCATTCGAGACGGTATTGGGGTCGATGGTGGCGTAGAGATTCGCCACCACGGTTGCCGGAATCGTCATTACGCCAGTGAAGGCTTTTTTAACATAGAAGTAGATCATACCCGAGCCACCGCTAAAGAACGTCGTTGCCGAGCTAATGCCGTCATGACACTGGTAATGACCCTCTGTTTTATTCGGCAGATGATCGAAGGGCACGGAGGTGAACCCTACCCCCAGTATGTAAATGCTTAATCCAATATCAACGTTATCGTTGAGCGAGAAGTAGTCAATATTATTTCGTCGCCCAGCGGGCACCAGCGCCGGGTTAACACGGCTGGTGATGTAGGCATGACTGTAACTTTCATTTTTCCCGGTCAGGCAGTAACACGTTCCTTCAAAGGAAGAGTTATGATTACTGACGTCCACCATCTTCGTTATGCCTGCGATATTATCGGTAATCGTAAATTGTTCATTAAAGTTGAGGTAGTTATGGTACCTCCCATTATCTGCCACGCAGTATCCGGTGGGCGCGGCCTGCACGAAACAGGTGATAAAAAAGAGGGCGAACAGCCCGTAGCGTAGTTTCATGTGGATCCTTTATCGACAAACAACGGGAAGCTGCACCAGCCCGGCGTCAGGCTGCTGGTGGATGACGTAATCCACTCGGCAGGTCTTTCCGTCGTTGAGCGTGAGCGTGAATTGGCCTGTCTCCGGCATCCCGGCAAGGTAAAGTTCGCCATCGTTACCCACGAAGCCTGTCATGCTGCTGTTCGTACCCGTGGCCCTCCCGGTTGCACCGAAGGGCGCAGGCCTGCCGTTGGGAAGGAGTACGTTGAACAGCACCCGGTAACCGATATGGGTGACAAACTCGGCCTTTACTACTGCACCGCGCGTCGGCACCAGGTTTTGCACGCTTTTTTCCAGCTCGACGTTGCCGGATGCAAAGTCTCGATATCCCAGTGCAATGCGGTTTTCGTCATATGGCGAAAGCTGTGTTTTCACGGTAAACCCGCGCCAGTCCGTCGCTACACCGCTGGCATTGTCGACGGTTAACCCGGCGGCCCCCGGCGCTTTAATCAGCGCCACGGTTTCGCCCATCTCCTGTGAGAAGGTTACGCCTTCCTCGTGAATCAACACGCCACCGCTGACGCCGTAGCTCAGGCTTTGGGCTTCGTCGCTCCAGGCGTAATTCGACCTCATCGATCCGTAGGTGCCGTCCAGGTTCAATCCGGCATTGCCGCCTGCGGCGCCGCGGGTTTCATTTACCGACTGCTGAATGTTCCAGCTCAGGCTACCGTCCTCAAGCAGCTTGCCGTTGAGGCCTGTCTGATGGGAAGGGCTGCCGTGAGCGCTCTGAGTGTAGTTGTAGCTGGCGTAACTTTGCGGTAGCCACGCCGCTAGCGGCAGCGAGAGTGACAGCATAAACACATGTTCACTTTCGTCGTCCTGCTGCCATTCGCCCGTCCGTTGACCTGGCGTATCGGTATAGTTCCAGGAGACGTTCCACATCACCTGCCGCCAGCTGTTGCTGTAACCGACCTGAATCAGGCGTTCCACGCCGTCCGTTTGCCAGTACTGTTCTCTGCTGAGCGTGAGATAGACGTTGCCATAACCGTCAGAGAAAGGCTGAGTCCAGGTGCCTTCTACGCGGCTGCGCCGGTTCCCCGTCTGCCAGAAACTGTCGCTGTCACCCCGGCGGGATGCCCATTCATCAAGCGTATAAAAGCCCTCAGTTGAGTAGCGATAGCCCACAATGCGCAGGCTGGTATTGGTGACATCGAAAGTTTTTGAGAACAGGAAACGCCAGGACTGCCCCTGCTCGGCCTCATCAGAAAACTGCGACCGGGCGTGGGTCATGTCCACAGATACGGCGCCGATAGCCCCCAGATCTTTGCCGATGCCGGCGGCCATGGCCTTATAATCTTCAGCCAGCTGCGTACCGCCATACAATGTCACTCCCCATCCTATGCCGCGTAGCGCCTGCGCCTGCATCACGTTCGGAGAGAAGGTTGTGTCATCCCGCCGCTCGCCGACGCTGATATCGACGTCCGTTTGCCCTTCGCGGCGTAAAATCGCCAGCGAGGCGTAGGGTTGTACAAAGTGCTGTTCACTGCCGTCTTCTTCTTTGATGGTGACGTCCAGGTCACCGCCGCTGGATGTGGTATTGAGATCGGTCAGCGAAAAGGGCCCCTGCGGTACTGCCGACTGGTAAATCATGTAGCCGTTCTGGCGGATAGTGACCACGGCGTTCGTTTTTGCCACGCCGCGAATCACCGGCGCAAAGCCGTTCTGGCTGTCGGGAAGCATGTCGCTATCAGTGTAGAGACGGACGCCTCGCACCTGGGAACTGTCGAAGAGATCGTTCGCAGTCCAGGTGTCGCCCACCATAATCTGACTGCGCAGGCTGGCAATATCATGCTGTAAGTACGTGCTCAGCGAATGATAGGTGCCGCTGCTGTTGACGGCGTTTAACGCGCTGTAGTTACGCAGCCGCCAGCCGCCCAGGTTGATGCCGCTGCGCAAATTCAGGTAATAAAGATCGTCGCTGCCGTAGTCTGACTTCAGCGTCTGGGTGGTGGAAAAATCGTAGTTCAACATCAGGGCGTTGATCCCCCGATCCCAGCGCGAGGGTGAAATGGCATCACGCGCAGTAACATCTAAGTAGATCTGCGGAACTGAAGCCTTCAACACGAGCTTTTCACCGTCGAGTTTCCACATCGCGCCAGGCAACGCTGGCACAGGTGCGCAACGTTCAGCGTCGATCGCATCCAGCGCTTTGATGGCATTCACCTTCAGGCCGAACGACGCCAGCGTGCTTTTTACATCCACAAAGCATGGGGCCAGCTCGCTCTCGGGATCGCGACGGAAAAACCGGACTGCGCGGCGCTCAATAAACCGCTCGTTTATAAAGATATCAACCTGATACTCGCCCTCTGGCAGATTATCCGGGCGATTGAACTGGCTGATATCAACGTCGACGGGTCGATCCAGCTCCAGCAGACGCACGTTAAATACCGGCTGGGCAGCGCTGGCGTAAAGCGGATAGCCCGCCCACAGGGAAACCAGAGGCAAAAACAAATAATAAGAACGTTGCAACACAGACAACCTCACCCAGGTTTAAAGAGGTTGCTGAATAGCGTCGCTAATCGCGCCATAATCATTGATGCTATGCCAGATGAGTTTTTTTCCCGTGCCGGCAGGCAGCGCCAGCTGAAGCGTCTCAAACGGTTTAATTATTGCCAGATCCAGCGGTTTGCCATCAACCGTCACGTCGATTACGTTAATGTGAATGGCCGTCGGGTTAGTGACCACCAGCACGTTACTCTGCCGATGCCATTGCACCTTTTGGCTGGCCGTTTCTGGCCTCTCTTTTATACCTTCTGGTCGCCAAAAAAGTTTTAGCCGCGTTTTGATGGCAATCTCCAGCTTGCTGCTCTCTTTGCTGGTCGATGGCGGAATATTTTTAACGTTCAGCCAAAAAACAGACTCCCTGTCCGACGGTAATTCACCCTGCGTTTTAAGAATGCGCAGCACGCGCTCCTGACCAGGCTCCAGGCGTGAGACTGGGGGAATAACCGTAAAGGGTGGCTTGCCCTTATCGGCGTGATTAAAAGGATCGACCCATGTCTGAATGAGATAAGGCAACGCAGTATCCTTATTTATTACAGAGATCGTGGTATCAACTTTATTTCCAGGAAAGATAACTCTGGTGCCGCCAATAATAATACCGGCCCCTGAAGGCGCAACAGCAAAAATGGAAAAGAGAGTTGCAAATAAAATGACAAAACGCCTGCACATATTATACCCCGTGGCAAGCCTGGCGAAACCATCAATAACGGGCACAGATTGCCCTCCCTCGCCAGGCCTGATTGTATTTTTACAGACAGTTGTTAAAGCAATTAATTATTATAGGTAATCGTAAATTCCGAATCCGCATTGGCGAGGCCCGCCGTTACGGTTGCAGCCGTGGCAATATAGCGAGCCATAAACGGCAGCGTTGCTTTCCCGGATACGATATCCGCAGGCGTAGACTGGTTGTAGAGTTTCAGCAGGCTGTTGTCAGCGCGGTTATAAATTGCGACAGCAACACCGTTCGCGCCGCCTGCTGTCAGCTTCAGATAACCGTCGCCGTCTTCGGTGCCGTCAAAACGGGCGGAGGCTTTTTTATACGTATCCGGACAGTTCAGCAGATCGATCTGGAATGCCTGCACTGAAGCCGTTGAGCCTACGCCGGTGAAAGTCGATTTATTCACTTTACCTAAATCAACGGTTTGATCTTTGGTAGCGGTAGACACCTCACAGGTACTATCGATAATTTCGCCAGTGAAATGGATGATACCATTGCCGTTTGCCGCATAAGCCTGCGCGCCGAAAAGTAAAGAAGAAAGTACGACCGCACCTTTTAATAACGCTCTATTCATTATTACACCATCCTGAATTATATATCCGATTGTAATATTCCCATGACAAATAATGTCACGATGCTTAAGCGGCGCCCATTAAACGCCTTAAAATATAAAATAACAAGTGTGAATATAAATTAATTTATTATTGTTTTGTGAATAATGGAATATTTCAAGGCGGCACTGGCAATTAATATTATATTAATTACCAGTATGACGTAATTAAATCTTAGTGGGTTATATAATAAATTCTTTTATTTTGATTTGAAATTTCAGAATAAATTTATAATTCGATCAAAAAATAGCCCCACAATCATAGATTTATGGGGCTATTTCACATCAATACATAAAATTATTCAACCGTTACGGACTTCGCCAGGTTACGCGGCTGGTCAACGTCGGTGCCTTTAATTAGCGCCACGTGATAAGCCAGCAGTTGCAGCGGAACGGTGTAGAAGATTGGCGCAATCACCTCTTCCACATGCGGCATCTCAATGATGTGCATATTGTCGCTGCTGGCGAAACCGGCATCTTTATCCGCAAAGACGTACAGTACACCGCCACGGGCGCGCACCTCTTCGATATTAGATTTCAGCTTCTCCAGCAGTTCGTTGTTCGGTGCCACCACGATAACCGGCATATCGGCGTCGATCAGCGCCAGCGGGCCATGTTTCAGTTCACCTGCCGCGTAGGCTTCAGCATGAATATAAGAGATCTCTTTCAGCTTCAACGCGCCTTCCAGCGCAATCGGATACTGATCGCCACGACCCAGGAACAGGGAGTGATGTTTGTCAGAGAAATCTTCAGCCAGCGCTTCAATGCGTTTGTCCTGAGACAGCATTTGTTCAATACGGCTCGGCAATGCCTGAAGGCCATGCACAATGTCGTGTTCAACGGAAGCATCCAGACCTTTCAGACGCGCCAGTTTCGCCACCAGCATCAGCAGAACGGTCAGCTGAGTGGTGAATGCCTTGGTGGAGGCCACGCCGATTTCGGTGCCAGCTTTGGTCATCAGCGCCAGATCGGATTCACGTACCAGCGAGGAGCCCGGCACGTTACAGATGGCCAGCGAGCCCAGGTAACCCAACTCTTTTGAAAGACGCAGCGCTGCCAGGGTATCTGCCGTTTCGCCAGACTGAGAAAGGGTAATCATCAGGCTGTTACGACGCACCGCAGATTTGCGATAGCGGAACTCAGAGGCGATTTCCACATCGCACGGCACCCCCGCCAGGGATTCAAACCAGTAGCGAGAGACCATGCCGGAGTTGTATGAGGTACCGCAGGCTACGATCTGAATGTGCTCGACTTTGCCCAGCAGCTCGTTGGCGTTGGCGCCCAGCTCGCTCAGATCCACTTCGCCGTGGCTGATGCGCCCGGTCAGCGTGTTTTTAATAGCGTTTGGCTGCTCGTAGATCTCTTTCTGCATGTAATGGCGATAAGCGCCTTTGTCGCCCGCGTCGTATTGCAGGTTTGATTCGATCTCCTGACGCTTAACCTGCTCGCCTTTAGTGTCGAATACGGTCACGTTGCGACGTGTCACCTCGGCAATATCGCCCTCTTCAAGGAAGATAAAGCGACGGGTAACCGGCAGCAGCGCCAGCTGGTCGGAAGCGATGAAGTTTTCACCCATGCCCATACCAATCACCATTGGGCTACCGGATCGCGCGGCCAGCAACGTGGACGGATCGCGGGAATCCATGATCACCGTACCGTAAGCACCGCGCAGCTGAGGGATCGCGCGCAGCACCGCATCACGCAGTGTACCGCCCTGTGCCAGTTCCCAGTGGACAAGGTGAGCAATCACTTCGGTGTCGGTTTCAGAGACGAAGGTATAGCCGCGCGCTTTCAGTTCTTCGCGCAGCGGTTCGTGGTTTTCGATAATGCCGTTATGCACAACCACAATGTGTTCAGATACATGCGGGTGTGCGTTACCTTCAGACGGTTCGCCGTGGGTCGCCCAGCGGGTGTGTGCAATACCGGTACCACCGTGCAGCGGATGTTCTTCCGCGGCCTGAGCCAGCATTTGCACTTTTCCGAGACGGCGCAGACGGGTCATATGACCTTCTGCATCGACAACAGCCAGACCGGCAGAGTCGTAACCACGGTATTCCAGACGACGTAAACCTTCGAGAAGGATTTCAGCAATATCACGCTGCGCAACTGCGCCAACAATTCCACACATAGTTTTAGATTCCGAATTTAGGCATGATGCCTGCGTTGTCGCTGACCTGTATTTACCCTTTACGGGCGCCCCGAGCCTTGTAGAGAGTGGGGTTATTTTTATGGGTACTGCCTGTGGGGGGAGATATATATTTACCTCCTCTCCCGGGTTTGCCTGATGACAGCTACGTCTTATCAGGCTTACTCAATCGTAAGGCGAGTAAGCGTAGCGCCACCCGCCTTGTTGTTACTTTTTCTTCACCGGACGTTTCCAGCCCTGCTTACTGACCTGCGGCACGCGGCTTAACACCAGCTCGTTCTCGGCCACATCGCGCGTGACGGTGGTCCCGGCAGCAATGGTCACGCCATTACCCACGGTAACAGGCGCCACCAGCTGGGTGTCGGAGCCAACAAACACATCATCGCCGATGATGGTTTTAAACTTATTGGCACCGTCATAGTTACAGGTGATCGTCCCTGCACCAATGTTTACGTTATCGCCAATTTCTGCATCGCCCAGATAGGTCAGATGACCCGCTTTAGAGCCTTTGCCCAGACGCGCTTTTTTCATTTCGACGAAGTTACCTACGTGAGCACCTTCCAGCAGCTCAGCGCCCGGGCGCAGACGTGCAAACGGGCCAATGGTACATGCCGCCTCAAGATGGGCATCTTCCACCACGCTATACGGGCTAATTTCGCAGTCGTCACCGATAACGCTGTTTTTAATCACACAGCCAGTGCCGATTTTGACGCGATTGCCCAGCGTGACGTTACCTTCCAGGATAACGTTAGTATCAATTTCAACGTCGCGCCCGTGGTTCAGCGTACCGCGCAGATCGAAACGCGCCGGATCGCGCAGCATGACGCCCGCGAGCAACAGTTTTTCTGCCTGCTCAGACTGGTAAATACGCTCCAGGCGGGAAAGCTGGAGACGGTTGTTAACCCCGTCTGTTTCGCTGATGCGAGCCGGGTGAACGGCAGCAATCTCCCGCCCTTCCTGGTATGCCATCGCAATAATATCGGTGATGTAATACTCACCTTGCGCGTTATTGTTATTAAGCTTAGACAGCCAGCGCTTCATATCCGCACCGTTCGCAATCAGGATGCCGGTGTTGATCTCCTGAATCTGGCGCTGTTCGTCAGTGGCATCTTTATGCTCAACAATCCCCGTCACGTTGCCGTTTTCGCGGGTAATACGGCCATAACCACTGGGATCGTCCAGCACGACGGTTAACAACCCAATACCACCCTGCGGTTTGGCTTCGCGCAGGCGAGAGAGGGTTTCAACGGAGATCAGCGGGACGTCGCCGTAGAGCATCAGGATATCTTCATCATCAGAGAAGAAGGGTGCAGCCTGCTGCATTGCATGACCCGTACCCAGCTGTTCTGCCTGTAGCACCCAGTTGAGATTGTCGTCACGCAGCGTTTTTTTCAGCAAATCGCCGCCATGTCCATAAACCAGATGCACCTGGCTGGCGCCTAGTTCATTAGCTGCATCAATAACATGCTGCACCATTGGCTTTCCTGCCAGCGTGTGGAGCACTTTAGGCAGATCGGAATACATGCGGGTACCTTTGCCTGCGGCAAGGATCACCACGCTCATCGCACTGTTTAACATACGCATCCTGACTGTAGTTTGTGTGAGAAGTAAAAACGTTTGATGCTTAAAATTCTACATCTTTTTCATCATGAATTAAGGCCGAAAAAAAAAGCCAGCCTGGGATCCAGACTGGCTTTTGTGCTTTTCAAGCCGGTGTTACATCGCTTTTTTGGTCAACTCGATAACGCGCAGTTTCGCGATCGCTTTGGCCAGCTCCGCAGACGCCTGAGCGTAATCCACGTCACCATGAGAGCTGCTAATGTGCTCTTCAGCCTTACGCTTCGATTCCAGGGCTCGTGCTTCGTCGAGATCCTGGCCACGAATAGCGGTATCGGCCAGAACGGTCACACTGCCTGGCTGCACTTCAAGAATGCCGCCGGACAGATAGATAAACTCTTCATGACCGAACTGTTTAACGATGCGGATCATACCAGGCTTAATGGCGGTGAGCAGCGGTGCGTGACCCGGGAAAATACCCAGTTCACCTTCACTACCCGTTACCTGGATTTTCTCGACCAGACCAGAGAACATTTGTTGCTCTGCGCTGACGACGTCCAGGTGGTAAGTCATTGCCATATCACCCTCCGATTAAGGCGTTAAAGTTTTTTGGCTTTTTCCACAGCTTCTTCGATGGAACCAACCATGTAGAACGCCTGCTCTGGCAGGTGATCGTATTCGCCTTCCATGATGCCTTTAAAGCCACGGATGGTGTCTTTCAGGGAAACGTATTTACCTGGAGAACCGGTGAATACTTCCGCAACGAAGAACGGCTGGGACAGGAAGCGCTGGATCTTACGCGCACGTGCTACCACCAGTTTGTCTTCTTCAGACAGTTCATCCATACCCAGGATGGCGATGATGTCTTTCAGTTCCTGATAACGTTGCAGCAGGGACTGTACGCCACGCGCGGTGTCGTAGTGCTCCTGGCCAACAACCAGTGGATCCAGCTGACGGCTGGTGGAGTCCAGCGGGTCAACGGCCGGGTAGATACCCAGAGACGCGATCTGACGGCTCAGTACCACGGTTGCATCTAAGTGAGCAAAGGTGGTGGCTGGGGATGGGTCAGTCAAGTCATCCGCAGGTACGTATACCGCCTGAACGGAGGTGATAGAACCAGTTTTGGTAGAGGTGATACGTTCCTGAAGAACACCCATCTCTTCTGCCAGCGTCGGCTGATAACCTACGGCTGAAGGCATACGACCCAGCAGTGCAGATACTTCGGTACCGGCCAGGGTGTAACGATAGATGTTATCAACGAACAGCAGAACGTCACGGCCTTCGTCACGGAACTTCTCAGCCATCGTCAGACCAGTCAGCGCAACGCGCAGACGGTTTCCTGGTGGCTCGTTCATCTGGCCGTAAACCAGGGATACTTTGTCCAGAACGTTGGAGTCGGTCATTTCGTGGTAGAAGTCGTTACCCTCACGAGTACGTTCACCTACGCCCGCAAACACGGAGTAACCGGAGTGCTCGATCGCGATGTTACGGATCAGCTCCATCATGTTTACAGTTTTACCAACACCCGCACCACCGAACAGACCAACTTTACCGCCCTTCGCAAACGGACACATCAGGTCGATAACTTTGATACCGGTTTCCAGCAGTTCCTGAGAGCTGGACAGCTCTTCGTAGGAAGGTGCCGCGCGGTGGATAGCCCAACGCTCTTCTTCACCGATGTCGCCTTTCATGTCGATTGGCTGACCCAATACGTTCATGATACGACCCAGTGTTGCTTTACCTACCGGGACTTCGATCGGATGCTCAAGGTCTTTCACTTCCAGACCACGACGCAGACCGTCGGAAGAACCCATCGCGATGGTACGCACGATACCGCCGCCGAGCTGCTGCTGAACTTCCAGCACCAGGCTCTCGTTACCATTCTGTACCTCAAGCGCGTCGTACACGCGTGGTACGGCGTCCTGAGGGAACTCGACGTCCACCACGGCGCCGATTACCTGGACAATCTTTCCAGTAGCCATCTTGAATCCTCTACGTAATTCGTAAACCTGGTTAAACCGCGGCGGCCCCCGAGACGATCTCGGTGAGTTCCTGAGTAATGCTGGCCTGACGAGCTTTGTTGTAAACCAACTGCAGCTCTTTAATCAGGCTGCCGCCATTATCGGTCGCGGCTTTCATCGCCACCATTCGTGCGGCCTGCTCGCTGGCCAGGTTTTCTACAACGCCCTGATAAACCTGAGATTCAACGTAACGACGCAGCAGGGTATCCAGCAGCGGTTTCGGATCGGGTTCATACAGGTAATCCCAGGCTTTCTGCTTCAACTCGTCATCTTCTGATGCCGGTAACGGCAACATCTGAGTGATCGTAGGCACCTGAGACATGGTGTTAATAAATTTGTTGCTGACAACGTACAGTCTGTCCAGACGGCCTTCATCGTAGGCCTGCAACATCACTTTAACCGGGCCGATCAGTTCGGACAGGGACGGGTTATCACCCATACCGGTCACCTGAGCGACAATGTTGCCACCAACGGAGTTAAAGAAAGAGACGCCTTTAGAGCCAATCAGTGCCAGATCGCACTGAACGCCTTTATCGGACCAGCCTTTCATATCCGCCAGCAGTTTTTTGAACAGGTTAATGTTCAAGCCGCCACACAGACCACGGTCAGTCGACACCACCAGATAGCCCACGCGCTTAACGTCGCGTTCTTCCAGGTAAGGGTGCTTATATTCCAGATTACCGTTTGCAAGGTGACCAATCACTTTGCGCATGGTCTCTGCATAAGGACGGCTGGCCGCCATGCGATCCTGCGATTTACGCATTTTGGAAGCGGCGACCATCTCCATCGCTTTAGTGATCTTTTGCGTGTTCTGGACGCTTGCGATCTTACTACGTATCTCTTTTGCGCCGGCCATGAGCTTCTCCTCAATGC
This sequence comes from Enterobacter cloacae, assembly GCF_011078175.1. GTDB lineage: Bacteria > Pseudomonadota > Gammaproteobacteria > Enterobacterales > Enterobacteriaceae > Enterobacter > Enterobacter cloacae_Q. The sequence goes on from NZ_JAALCJ010000007.1 coordinate 237,773, forward strand.
CAGACGGCTTGTCCTGAGACAAGCCGCCGGACGATTACCAGGATTGGGTTGCTTTGAAGGAATCGAGGATAGCTTTCAGCTTGCCTTCGATTTCGTCGTTATAGCCACCGGTCTGGTTGATCTCTTGCATCAGCGGAGCGTGATCACGGTCGACGTAAGCCAGCAGAGCGGCTTCGAAGCTACCGATTTTCGCCAGTTCCACATCTTCGAGGTAACCGCGTTCAGCCGCGAACAGCACCAGGCCCTGCTGCGCAACAGACATTGGAGCGTACTGTTTCTGCTTCAGCAGCTCGGTCACTTTCTGACCGTGGCTCAGCTGTTTACGGGTTGCTTCATCCAGATCGGATGCGAACTGAGAGAACGCAGCCAGTTCACGATACTGTGCCAGCGCGGTACGGATACCACCGGACAGTTTCTTGATGATCTTGGTCTGAGCAGCACCACCCACACGGGATACGGAGATACCCGGGTTAACCGCCGGACGAATACCGGAGTTAAACAGGTTAGTTTCCAGGAAGATCTGACCATCGGTAATGGAGATTACGTTGGTCGGAACGAACGCAGAAACGTCACCCGCCTGGGTTTCAATGATCGGCAGCGCGGTCAGAGAACCTGTTTTACCCTTCACTTCACCTTTGGTGAAGTTCTCGACGTACTCCGCGTTAACGCGGGAAGCACGCTCCAGCAGACGAGAGTGGAGGTAGAATACGTCGCCAGGGAATGCTTCACGTCCAGGTGGACGACGGAGCAGCAGGGAAACCTGACGATAAGCAACAGCCTGTTTAGACAGGTCATCGTATACGATCAGTGCATCTTCACCGCGGTCACGGAAGTATTCGCCCATTGCACAACCCGCGTATGGCGCCAGGTATTGCAGTGCAGCAGATTCAGAAGCGGTAGCCACAACCACGATGGTGTTAGCCAGCGCGCCGTGCTCTTCCAGTTTACGAACCACGTTAGAAATGGTGGACGCTTTCTGGCCGATAGCCACGTACACACATTTGATGCCGGAGTCGCGCTGGTTGATGATGGCATCGATCGCCATCGCGGTTTTACCGGTCTGACGGTCACCGATGATCAGTTCACGCTGACCACGACCGATTGGGATCATGGCGTCAACGGACTTATAACCTGTCTGAACAGGCTGATCTACGGACTGACGATCGATAACGCCTGGTGCGATAACTTCGATTGGGGAGAAGCCATCGTGCTCAACCGGACCTTTACCGTCGATTGGCGCACCCAGGGTGTTAACAACGCGACCCAGCAGGCCACGGCCAACCGGCACTTCCAGAATACGGCCAGTACACTTAACCTTCATGCCTTCGGCGAGGTCAGCGTATGGACCCATCACAACGGCACCTACGGAGTCGCGCTCCAGGTTCAGTGCGATAGCGTAACGGTTACCCGGCAGGGAAATCATCTCACCCTGCATACAATCGGCCAGGCCGTGGATGCGGATAACACCGTCACTTACAGAAACAATAGTACCTTCGTTGTGAGCTTCACTCACAACACTGAACTGAGCAATGCGCTGCTTGATCAGTTCGCTGATTTCGGTGGAATTCAGTTGCATGCTCCAGTCCCCTTAAGACTGCAAGACGTCTGCAAGGCGCTCAAGACGGCCGCGTACGCTGCCATCAATGACCATATCACCCGAGCGGATGATTACGCCTGCCATTACAGACTTATCGATTTTGCAATTCAGCTTAACTTTGCGTGACAGACGTTTTTCCATCGCGGCGGTGATTTTCGCAAGCTGTTCGTCACTCAGTTCAGTCGCGGAAGTCACTTCGACTTCTGCGGTAGCTTCACTGAGGGCACGTAAGTGCTCAAACTGCTCAAGAACATCCGGGAGCACACGGAGACGACCATTTTCCGCCATCACCTTAATCAGGTTCTGGCCGTTGGCATCCAGTTGCTCTCCGCACACGGCGATAAACGACGCGGCGAGGGTTTCAGGCGCTAGCGCACCAGAAAGCAACTCGGCCATTTGTTCGTTTTTCGTCACCTCAGCGGCAAACGCCAGCATATTCTGCCAGCGATCGACATTTTGGTGTTCGACAGCAAAGTCAAAAGCTGCTTTGGCGTAGGGGCGAGCTACCGTAACAAATTCAGACATCAGCCCCTCCCTCCTTACAGTTCAGCGACAAGTTTGTCCACGATGTCGCTGTTAGCAGCTTCATCCACGGAACGTTCGATGATCTTCTCGGCGCCAGCAACAGCCAGAATCGCAACCTGCTTACGCAGTTCTTCACGAGCACGTTTACGCTCAGCTTCAATTTCAGCCTGAGCCTGTGTCACGATCTTAGTACGTTCCTGTTCTGCTTCAGCTTTGGCTTCGTCCAGGATCTGAGAACGGCGTTTGTTAGCCTGTTCAATGATTACCTGAGCTTCAGCTTTCGCTTTTTTCAGCTGGTCTGTCGCGTTGGCCTGTGCAAGGTCCAAATCTTTCTTAGCGCGTTCTGCGGAAGCCAGACCGTCAGCAATTTCTTTCTGACGTTTTTCGATGGCAGCCATTAAAGGCGGCCATACATACTTCATGCAGAACCAGACAAAGAGAATAAACGCGATGGCCTGGCCGAGGATTGTTGCGTTCATGTTCACAGCACAATACCTCTTAAATTTCTGTGGCTTGGGGTTTTAAAACAACTACTACGCGACAGCAAACATCACGTACAGACCCAGACCTACAGCGATCATTGGGATTGCATCCACCAGACCCATAACGATAAAGAACTGAGTACGCAGCAGAGGAATCAGATCAGGTTGACGCGCTGCGCCTTCCAGGAATTTACCTCCGAGGATGCCGATACCGATCGCAGCACCGATAGCCGCCAGACCCATCATCACAGCGGCAGCCATGTACAGCAGATCCATATTCAGGTTTTCCATGACAGTCTCCAGTTTGTTTCAATTAAAACGTAGTAGTGTTGGTAAAAAATCAGTGCTCTTCAGACGCCATCGACAGATAGACGATCGTCAGAACCATGAAGATAAAGGCTTGCAGCGTAATGATCAGGATGTGGAAAATGGCCCATGGCACATTAAGAATCCACTGTGACCACCACGGCAGAAGACCCGCGATCAGAATGAAAATCAGCTCACCCGCATACATGTTGCCGAACAGTCGCAGACCTAGTGAAACAGGTTTGGACAGCAGGCTAACGCCTTCCAGGATCAGGTTGACCGGAATAAACGCCCAGTGGTTGAACGGCTGCAAGGTAAGCTCTTTCACAAAGCCGCTTACGCCTTTCATTTTGATGCTGTAGAACAGAATGAGGATAAATACGCCCAGCGCCATCGACAGGGTGATGTTCACGTCGGCAGACGGAACCACGCGCAGTGCAGGCAGACCGAGAACGTGCTCACCGATCCAAGGTAAGAAATCGATAGGCAGAAGGTCCATCAGGTTCATCAGGAATACCCAAACGAACACGGTCAGGGCCAGCGGAGCAATCAGCTTGCTCTTACCATGGTACATGTCTTTCACGCTGCCATGGACGAAGCCGATGATCATCTCGATGAACGTCTGGAATTTCCCTGGAACACCGCTGGTCGCCTTTTTAGCAACGCTGCGGAACATGGCCAGGAACAGAAGACCCAAAACCACCGAGAAGAACATGGAGTCGATGTTGATCGTCCAGAAGGTGGCCGGGGGGTTATGTGGATCCACCAGCGAGAATGTACGCAGGTCCATCTGAAGGTTATTCAGATGGTGACCTATGTAATCCTGCGGCGTCATATTTTCTGAAGCCATGATGCCTTTTACCCTTTGTTATTGATTACAGCTGGAGCCAGAACTTGTACCACCAGCACCAAAACCCACGTTGCTATCAGCGGCATGAATACCACTTTCAAAACCGCCAGCGCCATCACCAGTAGAGCAAAGGTCAGCAACACCTTACACACTTCGCCGAGAGCGAAGGACCAGGCCACGCGGCCTTTGGCGGGTGTATGCGCCTGATGACGCCAGGCAAAAATCATAAACAACACGTTTGGCAGTACTACCGCCAAACCTCCGCACGCGGCGGAAATGCCCCAGAAGGGGTCTTTGAGGCTAAACAGCAGTCCACTTGCTATCACAGCCAGAAACTGAATGAACAGAAGCTTACGAGCAACGTTTCTACTCAAGAGCGACACAGACATCACGTTTTTACTCCTGCTCCCTTCGAGGTATGCCGCGTGTCGTATAAAACGTCCTTTAAGGCTCAGAGTCAAGCATCAAAAAGCGGTCAAATTATACGGTGCGTACCCGTGATTTCAAACATTAAGTAGCGAAAAGGTGAATAAATGTTTAAATATTTTTCCCCAGTGCTATTTTTCAACTTTTGACCTTAGTGCCGTGCTTCAGGCAAAACTGCAAACAGCGCGAAAACGTTGATGATAAAGCGTGCACGAGATCACAAAATGCACATTTGCGATAAAGTGGTATTTATCAAAGACGTAAAACGTTTAATTTCATCTTTATGAAATTAAAGCAAAAAACCAGTAACTATTTTTAAAACACACCCGTATACAACAAAAACCTTTTATTGACATTCTTAATAAATATTTAACATTACATTCTTGTTGCCCGCTCCCACTTTTAGCAGACTGATATTTTCATTGTTGATTATCTTCATGGTGAATGAATCACCTCAGGTTAATAGCAAGAAAATCCATGGTAACAACAAGGTTAAATTAACAACGGCCAAATCTGACTGGATGTGCTGCTTTTTAACACGATCGGAACAGCACAAATTCCACATTTTTAATTAAATTTTTAAAAAGAGTTTGGCTTAATTATCACCAAATGTCGTTCACCCTCGAGCTGAGGGATTTGGAGTTTCTCAATGGATTCGACAGCAAAACCGTCCGGAAGCTGCTCGATTTCGTCTCCCGGAAGTTGCCCTTTCAGCGCATAAAAACGTCCGTTCTCCGCCGGCAGGTGTTTGCACCAGCTCACCATGTCATTGAGTGAGGCAAACGCACGGCTGATAACGCCGTCAAACGGTGGCTCAGCCGGAAACGCCTCTACCCTGCTCTGCACGGGCGTGATGTTTTCCAGCTTTAGTTCATGCTGAACCTGGCGTAAAAAGCGTACGCGCTTGCCAAGGCTGTCCAGCAGTGTGAAATGACTTTCTGGTCGAACAATAGACAACGGAACGCCCGGCAAGCCAGGACCGGTTCCCACGTCGATAAACCGTTCACCGTTCAGATACGGTGCCACCACGATGCTATCGAGAATATGGCGAATCAGCATCTCGTTGGGATCGCGTACGGAGGTAAGGTTGTACGCTTTGTTCCATTTGTTCAGCATATCGACATAGGCCACCAGCTGATTTTTCTGATGATCGGTGAGCGAAATACCTGCCTGTTCCAGCAGACGAGAGAGTTTATTGAGCACGGTGAATACCTGTTGGGAAACTTAAGTGGCGGGTGGCGCTTCGCTAACCCGCCCTATGGGTTCAGTAGGCCCGGTAAGCGCAGCGCCACCGGGCAATTTTCAGAGCATTACGCGCTGCGGCGCAGCATGCCCTGCTTTTTCAGCCACACCAGCAGAATCGAAATCGCGGCAGGTGTGACGCCGGAGATGCGTGAGGCCTGGCCAATCGACACAGGTTTGTGATCGTTCAGCTTAGCGATCACTTCGTTAGACAGGCCCGTCACCTGACGGTAGTCCAGCATTTCCGGCAGCAGCGTGTTTTCGTTGCGCTGCTGTTTTTCGATCTCATCCTGCTGACGCGCAATGTAACCTTCGTATTTCACCTGAATTTCGACCTGCTCAGCCGCTTCTGCATCTTCAAGACCCGGGGCGAACGCGGTGAGTTTCACCAGATTTTCGTAGGTCACTTCCGGACGGCGCAGCAGATCTTCACCACTGGCTTCACGCGAGAGCGGCGCAGTTAAGTGAGCGTTCACTTCGGCAGCGGTTTCTGCCTGTGGATTAACCCACGTGGTTTTCAGGCGCTGACGTTCCTGTTCGATACGCTCCAGCTTCTCGTTAAAGCGCGCCCAGCGTTCGTCATCCACCAGACCCAGCTCGCGACCGATTTCGGTCAGACGAAGATCGGCGTTGTCTTCGCGCAGCATCAGGCGATATTCCGCACGAGAGGTAAACATGCGGTACGGTTCTTTAGTCCCCAGCGTGCAGAGATCGTCGACCAGTACGCCCAGGTAAGCCTGAGAACGCGCCGGTGCCCAGCCCTCTTTCTCGGCAGAGAAGCGAGCGGCATTCAGACCGGCAAGCAGACCCTGTGCGGCGGCTTCTTCATACCCGGTGGTGCCGTTAATCTGGCCTGCGAAGAACAGACCCTGGATGAATTTGCTTTCCAGCGTCGGCTTCAGGTCACGCGGATCGAAGAAATCGTACTCAATAGCGTAGCCTGGGCGAACAATCTTCGCGTTTTCCATGCCCTGCATTGAACGCACAATCTGCATCTGCACGTCGAACGGCAGGCTGGTGGAGATGCCGTTTGGGTAAATTTCGTTAGAGGTCAGCCCTTCCGGTTCGAGGAAGATCTGGTGCTGGTTACGATCGGCAAAGCGCATCACTTTGTCTTCGATCGACGGGCAATAACGTGGGCCGATCCCTTCGATCACGCCGGCGTACATTGGGCTGCGATCGAGGTTATTGCGGATCACGTCATGGGTTTTTTCATTGGTGTGTGTGATGTAGCACGGCACCTGCTGCGGATGTTGCGCCGCATTGCCCATGAACGAGAACACCGGCATCGGGTTATCGCCATGCTGCTGTGCCAGCACGCTGAAATCAATGGTGCGTGCATCAATACGCGGCGGCGTACCGGTTTTCAGGCGGCTTACGCGCAGCGGCAGCTCACGCAGACGACGAGACAGCGGAATCGACGGCGGATCGCCAGCACGGCCACCGCTGTAGTTGTCCAGACCAATATGGATTTTACCGTCCAGGAATGTCCCGACGGTCAGCACCACCGCTTTTGCGCGGAACTTGAGACCCATCTGGGTCACAGCGCCGACTACACGATCGTTCTCTACGATAAGATCTTCCACTGCCTGCTGGAAGATCATCAGGTTCGGTTGGTTCTCCAGCGCGGTGCGTACAGCCTGCCGGTAAAGAACGCGGTCTGCCTGTGCACGGGTGGCGCGAACAGCGGGACCTTTACTCGCGTTTAGTATCCTAAACTGGATGCCGGCATGATCGATCGCTTTCGCCATCAGGCCGCCAAGCGCATCCACTTCTTTTACCAGGTGTCCTTTCCCAATGCCGCCAATCGCCGGATTACAGGACATTTGTCCCAGCGTGTCGATATTGTGTGTCAAAAGCAGGGTCTGCTGACCCATTCGCGCTGCGGCCATTGCGGCCTCAGTGCCTGCGTGACCCCCGCCAATGATGATGACGTCAAAAGGATCCTGATAAAACATGGTGGTCTGCCTCGCGTAAAGCGGTATGAAAATGGATTGAAGCCCGGGCCGTGGATTCTACTCAACTTTAGTCTTTCGAGAAAGCATTGGGATCCTGGGCTATTAAAAAGAAGATCTTTTTATTTAGAGATCTGTTCTATTGTGATCTCTTATTAGGATCGCAGACCTTTGTGGATAAGTCCGATCCCATAAATAAGATCATGCAGTTAGGAAGGATCGTTTGCTGTGAATGATCGGTGATCCTGGACCGTATAAGCTGGGATCAGATCGCCACTTTATACACAGGTCAAAAACTAAACCAACGTTGTTCTTTGGATAACTACGGCTTAATACGAGCTTTTAACCAGAGTTATCCACATCTGATCGCACGATCTTTAATCGTTTTTGAGTAAATTTTTCCATTCCGCGAGCCAGATCTCAGCTGGATCTTCGGGAATGTCATGATCGAGGATGTTGATCTTCAGCGTTTCACCCAGCTGTTTTGCTCCGCAGGCGGTCACCGCAGCTTCAACTTTCTCTATGGCGCCACAGAAAGTGTCATATTCACGGCTGCCGATCCCCACAGCGCCAAACCGGACGTTTGACAGATCGGGCTGTTGTTCCAGCAGTTCGTCATATAAAGGTTGCAGGTTATCCGGCAGATCGCCCGCGCCGTGCGTGGAGGTGATCAGCAGCCAGACCCCGTCAGTCGGGAGATCTTCCAGCAGCGGTCCGTGCAGCGTTTGTGTAGAAAAGCCCGCATCTTCCAGCTTCTCAGCCAGATGTTCCGCTACATATTCCGCACCGCCCAGGGTGCTGCCGCTGATAAGAGTAATGTCCGCCATTGATCGCTCGCTCAGATAAAGAGGCGGCCATTGTACGCTGTGAACGAGCTGGGATCTACCTGTGGAAAATGTGGGAATGAAATTGCCCGATCACGGGCGGATAGTACGCATGATCGGGTTTTGCAGGGAGATCAGGGTTTCGGTGGACTGAATTTCATCGATTGTTTGGATCTTGTTGATAAGTACCTGCTGGAGGGCGTCGATGGATCGGCACATCACCTTTATAAAGATGCTGTAGTGCCCGGTGGTGTAGTACGCCTCGGTGACTTCATCCAGCGCGTTCAGTTTCTCCAGCGCGGAGGGGTAATCTTTGGCGCTTTTCAGAATAATGCCAATGAAGCAGCAGACGTCGTAGCCGAGTTGCTTCGGGCTGACGTCAATGCGTGCGCCGGTGATGATCCCTGCCTGCTTCATTTTCTCGACGCGAACGTGAATGGTCCCCGGGCTGACGCCAAATTGTTTCGCCAGTTCGGCATACGCGGTGCGTGCGTTGGCCATGAGCGCCTCCAGGATGCCGCGGTCCAGATTGTCGATCTGATAATTTTCCATAGGTTTTTCTTATGAAGATTAATGATTCCTTCTATTCTAGCGTCTTATTTTAACGAATCAAAAGTGAAGGCGGCTTTTTGTTGATGGGTTATTGAATTAAGCGCCTTTTCTGTTGCTTAATCATTATCAACAGGACGCAGGAGTATAAATAATGAAAACCGCTTACATCGCAAAACAACGCCAGATCAGTTTCGTTAAATCCCATTTTTCCCGCCAGCTGGAGGAGAAGCTTGGCCTTATTGAAGTTCAGGCGCCGATTCTGAGCCGCGTGGGTGACGGGACGCAGGATAACTTGTCTGGTTGCGAAAAAGCGGTACAGGTAAAAGTGAAAACACTGCCAGATGCCCAGTTCGAAGTGGTTCATTCCCTGGCGAAGTGGAAGCGTCAAACCCTGGGACAACACGACTTCAGCGCGGGCGAAGGGCTTTACACGCACATGAAAGCCCTTCGCCCCGATGAAGACCGCCTCTCCCCGATTCACTCTGTCTACGTTGACCAGTGGGACTGGGAGCGCGTAATGGGAGATGGCGAACGTCACGTCGGTACGCTGAAATCCACCGTTGAGGCCATCTATGCGGGGATCAAAGCAACCGAAGCGGCCGTAAGCAAAGAGTTTGGTCTGGCTCCGTTCCTGCCGGAAACGATCCACTTTGTTCACAGCCAGGAATTGCTGAGCCGTTTCCCGGTTCTGGATGCCAAAGGCCGCGAGCGGGCGATCGCCAAAGAGCTGGGCGCGGTATTCCTGATCGGCATTGGCGGGAAGTTGTCTGATGGTAAACGTCACGACGTGCGTGCGCCGGATTACGATGACTGGAGCACCGTGGGCGAAAGCGAATATGCCGGTCTGAACGGCGATATTCTGGTCTGGAACCCGGTTCTTGAAGATGCGTTTGAACTCTCCTCGATGGGGATCCGCGTGGATGCTGAAGCACTGAAGCGTCAGCTGGCCGTGACCGGGGATGAAGATCGTCTGCAACTGGAGTGGCACCAGGCACTGCTGCGCGGTGAAATGCCGCAGACCATCGGCGGCGGTATTGGCCAGTCTCGTCTGACCATGCTGCTGCTGCAACTGTCCCATATCGGTCAGGTGCAGTGTGGTGTCTGGCCGCAGCAGGTACGTGAAAGCGTCGGTTCTCTTCTTTAATTAACGCCGCCAGCGTCTGAGCAGGCGGCTACGCAACCCGGTATCAAAGCGCCAGATGTGATCGAAAATGCGCATGATGCCGGGTTTTCCATGTGCAGACATCGCCACGGCATGGAACCGGTGCTGATGCACCCGCTGTAACTCCTTCACCTTATTCACCACGTCATCCGGCAGCCGCTGGGCAATAAAATCGGAAATCACCACCGCATCCGCGTCGTACCAGTCACCGCCCTGCATGCGCTCAATGATGCTGCGAAAACAGCTGGCCAGATCGGTGCCGCCGCGAAAGCGCTGGCTTAAAAAGCGGATCGCCTGCTCCAGCCCCTGTGGGCTGGTCAGTTCATACCCCACAACTTCGCTGGAAAAGAGCATGACGTAGCAGCGACGACGATCGGCGAGTGCCACGCGCATCAGGGCCAGGCAGAATGCTTTTGCGCACTGTTCATTAAAGCCCCCCATCGATCCAGACGTATCGACGCAAACAATGAATGGGCCGCGCGGCTGTTCGTCAAAATCGTGGTGCACAACCGGACGCTGGCTGATCTTCTCGCGCCAGGCTTCACCGTGCAGTCGATAGGTAATGAGCTGTTTTTCCACCAGCCGGCGATAAAACTCATACTCCAGTTCGGTCATTCCCAGCGTGCTGAGTTCCGTAGGCAGCAGGCGCAGGATGTCATCGCTTTGCTGTAACCCGTCCACCTGCTCCGGTACGGTGGAGGGTTCGCGTACCAGCGTGCGGAAGGTCTCCATCGGCGCATCTTTCTTTGGGACCGACCGGGCCTCCCGGGAGCGGCCGAGCTGTTCTGCGAGCTTCATCAGCTCCGGCTGTTGTGCCAGAAAGTCACCGTACTTCACGATCAGCTGATAATCGCCCCGCTTTAACTGGCCGGCACTCATATCCCAGAGTCGACCGGCGGCGTTTTCATTCTCCACCAGCACCTGTTCTAACTGGCCGCTCAGAGTCATTCGCTCCTGGACCTCACTGAGCAACTGTTCGCGCTCTTCGTCCAGCAACTGCTGATTAAGCGCCGTGGCCTGAACCACGAGGCTCAGACGCCAGCGCTGTAAAAACAGGGTATGCAGGGCGGGAGTAAAGCTGGGGTTGTCCGTGACCAGCGCTCTGGCCTGGCTGGCAAACGGGGAGTGAACGTTATCCAGCAGCGTCAGGGTTTGCTGAAGCTGAGCAATAAACTGCGGCGTTGAAAGCCGCTGGCACTGCTGGTAACCAGCCACTTCCTCTGTCAGTTCCGGCGGAACTTCCGTCTCCTTAAACCGCTGACGCAGGTTATCGCGCCAGCGGGGAAGATCGTCCGTCATTGCTTTTCGGAGCTTCGGAAATTTTTCAAAGAAGGCCGCCAGCTGCGGTGAAGCGAGCAGGGTAATGACGACCTCTTCGATCAACCCCTCCTCGCTAACCGCCAGCATGACGTTAAGCGTGTCCAGCGTTAGCATTGACGCGCCTGTTTGATCTGCGCGCTGACATCCTGCAAGCTGGCTTCAATGCGACCTAACCAGTCGCTATGGATAAAGAGGCATTTCTGCTGCTCGCTGAAGCGCGTGTGCTGCTGATGCCATTCGTTATCCAGCGCGTCGAGCTGCTGTTTGATCTCCTCCGGAACAGTATCGGAGGCCGTGCCCGGCATCGCCAGGCGCGATCCCTGAAGGCTGACGTCGCGGATCACAAGGTGCTGGCTGCTGTCGACTTCCATCGACAGCGGCTGTGCAAAGCCGATACCGTTGAGTTTACCGCGGATCTCACCGCCTTTATCCAGCCACTGTACCAGCGCAACGCGTTCGATCGTCACATGCACAACCTGCATATCATGAAGCTTCAGCGGCTGCTGAAGAAGAAGCGTGAGCGAGGCGTCAGTCAGCCCGGCTGGCAGTTCGTAGTGCGGTTTACGGGCAAACATCCCGCCAAGACGGTTCACCTTCAGCGCGGTCTTGTCACTTTGCTGCTGCTGGAGCTGAAGGCGACGTTGGGCAATCGCCCCCAGTTGATTAAGCATGGATTGCTGGCCCCACGCGTGTCTGGTCATCAAAACGTCCAGCTGCTGCTGCATCAGATTCATTCCTTCTGCGTCATGCCACAGGCAGTCTTTCAGCAGGATCAGATCGATGGGAGCGACAGCATCGCGGCCGCTAAACAGCGCGCTTGCCTGGAGCAGGCGGATGGCTTTTTTCCAGCGACGATCGGAGACATACGGCGCGGAGGGCAGTAAATCAAGCTGCTGGCGCAGCATGAAGATCAGCTCAAAAACGGGATCGGGCAGTTTTATCTTGCCGATCTCCTCCTGCCACTGGTGGTATTCCTCGTCCGTGACCTGCAATGACGCTGCCACCGGGTTTTCGTTTTCATCCTGCTGGCTTACCAGCATAGAACGGAAGTTTGATTTATCCTGGACTTTATCCAGCCACAGGCGGATCAGCATACGGTCATACAGCGCTTCCAGGCTGCTGTCGGCTTCGGGCAGTTCGTTTGACGCGGCCACCAGCAGGCGCATGGGGATCTTCTCTTCGCTGGCGCCGTTGCGGAATCGGCGTTCGTTAATTGCCGTCAGCAGGGTATTCAGAATGGCCGGGCCGGCTTTCCAGATCTCATCAAGAAAAACGATTTCCGCTTCCGGGAGATAGCCCGCCGTCAGACGTTCATAGCGTCCCTCATCTTTTAGCGCCTGAATGGAGAGCGGGCCGAAAACTTCTTCCGGCGTGGAGAAGCGTGTCATCAAATACTCGAATGCGCGCGCGTTCTGGAAAGCGAATTTGAGGCGGCGTGCGATCAGACTTTTGGCAATGCCCGGCGGCCCCAGCAGAAACACGCTTTCCCCGCTTAGCGCCGCCAGTAAGCAGAGGCGAATGGCGTGGCTACGCTCGTAAAGGCCTTTCTCAAGCGCATTGCTGAGGCGGGAAATTCTTTCTGCTAATAAATGTGAGTGAGCCATAATAGTTTTGCATCCTTTCGCCGTCGTGGCGGCTAATTGAAGCGAGTATAGACGTTTCGGTCTGGCCTGGTAATAGGTTGAAGTGCGGCGCTATTTTCTTTGCGCTACATTAACGCGGCTGTATTTAGGGGTACGATTTTGCATTGAATCGTGCATACTGTGCGCTTTTTGTGGGCCAAGGGACTAAGCACACATTTGTTATTCAAACGAAAAGACTAGTCTATGAGCACTGATAATAAGCAATCATTACCCGCAGTAACGCTTGCGGCGATCGGGGTTGTCTACGGTGATATTGGCACCAGCCCGCTTTATACGCTTCGTGAATGTCTGTCCGGTCAGTTTGGTTTTGGTGTAGAGCGTGACGCCGTATTTGGTTTCCTTTCGCTCATCTTCTGGCTGCTGATCCTGGTGGTCTCCCTTAAGTATCTCTCTTTCGTTATGCGGGCTGATAACGCGGGCGAGGGCGGTATTCTGACCCTGATGTCCCTTGCCGGGCGCAATACGTCTGCAAGAATGACCTCCGTACTGGTCATCATCGGCCTGATTGGCGGCAGCTTCTTCTATGGGGAAGTCGTGATTACGCCAGCGATTTCGGTGATGTCGGCCATAGAAGGGCTGGAGATTATCGCGCCACAGCTTGATACGTGGGTGGTGCCACTCGCTATTATCGTGCTGACGTTGCTGTTTGCTATACAAAAACACGGTACCGGGCTGGTGGGTAAGCTATTCGCGCCTATCATGCTGGCGTGGTTCCTGATCCTGGCGGCGCTGGGCTTACGTAGTATAATCGCCAACCCGGATGTCCTGCACGCGTTGAACCCAATGTGGGCGGTGCATTTCTTCCTTGAATATAAAGTGGTGTCGTTTGTGGCGCTGGGCGCGGTGGTGCTTTCCATTACGGGTGTTGAAGCGCTGTATGCGGATATGGGCCACTTCGGGAAACTCCCTATTCGCGTCGCCTGGTTTAGCGTGGTATTGCCTTCACTGGTGCTGAATTACTTCGGTCAGGGCGCGCTGCTGCTTGCTCATCCTGAAGCGATTAAAAACCCGTTCTTCCTTCTGGCGCCGGACTGGGCGCTGGTTCCGATGCTGATCCTGGCGACGCTGGCGACGGTCATTGCCTCTCAGGCCGTTATTTCCGGCGTCTTCTCCCTGACGCGTCAGGCCGTGCGTCTGGGGTATCTCTCTCCTATGCGCATTATTCATACCTCGGAAATGGAGTCCGGTCAGATCTACATTCCGTTCGTCAACTGGCTGCTCTATTTCGCGGTGGTGATTGTTATCGTCAGCTTTGAGCACTCCAGTAACCTGGCGGCGGCGTACGGTATCGCGGTGACCGGAACGATGGTGTTAACCTCTATTCTCTCCACCACCGTGGCGTACCGTAACTGGCACTGGAATAAGTTCCTCGTGGGGCTGATCCTGGTTGGCTTCCTCTGCATCGACGTGCCGCTGTTCTCTGCGAACCTCGACAAGATTGTCTCCGGTGGCTGGCTGCCGCTGACGCTGGGCCTGGTGATGTTTATTGTGATGACGACGTGGAAGAGCGAACGTTTCCGCCTGCTGCGTCGTATGCATGAGCACGGTAACTCTCTGGAGGCGATGATCGCCTCGCTGGAGAAATCTCCGCCGGTGCGTGTGCCGGGCACGGCGGTGTATATGTCTCGCGCGCTGAACGTGATCCCGTTTGCGCTGATGCATAACCTCAAGCACAACAAAGTGCTGCACGAGCGCGTGATCCTGCTGACGCTGCGTACTGAAGATGCGCCGTACGTTCACAACGTGCGTCGCGTTCAGATTGAACAGCTGTCGCCAACCTTCTGGCGCGTGGTGGCAAGCTACGGCTGGCGCGAAACGCCGAACGTGGAAGAGGTGTTCCACCGCTGCGGTCTGGAAGGTCTGAGTTGCCGCATGATGGAGACGTCGTTCTTTATGTCCCACGAGTCGCTGATCATCGGCAAGCGACCATGGTATCTGCGCCTGCGCGGCAAGCTGTATCTCATTCTGCAACGTAACGCCCTGCGTGCGCCTGATCAGTTTGAGATCCCGCCTAATCGCGTGATTGAGCTGGGAACGCAGGTCGAGATTTAAGTCTCCGTGCGGCCTGATGCCCGCTCCCCGACCCTCTCCCACAGGGAGAGGGCGCAACCATAAAAAACGGTAACCGTCAGGTTACCGTTTTGCATTTACCTCCTCTGCATTTTACTTAGCGAAACGTTTCGACGTTGATCACAAATCCGTTACGTCATGATGGTTTTCTGAACACTTCTGCGGCTACACTGTTTTTAGCGAAACGTTTCGCTAGTGGAGCAAAAAATGAAGAAAGGCAAAGTACTCAACTCAGAAATCTCATCGGTGATTTCCCGTCTTGGGCATACCGATACGCTGGTGGTTTGCGATGCAGGCTTACCGGTTCCGCGCAGCACAACCCGTATCGATATGGCATTAACGCAGGGCGTACCCTCGTTCATGCAGGTACTCGAAGTGGTCACCGCGGAGATGCAGGTTGAGGCGGCCATTCTCGCGGCGGAAATCAAACAACATAATCCGCAACTCCACGAAACGTTGCTCAGCCACATTGAGCAACTGCAACAGCACCAGGGAAACACCATAGAAATTCGTTACACAACGCACGAGCAGTTCAAACAACAAACCGCAGACAGTCAGGCGGTGATTCGCAGCGGGGAGTGTTCCCCGTATGCGAATATCATTCTCTGTGCTGGCGTCACCTTCTGAGGCCATCATGGACGCATTACTGCAACTCAAAGGGATCGATAAGTCGTTCCCGGGCGTAAAAGCCCTCTCTGGCGCGGCGCTGAACGTTTATTCCGGGCGCGTCATGGCGCTGGTGGGCGAAAACGGCGCGGGCAAATCCACCATGATGAAAGTGCTGACCGGTATCTACCAACGCGATGCCGGTTCGCTGCTGTGGCTGGGTAAAGAGACCACCTTCAACGGCCCGAAATCCTCTCAGGAAGCGGGCATCGGCATCATCCACCAGGAGCTGAACCTGATCCCGCAGCTCACCATTGCGGAGAACATCTTCCTCGGCCGTGAGTATGTGAACCGGTTTGGCAAAATCGACTGGAAAACGATGTATGCCGAAGCGGATAAACTGCTGGCGAAGCTGAATCTGCGCTTTAAGAGCGACCGCCTGGTGGGCGACCTCTCTATCGGCGATCAGCAGATGGTGGAAATCGCGAAGGTGCTGAGCTTCGAGTCAAAGGTCATCATCATGGATGAACCGACCGACGCCCTGACCGATACCGAAACCGAATCCCTGTTCCGCGTTATCCGCGAACTAAAATCCCAGGGGCGCGGCATTGTTTATATCTCTCACCGCATGAAAGAGATCTTCGAGATCTGCGACGACGTCACCGTGTTTCGCGACGGGCAGTTTATTGCCGAGCGTGAAGTGGCCACCCTGACCGAAGATTCGCTTATCGAAATGATGGTAGGGCGTAAGCTCGAAGACCAGTATCCGCGTCTGGATAAAGCGCCGGGAGAGATCCGCCTGAAGGTGGATAACCTCTGTGGGCCGGGCGTCAACGACGTTTCCTTTACCCTGCGCCAGGGCGAGATCCTCGGCGTCGCGGGCCTGATGGGCGCGGGGCGTACTGAACTGATGAAAGTGCTCTATGGCGCACTGCCGCGCACCAGCGGCTACGTTACCCTTGACGGCCATGAGGTGGTCACCCGCTCGCCGCAGGATGGCCTGGCGAACGGCATCGTCTATATCTCCGAAGACCGTAAGCGTGACGGCTTAGTGCTGGGCATGTCGGTAAAAGAGAACATGTCCCTGACTGCGTTAGGCTATTTTAGCCGCAGCGTCGGCAGCCTGAAACACAAAGATGAGCAGCAGGCGGTCAGCGATTTTATCCGTCTCTTTAACGTTAAAACCCCATCGATGGAGCAGGCGATTGGCCTGTTGTCCGGCGGGAATCAGCAGAAAGTGGCGATTGCCCGCGGGCTGATGACGCGCCCGAAAGTGTTGATCCTCGATGAGCCAACCCGCGGCGTGGACGTGGGCGCAAAAAAAGAGATCTATCAGCTGATTAACCAGTTCAAGGCCGACGGTCTGAGCATCATTCTGGTCTCTTCCGAGATGCCAGAAGTATTAGGCATGAGCGATCGTATTATCGTCATGCATGAAGGGCATCTCGGCGGTGAATTCACTCGCGAGCAGGCCACCCAGGAAGTTCTGATGGCTGCCGCTGTGGGCAAGCTTAATCGCGTGAATCAGGAGTAAGAAGATGACTACCCAGGCTGTTTCTGGTCGCCGCTATTTCACAAAGGCGTGGCTGATGGAACAAAAATCGCTGATTGCCCTGCTGGTGCTGATCGCGATTGTCTCGACCATGAGCCCGAACTTTTTTACCGTCAATAACCTGTTCAACATTCTTCAGCAGACCTCCGTCAACGCCATTATGGCGGTGGGGATGACGCTGGTGATTTTGACCTCGGGTATCGATCTGTCCGTCGGTTCCCTGCTGGCCCTCACCGGCGCGATCGCCGCGTCGATTGTCGGTATTGAGGTCAACGCGCTGGTGGCCGTTGCCGCTGCGCTGGCGGCAGGTGCGGCAATTGGCGCCGTAACCGGCGTGATTGTGGCGAAAGGTCGCGTTCAGGCGTTCATCGCCACGCTGGTGATGATGCTGCTGCTGCGCGGTGTGACCATGGTGTATACCAACGGCAGCCCGATTAATACCGGCTTTACCGATAATGCCGATCTGTTTGGCTGGTTCGGTATCGGTCGCCCGCTGGGCGTCCCGACCCCGGTCTGGATCATGGCTATCGTCTTCCTGGCGGCGTGGTACATGCTGCACCATACCCGTCTGGGTCGTTATATCTATGCGCTGGGCGGTAACGAAGCGGCAACGCGCCTGTCAGGTATCAGCGTTAATAAAGTCAAAATTATCGTTTACTCCCTGTGCGGCCTGCTGGCGTCTCTGGCGGGCATCATTGAAGTGGCGCGCCTCTCCTCCGCACAGCCAACGGCGGGGACGGGCTATGAGCTGGATGCCATCGCGGCAGTGGTTCTGGGCGGTACGAGCCTTGCGGGTGGTAAAGGTCGCATTGTTGGGACATTGATCGGCGCACTGATCCTCGGTTTCCTGAATAATGGTTTGAATTTGTTAGGTGTTTCCTCCTATTACCAGATGATCGTTAAGGCAGTGGTGATTTTGCTGGCGGTACTGGTAGACAACAAAAAACAGTAACTGACGACACTACAGGACATCTTAGATATGAACATGAAAAAACTGGCTACCCTGGTTTCTGCTGTCGCGCTGAGCGCAACCGTAAGTGCTAACGCCATGGCGAAGGACACCATCGCGCTGGTTGTCTCTACCCTGAACAACCCGTTCTTCGTCTCTCTGAAGGATGGCGCGCAGAAAGAAGCAGACAAACTGGGCTACAACCTGGTAGTGCTGGATTCTCAGAACAACCCGGCGAAAGAGCTGGCAAACGTTCAGGACTTAACCGTTCGTGGTACCAAAATCCTGCTGATCAACCCAACCGATTCCGACGCGGTCGGTAACGCCGTGAAGATGGCAAACCAGGCGAAGATCCCGGTGATCACCCTGGACCGTCAGGCAACGAAAGGGGACGTAGTCAGCCACATTGCGTCTGATAACGTACTCGGCGGTAAAATTGCCGGTGACTATATCGCTAAGAAGGCAGGTGAAGGCGCGAAAGTGATCGAATTACAAGGTATCGCCGGGACTTCCGCGGCCCGTGAACGTGGAGAAGGTTTCCAGCAGGCTGTAGCGGCGCACAAATTCAACGTGCTGGCGAGCCAGCCGGCAGACTTCGACCGTACAAAGGGTTTGAACGTCATGCAGAACCTGCTGACCGCGCATCCTGATGTGCAGGCGGTATTCGCACAGAACGACGAAATGGCGCTCGGTGCACTGCGTGCGCTCCAGACTGCGGGTAAATCAGATGTGATGGTTGTCGGATTTGACGGCACGCCGGATGGTGAAAAAGCAGTAAATGATGGCAAACTGGCTGCGACCATCGCTCAGCTGCCTGAGCAGATTGGCGCGACTGGCGTGCAAACTGCCGATAAAGTGCTGAAGGGCGAAAAAGTTCAGGCCAAATATCCTGTTGACCTGAAACTGGTCATTAAGCAGTAAAGGCGATTCAGGCAGTCGCTGGCTGCCTGAGGGACACCAAATAAAAGAAAAGTGTGGCATACGCCACCGGGTAAGACCGGTGGCGCTCTCAGATGGACACCTCAATACATGAAAACCGCAGGCAACCTCGTCGTCCTTGGCAGTATCAATGCCGATCACATTCTTAACCTTGAAACGTTCCCCACTCCGGGCGAAACCGTCACCGGCAATCAGTATCAGGTGGCGTTCGGCGGTAAGGGCGCAAACCAGGCGGTTGCTGCCGGGCGCAGCGGGGCGAATATCGCGTTTATCGCCTGTACGGGTGATGACGATACCGGCGAGCGCGTACGTAAACAGCTGGCAAGCGACAACATCGACATTGCGTCTGTCAGCGTGGTTGCAGGGGAATCTACCGGCGTGGCGCTGATTTTCGTCAATGCGGAAGGTGAGAATGTCATCGGTATTCATGCGGGGGCGAACGCCGCGTTAACGACTGAACGCGTCGACGCGCAGCGTGGAATCATCGCCGGAGCGGAAGCCCTGCTGATGCAGCTGGAGTCACCGGTTGAAAGCGTGCTGGCCGCTGCGAAAATTGCGCATGAAAATCATACGTCTGTCGTACTTAACCCTGCGCCTGCCCGTGTATTATCAGACGAGCTGCTGGCGCTGGTGGATATCATCACCCCGAACGAAACCGAAGCGGAAAAGCTGACGGGTATCCGTGTCGAAAATGATGACGATGCAGCGCGTGCCGCGCTTGCACTGCATGAAAAAGGCATCGGCACCGTAATAATCACCCTCGGCAGCCGTGGGGTGTGGGCTAGCGTCAATGGCGAAGGCCGTCGCGTACCGGGCTTTAAGGTCAAAGCTATTGATACTATCGCCGCAGGAGACACCTTCAACGGTGCACTGGTAACGGCGCTGCTGGAAGGAAAAGCAATGGATGACGCGATCCGCTTCGCGCATGCCGCCGCTGCGATTGCGGTGACGCGTAAAGGCGCTCAGCCTTCTGTTCCTTGGCGTAAAGAGATTGATGAATTCTTAAGTCAGCAGGGGTAACGCTTGGCCACAATGAAAGATGTCGCCCGTATGGCGGGCGTTTCTACCTCGACCGTCTCCCACGTAATCAATAACGATCGCTTCGTCAGCGAGGCGATTCGGGAGAAAGTTGACGCTGCAATTAAAGAACTCAACTATGCGCCGTCTGCGCTGGCCCGCAGCCTGAAGCTCAACCAGACGCGCACCATCGGCATGCTGATCACGGCCAGTACCAACCCTTTTTATTCTGAACTGGTGCGCGGCGTGGAGCGCAGCTGCTTCGAGCGCGGCTACAGCCTGGTGCTGTGCAATACCGAAGGCGATGAGCAGCGCATGAACCGTAACCTGGAGACGCTGATGCAAAAACGCGTCGACGGGCTACTGCTGCTCTGTACCGAAACGCATCAACCTTCTAAAGAGATCATTCAGCGCTACCCCTCTATTCCCACGGTCATGATGGACTGGGCGCCGTTCGACGGCACCAGCGATCTGATCCAGGATAACTCGCTGCTGGGTGGCGATATGGCGACTCAGCATCTGATCGATAAAGGTCATACCCGCATTGCCTGTATTACCGGCCCGCTGGATAAAACCCCGGCGCGCTTGCGTCTGGAAGGCTATCTTTCGGCCATGGAACGGGCGGGGCTTGCCATTCCTGATGGCTATCGCATCACTGGCGATTTCGAATTTAACGGTGGATTTGAAGCAATGCAGAAACTGCTGGCGCAAGAGCCGCGTCCGCAGGCGGTGTTTATCGGTAACGATGCGATGGCATTCGGAGCTTACCAGGCGCTTTATCAGGCGGGATTACGTGTTCCGGACGACATGGCTATCGTCGGTTACGATGATATCGAACTGGCGCGCTACATGACGCCGCCGCTGACCACCATTCATCAGCCGAAGGATGAACTGGGTGAGCTGGCCATCGATGTGTTGATCCACCGCATGGCCCAGCCCACGCTACAACAGCAACGTTTGCAGCTTACTCCTGTTCTGATGGAACGCGGTTCGGTTTAGCCTTCTCTTTGTGACGCTCGTTAATCAGGTTCCGGCCATCTTTCGGTTTTAACAACATAAAGACCACCGCCGATACCACGGTAAGCGCGCCCATGGTGATGAAGGTATAGTGGAACTGCTCCACGGTATTTGTGCCGTCAAACCCTTCATAAAACCGCAGTACCGCCGCGCTCACGGCAACTCCGAGGCTGATTGACAGCTGTTGAGTGACCGCCAGTACGCTGTTGCCGCTGCTGGCGTTCTCGTCGGTGAGGTCCGCAAGGGTGATGGTGTTCATCGACGTAAACTGCGTCGACATGGCCATTCCCAGCACAAACAGCGGCAGGATCAGCATCCAGATTGGTAAGGCCGCAGATTGCAGGGAGAACTGCGCAATCATCAATCCGATAAAGATCGTCACGCCAACCAGCGTCTTACGATAGCCAAACCAGCGCAGCACCTGCGTAACCGTCGATTTTGCCAGAATTGAGCCCATCGCTGTGGGGGCCATCATGCAGCCAGCAATCAGGGCCGGATAGCCGAAACCGACCTGGAGCATCAGCGGCATCAGGAACGGTACGCAGCCCGTGCCCAGACGTGAGGCAATGTTGCCCGCAATCCCGACGGAAAACGTTCGGGTGTTAAACAGAGATAAAGAAATAAGCGGTGTCGGATGGCGACGCGCATGACGTATATATAGAAGGAACAGCAATATACCGCTGAGGATGACGGCCAGCGCCAGCCACGTCGCTACGATTTTCTCACCAAAGAGCTCCATCCCGCTGGAGAACAGAACCAGGCTCAGGCCAAACAGGAAGAAGCCGCCCATATCGAAGCTGCGTCTTGGCGTGGTGAAGTTCGGCATATATTTGCGGGCATAAATCAGCCCTGCCACACCAATCGGAATATTAATCAGGAAGATCCAGTGCCAGCTTGCCCAGGTCACCAGTACACCACCAAGAACCGGGCCAAGTATCGGGCCGACCAGCCCCGGCATCGTCACAAAGTTGAGTACCGGGAGCAGTTCGCTGCGCGGATAGGCGCGCAATAACGCCAGTCGCGCGACGGGCATCATCATCGCGCCGCCTATCCCCTGTAGAACGCGGAAGATAACCAGTTCCGTCAGTGAGGTGGAGAGGGCGCAAGCCAAAGAACCGAGGGTGAACAACGTTACCGCCAGCATGAACACTTTACGCGTACCGAAACGATCGGCCAGCCAGCCGCTGACCGGAATAAGCATCGCCACCGTCAGGGTATAACTGATGATGGCGGATTGCATCGCCAGCGGGGAGCGGTTAAGGCTTTGGGCTATGGCGGGAAGGGCGGTATTGAGGATAGTGGCATCCAGTGCCTGCATAAAGAACGCCATGGCTGCAATCCACGGCAATCCGGCCATACTGCGTGCTTTTTTCTCTGTCATTTATTTACCTGCTGGTGGGTTGGCGCGGCCAGCAACGCCTGACACGCACTCAGGGCTCGCTGCCCGTCGCTCTCCTGAATGGCATCGACAATCGCCTGATGCAGATCCAGCTTCACCACCTCATCCTGTGTGATAGAGGTAAAGTAAGTGTGGTACACAGAATGGAATAAAGAAGCAAAGGAGGTCAGGAAAGGATTGGCGCTCATATTATAGATATGTTCATGCCAGGCCATATCGACCTCTATCCAGCGCTCGCGGTTAAAGTGCTTTTTCAGGTTCACCATCTCTTCCATGAAAGTATTGAGCTGCGCTTTTTGCTCTGCCGTGCCGAGCGTGGCGGCAAGTAGACAGGCCTGAGGCTCAAGACTGCTGCGCATGACCAGAAAGTGATCTACGACCTCGTTAAAGTTATCTTCGGTCATCCACCAGGTGAGTAATTCCTGATCGAGAAAGTTCCAGTTTCCTTGAGGCATAACGCGGGTGCCAATGCGCGGGCGTGGAAGCACCATACCTTTCGCCGTTAATGTTTTTACCGCTTCGCGAACGGCGGTACGGCTTACGCCAAACTGCTCGCCCAGTTCCATCTCGCTGGGCAGGATGCTACCTGGCGCATATTTACCCGCTAAGATCATCTGCGCAAGTTTCTCTGCCAGCACATACGACAGGTTTTTTTGGGCTGCCAGCTGTTGTGCGCTTAATGGCATCGCTTTTATTCCTTAAATAGTGATGCGGCTAATTATGCCATCTCAGGTGTGATTGTGGTTGCAGATACATCAAATAGAACAATTTGTAGCTTGATCTCATCGCTTTTGGTGAAAAAAAACACGGTCAGAAACTTTTTTTAAATTTCCTCTTGTCACTTCGGAAGAACTCCCTATAATGCGCCTCCACTGACACGGAACAACGGCACGCAAGCCGCCGGGTCAGCAGAGAAAAGCAAAATAAACGCTTGACTCTGAAGCGGGAAAGCGTAATATGCACACCCCGCGCCGCAGCGAAAACGAAGCGGCACTGCTCTTTAACAATTTATCAGACAATCTGTGTGGGCACTCAAAGTGACATGGATTCTTAACGTCGCAAGACGATAAATGAATACCAAGTCTCAACGAGTGAACACGTAATTCATTACGAAGTTTAATTCATTGAGCATCAAACTTTTAAATTGAAGAGTTTGATCATGGCTCA
>NZ_JAALCJ010000008.1 GCF_011078175.1 Enterobacter cloacae
CTGGCGGCTTTAGCGCGGTGGTCCCACCTGACCCCATGCCGAACTCAGAAGTGAAACGCCGTAGCGCCGATGGTAGTGTGGGGTCTCCCCATGTGAGAGTAGGGAACTGCCAGGCATCAAATTTAGCGTGCTGATATGGCTCAGTTGGTAGAGCGCACCCTTGGTAAGGGTGAGGTCCCCAGTTCGACTCTGGGTATCAGCACCACTTTATACTTAGGTTAAAGTTCGGTAAGAAGTAAAAGAATTTGTCTGGCGGCTTTAGCGCGGTGGTCCCACCTGACCCCATGCCGAACTCAGAAGTGAAACGCCGTAGCGCCGATGGTAGTGTGGGGTCTCCCCATGTGAGAGTAGGGAACTGCCAGACATCAAACAAGCAAAAAGGCCATCCGAAAGGATGGCCTTTTTGCGTTATGTCTCCAGCTAAACCAATTCCCTTATTCGATATTCTAACTGGCGCTGTTATTATCTGACGGACGTGTGAAAGCGTTTTACCCTGCTGAAGCTGAAGTTTTGGAATGGAGTATACTGGCTTGCTGCCGCGTTAAATCAATTAAATATTTATGCCAGAGGCTATACAGATAAGGATGTATAGCGGGAAGTAAGGTAGTGTATTGAATTTAAATAATATGTGAAGCCATTCGTGATGAGGTATATACGTGCCGTGAATTCGGCAAAAAAAAAGCGCGACCATCGGCGCGCTTTTAAAATTCTTATTTAGTCAGGGCGACTATACCGAGTGTCAGGCCAGCGATTGCCGCGGCTCCTCCAGCTATTGCACCTGCTGTTTCCCAGTTATCCTGAGTGGTGCCTTTCATACAGGTATTGGTGTGGACCAGGCGGCCCTGATCGTCGTATACCGGTACACATGGAGAGTCGTGCGCGCAACCAGCAAGCAGCGCAGCGAGAAGTGCAACGGAAAGGAATCTTTTCATGATGTTACCTCAATATGATCGCTTATTCGCTACAGAGCCGATGCGGCAATTAACGAACTGATGATTATTTTACCACCGCACTAATACCATGCAGCACGGGGAATAATCTCAATTTGTGTAGATTGTAAAAATCATGGAGAAAAAGCGTGGGGGCTAATTATTAATGGAGGAAATGTGGAGATGAAGCGTTTCATTATATTGTTATTCAAAATAAAAAGGCACCAGAGGTGCCTTTTTATTTTCATTAATCCTTGTGCTTTGTAAACCGTCTCCGGACAACCACAAAGAAAACAGGAACAAAGAAAATGGCCAACAGAGTGGCTGACAACATCCCGCCCATGACACCCGTCCCGACCGCATTTTGTGCCCCGCTACCTGCACCGCTGCTGATGACCAGAGGCATAACACCGAGAATGAATGCCAGGGAGGTCATCAGGATAGGACGCAGGCGCATACGCGAGGCTTCAAGCGTGGCTTCGATAATCCCTTTGCCTTCTTTATCCATGAGATCCTTGGCGAACTCAACGATCAGTATGGCGTTCTTGGCAGATAAACCAATTGTCGTAAGCAGACCAACCTGGAAGTAAACGTCATTGTTTAAACCTCGCATTGATGCAGCCAGAAGCGCGCCGATCACCCCCAGCGGCACAACCAGCATGACTGAGAAGGGAATTGACCAGCTTTCATAGAGAGCCGCCAGACACAGGAACACCACTATGAGTGATATGGCATAAAGCGCTGGCGCCTGATTCCCGGAAAGTCGTTCCTGATAGGACATCCCCGTCCAGTCGTAGCCGATGCCGGACGGAAGTTTTGACGCAAGGCTTTCCATCAACGCCATTGCTTCACCGGTACTTTTGCCTGGCGCAGACTCACCGAGGATCTCCATTGATGGCATCCCATTGTAACGTTCCAGACGGGGTGAACCGTACACCCAATGAGAGCTACTAAAGGCAGAGAAAGGCACCATTTCGCCGTTAGCGCTACGCACATACAGGTCGTTGATATCTCCTGGTAACATACGGAAGCGAGCATCTGCCTGGACGTAAACTTTTTTCACGCGCCCGTGATCGATAAAGTCATTTACATAGGTGCCACCCAGCGCTGTTGAAATCGTCTGATTGACGTCAGAAACGCTCACACCCAGCGCCTGTGCCTTCTCCTGGTCGACATCCAGCTTGAACTGTGGCGTATCTTCCAGGCCATTAGGACGCACGCGAACCAGTAAGTCAGGGTGTTCCCTCACCATACCAAGCAGTTGGTTACGCGCCTGCGTTAGCTGCGTATGTCCCAGGTTTGCCTGGTCAATCAGTTCAAAGTCAAAGCCTGTTGCGGTACCCAGTTCAATAATGGCAGGCAGGTTAAACGGAAATACAAGACCATCTTTGATCTGGCTGAACGCTTTCGTTGCGCGGCTGACAATCGCCTCAACGGCATTTTCCTTGCCCGGGCG
Organism: Enterobacter cloacae; assembly: GCF_011078175.1. Taxonomy (GTDB): domain Bacteria; phylum Pseudomonadota; class Gammaproteobacteria; order Enterobacterales; family Enterobacteriaceae; genus Enterobacter; species Enterobacter cloacae_Q. The sequence goes on from NZ_JAALCJ010000008.1 coordinate 2,386, forward strand.
TTCTTCCCATGGCTTCAGGCTGACGAAAGCGATACCGGAGTTCTGCCCCTGTCCGCTAAAGCTAAACCCGTTGACCGTAAAGACCGATTCAACGTTCGCTTTCTCTTTCGTCAGGTAATAATCCTGAACCTGATCGAGTACCTGCTGGGTTCGCATCTGCGTCGCCCCTGCTGGCAGTTGTACCATCGTCATAAACACACCCTGATCCTCTTCCGGCAGGAAGGAGGAAGGCAGGCGCAGGAACAGAACTGCCATGCCGCCGACGATGATGACGTAAACCAGCAGATAGCGGCCGGTCTTACGTAAAATGCCGCTCACGCTGTTGCTGTAATGTTCCACGCTTTTATCAAAGAGCGCGTTAAACCAGCCAAAGAAACCACCTTTCTTTTCATGATGTTCGCTGGAAACCGGTTTGAGCAGCGTTGCACAAAGAGCAGGCGTTAATATCAACGCCACCAGTACCGACAAGGCCATCGCGGAGACAATGGTCAGCGAGAACTGGCGATAGATAGCCCCGGTTGAACCACCAAAAAATGCCATCGGAATAAATACCGCCGAAAGCACCATGGCAATGCCCACCAGAGCGCCCTGAATTTGCTCCATCGACTTCTGCGTCGCCTCTTTAGGCGGTAGTTTATCCTCCACCATAACGCGTTCTACGTTCTCGACCACCACGATGGCATCGTCAACGAGCAAACCTATCGCCAATACCATTCCGAACATCGTCAGGGTGTTAATCGAGAAACCGAACGCAGCCAGTACTGCAAAGGTGCCCAGTAACACCACGGGCACGGCGATAGTCGGAATTAGGGTCGCGCGCAGGTTTTGCAGGAACAGATACATCACCAGGAACACGAGAACGATCGCTTCAAAAAGCGTCTTCACCACTTCATGGATTGAGATCTTCACGAAAGGTGTGGTGTCGTACGGATAAACGACTTTCAGACCCTGAGGGAAGAAGGGCTGTAACTGCGCCAGTTTACTTTTGATGGCAGCAGCGGTATCCAGCGCGTTTGCGCCAGTCGCCAGCTTGATCCCTAGCCCCGTTGCTGCCTGGCCATTGATTTTGGTGACCATGTTGTAGTTTTCGCCACCCAGCTCAATGCGGGCCACATCTTTCAGATGGACCATTGAACCGTCCTGGTTCACCTTCAGCGTCACACGGCCGAACTCTTCCGGCGATTTCAGACGCGTTTGAGCAATAATTGAGGCGTTCAGTTGCTGTCCCGGTACGGACGGCGTTCCGCCCAACTGGCCCGCAGCAATCTGGTCGTTCTGCGTTTTAAGCTGGTTAATAATATCCAGCGGCGTGAGCTGATATTTGTTCATCGCGTTGCTGTCCAGCCAGATGCGCATTGCATACTGCGCACCGAACAGCTGTACGTCACCAACGCCGGAAGTACGGCTGATCGCATCTTTTACGTTAGAAGCAACATAGTCGGAAATATCATCCTGAGTGAGGTTTTTATTATCCGAAACAAAGCCGGCAACCAGCAGGAAACTGCTGCTGGATTTTTCCACGCCGATCCCCTGCTGCTGCACTTCTTGTGGAAGCAGCGGCATGGCGAGCTGAAGTTTGTTCTGAACCTGCACCTGCGCAATATCAGGATCTGTACCTGACTCGAACGTCAGCGTAATGGTGACGTTACCAGCGGAATCACTGGTGGACGACATGTACATCAGATTATCGATACCGTTCATATTCTGTTCGATAACCTGAGTTACGGTGTCCTGTACCGTCTGGGCATCAGCGCCAGGGTAGGTTGCTGTCACCGCCACCGCCGGCGGCGCAATGGTCGGATATTGCGCGACCGGCAGTTTTAGAATGGCCAGCCCGCCCGCAATCATCAGAATGATGGCGAGGACCCAGGCGAAAACAGGCCGTTGAATAAAGAAATTAGCCATGTCGTTATTCCTTAACTGGCTGGTGTAGCGGCGGTATCAGGAATAGCCACGACGGTGACGCCAGGGCGAACTTTTTGCAGGCCGCTGATAATGACGCGGTCGCCATTTTTGAGGCCTTCCGCGATCAGCCAGCGATCGCCAATCGCCTGCGGTGCAACGACAGTGCGAGATTCCACCTGGTTTTTCTCGTTTACCACTAGCACGGTCGCATCCCCGCGAGGTGTACGGGTCACCCCCTGCTGGGGAACAAGAATGGCATCAGGTTGTATACCTTCATCAATGCGTGCACGGACAAACATACCCGGTAACAACATATGCTGCGGGTTAGGGAAGAGGGCGCGAAGGGTGATTGAGCCGGTACTTTCATCTACCGTGACATCAGAGAACTGGAGCGTTCCTTTCAGCGGATAAGGCTGACCATTTTCCATCAGCAACTCGACGCTGCTGGTGTCTCCTTTTTGCAGGCTCGTCTGCTGTTTCAGACGCATAAAATCACTGCTGGATTGCGTCACATCGACATAAATAGGGTCAAGCTGCTGAACCGTCGCCAGCGCAGTTGACTGACCATTAGTGACTAATGCCCCTTCGGTGACGCTGGATTTACCTATACGCCCGTTGATTGGGGAAGTCACTTTCGTATAGGCCAGGTTAATCCGCGCGCTTTCAACGCCAGCCTTTGCGGCAACGACGGTCGCATCTGCCTGCTGGGCTGTTGCCACCGCCTGATCGTACTCCTGCTTGCTCACATATTGTGTTCCAACCAGCGGAACGTAACGCTTCACCGTCAGATGGGCGATATTTGCCGCCGCCTGCGCTTTTACCAGTTCACCTTTCGCATTATCGTAGGCTGCCTGATAGGTGGCCGGATCGATTTGATAAAGGGATTCACCCGCTTTAACATCGCTGCCTTCGGTAAAATTACGGTGCAGAATAATACCACTTACCTGAGGACGAACCTCCGCAACACGATACGCATCTGTTCTGCCAGGCAATTCCGTCGTTACGGCCAGTGGCGCACTTTTAACAATATGAACACTGACCTGAGGAGCTTGCGCATGCTGCTGGGGATTTTCTTGCCCATCGCACCCGGTGAGCAGCGCGGCACAGACAATGAAACCGTATAAGGGTAGGTATCTGAAGTGATTCGTCATTACTGTTCCTTAAACTACCCCTGAACCGATATTTGCTATGAATCGGTGAAAGGGTGTGAGGCAAAAAATAGAAATGTAGCTGTGTATAATAATGAGGGTATTTAATGTTTTTTAATTTATAAGTGCTGATGGCGTTTTTAAAAAGCAAAAATTGGATGGTGATCCAGAGCATTTTGCATGTTATTTCTGTCAGGATAATCAACAAAATGCTTTTTGGTGTGCGCTATTCATATGTTTTATGAATTTAATTGATTGAATTTATTCGTGTTAATTATAAATTAAATAAATTGACTTTTTTTGTGCAAAATTAACACGGGTTTTGGTTAATACTTTGACTTACACGACCACGTCAATATCCTACGATAACGTATCAAACTGATGAGTAGTGAGTAGCATGTTATGGCGCGCAAAAAGAAAGAAGAGGCTCAAAAGACCCGCCAGCAGCTGATTGAAGCCGCTATCGGGCTATTCGCGACGCGTGGCGTGGCCAGCACCACGCTTACCGACATCGCCGATGCTGCTCAACTCACACGCGGGGCGGTTTACTGGCATTTCTCGAGTAAAGCGGAAATATTTAATGCAATATGGGATCAGCAATTGCCGATGCGTGAGATGATTCGTGACAGGTTAATACTTTCCGAAAATGATGACCCTTTGTTAATGCTTCGTGAACAATTTATTGTCGCGCTGCAATATATTGCGAGTGAGCCCCGGCAATATGCACTTTTACAAATTTTGTATCATAAGTGTGAATTTCATGACGATGTGATTTCAGAGTGTGAAATACGCAAGCGGATCGGTTTAAACGATGATTATCTTCGCAAGACGCTAAAGCGATGCATTGCTCGTAACGTTATCTCTTCGCAAATCAATATTGAACTGGCGCTGATTGTTTTCCACGCCTTTTTTAGCGGTGTCATTAAAAACTGGCTAATGGATAGCAACAATTTTAATCTGTACAAGCAAGCACCGGCGTTGGTGGATAATATTCTGGCGACACTAAATATCACCCGAATGGCGCCAGTGGTTTACGATACATACTCATGACTGCGCCCGGGGTGGCGACATCTCCCCGTGCTGGCACTGTTCCATAATAGCTTGCGCGGTAATCGGTTTACCCAGCAGATAGCCCTGTAGCGTATTGCATCCCAGTTCTGTCAGAAAGGTTTGCTGCGCTGCGGTTTCGACCCCTTCCGCCACGACCTTCAGATTCAGCGTTTTTGCCAGGGCGACAATCGCCGAGACGATCGTTACATCTTCACTCTTCCCACTTAACTCTTTCACGAAAGCGCGATCGATTTTCAACTCGCATGCGGGAAGCCGCTTAAGATAGAGAAGACTTGAGTAACCTGTGCCAAAATCATCTATTGAGGCTTTTACTCCGGCATCCGTCAGCGCTGTCAGGACACGAACGCTTTCGTCTGGATTGCTCATCGCCGTGGTTTCGGTCACCTCCAGGATTAACATGCCGGGCGGCACGCTATGGCGCGTCAGACAATCGAGCACCGTTTTAACCAGCGAGGGCTGTTCGAACTGCAATGTAGAAAGATTCACCGCCATTGACCAGTCCGTGTGGCCCTGAAGATGCCATTCACGCAGCTGGCGGCAGGCCTCGTCGATTACCCAGTTTCCAATTGGAATAATCAACCCTGTTTTCTCTGACAGCGGTAGAAACAGATCGGGGGACAGTAAGCCCTGTTTTGGATGCTCCCAGCGTAACAGCGCTTCGAACCCGAGGATCGGCCCGGCAGGGGCGTGGAATTTGGGTTGATAAAGCAGACGTAACTCATTACGGTCGATGGCCTGCCACAGATCATTCATCAGCTGAAGATGCGTCTGCGCCAGCGTATTCATTGACGGTTGGAAAAAGTGATAGCCGTTGCGGCCCATATGTTTTGTGTGATACATCGCAGCATCCGCGTTAAACATCAGTTCACGATCGGTTTTGCCATCGTGCGGATAGAGTGCAATGCCAATGCTCAGGGTGACCATCAGTTCATAAGGATCGAGATGGAACGGACTATCAATGACGCGCACCAGTGAATTGGCCAGTGAGGCAGCATCATCCGGGGTCTCGGTTTCGGCAAGCAGAACGAATTCATCCCCACCGATACGCGCCAGCGTGTACTGACCTTTCAACTGCAACAGCAAACGCTGGGTCACCGCAACCAGAAGCTTGTCGCCGACATCATGACCATACGCATCATTGACGGTTTTAAAGCCATCGAGATCCATAAACATCAGTGCAAAAGGGCTTCCCTCGCGATCGGCCTTGCTGATGGCCTGATCGAGGCGATCCTCAAGCAGAATACGATTGGGCAATCGCGTCAGCGTATCATGCAACGCCAGCTGTGCGAGTTCACGGTTAGCTTCTGCCAGTGATGAGGCCAGCAGCGAGGTACGAGCCTGAAGGCGGGCATCGAACATCGACACCAGCAGCGTAATCCCCAGAATAGCGAGCGCAACTACGCTAACCAGTATCGCCAGCCAGCTCCCGTTAATACCATGATGGTGGACCATCGTCGACATCGGAAATTGTGCTGCTTCCATGCCGGCGTAATGCATCCCAGCGATAGCGATGCCCATGGCGATCGCTGCCCCCAGCCGCATCAATGCCATTCGTGCAGCTTCCTGACGTAAGCGGAACGTCAGCCAAAGAGCGGCCAGTGAAGCGACAAGAGCAATGACTACAGAGATGACCACCCACATTTTATCCCAGACAATGCCCGGCGTGACCTCCAGGGCCGCCATACCGATATAGTGCATGGCAACAATGCCCGTTCCCATCACGACTGCGCCGGGCAGCAGCCGACGCAAACGTAACTGCTCGCCGCTAACGAGCCACAGGGCGAACATAGACGAGCTGATGGCAATAACCATTGAAAGCACGGTCAGGGCCGCGTTGTAACTCATGCTCATGGAAAGATCCATCGCCAGCATGCCGATGAAATGCATCGCCCATACGCCAATCCCCATCGAAACACCGCCACCTGTCAGCCAGACGCGTGCAGCGACGCCCTGGCTTCCGGCAACGCGCGCAGCCATATTCAGCGCGGTATAGGCGGCAAGAATGGCAACCATAAAGGAGATAACTACGAGGATTTGGTTGTATTGGCTAACCAGCATGGTCTGTTCACTCGTTGTGAGACGTTAAGCGAAAGCGGTTGGAAAGGGCACAGACATTATCATCGTCAGGAAATGACGAAAAGTGATTTAAGCCCCTGTTTTTATTAGGTGATAACAGGGGTTTTACAGGATGGAAGAGGTTAGTCCAGCTCTGAGCAGTTGACCAGTTTAAGCGGGTTCACGGAATTCATATTGCGACATTTATCGGTTTCGGTGCTCATCAGTTCAATCCACTGCATCAGCAGCGCATCGAAAATGAAAACAGAGACAGCAAAAACGACCAGCCACCAGTATTTACGAATCATGTGTCATTCCGCGAAAAAGAGAGCCTGTAAGGTGGTGGAAATATACACGAAAAGCGGGCGTTGAAAAGCGGGGAAAGAGAAGGTTTACAAAGCGTTGACGGTTGCCCGTCCGGACGATAAAAAAGGCGCTTCCCCATGCCGAAGAGCGCCTTTTTAAACAAGCAATTAGCTAATCGAAATTAGTTCATGCCGTATTTTTTCAGTTTCTTACGCAGGGTACCACGGTTGATGCCCATCATCAGGGCAGCGCGGGTTTGATTACCACGGGTGTATTGCATCACCATGTCCAACAGTGGCTGTTCAACTTCAGCCAGTACCAGCTCATACAGGTCATTAACATCCTGACCGTTCAGTTGAGCAAAATAGTTCTTCAGTGCCTGTTTAACCGAGTCACGCAGGGGCTTTTGAGTCACCTGATCCTGAGAGTTAACGGTAGAAACGGTCAGTACGTCAGAATTTACGCGTTGTTCGAACATAGTTCTGTCAGCTCTTTATTTCATTACGCAAGATTTTCGAAGTATGCCTCCAACGCCTCCAGCTGTTCGCTGGCATCCTCAATGGCGTTGAATGTGCGCCGAAACTGGTCATTTGGAGCGTGCTCCTGGAGATACCAGGAGACGTGTTTACGCGCAATTCGGTACCCTTTTGCCTGGCCGTAGTGGTCATGCAGTTCCCGAACATGCGAACAAAGCAAGCGCTTGACCTCTGCCAGAGGCAGTGGGGCAAGCAGCTCCCCAGTGTCCAGATAATGCTGGATTTCCCGAAAGATCCAGGGTCTTCCCTGAGCGGCACGTCCTATCATCAGAGCATCAGCTCCCGTATAGTCGAGCACAGCTCTGGCTTTAAGCGGGTCAGTAATGTCGCCATTCGCGATAACCGGAATGGAAACTTTCTGCTTAACTGCCCGAATGCTGTCGTATTCAGCTTCACCGTTGAACAAACAGGCGCGAGTGCGTCCATGAATGGTCAGGGCCTGAATGCCACAGTCTTCGGCCAGTTGGGCAATCTCTACGCAGTTACGGTGTTCCGGCGACCAACCCGTGCGAATCTTCAACGTAACAGGAACGTCCACTGCGCTGACAACCGCCGTCAGGATTGACTTCACCTGGTCGGGGTATTGCAGAAGGGCTGAACCTGCAAGCTTGCGATTCACCTTTTTGGCCGGGCAACCCATATTGATATCAATAATCTGGGCGCCACTTTCCACGTTAATACGCGCGGCATCTGCCATCTCTTCAGGCACGCTTCCGGCAATTTGCACGGTGCGGATACCTGGTTCATCAATGTGCACCATCCGTAGGCGGGATTTATCGCTTTCCCAAACCTGCGGGTTAGACGACATCATCTCGGAAACGGTCAGGCCTGCTCCCATCTCGTAGCACAGCGTCCTGAACGGCCGGTCGGTAATACCTGCCATTGGGGCTGCGATCAGGCGATTTCTGAGCTGGTGGTGTCCGATGCGCATGAGTTAAGAAATGACCATACTGTGACTGCAAGGCGGCGTATATTACGCATTTTTTGCACGAGATGAAAGGCCAAACTTTGAACAATCCTCTGTTGTAGATCAAGGAATCGCCAGTCATTCTTTTTGGATAAGATTATTCGCTATTTAAATCATTGTGTTATGAGTAAATGAACATTTTCTGGGCGCTTACAATTTCCCGTAACTTCTCATCATTTCTGAATAAATGAATCAATTGTCCGGGATAATCTGCTGCTATAAGCAGCAGATTATGGCGCTTCTTTGCGATCTGTATCGCATTTCAGCACAGGATAACAGCGTAAAAAATCGACTTATTCAACAACCAGACGGCCATGAAGCGGCTGAACCGGGCGGCTGTTTTCGTGGTGCATGGTGTGAGTGAATGTTTGCAGCTGTTCGGCAGAGACGGTCAGCGGGTGCTTGAGCACCAGCCACGTCACCCCTTCTGAACACGGCGGCGTGGTCAGAGAGCCGCTGAAACGCCAGTACGTTTTGTCCGCGGGCAGTAATTTATTCATATCAAGGGTTGGCTTAATCGTGACGTTCTGATCAACCTTTCCAGGCATCACGCCCCAGAGCTTATCCAGTTCAGTATTTGCCGCGCCCTGATCGAACATAACGGCAACGACCGTCAGTTCGCCGTCAGCGTTTTTATGGACCAGATGCATTTCCATTGCGTATTTTTTACCGTGCACCGTATTTTCGGATGGCGCATGGAAATGGAACTGCTGTAACGTCCAGCGCTGTTTATCAAGCGTGATGCTGTCGCGTGTATCGGCGTTTTCACTCGCCTGGATAGTATGACCGTTGTTTGTCAGGGTGACCGGGCCGTCGATATAGTGCGTTTCCAGCGGAGAGATGTTGGCTTTGACCGTGCTATCAATGTTAATCGGCGACTGATACATCCCGCTTTTACACGTTTTATACGCCTCGTCCAGTTCGCCCCAGTGCTCCGGTGCGCCTTCTCCCTGATAGCTCCAGTGTGATGCGTAAGCCGAAGCCGACATTATGCTCAGCGCCAGCAGCGCTGCCTTGCCTGAAAAGTGTTTCATCGTATTCTTCCTGTGAATTTTATTATCCAAATCAATTATTAACATTATGATTCGTGTGGTTATTTTAGCGAAGAAAGGAAGACGGCGGGAGGAAAAATCGAAGGAAAAAAGCGTGGTCAGACGACCACGCCAAATGCTTATTTTTTGCGACCGGTGATGCGGCACCACTCTTCTTTCTCTACCACCGGATCGAGGGCAAAGAGATCGGCATAGGCTTCACAGACGCTGTCTGCCTGGCTGGCAAGGATACCGGACAGGCCCAGCAGACCACCTTCAACCGGCAATACGCTAATTAAGGGCGCCAGCTCGCGTAACGGACCAGCCAGGATATTCGCGACCACCACATCGGCTTTCATGGCCTCTGGCTGTGCATCGGGCAGATATAGCTCAAGGCGATCGGAAACACCATTGCGTTCGGCATTATCACGGCTGGCCTGAATCGCCTGCGGATCGATGTCGATCCCAATGGCTTTTGCCGCGCCCAGTTTCAGCGCTGCGATAGCAAGGATCCCGGAACCGCAACCGAAGTCGATCACGGTTTTGCCTTCCAGGTCCAGGCCATCCAGCCATTGCAGGCAAAGAGAGGTTGTTGGGTGAGTGCCGGTGCCAAACGCCAGACCGGGATCCAGCATCACATTGACCGCGTTTTCATCGGGAACTTCACGCCAGCTTGGGCAAATCCACAGACGCTGACCAAACTGCATCGGATGGAAGTTGTCCATCCACTCGCGTTCCCAGTCTTTGTCTTCCAGCTGTTCGATTTTATGCACAAATCCAGCGCCCAGCAGCGGATGGTTTTCCAGAATCGCCACGACCTCTTTCATGTCGGTTTCTGCATCGAACAGGCCGATAACGTCCGTATCACCCCACAGGCGCGTTTCGCCTGGCAGCGGCTCAAAGACCGGCGTGTCATGCGTGTCCTGGAAGGTAATAGAGACCGAGCCGGCCTCCATCAGCGCGTCACTCAGTTCTTCGGCGTTCTCGCCGGTTGTGTTCAGTTTTAATTGGATCCACGGCATGGCAAAACTCTTTATTTATCAGTAGAAATCAGGACAGCTTGTGGCATTGGACGACCAAAACGGTTTCCGACCACAAACGCCAGTAAACTTAACAGTAACGAAGGCACGATGGGATGGAAGCCCAGGTACTGAATTTTAAACGTGGCGAGAACGGCATACAGGACGCCTCCGACAATCATGCCGCTTAATGCACCCGCGGCATTCGCGCGTTCCCAGTACAGCCCCAGCACCAGCGGCCACAGGAATACGGCTTCCAGCCCGCCAAAGGCAAGCAGGTTCAACCAGATGATCATCTCCGGTGGACGCCACGCGGCCAGCAGCAGCAACGCCCCCAACACCAGGGTTATCACCGCCGACATACGCTTGAGGCGCCGCTCATTTTCAACCTGTTCAGGGCGCAAATTCAGATAGAGATCTTTAATGATCGTAGCGGAACTTTGCAGCAACTGAGCGTTAATGGTCGACATAATAGCCGCCATAGGGGCAGCGAGGAAAATCCCGGCGGCAAACGGTGGAAGCACTTTCACCATCAGGGTCGGAATGACCAGATCCGGTACGGTAAGATCAGGGATCACCGCACGTCCCAGCGCGCCCGCAAGATGCATACCGAACATCAGGATCGCCACCACAATTGTCCCGATAATGATCCCGCGGTGTACCGCTTTACTGTCTTTATAAGAGATGCAGCGCACGGCGGTATGTGGCAGGCCAATCACGCCAAAGCACACCAGTACCCAGAACGAGGTCATAAAGGTTGGAGAGAGGATGTCATCCGCGCCCTGCGGCGAAACCAGTTTCGGATCGATTGCTTCCAGGGTTTTAACCGCATGGCTCAGGCCCCCTGCGGCATGCACGATACCCACCAGCAGAACGAGGGTGCCAATCAGCATTACCATCCCCTGCATCGTGTCGTTCAGCACGCTGGCGCGGAACCCGCCAAAGGCGGTATACAGCGCGATACTCACGCCGAAAATGACCAGACCGGTCTCATAGGGGATCCCGGCAGCCGTCTCGAGCAAACGGGCCCCGCCGATAAACTGCACCGTCATCGCGCCAATAAACGCCACCAGCAGACTCAGGCTTGCCAGCCATACCAGTAAGCGACTTTGATAGCGGGCAAACAGCATATCGTTCAGCGTTACGGCATTGTAGCGGCGGGCCAGAATGGCAAATTTTTTACCCAGTATGCCCAGAGAGAGCCAGATGGCAGGCAGCTGGATCATGGCCAGCAGTACCCAGCCCAGCCCGTACTTATAAGCGGCGCCGGGGCCACCGATAAACGAGCTGGCGCTGATATACGTGGCGGTCAGCGTCATGGCCAGCACGACGCCACCCATTGAGCGGCTCCCGAGGAAATACTCGTTCAGAAAGGTGCCGGTCGAACGTTTACGCATCGCATAAACCGACAGGCCAAATACCAGGAACAGGTAAGCGATAAGGGGCAGAATGACTTCAAGCTGCATCATCGTCCTCCAGTGAAATATCGCGATAGATGAATTTCACCATCGCCCAGCACAGCAGAATAAACACCAGCGGCAGCAGCAGGCAGGCCATTTCAAACCAGTGCGGGAGGCCGGTAATGCCAATCGCCGAATCAGGTAAGTAAGCAGTTACTAACCAGGCGGCGAGATAGAGAAGGGTCAGCCACAGCGCCCAGCGCGCTTCTTTATGGGCCTGAACAAAACGTTTGTCCATTTTTTGTCCCTTGTGGATGAAGAAAGCGGGGATTGTACATGATGGGGCTTAGCGATCCCCAGAAATAAAAAAGGCCGGATAATCCGGCCTTTTAGCAACACTGGTCTCTTACTTCTCGTTCAGACCGAGTTTTTTCTCCAGGTAATGGATGTTAGTGCCACCATTCTGGAAGTGCTCGTCGCTCATAATGCGCATCTGGAGATCAACGTTGGTTTTGATCCCGTCGATGATCAGCTCCTGAAGGGCGTTCTTCATGCGTGCAATGGCCACGTCACGGTTTTCGCCGTAGCAGATCAGCTTACCAATCATTGAGTCATAGTACGGCGGTACGGTGTAACCGGCGTAGATATGGGACTCCCAGCGCACACCAAAGCCGCCCGGCGCGTGGAAACGCGTGATTTTACCCGGGCTTGGCAGGAAGGTGTTCGGGTCTTCGGCGTTAATACGGCACTCTACCGCATGGCCTTTAACCACAACTTCTTCCTGTTTGATGGACAGCGGCTGACCGGCTGCGATACGCAGTTGTTCTTTGATCAGGTCAACGCCGGTGATCATTTCTGTCACCGGGTGTTCAACCTGAATACGGGTGTTCATCTCAATGAAGTAGAACTCGCCGTTTTCGAACAAGAATTCAAAGGTACCCGCCCCGCGATAGCCGATATCGACACACGCTTTTGCACAACGCTCACCGATGTAGCGACGCAGTTCTGGCGTAATGCCCGGCGCTGGCGCTTCTTCGACGACTTTCTGGTGACGACGCTGCATAGAGCAGTCACGTTCTGCCAGATAGATCGCGTTACCCTGACCGTCAGCCAGTACCTGAATTTCGATGTGGCGTGGGTTTTCCAGGTATTTTTCCATGTACACCATGTCATTGCTGAAAGCCGCTTTCGCTTCCGCTTTGGTCATGGAGATGGACTGCGCCAGTTCAGCATCGCTGCGTACAACGCGCATACCGCGACCGCCGCCGCCGCCGGACGCTTTGATGATCACCGGGTAGCCAATGCGTTTAGCATGGGCGCGGTTAGCATCCATATCGTCGGTCAGCGGGCCGTCAGAGCCCGGTACGGTTGGCACACCGGCTTTTTTCATCGCGGTGATGGCAGACACTTTGTCACCCATCAGGCGAATGGTGTCGGCTTTCGGGCCGATGAAGATAAAGCCAGAGCGTTCTACTTGCTCAGCAAAGTTGGCGTTCTCAGAGAGAAAACCATAACCCGGGTGAATCGCGACCGCGCCAGTGATTTCGGCGGCGCTGATGATCGCCGGGATGTTCAGATAGCTTTTTACGGACGGAGCCGGACCGATACAGACCGTCTCATCCGCCAGCAATACGTGTTTTAAATCGCGATCCGCGCTTGAGTGCACGGCCACGGTCTTGATGCCCAGTTCTTTACAGGCCCGAAGAATACGCAGTGCAATCTCGCCACGGTTGGCGATAACAATTTTATCCAGCATGTTCGCCTCGTTACTCGATGACGACCAGCGGCTCGTCAAATTCTACCGGCTGACCACTTTCGACCAGGATCGCTTTCACAGTACCTGACTTGTCTGCTTCGATCTGGTTCATCATTTTCATGGCTTCAACGATGCACAGGGTATCGCCTACGTTGACTTTCTGACCCACTTCGATGAACGCTTTCGCGTCCGGGCTCGGGGTGCGGTAGAAAGTACCAACCATTGGGGAACGTACGATGTGACCACTGATTTCTGTTGCAGCCGCAGGTGCTGCTTCTGCTGCCGCTGGCGCAACGGCTGCGGAGAGCGCAGGCTGCTGCACTGGCGCAGCGTAAGCTTGCTGCATTACCGGGAAGCTAGCGGCTGGGGCTGCACGGCTGATGCGTACAGACTCTTCGCCTTCAGAAATTTCCAGTTCGGAGATGCCTGATTCTTCAACCAGCTCGATCAGTTTTTTAATCTTACGAATATCCATGAGTGGGTTCCGTACTCTTGTTTAGTGTGATTGTGACAAGCGTTTTACCGCTGTCTGTAAAGCGTATGAATAGCCGTCTGCACCCAGCCCACAAATCACGCCAGCGGCGATATCTGACAGGTAGGAATGGTGGCGGAACGGCTCTCGGGCGTGCACGTTGCTCAGGTGGATCTCGATAAACGGGATATTCACCGCGAGCAGTGCGTCGCGTATAGCAACACTGGTGTGCGTAAACGCGGCCGGATTGATCAGGATATAGTCCACAGTGTCTTTAGCCTGATGAATACGGTCGATGATTGCGTACTCCGCGTTTGACTGAAAATGGTCCAAATCCACATTCAGCGAGGCTGCTTCCGTACCCAGACGGTTAACAATTTCGCTCAATGTCAGCGTGCCGTACTTCTCTGGCTCACGGGTGCCGAGCATGTTCAGGTTCGGTCCGTTTAATACTAAAATTTGGAATTTGTCAGCCATTGTGCCGCTATCTCCTGCAATTTTCGGGTAAAAAACAACATATACCCTCAAAGCGCAATTGTCACCCTTTCAGAGGCCTAATAGCCCTGTCCGGAAAACCGAAGTCGCACATTATAACGATTTCGTAGCATTTGGCAGCTAAATACTGGTCTTATCAGGGAAGATTATCAACCGCTATCCGAAAAAGATTCGCGGTTGATAAGTAAACTGCGGGAAAACGCACAGTTTCGTGAACTATCGCAACCACTGGCGGAACTTCTTGTAACGCCACGCTAAAAGGGCCAATGCCAGCAGGGCGTAGATGACCGGCTGTGGGGATAAAATCTTCACCGACCACAGGTAATGTATGGGGGCGAGGATCGCGACAAGATAGACGAAGTTGTGCAGCAGTTGCCAGCGTCGACCCAGTTTTCGCTGCGCATACTGCGTGGATGTCAGCGTCAGCGCCAGCAAAACCAGCCAGCTTACGATACCCAGCGTCAGATAAGGACGCGTCACCAGTTCGCTGCCAAGGAGTGCCAGGTTGTTAATGCCCAGCTCCAGCAGGGCGTAGCTGGTGAGATGCAGCGTCGCCCAGGCAAAACACCATAGCCCTAAAAGCCGACGGGTGCGTATTAATAATGGCTGTTTAGCGTAGCGCGCCAGCGGTGAGATGAGCAAGGTCGCCAGCAAAAATTTCAGAGCCATCCGACCCGTAAAATGCTGAATATCTTTAGCCGGATCGGCACTGAACTGTCCCTGACTGGCCGCCCAAAAGAGCCAGATAAAGGGGAGCAATCCGGCTAAATGCAGGAATACCTTCAGCCAGGTTATCTGCTTTGCCGTTAAACGCACTTAGAAGTTCTCCCGTAAATTCAGACCACGGTAGAGGGATGCCACCTCATCCGCATAGCCGTTAAACAGCAGCGTTGGCTGGCGTTTCACATCCAGCGCGCCGCCGGAACCGATAAAACGTTCCGTCGCCTGCGACCAGCGCGGATGGTCAACGTGTGGGTTAACGTTGGCAAAAAAACCATACTCATCAGGCGCTGCCAGGTTCCAGGTGGTAGGAGGGCGTTCACGGGTGAGCTTAATACTGACGATCGATTTGATGCCCTTGAAACCGTATTTCCACGGTACGGTTAAGCGAATGGGCGCTCCGTTTTGCGGCGGCAGCGCTTTGCCGTAGACCCCGACGGTAAGCAGCGTAAGCGGATGCATGGCTTCGTCGAGACGTAAACCTTCAACGTAGGGATACTCCAGCCCGCCGCCGATAAACCGATCCTTCTGGCCTGGCATCTCATCCGGGGCGTAGCGCGTTTGAAAGGAAACATACTTCGCGTTGCTGGTGGGCTCAACCAGCGCCAGCAGTTTGTGCAAAGGGAAACCTACCCATGGCACTACCATCGACCAGGCTTCCACACAGCGCATACGGTAAATGCGTTCTTCAAGTGGGAAGCGGGTGGTGAGGTCATGATGATCCAACGTTAGCGGTTTTGCCACCTCGCCATCTATCTTCAGCGTCCAGGGATCGGTTTTCATGCTCCCGGCGTTGGCGGCAGGATCGGCCTTATCAAGACCAAACTCATAAAAGTTGTTATAGCCGGTGACTTTATCTTCTGGCGTCAGCATCAGTTTATTCTGCCACTGCGCCGGTTTCGTGAAGGTAAGCGGTGCTCCGGAAGGGGCTTTTGGGCGGTCGTTGCCTTTAAACCAGTCGAGCAGGTCGGCGTGGGCCGCAGGGGTGAGCGTCAGGGCGGTGGCGCTAATGCCAAGCATTTTCAGGATCTGGCGGCGCTGTAGCATAAAGACAGACTCAGACGTTACGTCGGCTTCCGTCAGTTTTCGGGTTTTCATGGCATCCTCCGTCAGGCGTTTTTCTAAGCATGACGGAGGAGAAGGGTTAGCGCGAATATGTCACGAAAATTTGAAGATTAGGCGATCTTAACCAGCGCACGACCGTGGAACTGATTATCCATAATGTTATTCGCGAATTCTGGCACCTGGCTCAGGGAAATCTCCGTGGCGCTCTGATCGTAGAATGAGGCTGGCAGATCCCGCGCCAGACGTTCCCAGGCCTCGGTACGTCGTTCGGCTGGGGTCATGACCGAATCGACCCCCTGAAGACGCACATTACGCAGAATAAAAGGCATCACCGTCGTCGGCAGGGCAAAACCTCCCGCCAGTCCACAGGCCGCCACGCAGCCGCCGTAATTCATTTGCGCCAGCACCTTCGCCAGCACTTTGTCGCCGACGGTATCTACTGCGCCGGCCCAGACCTGTTTTTCCAGTGGACGGGTCTCGGCGAACTCATTTCGGCTCAGAATACGGTTTGCGCCCAGCTGACGAAGATAATCATGTGTACTTTCGCGGCCAGAGACGGCGGCGACCTGATACCCCAGCTTGTGCAGCAGCGTGACGGCCGTGCTGCCCACGCCGCCGCTGGCGCCGGTGACGACAATTTCGCCAGAGTCAGGATGGATCCCGGCCTCTTCCAGGGCCATCACGCAGAGCATGGCGGTAAAACCCGCAGTGCCAATGATCATCGCTTTGCGACTGTCCAGACCTTTCGGCATCGGGACAAGCCAGTCACCTTTTACGCGCGCCTGCGCTGCCAGTCCACCCCAGTGGTTTTCACCTACACCCCAGCCGGTGAGCAGTACCTGCTGTCCGGCGTGAAAACGCGGATCTTCACTGGTATGCACGTGGCCTGCAAAGTCAATTCCTGGCACCATCGGGAAATTTCGGATGATTTTACCTTTCCCCGTAATGGCCAGTGCATCCTTATAGTTCAGGCTGGACCAGTCGATATCCACGGTCACGTCGCCCTCCGGCAGGCGGCTCTCTTCGATGGATTGCACCGAGGCAACGGTTTTACCGTCCTGCTGTTCTAAGATCAAAGCCTGCATACAGGTCCTCACTAGGTTTGATGATGGGATAATATGTTCTGAAGACTATACTCGCTTAATGAAACGCAGTGCCGATTTAACGCAATAAATTGCCAGATACACCAGGTTTGGTAGTATGTCGCATTTAAAATGCAAGTTAGCGCTCACTTGCACCCCCCTTCAATCCACGGAGTAATCTCAAGGATGCGATTAACGACGAAGTTCTCAGCTTTTATCACCTTGCTGACGGGGCTGACCATATTTGTCACGCTAATCGGCTGCTCGCTGAGCTTTTATAACGCCATCCAGGATAAGCTGGTTAACCGTGTTGAATCGGTTGCATCGGTTATCGACACCCGCCTGATTACAACCTCCTTCCCGGCGCTTTCGCGTGAGCTGGATGAGTTAATGGTGCCTGTGGATATTGTGCAGATTGACATTAAACAGGGGAAACGGACCGTTTTCAGCCATACCCTCCAGGGCAGCTATCGTCCTGCCGGCACGGTAGATCAGTATCGCGACGTCACGGTTCCTTCACTTAAACATCCGGGTATGGCAATTCATCTGATTTACCAGGATCCGATGAACAACTATTTACGCTCGCTTATGACCACCGCGCCCTTAACCATCGCCGTTGCCTTTATCATACTGCTGATTTTCCTCGCCGTTCGCTGGCAGCGACGTCAACTTTCCGGCCAGGAACTGCTGGAAACACGCTCCGCGCGGATACTGAATGGCGAGCGGGGGCCGCAGGTGCGGGGATCGGTTTATGAATGGCCATCACGCACCAGTAGCGCCCTGGACGTACTACTCTCCGAAATCCAGTTTGCCAGCGATCAGCGCAGCCGTATGGACACGTTGATTCGCTCTTACGCCGCGCAGGATAACAAAACGGGCCTCAACAACCGTCTCTTCTTTGATAATCAGCTGGCTACGCTTCTTGATGATCCTGAAAAGGTGGGTACGCATGGCGTGGTAATGATGATTCGCCTGCCCGACTTCGATCTTCTTCGGGATACCTGGGGCCAGCGTGTGGCGGAAGAGAACCTCTTCACGCTGATTAATCTGCTATCCACCTTTATTATGCGCTATCCCGGCGCGCTACTGGCGCGCTACCATCGCAGTGACTTTGCCGTCTTGCTGCCGCATCGCACTTTAAAGGAGTCCGAGAGTATCGCCAGCCAGCTGCTGAAAGCCGTCGATGCGCTACCGCAGAGCAAAATGCTCGACAGAGACGACATGGTGCATATGGGTATCTGTGCCTGGCGCGGTGGCCAGTCGACGGAGCAGGTGATGGAACATGCTGAAGCGGCCACGCGCAACGCCGTATTGCAGGGGGCGAACGGCTGGGCGGTCTATGATGATACGCTGCCCGAGAAAGGGCGCGGCAACGTGCGCTGGCGAACCCTGATTGAACAGATGCTGAGCCGCGGCGGACCGCGTATCTATCAAAAACCGGCGGTCATGAAGAGTGGTCATGTTCATCATCGTGAACTGATGTGCCGTATCTTTGACGGGACCGAAGAGGTTATCTCAGCGGAGTATTTGCCGATGGTGCTGCAATTCGGGTTGTCCGAAGAGTATGACCGCCAGCAAATCACGCGTCTCATCACGTTTTTATCGTACTGGCCTGAAGAAAATCTGGCTTTACAGGTAACTGTCGAATCGCTGATCCGTCCCCGCTTCCAGCGCTGGTTACGTGACACGATAATGCAATGCGAAAAATCGCAACGCAAACGCATTATTTTTGAACTTGCAGAGGCAGATGTAGGTCAACACATCAGCCGGTTGCGCCCGGTGGTGCGTTTAATCAATGCGCTTGGGGCTCGCGTGGCGGTAACCCAGGCGGGTTTGACCCTGGTGAGCACAAGCTGGATCAAAGAGCTTGATGTCGAATTATTGAAGCTGCATCCGGGTCTGGTAAGAAATATTGAAAAACGTACGGAAAACCAGCTGCTGGTACAAAGCCTGGTGGAAGCCTGCAAAGGAACGCAAACGCAAGTATTTGCCACAGGCGTACGTTCACGAAGTGAATGGCAGATGTTGACAGAGCGCGGCGTGACGGGCGGTCAGGGGGATTTTTTTGCCGCCTCTCAGCCGCTTGACACCAATGTGAAAAAATATTTGCAAAGATACTCTGTTTGACCTGCCGTTTACTTTGTTTTCACGTAGAATATCGCGCCTGTAGCTTTGAGTAAGACGAGCATAAAAGCCAGTGAACGACCTTTAGTGGGTTACAAGTGAAAGTGAGGGACGCTGCTGTTTACTCAGCCCTGAGGGATTCAGGGGATGAATTTGTAACAAAGGAAACGTGCTGCACTAATTTTCACCGTAGCAGACGATTTTTGCGCCTTGTCGCTGCTGCGTGTGGTTGGTAAAGTAAGCGGATTTTGTTTTCCGCCCCAGCTTTCAGGATTATCCCTTAGTATGTTGAAAAAATTTCGTGGCATGTTTTCCAATGACCTGTCCATTGACCTGGGTACCGCGAATACCCTTATTTATGTAAAAGGACAAGGCATCGTATTGAATGAGCCTTCCGTTGTGGCCATTCGTCAGGATCGTGCCGGCTCGCCAAAAAGCGTGGCCGCAGTAGGTCATGATGCGAAGCAGATGCTGGGCCGTACGCCAGGCAACATTGCCGCGATCCGCCCTATGAAAGACGGCGTTATTGCTGATTTCTTCGTGACTGAAAAAATGCTTCAGCACTTCATCAAGCAGGTTCACAGCAACAGCTTCATGCGTCCAAGCCCGCGTGTGCTGGTGTGTGTGCCGGTTGGCGCAACCCAGGTTGAACGCCGTGCTATCCGTGAATCCGCTCAGGGTGCCGGTGCACGTGAAGTGTTCCTGATTGAAGAGCCGATGGCTGCGGCAATTGGTGCGGGTCTGCCGGTTTCTGAAGCAACCGGCTCTATGGTGGTGGATATCGGTGGCGGTACCACTGAAGTGGCCGTTATCTCCCTGAACGGTGTGGTTTATTCCTCTTCCGTGCGTATCGGCGGCGACCGTTTCGACGAAGCCATCATCAATTACGTTCGCCGTAACTACGGCTCTCTGATCGGTGAAGCGACCGCAGAGCGCATCAAGCACGAAATCGGTTCTGCGTATCCGGGTGATGAAGTTCGCGAGATCGAAGTGCGTGGTCGTAACCTGGCTGAAGGTGTGCCACGCGGATTCACCCTGAACTCCAACGAAATCCTGGAAGCGTTGCAGGAGCCGCTGACCGGCATCGTGAGCGCGGTAATGGTTGCGCTGGAACAGTGCCCGCCAGAGCTGGCCTCCGATATTTCTGAGCGCGGTATGGTTCTGACCGGTGGTGGTGCGCTGCTGCGTAACCTCGACCGCCTGTTAATGGAAGAGACAGGGATTCCTGTCGTAGTTGCAGAAGATCCACTGACTTGCGTCGCCCGTGGTGGTGGCAAGGCGCTGGAAATGATCGACATGCACGGCGGCGACTTGTTTAGCGAAGAGTAGTCGGGTGTGAAAGGGTAGCAATTCGCTACCCTTTCTCTCTGACGCGAGAATACGCATAGCCTATGAAGCCAATTTTTAGCCGTGGCCCGTCGCTACAGTTTCGCCTGATCCTGGCGGTTCTGGTTGCGCTCGGGGTCATTATTGCCGATAGCCGCCTCGGTACGTTCAGCCAGATCCGAACGTACATGGATACCGCCGTCAGTCCTTTCTACTTTATTTCAAATGGTCCCCGTGAATTGCTCGACTCCGTGTCGCAGACGTTGTCATCGCGTGACCAGCTCGAACTCGAAAACCGTGCATTACGCCAGGAGCTGCTGCTGAAAAACAGCGAGCTGCTGATGCTGGGGCAATATAAGCAGGAAAACGCACGTCTGCGCGAACTGCTTGGCTCGCCGCTGCGCCAGGATGAACAGAAAATGGTCACCCAGGTGATCTCCACCGTAAACGATCCGTACAGCGATCAGGTGGTGATTGATAAAGGCAGCGTGAATGGCGTATACGAAGGTCAGCCTGTCATCAGCGATAAAGGCGTCGTGGGCCAGGTTGTGGCGGTTGCCAAACTGACCAGCCGCGTGCTGCTGATTTGCGATGCCACCCACGCACTGCCGATTCAGGTGCTGCGTAACGATATTCGCGTTATTGCTGCCGGTAACGGCTGTACCGACGATCTGCAACTGGAACACCTGCCGGCCAACACGGACATCCGCGTGGGCGATGTGCTGGTGACGTCCGGTTTGGGTGGGCGTTTCCCGGAAGGCTACCCGGTTGCGGTTGTCTCATCCGTGAAGCTCGACACGCAGCGAGCCTACACTGTGATTCAGGCGCGTCCGACGGCTGGCTTGCAGCGTTTGCGTTACCTGCTGCTGCTGTGGGGAGCCGATCGTAACGGCGCTAACCCGATGACCCCGGAAGACGTGCATCGTGTAGCCAATGAGCGCCTGATGCAGATGATGCCACAGGTACTGCCTGCGCCGGATGCGATGGGGCCACCTGCGCCCGTACCGGCTCCGGCGACAGGGTTAACGCAGCCGCTGCCGGATGCGCCGCCACCTCCGCAAGTCTCTGGTGGAGGGCAGTAGTGGCCAGTTATCGTAGCCAGGGGCGCTGGGTTATCTGGCTCTCATTCCTCGTTGCACTGTTGCTGCAAATTATGCCCTGGCCGGACGACATTCTCGTTTTCCGGCCAAACTGGGTATTGCTCATTTTGCTGTACTGGATCCTGGCCCTGCCGCACCGCGTAAATGTCGGCACAGGTTTTGTGATGGGTGCCATACTGGATCTTATCAGTGGCTCTACGCTTGGCGTCCGCGCCTTATCCATGAGCATTATTGCATATCTCGTCGCACTCAAATTCCAGCTCTTTCGTAACCTTGCGCTCTGGCAACAGGCGCTGGTGGTGATGTTGTTGTCGCTCGCTGCGGATATCGTTGTTTTCTGGGCAGAGTTTTTAGTGATCAACGTCTCTTTCCGACCGGAAGTGTTCTGGAGTAGTGTAGTAAACGGTGTGCTCTGGCCGTGGCTGTTCCTGCTGATGCGTAAAATTCGCCAGCAGTTTGCCGTGCAATAAAAGGTTTCTATGACGTCTCTGTATCTTGCCTCCGGTTCTCCGCGTCGCCAGGAACTGCTCGCGCAGTTGGGCGTCTCCTTCGAACGCATCGTTACCGGCATTGAAGAAAAACGTGCTGAGGGTGAAAGCGCTCAGCAGTATGTCTCTCGTCTGGCGCGTGAAAAAGCGCAGGCGGGCGTCGCATGCGTGCCGCATGACTTACCGGTGTTGGGCGCGGATACCATCGTCATTCTTAATGGTGAGGTACTTGAGAAACCTCGCGACGCAGACCATGCGGCGCGGATGCTGCGTAACATGTCCGGACAAACCCATCAGGTGATGACGGCAGTGGCGCTGGCAGACAGCCAGTACGTTCTGGATTGCCTTGTGGTAACGGAAGTGACGTTCAGAGTCCTCACCGACGAGGAGATCGCCGGCTATATCGCCAGCGGTGAACCTATGGATAAAGCAGGTGCATACGGTATTCAAGGGTTGGGTGGCTGTTTTGTCAGGAAGATAAATGGCAGCTATCACGCCGTAGTCGGCTTACCGCTGGTGGAAACGTATGAGTTGCTGAGCAATTTTAACTCACTGCGTGAGGGAAGGGATAATTATGACGGCTGAATTGTTGGTAAACGTAACGCCATCGGAAACCCGTGTGGCTTACATTGATGGTGGCATTCTTCAGGAAATTCATATTGAGCGTGAAGCGCGACGCGGAATCGTAGGCAATATCTACAAAGGTCGTGTCAGTCGTGTACTACCGGGTATGCAGGCGGCTTTTGTAGATATTGGGCTCGATAAGGCCGCGTTTTTACACGCCTCCGACATCATGCCGCATACCGAATGCGTAGCAGGCGAAGAGCAAAAGCAGTTTGCCGTACGTGATATTTCTGAACTGGTGCGTCAGGGCCAGGATCTGATGGTGCAGGTGGTAAAAGATCCTCTGGGCACCAAAGGCGCACGTCTGACCACTGACATCACTCTGCCTTCACGCTATCTGGTCTTTATGCCGGGAGCATCGCACGTGGGCGTGTCACAGCGCATTGAGAGCGAAAGCGAGCGCGAGCGCCTGAAAAAGGTGGTCAGCGCCTACTGCGACGAGCAGGGCGGGTTTATTATCCGTACCGCGGCGGAAGGGATCAGCGAAGAGGATCTGGCCTCGGATGCGGCCTACCTGAAGCGCGTCTGGACCAAAGTGATGGAGCGTAAAAAACGCAACCAGACCCGCTACCGGCTGTACGGTGAACTGGCGCTCGCTCAGCGCGTATTACGCGATTTTGCCGATGCGCAGCTTGATCGCATTCGCGTGGACTCCCGCCTGACGTATGAAGCGTTACTCGAATTCACCGCCGAGTACATTCCGGAAATGCCAGGCCTGCTGGAACATTACACCGGCCGCCAGCCGATATTTGACCTTTATGACGTTGAAAACGAAATTCAGCGCGCGCTGGAGCGTAAGGTTGAGCTGAAATCGGGTGGGTATTTGATCATCGATCAAACCGAAGCGATGACTACCGTCGATATCAATACCGGCGCGTTTGTCGGCCATCGCAACCTGGATGACACCATTTTCAACACTAATATCGAAGCGACGCAAGCCATCGCGCGCCAGCTTCGCCTGCGCAATCTGGGCGGCATTATCATCATCGACTTTATCGATATGAATAATGAGGATCACCGCCGTCGCGTGCTGCACTCCCTGGAGCAGGCGCTGAGTAAAGATCGCGTGAAAACCAGCATTAATGGCTTCTCGCAGCTCGGTCTGGTGGAAATGACGCGGAAACGGACCCGCGAAAGCGTGGAACATGTTCTGTGTAATGAGTGTCCAACCTGCCATGGACGCGGAACGGTAAAGACGGTGGAGACGGTCTGCTACGAGATCATGCGTGAGATTGTCCGTGTTCATCATGCCTACGACTCAGACCGTTTTCTGGTCTATGCTTCCCCTGCGGTAGCGGAGGCCCTGAAAGGGGAAGAGTCGCACGCGCTGGCGGAAGTGGAAATCTTTGTCGGCAAACAGGTAAAAGTGCAAATTGAGCCGCTCTATAACCAGGAGCAGTTTGACGTTGTCATGATGTAAACGCAGTGCGCTGCGAGATTAAAGGCTGACAAGGAGAGACGCGTGAGGCGATTGCCGGGGATTTTACTGCTTACAGGGGCAACGCTGGTCGTGATTGTCGCATTGCTCGTGAGCGGGCTGCGTCTCGTCTTACCGCACCTGGACAGCTGGCGTCCGCAAATCCTGGCAAAAATCGAATCCGCCACCGGCCTGCCGGTGGACGTGAGCCATATTGAAGCAAGCTGGCAGAACTTTGGCCCGACGCTTGATGCGCGGGATATCAGCGCCAGCCTTAAAGATGGCGGTCACCTCAAAATCAAACGCGTCACCCTGGCGCTGGATGTCTGGCAAAGCCTGCTGCATCTGCGCTGGCAGTTTCGCGATCTCACCTTCTGGCAACTTCAGCTGATGACCAACACGCCGCTGCAAAGCGGCGACAGCGATCGGGGGCTGGAAACCAGCCGTATCAGCGATCTGTTTCTGCGTCAGTTCGATCATTTCGATCTGCGCGACAGTGAGGTGAGCTTTATTACGCTTTCCGGGCAGCGCGCCGAGCTGGCAATTCCGCAGCTGACCTGGCTAAACGGGAAAGAGCGTCACCGCGCCGAGGGACAGGTCAATCTTTCCAGCCTGAACGGCCAGCACGGCGTTATGCAGGTGCGGATGGATCTGCGCGACGACAATGGCCTGCTGAACAACGGCAGGGTTTGGCTACAGGCGGATGACGTGGACGTGAAGCCGTGGCTCGGTGAGTGGCTTCAGCAGAACATGCAGCTGGAAACCGCGCGCTTCAGCCTCGAAGGCTGGATGACCCTGACGAACGGTGCGTTCGCCAGTGGTGATATCTGGCTTAAGCAGGGGGGCGCGAGCTGGAAAGGCGAACATCATCAGCATCAACTTTCCGTTGATAACCTCACCGCTCACGTAACGCAGGAAAAGGGCGGCTGGCAGTTCGCTATTCCGGATACGCGTATCTCCATGGATAACAAACCCTGGCCGCGCGGCGCGCTGACGCTGGCGTGGATGCCGGAGCAGGACGTCGGCGGGATAAACGGTAAACGCAGCGACGAGTTGCGTATCCGCGCCAGTAACCTGGATTTGACGGCGATCGAAGGTTTGCGTTCAATGGCCGCAAAACTCTCTCCGGAGCTGGGCGAAATCTGGCTGGCGACGCAGCCGAGCGGGCAGATCAACCGTCTGGCACTCGATATTCCGCTTCAGGTCACGGAAAAGACACGTTTTCAGGCTGCATGGAAAAATCTTGCGTGGAAACAGTGGAAACTGCTACCGGGTGCTGAGCACTTCAGCGGTAAGCTGGAAGGAAGCGTGGAAAACGGCAGACTAACGGCAGAAATGCAGGACGCGAAAATGCCATACGAAACGGTCTTCCGTGCCCCACTGGAGATTGAAAAGGGAAACGCTACCCTTAACTGGCTGAAGAATGATAAAGGTTTTCAGCTCGATGGCCGCGATATCGATGTGAAAGCCAAAGCGGTACATGCGCGCGGTAATTTCCGCTATCTACAGCCTGAAGGTGATGAGCCATGGTTGGGTATTCTGGCGGGCATCAGCACGGATGACGGCGCGCAGGCATGGCGCTACTTCCCCGAAAATCTGATGGGGAAAGCGCTGGTGGACTATCTCAGCGGCGCCATCCAGGGCGGTCAGGCGGATAACGCCACGCTGGTCTATGGCGGCAACCCACATCTGTTCCCGTATAAGCATAACGAAGGCCAGTTCCAGGTTCTGGTGCCGCTGCGCAACGCCACCTATGCTTTCCAGCCGGACTGGCCCGCGCTGAAGAATCTGGATATTGAACTCAACTTCCTCAATGACGGCTTGTGGATGAAGACGGACAGCGTTGCGCTGGGCGGCGTGACGGCAACTAACCTGACGGCAAATATCCCGGATTACTCCAAAGAGAAATTGCTGATTGATGCGGACATTAAGGGGCCGGGTAAAGCGGTTGGCCCGTACTTTGAAGATACGCCGCTGAATGACTCCCTGGCAGCCACCCTTCAGCAGTTGCAGTTAGACGGCGATGTGAATGCCCGCTTACATCTGGATATCCCGCTGGACGGTGAAATGACCACCGCCAAAGGCGACGTTCGTCTTAATAACAACAGCCTCTATATCAAGCCGCTGGACAGCACGCTGAACAGCCTCAGCGGTCAGTTCAGCTTTGTTAACGGCACGCTGAAAAGTGAGCCGCTGAAAGCGACCTGGTTCAATCAACCTGTCAATATCGATTTCTCCACCACCGAAGGTGATAAAGCCTACCAGGTGGCGGTCAATATGGACGCGAACTGGCAGCCGTCACGCATGGATGTTCTGCCGAAGCCGATTGAGAATGCGGTGGACGGCGCGGTGTCATGGAATGGCAAGGTCGCCATCGACCTGCCTTATCATGCCGGTGCGCGCTATAACGTCGACATTACGGGCGATCTGAAAAACCTCAGCAGCCAACTTCCCGCGCCGCTGAATAAGAAAAGCGGTGAAGCATTGCCCGTCAACGTTAAGGTTGCGGGCAACCTTAACAGCTTCGATTTAACCGGAAACGCTGGCGGAACCAACCATTTCAACAGCCGCTGGCTGCTTAACCGCAAGCTGACGCTGGACAGAGCGATCTGGACGACGGACAGCCGTACCACGCCGCCGCTGCCGGAGCAGGCGGGCGTTGAACTGAATCTCCCGCCGATGGATGGCGCAGAGTGGCTGGCGCTGTTCCAGAAAGGTGTCGGGCAAAACGTCGACCAAACGGCGCAGTTCCCGCAGTCCATTACCTTGCGCACGCCTGCGCTGACGCTGGGCGGGCAGCAGTGGAACAACCTGAGTATTGTCTCCCGGCCGACGGTAAACGGCTCAAAGGTCGAGGCGCAGGGGCGTGAGATCAACGGTTCGTTGACCATGCGCGATCACGCGCCATGGCAGGCGGCTATCCGTTATCTCTATTACAACCCGACCTTTGCGACATCTCACGCGCAGTCGACAAGCGCTTCTCTGTTAGGCGAGGCCTCGCGCGTGGATTTCAGCGGCTGGCCCGATCTCCAGCTGCGCTGTGCGGAATGCTGGCTGTGGGGGCAAAAATATGGCCGTATCGACGGTGACTTTGCCATCCAGGGCAACACGCTGAACCTCTCTGGTGGGCTGGTGGATACCGGTTTTGGCCGCCTGACTGCCGCCGGCGAATGGGTGAACAAACCGGGTGAACAGCGCACCTCGCTTAAGGGCGATATTAAAGGCAACAAGCTGGATGCCGCGGCTAACTTCTTTGGGATCAGCACGCCGCTTCGCGGATCGTCCTTCAATGTGAATTATGATCTGCACTGGCGCGCAGCGCCGTGGACACCCGATGAAGCTTCGCTTAACGGCATCCTGAAAACCAACTTCGGTAAGGGTGAGATTGCCGATGTGAGCACGGGGCGCGCCGGGCAGATCCTGCGTCTGCTGAGTTTTGACGCGCTGCTGCGCAAGCTGCGCTTCGACTTTAGCGACACCTTCAGCGAAGGTTTCTACTACGATTCCATTCGCAGCACGGCGTGGATCAAAGACGGCGTTCTGCACACCGACGATACGCTGGTGGACGGCCTGGAAGCGGATATCGCGATGAAAGGGTCAGTGGATCTCGTGCGCCGCAAGCTGGATATGGAAGCCGTGGTGGCGCCGGAGATTTCCGCAAGCGTGGGCGTTGCGGCAGCCTTTGTGGTCAATCCGATCGTCGGCGCGGCGGTATTTGCCGCCAGCAAAGTGCTGGGACCGCTCTGGAGTAAAGTCTCGATTCTGCGCTATCGCATTACCGGACCGGTTGATAAACCACAGATTAATGAAGTGCTGCGCCAGCCGCGCAAAGAAGCACAGCAATGATTTGACGTGGGCAGGTAATTGCCTCACTCTCAATAAATACGATCTTTATACCGCCACGGGCGGCAACGAACGAGTAGCAATACGATGAGTCTGAACCTGGTAAGTGAACATTTGCTCGCAGCGAACGGCCTGAGCCATCAGGACCTGTTCTCCATTCTTGGTCAACTGACCGAACGCCGTCTCGACTACGGCGATCTCTATTTCCAGTCGAGCTATCACGAATCCTGGGTTTTAGAAGACAGCATCATTAAAGATGGCTCCTATAACATTGACCAGGGCGTCGGCGTGCGCGCCGTCAGCGGCGAAAAAACCGGTTTTGCCTATGCAGACCAGATAAGCCTGGCCGCGCTGGAGCAGAGCGCGCAGGCGGCGCGAACCATTGTGCGCGATACGGGCGACGGACGGGTGAAAACGCTGGGTGAAGTGCAGCACGCTGCGCTCTATACCAGCATCGACCCGCTGCAAAGCATGAGCCGCGAAGAGAAGCTGGACATTCTGCGTCGCGTGGACAAAGTGGCTCGCGCAGCGGACAAGCGCGTGCAGGAAGTTTCTGCCAGCCTGAGCGGGGTCTATGAACTGATTCTGGTGGCGGCGACGGACGGTACGCTGGCCGCCGACGTGCGTCCGCTGGTGCGTCTTTCCATCAGCGTTCAGGTGGAAGATGACGGCAAGCGCGAGCGCGGCTCAAGCGGTGGAGGCGGTCGTTTTGGCTATGACTGGTTCCTGGGCGATGTGGATGGCGAAGCCCGCGCTGATGCGTGGGCGAAAGAAGCCGTGCGCATGGCGCTGGTCAATCTGTCTGCCGTGGCTGCACCCGCCGGTACGCTGCCGGTGGTACTGGGCGCAGGCTGGCCGGGCGTGCTGCTGCACGAAGCGGTCGGTCACGGCCTGGAAGGTGATTTCAACCGTCGCGGCACGTCCGTATTCAGCGGTCAGATGGGGCAGCTTGTCTCCTCCGAGCTGTGTACCGTGGTGGATGATGGCACCATGCTCGACCGTCGCGGCTCGATTTCTATCGACGATGAAGGTACGCCGGGTCAGTACAACGTGCTGATCGAAAACGGTGTACTGAAAGGCTACATGCAGGACAAGCTTAACGCACGGTTGATGGGAGTAGCGCCAACGGGTAACGGCCGTCGTGAATCCTACGCGCATCTGCCGATGCCGCGCATGACCAACACCTACATGCTGCCGGGTAAATCTACGCCGCAGGAGATTATCGAATCCGTTGATTACGGGATTTTCGCGCCAAACTTTGGTGGTGGCCAGGTGGATATCACCTCCGGCAAATTTGTATTCTCTACCTCCGAGGCGTATCTGATTGAGAAAGGCAAAGTGACAAAAGCGGTGAAAGGCGCGACGTTGATTGGGTCTGGCATTGAAGCGATGCAGCAGATTTCCATGGTCGGTAACGACCTGAAGCTGGATAACGGCGTGGGCGTTTGCGGCAAAGAGGGCCAAAGCCTGCCTGTGGGTGTGGGCCAGCCAACGCTGAAGGTTGATAACCTGACGGTGGGCGGCACGGCGTAAATTCTCCCCCTCACCCTAATCCTCTCCCCAACGGGGAGAGGGAACGGCCCCGTGCTGTCTTTTCTCCCTCGCCCCTTTGGGGTGAGTGGAAAAGCCTACTCTTTCCTTCTTCCCCGCATCCCCTGAAACAGGTCCGCCACTTCCACAAAATAGTCTGTCAGATAGTTAATACAGACCTGAACCTTCAGCGGCAGCTTGTCCTTTTCGGTATACAATGCGTACACCGGGCGCGGATCCGACTGGTAGCGCGGGAAGAGGATCTCCAGTTCGCCGCTGTTGATCTCGTTAATTACCCACATTAGTGGCACATAGGCGATCCCGGCCCCGGCCACCAGCCAGCGCGAGATCGTCATCGGATCGTTGGTCACGAAGCGGCCTTCTGGCAGCAGTTTAGTGGAAAGCCCTTCCGGCGCAATCAGTTCAAATTCGTTATCTGGCCGTACGCTGTATTCCAGCCATGAGTGGTTGCTCAGGTCGGCAGGTTTTTCCGGTACGCCATACTGTGCCAGATAACTCTTCGAAGCGCAGACCACCATCGGCATGCTGCCCAGTCGACGCGAGAACAGGCTTGAGTCCTGCAACGCGCCAACGCGTATCACCACGTCTAACCCATCGGCAATCAGATCCGGTGCTGGAATGCCCGTTACCAGATTGACACTCAAACCGGGATACTCCTTCAGCATTTCCGCCGTCATGGCAGCGAGAACATTTTGTGCCATAGTTGAAGAACACCCGATACGCAGCGTGCCGATAGGGGTGTTGTTAAAGGCATAGAGCTGCTCGTGAACATCCTGCACTTCATGCAGCATTCGACGGCAGCCCTGATAATAAATTTTACCCGCTTCCGTCAGCCCGATGCTGCGGGTGCTGCGGTTGAGCAGCTTCACCTGAAGCTCATCTTCCAGTTTTGACACTGTCTGGCTAATGGATGAAACACTCATTTGTAGCTGACGTGCTGCGGCGGTAAAAGAGCCTTGTTCGACAACTCGGGCAAACACCGACATGCGTTTTAGACGTTCCATTATTCACTCTGGCTTAAAAGTGATTTAGATCACATATGATAGATAACAGCATAACAGTTACGTTAATATATTATTAATTACATAACGGCTGCGCCACTCTCGCCCGGCAATTCTTGCTCTCCTGCGGCGGCGTGAGCTTAAAAATCCAGTAACCTGCACTCTCTTTAATCAAGGTCAACATGAGTCTGTTTCCCGTTATCGTGGTGTTCGGTTTGTCGTTCCCACCGATATTTTTCGAGCTTCTTTTATCACTGGCGATCTTCTGGCTGGTGCGCAAGGTGCTGGTCCCTACCGGGATTTATGATTTCGTCTGGCATCCTGCATTGTTTAATACCGCGCTGTATTGCTGCCTGTTTTATTTAATATCGCGCATGTTTGTCTGAGGTTGATGTGAAAACGCTAACAAGAAAAATCTCCCGCACTGCCATCACTATGGCGCTGGTCATCCTGGCGTTCATCGCTATTTTTCGCGCCTGGGTGTATTACACTGAATCCCCGTGGACGCGCGATGCGCGTTTCAGCGCGGAGGTGGTCGCGATAGCGCCCGATGTCGCCGGTCTCATTACGGCAGTCAACGTCCACGATAACCAACTGGTGAAAAAAGATCAGGTGCTGTTCACCATCGACCAGCCGCGCTATCAAAAAGCGCTGGAAGAAGCGGAAGCCGACGTGGCGTATTACAACGCGCTGGCCTCTGAAAAACGCCGTGAAGCAGGACGTCGTAACAAGCTGGGTATCCAGGCCATGTCCCGGGAAGAGATTGACCAGTCCAATAACGTGCTGCAAACCGTGCTGCATCAGCTGGCCAAAGCGCAGGCGACGCGCGATCTGGCGAAGCTCGATCTGGAACGTACCGTTATCCGCGCCCCGTCCGATGGCTGGGTGACCAACCTCAACGTCTATGCGGGTGAGTTTATCACGCGCGGCTCAACCGCTGTGGCGCTGGTGAAACAGAACTCCTTCTACGTCCTCGCCTATATGGAAGAGACCAAGCTGGAAGGCGTGCGTCCGGGCTATCGCGCTGAAATCACGCCGCTCGGCAGCAACCGGGTCCTGAAAGGGACCGTGGACAGCATTGCCGCGGGGGTGACCAACTCCAGCAGTACCAATGACTCAAAAGGGATGGCGACCGTCGATTCCAACCTTGAGTGGGTTCGCCTGGCGCAGCGTGTACCGGTTCGCATTCGTTTGGATGAGCAGCAGAGCAACCTCTGGCCCGCAGGCACCACGGCGACGGTGGTGATCACCGGTGAAAAAGACCGTGACGCCAGTCAGGACTCCATCTTCCGTCAAATCGCCCACCGCCTGCGCGAGTTTGGTTAATCACTATGGGCATTTTTACCATCGCCAGCCAGCACATCCGCTTCGCCGTGAAGCTGGCATGCGCCATTGTGCTGGCACTGTTTGTTGGATTCCATTTCCAGCTTGAAACGCCGCGCTGGGCCGTTCTGACCGCCGCAATTGTCGCCGCCGGTCCTGCCTTCGCAGCGGGTGGCGAACCCTACTCTGGGGCAATCCGCTATCGCGGAATGCTGCGTATTATCGGGACCTTTATCGGCTGTATCGCCGCCCTGACCATTATCATCCTGATGATCCGCACCCCGCTGCTGATGCTGATCGTGTGCTGTATCTGGGCCGGTTTCTGCACCTGGGTCTCTTCGCTGGTGAAGGTTGAGAACTCGTACGCCTGGGGGCTGGCGGGATATACCGCGCTGATTATCATCATCACCATTCAGACCGAACCCCTGCTCGCTCCCCAGTTTGCGGTGGAGCGATGCAGTGAGATTGTGATTGGTATTGTCTGCGCGATTGTCGCAGATCTGCTTTTCTCTCCGCGATCCATTAAGCAGGAGGTGGATCGTGAGCTGGATGCGCTGATAGTTGCCCAGTACCAGCTCATGCAGCTGTGCATTAAGCACGGCGACAGCGAGGAGGTCGACAAGGCCTGGAGTACGCTGGTGCGCCGCACGCAGGCGCTGGAAGGGATGCGCAGTAATCTCAATATGGAATCTTCCCGCTGGGAGCGGGCCAATCGTCGTCTGAAAGCGATCAATACCGTCTCGTTAACGCTGATCACCCAGGCGTGTGAAACCTACCTGATTCAGAACACCCGCCCCGAAGTGGTAACGGATACTTTCCGCGAACTGTTTGATGAGCCTGTGGAGACGGTGCAGGACGTGCATCGACAGCTTAAACGCATGCGCCGTGTGATTGCCTGGACGGGAGAACGGGATACGCCAGTCACCATTTATACCTGGGTTGGCGCCGCAACGCGCTACCTGCTCCTGAAACGCGGCGTGACGGGCAACACCAAAATCAGTGCGGCGGAAGAAGAGGTGTTACAGGGCGAAGTGGTGATCAAACCAGAATCCGCCGAGCGCCACCATGCGATGGTGAACTTCTGGCGTACCACCCTGGCCTGTATACTCGGCACGCTGTTCTGGCTGTGGACCGGCTGGACGTCCGGCAGCGGCGCGATGGTGATGATTGCCGTCGTTACCGCGCTGGCGATGCGTCTGCCCAACCCGCGCATGGTCGCGATTGATTTTCTGTACGGCACCATTGCGGCGTTACCCATTGGCGCGCTCTATTTCCTGGTGATTATTCCCTCGACGCAGCAAAGCATGCTCTTGCTCTGCATCAGCCTGGCAGTGATGGCGTTCTTTATCGGGATTGAGGTCCAAAAGCGCCGTCTGGGATCGTTAGGTGCGCTGGCGAGTACGATTAACATCATCGTGCTGGATAACCCGATGACCTTCCATTTCAGCCAGTTCCTGGACAGCGCATTAGGCCAGCTGGTGGGGTGTTTCCTGGCGATGATGGTGATCCTGCTGGTGCGGGATAATTCTCAGGCCCGGACCGGACGCGTGCTGCTGAATCAGTTTGTGTCGGCCGCCGTTTCGTCCATGACCACCAACACTGCGCGGCGCAAGGAGAACCACCTGCCGGCGCTCTATCAGCAGCTTTTCCTGTTGCTGAATAAATTCCCTGGCGATGTGGCCCGCTTCCGCCTGGCGTTAACCATGATTATCGCGCACCAGCGTTTGCGGAACGCGCCAGTTCCTGTCAACGACGATTTGTCCGCTTTCCACCGCCAGCTACGGCGAACGGCAGACCATGTGCTATCGGCATCCAGCGATGACAAACGTCGCCGCTACTTTAAGCAGCTGCTGGAGGAGCTGGATATCTACCAGGAGAAACTGCGGATCTGGGAAGCGCCGCCGCAGGTTACCGAGCCGGTAGAGCGGCTGGTGTTTATGCTGCACCGCTACCAGAATGCGCTGACAGACAGCTAACGAAGAGAAAACCGACGCCAAAAGCGTCGGTTTTTTTGTGGCTATACTTAATCTTGCAGGTTCAAACATTCAGGAAGGGAGGACACATGACAACCCAGGCTCTACAGGATAGTATTCTTTTTCAGACCGGGTATCTGGTTAACGGTATCTGGAAAACACTCGACACCACGTTTGATGTACTAAACCCGGCCACGGGCGAGGTGGTCGCCAAAGTGGCGAAAGCCGGTAAAGCTGAAACCGAAGAGGCCATTGCGGCCGCGGCGAAGGCCTTTCCCGCATGGCGTGCAAAAACGGCAAAAGAGCGTTCCGCGATCCTCTATCGCTGGTATGAACTGATTATTGAGAACAAAAGCTGGCTCGGGCGGCTGATGACCACCGAGCAGGGCAAGCCGCTGAAAGAGGCTGAGGGCGAAGTGGACTATGCTGCCAGCTTCATTCAGTGGTTTGCCGAGCAGGCCAAGCGCGCCAACGGCGAAATCATTCCTCCGGTTAAACCCGGCTCCCGTATTCTGGCCACGCGTGAACCTTTCGGGGTGGTTGCTGCTATTACGCCATGGAACTTCCCGATGGCCATGCTCACCCGTAAGCTTGGCCCGGCGCTGGCGGCAGGGTGTACCGGCGTGATTAAACCTGCAAACAACACACCGCTGAGCGCCTTTGCGCTGCTGACGCTGGCGAAGCAAGCTGGTGTGCCGGATGGGGTGCTGAATGCGGTCGCGGGGAACACCTCAGAAATTAGCGACGCCATTATGGCCAGCCATGACGTGCGCAAAATCTCGTTTACGGGTTCAACCGCCGTCGGGAAAACGCTGGTTCGCAATTCCGCAGAGACCATGAAAAAGGTATCGATGGAGCTGGGCGGTAATGCGCCGTATATCGTTTTCGAGGACGCGGATATTGAGGCCGCCGTCCAAGGCGCGATCGCCAATAAGTTCCGTAACGCCGGGCAGGTCTGCGTCAGCGTAAACCGTTTCTATATTCAGGAGACGGTCTATGACAAGTTCGTCAATCAACTTGCCGATGCCGTGAAGGCGCTGAAGGTGGGTAACGGTCTGGACGAGGGCGTCGTTGTCGGCCCGCTGATTGAGCCTTCTGCTGTCGAGAAAGTGCGTGAGCACGTCGAAGATGCGGTAGCGAAGGGCGCCACGGTGCTGGCTGGGGGTAAACCGCACGAACTTGGCGGCAACTTCTGGATGCCAACCGTACTCGGTGACTGCCATGAAGGCATGAAGCTGGCAGAAGAGGAGACTTTTGGTCCCGTTGCCGCCTGCTTCCGCTTCACGTCGGAAGACGAAGTTGTGATGCGCGCTAACAATACGCCTTACGGGCTGGCGGCCTACTTTTATACCCAGAATCTCTCGCGCGTGTTCCGCGTCTCACAGGCCATTGAGAGCGGCATGATCGGAATTAACGAATGTGCGGTCTCGACCGAACTGGGTCCGTTTGGGGGCGTAAAAGAGTCCGGGCTGGGCCGCGAAGGGTCCGTGCTGGGGCTGGAGGAGTTTCTGGAAGTCAAAACCCTGCATATTGGGGGATTATAATAGACAGGGCGGCATCTGACGCCCGCCTGTACCGGGTGGCTGGCAATGAAAATCTATACCTTTGATTTTGACGAAATTGAGAGTCAGGAAGACTTCTATCGCGAGTTTATTCGGGCGTTCGACCTGGAGCGGGGCAGCGTAAGCAATCTTGATATGCTGTGGGATGTGGTTACCGGCGATCGGCTGCCGTTACCGCTGGAAATCGAATTTACCCATCTGCCTGAAAAACTGCGCAGACGCTTTGGCGCACTGATTTTATTATTTGATGAAGCGGAGGAGGAGCTGGAAGGACAACTGCGTTTCAACGTGCGTCAGTCATAAAAAGGCCCCTGACCGGGTGGTCAGGGGCAAGTCGTATGATGAGATACGACGAGGGTTTATTTGTACAATTCTGCGGTAGCGTGCCAGTGGTCACCACTGCGCGCTTCGATGATGCGATAGGATGACGCACCTTGTTCTTCCGCTTTTTTATTCAGCATTTCGTGCATGTCCATCGGAGACGTACCGATGGCACCAACAGAAACAGTCCCGATAGCCTGACGGGATTGTGCCTGTTCGGCATTAATGGTGTCGGCTGCAAACGCACCGAATGACAGGACGGACAGTACGCTCAGGGCGGCTACAGTGGTTTTAATTTTCATGGTTATTTACCTCGTCAATTATTTACTGGGGTCTTTGTTCTGTGACCCTCATCACAAAATCAAGTATACACTAATCACGCAAAAAATTAATACCAGACTAATGGTTTCGCCTGTTATTACGGGTTAAAAAGATGATTTTTTATAACGCGAAAGCATAAAAAAGGGCGCCACAATGCGAGGTTTGTGGTTTTTTCTTGTCTAAATCAAAGGGATAGGTCAATTTGATTTTTTGTGCGATTTAGCGGCGGATCATTCACTGAATGAATGTTAACAGGCGGTAAAAAGCACTATTTGCCAAAACAGGAGGCAGCGAAAAGCAGGGTAAAACGAGGTAATAGCAGAATGATCCCCGCAGCCAGGCGCTACGGGGCAGACGATTACAGCTCCTGTTCGAACAGAACCAGAATCGCTTCGTAGAGGTCTTTCACTGAGAAACCATTCGCCGGGGTCGTAAAAATGGTGTCATCACCGGCGATGGTCCCGAGGATCCCCTCTGCTTTACCCAGCGAATCCAGCAGGCGAGCGATCAGCTGAGCTGCGCCTGGGCTGGTATGGATCACAACTACGGCATCGTTATAGTCGATGTCCAGAACCAGGTTCTTTAGCGGGCTGGAGGTGGTCGGCACGCCAAGTTCAGCAGGCAGGCAATAGACCATCTCCATTTTGGCGTTGCGCGTACGTACCGCACCAAACTTGGTTAACATGCGAGAGACCTTTGACTGGTTAATGTTGTCGAAGCCTTGCTCCTGCAACGCCTGAACAATTTCTCCCTGAGAACTGAATTTCTCTTCTTTGAGCAGCGCTTTAAACGCCTTCACTAATTCTTCTTGCTTAGACGAGCTTCGCATAAGTCACCCGGAATATGACGATAGAAACAACATTATTATGCATGTGGATGAATTTTTATGCAAATTATCTGCCTGATGCCAGGCTGAAATAATGTTATGAAAGGGAGTGATTTTATCAGATTTCGTTATCGGAAAACATGCCTGGGTCACGGCGCGCAAATAAGCTTAAAAGTAAATTAAATGTTATCAAAATGATGTTGTTTTGGTGGCGTGGCAGGGTGTATTGTAACCCCCTCTTAATTCGTTGTGCCCACAGCCCGATAGCATTCAGGTGAAGGCGAAAGACGTGCGACCTCAAATTCTTTAGCGATGAAAATTGTAATTAATGACGTGCTGAATTATGGTCGCCGCAACGGAGTTACAGATACTTAAGTTAACCATAATAAGGAGTTTAGGATGAAAGTCGCAGTCCTCGGCGCTGCTGGTGGTATCGGCCAGGCGCTTGCCCTACTACTGAAAACCCAACTGCCTTCAGGCTCAGAACTCTCCCTGTACGATATTGCTCCGGTAACCCCAGGCGTGGCGGTTGACCTGAGCCACATCCCGACAGCTGTGAAAATCAAAGGCTTCTCCGGTGAAGATGCACGTCCTGCATTGCAGGGTGCCGACGTGGTGCTGATCTCTGCGGGTGTCGCGCGTAAACCGGGTATGGATCGTTCAGACCTGTTTAACGTCAACGCGGGCATTGTGAAAAACCTGGTTCAGCAGATCGCAGAAACCTGCCCGAAAGCGTGCATCGGTATCATCACCAACCCGGTGAATACTACCGTGGCCATCGCAGCAGAAGTGCTGAAGAAAGCGGGCGTTTACGACAAGAACAAACTGTTCGGCGTGACTACGCTGGATATCATCCGTTCCAATACCTTCGTGGCTGAGCTGAAAGGCAAGCAGCCAACGGAAGTGGAAGTGCCGGTTATCGGCGGCCACTCTGGCGTGACCATTCTGCCTCTGCTGTCGCAGATCCCGGGCGTGAGCTTCACCGAGCAGGAAGTAGCTGACCTGACCAAACGTATTCAGAACGCAGGCACCGAAGTGGTGGAGGCGAAGGCGGGTGGCGGTTCTGCAACTCTGTCCATGGGCCAGGCGGCGGCACGTTTCGGCCTGTCTCTGGTTCGCGCGTTGCAGGGTGAAAAAGACGTTGTTGAATGCGCCTATGTTGAAGGCGACGGTGAACACGCGCGCTTCTTCTCTCAGCCGCTGCTGCTGGGTAAAAATGGTGTTGAAGAGCGTAAGTCTATCGGCACGCTGAGCGCGTTTGAGCAAAACGCGATGGAAGGCATGCTCGATACGCTGAAGAAAGATATCACTCTGGGCGAAGAGTTCGTTAACAAGTGATCTTGTCCCGGTAAAAAAAACGGAGCGCTAAGCTCCGTTTTTTTATGCCCGTCAGTTAGTGGCCGGGTATTCCTGAATGGTGACCTGAATCGTCAGCTTCTTATCATTACGCATGACTTCAACAGGGATGATGGAACCCGGTCGAATCTCAGCCACCTGATCCATGGTTTCAAGCGCAGAGACCGCTGGCGTGCCGTTGACGGAAAGGATAACGTCGTTCACCTGGATACCCGCATTCGCCGCCGGGCCGCCCGGGGCCACTTCGTTGACTACAATCCCCTGAATCTGATCGATACCACCGCCCTGCGTATGCATCGGCGCGATTTCACGCCCGCCGATACCAATGTAGCCACGGATCACGCGACCATCGCGGATCAGCTTATCCATAATCTTGGTTGCCAGCTGGAACGGAATGGCAAAGCCAATCCCCTCCGGCGTTTCACCGTCGTTGCTCTTATCGAAGGAGAGGGTGTTAATGCCCATCAGTTCGCCCAGCGAGTTGACCAGTGCGCCGCCGGAGTTACCGTGGTTGATGGAGGCATCGGTTTGCAGGAAGTTCTGCCGTCCTGACGGGTTCAGGCCGATTCGACCGGTTGCGCTGATGATCCCCTGAGTGATGGTCTGGCCCAGATTGTACGGGTTACCAATCGCCAGCACCACATCGCCGATGTGCGGCGTTCGTTTGCGATTAATCGGGATAGTCGGCAGACCGCCCGTGGCGTTGATCTTAAGCACCGCCAGATCGGTCAGGCTGTCCGACCCCACCAGCAGGGCTTCAAACACGCGGCCATCCTGCAAGGCGACGATAATCTGGTCGGCATCGTTGATGACGTGTTTATTGGTGATGATGTAACCTCGGTCATCCATGATCACACCGGAACCGAGCGTGCGGATCTCCAGCTGGTTATGAGCGGAACTGTTAAGCCCGCGGTTATAGACGTTAACCACGGCGGGGGCGGCACGGCGTACCGCCTGATTGTACGTCGCAGGCGTTTCATCCGTGCTGTCGAACTGGGGAGCCGACAGTTTGTTGAACTGGCGTAAAGAGGGCATAGCCACCAGAAGCAGGCCGGCAACGATCAAACCAATGACAATTGAACGAAAGAGCTTTAAAAGCATGATGCGTGTGTCGTTAAAAAAGGAACGGTTTGCAGCATAACATGAGTTATCCGGACATCACACGCAGCGGCGATGCCCGGAGTCGCAAATGGTTAATGCAGTAAAATGTAGAGGGTGTCGTTGCCACGGATAATTTGCAGGGCAATGACCGCCGGTTTACTCTCCAGCACCTTACGCATTTCGGCAATAGACTGCACACGAGTGCGGTTCACGCCTACTATCACGTCGTCCTGATGTAAGCCTGCCTGCGCAGCCGGGCTACTCTTCTCAACGGTAGTGACTGAAATGCCTTTCGTGCCGTTTTTAAGCTGGCCGTCGCTCAGCGTAGCGCCCTGTAGCGCCGGGGAGATCTGTTCGGCACTGGCGGAAGAAGAGGTGCTCTTGTCCAGGGTCACTTCCACGGTCAGCGGTTTCCCCTCGCGGATCAGGCCCAGCTTCACTTTAGCGCCCGGCTCCGTGGTGGCAATACGTGAACGTAATTCAGCGAAGCTGCTCAGTGGTTTATCGTTCAGGCTGACAATAACGTCGCCGGATTTCACACCCGCTTTCGCAGAGCCTGAGTTGGGCAGCACTTCGCTGACAAACGCCCCGCGCTGGACGTTGAGCTTAAAGGCTTTGGCGATATCGGCGCTCATCTCCATACCTTTGATGCCCAGCAGACCGCGCTTAACCTCGCCAAACTGAATCAGCTGTTGAGACAGGGTTTTCGCCATGTTACTCGGAATGGCAAAACCAATCCCGATGCTACCGCCGCCTGGCGCGAGGATAGCGGTGTTGATGCCGATTAGCTCGCCGTTCAGATTAAGCAGCGCGCCGCCGGAGTTGCCCCGGTTGATGGAGGCATCGGTCTGGATGAAGTTTTCCAGCCCTTCGAGATTCAGGCCGCTGCGCCCCAGGGCGGAGACAATCCCGGAAGTGGCGGTCTGGCCTAAACCGAACGGGTTACCGACCGCGACGGCAAAATCACCGACGCGCAGCTTATCGGAATCCGCAATGGCGATCTGGGTCAGGTTGCTGGGATTTTGCACCTGTAGCAGGGCGATATCACTCTGATCGTCACCGCCGATCAGTTTGGCGTCAAACTCCCGGCCATCGTTCAGCTGAACGCTGATTTTATCAGCCTGGCTGATAACGTGGTTATTGGTCAGGATATAGCCTTTAGCCGCGTCGATAATCACCCCTGAGCCCAGACCTTCAAACGGCTGAGCCTGCTGATCCGGCGCGTCTTCGCCAAAATATTTCTTCAGCTCTTCGGGAATGCGCTGGCTTTGGCGTGCCGTCCCTTCCACCTGAACGCTGACCACCGCAGGCAGTACTTTTTCAAGCATCGGCGCAAGGCTGGGAATGGCTTCTTGTCCAGGCACCTGCGAAGGCAGTGCCGCACTGGCGGGGAAGGCCGCCGAGAGAGATAACCCGACACTTAACGCTAAGGCGCTCAACAGCTGGTTTTTTTTCTTCATCGATGCTGACTCTCGTATCCTGGAA
The DNA here is from genome assembly GCF_011078175.1 of Enterobacter cloacae. GTDB lineage: Bacteria > Pseudomonadota > Gammaproteobacteria > Enterobacterales > Enterobacteriaceae > Enterobacter > Enterobacter cloacae_Q. The sequence goes on from NZ_JAALCJ010000008.1 coordinate 43,156, forward strand.
TGAAAAAGAACGGCCCCAAAAACATCTTGATGTTATTGAATTTTCAACCGCTGAACAATGAGGTGTTTGACTAAATAATAGCTGGGGACGGGAAGAAAGGACGGGCGCATAAGGTGCGCCCGTTAAATTTATTCAGGTTGTGCGATTAATCGCGTTTTACGCCACCGCGCAGCAGGCCGGATGCGCCGTCTGAATAGTCGCGTGGCATCTGAACCGGTGCCTGATCGTTACCGGCTTCAGAGTCCGCCAGACGATTGCGGAAGGGGTTGGTCTCCGCGGTCATTTCCGGCAGCAGGCTGCTGGAGCTTTTCGCCATGTGCTGGTAGAGCTGGCGATAATCTGTCGCCATGTTGTCCAGCAGCTCAGCGCTACGGGCAAAGTGGCTGACCAGCTCTTCGCGATATTCTTCCAGTTCGGCTTTGTTCTTTTCCAGTTCGTATTGCAGTGACTGCTGCTGACGCAATTTGCGGTTACCGAAACGCATGGCCACAGCACCAATGATGATGCCGACGACTAAACCGATTAGCGCATATTCCCAGGTCATGAACTTCTCCCGTTGTCTTGTTGTTCCTTAGGGTGTTGGCTCGGCTCCTGCCTGTGCCTGATTATGCCACTATAACCGCTATTTCCGTAGAAGTGGAATCCTGACGTATCATCGCGTAGTGTAGAACGGCCTTTTTTTCATCAGCCATGCGCGCTGTTGAGGTTTAACTAAAGGAATAACAACAACATCATGCAAAACCTGTCCCCTTCATCGCGTTACCAACTGGCCCTGAGCGAGGGCACACACCAGCCGGATGATGTCCAGCGTGAAGCGGTTAACCGCCTGGACACGATTTATCAGGCACGTCTGGCGAAACCCGCCGATGCGGTGCAGAGCAGTGGGCTGAAGGCGGCATTCGGCCGTTTACTGGGCAAAAAAGAGCCTACGGTAAACGCACCGGTTCGTGGCTTATATATGTGGGGCGGCGTTGGGCGGGGTAAGACCTGGCTGATGGACTTGTTCTACCAGAGTCTGCCCGGCACGCGTAAGCAGCGTCTGCACTTTCACCGTTTTATGCTGCGGGTCCATGAAGAGCTGACGGCGCTCCAGGGCGAAACCGACCCGCTGGACATCGTGGCCGATCGCTTTAAGGCGGAAACGGACGTACTCTGCTTCGACGAGTTCTTTGTTTCCGATATTACGGATGCCATGCTGCTGGGGGGGCTCATGAAAGCGCTGTTTGCGCGTGGGATCACCCTGGTGGCGACCTCCAATATCCCGCCGGATGAGCTTTATCGCAATGGTCTCCAGCGAGCGCGTTTCCTGCCGGCCATTGATGCTATTAAACAGCACTGCGACATCATGAACGTCGACGCGGGCGTCGATTATCGTTTGCGCACATTAACGCAGGCACACCTGTGGCTTTCGCCATTGAACGCCGACACAGCCCGCGAGATGGATAAACTGTGGCTGGCGCTGGCGGGAGCGCCGCGGGGTAACGCGCCTGCGCTGGAGATTAATCATCGTCCGTTGCCGACGCTTGGCGTAGAAAACCAGACGCTGGCCGTCTCGTTTGCAACGCTCTGCGTGGATGCCCGCAGCCAGCATGACTACATTGCGCTTTCGCGTCTGTTCCATACCGTTATGTTATGGGATGTGCCCGTTATGACCCCACTTATGGAGAGCGAGGCGCGCCGCTTCATCGCGCTGGTTGATGAGTTTTACGAGCGCCACGTTAAGCTGGTGGTCAGCGCCGAGGTGCCTTTATATGAGATTTATCAGGGCGAGCGCCTGAAGTTTGAGTTCCAGCGCTGCCTGTCGCGCCTGCAAGAGATGCAGAGCGAAGAGTACCTCAAGCGTGAGCATATGCCATAAATGCTACCCTCTCCCCGTGGGAGAGGGGCTGGGGGTGAGGGCACCAGACCCTAACTAATGCTACCCTCTCCCTGTGGGAGAGGGGCTGGGGGTGAGGGCACCAGACCGCACAAGACTTAACCCCGAAAAACCCATTCCAAATCACATTTAAGGGTCGATCTTTGACCTCAACTTCTCTATAATCTTGCGACCCCACGTTACGAGAAGGTTTTTTTCCCGAAACTTTCTATGTGTCGGCATGTGCTATTCGAAGGGGTAGGTTTGCCGGACTTTGTCGTGTGAACCTCAACTGACTAAACGTTTGGGTGTTCACCAACGTGTAACTTATTATTTGGGTAAGCTTTTAATGAAAACTTTTACAGCTAAACCAGAAACCGTACAGCGCGACTGGTATGTTGTTGACGCGACCGGTAAAACTCTGGGCCGTCTGGCTACTGAACTGGCTCGTCGCCTGCGCGGTAAGCATAAAGCGGAATACACTCCGCACGTTGATACCGGTGATTACATTATCGTTCTGAACGCTGACAAAGTTGCTGTTACCGGCAACAAGCGTACTGACAAAATGTACTACCACCACACCGGCCACATCGGTGGTATCAAAGAAGCGACCTTTGAAGAGATGATTGCCCGCCGTCCTGAGCGTGTGATTGAAATCGCGGTTAAAGGCATGCTGCCAAAAGGCCCGCTGGGTCGTGCTATGTTCCGTAAACTGAAAGTTTACGCAGGCAACGAGCACAACCACGCGGCACAGCAACCGCAAGTTCTTGACATCTAATCGGGATTATAGGCAATGGCTGAAAATCAATACTACGGCACTGGTCGCCGCAAAAGTTCCGCAGCTCGCGTTTTCATCAAACCGGGCAGTGGTAAAATCGTCATCAACCAGCGTTCTCTGGAACAATACTTCGGTCGCGAAACTGCCCGCATGGTAGTTCGCCAGCCGCTGGAACTGGTTGATATGGTAGAAAAACTGGATCTGTACATCACCGTTAAAGGTGGTGGTATCTCCGGTCAGGCAGGTGCGATCCGTCACGGTATCACCCGCGCTCTGATGGAGTACGACGAATCCCTGCGTTCTGAACTGCGTAAAGCTGGCTTCGTTACTCGTGACGCCCGTCAGGTTGAACGTAAGAAAGTGGGTCTGCGTAAAGCACGTCGTCGTCCACAGTTCTCCAAACGTTAATCCATTCTGCTTACGCAGAACGATTGGCAAAAAACCCGCTTCGGCGGGTTTTTTTATGGATAATGCGCAGGTTATCCACAGTAACATTTCATATATCTTCTCTTTTTCCACATTTCCAGAATCCCCTCACCACAAAGCCATCAAAATCTGGTAAACTATCATCCAATTTTCTGCCCAAATATCGGTGAATACTCGATTTTTGTTCGATTCTTGAACAATGTGTCTTCTCTGGGATGGGCGATACATCATCTGGCTGGCCCCGTTGGGCTGGTAGCAGTAAAAATTCTGAATATACCTGGAGGTTTTCATGGCTGTCGCTGCCAACAAACGTTCGGTAATGACGCTGTTTTCTGGTCCTACTGACATTTATAGCCATCAGGTTCGTATCGTGCTGGCCGAGAAAGGTGTCAGTTTTGAGATCGAGCATGTGGAAAAGGATAACCCGCCTCAGGATCTGATCGATCTCAACCCGAGCCAAAGCGTACCGACGCTGGTGGATCGCGAGCTGACCCTGTGGGAATCCCGTATCATTATGGAATACCTGGATGAGCGTTTCCCGCATCCGCCACTGATGCCTGTTTATCCTGTAGCACGTGGTGAAAGCCGCCTGTACATGCAGCGTATCGAGAAAGACTGGTACTCGCTGATGAACGTTATCGTCAACGGTTCCTCTTCAGAAGCGGATGCTGCACGTAAACAACTGCGTGAAGAGCTGCTGGCGATTGCGCCGGTATTTGGTCAAAAACCTTTCTTCCTGAGCGACGAGTTCAGCCTGGTAGATTGCTATCTGGCTCCGTTGCTGTGGCGTCTTCCAACCCTGGGCGTAGAGTTCAGCGGTCCTGGCGCGAAAGAGCTGAAAGGTTACATGACTCGCGTCTTTGAGCGCGATTCTTTCCTGGCATCCTTAACTGAACCGGAACGTGAAATGCGTCTCGGCCGAGGCTAATGACTGTGGAAATGTCACAACTTTCACCACGCCGTCCGTATCTGCTGCGCGCCTTCTATGAATGGCTGCTGGATAACCAGCTCACGCCGCACCTGGTTGTGGATGTGACGTTGCCGGGCGTGCAGGTTCCAATGGAATACGCACGCGACGGACAGATTGTACTGAATATTGCGCCACGTGCAGTGGGTAACCTGGAGCTGGCAAACGACGAAGTGCGCTTTAATGCACGTTTCGGCGGTGTGCCGCGTCAGGTTTCCGTTCCGCTGGCAGCGGTACTGGCCATCTACGCCCGTGAAAACGGTGCCGGCACCATGTTCGAGCCGGAAGCGGCTTATGATGAAGATGTTGCCAGCCTTAACGATGAAGAGTCAGTACCCGATTCAGAAAGTGAAACGGTCATGTCCATTATTGATGGTGATAAGCCGGACCATGCCGACGATAACGATCCGGATGACGACCCACCGCCGCGTGGGGGGCGTCCAGCGCTACGCGTCGTAAAATAGATTCAGCTTAGTTATAAACCAGCCAGTTAACATTACCTGGCTGGTTTTTTTTTGGGGAAATTTTGCTTATTTTTCTATTTTGTAATTGATAATGCATATGTTTTTTTATTTCTAACACAGAAAAATGAAAATTTGAAGCGCAGATTCATAACTCGTGTGAATAATATAATCCATTTTTTTCATTGAAAGTTCTGATTTTATAGCTATTCCATATCTTATGAGTGGTTCTTAATTTATTAATTAATAATGCTAAATTGCATGTATTTATAAAAATAATATTATGATGCCCAATGCTGGAGACTGTCATCGATTATTGACGCATTTATACCAGCATAATATTCGCATATGTTAAGGAATAACAGGTGAAAAAGGTTTTACTCGCCTTGGTTTAGTCTCCTTGCGTTGTGTCTACATGAACTACAGATATCGCACCACTGAAATGTCAGTAAGCCTGCAACCAGGCACGGTGGCGTAGTTGATTGCGGTACAGATAAATAACGTGGGTTCAATAAACCCAGAGAGTAAATAAATCATGCATTTATTCTCTTTTTAACAGCACGATAGACATGGATTGTATTGTTGTCGCTTCTAAGGATTTATTCATATGTCATGCTTTAAAAGTGTATTATTAAACACATTAATTACTGCTGCGTTATTCTCAGTGCAATTTTCTGGGCATGCCGCAGGTATGGTTCCCGAAACCACCCTGCTTGTTATTGACGAAGCAACGCACAGTGGAACCATTAACGTTAAAAATACGGATAGCTTTCCGTCACTGCTGTATACCAATGTCGTGGACCTTCCTGACGATAAAGGGTTGAAGCTGATCGCTACGCAGCCAGTTGTTCGTCTGGAGCCGGGGCAAACCCAGCAGCTTCGTTTTATATTGCAGACAAAAGAGCCTTTGAGCGTCGAGCATTTTAAACGTGTCACTTTTGAAGGCATTCCGCCAAAAAGCGATGATAAAAAAATAAAAATAGGTATTAACATCCGCCAGGATATACCCGTGCTTATCCGTCCAAAATCGCTCGCGGTTGTGACGGACGCCTGGAAAGAACTGAAGTGGAGTGCCAATGGCAAATCACTGAAGGTCAACAACCCGAGCAAGTACGTCGTTCGTCTGGCGCAAAAAGTAATAACTCAGCCCTCGGGTGCGGCTGGCTCGCTGTCTAAAACCTACATCCTTCCAGGTGAAACGCTCACCACGACTTTAGATAAAACGCCGGTGAGTGATAACAAGGTGAAGTTTTTCCCGGCAAGCCGCTATGGGGTTGAAGTACCGAGCTTTATTTCGGACTTGAATAAATAAAATAGGGATATGACGGTGTGTAAAAAAAGCCGCCTTGCACTTTGTGTCCGCGCGATCCTTTGCGGCACGCTGCCTCTGGTATTACTGAATTCAACTTCCCTCCAGGCGAGGGAAGTGACATTTGACACGGGGATCATTAAATCCCGTGGTTTAAGCATGGATCTCAACCATTACTTTGCAGAAGCCCCGCGCTTCCTACCAGGTACGCACTCCGTACAGATTAAAGTGAATGGCAAAGACCGTGGCACTGCGGCAGTACGCTTTAATGAAGAAGGTGTACTGTGTATAGATAATGATTTTATTGAATTTGCAGGCATTATGCCTGTTCCACTAAAAGCCAGTGAAACGTGCCACGATATTCGCAGTGATTATGCGCAGGCTGTTGTTAACTCACTTCCTAACCAGGAAGCGGTGGAACTGTTTTTACCACAGGAAGCCATTAACAGCCTGACAGCGGATGTTAAAAACTTCCAGCATGGCGGAACCGCGGGACTCCTGAATTATTCCCTGTTTAGCACCCGTAATGAATACGGTAGCAGCGAAAGCAATCGATACTCGCAGGCGAGTCTGGAGGCAGGTTTTAATGCTCTGGACTGGTCGCTGCGCAGCCGTTATATCCTGACGGATGATCAGGGGAAAAGGAACGCAGAGAGCATTTACACCTACGCCGAGCATGTGTTTGTGCCTCAGCGTCTGACCATGCAGGTCGGTGAAATTAACGCCTTATCGCAGGTACTGAGCGGCGCCCCCATTTTAGGCGTTCAGTTGATGCCCACCACGGGCTTGCAAAAGCAGGGCCGTGGCGTGAGTGTCTCCGGCATTGCACGTACCCCGCAAGCTCGCGTTGAGATTCGTCAAAGCGGGCAGGTTATTTTCAGTACGTTAGTGCCAGCCGGTCCCTTCAAGCTGGACGATGTACCAATGGTCCGTAGCAATGTGGACCTGGATGTCACCGTGGTCGAGACGGATGGCTCCAGCAGCCACTTTATCGTGCCTGCCGCGTCGGTGAGATCGCAGCAATTGTCGCGTCCGCAGGGTCTTACAATCTCAGCAGGTCAGGTACGCGACATTGAAAGTGATTATGATGACCCGATGATCGTGAACGTTTCTGATGGCTGGCGGATCCTGCCATGGATGAACTTCATGGCGTCCGGTGCGGCAGCGGAAGACTATCAAGCCGTAGGTGGCAGAACCGAGTTCAGGTTAACCGATAGCTGGGGGATTTCAACGAGTGCCGCAGCCAGTAAATCGAAATTTGGCGACAGCAACAGCGGCCTGAAAACGGAATTGCAGAGTGATTTGGCGCTGGGCGAAAACCTGGGGCTCTCTGCAAGTGCGGCGCATTACAGCGGCGGCTACCGTGAATTGTCCGAAGCAATGGATGATGATTTTGAAGCCAGCGATAATACCTATTCAGGGAACGTCAGCTTCTCGACTGAAATGGCGGGCGTTTTCAGCGCCGGGTTTAACTACAACCAAAGCGCTGGTGATGAGCCTGACTCACGCTACCTGTTGCTGACATGGGGTAAAACCTTCAAATACGCCTCTGTGAACGTGAACTGGCAGACTTCGGTAGGGAATAATGATAGTGATGATGAACAGGATGATGACCTGCTCTATGTCAATGTGAGTATTCCTCTGGGCGGTTCACAAAGCCTGAGCACCTATATGCGTAAGCAGGGTGATAGCACCAGCTATGGCGTTGCGAACAGCGGAGGCATTGGTGATAACACCAATTACTACATCTCTGCTGACCGGGATGATGAGTCCCACGAAAACAGCTTTAACGGAAATCTCACGACGAACCTGCACTATACCCAGCTTGGCCTGGGCGGCGGTACCAGCGGTAATAACAACCGCAACTATAATGCCTCGCTGTCTGGTGGGATCGCGATGCATAAAGATGGCGTTACTTTCTCGCCATATACAATCAAGGACACTTTTGCTATTGCCAAAATGAGTGAGCCTAAGAGCGGGATAGAGATTTCTACCCCACAGGGAACCGTCTGGACGGATCGCTGGGGACAAGCCGTGGTGCCAGGGCTGACTGAATGGCGTAACTCTCGTCTTGAAGTCGATGCGAACAAACTGCCTCAAAGTATGACTCTCGCGAACGGGACCAAATACGTGGCTGCGGGGCATGCATCAGTCAGTGAAGTGACCTTTAAAGTGCTCAATAGTCGTCGCGTAATGTTGCGTGTGAAGCGTACCGATGGTACGCCATTGGCAAAAGGGATTTCGATTGTTGACGGTAATGGTCATTACATTGTGACCACCGTTGATGACGGTCACGTCTTCCTGAACGATGCCGATCAGCTTGACGCGCTGTATGCGATGGACGACAACAACAAACAACTGTGTCAGATTGATTTCACCCTCAGTGATAAGCGAAATGAAGATGCATTCTATGAGGAAGTGAACGGAGTATGCCGATGAGATTTCAGCGAAAAATGACACTCGCCGGGCTGCTGGCGCTCTGTTTACCTGCTATGGCGTTTGCCGAAGACTGTCAGATTACCCTCTCGCAGTCCGTGGTGGATTACCACCAACTACAGCGTGAAAACATTGTCACGACGCAGCAGGACTTGCACAAAATGCCGGAGCGTGAAGTCAATGTGAATGTTTACTGCCCCGAAAAACGCCAGATCGGCGTGCTGCTCCAGGGGGCAACCGGCGAAAAAGGTCGTTTTCTGTTTGGTGAAAAGGGTGGTGTCGCGATCAAAATCGATAACATGATCGTTGATGGTCAAAATTACACCGTGGGTAAAACAGGCGACCAGGTTAACTTAAAGCCTGAGAGTGGTGGTGAACAGTCGTTATATTTGAGAAATAACGAAACCGTAGTGGCCGTAGAGAACAACCAGGTCCCTTTAGTTCAACAGATGAGCTTCAGGGTGACGGTTTTCCCCGTTCTGAAAGATAACGCATTCAGAAACACTGCGGACGTTACGCAGCTGGAAAGCGATCTGAGCTGGAAAATCATTACGAAATAATGTTTCGCCTTATGACGCGGTAACGTTATAAGGCCTGCTACCGCTATCGATATTCAGTCCGTTGTTAGCCGCGTAAAAAAGCCGGATGGTCTGTACCATCCGGCTTATCTCTTACACTTCCAGGAAGTTCATAATCCCTTCGGCCGCTTTGCGTCCTTCGGCAATCGCCGTGACCACCAGGTCAGAACCGCGAACGATATCGCCACCGGCGAAAATTTTCGGATTGCTGGTCTGGAAGGCGTTATCGCTACCTTCTGGCGCAATCACGCGGCCCTGCGAATCCAGCTCGACGCTGTGCTTCGCCAGCCACTCCATGCTGTGAGGACGGAAACCAAACGCCATCACCACGGCGTCGGCCGGGATCACGTGTTCAGAACCGGCTACGATCTCCGCGCGACGACGGCCTTTTGCATCCGGCGCGCCCATCTCCGTGCGAGCCATCTTCACGCCGCTCACTTTACCGTTGGCATTTACTTCAATACCCAGAGGCTGGATGTTGAACTGGAACTCCACGCCCTCTTCGCGCGCGTTTTTCACTTCGCGCTTAGAGCCCGGCATGTTCTCTTCATCACGACGATAGGCACAGATGACGTGCGCCGCGTTCTGACGAATAGACGTACGCACGCAGTCCATTGCGGTATCACCCCCGCCCAGCACGACCACGCGTTTGCCTTCCATGCTGACGAATGGCTCTTCGGCAGTTTCGCCGTAGCCCATAAGCTGCTTAGTGTTAGCAATCAGGAACGGCAACGCGTCATAGACGCCCGGGGCATCTTCGTTCTCCAGACCGCCGCGCATGGACTGATAGGTGCCCACGCCGAGGAACACCGCGTCGTAATCCTTCAGCAGGTCGTCGAGCTGGACGTCGCGGCCCACTTCTACGTTCAGTTTGAACTCAATGCCCATGCCGCTGAAGATTTCGCGGCGGCGAGTCATGACCTCTTTCTCCAGCTTGAAGGCCGGGATACCGAAGGTCAGCAGACCACCAATTTCCGGATGGCGGTCAAAGACCACAGCCTTCACGCCGTTGCGGGTCAGCACGTCCGCACAGGCCAGGCCCGCCGGGCCTGCACCGACGATCGCCACGCGCTTGTCGGTTTGACGCACGCCGGTCATATCCGGACGCCAGCCCATCTCGAACGCTTTATCGTTGATATAGCGCTCGATGTTGCCGATGGTCACCGCGCCAAACTCGTCGTTCAGCGTGCATGAACCTTCGCACAGGCGGTCCTGAGGACACACTCGGCCGCACACTTCCGGCAGGGTATTGGTCTGGTGAGACAGCTCGGCAGCTTCAAAAATACGCCCTTCGTTAGCCAGCTTCAGCCAGTTGGGGATGTAGTTATGCACCGGGCATTTCCATTCACAATAAGGGTTACCGCAGGACAGGCAGCGGTCTGCCTGCGCTTTGGCCTGGCCTTCGGAAAACGGCTCATAAATTTCAACAAATTCAATTTTACGGATCTTCAGCGGTTTCTTTGGCGGATCAACACGCTGAAGGTCGATAAACTGGTATACATTCTGGCTCATCTAAATTCCTCAAATCTGATTCATCGGGCTATTTTTCTTGTGATTCTGGACCAGGGCAGTGCTCAGACTCCTCGCGTACTACGTGTACGCTGCGGGTCTTGCGCGCTGTCCGTGTCCAGACTCACTGCGACAATGACGCCCGCTAAATCCAGATTTACTGCGCCTGCACGCGCAGCTCTGCTGCGCTACGACTACGGTGACCCAACAGGGCTTTAACATCGCTGGACTTCGGCTTAACCAGCGCGAATTTCGCAGAGAACGCAGGCCAGTTCGCCAGGATCTCTTCGCCGCGCGAAGAACCGGTATGCTGCACGTGTTCGGTAATCAAACCGCGCAGGTGTTCTTCGTGGATGGCCAGCGTATCAACGTCCAGCACTTCCACCAGCTCCGGGTTCACGCGCTTGCGGAACTCACCGTCTTCATCCAGGACGTAGGCAAAACCGCCCGTCATGCCCGCGCCAAAGTTCACGCCGGTTTTACCCAGGACGCACACAATTCCGCCGGTCATGTATTCGCAGCCGTTATCGCCAATGCCTTCCACCACGGTGATGGCGCCGGAGTTACGCACCGCAAAACGCTCGCCTGCCCGGCCCGCGGCAAACAGACGTCCGCCGGTCGCGCCGTACAGACAGGTGTTGCCGATGATGCTGGCATCACAGCTGCGGAAGGCTGAGCCGACCGGAGGACGCACCGCCAGCAGACCGCCCGCCATGCCTTTTCCGACGTAGTCGTTGGCATCGCCGGTCAGGTATAACTCAACCCCGCCTGAGTTCCACACGCCGAAGCTCTGACCTGCGGTACCGCTGAAGTGGGCGGTAATCGGATCCGACGCCAGACCCTGGTCACCGTGCGTTTGCGCGATGTAACCGGAGAGAGACGCCCCCACGGAACGGTCGGTGTTGCGGATATCAAACCAGAACGTTTTGCTCTGCTTCTCATCCACATACGGCTTCGCCTGCTGCAACAGCTGCGCATTCAACACGCCGTTGTCGAACGGCGGGTTGTTCTCGGTGCAGTACACCGCTTTGCCTGGATGCGGCTGCGCGGTTTCCAGCAGCTTGGACAGCTCCAGCTTTTGCTGCTTGGCGGTGAAGCCTTCCAGCTCTTTCAGCAGGTCGGTACGGCCAATCAGGTCTACCAGACGCTTCACGCCCAGCTGCGCCATCAGTTCGCGGGTTTCGCGGGCGATGAAGTCAAAGTAGTTGGTCACTTTGAACGGCAGGCCGTGATAGTGGTTCTTACGCAGCTTTTCGTCCTGGGTAGCAACGCCCGTTGCACAGTTGTTCAGGTGGCAAATACGCAGGTATTTACAGCCGAGCGCAACCATCGGGCCGGTACCAAAGCCGAAGCTTTCCGCTCCCAGAATCGCCGCTTTGATGATGTCGAGGCCGGTTTTCAGCCCGCCGTCCACCTGTAAACGGATCTTGTGACGCAGGCCGTTAGCGACCAGCGCCTGCTGGGTTTCCACCAGACCAAGCTCCCACGGACAACCCGCGTATTTCACGGAGGAGAGCGGGCTCGCGCCGGTGCCACCGTCGTAACCGGCGATGGTGATCAGATCCGCATAGGCTTTCGCCACGCCGGTGGCAATGGTGCCAACGCCCGGTTCGGAAACCAGCTTCACGGAGATCATCGCTTTCGGATTGACCTGTTTCAGGTCGAAAATCAGCTGCGCCAGATCTTCGATAGAGTAGATATCGTGGTGCGGCGGCGGGGAGATCAGCGTCACGCCCGGCACCGAGTAGCGCAGTTTGGCGATGTACGGCGTGACTTTATCACCCGGCAGCTGACCGCCTTCGCCCGGCTTCGCGCCCTGAGCGACTTTAATCTGAATCACGTCGGCGTTGACCAGGTACGCTGGCGTGACGCCGAAGCGACCGGATGCCACCTGCTTGATGCGGGATACTTTGTTAGTGCCGTAACGCGCTGGGTCTTCACCGCCTTCGCCGGAGTTGGAGTTGCCGCCGATGCTGTTCATGGCTTCCGCCAGCGCCTCGTGGGCTTCCGGGCTCAGCGCGCCGATGGACATTGCCGCGGTGTCGAAGCGTTTGAACAGCTCGGAAGCAGGCTCAACGTCGTCAATGCTGACCGCTTCATCACCCGGATTGAGGGCAATGAGATCGCGCAGCGTCGCCGCCGGACGGTTGTTCACCAGCTCAGCATACTGCTGATAATCGCTGTACTCGCCGCTTTGCACCGCCTGTTGCAGCGTGCGCACCACGTCCGGGTTATAGGCGTGATACTCGCCCCCGTGGACATATTTCAGCAGACCGCCCTGTTCCAGCGGCTTACGCGCCAGCCAGGCGCGTTTCGACAGGTTCACCAGATCCTGCTGGAAGTCAGCAAAACCGGCGCCACCGATGCGGCTAACCACGCCCTGGAAGCAGAGGTTAGCGACCTCGTCATGCAGGCCGACCGCTTCAAACAGCTTCGAGCAGCGGTAAGAGGCGATGGTCGAGATGCCCATTTTGGACATGATCTTGTACAGGCCTTTGTTGATGCCGTTACGGTAGTTCAGCATCACGGTGCGGTAGTCTTTGTCGATCGCGCGGGTATCCACCAGGCGGGCCAGCGTTTCGTAGGCGAGGTAAGGATAAATCGCCGTGGCACCAAAGCCTAACAGCACCGCAAAGTGGTGCGGGTCGCGCGCGCTTGCGGTTTCAACGATGATGTTGGCATCGCAGCGCAGGCTCTTGTCGACGAGACGCGTCTGGATAGCCCCTACCGCCATTGGCGCAGGCACAGGTAGACGGTTTTTCGCGATGTTGCGGTCAGACAGCACCAGCAGAACGGTGCCGTTACGCACCATCTGTTCGGCTTTATCGCACAGCGCGTTCACCGTCTCTTCGAGGCTCGTTTCGGTCACGTCGAAGGTGATATCGAGCGTGTCGGCGCGGTAGTGCTCCTCGGTCATGGTAGTGAGCTGTCTGAAATCGGAGTACAGCAGGATCGGCGATTTAAAGGTCAGACGGTGCGCCTGGCCTTCGGCTTCGCAGAAGACGTTCATCTCACGGCCGATGCTGGTGGCCAGGGACATCACGTGGGCTTCGCGCAGCGGATCGATTGGCGGGTTGGTGACCTGCGCAAACTGCTGACGGAAGTAGTCATAAATGATGCGTGGCTGGCTGGAGAGCACGGCAAACGGGGTATCGTCACCCATTGAGCCGACAGCTTCCTGACCGTTTTCACCGAGCACGCGGATAACCGAATCCAGCTCTTCTGCGCTGTAGTTAAACTGTTTCTGGAAGCTCGCGAGGGTGTCGTCATCCATTTCGCGGCTGCCCACTTCCTCGTCAGGCAGATCTTCGAACGGCACCAGACGGCGGACGTTTTTCTCCATCCACTCTTTGTACGGGTGGCGGCTTTTCAGATCGTGATCGGTTTCGGCGGAATGCAGAATACGGCCACCGCGAGTATCGATCACCATCAGCTCGCCCGGACCGACGCGGCCTTTCTCAACCACTTCGTCTGGCTGGTAATCCCAGATCCCCACCTCGGAGGCACAGGTGATGAGTTTATCTTTTGTAATGACGTAGCGCGCCGGACGCAGGCCGTTACGGTCCAGGTTACAGGCGGCAAAACGACCGTCGGACATGACGATGCCCGCCGGGCCATCCCACGGCTCCATATGCATGGAGTTAAAGTCAAAGAACGCACGCAGCTCAGGATCCATATCCGGATTGTTCTGCCACGCCGGTGGAACCAGCAGACGCATGGCGCGCACGATATCCATCCCGCCTGCCAGCAGCAGTTCCAGCATGTTGTCCATGGAACTGGAGTCCGAGCCGGTTTCGTTCACGAACGGCGCGGCATCGTGCAGGTCAGGGATCAGTGGCGTCTGGAACTTATAGGTACGGGCGCGAGCCCACTGGCGGTTACCGGTGATGGTGTTGATCTCGCCGTTGTGCGCCAGGTAGCGGAACGGCTGAGCCAGCGGCCAGCGTGGAACGGTGTTGGTGGAAAAGCGCTGATGGAACAGGCAAATGGCCGATTCCAGACGCAGATCCGCCAGGTCCAGGTAGAAGCGCGGCAGGTCAGCCGGCATACACAGACCTTTATAGATGTTCACCAGGTTAGAGAGGCTACAGACGTAGAACTCTTTATCGTCCTGAAGACGTTTTTCAATGCGGCGACGAGCGATGAACAGACGGCGTTCCATATCGCGTGGACGCCAGCCCGCAGGTGCGTTAACAAAAATCTGTTCAATACGAGGCAGCGAGGAGAGGGCAATTTCACCGAGCACCCCTTCGTTGGTTGGCACATCGCGCCAGCCGACAATCGACAGGGTTTCACGCTGAAGTTCTTCTTCAACGATGCGGCGTGAGGCGGCAGCCTTTTCAGGATCCTGATTCAGGAACAGCATGCCGACAGCGTAGTTTTTGGCTAAACGCCAGCCGCGCTCTTCCGCCACGATGCGGAAGAAACGATCGGGTTTTTGCAGCAGCAGGCCGCAACCGTCGCCGGTTTTACCATCGGCAAGGATGGCGCCACGGTGCTGCATACGGGCCAGTGCGTGAATAGCAGTACGCACTACCTTGTGGCTAGGTTCGCCTTCTATGTGGGCGATCAGGCCGAAACCACAGTTATCCTTCTCAAGGGATTTATCGTACAACATATCAGTGAACCTCCCCAGGCTCGTCGGGCTTCCCACTGAACTTTACCGTGGCGCACAGGCGCAGAAAGAGCATGGCGACGGGGTTAGCGTTTCATACGCGGACCTCGCATTCGCCCTCTTTTTCATCCTTTCGCGCAGGTAAACAAGTTTGAGGACTTGCTTCAGAGGGAATCTCAATTACTGCATAAATATGATGAGCAGGCCGCTCATCCAGAAAGCTTCCAGCGGATTTCCAACTTATCGGGAATTGGTACACAGGTCAAATGGCAATCTTATTTATACAAAAATGTGCTAAAGCGTGTTTATCCTTTTGTTTTTATTGCATATTTAACTATTTTTACAAGCGCTTAAAGCACCGACAAGGTGCAGGGGAGTGTGATCTGACTCACTATATGAAAGCGGTATTATCGATGCAGCGTGCTGAAATGCAGATTTATAGCAGAATAATAATCTGGTGTTGCATTCAAACCCGCATAAAATCACTGTTTTTCAGTACTGACGCTATAAATGAAAAAAACAATCAGAACATAAGGAAAAGTAATCACAGATGGTGTGAATGAAAGTGCAGTAATCTTGAGTATTTATTCATATGGATAAAGGCCGTCCAGGGCGATTGATCCAGGTCATCGCCGACGGAGGCTAAAAATGGCAGGCTTGTTCCCTTTCTTCGGGACGGTCTATCAGATTATGCAGTTACAGAAATTAGTCAATATGTTTGGTGGGGATCTTTTGCAGCGCTACGGACAAAAGGTTCACAAACTGACGCTACACGGCGGCTTTAGCTGCCCGAATCGCGACGGCACCATCGGGCGTGGTGGCTGCACCTTCTGTAACGTGGCCTCGTTTGCTGACGAAGCCCAACAGCATAAATCTATCACTGAACAGCTCGCCCATCAGGCGAGTCTGGTGAACCGCGCGAAGCAATATCTGGCCTATTTCCAGGCCTACACCAGTACATGGGCAGAAGTGCAGGTGCTGCGCTCTATGTATCAGCAGGCGGTTGCTCAGGCTAACATTGTCGGGCTGTGCGTGGGGACGCGTCCGGACTGCGTGCCGGACGCCGTGCTGGATTTACTTAGCGAGTACAAAGAGAAGGGCTACGAGATCTGGCTGGAGCTGGGCTTACAGACCGCGCACGACAAAACCCTGCACCGTATCAATCGCGGACATGATTTCGCTTGCTACCAGCGCACCACGCGTCTCGCCCGCGAGCGTGGATTAAAAGTCTGCTCGCATCTGATTGTCGGCTTGCCGGGTGAAGGGCAGCAGCACGGTCTGGAAACGCTGGAAAAAGTCGTCGAGACCGGCGTGGACGGCATTAAGCTGCATCCGCTGCATATCGTAAAGGGAAGCATAATGGCGAAAGCCTGGGAAGCGGGGCGGTTAAGTGGAATCGAACTTGCCGACTATACGGTGACGGCGGGGGAGATGATTCGCCACACGCCGCCGGACATTGTTTATCATCGAATCTCCGCCAGCGCCCGCCGGCCAACGCTTCTGGCACCGCTGTGGTGCGAGAACCGCTGGACGGGAATGGTAGAAATTGACCGTTATCTGCATGAACACGGTGTGCAGGGGTCGGCGCTGGGCCGCCCGTGGGTTCCCCCGTTACCGGCGACGGCCGCCTAGCAGACTTCCCAGCATGCCGCGTACTATCTGATTGGTAATCTGACGCGTCGCGCTTTTTGCCATAGTCTGTACCACGCCATCGCGTTTGCCGCCGCGTGGCCCGGTGCTGCCGAATAGAATATCTTTCAGCCCACCAAGAATACCGTCATCCACGTCAACAGATTGCCCTTTGGCGGCAGGCGCATCCTGCGATTCGGCAGTTGCCTGCACCCCTTTTTGCAGCATCTCGAAAGCGGATTCGCGATCCACCTCGTCTTCATACTTCCCGTAGAGGGGGGAGTGGTTAATCAGGCCGTTGCGTTCATCGTCCGTGACCGGCCCCATGCGTGAGCAGGGCGCAATCACCATCGCGCGCTCGACAACTGTCGGGCTACCTTTTGTATCGAGGAACGAAATCAGCGCTTCGCCGGTTCCCAGCGCCTGAATGGCGGTTTCGGTATCGAAGGCCGGATTGGCGCGCATGGTTTGCGCCGCGGCTTTCACCGCTTTCTGATCTTTCGGCGTAAAGGCGCGCAGGGCATGCTGCACGCGGTTACCTAACTGCCCCAGAACGTTATCAGGAATATCCGACGGGTTTTGCGAAACAAACCAGACACCGACGCCTTTGGAGCGGATCAGGCGGATAACCTGTTCAATTTTATCCAGCAGCACCTGTGGGGCGTCGTTAAATAGCAGGTGCGCTTCGTCAAAGAAGAACACCAGTTTGGGTTTTTCCAGATCGCCAGCTTCCGGCAGTTGTTCGTACAGTTCTGAGAGCATCCACAGCAGGCTGGCGGCGTAGAGTTTAGGCATCTGGTAGAGCTTCTCTGCGCTAAGAATGTTAATGATGCCTTTGCCGCTGCTGTCGGTGCGCATCCAGTCTTTGATATCCAGCATTGGCTCGCCGAAGAAGTGTTCGGCTCCCTGTTGCTCCAGCGTCAGGAGTCCGCGCTGAATGGCGCCCACCGAGGCGCTGCTGATATTGCCATACTGATTCTGGAAGGATTTAGCGTTATCGCCAATGTACTGGGTGATGGCGCGCAGATCTTTGAAATCAAGCAGCAGTAAGCCCTGATCGTCGGCGATACGGAAGATAATGTTCAGCACACCGGACTGCACGTCGTTAAGATTAAGCAGACGAGCCAGCAGCAGCGGGCCGAGATCGGAGACTGTGGCGCGAACCGGATGGCCTTTTTCGCCGAATATATCCCAGACCACCACCGGATTACCGTGCGGCGTCCAGTCCGTGATGCCGATATTTTTCAGGCGCTCGAGGAGTTTTTCTGACGCTGCACCTTCCTGAGCCACCCCGGTTAAATCGCCCTTCACGTCAGCCATAAAAACCGGCACGCCAGTCTCTGACAACGACTCCGCCAGCTTTTGCAGGGTGACGGTTTTCCCCGTCCCGGTCGCGCCTGTGATCAGGCCATGGCGGTTCGCCATCGCGGGCAGTAAAAACAGCTCTTTTTCCAGCGTCCTGGCGATTAACAATGGTGTACTCATGATGCACGTCCTCTCGTAGTCCTGGGTGGAGTATAGGCAACCTGACGGCAAAATGTCTGCGTAAATTCCTCACTTTGCGGCGCATTTTCCAGTGCGGACTATGCTTTTGCATACGGTAAACAAAATTTTGGGAAACTATGTCCAGATTCTTTTTTAACGACCGCAAACAGCTTGTCAACGATGCCATTGAAGGCATACTTCTCTCCGCGCCGCACGGTAATCTCGTCAAACTGGATATCGATCCGGCCATCCGGGTGGTGGCACGCGGCGACTGGGATAAAAGCCGCGTGGCGGTGATCTCCGGTGGCGGCTCCGGCCATGAACCGGCACATGCCGGGTTCGTCGGTAAAGGCATGCTTACCGCAGCAGTGTGTGGCGATCTGTTCGCCTCCCCAAGCGTGGATGCGGTCCTCAATGCCATTGTGGCGGTGACGGGCGATCGTGGCTGCCTGCTGATTGTGAAAAACTACACCGGCGACCGGCTTAACTTTGGCCTGGCGGCGGAAAAAGCCAAACGCTACGGCCTGAAGGTCGAGATGGTTATCGTGGCGGATGATATCGCCCTGCCGGATAACAAGCAGCCGCGTGGTATCGCGGGAACGGCGCTGGTGCATAAAATTGCGGGATATGCGGCAGAGCAGGGGAAATCGCTAAACGACGTGCGGGATATTGCGCAACAGGCCTGCGATAACCTCTGGAGCCTGGGGGTTGCGATGCAAACCTGTAACCTGCCGGGCAGCGATGATGAAGAGGGGCGCATTAAACAAGGCCATGTCGAGCTGGGTTTGGGCATTCACGGCGAGCCGGGAGCTTCCGTCGTGGATACGCAAAACAGCAAAGCCATTATCGACACGCTGGTGACGCCGTTACGCGCCCGGGCGGGTGACGGGCGCTTTGCGGTGCTGGTCAACAACCTCGGCGGCGTGTCAGCGCTGGAGATGGCTCTGCTCACCAAAGAGCTGGCGCACTCGGCGCTGAAAGAGAACATTGCGTATCTGATTGGCCCGGCGCCGCTGGTGAGTGCGCTGGATATGAAAGGCTTTTCGCTAACGCTGTTAAAGCTCAACGATTTCTTCGAGAAAGCGATTCACGCCGAGGTCGAGACGCTGGGCTGGCAGAAGCCCGTCGCGTTTGCGCCTCTGCGTACCGTTCCCCATAGCGCCCTTCATGACCGCGTAGAATATACCCCGTCGGACAATCCGCAGGTGAGCGCGGCCGTCGCCTCGGTAGTGAAAACATTGATCCAGCTGGAAAACCGCCTTAACGCACTGGATGCCAAAGTAGGCGATGGCGATACGGGCTCCACCTTTGCGCAAGGGGCGCGGGATATTGCGCAGCGACTTGAGGAGAACAACCTGCCCCTTAACGACGTGCCGACATTACTCCTGCTGGTGGGGGAGCGGCTGGCAACGGTGATGGGCGGATCGAGCGGCGTATTGATGTCGATCTTCTTCACGGCGGCAGGCCAAAAGCTTCACGATGGACAGCCGCTACCTGAAGCATTGTTGAGCGGGCTGGCGCAGATGAAGCAGTATGGCGGTGCAGATCTCGGCGATCGTACGCTGATCGATGCCCTGCAACCGGCGCTGGAGGCGTTACAGAAAGGCGATCTTCAGTCAGCGGCGCAGGCTGCGCAGCAAGGGGCTGAAGCAACGGCGAAAATGGCGAAAGCCGGCGCGGGACGCTCGTCGTACGTGAATAAAGAGAATCTGGACGGGGTGATGGATCCGGGAGCAGTCGCGGTGGCAGAGGTGTTTAAGACCATGGTAGATGCAAAACGGTAACAACCGTTACCGTTTTTAGTGTTTGCGCCCTCTCCCTGTGGGAGAGGGTTGGGGTGAGGGCATCAGGCCGCACATTCCCCGGCAATGTCACATCAAAAATCCGCTTTCAACACCACGCGGTAGCGGGCTTTGCCGTCGCGCACGTGCTGGATCGCTTCGTTGATTTTCGACATTGGATAGAGCTCGGTGGTGGGCGCCACTTTGGTGCGTCCGGCGAACTTCATCAGCTTGCGTAACTCATATGGCGTGCCGGTAGCAGAGCCGGATATGCTGCGATCCCCGCCGATCAGGGTAAACGCCGGAACTGGTAGCGGCTTCATCACCGCACCTACGGTGTGGAAGTTACCGCCGTAGGCCAGGGCTTCAAAGTAGGGCTGCCAGTCGAGATCGACGTTGACGGTGTTGATGATCAGATCAAACTGACCCGCCAGTGCGGTGAGTGCCTGCGGATCGCGACTGTTCACCACTTTATCCGCACCCATCGCCAGCACTTCCTGCTCTTTCGCCGGGTTAGAGCTGAACGCCGTCACTTCGCAGCCCATCGCATGTAACAGTTTGATGGCGATATGCCCCAGACCGCCAATACCGATCACGCCCACGCGGCTGGTGGCGGTGATGTGATGCATCAGCAGGGGCTTAAAGACGGTGATGCCGCCACACAGCATCGGACCTGCGGATTCAATATCAATGCTGTCCGGCAGCGGGATAACCCATTGCCAGTCGGCGCGCAGCTTATCGGCGAAACCACCCTTGTTAAGGATGGTCGGCGTAGCGCCCTCAAGGCAGTTGATCTGGTTGCCACTGATACAGGCGTCGCAGTGGCCACAGCTGCGTGCCGTCCAGCCGATACCCACGCGCTGGCCCACTTTCAGCCCTTTGTCCTGCGCGGCACTGCCGAGCGCCACGACGCGGCCAATCACTTCGTGCCCGGCCACCAGTGGGTAGCTGGAAAAGCCCCATTCATTGTCGATCATCGAGAGATCCGAGTGGCAGATCCCGCAGTAATCCACCTGTACTTCGACGTCTTCCGCTTTTAGTTCGCCCGCATCGTACTCGTACAGCTCAAGTTCTGCACCCGCCTGCGGTGCGGCGTAGCTTTTAATCTTCGACATCGCGTTTCCCCTGTTTTGGTGTGAACTGTGAGTGTAGAGCATTCAGTTTACAGACGCTTAACAGAAGACGGCAGGAACGAAATTTACAGACTTTTCAGCATCCTGACCTCGCAGTCCACGTGGCCCGTGCAGCCCAGTGGCGCATCGATATGCTCAAAGCCCAGATGTTCATACAGGCCAATGGCCTCTTTAAGGAAAGCGGTGGTTTCAAGGTAGCAGCGTTTAAAGCCCTGTGAGCGTGCATGTTCCAGGGCGACCAGCGCCAGCTTTTTCGCCAGGCCTTGTCCGCGTATCGTTGGAAGGAAATACATTTTTTGAAGTTCACAGATATCCGGCTCGCTGCAAAGCAGTGGGGCAATGCCGCCACCGCCCACGACCAGGCCGTCCTGCTCAATGACCCAGTAGGCATGACCCGGCTGGCTGTACAGCTGAAAAAGCTCGTCCAGATTGGGGTCGGCCACGGTGTAGCCTTTGTCGGCGGTCAGGCCGTATTCGGCAGAAACCGTGCGGATAACGGCGGCGATAGCCGGGTTGTCAGTCTCAGTGATCCGACGCATTGTCATCGCGACGGGGGTAATCACGCTCATAACATTACTCATGACAAAAATTGACACACAGCTGGTGTTAATAGCACCGCAGAAAGGGGAGTGCAAGCGAGGAGTTTTCAGGAAGGATACCCCTTACGCCCTGAAGCGTAAGGGGTAAAAGCATTACAGGGCTGCAATAACCGCCTGCTGCTCGATCAGTTTAGTCTTCGCATCGGCGAAGGCAACCAGACGCTCACGCTCTTTGGCGATGACCGCTTCCGGCGCGCGGGCGACAAAGCCCTCGTTCGCCAGTTTGCTTTCAATTTTGCCAATTTCCACGTCAACTTTCGCCACTTCTTTCGCCAGACGCGCCAGCTCCGCATCTTTGTCGATCAGGCCCGCCATCGGGATCAGCAGTTCCGCACCGTCGATGATTTTAGTCACGGAAACCGGACCTTTGTCATCGGCAGGCAGCACGGTGATGCTTTCCAGACGCGCCATGGTTTTCAGGAAGGTGTTGTTCTCAGTGACGCGACGAACGGCAGCTTCGCTGCAACCGCGCAGCAGCAGCTCCAGTGGTTTACCCGGCGCGATGTTCATTTCCGCGCGGATGTTACGTACCGCAACGATCGCCTGCTTCAGCCACTCGGTATCCGCAGACGCGGCTTCATCCACTTTCCCGGCGTCGAAGGCCGGGAACGGCTGAAGCATGATGGTATCGGCGTTGATACCGGCAATGACCTTCACGCGCTGCCAGATGGTTTCGGTGATGAACGGAATAATCGGGTGCGCAAGGCGCAGCAGACCTTCCAGAACGGTAATCAGCGTATTACGCGTGCCGCGCAGTTCCGCTTCAGAACCGCCGTTCATGACCGGCTTCGCCAGCTCCAGATACCAGTCACAGAACTGGTTCCAGGTGAATTCATACAGAATGCCCGCTGCGATATCGAAGCGGTAGCTGTCCAGCGCGTCGCGGAACGCTTTCACCGTCTGGTTAAATTCGGCCAGGATCCAGCGGTCCGCCAGAGAAAGGGTCATTTCGCCGCCGTTGAAGCCGCAATCCTGATCTTCGGTATTCATCAGCACGAAGCGGCTGGCGTTCCACAGCTTGTTACAGAAGTTACGGTAACCTTCCAGACGCTTCATATCCCAGTTGATGTCGCGGCCGGTAGAGGCCAGCGCCGCCAGGGTGAAGCGCAGGGCGTCGGTACCGTGAGACTCAATCCCGTTCGGGAACTGCTTCTCGGTGCGCTTGCGGATTTTCTCTGCCAGCTGCGGCTGCATCATGTTGCCGGTACGTTTTTCCAGCAGCTCTTCCAGAGAGATACCGTCCACCATATCCAGCGGGTCAATAACGTTACCCTTGGATTTGGACATCTTCTGGCCTTCATCGTCACGGATCAGACCGGTCATGTAGACGGTATGGAACGGAACCTGAGGCTTGCCGTCTTCGTCTTTGATGAAGTGCATGGTCATCATGATCATGCGCGCGATCCAGAAGAAGATGATGTCGAAACCGGAAACCATCACGCTGGTTGGGTGGAACTGACGCAGCGCGTCGGTGTTTTCCGGCCAGCCGAGGGTGGAGAAGGTCCACAGCGCGGAAGAGAACCAGGTATCCAGCACGTCTTCGTCCTGGCGCAGGGCAACGTCAGCGCCCAGGTTGTTTTCCTGACGCACTTCGTCTTCGGTGCGGCCAACGTAGACGTTGCCTTCGTTGTCGTACCACGCCGGGATGCGGTGGCCCCACCACAGCTGACGGGAGATACACCAGTCCTGAATATCGCGCATCCAGGAGAAGTACATGTTTTCGTACTGCTTTGGCACGAACTGAATGCTGCCGTTCTCAACCGCTTCTACAGCCGGTTTTGCCAGCACGTCGGCACGCACGTACCACTGGTCGGTCAGCATTGGCTCGATAACTACGCCACCACGGTCGCCGTACGGCACGGTCAGGTCGTGAGGTTTAATTTCTTCCAGCAGGCCGAGCGCGTCAACGGCAGCCACAATCGCTTTACGCGCGGCAAAGCGCTCCAGCTTCTGGAACTCAGCCGGGATCTCGCTGGAATAAACGTCGGATTCGTTGCCTTTGGTGTCATACACTTCTGCGCTTTCGCGGATATCGCCGTCGAAGGTCAGAATGTTGATCATCGGAAGTTGATGACGGCGGCCAACTTCATAGTCGTTAAAATCGTGCGCCGGGGTGATTTTCACGCAGCCGGTGCCTTTTTCCATGTCGGCGTGTTCGTCGCCCACAATCGGAATACGGCGGTTTACCAGCGGCAGCACCACAAATTTGCCGATCAGATCTTTATAACGCGGATCTTCCGGGTTAACGGCCACGCCGGTATCGCCCAGCAGGGTTTCCGGACGGGTGGTCGCGACGACCAGGTAATCTTTACCGTCTGCGGTTTTTGCACCGTCGGCCAGCGGATAGCGGATGTGCCACATGGAGCCTTTAGACTCGCGGTTTTCCACTTCAAGGTCAGAGATGGCGGTGCGCAGTTTCGGGTCCCAGTTGACCAGGCGTTTGCCGCGATAAATCAGGTCTTCTTTGTACAGGCGCACAAAGACTTCTTTCACGGCGTTGGAAAGACCTTCGTCCATGGTGAAGCGCTCGCGCTCCCAGTCAACGGAGTTGCCGAGACGACGCATCTGGCGAGTAATGGTGCCGCCGGATTCTGCCTTCCACTGCCAAATTTTATCGATGAACGCGTCGCGACCGTAGTCGTGGCGGGTTTTACCCTCTTCAGCGGCAATTTTACGTTCAACCACCATTTGGGTCGCGATACCCGCGTGGTCAGTCCCCGCCTGCCACAGGGTGTTTTTACCCTGCATGCGCTGGTAGCGGATCATGGTGTCCATGATGGTCTGCTGGAAAGCATGCCCCATATGCAAACTGCCGGTGACGTTCGGCGGCGGGATCATGATGCAGAAGGACTCTTTGCTTTCGTCGCCGTTAGGCTTGAAATAGCCCTGCTGTTCCCAGTGCTCGTAAAGCGGCTGTTCGATATCGCGTGGGTTATATGTCTTTTCCATTATTTCCAGGTTGCCGTATTCAGGTTAAAACCAGCCAGGCGGTACGCTTTATAGCGTTCGCGCGCCAGTTGTTTCAAGGATTCTTCGTAAGGGACAAAGTCTACCACTTCTGTGAAAGCGGTGGCAAAATCTGCAAAGTCTGTCCGCAGGCTAATGAGAATGTCGCGCGCGCTGCTGTTGCGTTTTTGCGGCCAGGCGATTTCGACCGGTGCCCCGCCGCGTGGACCTTCGCCCGACAGGTTATGCGGAACAAAACTCTCCGGCGGGCGCGCCCATAGCGCTTCATCCAGGCGAATCGCCTGCTGCTCATCTTCACAGGCAATCAGGACGCGTTTACCTGCGCGCCAACGTTCTGCGGCAATGTCACACACCAGTTGTTCAACGGCGCTGAGGCCATCCTGATGGGTGTCATTGTCCAGAAGGTAGAACGTTGCATTCTTCATATATGGGGCTTCTTGTGCTCACTTTAAATGCTTAAGCCGGGTGGCGGCTTCGCCTTACCCGGCCTACGGTTTACTGCCGTTTTGACTTACTCGTCGCCGTTAAAACCTGCGCGGTTTAGCAGGAACTGCGACAGCAGCGCCACCGGACGTCCGGTCGCGCCTTTGGCTTTGCCGGAGCGCCACGCGGTACCCGCAATGTCCAGGTGCGCCCAGTTGTACTTGCGGGTAAAGCGCGCCAGGAAGCAGCCCGCGGTAATAGCCCCGCCTGGACGACCGCCGATGTTCGCCATGTCTGCGAAGTTAGACTCCAGCTGTTCCTGGAACTCGTCCCCCAGCGGCAGACGCCACGCGCGGTCGCCGGCCTGTTCGGACGCGCCGATAAGCTCGTGCGCCAGCGGGTTGTGGTTCGACATCAGGCCGGTGATGTGGTGCCCCAGCGCGATCACACACGCACCGGTCAGCGTTGCCACGTCAATCACCGCTTCAGGCTCGAAACGCTCAACGTAGGTCAGCACGTCGCACAGCACCAGACGGCCTTCGGCATCGGTGTTTAGCACTTCAACAGTCTGGCCGGACATGGTGGTCAGCACGTCACCCGGACGATAGGCGCGGCCGCCAGGCATGTTTTCGCAGCCCGCCAGCACGCCGATCACGTTGATAGGCAACTGAAGTTCCGCGACCATGCGCATGACGCCGTAAACCGCCGCTGCGCCGCACATGTCGTATTTCATCTCATCCATGCCTTCTGAAGGCTTGATGGAGATACCGCCGGAGTCGAAGGTCAGCCCTTTGCCGACGAGCACGATTGGGCGCGCGTCCTCGGACGGGTTGCCTTTGTACTCGATGACCGACATCAGGGATTCGTTCTGGGAGCCGTTACCGACCGCCAGATAAGAGTGCATCCCCAGCTCTTTCATCTGCTGTTCGCCGATAACGCGGGTGATGACGTTCTTGCTGTAGGCGTCAGCCAGCTGGCGCGCCTGAGACGCCAGATACGCGGCGTTACAGATGTTTGGCGGCATATTGCCCAGATCTTTTGCCGCTTTAATACCGGCTGCAATCGCCAGGCCGTGCTGAATGGCGCGCTCGCCGCTGGTCAGCTCGCGACGGGTTGGCACGTTAAAGACCATTTTACGCAGCGGGCGACGCGGCTCGCTTTTGGTGGTCTTCAGTTGATCAAAGCTGTAGAGGCTCTCTTTTGCGGTTTCGACGGCCTGGCGCACTTTCCAGTACGTGTTGCGGCCCTTAACGTGCAGCTCCGTCAGGAAGCAGACGGCTTCCATCGAACCAGTATCATTCAGTGTATTAATGGTTTTCTGAATAACCTGCTTGTACTGGCGCTCATCAAGCTCACGTTCTTTACCACAGCCAATCAGCAGAATACGCTCGGACAGGACGTTCGGAACATGGTGCAGCAACAGGGTCTGCCCAGGTTTGCCTTCCAGTTCGCCACGGCGCAGCAGGGCGCTAATATAGCCGTCGCTGATTTTATCGAGTTGCTCGGCGATCGGGGAGAGTCGGCGTGGTTCAAAGACGCCCACAACGATGCAGGCACTCCGCTGTTTCTCCGGGCTACCGCTTTTTACACTGAACTCCATGCACTACGCTCCTGAATCTTAAAGACAACGGCGGCGGCTACGGATAGAATTGAAACCTTTCGTAACTCATGTCCGCCGTTGTGGTGACTTCGTGTTAATCTTACGTTACTACGGTTTCGACACGTCAATAAATGTCATGAAGCGCGAATCCGCCGGGTTTTTTAATCTTAGCGATGATTTCGACGACTCAAGAGAATAAATGACGTTTAAGCCATGAAACAAGCTAAATTCCTGCATAAGACGAGTTTTAACGGGCGTATTTAAAGTGATAATCATAAGATATCTGGTTCGGGAGACGTTGAAGAGCCAACTGGCGATCCTCTTTATCCTCCTTCTGATCTTTTTCTGTCAGAAGCTGGTCAGGATCCTCGGCGCGGCGGTTGATGGCGAAATCCCAACGAATCTGGTGCTTTCCCTGCTCGGGCTTGGCGTGCCGGAAATGGCGCAGCTTATCCTGCCGTTAAGTCTGTTCCTTGGTCTGCTGATGACCCTGGGTAAGCTCTATACCGAAAGCGAAATCACCGTGATGCATGCCTGCGGCCTCAGTAAAGCCGTACTGGTAAAAGCAGCCATGGTGCTGGCGCTGTTCACGGGCATTGTTGCCGCGGTTAACGTCATGTGGGCGGGGCCGACCTCGTCCCGTCATCAGGATGAGGTGTTGGCGGAAGCCAAAGCTAACCCGGGGCTGGCGGCGCTGGCGCAGGGGCAGTTCCAGCAGGCGACCGACGGTAACTCCGTGCTGTTTATCGAAAGCGTGGATGGCAATCGCTTCAATGACGTGTTTCTTGCTCAACTGCGCCCGAAAGGTAACGCTCGCCCTTCTGTGGTGGTAGCGGACTCCGGTCAGCTGGCGCAGCGTAAAGATGGCTCTCAGGTTGTCACGCTGAACAAAGGAACGCGTTTCGAAGGCACGGCTATGCTGCGCGACTTCCGCATTACGGATTTCCAGAACTATCAGGCCATCATTGGTCATCAGGCCGTCGCGCTCGATCCAACCGATACTGAGCAGATGGATATGCGCACCTTAATGAATACCGATACCGATCGTGCGCGTGCTGAACTGCACTGGCGTCTCACGCTGGTATTCACCGTATTTATGATGGCGCTGATGGTGGTTCCGCTAAGCGTGGTGAACCCGCGCCAGGGCCGCGTGCTGTCGATGCTGCCAGCGATGCTGCTGTATCTGGTGTTCTTCCTGCTGCAAACCTCAATCAAGTCTAACGGCGGGAAAGGCAAAATTGACCCGATGCTCTGGACCTGGGTCGTGAATGGTTTGTATCTGCTGCTGGCAGTCGGACTCAACTTGTGGGACACGGTGCCTGTGCGTCGTCTTCGTGCCCGGTTTACGCGTAAAGGAGCCATCTAATGCAGGCGTTTGGCGTACTTGACCGCTATATAGGTAAAACGATTTTCACCACCATCATGATGACCCTGTTCATGCTGGTGTCGCTCTCGGGCATTATCAAATTTGTCGACCAGCTGAAAAAAGCCGGGCAGGGGAGCTACGACGCGTTGGGCGCCGGGATGTACACCCTGCTCAGCGTACCAAAAGATGTACAGATCTTCTTCCCGATGGCGGCCCTGCTGGGGGCGCTGCTGGGCCTGGGGATGCTGGCTCAGCGTAGCGAACTGGTGGTGATGCAGGCATCGGGCTTTACCCGTATGCAGGTTGCGCTGTCGGTGATGAAAACCGCGATCCCGCTGGTGCTGTTGACCATGGCGATTGGCGAATGGGTCGCGCCGCAGGGCGAACAGATGGCGCGTAACTACCGTGCTCAGGCTATGTACGGCGGGTCACTGCTCTCCACGCAGCAGGGGTTATGGGCGAAAGATGGTCAGAACTTCGTCTATATCGAACGCGTTAAAGGGGACGATGAACTGGGCGGCGTGAGCATCTATGCCTTCAATAACGATCGTCGTTTGCAGTCGGTGCGTTATGCCGCCTCCGCTAAATTTGATGCGAACAACAAGCTGTGGCGGTTATCCCAGGTTGATGAATCTGACCTGACGAACCCAAAACAGATCACCGGTTCGCAGACCGTTAGCGGTACCTGGAAAACGAACCTGACGCCGGACAAGCTTGGCGTGGTAGCGCTCGATCCCGATGCGCTCTCCATCAGCGGTCTGCATAATTACGTGAACTATCTGAAATCGAGCGGACAGGATGCGGGGCGTTACCAGCTCAACATGTGGAGCAAAATCTTCCAGCCGCTGTCCGTAGCGGTGATGATGCTGATGGCGCTGTCGTTCATCTTTGGACCGCTGCGTAGCGTGCCGATGGGGGTTCGCGTGGTAACCGGTATCAGCTTTGGTTTCGTGTTCTACGTCCTCGATCAGATTTTCGGTCCGCTAACGCTGGTATATGGTATTCCGCCAATTATCGGCGCGCTGTTGCCGAGCGCCAGCTTCTTCCTGATCAGCCTCTGGATGCTGTTAAAACGCTCCTGATCAACCTTCTTCCTCGCTCCCGGTTGCCGGGGGCGAGGCTAATCTCCTGTTTCACCCCGCACTTTTTCTCACAACCTTCAACGCCTCGCCGTGAATTTGAGTATTATTGAGCGATAAAGTCGTGAAGGGATCCTCTATGAAGCAAATTCGAATGCTGGCCCAGTACTACGTCGACCTGATGATGAAGCTCGGGCTGGTGCGTTTTTCCATGCTGCTGGCGCTGGCGCTGGTCGTTCTGGCCATCGTCGTGCAAATGGCCGTGACCATGGTTCTGCATGGTCAGGTCGAGAGCATCGACGTGATCCGCTCTATTTTCTTTGGCCTGCTGATTACCCCATGGGCGGTCTATTTCCTCTCCGTGGTGGTTGAGCAACTGGAAGAGTCCCGACAGCGTTTATCGAAACTGGTGGATAAGCTGGAAGAGATGCGCGAACGCGATCTCAAACTCAATGTCCAGCTCAAGGACAACATTGCCCAGCTGAATCAGGAAATTTCAGACCGTGAGAAGGCGGAAGCCGAGCGTCAGACCACGCTTGAGCAGCTGAAAATCGAGATGAAAGAGCGTGAAGTGACGCAGATCCAGCTGGAACAACAATCCTCTTTTCTGCGCTCGTTCCTCGATGCGTCGCCGGATCTGGTGTTCTACCGTAATGAAGATAAAGAGTTCTCCGGCTGTAACCGGGCCATGGAACTGTTGACCGGTAAAAGCGAAAAGCAGCTGATCCACCTGAAACCTCAGGACGTCTATTCCGAAGAGGCGGCAGCAAAAGTGATGGAGACGGATGAAAAGGTCTTTCGCCATAACGTTTCGCTGACCTATGAGCAGTGGCTGGACTACCCCGACGGGCGCAAAGCCTGCTTTGAGATCCGCAAAGTGCCTTATTACGACCGGGTGGGTAAACGGCATGGTCTGATGGGCTTTGGCCGTGATATTACCGAGCGTAAGCGCTATCAGGATGCGCTGGAGCGCGCCAGCCGGGATAAAACAACCTTCATCTCCACCATCAGCCATGAACTGCGCACCCCGCTGAATGGCATTGTGGGGCTAAGCCGCATTCTGCTGGATACCGAGCTGACCAGCGAGCAGGAAAAATACCTCAAAACGATCCACGTCTCGGCGGTCACGCTGGGCAATATCTTCAATGATATTATCGACATGGATAAGATGGAGCGCCGTAAAGTTCAGCTCGACAACCAGCCGGTTGATTTTACCGGCTTCCTCGCGGACCTGGAAAACCTGTCAGGTTTGCAGGCTCAGCAAAAAGGGTTGAGCTTTGTGATGGAGCCAACGCTGCCGTTGCCGCATAAAGTGGTGACGGACGGCACGCGTCTGCGTCAGATCCTGTGGAATCTCATCAGCAATGCCGTGAAGTTTACCCAGAGGGGGCAGGTTGCGGTGCGTATTCGTTATGACGAAGGGGACATGCTCCACTTTGAAGTTGAGGACTCGGGTATCGGCATTCCTCAGGAGGAGCAGGATAAGATCTTCGCCATGTACTATCAGGTTAAAGACAGCCACGGCGGTAAACCGGCAACCGGTACGGGCATTGGCCTGGCGGTGTCGAAACGTCTGGCGAAAAGTATGGGTGGGGATATTACCGTTGCCAGCCAGCCGGGTAAAGGCTCCACCTTTACGCTTACCGTCCACGCGCCTGCCGTCGCGGAAGAGGTGGAAGATACGTTTGAGAACGACGATATGCCGCTGCCAGCCCTGCACGTCCTGCTGGTGGAAGATATTGAGCTGAACGTCATTGTCGCCCGGTCGGTACTGGAAAAACTCGGTAATAGCGTGGATGTGGCGATGACCGGCAAAGCCGCGCTGGAGATGTTCACGCCGGGCGAGTATGACCTGGTGCTGCTCGATATTCAGCTGCCGGACATGACCGGGCTGGATATCTCCCGCGAGCTGACGCGCAAATATGCCCCTGACGAGCTGCCGCCGCTGGTGGCGTTGACCGCAAACGTGCTGAAAGATAAAAAAGAGTACCTTGATGCCGGGATGGATGATGTGCTCAGCAAGCCGCTGGCAGTACCTGCCCTGACGGCGATGATCAAGAAGTTCTGGGATACCTGTGATGAAGAGGAGAGCACCATGACGTCTGTTGATAGCGCCAAAGCCCAAACGATACTGGATACCGCCATGCTGGAGCAGTATATCGATCTGGTGGGACCAAAACTGATCACCGATGGTCTGGCCGTGTTCGAAAAAATGATGCCGGGCTATCTGAACGTGCTTGAATCTAACCTGACGGCGCGTGACCAGAAGGGCATCGTCGAAGAGGGACATAAAATCAAAGGCGCGGCTGGCTCCGTCGGGTTACGCCATCTCCAGCAGTTGGGCCAACAGATTCAGTCACCTGATTTACCTGCCTGGGAAGATAACGTAGGTGATTGGGTTGAAGAGATGAAACAAGAGTGGCAAAACGATGTGGCAGTGCTGAAAGCCTGGGTGGATGCCAGAAAAAAATGACCCCGGCTATACCGGGGTGCGCGAATACTGCGCCAACACCAGGGAAATCGTGGCTGCGCCTGATTTTTGTGGGTTGTTTTCGCATGGACGCCGCCTGAAAAATTGAGGCCGCACGCAGATAAGATAGCAAATCTTAAACAGTTTGTTACATGAATCAGTGAAATGTGTGAAGCATAGCGTTTTAATCAGAATTTTTAATGTGCTTCAGCGAGTTGCATAGAAGGATCGTCAGAATGAAAAAGATTGGTGTCGTACTGAGCGGATGTGGTGTTTACGATGGTTCAGAGATACATGAAACCGTATTAACGCTGCTGGCCTTGTCGCGCCAGGGAGCAGACGTTACCTGCTTCGCCCCGGATAAAACCCAGGCAGACGTGATTAATCATCTTACCGGCGAGCCAATGGCGGAAAGCCGTAACGTGCTGATTGAAGCGGCGCGTATTGTGCGCGGCGATATTCACCCGCTGGCACAGGCCGATGCGGCTGAACTTGATGCGCTCATCGTGCCGGGCGGGTTTGGCGCGGCGAAAAACCTGAGCACGTTTGCAACGGAAGGCGCGGCGTGTCACGTCGATCCCGATTTAAAAGCGCTATCGCAGGCGATGCATGCGGCAGGTAAGCCGCAGGGCTTTATCTGCATTGCGCCAGCCATGCTGCCGAAAATTTTTGATTTCCCGCTGCGGCTCACGATCGGAACCGACATTGATACCGCGGAGATTGTCGAGGATATGGGCGGTGAACACGTTCCATGTCCGGTAGACGACATTGTGGTGGATGAGGACAACAAAATCATCACCACGCCAGCGTATATGCTGGCGCAGAACATCGCAGAGGCTGCCGCAGGCATTGAAAAGCTGGTGGACAGAGTGCTGGTCCTGACCGAATGAGTCGTAAATTTTCCCCCGGCGGGTGGTTAAAACGGATCCTGCTGCGGATGGTGCTGGTCCTGGCGGTTTTCTGGGGCGGCGGTATTGCGCTGTTCAGCATCCTGCCCGTCCCGTTTTCCGCCGTGATGGCAGAGCGGCAGGTAAGCGCGTGGCTCTCGGGCGATTTTGACTATGTTGCCCACTCAGACTGGGTCAGCATGGATGCAATCTCCCCGTGGATGGGGCTGGCGGTCATTGCGGCAGAAGATCAGAAATTCCCGGAGCACTGGGGTTTTGACGTAGCGGCTATCGAAAAGGCGCTGGATCATAATGAACGTCATGAAAACCGCGTCCGCGGCGCGTCGACGCTTTCTCAGCAGACGGTAAAAAACCTGTTCTTATGGGACGGCCGCAGCTGGGTGAGAAAAGGGCTGGAGGCCGGGCTGACGCTGGGTGTCGAGACGGTGTGGAGCAAAAAACGCATTTTAACCGTCTACCTGAATATCGCGGAATTTGGTGACGGCGTGTTTGGGGTCGAAGCAGCATCGCAGCGCTATTTTGGCAAGCCCGCCAGCAGGCTGACTATGTCCGAAGCAGCACTGCTTGCCGCCGTGCTGCCGAACCCGCTGCGTTTTAAGGCCAGCGCCCCGTCAGGCTACGTGCGAAGCCGGCAGGCGTGGATTATGCGCCAGATGCGTCAGCTGGGTGGGGAAGGGTTTATGGAGCGAAATAATCTTATGTAGGGCGGGTAAGCGCAGCGCTACCCGCCGACATGGCGAACGTTAGTCTTCGTCAAACCCGGCGTTAAACAGGGCAATCACTGCCGCCAGCGCTTCTTCTTCCTGCGGACCGGTGGCTTCCACTTCAATCTGACGGCCTTTGGCAGAATCCAGCATTAGCAGCGCAATCACGCTGTTGGCTTCTGCCTCGGTTCCCTCGTCGTTGCGCAGCAGCACCTCAGCATCAAAACCCTGCATCAGTTCAAACAGCTTCATCGCCGGGCGCGCATGCATGCCCAGCTTGTTAGTGATTTCGACGGTCTGTTTTACGGTCATGTTTTACGTTTTTCCAGGGTGCGATGACGGGACTGAACGTTCTTCCCGCGAGAGCGGAAATAATCAGCCAGCTGTTCGGCAATGTACACCGAACGATGTTTACCGCCGGTACAGCCAATCGCTACCGTCAGGTAGCTACGATTGTTTGTTTCCAGCATAGGTAACCATAGCTCAAGGTAGCTTCGCGTCTGGTAAATAAAATTGTGTACTTCAGTGTGTCGATCGAGGAACGCTGCCACGGGCTTATCCAGACCGGTCATAGGACGCAGTTTTGGATCCCAGTGTGGGTTCGGCAGGAATCGCACATCAAAAACGTAATCCGCATCGATAGGTATACCGTGCTTAAAGCCGAAGGATTCAAACACCATCGTTAGTTCGCGCTCGCGCTTGCCGAGTAAGCGCGTACGCAGCATTTCCGCCAGCTCGTGGACGGACATTTCAGAGGTGTCGACAATCAGGTCGGCTCGTGAACGCAGCGGTTCAAGCAGATCGCTCTCTTTATCGATGGCGCTTTCCAGCGAAAGATTTTTACTGGAGAGCGGATGCAAACGACGTGTATCGCTGTAGCGTCGGATCAACGTGTTGCGGTCAGCATCGAGGAACAAGAGCTGAGGCGAGAAGCATTCCGGCAGGCTATTCATTGCCTGCTCGAAGATTTCCGGCGATTCCGGCATGTTACGCACGTCTATACTGACGGCGGCAGAGATTTGCCTGTCTGCGAGCGTTCGCGCCAGATCGGGTAACAGCACTACTGGCAGGTTGTCTACGCAGTAAAATCCCATGTCTTCCAGCGCACGCAAGGCCACGGACTTCCCGGACCCTGAACGACCGCTGACGATCATCAGCACCATGTTCCGTTTCTCCTCAGGGCAGCTGTTCTGAAAGCCATCTCGCGATTATGCCTCATCCTGGTGGCCTTCTGCTTCAGTGATAATTTGATAAAGCTCTTCATCACTTTGGGCTGAGCGCAGTCGACGACAAATGGTTTTATCTGCCAGACGTTTGGCAACCAGCGACAGCGTGTGCAGGTGGGTTTTAGTCTGATCGGCAGGAACCAGCAGTGCGAAAAGCAGATCCACAGGCTGGTTATCAATGGCGTCAAAAGCGATAGGCGTTTCCAGTTGCACAAACACGCCCACGGCACGCAGCGTATCTTCTTCAAGCTTGCCGTGCGGGATCGCAATGCCATTGCCGATACCTGTACTGCCCATTTTTTCTCGAGTCAGAATGGCTTCAAATACGATCTGCGGCGGCAGACCCAGCTGTTTTGCGGCCAGTTCACTAATAATCTCCAGCGCACGTTTTTTGCTCTGGCAGTGAACGCCACTGCGGGTACAATCCTGGTTAAGGACATTGCTCAGTTGAAGAGCGGAATCGTTGTTTATCATAATTTCACCTAAGCGCTAACTGTACAAATGGCCTGTTGTGTTTCACAACAGGCCGTCCTGCACCCGTTAACTGCCCGGACAATTAGTGTTGTTTCAGTTTATCTTTATGTTTATTGAGCTGTCTCGCAAGCTTATCAATCAAGCCGTCGATAGCCGCGTACATGTCTTGCCCTTCCGCACTGGCATGAAGTTCCCCTCCGTTGACGTGCAGGGTTGCATCCGAGATATGCGTCACTTTCTCCACTTTCAACACAACATAGACCTGGTTGATCCTCTCGAAATACTGCTCGAGTTTCGCAAACTTAGTGTTTACAAAATCGCGTAAAGCCTCAGTAATCTCGACGTTATGTCCGGTGATATTGAGCTGCATAGTGTCTTCCTTATCGGTTGTGTCAAACCAGTTGTTTACGCTGGTTAGACGGCGGAATGGATAAAGACTCTCGATACTTCGCGACAGTACGACGTGCCACCATAATACCCTGATCGGACAGCATGGTGGTTAACTTACTGTCACTGAGTGGCTTCGCGGGGTTCTCCGCGGCGATCAACTTCTTCACCAGTGCGCGAATAGCCGTTGACGAGGCTTCGCCGCCGCCTTCGGTATTCACGTGGCTGGAGAAGAAATACTTAAGCTCAAAAATACCGCGTGGGCTGTGCAGATACTTCTGCGTGGTCACGCGGGAAATGGTTGATTCATGCATCTCGACGGCCTGGGCGATATCCGCCAACACCATCGGTTTCATAAATTCTTCGCCCTGCTCAAAGAACGCCTGCTGTTGTTCGACAATACAGCGGCTAACGCGCAGCAGCGTGTCATTACGGCTCTCCAGACTCTTGATCAACCAGCGTGCTTCCTGAAGGTTGCTGCGAATGTATTGATTATCAGCGTCGTTACGTGCGCTGGTGCACATGGAGGCGTATTGCTGGTTGATTTGCAGGCGAGGAATGCTGTCGACGTTCAGTTCAACGACCCAGCGGCCATTATGTTTTCTCACCAGCACATCAGGAATAACATATTCCGGCTCGCTGGTCTGGATCGACTGCCCCGGTCGCGGATCGAGCGACTGGATCAGATTCACCGCTTCCTTCAGCACCTCTTCTTTCAGGCGCGTGACGCGCATCAGGGTGCGGAAGTCGTGATTCGCCAGCAGATCCAGATGATCGCTGATGATGAGCCGGGCTTCGTCAATCCACGGTGTCTCTTTGGCAAACTGCGAAAGCTGGATCAGAAGGCAGTCGCGCAGATCTTTCGCGGCGACGCCAATCGGGTCGAAACGCTGAACGCGTTTCAGGACGGCTTCGATCTCTTCCAGCTCTATCTCGTCATCGCCGATGCTTTCAAGAATCTCGTCCAGCGTTACGGTCAAATAGCCCGTGTCGTCAACGGCATCAACAATCGAGGTGGCAATGGCGCGATCGGTATCGGAGAAAGGGGTCAGCTCGACCTGCCACATCAGATAGTCCTGAAGCGACTGGGTGGTTTCACCCTGGTAGACCGGGAGTTCATCGTCCTGGTAGTCTGCACGCGTCCCGGAAGGAGTACCCGCGGTGTAGATTTCATCCCAGCTGGCATCCAGCGGCAGTTCGTCCGGCATCTCTTTCTGTTCGAGCGCATCTACGGAGTCGAGCGTTTCTGTGTCCTGCGTCTGCTGGGTGTCTACCTCGTCATGAAGATCGGTTTGCTCCAGCAGCGGATTGCTGTCCAGCGCCTGCTGGAGCTCCTGCTGGAGTTCTAACGTGGACAACTGCAACAGACGGATTGCCTGCTGTAGCTGCGGCGTCATGGCCAGTTGCTGGCTAAGCCGTAATTGCAAACCTTGCTTCATGTTCAGCGCGTTTTTCTCCGGTTCGGCGTGACTTAACCTCTACCCTATCAGAGTCTGAAGTCTTCCCCAAGGTACACGCGCTTAACATGCTCATCTTCGAGGATTTGCTGCGGCGTACCGTGGGCAATAAGATGGCCCTGGCTCACAATGTAGGCGCGCTCACACACGGCCAGCGTTTCACGAACGTTGTGGTCCGTGATCAGTACGCCAAGCCCGCTATCGCGCAGATGCTCAATAATACGTTTGATATCGATAACGGAGATGGGGTCAACGCCCGCAAACGGTTCATCCAGCAGGATGAATTTCGGGTTTGCTGCCAGCGCGCGCGCAATCTCAACGCGGCGGCGTTCACCGCCGGACAGTGCCTGACCGAGGCTGTCGCGAAGGTGTTCGATATGAAACTCTTCCATCAGCTCGTTCGCACGGTCAGTGCGTTGCTCGCTGGTCAGATCGTCACGGATCTGGAGCACGGCCATCAGGTTATCGAACACGCTTAAGCGGCGGAAGATGGAGGCTTCCTGCGGCAGATAGCCGATGCCACGACGCGCGCGGGCATGAAGCGGCAGCAGGCTGATGTCTTCATCATCGATAATAATGTTGCCGGCATCACGCGGGACAATGCCCACGACCATGTAGAAAGTCGTGGTTTTACCCGCACCGTTAGGGCCAAGCAAACCCACGATTTCGCCGGAGTTGACGGTCAGACTGACATCTTCGACGACGCGGCGGCCCTTGTACGCTTTCGCGAGGTTTTTTGCAGTTAATGTTGCCATAACGAATTAATTACTCTTTTTTTGTGCCGGAGCCTGACCGTTGTTCTTGTCCTGCAACTGCGAAGGCACAAGCACGGTAGTGACGCGCTTGCCTTTTTCGCTGGAGGCCTGCATTTTCTGCTCTTTCACCAGATAGGTGATCTTGTCGCCTTTGATATTGCTGTCCAGCTGTTCCAGGTAAGCATTACCGGTCAGAATGACCAGATCCTTCGCCAGTTCATAATGCATATGTGAGGCATGGCCTTTCACCGGCTTGCCGTTGTCCTGCATCTGGTAGAAGGTGGCCGGGTTGCCATAACCATCGATAATCTCTTTGCCCTGCTCGCCGCCCGGACGAGTAACGACC
The DNA here is from genome assembly GCF_011078175.1 of Enterobacter cloacae. Classification (GTDB taxonomy): domain Bacteria; phylum Pseudomonadota; class Gammaproteobacteria; order Enterobacterales; family Enterobacteriaceae; genus Enterobacter; species Enterobacter cloacae_Q. Next base: position 80,879 of record NZ_JAALCJ010000008.1, read on the forward strand.
ACTTTGTCGGCATTGATTTTAATGGTGCCCTGGGTCATGACGACGTTGCCGGTAAAGGTGACGACGTTACCCTGCATATCCAGAGACTGGGTATCAGATTCAATATGAATCGGCTGTTCGGTATCGCCAGTCACAGCAAGCGCGGGAAGACTGGCCGCCAGCAGCGCGCTGGCGATAACAACTTTAAGGCTGAGTTTGTTTGTTTTGAATTTCATAGGAGGTTCTAACCTTTTCAATCAGCTCGGCGTTTTTGCTGCGTAAGTTCCCGCGCATTCTTAAACCGCTGGAATTAAATGTTGTGCCATACAGGGTGACTAAATCCTGCGACGTGACATCCTGGGTGACCAGGTTGATCTGGGCGTTATCCGTCGTAATTTTTCGCAGTTGAGCGTCAGCGGTCAGGGCGTTGACTTCAACGTGACCATACAGGTAAAGCATACGGTCATTTGTCAGTTTTGCCCGGTCAGACTTGATAGACCACGTCGGCACTTTGTCCGTATCAAAGGTGGTCATGACCGGTTGGGTAAACCATGAGGTACCGTCATCTGAAAAATATTCTACATGCTGCGCAACCAGGCGATAGTTCAGCGCGCCTTCCGGGCTATAGACCACGGTGTCGCTGTGATCGCTTTTATAGGTCGGGTCGCTCGTGTTAACCACTTCCGCTTGCGTATCATCGCGGTCTGCGAGGTTTACGCCAATCAGTACCAGGGCGACAAGCGCAAGCAGAATGATAACCCAACGTCTGGTTTTACTCATATCGATTGCCCTTTCGCCTCATCAAGCTTGCCCTGCGCCAGCAGAAGCAGATCGCAGACTTCACGGACGGCGCCACGGCCACCGTGAATATGGGTTACGTAATCAGCACGCGGGATCAGCAGCGGATGCGCGTCAGCCACGGCGATGCTCAGACCTACCTCCGCCATCACTGGCCAGTCGATCAAATCATCCCCGACGTACGCCACATTCTCTGGTGCAATGGCCAGTTTTCCCAGCAGATCCCGGAAGGCTACCATCTTATCAGACTGCCCCTGATAGAGATGGGTAATGCCCAGCGTTTCACACCGATCTTCTACCAGTTTAGCTTTCCGCCCGGTGATGATTGCAACTTCAATACCGGACGTGAGCGCACAGCGGATACCGTAACCGTCGCGAACGTTAAAGGCTTTCAGCTCTTCGCCGTTATTGCCCATATAAATCAGACCGTCGGAGAGCACACCATCCACATCGAGGATCAGCAGGCGGATATTTTCCGCCTTTGTCATCATGTGGGCACTCACCGGGCCATAACAGGTTGCAAGGGATGCACCCGCATTACTCATTGTCTTATCCTTCATTACACTACGCCAGCGCGCAGCAGATCATGCATATGTACCACACCCAGCAGTTGGTCGCCATCGGCAACCATCACTGAGGTAATATGGCGGGACTGCATCAGGTTCAGCACCTCTACCGCCAGCGTACCCGGACGGACGCGGATCCCGCCTGGCGTCATCACATCAGCGATGCCCAGCGTGCGGACATCCACACCCATATCAAATACCCGGCGCAGGTCACCGTCGGTGAAAATGCCCTGAATCTTCATCAGGTCATCGCAGATAACCGTCATGCCCAGATTTTTACGGGTAATCTCCAGCAACGCATCGCGCAGAGAGGCCTCTTTGCTGACGTGCGGGATCTCATCCCCGGTGTGCATAATATCGTTAACCCGCAGCAGCAGTTTGCGCCCGAGCGCGCCGCCGGGATGAGACAGGGCGAAATCTTCCGGCGTAAAGCCGCGGGCTTCCAGGAGCGCAACGGCAAGGGCATCGCCCATCACCAGCGCGGCGGTGGTGCTGGAGGTCGGCGCCAGCCCCAGCGGACAGGCTTCTTTAGGCACCTTCACGCACAGGTGAATATCCGCCGCACGCGCCATGCTGCTTTCCGGGCGGCTGGTCATGCAAATCAGCGGTACGTGCAGACGCTTCAGCACCGGGATCAACGCCAGGATTTCATTCGATTCCCCGGAGTTGGACAGCGCAATAACCACGTCCTGCGGCGTAACCATGCCGAGGTCACCGTGCGCGGCTTCACCCGGATGAACGAAGAATGACGACGTGCCGGTACTGGCAAAGGTCGCCGCCATTTTGCGTCCAATATGGCCGGACTTGCCCATCCCCATTACCACGACTTTGCCGGCACAGTGGAACATCTTCTCACAGGCCAGACTAAAATCCTGATTAATGTACTGATCTAACTGCGCCAGACCTTCACGTTCAATCTCCAGAACGTCTTTGCCTGCTTTCTGAAAGTCAAAACCCGGCTGCAATTCTATTTGCGACATAATGCGTTTCCGTTTACCCAGAGAGAAGAGGCGAAAGCCAGTACAGCATCGCCAGCCATACGATAAATCCACCCGTCAGCAGCGCGCCTGCGCCTTTGCCGATCTGCTCTTTTCGCCGCCAGCAGAGCAGGGCAAAAATCACGCTGACCAGCAGCATCACACCGTAATCGCGCGTGAAAACCATAGGGTTAAACGGCCCCGGCGAGATTAGCGCCGGCAGCCCCGTCACGATTGCGATATTGAAAATATTCGAGCCGATGATATTGCCGATGGCGATATCGTCTTCTCCTTTACGCGCCCCGGCGATGGCGGTAGCCAGCTCTGGCAGGCTGGTGCCGATGGCGATTACCGTCAGACCGATTGTCAGTTCGCTCATCGCAAACGCGTTCGCTAGCACCGTCGCGTTATCGACTACCATCTGCGTAGCCATTGGCATGATGATCAGCGCGACGCCCAGCCACAGCAGGGCGACGGGTAAGGTCCCTTCCCGGGGCAGCTCGGCGAGATGCTCACGCGTGAGGCTATCGTTACCCTGTTTTTCCGCCAGACGCGCGATCTTCACGCTATAAAGCAACCAGATCACGGCCAGTGCAAGCAGGAATATACCGTCATCGACGCTCAGCACGCCGTCATAAAGCACGTAACCTGCCAGCAGACTGACGACTAACATTAGCGGCAATTCACGACGCAAAACATCAGAATGCACGCGAAATGGATGCAATAATGCGGCTAAACCTAAAATCAGTAAGATATTGACGATATTAGAGCCAATCGCGGTGCCGATAGCGAGGTCGACCTGGCCATGCAGCGAGGCTGAAACTGAAACGATGATTTCAGGTAGCGATGTGCCTACACTGACCACCGTCATGCCGATAATAATGGGCGGCATGCCAACGAGTCGACAGAGAATGGATGCGGCAAAGACCAAACGGTCAGCACTGTAGACCACCAACAGTAAACCAATTATTAACAGTGCTGTTGCTAAAAGCATCAAAAGTCCTTTCTTCAGGTATACTCGCTGGTCCACTGCGCACGAATGTTGGCGCCAGATGAAGTCTGAGACGTAACGAATTCCTAATTTTGACTTTATGCGCCGGAAAAGTAAAACAAATGCCAGCTTTCGCTAACCCCAATAGTGAATATTCTGTAAAAATGCGGGGTTTAGGGCTGATTTACGCTTCATGCCAGCCGTGAAGCAAGGTAAGTAAGGAACCATAAATGAGCCAAACGATGGCGAATATAGTCGATGTCCGGGGCGTCAGTTTTTCTCGCGGCAACCGGTTAATATTTGATGATATTTCGCTGACCGTGCCGCGCGGTAAAATCACCGCCATCATGGGGCCGTCAGGGATCGGTAAAACCACGTTGCTGCGTCTTATCGGCGGACAAATCCCCCCTGATAGCGGCGAGATTCTCTTCGACGGCGAAAATGTCCCGAAGATGTCTCGCTCGCGCCTCTACACGGTTCGCAAACGGATGAGCATGCTCTTTCAGTCGGGCGCGCTGTTCACGGATATGAACGTTTTTGACAACGTGGCCTATCCGTTGCGTGAGCATACCCATCTTCCCCCTGAACTGTTGCACAGCACGGTGATGATGAAGCTTGAAGCCGTGGGGCTGCGTGGGGCTGCGAAACTCATGCCGTCTGAACTATCGGGTGGGATGGCGCGCCGCGCCGCACTGGCACGTGCTATTGCCCTGGAACCCGATTTAATCATGTTCGATGAACCGTTCGTCGGGCAGGACCCTATCACCATGGGCGTACTGGTGAAGTTAATCTCGGAGCTAAACAGCGCCCTTGGCGTCACTTGCGTAGTGGTTTCCCACGACGTGCCGGAAGTGCTGAGTATCGCTGATTACGCCTATATTGTGGCTGACAAAAAGATCGTCGCCCACGGCAGCGCCCAGGCCTTGCAGGTAAATGGCGATCCGCGTGTGCGACAGTTCCTGGACGGAATCGCAGATGGGCCAGTGCCTTTCCGCTATCCGGCGGGCGACTACCATGACGATTTACTGGGAATAGGGAGTTAAGCCACTCATGCTGTTAAATGCGTTGGCGGGTCTTGGACACCGTGGCCTAAAAACCATCAGTACGTTCGGACGTGCCGGATTAATGTTGTTCAACGCGCTGGTTGGCAAACCGGAGTTCCGCAAACATGCACCGTTACTGGTGCGGCAGCTTTATAACGTCGGCGTTTTGTCGATGCTTATCATCATCGTGTCGGGTCTGTTTATTGGCATGGTGCTGGGGTTGCAGGGATATCTGGTGCTGACAACCTACAGCGCGGAAACCAGCCTTGGCATGCTGGTGGCGCTTTCGCTGCTGCGTGAACTCGGGCCGGTGGTTGCCGCGCTGCTGTTCGCCGGGCGTGCCGGGTCAGCGTTGACGGCGGAAATTGGCCTGATGCGCGCCACCGAGCAGCTCTCCAGTATGGAGATGATGGCGGTCGATCCGCTGCGCCGGGTCATCTCTCCGCGCTTCTGGGCCGGGGTCATCTCCTTGCCGTTACTGACTATCCTCTTTGTAGCGGTAGGTATCTGGGGAGGTGCGCTGGTTGGTGTTAACTGGAAAGGCATTGATGCTGGGTTCTTCTGGTCGGCCATGCAGGACGCCATCGATCTGCGAATGGATCTGGTGAACTGTCTGATCAAGAGCGTGGTTTTCGCTGTGACGGTTACCTGGATTGCGTTGTTTAATGGTTACGATGCTATTCCGACGTCGGCGGGCATTAGCCGTGCAACGACGCGTACTGTCGTACATTCGTCGCTGGCCGTTTTAGGTCTGGATTTTGTGCTCACCGCACTGATGTTTGGGAATTGAGTTCATGCAAACGAGAAAAAATGAAATTTGGGTTGGCGTGTTTCTGCTTCTGGCGCTGCTGGCCGCGCTGTTCATCTGCCTGCGAGCGGCGGACATCACCTCAGTTCGCGCCGAGCCGACGTATCGCGTCTACGCGACTTTCGATAATATCGGCGGCCTGAAGGCGCGCTCACCGGTGCGTATTGGTGGCGTCGTTATCGGACGTGTCGCGGACATTACGCTTGATGAGAAAACCTATCTGCCGCGTGTCGCAATGGATATCGAAGAGCGCTATAACCACATCCCGGACACCAGCTCGCTTTCTATCCGCACCTCTGGCCTGCTGGGGGAGCAATATCTGGCCCTTAACGTTGGTTTTGAAGATCCTGAGCTGGGAACGACTATCCTTAAAGACGGTAGCGTAATCCAGGATACCAAGTCAGCGATGGTGCTGGAAGATATGATTGGTCAGTTCCTTTACAACAGTAAAGGGGATGATAAAAAGTCTGACGATGCCCCTGCGCAGAGTGAAGACCACACCAACGTCGAACCGACGCCAGGCGCGACGAATTAATTTCAGGAGAAGTCATTCATGTTTAAACGACTGTTAATGGTTGCCATGCTGGTCATTGCCCCTCTTACCGCGGCGCATGCTGCGGATCAGAGTAACCCGTACAAACTGATGGATGAGGCCGCGAAGAAAACCTTCGACCGTCTTAAAAACGAACAGCCAAAAATCCGCTCTAACCCTGACTATCTGCGTGATGTGGTGGATCAGGAACTGCTGCCGTATGTGCAGATCAAGTATGCGGGCGCACTGGTGCTGGGCCGTTACTACAAAGACGCGACCCCTGCACAGCGCGAGGCTTACTTTGCGGCGTTCCGTGAATACCTGAAACAGGCTTACGGCCAGGCGCTGGCGATGTACCACGGGCAGACCTATCAGATTGCCCCTGAGCAGCCTCTGGGCGACGCCACCATCATTCCTATCCGCGTGACGATTATCGATCCAAACGGCCGTCCGCCGGTTCGTCTGGACTTTCAGTGGCGTAAAAACAGCCAGACCGGAAACTGGCAGGCGTACGACATGATTGCTGAAGGCGTCAGCATGATCACCACTAAACAGAACGAGTGGAGCGATCTGCTGCGCACTAAAGGTATTGATGGCCTGACTGCTCAGCTTCAGTCAATCTCTCGTCAGAAAATTACCCTGGACGAGAAGAAGTAATGTCGCAGCAGCTTAGCTGGGCGCGTGACGGCGAGACGTTGACGCTGACGGGAGAGCTGGATCAGGATCTGCTTAACCCGCTGTGGGACGCTCGCCATAACGCGATGCAGGGCGTGACGCTGATTGATCTCCATGGCGTCACGCGGGTAGATACCGCTGGTATTGCCCTGCTGGCGCACCTGGTGGCCACGGGCAAAAAGCAGGGGAGCAACGTCACCCTGACGGGAGTAAGCGATAACGTGATTACCCTTGCACAGCTTTACAATTTGCCGCAGGACGTATTACCGCGCTAATTTTTTCAGTACGTTACTTCTGAAAGCCCCGACAGTTTACGCGTCGGGGCTTTTTGCTTGTTTAAGACCGCGCCACTTTGCTCTAAGATGTTGAGCTTGTTTTCACTATCAGATGATGTAGACCCCATGGAAAATAATGAAATCCAGACTGTGCTGATGAATGCACTCTCCCTTCAGGAAGCCCACGTCTCTGGCGATGGCAGTCACTTCCAGGTTATTGCTGTGGGTGAGATGTTCGACGGAATGAGTCGCGTGAAGAAACAGCAGGCTGTGTACGCGCCGCTGATGGAATACATTGCGGATAACCGCATCCACGCGCTGTCGATTAAAGCGTTCACCCCACAGGAGTGGGCACGCGATCGCAAACTAAACGGTTTTTGAGCTGAGGGCGAAATGCCCGCAGCACGGTTGAATTTATAAGAGAGCAAACGATGGATAAATTTCGTGTACAGGGACCTACGCGTCTCCAGGGCGAAGTCACAATTTCTGGCGCTAAAAACGCCGCGCTGCCCATTCTTTTCGCTGCGCTGCTCGCAGAAGAGCCGGTAGAGATCCAGAACGTACCGAAGCTGAAAGATATCGACACGACCATGAAGTTGCTCGGCCAGTTGGGCACCAAAGTGGAGCGTAACGGTTCCGTCTGGATCGATGCCAGCAACGTGAACAACTTCTCAGCACCTTATGAGCTGGTGAAAACCATGCGTGCTTCCATCTGGGCGCTTGGCCCGCTGGTGGCGCGTTTCGGTCAGGGACAGGTTTCACTCCCGGGCGGATGCGCTATCGGCGCGCGTCCAGTCGACCTGCATATCTTCGGCCTTGAAAAACTCGGCGCGGAGATCAAGCTGGAAGAAGGTTACGTTAAAGCGTCCGTAAATGGCCGTCTGAAAGGCGCGCACATTGTCATGGACAAAGTGAGCGTGGGCGCAACGGTCACCATCATGTCGGCTGCTACGCTGGCAGAAGGCACCACAATCATCGAAAACGCCGCACGTGAGCCGGAGATCGTGGATACCGCGAACTTCCTGGTCGCATTGGGTGCGAAGATCAGCGGGCAGGGTACTGACCGTATCACCATTGAAGGTGTTGAACGTCTGGGAGGCGGTGTGTATCGCGTACTGCCAGATCGTATCGAAACCGGTACTTTCCTGGTCGCGGCCGCGATTTCTGGCGGTAAGATTGTTTGCCGTAACGCACAGCCCGATACCCTGGATGCAGTGCTGGCGAAACTGCGCGATGCGGGTGCGGACATTGAAATCGGTGAAGACTGGATCAGCCTCGATATGCACGGGCAGCGCCCTAAAGCCGTTAACGTGCGTACTGCGCCACATCCGGCATTCCCGACGGATATGCAGGCGCAGTTCACCCTGTTGAACCTGGTGGCCGAAGGCACGGGCTTTATCACGGAAACCATCTTCGAAAACCGTTTCATGCATGTCCCGGAACTGATCCGTATGGGGGCGCATGCTGAAATTGAAAGCAACACGGTAATTTGCCACGGCGTTGAAAAACTGTCCGGTGCACAGGTGATGGCGACCGATCTGCGTGCGTCTGCAAGCCTGGTGCTGGCAGGTTGTATTGCGGAAGGGACTACCGTTGTCGATCGTATTTACCATATCGATCGTGGTTATGAGCGTATTGAAGACAAACTGCGCGCGCTGGGTGCGAATATCGAGCGTGTGAAGGGCGAGTAATCTTTCCGGCACCCCCCTGCCAGAACAGGCCGGGGGATTGCTGTTTCTGTCGAACCGGGTGCATCAGTCCTGATGTGCTTTCTTCTTTTTGCTTTGGCGCATCATGCGCGTTCTGTCGATAAATTCATGGGTAATGGGATCGTGGTAGCGTGACGGCCAAATCACCCACGGATGCGTATCCAGCGCCGTCGCGATAATCAACTCTCCCTTCGGCCATGGGCGGGTCAGTGCATTTGCCAGCGTCGATGAGCTCAGCCCATGACGACGTGATTCGGCAGCCAGCGATGTCCCTTTTTTACGCAGTGCTGCAATAATGTCAGCAGAATGCCAGTCGATGAATTTTGTATCCATAATGCTGTCCTTGTGTTCGTTATCGTCCACGTCGTTTCGTGTGAAAAGACAGCATTACTATACTCACTTCTAACTTCTGTTCTAAAAAGTTCATGTTACGAGAAACAATATTCAGAATAAGACATGGCTTTATACATGCGGCCTGTAACCTGATGAACTTACACGGAAAAGTAATTTACTGGTGCGTACTGGAATCTCCCTGCGGGGACGCAGGGAGACGAGGACGGGATTAACGGTCGCGCTGAACGGCGATGTGGGCGAGGCCGATTAACGCATCACGCCATGGGCTGTCAGGAATGACCTGAACAGCGGCGATGGCTTTGTCTGCTTCTTCTTCAGCACGCTGGCGGGTCCATTCCAGGGAGCCGCAGATTGCCATTGTTTCCAGTACCGGCTCCAGAAGATGGCGGCCATTTCCCTGCTCGATAGCTTCCCGGATCATTTTCGCCTGCTCTGGTGTGCCGTTGTGCATTGCGTGGAGCAGTGGCAGCGTTGGCTTCCCTTCGTTCAGGTCATCACCGACGTTTTTACCGAGCGTTTCGCCATCCGCGCTGTAATCCAGCAAATCATCAATCAGCTGGAACGCGGTGCCAAGGTAACGGCCATAATCCTGAAGCCCTTTCTCCTGAGCTTCGCTACAACCTGCCAGAATGCCAGAACACTGCGCCGCTGCTTCAAACAAACGTGCGGTCTTGCTGTAAATCACCCGCATATAGTTTTCTTCGGTGATATCCGGGTCGTTAACGTTCATCAGCTGAAGGACTTCGCCTTCAGCGATAACGTTCACGGCTTCTGACATCACTTCCAGTACCTTCAGCGAGCCAAGACGGGTCATCATCTGGAACGCTCGGGTATAGATAAAATCCCCTACCAGAACGCTTGCCGCATTTCCAAACGCGGCATTAGCGGTGGCTTTACCACGACGCATGTCTGATTCATCCACAACATCGTCATGAAGCAGAGTAGCGGTGTGGATAAATTCGATCAGCGCCGCGATGGTGACGTGGGCATTTCCCTGATAGCCAACCGCGCGCGCGGCCAGAATGGCAATCATCGGACGAATACGTTTACCGCCGCCACTGACGATGTAATAGCCCAACTGATTGATCAGCTGAACGTCAGAGTTGAGTTGCTCCAGGATTGCTGCATTCACACCCGCCATATCTTGCGCGGTTAACTCATTGATTTTTTCTAAATTCATCGCAAAAGCCGGGCTTTTTATCCTGTTTATCCCACACGAGATGGGTACACAAAGGGTTTCGGTTTATAAATAGTATTGCTGATTGTACTGAAAAAACGGCTCAGATAAACGTTACCGTACGTGTTGTGTTTTTTTTCTTCATGTATTGATGGTAGCACTTGTCAAAGGCTCGCGTTTTGCGTAATATTCGCGCCCTATTGTGAATATTTATAGCGCACTCTGAATCATACGAGGATGTGCGCGGAAGCGGAGTTTATATGTACGCGGTTTTCCAAAGTGGTGGTAAACAACACCGAGTAAGCGAAGGTCAGACCGTTCGCCTGGAAAAGCTGGACATCGCAACTGGCGAATCTGTTGAGTTCGCTGAAGTTCTGATGATCGCAAACGGTGAAGAAGTCAAAATCGGCGTTCCTTTCGTTGATGGCGGCGTTATCAAAGCTGAAGTTGTTGCTCACGGTCGTGGCGAGAAAGTTAAAATCGTTAAGTTTCGTCGTCGTAAACACTATCGTAAGCAGCAGGGCCACCGTCAGTGGTTCACTGATGTGAAAATTACTGGCATCAGCGCCTAAGACCTGAGGAGAGATTTAAATGGCACATAAAAAGGCTGGCGGCTCCACACGTAACGGTCGCGATTCAGAAGCTAAACGCCTGGGCGTTAAGCGTTTCGGTGGCGAATCCGTTCTGGCGGGTAGCATCATCGTTCGTCAGCGTGGCACCAAATTCCACGCGGGTACCAACGTAGGTTGCGGTCGTGACCACACTCTGTTTGCTAAAGCAGACGGTAAAGTGAAATTTGAAGTTAAAGGCCCGAACAACCGTAAATACATCAGCATCGTTGCTGAGTAAGGTTTTCTCGGTCCGGTAACGGATTAAAGCCCCGCAACGTGTTGCGGGGCTTTTTACATTGGAAACCCGGAAATTTTCTGTAGGGAAAACGGGCATGAAGCAGCAGGCCGGCATGGGTATTCTCTTGGCGCTCACTACCGCAATGTGCTGGGGTGCGCTGCCAATTGCAATGAAGCAGGTACTGGAAGTCATGGAGCCACCGACGGTGGTGTTTTATCGCTTCCTGATGGCAAGCATAGGCCTGGGCGCCATTCTGGTCGTTAAAGGTAAGCTGCCACCGCTGCGCATCTTCCGAAAACCGCGTTGGCTGGTGTTACTGGCTATCGCGACGGGCGGTCTGTTCGGTAACTTCATTCTGTTCAGCTCTTCCCTGCAATATCTTAGCCCTACAGCGTCGCAGGTGATTGGTCAGCTTTCACCGGTCGGCATGATGGTCGCCAGCGTATTCATCCTCAAGGAGAAGATGCGCGGCACGCAGATCGTCGGGGCAAGCATGCTGCTTTGCGGGCTGGTGATGTTCTTTAATACCAGTCTGATCGAGATTTTTACCCGCCTGACGGATTACACCTGGGGTGTCATTTTTGGGGTGGGCGCAGCAACGGTCTGGGTGAGTTATGGCGTCGCGCAAAAGGTGTTATTGCGCCGTCTGGCCTCACAGCAGATCCTCTTTTTGCTGTACACTTTGTGTACACTGGCATTATTGCCGTTAGCGAAGCCGGGTGTCATTACCCAGCTCAGCGATTGGCAACTGGCGTGCCTCATTTTTTGTGGGCTGAATACGCTGGTCGGTTATGGCGCGCTGGCTGAAGCTATGGCGCGCTGGCAGGCAGCACAGGTGAGCGCCTTAATTACGCTTACCCCGCTGTTTACGCTGTTATTTTCAGATTTGTTATCAATGGCCTGGCCCGATGTCTTCGTCAAGCCGATGCTCAACCTGTTGGGTTATCTCGGTGCGTTTGTCGTGGTTGCGGGCGCGATGTATTCCGCCATTGGTCATCGTCTCTGGGGGCGTTGGCGCAAAAATGAAGCGGTTGTAATAGTCCCCCGCTCAGGCGAATGAGTTACGGAGAGTAAAATGAAGTTTGTTGATGAAGCGACGATTCTGGTCGTGGCAGGTGATGGCGGTAACGGCTGTGTAAGCTTCCGCCGTGAAAAATATATTCCTCGTGGCGGTCCTGACGGCGGTGACGGTGGAGACGGTGGTGACGTGTGGCTGGAGGCGGATGAAAACCTCAATACGTTGATTGACTACCGTTTTGAAAAATCTTTCCGCGCCGAGCGTGGTCAGAACGGTCAGAGCCGCGACTGTACCGGTAAACGCGGTAAAGACGTGACGATCAAAGTGCCTGTGGGTACGCGTGTGATCGACCAGGGCACGGGCGAAACCATGGGTGATATGACCAAACACGGTCAGCGCCTGATGGTGGCGAAAGGCGGCTGGCACGGTCTGGGTAACAGCCGTTTCAAATCTTCCGTAAACCGTACCCCGCGTCAAAAAACCATGGGTACGCCGGGTGATAAGCGCGACCTGCAACTGGAACTGATGCTGCTGGCAGATGTGGGGATGCTGGGTATGCCAAACGCCGGTAAATCGACGTTTATCCGTGCGGTCTCTGCGGCGAAACCAAAGGTAGCGGACTATCCGTTTACGACGCTGGTACCGAGCCTGGGCGTTGTCCGTATGGATAACGAGAAGAGCTTCGTGGTAGCGGACATTCCTGGTCTGATTGAAGGGGCAGCAGAAGGCGCCGGTCTGGGTATTCGCTTCCTGAAGCACCTTGAGCGTTGCCGCGTACTATTGCACCTTATCGACATCGATCCAATCGACGGCTCCGATCCGGTTGAAAACGCCCGTATCATTATTGGCGAGCTGGAGAAGTACAGTGAAAAACTGGCGCAAAAACCACGCTGGCTGGTCTTCAATAAGATCGACCTGATGGACAAAGCGGAAGCTGAAGCGAAAGCTAAAGCGATTGCCGAAGCGATGGGTTGGGAAGATAAATACTATCTGATCTCTGCCGCCAGCCAGGTTGGCGTGAAAGATCTCTGCTGGGATGTGATGACCTTTATCATCGAGAATCCGGTTGTTCAGGCAGAAGAAGCGAAACAGCCTGAAAAAGTTGAATTCATGTGGGATGACTACCACCGCCAGCAGCTCGAAGAGCTGGAAGCGGAAGAAGATGATGAAGACTGGGACGATGACTGGGATGAAGACGACGAAGAAGGCGTCGAGTTCATCTACAAGCACTAATCTCTGTATAAAGCCCCTGACGGGGCTTTTTTTTTTAACCTATTTTCGCGGGTAACCAACAGCTGGCGATTAAACCGCCCTCAGCGCCGTTCTCCAGCGTTAAATGGCCATGATGGAGCTGTACGATACGCTGTACGATGCTCAGCCCAAGACCGCTGCCGCCGTAGCGCTGGTCGAGACGGCGGAAAGGCTCGGTGATCGACTGGCGGTGTGCCTCATCAATACCCGGCCCCTGATCGGTAACGCTCACCCGGGTACCGCCCTCCGTCGCTGTTAATGCCACTTCAATGGTTGTGCCTGCCGGGCTGTAGCGAGCGGCATTCTCAAGAAGGTTCCTGAGCATCAGACGTAACAGGACGGCGTCCCCCTGCACCGTCAGCGCGCTTTGCGGCGGCCATATTACCGTATGCTCTTTGGCTTCATGTTCCAGGCTGAGCGGGGCAATGATTGTCTCTGTCCAGTTCACGGTATCGTAGTGGCCGCTGGCCATCGCCTGCCCGGCACGCGCCAGCATCAACAGCTGTTCCACCGTATGCATTAACTGATCGATACGGCTTATCAGAGGTGTGGCCTGTGGGGAACCGGACTGAGCCATCAGTTCCAGATGGAGCCTGATCCCCGCAAGCGGTGTTCGTAACTCATGTGCCGCATCGGCTGTAAAGAGGCGTTCCTGTTGGATAGTGTGGTCCAGCCGGGCGAGCAGCTGATTTAGCGACGTGGTCACTGCACCAATTTCTTCCATATCGGAATACATCGGCAGGGGCGTCAGATTATCCGCCGATCGGTTCGCCAGGCTGTTGCGAAGTTTGTTGAGGGGCCGGGTGATCCAGGTGACTGCCCAAAATGAGAAGAACAGGGTAAAACCGACCATCACCAGAGAAGGGATCAGCAGCGAGGCTATGGCTTCGCGAATTTCTTTTTCGACATGGGTGTTGCGCGCTTTCGCGGAGAGCGTTTCGTTCACCAGGAAACCGATTTGTTCGCGGCTCTCGTGCCATAGCCAGATTACGCTAATGAGTTGAAAAAATAACAGAATAACCGCCAGCAACACCATTAATCGCCGACGCATACTGTTCATTTCTGGCTCTCCAGACGGTAACCCACCCCGCGTACGGTTTTGATGCGATCTTTGCCAAGCTTACGCCGCAGGTTATGTATGTGGACTTCAAGCGTGTTCGATCCCGGATCGTCCTGCCAGGAGTAGATGTCCTGTTGCAGCGTTTCACGATGCACCGTCTGTCCGCTGCGCATGATCAGACGCGTCAGCAGAGCGAACTCTTTTGGCGTCACCTCCACAGGCTGAGACTGGCGCAGCACCTGCTGGGTTTGTAGATTGAGGGTGATATCCCCGTCCGTCAGCAGGTTGTCGCTGTGGCCCTGGTAGCGGCGGATCAACGCCCGTACGCGAGCCTGTAGCTCGGCGAGGGCGAAGGGTTTTACCAGATAATCGTCAGCGCCAGAATCCAGCCCGTTAATTCTGTCTTCAATGGCATCGCGAGCGGTGAGAATCAATACGGGATTCTCCACCCCGCGACGACGCCACTGGCAGAGCAGCGTCGCGCCGTCTTTATCCGGCAGCCCCAAATCCAGGATCACCAGACTGTATTCTCCGCTCTGTATCAGGGCATCTGCTTCAGCGGCCGTGGCGGTACAATCCAGGGCGTAGCCCTCATTGCCCAGCGCCAGCGCTAACCCTTCCTGCAATAACAGATCGTCTTCAACTATCAGTAGTTTCATCGCTAGTTATTCTGGTAGATGTCCTTGTAGAGCCTGCTTTCGAAACGCACCAGTGGAATACGACGATTGCGCTGGTCGGCCGGTTCGACGGCATACCCGGAGAGATACTGCACGAATGCCATGCGTTGACCGCTGGCTGTGGTGATAAAACCGGCAAGGTTGTAAACGCCTTGCAGCGATCCCGTTTTGGCTGACACTTTGCCATCCACGCCCGCAGCGTGAAGGCCCGCACGGTATTGAAGTGAACCATCGTGTCCGGCAAGCGGCAGCATCGTGATAAAGTTTAGCTCAGCGTCGTGCTGAGCAATGTACTGCAACACCTGCATCATGGTGGCAGGCGAGATCAGATTATGACGCGATAAACCGGAACCATCGACCGCAATCGTATTGCCCAGATCGATTCCCGCCTGCTGGCGCAGGATTTGACGTACGGCATCAGAACCGGCCCGCCAGGTGCCCGGCACGCCAAAGCGCGCGTGCCCAATCATGCGAAATACCGTGTCGGCAATCATGTTATCCGACTTTTTCAGCATAATCTTAAGCAAATCATGCAGTGGCGCGGACTGTTTGCTGGCAATCACCGTGCCAGGCTCATTCACCTGCGTCTGGCGCAGCAGCGTTCCGGTGTAGGTTATGCCTGCCTGCTTCAGTTCGTCTTTAAAAATGGCCCCGGCATAGCCTGCGCCGTCCTGAATAGCGAAGGCCAGCGGGAGTGGATCGGCCCGCTGGGTCAGGCAGCCGGTGAGCGTATAGCGGTTTAGATCGCCCGGTACCACGTCCAGCTCACAATACTGCGCCTCCGGGGAACCTTTCGCCAGCGTCCGCACCTGGCTGAACATCGTAACCGGGTAGTAAGAGGCCACGCGGATAAAAGCTAAATCATTGGGTTTTGGCGCGCTGTAAAGCGATACGGAGAAGCAGTTACGGTCGACGATGGCGGCGGCTGGCGGGGCGCTAAAGCACTGCGTCATGTCGTTCCACGGCCAGCCAGGCGCTTTATCGTGGCTGGCGAAAATGGAGGTGTCGATCAGCACGTTGCCATCAATTTTTGTCACGCCGGATTTTTTCAGTACCGCCACCATGTTGCGGACATCCTGACGCTTAAAGGTAGGATCGCCGCCAAAACGGGCGATAAGATCCCCTTTCAGTTCGCCACCCTCAACGTTACCTCTGGTTTCAAGGGTGGTAGTAAAACGGAAGTCAGGCCCGAGCTGGAGCAGGGCGGCGAGGGCAGTGATAACCTTCTGGGTACTGGCAGGCAGCGCCATCTGTTGACTGTGATAGTCAATCTCGGGAGCCTGCGCGCCAACCTTCTGCACCATCAGGGCAAGGTTCGCGCCGGCGGGCAGTTGATTAATGTACTCATCAACGTTCGCGGCCTGAACGGTGAACGTTATACTGGTAGTCAATCCGATGATAAAACTGGAAAATCGCATAATCTCGCGCTAACAACCCGAAAACAAACCGTCATACTACGGTGCATGGCACTGTAAAGTAAACGATGACCCATAGTGAACTTCGCGGTAAAATGCGTATCAAATTGAAAAATTGCTGCTGACCTGGGGCGTTGCTCCCGGGTCGGTTTTCTTTTTGCTTCTGGCCTGTTCAGGTGGGCTGGAGCAGGGAACACTGCTCCCAACAGGAATGTTTAAGAGGTATAACAAATGCAAGCTATTCCGATGACCTTACGTGGTGCCGAAAAACTGCGCGAAGAGCTGGATTTTCTCAAATCTGTGCGTCGCCCTGAAATCATCGCCGCTATCGCGGAAGCGCGTGAGCATGGCGACCTGAAAGAGAACGCTGAATACCACGCGGCGCGTGAGCAGCAGGGTTTCTGTGAGGGGCGCATTAAAGATATCGAGGCGAAACTGTCTAACGCGCAGGTTATTGATATCACCAAAATGCCAAATAATGGCCGTGTGATCTTCGGTTCTACCGTCAGCGTCCTGAACCTGGACAACGACGAAGAGCAGACCTATCGCATCGTGGGTGATGATGAAGCGGACTTCAAACAGAACCTGATTTCGGTGAACTCCCCGATTGCTCGTGGCCTGATTGGCAAAGAGCAGGACGATGTGGTCACCATCCGCACCCCTGGCGGCGAAGTAGAATACGAAATTATTAAGGTTGAATACCTCTAATTCGCTTCTCTACTAAGATGTTGATACATTGTAAAGAAAAGAAAAAGGCCGCATAGCGGCCTTTTATCAACTCAAGGAGCATGGCATTTTGCTCGCCTGCTGAAAGAAATCCCTCGTTTCACACAGAAAATGTGTTCGATTCAGGATATCCTTAACGTGGCAGCGAGATTTTGCGCTCTTTAGATGGGCGATAGAGCACCAGCGTTTTACCGATGACCTGTACATTACAGGCGCCGGTTTCGCGCACGATGGCTTCCACGATCAGGTTTTTAGTGTCTCTGTCTTCAGAGGCGATTTTCACCTTGATCAGCTCGTGGTGTTCCAGCGCTTGTTCAATCTCGGCAAGCACCCCTTCGGTCAAACCATTGTTGCCAAGCATCACTACAGGCTTGAGCGGATGTGCCAGACCTTTAAGGTGCTGTTTTTGTTTAGTACTCAGATTCATCGTATATTTTTGCTTACGTTGGGATTGAAAACGGTTCATTCTACCGCCATCTCCCTAATATCGCCAAATAGCTGCGTAGAAATTTACGTCACAGGCAAGCAACGATGAACCAGGACGGAAATGTTAAATGACAGGTAAAAAGCGTTCTGCCAGCTCCAGCCGCTGGCTTCAGGAACACTTTAGCGATAAATATGTTCAACAGGCGCAGAAAAAGGGGTTGCGTTCCCGCGCCTGGTTTAAACTTGATGAAATACAGCAAAGTGACAAACTTTTTAAACCGGGAATGACGGTTGTCGACCTCGGTGCGGCACCTGGCGGATGGTCCCAGTATGCGGTTACGCAGATCGGCGGAACAGGCCGAATCATCGCATGCGATCTTTTACCAATGGATCCCATCGTCGGTGTCGACTTCCTTCAGGGCGACTTTCGTGATGAATTAGTGCTTAAAGCATTACTTGATCGTGTAGGTGACAGTAAGGTCCAGGTTGTCATGTCGGATATGGCACCAAATATGTGTGGAACACCGGCGGTGGATATCCCCCGCGCCATGTATCTGGTGGAACTAGCGTTAGAAATGTGTCGTGATGTACTAGCGCCTGGTGGTAGTTTTGTTGTGAAGGTGTTTCAGGGCGAAGGTTTCGAGGAGTATCTTAAGGAAATTCGCTCCCTGTTTGCGAAGGTCAAAGTTCGTAAGCCGGACTCTTCCCGGGCCCGTTCCCGTGAAGTGTATATTGTAGCGACCGGGCGAAAATGATAACCGGTAGATTTCAGGCGAAAGTTTGAATGAAACTGGATATAGAGTATCCTGACGCTGTTTTTAACACAGTTGTAATATGAGGTTAATCCCTTGAGTGACATGGCGAAAAACCTAATACTCTGGCTGGTCATTGCCGTTGTGCTGATGTCAGTATTCCAGAGCTTTGGGCCCAGCGAGTCGAATGGCCGCAAGGTGGATTATTCTACCTTCCTGCAAGAGGTCAATCAGGACCAGGTTCGCGAAGCGCGTATCAACGGACGTGAGATCAACGTTACCAAGAAAGATAGTAACCGTTACACGACTTACATCCCGGTGAACGATCCTAAGCTGCTTGATAACCTTCTGACCAAAAACGTCAAAGTGGTAGGCGAGCCACCGGAAGAACCAAGCCTGTTGGCTTCTATCTTCATTTCCTGGTTCCCGATGCTGCTTCTTATCGGCGTCTGGATTTTCTTTATGCGCCAGATGCAGGGCGGCGGTGGCAAAGGTGCCATGTCGTTCGGTAAGAGCAAGGCGCGTATGCTGACGGAAGACCAGATCAAAACCACGTTTGCTGACGTAGCTGGTTGTGACGAAGCAAAAGAAGAGGTGGGTGAACTGGTTGAATACCTGCGTGAGCCGAGCCGTTTCCAGAAACTGGGCGGTAAGATCCCGAAAGGCGTCCTGATGGTCGGCCCTCCGGGTACCGGTAAAACCCTGCTGGCAAAAGCCATCGCGGGTGAAGCGAAGGTACCGTTCTTTACTATTTCAGGTTCTGACTTCGTTGAAATGTTCGTGGGTGTCGGCGCATCTCGTGTGCGTGACATGTTCGAGCAGGCTAAGAAGGCAGCACCGTGCATCATCTTTATCGATGAAATCGACGCCGTAGGCCGCCAGCGTGGCGCAGGCCTGGGCGGTGGTCACGATGAACGTGAGCAGACCCTGAACCAGATGCTGGTTGAGATGGACGGCTTCGAAGGTAACGAAGGTATTATCGTTATCGCGGCAACTAACCGTCCTGACGTACTTGACCCTGCGCTGCTGCGTCCAGGCCGTTTCGACCGTCAGGTTGTGGTCGGTTTACCGGATGTTCGTGGTCGTGAACAGATTCTGAAAGTGCATATGCGTCGCGTACCGCTGGCGCCAGATATCGACGCGGCAATCATCGCGCGTGGTACGCCAGGCTTCTCCGGTGCGGATCTGGCTAACCTGGTCAACGAAGCTGCTTTGTTCGCCGCTCGCGGTAACAAGCGTGTGGTGTCTATGGTGGAATTCGAAAAAGCGAAAGACAAAATCATGATGGGTGCGGAACGTCGCTCCATGGTGATGACGGAAGCGCAAAAAGAGTCCACGGCATACCACGAAGCAGGACACGCGATTATCGGCCGCCTGGTTCCGGAACACGATCCGGTACACAAGGTGACGATCATTCCACGCGGTCGTGCGCTGGGTGTGACCTTCTTCCTGCCTGAAGGCGATGCGATCAGCGCCAGCCGTCAGAAGCTGGAAAGCCAGATTTCAACCCTGTACGGCGGTCGTCTGGCGGAAGAGATTATCTACGGTGCGGAACATGTTTCCACCGGTGCGTCTAACGATATTAAAGTGGCGACAAACCTGGCGCGTAACATGGTGACTCAGTGGGGCTTCTCCGACAAACTCGGTCCGCTGCTGTATGCAGAGGAAGAGGGCGAAGTATTCCTGGGCCGCTCCGTGGCAAAAGCGAAACATATGTCCGATGAGACGGCACGTATCATCGACCAGGAAGTGAAAGCGCTGATTGAACGTAACTACGCTCGCGCCCGTCAGATCCTGAACGACAATATGGACATCCTGCATTCGATGAAAGATGCGCTCATGAAATATGAGACCATTGATGCACCGCAGATTGACGACCTGATGGCGCGCCGCGAAGTGCGTCCGCCGGCAGGCTGGGAAGACCCAGGCGCGTCTAACAATTCTGACAACAATGGCACCCCGCGTGCGCCGCGTCCGGTCGATGAACCGCGTACGCCAAACCCGGGCAACACCATGTCAGAGCAGTTGGGCGACAAGTAAGTCACTGCTGTTGAAGCGTTTGTTTGTATCTCAAACCCTGGAGCTTGCTCCGGGGTTTTTCTTATCCATTTAACCACATTCATTCCAGGGATTTCACCATGAAACTATTCGCCCAGGATTCGCATCTCGACCTTTCACATCCCCATGTGATGGGGATCCTGAATGTCACGCCTGATTCCTTCTCTGACGGCGGCACGCATAACTCGCTCATCGACGCGGTTAAACACGCAAATTTAATGATCAACGCGGGCGCCACCATCATTGACGTTGGAGGGGAGTCAACGCGGCCTGGCGCAGCGGAGGTTTCGGTGGAAGAAGAGCTGGCGCGCGTGGTGCCGGTGGTGGAAGCTATCGCCCGACGCTTTGAAGTGTGGATCTCCGTTGATACTTCCAAACCCGAAGTGATCCGCGAAGTGGCGAGAGTGGGCGCTCACATTATTAATGATATTCGCTCGCTGACCGAGCCAGGCGCGATCGAAGCCGCCGCAGAAACCGGGCTACCGGTGTGTCTGATGCATATGCAGGGCCAGCCTAAGACAATGCAGGAGGCGCCTAAATATGAAGATGTGTTTGATGATGTCACCCGCTTCTTTATTGAGCATATCGAACGCTGTGAACGTGCGGGAATCGCAAAAGAGAAATTGCTGCTCGACCCGGGCTTCGGTTTCGGTAAAAATCTCTCACACAATTATGCGTTGCTTGCGCGCTTATCAGAATTTCATCAGTTCGGCCTACCACTGCTGGTGGGAATGTCGAGAAAATCGATGATTGGTCAGTTGTTGAATGTCGGGCCGAGCGAACGTCTGAGCGGCAGTCTGGCCTGCGCGGTGATTGCCGCGATGCAAGGTGCACACATCATTCGCGTCCATGACGTAAAAGAAACAGTAGAAGCCATGCGTGTGGTGGAAGCCACACTGGCAGCGAAGGAAAACAAACGCTATGAGTAATCGTAAATATTTTGGTACCGATGGCATCCGTGGGCGCGTAGGCGATGCGCCAATAACCCCTGACTTTGTCCTGAAGCTGGGCTGGGCAGCGGGGAAAGTGCTGGCGCGTCATGGCTCTCGTAAGATCATTATTGGGAAAGATACCCGTATTTCGGGTTACATGCTGGAGTCCGCGCTGGAAGCCGGGCTGGCGGCGGCAGGGCTTTCTGCTTCCTTTACGGGACCAATGCCGACCCCTGCTGTTGCCTATCTGACCCGCACCTTCCGTGCGGAAGCGGGCATCGTCATTTCCGCTTCACATAACCCGTTCTATGACAACGGTATCAAATTCTTCTCCATCGACGGCACTAAACTGCCGGATGACGTGGAAGAGGCGATTGAAGCGGAAATGGAAAAAGAGATCACCTGTGTCGACTCCGCTGAGCTGGGTAAAGCAAACCGTATTGTCGATGCCGCAGGCCGCTACATTGAATTCTGTAAAGGCACTTTCCCGAATGAACTGAGCCTGGCACATCTCAAAATTGTGGTGGACTGTGCAAACGGTGCGACTTACCACATTGCGCCGAATGTTTTCCGCGAGCTGGGTGCGAAAGTGATCACTATCGGCTGCGAGCCGGACGGCCTGAACATCAACGAAGAAGTCGGCGCGACAGACGTACGTGCCTTGCAGGCGCGTGTCCTGGCTGAAAAGGCCGATCTGGGTATTGCCCTGGATGGCGATGGCGACCGTGTGATCATGGTTGACCACGAAGGTAACAAAGTCGATGGCGATCAGATCCTCTACATTATTGCACGTGAAGGCCTGCGTCAGGGGCAACTGCGCGGTGGCGCGGTGGGCACGCTGATGAGCAACATGGGTCTGGAGCTGGCGTTGAAACAGCTGGGCATCCCGTTTGTTCGTGCGAAAGTGGGTGACCGCTACGTGCTGGAAAAACTCCAGGAGAAAGGCTGGCGCATTGGCGCGGAAAACTCCGGCCACGTGATCCTGCTCGATAAAACCACCACCGGTGACGGCATTGTGGCGGCACTTCAGGTTGTTGCCGCGATGGCGCGTAACCATATGAGCCTGCACGATCTTTGCAGCGGCATGAAAATGTTCCCGCAGATCCTGGTGAACGTGCGTTTCACCGCCGGTAAAGGCGATCCCCTGGAAAATGACAACGTGAAAGCGGTGATGGCAGACGTAGAAGCCGCTTTGGGCAGTCGTGGGCGCGTTCTGCTGCGTAAGTCAGGTACGGAGCCGCTGATCCGCGTGATGGTGGAAGGTGAAGACGAAGTGCAGGTGACCGAATTTGCGCACCGTATTGCGGATGCTGTGAAAGCTGCATAATCTTTCATAATAGGTGTTTAAAAAGGCGGCGTTTGCCGCCTTTGTTTTAAGCAATGAATGGATTTTTGCTGTTTTTTTCGGCAGTTGATACAATGCCTCGAAAATGCCCTTGCGAAGGTGATTCGCTTTGGTTAGTATTCACACCCGCTTCAGTGGGAAACAAAATCCTGCTAATTGGTTGAAGCATTGGTATGCGGCAAATCCGCAAGGAACAGGTTGATTATGTACGAAGCTCTTTTAGTTATTTTCCTTATTGTAGCCATCGCTCTCGTAGCGCTGATTATGCTACAGCAAGGTAAAGGCGCTGATATGGGAGCCTCCTTCGGAGCAGGCGCTTCCGGTACGCTGTTCGGTTCAAGTGGTTCTGCGAACTTCATGACCCGTACGACGGCGATTCTGGCTACGCTGTTCTTCATCATCAGTCTGGTGCTGGGCAATATCAACAGCAATAAGACCAGTAAAGGAAGCGAGTGGGAAAATCTGAGCGCGCCAGCAAAAACTGAGCAAACTCAGCCAGCTGCACCGGCTAAGCCAACCAGCGATATCCCGCAGTAAGTATTCCGTACCGAGGTGGTGGAATTGGTAGACACGCTACCTTGAGGTGGTAGTGCCCTAACGGGCTTGTGGGTTCGAGTCCCATCCTCGGTACCAATATTCCAGAAGAAAGACGTCGCAAGACGTCTTTTTTTTCGTCTGTGCATTCCGTGTTTCCGATCTTTTGTAGGGCGGGTAAGCGCAGCGTCACCCACCGTTTTGTCCGGTGGCGCTGCGCTTACCGGGCCTACTAAGACCACAAAAAAGGCGCCCAATGGGCGCCTTTTGTATGACTTGCTGTCGATTATTTCTTATCACTGTGTTCCAGGTTCTCAACCTGTGGGAGGCCATTACCGGAACTGGCGGAGAGCAGGCCATTCTCAACATAGTTGAACAGCTTCTCACGGGTATCGGTGATGTCCAGGTTACGCATGGTCAACTGGCCAATACGATCGTCCGGAGAGAACACTGACTCACCTTTCTCCATGGTCAGACGCTCTGCTTTATAGGTCAGGTTGTCAGACACGGTATTGAGGATGGAGTAGTCATTGCCGCGACGCAGTTCCAGCGTCACTTCGCCGGTGATGGCGCTTGCCACCCAACGTTGCAGGGCGTCACGCAGCATCAGCGCCTGTGGATCAAACCAGCGACCCTGATACAGCAGTTTGCCCAGCTGGCGGCCATGAGAGTGATACTGCTCAATGGTATCTTCGTTGTGAATGCCGGTCAGCAGACGCTCGTAAGCGATGTGCAACAACGCCATCCCCGGCGCTTCGTAAATGCCACGGCTTTTCGCTTCGATAATACGGTTCTCAATCTGGTCACTCATACCCAGACCGTGACGGCCGCCGATGCGGTTTGCTTCCAGCATCAGTTCAACATCGTCGGAGAAGGTTTTGCCGTTCAGGGCAACCGGATGGCCGCGTTCGAAACGCACGGTCACTTCTTCCGCCGGGATGTTCACGTTCTCATCCCAGAACTTCACGCCCATGATCGGGTTAACAATTTTCACGCTGGAGTTCAGGAATTCCAGGTCTTTCGCTTCGTGCGTCGCACCCAGCATGTTGGAGTCGGTTGAGTAGGCTTTCTCAACGGACATCTTGTAGTCAAAGCCGCAGGCAATCATAAATTCAGACATTTCATGACGGCCACCCAGTTCGTCGATGAAGTCGGTATCCAGCCACGGTTTGTAGATCTGCAACTCGGCGTTGGTCAGCAGGCCATAACGATAGAAACGTTCAATATCATTGCCTTTATAGGTGCTACCATCACCCCAGATGTTCACGCCATCTTCTTTCATGGCGGCGACCAGCATGGTGCCAGTGACGGCACGACCCAGCGGAGTGGTATTAAAATAGGTCAGGCCGCCGGTAGTATTATGAAAAGCACCGCACTGGATCGCGGCAATCCCTTCGGCAACCAGCTGCTTACGGCAGTCGATCAGACGTGCGTTCTCTGCGCCATATTCCATGGCACGACGAGGGATTGCGTCATAATCTTCCTCGTCCGGCTGACCCAGGTTCGCAGTATATGCATAAGGAACCGCTCCCTTCTGGCGCATCCACAGCAGTGCAGCGCTGGTATCCAGGCCGCCAGAAAAAGCGATGCCAATACGTTGTCCTACCGGGAGATGCTTGAGAATCGTCGTCATATAATAAAACCCTGCTTGAGTGACTGTTTAGAGACCGCTTTCGCTCTCGATGCATGTTTATGCAAAATAAGTGAGTATTCATTTAATCATCTTTTACCGACGACCGAAAGAGACGTGTGCGTTTTTTGTAAAAATTTCCCTTTTATTCCCCTGACTGAAGTTAGGTTGACAGGTGGGGTCAACTATCAATATACTAAACGCCGATTTTACGTCCCGTCTTCGGTACCAAATCCCAGCATTATTTGCAAATTCTGTCCAAAACGCGTAGAATTTGCCACGTTTCAGGCGCGGGGTGGAGCAGCCTGGTAGCTCGTCGGGCTCATAACCCGAAGGTCGTCGGTTCAAATCCGGCCCCCGCAACCACTTTCCCATAAAGTTCTTTTTCAAATATACTGTGAAGACTTAGAGCCTTCGTAGCTGGATTTGAAAAAATTCTTTCGGAGAGTGCTCCAGGCCACAGTTGTGGCTATAGGGTTCAGTTATCTAAAGCCCCGATTTATCGGGGTTTTTTGTTATCTGACTACAGAATAACTGGGCTTTACGCCCTTTTTTTATGTCTTGGGGGTGGGCTTGTCCACATTAGAGCAAAAATTAACAGAGATGATTTCTGCACCGGTCGAAGCACTGGGCTACGAACTGGTCGGCATCGAATTCGTTCGCGGCCGTACATCCACACTGCGCATCTATATTGATAGTGAAGATGGCATCAATGTTGATGATTGTGCTGATGTCAGCCACCAGGTGAGTGCGGTTCTTGATGTTGAAGATCCGATTACCGTTGCGTACAACCTGGAAGTTTCCTCACCTGGCCTCGATCGCCCGATGTTCACGGCCGAGCACTATGTGCGTTTTACCGGTGAAGAAGTGGCTCTCGTTCTGCGTATGGCCGTACAGAACCGCCGTAAATGGCAGGGAATTATCAAAGCCGTTGATGGTGAAATGATCACGGTGACAGTCGAAGGCAAAGATGAAGTGTTCGCGCTGAGTAATATCCAGAAGGCGAACCTGGTTCCCCACTTTTAACAGTCTGGATTGAGGTGAAAAGCCCGCGATGAACAAAGAAATTTTGGCTGTTGTTGAAGCCGTCTCCAACGAGAAATCACTGCCGCGTGAGAAGATTTTCGAAGCGCTGGAAAGTGCACTGGCTACAGCGACCAAGAAAAAATACGAACAAGAGATCGATGTTCGCGTAGAAATCGATCGTAAAAGCGGTGACTTCGATACATTCCGTCGCTGGGTAATTGTTGAAGAAGTGACCCAGCCGACCAAAGAGATCACCCTGGAAGCGGCACGTTTTGAAGACGAAAGTCTGAACGTGGGTGACTACGTTGAAGATCAGATTGAATCTGTTACCTTCGACCGTATCACCACCCAGACCGCGAAGCAGGTTATCGTGCAGAAAGTTCGCGAAGCTGAGCGCGCGCTGGTTGTCGATCAGTTCCGCGATCAGGAAGGCGAAATCATCACTGGCGTGGTGAAGAAAGTAAACCGCGACAACATCTCTCTGGAGATCAAATCCGAAGGGCTGCCGGGTAACGCTGAAGCCGTGATCCTGCGCGAAGATATGCTGCCGCGTGAGAACTTCCGCCCAGGTGACCGTATTCGTGGTGTGCTGTATGCCGTACGCCCTGAAGCGCGTGGTGCACAGCTGTTCGTAACGCGTTCTAAACCAGAAATGCTGGTTGAACTGTTCCGTATTGAAGTGCCGGAAATCGGCGAAGAAGTTATCGAAATCAAAGCGGCGGCCCGCGATCCGGGTTCCCGTGCGAAAATTGCGGTGAAAACCAACGACAAGCGTATCGACCCGGTCGGTGCCTGCGTCGGTATGCGTGGCGCACGTGTTCAGGCGGTTTCTACCGAACTGGGCGGCGAGCGCATTGATATCGTTCTGTGGGACGATAACCCGGCGCAGTTCGTGATCAACGCAATGGCACCGGCTGATGTGGCGTCTATCGTAGTTGACGAAGACAAACACACCATGGATATCGCTGTAGAAGCGGGCAACCTGGCGCAGGCGATTGGCCGTAACGGTCAGAACGTACGTCTGGCGTCACAGCTGAGCGGCTGGGAACTCAACGTGATGACCGTTGATGACCTTCAGGCCAAGCATCAGGCTGAAGCCCATGCGGCGATCGACACCTTCACCAAATACCTGGACATTGACGAAGATTTCGCCACTGTGCTGGTTGAAGAAGGTTTCTCTACGCTGGAAGAACTGGCCTATGTGCCAATGAAAGAGCTGCTGGAAATTGACGGTCTGGATGAACCAACCGTTGAAGCCCTGCGTGAACGCGCTAAAAACGCACTGACCACCCTGGCGCTGGCTCAGGAAGAAAGCCTTGGCGATAAGAAGCCGGCTGATGACCTGCTGAATCTGGAAGGTCTTGATCGTGCGATTGCGTTCAAGCTGGCTGCCCGTGGTGTTTGTACGCTGGAAGATCTCGCTGAGCAAGGCGTTGATGACCTGGCTGATATCGAAGGTTTAACCGACGAGAAAGCCGGCGAACTCATCATGGCCGCACGTAATATTTGCTGGTTCGGCGACGAAGCGTAATAAACTGTAGCAGGAAGGAACAGCATGACTGATGTAACTGTAAAATCGCTGGCTGCTGAGATTCAGACCTCCGTGGACCGCCTGGTACAGCAATTTGCTGATGCAGGGATCCCGAAGTCCGCTGATGACTCGGTGACCGCGCAAGAAAAACAAACCTTGTTAGCGCACCTGAACCGTGAACACGGCTCTACGCCTGACAAGTTAACGCTACAGCGCAAAACGCGTAGCACGTTGAACATCCCTGGTACCGGCGGCAAAAGCAAATCGGTACAAATTGAAGTCCGCAAGACGCGCACCTTTGTAAAACGTGATCCGCAAGAGGCAGAACGCCTTGCCGCGGAAGAGCAGGCACAGCGTGAAGCGGAAGAACAAGCTCAGCGTGAGGCAGAAGCCACTGCCAAACGTGAAGCAGAATTAAAAGCTGAACGTGAGGCCGCAGAAAAAGCGAAACGCGACGCCGGTGAAAAAGCGAAGCGTGACGCTGCGGAAAAAGACAAAGTGAGCAATCAACAGACCGACGAAATGACCAAAACAGCCCAGGCTGAAAAAGCCCGCCGTGAAAATGAAGCTGCCGAGCTGAAGCGTAAAGCGGAAGAAGAAGCCCGCCGTAAGCTTGAAGAAGAAGCTCGCCGCGTCGCCGAAGAAGCGCGACGCATGGCAGAAGAAAACGAGAAGAATGGTGTGAATACCGCTGAACCTACTGAAGATACCAGCGATTATCACGTCACCACGTCTCAGCATGCGCGCCAGGCAGAAGACGACAACGACCGTGAAGTTGAAGGTGGTCGTGGCCGTACTCGCAGTGCAAAAGCTGCACGTCCTGCGAAAAAAGGTAACAAACACGCTGAATCAAAAGCTGACCGTGAAGAAGCGCGTGCAGCGGTTCGCGGCGGTAAAGGCGGCAAGCGTAAAGGTTCCGCTCTCCAGCAGGGCTTCCAGAAGCCTGCTCAGGCCGTTAACCGTGACGTTGTGATCGGCGAAACCATCACCGTTGGCGAACTGGCTAACAAGATGGCGGTAAAAGGCTCTCAGGTCATCAAAGCGATGATGAAACTGGGCGCAATGGCCACCATTAACCAGGTCATCGACCAGGAAACCGCACAGCTGGTTGCCGAAGAGATGGGCCACAAAGTTATCCTGCGTCGTGAAAACGAGCTGGAAGAAGCAGTAATGAGCGACCGTGATACGGGCGCAGCGGCTGAACCGCGCGCACCGGTTGTGACCATCATGGGTCACGTTGACCACGGTAAAACCTCTCTGCTTGACTACATTCGTTCTACTAAGGTTGCCTCCGGCGAAGCGGGTGGTATTACTCAGCACATCGGTGCTTACCACGTAGAAACCGAAAACGGCATGATCACCTTCCTGGATACCCCGGGCCACGCAGCGTTTACCTCCATGCGTGCTCGTGGTGCTCAGGCAACGGATATCGTTGTACTGGTTGTTGCTGCCGACGATGGCGTGATGCCACAGACCATTGAAGCTATCCAGCACGCGAAAGCGGCGCAGGTGCCTCTGGTTGTCGCAGTTAACAAAATCGATAAGCCAGAAGCCGATATGGATCGCGTGAAGAACGAACTGTCCCAGTACGGCGTCATGCCGGAAGAGTGGGGCGGTGAAGCGCAGTTCATCCCTGTATCTGCAAAAGCGGGTACCGGTATCGACGACCTGCTGAACGCTATCCTGCTTCAGGCTGAAGTTCTGGAGCTGAAAGCGGTTCGTAAAGGTATGGCGAGCGGCGCGGTAATCGAATCCTTCCTGGATAAAGGTCGTGGTCCGGTTGCAACCGTTCTGGTTCGCGAAGGTACTCTGCACAAGGGTGACATCGTTCTGTGTGGTTTCGAATACGGTCGCGTTCGTGCGATGCGTAACGAACTGGGTCAGGAAGTGCTGGAAGCGGGTCCGTCCATTCCGGTGGAAATCCTCGGCCTGTCCGGTGTTCCGGCTGCCGGTGACGAAGTCACCGTGGTACGTGACGAGAAGAAAGCGCGTGAAGTTGCACTGTATCGTCAGGGTAAATTCCGTGAAGTGAAGCTGGCTCGTCAGCAGAAATCTAAACTCGAGAACATGTTCGCCAACATGACCGAAGGCGAAGTTCACGAAGTGAATGTCGTTCTGAAAGCGGACGTTCAGGGTTCTGTGGAAGCGATCTCCGACTCCTTGCTGAAACTGTCTACCGACGAAGTGAAAGTGAAGATCATCGGTTCTGGCGTAGGTGGTATCACCGAAACCGACGCAACCCTGGCAGCAGCGTCCAACGCGATCCTGGTTGGCTTCAACGTTCGTGCTGACGCTTCTGCGCGTAAAGTGATTGATGCTGAAAGCCTGGATCTGCGTTACTACTCCGTCATCTATAACCTGATTGACGAAGTGAAAGCAGCGATGAGCGGCATGCTGTCTCCTGAGCTGAAACAGCAGATCATCGGTCTGGCTGAAGTACGTGACGTGTTCAAATCACCGAAATTCGGTGCGATCGCGGGCTGTATGGTTACCGAAGGGACCATCAAGCGTCACAACCCAATTCGCGTACTGCGTGACAACGTGGTTATCTACGAAGGCGAGCTGGAATCCCTGCGCCGCTTCAAAGATGACGTTAACGAAGTCCGTAACGGCATGGAATGTGGTATCGGCGTGAAGAACTACAACGACGTTCGCGTTGGCGATATGATCGAAGTGTTCGAGATCATCGAAATTCAGCGTACCATCGCGTAATCTTCGTCAACTGAAGATTAATTAGCGTAGGCCGGGTAAGCGAAGCGCCACCCGGCAGTAATTTTAAAAAGGGGCTTAAGCCCCTTTTTTGTCTGGAGAATTTATTATGGCGAAAGAATTTGGTCGCCCACAGCGCGTCGCGCAGGAGATGCAGAAAGAGATCGCGCTCATTCTGCAACGTGAAATCAAAGATCCACGTGTCGGTATGATGACCACCGTGTCTGGCGTGGAAATGTCCCGCGACCTGGCGTACGCCAAGGTATTCGTGACTTTCCTGAATGACCAGGATGAAGACGCAGTGAAGAACGGCATTAAAGCGTTGCAGGAAGCCTCTGGTTTCATCCGCTCTCTGCTTGGCAAAGCGATGCGCCTGCGTATCGTGCCGGAACTCACCTTCTTCTACGACAACTCGCTGGTTGAAGGTATGCGTATGTCCAACCTGGTGACCAGCGTGGTGAAACATGACGATGAGCGTCGTGTTAATCCGGCGGACGACAGCAAGGAGGACTGATGAGTCGTCCTCGTCGTCGCGGTCGTGACGTGCATGGCGTGCTGTTGCTGGATAAACCGCAGGGCGCATCCAGCAACGACGTGCTGCAAAAAGTGAAACGTATTTATAACGCCAACCGTGCAGGTCACACCGGCGCGCTGGATCCGCTGGCAACCGGCATGCTGCCGATCTGCCTGGGGGAAGCGACAAAGTTTTCCCAGTACCTGCTGGATTCCGATAAGCGCTACCGCGTGATTGCTAAACTGGGTCAGCGGACGGATACCTCCGATGCAGATGGCCAGGTGGTGGAAGAGCGCCCGGTGACCTTTAGCGCAGAGCAACTTGAGGCAGCGCTGGACAGTTTTCGTGGTGATACGCTTCAGGTGCCGTCGATGTATTCGGCGCTGAAATATCAGGGTAAGAAGCTCTACGAATATGCACGTCAGGGCATTGAGGTTCCGCGCGAAGCGCGTCCGATTACCGTGTATGAGCTGCTGTTCATTCGCCACGAAGGTGATGAACTCGAGCTGGAAGTACACTGTTCGAAAGGAACCTACATTCGTACCATCATTGATGACCTCGGTGAAAAGCTCGGCTGCGGCGCGCATGTAATTTATCTGCGTCGTCTGGCGGTCAGCAAATATCCGGTTGAACGCATGGTGACGCTTGAGCATCTGCATGCCCTGGTTGAACAGGCGCAAGCGCAGGGAATTGCACCGGCCGATCTGCTGGATCCGCTGCTGATGCCAATGGACAGTCCGGCAGCGGATTTCCCGGTTGTTAACCTTCCCCTGACATCGTCCGTTTACTTTAAGAACGGAAATCCGGTTCGCACAACGGGAGCGCCGCTTGAGGGCCTGGTACGCGTGACGGAAGGCGAAGAAGAGAAATTCATCGGTATGGGCGAAATGGACGGCGAAGGGCGCGTGGCACCGCGTCGTCTGGTCGTCGAATATCCAATCGAAGCGTGACGGTGATAACGCCTTACCTTGCGATAAGCAGGGGAGACGAGTAGAATATCGCCGCATAACGCCTGGTAAATTGTTTAACAATTTGCGAGGCGTACATGGGATAGCTGAATTAGAGATCGGCATCCTTACATTCTTTATACTTTGGAGTTTGAAAATGTCTCTAAGCGTTGAAGCTAAAGCTAAAATCGTTTCTGAGTTTGGTCGTGGTACTAACGACAGCGGTTCTACCGAAGTTCAGGTTGCACTGCTGACTGCACAGATTAACCACCTGCAAGGTCACTTTGCAGAGCACAAAAAAGATCACCACAGCCGTCGTGGTCTGCTGCGTATGGTTTCTCAGCGTCGTAAACTGCTCGACTACCTGAAGCGTAAAGATGTTGCACGCTATACCGCGCTGATCGAGCGTCTGGGTCTGCGTCGCTAAGTCTTGCGAGTTTCAGAAAAGGGGGCCTGATGGCCCCTTTTTTCAACCAGACGGCAGCAATTCAATGGAAACTATTGTATTGTTGCTATAAATGATCTTCATTGCAGAGGTTCGCGCGGCTAATGAGAGGCTTCACCCATGGGGGTGTCGGTTGTCATTAGTCGCGAGGATGCGAAGAAGGTCGGGTTAAATCGACAGCACGCCAGTGGTGTGCTGTCATACATTTAAGAAAGGACAGAATTTTGCTGAATCCGATCGTTCGTAAATTCCAGTATGGTCAACATACCGTCACGCTGGAAACCGGCATGATGGCGCGTCAGGCTACTGCTGCCGTTATGGTAAGCATGGATGACACCGCGGTGTTCGTTACCGTAGTTGGCCAGAAAAAAGCTAAACCAG
Organism: Enterobacter cloacae; assembly: GCF_011078175.1. Lineage (GTDB taxonomy): Bacteria > Pseudomonadota > Gammaproteobacteria > Enterobacterales > Enterobacteriaceae > Enterobacter > Enterobacter cloacae_Q. Next base: position 112,989 of record NZ_JAALCJ010000008.1, read on the forward strand.
GTCAGGACTTCTTCCCACTGACCGTTAACTACCAGGAGCGTACCTACGCTGCCGGTAAAATCCCGGGTGGCTTCTTCCGTCGTGAAGGCCGTCCAAGCGAAGGCGAAACCCTGATCGCGCGTCTGATTGACCGCCCGGTTCGTCCGCTGTTCCCGGAAGGCTTCGTTAATGAAGTGCAGGTTATCGCAACCGTCGTTTCCGTTAACCCACAGGTTAACCCTGACATCGTTGCGATGATCGGTGCCTCTGCTGCCCTATCACTGTCTGGTATTCCATTCAATGGCCCAATCGGTGCTGCGCGCGTGGGTTACATCAATGACCAGTACGTGCTGAACCCAACGCAGGAAGAGCTTAAAGAGAGTAAGCTGGATCTGGTTGTTGCCGGTACTGAAGCGGCAGTTCTGATGGTTGAATCCGAAGCAGAACTGCTGAGCGAAGACCAGATGCTGGGTGCTGTGGTATTTGGCCACGACCAGCAGCAGGTTGTTATCCAAAACATCAACGACCTGGTGAAAGAAGCCGGTAAACCACGTTGGGACTGGCAGCCAGAAGCGGCCAACGACGCGCTGAACGCACGCGTTGCGGCACTGGCAGAATCTCGTCTGAGCGACGCATACCGCATCACCGACAAACAGGAGCGCTATGCTCAGGTTGATGTGATCAAATCTGAAGTGACCGCGACCCTGGTTGCCGAAGACGAAACGCTGGACGCTAACGAGATTGGCGAAATCCTGCACGCTATCGAGAAAAACGTTGTTCGTAGCCGCGTACTGGCAGGCGAGCCGCGTATCGATGGCCGTGAAAAAGATATGATCCGTGGTCTGGACGTGCGCACTGGCGTACTGCCGCGTACTCACGGTTCTGCGCTGTTCACCCGTGGTGAAACGCAGGCGCTGGTAACCGCGACCCTGGGTACTGCACGTGATGCACAGATCATCGACGAACTGATGGGCGAGCGCACTGACAGCTTCCTGTTCCACTATAACTTCCCTCCGTACTCTGTGGGCGAAACCGGTATGGTTGGCTCACCGAAGCGTCGTGAAATTGGTCACGGTCGTCTGGCGAAGCGCGGCGTGCTGGCAGTGATGCCTGAAGCAGACAAATTCCCGTACACTGTACGTGTTGTGTCTGAAATTACCGAATCCAACGGTTCTTCTTCCATGGCTTCCGTGTGTGGTGCCTCTCTGGCGCTGATGGATGCAGGCGTGCCAATCAAAGCCGCCGTTGCGGGTATCGCAATGGGTCTGGTGAAAGAAGGCGACAACTACGTTGTTCTGTCTGACATTCTGGGTGACGAAGACCACCTGGGCGATATGGACTTCAAAGTGGCGGGTTCCCGCGACGGTATCTCTGCCTTGCAGATGGATATCAAAATTGAAGGCATCACCAAAGAGATCATGCAGGTTGCTCTGAACCAGGCTAAAGGTGCGCGTCTGCACATCCTGGGCGTGATGGAACAGGCTATCAACGCACCACGCGGTGATATCTCTGAATTCGCTCCGCGTATTCACACCATCAAGATCAATCCAGACAAGATCAAAGATGTTATCGGTAAGGGCGGTTCGGTTATCCGTGCGCTGACCGAAGAAACGGGCACCACCATCGAAATCGAAGATGACGGTACTGTGAAGATCGCAGCGACCGACGGCGAGAAAGCGAAATACGCTATCCGTCGTATCGAAGAGATCACGGCAGAAATCGAAGTGGGCCGTATCTACAATGGTAAAGTGACCCGTATCGTTGACTTTGGCGCGTTTGTTGCCATCGGTGGCGGTAAAGAAGGTCTGGTACACATCTCTCAGATCGCTGACAAGCGCGTTGAGAAAGTGACCGATTACCTGCAAATGGGTCAAGAAGTACCGGTGAAAGTTCTGGAAGTTGACCGCCAGGGCCGCATCCGTCTGAGCATTAAAGAAGCAACCGAGCAGTCACAGCCTGCTGCGGCGCCGGAAGCCCCGGCTGCTGAACAGCAAGGCGAGTAAGGTTGCCATTTGCCCTCCGCGTTGGCGGAGGGCTTCTCATCAGGCAGGACGCCTTGTTAAGCCGCCGGGGGACAGGACGTTCATCCAATAGTTGTCTTCGGGAGTGGGAAATGAAGCCTTTTTTGCGCTGGTGTTTCGTTGCGACAGCTTTAACGCTGGCAGGATGCAGCAACTCTGCCTGGCGTAAGAGCGAAGTCCTCGCAGTGCCATTGCAACCGACTTTGCAGCAAGAAGTCATTCTGGCACGCATGGAACAAATACTTGCCAGTCGGGCTTTAACCGATGACGAACGCGCACAGCTTTTATATGAGCGCGGAGTGTTGTATGATAGTCTCGGTCTGAGGGCATTAGCGCGAAATGATTTTTCACAAGCGCTGGCGATTCGACCTGATATGCCTGAAGTATTCAATTACTTAGGCATTTATTTAACGCAGGCAGGCAATTTTGATGCTGCCTATGAAGCGTTTGATTCTGTACTTGAGCTTGATCCAACTTACAACTACGCGCACTTGAATCGCGGTATCGCATTGTATTACGGCGGTCGTGATAAGTTAGCGCAAGATGATCTGCTGGCGTTTTATCAAGACGATCCTAATGATCCTTTCCGCAGCCTGTGGCTTTACATCGTTGAGCAGAAGCTTGATGAGAAGCAGGCCAAAGAAGCACTGAAACAGCGCTTCGAGAAATCGGACAAGGAACAGTGGGGATGGAACATTGTCGAGTTCTACCTGGGCAACATTAGCGAAGCAACGCTGATGGAACGCCTCAAGGCGGACGCAACGGATAACACCTCGCTCGCTGAGCATCTCAGTGAAACCAACTTCTATTTAGGTAAGTACTACCTAAGTCTGGGGGATATGGACAGCGCTACGGCACTGTTCAAATTAGCGGTTGCTAACAACGTACATAACTTCGTTGAGCACCGTTATGCATTGTTGGAATTATCGCTCTTGGGCCAGGAGCAAGACGACCTGGCAGAATCGGACCAGCAATAGCTGACGACATAAACATCAGCCCGTAATCTTTTGATTGCCATCACCTTCACTGGTGAGGGCGTTGTTGTTCGTCAATACACCTAATTTGAGCCGGTTCACACTTTTCAATGAAAATTGCTAATCATTTTCACGATGAGCTAAGTAGACTGGCCGCCATTAATATCGAGGCACTTGTACTACATGGCTGAATTCGAAACCACTTTTGCAGATCTGGGCCTGAAGGCTCCTATCCTTGAAGCCCTTAACGATCTGGGTTACGAAAAACCATCTCCGATCCAGGCTGAGTGTATCCCACACCTGCTTTCTGGTCGTGACGTGCTGGGCATGGCCCAGACTGGTAGCGGTAAAACCGCAGCATTCTCGCTGCCGCTGCTGAACAACATTGATCCGGACCTGCGCGCGCCGCAGATCCTCGTCCTGGCTCCAACCCGTGAACTGGCTGTTCAGGTTGCTGAAGCCATGACGGAATTCTCTAAACATATGCGCGGCGTAAACGTGGTAGCCCTGTACGGCGGCCAGCGTTATGACGTGCAGTTACGCGCCCTGCGCCAGGGCCCACAGATTGTTGTCGGTACGCCGGGCCGTCTGCTGGATCACCTGAAGCGCGGTACCCTGGACCTCTCTAAATTGAGCGGCCTGGTACTGGACGAAGCCGATGAAATGCTGCGTATGGGCTTCATCGAAGACGTAGAAACCATCATGGCGCAGATCCCAGAGGGTCATCAGACCGCTCTGTTCTCTGCAACCATGCCAGAAGCGATCCGTCGCATCACCCGCCGCTTCATGAAAGAGCCGCAGGAAGTGCGCATTCAGTCCAGCGTAACCACTCGCCCGGACATCAGCCAGAGCTACTGGTCTGTTTACGGCATGCGCAAAAACGAAGCGCTGGTGCGTTTCCTGGAAGCGGAAGATTTTGATGCGGCGATTATCTTCGTGCGCACCAAGAACGCGACTCTGGAAGTGGCTGAAGCCCTGGAGCGTAGCGGCTACAACAGCGCAGCGCTGAACGGCGACATGAACCAGGCCCTGCGTGAGCAGACACTGGAGCGTCTGAAAGACGGTCGTCTGGATATCCTGATTGCAACCGACGTGGCAGCACGTGGCCTGGACGTTGAGCGTATCAGCCTGGTTGTCAACTACGATATCCCAATGGACTCCGAGTCTTACGTTCACCGTATCGGTCGTACCGGTCGTGCGGGTCGTGCAGGCCGTGCGCTGCTGTTCGTCGAGAACCGCGAGCGTCGTCTGCTGCGTAACATCGAACGCACCATGAAGCTGACCATTCCAGAAGCCGATCTGCCAAACGCAGAACTGCTGGGCAAACGCCGTCTGGAAAAATTCGCCGCGAAAGTACAGCAGCAGCTGGAAAGCAGCGATCTGGATCAGTACCGTGCGCTGCTGTCCCAGATCCAGCCTGTCGCCGAAGGCGAAGAGCTGGACATGGAAACTCTGGCCGCAGCACTGCTGAAAATGGCGCAGGGTGAACGTAGCTTGATCGTGCCGCCAGATGCACCGATGCGTCCTAAGCGTGAGTTCCGTGACCGTGACGATCGTTTCGAACGTCGTGGCGACCGTAACGACCGTGGTCCACGCGGTGACCGTCCAGAGCGTGGTGGTGAAGACCGTCCACGTCGCGAGCGTCGTGACGCTGGCGAAATGGAACTGTATCGCATTGAAGTGGGCCGTGATGATGGTGTTGAAGTTCGTCACATCGTTGGCGCGATCGCTAACGAAGGCGACATCAGCAGCCGTTACATTGGTAACATCAAGCTGTTCGGTTCCCACTCCACCATCGAGCTGCCAAAAGGCATGCCGGGCGAAGTACTGCAACACTTTACGCGCACCCGCATCCTGAACAAGCCGATGAACATGCAGCTGCTGGGCGATGCACAGCCACGTCCTGACCGTGGCGGCGAACGTCGTGGCGGTGGTCGTGGTTTCGGTGGCGAGCGCCGTGAAGGCGGTCGCAGCGAAGGTCGCGGTGGTGAAGGCCGTCGTTTCTCCGGCGAGCGCCGTGAAAACCGTGGTCCACGCCGTGAAGAAGGTGCCAGCCGTCGTCGTTTCGGTGACGCGTAAGCCTTTCGCTTCTGACGTAAAGTAAAATATACAGCCCCGATAGTCGCTATCGGGGCTTTTTTTATTTCTTTTGTACTCTTGTACTGGTACAGTGCAACACACTAAAGTACAGAACCACATTTTTCACTGGAGACAAGGCCGCATGGCAACACTAACCACCACCCAAACGTCACCTTCGCTGCTAGGCGGCGTGGTGATCATCGGCGGAACCATCATTGGTGCCGGGATGTTTTCCCTGCCTGTGGTCATGTCCGGTGCGTGGTTCTTCTGGTCGCTGGCGGCGCTGGTCTTTACCTGGTTCTGCATGCTCCATTCCGGGCTGATGATCCTTGAGGCAAACCTCAACTACCGCATCGGCTCCAGCTTCGACACCATCACCAAAGATCTGTTGGGCAAAGGCTGGAACCTGGTGAATGGGTTGTCCATCGCGTTTGTGCTCTATATCCTGACCTACGCGTACATTTCAGCGAGCGGGTCGATTCTGCATCACACCTTCTCTGAGATGTCGCTGAACGTTCCGGCGCGTCTGGCGGGTCTCTGCTTCGCGCTGGGGGTGGCGATTATCGTCTGGATGAGCACCAAAGCGGTAAGCCGCATGACGGCGATTGTGCTGGGCGCAAAGGTCATCACCTTCTTTCTGACCTTCGGTAGCCTGCTGGGGCACGTCACGCCGGCCACGCTGTTTAACGTTGCGGAAGTGAACACCTCCTACATGCCGTACCTGCTGATGACGCTGCCATTCTGTCTGGCGTCGTTCGGCTACCACGGCAACGTACCGAGCCTGATGAAGTACTACGGCAAAGATCCGCGTACCATCGTGAAGTGCCTGGTTTACGGCACGCTGCTGGCGCTGGGACTGTATGCGATCTGGCTGCTGGGGACGATGGGTAACATCCCGCGTCCGGAATTTATCGGCATTGCGCAGAAGGGCGGCAACATTGATGTGCTGGTACAGGCGCTAAGCGGCGTGCTGAACAGCCGCAGCCTGGATCTGCTGCTGGTGGTCTTCTCGAACTTTGCCGTGGCGAGCTCATTCCTCGGCGTGACGCTGGGCCTGTTTGACTACCTGGCGGATCTGTTTGGTTTTGATGATTCGGGGATGGGGCGCTTCAAAACGGCGCTGTTGACCTTCCTGCCACCGATTGTGGGCGGCCTGCTGTGGCCAAACGGCTTCCTGTACGCCATCGGTTATGCAGGACTGGCGGCCACCATCTGGGCGGCGATTGTGCCGGCGCTGCTGGCACGCAAATCACGTAAGCGCTTCGGCAGCCCGAAATTCCGCGTATGGGGCGGAAAACCGATGATTGCGCTGATCCTGGTATTTGGTATCGGCAACGCGGTGGTGCACGTGCTGTCGAGTTTTAATCTGTTGCCTGTGTATCAGTAAAACGTGCGGTCTGAACCCCTCACCCCGGCCCTCTCCCACAGGGAGAGGGAGAAAAGCAAAAACTACCCCACCAGCTCCTCTTTCACCTGCATCGCCAAATCAAACGAATGCAGACGCGCCTGGTGATCGAAAATCTGGCCGTTAACCATAATCTCATCCGCCTGCGTCTCGCGCAGCACCGCGTCCAGCCCGTGACGCACTTTCGCCTTATCACCCACCAGCGACATGCTCAGCGCCTGCTGCACGCCATACTGCTCGGAGGCCGACCACAGCTGATGCATATTCTCTACCGGCGGCGGAAGCTGGCCCGTCTCGCCGCGACGCAGCTTCACAAACGCCTGCTGCATAGAGGTGAACAGGAATTCCGCATCGCGGTTGCTGTCGGCGGCAATGATATTGATACACACCATCGCGTACGGCTTCTCCAGACGCTCGGACGGTTTGAAGTGCGTGCGGTAAAGATGCAGCGCCTGATGCAGCATATCCGGCGCAAAGTGGGAGGCAAACGCAAACGGCAGTCCCAGCTGAGCGGCGAGCTGGGCGCTGTACAGGCTTGAGCCTAACAGCCATACCGGGATCTTTTCCCCGTAGCCTGGCACAGGGCGCACGTGCGGGTTAGGATCGCGCGCGTCAAACCAGTCCACCAGTTCCGCCACATCGCGCGGGAAGTTGTCGATATCGCCGCTCATATGGCGACGCAGGGCGCGCATGGTCGGCTGGTCGCTGCCCGGCGCGCGGCCAAGACCTAAATCAATACGCCCAGGATAGAGGGTATTCAGCGTCCCGAACTGCTCGGCAATCACCAGCGGGGCGTGATTTGGCAGCATTACGCCACCGGAGCCGAGGTGCAGAGTGGTGGTATTTGCCGCCAGATAGCCAATCAGCACCGAGGTGGCGGCGCTGGCGATGCCCACCATGTTATGGTGCTCCGCTAGCCAGTAGCGGTGATAGCCACGCTTTTCGGCAAGCTGAGCAAGATCGAGAGAGTACGTGAAGGCTTCTCTTGCCGAGGAGCCTTGTGGGATCGGCGCCAGATCCAGCACCGAAAACGGAAGGGTTTTGTCAGTCATAACAGCTCACTTTGTCGACGGTCAATCTTTAATACTGCATTAAAAAATGATAACCGTTGTTAACAAAGTGAGCTTTTTTTACGCCTGCAATTCCAGCCCGGCAAGGCGTCGCCAGTAACCGTTGCAGTCGCTGTTTGCCGTCAGCGGCAGCGGCGAGGCGCCGTTTTCGTTGGCGCGGAAGGCGTCAAGCATTGTGAAAACATCGGTACCAAGCGGCGAAAGACGCACCATATCCACCAGTCCGTGCATTGACGCCAGTTCGTTGCCGAGGTTATAGACGTAACCGCTCATGGTCTGAATGCCGTTGAGGACAAACACCTGCTGGTTCTCCTGCGACAGCATGCTGCGCCCGTTCGGGTATTTAATGCAGCAGGTTTCGCACTCGTCTTTCGGACGATCTTCGGAACGCGCGGTAAAGCAGCGTGCGGAGTAGGCCAGCGGCAGATGGCCGTAGCTCAACACTTCCACTTCAAATTGATTGCGAATCCCCAGTTCGTCGCACTGATTCAGCAGGTTGGCCAGCCAGTCGCGGGAGAGTTCCACCGGCATGCACCAGCGGGTCATCCCTTGTTTAAGCAACAGGCGCAGGGTCACCGCGTTATAGCAGTTCAGCGCATGTCCGGCGACAAACGGCAGCTTGCGCTCGGCGCACAGGTTCACCACGCCGAGATCGCTCGCCTCCAGCAGAAACTCACCGTTTTCGACATAGCGCTTCAGCTCGCCCAGTTCAGAGGACGCCTGCACCAGCGCCAGCGTCGAAAGCACCACCTGCTTGCCGCTACCGGCTAGGCTTTTCGCCATATCCAGCCAGTCGCCCACTTTGGTGGCGCGGCGCTTGCTGCACACCGCTTCGCCGAGGTAAATCACATCGGCGCTGCTGTTGGCCGCCTGCTGGTAAAACTCTTCCAGCGTCTCTTTTGGCCAGTAGTAAAGCACCGGCCCCAATGAATATTTCATGATTTTCTCACTGCCATTTACGGTGATACGCGCCGAGCGTGGTTTGGGTGCCTTCGGACATCGCGCCGAGCGTCTCCATCCAGGCCGCCTGCGGAGCATAGTTTTGCGGGTCCGCCATGCAGCGGTCGATGGCCTGGCGCCACACCTTCGCCACCTGGCTCACGTAGGCCGGGCTGCGCTGGCGGCCTTCGATTTTCACCGAGGCAATATTGGCGGCCAGCAGTTCCGGCAGCAGTTCCAGCGTGTTGAGGCTGGTGGGTTCCTCCAGCGCGTGGTAACGCTCGCCGTCCACCAGATAGCGGCCTTTACACAGCGTAGGGTAGCCCGCGTTTTCACCGTCCTGATAGCGGTCAATTAACACGTTATTCAGGCGTGACTCCAGCCCCTGCGGCGTTTGCTGCCAGCGAACAAAGCGGGCAGGTGAGCAGGCACCGACGGTATTTGGCGATTCACCGGTGAGATAGGAAGAAAGATAGCAACGGCCTTCGGCCATGATGCACAGGCTACCGAAGGCAAAAACCTCGAGCGGCACTGGCGTGACGCGCGCCAGTTGCTTAACCTGATGAATAGAGAGCACGCGCGGCAGCACCACGCGGGCTACGTCAAAGTGTCGATGATAAAAACGCACGGCCTCTTCATTGGTGGCCGATGCCTGAACAGAGACGTGGCGCTCAATATGCGGATAACGTTCTGCCGCATACTCAAGCATGGCGAGGTCGGCCAGGATCAGCGCATCGGCGCCCAGCTGGGCTGCCATATCCACGGCGCGCTGCCAGCGGGCATAGCCATCAGGATGGGCAAAGGTATTGATGGCAATGTGCAGTTTGCGCCGGTGCTGGTGAACGAAGTTAACGGCTTCCTGAAGCTTTTTCTCCGTAAAGTTAAGACCCGCAAAATGGCGGGCGTTGGTATCATCCTTCAGCCCGATATAGACCGCATCGGCCCCATTTTCGATGGCCGCCTTAAGCGCCGGAAGGTTTCCGGCAGGGCAGAGCAGCTCCATAATTTATCCCGATGTTGTCGATCGCAGGGATCGTAAAAAATGTTAACGAGCTGGGATTTTAATTAACCCATACGCGACAATTTTTGATTTAAGGCAGCTAATGGCGTATTGATGGCACCAATAATGAGGTATACCGGACAACGGTTTGTTGATTTACGCCGCTATCTTCTTGTCGGGATATGGCAAAATAGCAGGACTATAGCTATCAGGGAGTAAAGCTCGTGCTGGATAAACTGCGTTCACGTCTCGTACAATTTGGTCCATCAATGCTGAGCGTGCCGGTAAAACTGGCGCCGTTTGCGCTTAAACGCCAGGTGCTGGAGCAGGTGCTGAGCTGGCAGTTCCGTCAGGCGTTACAGGATGGTGAACTGGAGTTTCTGGAAGGCCGCTGGCTAAGGATTGAAGTGCGCGATATTGGGTTGCGCTGGTTTACTTCCGTCGAGAACGAGCGGCTTATCGTCAGCGAGTCCGCCAGCGCGGATGTGAGCTTTAGCGCGGACGCCAGCGATCTGCTGATGATCGCAGCGCGCAAGCAGGATCCGGACACACTTTTCTTCCAGCGCCGCCTGGTGATTGAAGGCGACACGGAGCTCGGTCTGTACGTCAAAAATTTAATGGATGCCATTGAGCTGGAGCAGATGCCGAAAGCGCTGCGTATGATGTTGATGCAAATGGCAGATTTCGTTGAGGCCGGGCTAAAAACCCCGCCGGACAGTAAACACACTTCAGTAGGTGAACCATGCTGATTCGAGTCGAAATTGGGATTGATGCACCGGGTATCGATGCGTTGCTGCGCCGCTCTTTTGCAGGCGACGCCGAAGCCCAACTGGTTCACGATCTTCGCGAAGATGGCCTGATTACGCTGGGCCTGGTTGCCACCGACGATGAAGGGCAGGTGGTCGGCTACGTGGCGTTCAGCCCGGTGATTGTGCAGGGCGAGGAGTTACAGTGGGTCGGGATGGCGCCGCTGGCGGTGGACGAAAACTACCGTGGTCAGGGCCTGGCACGTCAGCTGGTCTATGAAGGGCTGGATTCGCTGAATGAATTTGGCTATGCCGCTGTCGTGGTTCTGGGCGATCCGGCGTTCTACGAACGTTTAGGTTTTGAGCCGGCGGCCAGACACGATCTTCGCTGCCACTGGCCGGGTACGGAATCGTCTTTCCTGGTGCATCCTCTGGCGGACGATGCGCTTGACGGCGTTACCGGTCTGGTCGAGTACCACGATCATTTCAATCGCTTTTAAGCAGGCTTTCGCGTAGCGCGTCGAAAGAGCCGTCCCCGCTGACGAGACGCTCTTTCTGGCGCTTCGTCAGCTGCTTGATGCGGTATTCCAGCCGGAGCGCCAGGGATCTGTCGCCCACGGCAGCTGAAAACGCTAGCTGAAGTTCACCTTTTCCCCGCAGTGCTTTCGCCCCTTTCCCCGTTTGATGTTGTAAAAAACGCCGGGCCACATCGGTAGTGATCCCGGTGTAGAGTGCGTTATCAGCGGTTCGGACAAGATAGAGAAACCAGCACACGGTAAACAGATTCAGTATGTTATGGTGAACGCACCATAGCATGAGAGAGAGCGAAAATGGAAACACTGGCCGCCATTAACCGCTGGCTGGCAAAGCAGCATGTCGTGACATGGTGCGTCTGTAAAGACGAGGAGATGTGGTGCGCAAATGCCTTTTATTACTACGATCCTGAACGCGTGGCCTTTTACGTGATGAGCGAAGACAAAACGCGGCATGCGCAGATGTCGGGCCCACAGGCAAAAGTGGCGGGCACGGTAAACGGCCAGCCTAAAACCGTTGCGCTGATCCGCGGGGTTCAGTTCAAAGGCGAAATTCGTCGCCTGGAAGGTGAGGAAAGCGACGCTCAGCGTAAACGCTATACGCGCCGCTTTCCGGTGGCCGCGGCGCTAAAAGCCCCGGTGTGGGAAATCCGCCTTGATGAGCTGAAATTTACCGACAACACCCTGGGCTTCGGCAAGAAGCTGCACTGGTTACGCGCCGAGCAGGCGTAGCGCTTCGCGGTTAAATGCCGGCAGATCGTCCGGCGTACGGCTGGTGATCAGCTGATCGTTATCGTTCACCACTTCCTGATCGTAGAACTCGGCCCCCGCATTTTTCAGATCGATAACGATCGGCTTCACCGCGGTGAGCTTACGCCCGCGTACTACCTCGGCGCTGATCAGCAGCTGCGGACCGTGGCAAATGGCAAACACCGGTTTACCGGTGCCGACGAAGTCACGGGTAAAGGTAACGAAACGCTCGTCTCCGCGCAGGGAATCCGGTGAATGGCCGCCCGGTAACAGCAGGGCGTCGAAATCCGACGGGCTGACGTTATCAATGGATTCGTCAATGGTCACGCTGGCTTCGCCCTTATGGCCCTTCACGGTTTTACCCGCTTCTTTCTCAATGGTGACCACTTCGTGGCCCGCCTTGCGGAATGCCTCTGCTGGCGACGTAAATTCTGAATCTTCAAACTCGTCGGTAATCAAGACTGCGATTTTTTTACCCATGCTTCCTCCGTTGTTTTCGCTTCAGACTGTTTTTTTTCCGTTTGTGGTAAATACTTACCGGTAACAGACTTTTAAGTGTGGTAGAGCAGGCCCAGAACGCAAACGGACAATTCTGTAAAGGGGATAAGATGAGTCAGGTACTGATTACCGGCGCAACCGGGCTGGTGGGTGGACATCTGCTGCGGCTGCTGATCCAGGATCGCCATATCAACTATATCGCCGCCCCGACGCGACGCCCGCTGTTGGATATTACCGGCGTCTATAACCCGCACGATCCACAGCTCACCGACGCGCTGGCGCAGGTGCAGGATCCCATTGATATCGCCTTTTGCTGCCTTGGCACCACCCGACGGGAAGCGGGCAGTAAAGAAGCCTTTGTCCATGCGGATTACACGCTGGTGGTGGATACCGCCCTGACGGCGAAAAAGCTGGGCGCAAAACATTTCCTGGTGGTCAGCGCGCACGGCGCGAATGCAGGCTCGCCGTTTTTTTACAACCAGGTGAAGGGCAAAATGGAAGAGGCGTTAATCGCGCAGAAATGGGAGCGCCTGACCATCGCGCGGCCTTCCATGCTGATGGGGCACCGTGACGAACGTCGTTTTAACGAGTCTTTTTTCGCTCCGCTGTTTCGCATCCTGCCGGGTAACTGGAAGTCCATCGAGGCGCGGGATGTCGCGCTGGCGATGCTAAAAGAGGCGCTGGCTCCATCGCAGGAGGGGGTTAATATTATCCCTTCGGCAAAACTGCGTGAAATCGCGCAGGGCGAGGCGTAAACTTCCCCGGCTTATTAAATAACACCTTCCGGGGAATGGTATGACTGGTCAGTCTTCATCTCAGGCGGCAACACCTGTTCAGTGGTGGAAGCCCGCACTCTTCTTTCTCGTGGTCATCATTGGCCTCTGGTATGTGAAATGGCAGCCGTACTACGGTAAAGCCTTCACCGCCGCCGACACCCACAGCATCGGTAAATCAATCCTCGCCCAGGCCGATTCCAGCCCGCTACGTGCGGCGTGGGATTACGCCATGGTCTATTTTCTTGCCGTCTGGAAAGCCGCGGTATTGGGCGTATTGCTGGGCTCGCTGATTCAGGTACTCATCCCGCGTAGCTGGCTGGTGAAAACCCTGGGTCAACCGCGCTTACAGGGGACGCTGCTGGGGACAATATTCTCCCTGCCGGGCATGATGTGCTCCTGCTGCGCCGCACCGGTGGCGGCGGGTATGCGCCGCCAGCGCGTGTCGATGGGCGGCGCGCTTGCCTTCTGGATGGGTAACCCTTTGCTGAATCCGGCAACGCTGGTGTTTATGGGCTTCGTTCTCGGCTGGCATTTCGCGTTTATCCGTCTGGCGGCTGGCCTGCTGACGGTGGTGCTTGTCGCTACGCTGGTGCAGCACCTGGTGAAAGACAACGAGGCCGGGCCTGCTTCCGTTGAGCTGGACGTCAGCGAGCCGCAGGGCAGTTTCTTTGCTCGCTGGGGCAAAGCGCTGTGGCAGCTTTTCTGGAGCACAATTCCGGTCTATATCCTGGCCGTACTGGTGCTGGGGGCGGCGCGCGTCTGGCTTTTCCCCCATGCGAATGGCGCTATCGACAACACGCTGATGTGGGTGATTGCGATGGCGGTGGCCGGGTGCCTGTTTGTGATCCCCACTGCGGCGGAGATCCCGATTATTCAGACCATGATGCTGGCCGGTATGGGGACCGCACCGGCGCTGGCGCTGCTCATCACGCTGCCGGCGGTGAGCCTGCCGTCGCTTATCATGCTGCGTAAGTCATTCCCGGCGAAAGCGCTGTGGCTGACGACGGGGCTGGTGGCGTTGAGTGGGGTGATAGTGGGAAGTATGGCGCTGGTATAAAAAAAGCCCGGCGGCGCGAGCGCTTACCGGGCTTATCGTTAGGTTCAGATTACTTGATATAGGTAAAGGCGGTGGTGACGTGTTTCACGCCGCTGACCCGGCTGGCGATATCCGCTGCCGCTTTGCCTTCACGTTCCGTCACCAGACCCAGCAGGAACACTTCGCCGTTCTCCGTGGTCACTTTCACGTTTGAGGATTTCACCTGATCGGTACCCAGCAGCTGGGAGCGGACTTTGGTGGTGATCCAGGTATCGGATGACGCGGTGCCGAGACCAATCGGCTGGCCCTGACGGATTTCGTTAAACACTTCCGCCGTGCCTTCTACGCCCATCGCGATCTGTTTGGCGCGCGAGGCGAGTTCAGGGTTTGGCGCCTGGCCTGCCAGCAGCACTTTGCCCTGATAAGCCGTCACGTTGATGCGTGCTTCCTTCTTAATCTGTTCGTCTTTCGACAGGGCACTGTTAACGCGCAGTTCAAGCGTACCGTCATCTACCTGCGTCCCAACGGTACGCGGATCGGTCGCTGCTTTGGTGCCGACCGCTGCGGTACCGACTACAGCGGCAGCGATGCATCCCTGAAGCAGTAATGCAGACAACACGACTGCAAGGGCCGATAAAACCTTCATGAGAACTCCTTAATCATCCTGGTGAGGGAAAAGCGTGTTATCGATCAGATCGCATAAGCAGTTCACCGTGAGCATATGCATCTCCTGAATGCGGGCGCTACGGTGCGAAGGAATGCGGATCTCCACATCCTGCGGCCCCAGCAGGCCAGCCAGCTCACCGCCGTCGTAACCGGTCAGGGCGACAATCGTCATATCCCGGGTCACTGCCGCTTCAACTGCTTTAACGATATCCCGGCTGTTACCGCGCGTGGAGATCGCCAGCAGCACGTCTCCGGCATGGCCTAAGGCGCGCACCTGCTTGGCGTAAATTTCGTCGTGCAGACGATCGTTGGCAATCGCAGTTAAGACCACGTTATCGGTGTTTAGTGCAATGGCAGGTAAACTCGGGCGCTCAGTTTCGAAGCGATTGATCATGCTGGCAGCAAAATGCTGTGCGTTGGCGGCGGACGTGCCATTGCCACAACAGAGGATTTTGTTGCCGTTGAGCAGCGACTGAACCAGCGTCATCGCTGCACGAGAGATCGCGTCCGGAAGGGCTTCCGCCGCGGCAATCTGCGTTTGAATGCTTTCTGTGAAGCACACTTTAATTCGTTCGAGCACGGTATCCCTTTAAAATCTTATTTATGCGTCTTCGCCAAACGCGTTTTTAAGCCAGTCGATCGCATTTCCGGTGAAGGCTACCACATCGAAACGGCAATCCACAGTATCAAAACTCCCATTATGGCGGGCAAGCCACAAGTGGGCAGTCTGTAATAATTTTTGTTGTTTGGCGAGCGTCACGCTGGCGGCAGCACCGCCAAAACGGGACGACTGTCGGAAGCGAACTTCAACAAACACGATGGTTTGACCGTCTTTCATGATCAGGTCAATCTCGCCGCCGCGCCCGCGAACGTTGGCGGCGACAAAGCGCAGTCCTTTGCCTTCAAGCCAGCGGCGCGCCTTTAACTCCCACGCGTCGCCGGTCTGTTTACGGCTTAACTGGCCGGGACAATCTGCCCCTGCTGGTATTTGAGCCATGATAACTTCCTGTTAATCACACAATCCCGATCGGCGGTCAGATCGCCGGTATTCCCGTTAAGCTCAAAGCCCGGAACCTGACGCATCTGGGTGAAGTGGTTTGCCAGCGCCCAGGCATCAACGCCCATCGCGTAAAGACGCGCCAGGGAATAATCATTGCGCACCGCGCCCAGCGCCTGCTGCATCAACTGTGGATTACTGCCTGCCAGCATGGGGATCTCGCTGTATTGCAGTCCTTCCATTTCCAGACGGAAATCCGGGCCAGCGGTACCCTGAGCGCTGCGTGAGCTGGCGTAGAGCGTTGCGCCGCTCTGGCTGCCGTTACGCATGGCGATCATCGGTTTGATAAAGGCGATCTCTTCCGGCGTAGCGACGATGTATGCCGAATCCACTTTACCGCCGCCGCTGATTTGCGCGTCGGTAGGCGGCGCCGGGATCGTCAGACCGCCGATGGTGACGCTCTGCTGCTGAGGCAGGCTGGCAGATACCGGGCTACCGTTGAGGGCAATACCTGCCCCGCCGTTTACGCCCGCTCTCAGTTCGGCTGCTGAGCCAAATTTCTGCTGCAACACCACGCCACCACCAAGGGTCTGCCACTCTTGCGCAAACGCGTTGGCAACGCGGTCGCCCAGCGTGCTGCGCGGGATCAGCAGCAGCGGCGCCTGCTTGCCCTGCTCGTGAATATGGCGGGCCGCATCGCGGGCTTCATCCTCCGGAGAGAGGGCGAAGTAACAGATATTGGCGCGGTTTTGAACCTGCTCAGGCTGGTTAAGCGCCAGCACGTTCAGCGGGGTGTTGCTCTTCATCAACGCTTCCACGTTGTTTTTCAACAGCGGGCCGACAACGATGCTGGCCTCGTCCTGCTGAACCTGCGCCAGCACCTGGTCAAGCGGCTGGGCGCTGGTGTCGTAGATTTTTAGCTCCGTGCCTGGGTTAGCGCTGGTGGTGGCCACAGTTTGCTGCTGGGTTGCTGGCTGCTGCTGTTCCGGCTGCGCGGTTTGCGGCTGAGGCTGTTCTGCCGTCGCGGGCGCCGGTGTTTCAGCCGGGGCCTGTGTTGCCGCAGGCGCTGGGGTAGCGGGCTGCGTCGTGGGGGCGGTAACCGGATTCTGCATGGTGCCCTGCGCAGGGGTTTGCGCAGTGGTCAGGTCGCTGGTTTCGGCGGCGGACGGGCTGACAACGTCATTCACATTCGCCGCCTGTGCAGCCTGCGCCGGAACCGCGCTGCCGCTGACGGCGGTAGTGCCGTTTTTCGCGGCTTCAAAACCTTGCTGAATGGCGCGACTAAACACCGCTGCCTGACCGTTTAACGGCAGCAGCAGGGCGATTTTGCTGGTGGAGGCGGGCTTAAAGTTTTGCACGTTGACCAGCTGCGTGGGCAGCATTTTCGCTCCCGGATTTTGCGGGTAACGCTTTTGCCAGTCGATAATACCGGCTTTCAGCATGTTTGGATCGCTGCGGTTGTTGAACCACATCTGTTGCAGATCCAGCCAGCCTTGCAGGACATTTTCATCGGCGTTGATCACCAGCGCTTTAGCCTGATCCTGTGTCATGGAGGCGAGCGCCTGCCAGGTTGCGTCAATATTTTTCTGCTTGTCCGCCCCCGCGAGTAAAGACTCCTGGGCAATCAGCGCGCGGAGTAGCGTCAGGGACGGGCGACCCTGCTCAGCGGTGATACCGGCCTGCCAGAAACGGGCCTGCTGGTTTTTATCCAGCGTGTTCAGATCGATGGTCCCAAGGATCTTCTTCGCGCCGTCGTAATCTTTCTGCGCGACCTTCAGTTCTGCCGACAGCAGCACCTGCTCATGGCGCTGATCGTCATTAAGATCTTGCGGCAGCTGGCTGAACAGATCGGCGGCCTGCTGGGTTTTCCCTTCTTTCAGCAGTGCACGAATGGCGAGTAATTGCCAGTTGATCCTGGTATCATTTGAACTCTGCGACATTTGTTGCAGATAAAAGCCAGAATCAGCCTGAGCGGATCCCTGCATATGAGCAGTGCTCTGGTCGGGTGCCTGGGTGCCGCAGCCTGCAAAGATCAGGGCTGCCAGCAGGAGGGGCACGCTGTGCGCGGCTTTTTTTCGAAGAAACGTTAACGGTACCATACTGTATCCAGTGATTTTTTTACGCAATGCTCAATATTAAATCGGCAATACGGACGAAACAATGAAACAACACGAAACGGCAGATAATTCTCAAGGCCAGCTTTATATTGTACCTACTCCTATCGGGAATTTGTCTGATATTACCCAACGTGCTCTCACCGTTTTGCAAGCTGTTGATTTAATTGCTGCTGAAGACACCCGTCATACCGGTTTACTGCTACAACACTTTGCCATTAACGCCCGTTTGTTTGCCCTGCACGATCACAATGAGCAACAAAAAGCCGAAACGCTGGTGGCGAAGCTTAAGGAAGGGCAGAACATCGCGCTGGTCTCCGATGCGGGAACGCCGCTGATCAACGATCCGGGCTACCATCTGGTACGCACCTGCCGTGAAGCAGGCATCCGCGTGGTGCCGCTGCCGGGGCCGTGCGCGGCCATCGCGGCGTTAAGCGCTGCGGGCCTGCCGTCCGATCGTTTTTGCTACGAAGGCTTCCTGCCTGCTAAATCCAAAGGCCGTCGCGATGTGTTAAAGGATCTGGAAGCTGAACCGCGTACGTTGATCTTCTACGAATCAACCCACCGTCTGCTGGAAAGCCTGGAAGATATGGTGACCGTCTGGGGCGAAGCCCGCTATGTGGTGCTGGCGCGCGAGCTGACCAAAACGTGGGAAACCATTCACGGTGCGCCGGTTGGCGAACTGCTGGCGTGGGTGAAAGAGGATGAGAACCGCCGCAAGGGCGAAATGGTGCTGATTGTCGAAGGGCACAAAGCGCAGGAAGACGCTCTGCCTGCCGATGCGCTGCGTACGCTGGTCCTGCTACAGGCTGAACTCCCCCTGAAAAAAGCGGCGGCGCTGGCGGCGGAGATCCACGGTGTGAAGAAAAATGCGCTGTATAAATATGCGCTGGAGCAGCAGGGGGAGTAAAGACCCTGCCGCCTGTTTTGCCGGGTGGCGGCTTCGCCTTACCCGGCCTACACCGTGTCAAAGCCTCACTATTTCCCCGGCATCGCCTCAAACACCAGCGTTTCCAGCGGTTGCAGCGTAATCACCACAGCGTTTTTATACTCCTCTGGTACGGTCGAATTACTGCCGTACACGGCTTTCAGGGTAAACTGCGAACGCTCGCCTGCCGGGATCTCAAAATCTTTGGTTAAATCCAGGAAGTAACGTTGCGGCTTATCCGACGGGTTGCGTAAGCCAAAAATCGCTTTGTCTTTACTCCATGAGGCCCAGCCGTAAACCTCAAGCGAAGTTGGGTCACCGCCAATCCAGTGAGTATCCACCAGCACGCTGGCATTCTCACGCGACCATTTCGCCGCCTGCGCCAGGGTATCCCACTTCGCCTTATTCAGCATGGACGGCGTGATATATAGCTCCTGAAGCTGTGTTCCGGTTGCGAAGTAGCTCCAGACCTGATCGGCAAAATCGCTGTCTGTTTGCACTTTCTCGAGTCCATAGTAAGCGTTCTCTGCGCTGACGATCCCGTGGTACATCAGCGAGTTCAGCGGGAACAGCGGGCCTTTGCGCACGATGGATCGCCAGGTTTCGGCATCGCGGTAGGTCATCCACTGCTGCACTGGCGTGCCGGGGCCGTACAGGTTGATATCATCGCCCTGACGCCAGATTGAATCAGCATAGAACAGCCAGGACGGGCTGGCGTCGGTCCCGGTGGTCAGGTTGATAAACAGGTTCGGGTTTGCGCTGCGCATGTTGTGCAGCAGGGCAATAGACGCGTCAAAATCCGATGCAAATGGGCTGCCCTTGATATGCGAATTGGCGTTACCCATTCCGTCGAGCTTGAACGAGGTAATGTGCTCGTTTTTGATCAGCTTAATGATCCGATCGTTAAAGTTTTTAAAGTAGTTCGGCCCAGACAGCGCCAGCTTGCCGTCTACGGTTTCGAAACCATACTCTTTTGCATGCGAGACGCGAATATCGCGCGGCTTGTTGTAACCGCCCCACGGTGAAAGCCACAGGCCAACCGAGCTGTGCAGGCTGTCGGCTTTCTCCCTGACTTTGCCAAAACCGTTGCTGAATGCCGGGCCAAATAGCCAGCGTCCGGTGCGATCGTCCCAGCCATCGTCCAGCAGGAACGCGTCCAACGCTACGCCGCGCCCGGCAATAAATTCTTTATTCCATTCGTCCATCCGCCCAATGACATCCTGCTCGGAGTAAGGGGTAAAGAAGCCGATGTCCATCCAGCTGTTGTAGTGCAGGTAAGGCCTATAAGGCCGCGGGCGCACGGCATCGATAAACTGGTTTACGCTGCGGCGCAGCTGATTAGTTTCCGGGAAAGTGCCGAACCAGGTGGTAAAACTGACCGGTGTCTCAGGCAGAACTGGCGTTTTCAGCTCCACGTTGAGGTTCGTGGTGGCTTCATAAGCGTAAGTATTCACAATCGGTTTGTCTGGCAGGATGAAGAACGAGTCGGCCACGATTGGCGAGCTGTTAATCGCCCCGTCAACGTAAGGTGCCTGAGACTGCTTCTTCGTCGGGAAGAAGGTAATTTTCGCAACGTCCCGCGGCTGCCCGACGGCGGCGATGGTGTAGCCGATGCTGGCGTATTTTCCCTTCACCAGGTTCAGTTTCACCGTTACGTTAAAATCCGGATGCGTAAAGTCGATGACTATCGCATTGTCCTGCTTTTCGACGTGCTTGATTTTGAAATCAGCGGTGTGGATTTTAGTTTCATCCGGTAGCGTCAGAAAGAACAACTCCTGGGGCGTGAGCGGATGGTTAGCTTTGCTGTCCGTTACCACTACCGTTGCGTTTGCATCATCAAACGAAAGGGCAATATTGTCGTTACTGAGCGCGTAGTTCGCGGCCAGAGCGCCATGAGAAACACAGAGAGCCAGCAGCGAGAGAGTCAGCATTGTTTTCATCGGGGTAAGATCCTTATCAGTAATGCTTCAGCATTCGGTTGATGGACTGTTCCAGCCAGTAGCGCTGGGTGCCGAAGTTAATACGCAGGTAGTTTTCGCCGTTTTGTACGTAGTGGCTGCCATCTTCGATGACCACGCCAGCCTGTTTTGCGAAATGTTGGGTTAGCGCCGTCGCACTGCGATCGTCCGCACTGACGTCTATCCAGGCGAGATACGACGACTCCGGGTTCATCATTTTCCATGCAGGGAAGTGGGTCTGGATGGCATCCGCAAGGTAGCGGGCATTGCCGCGCAGATAACCATTCAGCGCGTCGAGCCATGGCAGACCTTGCTGATAGGCCAGAATAATTCCCCACACGCCGAAGATATTGGGCGAGGTAATGGAGTTCTTCTCCAGCTGCTGGCGGAAACGCTGGCGCAGCGAATCGTCTGGAATCATTGAGTAGGATGTTTTTAGCCCGCCAAGGTTGAAGGCTTTATTGGGGGAGGTCAGCACAATCAGGTTATCCTGGGCGGCACAGCCCGAAGTCAGACAACTGACGAATGTACCGTCCAGAATGTGCTCGGCGTGAACCTCATCAACCACCAGAATCGTGCCGTAGCGCTTACAGAGATCGGACACCTGACGTATCTCATCCGCGCGCCAGATTCGGCCCGAAGGGTTATGCGGCGAGCAGAAGAACCACAGTTTTGGACGGTGAGTTTTGAGCTGAACTTCAATCAGATTAAAATCCAGGTGATAGCGGTTTTCCTTCACGCTCAGCGGATTTGCAAGCACCCGCACGCCCTGTCGCTGTGTCGCCATCGCAAACGGGTCATACACCGGGGTGTTCATCATCACGCAGTCGCCGGGTTTGCAGAACGCCTGAACCGTATAGTGCAGCGTGGAAACGGTGCCGTAGGTCAGGGTGATCCATGACTTATGCACCTCAACCTGATGACGGGTGCGCTGGAAGGCGATGACCGCATCGTAGAATTCGTCGAAGCACCAGGTGTAACCGAAGGTGCCATGCTCCACGATGCGCTGGAAGCCTTCAATCACGGCGGGTGGCGAGGTGAAATCCATGTCTGCTATCCACAGCGGGATAAATCCCTCCGGGACATCACCGAAACGCGAGCACACAAACGCATGATCCCATTTACGGCATTTATCGCTTTTACGCTCAATGATTCTGTCGAAATCAAACACAACGTCCCCCTGTTAAATTAAGGCTTCAATGCCGGATTTGACGCTCTGCACCTGCGGGCCGATGATCACCTGAACGCTGTGGGCATCAAGCACCACGACTGACAAGGCGCCCGCGGCCTTCAGCGCCTGCTGGTCGATAAGCCCCATATCTTTCACCACCAGACGTAAGCGGGTGATGCAGTTGTCGAGCGACTCAATATTCTCTTTACCGCCAAGCGCGCGAAGAATAAGCCCATGATCGTATTTTGATTTTCCACGTGCCCGGGTATTGGCCTCTACCGCCTGGAGCGCACCCTGCGCGTCAACCTCACGGCCCGGCGTTTTAATATCGTGCCTGAGGATGTACCAGCGGAAGACGAAGAAGTAGATAGCAAACCAGGCAATACCCACCGGGAACAGCAGATACCATTTGGTCGACATCCCCTGCATGACGCCGAAGATCAGCAGATCCAGAATGCCGCCGTCGGTGTTGCCGATGGTGACGCCGAGCAGCGCCATCACCATCAGCGCCAGGCCAGACATAACGATATGAAACGCGTAAAGCACAGGGGCAATAAACAGGAACAGGAACTCAATCGGCTCTGAAATACCCGTGACAACTGAAACCAGCACGCCTGAAAGCAGCAGCCCTTTAATCACCGGACGGTTTTCCGGGCGCGCGGTGCGGTAGATAGCGTAAGCCACGGCAGGCAGGCCGAAGATAAAGGTCGGCATAAACCCTTGCGATAAAAATGCCGTAACGTGCGGGCTAAACGGCAGGCCGGCTTTCAGCTCGGCGTAGAAAATGTTCAGCGCACCGGCCACTTCCTGACCGTTAACCATCTCAATGCCGCCCGCCGGGGTGAAGCGCACCATTGCCAGCAGAATGTGGTGCAGGCCAAAAGGTTTGAGCAGCAGTACGCCCACGCCATACAGGAACGGCCCAAAGACGCTGGTGCTCTGGATGATATGACCAATCCCGGCAATGCCCATTGCCACATATTCCCACAGCAGGGGGATGAACAAGCCGACCAGCGACAGGGTGAGGGCGGTAACAATCGGTACAAAACGAATGCCGCTAAAGAAGGCAAACGCGTCGTGTAGCACCGTGTCCTGAAAACGTTCGTGCAGGAAGTAGGTGATCACCCCTACCACAATGCCGCCGAGCACGCCCATCTCCAGCGTTTGAATGCCAAGCACGATGGATTGTCCCACCTGTCTCATGGTGGCGGCATCCGCAAGCTGGTGGGTGGCGGTCAGGTAGTAGTTGATGCTCATGTTCATCAGCATGTAGCCAACGAATCCGGCAAAAGCGCCCACCGCTTTATTACGTCTGGCAAGGCCCATCGGGATCGCCATGGCAAACATCAGCGGCAGATAGGTAAAAGCAAAGCCGCCGACCATGGCGATAAAACCAAAGGTGAGCTGCGTTAACTCGCCGCCCAGAAAGGGAAAACTTTTGATGGTAGAAGGGCTGGTGACTGAACTACCGATACCTAACAACAACCCCATAAAGGCCAACAGCGAGACCGGGAACATAAACGTCTTTCCCAGGCTCTGGAAAAACTCCCACGCTTTCGATTTAAACGACTTTTCCTGTGTCATGTAGGGACTCCTCGGATTTTTAGGATAATGGAAGGCGCTGTCCGGCTTAAGGACGCGCCTTCATATTTGCGAGGCTTATAGTTATTTTTTAGGTACTAACGTTATGCGCGATGGGTTTAGGCTTCAGCCGGAAGCAGCAGTCGGTTCGCCGAGCCGCAGACGGTGATTTTGCTTCTGACCACCTCTTTCATGGCATCCATGCCGACGCGCATGTAGAAGCGCGGATCGTTGCCCTGTGGGTTCTCGGCAAACCAGGCTTTGACTGCGTCAGAGAAGGCGATTTTCAGCTCTGTTGCGACGTTAACTTTGCAGACGCCCAGCGCAATGGTGCGGCGAACATCCTCATCCGGAACATCGCTCGCACCGTGCAGCACCAGCGGCACTGACACTACCTCGCGGATCTCGGCCAGCCGCTGGAAGTCGATTTTTGGCCGTTTGGTATAGAGACCGTGCGCGGTACCGATGGCAACGGCGAGGCTGTCCACGCCTGTCAGTTCGACAAAGCGTTTTGCTTCCTGCGGGTCGGTCAGGAACGCGCTTTCAGCGTCGACGCTCATGTCATCTTCCACCCCACCCAGTCGGCCCAGTTCGGCCTCGACGCTACAGTCGTTGAGGTGGCAGAAATCGACGACCGATTTCACCAGCTTGACGTTTTGTTCGAAGGGGTAATGGCTACCGTCGATCATTGCGCTACGTACGCCGGCATGGACTTTGCGGCGAATGTCGTCCAGCGATTCGTGGTGATCGAGGTGTAGCGCCAGCGGCATGTCATAAGTAAGGGAATATGCGCTGCACAAGGCGTAGATCTCTTCCAGCGCAATATGTTTAAACGTCCCCGGCGTACCCGCGAGGATCACCGGCGATCGCATTTCGCTACAGACTTCGAGGATCGCCTGGATCGTCTCGGCGTTATGGATGTTAAAGGCCGGAACGGCATAGCCCTTCGCCTGTGCGTCCTGCAAAAGATATTTGGTAGAAATAATACTCATGAGCCTGTCCTCTTAAGCCTGCCACGGATGAATAACGACGCCCTGGACCACACGGTTAACCGTACCGCTGGCGGATGGCGTATCCGGCGTATTGCCAACGTGCAGAGACTGGGTCAGTGCGAAGACCTGGGCGTACATCAGGAAGCAGAACGCTTGCTCCATATCGTTAAACGCACGGGAAGGCGGCAGCAGGATATGCGGGCCAGCTTCAATGACCGGATCCGTTTCGGCTGAAATGGCTACCACGCGCATGGCCTGACGATCGCGACGCAGCTCGGCGAGCAGATCCAGATCGTACCGACGCGTGTACGGATGGCTGGAGACAAACACGACCACCAGCGTTTCGTTGTCCACCAGCGACTTAGGCCCGTGACGGAAACCCGTTGGCGAATCGTAGAATGCCGCCAGCTTGCCGGCGGTCAGCTCCAGCACCTTCAGCGCAGACTCCCGTGCGGCGCCCTGTAATCCGCCGCTGCCCAGATAAACAATGCGTTTCCACGGTTCGTTACCAAAGACGCCGGGACTGAAATCGCCAAGCGATGTGAGGATCGCCTGACAGCGATCGGACACGTCGCGGAACGTTTTGCTGTTGATCGTTTCCGGAGCGAATACCGCCAGGCAGCTCGCCATCATGGTGGTGATGCTGCTTGTCATCGCGAACCCGCGATCGTGCGTTTCGGCTGGCATGAGCAGAGCGCAGGCGTTATCGCTGTCGACGGCATTCTGATACAGGCTGCCCGCTTCATTACAGGTGATCGACAGGTGGTAGCACTCCGGTACAAACTGATTCGCCAGCTCAACGGCGGCGACGCTCTCCGGGCTATTGCCAGAACGGGCGAAAGAGACCAGCAGCAGCGGGTGCGCAGGGCTGAAATAATCCATCGGATTCGTGACCAGATCGGTCGTAGGTATCGCGGTGATGTTTTTCCCCGTGTGGCTGGCAAGCCATGGCGCAATGATGTCGCCGATAAAAGCGGACGTGCCCGCGCCGGTCAGAACGATTCGCAGATCGGGCTTGCGCAACAGTGGCGTCAGAAAACTGTCGATCGACGCGCGCAGTTTCTCAATATTGTTGAGCGAGCGAAGCCAGCTGGCTGGCTGCTGGCGGATCTCTTTTTCGGTCCAGGTGCCGGTGGTGGCGGTAGTGGTTTGTGGCATAACTCAGTCCTTAGTCGTGTGAATTCCACATCAGACGCTGGCAAACGTGTCGCTATCTTTCGTTTCGTTTCACTTGTTCACTTTAGCAGTTAAATAAAATCTATAGAAAAGAAATCGAAAGTTCAATGGCGAAAAAGAAATAAAACGAAAAGTGTGATCGCGAAAGGAAAGGTGAAACTTAAGGAAAGGAAAAGAAAGGCCTTACGATCGTTTTCCGTAAGGCCGAAAGGAGACACTCTGAAAGGGCTACAGGGAAAGAGTCTGGCCCTGGATCCAGATCTGCCGAAGGTGTAAACCCGCATCCAGCGCAATAATATTGGCGCGTTTGCCAGGTGCTAACGATCCCAGCAGGTGATCCATACCGAGCAGACGGGCGGGATGCAGCGAGGCCATATGGATAGCGTTTTCTGAAGCAATCCCCGTATGCTCCACCATATTTCGCACGGTGGCATCCAGGGCGAGCGTGCTGCCCGCCAGCCCGCCTGAGGCCGTGCGGACAACGCCGCCCTGCATCTCGACATTTTCACCACACAACGTATAGCGCCCATCAGGCATACCCGCCGCCTGCATGGCATCGGTAATCAGCACCGTACGATCCTTCGCGCAGCAACAGCACAGCCGCATGGCTCCAGGATGAACGTGATGCCCGTCGGCAATAAGCTCCAGCCACGCGCGTGGGTCCGTAAGGCCAGCGCCAACCATCCCTGGCTCCCGGTGGTGTAACCCCGTCATGCCGTTGTAGCAGTGCACCAGCCCGGCTGCGCCTGCATCAAATGCGGCAAGGGTTTGCGCGTAGGTAGCGGCGCTGTGGCCCAGCATGACGCGTATCCCTTTTTGCTTGAGGTGAAGGATCGCCTTCAGGGCATCCATTTTTTCCGGAGCAAGCGCCACGACCCGCAGCGTGTTCTGCGAAACCGCAATCAGCTCATTAAGTTCAGCGAGATCCAGTTCGCGAAACAGTTCTGGCGGGTGCGCCCCTTTGTTCTGCGGCGTAAAGTACGGGCCTTCCAGATAGCTGCCCAGAATCTGCGCGCCGGGGCCACCGGCATGACAGCGTCGGGCAATGCGCCGTAACGCGCCATGGATCGCCTCAAGCGGAGCGGTGACGGTAGTAGGCAGAAACGCCCCCACGCCTTCACGCGCTTTGTGCATGGCTAGCCGGTCCAGCACGTCGGGCGCATCATCCATCACATCCACACCCGCGCCGCCATGGACGTGGATATCAATGTATGCCGGGCAAAGCAGGTCTGCCTCACGGACGTTAACCCCTGCCGGAATCGGCTCAATGGCGGTGATGACGCCTCTGTCCATACGCAGCTGATGGTCATCCAGCCAGCCCTGCCCGGTCAGCAGACGACGCGCGCGCAGCAGCTGGCTCATATCCCTTCCTCGGCGGGCGCTTCCTCGCGACAGCGTGCAAGTTCATCCACCAGGCTGGTCAGGCCGCGATGGCCGCACTCCAGCGCCTGCAAACGAAAGGCTTCACTGCTTAACCCGTCGCGCTCCAGAACCATCTCCAGCAAAAGCTGGAGGTTGGTGCCGGCGATCACTTCGCTGCCGGGGCGCTGCATCGCGAGGGTAGAGGCCACACGAAACGGCGTACCGCCGAGAAGATCGGTGAGAAACACGATATCGTGCTCTGCGTCCAGTTCAGTCACTGCCTGCTCAAGCTGCGCGGTCAGCCGCGCAGTGGTGGAGCTTTCCGGAAAATCGATGGCGATAAACTGCGGCTGTTCGCCGAGGATTTGCTTCATCGCCTGTTCCAGCCCGCTGGCAAAACCGCCATGACCCGTCAAAATAATGCCTAACATCGCAACCTCTTTGCTTTTTACAGGAAGTGACAGAATTTACCGACAACGCCCAGCACTACGGTGATTCCAATCAGGCGCAGCGGGCTCCAGCCACGGCGTACCAGCCAGAACATGGTCAGGGTGTAGACCAGCGGCAAAAAGGCGGGCATCAGCTTGTCGATCACATCGGTTTGCAGTTTGACGACTGCATCCCCGGCTTTAATCTCGAGGGTGGTATTCAGGCGCACATAGGTTGCCACCAGCGCACCAATCACTGTCATCCCGACAATGGACGCAGCATGGCCAACTTTTTTGGTGTTGGCTTTGATCAGCGGGATCGCGGCGACACCCATTCGGTACGCATAGTGCGCCAGGCCAAAACGCAGGCCGAGGTGTACCACGTTAAACAGCACGATAAAGACCACCGCGCCAAGAATGGATCCCTGTAGCGCCAGGCTCGCACCAATACCCCCGCAAATGGGTAGCAGAGTCAGCCAGAACATGGCGTCACCAATGCCTCCGAGCGGTGCGCCGACGGCAATTTTCGTGCTCTGGATGCTGTTCACATCCTGCTTGGAACGCTCCATTGCCAGAATAATGCCGATGACGAAGGTCACCAGGAACGGGTGGGTGTTAAAGAAGCCCATATGGCCTTTCATGGCGCGCGCCAGGTCCCGCTTATTGGTGTGGATCTTTTTCAGCGCGGGCAGTAACCCGTACAGCCAGCCGGAGGCCTGCATACGCTCGTAGTTAAACGAGGCCTGTAGCAGCATGGAACGCCAGGCGACACGGTTAATATCCTTTTTCGTTAGCTCAGCGCCAATACTTTGGTCTTCGTAGACGTTTTCATTCACGCCGGTCAGCAGTGTTTCTTCACTTTCAGACACGCCCGGCAGGGTGGTGTGATTAGATGCCATCTTCAAATTCCTCTTTCTGGGCCGCAGGCGCCGTGGGTTCAGGCGATTTGCGCAGCAGGTCGATCAGCGCCATCGCCAGCGCAGCCGCGGCAATCGCCAGCACCGGGAGTTTCAGCCAGGCCGCGGCGACAAAGCCGATAATGAAGTAAGGGATGTAAACGTTTTTCATCATGATCTTCAGCAGTACGGCGAAGCCGATCGCTGGCATAATGCCGCCCGCGACGCCGAGACCGTCGATCAGACGTTCCGGCAGCACGTCAATGGCGGTTTTCGCGTGTTCGGCCCCAAAGTAGATGGGCAGAAACGCGCACAGGAAGTAGAAGACGCCGAGCGCCAGCAGCGCCAGATAGTTGACCCGTTCAATACCACGGGTGTCTGCGTTAGCCGCCATGCGATCGCAGCGGGACATCACGCCGGACATCACCGAGAAGAGGAAAGTGATCCCCATCTGAACCGCCACGGCAAACGGCACGGCGACCCCAACGGCGACATCCGGCTTCACGCCTGTGGTAATAGCAAATGTGGTGCCAACGATGGTGCCGATAATCACGTTTGGCGGCTGCGCGCCCGCCAGCGGCGCGAGACCCATCCAGACCAGTTCTAACGTACCGCCGGTCAGAATTCCGGTGTGCAGATCGCCCAGAATCAGGCCAACCAGTGGCCCGAGTACCACCGGGCGGTGCATGTGTGTTAAGCCGTTAAACATATCCAGGCCCGCTATAAAGGCGAGAAGCCCCAGCGCGAAAGCCTGCAACAGACTGATTTCCATTGTGAATCCCTCAGAGCAGTTTAAAGAGATCCAAAGCAGTCTCTGTTGGAACGCCCTGAACGAAGCATTCCACTCCGGCCGCCTTCAGGCCGTTAAACGCGGCGATATCGCTCGCGTCCACAGATACCGTTTTGGCAATTTGCTGTTTGCCACTGGCGTAATGCATATTTCCGACGTTGATACGGGTGATGGGCACGCCGCCCTCGACCAGCGTTAAAAAATCAGCCGGTGATTTACAGACCAGCAGAATCTTCTGGCGGTCAGCGGCGCGATGAATGTTGTCGATCACCTTTTGCAGGGACCAGAAACGCACGGCGATGCCTTCCGCAAGCACCATCTCCATCAGGTTCTGCTGAACCGGATCGTCTGCAACCTCGTCATTTGCCACCAGCACCAGGTTCGCCCCCGCAAACCCCACCCACTGTACGCCCACCTGTCCGTGGATCAGGCGTTCATCAATGCGGCATAAGACAATGTTTGGCATAGCGTTTTCCTCTTTTTAATTATGCGTGTTGAGTCGTTACGCCTTCGCAGGCGGCATGGTACTGCTGGAGTATGTCCTGAATGTGGTCGAGGATGAGTTCCCGTGGTGTGGACCTGAGAGCGCCATCGCGAACTTTGCTGTACTGCAACGGCAGATACTGGCTGATCAGCGGTAGCGGGATTGGTTCATCCGCCAGGTTGCGTACCAGTCGCTCAAAGGCGTCGTCAATCTGGCTGTCTGGCCAGTAATAGCGCACGCGGTCGGAATAGCTGTAACCGCGCGCCAGGCGTCGGGCATTGCCGTCGCCGTGGTAGTGGCTTTGCCAGTATTCCGGGCGATCGAGCATCACGTTTTCCAGGACGTGACGCAGCCCTGAGCAGGCTTTTGCCGGCAGCAACTCTTCTTCAATTGCTGCCAGTGAGAACAGCGCTTCGCGCAGCGCGAAGGTTAGCGCAGGGCCGACTTTCAGAATGGCGAAGTGATCTTTCACCAACTGGCGCAGCGCCTGCGGCGTCTGGTAATCGGTAGAGTGTGCTTCAAATACCAGCGTGTCGTAGGCTTCAACCATCTTGCTCAGCGCGACGGCTTTATGCGGTTGATAGTCACACACGTGCGCATGGTCGAACTCAACGCCAGGCTGAACGACCAGACCAATAATGCGCGGCCAGATGTCGCTTAACCCTTCCTTCTCGAATGCGTGGCGGTGCGCCTCAAGCGTGGCGCGTGCCGCTTCTGGCGTGGTGACTTCAAGCTCGGTCAGCGTTTCGTGTGCCCCACCGGGAACCGGAACTTCCGTGCCGATAACGTAGACCAGATCGGCCACGCCAAATTGCTCAAGACAGGTGGTTTCGGCAATTTTAGCCAGCCGAGCGGCACGCCCGGCAACGATTGCATCGGTTAAAGGAACCGGGTCGTCTTCGCAGGACATGCTGCAATCGAGGTGAATTTTTTTAAACCCGGCCGCCACGTAGCTCCTGATCAGATCGTCGGCGTTCGCCATCGCCTGCGAAGCCGGCAGGTTTTGCCAGCGGTTTGGACCTAAATGATCGCCGCCAAGGATCAGCTGCGAGGTGGGGAAACCGAGAGATCCCGCCAGCTTACAGACAAACCCATAAAAATCGGCGGGCGTCATACCGGTATAGCCGCCAAACTGATCCACCTGGTTTGAGGTGGCTTCAATCAGCAGAGGCGTCTGTTGTGAATGGGCGTAACGTAGTGTAGCTTCAAGTACCAGTGGATGTGCGGAACAGACGGCATAAATCCCGTTTGTATTCCCCCGTTTATGTTGTTCCACCATTTCTGTCAGATGTTTCACTTTCCTCTCCAGTTCGGATGGTGTTGGCATTCATCTTTCGTTTTGTTTCATTTGATACTGCATTATGGCGAGGTAAAAATAAAACGAAAGATAATGGTTTTCCGATCTGTTTCACAAAAGAAACATAATGAAAGGTTTCAGCGACAGTTAAGCTTGCGTCTGCCCACCATACAGGGCTTGCATTCCCTCAAAAGAAAGGCGTTAATAAGCAAAACGAAATGAAACGAAAGTGTATTCACTAAGGAGCTCGTATGAGCAGCACCGATTCATCCGCAGAGAAGCGCATCACCGGCACCAGTGAAAGGCGAGAGCAGATCATTCAGCGGTTGCGGGCGCAGGGAAGCGTGCAGGTTAACGATCTTTCTCTTTTATACGGCGTGTCGACGGTGACGATCCGTAACGATCTGGCCTTTCTGGAAAAGCAGGGGATTGCCGTTCGCGCTTACGGCGGCGCGCTGATTTGCGAAGGCAATGCCCCCGGCGTGGAGCCGTCCGTTGAGGACAAAAGTTCCCTTAATACGGCAGTGAAGCGCAGCATCGCGCAGGCGGCGGCTGAACTGGTCAAGCCGGGTCACCGCATTATTCTGGACTCCGGCACCACGACCTTTGAAATTGCCCGCATGCTGCGCCAGCATACCGATGTCATTGCCATGACCAACGGGATGAACGTGGCAAACGCGCTGCTGGAAGCGGAGGGCGTAGAGCTGCTGATGACCGGCGGGCACTTGCGCCGTCAGTCGCAGTCCTTCTACGGCGACCAGGCGGAGCAGTCCTTACAGAATTACCATTTTGACCTGCTGTTCCTGGGCGTCGATGCCATCGATCTCGACCGGGGGGTGAGTACGCACAACGAGGATGAAGCCCGTCTGAACCGGAAAATGTGCGAGGTGGCGGAGCGCATTATCGTTGTGACCGACTCCAGCAAGTTTAACCGCTCAAGCCTGCATAAAATCATTGATACTCAGCGGATCGACATGATTATCGTTGATGAAGGTATTCCGGCGGAGAGCCTTGAAGGATTACGCAAAAGCGGGATCGATGTGGTGCTGGTCTAAAGGGGCTTTTCCCCTCTCCCTAACCCTCTCCCCATAGGGAGAGGGTTCCCCAGTAATTTGAAAGCAAAAGCGATAACGTTGCCTCAGAATAACTGAGGGCTTTCAGCGATGCCTCGGTCCGGCTGTAAATCGCTGAGGCGTTTGCCTTCCGGCCGGGGCGAGGCGCAGGGATGCGCCGAGAGGGCGGGCTTTACAGGGATGTTACCTCCGCCCGTCCCCGATAAGCCGGAAGGAATAAGCCGAAGGCACCGCGAAGCGGCGATTTTCCGCCGGAAGCCCGGGTCGCCAGGGTGGTGGCGACTGAGCCACCCTGGCACGTTCACCGGTCATGTCGTGACAGAGTAGCAAGGAACATAAAGTGAACGGAATGACCACCAGAGCCGTATGTTCCCCCTCACCCCAGCCCTCTCCCTCAAGGGAGAGGGGGCCGTCTGTGCAGGCATTATTTTGTGGGGAACCCTCAGCTCCATAGGGGAGAGGGGACTGCCCGGTGCGTTTTTTTTACCCTCTCCCCTATGGGGAGAGGGCAGGGTGAGGGGCCATCACGTCACCGGCGCCGGGTTAAACACCGCCAGCGAGTTATGCAATCCCCATTGATCGGAGAAGGTTTTCTTCCGTCCGCTTGCCACATCCAGAATGAAGTGGAATAGCTTCCAGCCCACCTCTTCAATACTCTCTTCCCCGGTGGCGATGGTGCCCGCGTTAATATCCATTAAGTCATACCAGCGGTTTGCCAGCTCGGTGCGGGTCGCCATTTTGATCACCGGTACCGCCATCAGGCCGTACGGCGTGCCGCGCCCGGTGGTAAAGACCTGTACCGTTATACCGGACGCCACCTGCTGGGTGCCGCACACGAAATCGCTGGCAGGCGTTGCCGCGTATATCAGGCCGCGTTTGGTTGGTCGCTGGCCAGGCGAGAGCACTTCCACAATCGCGCTCTGGCCGGATTTGGCAATCGACCCGAGGGCTTTTTCCACCACGTTCGCCAGGCCGCCTTTCTTGTTACCCGGAGACGGGTTGGCGCTGCGGTCGGTTTTGCCCATGTCGAGATAATTATCGTACCAGGCCATCTCCTCCAGCAGGCGTTTGCCCACCTCTTCGTTGACGGCGCGCGGCGTGAGCAGGTGGATAGCATCACGCACTTCGGTGACTTCGGAGAACATCACCGTGGCGCCGCAGCGCACGAACAGATCGGAGGCATAACCCACCGCCGGGTTAGCGGTGACGCCGGAAAACGCATCGCTGCCGCCACACTGTGTCCCAACGACCAGTTCAGAGGCCGGGCAGGTTTCACGCTGACGTTTGTTCAGCTTCTCCAGATGGCGCTCTGCTACCTGTAAAATGTCGTCGACCATCGATCTGAAGCCGACATGGTGTTCATCCTGAAGTCGCACAATACTGGCATCGTCAACCGGAATGGCTTTCACATCCTCAGTACCCTGCAACAGGCGTTCAGGCTGCAACTTTTCACAGCCGAGGCCAATCACCATTACCTCACCGCCAAAGTTTGGGTTAAGGGCGATATTGTGAATCGTGCGGATCGGCACGACCGCTGCGGGCGCGTTGATCGCCACGCCGCAGCCGTACAGGTGGTTAAGACCCACCACGCCGTCAACGTTGGGATATTTCGGCAGCAGATCGCGCTCAATGATTTTCACCACGTAATCCACGACGCCCGCCACGCAATGCACGCTGGTGGTGATGCCAAGCAGGTTTTTGGTTCCCACGCTACCGTCCGCGTTGCGGTAGCCTTCGAAGGTATAACCCTCCAGCGGAGGCAACGGCTCAGGGACGCGGGTGGCCAGCGGCAACGTCTCCAGCGGCGGGGCGGTGGGCAGCTCAACCAGCGACTCTTCAATCCAGCTACCCTGCGGGATAGCGCGCACCGCATAGCCGATGACTTCGCCGTAGCGCACGATTTCGCCGTGCGCCGGGATGTCGACCAGTGCGACTTTATGCCCCTGCGGAACGTGCTCAATCAGCTCCAGGCCATCCGGAAAGCGGGTACCAGCTTTTAAGCCATTGTCGTTGACAATAATCGCCACGTTATCGGTATCGTGCACTTTTATATAGAACGCCGTCGGCGACGCCTGTCGAATTTCAATATCGGCCATTGTTCACTCTTCTCCAGCAAAATATCTGATACTAAATATAGCCAGATGGTTAATTGTTTCTTGTTGAAGAAATAAAGAATGTCAGGTGAGGAAAGGTGAGAATGTGATCGCGATCGCGCCCGAACCACTAATCGTTGATTCTGTGCATCAGCGCCCACTGTATTGGGCATATGCTCAAAATAGCGTTCAACTCCTGACGGATAATTGAGCATTGAAACAATGTACTGCCGTG
The DNA here is from genome assembly GCF_011078175.1 of Enterobacter cloacae. Classification (GTDB taxonomy): domain Bacteria; phylum Pseudomonadota; class Gammaproteobacteria; order Enterobacterales; family Enterobacteriaceae; genus Enterobacter; species Enterobacter cloacae_Q. Next base: position 147,036 of record NZ_JAALCJ010000008.1, read on the forward strand.
TGGTGACGATTATACTGAATGACGATTTTATAACGCCAAAATTCAGGCAGGAAAATAAATATAACCCTGACGTTGAGTTGGAATAAATAAAAAAATCCTGTCTAAAACTGCGGAATTAAAAAAGGTATAAGTAATGAGTAACGACATCTTCCCGAATAAATTTAAAGCGGCCCTTGCGGCGCATCAGATTCAGATTGGCTGCTGGTCTGCGCTGGCCAACCCCATTAGCACCGAAGTGCTGGGCCTGGCCGGGTTCGACTGGCTGGTGCTGGACGGCGAACATGCGCCAAACGATATCAGTACGTTTATTCCGCAGCTGATGGCGCTGAAAGGCAGCCACAGCGCGCCGGTGGTGCGTGTGCCCACCAACGAGCCGGTGATCGTTAAGCGTCTGCTGGATATCGGCTTCTATAACTTCCTGATCCCGTTTGTTGAAACGGAAGAAGAAGCGGTGTTGGCCGTGGCGGCGACCCGCTATCCGCCGGAAGGGATCCGCGGCGTGTCCGTCTCGCACCGCGCCAACATGTTTGGCACCGTGCCGGACTATTTCGCCCAGTCCAACAAGAACATCACCATTCTGGTTCAGATCGAGAGCCAGCAGGGGGTCGATAACGTCGACGCCATTGCCGCGACGGAGGGGGTAGACGGCATTTTCGTCGGCCCGAGCGATCTGGCGGCCGCTTTTGGTCATCTGGGCAATGCCAGCCACCCGGACGTGCAGCGCGCCATTCAGCACATTTTTGCCCGTGCCAAAGCGCACGGTAAACCGTGCGGCATTCTGGCGCCAGTGGAAGCCGATGCCCGCCGCTACCTGGAGTGGGGCGCAACGTTTGTTGCCGTCGGCAGCGACCTCGGCGTATTCCGCGCCGCCACGCAGAAATTAGCGGACGCTTTTAAAAAATAACCATCATTGAGGAAACAGATTATGACGCTGAAAGTGGGTTTTATTGGCCTGGGTATCATGGGCAAACCAATGAGCAAAAACCTCATCAAAGCAGGTTACTCACTGGTGGTTTTAGATCGTAATTCAGACGCGGTGGCAGAGGTGATTGCGGCTGGCGCAGAAACGGCGACAACCGCAAAAGCGATTGCCGAGCAGTGTGACGTCATTATCACCATGCTGCCAAACTCCCCGCACGTGAAAGAGGTGGCGCTGGGTGAGAACGGCATTATCGACGGCGCGAAGCCGGGCCTTGTGGTGATCGACATGAGTTCTATCGCACCGCTGGCAAGCCGCGAAATCAGCGAGGCGCTGAAAGCGAAAGGCGTGGAGATGCTGGATGCGCCGGTCAGCGGCGGCGAGCCGAAAGCCATCGACGGTACCCTGTCGGTAATGGTCGGCGGCGATAAGGCCGTCTTCGACAAATACTACGACCTGATGAAAGCCATGGCCGGCTCCGTGGTGCACGCCGGTGAAATTGGCGCAGGCAACGTCACCAAGCTGGCAAACCAGGTCATCGTGGCGCTGAATATTGCGGCCATGTCCGAAGCGCTGACGCTGGCCACCAAAGCGGGCGTTAATCCGGATCTGGTCTATCAGGCCATTCGCGGAGGTCTGGCGGGCAGCACCGTGCTGGATGCCAAGGCGCCGATGGTGATGGATCGTAACTTCAAGCCGGGCTTCCGCATTGACCTGCACATTAAGGATCTGGCGAATGCGCTGGATACCTCCCACGGCGTGGGGGCGCAGCTGCCGCTGACTGCCGCCGTCATGGAGATGATGCAGGCGCTGCGTGCGGACGGTCTGGGCACCGCCGATCACAGCGCGTTAGCGTGCTATTACGAAAAACTGGCGAAGGTTGAAATTGCTCGCTAATGACGTCCTGCCCGGTGGCGTTACGCTTACCGGGCCTACGGCTCAGGCATACAACTATGAAAATCGTAATCGCGCCAGACTCTTATAAAGAAAGCCTGTCTGCCACTGAGGTGGCGCAGGCGATAGAAAAAGGATTTCGGGAAATTTTCCCCGACGCTCGTTACGTATCTGTTCCCGTTGCTGACGGCGGAGAAGGTACGGTTGAAGCGATGATCGCCGCGACGCAGGGCGCCTGGCAGCAGGCTGTCGTCACCGGCCCGTTAGGGGAAAAGGTGAAGGCCAGCTGGGGGATCTCGGGCGACGGTACCACCGCGTTTATCGAGATGGCCGCCGCCAGCGGTCTGGCGCTCGTTCCTCCCGCGCAGCGTAACCCGCTGGTCACGACGTCGCGCGGGACGGGGGAGCTGATCCTCCGCGCGCTGGATAAAGGCGCGCGCAACATCATTATCGGTATCGGCGGGAGCGCAACCAACGATGGGGGCGCGGGCATGATGCAGGCGCTGGGCGCGAATTTTACGGATGCGAACGGAACGGAAATCGGCTACGGCGGCGGCAGCCTGATGGCGCTTAACCATATTGATATTTCGGATCTCGATCCGCGTCTTCAGGGGTGCACAATCCGCGTTGCTTGTGACGTGACGAATCCGCTTATCGGTGAAAGCGGCGCGTCGCGTATCTTTGGTCCGCAAAAAGGGGCGACGGAGGCGATGATCCTCGAACTCGACGCCAATCTTAGTCACTATGCCGACGTGATCAAAAAATCGCTGCGCATTGACGTCAGCCTGGTGCCGGGGGCAGGTGCCGCAGGCGGCATGGGCGCGGCGCTGATGGCCTTTCTGGGCGCAGAGCTGAAAAGCGGCGTTGATATTGTCACCCAGGCGCTGAATCTTGAGGAACATATTCACGACTGCACCTGGGTGCTGACGGGGGAAGGGCGCATCGACAGCCAGAGCATTAATGGCAAAGTACCCGTCGGCGTGGCGAGCGTCGCCAAAAAATACCATAAGCCAGTGATCGGGATTGCCGGAAGTCTGACGCAGGATGTGGGTGTGGTGCATCAGTACGGCATCGACGCGGTGTTCAGCGTACTGACCAGCATCGGTTCACTGGAAGAGGCGTTCCAGGGAGCGTACGACAACATTTACCGCGCCTCGCGGAATATCGCGGCCACATTGCAGGTAGGCATGCGTAGCCAGGGGTGACAGCGGCGCGCAAACCCTCTATACTGCGCGCCGAAGCTGACCAGACAGTCGCCGCTTCGTCGTCGTCCCTTTCGGGGGAGACGGGCGGAGGGGAGGAAAGTCCGGGCTCCACAGGGCAGGGTGCCAGGTAACGCCTGGGGGGGAAACCCACGACCAGTGCAACAGAGAGCAAACCGCCGATGGCCCGCGCAAGCGGGATCAGGTAAGGGTGAAAGGGTGCGGTAAGAGCGCACCGCGCGGCTGGTAACAGTCCGTGGCACGGTAAACTCCACCCGGAGCAAGGCCAAATAGGGGTTCACATGGTACGGCCCGTACTGAACCCGGGTAGGCTGCTTGAGCCAGTGAGCGATTGCTGGCCTAGATGAATGACTGTCCACGACAGAACCCGGCTTATCGGTCAGCTTCAACTTCTTACGAAACCCCGCTTCGGCGGGGTTTTTGCTTTCTGAAGGTTGCTGAAGAGTGGGTGAGTGTAGCGCTAAACGACATCAATTCTTAATTTTGCGACGCTAAGCACATTTCACTATTCGCTCCGCCCGTCATTCCTCTCATCTGCTGCACATGATCGTAATCACAAAATTTAACGCTATAAAATGAGAAAAATTTAGTGTTGATTTGATGTTGCACTTGTTGGCTTTATGATACGAAATGTTTTGTATTTGATAAGCGAATATTGAAATTAAAAACATTCTTCTGGTGAATGTGTGATATATCCCTCTCTTTAACCGGAAACCGAATAAATATTCCTGATGCAGTTGATAAACTACAAAAATATTTTAAAAGAATAATGGTGTTTTATTAACCTTTAATTGCCTGAAAGATAGCCTTTATTAATATTTATAAGGCGAAAAAATCCACACAGGTTATTGCCATAAAATAAATTTATTACCTCATTTTTTATTGATCAATATCAGCGTAATTGCGTATTTTTATTGTAGTAACTTATTGATTAATAAAGAGATAAATCGTAATTGGCTGCGTTTGAAAACTGGGTATTCTGGCAAATTGTGAGTAACAGCACATACCCCTGTAAGTAATATTGGGTAGAATCCGCTGCGTCATAGGGATATAAGCGCAGAATATTATGAATACTATTATTCTACCGAAAACACAGCACCTCGTGGTATTTCAGGAAGTCATCAAAAGTGGCTCCATAGGTTCTGCTGCAAGACAACTGGGATTGACGCAACCCGCCGTCAGCAAAATCATCAGCGACATCGAATCCTACTTTGGGGTGGAAGTGATGGTGCGTAAAAACACCGGCGTAAAACTTACTGCCGCCGGTCAGGTGCTGCTGTCCTACGCTGAGTCGATCACCCGCGAAATGAAAAACATGGTGAGCGAGATCAACAGCCTCAGTTTCAGTACCGTCATGGACGTCTCCTTCGGCTATCCGTCGCTGATTGGCTTCACCTTCCTGTCCGGGATGATCAAAAAATTCAAGGAAGTGTTCCCGAAGGCGCGCGTCTCCATGTATGAAGCGCAGCTCTCTTCATTCCTGCCCGCCATTCGCGATGGCCGACTGGATTTCGCCATCGGCACGCTGAGCGACGGGATGCAGCTTCAGGATCTTCACGTTGAGCCACTGTTTGAATCCGAGTTTGTGCTGGTGGCGAGTAAATCACGAACGTGCACCGGCCCGACCAGACTGGCATCGCTCACGCACGAGCAGTGGGTGATGCCGCAAACCGATATGGGCTACTACAACGAACTCCTGACCACCCTGAAAGACAACCACATCAGCATTGAAAACATCGTCCAGACCGATTCCGTCGTCACCATCTATAACCTTGTCCTCAATGCCGATTACCTGACGGTGATCCCCCGTGACATGATTGCGCCCTTCGGCTCGGACCAGTTTATTGTCCTGCCGGTGGAAGATGAATTACCCGTGGCGCGTTATGCCGCCGTATGGTCAAAAAATTACAGTATTAAAAAATCGGCGTCAGTATTAGTTGAACTGGCAAAACAATATTCGTCGATGAATACCGAAAAACGACGATAGAAATAATGATGATTTAAAACACCCGGAGCGACGCTTTTTAACGCTCTGATACCCTGACTTTGCCTGAAAAGAATGAATTATTATAACGAGGATATTATGCACATTACTTACGATCTCCCGGTGACCATTGAAGATATTCAGGACGCCAGAAAAAGACTGGCGGGAAAGATCTATAAAACCGGTATGCCGCGCTCGAATTATCTGAGCGAACGGTGTAAGGGTGAGATATTCCTGAAATTTGAAAATATGCAGCGTACCGGTTCGTTTAAAATACGTGGGGCGTTTAATAAATTAAGCTCGCTGACCGATGCGGAAAAACGCAAGGGCGTGGTGGCCTGCTCGGCGGGGAACCACGCGCAGGGGGTGTCGCTCTCCTGCGCTATGCTCGGCATTGACGGCAAAGTGGTCATGCCAATGGGCGCGCCGAAATCCAAGGTTGCCGCCACGCGCGACTACTCGGCGGAAGTGGTGCTGCACGGCGAGAACTTCAACGACACCATTGCCAAAGTGAGCGAAATCGTCGAGATGGAAGGACGCATATTTATCCCGCCTTACGACGATCCGAAAGTCATTGCCGGCCAGGGCACCATCGGCCTCGAAATCCTCGAAGATTTATACGACGTGGATAATGTGATTGTCCCCATCGGCGGTGGCGGTTTAATTGCCGGTATTGCTACGGCGATTAAATCCATCAACCCGACCATTAATATTATCGGCGTGCAGTCTGAAAACGTGCACGGAATGGCGGCTTCGTATCAGGCCGGAGAAATAACCAATCATCGTGTTACCGGCACATTAGCCGACGGCTGCGACGTGTCTCGTCCGGGGAAATTAACCTTCGAAATTGTTCGTGAATTGGTCGATGACATTGTGCTGGTCAGCGAAGACGAGATTCGCAACAGCATGATCGCGCTTATTCAGCGAAATAAAGTGGTGACAGAAGGCGCGGGCGCGCTGGCGTGCGCGGCGCTATTAAGCGGCAAGCTTGACCACTATATCCAGGGGCGAAAAACCGTCTGCATTATTTCCGGCGGCAATATCGATCTCTCTCGTGTTTCCCAAATTACCGGCTTCGTTGACGCGTAAGGATGACCTATGAGCAACACTGAAAGCATTACCGTTGGCCAGACAAAAACGTCCACCTGGCGTAAATCGGATACCACCTGGACGCTCGGCCTGTTTGGTACCGCCATTGGCGCAGGCGTGCTGTTCTTCCCCATCCGCGCAGGCTTTGGCGGCTTGATCCCCATCCTGCTGATGCTGTTACTCGCCTACCCGATTGCCTTCTACTGCCACCGCGCGCTGGCGCGTCTGTGTTTGTCCGGCAGTAACGTCTCCGGCAATATCACCGAAACGGTGGAAGAGCATTTTGGGAAGACCGGCGGGGTGGTGATCACCTTCCTCTACTTCTTTGCCATTTGTCCGCTGCTGTGGATTTACGGCGTCACCATTACCAACACCTTTATGACCTTCTGGGAGAACCAGCTCCAGATGCCTGCCCTGAACCGTGGCGTGGTGGCGCTGTTCCTGCTGCTGCTGATGGCCTTTGTGATCTGGTTCGGTAAAGACCTGATGGTGAAGGTGATGAGCTACCTGGTGTTCCCGTTCATCGCCAGCCTGGTACTGATTTCTCTCTCGCTAATCCCGTACTGGAACTCAGCGGTGATCGACCAGGTTAACCTGAGCGATATCGCCTTTACCGGTCATGACGGCATTCTGGTCACGGTGTGGTTGGGGATCTCCATCATGGTCTTCTCCTTCAACTTCTCGCCTATCGTCTCCTCGTTTGTGGTCTCCAAGCGCGAAGAGTACGAGCCGGAATTTGGTAAAGAATTCACCGAGCAGAAATGTTCCAAAATCATCGGTCGCGCCAGCCTGCTGATGGTGGCGGTGGTGATGTTCTTTGCGTTTAGCTGTCTGTTTACGCTCTCTCCGCAGAACATGGCGGACGCCAAAGCGCAGAACATTCCGGTGCTCTCTTACCTGGCGAACCACTTTGCGTCGATGTCAGGCAGTAAATCCACGTTCGCCACGGTACTGGAGTACGGTGCGTCCATCATCGCGCTGGTCGCTATCTTTAAATCCTTCTTCGGCCACTACCTGGGCACGCTGGAGGGGCTGAACGGCCTGATCGTCAAGTTCGGCTACAAGGGCGACAAGAAGAACGTCTCCGTCGGCAAGCTGAACACCATCAGCATGGTCTTTATCATGGGCTCCACGTGGATTGTGGCCTATGCCAACCCGAACATTCTGGACCTCATTGAAGCCATGGGTGCGCCAATTATCGCCTCTCTGCTGTGCCTGTTGCCGATGTACGCCATCCGCAAGGCGCCTGCGCTGGCGAAATACAAAGGCCGGACCGAGAACATCTTCGTGACCGTGGTCGGCCTGCTGACCATTCTGAACATCGTGTACAAACTGTTTTAAATCAATGCTCAGGAAGAGCGGAGCCATACCATGATTGAGTTTCCGGTAGTACTGGTTATTAACTGCGGATCGTCCTCTGTTAAGTTTTCGGTGCTGGACGCCGCAAGCTGCGAGGCTCTGATGACGGGCATTGCGGACGGCATCAACACTGAAAAAGCCTTTATTTCCGTGAACGGGGGTGAGCCGGTCAGACTGGCTCACCAGGACTACGAAGGGGCGCTGGCTGCCATCGCCCTGGAGCTGGAGAAGCGTGATCTGATGAGCAGCGTGGCCTTAATTGGCCACCGCATTGCGCACGGCGGCGATCTCTTCAGCGAGTCGACCCTGATCACGGAAGAGGTGATTGAGCAGATCCGCCAGGTTTCCCCGCTGGCGCCGCTGCATAACTACGCCAACCTGAGCGGCGTGGAAGCCGCTGAGCGCCTTTTCCCCGGCGTGCAACAGGTGGCGGTATTTGATACCAGCTTCCACCAGACGCTGTCGCCGCAGGCGTATCTGTACGGCCTGCCGTTCCGCTATTTTGAAGAGCTGGGCGTGCGCCGCTACGGTTTCCACGGCACGTCTCATCGCTATGTGGCGGCGCAGGCGCACGCGCTGCTCGGGCTGTCCCCCAGTGATAGCGGCCTGGTGATTGCCCATCTCGGCAACGGGGCATCCATCTGCGCGGTGCGTAACGGCGAGAGCGTGGACACCTCCATGGGGATGACGCCGCTGGAAGGTCTGGTGATGGGCACGCGCTGCGGCGACGTAGATTTTGGCGCGATGGCGTGGATTGCCCGGCAGACCGGGCTGTCTTTCGAGGATCTGGAGCGCGTGGTCAACAAAGAGTCCGGGCTGCTGGGGATCTCCGGGATTTCGTCAGATCTGCGGACATTAGAGAAGGCCTGGCACGAAGGTAATGAGCGGGCCGCGCTTGCGATACACACCTTCGTTCACCGCATTGCGCGGCACATTGCGGGACATGCTGCGTCCCTGCACCGTCTGGATGGCGTGGTGTTTACCGGCGGAATCGGTGAGAACTCCGTGCTTATCCGCGCGCTGGTGGTGGAACACCTGAAGGTGTTTGGCATCACCCTCGACGAGTCCAAAAATGCCCTGCCGGGCAGCGCGGGTGAGCGCGTGATCTCCACCGAGTCGTCCCGCGCGGCCTGCGCGGTGATCCCGACCAATGAAGAAAAAATGATCGCGCTGGACGCCCTCCGTCTTGGGAAGGTAACTCCGGCTGCGGCTTACGCCTGATAAAGCGAGAATCTGATGAAAGTAACAATCGATACGGGCGTCGCGCCTTACAGCGACGCATGGGCCGGGTTTCGCGGTGAAGAATGGAAAAACGCCGTTAACGTGCGCGATTTTATTCAGCATAACTACACCCCTTATGAAGGCGATGAAGCTTTCCTCGCGCAGGCGACGCCAGCAACGACGGCGCTGTGGCAGCAGGTGATGGTCGGCATTCGTCAGGAGAATGCCACCCACGCCCCGGTGGATTTTGATACCAACATCGCCACCACCATTACCGCGCACGGACCGGGATATATTGACCGGGAGCTGGAGACGATCGTCGGCCTGCAAACCGACAAGCCGCTCAAGCGCGCCCTGCATCCGTACGGCGGGATCAACATGATCCGCAGCTCGTTTGAAGCTTATGGTCGCGAGATGGATCCGCAGTTTGAATATCTCTTCACCGATCTGCGTAAAACCCACAATCAGGGCGTGTTTGACGTGTACTCTCCGGAGATGATGCGCTGCCGCAAATCGGGGGTGCTGACCGGTCTGCCGGACGGCTACGGGCGTGGACGCATCATCGGAGACTACCGTCGCGTGGCGCTGTACGGCATCAGCTATCTGGTGCGCGAGCGTGAACTTCAGTTCGCCGATCTTCAGGGGAAACTGGAGCGCGGAGAAGATCTGGAGGCCACGATCCGGCTGCGTGAGGAGCTGGCGGAGCATAAACGTGCGCTGCTCCAGATCCAGCAGATGGCGGCGAACTATGGCTTTGATATTTCCCGTCCGGCGATGAACGCGCAGGAAGCGGTGCAGTGGGTCTACTTTGCCTATCTTGCCGCAGTGAAATCCCAGAACGGCGGGGCGATGTCGCTGGGGCGCACGGCCTCGTTCCTCGATATCTACATTGAACGCGACATGCAGGCGGGGCGGTTGAATGAGGTGCAGGCCCAGGAGCTCATCGACCACTTCATCATGAAGATCCGCATGGTACGCTTCCTGCGCACACCGGAGTTCGACACGCTCTTCTCCGGCGATCCGATCTGGGCTACGGAGGTCATCGGCGGCATGGGGCTGGATGGCCGCACGCTGGTGACCAAAAACAGCTTCCGCTACCTGCATACCCTGCACACCATGGGGCCTGCGCCGGAGCCCAACCTGACGATCCTCTGGTCAGAACAGCTGCCGATCGCCTTCAAGAAATACGCTGCACAGGTCTCGATCGTCACCTCTTCGCTGCAATACGAGAACGACGATCTGATGCGCGCCGACTTCAACAGCGACGACTATGCCATTGCCTGCTGCGTTAGCCCGATGGTGATCGGCAAGCAGATGCAGTTCTTCGGCGCACGCGCCAACCTGGCGAAAACCCTGTTGTACGCCATCAACGGCGGGGTGGATGAGAAGCTGAAGATCCAGGTGGGGCCGAAAACCGAGCCGCTGCTGGATGAGGTACTGGATTACGACACCGTAATGGCGAGCCTCGATCACTTTATGGACTGGCTGGCGGTGCAGTACATCAGCGCGCTGAATCTCATTCACTATATGCATGATAAATACAGCTACGAAGCCTCGCTGATGGCGCTGCACGACCGGGACGTCTACCGCACCATGGCATGCGGCATTGCCGGGCTGTCGGTGGCGGCGGATTCCCTGTCGGCCATCAAATACGCCACGGTAAAACCGGTGCGCGACCACGCCGGTCTGGCGGTCGATTTCGTCATCGAAGGCGATTATCCGCAGTACGGGAACAACGACGATCGCGTGGACAGTATCGCCTGCGATCTGGTTGAGCGCTTTATGAAGAAAATCCAGGCGCTGCCGACGTACCGCAACGCGGTACCGACACAGTCGATCCTGACCATCACCTCCAATGTGGTTTACGGGCAGAAGACCGGCAACACGCCGGACGGACGTCGCGGCGGTACGCCGTTTGCGCCGGGCGCCAACCCGATGCACGGGCGCGACAGAAAAGGGGCGGTGGCCTCACTGACTTCAGTGGCTAAGCTGCCGTTCACCTATGCCAAAGACGGGATCTCCTACACCTTCTCCATCGTGCCGCAGGCACTGGGCAAGGACGAGCCGGTGCGCAAAACCAACCTTGTCGGGCTGTTGGACGGGTATTTCCATCACGAAGCGACCATTGAGGGCGGCCAGCACTTAAACGTCAACGTCTTGAACCGGGAGATGTTGTTGGATGCGATTGCCCATCCGGAGAACTATCCGAACCTGACGATCCGCGTTTCAGGCTATGCAGTGCGGTTTAACGCCCTGACGCGCGAGCAACAGCAGGATGTGATATCGAGGACGTTTACACAGGCGATGTAACTCAGGCTGGCATAAAGCCTCCTCGTTTGGGGAGGCTTATAATTTCGTGAACGTCGTCACTTTTAGAAAAATACCTCCTTAAAGAATCTCGAAAAAGCAAAATTTCCTCCCGACGCAGAAAACACCCATAAAAGTTGTGACTTTTTTCTCCCGCGCTCCGGATATGATCTCTTCATACCAATAACACACACCTGCACTCTCTGACTCGTCATCGCTGACGATTGGAACCTTATAAAAACAATTAGTTACCCTACAAAATAAGCGAGTGCCCAATGAATATGGCAACAAACAGCAGTGTGATTGTGAGTGATTCCCCTGCGGCAAGGCGGGCGGGAATGAGCGAAAGCGAATGGCGAGAGGCGATCAAATTTGACAGCACCGATACGGGCTGGGTCATCATGAGCATCGGGATGGCTATCGGCGCGGGCATCGTTTTTCTTCCGGTGCAGGTTGGATTAATGGGGCTGTGGGTATTTTTACTCTCGTCGATTATTGGTTATCCGGCTATGTACCTGTTCCAGCGCCTGTTTATTAATACGCTGGCGGAATCACCGGAATGCAAAGATTACCCGAGCGTCATTAGCGGTTATTTAGGTAAAAACTGGGGCATCTTATTGGGTGCGCTTTATTTCGTGATGCTGGTGATCTGGATGTTTGTCTATTCCACGGCTATCACCAACGACAGCGCCTCCTATTTGCACACCTTCGGCATAACCCACGGTTTGCTGTCGGAAAATCCTTTCTACGGTTTATTCCTGATCTGCATTCTGGTCGCCATTTCGTCGCGCGGTGAAAAGCTGCTGTTTAAAGTCTCCAGCCTGATGGTGCTGACCAAATTATTTGTGGTGGCGGCGCTGGGTCTTTCGATGATTGGACTCTGGCATTTAGCCAACGTCGGCATGCTGCCACCGATGGGGCTGCTGATTAAAAATGCCATTATTACGCTGCCTTTCACCTTAACCTCCATTCTGTTTATTCAGACATTAAGCCCGATGGTGATTTCTTATCGTTCGCGGGAAAAATCCGTTGAGGTGGCGCGTCATAAAGCGCTGCGCGCGATGAACATTGCTTTCGGCGTGCTGTTCGTCACGGTCTTTTTCTACGCGGTCTCCTTCACGCTGGCGATGGGGCACGACGAGGCGGTAAAAGCCTACGAGCAGAATATTTCCGCCCTGGCAATCGCGGCGCAGTTTATCAGCGGCGACGGCGCGGGCTGGGTCAAAATCGTCAGCGTGATCCTTAATATTTTCGCCGTAATGACTGCCTTCTTCGGCGTCTATCTCGGCTTTCGTGAAGCGACGCAGGGCATCGTAATGAATATCCTGCGCCGCAAAATGCCGGCAGAGAAAATCAATGAAAACACCGTCCAGCGCGGGATTATGCTGTTCGCCATCCTGCTGGCCTGGAGCGCGATTGTATTAAACGCGCCGGTGCTGAGCTTCACCTCTATTTGTAGCCCTATTTTCGGGATGGTGGGCTGCTTAATTCCGGCGTGGCTGGTCTACAAAGTGCCCGCACTTCATAAATATAAAGGCGTATCGCTGGTGATTATTGTGATTACCGGGCTGCTGCTTTGTGTTTCTCCTTTCCTCGCCTTCTCATGAGGTTAAATAAGGTCGTAACGATGTCTGAGCAAATTAATCCTTTATGGAACCATTTAATTCGCGCCGTGCAGGAAGAGGTAAAGCCTGCGCTGGGGTGTACCGAACCCGTCTCACTGGCGCTGGCCTGCGCCATGGCTGCCGGGCAGCTTGACGCCGACGTGACGCGTATCGAGGCGTGGGTATCGCCGAACCTGATGAAAAACGGGCTTGGCGTAACGGTTCCCGGCACCGGTATGGTCGGTTTGCCCATCGCGGCCGCGCTGGGGGCGACAGGCGGTAATGCACACGCCGGGCTGGAAGTATTGAAAGACGCGTCGACCGAGGCGCTCACCCGCGCCAAAGCAATGCTGAAAGCGGGCCTGGTGCAGGTGAAATTGCAGGAACCGTGCGATGAGATCCTCTATTCACGTGCCTGCGTTTACGCCGGTGAGTCCTCGGCGATGGTGACTATTGCGGGCGGGCATACGCGGGTCGTCGAGGTGGTTTGTCAGGGCGAAACGCGCTACAGGCTTGACGATCGCCAGAGCCAGAACAACGACGATCCGCTGGCGGTGCTCTCGACCACCACGCTGTCGCAAATCCTTGAGTTTGTGGAGCAGGTACCGTTCGACGCGATCCGCTTTATCCTCGAGGCGGGGCGGCTGAACGATGCGCTCTCCCGCGAAGGTTTGCGTGGCAGCTGGGGGCTGCATATTGGCGCGACGCTCAATAAACAGCGCGCACGCGGCTGGATGGCGCAGGATCTGGGTTCAGACATTGTGATCCGCACCAGCGCAGCCTCGGATGCCCGCATGGGAGGCGCGACGCTGCCAGCGATGAGCAACTCGGGTTCCGGGAATCAGGGCATCACCGCCACCATGCCGGTGGTGGTGGTGGCTGAGCACGTTCAGGCCGATGACGAACGCCTGGCGCGGGCGCTGATGCTCTCGCATCTGTCGGCTATCTATATCCATTACCAGCTTCCGCGCTTGTCCGCGTTGTGCGCGGCGACAACCGCCGGAATGGGCGCTGCGGCGGGGATGGCGTGGCTAATGGGCGGTTCTTACCAGACTATTGCCATGGCAATAGGCAGTATGATCGGCGACGTGAGCGGGATTATCTGCGATGGGGCTTCTAATAGCTGCGCAATGAAGGTCTCGACCAGCGTCACCAGTGCCTGGAAAGCCGTGATGATGGCGCTGGATGATACAGCCGTGACGGGGAACGAGGGGATTGTGGCGCACGATGTCGAACAGTCTATTTCTAACCTGTGCGCCCTGGCGTGCCGCTCAATGCAGGCGACGGACCGGCAGATCATTGAGATTATGGCGAGTAAGGTGTTGTGATTTAATCCAACCCGTTACCCCTCACCCTAACCCTCTCCCTGTGGGAGAGGGAACCGTTCGAGCGAGGGGGCGTGTTGATCTTAAACCGGCAAATCAATCAGCAGCGCGCGCAGCGGCGTATCGGCAACCAGCGTGATGTTTGCTTCATCGCGAATAAACGCCCCGTCACCGCAGGTGAGCGCTTCTTTCTCCTCCGAATGCGTTACGGCATGTACCGTGCCGTGAATCGACTGCAAATAGGCGCGCGGGCCATGAAGCTGGAAGCTCGCCTGTTCATCTTTTTTCAGTTCGATATGGTGCAGCCACACCTGCTGACGTAACTGCAAACTGCCTTTGCTGCCGTCTGGTGAGGCGATCAGCTGCTGTTTATCGCCCTTCAGATCGATCTTTTGCACCAGCGGATTTTCTCGCTCCGGACAGGCATCGAGCCACAGCTGTATGCGGGTCAGCGTTTTGTCTTTGCTGAGGTTATGCTCGCTATAGCTAATACCAGGCTGCGTGGAAATTAACAGCGCCTCGCCAGCCTTCGCCTGGGCATGATTGCCCTCGCTATCGCGGTATTCTGCCTCGCCTTCCAGGATCAGGTTCAGTATATCGACTTTAGGGTACGTGCGCGGCTGGAAAGACGCGCCCGGGGCGAGCACTTCCTGATTCAAAACGCGCAGTGAAGCGTAACCGAGGAGTTTAGGGTCAAAGTAGTGTCCAAAGGAAAAGGTGTAGCGGGCCTGCAACCAACCGAAATCGGCCTGTCCGCACTGTTTCGCTGTTCTTGTCGTAATCATAAACTTGACCTCTCTTTACACTAAATCAATGGTAAAGGTATGGACGATGCATTGTTAGCCAGATATTCTGCCCGGTATGTTCAAATTTCCTGAATGAGAACGAGATGGCTAAAGAGAGAGCATTGACGCTTGAGGCGCTTCGCGTCATGGACGCGATTGACAGGCGCGGCAGCTTTGCCGCGGCGGCAGATGAACTGGGGCGCGTTCCGTCTGCGCTGAGCTATACCATGCAAAAGCTGGAAGAGGAGCTGGATGTCGTGCTCTTCGATCGCTCCGGTCATCGAACAAAATTCACCAATGTTGGGCGGATGCTGCTCGAGCGCGGCCGCGTATTGCTGGAAGCGGCAGATAAGCTGACGACAGATGCCGAAGCGCTGGCCCGCGGCTGGGAAACCCATCTGACATTAGTTACCGAAGCGCTGGTGCCCACCGAGGCCCTGTTCCCGCTGGTGGACAGACTGGCCGCGAAAGCCAATACCCAGCTGTCGATCATCACCGAGGTGCTGGCCGGGGCGTGGGAGCGTCTTGAAACGGGAAGGGCGGATATCGTCATTGCGCCGGACATGCATTTCCGCTCATCATCAGAGATCAATTCACGCAAACTGTACAGCGTAATGAACGTCTACGTCGCCGCCCCGGATCACCCTATCCATCAGGAGCCGGAGCCGCTCTCTGAGGTCACGCGCGTGAAATACCGCGGCGTGGCGGTTGCAGATACTGCCCGTGAGCGCCCGGTGTTAACGGTTCAACTGCTGGATAAACAGCCGCGACTGACGGTAACGTCGCTGGAAGATAAGCGTCAGGCGCTCCTGGCGGGGCTGGGCGTGGCGACCATGCCGTATCCGTTTGTCGAAAAGGACATTGCAGAAGGGCGGTTGCGCGTCGTCAGCCCGGAATACACCAGCGAAGTGGATATCATTATGGCGTGGCGTCGCGACAGCATGGGCGAAGCCAAATCGTGGTGTTTACGAGAAATACCCAAGCTCTTCGCGCATCATAACAAATAAGCGTAGAGGCCCGGTAAGCGTAAACGCTACCGGGCAGAATTTACGCGCTTGCCTTAGGATCCGGACCAAAGCGGTTTTCGCCCGGGGTTCCGCTCTGACAGTTGAAAATTAAAATCACAATCCAGCCGATAAGCGGGATCAACAGCAACAGCAGCCACCACGCCGAACGATCGGTATCGTGGAGACGACGAAACAGTACGGCCCATGAAGGCAGCAGAACTAACACACCATAAATTGTGGTGAGAATGCCTTCACCCCCCTCGCGTTCCCATCCGAGGATCTTGTCCATAATGCCCAGCACCATAATCAGGACGAAGTTCACCAGAACGAACATCCAGTACTCTTTGCGGCGGGCGCGGCCACCAAATCCAATGTAGTTGCGCAGTACTTTTAAATACCAGTCCATTTTTCCTTGCCTCTTAATCAGTCAATCACTTGTTTTCTAAGCGATCGAGGTAAGGATAGATGTATGCCTTGAATTAAAAAAGGGAATCATTTGATTCCCTAAATAATTATCCAAATCGCACGTCGCGCCCGTGCGGTTCATCCAGATCCTGCCACGGGCCAATGGAGATAATGCCCGTTGGGTTGATGGTCTTATGGCTGCGGAAATAATGGGTGCGAATATGGTCAAAATTGACCGTCTCCGCAATCCCAGGCATCTGATAGATGTCGCGCAGGAAACCGTGCAGGTTCAGGTAATCGCTGACGCGATGCTTGTCGCACTTGAAGTGGGTGACATAAACCGGATCAAAGCGGATCAGCGTGGTCCACAGGCGGATGTCCGCTTCGGTCAGACGATCGCCCGTTAAATAACGATGCTGGCCGAGGATTTGCTCCAGGCGCTCCAGGGATCCAAATACGTTGCCCACCGCTTCGTCGTACGCTTCCTGGCTGGTGGCAAAGCCTGCTTTATAGACGCCGTTGTTGACGTTGTCGTAGATCCAGCCGTTCAGCTCGTCAATTTTCTCGCGCAGTTCCACCGGGTAGAAATCCCCGGCGCGCGCGCCGTGCGCGTCAAACGCGGTATTGAACATGCGAATGATTTCAGCGGATTCATTGCTGACGATCGTCTGGTTTTTCTTGTCCCACAGCACCGGCACCGTTACGCGTCCGGTGTAGTGCGGATCGGCGCGCAGATAGAGCTGATACAGGAAATCGTGATGATAAAGCTCATCACCCGTCGCGGCCGGGAAGTCACTGTCGAACGTCCAGCCGTTTTCCAGCATCAGCGGGTTGACCACCGAAACCGGAATTAACGATTCGAGACCCTTAAGTTTGCGCACAATCAGCGTGCGGTGCGCCCACGGACAGGCGAGAGAAACATACAGATGATAACGATCTTTCTCCGCCGCAAAGCCCCCTTCGCCACTCGGGCCGGGTGCGCCGTCGGCGGTCAGCCAGTTACGGAAGGCCGAAACAGAGCGCTTAAAGCGTCCACCGGTGGATTTGGTGTCATACCAGACATCCTGCCAGACGCCGTCTACGAGTTGTCCCATTTTTTACTCCTCCGTCAGATAGCAAAAGCGAGGAGATGTCTCCTCGCTTTGAATGTAATCAGTATAGCCTGCTTACCACTTCTTATTCAGAAGACGGTCGATGCTATAGGCGCCCGGGCCTGTGATGGCCAGCAGCAGGAAGCCCCCCGCGATGGTCAGGTTTTTCATGAACATCAGGGAGTTCACGCCTTCCGCAAAGTTGCTGTGGAAGATGAACGCGGTCAGCAGGGTAAAGCCTGCGGTGAACAGCGCCGTGGTGCGGGTCAGGAAACCGAACAACACCGCCAGGCCGCCGCCGAACTCAAGCAGGATGGTCAGCGGCAGCAGGAATCCCGGCACGCCCATCGCTTCCATATACTGCTGAGTGCCCGCATAGCCAGTGATCTTGCCCCAGCCTGCGGTAATGAACAGAACAGGCATCAGAATGCGCGCTACCAGTACACCAACATCTTCTAATTTTTTCATTTTACTCTCCAGGAAACCACATCAGCGGCTAAACGTTATTTGCGTGCAAATTCGGGTAGATACCGCGTCTTTGCTGTCGATGGAGAGGAGTGTAAACGGGGCGGATGGCAATTGTTAGCAAGGAAAACTGTTAATCTTTTTCAAAGATATTGAGTAATGGAGGTGCGCGCTGGTGCCCTCACCTCAACCCTCTTCCACGGGGAGAGGGCGCAAAAACAAAAAACGGTAACCTGGGTTACCGTTTTGCTTTTATCACCGCAGCTGCTGCTGACGAATCGTGGCTTTTACCAGACGCCATGCGCTCCAGACGCCAAAGCCACGGCGTGCCCAGCGAATCAGCATGTTTGGATGACGAATCGTCCAGATAGCCATCACGCTGCTACCCACCAGCGCCCACGAACGCAGGCTCAGAAGGGTATTCCAGCCGCGATCGTAACGCTGGGTAAGCTCCAGCCAGTCGCGACGGCTGGCGGACAGATCCAGCCTTTGCTGCTGGATCTGACTCAGCAGATACGCTTTCCGCTTTTGACGTTCGGCTTTGTCGCTCACGACTTATCATCCTCCAGCAGAGCGCGGTCGTTCGCCAGCTCCTGACGCGTATGGCGCAGGAAGGTCGACGTGCGCGCTTTATGCAGGGTCCAGATACCGCCTATCAGCGCTGCCACCAGCAGAACCACGGTAGTCGCAATCATCGCGTTCAGACGATACTGGGGATCGATAGCCCAGATGATTAACACCATCAGGCTCATCAGACCAAACGCGGCAAAGAGCATCGTAAGCCCAAGCATGAGCAGCATCTGGAAGAGGTTGGCTTTCTCTTCTTCCAGTTCCACTACCGCAAGCCGGACGCGCGTTTCGGCAATCCCGACAAGCGTTGTGAGAATACGCTGGCCGATGCCGAGGACGTTTTTAGCAGGCCCTTGTGCGTGACGTGGATCTTCCATAATCAACGACGCGTCAGCAGAACACCCAGCACCACACCCACTGCGGCACCAATACCCACACCCGTCCATGGATTATCACGTACATATTCGTCTGCGCGCGCTGCCGCTTCGCGGGTCTGTTTCGCCAGCGCATCACCGGTTTCACCCAGACGGTAACGGCTCTCTTTGAGCGCCTGCTCCGCTTTACTGCGCAGTTTGCTCACTTCTTCTTTCGATTTATCGGCAGAAGAGTTCAGCACCTCTTCCAGGGTATCCGCCAGGGATTTCAGTTCAGCGCGCAGATTTTCTGAAGTTGTATCTTTTGACATGATTCTCTCCTGTTGAGATTTCCGTTAACTCAATAATCGCGAGCTTCCAGCGCTTTTAGTTCGTCCTGCGCTTCTTGCAACTTCCTCTCGCGCTTGGCAATTTTTTCCGCATCACCTTTCTCTTTCGCTTCTCGCAGGTCTTGACGGCGCTCGGCTATCTCGTCCTTTTGTTCAGCGATTTTTTCCTTGTGATCGGCACGCAGCTTGCTGTCCGTACAATTGTCTTTCACTTCGCTCAACGCTTTTTTCAGTCCGTCGATCCGGTGCTGATTGTTATGCTTTTCGGCATAACTGATTTCGCGTTGGATATCCTGTTCTTTCTCCTGACAAAGAGACATAGCGAAGGAAGCTGTGCTTAAAGAAAAAAGGGCCAGAGCCAGGGTGATGCGGTATTTCATTATTGAAACCTTCCATTGTGTAACGGCGTAAGCCGTGTTCCAAAACTATGCGGAGAACATCTGAGGGGTGCTCCGCGTACTTAAGCATAGTAAGTAAACGGGAGTTTCACCAAAGTGAGTGAAAATATTCGGAATATTAGCCGTTAACCGAATCGATGCGACGTGTCGCGTAAACGTGACATCCAGGAGGCAGCATGGCTGTCATCATCCTGTTGCGCGATGATGTAACCCTGCGGCAGCGTGCGGTCCAGCACGGCTTTCGCTGCGGCGCTTTGCGCACTGGAGTCAAATTTTATCAGCAGCACATCGTCTTGCGGCGTGATGCTCTTAAAGCGGATCCCGTTTGCGTCCAGATGGTGCCAGATAGAAAAACCATCCGGCACGCTGGTTCCCTGGCTCACAGGACGGATAGCCAGCGTCGACTCCTGATGCTGTAGCGCCGACCACAGAAGGATGAGGGCGCTGAACATCATCAGTGCGACGATGGCGTAAGAGAAGCGGCGCAGTGCGAGCGGGGAGATAACCATGGTTAACCCCGGGCTCCGTATTTTTTCTTCCACAGTACAACCAGTGAACCGACCAGGCCAAACACCAGCAGAACGACGGGCAGCAGCATCAGGCAAGACATCAGTTGGTCTTCATATTTCATAAAGACCGGCGTTTTACCGAGCGCGTAGCCGAGCGTGGTCAGGATCAGGACCCACAGCAAGCCGCTCATCCAGTTAAAGAACTGGAAGCGCGTGCTGCTCAGGCCGGAGAGGCCCGCAATGGTGGGCAGCAGGGTACGTACGAATGCGATAAAGCGGCCAATAAGCAAGGCGGAAAGCCCATGTTTATGGAAAAGGTGGTGCGCTCGTTGGTGATAATGTGCCGGGAGATGCGAAAGCCAGTTTTGAACGATTCGCGTATTGCCCAGCCATCGCCCCTGAATATAGCTCACCCAGCAGCCCAGGCTGGCGGCAATGGTCAAAAGCAGGACCGTTTGCGGGAAAGCCATCGCCCCTTTCGCGCAGAGCACACCGACCAGCACCAGCAGACTGTCGCCCGGTAAAAAGGCAGCAGGCAGCAGACCGTTCTCAAGGAACAGGATCATAAATAACACAAAGTAGAGCATGCCAATCATGGATGGGTTGGCCAGCGTTTCGAAATCCTGAGCCCAGAGGGCGTGCAGTAGTTGGGTCAAAAGTTCCATTCAGTGTTCCTGGAAATCGGTTAACGTCACGCCTGTAATTCGGGAAAAACAGCACGGCGACATTGTTGTGATTTCATTATGGTCGCTCGCGGACACCTTGATGTGTGGCCAACACTGTTCCCTGTTAATTGGCTGGTTAGCAAGCACTAACTTACAAAATAACGAAGTGAATCCAATTGTAACAAAGCCCGACGTTCTGCGTCACAGAATTTGAGGGGAAACACGATTTTGGCGTAAGCCACGGAGGGGAGCGAGAAATTTTACAAAGGCTGACACTATAGAGGTTTTCTTACTCTGTATGGCCGGAAGGCGCAGCGGTGCGCCTGCCAGCAGTTCGGGGTCTTATTTTACGAGATTGGTCGCCGTATCGAGATGAACCACCGGATTATCGGCAAAAAGATAGCGGTCAGCGTTAAATTCAAAGTCATCACTTGTTTCATTAAACAGCATCTGTTTGGTGTTTTCGAGATGCTGCCACATCGCCAGTTTTGCCGCATGCGGATCTTTACGAATCAAGGCTTTAAGAATTTGGTCATGATCGTCACACCAGTTGTCAACCGTGCGGGAATCAATATGATCGTGCAATTTTTTCCAGTACGGGTTGTGAACGCGCTGAGTCCACATTTTTTCAACGATTGCCGCCAGAGCCGTGTTCTGAGTCGCAAGGGCAACCTGAACGTGGAATTGCAGGTCCCATTCAGAATCGCGGAAACATTTTTCTTTACGCGCGTGATCCTGGATTTCCATCAGCTTCATGATGTCCTGCTTGGTCACCTGCGTCGCAGCAAATTCTGCAATGTTGCTTTCAATCAGCTGGCGAGCCTGAAGAAGCTCAAACGGACCGTAGCTGGCAAACTCCAGACTTTCGTCCGGCGTGGGGGAATGCTTCGCCTGGCTGGAAATCACATGGATGCCCGAACCTTTGCGTACCTCAACATACCCTTCCACTTCCAGCATGATGATGGCTTCGCGGACCACCGTACGGCTAACGCTTTTTTCATCCGCAATGAAACGCTCAGCGGGAAGTTTATCACCGACGAGATAGACCCCTTGCTCGATGCGATCTTTCAGCTCGGCAGCAAGTTGTTGATATAAACGACGTGATTCGGTGATTTCCATATGCGCTCCAGGCAGGGTACGGCGAATGATTTGTTATACCACTTTTACGTGCCAGTCTCCAGATTTTGCCATCAAAAAAGCCGCCCGGAGGCGGCATTTGCATCGTTTTTGCGGGGGGACGCTACGCTTACCCGGTCCACGGTTTTATCGTATGTTGTAGGCCGGGTAAGGCGAAGCAGCCACCCGACACAACAACGCTAACTCTGCGTCGCCGGTCCCCCGAGGGACTCTTTCGCCAGCTCGTCGGCGGATTTGCTTTTCAGCACTGTCCAGATTACCACCGCACCCAGCAGGTCGAAGATAGCCAGTACCGCGAACAGCGGGCTGAAGCCGATCGTATCCGCCAGCGCGCCGACCACCAGGGCGAACATCGTACTAGCTGTCCAGGCGGCCATACCGGTCAGGCCGTTGGCGGTGGCCACTTCGTTACGACCAAACACGTCGGAAGAGAGTGTAATCAGCGCACCGGACAGGGACTGGTGAGCAAAGCCCCCGATACACAGCAGCGCGATAGCCACGTAAGGGCTGGTGAACAGGCCGATCATGCCCGGGCCAATCATCAGCAGGGCGCCCATGGTGACTACCATCTTACGGGAGACAATCAGGTTCACGCCAAACCAGCGCTGGAACAGCGGTGGCAGGTAGCCGCCGACAATACAGCCCAGGTCAGCAAACAGCATTGGCATCCAGGCGAACATCGCGATCTCTTTCAGGTTAAAGCCGTAGACTTTGAACATGAACAGTGGGATCCAGGCGTTGAACGTACCCCAGGCCGGTTCTGCCAGGAAGCGTGGCAGGGCGATACCCCAGAACTGACGGGTGCCCAGGATCTGCCAGACGGACATCTTTTTGCCGTTGTCGGTCTGATGCTGTGCTTCCTGCCCACCAATAATGTACTCGCGTTCTTCCTCAGACAGCTTTTTCTGGTCGCGTGGGTGCTTATAAAAGACCAGCCACGCCATGGCCCAGGCAAAGCTCAGCACACCAGAGATGATGAACGCCATTTGCCAGCTGTGCATCACAATCGCCCACACCACCAGTGGCGGCGCAATCATCGCGCCGATGGAGGAGCCCACATTGAAGTAACCGACAGCGATTGAACGCTCTTTTGCCGGGAACCATTCAGAGCTGGCTTTCAGACCCGCGGGGATCATCGCCGCTTCGGCAGCACCTACCGCACCACGCGCCAGCGCCAGTCCGCCCCAGCTGCCAGCCAGCGCAGTCGCCCCGCAGAAGACGGCCCAGGCTACCGCGAAGAAGGCATAACCAATTTTTGTACCCAGAATATCAAGAACATAACCTGCAACAGGCTGCATTACGGTGTAAGCGGCAGAATAGGCCGCAATGATGTAAGAGTATTGCTGCGTGGAGATATGTAACTCTTCCATCAACGTTGGCGCCGCTGCTGCCACGGTGTTACGTGTCAGGTAGCCCAGCACGGTGCCGAGCGTCACCAGTGCGATCATGTACCAACGTAACCCTTTAATTTTACGCATGTAAAACCTCATCGTTATGTTATTTCCGTGTCGGGACACGGCAACAACTCAACCGTTGCCGGGAGCTGTTCTGTAACGGGAGGGGCGTAACCGGGAACCAGTCCCGGAACGGCCCGAACCTTGCCATTAGTAATCGTGCTAAGTCGGCTTCCGTACCGTTAAATCCGATGTATCAAACACCGGTAATGCATTCCGTCGGCTTATAGTTTGCGACGGCGAAAAGATAACTTGTCATACAACTTTAAAAGGTGAGTGACATCACAAAAGTGTGAATCTTTGTAGGGACATTACGCGGCGTGCGCAAAGCCACGGCTGGCGCGGTCTGCGAGGGGGTTTACCCCTTTGAGGGTAATTTATTTGTCAACGTTTATTGATCTAACTCACGAAAAAAACGTCGGCCAGTGGAAATTGGTGTGATAACTTGCAGCATCTGAACATAAGCTTTCTGACGTTCCCGTAATGAGGAAGACGATAATGACACCGTTTATGACCGAAGATTTTCTATTAGATACCGAATTTGCTCGCCGCCTGTACCACGACTATGCAAAAGACCAGCCGATTTTCGATTACCACTGCCATTTACCGCCGCAGCAGATTGCCGAAAATTACCGTTTCAAAAACCTGTATGATATCTGGCTGAAGGGTGACCACTATAAGTGGCGAGCCATGCGCACCAACGGTGTGGCTGAGCGCCTGTGTACCGGCGACGCGACAGATCGTGAGAAGTTTGATGCCTGGGCCGCCACCGTTCCGCATACCATCGGTAACCCGTTATACCACTGGACACACCTCGAACTGCGTCGTCCGTTTGGTATCACCGGCAAGCTGCTTTCTCCCGCCACGGCGGATGTAATCTGGGAACAGTGTAATGAGTTGCTGGCGCAGGACAGCTTCTCGGCGCGTGGCATCATGAAGCAGATGAACGTGAAGATGGTGGGCACCACCGACGATCCGATCGACTCTCTGGAGCACCACGCGGTTGTCGCGAAGGACAGCACGTTTGACATCAAAGTGCTGCCAAGCTGGCGTCCGGATAAAGCCTTCAACATCGAGTTGCCGACCTTTAACGACTACATGGCGACGCTGGCGGAAGTGTCTGATACCGATATCCGTCGTTTCGCCGATCTGCAAACTGCGCTGACCAAACGTCTGGATCACTTTGCCGCACACGGCTGTAAAGTGTCTGACCACGCGCTGGATGTGGTGCTGTTCGCGGAATCGAACGAAGCCGAGCTGGACAGTATTCTGGCGCGTCGTCTCTCCGGCGAAGCCCTGAGCGAGCACGAAGTAGCGCAGTTCAAAACCGCGGTGCTGGTGTTCCTCGGTGCGGAATATGCCCGTCGCGGCTGGGTTCAGCAGTATCACATCGGCGCGCTGCGTAATAACAACCAGCGTCAGTTCAAACTGCTGGGCGCCGACGTCGGCTTTGACTCCATTAACGACCGCCCGATAGCGGAAGAACTGTCAAAACTGCTGAGCAAACAGAACGAGCAAAACCTGCTGCCAAAAACCATCCTTTACTGCCTGAACCCGCGCGATAACGAAGTGCTGGGCACCATGATCGGTAACTTCCAGGGCGAAGGGATGCCTGGCAAGATGCAGTTTGGCTCTGGCTGGTGGTTTAACGATCAGAAAGACGGCATGGAGCGTCAGATGACGCAGCTGGCGCAGCTCGGCCTGCTGAGCCGCTTTGTTGGCATGCTGACCGACAGCCGCAGTTTCCTCTCCTATACGCGTCATGAATACTTCCGCCGCATTCTGTGCCAGATGATTGGCCGCTGGGTACATGCGGGTGAAGCGCCAGCGGATCTTCAGCTGCTGGGCGAAATGGTGAAAAACATCTGCTTTAACAATGCGCGTGACTACTTCGCCATTGAACTGAACTAAGGCCGTTTGAGGTTGATATGCAATACATCAAAATCCATTCGCTGGATAACGTTGCCGTCGCGCTGGCCGATTTAGCCGAAGGCACGGAAGTAACCTTCGACAACCAGTCGGTGACGTTACGTCAGGCCATCGGACGTGGACATAAATTTGCCCTGATCCCCATCGCGAAAGGGGAGAACGTGGTGAAGTACGGTTTGCCCATCGGTCATGCGCTGGCGGATATTAAGCCGGGTGAATACATTCATTCCCACAATACCCGCACCAATCTCAGCGATCTGGACGAGTACAGCTATCAACCTGACTTCCAGACAGAAGAAGGACAGGCGGCCGATCGTGAGGTGCAGATCTACCGCCGCGCCAGCGGGGAGGTGGGGATCCGCAATGAACTGTGGATCCTCCCGACCGTCGGCTGCGTGAACGGGATCGCGCGTCAAATCCAGACGCGTTTCCTGAAAGAGACCAACGATGCTGAAGGCACCGACGGCGTGCATCTGTTCAGCCATACCTACGGTTGTTCCCAGCTGGGCGACGACCACATTAATACCCGCACCATGCTGCAAAACATGGTGCGTCACCCGAATGCGGGTGCGGTGCTGGTGATTGGCCTCGGCTGTGAGAACAACCAGGTCGACGCCTTCCGCGACACGCTGGGCGAATTTGACCCTGAGCGTGTGCACTTTATGGTGTGTCAACACCAGGACGACGAGGTGGAAGCGGGCGTTGAACAACTGCACCAGCTGTATGAGGTGATGCGTCACGACAAGCGCGAGCCGGGCAAGCTGAGTGAACTGAAGTTTGGCCTGGAGTGTGGCGGATCTGACGGGCTTTCCGGCATTACCGCTAACCCGATGCTGGGCCGCTTTTCAGATTACGTCATCGCCAACGGCGGCACCACGGTGCTGACCGAAGTGCCGGAGATGTTCGGCGCAGAGCGCATTCTGATGAGCCACTGCCGCGACGAAGTGACCTTTGAGAAGACCGTCACCATGGTCAACGACTTCAAACAGTACTTCATCGCCCATAACCAGCCGATTTATGAGAACCCGTCGCCGGGTAACAAGGCGGGCGGGATCACCACGCTGGAGGAGAAATCCCTGGGCTGCACCCAGAAAGCGGGGGCCAGCCAGGTGGTGGACGTGCTGCGCTACGGTGAGCGTCTGAAAACGCACGGTCTGAACCTGTTGAGTGCACCGGGCAACGATGCGGTCGCCACCAGTGCGCTGGCGGGAGCGGGCTGTCACATGGTGCTGTTCAGTACCGGACGCGGCACGCCGTACGGCGGATTTGTGCCAACGGTGAAAATCGCCACTAACAGCGAACTGGCGGCGAAGAAAAAGCACTGGATTGACTTTGATGCCGGCCAGCTGATCCACGGCAAAGCGATGCCGCAGCTGCTGAGCGAATTCGTGGACACGATTGTGGAATTTGCCAGCGGCAGGCAGACCTGCAACGAGAAGAACGACTTCCGCGAGCTGGCGATCTTTAAGAGTGGTGTGACGCTTTAATCGGTACGGCCTGATGCCCTCTCCCACGGTGAGAGGGTACAAACATTAAAAACGGCAACATATGTTGCCGTTTTGCATTTACCTTGTAGGCCCGGTAAGGCGTAGCCGCCACCGGACTTTTCGTTTTAACCGCGCAGGGCGTTCTTCGCTAACCGCGCGTCTTCCGCCTGGCAGGCCGCAGCGGTGAACAGCACGTCGGTGGAAGAGTTCAGGGCCGTTTCGCAGGAGTCCTGCAATACGCCGATGATAAAGCCGACGGCCACCACCTGCATGGCGATCTCATTCGGGATACCGAACATGTTACATGCCAGTGGGATCAGCAGCAGCGAGCCGCCCGCCACGCCGGACGCGCCACAGGCACACAGTGATGCAACGACGCTCAACAGCAGCGCGGTTGGCAGATCCACCGGAATGCCCAGCGTATGCACTGCCGCCAGCGTCAGCACGGTGATGGTGATCGCCGCACCTGCCATGTTCACGGTTGCACCCAGAGGAATCGACACGGAATAGGTATCGCGATCCAGATTCAGCTTCTCCGCCAGCGCCATGTTGACCGGAATGTTTGCCGCCGAGCTGCGGGTGAAGAAGGCATACACGCCGCTTTCACGCAGGCAGGTCAGCACCAGCGGATACGGGTTGCGGCGGATCTGCCAGAACACCAGCAGCGGGTTGATCACCAGCGCTACCAGCAGCATACAGCCGACCAGAACGACCAGCAGCTGCGCGTAGCCCCACAGCGCGTCAAAACCGGTGGTGGCCAGCGTGGAGGAGACCAGCCCGAAAATACCGATTGGCGCAAAGCGAATCACCAGCTTCACCATAAAGGTCACGGCGTTCGACAAATCATTGACCAGGTTTTTCGTGGTCTCGTTACCGTGACGCAGCGCGAAGCCCAGACCGATCGCCCAGACCAGAATGCCGATGTAGTTTCCGCTCATCAGCGCGGTGACAGGGTTAGAAACCATGCTCATCAGCAGACCGCGAAGCACTTCCACAATCCCGGACGGCGGGGTGATATCACCGGCCGCGCTGGTCAAGTGCAGCGTGGACGGGAACAGGAAGCTAAACACCACGGCCGTTAAGGCAGCAGAGAAGGTTCCCAGCAGATACAGGAACAGAATAGGGCGAATGTTGGTTTTTTGTCCGTGCTGGTGGTTGGCAATCGACGCCATCACCAGCATCAACACCAGTACCGGCGCGACGGCCTTCAGGGCGCCCACAAACAGCGTCCCGAGCAGCCCCGTGGCCTCCGCGGCAGGTTTTGACACCATCGCCAGCAGAATACCCAGTACCAACCCGATCAGAATTTGTTTTACAAGACTGCCCTGCGCCAGGCGCGCCAACAGACCGCGTGATTGTGTGCTCATACGTTATTCCTGAGTGAAATTGCGTTCCATCCTGGATGTGCTCTAAGTCACATTTATTTCCGGATGTAAGTAAATGTTTGCCTGGTCGAGTATAGGGAATACGTGAAAGGAGGGAAGCGTAAAATGCTGGATTTTACGTGTTGCGTCATGTTTTTTAACTATTGGTTAACGAAGTGCCGGGTGGCGCTGCGCTTACCCGGCCTGCATTGCATTTTCCCCTCTCCCTGTGGGAGAGGGGTGGGTGAGGGCATCAGCCCGCACCAAACGTTTCACTAAACCTGCTGTTTCTTATCGTGCTGGCGGTTAACCCAGGTATTGATAATCAGCGTAACCAGCAGAATGCCAAATACCACGCCGAGCGAAATGGCGATCGGGATATGGTAGAAATCAACAATCAGCATCTTGATACCGATGAATACCAGGATCACCGACAGACCGTACTTCAGCATGGAGAAGCGCTCTGCCGCGCCTGCCAGCAGGAAGTACATCGCACGCAGGCCAAGGATCGCGAACAGGTTTGAGGTCAGAACGATGAACGGGTCGGTGGTGACTGCGAAGATAGCCGGGATACTGTCCACCGCGAAAATCACGTCGCTCAGTTCGACAAGAATTAGCACCAGCAGCAGCGGGGTGGCGAACAGCAGGCCGTTCTTACGCACGAAGAAATGCTCGCTCTCGATCTTGTCCGTCATGCGCAGATGACCACGTATCCATTTCACCAGTGGCTTATCACCGATACCGGTATCGTCTTCTTTCGCGAGCGCCATTTTGACCCCCGTGAACAGCAGGAACGCACCAAACACATACAGCAGCCATTCGAACTGAGTAATCAGCCAGCTACCGGCGAAGATCATAATGGTACGCAGGACAATAGCGCCCAGCACGCCGTACACCAGCACGCGACGTTGCAGAGCCGCAGGTACGGCGAAGTAGCTAAACAGCATCAGCCAGACGAAGACGTTATCGACCGCCAGCGCTTTTTCAATCAAATAGCCGGTAAGGAAGGCGAGTGCCTGAGGATCGGCCACCGCGCGGCCTTCGGTTGAGGCCAGATACCACCAGAAGGCGGCACAGAAGAGGAGTGAGAGGGTAACCCATACCAGCGACCAGACGGCGGCTTGCTTAACGCTCATGCCGTGCTCGCCGCGACGGCCCTGCAAAAAGAGGTCGATTGCCAGCATGATGAGCACGACAACCGCGAATCCGCCCCACAGCATTGGAGTGCCGACAGAATGCATACTATTTTCCTTACACATAAAAAACAAAAACGGCCATGGTCAGAAGACGATAGCCGTTAGCTTTTTATGCATAGACCTCGCCTTCCGGCAAGGTCTCACTTACAACCACGAAGGTTGCCCGGCGACCGGATGCGGTTTTGCACGCATCGTAATGACGATCCACCGGCGAAGAAGTTACTCCCCTTTGCAGGTAACAAATTATGTCAGACCGTCGATTTCGTCAATGGTCTGCATGGTTTCATTACACAGCTTTACGCGACGGCTTCCACATTCACGCCGTCTGCGGGGAACACCACGCCAGTCTGTCGGCGGATCTCCGTTTGCAGCTTCGCGGTGGTGCGGCTGATCGCAAGCCCTGGGTGGTTCACTTCGTTATCTTCTACCAGACGGGCGAAGACCTCTGCCTCATAGAGCATAGTGTTAATATGCTGAGGCTGCGTCAGCTCCTGCGCTTTGCCGCCGCGCGGGACGATGCTTAGCTTCTGGCATTCGGAGATTTTTTCGATCACCAGCGAGCCGTCTTCGCCCTGAATTTCGCTTGGCAGTACGGAGTCACTGACCTTCGAGTGCTGCAACGTCACGCTGAAATCACCGTAGTCCAGCACCACAACGCCGTGCGCATCCACGCCGCTCTCCAGCAGGCTGGCGGTGGCCGTTACGCCGTGCGGTTCACCCCACAGGGCGACCGCAGAGGCCAGGCAGTAAAAACCGATATCCATAATCGAGCCATTCGAGAAGGCCGGGTTAAAGGTGTTCGGGTTTTCGCCGTCCAGGTAGCGCTGGTAGCGTGAGGAATACTGGCAGTAGTTGATGAAGGCTTTACGCACTTTGCCAATTTTCGACAGGGACTGCTGCAACAGCAGGAAGTTCGGCAGGCTGGCGGTTTTGAACGCTTCAAACAGCACCACCTGGTTTTCGCGGGCAAGCGCAATGGCGGCTTCCACTTCCTCAATATTCGAGGCCAGCGGCTTCTCGCAGATCACATGCTTTTTGTGGCTGAGGAACAGCTTCGTTTGCGGGAAGTGCAGAGAATTCGGGCTGGCGATATAGACCGCGTCAATGGCGTCGCTTTGCGCCATCTCATCGAGCGAGGTGAACAGATGTTCAACCAGGTAGTCATTCGCAAAACTCTGCGCCTGCTCAAGGCTGCGGGAATAGACTGCGGTGAGCTTATATTTGCCGGTTTCGTGGGCGGCGTCGACGAACTGGCGCGTGATCCAGTTCGTACCGATGACTGCGAAACGTATCATAAACGTTTACGTACTCCGTAGCAGGGAACCTAAAGCCACTGTAGCACGTCATCATGACATTTCGCGTGCGCTACTGCGCATTACTCTTTAACGATAAATGCGTCAGCCACAAACGGGTATCAAACTCCAGCTGGTGGTATTGCGGTTCCATATGGCAGCACAGGGAGTAGAACGCTTTGTCGTGCTCTTTCTCTTTCAGGTGGGCAAGCTCGTGGACCACGATCATCCGCAGAAAGGCTTCCGGCGCGTTGCGAAAGACGGTCGCCACACGGATCTCCGCTTTGGCCTTCAGCTTGCCGCCCTGTACGCGGGAGATGGCGGTATGCAGGCCAAGCGCGTTTTTTAGCACGTGGATCTTATTGTCGTACATCACCTTATTGATCGGCGGCGCGCTCTTCAAATACCGGTTTTTCAGATCCTGCGTATACTGCCAGAGCGCCTTATCGGTGGTGACATCGTGCGTATCGGGGTAGCGTTTTTCCAGCACCGCGCCGAGCTTCTGCTCGGCAATCAGGCTGCGAACCTGAGAAAGTAAATGCTCCGGATAGCCCTGAAGATAAGTCAGCTGGTTCATCAAAACCCCAAAATAGTGTGAAAACAGGTATACTCACGCACCCTTTTCAGGGATACGCCAAATTTTACCATTCAGGAGGGCCGATGAGCCACTTAGACAACGGTTTCCGTTCACTCAACCTTAAACGTTTCCCGGAAACGGACGACGTTAACCCGCTTCAGGCGTGGGAAGCGGCGGATGAATATCTGCTGCAACAGCTGGATGAGACTGAAATCAGCGGGCCGGTTCTGATCCTGAATGATGCGTTTGGCGCGCTGGCCTGCGCGCTGGCGGAACATGCGCCTTACAGTATCGGCGATTCTTACTTAAGCGAGCTGGCGACGCGTGAAAACCTGCGCCACAACGATATCGACGAATCCAGCGTGAAGTTCCTCGACAGCACCGCGGACTACCCGCAGGCGCCGGGCGTGGTGCTGATCAAAGTGCCAAAAACCATGGCGCTGCTGGAGCAACAGCTGCGCGCACTGCGTAAAGTGGTGACGCCGGAAACGCGTATTATCGCGGGTGCCAAAGCGCGCGATATTCACACGTCGACGCTGGAGCTGTTCGAGAAAGTGCTCGGCCCGACCACCACGACGCTGGCCTGGAAAAAGGCGCGCCTGATCAACTGCACCTTCAGCGCGCCAGCGCTGGCCGACGCCCCGGAGACCCTGAGCTGGAAACTGGAAGGCACCGACTGGACTATCCACAACCACGCGAACGTTTTCTCCCGCACCGGTCTGGATATCGGCGCGCGTTTCTTTATGGAACATCTGCCGGAAAACCTGGAAGGGGAGATTGTCGACCTGGGCTGCGGTAACGGCGTGATTGGCCTGACGCTGCTGGCGAAGAACCCGGAAGCCAGCGTGGTGTTCAGCGACGAGTCACCGATGGCGGTGGCGTCCAGCCGTCTTAACGTGGAAACCAACCTGCCGGAGGCGCTGGATCGCTGCGAGTTTATGATCAATAACGCGCTGTCAGGCGTAGAGCCTTTCCGCTTCAACGCCGTGTTCTGCAACCCGCCGTTCCACCAGAAGCATGCCCTGACGGATAACGTCGCGTGGGAGATGTTCCACCACGCGCGCCGCTGCCTGAAAATCAACGGCGAGCTGTATATCGTGGCGAACCGCCACCTGGACTACTTCCACAAGCTGAAGAAGATTTTCGGTAACTGCGTCACCATTGCCACCAATAACAAATTCGTGGTGCTGAAAGCGGTGAAGCTGGGGCGTCGTCGGTAAGATTGGATATGTGCGGCCTGATGGCCTCACCCCAACCCTCTCCCACAGGGAGAGGGAGCAAACACTAAAAACGGCAACTGGGTTGCCGTTTTGCTTTTACCTTAGCCGCCCGGCAATGCCCTAGATCGCCAGAGCCAATTTCGTTCCCTGCGCAATTGCCCGCCGGGCATCCAGCTCCATCGCCACATCGCACCCGCCGATCAAATGCACCGTTTTCCCCGCCTCGCGCAGCGGATCCGCCAGATCGCGCTTCGGCTCCTGCCCGGCGCACAAAATCACATGATCCACGCGCAGCAGCTGCGGTTCGCCGCCGATCAGCACGTGTAGCCCGTCGTCGTCGATCTTCTGGTAGCTCACCCCGGGGATCATCTTCACCCCGCGTGAGAGCAGGGTGGCGCGGTGGATCCAGCCCGTGGTTTTTCCCAGACCTTCACCCGGCTTGCTGGCTTTTCGCTGGAGCATCACAATCTGACGCGGGCTTTTCGGCAGCTGCGGACCTTCCGGGCGTAAACCGCCGGACTGACTGAGACTGGTATCAATGCCCCATTCCACGCAGAACTCAGCGATGTTCTGGCTGGTGGCTTCGCCCGGCTGGCTTAAATACATCGCGGTATCAAAACCGATCCCGCCGCAGCCGATGATCGCCACCTTCTCGCCAACCGGCGCTTTGGCCCTTAATACATCCAGATAGCTCAATACCTTCGGATGATCGATGCCTTCGATCGCAGGCGTGCGCGGGGCGATCCCGCTCGCGAGGATCACCTCGTCGAAACCGATCAGATCCGCCGCGCTGACAAACTGTTTAAGCCGCAGATCGACGCCCGTCAGGTCGATCATTCTTCTGTAGTAGCGCAGCGTCTCGTAAAACTCCTCTTTGCCGGGGATCTGCTTGGCGATGTTGAACTGCCCGCCGATCTCGGCCGCGGCGTCAAACAGCGTCACGCTGTGCCCGCGCGCGGCGGCGTTAACCGCAAATGCCAGCCCCGCCGGGCCCGCGCCGACCACGGCCAGGCGTTTTTTCGTCGCTGCCGGCACGATTGGCATTTTGGTTTCATGACACGCGCGGGGGTTAACGAGGCAGGAGGTGACTTTGCCGACAAAGATCTGATCCAGACACGCCTGATTACAGCCGATGCAGGTGTTGATCTCATCCGCGCGCCCGCTTTGCGCTTTGGAGAGCAGTTCGGCATCCGCGAGGAACGGACGCGCCATCGAGACCATATCGGCGTCGCCGCGGGAGAGCACATCGTCCGCCACCTGCGGATCGTTAATGCGGTTAGTGGTCACCAGCGGAACGGAGACTTTGCCTTTCAGCCTGCGCGTTACCCAGCTGAACGCCGCACGCGGCACCGGCGTGGCGATGGTGGGGATGCGCGCTTCATGCCAGCCAATCCCGGTGTTGATAATGGTGGCACCGGCGGCTTCTATTGCCTGCGCCAGCTGCACGGTTTCGTCGAACGTGCCGCCGCCCTCCACGAGGTCGAGCATCGACAGGCGGAAGATGATAATAAAATCCGCGCCCGCACGTTCACGCACCGCGCGCACCACCTCCACGGCAAAACGCATGCGGCGGGCATAGTCCCCGCCCCATTCGTCGTCGCGCTGGTTGGTGCGGGTGGCGAGGAATTCGTTGATCAGATAGCCTTCCGAGCCCATCACCTCCACGCCGTCGTAGCCTGCTTCCCGCGCCAGCGCTGCGCAGCGGGCGAAATCGTCGATCAGCGCGAGGATCTCGTCGTGGCTGAGGGCATGGGGTGTGAAGCGGTTAATCGGCGCCTGAATAGCCGACGGCGCAACCAGGTTCGGCTGATAGCTGTAGCGTCCGGTATGCAGAATTTGCAGGGCGATCTTGCCGCCCTCGCTGTGAACCGCGTCGGTCACAATGCGGTGATGTGCAAGCTGGCTCGCATCGTTCAACACCGCGCCGCCCTCCATCGTCACGCCAGAGGAGGCAGGCGCGACGCCGCCGGTGACGATCAGCGCCACGCCGTGTCGCGCGCGCTCGGCATAAAATGCGGCCAGGCGCTCTGGCCCGTCCGGCCGCTCCTCCAGGCCAGTGTGCATCGAGCCCATCAGCACGCGGTTTTTAAGCGTGGTGAACCCCAGATCGAGGGGGGCGAATAACGACGGGTAGCGGCTCATAGTCTCTTCCAGTGTAAAATTATTGTTATGTGGTCGGATGAGTTACTAATTTAGCCAGCGGGGAGTAAAAGGGAAAAGGGGAATGCAGTGAATGTGATGGGATTCAAATATTGGCGTGGCCTGATGCCCTCACCCTAACCCTCTCCCACAGGGAGAGGGGACTTAATCTCCCTCTCCCTTAGGGAGAGGGCCGGGGTGAGGGGGATGCCCGCACCAACCCCGGCGCCTGCCACATCGACGTTGTCAGCCCGCTGTCCACCAGCCCAAGCTGGTCGGCATACACCGCCTGCCACTTCTGCATCATGCCGTCGTACAGCTCCCGGTGCTGCGGGTTTGGCGTGAACTCGCGGCTCCACTTCACCAGCCGCTCGCCCGTCGAGGCCATATCTGCGAACAGCCCCGCGCCCGTTCCGGCAGCAATCGCACAACCGAGGGCCGTTGCTTCTTTCACTTCCGGTACGCGCACCGGCAGGCCGGTAACGTCGCTTAAGATCTGACTCCACAGCGCGCCTTTCGCGCCGCCACCCGCAAAAACTAAACTTTCAAACGTCACGCCAGAAAAGCGCGAAATCTGCGCGAGGTTGCAGGCCGAGACGATCGCCGCGTTCTCTTCCAGCGCGCGGAACAGCGTCGCTTTGTTGCACTTTTCCGGGTCGATGGAGAGGTTAATAAACGACGGCGCGGCGTGGTACCACTGCTTGAAATGCATCGCGTCGGAGAAGATTGGCATCACCCCGTGGGAGCCTGCCGGCACGCGGCTCGCCATCTCTTCCAGCAGGGTATAGGTGTCCATTCCCATCCGCTCGGCAATCAGTTTTTCCTCTGCGCAGAAGGCGTCGCGGAACCAGCGCATGGTCAGCCCGGTAAAGAAGCTGATCGACTCCGCCTGCGCCATGCCGGGAATGACGTGCGGGTTCACGCGAATATTCATCTCAGGATCGGTGCGTACCTGCGGCAGATTCACCACCTGCTGCCAGAAGGTGCCGCCCAGCACCGCCGTTTGTCCGGCGCGAACCACGCCCAGCCCCAGACAGCCCAGCTGCACGTCGCCGCCGCCCATCACCACCGGCGTGCCCTCGCGCAGGCCGCTCTGCTGCGCGGCCTGTCTGGTAATCGCCCCCAGCACGGTGCCGGTCTCTTTCACCGGGGAGAGGATATCGGCGCGCAGCCCGGCCATGTCCAGCAGCGCCGGACGCCAGTCGCGGGAGAAGAGGTCCAGCATGCCGGTGGTGCCCGCATTGGAGGGATCCACCGCCAGCTCGCCGGAAAGTTTCGCCGCCAGCCAGTCGCTGATCATGGTGATGGTGGCGGCGTTACGATAAATATCCGGACGATGGTGCGCCAGCCACAGCAGGCGCGGCATCGCGCTGAGCGCCAGCGTCTGGCCGGAGACGTCATACACTTCGGATTCAAACCGGTAGTCGTGGATCTCTTTGAGTTCAGCTACCTCGCGGCTGGCGCGGGCATCAACGTTGGCGCAGGCCCAGATAGCCTCGCCGTTGCGGTCGTACAGCACAATCCCTTCGCGCATCGAGCAGCAGGCGACGGACTCAATATCCGCCGCGCTCAGGCGCGCGCGCTCCAGCGCCTGCTGAATGCACCGGCAGGTCAGCCGCCAGTTGGTGTCGAGGTCGAACTCCATTGAACCCGGGACATTCTCCACGCTCAGGTGCTTCCACTCGGCCTGGCCAACGGCAATCTGATTGCCCTGTAAATCGAAAATCACGGCGCGAACGCTGCCTGTCCCTGCATCTAACGCTAAAAGGTAACTCATGAGCTTGCCTCGTGTCAGGCGCAGGGCTGCTCTTATCCGGCCAGAGCCAGCACCGCGCGGGCTGTCGTCTCTTCCGTCACCAGGCCATTAATACGGCGACCCTTCAGTGCGGCATAAATCGCATCGGCTTTCTCTTCCCCTCCGGCCACGCCTACGATGGTGGGCAGCTGCGCCAGTTCATCGAGCGTGACGCCCAGTAATTCTTTGTGGATCTCCAGCTCCTCGACGCATTCCCCTTCGGCATTGAGGAAATAGCCGAGGATATCGCCGACCGCGCCTTTGCGGGCGTACATCAGCTGTTCACCTTCGCTGATATAGCCGGAGCGCAGTATCGTTGCGTCGCGGCGCTGGTTTACCGAGCCAATCCCGACCACCGCCACGTCAGCGGCGGTGGCGGCGAGGATCACGTCCCGCACGCTGGTTTCACGTTTTAAGATCCCGGCAACTTCAGCGGAAGACACGCGCAGCGGGGCGGGGATCATGCTGACGCTACAGGCCGCATCCAGCTGGCCGATACCGGTCATATACGGCCCGACGCCGCCAGAGAGCGTCACCAGGCGGATCTGCTGCGAGCTGATAAAGCCGCTTAAGTGTTGCAGGCTGCTCATGGTGGTTTCACCGAAGCCCACCGCCAACAGCTGACCGGGTTCCAGCACGCCCATCAGCGACTGTGCCGCCCCAATGCCCAGCCGCACGTTCATTGGCGGCGTATTGAGGGCGGGCATCACGCGCACCAGCTTCAGGCCAAAGCGCTGCTGTAGCTCCGTTTCCAGCGCCAGACAGCCCTCGTAGCGGGAGTTGATCTGCACGCGGATCACCCCGGACTGGCGGCCTTTTTCCAGCAGACGGGAGATCTTCAAACGCGGCAGCCCGAGTCGCTCACCGATGTCGTTCTGGGTCAGCCCGTCGTGGTAGTAGCACCAGGCCACGCGCGCTACCAGCTCCTCTTCCGCCAGTGCCATCCCGGCAAACCGTCCTTCTTCCGCAGTGCGTTTATCGCTCATAATTGAACTCTTATAAAAATTTAGATCATATGTTCGTGATGGTGCGAAGGGAAAATGTGAGCCACGCGACAAAACGGAGCTTTTCGATCGTTTCTGGTTTATCTGAATCTCAATCGATAAAACTGTGATCCCTGCACGGTTGTAAATATAGTTCACCGTCTACGCTTTTGAACATTATTAAATCTAAAAATCATTTGTTCAATGGCGGAGCGATGATGACCTCACTTCTCGACGCGCGGAATATCAGCAAGCAGTTCTCAGGCGTGCCGGTTCTAAAAGGCATTGATTTCACGCTGCTTGCGGGCCAGGTACACGCCCTGATGGGCGGGAACGGCGCGGGAAAATCGACGCTGATGAAGATCATCGCCGGGGTTGAAACGCCGGACGGCGGTGAACTTTCGGTTGCGGGTGAGTCTTTTGCACGGCTTACGCCCGCGCAGGCGCATAAGCTCGGCATTTATCTGGTGCCGCAGGAGCCGCTGCTGTTCCCCAACCTGACGGTGCGGGAAAACATTCTGTTTCGTCTGCCGCGTGAACGGGATCTGGAACCGCGCCTTACCGATAAGCTCCGGCAGCTGCAATGCCAGCTTAACCTTGATGCCACCGCCAGCACGCTGGAAGTGGCGGATCAGCAGATGGTGGAGATCCTGCGCGGGCTGATGCGCAATGCCACAATTCTGATCCTTGATGAACCCACCGCCTCGCTCACGCCCGGCGAAACCGAACGCCTGTTCCGCCAGATCCGCGCGTTACAGGCGCTCGGCGTCGGGATTGTTTTTATCTCGCACAAGCTGCCGGAAATTCGCCAACTGGCGAGCCACGTCTCGGTGATGCGCGACGGCGCGGTGGTGCTAAGCGGCGAAACCGCGCAGTTTGACGATAACGCTCTGATTGCCGCCATGACGCCAGTGAGCCGGGAAAAATCCCTGAGCGAGACGCAAAAGCTGTGGCTGGCGCTGCCGGGCAACCGCCGCACTCAGCCGCAGGATTTCCCGGTGCTGCGCGTGGAGGATCTCACCGGGGAAGGGTTTATCGATCTGGATCTTGAGATCTACGCCGGAGAGATCGTCGGCCTGGCGGGGCTTGTGGGATCCGGGCGCACCGAGTTTGCCGAAACGCTCTACGGCCTGCGCCCGGTGCGCGGGGGGCGCGTCTGGCTGGAGAATCAGGAGATCACTACCGATCCGGTAAGTTCACGGCTGGAAAAAGGGCTGGTCTATCTGCCGGAAGACAGGCAGGTTTCCGGCCTGTTCCTCGACGCGCCGATCCGCTGGAACACCGTGGCGCTGAACGAGCCGTCTCTCTGGCAGCAGCGCAAGCGGGAGTCTGCGGTGGTGGAGCGCTATCACCGGGCGCTCGGGATCAAGCTTAACCATGCGGATCAAACCGTGCGTACGCTTTCCGGCGGCAACCAGCAGAAGGTGCTGCTGGCGCGCTGCCTGGAGGCCAATCCTTTACTCCTCATTGTCGATGAACCGACGCGCGGCGTGGACGTCTCTGCGCGCGCCGATATCTACCAGCTTATCAAAAGCGTGGCGGCGCAGAACGTGGCGGTACTGATGATCTCAAGCGATCTTGATGAGTTTCCGGGCCTTGCCGATCGGGTGCTGGTGATGCATCAGGGCGTACTCAGCGGCGAGCTGCCGCGCCACGCCGTCAGCCTCGACAGGATGATGGCGCTGGCGTTCGGAGGGCAATCATGAAGACCTTACTCAAAAACCGCGAGCTGAGCGCGTTTCTCGCCATTCTGGCGCTGTTCGCCGTGCTGGTGGCGCTGAACCCGTCTTACTTGAGTCTGCAAACGCTGGGGATGATCTTCGCCAGCTCGCAGATCCTGATCCTGCTGGCCATCGGTGCCGCGCTGGTGATGCTGACCCGCAATATTGACGTCTCCGTGGGTTCCACCGTCGGGCTGTCGGCGATCGCCGTCGGCGTGGCGCTCAACGGCGGCTACAGCCTGCCCGTTTCCATTCTCTTCGCGCTGTCGATTGGCGCGCTGGCCGGGGCGTTCAACGGTTTTCTGGTGGTGGGCCTGCGCATCCCGGCGATTGTCGCTACCCTCGGCACGCTGGGGCTGTACCGCGGGGCGATGCTGCTCTGGACCGGCGGAAAGTGGATTGAAGGGCTGCCGCCGGGGCTGAAATCCCTCTCTGAGCCTGCCGTCGTCGGTATTTCGCCGCTCGGCATGCTGGTGTTGATTATCGCAGCCACAGGCGCGTGGACGCTATCGCGTACCGCGTTCGGCCGTGATTTCTACGCCGTGGGGGATAACCTCGCTGCCGCACGTCAGTTGGGCGTGGCGGTGAACCGCACCCGCATGCTCGCCTTTACCCTCAACGGCATGCTGGCGGCCTGCGCCGGGATCGTCTTTGCCGCGCAGATTGGCTTTGTGCCCAACCAGACCGGCAGCGGGCTGGAGATGAAAGCCATCGCCGCCTGCGTGTTGGGTGGCATCTCGCTGCTGGGCGGCACCGGCACGCTGGTCGGCGCCTTCCTCGGCGCGTTCTTCCTCACCCAAATCGATACCGTGCTGGTGCTGTTCAGGCTCCCGGCGTGGTGGAACGACTTTATCGCCGGGCTGGTGCTGCTGGGCGTGCTGGTGCTCGACGGGCGCTTGCGTCAGGCGCTGGCAAGGCATCAGCGGGCGCTGAAGTACGGCCGCTTCCAGCCGGGTAACAGAGGGGGAAAGCACGTCACCCCGTTTCCAAAACGCAAAAAAGAGGTGGCGTAAATGAAGCTTAACTGGGAGAGCGCGCTGCTGATATTGCTGGTGCTGGAGATCCTGCTCTTTGGCGCCATCAACCCGCGCATGCTCGATATCAACATGCTGCTGTTCAGCACCAGCGACTTCATCTGCATTGGCATCGTGGCGCTGCCGCTGACGCTGGTCATTATCAGCGGTGGGATTGATATTTCGCTCGGCTCCACCATCGGCCTGTGCGCCATCGCGCTGGGGGTGATGATGCAGGCGGGGTGGCCGATGGCGGTGGCCATTCCGCTGACGCTGCTGCTCGGCCTGCTGTGCGGGCTGGTAAATGCGGCGCTGATCCACTACACCGGCATCAGCCCATTGGTCATTACCCTCGGCACGCTCTACCTCTACGGCGGCGGGGCGCTGCTGCTTTCCGGCATGGCGGGCGCGACGGGCTACGAGGGCATCGGCGGCTTCCCGGACAGCTTTACCGCGTTTGCCAATCTCACGGTAGCTGGCCTGCCGATCCCGCTGGTGCTGTTCGCGGTGATTACCGTTTTCTTCTGGCTGATTACCCACCGCGGGCGCTTTGGCCGTCATCTGTTTTTGATCGGCCAGAACCCGCGCGCGGCGCGCTATGCGGCGCTGTCGGTGAACGGTATGCCCTACGCGCTGTACGGCCTGGTGGGGGTGGCGTCAGCCGTTGCCGCGCTGGTGATGGTCTCCTATTTCGGCTCCGCGCGTTCAGATCTGGGCCGCGATTTGCTGATGCCTGCGCTCACCGCCGCCGTGCTCGGCGGGGCGAATATCTACGGCGGGTCAGGTTCGGTTGTCGGCACGGCGCTGGCGGCGCTGCTGGTGGGCTACCTGCAACAGGGTTTACAGATGGTCGGCATCCCCAACCAGGTGTCGAGCGCGCTGTCAGGTGCGCTGCTGGTTGTGGTGGTGATGGGACGTTCGCTGAGTCTGCACCGCGAATGGGTGCGTTCTCTCTTCAGAAAATTTTCCGGAGCGTAAGATGAAAACAAAACTGATAGTCCTGGCAATGGCCCTCAGCTTCGCCTCGGCGCAGGCGGCGGATCGGATTGCCTTTATCCCGAAACTGGTGGGGGTGGGCTTCTTCACCAGCGGCGGAAACGGCGCGAAAGAGGCGGGAAAAGATCTTGGCGTGGACGTGACCTACGACGGCCCGACCGAGCCGAGCGTTTCCGGCCAGGTGCAGCTGATCAATAACTTCGTCAACCAGGGCTATAACGCCATTATCGTCTCCGCCGTGTCGCCGGACGGCCTCTGCCCGGCCTTAAAACGCGCGATGCAGCGCGGCGTCAAGGTCCTGACCTGGGACTCCGACACCAAGCCGGAGTGCCGCAGCATTTACATCAACCAGGGGACGCCGGAACAGCTGGGCGGCCTGCTGGTGGAGATGGCAGGCAAGCAGGTCACCAAACCGAATGCCAAAGTGGCGTTCTTCTACTCCAGCCCGACCGTCACCGACCAGAACCAGTGGGTGAAAGAGGCGAAGGCCAAAATCGAGAAAGATCATCCTCAGTGGCAGATCGTGACCACCCAGTTTGGCTATAACGATGCCACCAAATCCCTGCAAACCGCCGAAGGGATCTTAAAAGCGTATCCGGATCTGGATGCGATCATCGCCCCGGACGCCAACGCCCTGCCAGCCGCGGCGCAGGCGGCAGAAAACCTGAAGCGCGAAGGGGTGGCGATTGTTGGCTTCAGCACGCCAAACGTGATGCGTCCGTACGTGGAGCGCGGCACGGTGAAAGCCTTCGGCCTGTGGGACGTGGTGCAACAGGGCAAAATTGCGGTCAATGTCGCCGATCGTTTGCTGAAAAAAGGCGATCTTAACGTTGGCGACAGCGTGGACGTGAAAGAGATCGGTACGCTGAAGGTCGAGCCGAACAGCGTGCAGGGCTACCAGTATGAGGCGAAGGGCAACGGCATCGTGCTGCTGCCGGAGCGCGTGGTGTTCACCAAAGAGAACATCAACCAATACGATTTCTGACGGGGGAAGTAATGGCTGATTTAGACGACATCAAAGACGGCAAGGATTTTGGCATCGGCACGCCGCAGCAAAATGTGCCGTTCACCCTGAAGGGCTGCGGCGCGCTGGACTGGGGCATGCAGTCCAGGCTTGCGCGCATCTTCAACCCGCAGAGCAACCGCACGGTGATGCTGGCCTTTGACCACGGCTACTTTCAGGGGCCGACCACCGGGCTTGAGCGTATCGATCTCTCCATCGCGCCGCTGTTTGGCGAAACTGACGTGCTGATGTGCACCCGCGGCATCCTCAGGAGCCAGGTTCCCGCCGCAACGAACAAACCGGTCGTGCTGCGCGCCTCCGGCGGTAACTCGATTCTGGGCGAATTGTCCAACGAGTGCGTGGCGGTGGCGATGGAGGACGCGCTGCGCCTGAACGTTTGCGCGGTCGCGGCGCAGGTGTATATCGGCAGCGAGTTCGAGCATCAGTCGATCAACAACATCATCAAGCTGGTGGACGCGGGGGCGCGCTACGGCATGCCAACCCTGGCGGTGACGGGAGTGGGGAAAGAGATGGCGCGCGACGCGCGATATTTCTCGCTCGCCAGCCGCATTGCCGCCGAAATGGGGGCGCAGTTCGTCAAAACCTATTATGTGGATGAGGGCTTTGAAAAAGTCACCGCCAGCTGCCCGGTGCCGATCGTCATCGCCGGGGGGAAAAAGCTGCCGGAGCACGAGGCGCTTGAGATGTGCTGGCGGGCGATCGACCAGGGCGCGTCCGGCGTGGACATGGGACGCAATATCTTCCAGTCCAGCGCGCCGCTCGCCATGCTGAAGGCGGTGAAAAAAGTGGTTCACGAGAACATGAGCGCCCGTGAAGCGTTCCAGTTCTGGCAGGAAGAAAAACAGGGAGAAGCAAAATGAACGTGACGTTAGTGGAGATCAACATCAAACCCGAGCGGGTAGACGAGTTTCTGACGGTGTTTCGCGCCAACCATGAAGGGGCGATTAAGGAGCCGGGAAACCTGCGTTTTGACGTCCTGCAGGACCCGCGGGTGAAAACCCGGTTCTTTATCTATGAAGCCTATAAAGACGAAGAGGCGGTGCTGGCCCATAAGCAAACCCCGCACTATCTGGCGTGCGTGGAGAAGCTGGAAGAACTGATGTCGGAGCCGCGTAAAAAACGCAGCTTTGTTGGCTTGTTGCCGGAGTAAAAACGCAGTGAAGGCTTTGTAGGCCGGGTAAGCGCTAGCGCCACCCGGCCTTTTTCAGGCCAGCTTCAGGTCCGCCAGGATCGCAGCAAGCGCCTCGCGCGGTTCACCCTGAATTGCCTGTAGTGGGAAGGGGAGCGCCGGTGCCTCCACTTTTCCCATCATCTCGGCTGCCGCTGCGACCACTCGCAGGCTGCCGTAACGGCGGAACAGCGTCCATAGCGGCTCCAGACGTTCTGATTCCATGCTGTCTTTCGAGTGCGCAATCGCCAGTGCCGCCTGAGGGAACAGCCCGCCGACGACGGAATACCAGACGTCAAACCCGGCCAGCAGGGCGGATGCTGCCCGCCAGTCGCCGCTTATCCCCAGCGTGACCGTCTTTGGAAGACGCGCCCGCACCTGCGACACATCCTCCGGCATGCGGCCCATTTTCACCGAGCCAATATTGGGCAACGCCGCCACGGCAAACATCAGCTCGTCGCTAAACTCAAACCCGGTGGTGGCGGGATTATCATAAACGCACAGCGGGACGGAGAGCTGGCGCGTTACCGT
Organism: Enterobacter cloacae; assembly: GCF_011078175.1. Classification (GTDB taxonomy): domain Bacteria; phylum Pseudomonadota; class Gammaproteobacteria; order Enterobacterales; family Enterobacteriaceae; genus Enterobacter; species Enterobacter cloacae_Q. The sequence goes on from NZ_JAALCJ010000008.1 coordinate 190,585, forward strand.
CTCATACAGCGAATATACCTCGTCCGTCGTCAAACGCTGGTACGACACTGGTGCCATCAGCACGCTGGATGCACCTGCCTTCTGCGCGTGCTCAGCCAGACGCAGAATGTCATCCAGTCTCAGTGCGCCAATGCTGACCATGACCGGAATGTCATTGGCATGTTCCACCGCGCAGCGGGTAATTTGCGTGCGCTCCTCGACGGTGAGGTAGGCATAGCTGCCCGTTGAACCCAGAATACCCAGCGAATCCACCCCCGCGTCAACCAGGGGGCGCAGCAGATTGATAAAGGCCTGCTCGTCAAACTTTCCCTCTTTCAGGGGCGTTAACGGAAAGGCACTTAACCCGTGAAACATGGTGTTGTCCTCTTACACTTCCAGCAGTTGAACCTGAGCCGTTGCGCCTGGCATTAATCGTTGCAGATTGTTAACCAGCTCCTTGCCCGCTTCTTCGAGCGCATCTGATGGCATCGTTGGCAGACTTTCGAGAATAAACCACATGGTCTTCGCCTGGCTATCAAGACGTGATTGAAAAACAGGCAATCCCGGTTCTGTGGTAAAGCGCAAAGGGCGGTTCTGCCAGATTACTGGCGGGTACCGCTGGCCCGGACATGGTTGAACTGTGACAGTGGAAGATGCAGCCGGGGGAACACTTCGCTTCACCATGACCGTGGCGGAGTTCCACCGGTAAAAAACTGCCCGGTGGCGCGAACGCTGACCGGGCCTGCGGGGATGAGGGTGTTGCGGGCTTCGTAGGCCGGGTAAGCGTTAGCGCCACCCGGCGCTTTTTACGCCTCTTCCACACTCACCCTTAGCGCTGCCAGCGCTTTGCGCGCCGCCTTCAGCACCTGCTCGCACTGCTCAATCGTCAGCGTCAGCGGGGGTTCAATGCGGATGGTTTTCGAGTTGTTGAGCGTGCCCGCCACCAGTACCCGCTGGCGGAACATCTCGCTCGCGAAGCTGTAGCCGGTTTCGTTGTCGACAAACTCAATCGCCATCAGCATCCCTTTCCCGCGCGCATCCTGCACCAGATCCGGGTATTCCCGGCCCAGCTGGCGGAAGCCGTCCAGCAGCATGTCGCCTTTCTGCTCCGCCTGCGCGGGCAGGTTTTGCTCCAGCAGCACGTTGATGGTCGCCAGCGCCGCCGCACAGGCCAGCGGGTTACCGCCAAAGGTGGTGGTATGCAGGAACGGGTTGTCGAACAGCACCGAGAACACCTCCTCCGTCGCCACCGTTGCACCAATCGGCATCACGCCGCCGCCGAGCGCTTTCGCCAGACACAGAATGTCCGGCTGAACGTTCTCGTGTTCGCAGGCGAACATCTTGCCGGTACGTCCCATCCCGGTCTGCACTTCGTCGAAGATCAGCAGCGCGCCAAACTCATCGCACAGCTGACGCACGGCGGGCAGATAGCCCTGCGGAGGCAGGATCACGCCGCCTTCACCCTGAATCGGCTCCAGGATCACCGCCGCCACGTCATCGCCGGTTTTACGGCATTCACTCAGCGCGGTACGCATGGCGTTGATGTCGCCAAACGGCACGTGGCGGAAGCCCGGCAGCAGCGGCATAAACGGTTTGCGGAAGGTGGATTTGGCGGTCGCCGACAGAGCGCCCAGGGATTTTCCGTGGAACGCGCCGCTGGTGGCAATGAAGGTGAATTTCCCACGCGGCGACTGGTACGCTTTAGCGAGTTTAATCGCCGCTTCGACCGATTCCGTGCCGCTGTTGCTAAAGAAGCTGTATTTCAGCTTGCCGGGCGTTAAGGCCGCCAGCGTTTTCGCGAGCATGGCGCGAAGCGGGTCGAGCAGTTCCTGACTATGGAGAGGTTGTTTCGCAAGTTGATTCTGTACGGCGGAAACCACAACTGGATTACGGTGCCCCACGTTGAAAATACCAAAACCACCCAGGCAATCGATAAACTCCTGTCCCTGGGTGTCGACAAGCGTGTTCAGACTTCCCGCTTGCCACTCTACGGCTCCGTAATCCCCGCCGGCGGTAACAGATTTGCGATACTCCAGAAAACCCGGATTCACATGCTCTTTAAAGTAATCAATGACCTCTCGGTTAAGTTGTTTCATCTCCTCATGATCGAGCGTTCGTTTTTCGATGAGATTCAGTGCGTGCGCGGTACAGGCAAGAGCCGAGGCGCTGGAAGGTAACCTGTTCAAAATATGCTCCCGGGGATCGCGTATCACATGATACTGAGTTAAGTATTGCAGGGATTACGCCACCTCAGATGCCTTAACAAAAATCGGGATAAATGCCAGGTGAAATCAAAGTTGCACAATATTTAATCACGCCATTGCGCGCCGCACGGGATAAGGGATAGCGAGCCGGGGACAGGGTTTTTGTCAACTGCACTGGCGTAGGGCAGCGAGTGCGACTTACGTGTGCATCGGAGGATCATGCTTTATAGGTAGTTTCAGCCAGAAAGTATTTTAAATCAATTAATTATAAAATCGCACGAAAAGTGCGGTTTAACTGAGATTTGCGATCTCAATCATAGTTAACAACTAAAGATAAATTTTTTATCGCCGAAAAAACATAAGCAACAAAATTAACATTCAAATAACCTGCAAGGGATGCTCACTATGTCCTCTCCTGACTATGTCACCCAGAATGAATATCCGCTGGACGATGACACCACGCTTATGTCGACCACCGACCTCCACAGCTACATGACCCACACTAACGACACTTTTGTGCAAGTGAGCGGCTTTTCGCTCCAGGAGCTGCTCGGGCAGCCGCACAACATTGTGCGCCACCCGGATATGCCGAAAGCGGCGTTTGCCGATATGTGGTACACGCTGCAAAAAGGCGAGCCCTGGAGCGGGATTGTCAAAAACCGTCGTAAAAATGGCGATCACTACTGGGTACGCGCGAATGCGGTGCCGATGGTGCGTAATGGCCAAATGACGGGCTATATGTCCATTCGTACCCGCGCCACGCAGGACGAGATTGCCGCGGTGGAGCCGCTTTATAAAGCGCTCAACGAAGGACGCTGCAAAAAACGCATTCATAAAGGGCTGGTGGTGCGCAAAGGCTGGCTCGGCAAATTACCGGCGATGCCGCTGCGCTGGCGCGTACGTAGCGTGATGGCAGTACTTTTTGCGGTGATGGCCGCAACGCTGATTGCCAGTGCCGCGGGCTGGGCTTCTCTGGTTGCGGCTGCCGTGGTGATGCTGCTTGGCACTCTGGTGTTTGAACAGCAGATTGTCCGCCCGGTGGAAAATGTCGCACGGCAGGCGCTCAGGGTCGCTACAGGAGAGCGTAACAGCGTTCAGCATCTTAACCGCAGCGATGAACTGGGGCTGACGCTGCGGGCCGTCGGCCAACTGGGGCTGATGTGCCGCTGGCTAATCAACGACGTTTCCAGCCAGGTAGTGAGCGTGCGCGACGGTAGCGACAGGCTGGCGCAGGGCAATGAAGATCTTAACGACCGCACGCGCCAGACCGTGGCAAATGTGCAGCAGACCGTGGCAACAATGAACCAGATGGCGGCGTCGGTGCAGAGTAATTCTGAGACCGCAGCCGAAGTCGACAAGCTCTCGATGGCGGCCAGCAGCGCGGCCACGCAGGGAGGCACCGTGATGCAGACCGTGGTGAAAACCATGGATGACATTGCAGACAGTACCCAGCGCATTGGCTCAATTACCTCGCTTATCAATGACATCGCCTTCCAGACCAATATTCTGGCGCTGAACGCCGCGGTTGAGGCGGCGCGCGCGGGCGAGCAGGGTAAAGGCTTTGCGGTGGTGGCGGGCGAAGTGCGTCATCTGGCCAGCCGCAGCGCGAACGCGGCTAACGATATTCGTAAACTGATCGACGCCAGCGCCAGCAAAGTGCAGTCGGGTGCCGATCAGGTACATGCCGCGGGGCGTACTATGGATGATATTGTCGAGCAGGTGAAAAACGTCACGCAGCTTATCGCGCAGATCAGCCACTCCACTTCCGAGCAGGCGACAGGCTTGACAGAGCTAACCCGTGCTGTGGCAGAGCTGGACAGCATTACACAGAAAAATGCTGACCTGGTCGAAGAGAGCGCACAGATTTCCGCGATGGTTAAGCACCGGGCCGGACGCCTCGAAGATGCGGTTACCGTGCTTCATTAAGTAACGTATGCTTCCGTAAAGCCGTTTATTCCTCCGGGGTAAACGGCTTTTTGTTTTCCTGAATAAGTTATATTGTTAATGAAATATTAAGTTACTAAAAAAAGCGCCCGATTTTTAATTGCTACGCCCCAAGCTTATTGAATGTGATAAATAAAAAAACGATCAAAGTCATAAAGTTAGCTCGTTTTCTACCGATAACAGCGATCGTCTGAGAAATAATCACATCGATGGGGTAAATATGTTTATACATGACGTAAAGATCGGCACGAAATTATTTCTGGCGTTTGGATTATTTATTGTCCTGATGATCGTCAGCGCAAGTTTGTCCCTGATGAGCCTGAATCGGGCAAACAATGGAATGCAAACTATCCTTACCAGCGACTATCCAACCACGGTAAAAGCGAACCAGTTAATCGACAACTTCCAGGAATTTATCAGCACACAGCAGCTCATGCTGTTGGACGAACAGGGGACGTACACGGCGCAATCAGAGCAGCGTCTGAAGGCAATTAGCGAGCGTATCACCGCAATCCTGAACGAGCTGGACAACGTTCTCAAGGATAAAAAATCCCAACAGGTGCTGGCGGATATCCACGGCGTACGCCAGCAGTATCTTGACTCGCGCTACCGCATTTTACAGGCCGTGCAGAATAACGACCGTGCGGGAGCGCTAAACGAGATGATGACCCACACCCTGAAACTGCAACAGTCCTACAAAGCAAAAGTGCAGGCGTTAATTGCGATCCAGGACCGGGAGATGCAGAGTGCGGGCGAGCAGGTAGAAGGCGATTTCCGTACCAATCGTCTCCTGCTGATCCTGATTACGCTTTTCAGCATCGCGGCAGCCAGCCTGATTGGCTGGTTCATCGTGCGATCCATTACCCGCCCGCTGAACGACGCGGTGAATTTTGCACAAGCCATTGCCGAGGGCGATCTCACCGGAAGCATGACCTCGCACGGTAAAGATGAGACCGGAAGGTTACTCACCGCACTGATGGAGATGAAAACGCGTCTGCTGGAGATTGTGCAGCAGGTGCAAACCGGATCGGAAAACATCTCCAGCGCCGCCGCGCAGATTGTCGCGGGCAACCAGGATCTGGCTGCCCGCACGGAGGAGCAGGCCAGTTCCGTTGAACAGACGGCCGCGTCGATGGAGCAGATCACCGCCACGGTGAAGAACACCGCGTCGCACACCGGAGAAGCGACGAACCTGTCTGCCGATGCAGCCGCCGTCGTGAAAAACAACGGCGAGATGATGAAGCAGGTCACCAGCAAGATGCGCCTGATTAACGAAACATCGAACAGAATGTCCGACATTATCGACCTGATCGACGCCATTGCCTTCCAGACTAACATACTGGCGCTAAACGCGGCGGTCGAAGCGGCGCGCGCGGGTGAGCATGGTCGCGGCTTTGCGGTCGTGGCGGGCGAGGTGCGCCAGCTCGCGCAGAAAAGTGCAACATCCGCAAGTGAAATTCGTCAATTGATTGAAAGTTCCACAAGCCAGACGCAGGACGGCATGAACCTTGTGGAGAAAGCCAGCGGGCTTATCAACGGGATGGTCGGCAACGTGGAGGAGATGGATGTTATCCTGCGTGAAATTCGCCAGGCCAGCCACGAACAGACGGAAGGCATCTCGCAGATCAATAGCGCCATTGGCCTGATAGACGCTACCACACAGCAGAACTCTGCGCTGGTAGAGGAGTCCGTTGCGGCGGCCGCATCCCTTAACGAACAGGCGATGCACCTGAAAGAGCTGGTCCGGGTGTTCCGCGTGAGCGACGGCGTGCTGGCTTAATCCAGCTGGGAGATCTCTAGCGCCGCGCGGTCAATCACGCCGATAATTTGTTTGAGCTGCGCGTCGCTGAGCTCTCCCTGATTTACCTTGAGGTCTAATACCGCTTTAAAGTTTTCCAGGGCCCGCTTCATCTGCGGGTTTTTGCGCAGCTGGAATCCGACGGAGCGCGCCTTGATACGCGTCTGGATCTGCTCCAGCTGTTCCCGGTTATTTTCCAGCCACTGTTCTCCGGCGGCGTTAATCGCAATCCGCTTACGGCCGTTCTCTTCCTCGGTAATGGTGATAAGCGCCTGATCCTGCAAATAATCCAGCGTCGGGTAGATCACGCCAGGGCTTGGCGTGTAATGTCCCTGCGTCAGGTTCTCGATCTCTTTTATCAGCTCGTAGCCATGGCTCGCATTGCGGGTCAGAATATCCAGGATCACCAGCCGCAGATCGCCATGGCCAAAAAATCGTGGCCGACGTCCACCGCCCTCATGTTCGTGTCGCATGTTTTTTCCTCAATTTGATATATCTAAACTATATCTAAGATATATTCAGATGCAATCTAAAAAATCTTGATTTCTGAGTTAATAGCAATCATTATCATTAAAAATTCATTTCGATATATCGTATTCACCTGAAAAGGGCATCAACATGGCATCTACCCGTTACCCTCAACGTGTCCGTAATGACCTGTGTTTTCGCGAGTTGAACGTGCTACGCACTGAGCGAGTCAGCGCAGGATTTCAGCGCATTGTATTAAGCGGCGAGGCGCTGGAGGGCTTTAGCTCCCGCGGCTTTGACGACCATACCAAAGTCTTTTTCCCGGCATCGGGCACTCCCTTCGTACCGCCTGTCGTGACCGATGAAGGCATTGACTGGGGGGACGGCGTGCGTCCGCAGTCGCGTGACTATACCCCGCTGTACGATGGCGAAAAACATGAGCTGGCGCTCGATTTCTTCATTCATGACGGCGGCATTGCCAGCAACTGGGCGACAGAGGCGAAGGTGGGCGACAGGCTGACCATCGGCGGTCCGCGCGGTTCGCTGGTGGTGCCGGAAGATTACGCCTGGCAGCTGTACGTGTGCGACGAGTCGGGCATGCCCGCGCTGCGCCGCCGTTTGGAAAGCATCGAAAAACTGCCGGCACGCCCGGACGTTCACGCCGTCGTCACGGTGGGCGATGCATCGTACAAAGCGTACCTGAAGCACCTGAGCGGGTTCAACATTACCTGGGTTATCGGCCACAACGAGCAGGCGGTGGCGGATCATCTTGCAGCGTTGGCCGTGCCGGACGAAGATTACTTTATCTGGCTGACCGGAGAGGGGAAGGTGGTGAAACGCCTTAGCCGTCAGTTTGAAACCGACGCAATTGACCCACTGCTGGTGCGCGCCAGCGCGTACTGGCACGCCAAATAATCAGGCTGCGGGATCCAGCTGCGCTTCGCTCACCTGATGTTCGAGCGAGGCGCATACCTCTTTCAGCGCTTTCTCCTGCTGGGCAAAGTAGGCTTCCATATTGCTGAGCGACGAGACGAGCAGCCAGGACTCTTCTTTCTCCAGCTCTGCCAGCTCGTTCACCAGGGTGTCGATTTGCTCACGCACCTGCGCCATTTTTTTGCGAATACGTTCCAGGTCGTTCAGCCTGTCGCTCGCCATCATCGGTTCGAACCCTTGTTGCAGACGGGCGACCAGCGAGCGAATGGCCTTTACGTCGCCGCGCTGTTTGGCCTGGTTGAGCTGCACCATCATCCTGTTGGCTTCTTCTTTTAAATCATCGGCAACTAAATCCGGGTGGCATAGCTTGCTCGCCTGACGCCAGAGCCGCTTCAGTTCGTTCCGATCCTCTTCAGAGAGATCCTTCCCTTTACGCAGGCGCACTTCAGCATCACGATGCTGTTCGCGATACTTCTTGTACTCTTCGTTGGCCTCATCGCGTGCCTGACGCGCCGGCTCTTCTTCACGCGTTAAACCGTTTTCAAGCTCCATCGCTTCGGCCAGCAGGTTGGCAATCAGATTGCTTTGCTGCTGAAGATGCTTGCGCGCCTCTGCTGCCTGGACGGAATCCGCGGGCAGATCTCGCCAGCGCTGGGTGAGCGTCGACAAAACCTCCACGGCCTGCGCCATATACTCCTGGCAGCGGCGGTAATCCTCTTCCCGACGACGCGTCTCCGCCTGCTGACGACGCAGGTTAAGCTCCGCCAGCGTTTTACGCAGGGCGAGGATCTGCTGCATCAACGGCCCGAGGCGGGAGAAATAGAGATCGTTGAACTCATCAAGCTGTTGTACCCGGGCGTTACGGCGATCAATCAGATCGCGCAGACGCGCTTCCAGGGCTTTCAGCTCCAGCTTGCTGGCGGCAAGCTGCGGGTCACGCCACGGAGTAACGGCACGCTGGCTTTGAAGCCAGGCGGTGATAGCGCGAAGGGCTGCGGTGTAATTTTTCTGCTCAAGCGCCGCGACGATGGACAGGAGATCATCGTCAAAGGCGTCCGCTTTGAGGCGTTTCAGCTGGCTCAGGATGATATCGTCATCTTCCAGCTCAATGGCATTTTTAATGATTTCTAGCCGTTTGATCGGTGTGCTCATGATGCCTTTCGCTCTGGCGCTTAAGTGTTTGAGTTAAGGTTAGTTGTTGTAAAAGCTACGGGAAATAATACACACGGATGATGATCGGCGCGACGGGGGATTTCTTTAGTTTTTAGAGTTTGTGAGGGGAAGCGGCAGGCCGGGCTACGTGTGGTGGGTTCCTTATCGACTTGCACAGGGCGCGGCAAAAATCAGAAGCAGGATATCGCCTGGCGAATGCCTGCGAAAAAAGTCAGGGGGCAAAAAGGGGCATCTGTCATTCATCCAACAAAAAAGCCACTCATTCGAGTGGCTTAACTGGATGATTCTAAAGCTAAAATTTGGTGGCCCCTGCTGGACTTGAACCAGCGACCAAGCGATTATGAGTCGCCTGCTCTAACCACTGAGCTAAGGGGCCATGGCGGTGAATTATAAAGTAACTCCCCTCAGCAATCCAGCCATTCACACCTGCCTGCTGTTTTTATAAACAATGCATAATCAATCCTTTATACTTATCTCAAGATGCATAGACAGGAGTAGAGATGATCAACGATATTCTGGCCCCTGGCCTGCGGGTGGTGTTCTGCGGTATCAATCCTGGAAAGTCATCGGCGCACACCGGATTTCACTTCGCTCATCCGGGAAATCGCTTCTGGAAGGTGATCTACCAGGCCGGGTTCACCGACAGGCTACTCAAACCTGAAGAGGAGCAGCACCTGCTGGATACGCGCTGCGGCATTACTATGCTGGTCGAGCGGCCAACGGTACAGGCCAGCGAGGTCAACCTGCATGAGTTACGCAGCGGCGGTCGGGAACTGGTCAGGAAGATAGAGGACTATCAGCCCGCCGCGCTGGCGATCCTCGGCAAGCAGGCCTACGAGCAGGCGTTCAGCCAGCGCGGTGCTAAGTGGGGTAAGCAGAGCATCACCATTGGCGTGACGCAGGTGTGGGTGCTGCCGAATCCGAGCGGGCTTAACAGGGCTACGCTGGATAAGCTGGTGGAGGCGTATCGGGAACTGGATGAGGCGCTAATGAGTAGGGGATTGTAATATATTCTTGTTTTATCCGGCGTTGCATCTGATTTTTATGTAGCGCCTCTTAAATATAATTAATCTCAGCTTCATTAAACATACTCATTTCTAACGCGGGGGAACTCTTCCTCCGTGTCTATATTCTTTTAAGCGATTAATACTTTACCTGTCTTATTCAAATTGCCTGTTGCAGTAAATAAAAACGATCCATGAGGTAAGTATGAATAATAAATGTAACCATCATTTTTTGCAGGCTTACCCTGTCATTTTTTCCGGCTTACCAGCAATGAGCTCAGAAAATGAAAAGGAACTGATTCAGTTTTGTGAAAGCTATCCACATTACGTTTTATCCGCAATGCCCTGGGCTGCGGCGGAGATAGCAGGGTCTGTGGGTTTTCAACGCTGTTTCATATGATTTACGGCTTTGGCGGCAGGAAAATATACCTTCCGAAAAAGCAGGAACGCTTTAAAAAGCTCTACGGCATTGATATTTCAGCCGAACAGTATAACCGATTGTTAATGCGTGTTGATTCGGCCGGGAATATTGAATTACCTTCAGCCTGGGGTGTTTTTATCGCCATTCGGCGTGCAGCAATGCAAATGGCTATGCGAGATAATGCCTCTTCGACAGAATTAACGCGTACGTTTGGAGTGAGTATGCGAAATATAAGGATGATTCGTTCTACTACCGATAAACAAAAAGGAGGTGAAGTGCTTTAGTTATTATTTTTAGAAATAAACACAATATCACAATCTTAAGAGGAAAAGAAAATGTCACAACAATACACGCTTACTTTTCAAAACAACACGCGTAACTACGGCAAAATTTGCGTCTACCAGACTGCACCGGATATTGCCGACCCGCAGCTGATGTCTCTGGCATGGTTTACCGAGCCTGCGCATCCTACTACCCGCGTACAGTTTAGCTGGACCATTGATTACGCGTTTATCTGGGATGAAACCGGTCCGCTGGTGCCGGGTGTGAAATTTGATGCATCACAAACGTGGCCTGCCGATCTCACTAAAAATAACAACGTTACGCTGACCTCTTCCCGTAACGCGTTAACCTTCCGGGATCAGGTCACTGGCGGGCGTCCCGGCACGCTTTACGTTCATAACGATAATACGGTGCCTTTCGATCAGGTCTCTGTAGGCATCGCTATGTCGGGAGCGGGCACCTTTGCCAAAGAGGCGCAGCCGAATTTGCAGTTCTCCTATACGCCGCATCCGGTCTACTGGGTGACCTTTGGCGATTATGAAACGGGCGAAGTGCTGGACACGGAGAGCATCACCAACGCACAGCAGATCAGCTTTAACCCTAACGTCTATAACGTGGATGTCGTACTCAATCTCGACAATACATGGGCTGTGAAATAATTCAGAGGAGAGTGATGATGATTATTATCGTATGTACTGACGATCCTGAACTGGTGGATATTGCGGCCGAGTCTGTCCTTAAAGAGCCGGAAGTATTTCGCAGCTACTATAAAGTTTTCCATAGTGCTATTCCGCCACTAGATGTTGAAGAAGATCTGTTTATTATTGCCCACGGCGCGTTCCAGGGTGATGAAGGCAGGCCGGTGATTGGCGATCGGGATGGTGACCGTGACTTTTATCTCAATGGCGCCCAGTGTTTCATCAATATTCATTCGTTGATCCCACCCGGATATAAAGGACGAGTTTTTGTCGACGCATGTCAGTCGGCAACCGACTCGCGAAAAATCGACAGCTTTATTACCACGTTGCAGATCCAGTTTTTGCTGAATTCTTTCAAGGCACTGGTCTATGGGATTAATGGTGACAGCTCGGGATTGATTCCACTTCCTGACGATTCGAAATGGCGTCTGGCGAAACTTTAAAAAAAAAGCCCCGATGAAAAATCGGGGCTTCATACTACCAGGAATACAGGTTAATCGTCCAGGAAGCTACGCAGCACTTCAGAGCGGCTTGGGTGACGCAGCTTACGCAGCGCCTTCGCTTCGATCTGACGGATACGTTCGCGGGTCACGTCAAACTGTTTACCCACTTCTTCCAGCGTGTGGTCGGTGTTCATATCGATACCGAAACGCATACGCAATACTTTGGCTTCACGGGCGGTCAGGCCAGCCAGAACGTCGTGCGTAGCGGCACGCAGGCTCTCGGTGGTGGCAGAGTCCAGCGGCAGCTCGAGGGTAGTATCCTCGATGAAATCACCCAGATGCGAATCTTCATCATCACCGATTGGCGTTTCCATGGAGATTGGCTCTTTAGCGATTTTCAGCACCTTACGGATCTTGTCTTCCGGCATCAGCATGCGTTCAGCCAGCTCTTCCGGGGTCGGCTCGCGACCCATCTCCTGCAACATCTGGCGAGAGATACGGTTGAGTTTGTTGATGGTCTCAATCATATGCACCGGAATACGGATGGTGCGCGCCTGGTCTGCGATAGAGCGGGTGATCGCCTGACGGATCCACCAGGTAGCATAGGTGGAGAACTTGTAACCACGACGGTATTCAAACTTATCTACCGCTTTCATCAGACCGATGTTGCCTTCCTGAATCAGATCCAGGAATTGCAGGCCACGGTTGGTGTATTTCTTGGCGATAGAGATAACCAGACGTAAGTTCGCTTCAACCATCTCTTTCTTCGCACGGCGGGCTTTCGCTTCACCGATGGACATACGACGGTTGATGTCTTTCACCTGCTCGATGGTCAGGCCGGTCTCTTCTTCAATCTGATGCAGTTTTTGCAGGCCGCGCTGCACATCTTCTTTCACGTCGTGCAGCTTTTCAGACCACGGCTTGTTCATTGCAATTGCGGCGTTGAACCAGGTTTCGCTGGTTTCATTGCCGGTGAAGAGGGTGATGAAGTTCTTCTTCGGCATTTTGCACTGTTCAACGCACAGCTTCATGATGATGCGTTCCTGGGTACGTACGCGATCCATCATCACGCGCATGCTGTTCACCAGGTAGTCGAACTGTTTTGGCACCAGGCGGAACTGTTTGAACACTTCAGACAGCTTCAGGATCTCTTCCTGAGCGGCGGCATGGCTGCGGCCTTTCGCTTTGATGGTGTCACGCGTCACTTCGTACTGGGTACGCAGCTCGGCAAACTTCTCACGCGCCAGTTCAGGGTCGATGCTGTTGTCGTCGTCGCTGCTGTCGTCGTCGTCTTCTTCATCTTCGTCTTCGTCATCATCCATCTCTTCCTGAGACAGCTCAGAACCGACGTGAGTGGCGGTTGGCGCCATATCTTCTTCAGCGTTCGGGTCAACAAAACCGGTGATCAGGTCAGACAGGCGCGCTTCTTCCGCTTCAACGCGATCGTACTGCTCCAGCAGATAAGTAATCGCTTCAGGGTATTCGGCAACAGAGCACTGAACCTGGTTGATCCCGTCTTCGATGCGTTTTGCGATGTCAATTTCGCCTTCGCGGGTCAACAGTTCAACGGTACCCATTTCGCGCATATACATGCGGACCGGGTCAGTAGTACGCCCGATTTCAGATTCCACGCTGGACAGGACCTGTGCAGCAGCTTCTTCCGCATCTTCGTCAGTGTTGTTGGAGGTTTCAGCCAGCAACAGATCATCGGCATCCGGTGCTTCTTCCATCACCTGAATGCCCATGTCATTGATCATTTGGATGATGTCTTCGATCTGATCTGAATCGACGATATCTTCCGGCAGATGGTCATTGACCTCGGCATAGGTCAGATAGCCTTGCTCCTTACCGCGTTGGACAAGAAGTTTCAGCTGTGACTGCGGGTTTTGCTCCATAAGACGGTATCCACACTTAATTCGTTTGATTGGTGTCGGCGATGGGGCTGCCAACCTTTAAAGCGAGGGCGTACTTATATTTTTGCCGCTGCCTCTCAGTGCGGCTGCCGGGGGCTTCCCGATCGATATTCGGCACTTAAGCCGTTAAATTTTTTATTTCTTCGCCAGTTCCTGGTTAATCATCCAGAGTTCCCGGCGTTCTTCGCTGCTTAAGCCGTGCGTGCGCTCGCGAGCTATCAACTCTTCCTGGCGCAACTCAAGCATCGAATCAAACATATGGTTGAGCGAGTCGGTGAACGTTTTTTCTGCAATGTCCTTATCTGCTATATCGTCCCACATCGACAGTTTTTCAAGGGTAGCGGCCTCTTTTGTGCCGCGATAATGTTCTAAAAGTTGTCCGGTGGTCAGACCTGGCTGAGACAAACACGTGTTGACCAGTTCTGAAAATAAGCCAAGCCCGGGCAATTTATCGTGGTTCAAACCCGCCAGCGACGGCACTTGCGGCGCAAGTTCGGGGTTTTGCACCAGTAACCCTATCAGTATACGCATGGTTGTGCGTTTTAGCTGAGGCGCGGGGCGAACCGTGCCGTTTTCAGCCTGTTTCGGCATTAAACGTTCAAGCTGGCTGTCATCCAGAATACCGAGCTTGTTGCCTAACTCCTGACGCAGATAGATACGCAGCGTTTCGCCGGGCACCTGGCTGATTAACGGCAGCGCCAGCGTACTGAGCTGCGCGCGCCCGTCAGGGGTACTCAAATCGACCTGCGGCATCAGGCTGTTAAACAAAAACGTGGAGAGCGGCTGAGCCTGCTCCATCCGCGCTTCAAACGCCGCTTTGCCCTCTTTACGCACCAGCGTATCCGGGTCTTCACCGTCGGGCAGAAACATAAAGCGTAGCTGACGCCCGTCGGTCATATAGGGCAGCGCGGTTTCCAGCGCTCGCCAGGCGGCGTCGCGTCCTGCGCGGTCACCGTCGTAACAGCAGATGACGTTGTTGGTCACCCTGAACAGCAGTTGAATATGATCGGCTGTGGTGGACGTCCCTAACGACGCCACCGCGTAGTTGATGTCGTACTGCGCCAGCGCGACAACGTCCATATAGCCTTCGACGACCAGAAGACGCGGAGGTTCCGCGTTATCCTGCTGTGCCTCATAAAGACCGTAAAGCTGGCGGCCCTTATGGAAAATATCGGTTTCCGGGGAGTTAAGGTATTTCGGCAGGGCATCACCCAGCACGCGACCACCAAAACCAATCACCCGGCCACGCTTGTCGCGGATCGGGAACATCACCCGTTCACGGAAGCGGTCGTAGCTTCGTCCCTGGTCATTGGTGACCAGCATGCCTGCATCGATGAGAGACTTACGATCTTCGCTATTGCCGCCAAAACGCTTTAACACGTTGTCCCAGCCGGGCGGGGCGTAACCAATAGCGAAACGCGCAATCACATCGTCGCTCAGTCCGCGCTTGGTCAGATACTGACGCGCAGGCTCAGCCGCAGAGTGCTTAAGAGACTGTTGGTAAAACGAATTCAGGCCATCCATCAACTGATACAGCGTTTGTCGCTGATGGCGCTCGATCTGACTTGGCCCACTGCCCGCTTCATACGGCACTTCAAGGTTATGCATCGCCGCCAGCTCTTCGACGGTTTCAACGAACTCGAGCTTGTCGTAGTTCATCAAAAAATCGACGGCATTACCGTGTGCGCCACAGCCGAAGCAATGGTAGAACTGTTTTTCACCGTTTACGGTGAAAGAGGGGGTTTTTTCGTTATGGAACGGACAGCACGCATGGTAGTTCTTGCCCTGCTTTTTCAGCTTTACCCGCGCGTCGATGAGATCGACGATGTCGGTTCTGGCGAGCAGGTCATTGATGAAAACGCGTGGGATTCTTCCGGCCATATGCCCCAAAAATTTAAGCGACTTATAAACGAAAACAAGCCGCGCATTCCTTCCGGAAGCACGGCCTTACGACTACAACTCTGTCTGTCAATTGAGGGCTGTAGCCCTCAACAGATTAGTACAGACGAGTACGGCGTGCGTTTTCGCGAGCCAGTTTCTTCGCGTGACGTTTCACAGCGGAAGCTTTAGCGCGCTTACGTTCGGTCGTTGGTTTTTCATAAAACTCACGACGACGAACTTCAGCCAGAACACCTGCTTTCTCGCATGAACGTTTGAAGCGACGCAGTGCTACGTCGAACGGCTCGTTTTCACGTACTTTAATTACCGGCATGTAACTCTCACCTTTAATAAATTCGGTTTGCCGCTGGCATCAACGCCAGCTTATTTCAAAATGGTGCGGAATTTTACTGCAAATGCTGCTGCTTTGTAAAGCACCGATGCGATTTTGAAAGGGACTTTAATAAGGGTGAGGAGTATACACGAGGCTTCTTCCTGGGGCGAACAAAGTTTTACAACAATCCGCCCAGGCTCTACACTGCGCGGTACTGAAACGAGGTAAAACAAGTCATGCGTGTACTGGGTATTGAAACATCCTGCGATGAAACCGGCATCGCGATTTACGACGACGAAAAAGGGCTTTTGGCCAACCAACTGTATAGTCAGGTGAAATTGCATGCTGACTACGGCGGCGTCGTGCCTGAACTGGCCTCTCGTGACCACGTACGTAAAACGGTTCCCCTGATTCAGGCGGCGCTGAAAGAGGCCGGGCTGTGTGCAAAAGATATTGATGCCGTGGCCTATACCGCAGGCCCGGGTCTGGTGGGCGCGCTGCTGGTCGGCGCAACGGTTGGCCGTTCGCTGGCCTTCGCGTGGGATGTGCCGGCGATTCCGGTTCACCATATGGAAGGGCATCTTCTGGCGCCGATGCTGGAAGATAATCCACCTGAATTCCCGTTTGTGGCGCTGCTGGTCTCCGGCGGGCATACGCAGCTGATTAGCGTGACGGGCATTGGCAAGTACGAGCTGCTGGGCGAGTCGATCGACGACGCCGCCGGTGAAGCGTTCGACAAAACCGCCAAGCTGCTGGGGCTGGACTATCCCGGCGGCCCGATGCTCTCCAAAATGGCGTCGCAGGGAACGGAAGGGCGCTTTGTCTTCCCGCGTCCAATGACCGATCGTCCGGGGCTGGACTTCAGCTTCTCCGGTCTGAAAACCTTCGCGGCGAATACGATCCGTAATAATGATGACAGCGAGCAGACGCGTGCCGACATTGCCCGTGCGTTTGAAGACGCGGTAGTGGATACGCTGATGATCAAGTGCAAACGCGCGCTGGATCAGACCGGCTTTAAGCGCCTGGTGATGGCGGGCGGCGTTAGCGCCAACCGCACGCTGCGCGCGAAGCTGGCGGAGATGATGCAAAAGCGTCGCGGGGAAGTGTTCTACGCCCGTCCGGAATTCTGTACCGATAACGGGGCGATGATCGCCTATGCCGGGATGGTGCGCCTGAACGCAGGCGCAACGGCTGACCTGAGCGTGTCCGTGCGTCCACGCTGGCCGCTGGCTGAACTGCCGGAGGCGTAACCCTCACCCTAACCCTCTCCCACAGGGAGAGGGGAGCATGGCGCTACACCCGCAACATCCCTTTCTCTTCCAGAAACGCAATAATCGTCGCCAGACCGTCACCCGCTTTCAGGTTGGTAAACGTCCACGGACGCTCCCCGCGCATGCGGTGAGTGTCGCGTTCCATTACCTCCAGCGATGCCCCCACGTACGGCGCGAGATCGGTTTTGTTGATCACCAGAAAATCGGATTTAGTGATCCCCGGTCCGCCCTTGCGCGGGATTTTTTCCCCTTCGGCCACGTCGATCACGTATATGGTCAGATCCGCCAGCTCCGGGCTGAACGTCGCGCTCAGGTTATCGCCGCCGCTTTCAACGAAGATCAGATCCAGATTGCCGAATTTCTCGCTTAACGCTTCCACCGCCGCCAGGTTCATCGAGGCATCTTCGCGGATGGCGGTATGCGGGCAGCCGCCGGTCTCCACGCCTACGATGCGCTCCGGCTCTAGCGCGCCCGCCTCGGTCAGGATGCGCTGATCCTCTTTGGTGTAGATATCGTTGGTCACCACCGCCAGATGGTACGTGTCGCGCATTGCCTTGCAGAGCGCTTCCAGCAGTGCGGTTTTACCCGACCCTACCGGGCCGCCTACGCCGACGCGCAGGGGATGTTTGTAATCAGCCATGTTGACTCCTCAGGAACGGAATAGACGTGAATATTGGGTTTCGTGGCGTGCGGAGGCGATAGCAGACAGCGGCGTGGCTGCGCCCAGCGCGTCGTCGTCACGTAAAAATACCTCTTCGAACCCGGCGGCGAAGTGGTCGCTCAGGTCGATAATCAGCTGCTGCGCAGCCTGCTGCCCAAACGGTACGAGCTTGACGCCTGCCATCACCGCGCTCTCAATCCAGCTGTAGCCGAGGCTCAGCGCCAGTTCGCGCGCGCCAATGCCCCAGCGCACGCCGAGCCACGCCATGCCGATGAGCTGGCTCTGCATGCACAGTGTCAGCCATTCAGCAGGGCAGTCAGGTTCCCAGCTTTTAATCAGGCGCGTGAAGGCCGCGCCACGGTTGCGCTCCTCATCGCGCAGCTCGCGCGTTTCCCGGCAGGCGAGCAGGTATGCCGTCCAGCGTTTTGCCTTTCTAAGATCGCTTTGCTCACAGGCCTGATAAAGACGGATAAACAGCGGCAGATCGACGCAGAAAAAGCTCCGCTCCATCTGCTGGATTTGCCAGCGCCTGAAGGCGTCGGCGTCGATGATCCAGCCCGCTTCAACGGCCCACTCCAGCCCCTGCGACCAGGTAAATGACCCGACCGGCAGGCTGCTGCTGGAGAGCTGCATCAGGCGCAGCCGCTGGCGGGTGTGCTCCATCAGGCAATCAGCGCCAGCAGAGCGGAAGCAATCAGCCCGCCGCCGAAGGTTTTACGCAGGCCGTCGTGACGGCGCAGCAGCAGCCCCACCGTGAAGCTGGCGCACAGCACCGTGGCGCTGGCGAGCATGAACCCACTGGTGAACAGCCAGAAGCTGTGGCCGGACATTTCCACCCCGTGCGCCCAGCCGTGGAACATCGCCAGGGCTGGTACCGCCAGCAGCAGGCGATTTTCAGTCTTAAACATCATCACGCCGCAGACCGCCAGCGAGGCGATAATCAGCATCTCCATGCCGCTAAAGCCGCCGAGCAGGCTGCCCGCAATCGCGCCAACGAGCATCATCCCGAGCGTGGCAAACGGCAGCAGGAGCTTGCGGCCACTCAGCGCCGAGAGCACGCCCGCGCCGGTGAGCATCAGCAGGTGATCCAGCCCGGTTAGCGGATGGAGAAAACCGGCCTGAAAGCTGTCGCTCCCGTGTCCCGGATGGGCGAGCGCCGGAACGGAAACGGCCAGCAATAACAAGGGCAAATACTTACGCATGATGAGTCCTTAATGTGAATGAGCGTGGGAGTGGCTATGGCTATGGGCATCGCTTGTATAAGCGCCCGCTTCCGGTTCAAACGGCAGGCTGGCGAAGGCCACCTCCAGCCCAAACTGACGCAGCATGTCGTCGAGGACGTGGTCGTGGTGGTAGCGCAGTTCGCCGGGCATGATTTGCAGCGGCACGTGACGGTTGCCCAGGTGATAACAGGCGCGGGCGAGCAGGAACGGGTCGGCGCAGCGCACCACGGAAACCGACTCTGCTGCTGCGATCACTTCAATGACCTCGCTACCGTCGTCTGTCGTCAGCAGGTCGCCCCCGCGCAGCAGCAGACCGCGCGGCAGCATCAGCCCGGCGTCGCGGCCATCGTTCAGCGCCACGCGGGCGCGGCTTTTCACCCGCACGTCAATCGGCAGCGTTACGCTGGCGGTAATCGGGTGCGCGTGGTCCAGGCGTTGGGTTAAATAGATCATCATGACTCCTCAAAACAGGAAATAGCGTTGCGCCATCGGTAGAACGTCGGCCGGTTCGCTGGTTATCAGTTCGCCGTCGACGCGTACCTCATAGGTTTGCGAGTCAACGGTGATATTCGGCTGTAAATCGTTGTGGATCATGTCGGCCTTTTTCACCGTCCGGCAGCCTTTCACCACCGCGGTGGCGCTTTGCAGATTGAGCTGCTGCTGGACGCCGTTCTCGCTGGCGGCCTGGGAAACAAACGTCAGTCGCGTGGCGTGGCGTGCGGCGCCAAGAGCACCAAACATCGGGCGGTAATGTACCGGCTGCGGCGTGGGGATCGAGGCGTTGATATCGCCCATCGGCGCGCAGGCGATCATCCCGCCTTTGACGATGGTGGCCGGCTTGACGCCAAAGAAAGCGGGGGACCAGACCACCAGATCCGCCAGCTTGCCCGCCTCAATAGAACCGACCTCATGGGCGATGCCGTGGGTAAGAGCCGGATTAATGGTGTATTTGGCGATATAGCGCTTCACACGGAAATTATCGTTATCGCCGGTCTCTTCCGGCAGTGCGCCGCGCTGCACCTTCATGCGGTGCGCCACTTGCCAGGTGCGGATAATCACTTCCCCCACGCGGCCCATGGCCTGTGAATCCGACGAGGTGAGCGAGAATGCGCCGATATCGTGCAGCACGTCTTCGGCGGCGATGGTCTCCCGGCGAATGCGGGATTCGGCAAACGCCACGTCCTCGGCGATATCGGGGTCCAGATGATGACAGACCATCAGCATGTCCAGGTGCTCGTCGATGGTGTTGACCGTGTAGGGCAACGTCGGGTTGGTGGAGGAAGGCAGAATATTCGGGTGGGCGCAGGCGGTGATGATATCCGGCGCATGGCCGCCGCCCGCGCCTTCCGTGTGGAAGGTGTGGATAGTGCGTCCGCCGATGGCGGCCAGCGTGTCTTCGACAAAACCGGACTCGTTCAGCGTGTCGCTGTGCAGCGCCACCTGAATATCCATCTCTTCAGCGACCTCCAGCGAGCAGTTGATCGCCGCAGGCGTTGCGCCCCAGTCCTCGTGGATCTTAAGCCCGATGGCACCTGCCGCGATCTGCTCGCGCAGCGCGTCCGGGTTTGAGCCGTTCCCTTTACCCAGCAGGCCAATATTCACCGGCAGCGTATCGGCGGCCTGCAACATGCGGGCGATATACCACGGCCCCGGCGTGCAGGTGGTGGCGTTTGTACCTGCCGCGGGCCCGGTGCCGCCGCCGATCATGGTGGTGATGCCGGACACCAGCGCCTCTTCCGCCTGCTGCGGACAGATCCAGTGGATGTGGGTGTCGATCCCGCCTGCGGTGACGATCTTCCCTTCGGCGGCGATGACCTCCGTTGCCGCGCCAACCGGGATCGTCACGCCGGGCTGAATGTCCGGGTTTCCGGCTTTACCGACGGCGAAGATCCGCCCATCTTTTACGCCGATATCGGCTTTCACGATCCCCCAGTGATCGACGATCAGCGCGTTGGTGAGCACCAGATCCACGCAGTCGTCGGCGGTCATCTGCCCTTGTCCCATGCCGTCGCGGATCACTTTTCCGCCGCCGAATTTGACCTCTTCGCCGTAGATCGTGAGATCGTCTTCCACTTCGATCCACAGCTCGCTGTCGGCCAGCCGCACTTTATCCCCGGTAGTGGGGCCGTACATATCGGCATACGCCTGGCGTGAAATCTCAGCCATGTTTCACCTCGCCCATGACCTCGCCGCGAAAACCGAAAATGCGCTGCGCGCCTGTCACCTGCACCAGCGTCACTTCCCGCTTCTGGCCGGGCTCGAAGCGCACGGCAGTGCCTGCCGGTATATTCAGCCGGTAGCCTTTAGCATTTTCCCGCTCGAACTTCAGCGCCGGATTGACCTCGTAAAAGTGGTAGTGCGATCCCACCTGGATCGGCCTGTCACCGTGGTTTTCCACGATCACACTTCGGGTTTCGCGCCCGACGTTGAGAGCAATGTTGCCGGACTGGATCCGGTATTCACCTGGGATCATCACGCGCTCCTTACACGATCGGGTTGTGGACGGTGACGAGCTTGGATCCGTCCGGAAAGGTGGCTTCCACCTGTATATCCGGGATCATCTCCGGCACGCCCTCCATCACCTGGTCGCGCGTCAGGACGTGGCGGCCCGCCTCCATCAGCGAAGCGACGGTTTCGCCATCGCGTGCGCCTTCCATAATAAAGGCGCTGATCAGCGCGACCGATTCCGGGTAATTGAGCTTTACACCGCGCGCGAGGCGGCGTTCGGCAACCAGCGCGGCGGTAAATAGCAACAGCTTGTCTTTTTCTCTGGGTGTCAGTTCCATAGCGTTTCTCTTATGTCTGCCAGATACGCGGCGAACAGGCGGTTTTGGTGGTGAGACGCGGGCGAAGCGACTGCCAGATATCGCGCATCACCCGCTGGCAAATCAGGTTGTCGTGAGAGAGAAAACGCACCGACAGCAGATCGTCGGTGAGTGTTGCCCCGGCATAATTTTCCAGCGGGGCGAGCAGCTCGCGCACCGCGTCGAGATGTTCATTAGCGGCCGGATAGAACAGCAGGGTGCCGATCCACGGTTTCCCGGCGACGGACGTAAGGTCACCATTGCTAAGTTGCAGCCGCTCAATCAGGCGCGGTTCGTCATCTACCCAAAGCTCAAGGCGGCTCTCCAGCGTGCCGTGGCTGAAGGTTTCGTTTATCACCGGACGGCCCAGGCAGTACAGCTCCCACGCCAGCAGCGTGCTGGTGGTCTTCAGGTGGAAAACGGAACGCAGCGCGGCATTCGCGCCGGGAAAGATAATGGTGTCCTGCGGCAGCCACTCCAGCGTAGCGTCTTCCTCAAGATAAAAATGCTGGCTCAGACTGGCTGGCGGGCCGCTGCTGCGATAGAACTTACTGGCGCCAGGCATGGTGATAAGTGCGTGGCTTTTGGCGTCGAGCCGCACGGAAATGTCCAGCGTATCACCGCCCACGATCCCGCCTGGCGGGTGCAGCAGGTAAAGATGGCAGGTTTCCCCTTCGGGATAAAACGGACGCTGAACGGTGAGCGGTCCGATGTGACGCGCGGCATGGAGGCGGGTTTTCTCTGGGGTATGACAAAACTGGAGGGCAAGCGTGGCCTGCCAGCCTTTGTATGAATTATCAGTGACCTGAGTTGCTAACATCGTGCTTCCATTTCCACACTATCGGGATACGTTTCAGTATGCCCTGGCGGAAATGAAGGCTGTCATATGAGTCGCTTATGGATAAAAAAACCGGCTCATGTGAGCCGGTTTCAGACCGTTGATAAAGTGCATTTTGTCAGTTTCGCCCGGCGGCGCTACGCTTGCACGGGCCTGCAAGAGAAAACGCAATGCAGGCCGGGTAAGCGCAGCAGCACCCGACAAGGAAGGCTAGCGATAATCCTCTGCATCCACATCATACCCCGAGGGCTCCCAGCGGATCGCCAGCAGCGACGCCAGACCGATAAACGGCGCCAGCGCAATCACCCAGAACACGGCGGTATCCAGCGAGGCGACCAGCAGCGGGAACAGAAACAGTGACAGCGTTGAACTGCTGCGCATCAGCGTCTGGTTAAGCCCCACGCCCACTCCGCGCAGCGAGGTCGGGTAGCTCAGGGAGGCAAACGTCATGGTATGCGCGCCGGGTCCAAAACCCTGGCCAAACAGAAACAGCGCCAGCATCGCGACGGCCACCGCGCCTTCCGTGGACCCGTCTGGGCGGCCAATCAGCGCCAGGCCGAGCAGCGCTGCCAGCTGGCAGGCATACCCCGCCAGCGACATCCGCCACGCGCCGAAGCGCGGAACATAGCGCACCGCCAGCAGCCCGCCGACAAACGCGAACAGCAGATTAAGCGCCAGCGAGATCAGAATGGTTGTCAGCATCGATTGCACAAAGAAGCTGGAGATGATCACCGGCAGGCCAAAGGCAACGGCGTTATAGGCGAAGGAGGAAACAACCGACAGCAGCGTGGCAAGCGTGGTACGCCGCAGATAGATGCCGCGAAACAGGTTCAGGTAGTTCGACCATTTTGCCTTATTCACGACAGGCGCGGGCTGGTCGAGCGCTTCCTGCGGTACGTGGGCATTAATGTTGTAAGACTGCCGCAGGATGGATGCCGCCTCTTTCAGATTGCCCTGATTTGCCGCCCAGACCGGGGATTCGCTCATATAGCGGCTGCGGATGGCGATAATCACCAGCGCGGGCACCGCGCCAAAGCCAAGGATCAGACGCCAGAGCCAGTCGCTGTGGCTTTGCGGCAGCACGGCGTAGAAGAAGAGCACCAGAAGATAAGATATGCTGATGGCTGCATACCAGGTGGGGCACCACATCGCGACGCTGGAGGCTTTATTCCCTGGGCCTTTTAGCCGGGCGAACTCGCTGAGAAACGCCATCGCCACGGGAAGGTCGATCCCGACGCCAAGACCCATCACAAAGCGCGCGCCCGCCAGCACATATTCGTTCGGGGCCAGCGCACAGGCGATGGCGGCGACGACAAAGAACACCATATCAGCCATAAAAACGCGGTAGCGCCCGATTTTATCCGTGAGGTAACCACCGAGCAGCGCCCCGACTATCGCGCCAAAGGTAATGGCTGAAGCCACCATGCCGGTACCGGCAGGCGTCAGATTAAATTCGCGGGTGATGTCTTTGATGCCGAACGCCAGCGCGCCGAGATCGTAGGCGTCGAGAAAAATTCCCCCGAGTGCGATACCGACCACGATGCGCGCATTGGCCCGGCCCTGAGAACCGTCATTAACGAGACGTGAAACGTCCGATGCGCTGCGTACCCACTTGATGTCGCCATCCGGGGTGTTTCCTGCCATTGGAAGGGGAGTTGAATCTGTGATTTCTGCCATTTTCTTTTTATGTGGTTGTATTGTGTATCTAACAGTTACCACAGGCAGAAGGTGACAAAAATCACATTTGGTTATAAGGCATAACGAACGGTTTACTGGGCGTCTTTCTTTTTACGCTTAAGTTTTGCCCAGATCTTCGTTTCCTGACGACGCCACAGGCGCTGAATGTTGTCGTGATGGCGCAACAGGATCAGACACGAGAGCATCGACACCGGGAAGGTAAACTGCGGTTTAAACCACCAGACATAAAACGGGGCGATCAGCGCGCTGACGATGGCGCCCAGCGACGAATAACCGCTCAGCAGGATGGTCAGCAGCCAGGTGCCCGCCATCACGCCGGTGAGATCCCAGCCGATCGGCGCAATCGCGCCAAACGCGGTGGCAACGCCTTTACCGCCTTTAAAACCAAAGAAAACGGGCCAGATGTGGCCGACGCAGGCGGCGATGGCAATCAGCCCCAGCCAGAAGGGAGTGACGCCGAGCGCATACGCGCCCCAGACGGGAAGCATTCCTTTCAGAACATCAAAAATCAAAACCGCTACGGCTGCTCCCTTGCCGCCAATTCGTAGTACATTGGTCGCTCCCGGATTCCCGGAACCACTTTCACGCGGGTCAGGCAACCCGGCGATGCGGCAGACCAGAATGGCGCTGGAGATTGAGCCGCAAAGGTAGGCGAGGATAATCATTCCAGGCGCGATTGCACTCATAACGCTGTTCCGTTTTGAAAATGTATCTGTATTCTCAGCATCTGTGGATAATACGCATAATTCGCCGGAAGTGGTATCCGGTTTAGCCAAAAAGCAGGCAGGTCGTGATGGATATTGTATTTATAGAGCAACTTTCGGTAATCACCACAATTGGTGTTTACGACTGGGAACAGACCATCGAGCAGAAACTGGTGTTCGATATCGAAATGGGCTGGGATAACCGCAAGTCGGCAAAAAGCGATGATGTGAAGGACTGTCTGAGCTACGCCGACATCAGTGAAACGGTCATCGGCCATGTGGAAGGGCAACGTTTTGCGCTGGTAGAACGCGTGGCGGAAGAGGTGGCGGACCTGCTGCTGAGCAAGTTTAACTCTCCGTGGGTGCGCATCAAACTGAGCAAGCCGGGCGCGGTGGCGCGCGCCGCCAATGTGGGCGTGATTATCGAGCGTGGCACAAATCTGAAAGGAAAGATTTAACGTCATAATAGCTAAACCATTTTAGGTTATACCGGTCTTAAAACCGTATCTTTCACGGTTGTCCGTGTGGGCACCGTTTTTTATATCTTTTTTTAGGGGTTTATAGATGAGCGATATGCACTCGCTGCTGGTGGCGGCAATACTGGGTGTGGTCGAAGGATTGACGGAGTTTTTGCCGGTGTCCAGTACGGGCCATATGATTATCGTTGGCCATCTGTTGGGCTTTGAAGGCGATACCGCAAAGACGTTTGAGGTGGTGATTCAGCTGGGTTCTATTCTGGCGGTGGTCGTGATGTTCTGGCGTCGTCTGTTTGGACTGATCGGCATCCACTTCGGGCGTTTGCCGCAGCGTGAAGGAGAGGGCAAAGGGCGCCTGACGCTGATTCATATTCTGCTCGGGATGATCCCGGCGGTGGTGCTGGGGCTGGTATTCCACGACACCATTAAATCGCTCTTTAACCCGATTAACGTGATGTACGCGCTGGTCGTCGGCGGCTTCCTGCTGATTGCCGCCGAAGTGCTGAAGCCAAAAACCCCGCGTGCGGAAGGTCTGGACGATATGACGTATCGCCAGGCGTTTATGATTGGCTGCTTCCAGTGTCTGGCGCTGTGGCCGGGCTTCTCCCGTTCAGGGGCAACCATTTCCGGCGGGATGCTGATGGGCGTGAGCCGTTACGCGGCGTCTGAGTTCTCGTTCCTGCTGGCGGTGCCGATGATGATGGGCGCCACCGCGCTGGATCTCTACAAAAGCATCGGCTTCCTGACCGTGGGTGACATTCCGATGTTCGCCGTGGGCTTTATCACCGCCTTTATTGTGGCGCTGATCGCCATCAAAACCTTCCTGCAACTGATTAAGCGTATTTCGTTTATTCCGTTCGCAATCTACCGCTTTATCGTCGCGGCTGCCGTGTACGTGGTCTTCTTCTGATGACCGACCGCCCTCAGTCTTTCGGCTGAGGGCAACGTTTTTCCTTCCACGCGGCAACCGCATCAATCCGCCGCTTCGTCAGCTCTTCGCGGATCGCCGGGCCTTTAAACCCTGCCTCCACCACCTCTTTCGTAGGCACCGCTTTCGCCACGTCCCACGCCTCGCGCAGCAAACGACCCTGCGGATAATCGGACGCTTCAAACCCGGTGCGGCCGCGCACGTCGGCTTCGCTGGTAAGCGCAATTTGCTCCACGCGCTGCGGCTTGCGCCAGGCGTCGATGTTATCGAACAGCCTGACGATGGTGGCGGGTTTCAGGATCGGGAAGGTGTGGATCAGGTCATGGAACTCGGCCACCAGTTTTGCCAGATCGCGAATGTCATTCGGCACGCGCAGACGCAGGCAAAGCCCTTCAACCAGCTTCACGCCAGCCGGACCGTGCCCGTGGTGGCGTGGCCACATTTCCTTTGGCGTTAACCCTTTGCCGAGGTCATGGCAGAGGGTGGAAAAGCGCACGTCAACCTCAGGACTGAGCATGGCGGCCATGCTCAGCGTCATCAGGGTGTGAATGCCGGTATCAATTTCCGGATGCCATTTCGCCGGCGCGGGTACGCCAAACAGCGCATCTATTTCCGGGAACAGCACCTTCAGCGCCCCGCAGTCGCGCAGAACCTGGAAAAAGACCTGAGGATTGCGTGTGGTCAGGGCGTTTTCGGTCTCTTTCCAGACGCGTTCTGGCGTCAGGTGTTCCAGCTCACCGGCTTCGGTCATGGCCGTCATCAGCGCCATCGTCTCGTCGGCGATACGGAAGC
This sequence comes from Enterobacter cloacae, assembly GCF_011078175.1. GTDB lineage: Bacteria > Pseudomonadota > Gammaproteobacteria > Enterobacterales > Enterobacteriaceae > Enterobacter > Enterobacter cloacae_Q. The sequence goes on from NZ_JAALCJ010000008.1 coordinate 217,452, forward strand.
TGAGATGGGCATAACGGGCGGCAAAACGCGCCACGCGCAGCACGCGAAGCGGATCTTCAGAAAAGGCGGGGGAAATATGGCGTAAAAGTCGGTCGCGCAGATCGTTCTGGCCGCCGTAGGCGTCGATAATATGGCCGTTTTCGTCCTGCGCCAGGGCGTTAATGGTGAGATCGCGGCGCAGCAAATCCTGCTCCAGCGTCACATCCGGTGCGGCATAGCAGGTGAAGCCGGTGTAACCGGAACCCGATTTCCGTTCGGTACGCGCCAGGGCGTACTCTTCGCGGCTTTTCGGATGGAGGAACACGGGAAAATCGCGGCCTACCTGCTGGTAGCCCGCGTCAATCATCGCTTCGGGCGTGGCACCGACCACGACCCAGTCTTTATCTTTGACCGGCAGACCTAATAACGCATCACGTACCGCACCACCGACCAGATAACTCTTCACGCCAACACTCCCGTTTTCTCTTTTCGCAAGATGATACGTAAGTGTGGCAGAGAAGACGAGTTAGTTCATCCAGCGGTCTTTACGTTTACGGCTTGGGATAAGGTGAGGAAGCACCAGACCCAGCACCAGACCTACGCCCAGCACACCGCCGCCATACATAAACCACTGCATGATGATGGTGCGTTGTTTGTCATCCAGCTGAAGATTAGCGGCGTTTACTTTTTTCTGCGCGACGATCAGCTCGTTTTTCAGCTTCTGGTTTTCATCTTTCAGACCGGCGATCACGCTGTCGCTTTGCGCCACTTTCTGCTGCATCTCTGCGGTGCGCTGGTTCCAGGTACCGTCAATGTTGTTCAGCTTATCGGTCAGGGTTTTTACCTGATTTTCCAGATCCGGCACGCGAGTGCGCAGGCTCGGCACTGTGCTCAGCTCTTTCAGCGGGATCCACGAGGTGCGGCCAGAGCTGTCACGAACCTGGCCGTAATTGGTGTCTGCGTTAGTTTGCAGCAGCGTGACTTCCTCGCCGGCATTTACCGTACCCACGAGGCGATAATTGTCTCCAGGGCCACTGCGTACCCAGGTGTTCAGTTCATCAGAAACGTAACGTTTCTCTTCGGCGTGGACCGCAGTTGCAGCGCTAAAAGCGAGTAAAGTAAGTCCAATCAGGCGTAATTTAAGCATATCAGTCGTTATTTTCATAAAAAGTGGAACGATAGTAGTGGCATCAGTGTCGCTACGCAAAGGATTCATCATCAATCGGAATCATCTGTGTCATGATTTCCACCGCTTTAAACTTTTACGCCCGTCAAATTGCTCATTGCGTGGCAATTTGGCGCAAAATACTATGTACTGACAAACAAATGGCGAGGAAGTTCGCCTTCATCGACGCGTCTGTGACGCACGCAAAAGTACAAGGCTATGGCACAAGAGATCGAATTAAAGTTTATCGTCGAAAAAGATAGCGCTGACGCGCTCCGCCAGCATCTGAATACGCTGTCCGGCGAGCACCATGAACCCGTACAGCTGCTCAACATCTATTACGAAACGCCGGACAACTGGCTGCGCCACCACGATATGGGCCTGCGCATCCGGGGTGCGAACGGGCGCTACGAGATGACGATGAAAATCGCCGGTCGCGTGGTGGGCGGTTTGCATCAGCGTCCGGAATACAATATCGACATCAGTAAGCCAGAACTTGAGCTGGATCGTTTTCCGGCGGAAGTGTGGCCGGAAGGGACGCTGCCCGCAACGCTGTCGGCAGAGGCGCAACCGCTGTTCAGCACCGATTTCTGGCGTGAGAAATGGCTGGTGACGGAAGGCAAGAGCCGCATTGAGATCGCGTTCGATAGGGGTGAAATTAAGGCGGGTGAAGAGCAGGAGCCGATCTGCGAGCTGGAGCTTGAACTGCTGGAAGGCGAGGCGAGCGACGTGCTGAAGCTGGCGCGTAAGTTGGTGAACCAGCCAGGCCTGCGTCAGGGCAGCCTGAGCAAAGCGGCGCGCGGCTATCACCTGGCCGCCGGGAATGCGCCGCGCGTGCTGCGAGAAACCCCGATTCTGCGCGTTGTGCCGAAAGCCTCCGTTGAGCAGGGTATGGAGGCGGCGCTGGAGCTGGCGCTTTCTCAGTGGCAGTACCATGAAGAGCTGTGGGCGCGTAACGTGAAAAACGCCAAAAAACAGGTGCTTGCTGCCATGGGGCTGGTGCGTCATACCCTGGCGCTGTTCGGCGGTATTGTACCGCGCAAAGCCAGCGCTCACTTACGTGATCTGCTCACTCAAACCGAAACGCTGATGCTTTCCGACGTGTCGGCACAAACGGCAATCTACAGCCCGCAAAACGCCAGCGCGAAACTGGCGCTGACCGAATTTCTTGTGACGCATGGCTGGCGCACTTTCCTGGATACGAAAGGGCAGACCAAAATCGCGGAGAACTTCAAACGCTTCGCGGATATCCATCTTTCCCGTCACGCCGCCGAGCTGAGAACCACCTTCGCCCATCCGCTGGGCGACCAGTATGGCGACCAGCTTCCCCGTCTGGCGCGTAATATCGACAGCATGTTGCTGCTGTCCGGTGCGTATGAGGGCGTAAAGGCTCAGGCCTGGCTGGAGAACTGGCAGGGGCTTAAGCATGCCATCGAGACCCGTCAGAAGATTGAGATCGAGCATTTCCGCAACGAGGCCATTTCGCAGGATCCGTACTGGCTGCACAGCGGAAAACGTTAATTCTGGCAAGGAACCCCTGATATGCCGCTTTCTTCGCAGTTACAGCAGCACTGGCAGACCGTTTGCGGACGCCTGCCCGAGTCGTTACCCGCGTCATCGTTAAGCGAGCAGGCGAAAAGCGTGCTCGCGTTCAGTGATTTTGTGCAGGAGAGCGTCAGCGTCAACCCGGACTGGCTGGCAGGGCTGGAAAGCGCGCCGCCGCAGGCTGACGAGTGGCGGCATTATGCTGGCTGGCTGCAAACCGCGCTGGCAGAGGTGGCAGATGAAGCCACGCTGATGCGCGTTCTGCGTCAGTTCCGCCGCCGGGTGATGGTACGCATTGCCTGGGCGCAGGCGCTTGAACTGGTCAGCGAAGAGAGCACCTTGCAGCAGCTGAGCGAGCTGGCGCAGACGCTGATTATCGCCGCGCGGGACTGGCTCTACGCCGCCTGCTGTAAGGAGTGGGGCACGCCGTGCAGCGAAGAAGGGGTTCCGCAACCGCTGTTGATTCTGGGGATGGGCAAGCTGGGCGGCTGCGAGCTCAATTTCTCCTCAGACATCGACCTGATTTTTGCCTGGCCGGAGAACGGCTCCACGCGCGGTGGTCGTCGCGAGCTGGACAATGCCCAGTTCTTTACTCGCCTGGGGCAGCGGCTGATTAAGGCGCTGGATCAGCCCACGCAGGATGGTTTTGTCTACCGCGTGGACATGCGGCTGCGTCCATTTGGCGACAGCGGGCCACTGGTGCTGAGCTTTGCCGCGCTGGAAGATTATTACCAGGAGCAGGGGCGCGACTGGGAGCGTTACGCGATGGTCAAAGCGCGGATCATGGGCGACAGCGACGATGCCTACGCCAACGAGCTGCGCGCCATGCTGCGCCCGTTCGTTTTCCGCCGCTACATCGACTTCAGCGTGATCCAGTCCCTGCGAAATATGAAAGGGATGATTGCCCGCGAGGTGCGTCGACGTGGCCTGAAGGACAACATCAAGCTCGGCGCGGGCGGTATTCGTGAGATCGAATTTATCGTGCAGGTCTTCCAGCTGATACGCGGCGGGCGTGAACCTTCTCTGCAATCCCGCTCGCTGCTGCCGACGCTAAGCGCTATCGATCGGCTGCATCTGCTGCCGGAAGGCGACGCGCAAACGCTGCGTGACTCTTATCTCTTCCTGCGTCGTCTGGAAAATTTGCTGCAAAGTATCAACGACGAACAGACCCAGACGTTACCGGGCGATGAGCTGAACCGCGCGCGTCTGGCCTGGGGGATGCGGGTGGATGACTGGGCGGCGCTGACGCAACGGCTGGAAGCGCATATGGCGGGCGTGCGCCGCATCTTTAACGATCTGATCGGCGACGACGAAAGTGAATCTCAGGACGATGCGCTCTCCGAGCACTGGCGTGAACTGTGGCAGGACGCGCTCCAGGAAGATGACACCACGCCGGTGCTGGCGCACTTAAGCGACGACGCGCGCCATCGCGTGGTGGCGCTGATTGCCGATTTTCGCCTCGAACTGAACAAGCGCGCCATTGGCCCGCGCGGTCGGCAGGTGCTGGATCATCTGATGCCGCATCTGCTGAGCGACGTCTGCTCCCGCGACGATGCGCCGGTGCCGCTGTCGCGCATGATGCCGCTGCTGAGCGGGATCGTCACGCGTACCACTTACCTTGAACTGTTAAGCGAGTTTCCCGGCGCGCTGAAGCACCTGATTTCCCTCTGCGCCGCCTCGCCGATGGTGGCAAACAAGCTGGCGCGTTATCCGCTGCTGCTGGACGAACTGCTCGACCCGAATACGCTCTATCAGCCGACGGCGACGGACGCCTACCGCGACGAGCTGCGTCAGTATCTGCTGCGCGTACCGGAAGAGGACGAAGAGCAACAGCTTGAGGCGCTGCGTCAGTTTAAGCAGGCGCAGATGCTGCGCGTGGCGGCGGCTGATATCGCCGGTACGCTGCCTGTGATGAAAGTGAGCGATCACTTAACCTGGCTGGCGGAAGCGATCATCGACGCGGTTGTTCACCAGGCGTGGGTGCAGATGGTGGCCCGCTACGGGCAACCGAAGCACCTTACAGACCGCGAAGGCCGCGGCTTCGCGGTGGTGGGCTACGGCAAGCTTGGCGGCTGGGAGCTGGGCTACAGCTCCGATCTGGACTTAATCTTCCTGCACGACTGTCCGGTGGACGTGATGACCGACGGCGAGCGTGAAATCGACGGGCGTCAGTTCTATCTGCGCCTGGCCCAACGCATTATGCACCTGTTCAGCACCCGTACCTCATCCGGCATTCTGTATGAAGTAGATGCGCGCCTGCGCCCGTCCGGCGCGGCAGGCATGCTGGTTACCTCGACGGAGGCTTTTGCCGACTATCAGAAGAACGAAGCCTGGACGTGGGAGCATCAGGCGCTGGTGCGCGCCCGCGTGGTGTACGGCGATCCGCAGCTCAAAACGCAGTTCGATGCGATTCGCAGGGCGGTCATGACCACGCCGCGCGAGGGCAGTACGTTGCAGACCGAGGTGCGCGAGATGCGCGAGAAAATGCGCGCGCATCTGGGCAATAAGCATCGCGATCGCTTTGATATCAAAGCCGACGAGGGCGGTATTACCGATATTGAATTTATCACTCAGTATCTGGTGCTGCTGCACGCGCACGACAAGCCGAAGCTGACGCGGTGGTCGGATAACGTGCGCATTCTGGAACTTCTGGCGCAAAACGACATTATGGACGAGCAGGAGGCGCAGGCCTTAACCCGCGCCTACACCACGCTGCGCGATGAACTTCATCATCTGGCATTGCAGGAACAGCCGGGGCATGTGGCGCTGGACTGTTTTGCCGCAGAGCGCGCCCGGGTGACGGCCAGCTGGCAGAAATGGCTGGTGGAGCCGTGCGTAACAAATCAAGTGTGATATTATCGCGCGCAAATTGTGAATCTTTCTGGAGTCAGGAATGAAAGTAACACTGCCAGAGTTTGAACGTGCTGGAGTAATGGTTGTCGGGGATGTGATGCTGGATCGCTACTGGTATGGGCCGACCAGCCGTATCTCTCCGGAAGCGCCGGTACCTGTCGTTAAGGTCGACACCATTGAAGAGCGTCCAGGCGGCGCGGCAAACGTGGCGATGAACATAGCCTCGCTGGGTGCACATTCGCGTCTGGTAGGCCTGACCGGTATTGACGATGCGGCGCGTGCGCTAAGTCAGTCGCTGGCGGACGTGAACGTGAAGTGCGACTTCGTTTCAGTTCCGACACACCCAACCATTACTAAGCTGCGCGTGCTGTCGCGTAACCAGCAGCTGATCCGCCTCGACTTTGAGGAAGGGTTTGAAGGCGTTGATCCTGAGCCGCTGCACGAGCGTATTAGCCAGGCGCTGGGCAATATCGGCGCGCTGGTGCTGTCTGATTACGCCAAAGGCGCGCTGGCGAGCGTGCAGACGATGATTCAACTGGCGCGAAAAGCTAACGTGCCGGTGCTGATTGACCCGAAAGGCACCGATTTTGAGCGCTATCGCGGCGCGACGCTGCTGACGCCAAACCTCTCTGAGTTTGAAGCGGTGGCGGGCAAGTGCAAAACCGAAGAAGAGCTGGTTGAGCGCGGCATGAAGATCATCGCTGATTTCGAGCTGTCTGCGCTGCTGGTGACCCGTTCCGAACAGGGCATGACGCTGCTGCAACCGGGCAAGGCGCCGCTGCATATGCCAACCCAGGCGCAGGAAGTCTACGACGTGACCGGGGCCGGTGATACGGTGATCGGCGTGCTGGCGGCGACGCTGGCGGCGGGTAACTCCCTGGAAGAAGCATGCTACTTCGCGAATGCCGCGGCGGGCGTGGTCGTTGGTAAACTCGGCACCTCCACCGTTTCGCCAATCGAGCTGGAAAACGCGGTGCGTGGGCGCGCGGAAACAGGCTTTGGCGTCATGACCGAAGACGAGCTGAAAGTGGCCGTTGCTGCCGCGCGCAAACGCGGTGAAAAAGTGGTGATGACGAACGGCGTGTTCGATATCCTGCACGCGGGCCACGTGTCGTATCTGGCGAACGCGCGCAAGCTGGGCGATCGCCTGATTGTGGCGGTCAACAGCGATGCCTCAACCAAACGTCTGAAAGGCGAAACCCGCCCGGTGAACCCGCTGGAGCAGCGCATGATCGTGCTCAGCGCGCTGGAAGCGGTGGACTGGGTGGTCTCATTTGAAGAAGACACCCCGCAGCGCCTGATTGCTGGCATTCTGCCGGACCTGCTGGTCAAAGGTGGAGATTACAAGCCGGAACAAATCGCGGGCAGCGAAGAGGTTTGGGCTAACGGTGGCGAAGTGATGGTGCTCAACTTTGAAGACGGGTGTTCAACCACCAACATCATTAAGAAGATCCAGAAAGACAGTCAGTAGCCTGTGCGGGCTGACGCCCTCACCCCAACCCTCTCCCACGGGGAGAGGGGGCAAACACAAAAAACGGCAACCAAAGTTGCCGTTTTGCATTTCCCTTACGCCTGGTCATCCACCGGTGGAATAGCTGGCGCTGGCTTCACTTCTTCCGGCGCATTGCGGTTTTCCAGCTCGGTCAAACGCTGTTCCAGCAGCGCCAGCTTCTCGCGGGTGCGCAGCAGAACCTGCGTCTGCACGTCAAACTCTTCGCGGCTGACCAAATCAAGGCGAACCAACTGTGCCTGCAACGTCTGGCGAATTTTCTTCTCAACGTCATCACCAAATTCACGAATGCCCTTCGGCATGGACTCATGAACCTGACGCGCGATCTGCTCAATTTTCTTTGGGTCAATCATTGTCGTTTCCCTTGATGAAAAGGTGTTAGTGCCTATTGTAGCGCGTCATGTCGTGGGTTAAACAAAATTGTTTGAAGCTTATGCATTGCCCAGGGTAATCAATAGCGTTATAGTTATCTCGCTTATTCTCAGGGCGGGGCGAAATTCCCCACCGGCGGTAAATCAGCATAACGCTGAAAGCCCGCGAGCGCTTTGGGTTAATTCTCAAAGGTCAGCAGATCCGGTGTAATTCCGGGGCCGACGGTTAGAGTCCGGATGGGAGAGAGTAACGATCCAGTCGGGCAAGGCCCGCTCACGTTATCTTTTTGCCGCTTGTTCGGCGCTCCTAAGACTGCCCTGATTCTGGTAACCATAAAGTTAATGAGGTTTTTTTACCATGAATCAGACGCTACTTTCCTCTTTTGGCACTTCAACTCAACGTGTTGAACATGCACTGGATGCACTGCGCGAAGGCCGCGGTGTGATGGTGCTGGACGATGAAAACCGTGAAAATGAAGGCGACATGATTTTTGCCGCTGAGAACATGACCGTTGAGCAGATGGCGCTGACCATCCGTCACGGTAGCGGCATCGTATGCCTGTGCATCACCGAAGAACGCCGTCAGCAGCTTGATCTGCCGATGATGGTTGAAAACAACACCAGCGCTTTCGGGACCGGCTTCACCGTGACCATTGAAGCGGCGCATGGCGTGACAACAGGCGTTTCGGCGGCTGATCGCCTGACCACCGTACGTGCAGCGATTGCTGAGGGTGCGAAACCCTCCGATCTGCACCGTCCTGGCCACGTTTTCCCGCTGCGCGCGCAGCCGGGCGGCGTGCTGACCCGTGGTGGCCATACCGAAGCGACCATCGACCTGGTAACGCTGGCTGGCTTCAAGCCGGCAGGCGTACTGTGCGAACTGACCAACGATGATGGCACTATGGCGCGCGCGCCGGAGTGCATCACCTTTGCGCGTCTGCACAACATGCCGGTGGTGACGATAGAAGATCTGGTGGAGTATCGCCAGGCACACGAGCGCAAAGCCAGCTGAAATCGCTGATGCATAAAAGCCGGGGAATCCCGGTTTTTTTGTGTTTAGTGGTAGTTAATTTTGAACAATACGACTGTTTCGAACGGCCCGGATTGAATCGCTTTCCCTTCTTCCTGTGAAAGTTCAGCCGTGTAGTTTTGCTCGACGTTCAGCTTATCACCTGTGAAATCGGCGTATTCTTTATACTGGTTGAAGGTGTAAGGTTCTGTTCCGTTAAGAATACGCAGTTTTAAGCCATTCCCGATCAGCAACGCGGTGTCATCCGCGCTCAGTGTCTCAGCGGTGTAAAAAGACGAGTCCATCTTAAAGCCGTCGGAGCACTGGGCATCCTGCACTTTGGTCGTTCGTATCGAAAACGTGCGCATGCGCTTCTGCTGATTCACGATATCGCGTGCACTGAAGGTGCCAAAGTCAATCTCCTGGTTTTCCGGGAAAATGCTAAACGTAGCCCCGCAGTCCAGTACCGTAATGTTCTGTAACCCAGTGATGTGGTACTTGAGATTCTTCGCATCGGCCATCTGGTTCACACCGCCTTTACCGTCAAACTGGACAACAATGTAATCGCTCAGCGAGCTTACGTAGCCGTGAGGCGGCATCGCTTTGATTTTTACGAATAAGCGCAGTCGTGCAACAAAGGTGCGAGAGGTGTGTATCTCCTCCGGGTTACCGGAGCATATGAGGTTCTCCCAGCCCATCTGGTGTATTTGAGCAGGGGTATAAATCGTGATGTTTTTGTTGTCGAGGCACTGGCGTGTATCCACGCCGTTAGGCTGGCCCATGGCAACGTAGTCGATTCCTTCATAGGTTACCCCAAGTTCATAATAGGGATCGGTGGCAGAAGGATAGGGATTCACCCAGGCAAAAACGTCTTCCGGTTGAAAGCCGCTTGTGACGTTGTGATCGCATGTCACCGGGATTTTGATGTCATTCGATTCCCAAATCTTCTCGCCTGGCTGCGCATTGCTGGGGATAGCAAATGGCGATATCGTTTCGATTTTTTCGACGGGGCCACCAGCCCCCCCGAGGTAGCAGTCCAGCGCCAGCGCCTCTTTTAACGGCAGCATGGTGAGCAGTAATATCAACAGCAGATTAGTTATATTTCGCATCGTTTTCGATCTTCCGTTCGGTCAGCCTACACTGGGCGGTTCCCGCGCACTGCACGTCGAGCTTTTTCAGGGCGCCGTAATCGTCGATATAGCCGATGCTGTAATAATTCCCGTGGTAGTCACCGGTAGAAGTCGTTGCTGTGGCAAACGGCGCAAGCATCAGGCTGTCGAAGCCCGGCAGCATGGTCTTCGCATTCTTACTGAGCCAGGCCAGGGTGATGTAGTATGGCGTCGGGTTATGTATGGTCAGCCCGTTGGTATTGGCTGAAATTTCCATCCGCATCTCCACCTGCTCGCCAGACTTTTTGGTAATCGCTTTAGGCCGCCATAACAGCTTTATTCGGCTCTGCATCGCCACCTGCATTACGCTGCGCTCCTCGCTTGCGCTGACGCTTTTCGGCGGCACTTCACGAAGGTTGAAATAAAACAGTGATTCCCTGTCTTTCGGCAACTGGCGCGTAGCGGCCTGTTTAACAATTCTCACCTGGGTCGAGGAGCCCGCTTCAATGCGTTGTATGGGAGGAAGCGCCATAAAGTGCGTATCTTCTTTTTGCCCCTTTTCATTTTCAATCCAGGAGAGCGCCAGATAAGGCAGAGCCTTGCTCTGGTTGTCCAGTTTCAGGCTGGTGGCCTTGTCGCTTTCAGGAAAAACAATACGTGTGCGGTCCAGGTTAATGGCAGCATGGGTGGAAAATGCTGTGCTGATGAGCATCAGGCACAGGCTTTTAAGCGGCGTTAATTTCATGATGATTTCTTACTGACACGGCAGTATCAACTGCATACTGTTTTCTAAGTGAGAAGGTAACGAGAAGCGACACTGTTGCTTGTCGCCCCATGTCACCCGAAATTGCTGTTCTGGCTCAACGGCGCCCAGCCAGACGTGGCCTTCGTCGGCCACCATCCCAACCTGCAAATCGCTTTCTTCCCGGCGAACGATCGCCCCGAGCGGTGGCGTTCCTGATGGCATCCGCAGAACGCCTGCCACATCCTTACCTGCACGGGTGGCAATCTGACGATACCCAATGGCTCCCTCAGTCCAGGTTGACGTCACGACGCGGTTGTCCACATCCACGCCATCCGGGAGGTTGTTCATATTGACCTGCACGGTGGCGGGGGAGTAGCTGGAGAATGACGGTAAAACGCCGATACCGAACCGGTTGGTTTCATCCCGGGACAGGTTCAGGGGAATATTGCCTACGCCGTCGGTGCTGACCATCACTCGCGGTTCATTGCCGTAGCTGCGTCGGTGTAACGCTGCGCCTTTCGCCGTTGAAGTGATTGAGCCGCTCCAGCTTGCGCTGAGGGAGTGATATTCTTCAGCCTTATAGCTGCCCGAGAGATTCAGATCGCCGAATGCGGAATAGTGCTGATAATTTCCGCTGACCTGTGCGCCGGAGCCAGGCTTACCGCTTTCCGCACCTGCGGAAACGCCCCAGGTGTTGTTCCGGTCTGATGTGTCATACCACGACACGTTATGACTGAGCCTGTCGCTGTTGCGCATGTCATAGCTAAGCCGGTGATCGGGATCGAGCGGTACGCTGAGCGCAAGATAAAGCTGAGTATCGTCACCGCCGCCGTCTTCTTCGTAATGCGTTTTACTCCAGGAGAGGGTCACACCCAGGTTTTTCCAGCGGCCTACATCAAAGTTATAGCCCGCCGTAACGCTACCCGTGGTGGATGGCGACGCGTTCCACCAGGTCTGGCGGAGAATATTTATATATAAATTCAGTGATAATGCCGACAGGTACTGGCTTGCCGTCACGCTCAGGGTCTGTTTTTCCGTCTGGCTGTCATCATCATCAAGATAGCGAGCGTAGCTCAGGAATTGAGGGTCAGAGTAGCGGTAGCTGGCAAGCGTAAGCTGGCTGCCCGTCGTATCAAAGCGTTTACTGTAGTTAAAGCGATAGCTATAACCTGTCTGGCTACTCCGACCGGGCAACTGGCTGGTGGCCTGCGTGACGTCAAAAGAGAGCGCGCCCAGATACGCCATATTTTGGCCAATCCCGGTGGCGACAGAACGATAGTGGTCGCCATCTGCCAACATGCCGCCATAGAGGGAGGTGTGTGAGAGCATGCCCCAGGAAAATTCGCCGCTGAGAAACGCGTTATCTTCTACGTCATGTGAGGCGTCTTTGCGTGCTTTACCCGCCGCAAGCTTGTAGCGGACCTGTCCCTTGCGCGTTAAGAAGGGAACGGATTCGGCTGATACCTGGTAGGTACTGACCCGTCCGTCTTCTTCCGTGACGTTGACGTCCAGCGTGCCCTGTACCGACTGGTTAAGGTCCTGAATAACAAAAGGACCTGGCGGGACTTTACTCTGGTAAATCACGCGGTCGGCAAGGCTTACGGTTACCGTGGCGTTGGTTTGCGCTATCCCGGTAATCTGTGGGGCATAGCCGCGCAGCGACCAGGGCAGCATACGCTCATCGCTAATCAGTGATGCGCCGGTATAGGTGAAGGCATCGAAAATGGCGGACTGAAAATCCGTTTCACCAAGCGTCAATTTCGCACCGAGGGCAGACAAGGGCCGGAACATATACAGGCGTGAAAGACGACCGTCATGATCCGAGCCTGCTTCCATATATCTCTGCGTGTATTGGTAATCGCTGCGCAGCCGCCACGCTCCTGCGTTTACACCGGCGGTGCCGTAAGTATTGACGTTGTTATTGCTGCCGCCGCTATCGGGCTGATAATGGCTGGCAAAAAGATTGTAATCCAGCAGTACGCCCGGTACGCCGTTATCCCAGGTGGACGGCGGCATCCAGTCCGCCGCACGGTATTGCAGCCACGCCTGGGGGACCGTCACTTTCAGGGTCTGGCTGGCTTGCTCAAAAGTGAATTTGATGTCTGGTCTGGTGGCGAAATCAACGCATCCCTCTTTTTCCGATAAAGCATGACGAACGTCATCCTGCAACGCAAATGTATCGGCCAGCTCTGGGGGAATACAGACCTGAACCGCGTTATTTATTTCTCTCCAGCGAAGCTCCCAGCCATTTGCCAGCGGAATATCATTGATGGCAACCGTAACAAAATAATTTCCCGGAATGACGGAAGTGTGATCTTTAAAAAGGGATAAATCAACGCTATTGCGCTGGTCTTTGTCTATGGCATTAATATTAAATTCGGTGGCAGAGGCCACTCTCGTCATTAACAGGGACGCAATGATGATTACCCGGTGTAATTTGTATGTCATCAACCTGTTACTCGAAAAAGAGGCAGAGCCGACTGGCAAGAATTGCCAGCCGGTTGAAAGCGTGATGCAAAGAGATTATTTGTACATCAGGACATAGTTAGCGGTTGCTTCAACCTGGCCTGCTGTTGCAGTTTTGCCGGTAAGGACTTCCATAACGGCTTTGAAATGCAGCGTCTGAGTGGTTGAGCCTGCCAGCAGGTCAATCGATTTTGCTTCTCCCAGGGGGAGGGTAGACTCTGCAATATCCAGAAGACGTACACCCACATTCTGAGCACCGTTTGCATAGGTGTTGCTCATCAGGCTGGTATCCGTCGCGTCTGTCGCGGCGCTGGTGAAGGTTACATCCACCTTAGAGATAGGCGTGTCAGTCTCATCTGCCGGATCGTCAAGCTGGCAGTTTTCCAGATTAATTTCGACCGGAACAGGCGTAGATTTCTTATTGGCATTAATTACGGCAGTGGTCACTTCACCGAGGTCGATGACTTTATCAACGCTGTCTGGTGCGATGCTGCATGGCGCGTCAATGACAATACCTTGAAATTTGATTTTGCCTGAGCCTTGCTCTTCAGCAAAAGCAGAACCCGACATAATGGCTGTCAGAACGACGGCTAACAGTACTTTTTTTCCCATATACATGAAAATATCCTTTTCAAATGAATTCATAATCTGAGTGCTATTTATCAGAATACTCGCAAAGTATACGGTTTGGGGACAAGTGATGCGATTAACACGGCTAAAACATATTTTAAGAGAAGGTTAATGTATAAATTCGCTCTATCTTAATGCGCTATTTGTTAGCGGAAGAATTAATAAGCTAACTTTGGCGTAATAATATAAGATAAAAATATATTATTGATTGTCACGGCGTATAATGAAAAATACGCCTGATAATATTGATGGCCGTTATTAAGTTCCACATGGATAATAATGCCTCCGTATTAAACGAAGGCATCCGCGTTTAGCCAATGCCTGCGGTTTGCAGCAGAACCAGACTCATCCCCATCACTGACATTCCACACAGCACGCCGTAACTAGGGTTATTGTTGGGATCGATCTCTTTCGCCAGCGGCATCAGCTCATCAACAGAGAGCGCAACCATAATCCCGGCCACGGCAGCCATAATCGCAGCCATCATAATCGGGGAGACGAGGCTACCGAGGATCAACCACGCCAGCACGCCGCCGAGAATTTCAGCCATCCCGGAGATCCCTGCCCAAAAGACCGCCTTACGTTTTGAACCCGTGGCGGCATAAACAGGCCCGGCAACGGCAAGTCCTTCAGGAATATTGTGCAAAGCCACTGCCAGCGCGACGCCAAAACCCATTTCCAGATTGCTGCTGGCCGTGACATAGGTGGCGATACCTTCCGGAAAGTTATGCAGGCTGATACCCAGCGTCAGCAGAATGGCCGTGCGTTTGATATTGCCAGGGATGGGGGCAACGCTTTTTTGCATTAAATCCTGCGGGTGCGCATGAGGAAGCATGCGGTCGAGCGCAAAATAACCCAGCAGGCCAATGATAAACATGCCATAACCCAGAACAGGTGACATTCCTTCGGTGTGAAGCGCGGCGGGAAGCATTTCCATCAGCGAGATAAGCAGCATGATCCCGGCGGCGAAACCCAGCGAGAAGGCCAGAAGGCGATTAGAGGGTTTTTGCCCGAGTACCCCCAGGAATGCACCGATAAAGGTTGCGGCGCCCGCGAGCAAGGTCAAAATCAAAGGTACTGACATGCATTCTCCTTAAGCGATATCTGACATTCAAATTTCCTGATGATGATCTTCACGGTTATCTGCGTTCATCTTCACCTGAATGCGCGTAATGTAGGCCCATCACATTGACACCTCCTCTAAGGATATCATCATGTCTTCTTCTCGTATGCCAGCACTGTTTTTAGGCCATGGTAGCCCAATGAACGTTCTGGAAAATAACGTCTACACCCGCGCCTGGCGTCAACTGGGTGAGTCGTTAGCGCGTCCGAAGGCAATTGTGGTGGTCTCTGCGCACTGGTTTACCCGGGGTACCGGCGTGACGGCCATGGAAACGCCAAAAACGATTCATGATTTTGGCGGCTTTCCGCAGGCGCTGTATGACACGCATTATCCTGCACCGGGCTCTCCTGCACTGGCGCAGCAGCTGGTTGAGCTGCTTGCCCCTGTCCCGGTTGCGCTGGATAAAGAAGCCTGGGGCTTTGACCATGGCTCATGGGGGGTGTTGATCAAAATGTATCCGGATGCCGATATCCCGCTGGTGCAACTGAGTATCGACAGCACCATGCCGGCTGCCTGGCATATGGAGATGGGGCGTAAGTTGGCAACCCTGCGTGATGAGGGCATCATGCTGATTGCCAGTGGCAACGTGGTACACAATCTGCGTACGGTACGCTGGCACGGTGAAAATACGCCGTATCCCTGGGCAACAGCCTTTAATAACTATGTAAAAGAAAACCTGACCTGGCAGGGGCCGGTCGAGCAGCACCCTTTGGTGAATTATCTGGAGCACAGTGGCGGTTCGCTCTCTAACCCGACGCCGGAACACTTCTTGCCATTGCTGTATGTTTTGGGTGCGTGGGATGGTCAGGAACCGGTGACGATCCCGATCGACGGTATTGAGATGGGGAGCTTGAGTATGCTGTCGGTGCAGGTGGGGTAACAAAAGCAAAACGGCAACGTCGTTGCCGTTTTTAGTGTTTGCACCCTCTCCTTGTGGGAGAGGGCATCAGGCCGCACGTTATTCCACAAAAATATGCGGATAGAACCGCGACAGATCCTGTGTAATCAGCGCGCGATCTTCGCGAATGCCAATCCCGGCAGGCCGATCGTTAATAAGCCAGCTGCCGATCAGCGTATAGCTGTCCCCAAACTTCGGCAGTTGATAGAATTCCTGGACGATCATCCCTTCTTCACCATACGGCCCTTCAACTGCTTCCAGCGTTTTACCGTTTTCGATAATCGAGACGTTTGCCCCTTCACGTGAGAAGATTGGCTTAACAACGTATTTCTCCATCGGCGGGAAATCATCTTCAGCAAAGTAAGCAGGCAGCAGGTTCGGGTGGTTCGGGAACATTTCCCACAGCATCGGCAGCAGGGCTTTATTGGAGATAATGCTCTTCCACGCCGGTTCCAGCCAGCGTACGCCAGCGTCTTCCAGTTTAGTAGAGAACATCTCGCGCAGCATGTATTCCCACGGATAGAGCTTGAACAGGTTACTGATCACCTGATCCTGCATGTCCGTAAACTGACCTTTTTCACCTAAACCGATATCTTCGATATAAAGGAACTCCGTCGCCACTTCCGCTTCGGCCGCACAGTCCTGCAAATACT
The DNA here is from genome assembly GCF_011078175.1 of Enterobacter cloacae. GTDB lineage: Bacteria > Pseudomonadota > Gammaproteobacteria > Enterobacterales > Enterobacteriaceae > Enterobacter > Enterobacter cloacae_Q. The sequence continues at coordinate 233,508 of NZ_JAALCJ010000008.1, forward strand.
GAACCGTACCGCGATCCTCTTCGGTATCGCGGCAGCAGGCGAGGTGCAACAGGTTGAAACCGTGCTGTTCACGAAGTTCGGCGAAACGTTCAATCAGCTTTTCCTGAAGGCTGTTGAACTGGTCGCTGCCTTCCGGCAAGTTACCGGCATTCGCCTGATCTTCCAGCCAAATCCACTGGAAAAACGCGGCTTCATACAGGGAGGTTGGCGTATCGGCGTTGTTTTCTAAAAGCTTCGGTTCACCTACGCCATCCCATGCCAGATCGAGGCGAGAATAGAGCGAAGGCTGGTTCGTTTTCCAGGACTGCCGGACAAAGCTCCAGGTGTGCTTCGGAATGCGGAATTTGGTCATCAGCTCATCGCTGTCGATCACTTTCTCTACCACCTTCAGACACATCTGGTGCAGTTCGGCGGTCACCTCTTCAAGCTTCTCTACCTGAGCGAGCGTGAGCTTATAGTAAGCATCTTCACACCAGTACGGCTCACCGTACATAGTGTGAAAGTTAAAACCGTATTCGGTGGCTTTTTCGCGCCAGTCCGGGCGCTCGACAATACTGACTCGTTCCATGATCAGCCGCCCATTGAGCGAGTCGAAGAGCCGGTCGCACTACGCTGCATTGTGGTTTGTTTGGCAACAGACTCACCGAAGCCACCACGGGTAATGGTGCTGGTGGTGGCTGGTTTCGGTGCCATTGCGGTTTTCGGTACGGTCATCGTACGGCCTGGTGTAGCAGCGCCATAACCCTTGCCGGTGGCATCGGTGTATTTACCGTACGCCGGGCTGTTCGGGTTTTTGGAGCTAAACAGCGGCTGCTGTTGGTAGCCCGCGCCGCCGCTCATTAAACGGCCCATCATATAACCGGCCATCAGCGGCATCCAGAAGCTGCCGCTGGACTGTGCCTGCGCCTGATTTTCCGGTGCCATACCCGCCTGAGCAGGTGCCTGCTGGCACTGGCCTTCACCGAATTCGGCGACACAGTCTTCGCGTGAGGCATATTTCGGCGCGGTACGTTCCGCTTCTTTCAGGGCGTTGTTATAGGCCGTCGTGCACTCGGCGGCTTTACCGGTTGCGCTCGCGCAGTCGTCGGCGTTTTGATACAGCGAAACCGTTTCGTCGTTTTGCTCACAGCCTGCCAGCATAAAGACGGCGGTGACCGCCAGCGCGACAGGTGTCAGGTGGCGTGCATTCCAGCTTTTGCGGAACGACGCGTGATTCATCGTTTTTGTCCGTTTCATATTTGTCTTCCAGGACCCAAGGGTAATAACGCTCAGGATAGAGGATGAGTGGTTGAAAATGAAGCTAAGAGGAGCGAAATCCGGGGGATCTTTACGTTGGCTTACGTTCGGGGGGATTAATGTGCTCCCTCTCCCGGTGGAAGAGGGCTGGGGTGAGGGCATCAGGCCGCAGTAGGCCTGATGACACTCTTAGTTGCGGAACGGATTCGTGCCGCTGCTGGCAGGTGCGGTGCTACGCGCTGCCGCTGGCTGTGCAACCGGGGCGCTGCTGTTAGCGGTGAAATTATCAACGGCGGCATCCTGCTGTGGATTTTCCGGCGCGACGCTGTCAGGCGACGTGGAGACCGGTTTGCCCAGCGTGCTGTTCAGCATTTGCAGATCCTGCTCGTTCAGCGTACCCAGAGCCTGCTTGATGTTCAGCTGGTTGATCAGATACTGGTAACGCGCGCTGGAAAGCTGCTGTTTCGCGTTATACAGCGTGGTCGTAGCGTCTAACACGTCAACGATAGTACGCGTACCCACGGAGTAGCCCGCTTCCATCGCATCCAGAGAGCTTTGCGCAGAGACAACGGCCTGTTTGTAGGCGTTGATGCTGCTAATAGAAGCATTGACGTTATTAAAGGAAGAACGTACGGTCTGCACCACGTTGCGGTGCGCGCTTTCCAGCTGCTCGCTGGCACCCACAAAGTTGTACTGCGCCTGTTTCACCTGAGAGTTAACCATCCCGCCCTGGTACAGCGGCAGCGAGAAGCTGAGACCCACTTTGTTCTGGCCAACGTTGCTGTCGTCATAGGCCTGAGACGTCGTTTTAGACCCGCTGTAGCTGGTATCTGATACGCCGGTAGAGGCGCTCAGGCTCAGCGTCGGCAGGTGACCATCCTGTGCAAGGCGGATCTGCTCGCGTGCCAGGTCCTGGCTCAGGCGCGCCTGTAATAAGGTCAGGTTACGGTTTTCAGCTTCTTTCAGCAGAGCATTAACCGCCTGCGGTTTGTCCGTTTTGAAACTGTCTACGTTCAGAGAGGCCAGTTCAGGATAGTAGTTACCGGTGACCTGACGCAGTGCTTCCAGCGCGTTGTCGAGGTTGTTACGTGCGGTCACTTCGTTAGCCAGTACGGTATCGTACTGTGAACGGGCGTTCTGCACGTCAGTGATGGCAACCAGGCCCACGTTAAAACGCTGGGTGGTCTGATCTAACTGACGGTAAATAGCCTGTTTCTGCGCTTCGGTGTAGGAGAGGGCGTCAATCGCGCTCAGTACGTTGAAGTAGGCGGTCGCGGTATTCAGGATCAGCGTCTGCTGATCGGTCTGATAGGTGACATCCTGGATGCCGGCGCTCTTTTCCTGCAAACTCAGTTCACGCCATTTGGACATATCGAACAGAGTCTGTGTAAGCTGTAAAGAAGCGCTGGTGGCATTCGAGTCGATGCCATTGTTATCGCGAAAACCGTTAGTGTAGGTATAATCTGCACCTAAGCCTAACTGCGGCAGCAGTGGACTACGTGCTTCGTTAATCTTTTCAAACGCAGCATCACGATCGGCCGCTGATTTACGTAAATCAGGGTTGCCCAGACGTGCCTGCTGGTAAACCTGTAACAGGTTCTCTGCCTGGCTCATTGCACTGAAGCCCGTCAGGCTCAGGCCGATAAGGATGGGGAGCAATTTCTTCATTTGCATTCCTTGTTGTGAAGCAGTATTAGCGCTGATCTAATTAAAAATAATTGCCGATTCTAACAGAATCATCCACACCAAAAGGTTGGCGTAACGTGCCATCTGGCGGTAATTTGCTCCAATCTACCATATAGCCATACAAACGGCAGCCAAACAGCCTTGAAATTCACAATTTCATCACCATTGCTACCAGGACTTGACCGATGCAAAAACCAGAAAACGTGCCTGTCACCTTCGCCAAAAACGATGTAGAAATTATTGCACGAGAAACGCTTTATAGCGGTTTTTTTTCAATGGAACTTTACCGTTTCAGGCATCGTCTGTTTAACGGTGAAATGAGCGGTGAGATCAAACGCGAAATTTTTGAGCGCGGGCATGCAGCTGTGTTGCTACCCTATGACCCAGTGCGTGATGAAGTTGTGCTGGTCGAGCAGGTGCGTATTGCGGCTTATGAGACCAGCGACACGCCATGGTTGCTGGAGATGGTGGCCGGAATGATCGAGGAAGGTGAGTCGGTCGAAGACGTCGCTCGCCGCGAGGCGCTGGAAGAGGCGGGTCTGGTGATTGGCCGGACGAAACCGGTGGTGAGCTACCTGGCAAGCCCGGGCGGTACAACGGAACGTTCATCTATTATGGTGGGCGAAGTGGACGCCACGACTGCGGAAGGGATCCACGGTCTGGCAGATGAAAACGAAGACATTCGGGTTCATGTGGTGAGTCGGGAGCAGGCTTACCAGTGGGTAGAAGAGGGGTTAATCGACAACGCAGCGTCTGTCATCGCCCTGCAATGGCTACAGCTGCATTATCAGACATTACGACACGAGTGGAAAAAATGAAGCGTTATACACCTGACTTCCCAGAAATGATGCGCCTGTGCGAAACCAATTTCGCCCAGTTGCGCCGCCTGCTGCCGCGAAACGACGCGCCCGGCGAAACGGTGAGCTATCAGGTGAGCAACGCGCAGTATCGATTAACGATAACAGAATCAACGCGCTACACTACGCTGGTGGAGATTGAGCAAACGGCGCCGAGCATTAGCTACTGGAGCCTGCCATCGATGACGGTACGTCTTTATCATGACGCAATGGTCGCTGAAGTGTGTTCAAGCCAGCAGATCTTTCGCTTTAAAGCACGGTATGATTATCCGAATAAAAAGTTGCATCAACGCGACGAAAAGCATCAAATTAACCAGTTTTTAGCCGACTGGCTAAGATATTGTTTAGCACATGGAGCAATGGCGATTCCGGTTTGTTAGCGTCATAAACCTACCTAAGGACACCATTTGGAAAGCCTGTTGAACCTGACTGTTGCTGGTGGGGCGCCAGTCAGGATATTACAAATCACCGACACCCACCTTTTTGCCGAAAAGCATGAGACGCTTCTGGGCGTGAACACCTGGGAGAGTTATCAGGCGGTTCTTGACGCGATCCATGCTGAAAAGCGGCCATGCGATCTGATCGTCGCGACGGGCGATCTGGCGCAGGATCAATCCTCCGCAGCCTATCAGCATTTCGCTGAAGGGATTGCGAGCTTTAGCGTGCCTTGCGTCTGGCTACCGGGCAATCACGATTTTCAGCCCGCAATGTACGGTTCGCTTCAGGAGGCGGGGATTTCGCCGGCAAAATGTGTCTTTGCGGGGGACCAGTGGCAAATTCTGCTCCTCGACAGTCAGGTGTTTGGCGTTCCGCACGGTGAGTTGAGCGACTATCAGCTTGACTGGCTGGAGACAAAACTGGCCGCCGAACCGAATCGTAATACGCTGCTGTTACTGCATCATCATCCGCTGCCGGCGGGCTGTAGCTGGCTCGATCAGCACAGCTTACGCAACTCTGCGGCGCTGGACGGCGTGCTGGCGAAATTCCCGCGCGTGCAAAATTTGCTGTGCGGGCACATTCACCAGGAACAGGATCTCGACTGGAATGGTCGCCGTCTGCTCGCGACGCCCTCTACCTGTGTGCAGTTTAAGCCCCATTGTGCCAACTTTACGCTGGATACCATCGCACCGGGCTGGCGCTGGCTGGAGCTGCATGCCGATGGCACGCTGACCACCGAAGTTTGCCGTCTGTCCGGGGTACAATTCCGCCCGGATACCGCTTCGGAAGGCTATTGATGTCGACGCTTCTCTATCTGCATGGGTTTAACAGCTCCCCACGCTCGGCGAAAGCGACGCAGCTTCGCCAGTGGCTGAGCGTGCAGCATCCCCATGTGGAGATGATCATTCCGCAGTTGCCCCCTTATCCGGCGGATGCAGCAGAGATGCTGGAGTCGATTGTGCTTGAACACGGCGGCGAATCGTTTGGCATTGTCGGGTCATCGCTCGGCGGCTACTATGCGACCTGGCTGTCGCAGTGCTTTATGGTGCCCGCTGTCGTCGTCAACCCGGCGGTCCGGCCATTTGAGCTGTTAAGGGACTTTCTTGGCGAAAACGAGAACCCCTACACCGGCCAACAATATGTGCTAGAGTCACGCCATATTTACGATCTCAAAGTTATGCAGGTCGACCCGCTTGAAGCGCCCGATCTTATCTGGCTGCTGCAACAGACGGGAGATGAAGTGCTGGATTACCGTCAGGCAGTGGCGTATTACGCATCTTGCCGCCAGACTGTAGAAGAGGGCGGTAACCATGCTTTCACGGGCTTTGAAGATCATTTCACCCAGATTGTCGATTTTCTTGGACTGCACAGCCACTGACAATCAATGCGAATTGCTAGCTTAAATCATGACGCAAACCTATAACGCTGATGCCATTGAGGTACTCACCGGGCTTGAGCCGGTACGCCGCCGTCCGGGGATGTACACCGATACGACGCGCCCAAACCACCTGGGCCAGGAAGTAATTGATAACAGTGTGGACGAAGCGCTGGCAGGCCATGCCAAACGCGTGGACGTTATCCTGCACGCCGATCAGTCGCTGGAAGTCATTGACGACGGCCGCGGCATGCCGGTAGATATCCACCCGGAGGAGGGCGTTCCTGCCGTTGAGCTGATCCTCTGTCGTCTGCACGCGGGCGGTAAGTTCTCCAACAAAAACTACCAGTTCTCTGGCGGCTTGCACGGCGTGGGGATCTCCGTGGTTAACGCCCTGTCAAAGCGCGTGGAAGTGAACGTCCGTCGCGACGGCCAGGTGTATAACATCGCGTTTGAAAACGGCGAAAAAGTGCAGGATTTACAGGTCGTCGGGACGTGCGGTAAACGCAACACCGGCACCAGCGTCCACTTCTGGCCTGACGAAAGCTTCTTCGACAGCCCACGCTTTTCTGTTTCCCGACTGACGCACCTGCTGAAAGCCAAGGCGGTGCTGTGCCCGGGCGTGGAAATCACCTTTAAAGATCGCGTTAATAATACCGAACAAACCTGGTGCTACGCCGATGGTCTGAACGACTACCTGTGCGAAGCGGTTAACGGCCTGCCGACGCTGCCGGAAAAACCGTTCGTCGGAAATTTCGAAGGCGATACCGAAGCGGTGGACTGGGCGCTGCTGTGGCTGCCTGAAGGCGGCGAGCTGCTGACCGAAAGCTACGTCAACCTGATCCCAACGCTGCTCGGCGGTACGCACGTCAACGGCCTGCGTCAGGGTCTGCTGGATGCGATGCGCGAATTCTGCGAATACCGCAACATTCTGCCGCGCGGTGTGAAGCTTTCCGCAGAGGATATCTGGGATCGCTGCGCCTACGTGCTTTCCGTGAAGATGCAGGATCCGCAGTTTGCCGGTCAGACTAAAGAGCGTCTGTCCTCACGTCAGTGTGCGGCGTTCGTTTCCGGCGTGGTGAAAGATGCGTTTACCCTGTGGCTGAACCAGAACGTTCAGGCGGCAGAAATGCTGGCTGAAATGGCGATTTCCAGCGCCCAGCGTCGTCTGCGCGCGGCGAAGAAAGTGGTGCGTAAAAAACTGACCAGCGGCCCCGCGCTGCCGGGCAAGCTGGCAGACTGTACCGCCCAGGATCTCAACCGTACCGAGCTGTTCCTTGTGGAAGGGGACTCGGCAGGCGGATCCGCCAAGCAGGCGCGCGATCGTGAGTATCAGGCGATCATGCCGCTCAAGGGTAAGATCCTGAACACCTGGGAAGTCTCTTCCGATGAAGTGCTGGCCTCGCAGGAAGTTCACGATATCTCCGTTGCGATCGGTATCGATCCGGACAGCGACGATCTGAGTCAGCTGCGCTACGGCAAGATCTGTATCCTGGCGGATGCGGACTCCGATGGTCTGCACATCGCCACGCTGCTCTGTGCGCTGTTTGTGAAGCATTTCCGCGCGCTGGTGAAAAACGGTCACGTCCACGTGGCCCTGCCGCCGCTGTACCGTATCGACCTCGGCAAAGAAGTCTACTATGCACTGACGGAAGAAGAGAAAGCGGGCGTGCTGGAACAGCTTAAGCGCAAGAAGGGCAAACCGAACGTTCAGCGCTTTAAAGGGCTGGGTGAGATGAACCCGATGCAGCTGCGTGAAACCACGCTGGATCCAAATACCCGCCGTCTGGTGCAGTTGACCATCAGCGATGAAGATGAGCAGCAAACCAACGCCGTGATGGACATGCTGTTGGCCAAGAAACGTTCTGAAGATCGACGTAACTGGCTCCAGGAGAAAGGCGACATGGCGGATATAGAGGCCTGATGTCCCCTCACCCTAACCCTCTCCCACAGGGAGGGGGTTAGGATCGTAGGCCCGGTAAGCGTTAGCGCCACCGGGCTTTTTTACGTCAAAACTCCATCTTCACCGTAAACTGCACTTCACGCGGGTCGCCAATCTGGTTGCCCAGGTTGTTGGTCGCAATCGACGACGTGTAGTAGGTCTTATCGAACAGATTTTTCACGTTCACCTGTAGCGTCACCGGATATTGTAGCTTCATTTTGTACGCCGCAAATGCATCCGCCACGAAATAGCCCGGCAGATAATAATCCGCACCGTTAGTCGCTGAGCGGCGGCTTACGCCGTGCCCGCCGCCGCCAATTGTCAGCGTATTCCCGGCAAACGCATTGTGAATATCGTACGTCAGGAACAGGGAGCCGGTATGGCGCGGTACGTTCGGCAGCGGTTTGCCCGCGTAGTCCGGGTCTTCCAGCACCTTCGCATCGGTATAGCCGTAGCTGGCGATAATGTTGGTGTTCTCGGTCAGCGATCCGGCGAGATCCACTTCGACACCCTGCGAGCGCACGCGGCCCGCGGTTTTGGCGACGGTTTCATCACCGACGCTCTCGGTGTACAGCACGTTGCGCTTGTGGATATCAAACAGCGCGATGTTGGCGGTAATGCCGTCGAACAGGTCGAATTTAGCGCCTATTTCATACGCGTTCGACGTTTCCGGCGGCAGGTCGCCGATGTAGCTCGCAATGGACGACTGCGGCATAAACGTCTGGGAATAGTTGGCAAACAGGGAGACTGCCGGCGTGAGCTTGTATACCAGGCCCAGCTTCGGCGTCCACTGGTCGTCGCGGCTGTCGGTGTTGACGTTAAACGGACGGCCTTTGCCCGCGTACTGGGTGTAATACTGGTAGCGCAGTCCGGCAACGGCGATCCATTTATCGGTCAGGTACAGCGCGTCCTGCGCGTAGGCGGAGTAGCTCTCCTGCTTGATGGTTTGATCGCTGTCGGCTGCCGAGACGGTGGTGCACTTGCCGAGGCTGCCGTAGCTCGGGTTGTAAATATTGAAATCCTTAACGTTCTTACAACGGATCATGTCCGTGCGCAGCAGATCGTAATTCTCATACGACACGCCGGTCAGGATCTCATTGTAAAAGCCCGCGATGTCCACGTTCCCCTGCAAATCTGCCCGCGTTGTGTGCATACGCTGGGTCGAACCCTGGGTCGCATCCACGCGGCGGGTCAGGTTGCCGGTTTTTGAATCGTAGGCCATCACGCGAGCCTGGTTATCGCTGTACTTATCCTGGCTGTAGCTGTAGTCGAACTTCGCGGTCCACTGGCTGTTGAGCCGATACTCCGCGTTAAGCTGAGCGAGGTCGGACTGACCGTCGGTCACGTTAAATGGCTCATCAAAGCGGGTTTTGCGATCGACGTCGACGGCCTTTTTGGTGTTGAGATCGAAGATCGTTCCGCGATCGAACGGCGTTTTATAGTCGCGATGCGAATAGAGCACGGTCACGGTGGCATCATCGCCGAACCAGGTCAAAGACGGGGCGATAAAGGTGCTGCGTTCAGTGCCGAAATTACGCCAGTAATCCTCGTCCTGATACTCCCCCGTCAGGCGATAGGCCAGACGCGTACCTTCAATTGGACCGGTGACGTCAAACTGTCCGCTACCGCCGCCAAAGCTGGTTGATGTGGCAGAAATCGAGCCGCCGAAGGTTTTCTCCGGGCGTTTGGTCACCACGTTAATCAGGCCGCCGGGGTCGAGAATACCGTAAAGGGTTGAGGCCGGGCCTTTTAGCACCTCCACGCGCTCGGTTGCGGCATTGAAGCTGCGCGGCAGCACGGTGCGCAGGCCGTTGGTCATGATCGAGCCATCGCGGTTTGCACCGAAGCCACGGCGCACGAAGGCATCCTGCGTGCCGCCCAGGGTGTTGGTCTGCACCACGTTGCTGACGTTATACAGCGCCTCGTCTAGCGTGGTCGCGTTTTGGTCTTCCAGCACTTTATCGCTGACGGTATTGACCACCTGCGGGATGTCCAGCATCGGCATGTTGGTCAGCGTGGCGGTGGAGGTGTTCAGGGGCTGATAGCCGCTGGTGGCGTCGGTGGAAGCGTAAGGATCGGCAGTGACGGTAAGCGTCTCACCGTCTTTTGCTGCTGCGTGCACCAGAGGCGCCATGAACAGGAGTGAAAAGAGCGCGCGCCCTTTTACCCCGGCGAATGAAGGTGTGAACTTAGCCATTACATCTGTTTTCCCAAAATATCCTGCGATGAAATGCTCGCGGAAGAATGTGTGAGTCATTGCCCTTACGCTCTGTCCGTTAGCCTCTACGGCATCGGACTTGTAATTGAGAATCATTCAAGCATGAGGGCATGTAGTAGTAAATGGAATAAATAAAAATTTCGCTACAGAGGTTTCTCTCTGGCTAACACGCTTCGCTTTCTTGTTTAAGGCATTGAAAATAATTAATAAAAATGAATTTTAATTTGTGCGGTGATGCTCAATTATCCCTGGGATTTACAGGGTATATCTTCGCTTGACTACTACATAAAGCGGCGGCAAACTCACAAAAGAGAATGAGTTTTATTTTTATTTGTTGGTTTTTTTTCTTACGTTGGCGTTCACGTGGCTCACTACATCAAAAAGCCGGGACTGGTTCTTGAGAACCTCTCCGCGGGTTACCCGAAAAAAATCATCGTTGATGATATCTCCCTTGCGATCCCCCAGCAGAAAATGACTGTTCTGGTGGGCGCAAACGGCTGCGGAAAATCGACGCTGTTAAGTACCCTCGCACGGCTGCTTCAGCCGCTCGGCGGCAGCGCGGTGCTGGACGGCAAAGCCATCCACTCGCAGCCAACCAAAGCGGTCGCCCGCCAGCTCGGGATCCTGCCGCAGTCTCCGCTGCTTCCAGAAGGGTTAACCGTATTTGAGCTGGTCTCGCGCGGACGTTTCCCCTGGCAGAACGTGATGCGCCAGTGGAGCGAGGAAGACGAGCGGGCCGTGGAAGAGGCGTTACGCCTGACCGGAACGGCAGAGTTTGCCCATCATCTGGTTGAAAGCCTGTCCGGCGGCCAGCGCCAGCGCTGCTGGATCGCTATGGTGCTGGCGCAGCAAACGCCCTATATCCTGCTGGATGAACCCACGACGTACCTCGATCTTCGCTACCAGGTGGAGATCCTCGAACTACTGCACACGCTGACGCGCCGGCACGGGCGCACCGTGGTGGTGGTTCTGCACGATCTCAACTTCGCCGTGAATTACGGTGATTCGCTGGTCTTTTTACGTCAGGGAAAGGTTGAGGGGGTACTGCATGAGGGCGACGCCTGCACGCCGGAGCTGATCAAAGCGGTGTTTGACGTCGACGTGCATATGTCGGTTAACCCGCTGACCGGCAAGCCGTTCTTTATGCCGTTCCGTCAGGCTGACGACAAACCATGATGCGCACATCTGTGGCCTTTATTCTCTTTACGCTGCTGCTTCTGGCAGGCGCGATTGCGCATCTGAGCATCGGGGCGCGCGTTATCGCCCCCCGGACGGTAGTAGACGCATTTTTCCACTTCGACCCGCGCAATTTTGAGCATAGCGTGATCGTCAGGCTGCGCTTGATGCGGCTGTGCGCCGCCCTGGTGGCGGGCGCGGCGCTCGGCGTCGCGGGCGTGCTGCTGCAATCAGTGATCCGCAACCCGCTCGGCGAGCCGCATATCCTGGGGCTGAATGCAGGGGCGGCGCTGGCGGTGGTGCTGACGAGTGCCCTCGGGCTGTCGCTGCCGTTTGGCCGCCCTCTGATAGCCGCAGCTGGCGCCGCCGCGCTCTTTTTGCTGGTGCTAACGTTCTCCTCATCCGGGCGTACCGGTCTCACGCCGATGAAGGTCACGCTGTGCGGCGTGGCGATGTCGGCATTTGCCTCATCGATAACCGCCACGGTGTTGATTCTGGATGAACAGACGCTGCTGGCCATGCGGACCTGGCTTGCGGGGGATGTGGCGGGAGTCATCGGCGAGACGATCGCTAGCGCCGCGGGGGCCGCTGCCGTGGGTTTTGCGCTGGCGTTCTGGCTGTCGCCGTCGCTGAACATGCTGGCGCTGGGCGAGAGAATGGCGCAGGGGCTTGGCGTGTCGCTGCTGAAAACGCGCCTGCTCGCGCTGCTGGCTATCGCCCTGCTGTGCGGCGCGGCGGTTTCAGTTGCCGGACCGATCGGGTTTATCGGACTCGTGGTGCCGCAGCTGATTCGCCGTCTGGTATCGGTGGACCTGCGCGTGATGGTGCCGCTTTCAGCCCTCTGCGGGGCGCTGGTTCTGCTGATGGCGGATATCGCCGCCCGTACGCTGTTTACGCCGTATGAGCTGGCAACCGGCGTGATGACTGCGCTGGTCGGCGCGCCGATCTTTATCCTTATGGCGTCAAGGATGTTCAAATGAACCGGGCTGGATTGAGGGCAGTACGATTTTTCTCCTTCTCGGCGCTGGTTCGCCCGAGGGCGCTGCTGTATCTGGCCGTATTATCGCTTGCCGCTCTCCTGCTGCTAAGTTTTGGCCTGACGCACGGTTCGCTGCCCATTCCTGCTTCCGCCATCGGACGTGCGCTGTTTTATCCTGAACGTCTGACGGCGGATGCGCATTACATTGTGATGGATATCCGCCTGCCGCGCCTGCTGATGGCGGTGCTGTGCGGCGCGATGCTCGGCATGGCGGGGGCGGCCATGCAGTCCATTACCCGCAACGGCCTTGCTGACCCCGGTCTTATCGGCGTGAAAGAGGGCTGTAGCGCGGCGGTGCTGCTGCTGATTTTTCAGTTTCCGGGATTGGGGCCGTACTGGCGTCCACTTATCGGCATGGCCGGTGGGCTGCTGACCGCGCTGCTGGTAGTGGCGCTGGCGCGTGATATCTCGCGCCCGCGATTCATCCTGATCGGCATCGGCGTGTCATGGGCGTTTGCCGCCGCGATGGGGGTCTTTATGACGACCGCCGACGTGCGCGACGTCCAGACGGCGATGCTATGGCTGGCGGGGAGCCTGCATGCGGCAAGCTGGACGCTGGTCAGCATCGCTGCTGCCTGGACAGTGCCGGCGTTTGCGCTGCTGCTCTTTACCGCACGCGCCGCAGACGTAGCCTTGCTCGGCAACCACACTGCGACGGGGCTGGGCGTGCGGACTTCACGCCTCGCTCTGCTGCGCGTGTTTGCCCCCGTGGTGCTCACCGCGGCCTGCGTCTCCTGCGTGGGGAATATCGGCTTTGTCGGGCTGATTGCCCCGCACATGGCGCGCCTGCTGCTGCGCGGAGGGCAAACGGCACTGCTGACGGGAAGTGCCGTACTGGGCGCGCTGCTGGTGCTGCTGGCGGATAACGTCGGGCGGCTGGCATTTCTCCCGTTGCAGCTGCCGGCGGGAATTGTCATTTCACTGATTGGCGGACCGTTTTTCCTGCTGCTGCTCTGGCAGCGTCGGGATCGATTTTAGGGGATAAAAATGCGCGTATTTTTTGCAATGCTGGTGTTGGTGGGTTTTGCTGTAGGAGCCGCAGAGCCAACGCAGACGTTTACTGACGACCTGAACCGCAACGTGGTGGTGCCGGTTAACCCGAAGCGGATTGTGTCCCTGCACGACCTGGATATCACCATTCCGCTGATCGAGCTTGGCGTACCGCCGGTTGCCAGCCATGGCCGCACCCGACCGGACGGCAGCCATTTTCTGCGTTCCAGCGGTATGCTGACGGGCATCGATTTTGATAATTCCGACATCACATTCATCGGCACCGCGGATATCGATATTGAAGCCATCGCCGCGGCGAAGCCGGATCTTATCATCACCGAGCCGACCCGCAACACGCCGGTCGAACAGCTGGAAAAAATTGCCCCGACGGTGAGTATCGATCACCTCGACGGCGGTGCGCCGGAGATCTACCGCAAGCTGGCGCAGCTTACCGGGACAGAGGCGCGGCTGAAGATTCTGGAGCGTCGCTATCAGGAGCAGATCGAGGCGCTAAAGGCGACCATCGATACGAGCAAACTGACCGTCTCGGTGATTCAGGCCAATCAGGGCAAAATCAACGTCATGCACAGCTACCACTCGCTTGGGCGCGTGCTGCGCGACGCAGGGTTCAGGTTCCCGCCGCTGATTGAGAGCATCCCGGAGGGCGGGCGCATCGACGTCAGCGCCGAGCGCCTGCCGGAGCTGGATGCTGATTTTGTCTTTGCCACCTGGCGCGGGGACACCGGCGGAAAACCGCATGACGAGCTGGCGGCGATGGATGCGGTGATGCCGGGCTGGTGTCAGTTTCTCAACGCCTGCCGAACCGGGCATTACGTGCTCATCTCCCGCGAGGAAGCGATCTCAAATTCATTTGCCTCGCTGGGGCTGATGGCCGCGCAGGTGCAGTCGCAGATAGCGGGCCGTCCGCTGCCGGAGGCCGCACGATGATCCGAAAAATTGATGTCTACGGCGACCGCCTCCGCTCGCGGGCGCACCAGCTGACGCCGCGTCTGCTGCAGGTGGCGAGCTATATCAATGAAAATCGTGAAGCGGTTATGGAGCAGACGGCAATGGAGATTGCCGCTGTGCTACACACCTCGGACGCCACCGTGGTGCGTGCCATTCAGGCGCTTGGGTTTGGCGGGCTGCGGGATCTCAAGCAGACCCTGGAGCAGTGGTTTGGCCCGGTGGTCACCTCCAGCGAGAAGATGTCCACCACGGTAAACACGCTTACCAGCGACGTCGACGCGAGCATCGATTTTGTGCTGGAAGGCCATCAGCACACCTGCGCGGTGTTGTCCGAACCGGGCAACCGCTACGCGATGGCGCAGGCCGTGTCGCTGCTGGCGCAGGCGAGACAGGTCGCTATTTTTGGCATTGGCGCATCCGGCATTCTGGCCGAGTACACCTCGCGACTGTTTAGCCGTATAGGCCTGCCTGCGATCCCGCTCAACCGCACCGGTATTGGCCTCGCCGAACAGCTGATTGCCCTACAGCGCGGTGACGTGCTGGTAATGATGGCGCAAAAATCCGCGCACCGGGAGGGGCAGACCACGCTGCGCGAAGCGAAGCGCCTGGGTATTCCCACCATTTTGCTGACCAACGCCACGGACTCGCGCTTTAGCAAAGAGGCAAGCGTAGTGATCCACGTCCCGCGCGGCGGCGAGAAGGGCAAAATCCCGCTGCACGGCACGGTGCTGCTGTGCCTGGAGATGATTATTCTGTCCGTCGCCTCCACCGAGCCGCAGCGCACCATCAAGTCGATGAAGCGCATCAACGAGTTACACCGCGGATTAAAGCCGGGGAAGAAGAGCGGATGATCTTCCCCCTCTCTCCGTGGGAGAGGGCTGGGGTGAGGGCGTCAAACCGCACGATGGTTCTTCCTGTACTGCAACGGCGTCTCGCCAATCCCCTTTTTAAACGCGCTGATAAACCACGTCACGTCGGAAAATCCCGCCTGTGCGGCAATGTCACGCACGCTCGAATCCGTGTGGAGTAAACACTCGCACGCCTTACGCAACCTTAGCGTGTTCAGGTAGTCGTGAATTTTTTCGCCCGTTTCCGCATGGAATCTTCGCGATACGTAACTGCGTGATTTACCCAGCTCTTCGGCCAGCGCATCCAGACGAAATTTCTCCTGATAATGCTCGTCGAGCCAGAACATTACCTGGCTGGCGATCCCCTGGCTGTTGCCCGGCTCACCGTCGCGATCGTCGGGGAGCATCGCGAGCAGGCCGATCAGCAGGCTGGCGATGCTCTCGCCGTTCATCGGCGGTTTATAGCAGCTAAACAGATGGTGGATATGGTGGTGACAGTGGGCTAAATCGGCGACCCACGCTTCGCCACCGCGCCGTGACAGCCGCTCCAGACGCTGCCGTGTCTGGGGAAAATCCCGCAGGATCTTCAGCACCGCGTGCTGGTCGAGATGAATAATGGTGCGGCGGTAAATTGCCTCCGCCTGTTCGTCCACCATGACCTTATGCAGCGTAAAAGGCGGAAAGAAAAACAGTCGTCCCGGGCGCATGGTGTAGTGACGATTATCGACAATCGCCACCCCAAAGCCCTCTTCCACATAGAGGATCTCCAGACACTGATGCCAGTGATGATAGCGAACGGTATTGGCAAACAGGCGGCTGAACGAGGCCACGGTATCGTTCAGGGCGATCAGTTCCAGAAGATCGGATGTCGGCGTGTCGCGCATAGTGCAATAAAACTCAACTTTTTCCCTACTGACGGTCTTTATAAACCACCTTTTTAAATTTTCTCAACTGGAGGTTTATTCATCAGTCGCGCCTGTGACGCGGCTAACATTTCTGCCCCTTGCGGATTCACTATGCTTTGCCGCAGTTGATTACGAGGGCGAACCTATGTGCGCGGCAAACAAAGAAATATCAAATCCATTGTCTTCACGCCAGGATGTGGTGACATCGTTAAATGCGCTGTTGCAGGCACTGGACACGCAATTTCCGGCAAACCGTTCACGATTCTCGCTGGGCGACACCTGTGCCCATTACACAACGGATATTGCGCAGATGGAGGGCCTTTCCCGCGCGCTGTGGGGGCTGTTCCCGCTGATGGCGTCCGGCGAAAGCACGCCGTTTAGCGAGAAGTACCTTACTGCCATTAAGCTTGGTACCGACCCGCAAAGCAGTGGCTATTGGGGCGAAACCGACCCGTACGATCAGCGTCTGGTGGAGATGGCGGCCTACGGTCTGGGGCTCGCTCTGCTGGGAGATAAGCTTACCGCCCGCTTTTCTAAACGTGAAGTGAAGAACCTGCACGCGTGGCTCAACCAAATCACCGACGCGCAAATGCCGGACAGCAACTGGAACTATTTTGCCATTATGGTTCAGCTCGGCTTTAAGCGCGCTGGCCTGCCGTACGATCGGGCCGCCATTGACCACCGTTTTGCGCTGATGGACGCCTACTACCTCGGCGACGGATGGTATTCCGATGGTCCCGGCCGTCCGAAAGACTATTACATCTCAATGGCTTTCCATTTCTACGGCCTGATCTACGCCACCCTGAGCGAGGACGAGGCGAGGGCGAAGGTGCTGCGCGAGCGCTCGCGTCTTTTTGCGCAGGACTTTATCTACTGGTCCGCCGCCGATGGCGCCTCGGTGCCGTTTGGCCGCAGCCTGACCTACCGTTTTGCCATGGTCGCCTTCTGGAGCGCGGTGGCCTTTTCCGGGCTGGATGTTTTCACCCCGGGTATCGTGAAGGGCATTGTGCTGCGGCATCTGCGCTGGTGGCAGCGTCAGCCGATCGCCGATCGCGACGGTATTCTGACCCTCGGCTTTGCGCGTCCGAACCTCGCAATGTGCGAGGATTACAACTCCCCCGGTTCACCGTACTGGGCGCTGAAAACCTACCTGATCCTGGCGCTGCCGGAAGAACACCCGTTCTGGCAAGCGGAAGAACAACCGCTGCCCGCGCTTGCTGAAAAACATGTGATTCCGCATGCGCAGCAGATCCTGATGCATTCGAAAGATTCGCAGCACGTCGTCATGCTCACCGCCGGTCAGCTGGAGCTGAACAACTACGTTAACACCGAAGCAAAATACACCAAATTTGCCTACTCCAGCCGCTTTGGCTTCACCATCGAACGCGGACGTTTTGGCCTGAAGCATGCCGCCTGCGATTCCATGCTGCTACTGGCAGACGGAGATGACTATTTCCGCGGTCGTCGCGAGTGTGAAGAGGTTCGGGTGGATGAAAATTACCTTTTCGCGCGCTGGTCGCCGTGGCGCGATGTGCAGATTGCGACCTGGCAGATCCCGTTCGGTGAGTGGCACCTGCGCCTGCACCGTATCAACAGCGCGCGCACCCTGGAAACCGTCGAGGGCGGCTTTGCGGTGATGAAAACCGCCCCCCGGCTGCGCGATCGCGGTTGTTATCTGATGGCTGAAAACGGCAGCAGCGTCATTGTCGATCTCTCGCCAGCCATTCGCCGCCAGCCGGACAGCATCGTCACGCCGCCGAACAGCAGCATTATGTTTGCGGAGTGCGCCTCCATTCCGCTGTTAAAAGCCGGTCTCCCGCAAGGGGAAAGCTGGCTCTGTTGCGCCGTCCTGGCGGGGGGAAATCAGCCCGCTTTTGCAACGCCACAGCTAAATATAACCCACAACCAGGTCGTGATTAGCGAACCCGGAAGCGAACGTAAGCTGTCGTTCACATTATAAAAATCTGGCCCTACACCCCGGCGAGGATGATATGAAAAGCACATCGACAACCAACAGAACTGAATATTACAAAATCAGCGGCTTTATCTTTCTCTATTTTTTCACCTGGTCTGCCAGTATTGGTCTGCTGGCGATCTGGCTCGGTCAAAAAGCCAACCTGAGCGGATCGGTGATTGGAACCGTCTTTGCGGTGAACGGGATATTTAATGAGATGGTCACTCCCTCCTTCCCAGTACTATGCTGAGGACAGGCTTTCATTCGGAGAACCATCATGGAAAACATTGCGCTTATTGGTATCG
>NZ_JAALCJ010000009.1 GCF_011078175.1 Enterobacter cloacae
CTGCGCAGCACCGGTGATCATGTTTTTAACATAGTCGGCGTGGCCCGGGCAGTCTACGTGTGCGTAGTGGCGAGTCGGGGTGTCATACTCAACGTGAGAAGTGTTGATGGTGATACCACGAGCTTTTTCTTCTGGTGCGTTATCGATCTGGTCGAAAGCACGAGCAGCACCGCCGTAGGTTTTAGCCAGTACGGTAGTGATTGCAGCAGTCAGGGTAGTTTTACCATGGTCAACGTGGCCGATAGTACCAACGTTGACGTGCGGTTTTGTACGTTCAAATTTTTCTTTAGACACGGCTATATTCCTTACTATAGTGCTCTCCCCTTCGGAGAGAGCACGGGACTTAGGTTTTAATCCTGTGGATTACTTACCACGGGCTTCGATAACGGCCTGAGCAACGTTGTTCGGCGCATCATCATACTTCAGGAATTCCATAGTGTATGATGCACGACCTTTGGTCAGAGAACGCAGCTGAGTTGCATATCCGAACATTTCAGACAGCGGAACTTCAGCGTGGATCTTAACGCCAGTTACTTCGGATTCCTGACCACGCAGCATACCGCGACGACGGCTCAAGTCACCAATAACGTCACCGGTGTTCTCTTCAGGAGTTTCTACTTCAACCTTCATGATCGGCTCAAGCAGAACTGGTTTTGCTTTCTTAAAGCCTTCTTTAAAGGCAATAGACGCAGCCAGTTTAAACGCCAGTTCAGAGGAGTCAACGTCGTGGTAAGAACCGAAGTGCAGACGAACACCCATGTCTACAACCGGGTAACCAGCCAGAGGACCAGCTTTCAGCTGCTCCTGGATGCCTTTATCAACGGCAGGGATGTATTCACCAGGAATTACACCACCTTTGATGTCGTTGATGAACTCGTAACCTTTAGGGTTAGAGCCCGGCTCCAGTGGGTACATGTCGATCACAACGTGACCGTACTGACCGCGACCACCAGACTGCTTAGCGTGTTTACCTTCAACATCGGTAACTTTCGCGCGAATCGCTTCGCGGTAAGCAACCTGAGGTTTACCTACGTTCGCTTCAACGTTGAATTCACGCTTCATACGGTCAACGATGATGTCCAGGTGCAGTTCACCCATACCAGCGATGATGGTCTGGTTAGATTCTTCATCAGTCCATACGCGGAATGATGGGTCTTCTTTCGCCAGACGGCCCAGAGCCAGACCCATTTTTTCCTGGTCAGCTTTGGTTTTTGGTTCTACTGCGATGGAGATTACCGGCTCAGGGAATTCCATACGCTCCAGAATGATCGGGTGATCCGGGTCACACAGGGTGTCACCAGTGGTCACGTCTTTCAGACCGATAGCAGCAGCGATGTCGCCCGCACGAACTTCTTTGATCTCTTCACGTTTGTTAGCGTGCATCTGTACGATACGGCCAAAACGTTCACGCGCCGCTTTCACGGAGTTCAGGATGGTGTCACCGGAGTTAACCACACCAGAGTAAACGCGGAAGAAGGTCAGGTTACCCACGAATGGGTCGGTAGCAATTTTGAACGCCAGCGCAGAGAACGGCTCGTCATCACTTGCGTGACGCTCAGCCGGAGTATCTTTACCGTCGTCCAGGATGCCGTTGATCGCAGGAACGTCAACCGGGGATGGCAGGTAGTCAACTACCGCATCCAGCATCGCCTGAACACCTTTGTTCTTGAACGCAGAACCACAGGTTACCAGGATGATTTCGTTGTTCAGAACGCGCTGACGCAGAGCAGATTTAATCTCTTGTTCAGACAGTTCTTCACCACCCAGGTATTTCTCCATCAGCTCTTCAGAAGCTTCTGCTGCGGATTCGATCAGGTTCTGGTGCCATTCGTCAGCCAGATCCTGCATCTCTGCCGGGATATCTTCGTATTCGAAGGTAACGCCCGCATCTGCTTCGTTCCAGTTGATGGCTTTCATTTTCACCAGGTCGATAACGCCGGTGAAACCTTCTTCAGCACCAATTGCCAGCTGAAGCGGAACAGGGTTCGCGCCCAGACGGGTTTTGATCTGGCCAACAACTTTCAGGAAGTTAGCACCCATACGGTCCATTTTGTTAACGAACGCGATGCGTGGAACTTTATATTTGTTTGCCTGACGCCATACGGTTTCAGACTGTGGCTGAACACCACCAACTGCGCAATAAACCATTACCGCGCCGTCAAGAACACGCATGGAACGTTCTACTTCGATGGTGAAGTCAACGTGCCCTGGGGTGTCGATGATGTTTACGCGATGCGGTTCGTACTGCTTAGCCATACCTGACCAGAATGCAGTAGTCGCTGCGGAGGTGATAGTAATACCACGCTCCTGCTCCTGTTCCATCCAGTCCATGGTGGCTGCGCCGTCATGAACTTCACCGATTTTATGGTTTACACCGGTGTAGAACAGAATACGTTCGGTAGTAGTGGTTTTACCGGCGTCGATGTGCGCACTGATACCGATGTTACGGTAGCGTGCGATGGGTGTTGTACGAGCCATTTGATTCCTCGTTTATATCTTTAGGCGTTCAGTTAAGTTACCCAGAGCGGGCGGCTTCTCTGAAGCGCCCGCCTGGTGACTACGACTCCGAAGGGATTACCAACGGTAGTGTGCGAACGCCTTGTTGGCTTCTGCCATACGGTGAACGTCTTCACGTTTCTTAACTGCGGTACCTTTGTTTTCCGCAGCGTCAGAAAGTTCGTTCGCCAGACGCAGAGCCATGGATTTATCACCGCGTTTACGAGCAGCTTCAACGATCCAACGCATTGCCAGAGCATTACGACGAACCGGACGAACTTCAACTGGAACCTGATAAGTAGAACCACCAACGCGGCGAGACTTAACTTCTACAGTCGGGCGCACGTTGTCGAGAGCGACTTCGAAGGCTTCCAGTTCATTTTTACCAGAACGCTGAGCCAGGGTCTCCAGCGCGCTGTATACGATTGCTTCTGCGGTAGATTTTTTACCATCTACCATCAGGATATTTACAAATTTTGCCAGCAGTTCTGATCCGAATTTCGGATCTGGAAGAATTTTACGCTGACCAATGACGCGACGACGTGGCATGGGATTACTCCGTTGTTAATTCAGGATTGTCCAAAACTCTACGAGTTTAGTTTGACATTAAGATAAATCAGTTTGGCCTTACTTAACGGAGAACCATTAAGCCTTAGGACGCTTCACGCCGTACTTGGAGCGAGCCTGCTTACGGTCTTTAACACCTGAGCAGTCCAGCGCACCACGAACGGTGTGGTAACGAACACCCGGAAGGTCTTTAACACGACCGCCACGGATCAGGATCACGGAGTGCTCCTGAAGGTTGTGACCTTCACCACCGATGTAGGAAGTCACTTCGAAACCGTTAGTCAAACGCACACGGCATACTTTACGCAGTGCGGAGTTTGGTTTTTTAGGAGTGGTGGTATATACACGAGTACATACGCCACGTTTCTGCGGGCAGGCTTCCAGCGCAGGCACGTTGCTTTTTGCAACTTTGCGTGCACGTGGTTTGCGTACCAGCTGGTTAACTGTTGCCATTAAATAGCTCCTGGTTTTAGCTTTTGCTTCGTAAACACGTAATAAAACGCCCTCATACAATATGAGGACGCGAAATTTTAGGGCTACGTCGAAAAGGTGTCAAGAAATATACAGCGATCTCAAATCACCAGTTCATTTGACTGGCGTGCGTCACAGTAAGATTGACGAAATCAGTATAGCCAACCACGTCAATTTTGGCTGAAATTTGACCAGAAAGACCCCGCGCATCCAGATCCTCTTTCAGCGCAGAGACTGTTATGGGGGCATTACCGAGGATTTCAACAAAACGGCTGCCTTCAATCGCCGCAAGCACGCCATCCTGGATCAGCAGCAGATCATCACCTTCGCGCAGCATGCTCAGTAACGTGTCGATATCGCATTGCCACGGTGAACGGCTCAGGGTGTGGAGCATAACAGCCTCAGAAAGTCAGAACGGTATCGTAGTGAGAGAGTTGTTCGCGCAGCGCAGCAGATGTCAGGATCGTCACGTCCAGCACGAACGGTGTTTTCTCGTTTAACCCACGAGCGGTCAGCGAGTCGGCACACACATAGAAGGTTTCAATGTCATAGAGCGGCAGAACTTTAAAGGTCGCAATGTAATCGCGCGCAAGAATGGCCTGCGGTTGTTGGCCTGCCAGAAGTTGGAATACGCCATCGCCTAAAAAGAACACGCCGATGTCTTCGGTTAAAGCCGATGTCGCGAGCAATGCATCCAGCCCTTCCCGACCTGAAGCGCTGCCATGCGGCGCAGAAGTAAAAACAAACGCTACGCGCTTCATCAAAATTGTACCACTCTGTCGCAGGTCAATGCCGCCTGTGCCAGGGCACCTAGCCCGCTGAGCGAAAAGCCCGGTTGCAGGTTAGCCCCCGCCAGACCAAGGCGTTCAGCTTCGGACGCATCCGTCACGCCGCGACGCAGTGCCGCCGCGACGCAGATATGCAGGTCGACGCCCTGGGTTTCATTTAATTTTTGCCAGGCGCGCACAAGGTCAAACTCATCGCTCGCCGGAGACGTAAACTGGTTCGCGTTATATACGCCTTCGCGATAGAAGAAGACGCTTGCCAGTTCATGACCGGCATCAAGCAGCGCATGGGCAAACTGTAGCGCGCTGCTGGCCTGCTGAGTACCGTACGCCGGGCCCGTCACCATTAATGCATAACGCATTACTTATCTTGTCCCAGGAAGTCGCCGCTTTTGAACTGGCGAATATAAAGGTAAACCGTGTGTTTGGAGATATTCAGGCGATCGGCCACCTGGTTGATGGCATCTTTGATATCAAAAATCCCTTTCTCATAGAGGTTAAGGACGATCTGACGATTCTTGGCGTTGTTGGATACGTTGCGATCGGCATTCACCTCTTCAATGGTGAACTCCAGCGTCTGCGTCACGAGATCTTCAACCGAAGAAGCAAAGTTCACCGATGAGCCCACGTCCGGTGTTTCTGGCGGAATGAAGGTGCTCATGATTTGCGAAAATGGCACATCAAGGTTCATATTGATGCACAGCAAACCGATCACCCGGTGTTCACGGTTTCGTATCGCAATAGTTTCTGATTTCATTAGCACGCCGCTTTTGGCGCGGGTGAAATAGCATTTTGAGACGCTGCTGTCCGCGCCGGTCATGTCATGCAACATACGCAATGCAAGGTCGGTGATTGGCGAACCAATTTTACGGCCAGTGTGCTCACCATTCGCAATGCGGATAGCGGAACACTTAAGATCTTGCAGGGAATGCAATACGATTTCGCAGTGGGAACCAATGAGCATCGCTAACCCGTCCACTACCGCTTCGTAGGATTTCAGAATATCGAAGTCGGTCTGGTCAAATGGACGTTGATCCAGCAAATCAAGTTCACTGGTTTCGTTGGTTAAAAGCGACCTGGACATGAAAAAAACACTCCTTTTCAGGAGCCTGTCGTTAGGTTTTCAGGGCAGGCTCATTATCTACACGGACAACTAAATTAATACAGCGTGTATAACGCTTTCCAGTGTTAATTATATCTGCCCTGCAATAAAAAAAACCGCCGCCTGTAAAGGCGGCGGTTTTTTTCAGAATTACTTCTTAGCAGCTGCGGCTTTGTCGTCAGCCGGTGCGTCTGTTTTTGCATCCGCTTTTGGTGCCGGTTTGATGTCCAGCAGTTCTACATCAAATACCAGCGTGGAGTTAGCCGGGATACCCGGAACGCCGGTTTTGCCGTAAGCCAGATCCGGTGGGATGACCAGCTTGATTTTACCGCCTTTCTTAATGTTCTTCAGGCCTTCGGTCCAGCCCGGGATCACACCGTCCAGACGGAAGGAGAGAGGCTCACCACGAGTATAAGAGTTATCAAACTCTTTACCGTCGATCAGCGTACCTTTGTAGTTCACCACAACGGTGTCGCTGTCTTTAGGCGCGTCGCCGGTACCTTCTTTCTCAACTTTATAGATCAGGCCAGTAGAAGACGTTTTAACGCCTTTCTCTTTCGCAAACTTGTCGCGGTAGGCTTTGCCTTTCGCTTCGTTGTCTTTAGCGTCTGCTTCCATTTTGGTCTGAGCGGCGCCTTTCACGCGCGCTTCAAACGCTTGCAGAGTCTGCTCGATTTCCTGGTCAGACAGTTTGCTCTTGTCTGCGAACGCATCCTGAACCCCTGCGATCAGCTGGTTTTTGTCCAGTTTGATGCCCAGTTTCTCTTGTTCTTTCAGAGAGTTTTCCATGTAACGACCCAGAGACGCGCCAAGTGCGTAGGCGGATTTCTGGTCGTCATTTTTGAATGCCGCTTTGCTGTCTGTAGTCGCAGCAGGCTTCGCAGCAGTATCAGCAGCGAAAGACAGCGGCGCATTGAGCGCTACAGCCATGGTGGTCGCCAGCAGCGTAACTTTAAACAGTGATTTCATCCATATCTCCAGGACCTGAGGTCTCTCACCCCAGTGTTAAACGTAAATGAGTGACGTACTATAAAACGTTGTGGAAGAAATCTACAGACAGACTCCCCCGAATGTCGCTTCTTTTCAGACTATTTTTGTTTAAATAAGTTTCTTGTCAGGGAGATGGATACTGTACTTAAGGAAAAAGTCAGCTAAACTTCGCCGCCGCTGGTCCATTATGGCGAATGAGAGATTAACGAGGTGAATGATGAAGGATACAACGATCGAAGCGAGACTGGCTGAGCTGGAAAGCCGCCTGGCTTTTCAGGACATCACCATCGAAGAACTGAACCAGACCGTGACGGCCCATGAGCTTGAAATGGCAAAACTGCGCGATCACATGCGCCTGCTGACGGAAAAGCTGAAGGCCACGCAGTCGTCAAACATTGCCTCTCAGTCAGAAGAGACGCCACCACCTCATTATTGAGGCGTAAAAAAAGCGGGATTATCCCGCTTTTTTATTTTCCGGAGTACGGAATCAGTGGCAACCGCAGCCGCCGTTACCGCAACCACCTTTACCGTGGCCGTGATCATGACCATGGTCATGGCCGTGACCACCGCAGCAGCCGTCGTGGCCGTGATCGTGATCATGGTCGTGACCGTGCGCACCGTGAACGTGGCCATGAGCCAGCTCTTCTTCGGTCGCTTCACGGATCGCAACAACTTCTACGTTGAACTTCAGGTTCTGACCCGCCAGCATGTGGTTGCCGTCAACCACAACGTGGTCGTCTTCAACTTCTGTGATTTCAACCGGAACCGGACCCTGGTCAGTTTCCGCCAGGAAGCGCATGCCAACCTGCAACTCGTCAACGCCCATGAATACGTCTTTAGGAACGCGCTGAACCAGGTTGTCGTCATACTGACCGTAAGCGTCGTTCGCGCCGACAGCAACGTCGAATTTGTCGCCAACTTCATGGCCTTCCAGCGCCGTTTCCAGGCCGGAAATCAGGGAACCGTGACCATGCAGGTAGTCCAGCGGCGCACTCACCGGAGACTCATCAACCAACACACCGTCTTCTGTACGTACCTGATAGGCCAGGCTGACCACCAGGTCTTTTGCTACTTTCATGATATCTCCTGAGCGTGGGAAAATTGCTGGCGCAGATTGTAGCGGAAATCTGCACCCGTGTACCCTTAAGCTTAAAAAAACTCAGAGCATATCGCTAGTCTGGATGAAAAATGCCGATCACTTGCTCTTCTTTGCGAACGTGATCGCGGGCTTCTTTGTCGGCCTCACGCATCTGGTGACCGCACTTAACACATTCAACGATATCGATATTATTTTCACGCCACATGGCCAGCGTATCTTGCGCCTGGCAGGAAGGGCATTTTGCGCCCGCGATAAAGCGTTTACGTACAGCCATCTTTCGTTACCCTTTATTCAAATTCATCCCAGCCGTCGAGCTGGCGTCGTTCCTGTTGCATCTCACGCTGGAAGATCTCCTCCAGTTCGCGACGCGCTTCCCGCACGCGGGAGATCTGCGCCGTGTCGCTGTGCACGGGCATCAGTTCACGCAGCATGCGCATAT
The DNA here is from genome assembly GCF_011078175.1 of Enterobacter cloacae. Classification (GTDB taxonomy): domain Bacteria; phylum Pseudomonadota; class Gammaproteobacteria; order Enterobacterales; family Enterobacteriaceae; genus Enterobacter; species Enterobacter cloacae_Q. Next base: position 7,950 of record NZ_JAALCJ010000009.1, read on the forward strand.
CCAGCCGGCGGAAATGCATCTGAGCGCGTTGCGCCTGGTGGGGATGCATGCCCAGCGAAACCAGCGCTTTGCGTCCCAGCTCCAGCGCGCTGGAGAAGGTTTCTCGGGAGAAGTGTTTCACACCCGCCTGCAAAAGTTCGTGAGCTTCAACACGTCCACGCGCACGCGCCAGAATATGCAGATGCGGGAAATGCTGCTGGCACAGCTCCACCAGCTTCATTGTATCTTCCGGATCGTTGCAGGTGATGACGATGGACTCCGCAGCCTCTGCGCCCGCCGAGCGCAACAGCTCAAGCTGCGTCGCATCGCCGTAGTACACTTTATAACCATATTTGCGCATCAGGTTGACGGCGCTGATATCGCGCTCCAGCACCGTGATGCGCATTTTGTTCGCCATCAACAGGCGACCAATCACCTGTCCGAAGCGGCCGAAACCGACGACGATCACCTGCGGCTTATCGTCTTCCACCCACGGCGCTTCGTCTTGATCGTCAGCGGGATTCAGGCGGCGCGACAGCAGTTTGTCCACCAGCTTCATCAGCAGCGGCGTGGTCATCATCGACAGCGTGACCGTCACCAGCAGCAGCGCCATCTGGTCATCTTTGAACAGCTTCTGAGACGACGCCGTGGAAAACAGCACGAACGCAAACTCTCCGCCCTGGCTCAACACGCTGGAAAACTGCATTCGTTCCGAGCTGCGTAGCCCGTAAATCCTCGCGAGGACATACAGCACCAGCGTTTTCACCGCCACCAGCACGGCGACACTCGTAATAACCCACAGCAGATGGGTATAGAGCACGCCAAGATTAAGCGCCATGCCCACTGAGATAAAGAACAGCCCTAACAGCAGCCCCTTAAACGGATCGATAGCGGTCTCCAGCTCGTGGCGATACTCACTTTCTGCAAGCAGCACCCCGGCGATAAATGTCCCGAGCGCCATCGACAGCCCCAGCGCATCCATAAACAGCGCTGAGCCAAGCACCAATAGTAACGTTGCGGCGGTGAATACCTCACGCACGCCGGATGCCGCAATAAAGCGGAACACCGGACGCAGTAAAAACCGTCCGCCGATCAGCATCCCGGCGAAGGCCAGCACCTTCATGGAGATCTTCATCCAGTCGAAATGATCGTCTCCGGATCCTGCCAGCAGCGGCACCAGCGCCAGCGCCGGGATCACCGCTAAATCCTGGAACAGCAGCACCGAAAAACCCAGTTGCCCTGCCTCGTTGCGGTTCATCCCTTTGTCGCGCATCAGCTGTAGCGCCATCGCCGTCGACGACATCGCTAGACCGATCCCGCCAATCACCGCGGCCTGCCAGGAAAACTGCGTCAACATCAGCAGTCCCGCGAGAATGGCCGCGCTGAGTAACACCTGCGCCGCCCCGACGCCAAAAATAGATTGACGCAGCTGCCACAGCTTGGCGGGGTTCAGCTCAAGCCCGATGATAAACATCAGGAAGACCACGCCCAGTTCGGAGAAGTGGAGAATTTCATCCACATCGCTGATAAACCCAAGCCCCCAGGGGCCAATGGCTATCCCCGCCAGCAAATAACCCAGCACCGCGCCAATGCCGAGACGTGCGGCAAGCGGGACCGCGACGACGGCGGCAAACAAAAACAGCACCCCGGCAAGGAGTAAATTCGAACCGTCCATTAGCGTCCTCCCGCCGGAATCGGTGACGCCAGCCATTCTCCATAGGCCCTGGCATGGCTCGCCAGCGCTTTCGGATCCTGCCGCCGCGCCCAGTAGACAATTATCGGGCTCATCCAGTGCATACGGCACATCGCCGCCGTCAGCTCAAACGGTCGCAGGATATCGCTCATGGGGTAACGGTTCAGCCCGTCGTGACGGTAAGCGCTTTCCGGCTCACCGGTAGTAATGACACTCCGCCAGTACTTTCCCGCCAGCTGGTTGCCCCCCACCCCGCTGGAGAAGCCCCGGCTCAGCACGCGATCCAGCCACTCTTTCAGCAGCGCCGGACAGCTGTAGGTATAAAGCGGATGCTGGAACACGATCACGTCGTGCTGACGCAGCAGCTCCTGCTCGTAAGGAATATCGATAAAGAAATCGGGATAGTGCGCGTAGAGATCGTGCACCGTGACGTTACTGAGCTGTGTGGCCGGCTTAAGCAGCACCCGGTTTGCCACCGAGTCCTGTGATTCCGGATGGGCATACAGCAGCAGCACTTTCGCTGTCTGAGACATCACCCCCCTCCCGGTTCTGTTTTTGTGTATTGTTGTCGTTTTGGGCTACCATGGCGGCCCGGTGGGAAAAATGGCCCACACCTTACATTATCATAATGACAAATTAACATAGTCGGAACATACGGCGCTTCTATGATTGTTTTCTCCTCGTTACAAATTCGTCGCGGCGTGCGCGTCCTGCTCGATAACGCCACTGCTACCATCAACCCGGGCCAAAAAGTGGGCCTGGTCGGCAAAAACGGCTGTGGTAAATCCACGCTGCTGGCGTTGCTGAAAAACGAGATTAGCGCGGATGGCGGTAACTTCACCTTCCCGGGAAACTGGCAGCTCGCCTGGGTGAACCAGGAGACGCCCGCCCTAAGCGAACCGGCCCTCGACTATGTTATCGACGGCGACCGTGAGTACCGTAAGCTCGAGGCTGAACTCAACGCCGCTAACGAGCGCAACGACGGTCACGCCATCGCCACCGTTCACGGCAAGCTGGACGCCATCGACGCCTGGACCATCCGCTCCCGCGCCTCCAGCCTGCTGCACGGTCTGGGCTTCAGCAACGAACAGCTTGAACGCCCGGTCAGCGACTTCTCCGGCGGCTGGCGTATGCGCCTCAACCTGGCGCAGGCGCTAATCTGCCGCTCCGACCTCCTGCTGCTCGATGAACCGACCAACCACCTCGATCTTGATGCGGTTATTTGGCTGGAGAAGTGGCTTAAGAGCTATCAGGGCACTCTGATTCTCATCTCCCACGACCGCGACTTCCTCGATCCGGTGGTGGATAAAATCATTCATATCGAACAGCAAAGCCTGTTCGAGTACACCGGCAACTACAGCTCTTTCGAGCGCCAGCGCGCGACGCGCCTTGCCCAGCAGCAGGCGATGTATGAAAGCCAGCAGCAGCGCGTGGCGCACCTGCAAAGCTTTGTGGATCGCTTCAAGGCCAAGGCCTCAAAAGCCAAGCAGGCCCAGAGCCGCATCAAGATGCTGGAACGCATGGAGATGATCGCTCCCGCGCACGTGGATAACCCGTTCCACTTCAGCTTCCGCGAGCCGGAGAGCCTGCCGAACCCGCTGCTGAAAATGGAAAAAGTGAGCGCGGGATATGGCGATCGCATTATTCTCGACTCTATCAAGCTCAACCTGGTACCAGGTTCACGCATTGGTTTGCTGGGGCGTAACGGTGCCGGTAAATCGACGCTGATCAAGCTTCTGGCGGGTGAACTTAACCCGGTCAGCGGCGAAATCGGCCTGGCGAAAGGCATTAAGCTTGGCTACTTCGCCCAGCATCAGCTGGAATTTTTACGTGCGGATGAATCCCCTATTCAACACCTTGCGCGCCTGGCGCCGCAGGAGATGGAGCAGAAACTGCGCGACTACCTCGGCGGCTTCGGCTTCCAGGGTGATAAAGTCACCGAAAACACCGAGCGTTTCTCAGGCGGTGAAAAAGCCCGACTCGTGCTGGCGCTGATCGTCTGGCAGCGTCCAAACCTGCTGCTGCTTGATGAACCAACCAACCACCTCGATCTCGACATGCGTCAGGCACTAACCGAAGCGCTGATTGCGTTCGAAGGGGCGCTGGTTGTCGTTTCGCACGACCGCCACCTGATCCGCTCCACCACCGACGATCTCTACCTGGTGCACGACGGCAAGGTTGAACCGTTCGACGGCGATCTGGAGGACTACCAGCAGTGGCTGACGGACGTGCAGAAGCAGGAAAACCAGCCGGACGAGTCGGCGAAAGACAACGCCAACAGCGCCCAGGCGCGTAAAGACCAGAAGCGCCGTGAAGCGGAACTGCGCACCCAGACGCAGCCGCTGCGTAAAGAGATTGCCCGTCTCGAAAAAGAGATGGAAAAGCTCAACGCCACGCTTGCGGCCGTCGAAGAGAAGCTGGGCGACAGCGAACTGTACGATCAGAGCCGCAAAGCGGAGCTGACGGACTGCCTGCAAACTCAGGCGAAAACCAAATCCAGCCTCGAAGAGTGCGAAATGGCATGGCTGGACGCGCAGGAACAGCTGGAAGCGATGCTGCAAGCCGACTAACACGCCGGGAGGGTTATGGGTTTCGATACCACGAGCGAGATTACATTCCGTAAGCTCAGCATCTTCATGACGTTCATGGAGAAGGGCAATATCGCACGTACCGCCGAAACGCTCGGCCTGAGCGGTGTCAGCGTGCACCGCGCGCTGCATACCCTCGAAGAGAACGTCCGCTGCCCGCTCTTTGCTCACAAAGGGCGTAACCTGATTGCCCTCCCCTCCGCGTGGACGCTGCTGGAGTATTGTCAGGAGGTGATGCAGGTGATGGAGCGCGGGCTGGAAGAGTCGCGCAAGATTGCCGGTATCGGCCAGGGACGGTTGCGCGTCGGCACGCTCTACTCTCTGACGCTGGAAACCGTGCCGCGCCTGATTATGGGCATGAAGCTGCGCCGTCCGGATCTGGAGATGGATCTGACGATGGGCTCGAACGAAACCCTGCTCCATATGCTGGATGAGGGATCGCTGGATGCGATTTTAATCTCTATCTCCGAAAGCGACATTGACCGTAACAGCCTCGAAGTGCTGCCCCTGTTCCATGACGATATTTTCCTTGCCGCACCGGCCTCTGCCACGCTGAATACCCGCGCCCCCGCCGATCTGCGTGACTATAAAGATCAGAAGTTTGTCGCCCTCGCGGAAGGGTTCGCCACTTACGCCGGGTTTCAGGAAGCGTTTCATATTGCCGGTTTCGAGCCGGAGATTGTGACGCGCGTGAACGATATCTTCTCAATGCTGAGTCTGGTGCAGGCGGGGGTCGGGTTTACGCTGATGCCGGGCAGGATGAAGAAAGTGTACGAAAATTCGGTGCAGCTACTGAAGCTGGCACAGCCGTACCAGATGCAGCAGCTGATTGCGATCGTCTTTGCCCGCAACCGCGAGCAGGATCCGAGCCTGCGGGCCTTGGCCGCGGAAGGGCGGATGTATGCGCGTAGTTTGCAGGATAGTGCCTGAGGTTATTGCCCGGTAAGGCGCAGCCGCCACCGGGCAAAAAGTCACCGCTGAAGCCGCCCCGCCAGATGCACCGCCACGTCCACCCCGCTGCGCTCCAGCGAAATGGATTCGCCTTCCCACGCGGCCTGGCGCGTCAGGCAAGTTAATATACCTCCCGGCGGCATCTCAATCGCCAGCCGCGCTTCACGCTCGTTAGCGGAAATCACCGCCTCCTGCCAGCGCACGGTTCGCGCCATGTTCATCGCTAAATCATCAGCGATCCTTTCCGGCTGCCAGAGCACGCGCCCGGTACTGCCGCTCAGGTACGCGCAACGTGGGCGTGAAAGCGTGACCGATTCAAACGCTGCGGCCAGCTTCTTCGCCGGTTCCGCCAGCAGCGCGCAGTGCGACGGTACGCTGACCGCCAGTCGTTTGGCCTTGCTCGCCCCTTTCGCCAGCGCGCGCTCCGCCACCTGCGCCATGCCGTCATCGGTTCCGGCAATCACGATCTGCGTTTCGGCGTTCAGGTTAGCGATATAGGTTCCTGTCCCCTGAATAAGGTTTTCCACCTGCGCAAGAGTCAACCCCATTATCGCCGTCAGGCCGTAGCCATGGGGATACGCCTGCTCCATCAGATCGCCGCGCAGCGCCACCAGCTTCAGCGCGTCCGTAAAGTCCAGCGCACCGGCGACAACCGCCGCGGGATAAGCGCCAATGGACAGCCCGCTGACGATATCCGGCGACACGCCGCGACGTTCCAGCTCGCGCGCCCAGGCCACGCCGGCAATCAGCAGCGAAAGCTGAACCGCGCGGGTGTGGGTTAACGAGGATGCACTGTCCAAGGTCTCAACTTCCGCCCCCAGCACAGCACGGGCCTGCTCCAGCTCCGTTCCCGGCAGGTTTTGCAACATACCTTCATGCTGTGTGCCCTGCCCCGGAAAGGTAAACAGTATTTTCATTACTCCTCCCTGTGCCATGGATCCGCCACCAGACGTGGTCCACATTGCGTTTTTAGCAGCGTTTTGCCGTCGCGTAACCATTCCGCCAGCGCGAATCCGCCCACGGGCGTATCCACCTGCGTATCCGCCCGGCACAACGCGCGGCTGAGCTGAGCCTGCCAGCCAGTAAACGCCTCAGGGGAAACGGCGCGCGGGGCGCGGATGAGCAGATCGAGATCGCTGTCGGCGTGGATCAACGGAATGCCGGTCGCCAGCGCGTAACCCGTACTACCGGTTATTCCCCACGTCCACGGCCACGACTGCTGCGCAAGCTGAAGCGCCACCTGAACCGGCGGCTGGGTGATAAACGGCGAACGCAGCAGGTCGGCGGCAACGCTCAACTCTTCGGGCGACACCACGCGCAACACGTTCTCGGGCTTCACCCATCCGGCCGCCCGCTGGTCGCGACGTAAACCGCGCACGCCAACGGGAATACGGCCTTCATTATCATCATCACGCCGCACCACTACCGGCAGCCCGGTATGCCAGGCCGCGTCCACCCAGGATTCGGTAATCCCTTCCAGGGCGTCGCGCGCGGTAAGCCAGATGAGGTCGTGTGGGCGTAATGTTGTGGTCATGATTACATTCCTGAAGTCAGCGAGATAAACAGCGGCAGCGACAGGATACACAGTACGGAGCTTAACAGCAGCACGGCTTCAGCATCCGGCGACTGCACGCCAAAGCGGTTACCGAACACCACGCCGAAGAAGCCCGCAGACAGCGCAATCATCAGGATGGCGGTGATCGCCACGGAGCCGTGCAGACCGAAGATTAAAACGATACCCCAGGCGATCGCTGGCTGGATCAGCAGCTTGGCGATAGTGGAAGCGATCACCATGGTGTTGATCTGAAGTTTACGCGCGGAGAGGATCACCCCGGTCAGGAACAGCGCCGCTGCGGTCGCAGACAGTCCCAGCGGTTTAATCGCCGCCAGCACCAGCTCCGGCATGTTGATGCCGATAGCGGACAGGATCACACCCAGCAGCGGGCCCATTACGATCGGTTTTTTAATGGAGCGCCACATCAGCACCGGCAGCATGGAAAGCGTTGAACCCGAGTTATTGCCTTCGGCGCGCGCTTTCTCACGCTCCAGAATCAGCAGGCAGAACGGGGTCATCAGCACTGAACCACAGGCGATGGAGACCGCCACGGACAGTGACGTTGAAGAGCCTTCGCCCAGCACGCTGCCCAGAATCGGCAGGCCAAGCGCCGCATAGTTTGGCAGGGCGACGGTAAGCGTCAGCACGGCCGCATCCTGCGGGGATTTTTTAAACACTTTTGTCGCGAGGAAGTAGATAACCGCATAGGTGATCCACATCGCCAGGGTGAGCACCAGGATCAGCGGCGACTGCGCCACGATGCCGGTCCAAGGGGTTTGCACGGTGGCGCTGAACAGCGCAGCCGGGAGTGCAAAATCCATCACGAAGATATTCAGCAGGGAAACATTTTTGTTATCGACCATCTTTGCCTTACCGGCCAAGAATCCCAGCAGCATGATGACGAAAATCGGTGCAAGAGCATGAACAATTACGTAAGTCATAAATCACCTGTAGTAAAAAAGTTTAAGCACTGGCGCGATGTTTATTATTTTCAGGATGCAGGTCCCCGCGTGGACGCGACGGGTGCGCCCACGGGGTGATGCATCTGGCAGGTCTTTTTTTTACTTACCAGCTGGCTCGCATGCGTTCACGTACGAGCGCCGAGCTGCGGCGGTTGTCAGCACCCAGACGGTTTTTCAACGTGGTGTCCTGACGAGCGTCACTGATGGCCTGTTGCAGGGTGTTTTTCACCCGCGTCAGATCGCTTTCGGAAGGGGCATCCGGATTGCTGATATCCAGCAGGTCGGAAAGCAGCCCCAGCGTGGCGTAGTTGCTGATGTCGTACGCCATTGGTGGAATGGTTGCCGCCAGTTTTTCCAGCGCCTCAACGGTACGCAGCGTAATGCGCGCCGCAGACTCTTTGCCCATGGCGTGGATCAGCACGCCTTTATCGTTGAAGGCAATCAGACGGTTAGCCTGGTAGCCATGCGCCAGAAACGCGCCGGACATAGCCTTACCGACGATAAGACCAATCACCGGATGACCCGCCAGCCGCGCACTGGCATAGGCGGCAGCGGCGCCGGCCAGCGCCTGGTGGATGCCAAACGCCTCTTCGCGACGGCCATAGGCCTGGCTTGGGACGTCGATTACCGCCACAATCGGGCGCTTCACGGCTTTATCTGCATCAGCGGCGACGGTTTCGCTGACCACTTTTGCCAGCGTCCATCCTTCCAGCAGGCCGACTTCACCCTGCGCCGCGCGCGGGAAGTGGTTGTTGGCATCCGGCACCACGGCGACAAAACGCACCGTTTCACCGTGCAGGTCACCGTCTGCGGCCTGCACGGACGGGCATAACCCCTCCAGACGTTTGGCGTTCGGGGCGAGGGTTTCCAGCCAGAGTTCGCCACGGCTAATTGAGTTAGTCATCATTTCACCTCCCGGGCAAAAAGCGCTTTAATCTGTTCGGCATCGGCCTGTTTGCGGGTGTCGAAATTCGTCAGACGGTTCAGGTAATCGTCGTAATTATCGGTGCGATGTTTCGCCGGTACGCCTTTGGCGATGGCTTCGTTCATCGCGGCTTTCACCGCGTTCACGCCGTCGCCCACCAGCACATCCACCAGCCCGCTTTCATAGCGCACTTCGCCGCCGGTCATGCTCCAGATAAACGGACGGTCGCGGGAGTCATACTCTTCAATGCCCGCTTCCTGCTCAATAACCTGCGGGCCGTTGAGGCCAAGACGCGCTTCGCGGGTCACAATCAGGTAGCTGCACAGCGCCGCGGCGATAGACATCCCGCCGAAGCAGCCCACGGTCCCGGCGACAATCCCGACGACCGGGGTATAGCGACGCAGGTCAACGATCGCGGCGTGGATATCGGCAATCGCCGCCAGGCCAAGGTTGGCTTCCTGCAAACGTACGCCACCGGTTTCGAGGCACAGTACCGCCTGTGTCGGAATGCCGTTGCGGTTATCTTCCGCCGCCAGCTCCAGCGCCGCCGCCATTTTGGCGCCGGACACTTCGCCCATGCTGCCGCCCTGGAAGGTGCCTTCAATCGCCACCACCACCGCAGGCTGCCCGTTGATGGTCCCTTTCGCGACGACCATGCCGTCATCGGCCTGAGGAACAATCCCCTGTGGCCCAAGCCACGGAGAGATAATGCCTTCAAACGGATCCAGCAGTTCGCGGTAGCTGCCGTCGTCGAGCAGCGCCTGCGCGCGCTGGCGCGCTTTTAGTTCGATAAAGCTGCTGTCATCACGCATGGTTCACCCCTTCAAAAACCTGTTCGATACGAATGCGTGCCACGCCCGGCGTCGCGCCGAAGTCGTGGATGGTCAACTTACCTGCGGGCAGGCTGCTGACGGTTTGCAGGCGGTTGAATAACGCCTCCCAGCGCCCGCGGCTGTTGTCGACGGAGGTGGTGATATCAATGGTTAAGGTCTGGCCCGGTTCGGCGGTGAAAAGCACCTCCATATCCCCGGAACCGACTACCCCTGCCAGCGCCCTGCCGCTTACTTCGCGGCTGGCGGGCACGGTCAATGTGATTTTTTCCATAACATCCTCTTAATGCTTTGAATAGGGCGTTTCGACGCGGTCAAGAAACAGCGTGGCGGCAAGCAGGTCTGCGGCTCCGCCCGGCGAGGCGTTAAGCGACAGCATCTGACGGTCTAACCGCGCCAGCGCCTGCTGCCCCGCGAGCGTTGCGCATCCTCCGGCGTTCAGCACCGCACGGGCGCCGTTCTGCATGGCGTCCAGTCCCTCCATGCCGGCGCGCGACAGCACGCAGGTGTCGGTGAGCGAGGTCATGATCGCCATCAGCGCGTCGAGTCTGGCGTGCGTTTCGCTGCTGCCGTTGAGACGGCTGAGGCGAAGCTGCGGCAACGCGCGCTGCATGATGTGCGGAAACGCCTGCTGAGCCTCTTCACGCGCGCCCGGTACACGGTAGCGGTGCGTGACGCGTAACCCCTTACTGAACACTTTCGGCGCCGCGTCATCCGGCAGCTTCGCCAGCTGAGCGGCGGTGTTCGCGACGGTTTGCGCCCGGGCGTCGCCGCCCAGCATCGCCACCGCGCTCACCAGCAGTCCCAGCGCCCAGATCGCGCCACGGTGCGTGTTCACGCCGTCGGTAGCGGCCATCATCTGCCGTTCACCTTCGCGACCCAGGCGGCCAACGGTTTGCCGGAGGGCAATATCCGCCGGACGCTGCCAGCTCTGCTGCGCCAGCGCCTGAAACGTGGGGGTCAGGCTGTGAGCGGAGCGCTCCATCAGCGCAAGCGATAAATCGTGGTGCGCGCCGTTCCCCCGGCTGTCCACCAGACCGGGCTTCGGGCTTAAACGTGCTTCGTCAATCAGACACTGCGTGGCGGTTCGCGCCAGCCATTCGGCACCGCCTTCAACCTTAATCTGGGGCAGACGTTTCATTACCAGCTCCGGAATTTCGCAGGTGGGTTGTAAAGACCGCCGGACCATTCCACCAGGTCCGCGACGCTACCGGCCGCCAGCAGCGAACGGGTGGCGTCGGTACGGCGAATGCCCATATCTTCCGGATACATAACCTTGCCGCTCTGGCGCAGTTCCGCCACGCGTTTGGCGTCAACGCCCAGACCGATATCGGTGATACCCGCCACGGCGGCGACCATGGCGCGACGCTCTTCCAGATCTTTCGCCCGGTAGAGGTACGCAATGCCCTCTTCCGTCAGCACGTGGGTGACGTCATCGCCGTAAATCATGACCGGCGCCAGCGGCATACCGGAGGCTTTCGCGACGTCAACGGCGTCGAGTTTTTCCACGAAGGTTGGCTTCACGCCCGCCTGGAAGGTTTCCACCATCTGCACAACCAGCTTTTTACCGCGCTGCATCGGGTCAGGCTCGGTGATCATGTTCAGCCAGGCCGGTGTGGCGTGGCGACGACCGTGCGGATCGTGGCCCATGTTTGGCGCGCCGCCGAAGCCGGAAAGACGGCCGCGGGTCACGGTTGAGGAGTTAGCGTAACCATCAACCTGTAGCGTGGAGCCGATAAACATATCGACCGCGTACTGACCAGCCAGCTGACAGAAGGCGCGGTTAGAGCGCATGGAGCCGTCAGCACCGGTAAAGAACACGTCCGGACGGGCGCGGATGTACTCTTCCATCCCCAGCTCGCCGCCGAAGCAGTGGACGCTCTCTACCCAGCCGCTTTCGATGGCCGGGATCAGCGTTGGATGCGGGTTCAAAGTCCAGTGTTTACAGATTTTGCCTTTGAGTCCGAGCTGTTCGCCGTAGGTTGGCAGGAGGAGTTCAATTGCGGCGGTGTTAAAGCCAATTCCGTGATTCAGGGACTGCACCTGGTGTTCAGCGTAGATGCCTTTAATGGCCATCATCGCCATCAGGATATGCTCTTGTTTGATCAGGCGCGGGTCGCGCGTGAAGAGCGGTTCGATAAAGAACGGCCTGTCGGCAACCACCACGTAATCGATCCAGGAACCCGGAATATCCACACGCGGCAGGTCGCACTCATCGTCCACCAGCTCATTCACCTGTGCGATGACGATGCCGTCGCGGAACGCGGCGGCTTCTACCAGCGCCGGGGTATCTTCGGTACTTGCCCCAGTGTAGAGGTTACCTTTCCGGTCCGCTTTAAACCCGGCAATCAGCGCCACGTTTGGCGACAGATCGACGTAGAGACGTGAGTAAAGTTCGATGTAGGTGTGAATTGCCCCGATTTCGAGCTGGCCGTCTTCCAGCAGCTGCGAGATACGCAGGCTCTGCGTGCCCGAGAAAGAGAAGTCCAGCTTGCGGGCAATGCCTTTCTCAAAGATATCCAGATGTTCGCTGCGGCCCACGCTCGGCATGATCATATGCAGGTCGTGCACGATTTGCGGGTTCACTTCGGCCAACGAACGGGAAAGGAAATCCGCCTGCTTCTGGTTGTTGCCTTCCAGAACGACTTTGTCGCCTGGTGCGATCAGTTTTTCCAGCATGGCGACAAGGTCGCCGGTTGGCAGGACCTTGCCCTGCACCGGTACAGACGCCAGACGACGCGCTTTCTCACTGCGTCGGGTGTTCCATTGCCGGGTGGGTATTTGCCCAGATAACATTATTAACCTCCTGATTCAGCACATCATTCTGATTGCTTAACGTTGAGTAAAGTGTGCGCTCTGGTGAGAAAGGCATCAATTAAGCGTAGGATGTGATCATTAGCCTGAGAGTAATAATCACGGTAAGAAAATGTGATCGGGATCAGTTCATGTTTCGGAAAAACGGGCTAAACGGGGTACAATTCGGAAGGTATAGTTAATTACTGACAAGAATCAGCATCGCCCTTATGACCCAAATCATTCCCTCAGACTTCGACATTGCAGCCGAAGAGAGCGCAGAGTTCGTACCCATGCGCGGTGTGGCTAACCCTCACCTGCAAACCATGCTGCCGCGCCTGATCCGCCGCAAGGTACAGTTCACCCCGCACTGGCAACGCCTGGATTTGCCGGACGGCGATTTTCTGGATCTCGCCTGGAGCGAAGATCCGGATCGGGCCAGACACAAACCCCGTCTGGTGGTGTTTCACGGTCTGGAAGGCAGCCTGCACAGCCCTTACGCACACGGTCTCATTGAGGCGGCGAAAGCCCGCGGCTGGCTTGGGGTAGTGATGCATTTTCGCGGATGCAGCGGCGAGCCAAATCGTCAGAAACGCATTTATCACTCGGGTGAAACCGAGGACGGTACCTGGTTCCTGCGCTGGCTGAGAGACCATTTTGGCGAGGTGCCAACGGCCGCGGTGGGGTATTCGCTGGGGGGCAATATGTTGGCTTGCCTGCTGGCGAAGGAGAGCGACGCCGTACCGCTGGATGCGGCGGTCATTGTCTCTGCGCCATTTATGCTGGAGCAGTGCAGCTATCATATGGAAAAGGGATTTTCACGGGTCTATCAACGCTACCTGCTCAACCTGCTAAAAGCCAACGCCGCGCGCAAGCTGAAGGCCTATCCGGATACGCTGCCCGTGACGCTGCAACAGCTCAAACGCGTAAAGCGCCTGCGCGAGTTTGATGATTTGATCACCTCAAAAATTCACGGCTTTGCCGATGCGATTGACTATTACCGTCAGTGCAGCGCCATGCCTTTACTGAATCAAATCACAAAACCCACGCTGATTATCCACGCCAAAGATGATCCGTTTATGGATCATCACTCGATTCCGGCGCCCGATCGTCTGCCGGCCAACGTGGAGTATCAGCTCACCCAATTCGGCGGACACGTCGGCTTTGTTGGCGGCACGCTGCGTCGGCCTAAAATGTGGCTTGAGACGCGTATTCCCGACTGGTTAACGGCTTATCTGGACGGTAAAAAATGATTATTCCCTGGCAGGATCTCTCTCCCGACACGCTCGATAATCTGATTGAAAGCTTTGTCTTGCGCGAAGGCACCGATTATGGTGAACATGAACGTTCGCTTGAACAAAAGGTCAACGATGTTAAGCGCCAGCTTAAAAGCGGCGACGTGGTGCTGGTATGGTCCGAACTGCATGAGACGGTCAATATCATGCCCCGCAACGCGTTTCACGGCTGATCTTTACACTTTTCCAGTCAGGGAGTTGCTATGTCTGCCAGACATCCGGTTATTGCCGTTACGGGTTCGAGTGGGGCGGGAACCACTACCACCAGCCTCGCCTTCCGCAAGATCTTCGCCCAGCTGAATTTACGGGCGGCAGAGGTAGAGGGCGACAGCTTTCACCGCTACACGCGTCCGGAGATGGATATGGCCATCCGCAAGGCGCGCGATCTGGGTAAGCACATCAGCTACTTCGGCCCGGAGGCGAATGACTTCGGCCTGCTGGAGCAAACCTTCCGCGAATACGGGCAAAGCGGCACCGGACAGTCCCGCAAGTATCTCCACACCTACGATGAAGCTGTGCCCTGGAATCAGGTCCCCGGCACGTTCACGCCCTGGCAGCCGCTGCCGGAACCGACTGACGTGCTGTTTTACGAAGGATTGCACGGCGGCGTGGTGACGCCTCAGCATGACGTGGCCCGCCATGTGGATTTGCTCGTGGGAGTGGTGCCGATTGTTAACCTGGAGTGGATCCAGAAGCTGACGCGTGACATGAGCGAACGCGGTCATTCGCGAGAGGCAGTAATGGACTCGGTGGTGCGCTCCATGGAAGATTACATCAACTTCCTGACGCCTCAGTTCTCCCGAACCCACATTAACTTCCAGCGCGTCCCCACCGTGGACACCTCCAACCCGTTCGCCGCAAAAAGCATCCCTTCCCTGGACGAGAGCTTTGTGGTGATCCACTTCCGCAACCTGGATGGCATTGATTACCCCTGGCTGCTGGCGATGCTACAGGGTTCGTTTATTTCGCACATGAATACGTTAGTGGTGCCGGGCGGAAAAATGGGGCTGGCAATGGAGCTGATCATGACACCGCTGGTGCAGCGGCTAATGGAAGGAAAGCAGATCGCGTAACGCCTGTTGCCGGATGGCGCTTCGCTTATCCGGCCTACGTTCACGCAGTTGTAGGCCCGGTAAGCGCAGCGCCACCGGGCTTTGTTTTAAGCCTCGATCACTTCATACGAATGGGTGATGTTTACCGCTTTCTCCAGCATCAACGCCACAGAGCAGTACTTCTCCGCAGAGAGATCTACCGCGCGGGACACCGCAGCATCTTTCAGCGCTTTACCGGTGACAACAAAGTGCAGGTTGATATGCGTAAACAGGCGTGGCGCCTCTCCGCGACGTTCTGACGTCAGCTTCACTTCACAATCGGTCACGTCATGGCGGCCTTTTTGCAGGATCGATACCACGTCGATCGCGCTGCATCCCCCTGCCGCCATCAGCACCATTTCCATTGGGCTTGGGGCTTTATCGCCGGAGTTGCCATCCATCAAAACCTGGTGCCCGGAAGCAGACTCGCCCAGGAACGTTAACCCTTCAACCCATTTCACACGCGCTTGCATATTCACTCACTCCAACGTTGCATTTTTTATGACAGATTACGTGTACGTTACATTTCTCGCAACGGAAGGCGACCTGCATCATGCTGAAGCGAGACACCAGGAGACACGCGGCGAAAGCTATGCTAAAACACTCTGGATGCTACAGTAATACATTGACGTTACACATGTATGCAGAGGACATCAAACTTTACTGGCTGCGAAACGTTACGACAGCCGACTTCCCAGGTATGGGTAAGAATTCGATTGCAACCCCAGAGTCCGGATGCATCTTATGACTCTGGTGACAGCTTATAACAGAGGATAACAGCGCATGGTGCTTGGCAAACCGCAAACAGACCCGACTCTCGAATGGTTCTTGTCTCATTGCCACATTCATAAGTACCCATCAAAGAGCACGCTGATTCACCAGGGTGAAAAAGCGGAAACGTTGTATTACATCGTTAAAGGCTCGGTGGCCGTGCTGATCAAAGATGAAGAAGGGAAAGAGATGATCCTTTCTTATCTGAACCAGGGCGATTTTATCGGTGAACTGGGCCTGTTTGAAGAAGGCCAGGAACGTAGCGCCTGGGTTCGTGCAAAAACAGCATGTGAAGTGGCTGAAATTTCTTACAAGAAATTCCGTCAGTTGATTCAGGTGAACCCTGACATCCTGATGCGCCTTTCTTCCCAGATGGCACGCCGTCTGCAAGTGACCTCTGAGAAGGTGGGTAACCTCGCTTTCCTGGACGTGACCGGTCGTATCGCGCAGACGCTGCTGAATCTGGCGAAACAGCCAGATGCAATGACCCACCCTGACGGTATGCAAATTAAAATTACCCGTCAGGAAATCGGTCAGATCGTCGGCTGCTCCCGTGAAACAGTGGGCCGTATCCTGAAGATGCTGGAAGATCAGAACCTGATCTCTGCCCACGGTAAAACCATCGTGGTCTACGGAACCCGTTAATTTCGGTCAAACGGCGTGCCGCCGCAGGGTGGCACGCCGTTTTTGTCTCTACTTCCCATGTGGCGCAGGCTGATCTATCACCCGGAAGTTAACTACGCACTGCGACAAACGCTGGTGTTGTGCCTTCCCGTGGCCGTGGGCCTGATCCTCGGGCATCTTCAGCAAGGCCTGCTGTTTTCCCTCGTGCCCGCCTGCTGCAACATTGCCGGTCTGGATACGCCGCATAAACGCTTTTTCAAACGTCTGATTATTGGCGGCTGCCTGTTTGCCGGCTGTAGCCTTGCCGTGCAACTCTTACTGGCCCGCGACATACCTCTGCCGCTGATCCTGACCGTGCTGGCGATGACGCTCGGCGTCACCGCCGAAATCAGCTCGCTGCACGCCCGCCTGCTTCCCGCGTCGCTGATTGCCGCCATCTTTACCTTAAGCCTTGCGGGCAATATGCCGGTGTGGGAGCCATTGCTGATCTACGCCCTCGGCACGCTGTGGTACGGGCTATTTAGCTGGTTCTGGTTCTGGCTGTGGCGGGAACAGCCGCTGCGCGAATCCCTGAGCCTGCTCTACGTGCAGCTTGCTGAATACTGCGAAGCAAAATACACCCTGCTCACTCAACATACCGACCCGGAAAAATCCCTGCCGCCGCTGCTGGCGCGCCAGCAAAAGGTGGTGGATCTGATCAGCCAGTGCTATCAGCAGTTGCACATGCTTGCCGCCAATAAAAATCATGAATACAAGCGGCTGCTGCGAACCTTCCAGGTCGGGCTGGATTTGCAGGAGCATATCTCCGTCAGCCTTCATAATCCGGAAGAGGTGCAAAAGCTGGTGGAGCGCAGCCATGCGGAAGCGGTGATCCGCTGGAACGCGCAGACCGTCGCGGCGCGCCTGCGGGTACTGGCTGACGATATCCTCTATCACCGCTACCCGACGCGCTTTAACATGGACAAACAGCTCGGCGCGCTGGAAAAGATTGCGCGTCAGCACGCGGATAACCCTGTCGGGCAGTTTGCCGCCTGGCATTTCAGCCGCATCGCTCGCGTGTTGCGCACCCAGCGCCCGCTTTATGCCCGGGACCTGATGGCCGATAAGCAAAAACGGCTGCCGCTGCTGCCCGCCCTCAAAAGCTATCTTTCACTGAAGTCTTCCGCCCTGCGCAACGCCGCACGGATCAGTGTCATGCTGAGCATCGCCAGCCTGATGGGAATGGCCCTGCACCTGCCGAAGCCCTACTGGATCTTAATGACCGTGCTGTTTGTTACCCAGAACGGCTATGGGGCCACGCGGGTACGTATTCTGCATCGGGCGGGCGGCACGATGGCGGGGCTGATTATCGCGGGCGTGACGCTGCACTTCCACGTGCCGGAGGGCTATACCCTGGCCGGTATGCTGGCGATCACGCTGGTGAGCTATCTGATCATCCGCAAAAACTACGGCTGGGCGATGGTGGGCTTTACGGTGACGGCGGTATATACCCTGCAACTGCTCACGCTTAACGGGGAACAGTTTATTATTGCCCGGCTGGTCGATACGCTGATTGGCTGCCTGATCGCCTTTGGCGGCATGGTCTGGCTGTGGCCGCAGTGGCAGAGCGGACTGCTCAGGCAGAACGCCCACGACGCGCTGGAAGCGGACCAGCAGGCCATTCGCCTTATCCTGAGCGATGACCCACAGCCTTCTCCGCTGGCCTACGAGCGCATGAAGGTCAATCAGGCGCATAACGCCCTGTTCAACTCCCTTAACCAGGCCATGCAGGAGCCGGGCTTTAATGCGCACTACCTGGCCGATATGAAGCTGTGGGTAACCCACAGCCAGTTTATCGTCGAACACATCAATGCCATGACTACGCTGGCACGCGAGCACACGATGCTGACGCCGGATCTGGCGCAGCGCTATTTGCAGTCGTGTGAAATTGCGTTGCAGCGCTGTCAGCAGCGTCTGGAGTATGACGCGCCGGGCGAGTCAGGGGATTCGAACATTCTGGAAGCGCCGGAGACGCTGACCCACGGGCCGATGAGCACCCTTGAGCAGCATTTACAGCGCGTGCTGGGTCACCTGAACACCATGCATACCATTTCGTCGGTGGCATGGCGTCAGCGCCCGCATCACGGGATTTGGTTAACGCGTCGGTTAAAACGAACCGCGTATTAGCCGCTGACGATCTTCGCGACCGCCGCGGCAAAACGGGTTAACCCGTCTTCGATGTCTTTGTCCTCCACCACCAGCGATGGCGCAAAGCGCATCACGTCCGGCCCGGCGTTGAGCACCATGACGCCTTCGTGCGCGGCGGCGTGCAGGAAATCGCGCGCGCGGCCTTTGTACTGCGGCTTCAGCTCGGCGCCGATCAGCAGCCCCATCCCGCGGATGTCGCTGAAGACATCAAACTGTTCGTCAATCTGCTGGAGATGTTTCACAAACAGGTCGCGTTTCGTATTCACGCCATTCAGGACGTCCGGCGTATTAATGATGTCGAACGCCGCGCCCGCCACGGCGCACGCCAGCGGATTACCGCCGTAGGTGGAGCCGTGGGAGCCAACGTGGAATGCGGAAGCGATATCCTGGGTAGTGAGCACCGCACTGACCGGGAAACCGCCGCCGAGCGCTTTGGCACTGGTCAGAATATCCGGCGTTACGCCGTAGTGCATATAAGCGAACAGGTCTCCGGTACGCCCCATCCCACACTGCACTTCATCAAACACCAGCAGCGCCTGGTGCTCGTCGCACAGCTCGCGCAGCCCTTGCAGGAATTCCGGGGTTGCCGCGGTCACGCCGCCTTCCCCCTGAACAGGCTCCACCACCACTGCGCAGGTGTGATCGTCCATCACCGCTTTCACCGCGTGCAGATCGTTAAACGGCACGTGGATGATGTCGGCCGGTTTCGGGCCAAACCCGTCGGAATACTTCGGCTGGCCGCCCACGGAAACGGTAAAGAATGAACGACCGTGGAAGGCGTTATGGAAGGCGATGATTTTGGTTTTGTACGGGCTATGACGCGTGGTGGCGTAGTAGCGCGCCAGCTTAAAGGCGGTTTCGTTGGCTTCAGTGCCGGAGTTCATAAACAGCACGCGTTCGGCGAAGGTGGCATCGATGATCTTACGCCCCAGACGCAGCGCCGGTTCGTTGGTGAACACGTTGCTGGTGTGCCACAGCGTTTCGCCCTGCGTTTTCAGCGCGTCCACCAGCGCAGGATGGCAATGGCCCAGCGCCGTCACCGCAATACCGCCCGCGAAATCAACATACTCGTTGCCCTGCTGATCCCAGACGCGGCTGCCTCTCCCTTTCACCGGGATAAACTCAGCCGGTGCATAAATCGGCAGGATCACTTCGTCGAATGTCGCGCGGGTAATTGCTGGTTGTTCAGTTGCCATGTCATGACCATCCATTTTTATGTCACAGTTATTGTGAAAATATAATCACAAAATATGCATAAAAAATCACAACAAGGCAACAGATATTCAGCGATTAAGGAAATTGGCCAGCAGCGCGTGCCCCTGTTCGCTGAGAATGCTTTCCGGGTGGAACTGCACCCCTTCCAGATCGTACTCGCGATGGCGAATGCCCATGATCTCCTGCGTCTCGCTCCAGGCGGTGACCTCAAAGCAGGCCGGCAGGGTCGGCGGATCAATGATCAGAGAATGGTAGCGCGTCACGGTTAACGGATTGTTTAGCCCCAGGAATACGCCCTCACCGTTGTGCGTGACCGGAGAGGTTTTGCCGTGCATGACTTTCGCGGCACGGACAATGGTCGCGCCAAAGACCTGCGCAATGGCCTGATGGCCCAGGCAGACGCCCAGAATCGGCAGTTTGCCCGCATAGTGGCGGATCGCCTCCAGCGAGATACCGGACTCCGACGGGGTACACGGCCCCGGCGAAATCACGATTTTCTGGGGCGCCAGGGCGTTAATGTCAGCCAGCGCGATCTCATCGTTACGGCGGACAACCACCTCTGCCCCCAGCTCACAAAAATACTGGTAAAGGTTCCAGGTAAAGGAATCATAGTTATCAATCAGCAGAATCATGGCGGCTCCTGAAAAAATGGCCGCCCTATTTTACGCAGATTCCCGCGCTTCGCTCACAACTTTGGCAAAGATGGCGTTCAGGGCGGTCAAATCGCCCATCGCCCCGCTCTGATTGGCAGATGCCCAGTCGTCCGGGTTGATACCCTGCCAGTTCAGGACGTAGCCCGCATGGATAGCCAGTTGTTCAAAGAAGATCCGCTGGGCCACGCCATTACCGCTCATAAACGGGTGTAGCATGTTGATTTCACAGTAGTAATGACTAATCCTGTCTGTAAACTCCTCTTTCTCCAGGCCAACCAGATATTTATCGCTTTCCAGCGAAGCCATTAGCTCATTTCCCACCTTCTCGATGTATTCGAAATGGCAAAAAGGAATATCACCCTTGGAAATATCGGCGGTGCGCAGTTCCCCCGCCCCTTTCATTTCGTTGCGGAATAAATGGCGGTGAATAAGGCACAGCTGGGGTAAACCCGGTGCAGATGGCCCCAGATCCAGCGTCTCGATATCGGGTTCAGCGGGACCCTTGCCTTTTTCAAGGAGGCAACTGGCCTGAAAATTGACGTTACGTTGTTGCTCCCAGAGACGGGATTTTTGCTTGTCGGTGAGTTTTTTCACTTAACGCCTCCCTGAATAGTCCGTTTGCCACAAGTATAAGCAGCAAAACGCGCTTTCGCCGGGAGGGCGGAAAGACACGGGCAAGATATGCCCGTGTGAGGGAACGATTACGGCAGCACTTTCGCGGAAAGAATGACCACAGGCTTAGACGGCACATTTTGGTATGGACCGACATCGTGAGTCTGAACCTGAGAGATCTTATCCGCCACGTCCATGCCTTTCACCACTTTGCCGAACACCGCGTAGCCAAAGTCGCGCTGGCCATGGTCCAGGAAAGCGTTATCGGCCACGTTGAGGAAGAACTGGCTGGTGGCGCTGTCTTTATCCGCCGTACGCGCCATAGAGATGGTGCCGCGCTTGTTCAGCAGGCCATTATCCGCTTCGTTTTTGATTGGCGGGTTAGGCTGTTTCTGCTGCATCTGCTCATTAAAACCGCCACCCTGGATCATAAAGCCCGGGATTACACGGTGGAACGTGGTGTTGTTATAAAAACCACTGTTCACGTAGTCGAGGAAGTTTTTCACAGAAACAGGGGCTTTCTGACTATTCAGCTCCAGCTCAATGTTCCCCGCAGAGGTAGTCAGCAGGACGTGGGGGTCTCCTTTGGCTGCCAGCGCAGCAGGGGAAACGGCAGAAAGAGCAAACACAGCTGCGACAGCCGCCAGTGTTGATTTGAGCATGAGAATTCCTTAACAAAGCGCAGTATAAAAAGCGAATGGCTTGATTCTAAAGAGCAGTATGAACTCAGACCAGCCTTTTACCTAATTTTACCAAATTGAAACAATTATTACCGCGCAAACGATTGTTCGCCCCACAACGAAATGTGATCTGCATCACGTTAAAACCTGCAATTACGCTCAAATTTTTCTTAAAAGATTTAATTAGATCACTTTCGCGACTAAAATCTGCCCGCTCAAACGCAGTCATTGCGTTTTTCTTTACATTTAACAGGCCAGACATGACTAACAGCAATCGCATCAAGCTCACATGGATCAGCTTCTTCTCTTACGCCCTGACCGGCGCGTTGGTGATCGTCACCGGGATGGTGATGGGAAATATCGCAGACTACTTCCAGCTGCCCGTTTCCAGCATGAGCAACACCTTTACCTTCCTGAACGCGGGGATCCTGATCTCTATTTTCCTGAATGCCTGGCTGATGGAAATCGTGCCGCTGAAAACCCAGCTGCGGTTCGGCTTCGTGCTGATGGTTGCCGCCGTGGCGGGCCTGATGCTGAGCCATAGTATCGCCCTCTTCTCTGCCGCCATGTTCGTACTGGGTCTGGTGAGCGGGATCACCATGTCGATCGGTACGTTCCTGATCACCCATATGTATGAAGGCCGCCAGCGCGGCGCGCGCCTGCTGTTCACCGACTCCTTCTTCAGTATGGCCGGGATGATTTTCCCGATGGTCGCCGCGTATCTTCTGGCGCGCAGCATTGAATGGTACTGGGTGTATGCCTGTATTGGTCTGGTTTATGTTGCGATCTTTATCCTCACCTTCGGCTGCGAGTTCCCTGTGCTGGGCAAAAAAGCGCAGACTACGTCCGAACCAGTTGCGAAAGAAAAATGGGGTATCGGCGTACTGTTCCTCTCCATCGCCGCGCTGTGTTACATCCTCGGCCAGCTGGGCTTTATCTCCTGGGTTCCGGAATACGCAAAAGGTTTGGGCATGAGCCTGAACGACGCGGGTAAACTGGTGAGTGATTTCTGGATGTCTTACATGTTTGGCATGTGGGCGTTTAGCTTTATCCTGCGCTTCTTCGACCTGCAACGTATTCTGACCGTCCTGGCGGGTCTGGCAACCGTACTGATGTATCTGTTCATCAACGGTTCCCCGGAACATATGCCGTGGTTCATCCTGACCCTCGGCTTCTTCTCCAGCGCGATTTATACCTCGATCATCACCCTTGGCTCACTCCAGACCAAAGTGGCCTCGCCAAAGCTGGTGAACTTCGTGCTGACCTGCGGCACTATCGGCACCATGCTGACCTTCGTGGTCACGGGCCCGATTGTTGCGCACAGCGGCCCGCTGGCGGCGCTTCATACCGCTAACGGTCTTTACGCCGTCGTGTTCATCATGTGCTTCGTGCTGGGCTTTGTCACCCGTCACCGCCAGCACAACCCGGTAACCGCTACCCACTAATCGCCGTAACCCCTTTACCTGGTGTAAAGGGGTTTTTACCCTTCTCCTCCGCCCAGCCCGCCGATTCGCAAAAACCCCATAAAATTTGTGCAAAAAACAACCAAGCACAAAAATCGAACAATATCCGCCACTTATAAAAAACCTGACAAATCATAGATATACCCCCTAAGGGGTAGGTGAAGGCGTATTTGATTTGCATCAATAAGTGCCCCTGCTGAATCGTTAAGGTAGGCAGTAATAGAAAAGAAATCGAGGCAAAAATGAGCAAAGTCAGACTCGCTATCATCGGTAACGGCATGGTCGGCCACCGCTTTATTGAGGATCTTCTCGATAAAGCCGATGCTGAGCAGTTCGATATTACCGTGTTCTGTGAAGAACCCCGCAAGGCGTACGACCGTGTGCACCTGTCTTCCTACTTCTCTCACCATACCGCCGAAGAGCTCTCTCTGGTGCGTGAAGGGTTCTACGAGAAGCATGGCGTAAAAGTGCTTGTAGGCGAACGCGCTATCACCATCAACCGTCAGGAGAAAGTGATCCACTCCAGCGCCGGACGTACGGTTTTTTACGATAAGCTGATCATGGCGACGGGCTCGTATCCGTGGATCCCGCCTATTAAAGGTTCGGAAACCCAGGATTGCTTCGTTTACCGTACCATTGAAGACCTTAACGCTATTGAATCCTGCGCACGTCGAAGCAAACGCGGTGCAGTTGTCGGCGGCGGTCTGCTGGGTCTGGAAGCGGCAGGCGCACTGAAAAACCTCGGCGTTGAAACCCACGTCATCGAATTTGCCCCGATGCTGATGGCTGAACAGCTGGACCACATGGGTGGCGACCAGCTACGCCGTAAAATCGAAAGCATGGGCGTGAAGGTTCACACCAGCAAGAACACCAAAGAGATCGTACAGGAAGGCACCGAAGCGCGAAAAACCATGCGCTTTGCCGACGGCAGCGAGCTTGAAGTGGACTTCATTGTCTTCTCCACCGGTATTCGCCCGCGCGACAAGCTGGCCACCCAGTGCGGTCTGGCCGTTGCGCAGCGCGGCGGGATCATCATTAACGATACCTGCCAGACCTCCGATCCGGATATCTACGCCATCGGCGAGTGCGCCAGCTGGAATAACCGCGTCTACGGTCTGGTGGCGCCGGGGTACAAAATGGCGCAGGTCGCCGTTGACCATATCCTCGGCAGCGAAAACGCCTTTACCGGTGCAGACATGAGCGCCAAGCTGAAGCTGCTCGGCGTGGACGTGGGCGGTATTGGCGATGCGCATGGCCGCACCCCGAACTCCCGCAGCTATGTTTATCTGGACGAAAGCAAAGAAGTCTACAAACGTCTTATCGTCAGCCAGGACAACAAAACGCTGCTCGGTGCGGTGCTGGTGGGCGATACCAGCGACTTCGGTAACCTGCTCCAGCTGGTGCTGAACGCCATCGAGCTGCCGGAAAACCCGGACGCGCTGATCCTGCCAGCGCACGCCTCCAGCGGTAAGCCGTCCATCGGCGTGGATAAACTGCCGGACAGCGCGCAAATCTGCTCCTGCTTCGACGTGACCAAAGGCATGCTGATCTCCGCCATCAACAAAGGCTGCCACACCGTTGCGGCGCTGAAGGCGGAAACCAAAGCCGGGACCGGCTGCGGCGGCTGTATTCCTCTGGTCACCCAGGTGCTGAATGCAGAGCTGGCAAAACAGGGCATCGAAGTGAATAACAACCTGTGCGAGCATTTCGCTTACTCTCGCCAGGAGCTGTACCACCTGATCCGCGTGGAAGGCATTAAGTCTTTCGACGAACTGCTGGAGAAACATGGTCAGGGCTACGGCTGTGAAGTCTGTAAACCGACCGTTGGTTCCCTGCTGGCATCCTGCTGGAACGAATATGTGCTCAAACCAGAGCACACCCCGCTTCAGGACACCAACGATAACTTCCTGGCCAATATTCAGAAAGACGGAACCTACTCAGTGATCCCGCGCTCTGCCGGAGGGGAAATTACCCCGGAAGGGCTGGTCGCCGTGGGCCGTATCGCCCGCGAGTTTAACCTGTATACCAAGATCACCGGCTCCCAGCGTATCGGCCTGTTTGGTGCGCAGAAAGATGACCTGCCGGAGATCTGGCGTCAGTTGATTGAAGCAGGCTTCGAAACCGGCCACGCGTACGCCAAGGCGCTGCGTATGGCGAAAACCTGCGTAGGCAGCACCTGGTGCCGCTACGGCGTAGGCGACAGCGTGGGCTTCGGCGTAGAGCTGGAAAACCGCTACAAAGGCATCCGTACTCCGCACAAAATGAAGTTCGGCGTCTCAGGCTGTACCCGTGAATGTGCAGAAGCGCAGGGTAAAGATGTGGGTATCATCGCTACCGAAAAAGGCTGGAACCTCTACGTCTGTGGTAACGGTGGGATGAAACCTCGCCATGCCGATCTGCTGGCGGCGGATCTCGATCGCGATACGCTGATCAAATATCTCGACCGCTTCATGATGTTCTACATTCGTACCGCCGATAAGCTGACCCGTACCGCGTCCTGGCTGGATAATCTGGAAGGCGGTATCGACTACCTGAAGTCGGTCATTATTGACGACAAGCTGGGTCTGAATGAACAACTGGAATCAGAGATGACTCGCCTGCGCGAGGCGGTGATCTGCGAGTGGACCGAAACCGTGAACACGCCAGCGGCGCAGACGCGCTTCAAACACTTTATCAACAGCACCCAGCGCGATCCGAACGTGCAGGTGGTGCCGGAGCGCGAACAGCATCGTCCAGCGACCCCGTATGAACGTATTCCGGTAATGCTGGTGGAGGAAAACGCATGAGCCAGTGGGTAAACATCTGCAATATTAACGACATTCTGCCAGCAACCGGCGTCTGTGCTCTGCTGGGTGACGAGCAGGTGGCGATTTTCCGCCCTCGCCACGATGAACAGGTCTTTGCCATCAGCAATATCGACCCGTTCTTCGAGGCCAGCGTGCTCTCCCGTGGACTGATTGCGGAGCATCAGGGCGAGCTGTGGGTTGCCAGCCCGTTGAAAAAGCAGCGTTTCCGCTTAACCGACGGGCGCTGCATGGAAGATGAGAGCTTCTCGGTCAAACACTACGACGTCCGCGTGAAGGATGGCGAGGTGCAGCTCAAAGCGTAACCCCCCGCCTTTTCAATAGGAAAGGCTTATGACCCCTTATGGGTAACGGCAGGAAAACCGTATGTTCTGTACGATTCCTGCTGTTATCCTGACGTCAATTCTTTCCCCGCCATGAATGCTGTGAGGTAACGTCGTGGATCACCTGCCGATTTTTTGTCAATTACGCAACCGCGACTGCCTGCTCGTGGGCGGCGGCGATGTGGCTGAACGCAAGGCGCGCCTGCTGTTAGAGGCGGGCGCCCGACTGACCGTTAACGCTCTCAACTTCGCCCCACAGTTTGACGTCTGGGCGCAGGAAGGGATGCTCACGCGGATACAGGGCGAATTTGATGAATCCCTGCTGGATACCTGCTGGCTGACCATTGCCGCAACGGATAACGATGACGTTAACCAGCGCGTCAGCGACGCCTGCGAAGCGCGCCGCATCTTCTGTAATGTGGTGGATGCGCCGAAAGAGGCGAGCTTTATCATGCCGTCGATTATTGACCGTTCACCGCTGATGATTGCAGTGTCGTCCGGTGGCCGCTCGCCCGTTCTTGCTCGTCTCCTGCGGGAGAAACTGGAAGCCGTGCTGCCGCAGCATCTTGGTCAGATTGCCCATTACGCCGGGCAGCTGCGTTCCCGCGTGAAGCAAACCTTCGTAACCGTGGGCGAACGCCGTCGCTTCTGGGAGAAGTTCTTTGTCAACGACAGGCTGGCGCAGTCGCTGGCGAATCAGGATACGAAAGCGGTTGCAGAGACGACCGAACAACTCCTCTCTGAACCGCTGGATCATCGCGGTGAAGTGGTACTGGTGGGCGCTGGTCCCGGCGATGCGGGCTTGCTGACGCTGAAAGGTCTACAGCAGATCCAGCAGGCGGACATCGTTGTGTATGACCGTCTGGTCTCTGATGACATCATGAACCTGGTACGCCGCGATGCCGATCGCGTGTTCGTCGGCAAACGGGCTGGTTATCACTGCGTACCGCAGGAGGAGATCAATCAAATCCTGCTGCGGGAAGCGCAAAAAGGTAAGCGCGTCGTGCGCCTCAAAGGGGGCGATCCGTTTATCTTTGGTCGCGGCGGCGAAGAGCTGGAAACCCTGTGCAACGCGGGTATTCCGTTCTCCGTGGTCCCGGGCATTACGGCGGCGTCCGGCTGTTCTGCCTATTCCGGCATTCCGTTAACCCATCGCGACTATGCTCAGAGCGTACGCCTGGTGACGGGTCACCTGAAAACCGGCAGCGAGCTTGACTGGCATAATCTGGCCGCTGAAAAGCAGACGCTGGTCTTCTATATGGGGCTAAACCAGGCTGCCACGATTCAGGCGAAACTGCTGGAGCACGGCATGGAAGCAGATATGCCGGTTGCGCTGGTGGAAAACGGTACCGCCATTACACAGCGCGTAGTCGATGGCGTGTTGACGCAGCTTGGCGAGCTGGCACAACAGGTTGAAAGCCCGGCGCTGATCGTGGTGGGCCGCGTGGTAGCGCTGCGCGAAAAGCTGAACTGGTTCTCCAGCCACTAACGCATAAACTCCCTCCCGGGAGTAGTCTTTAAGCGGACTACTCCCTTCTTACCTCAGTCGATAACATACCGCCCGCAAAATGGAACTTTTCCATTTATTCCCTCGTTTTACATCCAATTTTCGATTTTTTGACAAGGAATACGTATGTTCAAACTGGCAAAAGCTGCCGTTCTGGTCGGTCTGTTAACAACTCTGACGGCCTGCACCGGTCACGTGCAAAATACTAAAAATAATTGCAGCTACGATTACCTGCTGCACCCGGCGATCTCCATTTCGAAGATCATTGGCGGTTGCGGCCCGGCGGCACAGCAGTAAGCGTTTTTCAGGCGTAAAAAAACCGGGGATGACCCGGTTTTTTCGTTTAGGGAAGTGTGGCCTGATGCCCTCACCCTGACCCTCTCCCACAGGGAGAGGGAACAAACCCTAAAAACGATAACGTGGTTACCATTTTGCTTTTACCTACGGTTTCGCCACAAACCCAATCGCGTCGTACACCGCTTTCAGGGTTTCCGACGCGCGCGCGCTGGCTTTTTCCGCGCCCTCTTTCATCACTTTTTGCAGGAAAGCTTCGTCGTTACGGTAACGGTGATAGCGCTCCTGCAACTCGGTCAGCATGCCGGAAACGGCGTCTGCCACTTCGCCTTTCAGGTGGCCGTACATCTTGCCTTCAAAGTGTTTTTCCAGCTCAGGGATGCTCTGTCCGGTCACACCGGAGAGAATGTCCAGCAGGTTAGACACGCCCGCTTTGTTCTGCACGTCGTAGCGCACCACTGGCGGCTCGTCAGAGTCGGTCACCGCACGCTTGAGTTTTTTCACCACCGATTTCGGATCTTCCAGCAGGCCGATAACGTTATTGCGGTTATCGTCAGACTTGGACATCTTTTTGGTCGGCTCCAGCAGCGACATCACGCGCGCGCCGGATTTCGGAATAAACGGCTCAGGCACTTTAAACACGTCACCGTAAAGCGCATTGAAGCGCTGGGCAATATCGCGGCTCAGCTCCAGGTGCTGTTTCTGGTCTTCACCCACCGGCACCTGGTTGGTCTGGTACAGCAGAATGTCGGCGGCCATCAGCACCGGATAATCAAACAGACCGGCGTTGATATTTTCAGAGTAGCGGGCAGACTTATCCTTGAACTGCGTCATGCGGCTCAGCTCACCGAAGTAGGTGTAGCAGTTCAGCGCCCAGCCCAGCTGCGCGTGCTCTGGCACGTGAGACTGAACGAAAATGGTGCTCTTCTCTGGGTCGATACCACAGGCCAGATATAACGCCAGCGTATCGAGCGTCGCTTTGCGCAGCTTCTCGGGATCCTGACGCGCGGTGATAGCATGCAAATCCACGATGCAATAAATGCAGTGGTAGTCATCCTGCATGCTTACCCACTGACGTAACGCACCCATGTAGTTACCAATGGTCAGTTCACCTGAAGGCTGTGCGCCACTAAAAACGATGGGCTTAGTCATTATTCAATTCCTGATGTTCACTGTGCGAGAGCCCGAGTGCGGGCAACAAATCTTTGAAGTGATCGAACACAACGTCCGGCTCACTCAGCGTAATGGCCTCACCGTAGTTGTAGCCGTAGGTCAACCCAACCGACGGACAGCCTGCCGCTCTGGCAGCCAGAATATCATTGCGGGAATCCCCGACAAAGAGCAGCTCCGCAGGCGCTAAGGATAATTTTCCTGCCACCAGCAACAGCGGTTCCGGATGCGGCTTTTTATTCTGCACGTCATCGCCGCCCACAATCACGGAGAAGTATTTCGCGATATCCAGCGCTTCCAGCAGAGGCGCAACGAACGGTGTCGGCTTGTTAGTCACCAGCCCCAGCGGGATGCCTTTCGCGTGAAGCGCATCCAGCGTCTCAGCGACCTCCGGGAACAGGAAACTACCCTCTTCGACGGTCTCTTCGTAGAAACGGTCAAACAGTTTGCGCAAAATACGCTGCTGCTCATCCTGGGGAATATCAGCATGGTCAACACTCGGTTTCCCTTGCGCGGAACGCTGCGAGGCGCGCTCCTGACGAGCCCAGGTCAGCGCGCGCTCCATTAGTACGTCCGCACCGTTACCAATCCACGTCACAACGCGCTCTTCGCCCGCAACGGGAAGCTCAAGGGCATACAGCGCCCGATCGACGGCGCGGGTTAATCCTGGCGCGCTGTCGACCAGCGTGCCGTCGAGGTCAAATGCTACACCCCGAATAGCCTGCAATTTATCCATGACTTACCTTCGCCAGTTCACGGCGCATTTCATCAATGACTTTTTTGTAATCCGGTTGATCGAAGATGGCGGAGCCTGCGACGAACATATCCGCCCCTGCCGCCGCAATCTCCCCGATGTTGTTGACCTTCACGCCGCCGTCCACTTCCAGGCGAATATCATAGCCAGACTCATCGATACGGCGGCGCACTTCACGCAGTTTCTCGAGGGTCTGCGGGATAAACGACTGACCACCAAAGCCCGGGTTGACGGACATCAGCAGGATCACGTCCAGCTTATCCATCACGTAATCGAGATAGCTTAGCGGGGTCGCCGGGTTAAAGACCAGCCCCGCCTTACAGCCGTTCTCTTTGATCAGCTGTAATGTGCGGTCAACGTGCTCGGAGGCTTCCGGGTGGAAAGTGATGATGCTGGCACCCGCCGCGGCGAAGTCAGGCACGATGCGGTCAACCGGTTTCACCATCAGATGCACATCTATAGGCGCGGTGATCCCGTAGTTACGCAGGGCTTTAAGCACCATTGGACCGATGGTCAGATTGGGAACGTAGTGGTTATCCATAACGTCGAAATGGACGACATCCGCGCCAGCCGCGAGAGCTTTGGCAGTGTCTTCACCCAGGCGGGCAAAATCGGCCGACAGAATTGAGGGGGCAATCAAAAACTGTTTCATCCGCATCTCCTTGAAATGTGTTTACCGGCGGGCATAGGCTCAGGGTCGATAAAGCGCCAGAAGTTCGTCCACCTTTTTACGTGTGCCGCCGTTGCTGCTAATGCTACGCCGCACTTTCACCTGAAAATGCTTCGCGGCTTTGTACCATTCGCGCGTATCAGGCGTGTCGTGATTCGAAATTAACACCGGAATTCTTTTACTGACCAGCTTTTCCGCCATTTCCGCCAGACGCGCCTGCTCGGCCGGGCTGAAGCTGTTGGTATGGTAGGCGGTGAAATTTGCCGTGGCGGACAGCGGCGCGTAAGGCGGGTCACAGTAGACCACCGAATTCACGCCCGCGAGCTCCATGCACTCTTCATAGGAGAGACAGTAGAACTCGGCATTCTGTGCTTTTTCAGCAAAGTGATACAGCTCGTCCAGCGGGAAATAGGGACGCTTATAGCGGCCAAACGGCACGTTAAACTCGCCACGCAGATTATACCGGCACAGACCGTTGTAGCCATGGCGGTTGAGATAAAGAAACAACAGCGCGCGACGGAACGGATCCTGGCTCTGATTAAACTCAGCGCGGAACTGATAGTAGACGTCCGGGTTGTTGTTCTCTGGCGTAAACAGCTTCCGCGCCTCTTCCACGTACTCATCGGTACGCAGTTTGACGATGTTATAGAGGCTGATGAGGTCGCTGTTAATATCCGCCAGGATATAACGAGAAAAATCGGTATTCAGGAACACCGACCCAGCCCCTACAAAGGGCTCGATTAGACACTCACCTTTCGGCAGGTGCTTTTTAATATCATCGAGCAGGGGGTATTTCCCCCCTGCCCATTTCAGAAAAGCGCGATTTTTTTTCATGCTGACTAACTGATTACACCTTCTCCGGCTGTGGAGAAAGCTCCGACAGCATCCTGCGCTTTAAACATTACTTCAGATCGGCCTGCACCTGATGAATCGGCTTCGCCCACGGGTTTTTCGCCTGCACATCGGCTGGCAGCGTGGAAACGGCACGTTTTGCTTCATCTTTGGAGGCATAAATACCACTCACCAGCACATACCACGGCTGACCGTTACGGGTCGTCTGATAAACCACGTAGTTTTTCAGATTCGATTTCTTCGCCCAGGCGTTGAGGTTGTCATAGTTAGACGAACTGCTCAGCTGAAGGGTGTAGTTGCTGGAAGAGGCCGACTGCAAAGAACCCACGTTACCCGTCGTTTTACCTGTTGCAGCGCCCGTTTTGGCTGCGGGAGCCGCAGGTGTTGTTGCAGCAGGTGCGGTTGTGGTCGCCGTTGCTTTCGGTGCAGTGGTGGCCGCAGGCGTTGGCGCTTTAACCGGCTGGCTTACCGCAGGTTTTGTCTGCGCTGGCGCTTTCGTTTCTGGCGCTTTTGCCACGGTCTGCGGTTTCGTCTCACGCTTTGGCTCAATCACAGCCTGCTTACGCTCCTGACGTGGCGCAGTCTGCGTCTGGCGAGGTTTGGTTTCCGTTGCCGCCGTTTGCTGCTGGGCATTGCTGCCATGCACTGGCGCAACGGTGGCGGGTTCAGTTGGCAGCGTGGAGTTCACCACGGCAGCGTTAACCTGCTCCTGATTCTGCGGCTGCATCAGCGCGTTGTTCAGATCGCCCTGAACTTCAACACGCTGTTGGCCTTCAGGCGTCGCAGGCGCCTGGCCCTGAGTCGGGGTAGCTGAGACCGGCGGCAGAGAGATATCCTGACCTGCGCTGGTGTTACCGGCGGTCTGCTCTGCGGAAGTGGTACCCGGCGCAGGCTGAGCGCCATTCGCCTGGTTGCTCGCATCATTACCAGACAGGTCGATGCTCTTCTCGGCAGACGCCGTCTGCTCGGTAGAATTGGTAGAAGGTGCTTTTAGCGCGGAACCAATGCCGACAATCAGCAAGACCAGCACCAGAACGCCAAGGCCCATCATGATGTACTGACGGGAGGCCGGTTTTGCCGCTGCCGCTTTTTTACGTTTGCGCGGACGACGTTCAACAGGCTGCTCAACCATTAACTCTTCTTCGGATTCATACTCCTCGTCTTCACGCTCATTTCGCGCGTTACGGCTACGCGAAGGGCGACGATCGTCTGCATCCAGATCGACATCGTCAAAGTTGATCTGCGGCTCGTTATCACGTTCTGAAGATTGACGAGAACGACCAGTACGACGATCGCTGGGATCGGGTTTCAGCTCGTCTTCTGGTTTGAATTCATCCATTTAACACCCCACTCAAAGGCTTCTGCCAACGACTCTGCATTTACCTGAAGCTAAAACGACCACCTGTTACAGCGGTCTGACCTTTCTAGTTGTTACGCCTGCTGACAATCAGCAATAGCGCCAAGTACGACTTCGTGCGGCACTCCGCCGCGCACTTCACTTTTCCCTATCGCAAGCGGGAGTACCAGACGCATCTCACCTGCCAATACTTTTTTATCGCGCATCATGTGGGGAAGGTACGCCTGCGCAGACATTTCCTGCGGACCACTCACCGGCAAGCCAGCACGTTTAAGCAACGCGATAATACGTGCTGTCTCTTCCGGCATGAACTGCCCCAGACGTTCAGAGGCACGTGCAGCCATGACCATACCGGCAGCGACAGCTTCACCGTGAAGCCAGTTACCGTAGCCCATTTCAGCTTCGATCGCGTGACCAAACGTATGCCCCAGATTCAGTAAAGCACGTAAGCCGTTTTCACGCTCATCTGCGGCAACGACTTCCGCTTTCAGCTCACAACAACGGCGAATACAGTAGGCCATTGCCTGCCCATCGAGGCGCAGCAGCGCATCCATATTCTCTTCCAGCCAGGAGAAGAACTCACCGTCAAGAATAATGCCGTATTTGATCACTTCTGCAAGGCCGGACGCCAGTTCACGCGCTGGCAAGGTTTTCAGACAGTCGAGATCCACCACCACCGAGGCAGGCTGGTAGAACGCGCCAATCATGTTTTTGCCGAGCGGATGGTTAACCGCCGTTTTACCGCCTACAGAAGAATCGACCTGTGACAGCAACGTGGTAGGAATTTGAATAAAGCGCACACCGCGCTGGTAGCTGGCGGCTGCAAAACCGGTCAGATCGCCCACAACGCCGCCGCCCAGGGCAAGCAGCGTTGTATCACGACCGTGCGGTTTTTGCAGAAGTGCGGTAAAGACGGTATCCAGTACCGTCAGGCTTTTGTACTGCTCGCCATCGGGCAGAATCACACTGTCGACCTTCACGCCGGCCTGCTCAAGCAGGTGACGTACACGGTCGAGATAAAGCGGAGCCAGCGTCTCGTTGGTGACCAGCATCGCCCGATCACCCGCTTTCAGTGGTAAGAAGGAAGCTGGGTCGTTAAACAAACCAGCCGCGATGGTGATAGGGTAACTACGTTCCCCGAGAGTAACTGTAATCCTCTCCATGACGCGACATCCACCTTAAATGCTTTTACCCGCAGGCGAGTGTATATAAAGCCAGAATCAGTTGCTTTCCAGCATATGAATAATCTGGTTTGCAACCACTTTAGCGCTTTGATCGTCAGTACGAATGGTCACATCAGCAATCTCTTCGTACAGAGGATTGCGTTCATCGGCCAAAGCTTCCAGAACTTCACGTGGCGGTGTTTCAACCTGCAACAACGGGCGCTTTTTATCACGCTGCGTGCGTGCCAGCTGTTTTTCGATGGTCGTCTCAAGATAGACCACTACGCCACGGGCGGAGAGACGGTTGCGGGTTTCGCGAGATTTTACAGAGCCGCCGCCAGTTGCCAGCACAATGCCCTGTTTTTCCGTGAGTTCGTTGATCACTTTTTCTTCTCGGTCACGGAAACCTTCTTCGCCTTCTACGTCGAAGACCCAGCCCACATCCGCTCCGGTTCGTTTCTCAATCTCTTGATCAGAATCGTAAAATTCCATATTGAGTTGTTGAGCTAACTGACGCCCAATAGTGCTTTTGCCGGCACCCATAGGCCCAACCAGAAAGATATTGCGTTTCTCTGCCATTTTTTCGGTACTACTAAGACTATTCGTTAATGGTAATCCCCGCTGCGCAGACACCTGGCGTAGCAGGACATGAACTGAAACCTCATTTGCAATAGAGCGAGAGTCAGACGAAAAATTATCTCAATACTCCGGCTTGTTTGGCAACTGATTAAATCATCGTTCCCGGCGCATAAGGAAATAAGACGTAAGTCCAACTCAAATCGGTACTCCTTGTATGCTAATTCATGCCCCACGTCAAACATCTGCAACAAACTGAATGCAAAATCATTGCGGGGATCGTTACCCATTAATGAATACTGACCAGACGTGGCGTGATAAACACCACTAACTCGCGCCGTTCGTTATCTTTTCCGTCATGGCGGAACAACTGTCCCAGCCACGGGATGTTGCCCAGCACAGGCACGCTATCGCGTCCGGTTTTATTCTTTTGCGAAAAGATCCCGCCCAGCGCGAGCGTTTCCCCACTTTTTACCTCAACCTGCGTTTCGATCTCCTGCTTATCGATCGCCAGCGTTTCGCCGTCTGCCTGTTGCAGCACCTGGCCGGGCATATTTTCACTGATATGCAGTTTCAGGCGCACGCGACCGCCCGGCAGAACCACCGGCGTGACCTCCATGCCTAATACCGCCTCTTTAAATTCAACGGATGTCGCCCCGCTCTCGCCGCTGGAAACCTGATACGGAATTTCGCTGCCCTGCTTGATGCTGGCCGGCTGCATGTGCGACGCCAGCAGCCGCGGGCTGGCGATGATATCCACCTGCTGCTTTTGCTCAAGCGCCGACAACTCAAGATCCAGCATCCTGCCGTTGATGCGCCCGATGTTAAACCCTGCGTGGGTGGTTGCACTGGCCACCGACAGGTCCGTACCCAGCGTCGTGACCTGGCCCACCTTACCGGCCTCCGTTGCGTCAGCGAGGTTCCATTTCACCCCCAGTTCACGCAGGCTTTTTTCACTGATGGTCACAATCTGCGCCGCCAGCTCCACCTGCTCGACGGGCAGATCCATCTGTGCTGCCCAGCGCTGAAGCATATCCACCACCGTCTGGTTATCCCTGACCAGAAAGCGGTTGGTTCGCTTATCGACGGAGAGACTGCCTTTCGGGCTTAAGAGTTTTTCCGCCGCTTTTTGCAATTCGGCCGCATCCGCATAAGCAAACGGAATGCTGTGAGAGTGCAGCGGGGCGTCGAGCAAACGCTGGGCCCGCTCCTGCTCTTTACGCGTCTGTTGCTCCCGTTGCCAGGCCGCCGTATGCACATAAAATATGCCGCCCTTTTCCTGCAATACCAGCCCGGCGCTGTTCACTACCGTCTGAAGCGCCTGCCTCCAGGGCACCCGCGTTAAATTCAGCGAAAGCGAGCCGCTGACATCCGGCGACACCACCAGATTGCGGTCCTCCTGCGCGACCAGCGCCTGTAAAACCTGCACCACCGGGACATCATCCACCAGCAGGGTGACCGGTTTTGGCGTCGCGGCCCACAGGGGATAGCTGAGTGCCGCCAGTAACAGCCCTGTCCTTATCTTCACTTTTTTTCGTTCCTTCTCGTTGCCATGTCCATTGCTTCGGCTCGCACATCTCGCCGACATCCACGGTCAGTTGTTGTTTGTCTATCGCGATAACGCGCCAGCCTGTCGGTAACCGCATCTGCGTTTTTACCCTGTACCAGCGTTTCTGTCCGTCCTGCATAAAGCCAATATCCCTGCTGCCGCTGACGACTCCCTGATATCGCCACTGGCTGAGCTGCCCGGCTGCGCAACGCTCTTCCGGCACAGAGAAGGGATCTCGCATCCCGGTCAGGAAAAGTGGAGAAAGCAGGATCAGCAACCGGGCTTTACTGCGCATGACCGATCTCCAGTTGCAGGTTGAGGCGTAGCCGTTTGCCCTGCGGGGTGATGGAAAACGCACTCACCCGCACGTTCTCAAGCGCCAGCCGGGAAAAGAGCGCCGGAACCTCGTCCCATGAGGCATCCAGCGCCAGCTCTCCCCCACTTTGCTGCGGCTTCCAGTACACCAGCCTTGCCTCCTCACGCTGGAATGCCAGGGGAGAAAAGGGCCGCGAGGGCGTCACTTGCGTAACCACAACTCGACGTCCGGCCTCTGGCCACAGCGAGGCGTTGAGTCGCTTCGCACTGCTGGCCTGCGCCTGAATATCGGCGTAATGCAGAGCAGCGGGCCTGAGCAGCAGTCCCCAAATTGCCAACGCAACAAGCCCCGACGCGATAAACCAACAAAGCACGCGCCGGGAAGGACGTGCATCACTCCAGCGTTGATACCAGATATCCACTGGCTACCTCCGGCTATGCAGCTGAAAAGAGAACATCCATCGCCCCTGACTATCCTGTTGCAGTTCGCCAGCCGGTCCGGGGTTAAACCCCGTCACCCTTTTCAGGGCATCGGTCATGGCGGCGAGCGCGGGCAGTGAGGTGGTATAACCGGTCAGCGTCAGCGAGGGGGGCTGATAACGCAGCGTCGTCAGCCAGGCCTGCCGGGGCATTGCGTCAGCAAGGGATTCCAGCGCGGGTTGCCATGCCACTGGCTCAGACGGCAGAGAAGGGGGGGTCAGCCCCGCAGATTGCGGCTGACGCGCTTTCAAGACCTTCTGCACCGCACGCATCCCCGCCAGTTCGCTCTGCAACGCCTGCAACGCGAGCGTTTTTGTCACCCGCAGACTGACGCCTCCCGCCAGCATTACCAGTAAAGCGGCGGTAAACAGCAAGCCCCAGAAACGCAGGTGCTGAATACGAAGTTGCCGACGCCAGGGTAAAAGATTGGGCATGCTCATTACGGCACCTCGCTCATGGCCAGCGCCAGGGCGACGGTGTAATCCGCACCGCATTCTGGAAGCGGCGGCTGACACAATTTCACTACTTCCCAGGGATCGCGAGCAGCATCAAACACGGCGATATCACAAGGAGAAAGCGCAAGCAGCGCCGCCAGCTCATTCACGTTCGCCGCTTCCGTGGTGTAACGCCGCCCCCACTGGTGACGCATCGCCCATAGCCACTGGTGTTCATCTCTCCAGGCCACGCACCGGGCGGGAGCAACAGCAGAGAGAAGATTAACCAGCGCACCGGCATCCGGGGCGATTGCGGCCAGACGCAAACGCAGCGCTTTCGCCAGCGACAACAGGGTATCGACCTCTCTGTTCTGCGCTGCGGTAACATGAAATGTGTTGCTGAACGTATCCTGCGCGTAGTCAAAGCAGAGCGTATCGGCAGGCATCTCCAGCTCTCGCGCTAATGTGGCGCCTACCCAGGTGAGTTGTTCACTGTCACGCAAGGTAACGGATGGACGAGGCAACGCGCGTTGCAGAACACGTGTTGACGGAAATGAGAGAAATACCCGATGCGAGTGCGGCAATGTTTTCCGCCAGCCGCGTAAGGCATTAACCAGTTGTTCTGGGTTAAGTATTTTTCCCTCCCCGATAATGGCATCTGACAGCGGCACCGCCCACCAGCGCCGTAAACGCCAGCCCGCCCGCTCTCTGGTCAGCGCGACAGCAACTACCTTATCCTGTTGAATATGAACGCCTGTTTGCCACGTTTTAAAAGCCATGCTTCACGATCTCCTTATCGCCCGTCAGAGTGACGGCTATATCAATGAATCAGGCTTGCCTTTATACTACCGCGCGATTGTTTAGAAACTGCCCAGGCTAAACCAAATGGGAAATCTCCGGTGAAGTTCGTAAAGTATTTATTGATCCTTGCAGTCTGTTGCATTCTGCTGGGAGCAGGCTCGATTATTGGTTTGTACAAATATGTCGAGCCGCAACTCCCTGATGTCGCCACACTTCGTGATGTGCGGCTTCAGATCCCTATGCAGGTCTATAGCGCCGACGGTGAACTGATGGCGCAATACGGCGAGAAACGTCGTATCCCACTGACCTTAAATCAAATTCCACCCGTGATGGTGAAGGCGTTTATCGCTACCGAGGATAGCCGTTTTTACGAGCACCACGGTGTCGATCCGGTCGGTATTTTCCGTGCGGCAAGCGTAGCGCTGTTCTCCGGTCATGCCTCTCAGGGGGCAAGTACCATTACCCAGCAGCTGGCGCGTAACTTCTTCCTCAGCCCGGAAAAGACGCTGATGCGTAAGATCAAAGAGGTGTTCCTCGCGATCCGCATTGAGCAACTGCTGAGCAAAGACGAGATCCTGGAGCTTTACCTCAACAAGATCTATCTGGGCTACCGCGCCTATGGCGTAGGGGCAGCGGCTCAGGTCTATTTTGGTAAGCCGATCGATCAGCTCACGCTAAGCGAAATGGCGACCATTGCCGGCCTGCCAAAAGCGCCATCTACGTTTAACCCGCTCTACTCGCTGGATCGCGCCACCGCGCGTCGTAACGTAGTGTTGTCGCGTATGTTGAGCGAAGGCTACATTAGCCAGTCTGATTACGATCGGGCGCGCAGTGACGTTATTGACGCCAATTACCATGCACCGGAAATCGCCTTCTCTGCACCGTATCTCACTGAAATGGTTCGCCAGGAGATGGTGAGTCGCTACGGTGATAAAGCGTATGAAGATGGCTATCGCGTCTATACCACCGTGACCCGCAAGGTGCAGCAGGCAGCCCAGCAGGCGGTGCGTAATAACGTGATGGATTACGATATGCGTCACGGCTATCGCGGCCCGTCCAACGTGCTGTGGAAAGTGGGCGAAGGGGCATGGGACAGCAAAAAAATCACTGACTCCCTGAAAGCGCTCCCGGCCTATGGGCCGCTGCGTCCGGCGGTCGTCACCCAGGCCGATCCCCAGGAAGCGGTGGCGATGATGGCCGATGGCACATCCGTATCGCTGCGCATGGAGGGTGTCCGCTGGGCGCGTCCGTACCGTTCTGACACCCTTCAGGGACCTACGCCGCGCAAAGTGACCGATGTGGTACAAACCGGACAACAAATCTGGGTACGTCAGGTAGGTGATGCCTGGTGGCTGGCGCAGGTGCCGGACGTCAACTCGGCTCTGGTCTCTATTAATCCGCAAAACGGTGCCGTGATGGCGCTGGTTGGCGGGTTCGATTTCAACCAGAGCAAGTTTAACCGCGCGACCCAGGCGCTGCGTCAGGTCGGTTCAAACATCAAACCGTTCCTGTATACCGCAGCGATGGATAAGGGACTGACGCTCGCCAGCATTCTCAACGACGTGCCAATCTCCCGCTGGGATGCCGGTGCGGGGTCTGACTGGCAGCCGAAGAACTCACCGGCGCAATACGCTGGCCCTATCCGTCTTCGTCAGGGGCTTGGTCAGTCTAAAAACGTGGTCATGGTTCGCGCGATGCGTGCGATGGGCGTTGATTATGCGGCAGAGTATCTGCAACGCTTCGGCTTCCCGGCGCAAAACATCGTACATACCGAATCTCTGGCACTCGGCTCCGCGTCCTTTACGCCGCTCCAGGTCGCGCGCGGCTATTCGGTGATGGCGAACGGCGGCTTCCTGGTCGATCCGTACTTCATCAGCAAAATCGAGAACGATCAGGGCGGCGTGCTGTTTGAAGCGAAACCGAAAATCGCCTGCCCTGACTGCGATATTCCCGTGATTTACGGCGACACGCCAAAATCCAATGTCCTGGAAAACAAGGATATGGAAGATGTGGCGATCTCGCAGGAACGTCAGAGTCTGACGGTACCGCAGCCTCAGCTGGAACAGGCCAATCAGGCGCTGGTCGCCCAGAGTGGCGCGCAGGAGTATGCCCCACACGTGATCAGCACGCCACTGTCGTTCCTGATTAAGAGCGCACTGAACACCAACATCTTTGGCGAACCGGGCTGGCAAGGCACCGGCTGGCGAGCGGGCCGCGATTTGCAGCGTCGCGACATCGGCGGTAAAACCGGGACAACCAACAGTTCAAAAGATGCCTGGTTCTCAGGTTATGGCCCGGGCGTTGTCACCTCCGTCTGGATTGGTTTTGACGATCACCGCCGCGATCTGGGACGCACCACCGCCTCTGGCGCGATTAAAGATCAGATTTCCGGTTACGAAGGCGGCGCGAAAAGTGCGCAACCAGCCTGGGATGCATACATGAAAGCCGTTCTCGAGGGCGTACCAGAGCAGCCGCTAACGCCTCCGCCGGGCGTTGTGACGGTGAATATCGACCGCAGCACCGGACAGCTCGCGAATGGCGGTAACAGCCGTGCCGAGTATTTCATCGAGGGTACGCAGCCAACCACGCAGGCAGTGCATGAGGTGGGGACAGAGATCATTGATAACGGCGAGACGCACGAGCTGTTCTGACGCCAACAAAAAAGCCGGGTGGCGACTACGCCTGACCCGGCCTGCAAAGTCCATGCAAAACGGCAACCTTCGGTTGCCGTTTTTAATGGTGACGCTACAAACGCCCCTGCCCCTTCAGCCACTCACGCACCAGGAACAGTGCGCTCACGTTGCGCGCCTCGTTAAAGTCAGGATCTTCCAGCAAATCCATCAGATGAGCCAGCGGCCAGCGAACCTGCGGCAGCGGTTCCGGCTCGTCTCCTTCCAGCGATTCAGGATAGAGATCTTCCGCGACAACAATGTTCATTTTGCTGGAGAAATAGGATGGCGCCATGCTCAGCTTTTTCAGGAACGTCAGCTCTTTCGCGCCAAAACCGACCTCTTCTTTCAGCTCCCGGTTTGCCGCTTCAAACACCGTTTCGCCCGGATCGATCAGTCCTTTGGAGAAGCCCAGCTCGTAGGATTCTGTGCCCACGGCGTATTCACGAATGAGGATCAGGTGCTCGTCAACGATGGGCACGATCATCACCGCTTCACGCGAGGAGGGGCGCATACGCTCATAAACACGACGCACACCGTTGCTGAACTCCAGATCCACGCTTTCGACATTAAACAGACGCGATTTTGCGACGGTTTCAACATTCAGAATGATGGGCTTTTGTAAGGGTTTGGTCATCTTGACGGGTCTTTGCTGGGTGAACTGGCTTTATTGTGCGATACGCCGCACGGTTTCGGCAATGTCAATTGCTCTTTATTTACATTTATGCAACGTAACTTTTGGTGATTCTCATTTCAAAACAAATGTCAAGAGGTTGAAATGTTTCCAGGAATTTGCTGATATCGCGCCGGAACAGGCTTTGTTATCATTATCGGTCACTGGGATGCGCGTCAACATGCTCAAGTTAGACTCCATACTTGCCGATAGCCGACCACAGAATCTCATTCATTGTATAAAGGTGCGACTGACAACACCTGTAAGAAGATAAGTAAGATGGGGAAAGCATGAGCACCATTTTGATTTTTCTCGCTGCTGTGCTGGCCTGCGCGTCGATTGCGGTGTGGGTATTCAGGCGCCGCGTACATCGCCGTTATCGGCTGCCCTTTTTAAACGCGTTCGCCGGGGCAAACACGCGTAAGCTTTCGCCAGAGGAACGCAACACCGTTGAGCATTATCTCGACACGCTTAACCGATCCCGGCTTTCGCCTGGCCCTACCGGCGCCAGCGCCGCCCCCGTATCGCTCAACCTGAACGCTCAAAGCGACACCGTTCTGTGCGTGACGCGCTCCATTACCCGCTACGGCATCACCACCGACGATCCCAACAAGTGGCGCTACTATCTCGATTCTGTTGAAGTGCACCTGCCTCCCTTCTGGGAGCAATATATCAACGATGAAAATAGCGTTGAGCTTATCCATACCGATACGCTGCCGCTGGTTATTTCTCTTAATGGTCATACCCTGAGCGAATATGTTCAGGAAGCGCCGCGCTTTGCGCTGGAACGCGCGAGCGGAACGCAGGCCTCTATTCGCGGTGAAGAGACAGAGCAGATTGAATTGCTGAACATCCGCCAGGAGACGCATGAAGAGTACGTACTGAGCCGCCCGGATGGCATTCGCGAAGCAGTGTTGATTGTTGCCTCATTCTTTCTCTTTTTCATCTGCCTGCTGACGCCGGACGTGTTTGTTCCGTGGCTCGCAGGTAGCGCAGTGCTGCTTCTTGCAGCCGGACTGTGGGGCATATTTGCTCCGCCGGCAAAAACATCGTTACGCGAGATTCACTGCCTGCGCGGAACCCCAAAACGCTGGGGGCTGTTTGGCGAGAACGATCAGGAACATATCAATAATATCTCGCTCGGGATCATCGATCTTATCTATCCGCGCCACTGGCAGCCGTGGATTGCGCAGGATTTAGGCCATAAAACCGATATCGATATTTATCTCGACCGCCACGTTGTACGCCAGGGACGTTACTTATCCCTGCACGACGAAGTGAAAAACTTTCCGCTACAGCACTGGCTCCGCAGCGCAGTAATTGCCGGTGGAGCGGCGTTAATCTTCGTCATGCTGCTGCTTTTCGTGCCGCTGGACATGCCAATTAAATTTACCCTGTCGTGGTTCAAAGGGGCGCAAACCGTGGAAGCCACCAGCGTGCAACAGCTCGAAGAAGCGGGTGTACGCGTGGGTGATACGTTGCGTCTGAAAGGCACCGGGATGTGTAATATCCACACGCCGGGCACCTGGAACACGCGTCAGAACTCACCGTTCTCGCCGTTCGACTGCTCTCAGATCATCTGGAATGATGCCTCCCCGCTGCCGCTGCCGGAATCGGATGTCGTCAATAAGGCCACCGCGCTTACCCAGACGATTAATCGCCAGCTCCATCCGAAACCGGATGAGGATTCTCGCGTCAGCCCTGCCCTGCGTTCAGCGATACAGAAGTCGGGTATGGTGCTGCTGGACGACTTTGGCGAAATCGTCCTGAAAACAGAGGATCTTTGCTCAGCTCAGGATGACTGTATCCGGCTGAAGAACGCGCTGGTCAACCTTGGCAACAGCAAAGACTGGGACACGCTGGTGAAACGCGCCGAAGCGGGACGCCTGGACGGTGTGAACGTACTTTTGCGTCCGGTCAGCGCAGAGTCGCTGGATAACCTGGTGGCGACCTCTACCGCCCCCTTCGTAATGCGTGAAACCACCCGTGCGGCTCAGGCGCTAAACAGCCCGGCGCCCGGCGGATTTGTGATTGCCAGCGATGAAGGCAGCGACCTGGTGGATCAACCCTATCCGCAGGTTTCGCTGTATGACTACCCTGCCCAGGAGCAGTGGAGTGAATTTCAGCGACTGGCGCAGATGCTGATGCGGACGCCATTCAGCGCGGAAGGCATCGTCACCACCCTCTTTACCGACGCCAACGGTACGCGTCATATCGGCCTGCACCGTATGCCGGATAGCGCTGGCCTGTGGCGCTATGTAGGGACATCCCTGCTGCTGATTGCGATGCTGGCGTGCATTGTCTGGAATGGTTATCAGGCCGTACGCCGCTATCAGCGTTCCCGCACGCGGCTGGCAGAAATCCAGGCCTACTACGAAAATTGCCTTAACCCGAAACTGATCTCCTCTTCCGAGAGCCTGATCGGATAACGTCCCTGCGCGACAAGTTGTGCTACCCTGTCGCGCACGTTTCTTCTGGCTGGAGTTCCCCCTTATGCATCTTGATATCGACTGGCAGGCGGTCGATACCGTCCTGCTTGATATGGACGGCACACTGCTCGATCTCGCCTTTGATAACTATTTCTGGCAAAAGCTGGTCCCGGAAACATACGGTGAACAGCAGGGGATC
Source organism: Enterobacter cloacae (assembly GCF_011078175.1). Lineage (GTDB taxonomy): Bacteria > Pseudomonadota > Gammaproteobacteria > Enterobacterales > Enterobacteriaceae > Enterobacter > Enterobacter cloacae_Q. The sequence continues at coordinate 51,836 of NZ_JAALCJ010000009.1, forward strand.
TCCCCGGCGGAAGCGCAGGAATTCATTCGTTCGCAATATAGCGCGGTGCAGCATACGCTAAACTGGTACTGTCTTGATTACTGGAGCGAGCGACTCGGTTTGGATATTTGTGCCATGACCACCGCCCAGGGCGCCCGCGCCGTATTGCGCGACGATACGGTTCCGTTCCTGGATGCGTTAAAAGCCTGCGGTAAGCGCCGCATTTTGCTGACGAATGCGCATCCCCATAATCTGGCCGTGAAGCTGGAACATACCGGTCTTGCTTCACACCTTGATTTATTGCTTTCCACCCACACATTTGGTTATCCGAAAGAGGATCAGCGCTTGTGGCATGCCGTGATGGAAGAGACCGGTTTACAGCCGGAACGGACGCTGTTCATTGACGACAGCGAACCAATTCTGGACTCTGCGGCTGCTTTTGGCATTCGCTATTGTCTGGGCGTGACCAATCCCGATTCCGGCCTGGCTGAGAAAAGCTATTTGCGACATCCGGGGCTGAACGACTATCGCCGGATGATCCCCTCACTCACCGTGAAGGAGACGCCATGAAAGAAAAACCCTCTGATGGGGTAAGACTGGATAAATGGCTGTGGGCCGCCCGTTTTTACAAAACGCGCGCCCTTGCCCGTGAAATGGTTGACGGCGGAAAAGTGCATTACAACGGCCAGCGCAGTAAACCAAGCAAGCTGGTTGAACTGAATGCCACATTGACGCTGCGCCAGGGCAACGATGAGAAAACGGTGGTGGTGAAAGCCATTACCGAACAGCGGCGGCCCGCAACCGAAGCCGTTTTGCTGTATGAAGAGACGGCTGAAAGCATAGAGAAGCGCGAGAAAACCGCGCTGGCGCGCAAAATGAATGCGCTTACGATGCCTCACCCGGACCGGCGACCGGATAAAAAAGAGCGCCGCGATCTGATGAAATTTAAACACGGTGAGAACGAGTAACCCTCACCCGCACGAGAGATGAAAATGGCCCAACACGACCAATTACACCGCTATCTGTTTGAACAATTCGCCGTGCGCGGCGAGCTGGTCACCGTTTCCGAAACCTGGAAACAGATTCTGGAAAATCACAACTACCCGCTGCCGGTGAAAACCCTGTTGGGCGAACTGCTGGTTGCCACCAGCTTGCTGACCGCCACGCTGAAATTTGCAGGCGATATTACCGTCCAGTTGCAGGGCGATGGTCCGATGTCGCTGGCGGTGATCAACGGCAATAACCAGCAGCAGATGCGCGGCGTGGCGCGCGTTCAGGGCGATATCCCTGAAAATGCCGATCTGAAAACACTGGTCGGTAATGGCTATCTGGTTATCACCATCTCGCCTGAAGAAGGTGAGCGCTATCAGGGCGTTGTCGGTCTGGAGGGCGATACGCTTGCCGCCTGCCTGGAAGATTACTTCATGCGTTCCGAACAGCTGCCAACCCGCCTGTTCATCCGCACCGGTGAAGTGGATGGCCAGCCAGCTGCCGGCGGTATGCTGCTCCAGGTTCTGCCTGCGCAGGATGCGCAGACTAATGATTTCGAGCATCTGGCAACGCTGACGGAAACCATCAAAGCGGAAGAGTTGTTCACCCTGTCGGCGACGGACGTGCTGTGGCGTCTGTACCACGAAGAAGAAGTGACGGTTTACGATCCGCAAGCGGTGGAATTCAAGTGCACCTGTTCCCGCGAGCGTTGCGCGGGCGCGCTGAAAACCCTGCCGGATGAAGAGATCGACAGCATCATGGCGGAAGACGGTGAAATCGATATGCACTGTGATTACTGCGGTACGCACTACGTGTTCAATTCGATGGATATTGCGGAGATCCGCAATAACGCCTCCCCGGCGGATCCGCAGGTTCACTAATACCCTTCCCTCACCCCATCCAGTTCCCTCTCCCTGTGGGAGAGGGTTAGGGTGAGGGCAAAAAACCTCGCTAAAGCTGAATCGTTTTCTCTATGTAACTCTTACGTAATTTTCTTACATGTATGCGATTACATTCACATTCCTTCCGATTAAACCACCAACCTTTAACCTTTTAAGAACATTTTCCCCAACCAAAAAGCGATTCCTGCGATAATCTGCCCGCCCTGTGACTGGAGTCGCAGCGTTTTCCGTTAGTAAGGGTTTTGACCAGATACGTAAATCTATGAGCCCCGTCGCGGTTAACATCCCCAGAAAAACCCTACAATTTCAGGCAGTACATATTGGCTAAGGAGCAGTGATATGCGTGTTAATGGTTTAACCCCGCAAGATCTCAAGGCTTATGGTATTCACGACGTCCAGGAAGTGGTCTACAACCCCGATTACGATACGCTGTATCAGGAAGAGCTCAATCCAGCACTGGAAGGTTACGAGCGAGGTGTGTTGACGAACCTTGGTGCTATCGCCGTCGATACGGGTATTTTTACAGGTCGTTCGCCGAAAGATAAGTATATCGTCCGAGACGACACCACCCGCGATACGCTGTGGTGGGCTGATAAAGGCAAAGGGAAGAACGATAACAAACCGCTCTCCCCGGAGACCTGGCAGCATCTGAAAGGGCTTGTCACCCATCAGCTTTCCGGCAAGCGCCTGTTTATTATCGATGCGTACTGCGGTGCGAACGCCGACACCCGCCTTTCCGTACGGTTTATCACTGAAGTGGCCTGGCAGGCGCATTTCGTGAAGAACATGTTCATTCGTCCGACCGATGAAGAGCTGCAAGACTTCACCCCTGACTTTATCGTAATGAACGGCGCGAAATGCACCAACCCGCAGTGGAAAGAGCAGGGTCTAAACTCCGAAAACTTCATTGCCTTCAACCTGACCGAACGTATCCAGCTGATCGGCGGTACCTGGTACGGCGGCGAAATGAAGAAAGGGATGTTCTCGGTTATGAACTACCTGCTGCCGCTGCGCGGTATCGCCTCTATGCACTGTTCGGCGAACGTCGGTGAAAAAGGTGACGTGGCGGTGTTCTTCGGGCTTTCCGGCACCGGTAAAACCACCCTGTCCACCGATCCAAAACGTCGTCTGATTGGCGATGACGAACACGGCTGGGACGATGACGGCGTATTTAACTTCGAAGGCGGCTGCTACGCGAAGACCATTCGTCTGTCTGAAGAGGCAGAGCCGGATATCTACCACGCGATTCGCCGCGATGCGCTGCTGGAAAACGTTACCGTACGTGCCGATGGCTCTATCGACTTCGACGATGCCTCGAAAACGGAAAACACCCGCGTCTCTTACCCGATCTACCACATCGAGAACATCGTGAAGCCGGTGTCGAAGGCGGGACATGCCACGAAGGTGATTTTCCTGACGGCGGATGCGTTCGGCGTGTTGCCACCGGTTTCCCGCCTGACGGCAAGCCAGACGCAGTACCACTTCCTCTCCGGCTTTACCGCTAAGCTGGCGGGTACCGAGCGCGGCGTGACCGAGCCAACCCCAACCTTCTCCGCCTGTTTCGGCGCGGCGTTCCTGTCGCTGCACCCAACGCAGTACGCTGAGGTGCTGGTGAAACGTATGCAGGCATCCGGCGCACAGGCGTACCTGGTAAACACGGGCTGGAACGGTACGGGCAAACGTATCTCCATCAAAGATACGCGCGCCATCATTGACGCGATTCTGGATGGTTCGCTGGATAACGCCGAGACCTTCACGCTGCCGATGTTCGATCTGGCGATCCCGACGGCGCTGCCGGGCGTGGATACGCGTATCCTGGATCCGCGCAACACCTATGGTTCACCGGAACAGTGGCGTGAGAAGGCAGAATCGCTGGCGAAACTGTTTATCGAAAACTTCGAGAAGTATACCGATACGCCGGCAGGTGCTGCGCTGGTGAGTGCAGGACCGAAGCTGTAGCTCTTCTCCCTCTCCCTGTGGGAGAGGGCCGGGGTGAGGGCATCAGGCCGCAGAGGTCGTATGTTGTCGGGTGGCGGCTTCGCCTTACCCGACCTACAAAAAAGGTGGCTTTTGCCACCTTTTTTTAACTCTCTTTCACCTGCCCTCGCAAAACCGGCACCGGCAACCACGCACGAATGCTCAAACCACCCCGCTCGCTGGTGCCAATTTCCAGCAGTCCGTTATGGTTATCAATAATACGCTGCACAATCGCCAGCCCTAAGCCGGTTCCGCTGGTGCTGCGCGCGCTGTCGCCGCGCACAAACGGTTGAAACAGGTGCTTACGCTGCTCAGGCTTAATGCCCGGGCCATCGTCTTCCACCTGGAACCAGGCGCGGTTGAGCTCCGTACCGCTGCTGACTTTGATCCAGCCGTTGCCGTAGCGCGCCGCGTTGACCACCATATTCGCCACCGCGCGTTTGATGGAGAGCGGATGCATACGTACCTGAATCTCACCCGCCTGAAGGTCGGTCGCAATTTCACGTTCGTAGCCACTTTCGGCGGCGACCACTTCGCCCAGAACCGCGTTCAGATCCGCCATCTCCATCGGCATCTCCTGCCCGGTGCGCAGGTAGTCGATAAACTGCTCGATGATGGCGTTACACTCTTCGATATCCTTGTTGATGGATTCTGCAAGATAACCATCCTGCTCGCCCATCATCTCTGTCGCCAGCCGGATACGCGTCAGCGGCGTGCGTAAATCGTGACTAACGCCTGCCATGAGCAACGTACGGTCGTCCGCCAGCTGTTTAACGCCTGCCGCCATGTGGTTAAACGCACGCGTTACAGAGCGCACTTCCGATGCGCCATACTCGCGCAGCGGAGGAGGGATGATCCCTTTACCGACCTGCAATGCCGCATGTTCAAGGTCGACCAGCGGTCGGTTCTGAATACGGATAAACAGCCACGCGCCGCCGATGGCCAACAGCATGATCGCCAGGGTGTAACGGAACAGCGGCGAGAAGTCGCCCTGATGAATCTCGGTGAGCGGCACACGCACCCAGATGTTGGGTGACAGCCAGGTTTTCAGCCAGACAACCGGCGAGCTTTTATTGACCTCAACGCGCACTTCCGTCGGGCCGCCAAGCTGCTGCGCCATCTGCTGGCTGAGGAATTCATAGTGCTGCGCCCAGCGCAGGCCTGCATCTTCCGCCGCTTCGTTCGAGTAGAGAGAAATGCCCAGCTCACGGTAGATTTCCCGACGGAACGCCGGGGGGACAACCAACTGCGTGCCGTCCTCCAGTTGCAGTTTATCGGTCATCAGCATACGCACTTCGTATGCCAGCACCTTATTAAACTGCTGAAGGCTCGGCAGGATTGCAAAGTTCAGCACCACCAGGTAGGTCGTCACCAGGCTGACAAACAGCAGGGTGACGATCAATAACAGCGTGCGGGCAAACGAACTTCGCGGCGAGAAGCGCATTCGCCTCATGCTTTAGAGCCGTCCGGGACAAAAACGTAGCCCAGACCCCACACGGTCTGAATATAACGAGGATGCGCCGGATCTTCTTCCACCATGCGGCGCAGACGAGAGATCTGCACGTCAATAGAACGCTCCATCGCGGAGTATTCACGACCACGCGCCAGATTCATCAGCTTGTCACGGGAAAGCGGCTCGCGCGGATGGCTGACCAGCGCTTTCAGCACCGCGAACTCGCCGCTGGTGAGCGGCATTGGCTCATCTTCGCGGAACATTTCGCGGGTGCCGAGGTTCAGCTTGAACTTACCGAATGCAATCACGGCCTCTTCCTGAGACGGTGCGCCAGGCAGCTCGTTCGCCTGACGACGCAGCACGGCGCGAATACGCGCCAGCAGCTCACGCGGGTTGAACGGCTTTGGAATGTAGTCATCAGCGCCGATCTCAAGGCCGACAATGCGGTCAACTTCTTCCCCCTTCGCCGTCACCATGATGATTGGCATCGGGTTGCTCTGGCTGCGCAGACGGCGGCAAATAGAAAGCCCGTCCTCGCCAGGCAGCATCAGGTCTAACACCATCAGGTGGAAGGATTCACGCGTCAGCAGGCGATCCATCTGTTCCGCGTTCGCGACGCTACGAACCTGGAAGCCCTGCTCGGTCAGATAACGTTCCAGCAGCGCACGCAGGCGCATGTCGTCATCTACGACCAGAATTTTGTAGTTCTCTTGCATTGTGTGTACTCCCAAAGGTTCGGATAGGCCTGGAACAGCGTATTCTAAAAAAGTGCACGTGTTCGACCAGCAAATTCTGGTATAAATTCTAGACGAAATTGTTACAAAGCATATTTAACAGCAGCTTATCTGTTCATTTCATCACATAAATCATTATTAATCTTGTCTGTTACACTGTGCGCTACGTATTGTGCGCAAAGACAGTTAACCGGCATTAAAGGCTGCACCATGAAAACGCCTCTGATCACCCGCGAAGGGTACGAGAAACTCAAAAAAGAGATGGATTACCTGTGGCGCGAAGAGCGTCCGGAAGTGACCAAAAAAGTTACCTGGGCCGCAAGCCTGGGCGACCGCAGCGAGAATGCGGACTATCAGTACAATAAAAAGCGACTGCGCGAAATCGATCGCCGGGTACGCTACCTGACGAAGTGCCTCGAGAATCTCAAAATTGTCGATTACTCCCCGCAGCAGGAAGGCAAAGTGTTCTTCGGCGCGTGGGTGGAGATCGAAAACGACGACGGCCAAACCCTGCGTTTTCGCATCGTCGGCTACGATGAAATTTTTGGTCGTAAGGATTACATTTCTATCGACTCACCCATGGCCCGCGCCCTGCTGAAAAAAGAGGTGGGTGACCTGGCCGTCGTTCATACCCCTGCCGGTGAAGCAAGCTGGTATGTCAACGAAATCGAGTATGTTAAATAGTCCGAGAGCGCCCTCCCCGGCTGGCATTTTTTGGTGTCAGCCCGTATAACTATCCCCCTGATTTTCGATCCACAAGATGAACTGACCATGATGAAAGAGTCGCTCTGCCGCATTATTGCGGGTGAACTTCAGGCCAGAGCCGAACAGGTAGAAGCTGCCGTTCGCCTGCTTGATGAAGGGAACACCGTGCCGTTTATTGCACGTTATCGTAAGGAAGTCACCGGCGGTCTGGATGACACGCAGCTGCGAAACCTGGAGACCCGTCTGGGCTATCTGCGCGAGCTGGAAGACCGACGTCAGGCGATCCTCAAATCTATCGGCGAGCAGGGCAAGCTGACCAGTGACCTCGAAAAAGCCATTAACGGTACCCTGAGTAAAACCGAGCTCGAGGATCTCTATCTGCCGTACAAGCCGAAGCGCCGTACGCGCGGGCAGATTGCGATCGAAGCTGGCCTTGCGCCGCTGGCTGACCTGCTGTGGAACGAGCCGTCTCACGACCCGGAAACCGAAGCCGCCAGGTTTATCGACGCCGATAAAGGCGTAGCGGACACCAAAGCCGCGCTGGACGGCGCGCGCTATATTCTGATGGAGCGCTTCGCCGAAGACGCGGCGCTGCTGGCCAAAGTGCGTGATTACCTGTGGAAGAATGCGCATATCGTTTCCACCGTGGTATCCGGCAAAGAGGAAGAAGGCGCGAAATTCCGCGACTATTTCGATCATCACGAGCCGATTTCTACCGCACCGTCCCACCGCGCGCTGGCGATGTTCCGCGGCCGTAACGAGGGCGTGCTGCAACTCTCCCTGAATGCCGATCCGCAGTTTGATGAGCCGCCAAAAGAGAGTCACTGCGAGCAGATCATTATCGATCACCTCGGCCTGCGCCTGAACAACGCCCCGGCGGACAGCTGGCGCAAAGGCGTGGTGAGCTGGACCTGGCGCATCAAGGTGCTGATGCACCTCGAAACCGAGCTGATGGGCACCGTGCGCGAGCGCGCCGAAGACGAAGCGATCAACGTCTTCGCCCGTAACCTGCACGACCTGCTGATGGCGGCCCCGGCTGGCCTGCGCGCCACCATGGGTCTCGATCCGGGTCTGCGTACCGGCGTGAAGGTGGCCGTGGTTGACGGCACCGGCAAGCTGGTTGCCACCGACACCATCTACCCGCACACCGGTCAGGCGGCGAAAGCGGCCGTCGTCGTCGCCGCGCTGTGCGAGAAGTACAACGTGGAGCTGGTTGCCATCGGTAATGGTACGGCGTCCCGCGAAACCGAACGTTTCTATCTCGACGTGCAGAAGCAGTTCCCGAAAGTGACGGCGCAGAAGGTGATCGTCAGCGAAGCGGGGGCATCGGTCTATTCCGCCTCGGAACTGGCAGCGCAGGAGTTCCCGGATCTGGACGTTTCCCTGCGCGGCGCGGTCTCTATCGCCCGTCGTTTGCAGGATCCGCTGGCGGAGCTGGTGAAGATTGACCCGAAATCCATCGGCGTGGGTCAGTATCAGCACGACGTGAGCCAGACGCAGCTGGCGCGCAAGCTGGATGCGGTAGTGGAAGACTGCGTTAACGCCGTTGGCGTGGATCTGAACACCGCTTCCGTTCCTCTGCTGACCCGCGTGGCGGGCCTGACCCGTATGATGGCGCAGAATATTGTTGCCTGGCGTGATGAGAACGGTCAGTTCCAGAACCGCCAGCAGCTGCTGAAGGTGAGCCGTCTGGGTCCGAAAGCATTTGAGCAGTGCGCGGGCTTCCTGCGCATCAACCACGGCGATAACCCCCTGGATGCCTCTACCGTTCACCCGGAAGCCTATCCGGTTGTCGAGCGTATCCTGGCCGCCACCCAGCAGGCGCTGAAAGACCTGATGGGCGACAGCAGCGCGCTGCGTAACCTGAAAGCGGTGGATTTCACCGACGAACAGTTCGGCGTGCCGACGGTCACGGACATCATCAAAGAGCTGGAAAAACCGGGCCGCGATCCGCGTCCTGAGTTTAAAACCGCGACCTTTGCTGACGGCGTGGAAACCATGAACGACCTGCTGCCTGGCATGGTGCTGGAAGGCGCGGTAACCAACGTCACCAACTTTGGCGCGTTTGTGGATATCGGCGTGCATCAGGACGGTCTGGTGCATATCTCTTCCCTCGCCGACAAGTTCGTTGAAGATCCGCACACCGTGGTTAAAGCGGGCGACATCGTGAAGGTGAAAGTGCTGGAAGTGGATCTCCAGCGCAAGCGTATTGCCCTGACCATGCGTCTGGACGAGCAGCCGGGCGACACCAACGCGCGCCGTGGCGGTAATGGCGGTGGCCGTGAACAGCAGCGCCCGGCAGCGAAAGCCGCGAAGCCACGCGGACGTGACGCACAGCCAGCAGGCAACAGCGCGATGATGGATGCGCTGGCAGCGGCAATGGGTAAGAAACGCTAAATCTGTAAATGCCCGGTGGCGCTACGCTTACCGGGCCTACGATTTTGTAGGCCGGGCAAACGCAGTGCCGCCCGGCAAGCAGACCGCAGGAAATTAAAATAAATATGGTGTATCCATATTTAAACTACTATTTATCACTCCGTTAACAAAATACATTTATTCTTCCCTTTCGGTACTTCCGCAAATATTGAGCAAGGTCAATCCGACCGCAAATTAATACGATTAACAACATCCCGTCACATTTTTATTATTGCTGATAAAAACTATTCTCATTATCATCGCAGTGTAGATTATTTAACCTCTCGTGGAATCAGGCGCTATGCAATTCACTCCAGACAGTGCGTGGAAAATTATCGGTTTTACCCGTGAGATAAGCCCGGCCTACCGGCAAAAACTGCTGTCACTGGGCATGCTACCCGGTTCATCGTTCCAGGTGGTGCGCGTTGCACCGTTGGGCGATCCTGTTCATATCGAAACCCGACGCGTTAATCTGGTTCTGCGTAAAAAAGACCTCGAATTAATTGAAGTTGAATCTTTATCCCGTTAACAAGCCAGCGGTTTCTGTGAGTCTACTACAATGAAAAAATTAACTATTGGCTTAATTGGCAATCCTAATTCCGGCAAGACAACCTTATTTAATCAGTTAACCGGCGCACGCCAGCGTGTGGGAAATTGGGCAGGCGTGACGGTTGAACGCAAAGAAGGCCAGTTCACGACGACGGATAATCAGGTCACGCTGGTTGATTTACCGGGGACCTATTCACTCACCACGATTTCATCCCAGACCTCTCTCGATGAGCAGATTGCCTGCCACTATATTCTGAGCGGCGACGCGGATCTGCTCATTAACGTGGTGGATGCCTCCAACCTTGAACGAAATCTTTATCTCACGTTACAGCTGCTGGAGCTGGGTATTCCCTGCATCGTGGCGCTTAACATGCTCGACATCGCCGAGAAGCAAAAGCTGCGCATCGACGTCGATGCCCTCTCTGCCCGTCTGGGCTGCCCGGTGGTTCCGCTGGTTTCCACCCGCGCTCGCGGCATTGACGCCCTGAAGCTGGCGATTGACCGCCACACGGGAAATGCCGACGTCGAACTGGTGCACTACGCCCAGCCGCTGCTGCGCGAAGCCGGGCAGCTGGCGCAGGAGATGGACAACAGCATGCCCATCAGACAACGTCTGTGGCTTGGCCTGCAAATGCTGGAAGGCGATATCTACAGCCGCGCCTACGCAGGCGATGCGGCGGATAAGCTGAGCGTCGCACAGGCTCGCCTGAGCGACGAGCTGGACGATCCGGCCCTGCACATTGCGGATGCGCGCTATCAGGCCATCGCCGCTATCTGTGACGTGGTCAGCAATGCATTAACCGCTGAACCCAGCCGCTTCACCACCGCCGTGGATAAGATTGTGCTCAACCGCTTCCTCGGTTTGCCGATCTTTTTACTAGTGATGTACGTGATGTTCCTGCTCGCCATTAACATCGGCGGTGCATTACAACCTATCTTTGATGGCGGCTCTGTCGCTATCTTCGTGCATGGTATTCAGTGGCTGGGCTACACCCTCCACTTCCCGGAATGGTTGACCATCTTCCTTGCGCAGGGGATTGGCGGTGGGATCAATACCGTCCTGCCGCTGGTACCGCAGATCGGTATGATGTACCTGTTCCTCTCCTTCCTTGAAGATTCCGGTTACATGGCGCGCGCCGCCTTTGTGATGGACCGCCTGATGCAGGCGCTGGGGCTGCCGGGCAAATCCTTCGTGCCGCTCATTGTCGGTTTCGGCTGTAACGTGCCGTCAGTCATGGGCGCGCGTACGCTGGACGCACCGCGCGAACGCCTGATGACCATCATGATGGCACCGTTCATGTCCTGCGGCGCGCGGCTGGCGATCTTTGCGGTCTTTGCCGCGGCGTTCTTCGGTCAGGAAGGGGCGCTGGCCGTCTTCTCCCTGTATGTGCTGGGTATTGTAATGGCTATTCTCACCGGCCTGATGCTGAAGCACACCATCATGCGTGGCGAAGCGTCGCCGTTCGTGATGGAACTGCCGGTTTATCACGTTCCGCATCTGAAAAGCCTGATTATCCAGACATGGCAGCGCCTGAAGGGCTTCGTTCTGCGTGCCGGTAAGGTGATTGTGGTGGTCAGCATTTTCCTGAGCGCCCTGAACAGCTTCACCCTGAGCGGCCAGGCCGCGGACAACATTAATGACTCTGCACTTGCCTCTGTCAGCCGGATCATTACGCCGGTCTTCAAACCGATTGGCGTGCAGGAAGACAACTGGCAGGCGACCGTGGGTCTGTTCACCGGCGCGATGGCAAAAGAGGTGGTTGTCGGCACCCTGAACACGCTCTACACCGCGGAAAACATCCAGGAAGAGGAGTTTAATCCGGCAGCGTTCCACCTCGGCGATGAACTCCTTGGCGCGGTGGAAGAGACCTGGCAGAGCCTGAAAGACACCTTCAGCCTGAGCGTACTGGCGAACCCGATTGAAGCCAGCAAAGGCGACGGCGAAATGGCGACCGGGGCAATGGGCGTGATGGGCCAGAAATTTGGCAGCGCGTCAGCGGCTTACAGCTACCTTATCTTCGTCCTGCTCTATATTCCGTGCATTTCGGTCATGGGCGCCATTGCCCGTGAGTCCAGCCGCGGCTGGATGGGCTTCTCCATTCTGTGGGGGCTGAACATTGCCTACTCGCTGGCGACCGTGTTTTATCAGGCCGTCAATTACGGCCAGCATCCGCGCTACAGCCTGGTCTGTATCCTCGCGGTGATCCTGTTTAACGTAATGGTGATTGGCCTGCTGCGCCGGGCGCGTAGCCGCGTTGACGTTAACCTGCTGGCAACGCGCAAAACCCCGACGACCTGCTGTAGCAGCCCTGCGGGCGACTGTCACTGAGGGGAAAAAACATGGCATCGTTGATTCAGGTTCGTGACTTACTGGCGTTACAGGGACGAATGGAGGCGAAGCAGCTCAGCCTCAGCCTGCATACGCCGCAGCCGATGATCGATGCCATGCTGGAAAGGCTGGAGGCGATGGGGAAAGCCGTGCGCATCCAGGAAGAGCCGGACGGTTGTCTGTCCGGCAGTTGTAAGAGTTGCCCTGAAGGTAAAGCCTGTCTCAGGGAGTGGTGGGCACTTCGCTGATAAAACCGGACAGCGCCGAACAAAACTCAGCAGGATGAGAGATGAACGGCGCATGTGCCGCTTTGGCAACCACCATTGATTTACTCTCCGGCCACAGCGCATCCAGCAGCGGAACCACCTTGCGCGGAACCAGTCCATCCAGATAGCCATAAATACGCAGATGCGGCACCGTAACCGACGCCAGCGGCTCGCGTAGATCGACCGTTTTCAGGATCTCCAGCCCTCCGTTCAGCACCTCAACCTCCGGCATCGGCAGAGAAAGCACCGTCTGCTTCAGCGTCCGCGCATCCTGACGGGCGGTTTCTGTTCCCATCGTCTGTAAAGCCAGGAAACGCTCCACCGTCCGCTGGAAGTCTTCGCTCAGCTGGTGTTGGAAGCCGGCCAGCACCTCAGGTTTGATACCCGGCCACGCCTCGCGGGCGCTGAAACAGGGTGATGAGGCAACGGTGATCAGCGCCTGGACACGCTCAGGATGGCGCAGCGCAATCTGGCTTGCCACCAGCCCGCCCAGGCTCCAGCCGAGCCAGACGGCTTTTTGCGGCGCCGCTTCCAGTACCAGCTCCGCCATGTCGTCAAGCGTCATCGCGCCATAGCCGCGGCTGCGGCCATAGCCCGGTAGATCCACCAGGTGTACCGTGAATTGCGAGGCCAGTTCCTCACTTATGCAACGCCACACTTCGGCGTTCAGTCCCCATCCGTGCAGCAGCACAAGATGACAATTTCCCGTCCCAACGGTCTGCCACCACAGCGTCTTCATCAGTTAACGTTCTCTTTTTTCACATGGAGGTTGCATATGCTAACAGTGCCCGGCTTTTGCTGGCTATGCCGAATGCCACTTGCGTTGAGCGCGTGGGGCGTCTGTTCCGTTTGCACGCGAGCGCTGGGTGACCTTAAGGGCTGTCCGCAATGCGGCTTGCCTGCCGTAAGCCAGACGCTCCCCTGTGGCCGATGCCTGAAAAAAGCGCCGCCGTGGCGCGCGCTGGTAGCGGTGGATGATTACACATTACCGCTAAGTCATCTGGTTCATCAGTTCAAGTTTTCCAGCCAGACTGCGCTGGCGCAGCCGCTGGCACGCCTGTTATTACTGGCGGTATTACAGGCGCGAAGAACGCGCGGACTGCCGCAGGTGGACACGCTCGTGAGCGTACCGCTGTTTCAGCGCCGCCACTGGCGACGGGGATACAATCAGAGCGACCTGCTCTGCCGTCCGCTCGCACGCTGGCTGGGTTGTCAGTATCCAGCCTCTGCGCTGAAGCGCATTCATGCCACTGCCGTTCAGCACCGACTTAACGCCCGGTCGCGCAAAAGGAACCTGAAAAACGCCTTTCGCCTTGAATTACCGGTCAACGGCCTCCATATCGCGATTGTGGATGATGTCGTCACCACGGGCAGTACCGTGGCTGAACTTTCCCGACTGCTTTTGCAAAGCGGCGCCGCGTCAGTTCAGGTATGGTGTTTGTGCCGTACCTTGTAGCCCTTCTTCAATGGGCGTATGATTATACCCAGGTAATTTAGTCAACTATTAGGCCAAAGCTATGATCCGTATTTCCGATGCTGCACAAGCGCACTTTGCCAAACTGCTGGCAAATCAGGAAGAAGGGACGCAGATCCGCGTGTTTGTGATCAATCCAGGCACGCCGAATGCAGAATGTGGTGTTTCTTATTGTCCTCCGGATGCCGTGGAAGCAACTGACACTGCCCTTAAATTTGAACAGCTCACCGCGTACGTTGATGAGCTGAGCGCGCCGTATCTTGAAGATGCGGAGATTGATTTCGTCACCGACCAGCTGGGTTCTCAGCTGACGCTGAAGGCGCCAAACGCGAAGATGCGTAAAGTCTCTGACGATGCACCGCTGATGGAGCGCGTGGAATATCTGCTGCAATCGCAGATCAACCCGCAGCTGGCCGGCCACGGTGGACGTGTTTCCCTGATGGAAATCACCGAAGATGGTCTGGCGATCCTGCAATTCGGCGGCGGCTGTAACGGCTGCTCCATGGTCGATGTGACCCTGAAGGAAGGGATCGAGAAGCAGCTGCTGAACGAATTCCCTGAACTGAAAGGCGTGCGCGATTTGACCGAGCACCAGCGCGGCGAGCACTCCTACTACTGATTCAGTGCCCGTCTGTCTTGCCCGGTAGCGCTGCGCTTACCGGGCCTGCTTTTCCTTACCTCCCCCTCTATATGTTGACCTGCGTCTCATAATTCAAATTTTACCTCCCAGGGTGATTCTCAATCGCCCAATGTTACCCGTATCATTCGCGTGGGCACTCAACACCCTTATAACAGCCTACTAAACTTAATGTTTTCGCAGGCATCAGTATGAGTGCCGTTAACACTCTGTTCCCAGTTGGGACAACCGGAATTTGTCGTTGAAACAATGACGTTACCCATAACAATTCAAAGGCCAGGTCAATCATGCCATTAGTCATCGTCGCTATCGGTGTTGCGTTATTACTGCTCTTGATGATCCGCTTCAAAATGAACGGATTTATCGCTCTGGTTCTGGTAGCTCTTGCAGTCGGTCTGATGCAAGGAATGCCGCTGGTTAAAGTTATCAGCTCCATTAAAGCCGGTGTCGGCGGTACGCTCGGCAGCCTGGCGCTGATCATGGGCTTCGGCGCCATGCTTGGTAAAATGCTCGCGGACTGCGGTGGCGCACAGCGTATTGCCACCACGCTTATCGAGAAATTTGGCAAGAAGAACATTCAGTGGGCAGTCGTGTTAACCGGTTTTACCGTCGGTTTCGCGCTGTTCTATGAAGTGGGCTTCGTACTGATGCTGCCGCTGGTGTTCACCATCGCCGCTGCCGCCAACATCCCGCTGCTGTTCGTGGGTGTGCCGATGGCTGCGGCGCTGTCTGTCACCCACGGCTTCCTGCCGCCGCACCCGGGTCCAACGGCTATCGCCACCATCTTCCACGCCGATATGGGTAAAACCCTGCTGTTCGGTACGATTCTGGCGATCCCGACGGTGATTCTGGCTGGCCCTGTTTATGCCCGCTTCCTGAAAGGCATTGATAAGCCTATCCCGGAAGGGCTGTACAGCGCGAAGACCTTCACTGAAGAAGAGATGCCTGGCTTTGGCGTTAGCGTCTGGACTTCACTGGTGCCGGTGATCCTGATGGCGATGCGTGCCGTAGCAGAGATGGTTCTGCCGAAAGGCCACGCCTTCCTGGGCGTGGCGGAGTTCCTGGGCGACCCGGTGATGGCAACGCTGATTGCTGTCCTGATTGCGATGTTCACCTTCGGTCTTAACCGTGGTCGTTCCATGGATCAGATCAACGACACGCTGACCTCTTCCATCAAAATTATTGCCATGATGCTCCTGATCATCGGCGGCGGCGGCGCGTTCAAGCAGGTGCTGGTCGACAGCGGCGTGGACAAATACATCGCCGCCATGATGCATGAAACCAACGTATCGCCTCTTCTGATGGCATGGTCTATTGCCGCGGTGCTGCGCATTGCGCTGGGTTCTGCGACCGTTGCGGCGATTACCGCAGGCGGTATCGTTGCGCCGCTGATTGCAACTACTGGCGTAAGTCCTGAACTGATGGTTATCGCGGTCGGTTCCGGTAGCGTGATTTTCTCCCACGTGAACGATCCGGGCTTCTGGCTGTTCAAGGAGTACTTCAACCTGACCATCGGTGAAACCATCAAGTCCTGGTCTGCGCTGGAAACCATTATTTCGGTGTGTGGCCTGGTCGGGGTGCTGCTGTTAAACATGGTGGTTTGATGTAAAAAAGCCGGGTCGCGCTGACGCTTACCCGGCCTACATTCTATTCCCTCTCCCTCTGGGAGAGGGTTAGGGTGAGGGTGAAACTACCGCTTCTTCCCCACCGCCCTTCTGCGCTTGTCCAAATCCTTAATCAGCCTGTTCACTCCGTCATCGGCAAACATCTTCTCAAGCGTTGTGGACAATTTGCGACGCCAGTTCTTGTACTGATAGCTGGTCCCCGGGATGTTCACCGGCTCCGCCATATCAAGCCAGTCTTCCGGTTGCAGGCCGAGTAACGCGCTGTTGCTGTCGGCAATGTAGCGCTGTAAGCCACGGTTAAGCGTTGGCGTCATCGACATCAGCGACGCCTTATGCCCGGCGCGCTTCGGCAGACAGCCATGCTTGTGCAACGCATCCAGCAGCCCCTGCTTCGCCAGCTCGCGATCCTGATACAGCCCGCGCAAAACCTCTTCATCAGGATACAGCCCCAGCGTTTTGCCGAGCGTCAGGTCGCCGCTTTCCCAGTAGCCCCGGAGCGTAGGAAGATCATGCGTCGTCGCGACTGCCATTGACTGTTCAGGGTACGCTTTCGGCGCGCGGAAAGTTTTCTCATGGTCGTTTTCAAAATAGAGCACTTTGTAGGAGTAAACGCCGCTGTCGCGGAGCTTACTGACAATCTCAACCGGCACGGTACCGAGATCTTCCCCAATCACCATGCACTGATGACGTTTACTTTCCAGCGCGAGAAGTGAGAGCAGATCGTCAACCGGATACTGCACGTACGCCCCGTGGTCGGCGGTTTCACCGTACGGGATCCACCACAGGCGCAGCACGGACATCACGTGGTCGATACGCAACGCGCCGCAGTTCTGCATGTTAGCGCGCAGCAGGTCGATAAACGGCTCGTAGGCACGCGCCGCCATCACGTGCGGATCCATCGGCGGTAAGCCCCAGTTCTGACCAAGCGGGCCCAAAATGTCCGGCGGCGCGCCTACTGAAGCTTTCAGGCAGTAAAGTTCCCGGTCACACCAGGTTTCCGCCCCGCCTTCCGCCACGCCGACGGCCAGATCGCGATACAGCCCGATCGGCATGTTATAGCCCTGGCTCACCTGCCAGCAGGCAGCAAACTGGCTGTAGGCCAGCCACTGCAACCAAAGATAGAAATCCACCTCGTCGGCATGCGTCTCACAGAACGCCTTCACTTCCGGGGTATCAACGGACTGATACGCTTCCGGCCACACCGGCCAGCCCCAGCGCATCTCGTCCTCTTGCACCTGATACGCATGCAACGCGTCAAACGCTGCCTGCCAGTAAAGGCTCTCTCCTTCCTGCATCACAAACTGGCGGAAGGCTGCCATCTGCTCGTCGTCACGCTTCGCAAAGCCCTTCCATGCCAGACGCAGAGCCGCCATCTTCAGCGCGGTCACGGTGGCGTAATCGACCCAGTCCGCGTCCCTAGCCTGTTTCAGCATCTGCTGGGTGGTCTCAAGCGTCCACCACGCCTGTGCCTCTTTGCTATTTTTGAAATCGTCTAACGCATTAACGTCGATGTAAATCACGTTCAGCCAACGGCGAGAAGACGGGCTGTACGGGCTGGCGCTTTCCGGGTTCGCCGGATAGAGCGCGTGGATCGGGTTGAGGCCGATAAATGCCCCGCCGCGCTCGCCCACGTCCGCCAGCATATTCTTCAGATCGCCAAAATCGCCGATGCCCCAGTTGTTATCCGAACGCAACGTATAGAGCTGCACGCAGGCACCCCACAGCTTTTTGCCTTCGAGTAGCGCCTTCGGCTCATAGCAGCGCTTCGGCGCGACGATCGCCCGGCAGTGAAAACGCTGCTCGCCCTGGGTGAGCGTCAGGCTGTGATAGCCCTCCGGCAGCTTCGCCGGGAGGTTGAACGTTTTGCCGCCGGTGGCGTGGCCTTTGTGCTGATGCCCCTCTTCGGTGGTGAGCAGCCAGCTGAACTCGCCGCGCCCTTCTACCGCCAGCGACATCTTTTTACCCGCGGTAAAGATCTTCACGTTCGGCACCGGCGGAACCGACGCTTTCGCGTCGGTTTTGTGCATCGCATCGAGCAAACGTCTTTTGGTATCCGCACCAATAGACTGCGGTTTGCCGTGCGCATTGATGTAACTGAGGCTAATTCCCGCCGCCTGCGCGGCACTGTCCAGA
The DNA here is from genome assembly GCF_011078175.1 of Enterobacter cloacae. GTDB lineage: Bacteria > Pseudomonadota > Gammaproteobacteria > Enterobacterales > Enterobacteriaceae > Enterobacter > Enterobacter cloacae_Q. The sequence goes on from NZ_JAALCJ010000009.1 coordinate 70,004, forward strand.
CGTTTACTCTCCATCGCGCTTCCTTAGCGTTTTGCCTGCCAGATACGGGTCTGATAATCACGGATTGAGCGGTCAGAGCTGAACATGCCGCAGCGCGCGGTGTTCAGAATACACGCCCGGGTCCAGGCCTCCTGGTCACGATACAGCACGTCGACCTGCTTCTGCGCTTCAACGTAAGCGGTGAAGTCAGCCATCACCAGGTACGGGTCGCCGCCCTGTTTGCCCATGCTGTGCAGCATCTGGTCAAATGCGTGCTTGTCGCCGTCACTGTACTTACCGCTTTCCAGCTCTTTCAGCACCGCATCCAGCAGCTTGTCTTTTTTACGCCATTTCACCGGGTCGTACCCTTTGGCTTTGATGGCTTTCACTTCTTCAACAGTATGGCCGAAGATAAAAATGTTCTCTTCACCGACCTTCTCCGCGATTTCAACGTTCGCACCGTCCAGCGTGCCGACGGTCAGCGCGCCGTTGAGCGCCAGCTTCATGTTGCCGGTACCGGACGCTTCTTTCCCGGCGGTCGAGATCTGCTCGGAAATATCCGCCGCCGGGATCAGCATTTCAGCCGCAGAGACGCAGTAGTCCGGCAGGAACACCACCTTCAGCTTGTCGCCCACCTTCGGATCGTTGTTGATCGCCGCAGCAACCTTATTAATGGCGAGGATAATGTTTTTCGCCAGGTAGTAGCCCGGCGCCGCTTTCGCACCGAACAGGAACACGCGCGGCACGCGATCGGCCTGCGGGTTCTCGCGGATCTCTTTGTACAGCGCCAGAATGTGCAGCAGGTTCAGGTGTTGGCGTTTGTACTCGTGCAGGCGTTTGATCTGGATATCGAAGATGGCGTTCGGGTTGATCTCAATCCCGGTGCGCGCTTTCACAAACGCCGCCAGACGAACCTTGTTCTCCAGCTTAATGGCGCGGTACTGCTCGCGGAACTTCGCGTCGTCAGCGTATTTTTCCAGGTTGATCAGCTGGTCCAGGTCGTTGGCCCACTCTTTCTTCAGGGTCTTGTCCAGCAGGTCAGCCAGCAGCGGGTTGCACTGCTTGATCCAGCGGCGCGGCGTGATGCCGTTGGTCACGTTGTGGAATTTGGTCGGCCAAAGCTGGTGATATTCCGGGAACAGATCCTTCACCACCAGATCCGAGTGCAGCGCCGCCACGCCGTTCACCGCAAAGCCGCTCACCACGCACATGTTCGCCATGCGCACCTGTTTGTCGTGTACCACGGCCAGCTTCGCCCAGACGGCTTTGTCACCCGGCCAGGTTTTCTCTACCAGCAATTTAAACTGGTCGTTAATCTTGTTGATGATCTGCATCTGACGCGGCAGCAGCGCTTTCACCAGCTTCTCATCCCAGCACTCGAGCGCTTCCGGCATCAGGGTGTGGTTGGTGTAGGCGAAAGTGCGGCTGGTGATGGCCCAGGCGTCGTCCCAGCTCAGCTGATGCTCGTCGATCAGCACGCGCAGCAGTTCAGGAATGGCAATCGTCGGGTGCGTGTCGTTCAACTGGATCACTTCGAAGTCCGGCAGCTGTGCCAGCTTACGGCCGGCCAGATGGTGACGGCGCAGAATGTCCGCCACGGAGCAGGCGCACTGGAAGTACTGCTGCATCAGGCGCAGCTTTTTACCGGCCAGGTGGTTGTCGTTCGGATAGAGGACTTTGGTCAGCTTCTCGGCGTCGATGCCCTGCTGCTCGGCACGCAGGAAATCGCCGTCGTTAAATTTGGTCAGGTTAAACGGATGGGCGTGCTTCGCCTGCCACAGACGCAGCGGCTGCGCTACGCCGTTACGGTAGCCAAGTACCGGCAGGTCCCAGGCTTCACCGGTAAGAGTGAACGCCGGTTCCCAGAGGCCTTGCTTCGTGACTTTCCCGCCAATGCCTACCTGCACATCAAGCTGCGCATTGTGGCGGAACCACGGATAGGTATTGCGGTGCCAGTCGTCCGGCGCTTCCATCTGGTGACCGTCAGCAAACGACTGACGGAACAGGCCGTACTGGTAGTTCAGGCCATAGCCAATCGCCGACTGGCCCACCGTTGCCATGGAATCCAGGAAACAGGCCGCCAGACGTCCCAGACCGCCATTACCCAGCGCCGGGTCAATCTCTTCTTCCAGCAGATCGGTCAGATTGATGTCGTGTTCTTTCAGTACGTCACCAACATCCTGATACCAGCCAAGGTTCAGCAGATTGTTACCCGTCAGCCGACCAATCAGGAACTCCATCGAAATGTAGTTGACGTGACGTTGGCCCTTAACAGGCTTCGCCACGGGCTGAGCGTCCAGCTGCTCTGCGAGCGCCCCGCTCACCGCCTGCCACCACTGGTGAGGCGTCATCTCGTTTGCAGCATGAAGGCCAAAACGCTGCCACTGACGCGTCAGGGCAGCCTGGAATTGAGCTTTGTTGAAGGTAGGCTGTGACATAGGGAATCGGCATCCTGTAGAGAGAAAACACATTTGGCGCTAGTGTGCCTGGCTCATTGCGCCTCTTCCTCCTCCCGTCGGGGATTAGGCAGGGAGGAGTAGCGGGGATGAGCATAAAAGTGTGATCGAGGCCACTGTGTGAGTGTGCGCTTCGTTAAAAATGCGTTCCCGGAAGGGTGTCAAAGAAATGAAATACAGTTGCGTTAGTACTTAATCATCGCTGAAATGATTACTTACGTAGAATAATATTTCCGCACGCCGTATTTATTCAGCGCCACTATTAAGCCCGTGCAACTATCCCAACGTTTATTAACTTCTGCGTCATTATCTCTTTCTGAAACCTGTTTCAGCGCAACCACAGCTTGTGCAGGCAAGCCAGCAGCAGCGCGGCATCCAGCCCGTTATGAAAAGTTCCATCCGTGATGCGAATGTTTTGTGACAGAGTGCAAATTCAGAGCCTCCAAACCCAGACATAACTTGCAATAGTTCCTCTATTGGCCGAACTTATAGATATTAATTACGAAGCGCAAAAAAAATAAATTTTCTCGTTCCCCACAGTGAAGTGAAAACTATGTTGATTCCGTCCAAATTAAGTCGCCCGGTTCGTCTTGACCATACTGTGGTCCGCGAGCGCCTGCTGGCTAAACTTTCCGGTGCGCATAATTTCCGACTGGCGCTGGTTACGAGTCCTGCGGGTTATGGAAAAACGACGCTCATTTCGCAATGGGCGGCAGGTAAAAGCGATCTTGGCTGGTACTCCCTGGATGAAGGAGATAACCAGCAGGAACGCTTTGCCAGTTATTTAATTGCCGCTATTCAGCAGGCAACCAACGGACACTGCGTCACCAGCGAGGTGATGGTGCAAAAGCGCCAGTACGCCAGCCTGTCCTCCCTTTTCTCTCAGCTGTTTATCGAGCTGGCCGAATGGCATCGCCCGCTATATGTGGTGATTGATGATTATCATCTGATTACCAACCCGGTTATTCACGAGTCCATGCGTTTCTTCCTGCGCCATCAGCCGGAAAACCTGACGCTGGTTGTCCTGTCACGTAACCTTCCGCAGTTGGGCATTGCCAACCTGCGCGTGCGCGATCAACTGCTGGAAATCGGCAGCCAGCAGTTAGCCTTTACCCATCTGGAAGCGAAACAGTTCTTTGACTGCCGCCTGACTTCTCCAATTGAGGCTTCTGAAAGCAGCCGCCTGTGCGATGACGTGGCTGGCTGGGCAACGGCGCTTCAGCTGATTGCCCTTTCCGCCCGGCAAAATAACAGCCCGACGCATCAGTCCGCGCGCCGTCTGGCAGGCATTAACGCCAGCCATCTGTCGGATTATCTGGTGGATGAGGTACTCGACAGCGTTGACCTCTCCACCCGCCATTTCCTGTTGAAAAGCTCCCTGCTGCGTTCCATGAACGATGCGCTGATTGTGCGCGTCACCGGCATCGAAAACGGGCAGCTTCAGCTCGAAGAGATTGAACGTCAGGGTCTGTTTCTGACGCGCATGGACGATCCCGGCGAATGGTTTAGCTACCATCCGCTGTTTGGCAGTTTCCTGCGTCAGCGTTGCCAGTGGGAACTGGCCGCAGAGCTGCCCGAGATTCACCGCGCCGCCGCCGAAAGCTGGATGGCGCAAGGTTTCCCGAGCGAGGCTATCCACCATGCGCTGGCCGCCGGGGATGCCAGCATGCTGCGCGATATTCTGCTCAATCACGCATGGGGTCTGTTCAACCATAGCGAACTGACGCTGCTGGAAGAGTCGTTAAAAGCGCTGCCGTGGGAGAGCCTGCTGGAGAACCCGCGTCTGGTGCTGCTCCAGGCCTGGTTGATGCAGAGCCAGCATCGCTACAGCGAAGTGAACACCCTGCTGGCGCGCGCCGAGCAGGAGATGGAAAGCGAGATGGATAGCACCCTGCACGGCGAATTTAACGCCCTGCGTGCGCAGGTAGCGATTAACGACGGCGATCCGGAAGAAGCCGAACGGCTGGCGATGGTCGCGCTGGATGAGCTGCCGCTGGCGAATTTTTACAGCCGCATTGTGGCCACCTCGGTGCACGGCGAAGTCCTGCACTGTAAGGGCGATCTCACGCGTTCGCTTTCTCTCATGCAGCAAACCGAACAGATGGCGCGCCGCCACGATGTCTGGCATTACGCCCTGTGGAGTCTGATCCAGCAAAGCGAAATTTTATTTGCGCAGGGGTTCCTGCAAGCCGCCTGGGAAAACCAGGAGAAAGCGTTCCAGCTGATCCGTGAACAGCATCTGGAACAGCTGCCGATGCACGAGTTCCTGTTGCGTATTCGCGCTCAGCTGCTGTGGGCATGGTCGCGTCTGGATGAAGCAGAAAGCTGCGCCCGCCAGGGTCTGAATGTCCTTTCGAGCTTCCAGCCGCAGCAGCAGCTCCAGTGTCTGGCTCTGCTGGTGCAGTGCTCGCTGGCGCGCGGCGACCTGGATAATGCCCGCAACCATCTTAACCGCCTGGAAAACCTGCTCGGCAACGGGCAGTACCATAGCGACTGGGTCTCCAACGCCGATAAGGTGCGCGTGATTTACTGGCAGATGACCGGCGATAAAAAGTCCGCTGCCAACTGGCTGCGTCATACGCCTAAACCGGAATTTGCCAATAACCACTTCCTGCAAAGCCAGTGGCGCAATATTGCCCGCGTGCAGATCCTGCTGGGGGATTTCGAGCCTGCCGAGATCGTGCTGGAAGAATTAAACGAAAACGCCCGCAGCCTGCGCCTGATGAGCGATTTAAACCGCAACCTGCTGCTGTTAAACCAGCTTTACTGGCAGGCGGGACGTAAAAACGATGCCCAGCGCGTGCTGCTGGAAGCGTTGCAGCTGGCGAACCGCACCGGTTTTATCAGCCACTTTGTGATTGAAGGTGAAGTGATGGCTCAACAGTTGCGTCAGCTGATTCAGCTCAACACGCTGCCGGAACTCGATCAGCATCGCGCCCAGCGCATTCTGCGCGAGATCAACCAACACCATCGCCACAAGTTTGCGCACTTCGATGAGAACTTTGTTGAACGTCTGCTGAACCATCCGGAAGTGCCGGAGCTTATCCGCACCAGCCCGCTCACCCAGCGTGAATGGCAGGTGCTGGGGCTGATCTATTCCGGCTACAGCAACGAGCAAATTGCTGGTGAACTGGCGGTGGCGGCGACCACCATTAAAACGCACATTCGCAATTTGTATCAAAAGCTGGGCGTGGCGCACCGTCAGGACGCGGTACAGCATGCGCAGCAGCTGTTGAAGATGATGGGGTACGGAGTGTAGATCCTCTGCGGTCTGATGCCCTCACCCCGACCCTCTCCCACAGGGAGAGGGAGTAAACACTAAAAACGGCAACCTGGGTTGCCGTTTTGCTTTTACCTTGTGCGGTCTGATGCCCTCACCCCGGCCCTCTCCCACAGGGAGAGGGAGTAAACACTAAAAACGGCAACCTGGGTTGCCGTTTTGCTTTTACCTTGTGAGGTCTGGTGCCCTCTCCCCGACCCTCTCCCACAGGGGGAGGGAGTAAACACTAAAAACGGCAACCTGGGTTGCCGTTTTGCTTTTACCTTGTGAGGTCTGATGCCCTCTCCCACGAGGAGAGGAAGAAAGGCTTCTCAACACAACTCTAACTGCAAATTATTATCTTTAATCACCTGCATCACGCCCGCTGGCGGCATCGCGTCGGTATAGACCGCATCCACGATGCTGATGCTGCCCATGTTCACCATTGCGTTACGACCAAACTTAGAGTGGTCCACCACCAGCATCACGTGACGTGAGTTTTCAATTATCGCGCGCTTGGTGCGCACCTCGTGGTAATCAAACTCCAGCAGCGAGCCGTCGGTGTCGATGCCGCTGATCCCAAGAATGCCAAAGTCGAGGCGGAACTGGGAGATAAAGTCGAGCGTCGCTTCACCGATAATTCCGCCGTCACGGCTGCGCAGCTCGCCGCCCGCGAGAATGATGCGGAAATCGTCCTTCTGCATCAGCGTGTTGGCGACGTTCAGGTTGTTAGTCACCACGCGCAGGTTCTCGTGATCCAGCAGCGCGTGAGCAACCGCTTCCGGCGTGGTGCCGATGTCGATAAACAGCGTCGCCCCGTTCGGGATTTGGCTCGCCACTTTACGGGCGATGCGTTCTTTTTCCGCCGTCTGCGTGGCTTTACGATCGTGCCAGGAGGTGTTGACCGAGCTGGACGGCAGCGCCGCCCCACCGTGGTGGCGCAAAATACGGTTCTGATCGGCCAAATCGTTCAGGTCACGACGGATGGTTTGCGGGCTGACGGCAAACTGCTCGACCAGCTCTTCGGTGCTGACGTATCCCTGTTTTTTGACCAGTTCGATAATGGCGTCATGACGTTGTGTTTGTTTCATCAATTATCCCTGAGAATTATGTTCGTTTTCGCGCATGGAGCGTGTCGGCAAGCGCCATTGCCAGCCCGACCGCCAGGCCAGTGACGTGCGCACCATTGGCGATAGACATACCAAACAGATCAAACCATCCGGCAATTAGCCATATTAACGCAAAGGCTATTAAACCGCGTTGTAAATAGATGCCGCTTTCCGGGTCGCGCTCCCCGCGAAGCCAGACGTAGCCCATCAGAGCGTAAACAACGCCCGACAGCCCGCCGAACCACGGGCCGCTGAATTTATGCTGCACGTAGCCGCTCAACAGGGCGCTAATCACGGCGATCACGATCAGCTTACCGCTGCCAAGTCGCTTCTCAACGATACCGCCGAGATACCACCACCACAGCAGGTTGAAGAGAATATGCATCACCGAGAAGTGCATCAGCGCGTGGGTGAAGTAGCGCCAGACGTCAAACTCCAGAGAAGGGTCGTACGGCCACGCCAGCGCGATCATCACGCTCTGGTCGCCCACCACGTTCATGATAATGAAGACGATAATGCAGGCGGCCATCAGCAGCAGCGTAAACGGCCCTGCGCGCTCGCGAATGGTGGCAAGAAAAGGGAAACGACTGTAATGCAATCCGCTGCCCGTCTGTCCGGATTGCCAGCTTGCCGCTAGATAGCGCGGGTCGCCAGGGTTCTCAAGGAACCGCGCCAGCTCCTCGTTTACCCGCCCGGCCTGGCTCTCATCGGCCAGCCAGACATCGGTCTGCGTATGTTGCTGAATGGTCAGAATAACGCCCTGCGTTGCCATATAGTCGACAAACGCCTGGGCGACGCGCGGATTGGTAAAAGAGGTGATCATCAACATGGGCAGCGGTCGCTTATTTCCACACAAAAGGGAACAGTATAGCGGGATTAGCGTTCAAACGCGTATTCCACTTCTGCCGGGAAATGACGATGCCAGGCATCGAAGCCGCCGTCGACGCTGTACACCGCATCGTAGCCTTGCTGAATCAGGTACTGCGCCGCACCTTTACTGCTATTGCCGTGATAACACATCACCATCACCGGCGTATCGAAGTCGTTATCGCGCATAAACGCGCCCAGCGTGTCATTAGTGAGATGAAACGCGCCCGGCGTGTGGCCCATCGCAAAGCTCTGCGGATCGCGGATATCCACCAGCACCGCCGTTCCCTGGTGCATCTTCTGATGGGCTTCTTCTACGTTAATACATTCAAACTGATCCATGGTGTTCTCTTTCTGTTGTTCATGTTGGGTGCGCTCTGATGTCCTCACCCCAGCCCTCTCCCACAGGGAGAGGGAGAAAAGTTAGTCGCACTATTTTACCCCGTAGTGTACGTCCTGGCGGCGGGTAAACGCCATTATGTTATCCATATCACTCTAAATTGTTTTTTTGATGTTACCAAAAGCGCGTTCCTTTGCTATTATGAGCGATATCGAACATTTTTGAGCTTTAACGAAAGTGCATGAGGGTGTTATGGAAACCAAAGATCTGATTGTGATAGGCGGTGGCATCAACGGTGCCGGTATTGCGGTTGATGCCGCAGGACGCGGTTTATCCGTGCTGATGCTGGAAGCTAACGATCTCGCCTGCGCGACGTCGTCCGCCAGCTCCAAGCTGATCCACGGTGGCCTGCGCTACCTGGAACACTACGAATTCCGCCTGGTCAGCGAAGCGCTGGCCGAACGCGAAGTGCTGCTGAACATGGCGCCGCACCTGGCCATCCCGATGCGCTTCCGTCTGCCCCATCGTCCACACCTGCGTCCGGCGTGGATGATCCGCATTGGCCTCTTTATGTACGATCATCTGGGTAAACGCACCAGCCTGCCGGGTTCGAACGGTTTGCGTTTTGGCTCAGAATCGGTCCTGAAGCCTGAAATCGTGCGCGGTTTCGAATATTCCGACTGCTGGGTGGACGATGCACGTCTGGTGCTGGCGAATGCGCAGATGGTCGAGAAGAAAGGCGGCGAGGTGAAAACCCGTACCCGTGCGACTGCCGCGCGTCGTGAAAACGGCCTGTGGATTGTGGAAGCGGAAGACGTGGATACCGGCGAGAAGTTTAGCTGGAAAGCGCGCGGACTGGTGAACGCCACCGGCCCGTGGGTGAAGCAGTTCTTCGACGACGGCATGCACCTGCCTTCACCGTACGGCATCCGCCTGATCAAGGGCAGCCATATTGTGGTGCCGCGTGTGCACACCCAGAAGCAGGCTTATATCCTGCAAAACGAAGACAAGCGCATCGTGTTTGTGATCCCGTGGATGGATGAATTCTCGATCATCGGCACCACCGACGTGGAGTACAAAGGCGATCCGAAAAACGTCGAGATCGACGAGAGTGAAGTCAGCTACCTGCTGAAAGTGTATAACGCGCACTTCAAGAAACAGCTGTCACGCGATGACGTGGTCTGGACCTACTCCGGCGTGCGTCCACTGTGTGATGACGAGTCTGATTCACCGCAGGCGATCACCCGCGACTATACGCTCGATATTCACGACGTGGACGGTCAGGCGCCGCTGCTGTCGGTATTTGGCGGTAAGCTCACCACCTACCGTAAACTGGCGGAGCACGCGCTGGAGAAACTGTCGCCGTATTACAAAGGCATCGGACCGGCGTGGACCAAAGAGGCGGTACTGCCTGGCGGTGATATCGGCGGTAATCGCGACGATTACGCCGCGAAGCTACGCCGCCGCTTCCCGTTCATTACTGAAGGGATGGCGCGCCACTATGCCCGCACCTACGGCAGCAACACCGAACTGTTCCTCGGCGACGCGAAAGAGATTGCCGATCTGGGCGAACACTTTGGCCATGAGCTGTACGAAGCGGAGCTGCGCTACCTGGTGGAACACGAGTGGGTGCGTCGTCTGGACGATGCTATCTGGCGTCGTACTAAAGAAGGAATGTGGCTGAATGCCGAGCAGCAGTCCCGCGTGGCGCAGTGGTTGCAGCAGCATGCGGGAAAGCGTGAGCTTTCACTGGCGTCTTGATGTAAAAAAGCCCGGTGGCGCTACGCTTACCGGGCCTACGGGATCGAGTAGGCCCGGTAAGGCGAAGCCGCCACCCGGCTTTGTTTTTATAACCGCACCGGATCAATATGCCAGATCGTCTCGGCATATTCCTTGATGGTCCTGTCCGACGAGAAGTAACCCATGTTGGCGATGTTATGCATCGCGGCGCTGGTCCACTTCTCCTGCTGACGGTACAGTTCGTCCACCTTATCCTGGCAATCCACGTAGCTGCGGTAATCCGCCAGCACCTGATAGTGATCGCCAAAGTTAATCAGCGAGTCCACCAGATCGCGGTAGCGGCCAGGCTCCTCAGGGTTAAACACCCCCGTGGCGATTTGCGTCAGCACCTGGCGTAACTCTTCGTCCTCTTCATAATACTCACGCGGCGAGTAGCCCTGCTTGCGCAGCGCCTCCACCTCTTCCGCCGTATTCCCGAAGATAAAGATATTTTCCGCGCCCACATGCTCCAGCATTTCGACATTTGCGCCGTCCAGCGTGCCGATAGTCAGCGCGCCGTTCAGGGCAAACTTCATGTTGCTGGTGCCGGATGCTTCCGTCCCGGCCGTGGAAATCTGCTCAGAGAGATCCGCCGCCGGAATAATCAGCTGCGCCAGGCTTACGCTGTAGTTCGGGATAAACACCACCTTCAGCTTATCGCCAATGTCCGGATCGTGGTTCACCACCTTCGCCACATCGTTGATGAGATGAATGATATGCTTCGCCATGTAGTACGCAGATGCCGCCTTACCGGCAAAGATTTTCACGCGCGGCACCCACTCTGCCGTCGGGTCAGCCTTGATACGGTTATAGTGGGTGATAACGTGCAGGACGTTCATCAGCTGACGCTTGTACTCGTGGATACGTTTGATCTGCACGTCGAACAGCGCTTTTGGGTTCGCCACCACGTTCAGATGCAGAGCCAGCCAGACCGACAGACGTTTCTTGTTCAGCAGCTTGGCTTCCCGCACGGCTTTTTTCACCATCGGAAAATCAATGTGCTGCTCAAGCTCGCTCAGCTGGCTTAAATCGGTGCGCCAGGTACGACCAATGTTCTCATCCAGCACATCGGAGAGCGGTTGGTTCGCCAACGCCAGCCAGCGGCGCGGAGTGACGCCGTTGGTCACGTTGCAGAAGCGCGTTGGGAAGATCTTCGCGAAGTCCGCAAACAGCGACTGCACCATCAGGTTCGAATGCAGCTCTGAAACGCCGTTCACCTTGTGGCTGATCACCACCGCCAGCCAGGCCATGCGTACGCGGCGACCATTGGATTCATCAATGATCGAGGCGCGACTCAGCAGGCCGGTATCGTTCGGGTACTGCTCCTGCAAGGTCTTGAGGAAGTAGTCGTTGATCTCGAAGATGATTTGAAGGTGACGCGGCAGAATTTTGCCGAGCATATCCACCGGCCACGTCTCCAGCGCTTCACTCATCAACGTATGGTTGGTGTACGAGAACACCTGGCAGGTTACTTCAAACGCGTCATCCCAGCTGAACTTATGCTCATCAATCAACAGGCGCATCAGCTCAGGAATGGAGAGCACCGGATGCGTGTCGTTGAGGTGAATGGCGGTTTTATCCGCCAGATTCGCATAGGTTTTGTGCAGCTGATAATGACGGCTGAGGATATCCTGAATCGTTGCCGAGACGAGGAAATACTCCTGACGCAGGCGCAGCTCGCGTCCTGAGTAGGTCGAGTCATCCGGATACAAAACGCGTGACACATTCTCTGAGTGGTTTTTATCTTCCACCGCTGCGAAGTAGTCGCCCTGATTGAATTTACCCAGATTGATCTCGCTACTGGCCTGCGCATTCCACAGGCGCAGCGTATTGGTTGCATCGGTATCGTAGCCGGGTATAATCTGGTCATAGGCCACGGCCAGGATCTCTTCGGTTTCCACCCAGCGTGATTTTTTCCCTTCCTGCTGAATACGCCCGCCAAAACGCACCTTGTAGCGCGTATTGTGGCGCTTGAACTCCCACGGGTTACCGTACTCCAGCCAGTAGTCCGGAGACTCTTTCTGACGGCCATCCACAATGTTCTGCTTGAACATGCCGTAGTCGTAGCGAATACCGTACCCGCGCCCCGGTAGCCCCAGCGTCGCCAGTGAATCGAGGAAACAGGCGGCAAGTCGACCGAGACCACCGTTACCCAGCCCCGGGTCGTTCTCTTCGTCAATCAGCTCTTCTAAATCCAGCCCCATCTCTTCCAGTGCGTTTTTGACGTCGTCATAAATCCCGAGCGATAACAGCGCATTGGAGAGGGTGCGACCAATCAGAAACTCCATCGACAGGTAATAGACCTGTCGCGTCTCCTGCGAAAGCTGGGCGCGGTTGGAGCGTAGCCAGCGTTCGACCATACGGTCACGCACCGCAAACAGCGTGGCGTTCAGCCACTCATGTTTGTTGGCAATAACGGGATCTTTCCCAATGGTAAACATCAGCTTATAGGCGATGGAGTGCTTTAACGCCTCAACGCTGAGCGTGGGGGAAGAGTAGCTAAATGGAGCATTCATATCAGTCACTTCGCCTCGTTACATCAAGCGTTGATAAAGGTCGCGGTAGGACTGCGCCGCAACGTGCCAGCCAAAGTCCATAGACATCGCCTGACGTTGTACGTAACGCCACAGGGATGGACGGGACCACAAGACGAAAGCACGCCGGATCGCCCTAAGCAGCGACCAGGCATTACTGTCCTCAAAAACAAACCCGCTGGCGATACCGTCCGCCAGGTTTTCCAGGGAGCTGTCAGACACCGTATCCGCCAGCCCCCCCGTGCGGCGTACCAGCGGCAGCGTGCCGTATTTCAGACCATAGAGCTGCGTCAGGCCGCAGGGCTCGAAACGGCTCGGCACCAGAATCACGTCCGCGCCGCCCATGATACGGTGGGAAAACGCTTCGTGATAACCGATCTGCACGCCCACCTGCCCCGGATGTTCCGCCGCGGCCGCGAGGAAACCTTCCTGCAATACCGGGTCGCCCGCGCCGAGCAGCGCCAGCTGGCCGCCCTGCTCAAGTAACCCTGGCAGCGCTTCCAGCACCAGATCCAGCCCTTTCTGGCTGGTCAGGCGGCTAACCACCGCAAACAGCGGTACCTTGTCGTTGACCTTCAGCCCCATCGCAATCTGTAGCTGGCGCTTGTTTTCCGCTTTATCCTCCACGGAGTCGCGACCATAGCGCGCCGCCAGCAGGAGGTCCGTTTCCGGATTCCAGATCTGTTCGTCCACGCCGTTCAGAATGCCCGACAGGCGACCTTCACGATGTCGCTGTTGCAGCAGCCCTTCCATACCGTAACCGAACTCCGGCTGCGTAATTTCCCGCGCGTAAGTTGGGCTGACCGCCGTGATGTGATCGGCGTAGTACAGACCGGCCTTCAGGAACGAAATCTGTCCGTTAAACTCCAGTCCATGCATGTTAAAGAATGACCATGGCAGATCGATGTCATTCATATGATGAGCATAATACATGCCCTGATACGCCAGGTTGTGCACCGTAAACACCGATTTGGCCGGGTGCCCCTTCGCCGCGAGATACGCAGGTGCCAGGCCAGCATGCCAGTCGTGCGCGTGCACCACGTTCGGACGCCAGAACGGATCCAGCCCGACGGCCATCTCCGCCCCCACCCAGCCGAGCAGAGCAAAGCGCAGCACGTTATCGGTATAGGCATACAGGTTAGTATCGTGATACGGGCTGCCGGGTCGGTCGTATAAATGCGGCGCATCAATCAGGTAAATCCCTACGCCATTGTAATGTCCAAACAGCAGGGTGATACGTCCCGCGAAGGTCTCGCGGCGGGTAACAACCTTTGCATCGGGGATACCACGCCGGATATCCGGAAAAGCGGGTAACAACACGCGGGTATCCACCCCTCCGGCAATTTGCGCCGCCGGTAATGCACCAAGAACATCCGCCAGTCCGCCCGTTTTTAACAACGGGAACATCTCAGAACATACGTGTAAAACCTGCATCATCGCTCCTGTTTGATTTGCAGCTTCCGCAACATTTCCCGTGTTACTAACACGATCCCCTCTTCCGAACGGTAGAAACGACGCGCATCTTCTTCCGCGTTTTCCCCAATCACCATCCCTTCAGGAATGACGCAGGCGCGGTCTATAACACAGCGACGCAGGCGACATGAGCGCCCTACCCAGACGTCCGGCAGCAGAACTGCCGAATCGATATTACAGAATGAGTTTATACGCACGCGTGGGAACAGCACGGACTGCACCACCACCGAACCGGAGATAATGCACCCGCCGGAGACCAGCGAGTTCAGCGTCATGCCGTGGCTACCGGAGCGATCCTGAACGAATTTGGCCGGCGGCAGGGACTCCATGTGGGTACGAATCGGCCAGTTCTGGTCGTACATATCCAGTTCAGGCGTGACGGACGCCAGATCGAGGTTGGCTTTCCAGTACGCTTCCAGGGTTCCCACATCGCGCCAGTAAGGTTCCGCATTCGGGTCGGACTGCACGCAGGACAGCGGGAAAGGATGTGCATACGCCATGCCAGCTTTGGTAATTTTCGGGATGATGTCTTTACCGAAGTCATGGCTGGAGTTTTCGTCTTTGTCGTCCTCTTCCAGCAACGCATAAAGATAATCGGCATCAAAGACATAGATCCCCATGCTGGCGAGCGATTTGGTGTCGTCGCCCGGCATGGTTGGCGGGTTCGCCGGCTTTTCGACGAAGTCGATAATCTTGTCGTCGCCATCTACATGCATCACGCCAAACGCGGTTGCTTCCGCAACGGGCACCGGCAAACACGCCACGGTGCAGCGCGCCCCTTTTTCGACGTGGTCGATCAGCATGTGGGAGTAATCTTGCTTGTAGATGTGGTCCCCGGCGAGGATAACAATGTATTCCGCGTTGTAGCGGCGAATGATGTCGAGGTTCTGGGTCACGGCATCCGCCGTGCCGCGATACCAGTTCTCCCCGTGAACGCGCTGCTGCGCCGGAAGCAGATCGACAAACTCGTTCATCTCTTCACTGAAGAATGACCAGCCGCGCTGAATGTGTTGCACCAGCGTGTGCGACTGATACTGGGTAATGACGCCAATGCGGCGAATGCCTGAGTTCAGGCAGTTGGAAAGCGCAAAGTCGATGATGCGGAACTTACCACCAAAGTGAACGGCCGGTTTGGCGCGCTTGATGGTCAAATCTTTCAGACGGGTACCACGCCCGCCCGCGAGGATCAGGGCAACTGTTTTTAATGGTAGCTGGCGCGCCAACATTAACGGATCGTTCTTCTCTAATCTAACCATGACTAACTCCTTTTTTATCATCTTTGGAATACGCACACTCCGTGCGCAGGCCCGTGCCAGACAGCCATTACTACCGGATTATCCGCTCCGGCAAAGGGGGGAACAGCTCGCCACTCCCCGTCAGGTAAAACTATCTCTGCGACGTCATCCGTCGCGTTCAGCGTAACCAGCCACTTATCCGACAGCAGGATTTGCAGACGGGGTACGCCGTGTTGCCACTCTTGCGCGCTTAACGGTTGCGCGTCTTGATTCAGCCAGCGAACGTTGCCGTCGCCTTCCTCCCACCAGCGGTCGGCGGTGAGCGCGGGGATCTGCTGGCGAAGGTGGATCAGCGCCGCGGTGAAATGGGTTAACCCGCTGTTCGCTTCTCCCCAGTCGAGCCAGGTCAGGGCGTTGTCCTGGCAATAGGCGTTGTTGTTGCCGTGCTGGCTATGGCCGTGTTCGTCACCCGCCAGCAGCATCGGCGTACCCTGCGACAACAAAAGCGTCGTCAGCAGCGCATGAACGCTGGCGCGTCGCCGCTCGATCACATCCAGACTTCCGCCTAACCCTTCTATACCATGGTTAAAGCTATGGTTATTGTTAGTCCCATCGCGATTCTCTTCGCCGTTTGCCTCATTGTGTTTCTGATTGAAACAAACGCAGTCGCGCAGCGTAAAACCATCGTGCGCCGTCACCAGGTTAATGCTGGCCGACGGCCGTTTTCCGTCGCGCTTAAAGAGATCGCTGGAGCCGGCAAAGCGTCCGGCAAACTCCCCTAACGACAGGTCGCGCGTCATCCAGAAGCGGCGAATAGCATCGCGGTAGTGGTCGTTCCACTCGGCAAACAGCGGCGGGAAGTTCCCCACCTGATAACCGCCCTCTCCGATGTCCCATGGCTCCGCGATGAGCTTCACCCGGGAAAGAACGGGGCAGTTTTTTATCGCCTCAAACAATGGCGCCTGCTGGCTGAACGCCGGGGTACGCCCCATCACCGGCGCCAGGTCGAAGCGAAAACCGTCCACGTGGAACGTCTCAACCCAGTATTTCAGGCACTCGTACGCGTAATGCGTAACGGCCGGATGACTGAGGTTGAGGGTGTTACCGCACCCGGTCCAGTTCTCGTAATCGCCGTCGTCCCTGATCCAATAATAGCTACGGTTATCGATTCCGCGCTGTGAGAGCGTCGGGCCGTCAAGATCGCTTTCCGCACTGTGGTTCAACACCACGTCCAGAATGACCTCAATGCCCGCCGCGTGAAGCGCCTTCACCGCATCGCGAAACTCATCCCGCGCCTTCTCAGGATGTACCGCGTAGCGCGGGTCGAGCGCGAACATTGCCAGCGGGTTGTAGCCCCAGTAGTTGCTTAATCCCAGACGCTGGAGACGCGGTTCGCTGGCGAAATGGGCGACGGGGAGTAGCTCCAGCGCAGTGATGCCGAGGTGTTTCAGGTAGGCAATCATCGTCGGATGGCCGAGCGCCTGATAGGTGCCGCGCATCGCTTTGGGAATCGACGGGTGCAGATACGTCAACCCTTTGACGTGGGCTTCATAAATCACGGTATTGCCCCACGGCGTCTGCGGCGGGGCATCGTCTTCCCAGTCGTAGAGATCGTGCACCACCACGCTTTTGGGCGCGACGGACGCGCTGTCGCGGTGGTCAGGCTCGCCATAGCCAACGTGGAACAGCGGGTCGTCCTTAAACTCGCCGTCGACGCGGTGCGCGCACGGGTCAATCAGCAGCTTCGCCGGGTTGAACCAGTGCCCCTGAGCAGGCTCCCAGGGGCCGTGAACGCGAAAACCGTAGTGCATCCCCGGCCGTCCTCCAGCCAGGTAACCGTGCCAGGTATCCCCCGTACGTGTCGGTAAATCGTAACGGTGCTCGTTACCTTCTCCGTCAAACACGCAGAGTTCCACCCGCTCCGCGTGGGCAGAAAAGAGCGTGAAGTTCACCCCCTTCCCGTCAAAACTCGCCCCGAGCGGTTCGGGTTTACCTGCCGTAAGCTGCGTCATTCTCCCTCCCGCACCAGCCAGATTGTGCTCAGCGGCGGTAACGTCAGGCTCAGGGAGTTCGGCCGACCGTGGCTTTCGAGGGTGTCGCTCTGCACCAGTCCACCGTTACCGGCGTTACTGCCGTGGTAGTGCATGGAGTCGGTATTGAGAATTTCGCGCCATTTGCCCGGCTGGTTAATGCCGAATCGATAATGTTCGCGCGGCACCGGGGTAAAGTTGCTGGCAACGATGATCTCGTTACCCGCTTTGTCGCGGCGTACAAAGACGAACACCGAACGCTCGTGGTCGTCTACCACCAGCCACTCAAAGCCATACGGATCGAAGTCCAGCTCGTGCAGCGCTTTGTGATGGCGATAGGTCAGGTTCAGATCGCGGACCAGACGCTGCACGCCGTGGTGCCAGTTGTCCGCGCCTTCCAGCAGATGCCAGTCAAGGCTGGTATCGTGGTTCCATTCGCGCCCCTGGGCAAACTCATTGCCCATAAACAGCAGTTTTTTGCCCGGAAAAGCGAACATCCAGCCGTAGTAGGCGCGCAGATTAGCGAACTTCTGCCACGGGTCGCCCGGCATGCGGTCGAGGATGGATTTTTTGCCGTGCACCACTTCATCGTGCGACAGCGGCAGCATGAAGTTTTCGGTGTAGTTGTAAAGCAGCCCGAAGGTGAGCTTGTCGTGGTGATACTGACGATAAACCGGGTCGAGCTTCATGTAGTCGAGCGTGTCGTGCATCCAGCCGAGGTTCCACTTGTACCAGAAGCCCAGACCGCCCATTGACGGTGGACGGGAAACGCCCGGGAAGTCGGTGGACTCCTCCGCCATTGTCACGGCCCCTTCCACCTGTTCGCCAAGAATGCGGTTGGTGTTGCGCAGGAACTCTATTGCTTCCAGGTTTTCACGGCCGCCATACTCGTTCGGGATCCACTCGCCCTCTTTGCGGCTGTAGTCGCGGTAAATCATCGACGCCACCGCATCCACGCGCAGGGCATCAATGCCGAAACGCTCGATCCAGTACAGCGCGTTACCGACCAGGTAGTTCGACACTTCACGGCGACCGTAGTTGTAGATCAGCGTGTTCCAGTCCTGGTGATAGCCTTCGCGCGGGTCGCTGTGCTCGTACAGCTTTGTGCCGTCGAACTCTGCCAGCGCAAAATCGTCCGACGGGAAGTGGCCCGGCACCCAGTCGAGGATCACGTTCAGCCCGGCGGCGTGCGCGGCATCGATGAAATAGCGGAAGTCATCGCGCGTGCCGAAGCGGCGCGTAGGCGCATACAGCCCGGTAGGCTGATAGCCCCAACTTCCATCGAACGGATGTTCGTTGATCGGCAGCAGCTCCAGATGGGTAAAGCCCATCCATTTGGCGTACGGTACCAGCTGGTCGGCAAGTTCCCGGTAGCTAAGCCAGAAGTTGTTATCGGTGTGGCGACGCCAGGAGCCAAGATGCACTTCATAGACGGAGATTGGCGCATCAAAGCGGTTGGCCTGCTTGCGCTCCTCGCTCTGGACGACCTTTTCCGGCAAGCCGCAAATCAGCGAGGCGGTATTCGGACGCAGTTCGGCCTCAAAAGCATACGGGTCGGATTTGATACGCAGCTTGCCGTTGGCATCGATCATCTCGAATTTGTAGAGCTGACCGTTGTGCGCCCCGGGGATAAATAGCTCCCAGATGCCGGTTTCCCGGCGCAGGCGCATGGGATGTCGACGACCGTCCCAGTAGTTGAACTGCCCGACGACGGAGACGCGCAGGGCGTTTGGCGCCCATACGGCGAAACGCGTGCCGGTGATACCGTCCATGGTATCCGCATGGGCACCCAGCGTTTCGTAGGGACGTAAATGGGTGCCTTCGGAAAGCAGCCAGGCGTCCATCTCTTTTAAAAGCGGGCCGAAGCTATAGGGATCGTCAATCAGGTTTTGCTGACCGTGCCAGATAACGGCAAGCTGATAACGAAAAGGATTTTTACGGCGGGGCATGACGCCCGAGAAGAAGCCACGCGAGTCGAGGCACTCCAGATTACCCACCTTGCGGCCGGTTTTGGGTTCGATAACCCACACTTCTGTTGCATCCGGTAACAGCGCCCGAACTTCCAGTCCGGCCTCTGTACGGTGCATCCCTAGCACAGAAAAGGGGTCGGCAAAGTGACCCGCAATAAGCGCATTAATCACGTCTCTCGAAATACGATCGGACATGGTATTCATCCTGTTTTTTTATGTCGCCCTTTTTACGCGCTCCGGGACGACTTTTAATGTGACCTAAACGGTGCAGCTCATCCTCTCTGCTCCGCCCTACCCTCAGGTGAGAAATAAATCTTCCTTAAAGCATAGCCAACGTCGTGGATCCTCCTGATAAAAAATAAGACATCTGCGTTTTACTCCATGTAGTACGCAAAAAAAGGGGGTGACAATCACCCCCCGTGTTTAACAAATTATTACGCCAGCTGGCGCAGCATGCGGCGCAGCGGCTCGGCTGCACCCCACAGCAGCTGATCGCCAACGGTGAACGCGGAGAGGTACTCCGGCCCCATGTTCAGCTTGCGCAGACGACCAACCGGGGTGGTCAGCGTGCCGGTAACGGCTGCCGGGGTCAGTTCGCGCATGGTGATATCGCGATCGTTTGGCACCACTTTCGCCCACGGGTTGTGCGCGGCCAGCAGCTCTTCCACGGTCGGAATAGACACATCTTTTTTCAGTTTAATGGTGAAGGCCTGGCTGTGGCAGCGCAGCGCGCCGATACGCACGCACAGACCGTCAACCGGAATGGTGTTCGCGGTCGCAAGGATTTTGTTGGTCTCAGCCTGGCCCTTCCACTCTTCGCGGGTCTGGCCGTTATCCAGCTGTTTGTCGATCCAGGGGATCAGGCCACCGGCCAGCGGTACGCCAAAGTTATCCACCGGCAGCTCGCCGCTGCGGGTGAGCTGAGTGACTTTACGCTCGATGTCGAGGATCGCGGACGCCGGGTCTGCCAGCTCGGCCGCGACGCTCTGGTGCAGCTGGCCCATCTGGGTCAGCAGCTCGCGCATATGGCGCGCACCGCCGCCGGACGCCGCCTGGTAAGTCGCCACGGAGACCCACTCCACCAGATCCTGCGCGAACAGACCGCCGAGGGACATCAGCATCAGGCTGACGGTGCAGTTACCGCCGACAAAGGTTTTCACGCCGTTGTTCAGCCCGTCGGTAATGACGTCCTGGTTAACCGGGTCGAGAATGATGATGGCATCGTCTTTCATACGCAGCGAAGAGGCCGCGTCAATCCAGTAGCCCTGCCAGCCGCTTTCACGCAGCTTCGGATAGATTTCGTTGGTATAATCGCCGCCCTGGCAGGTCACAATAATGTCGAGCGCCTTCAGCGCCTCCAGATCGTAAGCGTCCTGCAACGTGCCTGTGGCACCTCCAAAGGACGGCGCAGCCTGGCCGAGCTGTGAAGTGGAGAAGAAGACCGGGCGGATAGCGTCGAAATCGCGCTCTTCAACCATGCGTTGCATGAGTACAGAGCCGACCATACCGCGCCAGCCTATAAAACCAACGTTTTTCATAGCATTTTTTTCCTGCAAGGGGTGTGTGCTGATTGTGCAAGCCAGTACTGAACTGGGATATGCTTCACATTACAAAATGCTGCCAAAGTCGCAAGCGAAATTAATCGATGATTGTCCGGCTATCAGAAAAAGTGCTAATCATCGCAATGACCACAATAAGTATCAGGGATAATTTAAAATGAGTGAAATCATTTCCGCAGCGGTTTTATTGATCCTGATTATGGATCCGCTCGGTAATCTGCCGATCTTCATGTCGGTGCTGAAGCACACCGAACCGAAGCGCCGCAGGGCGATCATGATCCGGGAGCTGCTCATCGCCCTGCTGGTGATGTTTATCTTCCTGTTCGCCGGTGAAAAGATCCTTGCTTTCCTGAACTTACGCGCCGAAACGGTCTCCATTTCCGGCGGGATTATTCTGTTCCTGATTGCCATTAAGATGATTTTCCCGAGCGCCGAAGGGAGTAGCAGCGGCCTTCCCGCGGGCGAAGAGCCGTTTATCGTTCCGCTGGCGATTCCACTCGTCGCCGGGCCAACCATTCTGGCCACCCTGATGCTGCTGTCACATCAGTATCCGAACCAGATGAGCCATCTGGTGATTGCCCTGCTGATCGCCTGGGGCGGGACGTTTATTATCCTGTTGCAGTCGTCTCTGTTCCTGCGCCTGCTGGGTGAGAAAGGGGTGAACGCGCTGGAGCGCCTGATGGGGCTGATTCTGGTGATGATGGCAACGCAGATGTTCCTGGACGGGATCCGGGCGTGGATGAAAGGGTAGGTAAAAGCAAAACGGCAATCTTCGGTTGCCGTTTTTAGTGTTTGCCCCCTCTCCCGTGGGAGAGGGCCGGGGTGAGGGCATCAGGCCGCAGAGGTCTTATTTTGTCGGGTGGCGGCTTCGCCTTACCCGACCTACAACAAACTCTGGTCCCGTAGGCCGGGTAAGCGTAAGCGCCACCCGGCTTTTTTACAGCGGCACGATGCCTTCCTTTGTGAGCAACCAGCGCGGCGCTTTCAGCGTATCACTGTAAAACCCCACTAAATCCTGCAACAAATCTCCTGCGACTCTTTCATCGCTTTCTGACAGCGAATGCGCTAACAGCATTTGCGTTAACCGCTGGCAATATCGCCCTAACTGATCCACTTCCGGTTCGAAGACCGGCACGTCCAGCGGCAGGTCATCCACCGTCAGGCTGGCTTTTAAATATTCCGGAACAGGTTCAAGCAGCGTAGGCTGAAGCAGTGCGAGGCAGGCTGAGAGCCGTCCGCACAGCGCCATCTTCTGGGTTGGATCGTCACATTCAACCAGCACGTCGACAAACCGCGAGCAATTATCTGCCAGTTCGGTGAAATCAGTGGTGTGATCGAATGGGGTAGTAAATAAAGTGTGAGAAAAGTTGGGGTAGTAGTCATAAGACAGCCTCTGATGAGTAATGTGTATCCACCACTGGAGAGGCTAATCTCACGGGTGGTGGAACCAGACAGGGTTAGCCTTACCGGCCTCATCAGCTACCGGCGCGTCTTGCGACGCCCCCGCCTGGCCCACCATTGGAGTGTAGCCAAGCGCACGACACGATAACACTCGTGTCGCTGATGAGGTAGTTCAGGAGGCTAATCCTGACGCCTGATTTTGCAGGCGCGGCAAGAAGATACTGCGTTGGGGGCGGGGTGACAAGAGAGGCTCTGGAAGGTGGCTCGCAAAACGAAATTTTATTTTAGGGTGTGGCCTGATGCCCTCACCCCACCCCTCTCCCACGGGGAGAGGGAGAAAACCGGGATCAGCTCAGGAGCGTAAACGCAATCATCCCGACAATCGCGCCCGTCGTGCCGAGGATGGTTTCCATCAGCGTCCAGGTTTTCAGGGTTTGCGCTTCGGTTGCGCCGGTAAATTTACCGAACAGCCAGAAGCCCGCGTCGTTCACGTGAGAAACCACAATCGAGCCGCCCGCGATACAGATAGAGAGCGCCGCCATCTGCGCACCGGAGTAGTTCAGCTGTTCAATCACCGGCATCACCAGACCCACGGCGGTTAAGCACGCTACGGTCGCGGAGCCCTGGATGATACGCACCGCCGCGGCCAGCACGAAACAGGTTACCGCAATCGGCAGCCCCATCCCGGTCAGCGCTTCGCCCAGCGCCGGGCCAACGCCGGAATCCACCAGCACCTGCTTGAACACGCCGCCCGCCCCGATCACCAGCAGGATAATCCCCGCCGGTTGCAGCGCGGCACCGCAAATCTCCATCACGCGGTCTTTCGGCATGCCCTGACGCATCGCAAGGCCGTAAATCGCCACCAGACACGCTACCAGGATCGCAGTGAACGGATGACCGATGAACTCGAACCATTCGTAAGCGGTTGACCCCACCGGCACAAAACGCGCGGCGATGGTTTTCAGGCCAACCAGCACCAGCGGCAGAAGGATCAAAGAGAGACTAAACCCGAAGGACGGCATTTTGCCCTCGCCCAGGTGCGGCTCGGTGATGTCATCCGGAATGTGCAGCTCAACGTAACGGCTGATGAAGTTGCCCCACAGCGGACCCGCGATAATCATCCCCGGGATCGCCGCACACAGGCCAATCAGGATCATCCAGCCAAAATCGGCGTGCATCTGGGAGGCCAGCAGCATCGGCGCAGGCCCCGGCAACAGAAACGCCGCCGCTGCCGCCACGCCCGCAAACAGCGGAATGACCAGCTTCACGAGGTTAGTGCCGGTATGGCGCGCCATGGAGAACGCGACGCTAATCAGCAGCACAACCGCCACTTCAAAGAACAGCGGCAGCGCGCAAATCAGACCGGCCAGACCAATCGCGTAGTGCGCACGGCTGTGTCCGAAAGATTTCAGCATCTTGACCGCAATCTGATCGACCGCGCCCGTTTCGTGCAAAATCTTGCCAAACATCGCGCCCAGCGCTACCACAATGGCCAGGAAGCCGAGCGTGCCGCCCATCCCTTTTTCCATCGTCGCCGCGATTTTGTCGAGCGGCATGCCGGAAAAGAGGCCGGCACCAATAGAAACCACCATCAAAGCAACGAAGGCGTGCATACGCGCCTTCATTACTAAAAACAGCAGCAGCAAAACGGAACCCACCGCTGTCAAAACTAGCGTTAATGTACTCAAAACTTACTGCCTTTTATTAATAACCTCGATGGTGCTGGCAACAACACCTTCCAGCGGCTGATCGATATCAACCACTAAGACATCCGGTTCGTCAGCACCCGGCTCCTGTAAGGCCTCAAACTGCGTTACCAGCATCTGGGTCTTAAAGAAGTGGCCTTTACGCGCCTTCAGGCGGCTTTCAATCACCCCGAAATCGCCTTTCAGGTAGATGAAAGAGAGGTTCGGGTTGCCGTCGCGCAGCAGGTCGCGATAGGTCTTTTTCAGCGCGGAACAGACGATCAGGGAGACTTTATTGGTGCGCTGCATCGCGAACGCGGCGTCATTCAGCGCCTGCAACCACGGTTTGCGGTCGTCGTCGTTCAGCGGCTCGCCGGAAGCCATTTTCATGATGTTGCTGCGCGGATGGAGGAAGTCACCATCAAGAAACGCAGCCTGGAGTTGATGCGCCACTTCGCTCGCCACGGCAGATTTACCGCTACCGGACACGCCCATCAGGACGTAAACGTGGTGATCGTGATTAGTCGTGCTCAAAGGGTGTCCCTCAGTCAATTGTTACGGGTAACAGTTATCGGTAACATTGTCCTGCCGGGGCATAAGAGAAGCAATATCCAAACGTGCGCGAAGTGAATAAGTGTGAGCTACTTCAAATTTGTCGAATTAAATAGATCCACCCGGTGACAAGGTGAAACCTAAATCTAACATTTTCGGGGTAACTGCCTCACCACGAATGCGCGCCAGCAGGCGTTCTGCACCAATGCGGCCCATGCGTTCACGCGGCGTCAGGACGCTCGCCAGACGCGGCTCCATCACCTGGCCAATGTCGTGGCCGTGGAAGCCGGCAATCGCCATATCATCCGGGATTTTTAAACCCAGACGCTGGCACTCAAACGCGGCACCGACCGCAAGGTCATCGTTGGTACAGAAAATACCGTCCAGTTGCGGATACTCGCGTCGCGCCTGACGCATCAGCTCAATACCCGATGTATAGGAGGAGGATTGCTCCACCATCACGCTGTACGGGGTTAAGTTCGCGTCGAGCATCGCCTGCTCGTATCCCTTCTGTTTGATGATAGTACGTTCATCCAGACGCGCACCCAGATAGGCCACATGGCGATGGCCGCGGGCGATGATCGCCGCCGTCATCTGACGCGCCGCTTCAAAGTTATCGAACCCCACGGCAATGTCGAGACAGGGCGACTGGCTGTCCATCAGCTCCACCACCGGAATGCCGGCCACTTCAATCATCTTCAGGGTGCGCGGCGTGTGGGTACGTTCCGTTAAAATCAGGCCGTCGATGTTCCAGGAAAGCATGGATTCAAGACGTTCCTCTTCCAGCTCCGGCTTGTACCCGTAGTGGGCGAGCATGGTCTGATAACCGAACGCATCGGTGACGCTTTCAATGCCGCGAAGCACTTCGGCGAAAACCTGGTTGGTTAAGGAAGGAAGCAGGACGCCCACCGCACGGCTGGTGGCATTGGAGAGAATATCGGGCGCGCGGTTGGGGATATAGCCCAGTTCATCAAGGGCGGCGGCAATCTTGCCACGCAACGCCACGGAAACCTGCTCCGGGTTACGTAAAAAGCGGCTGACCGTCATTTTGGTCACACCGACGCGATCGGCGACATCCTGAAGTACGGGGCGTTTCTTTTTCATCGTCCTGAGAAATCTTGAAGTGAGAGATTTGCTCAGTTTATCACGGACAAAGCTCAACCTTCCCCGTTTAAAGGGAAGGTTGAGAAATTATTTAGACCGGCGGCAGGTCAAACAGCAGGATTTCACTTTCGCTGTCGGCATGCACGGAGAGCGCCTGCTCATCCCAGATTGCCAGGCCATCGGCGGTTGTCGCTTTGGTGCCGTTGATAGACACTTCACCTTTCACCACCTGGATCCAGACGCGGCGGTTGGCGGCAATCTGATGCATAGACTGTTCGTCTTTTGCCAGCGCCCAGCGGTACAGCTCCATGTCCTGATGCACTTTCAGGGAACCTTCACGCGCATCCGGGGAGAGCACCAGCTGTTTGCCCTGTTTCGCGTCGAAGCGGCGCTGCTCGTAGCGCGGCGTGATGCCGGTCTCTTCTGGAATGATCCAGATTTGGTACAGGTGCAGTTTTTCCGTTTTGCTCGGGTTGTACTCGGAATGACGCACCCCGGTACCCGCGCTCATGATCTGGAACTCGCCCGCCGGAACCTGCTCTTTGTTGCCCATGCTGTCCTGGTGCTCAACCGCCCCTTCCAGCACATAGGTCAGGATTTCCATGTCTTTGTGCGGGTGGGTACCGAAGCCCTGGCCTGCGTCAATCACGTCGTCGTTAATTACGCGCAGTGCGGAGAATCCCATGAAGTTCGGGTCGTAGTAGTCGGCAAACGAGAATGAGTGCCATGAGTCCAGCCAGCCATGATTCGCGTGACCACGTTCGTTTGCTTTGCGTAAGTAGATCATTGTTTTCACCCTCAGTTCGTTTCGATGGAGTAAGTGTGGACGCAAACCGTCCGGGATCATAGAGGGTGAAAATTGACTCCTCTGTTCAAAAATTATGAACAAGCACAGAGGAGCCGTTTTTACTTATTTCGCGAGGGTTACCGTGGCAGGAGAGGCCTGCTCGAAGGCCCGCTCAAGGAGTTCCAGGTTGGTCAGAACGTCAGATTCCTTGACGTAATTTGGCGCGCCGGTTGTGAGGGTTTCATATAGCGCATCGTAGACGCGGCCATAGTCGCCAGTTTCCGGCTTCAGCTCTTCCCTGACCGTTACGCCCTCATCGTTCACGTACTCCAGCACGCCCACGGAATCATCCGCCGCAAAGCCCGGCTCGCCGGGCATAATATTGGCCTTCAGGCTGGTCTCCTGTTGGTCAATACCGTATTTGATAAACGAGCCTCGGGTGCCGTGAACAATAAATTTCGGATAGTCGATTTTCACCAGATGGCTGGTTTTGACGATGGCTTTCAGGTCACCGTAGAACAGCTGTGCTTCAAAGGTGTCGTCCGGGTTGGCTTTATTGCGCAGACTGCGGATGTCGTACGCTACGTGATCCGGGCGGCCAAACAGGGAGATTACCTGGTCCATGGTGTGCACGCCGAGACCATAGAACGAGCCGTCCTGCGGCAGGCCGGGCTGAGTTTCCGCTACCGGACGGTAGTAATCGAAGTGGCTTTCGATTTCCACAATGTCACCGAGCTTGCCGCTTTCAATCGCTTTTTTCGCCGTCAGGAAACAGCTGTCAAAGCGACGGTTCTGATACGGCGTGACGGTCAGCCCTTTGCTTTTCGCCAGCGCGAACAGCTCTTTGGCTTCTGCCATGGTTGGGGTGAACGGTTTTTCCACCAGCACGTTTTTGCCCGCGTCGAGCGCGCGTTTCGCATACTCAAAATGGCTGTCGGCGTGGGTGCAGACGACCACCAGCTTGACCTGCGGGTCGTTAAGCACCTCATCGAGATCGCTGGTGAAATGAATATGGGAGTACTGTGGGAGTTGTTCTTCCGGCTTCGCGCGGCGGCGGTAGATATGGGCCACATGCCAGCGGTCTTTGCGGTTGAGGACATACGGCAGATGATAGCGGGTCGTGCTTTTACCAAATCCAATAAATGCGCAATGTAGTGTCATGGCTCAGTCCTTTTGGAAGGTTACTGAGTGCAACCATAGCGCAAGTTTTGCCCTCGCCCCAGCCCTCTCCCACGGTGAGAGGGAGAAAAAAGACAAAAAAAAGCCAGCTTAAAGCTGGCTAAAGTAATACTGGAAGCAATGTGAGCAATGTCGTGCTTTCAGGTTCCCGTAGGAGGTCTTCCTGAATGCAGAGCAATAATAATCATTCTCATTCGCACTTGTCCAACACTTTTTGCAAAAAAAAAGCGATTGACTCAACTTTTAAAGTCCTTGATGTTGGAAGGGACATTTAACTGACTGAGGAACAAGGAATGAGTGAGATAGTGATACGCCACGCGGAACCGAAAGATTATGACGCCATTCGTCAGATCCACGCCCAGCCGGAGGTGTACCACAACACGCTACAGGTTCCTCATCCTTCGCTGGAAATGTGGCAGATGCGGCTAGGCGACCAGCCCGGTATTAAGCAGCTGGTTGCCTGTATTGATGATATCGTGGTTGGGCATCTCACCATTGATGTTGCCCAGCGCCCGCGCCGCAGCCACGTGGCCGATTTTGGTATTTGCGTTGGCGCACAGTGGCACAACCGCGGCGTCGCCAGCGCGCTGATCCGCACCATGATCGACATGTGCGACAACTGGCTGCGCGTCGATCGCATCGAATTAACGGTATTTGTTGATAACGAACCGGCTATAGCGGTGTACAAAAAACACGGATTCGAGATTGAAGGCACCGGTAAGCGCTACGCCCTGCGCAATGGCGAGTATGTGGATGCGTATTATATGGCAAGAATGAAGTAGTCTGTTGCCCTCACCCTAACCCTCTCCCACAGGGAGAGGGAATAAGGCAACGCATCAATATCCTGCCGTCAAATCATCCACCGAACGCGGATCTGACGCGCCAAACAGCGCCCCGTCCGGTCCGACCATAATGCTCTGGGTGCTGCCCATCGCCTCTTTTACCGCCACCTTCTGCCCGCGCTGCTCCAGCAGCTTGATGGTGTCCGGGCTAAAGCCCTTCTCGACGCGCAGCTCGTCCGGCAGCCACTGGTGGTGGAAGCGCGGCGCGTTGGTCGCTTCCGCAACGTTCATGCCAAAATCGATGCTGTTCACCACCATTTGCAGCACGGTCGTGATTATCCGGCTGCCGCCCGGGCTGCCGGTCACCAACCAGGTTTTACCGTCCTTCACCACGATAGTTGGCGACATGGACGACAGCGGTCGCTTCTTCGGCCCTACCGCATTTGCATCGCCGCCGACCAGCCCGTAGACGTTCGGCACGCCCGGCTTGGCAGAGAAATCATCCATCTCATTGTTCAGCAGAATGCCGCTGTTGCCCGCCACAATGCCGGTGCCAAACGTGGTGTTGAGGGTGTACGTTACCGCCACCGCATTACCCTCTTTATCCACCACCGAGAAGTGGGTGGTCTGATTGCTTTCATACGGTGCCAGCTTGCCGGGGCGTATCTCGCTGGACGGTTTAGCCTTGTTGATGTCGATCTCGTCGGCAATCGATTTGGCATAAGCTTTGTTGGTCAGCGCCTGCCACGGCACCTTCACGAAGTCCGGGTCACCGAGGTATTCCGAACGGTCGGCGTAGGCGCGCTTTTCCGCCTCCGCCATTACCTGCATGGAATCCGCACTGCCGAAGCCGAACTTGTGCATATCAAAGTTTTCCAGAATATTAAGGATCTGCACGATGTGGATCCCGCCGGAGGACGGCGGCGGCATGGAAAAGACTTCATAGCCACGATAGGTGCCGCTAATCGGCTCCCGCTCAACCGCCTTGTATTCCGCCAGATCCGCTTTGATGATCAGGCCTCCGTTCTTTTGCATCTCTTCCGCAATCTGGTCGGCAATCGCCCCTTTGTAGAACGCGTCCGGACCGTTTTCAGCAATCAGCTCCAGGCTTTTGGCGAGGTTCTTCTGCACCAGCTTATCGCCCTTCTTCAGCGGCTCGCCGTCTTTCCAGAAGATAGCCTTGCTGTTTTCGTGATTGGGAATCACTTCGCTGCCGTAGGTTTTGAGGTCGTCCGCCAGCGCGTCGTTGACGACGAAGCCGTCGCGCGCCAGCCTGATGGCAGGCTGCACCACCTTGTTCAGCGGCATCGTGCCGTATTTCTCCAGCGCCAGCGAGAAGCCCGCTACGGTGCCCGGCGTGCCGGAGGCAAGGTGCGAGGTCAGGGACTTTTTGCTGTCCGGATTGCCCTGGTCGTCGAGGAACATATCGCGGGACGCCTGAGAAGGTGCCATTTCGCGGAAGTCGATGGCCGTGGTTTTACCGTCTTGCGTGCGCAGCATCATAAACCCGCCGCCGCCCAGATTCCCCGCCTGTGGATGCGTCACCGCCAGCGCATACCCCACCGCGACCGCCGCATCCACCGCGTTACCGCCCTGCTTAAGAATATCGACGCCCACCTGAGTTGCCAGCGCGTCAACCGAGGCCACCATGCCGTGCGTCGCCCGCACGGGATGAAAAACATCCTCCTCCACGCCGTAAGAGACCGGAGGAGCGGCGGGCGGGTTGGCCGCCACGGTAAATGTGCCGCCTGCCATCAGCGCAGCGATAGCGACCCAGCGCAAAAAGGTTGGTTTCATCATTATTGTTCTCCAGGTGAAGGGGTCCATATTCCCCGCTTAAGTCTGGTTCACAACTCTTAAAAAATCATCGTTATGCCGGAATCAGGGTAAACTTAAGAGAAGCCTCACAGGAGGAGATAACCATGAAACGATTACTGATCCTGACCGCGCTGCTTCCGTTCGCCGCGCTCGCACAGCCAATCAACACCCTGAACAACCCGAACCAGCCGGGTTACGTCATTCCGAGCCAGCAGCGTATGCAGACGGAGATGATGAGCCAGCAACAGCAGCAGAAAGGGATGCTCAATCAGCAGTTAAAAACGCAGACCCAGGTGCAGCAGCAGCACCTGCAAAACCAGATGAATACCAACACCCAGCGCGTGCAGCAGGGCCAGATGCTTGAACAGCCGCTGCCCAATGCAAACGGTGGGATGTTAGGGAGCGGGGTGTCGCAAAGCAGCGGTCAGCAGCACATGCTGCCGACCCAGCAGAACGGCAGTATGCTTAATAAATAAAGTTCGGCCCGATCTGGTCAATCGCATCGGTACAGATGCTGTCCACGCCCCAGCGTAACAGCTCGGCTGCACGCTGGGGTTTGTTGACGGTATACACCAGGATATGCAGACCGGCCTCCTTCAACAGCGTCACGCGCGCTTCATCCAGCAGCTTATGGTTGAGGTGGATTGACACGCAGCCTAAGCCGGTCGTCAGCGCGCGCCAGTCTTCTCGCCACTCATCCAGCAGCAGCCCGCGCGGCAGCTCAGGTACGGCGGCCTGTGCGGCTTCCAGCGCGTCGATGTCAAACGACGACAACAGCGGCGCAGTCATCCCTTCCCACAGCTCGCGCGCGGCAAGGGCAATCACTTTGCCCGTCAGCGGCCCGGTGCCGGTGGTCGGTTTGATTTCGATGTTGGCCATCATGCCGTGTTGACGACAGCGGTCCGCCACTTCCGCCAGCAGCGGTAGCGGTTCCCCTTTGAATTCGCCGCTGTACCAGCTTCCGGCGTCCACCTTCAGCAGATCGCGCCACGGCAACTGCCCCGCCACGCCCCAGCCGTTGCTGGTGCGCTCGAGGTTGTCATCGTGTAGCAGGAAGATCTCTCCGTCCTGCGACAGCTTGGCGTCGAACTCAATCATCGTGTGACCGTAGCGCGCACCAACGTCTATCGCCGCCAGGGTGTTTTCCGGCGCCAGTTTCCCGCCGCCACGGTGGGCGACGATGTGGGGATAAGGCCAGTTACTCATACACGTTGTCCTGTTTCACCATCGAATAGATGCAGATGATTTTCCGGCAGATGCAGCCACAACGTGCTGCCCGCTTGCGGGCGCTCCTGATGCGACATTCGCACCACCAGCTTCTGCTCGCCCCAGCGTCCGTGCGCCAGATTGTCGGCGCCCAGCATCTCGAGGGTGTCCATTACCAGCGGCACCCCGCCTTCCGCCTGCGAGCTTAACGCAATATGTTCCGGGCGGATACCCAGCGTCATTTTGCGTCCGGCATAACCGCGATAGAACCAGTTGATGGGCAGCGCCATGCCGCTCTCCAGCTCAAAATGGGTGCCCGCCGTGCTGATGCGCCCTTCCAGCAGATTCATTGCCGGGCTGCCGATAAAGCTCGCCACAAAGCGGCTGGCGGGCTTTTCGTACACTTCCACCGGGGTGCCAATCTGCTCGGCGATGCCTTTGTTCATGACCATCACCCGCTGGGCGAGGGTCATGGCTTCCACCTGATCGTGGGTGACGTACAGCGACGTGGTTTTCAGCCGACGGTGGAGGTGCTGCAACTCAAGACGCATCTGCACGCGCAGTTTCGCATCAAGGTTAGAGAGCGGCTCATCGAACAGGAACACCGCCGGGTCACGCACGATGGCGCGGCCCATCGCCACACGCTGACGCTGGCCGCCTGAGAGTTCGCGCGGACGGCGTTTCAGCAGGCCATCCAGCTCCAGAATTCGGGCCGCCTCTTTCACCCGCTCGTCGATGTGGCCTTTGCCCATGCCGCGGATTTTTAGCCCCCAGGCCATGTTCTCTTCCACGCTCATGTGCGGATAGAGCGCGTAGTTCTGGAACACCATCGCGATGCCGCGATCTTTTGGCTCCATCTCGGTGACGCGCTGGCGGTCGATCCAGATATCCCCGGAGGTGACGCGTTCCAGCCCCGCCACCATGCGCAGCAGGGTCGATTTACCGCAGCCGGACGGGCCGACCATCACGATAAATTCCCCGTCCGCTACGTCGAGGGTTAACGGCTGAATCACCTGGGTTTTGCCGTCCCAGCTTTTGGTTACTGCCTGAAGTTTTAAACCTGCCATCTTATTTCTCGCTATCGACCAGGCCGCGGACAAACGCGCGCTGCATGGCTAAAACAATGACTACGGGTGGGATAAGGGTGAGCAGCATCGCCGCCATCACCTGGTTCCAGAGGGTGGTGCCTTCGCCGGTGGCGATCATGCCTTTGATGCCCGCCACGGCGGTGCCGAGGTTGACGTCCTGAACAATCAGCAGCGGCCACAGGTACTGGTTCCAGCCGTAGATAAAGGTGATCACAAACAGCGCCGCGAGGTTGGTTTTCGACAGCGGCAGCACGATGTCGCGGAAAAAGCGCATCGGGGAGGCACCGTCGATGCGTGCGGCCTCAATCAGTTCGTCCGGCAGGGTCATAAAGAACTGGCGGAACAGGAAGGTGGCGGTCGCCGAGGCCATCAGCGGCAGGGTTAAGCCCGCATAGCTGTCGAGCATCTTCAGGTTGGCGATCACTTCCACCGTCGGGAAGATACGCACTTCCACCGGCAGCATCAGGGTGATAAAAATCATCCAGAAGAAGAGGTTACGCAGCGGAAAGCGGAACCAGACGATGGCAAACGCCGAAAGCATCGACACCGTGATTTTGCCGACGGTGATGCCGAACGCCATGATGAAGCTGTTGAGCATCATCAGCCAGAACGGCGCACTGTTGGCGCCCACGCCCTGAGTCCAGATGGTTTTCATGTTTTCGAAAAGATGCGAGCCTGGGATCAATGTCATCGGCGTGTCGAATACCGCTTTGGTGTCCAGCGTAGCGGCGACAAACGCCACGTACAGCGGGAACAGGATGACGAGGATGCCCAGGATCAGCAGGGTATGGCTGAAAATCGTCAGCCCGCGACGGTTCTCAATCATTGGTAGCGCACCTTACTTTCGACATAGCGGAACTGCACCACCGTGAGGATGATGACCAGGAACATCAGCACCACCGACTGGGCGGCAGAGGCCGAGAGATCCAGCCCGGCGAAACCTTCGCGGTAGATCTTATAGATCAGCGTTGTGGTCGCCTGCACCGGGCCGCCTGCGGTGGCCGCGTCGATCACCGGGAAGGTGTCGAAGAAGGCGTACACCAGGTTGACCACTAACAGAAAGAAACTCACCGGGGCGATCAGCGGCAGCGACAGCCTGAAGAAGCGCCGCACCGGCCCTGCGCCGTCGATGGCTGCGGCCTCCACCAGCGAACGCGGGATAGACTGTAGCGCGGCAAAGAAGAACAGGAAGTTATAGCTGATCTGCTTCCACACCGAGGCGAACACCACCAGGAACATCGCCTGACCGCTGTTCTGAGCGTGGTTCCAGTCATAGCCGAACTCGCCGAGGAAGTGGGTGATCAACCCGCGGCCAGGGTTAAAGAGGAAGATCCACAGTACGGCGGCCACGGCAGGAGCCACGGCGTAGGGCAGCAGCATCAGGGTCTGATACAGACGGCTGCCCCGTACCACGTAATCCACCAGCGCGGCGAAAAACAGCGACGCGACAAGACCGCTCACGGTGACCAGCGCGCTGAATTTGATCGTCGTCCAGAAGGAGTCCAGGTAGTAGCTGTCGTGGAACAGCGCGGTAAAGTTGTCCAGCCCGACAAACTGGCTGGATAGCCCGAACGGATCGACGCTTTGTACCGAATACCACAGCGCTTCGCCCGCAGGCCAGATAAAGAAGATTACGGTGATCACCAGTTGCGGCGCGACCAGCAGATAGGGCAGCCAGCGGGAGCGGAACACCGGACGGGATGAGGACATAGGTTAGCTCAGCGTTAGGTGGCCCCTCACCCCGGCCCTCTCCCAAAGGGAGAGGGAGTATGAGTTCCCTCTCCCTTTGGGAGAGGGTTAGGGTGAGGGTAAAAGGATTAAGACTTCGTCGACTGCTCAAAGCGGCGCAGCAGCTGATTGCCGCGCTCTACCGCTGAATCAAGTGCCTGCTGTGGGGTTTTCTTCCCGGTCCACACGCTTTCCAGCTCTTCATCGACGATGGTGCGGATCTGCGGCATGTTGCCAAGACGCAGGCCTTTGGTGAACGGCAACGGCGGCTTGTTCAGCATCTGACGCGTCGCGATATCCGCACCCGGGTTCTTGTCATAGAAGCCCTGCTCGCGGGTCAGGTCGTACGCGGCTTTGGTGATCGGCAGGTAGCCGGTCTTTTGGTGCCATTCGGCAGCGTTTTCAGGCTTCGCCAGGAAGTCGAGGAACTCGGCCACGCCTTTGTAGGTACCGCTGTCTTTACCCTGCATCACCCACAGGCTGGCCCCGCCGATAATGGCGTTCTGCGGCGCGCCTTTTACATCAGCGTCGTACGGCATCATGCCCACGCCGTAGTTGAATTTGGCGTAGTGACGGATATCCGCCAGCGAGCCGGAGGAGGCGGTGGTAATGGCGCAGTCGCCGTTGTAGAACTTCTCGGTGGATTCGTCTTTACGCCCGAAGTAGCTGAAGTCACCCTTCTTGTTGAGTTCTTCCAGCAGCGCAATGTGCTTCACCTGCTCCGGCTTGTTGAACTCCAGAACCGCGTCGGTACCGTCGAAGCCGTTATTTTTGGTGGCAACCGGCAGGCCGTGCCAGGCGCTGAAGTTCTCAATCTGGATCCAGCCCTGCCAGCCGCTGGCGTACCCGCACTTCATCCCCGCCGCTTTCAGCTTCGCGGTGTACTCGGCCAGGTCCTGCCAGGTTTTTGGCGGCTGCTCCGGATCTAAACCCGCTTTTTTGAAGGCATCTTTGTTGTAGTACAGCACCGGCGTGGAGCTGTTAAACGGCTGAGACAGCAGGTGGC
Organism: Enterobacter cloacae; assembly: GCF_011078175.1. GTDB lineage: Bacteria > Pseudomonadota > Gammaproteobacteria > Enterobacterales > Enterobacteriaceae > Enterobacter > Enterobacter cloacae_Q. The sequence continues at coordinate 104,930 of NZ_JAALCJ010000009.1, forward strand.
CGGTTTTGGAATCGGTGTAGTAACCCGCCACGGTCGGCACGAACTGCGACTCGTCGAAGTTGATATCCGCCTCCTTGAACACTTCATACACCGGCTTGATGGCTTTGGAGGCCATCATGGTGGCGGTACCCACTTCATAAACCTGTAACAGCGCAGGGGCGTTACCGGTACGGAAGGCGGCAATGCCCGCGCTCAGGCTCTGCTCGTAGTTACCTTTGTAAACCGGCACAATTTTGTAATCCGGATGGGTGTCGTTGAAACGCTGCGCCAGGGAATCAACCTCTTTACCCAACTCCCCTTCCATGGAATGCCAGAACGGAATGGTGGTCACAGCCATTGCGTTCGTCGCAAAAGCCAGACCGATTGCCAGACCCAAAGCCGTGTGTCGTAACGATGTCATTGTCATCTCTCTTATTGTGCCGGATGCGCGATATCACGCGTTTTATGCTCGCGAGGTAACATGACATGCTCGAATGACAGAAAAATAACTGTTTGTTTACAGTGGTATGACAACAAGGCGTCAGGGGGATGATGGTTGTGTGAAGGGGATCGGTTCGGTCTGGTGCCCTCACCCCGCCCCTCTCCCACGGGGAGAGGGAGAAAACACTAAAAAAGGCAACTTACGTTGCCTTTTTGCTTTTACCTCGTGCGGTCTGGTGCCCTCACCCCGGCCCTCTCCCACAGGGAGAGGGAGAAAACACTAAAAAAGGCAACGTGCGTTGCCTTTTTGCTTTTACCTCGTGCGGTCTGGTGCCCTCACCCCGACCCCCTCCCACAGGGAGAGGGAGAAAACACTAAAAAAGGCAACTTGCGTTGCCTTTTTGCTTTTACCTATCCGCCTAAATACGCGCTCCGCACCGCTTCGTTCGCCAGCAGCGCGTCGCCGGTATCTTCAAGCACCACCCGCCCGTTCTCCAGCACGTAGCCGCGGTCGGCGAGCTTCAGCGCCTGGTTGGCATTCTGCTCGACGAGGAAGATGGTCATTCCCTCTTTGCGCAGCTGCTCAATGGTGTCGAAGATCTGCTGGATGATGATCGGCGCCAGTCCGAGCGACGGTTCGTCCAGCAGCAGCAGGCGCGGCTGGCTCATCAGCGCGCGGCCAATCGCCAGCATCTGCTGTTCACCGCCGGACATGGTGCCCGCACGCTGGATGCGGCGCTCCCACAGGCGCGGGAAGAGTTCGTACACCCACTTGATGCGGGTCTGGTATTCATCGCGGTGAGCAAAGAAACCGCCCATCGCCAGGTTCTCTTCCACCGTCATGCGGGAAAATACGCGACGCCCTTCCGGGACAATCGCCACCGCTTCACGCATGATCTTAGCCGTCTGCCAGTCGGTAATATCTTTCCCGTCAAACACAATCCGCCCGCTGGTGGCGCGCGGGTCGCCGCACAGGGTACCGAGCAGCGTGGTTTTCCCCGCGCCGTTGGCGCCAATCAGGGTGACGATTTCCCCCTGGTTGATATGCAGGCTGACGTCGTGCAGCGCCTGGATCTTGCCGTAGTGCGCGTTGACCTTGTCGAACGTTAACATCGCTTTTTCCATCTTATGCCTCACCCAGGTATGCGCGGATCACGTCCGGGTTGTTGCGGATCTCTTCCGGCGTCCCGTTTGCCAGCGGCGTGCCCTGGTTTACCACGTAGATACGGTCCGAAATGCCCATCACCAGCTTCATGTCATGCTCAATCAGCAGGATGGTGGTGTCATGACGATCGCGAAGCTCGGCAATCAGCTCGTCCAGCTCTTTGGTCTCTTTCGGGTTGAGACCCGCCGCCGGTTCGTCGAGCATCAGGATCTCCGGCTGGGTCACCATGCAGCGCACGATCTCCAGCCTACGCTGGTCGCCATAGGCCAGATTGCTCGCCTGACGGTTGGCGTGCTGGAGCAGGCCGATACGGTCGAGCCAGGTGGCGGCGCGATCGAGCGCCTCCTCCTGCGTGCGGCGGAAGGCCGGGGTTTTCAGCAGGCCGGAGAACAGCCCGGTTTTGAGCTGCTGATGCTGTGCCACCAGCAGGTTCTCAATCACCGTCATCTCGCGGAACAGGCGCACGTGCTGGAAGGTACGCACCACGCCCATGCGGGCGATCTGCTGGCCTGGCAACCCTTCAAGGTGCTGGTCGCGCAGCATGATGGTGCCGCCCGTCGGCTTGTAGAAGCCGGTCAGGCAGTTAAAGACCGTGGTTTTTCCCGCGCCGTTGGGGCCAATCAGGGAGACAATCTCTTTCTTGTGCAGATCCAGATTCACGTTGTTGACCGCCAGCAGGCCGCCAAAACGCATCATCAGGCCGTTAACGGATAATAAAGGCTTCATGCCTGCTCTCCTTTCGCCTGAGTGCGTTTCAGCTTCAGCTGTGGACGGGTCATCGGCAGCAAGCCCTGCGGACGCCAGATCATCATCAGCACCATCAAACCACCCAGCATCAGCATGCTGTACTCGTTAAAGTCACGCATCAGCTCGCGCGAGACCACCAGCAGGATAGCCGCGAGGATCACGGCAAACTGCGAGCCCATCCCGCCAAGCACCACAATCGCCAGCACAAAGGCCGATTCGGCAAAAGTGAACGATTCCGGGCTGACGAAGCCCTGACGCGCGGCGAACAGCGTGCCGGCGAAACCGGCAAACGCGGCGCTGATGGTGAACGCGGTCAGCTTGATGCGGGTCGGGTTCAGGCCCAGGGAGCGACAGGCGATCTCATCTTCGCGCAGCGCTTCCCACGCGCGGCCCAGCGGCATGCGCAGCAGACGGTTAATCACGAACAGGGTGATGACCACCAGCAGCAGCGCCACCAGGTAGAGCCAAATCACGCGGTCGGACGGGTCGTACTTAATGCCAAAGAAGTTGCTGAAGGTATCCCAGCCGCCTTCGCGGGCGGTGCGGCTAAACTCCAGGCCGAAGAAGGTCGGTTTCGGGATCTGGCTGATGCCGTTCGGGCCGCCGGTCACCTCGGTGTTGTTAAGCAGCAGGATACGGACGATTTCGCCGAAGCCTAAGGTCACAATCGCCAGATAGTCACCGCGCAGGCGCAGCACCGGGAAGCCGAGCAGGAAGCCCGCCGCGGCAGAGACCAGCCCCGCCAGCGGCAGACAGGTCCAGAAGCCAAGGCCGTAATAGTGGTTCAGCAGTGCGAAGGTGTAGGCACCGATGGCGTAAAAGCCGCCGTAGCCCAGCACCAGCAGGCCCGAAAGACCGACAACCACGTTCAGACCGAGACCCAGAATCACGTAGATCATGGTCAACGTGGCAATATCCACCGTCCCGCGCGTGACCACAAACGGCCACGCCACGGCAGCCACCAGCAGCGCCACGAGGAACAGCTTTTGCTTCACGGTGGAACCGTCGATAGCCGGGAGAACGAATTTCGGCCCGGAGACGTTTTTCAGCGTCTTCTGGAACAGCGGACGCAGCAGCTGGAACAGGAACACCACGCCAGTACCGATAAACACCCACTGCCAGCGGATGTCGGGGGCGGTATCCACCACCAGCTTCGTGCCGTCCAGCCCTAACTGGACGCCCATAAAGACGCCCGCAAGGACGAAGAACATGGCGGCAGAGAGCAGCGCCATCGCAAAATGCATCGGTTTCATACTTTCTCTACCTCCGGACGGCCCAGAATACCGGTAGGCATGACCAGCAGAACCAGAATCAGCAGGGCAAACGACACCACATCTTTATATTCGGTGCTCAGGTACGCCGAGGAGAGCGCTTCGGCCACGCCCAGGATCAGGCCGCCGATCATCGCGCCCGGAATGCTGCCGATGCCGCCCAGTACCGCTGCGGTGAAGGCTTTCATCCCGGCCATAAAGCCGATGTACGGGTTGATTACGCCGTAGAACTGGCCGAGCAACACACCCGCTACCGCCGCCATCGCCGCGCCGATCACGAATGTCAGGGCAATCACGCGGTCGGTGTTAATCCCGAGCAGGCTCGCCATCTTCAGATCTTCCGCGCAGGCGCGGCAGGCGCGCCCCATGCGGGAGTATCGGATGAACAGGGTCAGGGCCAGCATGGCAATAAAGGTCACAACCCAGATCACCAGCTGCATGGTGGTGACAGAGGCAGAGAAGTTTTCGCTGGCCCCCACAATCCACTGGCCGTTAAACAGGCTTGGCAGCGCCACGTCGCGTGAACCTTCAGTCAGGCTGACGTAGTTTTGCAGGAAAATGGACATACCGATGGCGGAGATCAGCGCGATCAGGCGCTTGGAGCTGCGCACCGGCCGGTAGGCCACCCGTTCGATGCTCCAGCCGTAGGCGCTGGCAATCACGATCGCGCCGACAAACCCGGCGGCCACCAGCAGCCAGCTGCTGTCGATCCCCATCATCATCAGCGCGGCGATAATCATAAAGGAGACGTAGCTGCCTATCATGTACACCTCGCCGTGGGCGAAGTTGATCATGCCGATAATGCCGTAAACCATCGTGTAGCCGATGGCGATCAGCGCGTAGGTGCTTCCCAGCGTGACGCCGTTAAACATCTGCTGCAAAAAGTAGAGAAACTGCTCGGACATATGCAAACCTTTTTATACCCGCCCGGTGAGCCGGGCGGTGGGATGATTATCTGGCGACCGAGGAAGACCCGTCGGCGTGCCACTTGAAGACACCAAATTCAAATCCCTTCAGATCGCCTTTCTCATCCCAGTTCAGCGGCCCTATCACGGTGTTCGCCCCGTGTGCTTTTAAATCTTTCACCAAATCCAGCGGCTCTTTGCTTCCGGTACGATCCAGCGCGGTGGCCAGAGACTGTACGGCGGCATAGGTGATCCAGACGTACGGACCACTCGGATCTTTCTTCTGCGCCTTGAGCGCGTCCACGATAGCTTTGTTCGCCGGATCCTGGTCATAGCGTTTTGGCATCGTCACCAGCATGCCTTCGGCAGAATCGCCCGCGATGTTGGACAGGGAGGCATTACCGACGCCCTCAGGCCCCATAAACTGGGTTTTGAGGCCGGTGGCGCGCGCCTGACGCAGCATCTGCCCCATTTCCGGGTAGTAGCCGCCGTAGTAAACGAAGTCGATATTCTCTTTTTGCAGGCGGGCGATCAGCGCGGAGAAGTCTTTCTCACCGGCGGTGATACCGTCGAAGAAGACGATGTTTGCGCCGCCTTTTTTCAGGCCGTCCTGCACGGAACGCGCCAGGCCTTCGCCGTACTGCTGCTTGTCATGAATGATGGCAATGCGCTTTGGCTTAACGGTTTCGAGGATGTATTTGGCGGCGGTGGGCCCCTGAGAGGAGTCCAGACCGGCGGTACGCATGATGTGCTGGTAGCCGCGCTGGGTCAGTTCCGGGTTGGTGGCGCCCGGGGTGATCATCAGAATGCCTTCGTCTTCGTAGATATCAGACGCGGGCTGCGTGGAGGAGGAACACAGGTGCCCGATGACGTACTGGATACCGTCGTTAACGATTTTGTTGGCGACCGCGACGGCCTGTTTAGGATCGCAGGCGTCGTCATACTCCACGCCCACCAGCTTGTCGCCTTTGATGCCGCCTTTGGCGTTGATGTCTTTGATGGCCTGGCGCGCGCCGTTGAACTCCATGTCACCCCACTGGGCTACAGGGCCGGACATCGCCCCCACTACCGCAACTTTAATGTCGTCTGCCATGGCGGCATGCGAGATCGCCAGTGCAACCATTCCCGCGATAAATGTTTTCGCGTTCCTTTTCATCTCAGAATCCCCATTCGTGATGTCGTGTTTATATTTTGTTTTATAATGGTTAAAAAACATTCTGTACTTTTAATGAACAACGCTATTTTTACCAGTGCCTTTAATGGTTTAGCGCAGTTTTTTGACAAAAACCAGACTAAAATCTCTATTTTTCAGGCGATTAAGAAAAGATAATATTCTGAAATCATGCAGAGATAAACAAATAAAAGTGCAGTTTGCAGCATAAAATAACGGTACAAAGCACCGAATAAATCACTACCACTCAGGTTAAAATTCTGCTTATTTTTCGATCCATGCGTTTTCAAACTGCCCATCGCGTAGCCAAAAAACTAATCACCTGGTAAATGGGAATAAAAAGAGAAAGCGCCTGAGCAAATAAATTGAGTACACTGGCCGTACTCTTTTTGATTTGGACATGCAGCTAATGAAACTGACTATTGTGCGTCTGGTGACCTTTAGCGACCAGGATCATATCGACCTGGGCAAGATCTGGCCGGAATATTCCCCTTCGTCGCTGGCCGTCGATGAAAACCACCGCATCTATGCCGCGCGTTTTAATGAGCGTCTGCTGGCCGCCGTCCGCGTCACGCTGAGCGGCACGGAAGGGGCGCTGGATTCCCTGCGCGTGCGCGACGTGACCCGTCGTCGCGGGGTCGGGCAGTATTTAATTGAAGAAGCGATCCGCGAAAACCCGAACGTGACCTCATGGTGGATGGCTGACGTGGGCGTGGAGGATCGCGGCGTGATGGCGGCGTTTATGCAGGCGTTAGGGTTTACGGCGCAGGCGAACGGGTGGGAGAAGCGACAGAGTTGATGTGTGCGGCTTGGTGCCCTCACCCCGGCCCTCTCCCACGGGGAGAGGGAGAACACCGAGCGGTCCCCTCTCCCACGGGGAGAGGGTTAGGGTGAGGGCATCAACCCGCACCAGTCTTATTTTGCGTCAGTAGCAGTCCCGTTAGCATGCCAGTCAAACACGCCGAACTCGAAGCCTTTCAAATCGCCCTTCTCATCCCAGGACAGCGGTCCCATGACGGTTTCGACGGTGTTGGCTTTCAGCCAGGTGGCAATCTCCGCCGGATCGGCTGACTGGTTCAGGCCCGCTTGCAGAGACTGCAACGCTGCGTAGGTGGTCCAGACGAATGCACCGCTTGGATCCTGTTTCTTCGCCTTGATGGCATCGACAACAGGTTTGTTCGCCGGCACCTGGTCGTAGTTTTTCGGCTTGGTCACCAGCAGCCCTTCAGCTGATTCACCCGCGATGTTGGACAGGGAAACGTTCGCGACACCTTCTGGCCCCATGAACTGCGTCTTCAGACCCGCCGCACGCGCCTGGCGCAGGATCTGGCCCATTTCCGGGTGGTAGCCGCCGTAGTAAACAAAATCGATATTCTCTTTCTTCAGACGCGCGACCAGGGTTGAGAAGTCTTTCTCACCGGCAGTGATACCATCAAAGAACACCACGTTAGCGTTCGCTTTTTTCAGGTTGTCCTGCACCGCACGGGCCAGGCCTTCGCCATACTGCTGTTTGTCATGAACAATCGCGATGCGCTGCGGCTTCACTTTTTCCACGATGTATTTCGCGGCGGTTGGCCCCTGGTCGGAGTCCAGACCGGTGGTACGCAGGATCAGCTTATAGCCGCGCGCGGTCAGCTCTGGTGCCGTCGCAGCCGGCGTGATCATCAGAATACCTTCGTCTTCGTAGATGTCAGACGCGGGCTGAGTGGAAGAGGAGCACAGGTGACCGATAACGTATTTGATCCCGTCGTTCACCACTTTGTTCGCTACCGCAACCGCCTGTTTCGGGTCACAGGCATCGTCATATTTTACGATTTGCAGCTTTTCGCCCTTGATGCCGCCCTTAGCATTAATGTCTGCTACCGCCTGTTCCGCGCCGGTAAATTCCTGGTCGCCATACTGTGCTACCGGACCGGACATCGCGCCCACCACGGCCACTTTAATATCGGCCTGCGCCATGGCGCTGAATGCCAACGCGATACATCCTGCCAGTAACGCTTTACCCTTCATGTTCATCCTGAGATTCCCCATTATTATGGTTATAACGATTGTTGTGATGTTGTTGTGTAGCGCTTTATTTCAGTTATAGGCGTGCTGTTCGCGCTTTTTCAGCATACTCTGCTAAAACATACCCCATTTTTATGATTTTGGAATAGCTAATTTGAAATGAAAATATGATAAGCCCGACCGTCAATTCAGCCGGGCTTTTGGCTTTATCGTGTCAGCGAAGCGGAAATAATATCCAGCGCTTTACGGAACTGCGCGTCGGGGATGGTGAGCGGGTAGAGGAAGCGAATAACGTTGCCGTATACGCCGCAGCTCAAAAGCAGCAGCCCTTCGTGCAACGCGCGCTCCTGAACCTGACGGGTAAATTCCGGCGACGGCAGTCCGGTTTGCGGATCGGTAAATTCCACCGCCACCATCGAGCCCTGCCCACGGATATCGGCGATATAGGGACAGCCATCTTTCGCTTTATTCAGCACCTCGACCAGATGATGCCCGAGATGCGCCGCGCGGGTGCAGAGATCGTCCTCGTCAATCACATCCAGCACCGCATGGGCCGCCGCAATCGCCAGCGGGTTACCCGCGTAGGTGCCGCCAAGCCCGCCCGGTGCGGGAGCGTCCATCACCTCCGCCCGGCCAGAAACGGCGGAGAGCGGCATCCCCCCCGCCAGACTCTTCGCCATGGTGATCAGGTCCGGCTTGACGCAGTGGTTTTCCATTGAGAACAGCTTGCCGGTGCGGGCGAAACCGGTTTGCACTTCATCGGCAATCAGCAAAATACCGTGCGTGTCGCACAGGGCACGCAGCGCCTGCATGAAATCAGCAGGTGCGACGTTGAACCCACCCTCGCCCTGAACCGGTTCAATAATGATTGCCGCCACCTGATCGGGCGCGATGTCGGCTTTGAAGATGCGATCCAGGCTTTTTAACGCATCGGCGGTACTGACGCCGTGCAGGCTGTTGGGGAATTGCGCGTGGTACACCGAACCGGGGAACGGGCCGAAACCGAGCTTGTAGGGCGCCACTTTGCCGGTCAGCGCCATGGTCATAAAGGTACGGCCGTGGAACGCGCCGCCGAAGGTGATAAGGCCGGGACGTCGGGTGTACGCGCGGGCGATTTTAACCGCGTTTTCAACCGCTTCTGCACCCGTTGAGAAGAAGGCGGTTTTGGCGGGGCCGTCTATTGGCACACGCGGGTTGAGGCGCTCGGCAAGCGCCACATAGCCTTCATAAGGGACGATTTGATAAGCGGTATGGGTAAAGGCGTGAAGCTGTTTTTCGATGGCGGCGATAACTTTAGGATGGCGATGCCCGGTATTCAGCACGGCGATCCCGGCGGCAAAATCAATATACTCGTTACCCTCCACGTCCCACACCGTGGCGTTTTCGGCTTTGTCGGCATAGAAGTTACACATGACGCCGATACCGCGCGGCGTCGCCTGTAAACGCCGGTCGTTCAGTTCGTTATTTTTCACCCTGTCACCCTCTGAAAGTCGCCTGCTTAGCGCATCAGTAAGTGTTTGCCAGGGGGGAGAAATTCGCCAGAGCGGGCGCTAAAAAAACAGAACCCCCGAATTTGCATTCGAGGGTTTTTATCCTTCATATTTCAAGCCGCAGGTGCGTTGGCTGCTCTCGTTCACCCGAATCACTTACTGATGTAAGCTCATCGGGATTCACTCGTTTGCCGCCTTCCCGCAGCCTGAACGATTTCGGCTAAAGGTGTACTTCGCGGAAATTACGCTTCGATAGCGGCGCGAAGTTTTTTCATGGCGTTTTTCTCAAGCTGACGCACGCGTTCAGCGGAGACGCCGTAGCGGTCGGCCAGTTCCTGCAACGTGGACTTGTTATCTTCGTCCAGCCAGCGGGCACGGATGATATCCTGGCTACGCTCGTCGAGGCCTTCCATCGCGAAGGTCAGCTTGTTCGCCGCCTGGTCTTCCCAGTTATCCTCTTCAATGCCGTCAGCAAAGTTAGAGGTTTTATCCTGTAGATACAGAACCGGGGCCATCGGCTGGCTGTCGGACGCGTCATCGTCGGCAGACATATCAAACGTCATGTCCTGCGCGGCCATACGGGATTCCATCTCGCGGACATCTTTGCTGGAAACGCCCAGCTCGCGCGCCACCATTTCCACTTCATCCTGATTGAACCAGCCCAAACGCTGCTTGGTTTTACGCAGGTTGAAGAACAGTTTGCGCTGCGCTTTCGTCGTGGCGACTTTCACAATACGCCAGTTACGCAGAACGTATTCGTGAATTTCAGCTTTGATCCAGTGCACGGCGAAGGAGACCAGTCGCACACCCACTTCCGGGTTAAAGCGACGTACCGCCTTCATCAGGCCAATGTTACCTTCCTGAATCAGGTCCGCCTGCGGCAGGCCGTAGCCCGCATAATTACGAGCAACGTGAACAACAAAGCGCAGGTGAGACAGGATCAGCGTTTTAGCTGCTTCCAGATCGCCCTGGTAATGCAGCTTTTCAGCAAGCTCCTTTTCTTCCTCGGCCGTTAACATCGGCCAGGTGTTCGCAGCCCGGATGTAAGATTCCAGGTTACCAACAGGGGCTAAAGCTAAAGTTTGCATTTCTTTGGTCATTCATTCCTCTCAATGTTTCTTCTGGTCCAGGTTGTCCCCGTCAGGCAACAACCATGCCAAAGCGTTTGAGCAACGAGATTAGCATTCACTCTTTTATCAGACAGTGATTTTATCCACAAGTTCCAGGTGCAACAGTGAATAAATTACGCACAAAATGTGACATGACGATGATTACAGGGGAAGAGACAACAGGGACGCTTTCCCTGCAAGCGAACATCTCGGTGCAGGGAAAGATTATATCACGCTTTTATTAGTCGGGAGTAAAGTGGCGTAAATGTTGAACCGTTGCCAGCCATGCCGCCACCCAGCCGATCATGGAGCACACCAGCAGCAACAGCAGGCACTCATCGAAACCTAAACCACTGATATCAAACTTGGTTCCGAAAACCTGCGCTACCTCGGTGACGGCAGACGACAGCCGCATCACCAAAATTTCTGACAAAATCAATGAAAGAAATGCACCAGAAAAACCTAATAACGCGCCGCCGTAGAGGAACGGGCGGAGGATGAAACCATCCGTTGCGCCAATCAGTTTCTGCACGTTGATGGTATCGCGACGGGCGAAGATGCTCAGGCGTACGCTGTTACCGATGACGAGGAACACCGCCGCCACCATCAGCACGCCGATCATCGCCGACACGCGTCCTACCAGCCCGGTCAGGGCGGCAAGACGGGCAAACCAGCTGTCGTCCATGCGCACTTCATCAATCCCGTTAATGCGGGTAATGCGGTCGCGCAGGGTGTTGAGCGACTCCGTGCCCTGGAAATCGAGCTTCGGGATCACCACCGCCACGGCGGGCAGCGGGTTCTCTTCAAGCATATCCAGCGCGCCGCCAAATCCGGACCAGTTGCGGAACTCGCCCAGCGCTTCATCGCGGGAAAGATAGTTCACCTTCTCCACGCCCTGCTCGGCCTGAATCTGCCCCACTACCTGAGCCGCCGCGTTATCGTCGAGCGCTTTATCCAGATAAACGGTGATCTGCGGTGACGGGTAGTACTGGGACGCCGCCTGGTTTACGTTTTTGTAAACCATGTAGCAGACGCTGGGCAGCGTCAGGGAGATGGCAATCACCATCACCGTCAGGAACGTCGCCAGCGGTTTGCTTTTCAGATCCTGCAACGCGCCCTGGAAGGCGTAGCGCACCTGCTCGTTGAATACGTTGGTTTTGCGGGAATTCGGTTTCGGTGTCGGTTTGGCACGCTTAGGCGCATTACGATTGCCGTCCCCACCGCCCTGAGGCTGGCGGAAACGGTCAAACCGGTTGCTGAACTGCCGAATCTGGTTCATTGCATCACGCTTATTCACCGTGGCCTCCGTGCAAATGCCCGTCGCTCAGGGTCAGCATGCGGTACGAACGGCGGGAGATCAGCCCCATGTCGTGCGTCGCCATCAGTACCGTGACCCCCACGCGGTTAAATTCCTCAAACAGACGCAGGATCCCTTCAGAGAGGGCATCGTCCAGGTTACCGGTCGGTTCATCCGCCAGCAAAACGGCAGGCTTGTTCACCACCGCGCGGGCGATACCCACGCGCTGCTGCTCACCGCCGGAGAGCTGGATTGGGAAGTTCTTCGCTTTGTCCAACAGCCCGACTTTATCCAGCGCTGCCGAAACGCGACGGCGGATATCATCGTAACTGGCACCGGCAATAATCAGCGGAATCGCGACGTTATCGAAAACCGTGCGATCCATCAGCAGGTGGTGATCCTGGAAAATCATGCCAATCTGACGGCGCAGGAATGGAACTTCTCGGTTCTTAAGGCGGCTAATTTCATGGCCGCTGAACCAGATTTTCCCGGCGCTTGGCCGCTCGATCCCACAGATCAGCTTGAGCAAGGTACTTTTCCCCGCGCCGGAATGGCCGGTCAGGAATGCCATCTCGCCTGGCTGGAGGTGAAATGTCACCCCCTGTAGCGCTTGTCTCCCACCGAGATAGGCCTTGCTGACGTGTTCAAAGCGAATCATTGTTAGTCCTCTCGGGCAAATAGTGCCTCAATAAAGTCGTCCGCTTTAAACGGACGTAAATCCTCAATACGCTCGCCCACACCGATGTAACGGATAGGAATGCCGAACTGGTCGGCTACGGAGAAAATCACCCCGCCTTTCGCGGTGCCGTCCAGCTTGGTCAGCGTGATCCCCGTCAGTCCTACCGCTTCATGGAACAGCTTCGCCTGGCTAATGGCGTTCTGCCCGGTGCTGGCGTCGATAGTCAGCATAATTTCATGCGGTGCATCTTCGTCCAGCTTCTTCATGACGCGAACGATTTTCTTCAGTTCTTCCATCAGGTGCGATTTGTTCTGCAAACGCCCTGCGGTATCCGCAATCAGCACGTCCACGTTTCGCGACTTCGCCGCCTGGATGGCATCGAAAATCACGGACGCGGAATCCGCGCCGGTGTGCTGAGCAATGACCGGAATATTGTTGCGCTGGCCCCACACCTGGAGCTGTTCCACCGCTGCCGCACGGAAGGTATCGCCCGCCGCCAGCATCACCGATTTACCCTGCTGCTCAAACTGGCGCGCCAGCTTGCCAATAGTAGTGGTTTTACCCACGCCGTTGACGCCAACCATCAGGATAACAAACGGCATTTTGCCTTCAATATTAAGCGGTTCGTCAACTTTTGCGAGAATTTCACCCATCTCATCTTTCAGCAGGCCGTACAGCGCCTCGGCGTCACGCAGCTGTTTGCGGCTCGCCCCTTCGGTCAGGTTAGCGATGATTTTCCGGGTGGTTTCCACGCCCACGTCCGCAATCAGCAGTTGCTCTTCCAGCTCCTCAAACAAATCGTCGTCGATCTTTTTGCCGCGGAACAGACTGATAAATCCGGAACCTAAGTTTTCTTTGGTTTTGAGCAGGCTGCGCTTCAGGCGCGCGAAGAAACCTTCTTTGGTCGGTTTTTCCTGCTCCTGAACGATCTCTTCTTCAGGCTGCTCTTGCTCTTCCACCGGCACGACGATCACCGCTTCTTCAGCGGCTTCCGCCGCCAGCGCCTGGGCTTCCAGCTCTTCGTCGGTCAGCTCAGGCTCAAGGGCCGCTTCTTCTTCCACCGCCTCAACAATTTCAACGGTTTCCGCTTCGGCCTGCCACTCTTCGGCAGAAACCTCTTCAGCTTTCACCTCTTCCGGCAGCGGCAGATCTTCGTGTTCGACAGCGGCCTGCGGCGCTTCGGTAAGGGTGTCAACGATAACCGGCTCTGGTTTTTCGCTCTCCTGAACCTGTTCAGTAACCTCAACCACCTCTTCGGCAAAGGATTCAATCTCTTCTTTGCTGTGGGCTGACTCTTCCGCTTCGATAACCGCAGCGGTTTCGACAGGCGTTTCAGGCTGTGACTGCTCTTCTACAACCTGCTGTTCTTCGGTTTTCTGTTCTGTTTCTTGCTCTTTTTCACCGAAACCCAACCAGGAAAAGAAGCCACGTTTTTTTTGTTTTGCCATCTGCGACTACACTCCTCGCGGCGCTATATACAGGGAAGCTAAAAAAATGATGAAATAGTCTAACACTTTACTTAATTGACATCACCGCCCGCAATCGCAGGGCAATGGTTAACAGAGCTTTCCTGAGATGAAGAAACCCACCCGCGCCCCGGCCGGTCAAATTCGCATTATCGGCGGTCAGTGGCGAGGCCGGAAATTACCGGTGCCGGACAGCCCCGGTTTACGCCCCACCACGGACCGCGTTCGCGAGACGCTGTTTAACTGGCTCGCCCCGTCTATGGTAGACGCCAACTGCCTGGACTGCTTCGCCGGAAGCGGCGCATTAGGGCTGGAAGCGCTGTCGCGCTATGCTGCGAGCGCCACGCTGCTGGAGATGGAGCGCGGCGTCGCGCAGACGTTGCAGCAAAATCTGGCTACGCTGAAGGCAACCAACGCCAAAGTGGTGAATACCAACACGCTGAGCTTCCTCGCCCAACAGGGGACGCCGTTCAGCGTGGTGTTTGTTGACCCGCCGTTCCGTAAAGGGCTGCTGGAAGAGACATTATCGTTGCTGGAAAAAAATGGCTGGCTGGCGGACGACGCGCTGATTTACGTTGAAAGCGAAGTGGAAAATGGCCTGCCGCCCGTTCCCGTTCACTGGGATCTGCACCGCGAAAAGGTCGCCGGTCAGGTGGCTTATCGTCTGTATCACCGTCAGGCACAAGGAGGATCCGATGCCAGTACTGATTAACGTAGGGCGCTTGCTGATGCTGGGCGTATGGGCATTTTTAATTTTGAATCTGGTGCACCCGTTCCCGCGTCCGCTAAATATCTTTATTAACGTGGCGCTGATTTTTACCGCGTTCATGCATGCCTTGCAGATGGTGATGCTGAAAAACGGTCTGCCGAAAGATGGCCCACCGATGACCGGCTGGCAGCAGCTGCGGGTGTTTATTTTCGGCGTATTTGAGCTGCTGGTGTGGATGAAGAAGTTTAAGGCGCAGGTGAAGAAGTAGGGTGCGGCCTGATACCTCAACCTAACCCTCTCCCACCGGGAGAGGGGACCGATCGCGCATTATTCCGCCCTAAACCCTTCAAACCGCGACCCTTTGTAGTTCAGCGTGCCTTTCTCCCCCACCGTCAGCTGGTGGTACTGCTGCGCCTCCAGGCGGAAGGTCATCTCCAGCCCGCCGGTTTCCGGCTTAAAGCTTGCTTCATAGCGCATCGTTGTGCCGGCAGGCGTCACCTGCTGCTGGCGAGATCGGCGGTCGTTGAGCGGCTTTTCACGCTTGTTCGTCACCACCACGCGCTTTTGCATCAGGGGCGCGGCGTCGTTGTCGGCCTTCTCACGGCGCTGCTGCACGAAGCGAAACGAGGCGGCAATGATGATAATCGCCACCACGATAATGAAAAACAGCGGCATCTTGCTCATTGAAAAATCCCATCAGATTATGCGGAATTCAGGATACCTCGCCTGCCCCGGCATTGCCAAACGCCCGCTCGCGTCACTACACTGGATCAGGAACTGATCATTCAGCCTCAACAGTTACAGGGAGTTAATATGCTTTGGTCATTTATCGCTGTCTGTTTTTCCGCATGGCTATATGTCGATGCGTCTTACCGTGGCCCAGCCTGGCAGCGCTGGTTGTTTAAACCCGTCACGCTATTACTCCTGCTGTTGCTTGCCTGGCAGGCACCGATGTTTAACGCCATTAGCTATCTTGTCCTCGCGGGGCTGTGTGCTTCCCTGATTGGCGATGCCTTAACCCTGCTGCCGCGCCAGCGCCTGCTTTACGCCGTGGGGGCGTTCTTCCTGTCGCATCTGCTCTATACCATCTACTTCGCCAGCCAGATGACGCTCTCCTTCTTCTGGCCGCTGCCGCTGGTGCTGCTGGTGATTGGTGCCCTGCTTATTGCGGTGATCTGGTCGCGTCTGGAAGAGATGCGTCTGCCGGTCTGTACGTTTATCGCCATGACGCTGGTGATGGTGTGGCTGGCGGGCGAGCTGTGGTTCTTCCGACCGACCTCTCAGGCGATGTCTGCATTCTTCGGCGCCGCGCTGTTGTTAATCGGCAATATCGTCTGGCTGGGCAGTCACTATCGCCGCCGCTTCCGTGCGGATAATGCGATTTCCGCCGCCTGCTACTTTGCCGGACACTTCCTGATTGTGCGTTCGCTGTATATCTAAATAACGCTTGACTCTGGAGTCGACTCCAGAGTGTATGCTGCGGTAAATGAGAAAATTATCATTACCGGAGACTGCCATGTCGACTCCAGAAACACCTAAAAAAGCGCCTCAATTCTCGGCCCTTAAGCTCAGCCCGGTTCCGCCAAAAGAGGACTGCTGCTGCGAGGGTACGTGCGAAACGCAGGTCGAAGCGCTGCCTCAAAACGGCAATCACTACAGCTGGGTGGTCAACGGTATGGACTGCGCGGCCTGCGCCCGCAAAGTGGAAAACGCGGTGAAGCAGGTGCCGGGCGTGAACCACGTTCAGGTGCTGTTCGCTACCGAAAAGCTGCTGGTTAGCGCCGAAAACGACGTCAGCAGACAGGTTGAAGCCGCCGTCGGCAAAGCGGGTTATACCCTGCGCAGCGAAACGGCGCCCGCTGAAAAAACGTCCCCGCTTAAAGAAAACCTGCCCCTTATCACGCTCATCATTATGATGACCCTGAGCTGGGGACTGGAGCAGATTAACCACCCGTTCGGCAATCTGGCATTTATCGCCACCACGCTGGTCGGCCTGTTCCCGATTGCCCGTCAGGCGTTGCGCCTGATGAGAAGCGGCAGCTGGTTTGCCATCGAAACGCTGATGAGCGTGGCGGCCATCGGCGCGCTATTTATTGGCGCGACGGCGGAAGCGGCGATGGTGCTGCTGCTGTTCTTGATTGGCGAAAGGCTTGAGGGCTGGGCGGCGAGCCGGGCACGTAAGGGGGTGAGCGCGCTGATGGCGCTGAAGCCGGAAACCGCCACGCGGATTAATGAAGGCAAACGTGAAACGGTCGCCATCAACACGCTGCGCCCGGGCGACGTGATTGAAGTCGCCGCAGGCGGGCGTCTGCCAGCCGACGGGGCTCTCGTTACCGCCACCGCCAGCTTTGATGAAAGTGCCTTGACCGGAGAATCCATCCCGGTAGCGCGCGCGGCGGGTGAAAAAGTACCTGCGGGTGCCACCAGCGTCGACCGACTGGTCCAGCTCAAGGTCCTGTCCGAACCGGGTGACAGCGCCATCGACCGTATCCTCAGGCTGATTGAAGAGGCCGAAGAGCGCCGCGCGCCGGTCGAACGCTTTATCGACCGTTTCAGCCGAATCTACACCCCCGCCATCATGATGGTGGCGCTGCTGGTTACCGTGGTTCCACCGTTGTTCTTCGGCGCGGCGTGGGAGGGCTGGATTTATAAAGGGCTGACCCTGCTGCTGATCGGCTGTCCGTGCGCGCTGGTGATCTCCACCCCGGCAGCGATAACATCGGGGCTGGCGGCGGCGGCACGTCACGGGGCGCTGATTAAGGGCGGTGCGGCACTGGAGCAGCTGAGCCAGATCCAGCATATTGCCTTCGATAAGACCGGCACGCTCACGGTCGGCAAACCGCAGGTAACCGGCGTTTATCCACGGGACATCAGTGAAGACGCCCTGCTGACGCTTGCTGCTGCCGTAGAGCAGGGCTCCACTCACCCGCTGGCGCAGGCGATTGTGCGTGAAGCGCAGTCGCGCGGGCTGAACATCCCTTCAGCAACCGCCCAGCGAGCGCTGGTCGGGTCAGGGATTGAAGCCGTGGTCGAAGGCAAAAAAGTGCTGATCGCCGCGGCAGGTGCGTTCGCGAATCCACAGGCTGAGGCATTAGAGCAGGCCGGTCAGACGGTCGTTGCCGTGATGCAGGACAGTGTACCGATGGGCATGCTGGCGCTGCGCGATACCCTGCGCGACGATGCGAAAGACGCCGTCGACGCGCTGCACAGGCTGGGGGTACAGGGCGTGATCCTGACCGGTGATAACCCGCGCGCGGCGGCCGCGATTGCCGGCGAGCTGGGGCTGGCGTTTAAGGCCGGGTTATTGCCTGCGGACAAGGTGAGTGCCGTAACGGAATTAAACGCGCACGCCCCGCTGGCGATGGTCGGCGACGGTATTAACGATGCCCCGGCAATGAAAGCTTCTACCATCGGCATTGCAATGGGCAGCGGCACCGACGTAGCGCTGGAGACCGCCGACGCGGCGCTGACGCACAACCGCCTGACCGGGCTGGCGCAGATGATAGATCTTGCGCGTGCGACGCGCGCCAATATTCGGCAGAACATCGGCATTGCGCTGGGGCTGAAGGGGATATTCCTGGTCACCACGCTGCTCGGCATGACCGGCCTGTGGCTGGCGGTGCTGGCGGATACGGGGGCGACAGTGCTGGTCACGGCGAACGCGTTGCGGCTGTTGCGTCAAAGGTAAAAGTGAAACGGCAACCGGGTTGCCGTTTCTCGTGTTTGCCCCCTCTCCCCGCGGGAGAGGGCCGGGGTGAGGGCATCAGGCCGCACGCATCACTGCATCCCTAACACCCCCGGCAGCCACAGTGATATCGCCGGGATGTACGTCACCATTCCCAGCACCACCAGCAACATACCGTAAAACGGCAGCATCGCCCGCACCACGTGCTCGATCTTCTGCTTACTCACCGCGCTCGCCACGAACAGCACCGACCCGACCGGCGGCGTGATCAGCCCAATCCCCAGGTTCACCATCATGATCATTCCAAAATGCACCGGGTCGATCCCCAGCGAGTTGGTCACCGGCAGCAGCACCGGGGTCAGGATCAGGATGATCGGCGCCATGTCCATCAGCGTGCCAATCAGCAGTAGCATGATGTTAAGGTACATCAGGATCACGTATTTGTTATCGGACAGCGAGGTGAAGAATTCGGTGATGCGCGACGGCAGCTGCATATAGGTCATCACTGCGCCAAACGCCGCGGCAAAGCCTATTAAAATCATCACGATAGTGACCGTTTTCACCGTCCGGCACATCAGCTTCGGCAGTTCGCTCCATTTGTAATCACGGTAGATGAACATGGTGACGAAGAATGCCCAAAGGCAGGCCACGGCGGCGGATTCGGTCGCCGTGAATATCCCGGACAAGATCCCGCCGAGGATAATCACCACCGTCATCAGCCCCCACAGGGCATCAAGTAAAATCTTCACCGCCTGCTTAAACGGGATTTTCTCACCCTTCGGGTAACCGCGCTTGTGGGCGAATCCGAGACAGAGGATCATCAGGCACAGCCCCAGCAGCAGCCCCGGCAGCACGCCGGCGATAAACAGCGTGGCGATGGAGACCGTTCCCCCCGCCGCCAGAGAGTAAATTACCGAGTTATGGCTGGGCGGGATCAAAATTGCCTGCACCGACCCGCTGGCCGTCACCGCCGCCGCGTATTCGCGCGGATAGCCTTTCTTCTCCATCTCCGGGATCATCACGCTGCCGATAGACGCCGTATCCGCCACCGACGAGCCGGAAATCGCGCCGAAGAACGTTGATGCCACGATGTTCACCAGCGACAGCCCGCCGCGAATAAAGCCGACAAAAACGTACGCGAAGTTAACCAGCCGTCGGGCAATGCCCCCTTCCGCCATGATCGCCCCGGCAAGAATGAAGAACGGGATCGCCAGCAGGGTAAATTTATTGACCCCGCTGGTGATCTGGATCATCAGCGCCTCCAGCGGCAGGTCAATCCACAGCGCGCCCGCCACGGCGCTTAAGCCGACAGCGAAGGCCACCGGCATCCCCAGCGCCAGCAAAATGGCGAGGGTGAATAACAAAACAAACGCATCCATTGTTCACCCCTTAACTGTGATTGCCGATCAGCACGACCGGACGGTTTTCCTGCGAGCCAAACAGCAGGCGTTCAAGCACAAACAGGATCAAAATGGCCGACCCGACAGGCAGCGGCAGATAGCTTTCGCCGGAGGTCAGGAGCGGAAACTCCGCCACCGGCTGTTCCCACAGCTCGACGCACAGCCAGTAGCTGTACCAGCACATCAGGCCGGAGATGAGCAGCATCAGCAGATCCACCGCCCGGGCGCACACGCTTTGCAGCGACGCGGGCAGGCGGTCGGTGAGCATGTTGACCGCTATATGCGACCCGGCGCGGTAGCTCACCGCCGCGCCGATAAAGGTAAACGTCACCATGCAGATAATGGCGATCGGCTCCGGCCAGGATTCGCCGCGATTGAGCACATAGCGAGAGAAAATGCCAATGGGGATCACAATCGTCATCACCAGTAGCGAGAGACCCGCCACCACCATGGCAAGCAGGTACAGACGGTCCATCCACTTCAGGTAGAGTTCGGACATACGTACTCCGGCTTACTGGACGTCAGCGATGGCTTTCATCAGATCCTGATGCTTGTCGCCATACTGCGCGCGCACCGGCTCTGTCGCCTTGATAAACACCGTTTTATCGATGTCGTGGAACTGCACGCCGCCAGCCTTCATTTTCGCCAGCGCCTGGTCGTTATACGCATTCCACAGCTTGCGCTGCTCGAACTGCGCTTCGCGGGCCAGCGTCAGGATCTTTTGCTGTTCGTCAGCGCTGAGCTTGTCCCATTTCACTTTGGAGTAGAGCAGCATTTCCGGGGTGATAAAGTGGCCGCTTAGCGTGTAGTTTTTGGCGACCGGCATGTAGTTATGGGCGATAAAGGTTGGCGGGTTGTTCTCCGCGCCGTCAATCACTCCGGTCTGCATGCCGCTGTACACCTCGCTGACGCCCATCGCCACCGAGTTTGCCCCCATCGCTTTCAGCGTGGCCAGCGCTACCGGGCTGCCCTGCACGCGGATTTTCTTCCCTTTCAGATCGTCCGGTTTGACGATCGGCTCTTTGGTGATCAGGTTGCGGGTGCCGGAATCCATCCAGCCAAGGAAGACCAGACGCGATTTCGGGTTGGCGGTGAGTTTGTCGCCGATCTGCCTGCCGATATCCCCGTCGATCACCTTGTGCATGTGGTCTTCATCGCGGAACACGTAGGGCAGCGTAAACACTTCGATATCCGGCAGGATGGCGGCCACCGGTGCCATGGAGACGCGGATCATGTCGATCGCCCCCATCTGCGCCTGCTCAATCATCTGCTTTTCATCCCCCAGCACGCCGCCGGGGAAGACCTTAATCTCCAGCCTGCCATCGGTTTGTTGTTTGAGTTTTTCACCCATGTGCTGAACCGCCACCACGTTCGGATAGCCTTCAGGATGCACATCGGCAGCTTTTATGGTTTGTGCGGAGACGGTGCAGGCAAAAGCAGACAGGCACAGCGCGGCCAGTAACGGCTTGAGGGTCGTTTTCATTGAGTCAACTCCAGGGCAGTGAGATAAGCGTTAAAACAGTGTTTTAGTTTTTGACGTTTAAAAAATAGACTACGGCTGGAAAAGGGAGGGTGAAGCGCCTCACAAAAAGCGCGAAATTTTGAAACGCTGGTTTAGAAAGGCTTTCTTCCTCTCCCTGTGGGAGAGGGCCGGGGTAAGGGCTTATCCCTTACGAATCAAATACCGGTACGGCAAGGTCTCGGTTTGCTGCGCCACCAGTTCATGTTCCATAAAGGTACAAAAGCCGGGGATATCACGGGTGGTAGCCGGGTCATCGGCGACGATCAGCAGCGTTTCGCCGCTCTGCATGTTACGGACGGTTTTACGCACCATCATTACCGGCTCCGGGCAGCGGAGGCCCTGAGCATCAAGCGTGTGGTCTGGGCTGGAAAACAGGTCGGTCATTTTCTTCTCGTTCAGGTAAAAACGGCTGTAGTTTACGCCCCGCTATCGTCAATGCAAACCAGGTTAACGATTGCGTGAAAATTAGCCATTGCAAAGTGTCGTCAAAGCAGTATCATGCGGCGGCTTTATTGGGTTCCCTCACCCCAAATATTAATCAAAAAGGTACAATATGAACTCCTTTACACAATCGCAGCGCGTCAAGGCGTTGTTCTGGCTTTCGCTATTTCATCTGCTGGTGATCATCTCCAGTAACTATCTGGTACAGCTCCCCATCTCCATTTTTGGTTTCCATACCACCTGGGGCGCGTTCAGTTTCCCGTTTATTTTCCTCGCGACGGATTTAACCGTGCGTATTTTTGGCGCACCGCTGGCGCGGCGGATTATTTTTGCGGTGATGATCCCGGCACTGTTCGTCTCCTATGCCATCTCCTCGCTGTTTTACATGGGCAACTGGCAGGGCTTCGAAGCGCTGACGCACTTCAACCTGTTCGTCGCGCGTATTGCCACCGCCAGCTTTATGGCCTATGCCCTGGGGCAGATCCTCGATGTCCACGTGTTTAACCGCCTGCGTCAGAACCATCGCTGGTGGATGGCGCCAACGGCCTCCACGCTGTTCGGGAACGTGAGCGATACGCTGGCCTTCTTCTTCATCGCCTTCTGGCGCAGCCCGGACGCCTTCATGGCAGAACACTGGATGGAAATCGCTCTGGTGGACTACGCCTTCAAGGTGCTTATCAGCCTGGTCTTCTTCCTGCCAATGTACGGCGTACTGTTGAATATGCTGCTGAAAAGGCTGGCAGATAAATCTGAAATCTCCGCATTGCAGGCAGGTTAAGGGTTCGCTTTATCAGTTGTGATAAGATGAACGAATGAGCCGTTATGGCCGTTTATCGAAAGGAAGAAGTCAATGCGCAATCTGGTTAAATATGTCGGGATTGGCCTGCTGGTTGTTGGCCTTGCAGCCTGTGATAACAGCGACACCAAAACGCCTGCTCAGGGCGCGTCAGCAGAAAGCAACGCCAGCGGTCAGCCGGTGAGCCTGATGGATGGCAAACTCAGTTTCTCTCTGCCCGCGGACATGACCGACCAGAGCGGTAAGCTGGGCACCCAGGCGAACAACATGCACGTCTATTCCGATGCCACCGGCCAAAAAGCGGTGATTGTGATCGTCGGTGACGATACCAGCGAAGATCTGGGCGTGCTGGCCAAACGCCTGGAAGATCAGCAGCGCAGCCGCGACCCGCAGCTTCAGGTGGTCACCAACAAGTCTGTTGAACTGAAAGGCCACACGCTGCAACAGCTGGACAGCATCATCTCTGCCAAAGGCCAGACGGCGTACTCCTCCGTGGTGCTCGGCAAGGTGGACAATAAACTGCTGACCATGCAGATCACCCTGCCCGCAGACAATCAGCAGAAAGCGCAGACCGCCGCTGAAAACATCATTAACACCCTCGTGATCCAGTAATCATTCACCAGGCTACCGTGGCCTCCGTCGCTTGCGCCGGGGGCCATTTTTTTGCCACGACTTTCAGACTAACGCTCCAGACGAAGCCCATCCGGCGCACTACAATTAACACGCCCCCCGGAAAAAGGAATTCTTATGACTGCCAGCCCGCCCGATAAAGTCGGACTTCATATTTTATTAAAACTTGCCTGCCTGGTGGTTATCCTTGCGGGTATCCACGCCGCGGCGGATATTATTGTTCAGCTTCTGCTGGCGCTGTTTTTCGCCATCGTGCTCAACCCGCTGGTGACATGGTTTTTACGCCGGGGCATCAGCCGCCCGGTCGCGATTACCATTGTGGTTATGGTGATGCTGGTTGTCCTGACGGCGCTGTTCGGCGTGCTCGCCGCCTCGCTGAGCGAATTTTCCACCATGCTGCCGCAGTACAATAAAGAGCTGACGCGCAAGCTGGTCGATCTTCAGCGCATGTTGCCGTTCGTGAATCTGCATATCTCACCGGAACGGATGCTGCGCAGGATGGATTCCGAGAAGGTGATGACCTACGCCACCACGTTGATGACCGGGCTTTCCGGGGCAATGGCCAGCATTCTGCTGCTGGTGATGACGGTGGTGTTTATGCTGTTCGAAGTGCGCCACGTGCCCTATAAACTGCGTTTTGCCCTGAACAATCCGCAGATCCACATTGCCGGCTTGCACCGCGCGCTGAAGGGCGTGTCCAAATATCTGGCGCTGAAAACGCTGTTAAGCCTGTGGACCGGTGCGATCGTCTGGCTGGGGCTGGTACTGCTTGACGTGCAGTTCGCGCTGATGTGGGGCGTGCTGGCGTTTTTACTGAACTACGTACCCAATATCGGCGCGGTGCTTTCCGCCGTTCCGCCGATGATCCAGGCGTTCCTGTTCAACGGTTTTTATGAGTGCATGCTGGTAGGGGCGCTGTTCCTCGTCGTGCATATGGTGCTGGGTAATATTCTTGAGCCGCGCATGATGGGTCACCGTCTGGGCATGTCGACGATGGTGGTGTTTTTATCGTTACTGATCTGGGGATGGCTGCTGGGTCCGGTGGGTATGCTGCTCTCAGTGCCGCTTACCAGCGTCTGTAAAATCTGGATGGAAACCACGAAAGGAGGCAGTAAACTCGCCATTCTTCTGGGTCCGGGTCGGCCAAAAAGCCGTTTGCCGGGATAACCGGATGAGCAATGCGGCACTTTAGATTATATTATGGGGGAAACCCGCCCGATTGATTGCGAATTTATTCAGAGCAATAACTTTGCCTTTGGCGGCATCAATACCTCGATAATCATTCAACGCTGGGCGTAACTATGTACCAGTTTGTACTGGGAAAGATCTCCACCCTTAGCGCGGACCCGCTGGCGTCAACGCTCGCAGACATGGCACCACAGGGTGCACGACACGCTTCCTGGCTTGCAGGCCGGACGCTGCTCGCCAGAACCTTATCCCCCTCACCGCTTCCCGAGATAATTTACGGCGAGCAGGGAAAACCGGCCTTCGCTAACGGTCATCCGCTGTGGTTTAACCTGAGCCACAGCGGGAACGACATTGCGCTGCTGATGAGCGATGAGGGTGAAGTGGGCTGCGATATCGAAGTGATCCGCCCGCGGGAGAACTGGCAGGCGCTGGCAAATGCCGTTTTCAGCCTCACCGAACATGACGAGCTGGAACGTGAAGCGCCGGAAGAGCAGCTTTCCGCATTCTGGCGCATCTGGACGCGCAAAGAGGCAATCGTCAAACAGCGCGGCGGCAGCGCGTGGCAGATTGTCAGCATTGACAGCACCGCCCAGTCGCTCCCGGTCAGCCAGCTACGTTTTGGCTCGCTGAGTCTGGCGGTCTGTACCCCTACGCCTTTCACCTTAACGGCGGAATGTGTTACTTACCCCGACATTTCTGCGGCATAAAAAACGGCCATGCCGGTAAAATCCAACATGGCCGATGTCCCGTTCACGTGTTACCGATCTTATTTTAAATTTTCCGGGAAGTTTGCAGGCAGCTCGCTGGCCGCGCAATTGATCACGCTATCATCATTCGCACCACAGTCGCGCACGAAGGTGATGGTGGCAAATTCATCAATCACTTCTGTCGGATACGCCGGCCCGGCATCACGGTAGCTGTTCATCAGCGGAATGTGATCGTTCTGGAAGCAGACGGTTTTTTCCGGATTATTCATGACCCAGCGCGGGAAGAAGATGGTGCCGTGGAACAGGCTGTCGCCCAGGTTCACGATCAGGCTCACGTCGGTACCGGTTGGTTCCGTCCAGGAAATTTTATAGATGCTTTCCCCAACGCGAACGATATATGCCTGCTGATCTTTTACCCAACGGTTACCCACCAGACCACTGTGAATACGGTAGTCGAGGGTATTCTCGTTTTTGACGTAAATTTCGTAGTTCCAGCCATTATCGTAGGTATAAACCAGATGTTTGCCGACGAAGCCGCTTAAATCATGTTTGTCGAAGGTGTTCATAAGATGTCTCCTTTGTTTTGATGAGACGATCGTACTCCTTTAAAAATCGAATGAATAACGCTATGTTTGAATCAAATTCATCCAAAATTTAGATCAGTTATGCATAAGACGACGCTCGAACAATGGGCCTTGCTGGAGAGAGTCATCGAGGCTGGCAGCTTCGCTAAGGCGGCGGAAGAGACCCACCGCAGCCAGTCCTCAGTCAGCTACAACCTGTCGCTTTTGCAGGAGCGGCTGGGCGTGGCGCTCTTAATGACAGAAGGCAGACGGGCCGTGCTGACCCCGGCGGGCGAGCTGTTGCTGAATCAGGTTAAACCGCTGTTGAAAGCTTTCGCCTATGTTGAAACGCGCGCTGCGACCCTGCGCAGCGGGATGCGAACCCGTATCGACTTGATGGTCGACAGTATTTTTCCGCGCAGCCGGCTGTTCGCGATTTTGCGCCAGTTTCAGCAGTTGTACCCGCAAACGCAGGTTCGGCTCACCGAAGTGCTGGAAAACAGCCGCGCAGATGCGCTCAATGATGAAGCCGACGTGATGGTCTTAACCCGCCGCCAGGACATTACCGGCCTGGGCGAATGGCTGATGAATATCGATTTTGTTGCCGTCGCGCATCACGCGCACCCGCTGTTTGCGCTGGATACACCGCTTAACGACGAGATCCTACGACCGTGGCCGCGCATTCAGATCGCAGACAGCCAGCCCACCGTTCGCCCCTCCGGGGAGTCGTGGACATTCTCCACCATCGATGCCGCGATCGAAGCGGTGATGTATCAGGTTGGATACGGCTGGTTACCGGAAGAACGCATTCAGACCCCGCTCCAGCAGGGCATCCTTAAAACGCTGCCGCTCAGCCACGGCGTACGTCGCGCCACGCCGCTGCACCTCATCGTCAAACGCTCCCTCAGCCCTC
This sequence comes from Enterobacter cloacae, assembly GCF_011078175.1. GTDB lineage: Bacteria > Pseudomonadota > Gammaproteobacteria > Enterobacterales > Enterobacteriaceae > Enterobacter > Enterobacter cloacae_Q. Next base: position 131,211 of record NZ_JAALCJ010000009.1, read on the forward strand.
TGGACGAGCAGGTCGAGACGCTGTTGCGCCTTTTTAAAGAGGGTCCGCCATCGTCAACTGCTACGCTTTAAGCGTAAAGGCATAAGACGACAAGGAGCGAATGATGAAAATTGATTTAACGGGGAAAGTGGCGCTGGTGACCGCGTCTACCGGCGGTATTGGATTTGCCATCGCCCGGGGGCTGGCGGAGAGCGGTGCGGAAGTGATCGTGAACGGGCGCAGCGTCGACTCGGTGAACAAAGGCATTCAGGCGCTACAGCAGGTGGTGCCTGGCGTGCAGGTCCGCGCCGCCATCGCCGACCTGAGCTCGCAGGAGGGCGTTGACGAACTGCTCAGGGTTGCCACGCACGTCGATATTCTGGTGAATAACGCCGGGATTTATGGCCAGCAGGATTTTTATTCCACCGACGACGAGACCTGGGAACGCTACTGGCAAACAAACGTGATGTCCGGCGTGCGTCTCTCCCGCGCCCTGCTACCCGGCATGGTACAAAAAGGCTGGGGTCGTGTGGTGTTTATCTCGTCAGAATCGGCCTGCAATATTCCTGCGGATATGATCCACTATGGCGTGACGAAAACCGCCCAGCTCTCGCTGGCGCGCGGGCTGGCGAAGTTCGTGGCTGGCAGCGGCGTCACGGTGAACAGCGTGCTGCCGGGCCCGACAATGTCGGACGGTTTTGCTGCGATGATGAAAGACGAGATCGAGAGAACCGGTAAATCGCTGGAGCAACTGGCGAAAGAATTTGTCATGGCCAACCGCCCCAGCTCGGTTATCCAGCGTGCGGCCACGGTAGAAGAGGTGGCCAATATGGTGATTTATGTTTGTTCGCCCCAGGCCTCCGCCACCTCGGGCGCAGCGTTGCGCGTCGACGGTGGCGTGGTGGATGACATCGTCTGATCCCGTTACGCTGCACTGCCCATCACACGGCGGGCCGTGATGTAATGTGCCTGCCAGTAGTTATCGGTCAGGGTGGAAACCGTCACACCCTGGCTGCTGGAGGCGTGAATAAACCGGTTGTCACCGATGTAAACGCCGACATGCTTGCGGTTTGGTCCCGTCTGGAAGAAGACCAGGTCGCCGGCTTTAAGACGGTACTGCGCCACCCGCACGCCGCGATGGATTTGCTCGCTGGTCGTGCGCGGTAAATTAAGATGCGCCGCATCGCTGAACAGGTGCTGCATTAGCGCAGAACAATCCACGCCGCGGTGACTTGTGCCACCCCACTTATACTGGGTACCCTTCCACTTATGGTATTGGTCGAGAATGCGCGAGCGCAGCGGGCCCGTTTCCTGATGAAACAGCGCCGATTTCGCGGGTGATTCCGCAAATGCAGCGTTCATTGAGATCATCGATGCGGGCAGTTGAAAACTCATTGCAGAAAACGAAGCAAAACTGAGTGTGAGGATTGAAATAAGCGATCTTAACGTCATATCAAAAATCGTGGCTTAGCGTGAATTTTTCCTTACGTGTGGGGGCCAATGTTCCCCCGAAATATCTTTCGATGTGGCGATAATATAGACAGTTCATTTTTTCACCAACGACTATCGAGACCAAAAATGGACTCACTTTCAGATCGCAAGATCGTGAAAAAAATGGTGGTGATGTAAGGACTGTTCAGATAAAGCAGGTAAACTGATCCGCAGAATGTGTATTACAGCTAAGACGTATTTATGACCAATATGATTGCCGACGAAGCCGTGGCGAAGTCCAGCGTGCTCTCTGTCTTTGACTTTGATGGTACGTTGACGCACCACGACAGTTTTATCCCGTTCCTGCGCTTTGCCTTTGGCAAGCGCTACTTTGCTGGCCGACTGGTGCGCATGGCCCTGCCTACGCTGCACTGTGTGCGCCGCAAGCTGACGCGTGATGAGCTGAAAGAGGTGTTGATCAAAACCTTCCTGACGGGGGTGGATGAGCACTGGTTACGTCAGCAGGCGGAAGCCTTCTGTGAAAAATACTGGAACAAGCTGATGCGCCCGGAAGGCGTGCTGGCCGTCGCCAATGAGGTCAATTCCGGTGCGGAAGTGACAATTTGCTCCGCCTCCCCGGCGCTGGTATTGCAGCCGTGGGCCGATAAGCTCGGCATTAAGCTGATTGGCACGCAGCTGGAAGTGAAAGACGGTAAGCTGACCGGGCGGATCACCGGTCATAACTGCCGTTGTGCACAGAAGGTGGCGAGGCTGGAGAAAGTCTATGGCGATCTGAACGCGTATCACCTGCGCGCCTGGGGCGACACGCGTGGCGACCATGAGTTGCTTGCCGCGGCGCAGGATCCACACTGGCGGCATTTTCATCCGCCAGGCAAGCGCCGGAATTCACCGATTAAGCGTTAATCAGCTGCGGTCTGGTGCCGTCATCCCGGCCCTCTCCCACAGGGAGAGGGAGAAAAGAGATACATCAGGCCTCACGTTTTCCGGGGAACATTATGCTCGCAATGATCCCCAGCGCCAGTACCCCCAGCACCACAAACAGGCTTGCCGTGGCACCGATGTTATAGCCGTGATGCCAGAAGTGGTCGGTCGCATTCAGCCCCAGCTTGAACGCCACGAAAAACAGCAGTAACACCACCGCTTTTTCCAGATGCACCAGATACTGCTTCAGCGCTTCCAGCACGAAGTAAAGGGTACGCAGGCCGAGGATCGCGAACATCATGGCGCTGTAGATAATCAGCGGCTCACGGCTGACGGCAATGATTGCGGGTACGGAATCGAAGGCGAACATCACGTCGGACAGCTCCACCACCGCGACGCAGAGCAGTAACGGCGTCGCGTAGCGCTTCGCCTTCTTCACGCGGCCGACCATTACATCCTTGTTTTCAGGCTTCTCCAGTTCGGCATCTACCTCTTTTTGGGTCAGGATAAACGCATGGCTGCTGATTTTTGGCCAGACCGGGTAGAAGCGTTTCACCAGGCGGTACGCCAGATGGCCGGAGTAATCTTCTACTTCATCGCTCTCTTCATTGCGCTTCAGCATCATCACCGCCGTCCAGCCGACGACCAGCGCAAAAATGACCTCAACATACGGCCCCAGGCTCAGCAGGCTGGTACCGATGGCAACAAAAATACCGCGGAACACAATTGCCCCGAGCACGCCCCAGTAGAGTACGCGGTGACGATATCTATCCGGCACGCCGAACCAGGCGAAGATCGCCATCATCACAAACAGGTTATCGACGGAGAGCACTTCTTCCAGCGCATAGCCGGTCAGGAACAGACTGGCCATCTCCGCGCCGTGGTGCACGTATAAGAATCCGGCGAAGGCCATCGCCATCATGACCCAGAAGATGGACCACATGACCGCGCTTTTCAGCGAAATCGGCTTATCGTGACGGTGCATGAAGAGGTCGATAAACATCGCCCCAACGGCCATCACCACAAAAACAACAACGGTTTCCGTCGGGAAACCGAGATGAGCAGCTGACATAGACAACCCTTTTAAGAAGACAAAACACCATGCACACAATAAAAAGCGTGAACCCGTTAAGGACGCAGCACGCTAAAGAAATAAATATTAACCGTTCTTTTCAGCCAGTGCCTGCGCGCATGCCCAGGCACTGGCCCACGCCCACTGGAAGTTATAGCCGCCGAGCCAGCCGGTCACGTCCATCACTTCACCAATGAAATAAAGACCCGGCACGTTGCGGGCTTCCATCGTGCGGGATGAGAGTTCGTTTGTATCCACGCCGCCCAGCGTGACTTCCGCCGTGCGGTAACCTTCGGTGCCGTTTGGCTGTACGCGCCAGTTCGTCAGCGTCTCCACCAGCGTTTCCTGCTCGCGGCTGTTGAGCTGCTTGAGCGCAACATCCGGAATTTGCCCTAACACCTGCAAGCACTCCACGAGACGCTTCGGCAACTGCATCGCCAGGGTATTTTTCAGGCTTTGATTCGGGTGCGCGGCGCGTTGCTCGTTGAGGAAGGCGTCCAGATCGCAGTCCGGCACCAGGTTGACGGAGACAAATTCCCCCGGCTGCCAGTAGCTGGAGATCTGCAATACCGCCGGCCCCGAGAGTCCGCGATGGGTAAAGAGCAGGTTTTCACGGAACACCGTGCCGTCTTCGGCCGTAATGACCGACGGCACAGACACGCCGGAGAGCGTCTGAAGCTGTTCCAGCAGCGGCTTATGCAGCGTGAACGGTACCAGACCGGCGCGGGTGGGCAGGACCTTCAGGCCAAACTGCTCGGCGATTTTATAGCCGAACGGTGAGGCACCCAGCCCCGGCATCGAGAGGCCGCCGCTGGCGATCACCAGGTTATCGGCGCTGACGGTTTCACCGTTGAGTTGCAGCGTGTAGCCCTGCTCGTCACGGGCGACGTCCAGCACTTCGGTGCGCAGGCGCATTACTACGCCGCCTTTTTCGCACTCGGCCACCAGCATATCGACAATTTGCTGCGCGGAGTCGTCGCAGAACAGCTGTCCCAGCGTCTTTTCATGCCACGCGATACCGTATTTACCCACCAGTTCGATAAAATCCCACTGGGTGTACCGCGCCAGCGCAGACTTGCAAAAATGTCGGTTCTGGCTCAAATAGGCGGCAGGCTCAACATATAGATTAGTAAAGTTGCAGCGCCCGCCGCCAGACATCAGGATCTTGCGGCCAGGCTTTTTTCCGTTATCCAGCAGCAGCACGCGGCGACCCGCTTGCCCGGCCATCGCCGCACAAAACATACCCGCCGCACCGGCGCCAATTACTACGGCATCAAACCTTTCCACGTCAAAATCCTCTTCATTAACTGCCGCGGATTGTAAAGTTTCCTCAGTGGTCGCACCAGCGTAAAAAGATATTACAAAGCCATTTCATTGATATTTAAAGATTATCCTTTCAGGCACATTTCTCAAATCAGGTGGTATGTCAAAAAAAGTCTATATTTCACTTTGCCCGTTGCGCATTTGTCCTGGATAATGCGCCGCGTTCATGTCCTCAAAATGGCGTAACGTCCTATGCTACATTTGTTTGCCGGCCTGGATTTACATACCGGGCTTTTATTATTGCTTGCTCTGGTTTTTGTTCTGTTTTACGAAGCGATCAACGGCTTCCACGACACTGCAAACGCAGTAGCAACGGTTATCTACACTCGCGCAATGCGATCGCAACTTGCGGTCGTTATGGCGGCGGTATTTAACTTTTTTGGTGTCCTTCTGGGCGGACTGAGCGTTGCGTATGCGATCGTGCATATGCTGCCAACGGATCTGCTGCTTAACGTGAGTTCCGGTCATGGCCTTGCCATGGTGTTCTCAATGCTGCTTGCTGCCATTATCTGGAACCTCGGTACCTGGTATTTTGGCCTGCCTGCATCCAGCTCTCACACCCTCATCGGCGCGATTATCGGCATCGGGTTAACGAACGCCCTGATGACCGGGACATCCGTCGTTGATGCGCTGAACCTGCCTAAAGTTCTGGGCATTTTCGGTTCTCTTATCATCTCCCCTATCGTGGGTCTGGTGGTTGCGGGTGGATTGATTTTCATCCTGCGTCGCTACTGGAGCAACACCAAGAAACGGGCACGTATCCACCTGACGCCAGCAGAGCGTGAGAAGAAAGACGGTAAGAAAAAGCCGCCATTCTGGACGCGTATCGCGCTGATCATTTCCGCTATCGGCGTGGCCTTCTCTCATGGCGCGAACGATGGGCAGAAAGGCATTGGTCTGGTGATGCTGGTTCTGATCGGTGTCGCACCGGCAGGGTTCGTGGTTAACATGAACGCCTCTGGTTATGAAATCACCCGTACCCGTGATGCCGTCAACAACGTTGAGACCTATTTCCAGCAGCATCCTGATCTGCTGAAAAAAGCAACCGGCGTTGATCAGCTGATCCCGTCTCCGGAAGCCGGTGCAACCACCGCGCCTGGCGAATTCCACTGCCATCCGGCAAACGCGATTAACGCGCTGGAACGCGCCAAAGGCATGCTGGGTGATATCGAAAGCTACGACAAACTGGCCGTTGAACAGCGTGGTCAGCTGCGTCGTATCATGCTCTGCATCTCTGACGTGACCGATAAAGTCGCGAAACTGCCAGAGGTGAATGCTGACGACAAGCGTCTGCTGAAGAAACTGAAAGGCGATATGCTCAACACCATTGAGTACGCGCCAATCTGGATCATTATGGCCGTCGCGCTGGCGCTGGGTATCGGTACAATGATTGGCTGGCGTCGTGTGGCAACCACCATCGGCGAGAAGATCGGTAAGAAAGGCATGACCTATGCGCAGGGGATGTCCGCGCAGATGACGGCGGCGGTATCTATCGGTCTGGCGAGCTACACCGGTATGCCAGTATCCACCACCCACGTACTCTCCTCGTCCGTGGCAGGTACCATGATTGTTGACGGTGGCGGTCTGCAACGCAAAACCGTGACCAACATTCTGATGGCCTGGGTGTTCACCCTTCCGGCGTCCATCCTGCTGTCTGGCGGTCTGTACTGGATTTCGCTGAAGCTGATTTAATCGGCTGAGGTGACAAAAAGCGGGTCAGGAAACTGGCCCGCTTTTTTTATGCTCAGTGCCAAATCATCAGTGCAATCATACTCACCACAACCAGACCACACAGGGCGCTGGTTAAAATGAACTGACGACGCAGGCGCTCGCAGCGACGGATAAACTCTTCATCGTGGTGATCGCGGTAGCGCTGGTAGTAGATATATCCCACCAGTCGCATCTGTTTGCTGGGCTGTCCATGCGAGGTGAAGAACCCTCCACCGTCCACATACTGATAAAGCAACGGATCGCAACCACGAAGTACCACTAACAGCGCACGTAACGATGAGAAGTAGCGCGCCATATTCACTATGCAAACCACGCATAACGCCCAAAACAATGCGACGGTGCTAATCATACATCCTCCCCGGCGTCCGCCCACGAAGCAAGGCTCCTGAGCTACCGCACCCCAATGCCCTGACAGACAGTTCAGTGAAAGAATGACCAAAAGTCGATCCGGTTCGCGTTTTAATATCCGAACGGCTCATTAAATAGTGTAGGAGATCCGTTAATTTTTTTGCCACAAGGTTAATCGTTATCAACACCAAAGCTTGAAAAATATGTTTAACTGGGCCGTAATGAAAGCATCAGACGACGGCTTTCCCATTTAGTCATCGATAACTTAAGGAAGGAGTAACACTATGGCTTACAAACACATTCTCATCGCGGTAGACCTCTCTCCGGAGAGCAAAGTGCTGGTTGATAAAGCGGTATCCATGGCACGTCCCTACAACGCGAAAGTTTCCCTGATTCACGTTGATGTGAATTACTCCGATCTCTACACCGGTCTGATCGACGTGAATCTCGGTGATATGCAGAAACGCATCTCCGAAGAGACACACCACGCCCTGAGCGAACTTTCCACCAATGCGGGCTACCCAATAACCGAAACTCTGAGCGGCAGCGGCGACCTGGGCCAGGTTTTGGTTGATGCGATTAAGAAATATGACATGGACCTGGTGGTATGTGGTCACCATCAGGACTTCTGGAGCAAGCTGATGTCGTCAGCGCGCCAGCTGATCAACACCGTTCACGTGGACATGCTGATTGTTCCACTGCGTGACGAAGAAGACGAGTAAGTGCAAAAAAGCCGGGTGGCGCTAACGCTTACCGGGCCTACAAGGTAAAAACAAAACGGCAACATGGTTGCCGTTTTTAATATTTGTTCCCTCTCCCTGTGGGAGAGGGTTAGGGTGAGAGCATCAGCCCGCACTATTCCGGTGTACCTGAGTAGATATCAAACCGGTGCCCTTTCGTGGTCACCGCATTGGTCGTAGCCACGTCCGCCAGCGGCGGCGCGTAGTCCGGGCGCTTCACCACTACCCGCTTTGTCGCGAGCTGACGAGCCGGCTCCAGCAGGCCATCGGCATCTAAATCCGGCCCCACCAGCGACTGAAACACCCGCATCTCTTTCTTCACCAGCGCACTTTTCTGCTTATGCGGGAACATCGGGTCAAGATAGACCACCTGCGGGCGCGGGGTGATATCGGTCAGCGCCGTCAGGCTGGAGGCATGAATGAGTTGCAGCCGTTCCTGTAACCACGGGCCGATTTCCGGGTCCGCGTAGCCACGCGTCAGCCCGTCGTCGAGCAACGCGGCGACAACGGGATTACGCTCCAGCATTCGCACATGACAGCCGACAGACGCCAGCACAAACGCATCACGTCCCAGCCCCGCCGTGGCGTCGACCACGTCCGGAAGGTAGCTCCCTTTGATGCCGACCGCTTTCGCTACCGCCTCACCACGGCCGCCGCCAAACCTGCGCCGGTGCGCCATCGCGCCGCCGGCAAAATCGACAAAAATCCCGCCGAGCTTCGGTTCGTCGCGCTTGCGTAATTCAAGGTGCTCCGGCGTCATCACCAGCGCCATCAGGTTATCTTCATCGTGCTCTAGCCCCCAGCGGGCCGCCAGAACAGATAAGGCGCCGTCTCCGGCGCCTGTTTCATCTACTAAGCAGATCTTCACGAACAATCAGCCTTTGATCCCGTAATGCTCAAGCATCGCATCCAGCTGCGGCTCGCGACCACGGAAGCGTTTGAACAGCACCATTGGCTCCTCAGAACCGCCGCGAGTCAGGATGTTATCGAGGAACGACTGCCCGGTTTCACGGTTGAAGATCCCCTCTTCTTCGAAGCGGGAGAAAGCATCCGCCGCCAGCACGTCGGCCCACAGGTAGCTGTAATAGCCCGCCGCGTAGCCGCCTGCGAAAATGTGGCTGAACGCGTGCGGGAAGCGGCCCCAGGTTGGCCCGGGAATCACAGCAACCTGTTTCTTAATCTCGGCCAGGGTTTCAAGTATTTTCGCCCCCTGTTCCGGGCTGAATTCGGCGTGCAGACGGAAATCAAACAGGCCGAACTCCAGCTGACGCAGGATGAATATCGCCGCCTGGTAGTTCTTGGCCGCCAGCATTTTATCCAGCAGTTCCTTCGGCAGAGGTTCGCCGGTCTCATAGTGACCGGAGATAAACGCCAGCGCGTCCGGCTCCCAGCACCAGTTTTCCATAAACTGGCTTGGCAGCTCGACCGCATCCCACGGTACCCCGCTGATACCGGCCACGCCTGCGGTTTCGATGCGGGTCAGCATGTGGTGCAGACCGTGACCGAACTCGTGGAACAGGGTGATCACTTCGTCGTGAGTGAACAGCGCAGGTTTGCCATTGACCGGACGGTTAAAGTTACAGGTCAGGTAAGCGACCGGCTTTTGCAGGGAACCGTCGGCTTTACGCATCTGGCCGACGCAGTCATCCATCCACGCCCCGCCACGCTTATTCTCACGCGCGTAGAGATCGAGGTAGAAGCTGCCGCGCAGCTCATTCTTGTCGTCATACAATTCGAAGAAGCGCACGTCCGGATGCCAGACGTCGATATCGGTTCGCTCTTTCGCGGTGATGCCGTAGATGCGCTTCACCACTTCGAACAGGCCGTTAACGGCTTTGTTTTCCGGGAAGTACGGGCGCAGCTGTTCGTCGCTGATGCTGTAGAGATGCTGCTTTTGTTTTTCGCTGTAGTACGCAATGTCCCACGGCTGAAGCTCATCCACGCCGAACTCCGCTTTCGCAAAGGCGCGCAGCTGAGCCAATTCTTTTTCACCCTGAGGACGGGCGCGTTTCGCCAGATCGGTCAGGAAGTCGAGTACCTGCTGCGGGTTCTCGGCCATTTTGGTGGCAAGAGATTTATCCGCGTAGCTGTCGAAGCCCAGCAGCTGTGCCAGCTCGTGGCGCAGGGCGAGGATCTCCGCCATCACCGGGCTGTTGTCCCATTTGCCCGCATTCGGCCCCTGATCGGAGGCGCGAGTGCTGTAAGCGCGGTACATCTCTTCACGCAGTGCCTGATTGTCACAGTAGGTCATCACCGGCAGATAGCTCGGGATATCCAGCGTTAACAGGTATCCTTCCTGCTCTTTCGCTTCGGCCTGCGCTTTCGCGGCCGCCAGCGCGCTTTCCGGCATACCGGCCAGTTCGGATTCATCGGTAATCAGCTTCGTCCAGCCCATGGTGGCATCGAGGACGTTGTTGCTGTACTGGTTGCCCAGCTCGGACAGGCGAGCGGCAATTTCACCGTAGCGAACCTGCTTCTCTTTTGGCAGGCCAATCCCGGACAGCTCGAAATCACGCAGGGCGTTATCGACCGATTTTTTCTGCGCCGTGTTTAGCCCGGCATAATGGTCGCCGTCGCGCAGGTCGCGATACGCTTTGTACAGCCCCTCGTGCTGACCAACCCAGGTGCTGTACTCCGAGAGCAGCGGCAGGGTTTGCTCGTAGGCTTCGCGCAGTTCCGGGCTGTTTTTCACCGAGTTCAGATGACTCACCGGGGAGAAGATGCGCCCCAGCACGTCGTCCACTTCGGCCAGCGGCTGACACAAATTTTCCCAGGTGTACGGCGCGCCCTGCGCCACCACGCTTTCTACCGCCGCGCGGCAGTTGTCCAGCGACTGGGTAACGGCTGGAACCACATGCTCAGGGAGGATTTTAGAAAACGGCGGCAACGAAAAAGGCGTCAGTAATGGATTGGTCATAAACGCTGTCCTGTTGAAATAGGTGAATGAAGCGCGCATCCGGCGCTGCGCATAATGTTCAGTAATGGGGTTAAGTGTAGAGGATTTCAATGCCGAAGGTTGGCGAAAAACGCCCTGTGGCGCTGCGCTTGCCGGGCCTACGGGTAATCTGTGCCGTTCTGCTGTAAACTGTGGCAAATCGTCAATTCAGCGGAAAATCATTACCCATGCTCAGTTATCGCCACAGCTTCCACGCTGGCAACCATGCCGACGTCCTTAAACACACCGTTCAGAGCCTGATCATCGAATCGCTCAAAGAGAAAGATAAGCCGTTTCTCTATCTGGACACCCACGCGGGCGCGGGTCGTTATCAGCTGAGCGGCGAGCATGCCGAGCGTACCGGTGAATATCTGGAAGGGATAGCGCGTATCTGGCAGCAGGACGATCTGCCTGCCGAGCTGGAGCCGTACATCGGCGTGGTGAATCACTTCAACCGCAACGGCCAGCTGCGGTACTACCCGGGCTCACCGCTGATTGCCCGCCAGCTGCTGCGCGAGCAGGACAGCCTCCAGCTGACCGAGCTGCACCCGAGCGACTTCCCGCTGCTGCGCTCTGAGTTTCAGAAAGATAACCGCGCCCGCGTGGACAAAGCCGATGGCTACCAGCAGCTGAAAGCGAAGCTGCCGCCGGTTTCCCGCCGTGGCCTGGTGCTGATCGACCCGCCATACGAAATCAAAACCGACTATCAGGCGGTGGTGACCGGCATCAACGAAGGTTACAAACGCTTTGCGACCGGCACCTATGCCCTGTGGTATCCGGTGGTGCTGCGCGCGCAAATTAAACGCATGATCAAAGACCTCGAAGCGACCGGCATTCGTAAAATCCTGCAAATTGAACTGGCGGTGCGCCCCGACAGCGACCAGCGAGGCATGACCGCTTCCGGCATGATTGTGATTAACCCGCCGTGGAAGCTGGAAGCACAGATGAACAACGTGCTGCCGTGGCTGCACAAAACGCTGGTGCCAGCCGGTACAGGCCACGCCACCGTCAGTTGGATCGTGCCGGAGTAATCGCAGCCATCGGTGGAAACTATTGATTTCAGGTATACAATCGCGGCAATTCACGATTAAGGGTAAAAGCTATGACTAAGCATTATGACTACATCGCAATCGGCGGCGGCAGCGGCGGCATCGCCTCCATCAACCGCGCGGCCATGTATGGCCAGAAATGTGCGCTGATCGAAGCTAAAGCGCTGGGCGGCACGTGCGTGAACGTGGGTTGTGTACCGAAGAAAGTGATGTGGCACGCGGCGCAAATCCGCGAAGCGATTCATATGTACGGCCCGGATTACGGCTTTGACACCACCATCAATCACTTTGACTGGGACAAGCTGATCGCCAGCCGTAACGCCTATATCGACCGTATTCACACCTCGTACGACAACGTACTGGGTAAAAATAACGTCGACGTTATCCACGGCTTCGCCCGTTTTGTGGACGCGAAAACGATCGAAGTGAACGGTGAAACGATCACCGCCGATCATATCCTGATCGCCACCGGCGGCCGTCCAAGCCACCCGGACATTCCGGGCGTGGAATACGGCATCGACTCAGACGGTTTCTTCGAACTGCCTGCCCTGCCTAAGCGTGTTGCCGTGGTTGGCGCGGGTTACATTGCGGTAGAGCTGGCGGGCGTGATTAACGGCCTGGGCGCGGAAGCCCACCTGTTCGTGCGTAAACACGCGCCGCTGCGCAGCTTTGACCCGCTGATTGTCGAGACGCTGGTTGAAGTGATGAACACCGAAGGCCCAACCCTGCACACCAACGCGGTGCCGAAAGCGGTGGTGAAAAATGCGGACGGCAGCCTGACGCTGGAGCTGGAAGATGGCCGGAGCCAGACCGTTGATTGCCTGATCTGGGCGATTGGTCGTGAGCCGGCAAATGACAACTTCAATCTGGCCGCGACGGGCGTGAAAACCAACGAAAAAGGCTACATCGTTGTCGATAAGTTCCAGAATACGAGCGTACCGGGCATTTATGCCGTCGGTGATAACACCGGTGCCGTAGAACTGACGCCAGTTGCCGTGGCCGCGGGGCGTCGTCTCTCCGAACGTCTGTTTAACAACAAGCCTGACGAACATCTGGATTACACCAACATCCCGACCGTGGTCTTCAGCCACCCGCCAATCGGCACCGTTGGCTTAACCGAACCGCAGGCGCGCGAGCAGTATGGCGACGACCAGGTGAAAGTCTATAAATCCGCGTTCACCGCGATGTATACCGCAGTGACCTCGCACCGTCAGCCATGTCGTATGAAGCTGGTCTGCGTGGGCCCGGATGAGAAAATCGTCGGCATACACGGCATTGGCTTCGGCATGGACGAGATCCTGCAAGGCTTCGCCGTGGCGCTGAAGATGGGGGCAACGAAGAAAGACTTCGATAACACCGTCGCGATCCACCCGACGGCGGCGGAAGAGTTTGTGACCATGCGCTGATCCGTCTGATCGGAACGTAAACCGGCCAGCTGGCCGGTTTTTTTATACCCAGACGGGTAAACCCAACGAGATGTACAAACGGTAACAAAATAACCCGCTCCACGCGGTGGAATTAACTAATCTTAGAAAGCGCTATGCGTTTGCCTGTTACAACGGATAAAGATTAGAGATATGAAAATGCACGTGAAGATCACCGCAAAATTGATGGCTAAAATGCACCTTGTCCTCGCGCTGGTATGGGCGATACTGACTATTCCCACCCTGCTGTGGTGGAAAAACAGTATTCTCTGGGTGTCATTAATGAGCATTTACGCCATCGTGATTTCCCATCTGGCTGCGTACAGCGCCGCCCATGCGGAAAAAGCGGCCAGCAAGGCAATGGATAAAAGCGAAGGCGCCAGCCAGAAAGCCAATCAAACCGCCAACAGCCTTTCAGGCGATGCGCGACAGGCGCACTAATCCCTGCGTTATGCAGAATACCGAATGCTCTGAATTTTATTCCTGCTGTATATCCAAAGATTCTCATTTAACGGTTTAATAATCAAAGTGATATCAGGTTTTCAGCGTGTTTAAATCCATTTTTAAAGCGTGATCTACCGCACACTTCGCACCGCATTAACCGAAGCGAATGTCTACGCTTAAAAGATAGCCGGGAAAAACCCGTATTTGTTACGACAAAAACCGGAGGTCCTGAACACCATGTTCAACCAGAAACTACAGACTGCTGAGGATATCGAGTTCGAAATTGCAGAAGAACTGTGCTACGAAACCGATCCCTGTGAGTTAAAACTGGATGAGATGATCGAGGCAGAGCCGGAACCGGAAATGATTGAAGGACTGCCGGCGTCCGATGCCCTGACGCCCGCAGACCGCTACCTTGAACTGTTTGAACACGTCCAGTCGTCGCGGCTGTTTGCCGACAGCAAAACCTTTCCCGACTGTGCGCCGAAAATGGATCCGCTGGATATTTTGATCCGTTATCGCAAGGTGCGTCGTCATCGTGATTTTGACCTGGCGCGCTTTGTTGAGAATCACTTCTGGCTACCGGAGGACTACAGCAAGGAGTACATCTCCGATCCCGGCCTCTCACTGAAAGAACATATTGATAATCTCTGGCCAGTGCTGACGCGCGAGCCGCAGGATCACATCCCGTGGTCGTCGCTGCTGGCGCTGCCGCAGGCCTATATTGTGCCCGGCGGGCGATTCAGTGAGACCTACTACTGGGACTCTTACTTCTCCATGCTGGGGCTTGCTGAGAGCGGACGTAACGATCTGCTGAAATGTATGGCCGATAACTTCGCCTGGCTTATTGAGCGCTACGGGCATATCCCGAACGGCAACCGTACCTACTACCTCAGCCGCTCCCAGCCGCCCGTCTTTGCGCTGATGGTGGAGCTGTTTGAAGAGGACGGCGTGCGCGGGGCGAAGCGCTATCTTGAGCACCTAAAGATGGAGTACGCCTTCTGGATGGACGGGGCGGAGTCGCTGCTGCTCAATCAGGCCTATCGCAGTGCGGTACGTATGCCGGACGGCTCGTTGCTCAATCGTTACTGGGACGATCGCGATACGCCTCGGGATGAATCGTGGATTGAGGACGTTGAAACCGCCCGTCATTCTGGTCGTCCGCCAAACGAGGTGTATCGCGACCTGCGCGCCGGGGCGGCCTCAGGATGGGATTACTCGTCCCGCTGGCTGCGCGATCCTGCACGGCTGGCCAGCATCCGCACGACGCAGTTTATCCCCATCGATTTAAACGCGTTCCTGTTCAAACTGGAGAGCGCTATCGCCAATATCTCAGCGTCGAAAGGGGATAAAGAGACGGCTGAACTGTTCCGCCAGAAAGCCAGCGACCGGCGTGCGGCGGTGAACCGCTATCTGTGGGACGAAGAGAACGGCTGTTATCGTGATTACGACTGGCGGCGTGAAGCCCTGGCGCTGTTCTCTGCGGCCAGCATTGTGCCGCTGTATGTGGGCATGGCGACGCATGAGCAGGCTGAACGGCTGTCCGATGCCGTTAAAGCACGTCTGCTCACCCCGGGCGGTATTCTCGCCACCGAATATGAAACAGGTGAGCAGTGGGACAAGCCGAACGGCTGGGCACCGCTACAGTGGATGGCGATCCAGGGGTTCAAACAGTACGGCAATGACTCGCTGGGAGATGAAATCGCCTGGAGCTGGCTGCATACGGTGAACCATTACTACAAAACCCATCATAAGCTGATTGAGAAGTACCACATCGCCAGCAGCACGCCACGCGAAGGTGGCGGGGGGGAGTATCCGTTGCAGGATGGCTTCGGCTGGACGAATGGTGTGGTGCGGCGGCTGATTGGGCTATATGGTGAACCTTGAGCCTTGCCCCTCACCCTCTCCCCTGAGGGGAGAGGGAAAAGTTAACGAATCACCTCATAAATGGCAGTCTGGATGGACTGCCATTTTTTTGTACTGGCATCGGGCTGCGTCTTCGCGCGGCGCGTTGCCATATCGGCGTCGTGCTGCTGGCGTTTCACTACCGCGGGAACGGTACAGAATGCTTTCAGGTACTGCTTACGCATCGACGTCAGCGTTTCGCCGTTCGCCATCGCATGGCTAAGCGTATTAATAAATCGTCGGCAGGGCTTCTGCTCTGTCATTTGCAGGCGGTAGCGCAACATGATTTCCAGTACATCGTCGTAGCCTGCCGACAACGCCTCCTCCGTCCATGACATTTTCCAGTCCATCCCCCCCTCCAGGAACAGGAGCGCCACGCGGGTGTCATTGCGATTGATGGCCGAACGGAAATTATTCTCATCCCAGGTAACACCCATGCGGGTTAACGTCTCGCGTGAGGAAGGCGTTTCGCGCATCTCCTGCACCGGCGCGGGAGATGCCGTACTGGCCACATCTGGCTGCGGTTTACTGCTGGTCACCAGCCAGAATCCCCCCACGACAATCGCGATAACCATCACGCCAACCGCTCCCCACAGCACGCCGGAAATCAGCTGCTCGCGCTGCTCAGGCGTACGCGTGGCCCGCTGGGTCGGTTTCTCAATGCTGTCACGCACTTCAAAAAGATCCCCGCCTGTGGTGCGGTCCACTTTTTGCGCCTTTTCCCAGAACGCGTGCAGCTCGCTTTCATCCACCGCCATCAGCGCTGCCGGGTTAACGCGTGTCCGCCCTTCCTCAAACGCACGCTGGACGGAGCGGGTGATCTGCGTGTAATAGCTGTCGAGCAGCTGGATTTGCGCCCCGCTTAACGGCTGCTGTACGGTGATGCTGTTGCGGATTTGTCGAATATCTTCGAGGAAGGTTTGCAGGGTTTTGCGCGGCTCCACCAGCAGCGTCAGCATGTCCGGGGCGTTAAAGAGTGATGCGTAGTAGCGGCTAAATTCTTTTTTATCCACCAGCAGTTGGGCCAGCTCGCTGAACAACATGCCGCTCAGAACATCATTAATCTCGCCGTTTTTAAGCCAGCGCCGCACGCGTTCAGCGTTAAACAAGGTCTTAAGATGGTTATTCAGCCGCACCGGGTCGGGCCACGCCTGCTGTATCAGCCCCTTTATCATCAGCTCAATGGCACGCACCTGTTTCTGCGCCTGAAGCTGGCTCTCCTTCTCTGGCACCCTCCCGGTATCGTAAGTCAGCAGGGGCTGTTGCAGACGCAAATATTCAAGCGCCGTCACGAAGCGCATCGCCGCAATCAGCTGGTTTTCGCTGACATCCTGTCCGCTTTCATACTGAGGGACTCGCTGCTGAAGCAGGCGTAATTGCAACGTAAAGGCCGTCATTTCCGCATCATTCAGGTTCAGCTTCCTGGCCACGGCACCCCACCCACCCAGCGCCAGGCGGGCGCTATCCAGTTGTTCCAGAAACCAGCGTGGATCTTTTCCTTCATGAACATGTACATTCAACAGAAGTAAGATTTCAACAGACGCCAGACGGATCGTCGCCAGGCAGTGTTCAAACTGTTCGCGGGTATGATGCGATGAGCTAATCATCATTGTTTTCCTTGAGACAACGAATACCGCGAAGGCGGTGTTAAAGGTCGGTTTTCTTTTTATTTATATGAGGTTAAACATACCTGAGTTTCTGTTGAAATAAAGTGACAACCTTATAATCATTTGCAATGCCTCTGGAGGATCGTCATGCCCGTCTTAACCACCCCGCGTCTCACCTGCTCGCCGCTGCAAGAGCAAGACTGGCCCTTTTTTCTGTCGCTACAGCAAAATCCTGAGGTTATGCGTTTTGTCGCCCCTGCGCGTAGCGAAGCGGACATTCGGGAGGCCTTTGAGGCTCGTCTGTTGCCGTGGACGCCGGGCAGCGCACATTGGCTCTGCCTCGTCGTGCGTGATGCGACCAGCCAGACGCCGCTGGGCGTAACCGGCTATGTGCATCGGGAAGCCGACTGTGCCGAAGTGGGTTTTCTCTTTGCGCCCTCTGCGCAGGGGAAAGGCTACGGCTTTGAATCTCTGCGGGCTGTGTGTGACTTCGCGCTGACTCAGGGCAATATCCGTCGTCTCATCGCGACCGTTACTGCGGGAAATATCGCCTCAAGGCGACTGCTGGAAAAAACAGGTTTTCTGCTGGAAGGTGAGTTGCGCGAGAGTTATTTCCTTTCAGGGCAATGGCATAACGACTGGCTATTCGGCTTGCTGAAAAAGGAATACCCGTTCAGTTAAACCTGATCAACAGCCATTTGGCGGATATTTCCCGGACGGCGTTTCCTCTATAGTCACGCCATTAAGAGGAAACGCTTATGACGGGTTATGCAATGCAGATATCTTCTGCTGCAATCGCATTAATTAAAAAACAACAGGGTCTTTCCCTGGAGAAATACCGTGACGAAAAGGGAATATGGGTTATTGGCTATGGTCACGTTATTCGCCAGTGGGAAAATTTTAACGGTCTCATCACACCGGCTAAGGCGGAGTATTTGCTTTTCAATGATATTCAATTATATGAGGCGCAGCTACGGGAAATGAACAAACGCCCATTAACCCAACAACAGCATGATGCACTGGTATTAACCCTTTTCAGTTTTGGGGAAAAGTCCCCTCTGCCAGAGAAGATCCTTCAGGCCGTTGCCCGGGTGTAATACATCGCGGCCTGCGTCCGGTTCTTGACATCAAGACGGCGGAAAAGCGTCTCAAGATGGGCTTTTACCGTTGCCGCACTGATATTGAGATTACGCCCAATTTCTTTATTGGACTCTCCGGCCGCCAGTAACTTCAACACCTCACGCTGGCGCTCGCTTAACAATGACAGTTCATCCTGCGAAGAGTGCTGCTTCAGCCACTCGCCGGGAAAACAAACCATTCCTCGCGATACAGAATCCAGCACTGCGGAAAAGCGTTCGGGATTCGCATTGCGGGGAATTATCGCCACCACGTTGCGCTGGAACATTTGCTCAACCCAACGTCGCTCTTTTTTCGTTAACACCAACACCACGCGCGCCGTTGGAAAACGATCCATAATCTCTTCCAGTAAAACCACACCCTTATTATGAATTAAATCCCCATCTATCATGACGATAGCGGAGGGTGACGCGGATAATTGCGCCCATAATTCATCAGTCTGACGAGCCCCTGTCATATCTATATCCGGAATCAACTTCTGCAAACTGCACTTCGCTCCATGAATAAATAATGACTGCCTGTCAAACATGATTACTCGCATCATTTTACTCCTCTGAGAATAGCGAAAGGGGATTCTACAGAGGCATTTTTTAAGAAAAAACTCAATGAATGGAGAGGTTACAAATCACGCAGCTCTTTTTATATCTTCCAGGATTTAGACATACTTGCATTAAGAATTTCCTTAAGGGGGTTCCCTCCCCTTAAGACTGAACATTACAGGAACATACCACCTGAAACTTCAATACGCTGCGCATTCATCCAGCCCAGTTTGTCACTGAGCAACGCCGTGATGGCGTCACCAATATCATCGGGCAGGCCCACGCGTCCCAGCGCCGTCTGCGAGGCCAGCTGCTGGTTAAGCTCCGCATTATCCCGTACGCGTCCGCCACCAAAGTCGGTTGCAATCGCGCCAGGCGCGATGATATTGACGGAAATCCCACGCGCGCCAAGCTCTTTTGCCTGATAGCGGGTCAGCACTTCCATCGCCCCTTTCATTGCCGCGTAAGTGCCTGAACCTGGCTGAGTAAAACGGGCCAGTCCGCTGGAGACGTTCAGGATCCGCCCGCCGTCTTTTATTAGCGGCAGCAGCTTTTGCGTGAGGAAAAACGGCCCTTTGAAGTGAATGTTCACCGCATCATCAAACTGCGCTTCTGTCGTCTCGGTATAGGGTGCGTATAAGCCTGTGCCAGCGTTGTTCACTAAATAGTCAAAGGTGTCACGTTGCCAGACGTGTTTAAGGGTATCCTCCACCTGTTGAGCAAAGCGCGAAAAGCTTGCCATATCGCCGACGTTAAGCTGCAATGCCACCGCTTTTACGCCTTTTTTCTCAATTTCCCGCACAACGTCCTGCGCCTCCTGTTGGCTGCTGTTCCAGGTCAGGATGATACTGATCCCTTCCGCGGCGAGCTTCAAAACGGCATTTTTGCCCAGGCCACGGCTACCGCCAGTCACTATAGCAATGCGTTCACTCATGATTTACCTCGTTTCGGCTGTGATGAAGATTGAGAAAGAGCTTATTAGATGGTAGAAAATCAATAAATACTGTCGCTAACGCTTCACTGTTTCATTCATAACAACAATGACTAACACCTATGGATAAAATACACGCAATGCAGCTTTTCCTACGCGTCGCGGAACTGGAAAGTTTTTCCCGTGCGGCGGAGACGTTAAGCCTGCCGAAGGGGAGCGTATCGCGACAGATCCAGGCGCTGGAAAACGTGCTTGGCACTCAGCTGCTGCACCGCACGACCCGCCGCGTCAGCCTGACACAGGACGGTATGGTTTATTACGAGCGCGCCAAAGATCTGCTGATGAATCTGGACGAACTGGACGGCATGTTCCTGCACGACCCTTCAACCATCAGCGGCCGGCTACGTGTGGATATGCCCGTTTCCATTGCGCGAAATGTAGTCATTCCGAAACTACCTGCATTTTTACAACAGTATCCCGGTATTGAGCTGGAGCTGAGCAGCAGCGATCGTCTGGTCGATGTTATCCGCGAAGGATTTGACTGCGTGGTCCGCGTGGGAAACCTGAAGGACTCAGGGCTTATCGCCCGCCCGCTTGGAAAACTCTCGGTGATTAACTGCGCCAGCCCGGATTATCTGACGCGATTCGGCTTCCCGGAGACGCTGGACGATTTGGCTTCGCATGCCCTCATTCACTACTCCTCCACGCTGGGAACGCGTCCGCAGGGTTTTGAGTATTACAACGGTGGCGCGACCCAGTGGGTTAAAACGGGAGGCGTATTGACGGTGAACAGCACGGAAACCTATCAGGCCGCCTGTATCGCCGGGCTTGGCATTATTCAGGTCCCGCGCGTCGGGGTGCGGGACGCCCTGCGCACGAAAAAACTCGTCGAGATCCTGCCACAATACCGGGCTGAACCGATGCCCGTCTCCCTCATTTATCCCCATCGCCGGAACCTCTCCCGCCGGGTGCACGTGTTTATGGAGTGGCTAACCGAACTCACAAAAGGTTACGTGGACTAGTCGCAAGCTATAATTCAGTAACATCCAGCTCAACGAAAAGGAAAATGCGCGTGACGCCGGAAAATAACCCGCAACGACCGACTCAACATTTAGATTATGAACCCATCAAAAAGATGGATAACGAGCCTGAAGCGCCGAAAGAGCCTGGAACGGCCAGCAAAGCGCTGGGCACCGTGACCGGCATAGCCGAAAAAATTCAGCAAATACCCGCGATTGCTCACCTGATCCGCGCCGCTGAGCGCTTTAACGACCGCATGGGAAACCAGTTCGGCGCGGCGATCACTTACTTCTCTTTCCTGTCGATGATCCCCATCCTGATGGTGTCGTTTGCCGCCGCCGGTTTTGTGCTGGCGTCTCACCCGACGCTGTTGCAGGACATCTTCAATAAGATCCTGACCAACGTCAGCGACCAGACGCTCGCTACGACGCTCAAAAGCACCATCAATACCGCCGTGCAGCAGCGTACCACCGTGGGTATCGTCGGGTTACTGATTGCGCTCTATTCCGGGGTGAACTGGATGGGCAACCTGCGTGAGGCTATTCGCGCCCAGTCGCGTGATGTCTGGGAGCGTACGCCGCAGGATCAGGAGAAGATATGGGTGAAGTATCTGCGAGACTTTATTTCGCTGATTGGGCTGCTGGTGGCGCTGGTCATTACGCTCTCGATCACCTCGGTCGCCGGTTCCGCGCAGCAGATGATTATCTCCGCGCTCTACCTGGATTACATTGAATGGCTGAAACCGGCCTGGCGCGGCATTGGACTGGCCATCTCCATCTTTGCTAACTACCTGCTGTTCTTCTGGATCTTCTGGCGTCTGCCCCGCCACCGTCCGCGCAAGAAGGCACTGATGCGCGGGACGTTGATTGCCGCCATTGGCTTTGAGGTGATCAAAATTGTGATGACCTATACGCTGCCGTCGCTGGTAAAGTCTCCCTCCGGCGCGGCCTTTGGTTCGGTGCTGGGACTGATGGCTTTCTTCTATTTCTTCGCTCGCCTGACGCTGTTCTGCGCCGCGTGGATCGCCACGGCAGAGTATAAAGATGACCCGCGCATGCCGGGAAAAACCCACCGCTAATGTGCTCTCGGGCTGATATTTCAGCCCGATCCGCCATTTCAGCATATAAATCCAGTCCGTAACTTTTATTTAACGAGAAACCAGTTTTAATGACTGATATTTAAAAAGTGTGAAGCATTTCATGGAAGTGTTTTTGCTGGTCTGAAAATTATCCGCTTTTTGTTGTTTTTATGACCACACCACGCTTTTGTTACAGATTGAAATGTCGCTTTTGCTATGCCTAATATGGCCCTTCGTTCGTCCAAAATAAGAAAATATTATGCAAGCAACAGCCACCACACTTAACGAAGGGGCGGAACACGTTCCGGTCAACTCGCGCAATAAAGTCGTCGTCGCATCGCTGATTGGCACTGCCATTGAGTTCTTCGACTTTTATATTTACGCCACCGCTGCGGTCATTGTCTTTCCGCATATTTTCTTCCCACAGGGCGATCCGACGGCAGCTACGCTACAGTCTTTAGCCACCTTTGCTATTGCCTTCGTTGCGCGTCCGATTGGTTCAGCGGTCTTTGGCCACTTTGGCGATCGCGTCGGCCGTAAAGTGACGCTGGTTGCCTCGCTGCTGACGATGGGGATCTCCACCGTCGCTATCGGCCTGCTGCCGACCTATGAAACTATCGGCATTCTGGCGCCTGTGCTGCTGGCGCTGGCGCGCTTTGGTCAGGGCCTGGGGCTGGGCGGGGAATGGGGCGGCGCGGCACTGCTGGCGACCGAAAACGCCCCGGCGCGCAAGCGTGCCCTGTATGGCTCTTTCCCGCAGCTGGGCGCACCGATTGGATTCTTCTTTGCTAACGGCACCTTCCTGCTGCTCTCATGGCTGCTGACCGATGAACAGTTCATGAGCTGGGGCTGGCGTATTCCGTTCGTCTTCTCTGCCGTGCTGGTGCTGATTGGCCTGTACGTGCGCGTGTCGCTGCACGAGACGCCTGTCTTTGCTAAAGTCGCCGCGGCGAAAAAGCAGGTTAAAGTTCCGCTGGGTACGCTGCTGACCAAACATCTCCGCGTGACCGTGCTGGGCACGTTCATCATGCTGGCGACCTACACGCTGTTCTACATCATGACCGTTTACTCCATGACCTTCAGTACCGCCGCCGCGCCGGTCGGCCTGGGCCTGCCGCGTAATGAAGTGCTGTGGATGCTGATGATGGCGGTCATCGGATTCGGTGTGATGGTACCCATCGCGGGCCTGCTGGCGGATAAATTTGGCCGTCGTTCAAGCATGATTGTCATCACCTCGCTGATTATACTGTTCGCGCTGTTTGTCTTTCCGCCGCTGCTGGGTTCAGGTAGCCCTGTGCTGGTGATGGCGTATCTGCTGATTGGCCTGAGCCTGATGGGGCTGACCTTTGGCCCAATGGGCGCGCTGCTCCCGGAGCTGTTCCCGACTGAAGTGCGTTACACCGGCGCGTCGTTCTCCTATAACGTTTCGTCGATTCTGGGCGCCTCGGTGGCCCCGTATATCGCTACATGGCTTCAGGCGAACTATGGCTTGTTCTATGTGGGTGTCTATCTGGCGGCAATGGCAGCGCTGACGCTGATTGCGCTGCTGCTGACGCATGAAACGAAGCATCAGGCGCTGTAAGTGAATACCGGGTGGCGGCTACGCCTTACCCGGCCTACACCTCTGTAAATCACTGCGGCCTGATGCCCTCACCCCGACCCTCTCCCACAAGGCTGAGGGTTCCCCAGTAATTTCAAAGCAGAAGCAATAACGTTGCCTTCAGAATAACTGAAGGCTTTCAGCGATGCCCTGAGCCACTCTGGCACGTTCACCGGTTATGTTGTGACGAAGTAGCAAGGAACATAAGGTGAACGGAATAACCTCCCGAGCCGTATGTTCCCCTCACCCCAGCCCTCTCCCTCAAGGGAGAGGGGGCCGTCTGTGCAGGGATTATTTTGTGGTGAACCCTCAGCCCACAGGGAGAGGGCGAAACGGGGCTACTTCTTCATCTGCGACAAAATCGTCCGACACTGATTCGCTTCGCCTTCTGACGGCGAAATCAACGCCAGTAGCGCTGCCGCAGGCGTGACCAGCGTGGCGAGCGCGGCGGCGACGGCACCGCGCGCAATCAACGGACCGGCCTTCACGCCCGCCTGCGGATTTTTGAAGGTCCCGCGGACGTACAGCGGCGAGCGCAGGGTAATAATACGTATGCCTTTACTTTCCGGATCGATGGTTAAATCCAGCTGCTCGGACGCCATGCTGGCGGTACCGGTGACGTTGATAACCGCATTTTCCGTGTCGAAGGCGAAGATCTGCGGACGCGCCACGCCGTTGACCAGATCCAGATTTGCCGCTGCGCAGTTAACCCGCACTTCATCGTCACCAAAGATTTGCCCAATGATAAAGTTCCCGACGTTCAGCCCCAGGATCTCCATCAGGTTACGGCTCACCAGCCCGTCATTCATCAGCAGCTTCAGATTGCCATTTCCGCTGCCCAGCAGCGCCGCCACGGAGTTGCCCGTACCGCGAATATCCGCGTCGCCGTTCATCTCACCGAGGGTTTTCTGCATCAGCTCCACGTCCGGCATCAGCTCTTTCAGCTTCAGCCGGCGCGCCTGGATCTCCGCCCTTCCCTGCATCGGCTTTTTATCCCCCTCCAGGTGGATATTCGATGAAATGGTTCCCCCGGCCATGCCAAACTTCAGCGGTTGCAGGCGCAGGTCGGCGTTTTTCAGGATGATATGGGTCGAGAGGTTGCTCAGCGGCAGCGTGCTGCCATGCTCAATTTTACGTCCTTTGAAGCGCACATCCGCATCCATCACGTCCCACTTGTCGGTTTCGAAGCGGTCATAGGGCAGCACTTTACCCGCAGGCTGAACGTCCTTTTTAACCTCTTTAGACTTCGTGCCTTTGCCCGAATCTACGCCAATCAGCGGACCAAGATCGGCCAGACGCAGCTGGCGGGATTCAACGTCCCCCTCCAGTTTCGGGCGCGGTTTTCCGGTGGTGTAGGTCAGCGTGCCGTGTATATCGCTGTCGCCGATGCGCCCGTTAAAATTCCGATAGTCAAAAACGGACGATTTTTCGGTGTTGATTTTGGCAACCAGGTGCCCGTCCGTTTCAAACGGCGGGGTATCCGGCAGCAGCACGCCGGTGAGATCGTACAGTTCACCCAGCGAATCACCGGCAAACTTAAGCTGGAGGTCAACGCCGCCCATGTTCATCGGGTCGTTAACCGTGCCCACGAACGCCACGCGGGTATTGCCCGAGCGGAAATCCGCCTGCACCGGGAACGGCGTGCCCTCGCTCCTGAGCGCCAGCATACCGCCGATTTTGCCTTTACCGGTGAGCGGCTGGCCGTTGTAGCGCCCTTTCGCCGTCAGGCCGAAGACGTAATCGCCCGCTTTGCTGTCATCGCCTTTGGCTTTGCTGCCCGTCACTTCGCTAAACGGCAACGGCTTGCCCAGCGGATCGACGAGGATCTCCACGTCCGCCTTGCTCACTTTATCGTCAATGGCGATCCGCCCTCGATCGAACAGAATATTGTCGAGGCGGAAAGACCACGAAGAGGGCTGCGCATTCGGATCTTTATCGCCGCTGCTGGCAAGATCGAACGTCCAGTTATTGTTTTTCTCTGACAGGCGAATCAGCCGCGCGTCGGGCTGCTGGAGTTTGATCCACGGCAGATACACCGTTTTGGTTAACAGGGCTAACGGCGCCAGCGTGGCTTCCACGCGCGGCAGGTGGATCATGGTCACTTCGGGGATGTCAGGAGGATTGCCGAGAATGATGTCGTCGGCGTGAACGTGCGGCCATGGCACCCAGCTTCGCCAGCCGGTTTCCTCTTTCTGGCGCGCCCATACGACGCCCAAATCGCCACGTATTGCGAAGGGGCGGTTCAGCTCGGCTGAGACTTTCTGGTTGATGGTCGGTTTGAGGCGGTTCCAGTCAAACGTGGCGATAATGATGATTAAGACCACGATCAGCAACAAGAAAATCCCTGCTGTCCAGGAAATCACCCTGGTTGTTTTTGTCATTGTTGTCCCCTTTCCTGATGAACTTGCCTCTAAAACTATAGTTCAGACAAAGGGAAGCGGGCAGATCAGAGGATAGTGATCACCTTTTCCAGGGTATCCATAGGGACAGGACGAGAGAGGAAATAACCCTGTGCGGCCGCGGCCGGGGAGTGTTGCACATCGCGCCATTCCTCCAGCGTTTCTACGCCTTCCACAATGACGCCCTGGCAATAGCGGTTCATCAGTTGCAAGAGCATAGTAAACAGGTTCCGCCCTTCCGGCGTCTGGCGCAGCATAATAAACAGATCGCGGGCCACTTTGATGTAGTCATAACGCACTTCGCTCAGGGCGGAAAAGTTCGCCATACCGGTACCGAAATCGTCCAGCCACAGCGGGCCAAATTCACACATTGAGGCAAACGAGGAGTCCTGCGGCAGCCGAACATGCTCCACAAGCTCGAAGCGCATCCACGGCAGGGTGGCAATCAGCGCCTGCAACGTCGCATTCTGACGTAGCGCCATCAGGGTCGGGCCATCCACGTTCACCGACGCCAGAATACCGTGCTGCTCGAAGAACGCTTGCTTCGTCGCCAGCATTCTCAGCTGCTCTTCAAGCACGTCGATACGCTGACGCACGGCAACCTCTGCAAAATAGCGGTCCGGTGCGATACGCTGTGAAGGATTCGATGGATGAGTGACGACCGTTAACACCTCAATCGCCATTAACCGACCGTCGGTACGGTAGATGGGCTGATAGGTGTACGCTCGCTCACATTGCAGCCAGTAGCGATGCTCCTGCAAGTTCTCAATACTTGCCTCAGGCGTAGTGCTCAGCCGCTGGATAACCTGCTCTGACTTCATTTCGGATGTCCTGTTGTATGGGATAGCCTTTCTGGACTCGTCACTGAGTTATCGGCCTGCCAGGTGAGAACTTTATGTTCAATTCACGAGGAAAATGAAATTAAGATGACAGAAATATGCCGTAACACGCGCTGGCTCAAAAAAAATAATGGAACGTCGTTTTAATATAGTTGACCGTAAAAAACACACAGCGCACACTACCTTTAATTACTCTGTTCAGGTTCACGACTATGTCTAAAAAAATTGCCGTGATTGGCGAATGCATGATTGAACTGTCCCAGAAAGGCGCGGAAGTCAGCCGCGGTTTTGGTGGCGATACATTGAACACCTCCGTTTACATTGCCCGTCAGGTCTCCCCCGACGCGCTGAGCGTGAGCTACGTTACCGCGCTGGGAACGGACAGCTTCAGCCAGCAGATGCTGGAAGCCTGGCAGAGTGAAAACGTTGGAACTTCGCTGATCCAGCGAATGGAAAATCGTCTGCCGGGCTTGTACTACATCGAAACCGACAGCACCGGCGAGCGCACCTTCTACTACTGGCGTAATGAAGCGGCCGCAAAATTCTGGCTGGAAAGCGAGACCGCCGCTGCGATTTGCGAAGAACTGGCTACCTTTGATTATCTCTACCTGAGTGGGATCAGCCTGGCAATTCTGAGCCAGGGGAGCCGTGAAAAGCTGCTGTCACTGTTGCGTGAATGCCGTGCCAACGGCGGTAAAGTGATTTTCGATAACAACTACCGTCCGCGCCTGTGGGCCAGCCGTGAAGAGACGCAGCAGGTATACCAGCAAATGCTCGAATGCACCGATATCGCCTTCCTGACGCTGGATGATGAAGATGCCCTATGGGGAGAAAAACCGGTTGATGAGGTCATCGCCCGGACGCAGGCTGCCGGGGTCAGTGAAGTGGTGATTAAGCGCGGAGCGGAGTCTTGCCTGGTGGCGATTGCAGGTGAAGCCGTGACAGAGGTACCGGCGGTGAAGCTGGCGAAAGAGAAAGTGATTGATACCACTGCGGCGGGAGATTCTTTCAGCGCCGGGTATCTGGCGGTACGTCTGACCGGGGGTACGCCGGAAGCGGCGGCGCAGCGCGGTCATTTAACAGCCAGCACGGTGATTCAGTATCGCGGAGCGATTATACCGCGCGAGGCGATGCCTGATTAAGAACGGTGCGGGCAGATGCCCTCACCCTAACCCTCTCCCACAGGGAGAGGGCACTCAGAGCCTTACTGACCCTGAGGAATATCGCTCGCATCCTGATGCAAATCATCGGCCGCCGCCTGTACTGGCTGCGGCGGCGTCGCCATGATGGCGTTCCAGGTGGCCTTTAACTCTTTCATGTCGTACTCCGGCTCACCTTTCGGCTGCAACAGAATCAACGCCATATCCTGAGACAGCTGCTGACGCAGATCCTGATTCAGCATTTCAACGGTCAGGCCGTTCAGGAAATCCTGACGCAGTTTCTGGTACTGCTCCGGCGCGATGTCCACGACCTGATTCTGCAAGGACCGAATACGCTGGCTGATTAAGATATCGGTATCGGCGCGGGCATAGGTGGCGAACAGTTTCTGTAATTCGAGGGATTTCTGCGCCACCAGCGCGTTGAACTCCTCTTCAGACAGGCCCTCTTTACGCACTTTTGCCAGCTCTTTCGCCACCACGCCGAGATTCGCGTTCAGCTTGTCGCCCGGCGATTCAACGTTAATGGCGCACTGTGCACGCTGGAACAGCACGCGACAGTCAAAGCCCAGGCCAATATCTTTCACGTTGTTCTTGCTGAGCGTCTGCTGAACGTGCCAGAACAGCGCTTCACGCGCGAGATCCGCACGCCAGTAACGCAACAGGGCGGAAGACTCGCGGATCGGCTGCCAGGCCGTATCCCACATCATTGAGAGACGATCCTGACGCACGGTATCCGTCATGATGCTGACCGTCTCAGGACGCAGCGGGGACAAAGTAGGAACAGGGGCGGGCGTTTCACGCTTCCCTTTAAGATCGCCAAATGCTTTGTTGATCTGTTCTATCACCGCACGGCTGTCCACGTTGCCCACGACAATCAGGGTCATGGCGTCCGGGGTGTACCACTGCTGGTAGAACGATTTCACCTGCCCGGCATCAACCGGCTGTTTCAGCGGCTCTGCCGGATCGTGGCCAAGCAGCGTTGACCCTTTCAGGCGGTAGCGCCACCAGCCTTCTTTGGTATCCGTCGGCCAGGTTGCCACCATGTCGCTGTTGCTCAACGCATAGTTAACGGTCTCAGGCGTAATCGCCAGTTTGCCGGTGGCATCGGAAAGATAGGTAAGAGCTTCTTTAAGCAGATCGTTACGGTTGTTGGGCAGGCTCAGGTTAAACATGGTGTAGTCATAGGAGACCACAGCCGGGGGCAGCGGGCGTTTCGGGTCGATGGCCTGTTGCCACAAAGAACGCACCTGAACCGCCTGCAAACTGCCGCTCTGAGTGAGCGCCAGTCGAGGAATAAAATGGCTTAAGCCGGTCTGCTGGGTGCTTTCAGTGAGGGAGCCGGTATTCACAGAAAGACGGATTTCAATGCGATCGCTCGGACGTTGCGGAGTGGATAATACCTGCCACTGGAAACCATTCGCCAGTGTTCCCTGTTGCCAGGCCGGGTCTGGCTGGAGCGCATCTGCCTGCACATAACTGGCTGCTGCCATCATCAGCAAACCGCCGGTTAAGAGTCGAATTTTTGTGCCCTGCATGTGAACCCCTGATCAACATTCCTGGTTAAAGAGAGTGTCTCGCGACGTGAGCACTCAAAGATGACGATGAAAACCTTCCGATTAGACAGCGTGTTCTGCTAAACGTCACGGGCGGAAGTGAAATATACCCAAAAAAAATCTTGTCGAATTATGACAGGTATGAACGGTTATTATGCGCAGGTGCCCGCATCCCCACAAGGGAATACGGGCATTTATGAGGGATTAAGAGGATAAACCGGGGGTTTTGTCCTCAGATGTGCGGTTATTCAGCGTATCGTTAAGCTTCTTGTGATCCAGCTCTTTCACCCACTTCGCCACCACAATCGTCGCCACGCCATTGCCAACCAGGTTGGTTAACGCACGGGCTTCAGACATAAAGCGGTCGATACCGAGGATCAGGGCCAGTCCCGCCACCGGCAGATGTCCCACTGCTGAAATGGTGGCCGCCAGCACAATAAATCCGCTGCCCGTAACGCCCGCCGCCCCTTTTGACGAGAGCAAAAGCACCACCAGCAGCGTAATCTGATGGAAGATATCCATGTGGCTGTTAGTAGCCTGGGCAATAAACACCGCCGCCATCGTCAGGTATATCGAGGTGCCGTCCAGGTTAAAGGAGTAGCCCGTAGGAATAACCAGCCCCACCACGGACTTTCGGCAGCCCAGCTTTTCCATTTTATCGAGCATGCGCGGCAGCGCGGATTCAGAAGAGGATGTGCCGAGGACAATCAGCAGCTCTTCACGAATGTAACGGATAAATTTGAAGATGCTGAAGCCGGTCGCACGGGCGATGGAGCCGAGCACCACCACCACAAACAGAATACAGGTGATGTAGAAACAGACGATCAGCTGGCCCAGCTGTACCAGCGTGCCGACGCCGTATTTCCCAATGGTGAAAGCCATCGCGCCAAAGGCGCCAATCGGGGCCAGACGCATGATCATGTTGATGATGCCGAAGATCACCTGCGAGAAGCTTTCAATAACGTTAAAAATCAGCTGGCCTTTACTGCCCAGACGGTGCAGGGCAAAGCCGAACAGCACGGCAAACAGCAGCACCTGGAGGATGTTTCCGCTGGCGAACGCGCCAATCACGCTGCTCGGGATCACGTCCAGCAGGAAGGCAACAATCCCCTGATCTTTCGCCTGTTCAGCGTAAACCGCCACCGCTTTCGCATCCAGCGTGGCCGGGTCAACGTTCATGCCCGCGCCAGGCTGTACCACGTTGACAATAATCAGGCCGATAATCAGCGCGATGGTACTGACAATCTCGAAGTACAGCAGGGCAACCGCCCCCGTACGCCCGACCGCCTTCATGCTTTCCATGCCAGCGATGCCGGTCACCACGGTACAGAAAATGACCGGCGCGATGATCATTTTGATGAGCTTAACGAACGCGTCGCCAAGCGGTTTCATCTGCGCGCCCAGCTCCGGGTAGTAGTGACCGAGCAGAATACCGATGGCGATGGCTGTCAGGACCTGGAAGTAAAGACTTTTGAAGAGTGAGGTTTTCATAGGGTGTCCCTGGAAAGAAAAACTACAGGCTTTGTAAGGTTATGGTTAACCTGCGGCTTTAAAATAACACCCACATAACAGGACAGAAATAAACGGGGTTCAAATTTGAAACACAAATGTTAAGAACTTTGAGCTGGCTCGCACAAGCCAGCAACAAAATTACACTTTTGCGTTATTGCCAGCGTCGGCGAGATAGCGTTGCTCAAAGATGTCCGTCGGCACGGCGCGATCAAACAGGAAGCCCTGTCCGCTCTCTACGCCCGCCGCAGCCAGCCACTCACGCTGGGCGTCGGTTTCAATACCCTCGGCAATCACGTGCAGATTCAGGCTGTGCGCCATTTGAATAATAGCCTGTACCAGGCTGCAATCCTCCGGCAGCCCATCCACAAAGGTTTTGTCGATTTTCAGCACGTCCACCGGCAGGGTTTTCATGTGCTGGAGCTGACGCAGGCCGGAATATCCCATACCAAAATCGTCCAGCGCAATGCGGATCCCGGCATTACGCAGCGGTTTCAGAATGGCGACAGCGTCGTCAGGATTGTCGATACAACGGCTCTCGGTGACTTCCAGGATCAACGTGTGGGGCAGGATGCGGTAGCGATGGATCAACTCAAGCATCTCCGGCACCATGGTCGGGTGCATCAGCTGTAGCGCAGAGAGATTCACCGACAGCGGCAGCGTGATGCCCCGCTGTTGCCAGGCCGCAAGCTGGCGGCAAGACTCTTCCAGCACCCAGTAGCCGACGGTGACCATCAGGCCGCAGGACTCGATACGTTCGATCATCCCCTCGGGCAGCTCCCACGTGCCGTCCGGCTGTTGCATACGCAGCAACGCTTCGGCGCTCGTCACTTCACCCGTGCGCAAATTGACCTGCGGCTGTAGCCAGAGCGCAAACTGGCGATTGTCCATCGCCGCCAGAATGTCGCTCTCTTCCGTCAGGCGCTGCTGGGCTTTTTCCATCTGCTCCGGGTCAAAGAACTGGATCTGGTTTTTCCCTTTCCGGCGCGCGGTGAACGCGGCCGAGAAGGCCCGACGATAAAGCTGCTCGGCGGTCAGGCCACCGTAGTACATCGCAATACCGATGCTGGCGCTCGGGCGAAGCTGGATACCCTGAATGGGCAGCCGTTCATTAATAACAGTGAGTACTTGCTGACCTAGCGTAATGGCGTGCCACGGCTCTTTTACGCCGTGCGCGATCACCACCAGGTCATAGCCGCTGACCTGGGTGAGCACCATGCGCGGCGCCAGAACAGATTTCACCTTTTCCACCAGCGTCAGGAGCAGCATCTCGCGCTGGCTCTCTTTCAGCACGCCCGCCGTGTCCTGCAAGGTTTCGCAGGCGATCACCATCAGCGCGGTGGGCTGCTGGCGGGCGACGGTCTGCTCCAGCAGGGCCATTAAAAACGCTTTGTTTGGCAGATCGGAAACCGGAAAACGGGTGGCGTTGTTACTGAGCTCTTCCTGCTGACGCAGGACACGCTGCTGGTTGATATTGTAACTCCGGACCAGCATGCCGATTTCATCGTCGTAATGAAGGCGCGGCAACGGTAGCTGATGCCCCATGTGCTCCTGCGGAGAGAGGTCGTTCAGCTCCCGCGCGATGCGGCGCAGCGGATGGACAATTAACCGGTTGATGCACCACGTCAGCGCCACGCTCAACATTAAGGTCAAGAGTAAGTAAGTGGTTACCAACGTAGCAACCCAGCTCATGACGAATTTATACATGCGGTACGAGTCCGCCTGTAGCACCAGGTAAGCCAGCGGCTGCGGGTTAGCCGGTCTTTCCAGGGAATAAAGAGGCAGCGAAATCTGCACCGGCAGTTCAAACAGGCGCATCACCATCATCGGGACGGGACGCTCCGGGATAAAGCTCATCCTCAGCGCCTGAAACTGGTTCGGCAGCACGACGTCGGCGCGGCTCACGATACCGGCAGGCTGGATGCGCTTCAGAATGGATTCCGCCTCGGGGATATCCCCTTTCAGGATCGAGGCCGACAGAGGTTCCCGCACCGAGCGGGCAATACTTTCCAGTTGCGAAGCCGTGTTATAGCGGTTTTGCTGTACGGAATGAAACAGCAAAATGACGCAGAAGATGAAGACAAACAGCATTGTGACGGCAGACACCATCGCCATCTGTTTGATCGTTAAAGAACGGCTGACACGCAAAATGACTCTCCACAAAACTCGAAGCGCAGGGCGCACCAGGGTGTAAACCTGGTGCGCCCGAGTATACCCGATAGCTGCACTTTTAAGAGAGACTTACAATTAGATTAAGTAAAAATCCGATCACCAGTCTGCATAAGGCACAAGCGGTTCCGGCGGTAAGTCCATATCACCCTGCCAGCCTGCGGCAGAATACCGAACGTAGAGCAGCGCATGGCTCGGGGTATAGTCTTTCGCTTCCTGAATATCAACGCCCAGACCGACAAACCAGTTGGACGTCACGCGGCGTTCAACAATCGCCCTTGCGGTATAACCCGTCCCTGACGAGCTGCTTCCGGTTTCCATCACACCTTTATCGGTATAACGGCCCCGCTCATTGTCCGGGATCAGCCCCTGCAACGGATAACGCATCACATCTTTTGTTTTTGAATGGGACCAGGAGACGGAGCCACCCAGCTCCCATGACCAGTTCTCCGTGCGTTTACGCCAGTTTACCGGTAAGGCGAACGACACATACTCCTGCGGGCTGTAGTACCCCCCCTGGCCCAGCGAATAACCGCTTAAATCCTTATCGTAATGCCAGAGCATATTGGACACGCCGACCGTCAGGCGCTCGTTGTTCTGATTGATAAGCTTGTAGTAATAGCCGGTCATCCAGCGAACGCGCCAGTTATCTTCGACATTCTTCCCGCTGAGGCTGTCGGCACTCAGGCTTGACCAGATACCGTTAGCTTCACCTTTGTCGTAGCTCACGCTCACGCCGCCACCGGTGGCACGCACGCCGCCCCAGGTGGTGTCGGTATTGGGATCTTTTTGCCCGGCGAAGGCCAGCACGGAGCTGGAAATCGGACGGCGATGGGCGTTCAGGGTGTAGCCAATCGGCCCTAAGTCGTTGCTGTAGCTCAGGCTGCCCACCACATCGACCACGTCGAAGCCCATCGGCGTTGTACCAACATCCCACGCCCAGGTTTTATTCTGCCAGCCGACGGCCACGCTGGCGCCGTTGGCCGACTGATTCGTGCTGCCGCGACATGGCGTTTCGGCGCAGGTGCCCCAGGTTGGATCGTAAGTGCCTTTGTCCGTGTCAAAAGAACCGGCGTTCATATTGACCAGATCGCTACGGAAGAACATGCGACCATCCGACAGCGGCGCATCAACCTGAAGCATGGTGGTGTGCGCTTTCAGGTCGGAATAGCCCCCCGTGCCGCTGGAGCCCCAGTAGTCGTGTTGCAGCGTGACGTTCAGATCCTGCTGACGATAAAGATCGCCTGCATCGCTGCGCACGCCGCGCTTCAGCCAGTCGTCTTTCTCATCGTTACGCGTGAGCCGCGTGAAGCTGTCGTTATCGGTCGGACGGGTCGACGTGATGCCCGATGAGACCATCGCATCTTTCAAGGTGTCCAGCGCCTGCTGAGGCTGGCCGTTTTGTGCCTGGAATCGGGCGGCATCACGCATCACCAGCGCGTTTTCCATAGAAGGCGGCTGCGATTTTGCCTGAGGAATAATGGCGTTGAAGGTCTTTTCTGCCGCGGCAGGATCACCCAGACCGGCCTGCGCCATGGCGATCCGGCGCTGCATATTGAGGGAGAGCGGTTCGCCGTTCTGTGCCGCGGGCAGTTTCGCCAGCGCCGCGCGCGCCGCGTCCTTGTTGCCCTGGGCAAGATAGACCTCGGTCAGGCCGAGGATCGCGTCTTCGTTCTGCGGTTCGCGTTGCAGAACGGTGTTGTAGGCGGTTTTCGCGGCCTCATGATCGCCACGCTGTTCAGCCCAGTCCGCCAGCGTCAGGTCGATACGGGTAGACGGAGGCTGCTGGCGAAGCAACGTTTCCGCCTCCTGCTCTTTTCCACCGTCGCGCAGGCGGTTGGCGGTTTCCAGCACCTGGTTACTTTGCAGGCGGTCCGCCAGCGCCTGAATGTTGCCGTTCCACCTGTCGCGCGGCAGCGTGTTCAGATGCGCCAGCGCCGCCCGGTCCCGATCGTTACCCGACAGGTACAGCCCGCTGGCGTAAACCTGATCCGGATCGCCCGGTTTCTGGCTTGCCAGCTGACGCATCAGGTTATCGGCCTGGCTGCGCTGACCCGCGCTATACAGATCGCGTGACAGTCGGTAGGTGATCCACACGTCGCCCGGGGAAAGCGCAAGGCGTCGGCGCTGAATTTCTGCGGCCTGCGCATATTTCCCCTCGCTTTCCAGCTGTTCGGCCTGGGCTGACAGCTGCTCGTTCGTCAGGCTACGTTCAATATCATCAATGCTGCGGCGCTGGCTGGCAGAGAGCGACTGAATAAACTGCGTCGCCTTCTCCGGTGACTGCGCGCGATAAATATTGGCGAGACCACGCACCGCATTGTTGTTGCCGCTGTCCATCCGTAACGCCTGACGGTAATAGCGCTCGGCCGCGTCGTTATTTTTACGCGCCGCCGCCGCATCACCCAGCCCCAGAACCGCGTAGCTATCTGTATTGTCAACGTTGCGCGCCTGCTGGTAATAGCGCTCCGCCTGGGCCGTATTGTTAGCTTTCAGGGCGTTATCCCCCTGCTGGATCAGCAGCCAGTATCGGTTGACCTTCAGCAGGCTGTCCCATTTGCCCCGGTTATCGCTCTGCGGATCGAGGGCGATCGCCTTTTCAAACTGCGCAACCGCGCGTGCGCGATCGCCTTTCTGGGAATAGGCCTGCCCCAGCGCGCCGACGGCTTCACTGTCGGCGAGGTTGGCGCTGACCACTTTCTGCAACTCCGTCACCGCTTTACTGCCCTGCCCGGCATCCACTGCGGCTAACCCTTCGGCTTTGGCGCGGAACGCCGGATCGGCGAGCTGTTTTTGCTGCGCTTCAAGCTGGGCGCGCGCCGCCGTCACGTTATCGCCATCGCTGAACACGTTCAGGTATTGTTGCAGCGCGCTGACGCTGGCGCTGCTGGCCGGCCGATCTTTGATCTGCTGGTACCACATATCCGACGCCTGACTGCGGCCATTGTTCGATTTAGCCATCTCCTGTAACACCGCAAACCCTTCATCACGGCGTCCGCTCTGGAACAGAAGCTGCGCCAGCGAGGACTGTAGCGGGACGTTGCCCGGGCTGCTGGCGTTTATTTTCTTAAGCTGGTTAATGGCCGAATTGCGGCGGGCGGGCTCTTTCGCCACCACGTTCCAGTACTCCGTCGCGATGTCGCCGCTGGGCGGCTTACCGTCAAACAGTTTGTCATACGCGGCAATGGCTTCCTGCGTGTGCCCGGTGGTGGCAAGCAGGCGGGCCTGCTGAAGAGCCTGACGACCATCCGGCGTGGAGAGCAGCATGGTAGTACGGGAGGACTGATAGGCACTGGAATCGGGTGCCATTCCTTTCAGGCGATCCAGCTCTTTTTGCGCGCCCGCCGTATCGCCCTGTCGTAACAGGTATCGGAAGCGCGCGGCAATCACGTCCGGGTTATTGGGGTCGATCAGCTCAAGGCGATAGAGCGACTGGCGCACCAAATCCTCACGCTGGGTGGATTCGCCCAGACGGACCTGTTCCAGCAGCTGTCTCTGCTGCGGAGAGTTGGCGGCATGGGCCAGAGGCATTAGCGCCAGGCCAAGCGATAAGGTGAGGAGATTTAGTGTGAACGTGCGCATTCCTGGCCCCAATCCGGTAGTAATTCACCTTGCGCGGTGAAGCGAAAACGATGCTGATCCCACCCTTGTCCAAAGAGGGTCAGAACGTAGCTGTAATAAGCATTGTTATCGGGAAAACGATCGGCGACGTGCTGACGTTGCACCGCCTGCGCGTCCCGGTTTTGTAAAAACGGAAGGAGGGAGGCAGAAAACCCTACCGGCCCATCTCCGGTGCGTTTCCCGGTCGCGACGTCCACTTTCTCCGGCGGCAAGCCTTGTTTGATTGTGGTGGTCGCCATGGGCTTGAAACGCGCCAGTAGCCGTGCTTTTTGCGGATCGTTATCGTTCATCATCCCTACCCACAGATAGACGCGAATCGCATCGTAGCTGCCGATCAGGGACGCATCCTGCGACAGCTGCCAGCCGCCCTTTTTCTGGTATTTCACCCAGTTTGGGGAAAATCCTTTAGGCGCGGTCTCCAGCAGCAGACGCAGGTTGGTTTCACGGAGCGTCGTCCACGGCGCGCCAAAACGGGTGAAATAGCTCGCGAGCTGCGGCGGCAGGTAGCTGGGGTTAAAACGCCAGACATTTTCTTCGGCAAAACCGACTTTACCCGGCAACAGCATCGAACCCAACCCCGGCACCTTCACCACTTCCTCACTGGCAATGCGCGTCAACAGCGCTTTACCCGTGCGCGTGTAATCGGGATTTTTCCACAGCCGCCCGGCTTCCAGCAGCGACCAGGCAATCCAGATATCGGCATCGGACGCGGAGTTAGGGTCGATAACCGCCCATGTTTTGTCGTCCTTTTTTCCCCATAGCCAGGCCGGGAGACGTTGGGCTAAATCTCCCTCGGCAAGGTTATCGCGCGTCCACGCCAACAGCAGATCGAACGCCTTGCGATCGTTTGCCGCGAGGGCAAAGAACAATCCATAGCTTTGCCCTTCGGAGGTGGTGATTTTACGCGCGTCACTGGGATCAATGACGCGCCCACTTTCGCTCATATAATCCTGCTTGAACGTCTCCCAGGCAGGCCAGCGACAGGCGGCGTGAAGATTCGCCGCCGCCAGCATCAACGCTGCGATTACACACCCGCGAAAGATTTTCATCACCGCTTACTCATGGTCCGGGTTAAGACGACGACGGCTGATGATTCGCAGCAGACGCCACAGTACCCACGCCAGCAGTACGACGCTGAGCGCAGCCAGCACGGCCAGCAGCACCGGGTGGTTAGACAGGGCGTACCACAGGCGTTCGAACCACGGCAGATGACCGACGTAGTAAACATCCCCCACGCGCAGGCTGTTTACCCCCGACTCACGAATAACCGAGACGGAACCGTACATGGCCGCCCGTTTACCGCTGTCGTTCATGGCCGTATTGAGCAGTTCATAACCGCGCGGACTATCCGCCAGCAGGGCGATAACGCTGCGCTGGTCGTTATACGGCGACTGGAAGCCGACAATCGCGGCCATCGGACCCGTTGAGCTTACGGTCGTCCTGATATTGGCCTGACGATCGCCACTGTCCGGCATGATGCTCGGGAACTCGGTCTGACGCAGCGGCGTATTGACCCAGGACTGAGCCGCCTGCACCAGCAGATCGACGCGCTTCTCGTCTTTCAGCTTGTCCGGAATGTTGCCGATGACCATGATATCGGCATCTTTATTCTGGATTTGGCTACCGTCATCCGTCACCGTCACGTTGATAGCCGGCAAGCCGGTTTGCGCCCCGACGGTGCCCATGGTGTCCAGCAACGTAGTAACCTGGCCTTCGTTGGCCGCTTTTGGCATCACGACTATCGATTCAGAGAGGTCCGCCATGCGGCTGAACGGGAAGCTGGCGTTAGCAAAGGCTCGAAGATCCGGCATCGCGATAAAGTGGTAATACTTCGAGAAGTCGATCGTGGAATCGTCACCAATCACCACGTGGTTTTGCACCGGCTGGAAGGTAATACAGTTTTCCACCGATCCACCCGGCATGGGGTTCATATACTGGAAGTTAAACCGCAGCTGGTTCACCGCACCGAGCTTCAGCGCCGGGATCGACACATCGGTTTTGCCGTCCAGCAGCCCCTGCAATACAGGCAGACGAAGCATCAACCGGTTTGTCTCCTGGCTGCTGGTCAGGCTGAACGATTGCAGGAACTGGTTGTTGAGGCTGATATCCATGCGCGAGCTGTCTTTGGTTGCCGGCGCGGTGTAACGGTAGTTCAGGTTGATATCAATGCCGTTGGTGCGCAGCAGATAGAGATCCGGCGGCAGGTTCAGCGACAGGCTGACAGGAGAAGGTTCAAGCCCGGTTGACTGCAATTGCTCTTCATAAGTTTTCAGTTCGCCAAATGTGATGGCCCGGTCGGTACGTACCCAGTTCGGCGCATCATAAGGCTTACGCGCCAGCAGCGGTTTCACCTCATCCACCACAACGCTGTTGCCGCGGAACAGGATATTCCCCTGCGCAATGCCTTTCGCCGCCTGCACCAGATCTTTGTCATCACGACCGAAGATCACCAGCAGCTTCACGTACGGATTGTCCGGATGGCTGATCATCTCGATGGTGGGCGCTTTCACCTCCGGATGGTCACGCAGAAATGCCGGGCGTTTGGCGTTGGTGGCAAACACGATCGCGTTCTTGTCCGGCATTTTGTCGTACATGACCGGGAAACTTTGACCACGCCAGCCGGAGCGGGAACCAAACCAGGATGCCACGATAGAGGCCGCCAGCTGTTCGGTCACATCAGGAGAGCCGGCAAAGACCATCGGCAGGTTCAGCGGACGGTTGTCACGCGGGTCGAAGAACGGCACCGGGAAGGCGGAGAGATCGTTTTTCAACGCCAGCGGCTGATAGGTCATCTGTAGCGAAGAGTTACGGCCGACATCCAGCCACAGGGTGCTGCTGGCCGGGTTTTCACAGACATCGCGATAGTGGCCGACAAATTCCAGACGCACACGGTTAAAGTCGGTGATAAACAGCGGATTAATCGGCACCTGAGCCAGAGTTTTCTTACCCAGTTGCTCTTTGGTGACGGGCAGAACGTCCATCAGCTCGTCATTCAGATAGACCTTAAGCTGGGACTGCACCGGCAGCAGCGACGGCGATGGGGTGTATTCCAGGTTGAGCATCGCTTTAGACACGACTTCATCGCTGCGCATACCGAATTCGATACCGCCATTTGGGTTGATGCCACGCAGTACCATGCTGCCTGGAGGAGGAGCAATCTGGGCGAACGTCAGCTTAACGTCACGCGACGGCGTATTTTCGGCAACCACTGGCGCACTGGCTCCCGGCACGCCAGGCATGACCTGCCCAATCACCGGATTGTCGGCGGGCAGCGTATTCCCCGTCGTCGGCTGATTCGGGACAACGTTCTCCGTCTGCCCCGGCGCGGCCGTCACAACCGGATC
The DNA here is from genome assembly GCF_011078175.1 of Enterobacter cloacae. GTDB lineage: Bacteria > Pseudomonadota > Gammaproteobacteria > Enterobacterales > Enterobacteriaceae > Enterobacter > Enterobacter cloacae_Q. Next base: position 171,040 of record NZ_JAALCJ010000009.1, read on the forward strand.
CGTCGCTTGCGCGACGACAGGCACCGTTGGCGCGGGTGTGGTCGCTGCGTTATCAGGCGCCGCGTTAGCCACTGTTGCAGGGAGCGCACTCATCCCCATTGCCACTGCACATAACCAGGAAAGTTTTGTTTTCATCGCGTTATCATCATTGTTGAGCCATAACCGGGTCCGCCTGCTTCGCTTCATCTCGCTCAGGTCGACGCGGAATGAACGACACGACCCAGGAAACCAGTGAAGTAAGTGACCGGAAAATTAATTTCACCGACGACGGGGCAAATTCTGCAAGGTGACGATAGCCACGGAACCCCAGCTTAAGAATATCCAGCAGGCTTTCCAGAGGCTTATCCTCAGGGAAGCTGTCCTGCCAGAGAGCCCACGTATCCGCGCGGGCAAACGTACACTGCACAAAATCAATGTGTTGCTTTTTGGTCAGCGGCATCAGTTGCAGACCCACTTCATTTCCTCTCACACGTACAACCTGCGTCGGGAAGACATACTCCTGCTGGCCGCGCTTAAGCAGTAAGTTGACCTTCTGTCCCTCCAGCACATTCGCCTGACCGTTAATCTTGATACCCAGACCACCATCCGAAAAATCATGTACGGTACAGGAGAAGAGATGTCCATCGTCGCGGGCAATGGCCGCTGGCATGCTGATTTCGACGCGATGTGCGCGGCGAACCTGTTTGCTCTCTACCGATACCGCCACCGCGCCACCGAGGATAATCAGGTTGTAAAACACCCACGCCATACTGACGAAGACCGTCAGGATTTCATTTTCCGGGCCGTAGAAATAGCGCCAGATCCCGACAATTACCCCCACAATATTCAGCAGCACCAGGAAGATATAGGGCCGGGAGATCACCCAGTCGACATACTCCTCTTCCACCAGACCGCCCTTCGCGGTGACGTTGAACTTCCCTTTATGCGGGTTAATCAGCGCCACCATGGTTGGCGGCGCGATGTACCAGGCCAGCACCGTTTCATAAATTTCACTCCAGAAGGAGTGGCGATATTTCCCCTGAATCTTCGAGTTCGTCAGGCTGGCGTGGATCATGTGCGGCAGAACGAACAGGGCAATCATCAGCGCGGGGGCATAGATGATGTAAGCGTGAAGGAGCAGGAACGCCAGCGGCGCAGTGAGGAAGATAAGCCGTGGAATACCCGATAAGAAGTGGAACATGGCGTTGACGTAGCACAGCCGTTGCGCCAGCTTCAGTCCTTTACCCATCAGCGGGTTATCAAGCCTGAAAATTTGCACCATGCCGCGGGCCCAGCGAATACGCTGGCCGATGTGCGCCGACAGGGATTCCGTGGCCAGCCCCGCCGCCTGAGGAATACGCATGTAGGCGGAGGTATAGCCAAGACGGTGCAGACGCAGCGAGGTGTGCGCATCTTCCGTGACTGTCTCGACGGCGATCCCGCCAATTTCATCCAGCGGTTTACGGCGGATCACCGCACAGGAGCCGCAGAAGAATGTGGCATCCCACATATCGTTCCCGTCCTGCACGAGTCCATAGAACAGCGTGCCCTCGTTCGGGGTTTTACGAAAACGGCCGAGGTTACGTTCAAACGGGTCCGGCGAGAAGAAGTGGTGCGGCGTCTGCATCATCGCCAGCTCTTTCTCCTTCAGGAACCAGCCCATGGTCATTTGCAGGAACGAGCGCGTTGGCACGTGGTCGCAGTCGAAAATAGAGACAAACTCCCCTTTGGCATATTTCAGCGCATTGTTGATGTTACCGGCTTTCGCGTGTTCATGCGTGGTACGGGCGATGTACTCTACCCCCACTTCGTCCGCGAACTGGCGGAACTCGGCACGGCCACCGTCATCGAGGATCCAGATTTTGATTTTATCCTTCGGCCAGTCGATACCCAGCGCGGCGTAAATGGTGTTTTTAACCACCGACAGGTCTTCGTTATAGGTTGGCACGAAGAGGTCCACCGATGGCCACTGGGTCGTGTCTTTTGGCAGCGGCACCGGCTGTCGATTCAGCGGCCAGATAACCTGGAAGTAACCCAGCACCAGCACGATCCAGGCGTAAGTCTCAGCAAACAGCAGGACTAAGCCGCACACAAGGCTGACCGGATCGTCCCAGTTCAGCGTTGAGGTATATCGCCACCAGATGTAGCGGCAGGAAACGGTCAGCGACAGCACAATCAGCATCAGGGCAGAAAAACGCCCCGGAATGCGCCGCACCAGCAGCGCCACGCCCCACAGCAGGATCAGGAAGGTGAACTGCGCCAGCGGGTTGAAGGGCTGGGTAATACAGACCAGCGCCAGAATCAGCGAGAACACCACAACCACGCCGAGAATAAAACGCCGCAAGCCCGGGTGTAGGTGCCCGAGCTCTTTGTGGTTATCTAAATGACCCGTTCTGTCGCCCACCCGGTCGGGTAGCCGGTCAAGCCACTGGTGGTAGCGTTCACGCAGATTCTGCACACGATCGAAGCTGCGCCAGCGGGACGTTTTTTTCTCCGCGCCCGTTGAGGTTGCCAGTAGCCAGATGGACTGAATAGCGTAGCGCGCGGGATCCAGCGGACGCGGCTTGTCAGGGTTGATATGCGGATAGAGTTCACCGTGGCGCGCACGAATGCGTTGCCAGCGTGGATGTTCGAGCGGGATGAACATCCACGCCAGAATCATCCATAAACAGCCCAGCGCTGCGCTCAGCGACGAGGCGCCGTGATGACGGAAATGGCGGTAGCGTTCACTTAAGCGCGAACTGACCGGCGGAATGAGCAGCCAGTTAGTCAGGCGGCTCATACTGAACTCCCGGCAGACTCTGGCCTTTTAGCAAAGTGCAGCAGACACCAGTTGGCCAGCGTCAGGATCTCTTCCGCCGCCAGTGAATCGCTACGGTACTCCCCTAGGGGTTGTTTCGACGCGAGGCACTCCGCCATCGCTTCGTCACGATGGATCACCATCGGCAACAGGCGGCGCTGACTCTGGAGCCAGACCTGGTAAAGGTCGTCCTGGATCTGGCTACCAATGCGTAGATCGTTGATCAGAATATGGGCATTGGCAGGCAGCGCCTGTTGATGCAGACGGATATGACAGTTCGCATCTACGTTCGCAATGGAGAGCACATGGTCGCACTGGGCCAGCAGTTGACGAGTCAGCGACGCGGCCCCGTGCGGCAGGTCCAGCAGGATCCACTGATAGTGCCCGTTCTCTTTCAGGCTCTGCAATGCGGAGATGAAGCGAGAGAACAGGCGCTGGTACGCGGCTTCATTCCCGCGCTCGGTTTCGGTCAATTGACCAAAGGGAAGTAAATCGAGCTGGGAGGTATAACGCAAACCCGCATCCCGCCAGTCTTTATCGTCCAGAAGCGCACGTCCCCAGCCGTTTGCATGCGTAAAGTCGACATTGAATGACATGCGCAGCAAATTATCGGAACAGGCATCAATGACCAGTACCGATTCACCTAATACCTGCAATGACCACGCCAGCGCCGCAGTAACGGAAGTTGTACCCACCCCACCACGGACGCCCTGTAATCCTAGTACAGCCATCAATGGCTTCCTTATTGTTGTTGGGCAAACTCAGCTAATAACGGCCAACGTTTAATAGCCGCCGCCAACTGTTCCCGCTGGGAAATATCGGTGTAATCTATTTCAGGCAAAGAAAAAGCCTGCGTGAGTGCCAAAAAATCGTTCTGGAATGTGTAACCCAGACTTGAGTCGACTGGGGTTGCGGGTTCGTTATTTTGCATTCTTTTTTCATCCCTTTGAGTAAAATCATAAGATTCAGATGCAGCGAGGCGTCCTGCCCACTAAATTTCATTTACATGCTAAATCTGATGTTCTTTAATTTCAATGTTAGGTTTATTTCTACGCTTTCGCTAGTAAACTGAGAGACATAGAAATTCGACGAAAAGAGGGACACCGTGGACTCCATATTTTCTATTGGCATCCAGTCATTATGGGACGAATTGCGCCACATGCCAGTCGGAGGAGTCTGGTGGGTGAATACGGATCGTAATGAAGATGCCATCAGTCTGGTAAACCAGACGATAGCGGCGCAGGGTAAGGATTCCCGCGTGGCCATCATTACGATGGGCGAAGAGCCGAAGTCAATCATCAGGCTCGACAGTGACCGTGGACCCCAGACAGTACGATTATTTTCCATGCCAGCGAATGCAGACGGTCTGGACTTTTTACCGCGCGATATTCAGTGTTCTATTGTCCCTGAACACTATTTACTGATTCTAAAATGCTCTAATAACGGCCTGCAAAATATCCCCTCTGAAAAACTGCTGAAATGGCTGGAAAGAATCAACAGATGGGCAAAAAATCAAAATTGCACCTTATTGGTTGTTAACCCAGGCAGTAATAATGACAAGCTTTTTTCACTTTTAATGAGTGAATACCGTTCTCTCTATGGCCTGGCCAGTATTCGTGTCCAGACCGACAGCCATCTTTACGACGTGGCGTTCTGGTGCAATGAAAAAGGGGTGAGCTCCCGACAACAACTTACCCTCAAACATGTGGGGGACGAGTGGCATCTTGCTCAACAGGAAGAGACGGTAGTTCAGCCTCGCAGTGATGAAAAACGCATTCTGAGCCATATTGCGGTACTGGAAGGTGCGCCTGCGCTGTCTGAGCACTGGTCACTGTTTGATACCAATGAAGCCTTATTTGATGAAGCGCGCACTACGCAGGCGGCGACCATCATCTTCTCATTGATTCAGAATAACCAAATCGAAACGCTGGCAAGGCACATTCACACATTACGTCGACAGCGCGGCAGCGCGTTAAAAATTGTGGTGCGTGAAAATAATACCAGCCTGCGCGCCACCGATGAGCGCTTATTACTGGGCTGCGGCGCGAATATGGTCATCCCGTGGAATGCTCCGCTGTCGCGCTGTCTGACGCTGATCGAAAGCATCCAGGGTCAGCAGTTTACTCGACATGTTCCGGAAGATATCAGTACCCTGCTTTCAATGACGCAGCCCATGAAACTGCGCGGCTACCAGAAATGGGACACCTTCTGCGATGCGGTAGGCAACATGATGAGCAATACGCTGTTACCGGCAGACGGAAAAGGGGTGATGGTTGCCCTGCGCCCCGTGCCGGGTATTCGTGTTGAGCAAGCGCTCACTCTGTGTCGCCCTAACCGTATCGGGGACATTATGACCATTGGCGATAACCGCCTGGTGCTGTTCCTCTCCTTCTGCCGGGTGAACGATCTGGATACTGCGCTTAACCATATCTTCCCGCTTCCTACCGGAGATATCTTCTCGAACCGCATGGTCTGGTTTGAAGATAATTTGATCAGCGCTGAGCTTGTCCAGATGCGTGCCCTGGCTCCTGAAAAGTGGGCCAAACCGTTGCCAGTCACCAGCGGTGCCAAACCGGTACTCAACGCGAAACATGATGGGCATGTCTGGCGTCGGGTACCTGAGCCGCTACGCTTACTGGATGAGAACAAGGAGAGCGCATCATTATGAATATCAGCGATATCATCCAACTGATTGTTCTGTGCGCGCTGATTTTTTTGCCGCTTGGCTACTATGCACGCCATTCCCTGCGCCGTATTCGCGATACGGTAAGATTACTGTTCGTCAAACCTCGCTACATTAAACCCGCCGGAACACTGACTCGCGCTCCGAACGTCAAGGCAAACCGAAAACATGACTAACTCTACCTATACCTCTTCGGCGCCATCGCCACTCTGGCAATACTGGCGCGGCCTGTCCGGCTGGAATTTCTACTTTCTGGTGAAATTTGGTCTGCTGTGGGCAGGCTATCTTAATTTCCACCCTCTGCTTAACCTGGTATTTATGGCATTCCTGCTGATGCCAATCCCGAACCTCAGGCTGCACCGTATACGTCACTGGGTCGCTATCCCCATCGGTTTCGCCCTGTTCTGGCATGATACCTGGCTGCCTGGTCCCGAAAGCATCATGAGTCAGGGCTCCCAGGTCGCAGGTTTTAGTGCGGACTATATGCTCGACCTGGTTGAGCGCTTCATTAACTGGCAGATGATTGGCGCGGTATTTGTCCTGCTGGTCGCCTGGCTGTTCCTGTCTCAGTGGATCCGGGTGACAGTGTTTGTCGTCGCGATTATGGTCTGGTTAAACGTCCTGACGCTGACGGGCCCGAGCTTCTCGCTGTGGCCAGCCGGTCAGCCGACGACAACCGTGACCACCACGGGTGGCTCCGCCGCCGCGACCGTCGCGACAGCAGGAGATACGCCTGTGGTAGGCGATATTCCCGCGCAGACTGCACCGCCGACATCCACTAACCTGAACGCATGGCTCTCCAGTTTTTACGCTGCGGAAGATAAGCGTCAGACGAAATTCCCGGACGCGCTGCCTGCCGATGCGCAGCCGTTTGAGCTTCTGGTTATTAACATCTGTTCTTTGTCCTGGGCTGACGTTGACGCGGCCGGTCTGATGTCGCACCCGCTGTGGTCGCATTTCGATATTCAGTTTAAAGACTTCAACTCCGCCACGTCGTACAGCGGTCCGGCGGCTATCCGCCTGCTGCGCGCGAGCTGCGGACAGCCTTCGCATAAGAACCTCTACCAGCCGGCGGCTAACCAGTGTTATCTGTTTGATAACCTGGCAAAACTGGGCTTTACACAACACCTGATGATGGGCCATAACGGGCAGTTCGGTAACTTCCTGAAAGAAGTGCGTGAACAAGGTGGCATGCAGGCCCCGCTGATGGACCAGAAAGGGCTACCGGTTACGTTGCTGGGCTTCGATGGCTCTCCGGTGTATGACGATACCGCCGTGCTTCAGCGCTGGTTAGATACCGTCAGTAAAGAGGAAGGGACACGTAGTGCGACGTTCTATAACACGCTGCCGCTCCACGACGGGAACCATTATCCGGGTGTGAGCAAAACGGCCGATTATAAGGCCCGTGCGCAGAAGTTCTTTGACGAGCTGAATGGGTTCTTCAACGAGCTGGAAAAATCAGGCCGTAAGGTAATGGTGGTGGTAGTTCCGGAACATGGGGGAGCGCTGAAAGGCGACAGGATGCAGGTGTCTGGTCTGCGCGATATTCCAAGCCCGTCTATCACGAACGTTCCGGCCGGGATTAAGTTCTTTGGCATGAAGGCGCCGCATCAGGGAGCGCCAGTTGAGATTACCCAGCCAAGCAGCTATCTGGCTATCTCGGAACTGGTTGCTCGTGCAGTAGACGGTAAGCTGTTTGTGGAGGATAGCGTGAACTGGGATCAGCTCACCAGCGGGCTGCCGCAGACGGCGGAGGTATCGGAAAACGCCAACGCGGTGGTGATCCAGTATCAGAATAAGCCTTATGTCCGACTGAATGCCGGGGATTGGGTGCCGTATCCGCAGTGACCTGCTACACCCTCTCCCCTGTGGGGAGAGGGTTACTCTGCACTTCGTAACGAAATTTCACCGCCCACCCAGGGCTTAATCACGCCATCCTGTTCAAGAAGCAACGCGCCCTGCGCGTCAATGCCGCGTGATGTGCCGTAAATCTCTTTATCCCCAATCAGCAGCTTCACCGGTCGGTTAATAAAGTTATCCAGTTTTTCCCAGCGGGAGAGGAATGGCGCTAATCCCTCATGCTCAAAGAGCGTCAGCGAACTACGCAACTCATTGATCATACGGACGGCAAGCGTATTGCGATCGATGGCGATCCCCGCTTCCTGTAGATTGGTCCACGCTTGATTCACAACATCGTTCTGCACGTTTCGCATCACCATGTTCAGCCCCGCCCCAATGACAATCTGTGCGGCATCGCCTGTTTTACCCGTCAATTCGACCAGGATCCCCGCCAGCTTTCGATCGTTCAGATACAGATCGTTGGGCCATTTTACCCGCACCTGATCGGCCCCCAGATCGTGCAGCACCTCTGCCATCACAATACCGATGACCAGGCTCAGCCCGATGGCCGCAGCTGGCCCCTGGTCAAGCCGCCAGTACATGGAAAGGTAAAGGTTGGCGCCAAATGGTGAAAACCACTTACGTCCCCGGCGGCCACGTCCTGCCTGTTGGTACTCGGCAACGCAGGCATCACCGGATTTCAGCTCGCTCAGGCGATCCAGCAGATACTGGTTCGTCGAATCAATGACCGGCAATACCGCGACGGTACCGTGCCCAATCTGGCTGCGGATAGTTTCTTCATTCAGTAACTGGATCGGTTCCGGCAGGCTGTAGCCTTTTCCCGGCACCGTAAACACATCCACGCCCCAGTCGCGGAGCGTTTGAATATGTTTATTGATCGCTGCACGGCTCATGCCCAGCTGTTCGCCCAGCTGCTCGCCAGAATGAAACTCGCCATCGGCAAGGATACCGATGAGAGTTAACGGAATAGTATTGTCCTTCATGCAATGGCCTCCACGGCATTCACTTCGCCCGTTCGGCCAATAAAGCGAACCTCAGGCTCCAGCCAGACGTTAAATTTTTCGCCCACGCGCTGGCGAACATGGTGCGCCAGGTTGACGACATCCTCACTTGTCGCGTTGGACTGATTGATCAGTACCAGCGCCTGTTGACGATGTACAGCAGCGCCACCAAGAGTAGTACCTTTTAATTCACACTGATCGATAAGCCAGCCTGCGGCCAGCTTCACGCTGCCATCCGCCTGAGGATAATGCGGGGCCGTGGGCCAGCCGGCGAGAAACGCTTTTGCATTTTCGCTGCTAATCACCGGGTTTTTGAAGAAACTGCCCGCATTTCCATTTACTTTCGGGTCCGGGAGCTTGGTCATTCGCATATGACAGACTGAATCAAATACCTCACGCGGTGTGACGGTAGCCGGATCAAGACGGGTCAGATCGCCATAAGTCAGAACGGGTTTCCAGGCTTTCGCCAGACGCAGACCAACGGCCACGATGACGAAACGATCCTGATAGTCGTGCTTGAAAATGCTGTCGCGATAGCCAAAGCGGCACTGCTCTGCGGTCAGGCGCTTCGCCGTTCCGGTCGCCAGTTCGATGCAGTCGACATATTCGCAGACGTGTTTCAGTTCAATGCCGTAGGCACCGATGTTTTGAATAGGAGATGACCCTGCACAGCCCGGGATGAGGGCCAGGTTTTCCAGACCCGGCATCCCTTTTTCAAGGGTATATTGCACCAGATGGTGCCAGTTTTCGCCAGCACCCACGTGTAAATGCCAGCTGTCAGCGCTCTCTTTACGCTCAATCCCCATGATGCGATTGACGATTACCGTCCCCGCAAAATCATCGAGAAACAGGACATTACTTCCTTCGCCCAGAATAAGTACGGGTTCACCGTTTTCTGTTGCGTTTTGCCATGCATTCAACAGCTGCTGAGCACTGTCGGCACGTACAATTTGATTTGCATTCCGTTGAATGCCAAAGGTATTCCAGGGCTTAAGGGAGTGTTTCATAGACGCTATCCTGATGCAAAAACCGGGATAGTTTACCGTATATATAGGGGGATAGGTGATTTGTTTATGGAAGGGAAGCAGGAGCAAAAACGCAAAAAGGCCATCCTTGCGGATGGCCTCTTCACTTGTTTGATGCCTGGCAGTTCCCTACTCTCACATGGGGAGACCCCACACTACCATCGGCGCTACGGCGTTTCACTTCTGAGTTCGGCATGGGGTCAGGTGGGACCACC